>NZ_LMSG01000001.1 GCF_001428335.1 Arthrobacter sp. Soil762
CTTTACAGGCCGCAACTTACGTCAGGCCTCCGCAGCGGACACACTGGACGCAAGGGATTGGTCATGGGGGCTCCAGGGATTCAGCTTGTGAGATGGCAGGGATGGCGCCGGCCCCTGAGGGCCGGCGCCGGAGGACACCGGTCAGAGGGTGGCCAGGAGGTCCTTCATTTCCTTGATTTCAGCTTCCTGGGCGGTCACGATGTTTTTGCTGAGTTTGATCGCGTCGGCGTTCTTGCCCTGGGACGTTTCGGTTTTGGCCATCATCACGGCGCCTTCGTGGTGGGCGATCATCTGGGTCAGGAAGAGCTTGGCCGCTGCGGTGCCCTGGGCGGCTTCGAGCTGCTTCAGGTCGCCCTCGCCCATCATGCCGTCCATGCTGTGGCCGGCGCCCATGGTGGCGGATTCGTTCCAGCTCTTCAGCCAGCCCGTCATCGTTTCGATCTCCGGTGCCTGGGCTGCCTTGATTTTGGTGGCCAGGTCAGTGACCGACGCGGGGATGTCTTTCGTTCCAGCTCTTCAGCCAGCCCGTCATCGTTTCGATCTCCGGTGCCTGGGCTGCCTTGATTTTGGTGGCCAGGTCAGTGACCGACGCGGGGATGTCCTGCTTCTGAAGCATCATCTCGCTCATTTCCACGGCCTGTTCGTGGTGCGGGATCATTCCCTGGGCGAACATGGTGTCGGCCGCGTTGTGTTCGTCCGCGGCAGCCGGTGCACTGCTGGACATCATCCCCGGGCCCTGGCCCATGCCCGGCATGGAACTGCCGGTCGAGGCGGAGCTGGAGGTGGCGGAGGATCCGGGTGTCCCGGTTGAGCATCCGGCGAGGGCGAGTGCCGCGGCGNCCATGCCCGGCATGGAACTGCCGGTCGAGGCGGAGCTGGAGGTGGCGGAGGATCCGGGTGTCCCGGTTGAGCATCCGGCGAGGGCGAGTGCCGCGGCGACGGCAGTGGTGGAAAGGGCAAGGAATTTCTTGTTCATCATGGTTTTCGGGTCCTTCAAGACATCAGGTGCCGCGTGGGCGCCGTGGTGGGTGAGTGTGCATCGGTGATGCGCCGGAGGGGCTCGAACGAGCCGGCACCGGGCAGGGATAGCGCGCTGGCCAGTTCGCAGCGCGGGGCCCGTTTTACGTTCGGCTGATGCAGAGCTCACCCGGCGAAGGACTGCCGGGAAGATAGGACCACCGCAGGCCGATCGCGCTGGGCATCGCTGCGTTGGTGTTCCGGGCGATGATTCCGGTGCCCGGCAGCGGGGCGGCCAGGGAGCCGGTTTTCGCCGACGGGGTGCAGGCCGCGTTCATGGACTGCATGCTGGTGCAGTTGTTCGAGTCCGTGCACCGCACGGTCCGGGCACCGGCTTCGTCCTGCGCCGCGGACCTTTCCGGGGCAGAGGATGGTCCGGCAGAAGCTTCTGCCGTGTGGCCGGCAGGGGATGAGTCATGAGGGGCGCTGACCGATGCAGTCGCCGTGGCTGGGGAGTGCATGGCATGGGTGGCGGTCATGACGTGCATACCGAAGATACCGGCGATCAGGGCCAGGACCGCGGTAAACAGGCCCGCACGGCGAAGGAACGTGATCGCCGGGGCGTGTGCCGGTGCGGTCATAACGTTCCTCCCTTCTGTTGCGGGCTTACTGGTTCAAGGTTACCGGCCATGTGGTGGGGCAGTTGCCGATACAACGATCCGGCCCCGGATTCTGTTACTGCCGCCGGCCGGTGCAGGTGAGAGGCCGGGATCCTCGGAACCTTGCGGACAAAACGATGCGGGACCACACTGAGGGCAACAGGTGCAGGACGTGGCCAACGATCCCCGGCTGATCCTCGCCGACGAGCCCACTGCGAACCTGGACGCGAAGACCGGCCAGGACGTGACATTGCTCCTGTGTGAGACAGCCTGCCGGGAGAACAGGGCTGTCATCATGGTCAGCCATGACCAGCGGCTCCGGACCGCCGCGAAAAAGGGTGATCACCATCGAGGACGGACGCCTCGCAGCGGAAGAACGCGGGGAACACGACCGGCACTGCCGGATGCACCCGACAGGATCACCGTCATGAAGATGACTGATGAGGAACTGCTCGCGGCGCTGGCTGACCCGGCCGACGACCCGGCCCGGATGGAACGGATCAGCACGGAAATCGATGCCGAATTCCGCCTGCTCTCGGGCCGGCTGGGCAAGGCAGTCGCTGTCTTCGGATCCGCGCGTCCCGGACCGGAGGATCCCCGCTACACGGCAGCCCGGACGATGGGTGCGCGGTTTGCGGACGCCGGGTTCGCGGTGATCACCGGGGGAGGCCCGGGCCTGATGGAAGCGGCCAACCGCGGCGCCACGGAAGCCGGCGGCACCCCCGCCGCTCTCGGCATTCAGGGAGGCGGCGCGCTCCCGCTTCGACCTTGTCACCGCCTGGACCATGCTCGTGCCCGTCATCGGCGTCGGAGTCTCGCTGTTCCTCCCCGGAGAACGGCCGCCACCGTGGGCCGTGGCCGGCATCGGCCTGGACATGGTCTCGCTCTGGCTTGTAGCCCGTCCACCCCGCACCTGGACAAGCCGGGGCACGGGGACCAAAGACTCTGACGCGGCAGGCCGTGCGGGACCATAGTGAACCACAGGTGCCGGTGCATCCGCGGAAGGAGACGGCGATGATGTATTGGGACGGGAACATGGACCTCCGGGGATACATCCTGATGGGTGCGGGCTTCGTCCTGTTCTGGGCCGCTGTCATCACCGCCATCATCTTCTTTGCCCGCTCTATGGGCGCGGGCAACCCGCAAGTACGAGGGCGGCGGACAGGGTCCGGGAGTTGCGGAAAACCTGCTCGTGGAACGGTTTTCCACGCGGTGAAATCGACGAGAGCGAATACACCACCCGGCTCACCGTGCTCCGCCAGAGCCGCCGGACGTAATCCGCCGCCATCTCCGGGCGTACACCTTGACGGATACCCCATAGGGGTATACGTTCGGCTTTAACCGGAAAACGACGTCGCGGGCCACCGCCCATACGCAGTGAAGGTCCGACAGCGGGTGGACCGAACCCCCCGCCCTCCCCGGATCCCTCACTGCCAAAGGACACACCTTGCCTGCCGCACCCCAACCCCCACACGATCACCAACCGGCAGCGGCCAACAGCAGCCTGTCTGTTGATCCGGACGGCCCGTCCGGCAGCAGCGGCGCCGAAGGAGGAGCAGTGACCACGCATCTGAAACGCACCGTCGTGGAGGTCCGCGGCCTGCACTGGGCCACCTCCAAAGCGGTCGTGGAACACGTCCTGCTGCAGCAGCCCGGAGTCGCCGCCGTCGACGCGAACGCGGTCGCCCAGACCGCGACCGTGAGCTTCGACCCGTCCGTGACCTCCGTGGAGCAGATCTCCGGGTGGATCCGGGACTGCGGATACCACTGCCGGGGCGAATCGGTCCCCGATCACGTCTGCTACCCGATGGACGAAACAAGGCGCACGCCCGGGTCGGGGCATGACACCGCCGGCAAGGCCGGACCCGTCCATCCGCATGCCGGACACGTCCACCCCGGCTACAGCCCGGATCAGCATGGTGCGATGGCCCGGACGCCGCAGGACGTGATGGGCCATGGCGGACATCACGCCGGCATGTCGATGGATGACATGGTCAAGGACATGCGGAACCGGTTCCTGGTCGCGGCGATCCTGTCGGTGGGTGTGACGCTGTGGTCCCCGATGGGCCGGGACATGTTCGGCTTCACCGCGCCGACGCCGTTCGGGCTTCGTGACGACGTGATGGCCTTGATTCTGTCGCTGCCGGTCATCTTTTACTCGGCGTGGATCTTCTTCGATGGCGCCTATCGGGCGCTGAAGGCCCGAACCCTGGACATGATGGTCCTGGTCGCGATCGCCGTGGGCACCGGATGGCTTTACAGCGTCTATGTCACCTTGACCGGCGGCGGCGAGGTGTTCTACGAAGCCGCCACCGTCCTGACCTCCTTCGTGCTGCTGGGCCACTGGTTCGAGATGCGCGCACGCGGCGGGGCGAACGAGGCCATCCGCACACTGCTCGAGCTTGCCCCGCCGGTCGCCGTCGTCATCCGTGACGGCGACACGGTCGAGATCCCCACCTCCGAAGTCCAGACCGGGGACCTGCTGCTGATCCGGCCGGGATCGAAAATCCCCGTTGACGGGGAGGTCGAGGACGGACAGTCAGAGGTCGACGAGTCCATGGTCACGGGCGAGAGCCTTCCGGTGACCAAGACCACCGGCTCGGAAGTCATCGGCGCCTCCATCAACACCACGGGCACGATGCGGGTCCGGGCCACCAAGGTCGGAGCCGACACCGCCCTGGCCCAAATTGTGGCCCTCGTCCAGGAAGCCCAGAACTCCAAGGCACCAGGGCAGCGGCTGGCGGACAGGGCCGCGTTCTGGCTTGTCCTGGTCGCCCTGATCGGTGGGACGGTGACCTTTGCCGCGTGGCTCGGCATCGGCGTCGGGGTTCAGGCCGCCCTGTTGTTCGCCATCACCGTTGTCGTGATCACCTGCCCCGACGCGCTGGGGCTTGCCACACCGACGGCGATCATGGTCGGCACCGGCCTCGGCGCCAAACGGGGCGTCCTGTTCAAGAACGCCACCGCCCTGGAGGTTTCCGCCCGGATCGACACCGTCGTGATGGACAAGACCGGAACCCTGACCAGGGGCGAACCGGAAGTGACCGACGTCGTCGTCGAAGGAATTAGCGAAAGCGAACTTCTGGCCCTCGTCGCCGCGGTGGAGCAGGAATCCGAACACCCGCTCGCCGCCGCCGTGGTCCGGCATGCCCAGGAACAGGGTGCACCCGTCCTGTCGGCCTCGGAATTCCTCAATGTTCCCGGGCACGGGGCCGGCGCCACCGTGGACGGGCGCCGGGTGCTGGTCGGCAACCGCAAGCTCATGGCGAACGAAGGTATCGACCTGGGCCCGCTGGCCGCGGTGCGCGATGAACTTGCCGCCACCGGACGGACCGCCGTGCTCGTCGCTGTCGACGGCAAGGCCGCGGCGGTGATCGCTTTGGCGGACGCCGCGAGAGAAACCGCGGCCGCCGCAGTCGCAGCCCTGCACGAGGCCGGGATCGAGGTCGTCATGCTCACCGGAGACAACGAAGCGACCGCACGGAGGATCGCCGGTCAGCTGGGCATTGACACCGTCATTGCCGAAGTACTTCCCGGAGACAAATCAGCGAAGATCGCCGAACTGCAACAGACAGGGAAGAAAGTCGCCATGGTCGGGGACGGCGTCAACGACGCCCCGGCCCTGGCGCAGGCCGACCTGGGCATCGCGATCGGGGCCGGCACCGATGTGGCCATCGAAACCGCAGACCTCGTGCTCATGCGCTCTGACCCGCTGGATGTGCCGATCGCCTTGTGGATCGGCAAAGGCACCCTGCGCAAGATGCGGCAGAACCTGGGCTGGGCAGTGGGGTACAACGCGATAGCCCTGCCGATCGCGGCAGGGGTTTTCGCCTTCGCCGGCCTTGTCCTTAGCCCCGAGATCGCTGCCCTGTCGATGTCCGGGTCCAGCTTCCTGGTCGCCGTCAACGCCCTGCTGCTCAAGAGGCTCCGGCTTCCCCGGCCGGAATCACCGGAGGCCACCCCCGCACAGGCTGACCGGCCGCTGGCCCCGGCCGGGAACCGCTAAGCGACCACCGCCATGGACATCCGCCTCATCACCCGGGTGCTGTTTCTGCGGGCCGCGTGGCGGAGACGGGACCACTGGGGCACGGCCCGGATCGCCGCCCATCAGGACCATGCCCTGCAGGAACTGCGCCGCGCAACCTACGCCGGCTCAGAGTTCTACCGGTCCAGGGCGGAGGCCAGCTCCGGGTGGACTGCCGCTGGATCATCGCCATCCACAACAAGTGGCTCCCAGCCGTGCGCCCTGAGCAGGGCCGCCACGTCGTCGTTGGTATGCCGGCCGAGCACCGTTGGACCGGAAATCTTGTGGCCATTGAGATGAAGTATCGGCAGGACGGCTCCGTCACGGGCAGGGTTAAGGAGCGACGGGGCTTTCCATGAAGCCTCCAGGGGTCCCGTTTCCGCTTCGCCGTCACCTACCACGCAGGCAGCGATGAGCCCGGGATTATCCATGACGGCACTAGTGGCATGCGCGAGCGAGTATCCCAGCTCTCCACCCTCATGGATGAGCCGGGGACCGCCGGCCCAACATGGCTACCAATTCCGCCCGGGGTGGAGAACTGACGGACCAGGCGGCGAAGCCTCGGCTATGTCCCGACCGACTTCCGGGTAGATCTCCGAGTATGTCCCTTCGAGATAGACGTTGGCCAACGATGGCCGGGCCGCCATGACCAGGGCCCGCGATAAACGCAATGTTGGCCCGGTTCTTGCGGATCAGCCTGTTGAGGTGGACGTAAACGAGGGACAGCCCAGGCGACGTTCCCCAGTGTCCCAGCAGCCGGGGCTTGATGTGCTGAGGACGTAGCGGCTCCCGCAGTAGGACGTTGTCCTGCAAATAGATCTGGGCAACCGTGAGGTAGTTGGCAGCGTGCCAGTACCGGTCAACGAGGGCCAGGTCGTCTCTCCCGCTGCCGCCGTCGCCTCCGGCAGCATCCTGGTTCAGTTGTATGTCCATGCGTTTCCCTCCACCGCAAATCAGCCCGGGGCGCTTTCGGTGGAGTTCGCTTGGTCAACCAAAAGCACGGGACAGTGTGAATGCGCCGCACAGGCCCTGCCCACGGACCCGATCGCCTGCGACAGGAAACCTCCGCCACCGTGGCGGCCGATCACCAGCAGCTGGGCGTCGCGGCTCTCCTCGACAAGGACCTTTGCCGGCGACCCGAATTTGACTGTCACGCCCAGGCGAGCCGGCCGATCTTCGCCGAAGGCCCTGTCGAGCGCTTCGTCAGCCAGCCGCGCAGCCGTTTCCTCCAGCTGCTGGGTGAACTTTTCATATCCCAGATCCAGGTGCGAGGCAATGTAGAAGTCGGGAGTCCCTATGCATGTGATGGCTTCAAGGGGGGCATCGAAGCTATCGGCCACGCGGCGTGCCAGCCTGAGCGCATTGGACGAGTATTCCGAGCCGTCGACGCCAACGATGATCCGGGGCGATGTTGCTTGGGTGTTCATGTCTCCACAGTGCCGGTGCGACGGCTGCGGGACAAGGGACTAAGGTCACATGCGGGGCCTTCCCATGTGCCGAATGCGCTTATGCACAAAGTCGGCGGCCAGGACGGCAGGGACGGCCAGCACTGCGAGCAGGGCGCCAAACGGCGACGGCGGAGCCTGGCCCAGGACGGCCGCAACAGAGGGGATGAACAGGAAGATCAGTAAGGCAGCCACTTCGGCCAGAACTGCCCACTGCAACATCCTGTTGCCCAGCCATCCCAGCTGCCACGGAGGTTTCGTCGTGCTGCGGCACGCATATGCGTTCGCGAACTGGCCAAGGACCACAGCCGTGAAGGCCGCACCGGAGGCCTCCAAGAGCACGGTTTCGGAATGGCCGGCGCCACCCGAAAACCATCCAGCAGCTGAAAGGACCAAGGTGAATGCAGTCATCTCGATCAGCGCTTCGATCGGTCCGAGCACGGCGAAAACCCTGACCATTAGGGCGCGGTCCATGAGGTGCCGCCGTTCCGGCGGACGCCGCATCACCCCGGCACCCGCTTCCTCGCCGCCCAGGGCAAGGGCCGGCAGCAGGTCCGTACCGATGTCCAGGGCGAGGATTTGCAGGACGCCCAGGGCGAGCGGAAAGGATCCCCCTGAGAGCGCCCAAATGACGAACGGCGTAAGTTCCGCGACGTTGTCGGTCAGGTGGTACGTCAGGAATCGGCGGATGTTCGCATAAGTGGCACGTCCTTGCTCGATGGCAGCAATGATGGTGGCGAAGTCGTCGTCGAGAAGCACCAGGTCGGCCGCTTCGCGGGCGACGTCGGTTCCGCCGACGCCCATGGCAACGCCAACGTCGGCCTCGCGCAGGGCCGGTCCATCATTCACGCCATCGCCCGTCATGGCGAGTACGTGCCCGCGGCGTTGCAGGGCGCGGGCAACCATGAGTTTCTGCTCGGGAGTCACCCGGCTGACCACGACGCCGTCGTGATCCAGCAGCTCCCCCAGCTCCTGTTCATCGGAAGGAAGGTTTTGGCCGTCAACGAACCTCTCGTCATCCAGGGACAGCCCGATTTCGCGGGCGATCGCGGCGGCGGTGGAGGGATGGTCTCCAGTGACCATCGCCACCCTAACCCCTGCTTGACGCGTCTTGTGGAGCGCCTCGGCGACGGTTGGACGGGGTGGATCGTGCAGCCCGATAAGTCCGAGCAGGACCAAATCCGACTCGAGTTCATCGGCCCGGAGGCCGTCTACGCTGGAGAGCGGCCCTTCTTCAAACGTCCGCCCCGCGACGGCGAGTAAACGCAAACCTTCCGAGGCCATGCGCTCAATGGCCGAATGAACCGTGGCAGTATCCACCAAAACCGCACTGCCGCCGTCGGGCCCTGTCATCCTGGCACACAGTGGCAGGACCGTTTCCGGTGCGCCTTTCATGGAGAGGATGGATCCGACGAGAACTGATTCGCGCCGGCGGGCGGGCGTGAACGGCAGCCGCGCCATGTCCGGAGTGTTGCCCGCCGAGCGCGTGGCCTGGAGCCTGGCGGCCAGGGCGTCAAGGGCGGCCTCCATGGGGTCGCCATCCGGTTCCCATGATCCGTTACGGAGCATGGTTCGTCCGCGAGAGGCTAGCGCAGCGGCAGCGGCGGCCTGCCGGGCCAGCCCAACAGCGGCCGTCGGGCCTTCGACGTCACCGATGGGCTGATAGCCCTCCCCTGCGATCCTGACAGTGCCCGCTGGTGTCCACACTTCCACGGCGCTCATGCGGTTCTGCGTCAGGGTTCCGGTCTTGTCGGTGCAGATGAACGTGGTGGACCCGAGGGTCTCCACCGCCTGCAGGTGGCGAACCAGGGCCTTTTTGCCGGCCATGCGCTGCGCTCCCATGGCGAGGGACAGCGTCACGGTGGGCAGCAACCCTTCCGGGATCAGCGCCACCGCCACGCCGATGGCGAAGAGGAAAGCGTCACGCGAGGAGATCCCGATCATCGCCGATACGGCGAAAAACACTCCACCAACGGTCAGCGCAACGACGGCGATGGTCCGCACAATGCGCTCCAGCTCAAGGGTCAGGGGGCTCGGCGGCCTCTTGACGTTGGCGGTCAACGCGGCGATCTGAGCCAGGCGGGTGGAAGTTCCCGTTGCGATGACGATGCCTTCAGCATCACCGTTGACCAGGAATGTTCCGCCTGTCCCCGGCGCTCCCGCCTGCTTGGGGACCGGCTCGCTTTCGCCGGTCAGCATTGACTCGTCCACGGAACAGCCGGAGGCCGCGGCAAAGCGGGTGTCGGCGGGGATCCGGTCCCCGGCGGTGAGAAGGACTACATCCCCCGGGACAAGCTCCGTGGCAGCAACGCGGGTTGGTTTGCCGTCGCGCCGGACCAGCACCTGCGTGGGCAGCAGTGCCCTGAGCTTTGCGGCAGCATGCTCCGCCCGCTCCTCCTGGACGTAGGCGAAGACGCCGTTGATGATCACCACGGCCACGATCGCGATACCCAGCTGGGGCATGCCCGCAACAAAGGCCAGGCCGGCGGCCGCCCAGAGGAGCAGGGCAAAGAAGTGCACGAACTCTGCCAGCAGCCGTTGCCAGCGCGGAACGGTCCCTACGTCGGGCAGCTGATTCGGGCCGTGGACGCGGAGGAGGTTCCGGGCATCGTCAGACGTCAATCCGCCGGAGCCCGCATCCCGGATGGTCCTTGCGGCCTCAGCCACGGTCAGTGCCCTTTGCCTGGCAGCAGAACCGCCGCCCCGGTAATCCTGTCTTCGGCCAGGTCGCGCAGTGCCGTGTTCGCTGCTGAGAGCGGGTAGGCTGTGGTGCTTGGCTGCAGCGGAATCCGGCTCGCTATCGACATGAATTCGTTGCCGTCCTGCCGGGTGTTGGCCGTGACACTGCGGACCTGGCGCTCGTAGAAGAGTTCCTTGGCGTAGTTGAGCGGAGGAAGGTCGCTCAGGTGGATTCCTGCGATGGCCAAGGTCCCACCGCGGTCCAGTGCCCTCAGCGCCACGGGGACCAAATCGCCGACAGGGGCGAACAGGATCGCAGAATCCAAGGGCACAGGCGGCTGCTGCCGGGCATCGCCGGCGAAGGCTGCGCCGAGGTCCAGCGCCAGTTGGCGCGCCTTCTCCGAGCGTGTCATCACGTAGACCTCGGCCCCCTCGAACAGTGCGATTTGTGCGGCAAGGTGCGCTGAACCGCCAAAGCCGTAGATGCCCAGCCGCCCTCCCTTCGGCAGCGCTGCGCGCCGCAGTGCCCTGTACCCGATGATCCCGGCACACAGCAGCGGTGCGGCCTGTTCATGGGTGAAAACCTCGGGGATGGGATAGGCATAGTCTTCGTTGACCACCATCAATTCCGCGTAACCGCCATCCCTGTCCCATCCGTTGAAGCACGGAGTGAGGCACAGATTCTCTTGATCATTCAGGCAGAATCGGCAGGTTCCGCACGTGCCTCCCAGCCAGGCAGCACCCACGCGTTCACCGATGCGGAACCTCGCACTGCTTTCACCCATGCCAGCCACCTCACCGACCACCTCGTGCCCGGGAATGACACCAGGGGCACGGGGTGGAAGGTCACCCTCGGCCAGGTGCAGGTCTGTCCTGCAGACCCCGCAGGCCCGGACTTTCAGCAGGATCTCTCCCGGGCCGGGTTCGGGCTCCGGCCGGTCCCCGCCCTTCAGCGGATGATCCGCGATCGGACCGGGATGCTCTACCCACCATGCGCGCATGCGTGCCTCCTTCGAGTCACCGGGGTCCCCTGACGGGTGCCGGTAGCCTGCCGCCCTCCCCGCCGACGTGTCCGGACGTGGCCGCACCGCGCTGAACCTTCTCCCAGATTCTGCGAAGAAGTGATGCGGTAATAGGGCCAAAAGGCCCTCACTGCGCTGTAGGTGGCCGCCGCGGCGGCCACCTGGCTGAGGAGACCGACGGCGGCGGCGCCGCTGTTGCGCGTCGGCGAGGTCCCGCCGCTGAGCGACGGCGGCGCCCCCAGGGGACACGACCGCGGCGGTCGGCAGTCATCGTCGAACCTTGCGCCGTCACACCGTGCCGGGCGCGACAGCGGCTCCAGGTGTCTCGCCGTCCGTGCCCTGAAGCGCCGGCCGTGCTCACCCATTCTGCCTGTAAACACCAACGCGTGGGCGCCTCCAGCTGCCACGTTGTAGGCACCGATGTACTTGGCCAGCCGGTGGGCCGCCATGTCCAGGGCGAGCCGGGCGCCCGTCTGGCCTTGTTCGGCAGCCTGCCCCACATCTCTCATGTCGGAGAAACCGGACAAACCCAGCAGGCCGGAGGCACTGTTCAGCATCGCTTCAATCGAGTCTGCGTCCAAGCCGTGACGTTGGAGAAAGACCACAATTGAGGGGTCGATATCGCCTGAGCGCGTCCCCATGCCGCGGCCAGGGAGAAATCGCTGCCAACCCATCCGGCAGCGGTCGGCTGGCCGAAAGCGAAGAGAAGCGCCCCGCACACACCCGCGCCCAGCGTGGTTGCTACTGCTGGGTGCCGCCTGACCAGGTTTACGGCCCAGTCAGAGCGGTCGGCTGACACCGTCGACTCACGGGCACTCATACGGCTGACGCTACGAGGCCGCCCCGCAGTTAGTCAGAGGCTTTCGACCCGACGCACGGGGAGCTGCGGCGTCGACCTGGCAGTGGGTGGTCACCGGGTCAGTGACTTTTGGCCCTATCGACGACCGATTCACCGGACCAGTCTTGGATCACAACGACCAACGGAGGAGCCGGAGAACGCCATGGCCAGGAAACAGCCCCCGAAGATCATCGTTGGAGTTGACGGTTCTGAAGCCTCCATTGAGGCCCTTCGGGAGGCGCAAAAGCTGGCCCTGCCATTGGGCGCCACGGTCGAGGCATGGACCTGCTGGGAGTTTCCCATCGGCTATGAGGCCTACCTCGCGATCGGAGTTGATGGTTTCGCCCGGCCCGCGCAGGAATCGCTCGAAGCCGCCGTCAGCACAGCCTTCGGCCCCGAGCAACCTCGAAACGTGGTCACCCGACTGGTGCACGGCCATCCACGCTCTTCACTGATTGACGCCAGCAGGAAGGCGCTTCTGCTCGTAGTCGGCCGACGTGGACACGGCGGCTTCGGAGAACTGCTGCTGGGATCTGTCAGTTCAGCCTGCGTCGCCCACGCACACTGCCCCGTGCTGGTGGTCCATGTCCCCGAAGCCCCAGTATGAACGGGCCGAGAAGCGCAGCGCATCCACCTCGGCATCCCAGGAGCAGGCGTCATGAGCCGCTGCCCACACCGGAGGCCGACATGAAAGACAGTCCTGCCCTGCTGCGGTTCCTCGGAGCCACGGACACAGTCACCGGATCCCGCTACCCCCTTGAGTCGCACGGCCGCCGGGTTCTGGCCGACTGCGGCCTGTTCCAAGGGTACAAGCGGTTGCGCCAGCGAAACTGGGTTCCCTCTCCTGTAACCCCGGCATCCATTGACCAGGCACGGCCGCCAAAGGCTCTGGAGTCCGCCCGGGTCCCCATGATGGAGTCCACTTACGGTAATCGTGCCCGTCCCCTCGGCGACCCGGCGGCCATGCTCGCGGACGTAGTCAACCGCGTTGCCAATAGAAACGGCGTAGTGCTGATGGCGGCCTTTGCTGTTGGCAGGGCCGAAACCCTCCTCCTTCACTTATCCAGGCTTCGCGCCAAACGGGCTATTCCGGACATCCCTGTCTACCTCAACAGCCCCATGGCGATCGATGCCACGGCCATGTACCGCCATCACCGCGAAGAACACCGCCTCAAGCAAGACGAGTACGAGGCGATGTACAAGCTGGCGATCATGACCAGGACGGCGGACGATTCCCGCCTCCTGGATCTTCGGGGCGGTCCGATGATCATCATTTCGGCAAGCGGGATGCCGGCCGGCGGACGCATCCTTCACCACCTCGAAACTCAGTTCCGACCCCCTTAAAGCTGACCGAATGCGCCGGATGAGTGCGGCCCCGTTGCATCGCCCTGACCACTGTTTCGCCAGTGTCACCACCATCAACAGCATCTAGGAAATAGGAGCATCACAATGGAACGCGTCATCGACAAGGTAGCCCTGGTCAGCGGGGGTGCGCGGGGCATCGGAGCCGCTGTGGCATCGAGGTTGCACGGTGAAGGAGCGAGGGTGGTCATAGGCGATGTCCTGGACGAAGAGGGAAAGGAAACCGCGGAGCGGATGGGCTCGGGCGCCCTCTACGTTCACCTCGATGTGACCAGTCCGCAGGACTGGGAGGCCGCAGTGACGGCCGCGGTCGGGATGTTCGGTGGTCTGCACATCCTGGTGAACAATGCAGGCATCGTGAACTTCGCCCCGATTGAGGAGTACACCCTGGACCAATGGAATACCGTCATCGCCGTCAACTTGACCGGCACCTTCAACGGAATCAAGGCTGCGATACCGGCCCTGAAGCAGTCCAAGGGCGGGGCCATCATCAACATCTCCTCGATTGCCGGCATCCGCGGCTATGAGCAGATCCCGGGATACACGGCCTCGAAGTTCGGCGTACGCGGACTTACCAAGAGTGCTGCACTGGACTTGGGGCGTCATGGCATCAGGGTGAACTCCGTCCATCCCGGTGTCATCTCTACTCCGATGACGGCCGGCATGACGATGGACATGAGTCACGTAGCGCTCAACCGCATAGGCCATCCCGGGGAAGTTGCCGACCTCGTCCTGTACCTGTCCTCGAACGAATCATCGTTCGTAACCGGAGCCGAATTCGTCATCGACGGAGGTGACACCGCTGGGACGGTAACCCCGCGCCAGGAAGGCTAGCCTCCCGCGGGGAACCGACCCCGCCCAGCCTCCCAGCTAGGTCCGCGGCAGATCGTGACGGATTGCCGTCGTATGGCCACGTTCATCGCCACACCCGAAGCATCGAGAGTCCTCCGCGAATCAGTGATTCGGAGCTCGCCATGGACTGAGCCGCCCAAGAGGCCCTTCGGACGGGACAGGAACTGACGGTCGTCCATGCCTGCGGCCGCGATGCTCCGGCTGCCTCTGGCAGTGAAGGCCAGGAAGCCGTGGATGCAGCCTCGGGCCTTGAGGGCCAGTCGGTGTTGTCTTCGGCAAGGGACAAGCTATCCGGGCGATGCCCCGGGCTGGTGGTGCATGAAGTCATGGACCTGCGCCGTGGCCCGGCAGAAGCTCTGATCGATGCGGGTTCCCGGGCCAGGCTTCTGGTCATGGGGTGCAAGGGAAGGGGAGGGGAGCGTGTCCTGGTTGGCTCGGTGGCCCAGACTGTACTTCTCCACATCCAGTGCCCGACCCTCGTGACACGACCGGCCTGACACACAGCCGCCGGTCAGCTTCTGTCGCCGACGGCTTCCTGACCCGGGGTCGACGTTGGATCGATGGGGGGCCACCAGTGCGTGGGTGGTTCGATGACGAATTTCCGGCCGCTCACTTCGGTGGGGGTGACCCTCACGAGGGTGTCCTTGGCTCCGGGTTCCCAAGGCGACAGTCCGCCATCGAGGGCTTCCTGGATGTTCTCTTCGCCCGTAACGATCTCAGGGACTCCTTTGATGACGACGCTCCAGGCAATGGTGCCGTAGGAGTTGAAGCCGTCGGCCTCCAGCGCGACCGGACCGCCTGAAAGGACGGCGTCGAGTTTGGTCCCCGGGCCTGTCCGGAATATCACTGTTCCGTAGTTGGGAACATAGTTCACGGGGAAGATCTCCGGGGTCCCGTCGCTGATGAGCGCAACCCTGCACGTGGACACGGAGCGGAGATACTTCCAGCAGTCATGGACACTGAGGGTTTCAGTTGACGGCCCTGGCTCAGAATAGGTCATGGCGCCGAGCCTACACGTTCGGTAAGCGCAGGAGTAGGCGCGGAGGAAGGTCCGCCAGGACCGCCGCACGCAGCGGAACGGCGGGCCTTGGTGCAGTCCCAAACGGGACCTTGTACTCTGTCGGAGGCCACGGCGCCGGCGTACGCTTTCGGCAATAACAGCGTCAGCTGATCCGAGGCAGGACGCACCGAGCAGTCCAGGAGTGAGAACCATGGAAAGTGACGAACGACCCGGAACCATCTTGTCCGACGCTGAATCATGGAAAGTGTTCGAACGAAGCCAGCATGGGCGCCTTGCCATCTGCGTCGGGGGCGAACCTGACATTTATCCGATCAATTTCCTGGCCCACAACGGGTTGCTGCTTCTTCGAACGAATCCGGGAACCAAGCTGGCCGGCCTGACGGTAAACGACAAGGTGGCCTTTGAAGTGGACGAGGTTGTCGACGACGAGGCGTGGAGCGTCGTTCTGCACGGCACGGCGCGGGTGATTGAGTCACAGACAGAGATCGACGAAGCGGACAAGCTGCCCCTCAAACCCTGGATCCCGACCCGGAAATATACCTATGTCGAGATCACTCCTAACCGCATCCACGGCAGGCATTTTGAACTGGGTGAGGAACCGGAGCGGTACTGAGCTGGTTCAGCGGCCAGGCACTTGCCGTTTGGCGGGCGGGACGGGCCGCGGCGGACGCGTCAATGGCTGGCCGGCCCGGTCATGCTGTCTGGACTCGCCGCCGAGTGCCCTGAGCGCGTTCAGGATCGTTGCGAGGTCCACAAGTTCTTGCAGGAGGGCGCCGGCGACTGCGGGGACGTAGCCATAGGCGGCGGCCAGCATCAGCCCGATGCTGAGCAGGATGCCGGTCCAGATGCTCATGTGGGCGATGCGGATGGTGCGCTGTCCTATCGACACGGCGGCGGCGACCTTGGACAGGTCATCGAGCATGATCACGACGTCTGCTGACTCGCTGGCGGCCGTGGCTCCTTTGGCGCCCATGGCGACTCCGACGTCTGCGGCTGCCAGGACGGGGGCGTCGTTGACGCCGTCACCGACCATCATTACGGGCCGGGTGCCCAGGGCTGCGACGGCGGCGACTTTGTCAGCCGGAAGGCATTCCGCCAGGACATGGCTGATCCCTGCCTCGGCGGCGATGTGCCAGGCGGTCGCGGCTGTGTCGCCGGTAAGCAGCATTGTCTCCTTGACGCCGAGCGTTCGGAGCGAGGCCAGGGTTTCCACGGCATTTTCCCGCAGGGGATCGCTCATGATCAGTGTTCCTGTGAACTGTCCGTTGACTCCGACGTAGATGCCCAGCTGACCGCTCACCAACTTCGTCCTTTCGAAACCGGTCGTGGCTGATTCAACGAAAGTGGGTTTTCCCACGACGACCGTGTGCTCGCCGCAGGTGGCCGCGACGCCGTCGGTGGCGTGCTCGTGGGCGTCGGTTCCCGTGAGGAGGGGCAGTTCCCGCGTGAGCGCGGCCGCGATGACGGAGGCGGCCAGTACGTGGGAGGAGTACTGTTCCGCGGATGCTGCCAGCTGCAGCAGCCGGGCAGCGGACAGGTGCGGCGCGGCGTTGGGCGAGACCCGGATTTCGTGCAGGGTTGGCCGGCCGCGCGTCAGGGTGCCGGTCTTGTCGAAAACCGCTGTCCGGATCCGGGCAAGTTGCTCGAGGGTACCGGCGTTCTTGATGATGATTCCGGCTTGGGCTGCCCGGCTGGTGCCGGCGAGGAACGCCACCGGTGCCGCGATCAGCAGGGGGCACGGGGTGGCGACGACCAGGACCTGCGCGAATCTGCCGGGGTCCTGGCTGAGGAACCATGCTGTTCCGGCCAGCAGGAACGCCAGCAGGGTGAAGGGGATTGCGTACCGGTCGGCGAGCCTGACTATGGGCGCCCGGCTTGCCGCGGCTTCCTGGACCAGCGCCACAATCTGGCTGTACTGGGAATCGGCCGCGGTGGCCGTTGCCCGCATGCGGACAGCGTTTTCTCCGTTGACGGAGCCGCTGAGCAGTCTCTCGCCTTGCCGGTGTTCCATGGGCAGGCTTTCGCCGGTCAGGGCAGATTCGTCGAAGATCCCCGCCGCCGTGAGAAGCTTTCCGTCAACGGGGACGATTTCCGAGGGCTTGATCAGAAGCACGTCCCCCGGATTGACCCTTTCGACGGGCAGGTCTTCCACGGGAAGTCCAGGGCGTTCCAGGTGCGCGGTCCGCGGGGACCGGTCCAGCAGGGAGCGCAGCTCCCGGGAAGCCCGCCCCTGGGCGAAGGTCTCCAGGGCTTCCCCGCCACTGAGCATCAGCACGATGATCAACGAGGCGATGTACTCGCCGACGGCGACAGTCGCTCCGATCGCTGTCACTGCGAGCAGATCGATTCCCCACCGCCCTCGAAGCAGCCCCCGGACCATCGACACAGCCCGGAACACCGCGATGCCCAGGGAGTAGATGTTTGCCGTTCCCTCCGCAGCCGCCGTGTGACCGGCAGCCAGAAGCGCAGCAACAAGAACCCCGACCAAAAGGGTGGCGGACACCAGCGAAAACCGCATGATCATCGACACGGCGGTCCCTGCCCTGGCCGTCCTTCAGGATTCCTGGTGCTTTTCCCGGCTAAGGATCACTTTCAACGCGTGTGTTTCCGCCGCGCGCGAGAATGTGTCGTAGGCATCCATGATCCGGTCGAACGGAAATTGGTGGGTTGCGAACTTTTCGGCAGGGATGGCGACGTTCCCGCCGGGGCGCACCAGACGCAGTGCCATGTCGAAGGTGTCGGGGATCCCGACGGCTTCGATGGCGACGTCCACCCGGGCGCCGTCAGTCAGGGCCATGACGTCGCCGATCCACCCGGGGCTCACCGGGTTCACGGTGTCGGTGGCACCGAATTCCCGGGCCCGTGCCAGCCGTGATTCATCGAGGTCGATGGCGATGACCGTCGCCGCACCGTGCAGGCCTGCCGTGGCCATGGCCGCCAGGCCGATGGGTCCGGGGCCGACAACGGCGACCGTGTCGCCGGAGCTGATGTGCCCGGCCTGGATGCCGATCTCGAAGGCCGTGGGCAGGATATCGGAGAGCATGACGGCTTGGTCGTCGCTGACCCCGTGCGGGACCTTGTGCAGGGAATTGTCCGCATAGGGGACACGGAGCTGCTCTGCCTGTGTGCCGTCCATAAGGTGGCCGAAGATCCAACCGGTTCCTGCCAGCCCTTCCTCTCCCGCGCAGTGCGAGTAGAGGCCTCGTTTGCAGTTGGTGCAGTGGCCGCAGGATTTGATGCACGAGATGATCACCCGGTCCCCGGCCCGGATCCGGGTGACCGATGGCCCGACGCGGGTGACCGTGCCGACGCCTTCGTGGCCAAGGACGCGTCCTTCCTGGACGGCCGGCACGTCGCCTTTGAGGATGTGCAGGTCAGTGCCGCAGATGGTGGTGGTATCGATACGGACCACGGCGTCGGTGGGGTGGATAATCCGGGGGTCCGGGGCGTCAGTACAGGACTTCTTGCCGGGTCCACCATAAACAAGGGCTTTCATGTGGTTTCCATCCGGTTGGAGGCCCAGCGCCGGGGCACAGGCGCCGGTGATCGGCGGGTCAGTGGAAGATGTCTGTGCGGGGGTCGGTGGCGGGAGTGTGCCAGATGTCAGGTCGTGTCGTCGTGAACCGCCGGCCGGTGACGGCCTCGAAGTCCAGCCGCAGATAGTGGCTCTTGCTGCCCGGCTGCCAAGGGTCAAGGTTCAGGGCATCGGCAGCCTTCTTTTCCTCACGGTCCAGGATCAGGCGTGTCCGGCCGCGCACGACGACGCTCCAGGCCTTCCCTGACGAGGCATCGTAGCCGTCGATTTCCAGCGCGCACGGGTCCTTCATGGTGGCCCAGTATTTCGTCCCGACGCCTGTGCGGAAGACGATGCTGCCGTGCTCCAGAACATAGTTCACAGGGAAAATCTCGGGATGGTCCTCGACGATCACGGCGAACCTGCCGACGCTGGTGCGCCCGAGCAGCTCCCAACACTCGTCGGGGCTGAGCCGTTCGATGGGGTCCGCTGCTTCCTGGGTCATGCCTTGACGCTACCGACGGGGGAGCGACGTCGTTAGGGCCTTTGGACCCGGCTCACCCGAGATGAACGTGGCGGCCGGTGACCCTGTATCCCTGGATACGGACAAACAGATTGCGTTCTCCGCCGCCCCAAGGTTCCGCCATGGCCTTCCCCCACAGGCGGGTCAGAAGATCTTTGTCCTTGACACGGGAGGATGGGCCGCTGACCAGGACGGACCATCCTTCGCTCCGGTCGGGGCGCGAACCGTCGATTTGGAACGACGCCTCGAGGGAAGGGACGGCCCCGCCGATGGGCCCGGTTTCGGCTGTGCGGAAGTAGATGGATTGCTGGTCGACGAGATAGTTCACGGGAAGGATAACGATCCTGCCTTGTTCAAGGAAACCGAAACGGCCGGTGCTGCTTGAGCGCAGAAGTTCCCAGCATCGTTCGGTAGTGAGTTCTTCCGTGACGTGCATTCCGCCGTCAACCCGGCCTTCATCCATGTTGTGGGGAGACAGAGACATTCTCGCTCCTTTATCGTGTACTTCGATCTTTCGGTCGGCCAGACAGCCACCAGTCGGACGTTGTTTGACCCTTATAGCTGTGACGCTACCGACGGCAGAGCACAGTCGTTAGGGCCTTTGGACCCACTTCCGGGATGCGCTATTCGAGTCCTGCCCTGGTGGTGTCGTCCAGGGGGCTCCACCAGGTCAGGGGCGGGGTCACTGTGAAGCGGCGTCCGGTGATGGAGGCTGGGACGATGCGGATGAAGTGGTCTTTGCGGCCGGCCTGCCAGGGAAAGAGGAGCAGCCCGACGGTATCGAGCACTTCCTGGGTGAGTGTGATGGCGGTGGCTCGGCCTTTCACGACGACGCTCCAGGCGACACCGGTATCGGCGTTGACGCCGTCGGCTTCCAGCGCTACTGCTGTTTCTCCCAGCGCTGTGTGGAGCTTGGTACCCTCGCCTGTCCGGAAGACCAGTGTTCCGTGGTCGACTTTGTAGTTGACCGGGAAGATGTCGGGGTGGTCCTGGACCCAGAGGGCCAGGCGTCCCACCGAGACACTGCGCAGGAGTTCCCAGCATTGGTGGGATTCCAGAACCTCTGCCTCTGGTGTTTTGTTCGTCATGGTGCCGAGGGTACGCCCGGGGCGGGCCGCGGAACAGGGCCCAAAGACCCCGTTCGATCCGTGGCTGGACGTCTGGTTGGGGCCGCGGTGCCGGGGTAGTCTGTCATCGGATGTGCTCCTTGTCGAGGCGCGGGCATCCCTGTCTGTGATGACGGCGGCAGGCGAAAGGCAGAGATGAACTGTTCCAGTGCGGGCCCGGAGAAGCCCGACGGCGGGCCAGCCGTCGGTGTCCGGATCGAAGACCTCCTGAAAGACTTCCTGGCCAGGGCAGGGGAGCTCCTGCACGCACAGGAACACATGCGCGGGCTGCTGGAAGCGGTCGTCGCTGTTGCCGAGGACCTCAGCCTCGACGCAGTCCTGGACCGGGTGGTCAGATCGGCGTGCCGGCTACTGAACGCCCGCTATGGCGCTCTCGGCGTCATTGGCGAAGACCAGTCGCTGAGCCATTTCATCACCGTCGGCATCGATGACGACCTCGCCCATCGGATCGGACCGCGGCCCACCGGCCACGGCGTCCTGGGTTTGCTCATCACTGAACCTGAACCCCTTCGGCTGCACGATCTGCGCCAGCACCCCAACGCCTACGGGTTCCCGGCACACCATCCACCCATGAAGTCCTTCCTCGGTGTTCCGATACGCGTGCGTGACGTTGTCTTCGGCAATCTATACCTGACAGAGAAAGACGGGGGAGGGGATTTCACACCCGAGGACGAGGACCTCGCGGTCGCGTTGGCCGCCGCCGCCGGGGTGGCCATTGAAAATGCCCGCCTGTACGAGGAGGCCCGGCGCCGGGCCTCCTGGCTAGAGGCAAGCATGGATGTCACCGGACGGATGCTCGGCGATGACCGCACGGACGAATCCGGGCGGGTGGCACTGGATGTCGTTGCCGACAAGGCGCTGAGGGAGTCCGGAGCCCAACTGGCGCTGATCCTTGTACCGGACGACGGAGTGGGCTCCTACCGGGTGGTGGGTGTGGCGGGGGCCGACGGTCCGGAATTCACCGGGCGGACCCTGCCCATGGATTCCCCCGAGATCAGGGCCGTTGCCGACACCGGCGCACCGGCGTGTGTGGAGGACGCCGGGAGTATTCTCGGTCCCGGCGACGAAACTTACTGGGGAAAGCTCTTGGCGGTCGACCTCAGCGCCCAGGGTTCCCACCACGGGCTCCTGGTGCTTGTGCGGGCACCCGGGACCGGCCCGTTCCCGAGAACCGATGTTGACATGGGGGCGGTCTTCGGTTCGCACGTGGCGCTGGCGCTGGAGTTGGACCGCATCCACCGGTTGCGCGAACAGCTGGTGGTGTTCAGCGACCGGGACAGGATCGCGCGGGACCTGCACGACCTGGTCATCCAGCGGCTCTTCGCCGCCGGCCTGAGCATCCAGAGCCTGCGTCGCTTCACCTCGGGCGAATCCGCGCTGAACCGAATCGACGCCGTGACCCAGGAGCTGGATGGGACGATCAGGGACCTCCGCAACACCATTTATTCCCTGCAGGCCGATTCCGGTGAGCCTGATTTGCTCAGCAGCCGGATCCTCCGAACCGTCCGGAACGTCGCGCGGCCGCTTCCGTTCGCACCGCACCTGGCCCTGACAGGCGATGTCGATTCCATCATCAATGGCGTCACGACGATCCACCTTTTGGCAGTGCTCTCCGAAGCCCTGAGCAACGCCGTGCGGCACTCGGGGGCGCAGGCCATCTGGGTGTCCGTCGCGGTCACCGAGGGCACCCTGGTCCTCACCGTCGAGGACAACGGCCAGGGGTTCAACGATCCCAAACCGGGCAACGGCCTGTTGAACATGGACCACCGGGCCAGGGAGCTGAAGGGCACGTGCGCCATCACCAGCGCGCCAACGAAAGGGACGACTCTGGTGTGGTCGGTTCCGGCCCGCTGAGTCCCGGGCCGCTGGTCAGTGAACGGAGCCTGCCTCCGGGTCCGGCCCGTGGGCGATGTAGACAGCCGCCTGGGTGCGCCGCTCGAAGCCAAGCTTGGCCAGCATCGAGGACACATAGTTCTTGACCGTCTTTTCGGCCAGGAGCATCTGTTCGCCGATCTGGCGGTTGGTCATGCCTTCGCCGACGAGCTCCAGGACACGCCGCTCCTGCGGGGTCAACGAGGCAACCCTCGGGTCCGGCTTCTTCGGTTCGGTGAGTCCCTGGATGATTCTTGCTTTCAGTTCGGCATCAAACAACGATTCGCCACGGGCGGCCCGGCGCAGGGCGCCCAGGAGGTCAGTGCCGCCGATTTCCTTCAGGACATACCCGGCGGCTCCGGCAAGGACGGCGCCGCGGAGTGCCTGTTCGTCGTCGTAGCTGGTCAGGATCAGGCAGTTCAGCGAGGGGTCCACGGAGCGCACGTCCCTGCAGACCTCGATGCCTGTCCCATCCGGAAGCCGTGCGTCCAGGATCGCGACATCGGGCCGCAAGGCCGGGATGCGGCGGGTGGCCTCCTCCGCGGACCCCGACATGCCGACGACCTCAAAGCCTTCACTTTCCAGAAGCTCCTGCAGTCCCCGGCGGACCAGTTCGTGGTCATCGAGAACGAAGACACGGATCGGCGCAGGGGCGGGACCGGTCTCCGCGCGGGACGGTGCTGCTTGATGGTCCACGGTCCTCCCGTCCTGCGGCCGGCGTGGCCGTCAAAGTGGGCCGGATTCCTTGCCCGGCTCTGCATATTGTTCCCGACCGGACGCCGGTTAACAAGGGCCGAAGGGCCCGGGTCGGTGCCGTGACTTTCGGCCCTGTTTCGTGTCCTCGTTTCTGCGCAGTCTTAGAGAAACCGTATCGGAACGACCAGGAAGGGCGGCCATGGCCACTGGCAGAAGGCGCGGACTGATCATTGTCGGCGTCGACGGTTCGGCTGCGTCCATCGAGGCGTTGCGGCAAGCCACGCGCCTCGCCGTTGTGTTGGGCACGCATGTCCAGGCCTGGGCGTGCTGGGACTTCCCCGCAGGGTTTGAGGCCTTCGACGGGATGGGCACCGAGGGATTCACCCATGAGGCAGCCGAGAGTCTCCAGCATGCCCTGGCCGAGGCCTTCGGCCCTGAAGTTCCACGAAACGTCACCACCAGGCTGGTGCGGGGCGCCCCCCGCCCATCGCTGATCGACGCCAGCAAGAACGCCTCCCTGCTGGTCGTTGGCCGGCGCGGCCGCGGCGGATTCCGCGAGCTGCTGCTGGGTTCGGTCACGACGGCCTGCGTCGCCCACGCGCATTGTCCCGTCCTCGTTGTCCCGCCACTTGATCCCGGCAGGAACCCTTTGCCCCCGCCCCGCACATGACTCGGCGGTCACCCAGAAATCACCAACCACCGAAGGAGCATGATCCCAATGAAGAAATGGACACGCTGGCAGGACTGGACAGTCATTGCCGCCGGAGCCTACACGGCACTGTCGGTGCTGTGGACCACCCAGACAGGGTCGTCCACGGCCCTCATGGTCACCCTTGGCGCCCTGCTTATCGTGGGCGGGGCCACCAACCTGGCCTGGCCCGGGATGCCTGCCGCTGAATGGGCCCAGGCCGTGCTCGCCGTGGCCCTCCTGCTGGCACCGTGGGTGGGCGGGTTCGCCTCATCCATGGGTGCAGCGTGGAGTGCCTGGATCCCAGGTGCCGTCGCGTTTATCGTCACGGCCTTGGCGATCAAGCCGAGCACCGAGGAATACCGCCACCACCACATGATGCCGGCTCCGTAGCCTGAGCCCGTTTCCGGGTGCCCGCCCACACGCAGGGCACCCGGACCACTTTCACCTTGCAGGAGGCCAGCATGAAGAGCAAACACCCGGCCAGGCTCCGGTTCCTCGGTGCAACCGACACGGTCACCGGCTCCCGGTACCTCCTTGAATCAGGCGGGACCCGGATCCTGATCGACTGCGGTCTCTTCCAGGGCTACAAACGCATCCGCGACCGCAACCGCGCCCCGCTTCCGGTTGCCGCCGCGTCCATCGACGCGGTGCTTCTCACCCACGCCCATCTTGACCACACCGGTTACGTTCCCGCTCTCGTCCGTGACGGGTTCGCCGGCCCGGTGTACGCCACCCACGGAACCAGCGAACTGTGCAAACTCCTGCTTCCGGACAGCGGCCACCTCCAGGAAGAGGAAGCCCGCTATGCCGATCACCGCGGCTCCTCCATCCATGCCCCGGCCCTGCCGCTCTACACCGCCGCTGACGCGGTCAAATCACTGAACAGCTTCCGGCCCCAGGACTTCGACACCCCGCTCGTGCTCGGCGAGGGCATTGAAGCCACGTTCCTGCCCGCCGGGCACATCCTGGGAGCCGCACAGATCCACCTGAACGCCGGGGGAAATTCACTGCATTTCACCGGTGACCTGGGCCGGGCCGATGACCCGCTCATGTTCCCGCCCCGGGACCTGGAAGCCGTTGACGTGCTCGTCACCGAATCCACCTACGGCAACAGAATCCACCCACCGGAAAACCCTGAACAGCAACTCGGCGACGTGGTCCGGCGTGTAGCCAAACGCGGTGGCGTCATCATGATCGCCGCCTTCGCTGTCGGCCGGGCAGAAACGATGATGCTCCATCTTTCCCGGCTACGCCACAAAGGCCTCATCCCCGACATCCCGGTGTACCTGAACAGCCCCATGGCCATCGACGCGTCCTACATGTACCAGCAGCACCGCGACGAACACCGCCTCCGCCCGGAGGAGTTCAAGGCGATGTACCAGCTGGCCACCATGACGCGCACCGCCGATAACTCCAAACTCCTGAACCTCAGGGGAGGGCCCATGATCATCATCTCCGCCAGCGGAATGCTCACCGGCGGCAGGATCCTGCACCATATCGAAGCCTATGGACCCGACCCCAAAAACGCCCTGATCCTCAGCGGGTACCAGGCCGGAGGAACCCGCGGCGCCGCACTCGCCGCAGGGGCAGAGGAGCTGAGGATCTACGGGCAGGACGTCCCGATCCGGGCCGAAGTCCTCCAGATGGAAGGCTTTTCAGCCCACGCCGACGCCGACGGCATCATCGGCTGGATGCGCACAGCCACACGGGCCCCGCGGATGACCTACATTACGCACGGCGAGCCCGACGCCTCCGACGCCCTGCGGGCACGCATCAAACGCGAACTGGGCTGGAGCGCCCGCGTCCCGGAATACCTTGAAGCTGTCCCGCTGGACAACCCGCACTAAAGCCCCAGACCCACGCATGCACGACACAGGAGGCCGACGATGGCACTCTCCGACTACGAGAAGACGGCGCTGGAGGAGATCGCCCGGAGCCTGGAGCGCGTCTACCCCAAACTGGCCTCCAGACTCGGCCCCGCGACCGTGCGGCCGCGGCCCGCCGTCGCCGGCGACCTCCAGCGACCAACAGGAACTCTGGTGAAGACCATGGACAGCATCCTTGAAACCCGGAACCTGCAGAAACGCTTCGGGCGGGTAAAAGCACTCGACGGTCTGGACTTGAGCGTCGCCCCGGGCGAGATCCACGGATTCCTCGGCCCCAACGGGGCCGGGAAATCTACGACCATCCGCATCCTGCTGGGACTGGTGCGCGCCAGCGGCGGCTCTGTGACCGTGTTCGGGCACGGCCCCTGGACGGACGCGGCCGCACTTCACCGCGCATCGCCTACGTCCCGGGGGACGTGAGCCTGTGGCCCAACCTGACGGGCGGGGAAGCCATCGACCTGATCAGCAGGCTGCGCGGCGGAACCGCCAACGCCGATGCCTACAGGGCCACGAAGGCAAGGCTGCAGGCCGCCTTCGAATTCGACCCGGGCAAGAAGGGCCGGTCCTACTCGAAAGGCAACCGGCAAAAAGTGGCCCTGATCGCCGCCCTCGCCACATCGGCGGACCTGTACGTCCTGGATGAGCCGACCAGCGGGCTGGACCCCATCATGGAGACCGTCTTCAACCAGGAGATCGAACGCGTTGCCCAAGCCGGCGCCACGGTGCTGTCTCCAGCCACATCCTCTCCGAGGTGGAGCGGCTCTGCGATAAGGTCACCATCATCCGGGCCGGCAAGACCGTCGAGTCCGGAACCCTTGACCAGCGCCGGCACCTGACCCGCAGCGAAGTCGCCTTCACCGCGACCGATTCCGCACGCACGCAGCTGGCCGGAAGCGGCGGCATCCGCGACCTGGCCTACGCCGGCGGACGCCTCACCTTCACCGCCGACAGCGACCAGCTGACCGCGGTCCTGCCCCTGCTGGCATCGCTGAAAGTCCAGGGCCTGACGATCACACCACCATCCCTGGAGGAACTGTTCCTGCGCCATTACGGTGATGAACTCGCCGCCGACGGGGTGGAAGCGGGGCTGCGATGAGTCTCCTGTGGATTCTCCTGCTGCACCGGCTGCGCCGGGACCGCTGGCAACTTTCCCTCTGGATCGGCGGCATCGGACTGCTGGGGTTCTTTCGGCCACGGCCGTCGCCGACACCTACGGCGACGACGTCGGACGTGCGGGCATCATCAGGCTCGCCGTGGCGAACCCCGCCATCCTGATGCTGCGCGGCCTGCCCCAGGGCACCCGGCTGGATGCCTTCGTGTTCTTCCAGATCTTCAGGTTCCTGGCGTTGATGGCAGGACTGATGAACACCTTCCTTGCCGTGCGGCAACGCCGGGCCGAGGAAGAAAGTGGCCGGGCTGAACTGCTCGCCGCCACTTCTGCCTCGCGGAACGTTCCCACGATCGCGACCCTCGTCCACGGGTCAGTGGCCAACCTGGTGCTGTGCGCTGCCGTCGCCGCCGGGTTCACCGCCGGGGGCCTGGACCCGGCCGGATCCCTCATCGCCGGTGCCGCGGTTGCCGCCACCGGGCTGGCGTTTCTCGGGTTTGGGCTGCTCGCAGCCCAGTTCATGCGTTCGGGCCGCGGCGCGAACGCTGTTTCCACGTCCGCCGTCGTCCTGTCCTACCTGCTCCGGGGGCTCGGCGACGCGCTCGGAACACCGCAGCCCGACGGCGTGCGCATGAGCGCCGCCTGGCCCAGCTGGTTCTCACCGATCGGATGGCACCAACAAACGGCCGCCTACACCGCAAACAACCCCGCGCCCTTGTTGCAGGGTGTGGGCTTCGCGGCTGTCGGCTCCGCAGTGGTCTTTGCCCTGCAGTCGCACCGGGACAGCGGAGCGAGCCTCCTGCCGGAACGAGCAGGACGAAAGGACGCCCCCGGGCCCTGTCCGGGTCCTTCGGCCTGGCTTGGCGGCTGCAATGGCCCACCGTGGCCGGGTGGTGCCTTGGATCCGCGGCCGCCGGCCTCCTGGCCGGTTCCTTGGCCCGGCTTGTCGAACAGGCGGCCGGGACAGATCCGACCTTGGGAGAAGCCCTGCGAAGCATTGTGCCCGCCGGGGACATCCTGATTTCCCAGGTGCTGATTTCCGCCATGTTCAGTATGGTTGGGGTCCTCGCCGCGGCCTGCGCCGTCCAGGCCATCGTGCGGATGCGGCAGGAGGAGGCCGGCCGGACGGCCGAGCTCATCCTCGCCACCCCCGTCAGCCGGGTCCGCTGGATGCGGGACTACCTGGCCCTGGGTTCCCTCGGTGTGGTGTTGGTTCTGCTCAGCGGGGCCGTCGTCTCCGCTGCCAGTGTCCTCGTCTCCGGGGACGTCCCGGAACGGGTTGCGGATTCGTTCATTGCCGCCGCAGTCCAGCTCCCGGCAGCCCTGGCCTATTTGGCAGTCCTGGCTTTGGTCTTTGTCCTGCTCCCGGAGATGACGGCCGCCGTGTGGTGGTCGCTCATGGGACTCGGGGCGTTCCTGGGCATTTTCGGGGGCCTGATCGGCGCCCCCGAAGCGTTGCGGAGCCTGTCCCCGTTCACCCACACGCCCATTCCGGCAGGAGCCGAGACAGACATCAGCGGAGGACTGTGGATGCTCGCCGTCGCGGCCGCCGCGGTGACTGCAGCCCTCGCCTGCATGCGTCGCCGCGGGCTGCACGCCACATGAGCAACCCAGGAAACGGCGCTGCGCGGGACTTCCGGCCCTAACCATCCGGACCCGCACAGCGGAAACTGAAACAGACACCACCCCCGGTCCCGGTCCCGGACCAGGACCAGAGATCAGGAAGAGCAGGCCATGCCATGAAAAATCCCATTGTCGTCGGCGTGAACGATTCCGGCAGCAGCGAAGCGGCGCTGGCCTGGGCGATGCACAGGGCCGCGGCCCTGAAAATGCCCGTACTCCTCGTCCACGCGGTGGATGACCGATGGACGTACGACACCCCCGGCTACTACGAGATGCTCAGGAAGGCAGGGGCCGAGCTCGTTGCCACAGCGAAGGCCCGTGCCCTCGCCGAAGCGCCGTCCGTCGACGTCCGCACCATGCTCGGCTCCGGCAGCCCGGGATATGCCCTGCGGAAGCGCTCCAAGGACGCCGCGATGATGGTCATCGGCTCCGGACATGCCTGGCCCGGCGGCACCCTGACCGACCGGGCCCTGCAGATCGCCGCCGTGGCCACCTGCCCGGTTGCCGTCATCGGTGAGCACGATCCTGCTGCCCGCCACGGAATTCTGGTTGGCGTGGACGGCTCCGAAGAATCAACCCAGGCGGTGGCCTTCGCCGCCGCGGAGGCAGACCGCGACGGTCAGGGACTTACCGTGCTGCACGCCTTCCGTGGCCCCAACCGCTGGGTCCAGAAGGGCATGCCGGAAAGCAACTTCGCGGAACTCATCGTCGAAGAAGAACGCATCGTCCTGGCCGAGACGATCGCCGGACTGGCCGATATCTACCCCGACCTTGTCGTACACCAGGTCCTGGAAACGGACAAGGAACCGGCCGACGCACTGGTTGCGTCAGCCCAGGACGCGCGCCTGCTGGTCCTCGGAAGCCGGGGCCGCGGCAGCTTCAAACGGCTCATGCTGGGATCGACCGCCCACACGGTCCTCACACACTTGCCCTGCCCCACCATCATCACCCGTGTGCGCACGGTCAAGCACGCCCGGTAGGCGAACAGCGAGGTCGGAGAACAGCGGCAGGCCGGCAGTGAAAGCCGCTTTCAGCGGGTCCTTGCCGTCTGCCGGCGGTCGGGACCGGCGCGGGCGGGTCCTGATGGCGGACCTGGGCGCCGGGGCGTCGCTGTGCGTGCTGACGGCCGGGCCGCACGACGAGGACGGGGCACTGGGTCCCGACGACCATGGCTTGGGCGTCGTGCGCCTCGTTCAACAGGGTTCCGGCGATGGAAGAGCCAGCCAGCAGGCGTTCCTCGACGATGAGGCCAGGTAGTGCGTCAAGGGCGCGGCGGACCGCCGCATCCAGCACTTCCCTGGCATTGGGGGTGTCAGGCCTTGTTCCGGGCTGGTGCTGCTCTCCGTGCTTCTGCGCACATGGATGACCCTCAGGGTGGTCTCGAACAGTGTGGCCAGGGTGCAGGCGTGCCGGAGGGCGGGTTCCCATTCCTCGACGTCGATTCCGACGACGACAGGACCGTTGGGGTGTTCTCCTGTTCTGACGATGGCCACAGGGCAGGCGGCAGTGGAGGCCAGCTCGAGGCTGACGGAGCCGACCAGCAAACCCATGAAGCCGCCGAGCCCCCGGCTGCCAACGACCAGCATGGTGGCGCCGGAAGAGAGTTTCCTGAGGTTCTCGGCAGCCCAGCCGTACATGAGACCGGTGGTGATGGTCAGTCCAGGGACCTCGGCATGGGCGTATCCTGCTCCTTCGGCGACGATTGCTTCGGCGGCATGGCGCAGTCCGCTGTCCGCAACCCCAGGCACGGGACCGAGGTCATGGGTGAGGGCTGGCCACAGCGAGCAATGTACCAGGTGGAGTTCGCCGCCACGGAGCGAGGCCTGCCGGGCGGCCCAGCGGACAGCAGGGCCGGCTTCGGACGATCCGTCATACCCGACAACAAGGTGATCCATGACTCTCCTGGGGTTCGTTGGTGGTTGTCCGGGCGGTGGTCTAAGGCGTGCTTTGTCAGGCGAGGTGCACGTGGCGTCCGGTCACGGTGGCCGCATGGATCCGGATGAAGAGGTTCCGTTTCCCGCCGGCCCAAGGCTCTGCCATGGTCTGTCCCCACAGATCCGTGAGCATGTCCGGGTCCAGGACGTGGGAGGAAGGCCCGCTGACCAGCACCGACCAGCCCTCGCTGCGGTCGGTCCGGGAGTTGTCAATCTGGAACGAGGAGCTGCGGCCTGGTTCCATGCCCGGTAGGGACATTTTCTTTCTCCTGTCGGACGGATGCTTTGTGCGGACCCAAAGCGTGTCCGTCATCTGCCTGAAGCCTATGAAGCCATCAGCTTCCGGTGTAGGGCCGAAGGTCTCCTCGCCGGCAGGGCTTCAAATGCCAGCGGCCTTGGCAATCAAGGACTCTTCCCAGAGTCTGGCCCGTTCAATCTCTCCCGGGCCCAACCGTGGCTCCGTGGTGACCTTGAAGCTCTCCGGTTCAGCGACGATCTCGAATCCCGCTTCGTGCAGCAGCGCGGTGATGCCCTTGGAAGCCCGGCCAGTCAGAAGTGCCGGACCCTGGGCTCGCGTGTCGAAGGCGGCCGCCTTGCGTCTTGGAGCCTGTGGCCGCAGCGTCGCCAGCCAGTCGCGGATGCCAGCATCGGCGTGCGGCTCCATCGAGAGCGAAGCGGTCGAGGCTGAGGCGGAGCGATAGAAATGCGCCGGGGGGGCGAACGCAGCGGCGGGCGACCCGAATCGTCTCTCGCAGCATCATGTCGGGATGTGGCCAGCACCATATGCCCCTTCACTGGGGAGGCATAGGATCCGCGCTTCCTTGGTATGAATGGTGTGGAGAAGAAGCCGGTCCGCGGATTTGTCGTAGCGGATCCGGCGCCTGTGCGGATAGCATCGGCGCGATATTCCCTTGGACATTGTGTGTCTCGCGGATGCATGGTGGGTGAAAGCAACGAGGGAAGGGCGCGGATGTCTACGAATCTGCCGGCAGACCCCACGAGTGATGCCGGGCGGACTGACGTCCGGTCGGCCCTGCTGGGAGGGACGACTTTTCGGAGCCTGAGTGAGCAGGCGCTCTCTCCAAAAGAGGAGAAGTTCGAGCGGGCGCGGTAAACAGTGGGTTTCTTCCTCGCCCCTGCGGTCGCGTTTACCTTCGCGCTGTTGCCCGTGCCCATGGACCGGACATAACAGCTTCTAGCTGCGGTTCTGCTGGGTGTGATCATCCTGTGGATCTGTGAACCCATTCCCATTCCTGTGGGAGGCCTTCTGGGAGTGGCCGCCGTCGTGCTCCTCGGCGTCGCCCCGGCCAGTGAGGTCCTGGCCCCATTCGGGTCGACGACGATCTTCACCTTCATCGGCGCTTTCATACTCGCCCAGGCGATGCTTAAGCACGGCATCGCTCGACGGCTCGCTTTCGCGGTGCTCTCTGTGCCTGGCGTGGCCACGTCCACTTACCGCGTAATCATCGCCTTCGGCGTCATCACGTGTCTTTTGTCGGCCTTCGTGTCGAACACGGCGACAGTGGCGATGCTCATGCCCACAGCCCTCGGAATCCTCGCCGTCATTGCCCAGCTCATGCAGGACCGCGGTATTGTTCGGGCCGACTTTGACCGGCTCCGCCTGAGAGTGGGCGCCGCGCTAATGCTCATGCTGGCGTACGGTGCCAGCGTCGGAGGGCTCCTGACACCGGTCGGCTCCCCGCCCAATCTCATCGGCCGGGGCCTGATCGAGGAGGCTACGGGGGAACGTATTTCCTTCGCCCAGTGGACGGCTACCGCAGCTCCGCTCTGCCTGGCCATGTTCGTGGTGCTGGCGGTGACTATGTTCCTGCTCAACAAGCCCGAAGTCCGTCGGATCGAGGGCGTTGAGGAGTACATCCGTGAGCAGAAGGCGGCCCACGGCAAAATGTCGCGGGCGGAAGTAAACACGCTGATCGCTTTCGGGTTCACCGTCAGCTTCTGGCTGCTTCCAGCTGTGGCCAGCCTGGTCACGGGCACAGCCTCCGCTCTCTACCTCTTCCTGGATGACCGGCTGGATGAGGGTATCGTGGCTGTGCTCGGAGCGTCGCTGCTGTTCATTCTTCCCACGAACTGGAAAGAACGCCGGGCCACGCTCATCTGGTCGGACGCCGCGAGAATCGACTGGGGAACCATCATCCTCTTCGGCACCGGCATTATTTTCGGGTCTCTCCTGGCAGCTACCGGGCTGGCAGAGAGCATCGGGGCCGCCGCGGCCCAGAACCTCAACATCACCAACGTTGTCGCCATCACGGCGTTCTCCGCGGTTTTGGCCGTCCTCATCTCGGAGACGACCAGCAACACCGCCTCCGCGGCCGTCGTCGTGCCTATCGTTATCCCGCTCTGCCAGGCGATGGGGGTTGATCCGTTTGTGCCTGCGCTGGCGGCGACCTTCGCCGCGTCCTTCGGATTTATGCTGCCCGTCTCCACCCCGCAAAATGCGATTGTCTACGGTTCGGGCGCCGTTCCGATCATCAGGATGATCCGCACCGGGGTGGTCTTCGACATCCTCGGGGCGCTCCTGATCGTCAGTATCGTCCCGGTGATGGTAGCTGTCACCGGCATCGGCCGGTAACCGCGGGCGCCGTCCGTTCCTGGCCGTGGCCGGCCGGAATTCACGGCAAACAAATCGTCCGCCCGGGTCACCCCCGAGCGGACGAATCTGTTCCTGAAGCAGGTTTGAACCGCTACAGGAGGCTTGTTCCGATATCTTTGCCGATCCTGCGGAGCAGGGCGGCGGAGAGGTCGGGGTCTTTGGAGGAGTCCTGGTCGGTGTACTCGGCAAGTGTGTACACGCGGGTCAATGCCATTTCCGCCCACCTCTCCTTGGGGAGGAGGGAGCGGCCGGCGACGGCGATGATCGGGCGGGCGCCGGAGCGGCGCGCTACGGCGGCGGGCAACTTACCGGCCAGGGTCTGTTCGTCGATGCTGCCTTCGCCGGTGATGACGATGTCGCAGTTGTCCTTGCGGGTGTTGAAGTCCAGCAGGTCCAGGAAGTAGTCGGCGCCCGAGACCTGTTTCGCCCCGAGCAGCAGGCAGGCGTAGCCGATGCCGCCGGCGCTGCCGGCGCCTTCGTGTTCTGCCAGGGCCGCCGCGTAGGCGGATCCGGCCTCGGTCATTTTGGCGATGAAGTGCTCAAGCGCCTGGTCGAGTGCTGTGACGTCTTCGGGTGAGGCGCCCTTTTGGGGTCCGAAGACGGCCGGCGCGCCCTGGGCTCCGAGCAAGGGGTTGTGGACGTCGCTGGCGACGATGAGTTCGGTATCGGCCAGTTCGGGCAGCGCGGTGCTGTGGACGGTGTGGATTTGGGTCAGGGTCCGGCCGCTGCCGTAGAGTTGCCGACCGTCGGCATCGCGGAAGCTATAGCCGAGGGCGGTGAGCATGCCCATGCCGCCGTCGGTGCTGGCACTGCCGCCGAGGGCCATGACGATCCGGGCGGGGTTGAGGCTGAGGGCGAACAGGATGGCTTCGCCGAAGCCTCGGCTGGATGCGTTCAGCGGCTCAAGCTTTCCCTCGGGCAGCAGCCCGAGGCCGCAGGTGTTGGCGACCTCGACGACGGCGGTGACGCCGTCGAAAGCGATGCTGGCCTGGGTGTGCTGTCCGGTGGGTCCGGCAACGGTGTACGTGCGTCGGGTGAAGCCGGAGGCGACGGCGGCGTCTACGCTGCCGTCACCTCCGTCCGCGAGTGGAAGGAGTTCGCAAAGGACCGTCCCGGTTTCGGTTGCGGAGCGCAGTCCGGCTGCCAGGGCGTCAGCTACTTCGCTGGCGGTGAGGCTGCCTTTGAACTTGTCGGGTGCGATGAGGGTCCGGACGGTCTGCGGGGCGGTTGTACTGGTCATCTCAGACGGTTTCCGAGAAGGCCGGGCGGCGGTCAGCGGACTTGCCGGATTCGGCGTCGACGGCATGCTTGGGTGCGGTCTCCTCAGCTGAGGGGTGTTTGGGCGCGTGGTGCCCGTATTCTGTCAGGTCATCGTCGATGTCGGTGACCTCGTCGACGTGGATCGGGTCCTCGGACGGCATGGGTTCCACGGTTTCGCCGGCGAAGACCCGGCGGGCGCGGTCCGCGTCCAGGGTGCGGTCCCACCAGGCGATGAACAGGGTGGCCACGGCGTTGCCGGTGAAGTTCACCAGGGCCCGGCATTCGGACATGAACTTGTCGATGCCGAAGATGAGCATGATGCCGGCAGCCGGGATGGTGCCGATGGTGGTGAGCGTGGCGGTCAGGGCGATGAAGCCGCCGCCAGCCACACCTGCCGCGCCCTTGGAGGTCAGTAGCATCACGGCGAGCAGGCCTAGCTGCTGGCCGAGGGTCAGGTCCGTGTTGGTGGCCTGGGCGATGTAGAGGGCTGCGAGTGAGAGGTAGATCGCGGCGCCGTCGAGGTTGAAGCTGTAGCCGGTGGGGACCACCAGGCCAACGGTTTCCTTCTTCACGCCGGCATGCTCCAGCTTGCGCATCAGGCCCGGGAGGGCCGGTTCGGCGGTGGAGGTGCCCAGGATGAGCATGTATTCCTCTTTGAGGTGGCGGATCATCTTGAAGATGTTCAGTTTCAGGAAGGCCATGACGGAGCCGAGGACCACCACGACGAAGATGATGGATGTGATGTAGAAGAGAGCGATGAGTCCGCCCATGCTGGTGAGGGAGGAGACGCCGAATTTGCCCACTGCGTATGCCATCGCACCGAAGGCGCCGATCGGGGCGGCTTTCATGATGAAGCTCAGGATCTTGAACATGACGCCGGTGAGGCGCTGCACGCCGTCCAGGACGGGTGCTCCGACCTTGCCCATGGCGTTCAGGGCGATGCCGAAGACCACGGCGATGAAGATGATCTGGAGGATGTCCCCTTCAACGAAAGGCCCGATGATGCTGTTGGGGATGATGTGGGTGAGGAACTGCCACCACTCCTGGTTCGCTCCGGCGTCGATGAGCTTGGCAGCCGATTCGGTGGTCTTGATCGAACCGGCGTCGGCGTTGACCCCGTCGCCGAGGCGGAAGAGGTTGATCGCGACCAGGCCGAAGACCATGGCGAGAATCGTGCCGACCTGGAAGTAGGTCAGGGCCTTCAGGCCGGTCATGCCGACCTTTTTCAGGTCCGCGACGCTGGCGATGCCGCCCACAATCGTCAGGAATACGATGGGGCCGATGAGCATCTTCATCGAACTGACGAAGGTCGTCCCGATGGGTTCCATGGCGATGCCGACCGTCGGTGCGAGCCAGCCGACGAGAATGCCGGCAACAATGGCGGTCAGTACCCAGAAGTAGAGCTGCTTGTACCAGCGTGTCTTCGGGGCCGGCGTTGCCGTGCCGGCGGTGGTGATGTGATCCATGATTCCTACCTCGTTGTGGAATATAGCTGGAGGGTGCTTGATGAATGAGAGCATCACGGGGTGGACGGCGGCGGTGTTCTACCACCGTCCACTCCGGGCTATGTACTGACCGCCAGGGCTGGTTGGCCCCGGCGGTCGGGCGTTCTGGCTAGACGACGGCCAGGGTGTGGGTGAGGGCCTTGATGATGGCATCGGTGACGTCATCGGTGTTGGCCTCGCCACCGACGTCGCGCGTCAGGAACCCGGCGGCGGTGGTCTGCTCGATGGCGGCCTCGACCTGGCGGGCTTCGGTGTGCAGGCCGAAGTGGTCCAGCATCAGGGCGGCGCTGGCGATCGCGCCGATCGGGTTGCTGATGCCCTTGCCGGCGATGTCCGGGGCCGAGCCGTGGACCGGTTCGAACATGGAAGGGAAGCGGCGCTCCGGGTTCAGGTTGGCACTGGCCGCCAGACCCAGGCTGCCTGCCAGTGCCGAGCCGAGGTCCGAGAGGATGTCCGCGTTCAGGTTGGACGCGACCACCACGGAGAGGTCTTCCGGCTTGAGGATGAACTTGGCGCTCATCGCATCCACGAGGACGCTTTCGGTCTGGACGTCCGGGTAGTCCAGGGCCACACGGTTGAAGACTTCGTCCCACAGGACCATGCCGTACTGCTGCGCGTTGGACTTGGTGACTGAGGAAACCTTCTTCACCGTCCGGGTCCGGGCCAGATCAAAGGCGAAGCGCATAATGCGTTCGCAACCCTTTTCGGTGAAGAGTGCGGTCTGCAGGGCGACTTCGTTGCCCGGTCCGCGGCCGCTGAGGTTCCGTCCGCCGAGGCCGGCGTATTCGCCTTCGCTGTTTTCACGGACGACCACCCAGTCGAGTTCGGTGTTGTCTGCCTTGCGGAGCGGGGACTGGATGCCGGGCAGGAACTTCACGGGGCGGATGTTGGCCCACTGGTCGAAGTTCTGGGTGATGTTCAGGCGCAGGCCCCAGAGGCTGATGTGGTCCGGGACGTTCTCCCAGCCGACGGCGCCGAAGTAGATCGCGTCGAAGTTCTTCAGGGTTTCCAAGCCGTTGGCATCCATCATCAGGCCGGTCTTATCGTAGTAACCGCAGCCCCACGGGAACTCGGTCCATTCGAAGGCGAACTTGCCGTTGGAGTTCGCCGCCAGGGCGTCCATGACCCGGCGGCCAGCGGAAACAACTTCCTTGCCGACACCGTCTGCGGGGATCGAAGCGATGGTGAATTTCTGGGTGGCGCTCATGTGCCTGCCTCCTCGTTGAGTCTGTTAGCAGCGTCACACTGCCTTCCTCTTCAAGTAGAAGGCCTGGGTGCATGAGGCGTCCAAGACCAAGATCCGATGCACTAAATAGGTTTTACCTACCGATCGAACGAGGGCAGGTCAGCGATCGTTATTTTGTGCAACGTGCAGCTCAGCTACTTTCAGGAAGGCCCGGGCCGCCGGCGTGAGGTCTTCCTTTCGGCTCAGGATCGCCACATCCAGATGCGAGACCGGCTGGATCAGCAACGTCCGCAGCCCGGATTTGTGCGCCAGCGGCGCCCAGGAGGAGGGCATCACCGCGTGGCCGACCCCTGCGAGCACCAGCGGCAGAATCGAGGTCCGGTGCGCGACCTCGACCACGATTTCGGTGCGGACCCCGTGCGCCAGCGCATCATCGACCAGCCAGCGCATCAGCGAGCCGCGTTGGCTGGCGATCAGCCGGTGCCCGCCCAGATCTTCCCGCTGGATGGCCGTCCCGGAATTGAAAGTGTCGGCCTGCGGGTTGACGATGAGTATCAGCGGCTGCCGCTCCAGCTCCAGCACCTGGACGCCCGGAACCCTGATCTGGGTGGCGGAACCCGCCAGACCGATCTCGCTGCTGCCGTTCCGGACGGATTCGATGACTTCCTCCGGCGTGAAAGCGGCCCCAACGTTGAGTCGGACCGAGGGATGCAGCCGGGAGAAGCTGGCGATCATGGAAGTCAAAGGTTCGATTCCGGGGGACGGCATGGTGATGATGTCCAGCCGGCCGCTGCGCAAGCCCCTTAGTGCCTGCACCGCCGACTGCGCGGCGTCAAGGTCCCGCAGCACCAGCCGTGCCGGCCCGACGAGTTCCTTCCCGGCTTCGCTGAGTACCGCCCGCCGGCCGATGCGGTGGAACAGGGGCACGCCCAGGTCCTTCTCCAAGCCGGCGATGGTTTGGGAAAGCGAGGGCTGGGCGATCAGCAGATGTTCCGCGGCACGGTTGAATCCATCGTGGTCCACCACGGCCAGAAAATACTTCAACTGACGTGTGTCCACGCCACCTCCCGTAGATAGTTCGCCCCGACGGGCCCCAGCCGTCTGCGGGAACAAGGCCGTCCGAAAGAAGTTTCCGCGCGAACGAATAGATAGCCTACGCCTATCAGATGCATCGTAAGTCCACCATGAACATCCCAAGGCGCATCGATTCGCCCGCCGCATGAGCAACACCGGGCTCCTGCTCGCAGAGACCGCACCGCAGCGAAGTTCAAGGCAGACGACGACGGCGCCACCCTGGAAGAGTTCCTCCGCGCCGAGCTTGCCGAGGTAGTCGGCAAGCGTGGCGGCGATGACCGCACCAGCACCGACGTCACCCTCGTCGGCCGATCTTCCCACCCTAATAACCTGCATCACCTGTCGCGTCAACAGTGCCGTCTAGAAGCAGCACTTGCCAGGAATATCTTACGAATGACGGGCAAAGTTTCGTGGACTGTTCGCCACCGTGACGGTCCGGGGTGCTTGGAAGGACAGGAGCTGGATCCAATCGGGCTGGTGGTCCTGCAGGTGTACGTCCGTCAGTGCAGTGGCGGACTCCTGGACAACTATGGCGGCCTCCAGCTCGGCGAGCTTGGCGCCCAGGCAGCGGTGGATGCCGGAGCCAAAAACAAGGCCATGGCCGGTGGATTGACCGCGGTGGGCCGTCTCCGAAGGTATGGACTGGCTCGCGAGTGCGGCCGGTGACGTGATGTGGTTGCCGCTGAGTTCGAGGAGGATTTCGGTGCCGGCAGGAATCCGGGCGCCATCGAGGTTCGTGTCGTGGGCTGCCACGCGGCGCCAGGTGGGCACGGAGGATTCCGTGGCAAGCACGTGCCGGACCATGGTCCCGGAGCCTGTTGCGGTGGCCGCGTCCTTCCAGCCTAGAGGCGCGGATCCCTCCAGGAGGCGGAACAGGGTGGTGCTGATCAGCTGGGTGGTTGTTTCCTGTCCGGCGATCAGCAGGAAGTAGCCTAGTGAGCAGATTTCGGGGGTGGACAGGCCGTGCTCGGCCAGGGATTTGAACAGGTTCCGTCCGGGGGCCGCCCTGGATTCCGCGACGAGCTTGCGCAGCCAGACGTAGAAATCTGCGGCGCTGTGGGCCAGTTCGAGTTGGCGGCTCCCGTCGGGCCAGCCCCAGAACAGCTCCATGGAGTCAAGGCCCCACCGCTTGAGGTCCGCAAGATCCCGGACGGGCAGTCCGAGGAGTTCGAGCATGACGACTGCTGGGGGAAACGCCGCCACCGCCTGAACGAGGTCCACCTGGCCGGAAGATTCGAGCTGGTCCGCGGCGTTCCGTGCCGCTTCCTGGGCCAGTTCCCGGATCCGCGGCTCCATGGCGGCGACGGTGGCAGGTGTGAAGAAGCCCGTGACGAGCTTGCGGATCCCGGCGTGTGTGTCCGAGTCGTTGCTGGCGAGAACGGGAGGCAATGCAAAGTGGACGCGCTGGAGAACACGCAGGGCGGGCCCTGCAAGGGGCGTCACGGCGACCAGCGCGTTCGCGGGGCTGAAGTCGGCAGGCCGGTGCAGCACTTCACGGACCGCGTCCGGGTCTCGCACCACGAGGTACGGGCAGCTGGCGCCGCCGTCGTGTCCCGTGGTCTCAGCCTGTCCGGGACCTCCGGGCACCAGCAACTCAACGGGTCCGGCGGCCGTCAGCGCCGGGTTCACGCGGGGAGTCCGTTCAGCCAGGCGGCTGCTCCGGCTCGGAAATCCGCCGGGGACAGTTCCGCCGCGTGCTCCGGGAGGGCGCCGAGGAAGGGTACCCGCAGCGATCCGAGCACCTGACGGTTGCTGTGATGCACAACGTCCGGGATGAGTGGCCAGCTGCCGAGCACGACGCCAAGGACCTGCAGGTCCCGCGCGTCCAGCGCTTCGAGGGTCAGGGCGGTGTGGTTCAGCGTGCCGAGGGCGGGCCGGGCGACGACCACAAATGCCGCGGCCAGGAGTGATCCAAGTTCCGCAAGGGTGCCGCCGTCGGAATCCAGCTCCACCAGCAGCCCGCCTGCGCCCTCAACCAGGACGTGATCGTGGGACGCGGCGAGCCCGCGGACTTTCCCAGCGTGCTCGGCAACCGGGGGAAGGGACGTTCCGTCGACGGCGGCAGCCGCGACAGGTGCCAGCGGCTGCTGCAGGACGACTCCGGTTTCAGCTGTCACGGCGCCGGCGAGCCGGACGATTTCGGCCGCGTCGGAATCGCCGTCGGCGGCTCCTGACTGGCACGGTTTGTACACCGCGACGCTGCGCCCCGTTTCGTGGAGGACGGCGGCGAGGGCCGCCGTCGTCATTGTTTTGCCGACGCCGGTGTCCGTACCGGTGACCAGGATGATGCCGGGCAGGTTCATGGAAGTTCCTCCAAAATGCCGCGCAGCACTGCGCAGCAGTCATCGATTTCGTTGGGCGTAAGCGTGGCGCGCGCGGTCAGGCGCAGCCGGGAAATCCCGTCCGGAACGGATGGCGGGCGGAAGCAGCCGATCCGGACGCCGGCGGTCCGCGCCGCCTCGGCAGCTGCCAGGGCTGCTGCGGCGGACGGCATGGCGATGGACTGGACAGCCCCCGCGGTCTGCTCGACGGTGGCGCCGCGGGATGCGAGGGCAGGGGCGAGCCCGGCGGCCAGCGCTGCAGCGTTGCTTCGCACGGATCCGGTCCGCCAGGGCTCGTCCCGGATGATCCGCACCGCGGCGAGGGCTGCGGCGGCGGAGGCAGGCGCGAGCCCGGTGTCGAAGATGAAGCTTCGGGCCCGGTTGACGAGGTGTTCCCGCAGCAACGGGGATCCCAGGACTGCTCCGCCTTGGCTGCCTAGGGCCTTGGACAGCGTCGCGGTCACGACCACATTCGGATGCCCGGCAAGGAAGGTTCCGGCCACCGAGCCGCGGCCTTGGAAGTCCCCGGTGCCCGTGACCCCGAGGCTGTGGGCCTCGTCGATGAGCAGCACGGCGTCATGTTCCTCGGCCAGGGCCAGCAGGTCAGCGAGTGGGGCTTCGTCGCCGAAGACGCTGTAGAGGGATTCGACGGCGATCAGCGCGCGTGGCTCCGGCCGGTCGGCAAGCAGGCGGCTCGCTTCCTCCACGCTGTTGTGGGTGAAGGATTCGGTGCGGGAGCGGCTGAGCCGGAATCCGTCGATCATTGAGGCGTGGCAGTGTTCGTCCGCGACGATCAGGGTCCCGGGGCCGCCGAGTGCCGTGATCACGCCGATGTTGGCCAGGTAGCCGGAGGAGAACACCAGGGCCGTGTCCATCCCGGCCAGCATGGCCAGTTCCTGCTCGAGGTCCAGATGCAGCCGGGTGGTTCCGGCGACCAGGCGGGAGGACGTGGCGCCCGCACCCCACAGAGATGCGGCCGCGGCAGCTGCCGCGGCGACGCGAGGGTCCGCCGCGAGGCCGAGATAGTCGTTGCTGGCCAGGTCGATGAACTGTTCGTCCGCGGCGCGGGGGAGCGGGCGGCGGACCAGGCCCCGGCGGTCCCGGACTGCGGCCTGCCGCTCGAGCCACTGGATCATCGAGCTGCTCATGCCGCACCTCCGGACCGTGCCGGGACGCGCCCGTGCACTTCGGCGACGGCCGCCGTCATGCCCGCAGTGATCTGCTCAATGTCTGCTGCGGTGCTGATGTACGGGGGCATGGTGTAGACGAGGTTCCGGAACGGCCGGACCCAGACCCCGTGCCGGATGGCCGCGGCGGTGAGCGCGGTGACGTCGACGGCGTCGTGCAGCTCGATGACTCCGACGGCGCCGATGGTGCGGACGTCCCGGACCGCCTCAAGGTCCCAGGCGGGGGTGAGCCCTGATGCGAGGCCGGCGCCGATCCGGGCGACGTCGGCCCGCCAGCCGCCGTCGCCGATGATGCGGAGGCTGGCGTTGGCCACCGCACATGCCAGCGGGTTGCCCATGAAGGTGGGGCCGTGCAGCAGGGCGCCGGCCTGGCCGCGGGACACAGTCGAGGCAATCTCCGCGGTGCAGAGCATTGCGGCGAGGGTCAGGTACCCGCCGGTCAAGGCCTTGCCCACGCACATGATGTCCGGCACGACGCCGGCATGATCGGCCGCGAACAGCTCGCCGGTCCGCCCAAAACCGGTGGCGATCTCATCGAAGATGAGCAGCAGGCCATGCCGGTCCGCCACCTGCCGCAGCACTGTCAGGCATTCGGCCGGGTAGGCGTGCATGCCGCCGGCACCCTGCAGGACCGGTTCGACGATGATCGCGGCCAGCTCCCCGGAATGCGCAGCCGCGATGTCCTCCAGGTCGGATGCCCACGCCTGCACGGATTCCGGGGTTGCGGAGGCGGCCGCCGGGGGACGCGGCGCAAACACGTTGCCCGCCAGCAGGCCCGGGAACGCGGAGTGCATCCCGTCCACGGGATCACAGACACCCATGGCAGCGAACGTATCGCCGTGGTACCCGCCGCGGATGCTCAGGAACCGCTGCCTCTGCGGGTGCCCGGACGTGGTCTGGAACTGCACGGCCAGCTTCAGCGCAACCTCCACGGCAACCGAACCCGAGTCCGCGAGGAATACCCGCTCCAAGCCCGGCCGTCCTGGTACGGAAGGGGCCATGTCCACCAGCCGCTCGGCCAGTTCCACCGCCGGGGCGTGCGTGAGTCCGCCAAACATCACATGGCTGAAACTCTCCAGCTGTTTATGGGCGGCGGAGTCCAGCACCGGGTTGCGGTAGCCGTGAATCACTGACCACCACGAGGACATCGCATCAACCACCTCGTGGCGTGCGCCGTCCTCGGCCCGAAGCCGCAGCCGCACGCCGTCGGCCGCCTCGACCTCCCACAGCGGAAGGTCCGGGGACGCCGGCGCGTAGGGGTGCCACAGCCGGGCGCGGTCCCGCTGGATCAGGCCCGGCGGCGTCTCGGCACTCATGGTGCGAGCATCCCGTGGCGGGAGCATTCGGCGCTCCAGCCCAGCGGCGTCACCTGGACTTTCATCCGCCGCCGGCAGGCGGCGCAGTACCGCGGCGGTTCCATGGCGAGCCGTTCGCCGCAACGGCGGTGAACGTCCGACGCCGGGCTGGCGCCGACGTCGGACGGTTCACCGCAGTGCCCGCAGAACTTAGCCGTGGTTGCGGTTGCTGCATCGCCGGTGGTAAAGCTCGTCGAGCCTGGGGCCACGACCGCCGGGTTCCCTGGCCGAGCTTGCGAGGTTAGGGAGCGGTTGGGGATCATAGTGTCTTCTGGAGTTCCTTGATGGGCATGTTCAGCTCGACGAGCAGGTTCAGGTCGGCGTCTGCCGGGCGACCCAGGGTGGTCAAGTAGTTGCCGACGATGACGGCGTTGATGCCGCCCATGAGGCCTGCCTTGGTTCCGAGGTCGCCGAGGGTCAGCTCCCGTCCGCCGGCGTAGCGGAGCACGGTGCGGGGCATCGCCAGCCGGAACGCGGCGATGGCGCGGAGGGCGTCCTTGCCGTCCATGATGCCCTGGTTTTCCAGCGGGGTTCCGGGGCGGGGGTTGAGGAAGTTCAGCGGGACTTCGTGGGGTTCCAGGGCCGCGAGCTGGGCTGCGAGTTCGGCGCGCTGTTCCAGGCTCTCGCCCATGCCGATCAGGGCGCCGCAGCAGAGTTCCATGCCGGCGTCCTTGACCATGTTGCAGGTCTCGAGCCGTTCTTCGTAGCTGTGGGTGGTGACGACTTCGGGGAAGTAGCTGCGGGCGGTTTCGAGGTTGTGGTTGTAGCGGTGGACTCCCCAGCTGGCGAGCTGGTCCACCTGGCGCTGGGTGAGCATGCCCAGGGAGCAGGCGATGTTGATCTCCACGGCTTCGTTGATGCGGTCGATCGCGAACTTGATCTGGTTCATGAGCTTGATGTCGGGGCCGCGGACGGCGGCGACGATGCAGAACTCGGTGGCTCCGGTTGCGGCGGTCTCCTTCGCGGCTTTGACCAGTTCGGGGATGTCGAGCCAGACGCCGCGGACGGGGGAGTCGAACAAGCCGGACTGGCTGCAGAAGTGACAGTCCTCGGGGCAGCCACCGGTCTTGATGGAGATGATGCCTTCCACCTCGACGTCCTCACCGCAATGCCTGAGCCGCACCTCGTGGGCAAGCTGGAGTGCGGCGGGCAGGTCCCGGTCCGGCAGCCTGAGGATTTCCACCAGCTGGCTTTCGGAGAGTCCGATGCCCTGCTCCAGAACCTGCTTCCGGGCGGTCTCGAGGATGGGGCCGGGGTTGGCCTGGAGCTCTGGCTGCATCGTCATCGATTGTCCTTTGGGGCTGCATAGCTGCGGATGTTTCTTCCGAACCGACGGTAGTTCCCAGTTAGAGGCGAGATTTTGTTGGGTTTCGACAAAGTGATGAGGCTGAAATTGGACAGACCAGTGGCTGCCCCATTTGGCGCTGGCGAGCGGTGTCCGAACGGCCCGTTTGCCATTGCGGGTGTCTTAGCGTTGCGGTTCCCGTGCGGACGCTTGATCGCTATGTGGCGGGCCGATGCTTGCCAGGGATGATTAGGGCAGACTGGTGGCGTGAGCGGAATCCGGTGGGTGCTGCATGTCGATCTCGACCAGTTCATCGCGGCGGTCGAAGTGCTCCGGCGGCCGGAGCTTGCGGGGAAGCCGATCATTATCGGCGGTCGGGGGGACCCCACGGAACGAGCTGTGGTATCGACCGCATCCTACGAAGCCAGGGCCTTCGGTGTGGGTTCCGGAATGCCCTTACGCATTGCGGCCCGGAAAGTGCCCGACGCTGTGATCCTGCCCGTCGATCAGGAGGCTTACCTCGCGGCGTCTGAAACGGTGATGGCTACGCTGCGCGCGCAGCCCGGCGCCACCGTGCAGGTACTGGGTTGGGATGAAGCCTTTATGGGCACTGAGACAGTGAATCCGGAAGCCTACGCCCGGCAGGTGCAGACCGCTGTCCTGGAGCGAACGCGGCTGCATTGCAGCGTGGGCATCGGCGACACGTTGGTCCGGGCCAAGGTCGCCACCGGTTTCGGCAAGCCGGCCGGCGTTTTCCGTCTGACTGCCGGGAACTGGCTCGACGTTATGGGCAGTCGGCCCACCAAGGACCTGTGGGGTGTCGGAACCAAAGTGTCGGGCCGGCTGGCCAAGCTCGGCATCAATACAGTGGCCGAGCTCGCCGCGTCTGACCCCCAGAACCTGGTTCCGGAGTTTGGCCCCAGGATGGGTCCTTGGTACGCGGAGCTCGGACGCGGGGATGGCGCCAGCGTTGTGGACGACACGCCGTGGGTTGCCCGCGGGCATAGCCGGGAGACCACCTTCCAGCGGGACCTGACCGAGCCCGCCCAGGTGGACGACGCCGTGAGGGAGCTGACAGCTCGTGTCCTTGAGGATGTCGTGGCTGAAGGACGGCCCGTGGTTGGGCTGACTCTGAAGGTTCGGTACGCGCCGTTCGTGACCAAGAACCACGGGAGGAAGATTCCCCAGACATTCGACAGGGAGGAAATCCTCGCGCGGGCCTTGGAGCTCGCAGCAGGAATCGAAGCGGGCCGTCCGATCCGGCTCCTAGGCCTGCGGGCCGAAATGGCCATGCCCGACGATGCCCGAAAGGGACATACGCCCACGCGAGGCGGTTGGTGAGTGAGGTGAAGTGTTCCGTCTGGGTTCTATTGGCCGCCGTCCTGTGGTTGTGCGGGTGCACCAGTCCAAGCGGTCCGGTCACGGGGCATTCCGGGGACGTTGCCGGGGTGGTCCTGACCGCCCCGGTCTGTCCCGTCGAACGTGTTGGTCAGGAGTGTCCACCGCGCCCAGTATCAGGGGCCGCGGTTGTTGCCTTGGACGGGGATGCCGTCCGGGGCTCAACACAAACTGATAGCACCGGTGCCTTCAATCTGACGCTGCCTGACGGACGATATGTGATCAGGGCGACCAACGTCGGCGGCTACGCTTCGACGGCTACCGAGCTGGTGGTCATCTCGGACAGGCCCGTTCACATCACGCTGGTTGTTGACAGCGGGATTCGCTAAGCCTGGTGGCTATCGGGATGCTGATCAGTGCCGGCGCCGCAGTGCGGTGGGTCTCCATCGAGTCGAGCATGCGGCACGGAAAACCACTTCCCCTGCCGATCATTGTTCCGCTCCTCGGCCTGGGCGGGGCAGTCACTGCAGCTGTAGTGATCATCCTGATCGCGCTGAACTGATGCCGGGAGCTCCAGCTGCTCCCACGCACGAGGACCCCGGGCTCCAACCCGAGCGCACGGTGCTTTCCTGGGGCCGGACCAGCATGGCTCTTTTGCCGCCGCGTCCGGGTCCTCGTGCCGGACTCTCAGCCGACAACTCTGGTGAGATCCGCGCCGTGGCGGCTGCCGCCGTCGTCCGGCATTTCCGCCGTCGCCCTGACGCCGCGGGGGAGTTCGACGTCCAGGGTATATCCCGTGCGCGACGGTCCAGGCTGATGCGGCTTTGGGGTGTCCCGACGGCGGGATCATCCGGTCATCGGAGGCGATCAGGTACCAACTGGGCAAGGAAAGCCATGCAGGGTAGGTGATGGCTCCTTCGAGGGCATCGACGCCCCAAGGGACCTGCGAATGCGATGGCGCGTCCCTGACCAGCTGCGGACGCGGTTCGGCGGGACGTCAGGTTTCCCTGTTCCGGCGGGAGAACTCGCGGTGGAGTTTGTTCCTGGCGCCGTGTTCGACAAGGGTCGGGATATAGGTCCGGATCCGGCCGGAATCGAGTGTTTCGTATTCCTCTGTGACGACCCGGACGACCACCGGCCGGGGTGCGTCGGGATAGCGTGCGGCGAGCAGGTCGGTAACTTTGGCGATGGTGTCGTGCTTCTCCGTATCTTCCATCCAACTAGTTTGATGCCGAAGGCTTGTGGCGTCTATCACATTTTTGCAGGGATGGGGGGAAGCGCAGAAGACCCGCTCGACGCGCGCACGTCCGGTTTCCGTTGCGGTGTCAGGGCCTTGGCCGCCCGGGCCACTCCTTGCCGGCCCACGGGTCGTAGTCGGCGATGAGCTCCTCCTGTGGCGGACGCTCCGGTTCGGGGACGTGCTGCAGGTTCACCCGCACCCGGTACCAGATCGAGCTTGATCCACGCATTCCGTCGACGAGCACATCGGCGGGGTGCAGGGCCGGGACGAGGTCCAAGTGCCGGGACTTCCACTCATCGAGTGCCGCGAGGGCCTCGGGCTTGGTCCTGGTGCGGGCAACCTCGATGAGCGGCATCAGCGACTGCCGGCGGCCGGAGCCGTCGCCGCTGCGCGGCGGCTTCTCGGCGGGGCCGAGCTCGGCCGCCAGTGCCAGAAGTCCGTCGAGTGTGCCCACCGCGTCATCGATGCCTGCGTGGGGATCGCCCACGTCGGCGAAGCGCCCGGGCACCGTGCGGACCGTGAACTGTTCCGGCCGGATGGAGCGGACCTCATCCCAGGTGAGCGGCGTCGAGACCCGGGCGTCGGGCAGGGGCCGGATCGAGTACGCCGATGCCACGGTGCGGTCCTTCGCGTTCTGGTTGAAGTCGACGAACACGCTCTCGCCGCGCTCTTCCTTCCACCAGTGCGCGGTGGCCAGGCCGGGAGCGCGGTTTTCGACCTCGCGGGCGAGGGTCTCGGCGGCGAGCCGCACCTCGCGGAACGACCACTGCGGCGCGATGCGCACCAGGATATGCAGTCCGCGCGATCCGCTTGTCTTTGGCCACCCCACCAGCCCCACGTCGTCGAGCACCTCCCGCGCGACATGCGCGACATCAAGGATCTGGGCCCAGTCAACGCCCGGCATCGGATCGAGGTCCACCCGGAGCTCGTCCGGGTGTTCAAGGTCCTCAGCGCGCACGGGATGCGGGTTGAGGTCCAGGCAGCCAAGATTCACCACCCACGCCAGGCCCGCGGCATCCCGGATGACGGCCTCCTCGGCTGATGTCCCCGACGCGTAGTGCAGCGTTGTTGTGTCGATGAAGGCGGGGTGGTTTTCGGGCACGCGCTTTTGGAAGAACGGTTCAGCGTCGATGCCCTTCGGAAAGCGCTTGAGCACCATCGGACGTCCGCCGGCGCCGCGCAGCGCACCATCCGAGACGGCGAGGTAGTAGCGGACCAGGTCGAGCTTCGTCAGCCCGGGCTCGGGGAACACCACCTTGTCCGGACTTGAGATTCTCACCTCGGTGCCGGCAATGTCGAGGATCTCGGCCGGGGTCTTCGACGGGTTCATGCCGCCACGCTAGCAACGATTGGATGCCCCAGCCAGACCTGCTGAAGGGAACAGCTGCACCACTACGGCCACCAGCGCGCCGCTGGAGCCGAACGCGACGTAGCCGCGATCGGCGTCGACGATCACATTGGCGGTGGCCGTCCAGCAGAGGGCTTGGCCAGCTGCTCGCTGGGATCTCCGTCACCGCATAACGGCGGCGACCGCGCTGATCTCGACCAGTGCCCCGGGCACGCCCAGCGCCGCGACACGCGCTCCGGTCACCAGGGCCGGTTCGTCGGACGCGAGTTCCGATGCTATCGCCCCGTACGCCGCCGCGAGGTCGACGCCATCGACGAAGAGCACTGTCCACTGCACGACGTCGCCGAGGGTAGCGCCGGCTGCGGCGAGCGCAGTCCGTGCGTTCTCGAGGGCGCGGGCAGACTGGACGGCCACATCGCCCTCCCCGACGAGTGAGCCGTCGGCGTCGACGGCGTTCTGGCCGCCGACGTAGATGGTAGTCGCGCCGGGCGGCACGATGGCGACGTGGCTGAAGGCGGGGCTCGAGATGAGCCCCTGGGGGCGGATGCGCTGTATGGGTGCCATGCCTGTATGGTCTCACCGACCGTGGGCAGAGGGGAGGCCTCTCCGATTCACGGAGGCTCTGATCGTCAGGCGCTACTGCGGGCGCTGCTGCGGGCGACAGTCGAAACACAGCGAAGCAGGGGTCCGTTGGGTTACCCCGTGCTTCGGGCCGTGAAGCCACGTTGCCTTGCGCGTCGGCGCGTTTCGCCGCCGCTTGAATGGGGGTCCGAACGGCTGGTTGGTTGGACGTATCGGCCTTGAAAGGAAAGAACATGACGGAACACTTTGATCTCACCCCCCAGCGCCTGCGCCACGTCCTGGGCCACTTCGCGTCCGGCCTGACCGTGATCACCGCGGCGACGGACCAAGGACCGGCCGGCTTCACTTGCCAGTCCTTTGCTTCCCTTTCCCTGGACCCGGCCCTGGTCACCTTCAGCCCCGCCCGCACCTCCAGCACGTGGCCGCTGCTGCGGCGGGCCGGACGCTTCACCGTGAACATCCTGCCTGCCAGGCACCAGCACCTTGCCGCCCAGTTTGCCCGTTCCGGAGCCGACAAGTTTGCCGGCGTCGACTACACCGCCTCGCCGCTGGGGAACCCGGTGCTGGACCAGGCGCTCGCCTGGGTGGACTGCGAGCTGCATGAGGAATACGACGGCGGCGACCACACCATCGTGGTGGGGGCGGTCCGCGCCCTCGGTGCCCGGGAGGGCGCAGAGCCACTTCTGTTCTTTAAGGGTGGGTACTTCGAAGGAGTGCCGTCCCGGTCCGGAGCGCTGGAGAGCGTCGCCTAAACGGCGGTTAGATAGAGATTCCGTAGGCTGGGGCCGGCGCCCGCTCCAGCGGCGGCTGACGCCAATCCGGGTGCCGCTCACTGCACCAGTCGTACCGGTAACAGCACGTAGAGCAGCGTACGACGGCGGGGATCCTCCCGCCGTCGTACGCTGCTGTCAGGCGCCGATGCAGCCCGGCCGCAACCTCCGGATCAGTCGCATCGGGCCAGGACGAAGACGTCCACATAGGCAGCAAGGAGTATTGAATGACGAGAATGCTGATTATGGGACCGCCCGGCTCGGGCAAGGGGACGCAGGCGGAACGGATTTCGGAACGCCTCGGCGTTGTGGCCATTTCAACCGGCGATATCTTCCGAGCCAACGTCAAAGGCGGAACGCCGCTGGGTCTAGAGGCCCGGAAGTATATGGATAACGGAGACTTCGTGCCGGACAGCGTCACGAATGAGATGGTGCGGAACCGGCTCAGCCAGGACGATGCCAAAGAGGGATTTCTGCTGGACGGCTACCCTCGCACGGTGGCGCAGGTGGACTACCTCGACGGAATCATAGCTGCCGGCGAACAGAAACTCGACGTGGTCCTGCAGTTGACCGCGGACGACGAGGAACTTGTCTCGCGCCTCCTGGGCCGGGCCAGGGAAACGGGCCGGAGCGACGACAACGAGAGCGTCATCCGTCACCGGCTGGACCTGTACCACCAGCAGACGGAGGCCGTGGTGGCCAAGTATGCCGGCCGCGGAATCCTCGCCGAGGTGGACGGGATGGGCGGGATCGAGGCCGTCACGGACAGTGTCATGGGCAGGATCGACGACGTGCTGAGCGCGCCCGCCCGCAGACTGTAAAGGTTTCACGGGCGGGAGAACGACGGCGGTTCCTCCCGCCGTCGTTCTCCCGTGGGCAACTCCGGATGATACGTTCCGGGCCGGTTGGACCTGAGCCGACACTGCCCCCTTGAACGTCTGATCGCTGCAGGGCTAGCATTGCCCGCACGGGCGCCGATGCCCCACCAGTTCAGCTCGGTGCCGACGTCGATCAATCGAGGAGAGGCCATGGGCGAGACAACTGCAGAGGCGTCCTCAGCGGATCTGATGGTCGACCTGATCATCTCCCTGGATGGGTATGCCTCGGCCGAGGGGTGGCCAGGCTGGTGGGGTCTGGAGGGGCCCGAATACCTGACGTGGCTCGGGCAGGAAGGGGAGAAGAACTACACCTTCCTTATGGGGGCGAATACCTACCGGCTGATGTCCGGCATGTCAGAGGAGGCCGCGGCCGAGGACTCGGGATTCTCCGAGAATGAGGGGGCCAGCCTGACCGGCCTTGCCGCCGTGCCCAAGGTCATTTTCTCCTCCACCCTGCAGGCGCCCCTGACCTGGCCGAACTCGGAGCTGGTCACCGGCGACGCGGTCCAGGCCGTGGCGGAGCTGAAACGGACCAGGACCGGAACCCTGAGCACCCTGGGCAGCCTCAGTCTCTGCCGGTCGCTGCTGACCGCCGGCCTCGTGGACAGGTTCCGGTTGGTCGTCTTCCCGGTGATTACAGGCAGCACCGGCAGGGAACGGATCTACGACGGCTATCCGGACATCTCGCTCGAGATGGTGAACAGCCGGACCTTCGACGGTCGGCTACAGCTGCTCGAGTACATCCCCACCGTACTCAGCGGTCCGCCGGGTCGCGGGTAATGAACGCGGCGGCCAGCGACTCGGAGCCGCGGGCCAGGATGGCGACGTCGGCGCCCACCAGGACAAAGGCGGCGCCGGCCGTGAGGTAGCTGCGGGCGGTGTCCGGGTTGAACGCGTTCACCCCGGCCGGTTTCCCGGCCGCTTGTGCGGCGGCAAGGCAGTGTTCGACGGCGGCGCGCACCTTGGGGTGTTCCTGCTGTCCCAGCAGGCCCATGGAGGCGGCGAGGTCGGAGGGTCCCAGGAAGATGGCGTCCACACCGTCCACGGCCAGAATCTCCTCGACGGCCTCAACAGCCGCCGTCGATTCGATCTGGACGGTGAGGCTGATGGTTTCCGACGCCCGGGCGAGGTAGTCCGGGACACGGTTCCAGCGTGAGGCCCGGGCCAGGGCGGATCCCACGCCGCGGACGCCGTGCGGCGGGTAGCGGGTGGCGGCCACCGCAGCTTCCGCCTCCTGCACCGAGTTCACCATCGGGACCAGCAGGTTCTGCACTCCCAGGTCCAGGTACTGCTTAATCAGCACGGTGTCGTTGACCGGCGGCCGGACCAAGACTTGGACCGGGTAGCCGTTGACCGCCTGGAGCTGGGCCAGGATGGATTCGAGGCCGTTGGGGCTGTGTTCGGCGTCGATCAGGAGCCAGTCCAGGCCGGATCCGGCGCAGAGTTCGGCGATCAGCGGGCTGCCGGAACAGACCCACATTCCCGCGAGCGGGCGGCTCGCCGCCGCGAGGGCGTCCCGGAACGTCGCGCCCGGTTCTATTCGAAGCGGCATGTGATGGCCCCCAATGGTCCGTAGTCGGCGTGGATGGTGTCGCCCTTGTACACCCAGAGCGGGCGGGTGAAGGAGCCGGCGAGGATGATGTCCCCGGCGTTCATCCCGTCGCCGTGGGCGGCGATTTTGTTGGCGAGCCAGTGCACGCCGTTGGCGGGGTGGTCCAGGACGCCGGCGGCAACACCGGTTTCCTCCACGGTGTGGTTTTTGTAGAGGATGGCGGAGACCCAGCGGAGGTCCACGGCGTCGGGCTTGACCGGGTTGCCGCCGATCACCATGGCGCCCATCGCGGCGTTGTCCGCGATGGTGTCCACGATGGTCCGGCCCTCCATTTCGATCCGGGAGTCCAGGATTTCCAGGGCCGGGACCACGTAGTCCGTGGCGTCCAGGACGTCGAAGATGGTGCAGCCGGGTCCGGACAGGTCCTTCTTCAACACGAACGCCAGTTCAACTTCCACCCGGGGATGGGTGTACTGGTCCCATTCCACCGAGCAGCCGGATCCGAGTACCATGTCATCGAAGATGGCGCCGTAGTCCGGCTCGGTGATGCCGGTGGCGGACTGCATGGCCTTGGAGGTGAGGCCGATCTTGCGGCCCACCAGCTTGCGGCCGGCGTCCTCGTTGCGCCGCCGCCACAGCCGCTGCACGGCATAGGAGTCCTCCACCGTCATCTCCGGGTAGCGGGCCGTGAGGCGGGGGACCGGGGTGCGGGTCCGGGCGGCCGCCAGGAGTTCGTCGGCGATGGCCTCAATCGTCTTCGCGTCCAGCATGGCTAGAGCTGCGCCCCGAGCTTGAAGCCTTCCGCAGCACTTTCGGCGTCTTTGCGCGTGTAGGAGAAGCCGTCGGCGCCTACGGTGACCGCCATTTCGCTCTTTTCCTCACGGATGATGACGGGCTGCGGGTTGCCGTCGAGGTCCAGGACCAGGGAGGCTTCGGTGTACCAGGAGGGGACCACGGGGTTGCCCCACCAGTCGCGGCGCTGGTTGTCGTGGACGTCCCAGGTGACAACCGGGTTGTCCGGGTCGCCGGTGTAGTAGTCCTGGGTGTAGATCTCGATGCGGTGGCCGTCGGGGTCCAGGATGTAGAGGTAGAAGGCGTTGGAGACGCCGTGCCGGCCGGGGCCGCGTTCGATCCGGTCGCTGATGCGCAGGGCGCCCATCTTGTCGCAGATCTGGATGATGTTGTGCTTCTCGTGCGTGGCGAATGCGATGTGGTGCATGCGCGGGCCGTTGCCGCCGGTCAGGGCGGTGTCGTGCACGGTCTGCTTGCGGTGCATCCAGACGGCGTACGTGACGCCGTCGGAGTCCTGGATGTCCTCGGAGACGCGGAAGCCGAGGTCCTCAAGGTATTTGCGGCCGCGAGGCACGTCGGGGGTGACCTGGTTGAAGTGGTCCAGGCGGACCAGTTCGCCGGCGGAGTAGAGGTCGTAGCGCTGGGTGAGGCGTTCGACGTGTTCCACGTCGTAGAAGAACTCGTAGGGGAAGCCCAGTGGGTCCTCGACGCGGACGGAGTCGCCGACGCCCTTGGTGAAGCCGTCCTTGCGGCGTTCGGTGCGGCAGCCCAGTTCCTTGTAGTACGCCTCGGCGGCGTCAACTTCGGCGGGGGACTTCACCCGGTAGGAAAAAGCGGCGACGGCGGCGATGGGTCCCTTGCGGAGCACGAGGTTGTGGTGGATGAACTCCTCCAGGGAGCGCAGGTAGATGTTGTTTTCATCTTCCTCGGTCACGTGCAGGCCCAGGACGTCGACGTAGAACGCGCGGGACCTGGCAAGGTCTGTGACCACGATCTCCATGTAGGCGCAGCGGACGATGTCCGGAGCCGGGACGGTGGGGGTGCGGACAAAGTCGGTCATGGGATTCTCTCTTCTTTGAAAGGGCTTGGTGGCTCAGGCGCCGAATTTGGGTGTGTGAACGGTGCCGAGGCTGATGTGCACGGCCTGCTGGTCGGTGTAGAAATCGATGGAGCGGTAGCCGCCTTCGTGGCCCAGGCCCGAGGCTTTGACGCCGCCGAACGGTGTGCGGAGGTCGCGGACGTTGTGGCTGTTCAGCCACACCATCCCGGCTTCGACGTTCTGCGAGAAGTTGTGCGCGCGGGTCAGGTTCTGGGTCCAGATGTAGGCCGCCAGACCGTAGCGGGTGTTGTTCGCCAAAGCCAGCGCCTCGTCGTCGTTCTCGAAAGGGGTGATGGCGACGACGGGGCCGAAGATTTCCTCCTGGAAGATCCGCGCGTCGGGGGCGACGTCGGCGAACACGGTGGGTGCGATGTAGTTGCCTTCCGGAAGGTGTTCCGGGCGGCCGCCGCCAGCCAGGAGCCGGCCCTCGGATTTGCCGATCTCCACGTAGGAGGCCACCTTCGCGTAGTGCTCGGGGTGGACCAGGGCACCGACTTCGGTCTTGGGATCGTGCGGGTCTCCGACCACAATGTTTTTGGCGCGGGCGGCGTACTTTTCGCAGAACTCGTCGTAGATGGCGCGTTCGACGAGGATCCGGGAGCCGGCGGTGCAGCGTTCGCCGTTGAGGGAGAAGACCCCGAACAGGGCGGAATCGATCGCGGCGTCCAGGTCGGCGTCGGCAAACACCACGCACGGGGACTTCCCGCCCAGCTCCATGGACAGGCCCTTGAGGTTGGCGGCGGCGTTGCGGAAGATCGTCTGGCCCGTGGTGGTCTCGCCGGTGAAGGAGATCAGCGGGACGTCCGGGTGCTTGACCAGCGCGTCGCCCGCTTCCTCGCCCAGGCCGTTGACCAGGTTGAACACACCGTCCGGGAGGCCGGCGTCCTTGAAGATCTGTGCCCAGAGCGAGGCGGACAGGGGCGTGAATTCGGCCGGCTTCAGGACCACGGTGTTGCCGGTGGCCAACGCGGGGGCGAGCTTCCAGGACTCGAGCATAAACGGGGTGTTCCACGGGGTGATGAGCCCGGCGACGCCGATCGGCTTGCGGTTGACGTAGTTGATCTGCGCGCCGGGGACCTTCATGGCGTCGTCGAACTGGGCGACGATCAGGTCCGCGAAGAACCGGAAGTTTTCCGCCGCGCGCAGCGCCTGACCCTTGGCCTGCGTGATGGGCAGGCCCGTGTCGAAGGTTTCCAGTTCGGCGAGCCGTGCTTCCTGGGCCTCGACGGCGTCGGCGATCCTGTTCAGGACACGTGCGCGTTCCCGCGGCTTCATCCGTGGCCACGGGCCGTTGGTGAAGGCTTCGCGGGCGGCGGCCACGGCGAGGTCGATGTCCTCCTTCTGGCCGGCGGCGGCGGTGGCGTAGTTGGTATTGGAGACCGGGTCCAGGACGTCGAAGGTCTTCCCGCCCACGGAGTCAACGAACTCGCCGTTGATGTAGTGCTGGATGTGGGCGGGGAGGTCCTGCGGCACGTAATGGTTCGTGGTCTGTTCGGCGGTGAACGTCATTGTTGTCTTCCTAACTGATAGTGCAACGCGGGGTCACTTCTTGCCTACGCGGGGCCGTTTATCGGGTGTTTAGTGACCCCGCGTTGCTTTGGGCGAGGTACGCGTCCAGGGTGGCGGCGCGGTGCCGGCGGGCGGATTTCTCAATCTCTTCCGCGCCGGCGCCGGCCTCGATAAGCCGGAGCAGCGCTTCGTGCTCGTCCACCGATTCGTGGGCACGGCCTGGAACGAAGCGGAACGTCGAAGACCGCAGCGAGGCGAGCCGGTTCCAGCCCCGGTGCACCAGGTCCAGGATGTGCGGGTTGGGGCACTGCTCAAAGAGGATGCTGTGGAAGTCCTGGTTCAGCGCCGTGAAGCGGACGGGGTCGAAGTGCTGGAGGCATTCCCGCATGTCCTCGTTCACCGCCCGGGCGCGTGCAATGTCCGCCGGGCCAATCAGCGGCGCGGACAATGCGGTGGCGGCTCCTTCGACGATGCTCAGGGTCTGCATCGTGTAGAGGTACTCGGTGGGGTCGATCCCGGAGACCGTAGCGCCGATGTTCCGTTCGAACGTCACCAGTCCTTCGGCCTCCAGCCGGCGGATCGCTTCACGGACCGGGACGACACTGACGCCCAGATCCTTGGCGATGGCGGCCAGGACCAGCCGGTAGCCGGGGGAGTAGGTTCCGTCCACGATCCGTGCCTTGACGGCCGCGTAGGCCTGTTCGGACTTGCTGCCTGTCGCCATCAACGTCTCACTCATTGGCTTTGACCGCTTCCCATGGCTTCCCATTCCAAGTACCTGAGGCGCCAGGCGGCGTTCAGCGGGTAGAGGCCGTCCACGCTGTGGCCCTGTGCCACCATTTCCGCGATAAAGGTCTCCTCACGCTCCTGGATGATGGAGTCGTCCGCGAGCTCATCGGCCAAGGCCGGCGGGATCACCAGGATGCCGTCCGAGTCCGCCACGATGATGTCGCCGGGCTGCACGGTGGTGCCGCCGCAGGCGATGGTGATGTCGGTGTCCCACGGGATGTGCCGGCGCCCCAGCACCGCAGGGTGCGGATTGGCGTAGTAGGTGGGCATCTCCATCGCGGCCACGGCGGAGAAGTCGCGGACGCCCCCGTCGGTGATGATCGCCGCGGCTCCGCGGACCTGGGCTCGCAGGGCCAGGATGTCGCCGATAGTGCCGGTGCCCTTTTCGCCGCGGGCCTCCATGACCAGGATCTCGCCCTCGTTCACGGAATCGATGGCCTGCTTCTGGGCATTGAACCCGCCGCCATGGGTCTTGAACAGGTCCTCGCGGTTGGGCACATACCGCAGGGTCCGGGCCAGGCCCACAATCCGCTTCTCCGGGCGGGTGGAGGTCAGTCCGTCGATGCTGACGTTGTTTAGCCCGCGCTTGCGCAGCTGAGAGGACAGTGTGGCGGTGCAGACACTTTCCAGTTTCGCTTTCAGCTCCGCCGTCAGGACGTACTCGACGGCGGCGCCCGCCACCGGGCCACCCTCCAGGGGCGCCAAACCCGCCGCTGCCCGCGAACCGTACGCCTCCTCCCGCTGCACGTCGTCTGCCTTGGGCTGCGCACCAAAGTCAGCGAACGCCGTCGTGCCTTCCACCACCCGGGTGACCAGACGCCCCGTGGAGAGACTGGTGGATGCGCTGGCTTCAACGGTGCTGACTTCAACCTCGACGACGTCGCCCGGCTTGGCCACGGAGGCGCCGGCCGGGGTGCCGGTCAGGATGATGTCGCCCTCCTCGAGCGTCAGCAGCTGGGACAGGTCGGCGACGAGGCGGGCGAACGGGAAAAGCAGATCCGCGGTGGTGTCGTTCTGGACGAGTTCGCCGTTGTGCCAGGCACGGATCCGCAGTCTGGCGGGGTCCACGGCGTCCGCGGCGATCAGTCCCGGGCCGATTGGGGTGAAGCCGTCGCCGCCCTTGGACCGGAGGTTGGAACCCTTGTCCGCGTAGCGGAGGTCGTAGACGCCGAGGTCATTGCTCGCGGTCACCCATTCAACGTGGCTCCAGGCGTCCTCCAGCCCGACCCGCCGGGCGGGCTTGCCGATGACCAGGGCGATCTCGCCCTCAAAACCGAGGAGTTCACAGCCGGCCGGACGCTCCACCACGGAAGGGGCTGCTGCCGAACCGCACGCCAGAGAGGATGGTGGCTTCAGGAAGTAGGAAGGCTGCTCCGGCGTGCGGCCACGCTGGGCTGCCCGGCTGGGGTAATTGATGTGCACCGCGATGACCTTGCGGGCCGCTGCCAGGGTGTGCTCGGTGACCTGATCCAAGATTACTCCTCATCGAGTACGAAATCGTATACGAAGTAATATGGCAGATATCCCTTGCGACGTCAATGGTCGCGCATGGCAAAGATCTACCGTGCCGCGCTGGGCTCCGACCTCATGATGATCGGGGCTGCGGAGCTTGCTGCTTTCCGCATCGATCACGGCCATAGAATGTTGGACACCACCTTGTCCTCCCACCGAAGGGTCCCTCGCATGGGCAGCACCATTGACCGACGCCTCCCACGCCTGGAAGACGTGGCGGCGCGGGCCAACGTGTCCCACCAGACGGTCTCGCGTGTCATTAACAACCACCCCAACGTCAGCAGTGCCACCAGGGAAAGGGTGGAGGCGGCCATTGCCGAACTCGGCTACCGGCGCAACACCGCTGCCAGAAGCCTGGTCACCCGGCGTTCACAGACCATAGGTGTGCTCGCGGCCGAAATGGGGCAGTACGGCCCGGCCAACACCCTCCTCGGAGTCCAGCAGGCTGCCCGGGAGGCTGGTTACTTTGTGAGCATCGAGGCCATCAAGGAGGCTGGAGCGGGTGCCATCTCGGACGCCGTCCGCCATCTCACGGACCAGGGCGCGGACGGGATAATCGTCATTGTGCCCCACGACGGTACCGTTCAGGCGCTGGAGGGCTTGACTCTGGACGTTCCCGTGATCCTTGTGGGTGCCCCGGGCGGGGGGCTCTTCAGCGGAGCGTTGGTGGACCAGAAGCTTGGCGCGCGTCTGGCGGTCTCGCACCTGATCGACCTGGGCCACCGCCGGATCGGCCATGTTTCCGGACCCCAGGACTGGGTGGACGGCAGGTCACGCGCCGAGGGGTGGGGTGAACGGCTCCGGGAAGCGGGCCTGCCTGATGACCTTTTGATCGAGGGGGACTGGAGCGCCGGGAGCGGGTATCGGATCGGCCGGCAGCTTGCCGCTGAGCGCACGGTTACGGCCCTGTTTGTGGGAAATGACCAAATGGCCCTGGGCTTGCTGCGCGCCTTCAATGAAGCGGGGGTCCGTGTGCCCGACGACGTCTCCGTGGTGGGCTTCGACGACCAGCCAGAGTCGGGCTACTTCACGCCGCCGCTGACCACCGTTCGCCAGGATTTCGAGGAACTCGGCCGGCGCTGCATGAATGTCATGCTTAACGCCCTTGAGGGCGGCGCGGGTGCGGGCACCACCGTAGTGGAGCCGGAGCTGGTTGTCCGCAGCAGTACGTCCGCCCCCGCCTGATCCGTTCTGTTCTCCCATCGACCCGGCACTTGACGTCTCAATTGTTAGCGCTCACAATTGAATCAATCCGTGCTCACCGGACCAGCAATTTGGAGGACTTCATGGACGTCACAGTGGACGGCACAGACAACTACGTCATCGGCGTGGATTACGGAACGCTTTCCGGCCGGGCCGTGGTGGTCCGGGTGCGGGACGGCAAGGAGCTGGGCAGTGGGGTTTTTGACTACCCGCACGCCGTGGTCACCGATGCGCTGCCGGCGGACACAGCGGGCGTGCCGGCCGACGGCGCCGCCCGGCTTCCCGGCGAATGGGCGCTGCAGGTGCCCAACGACTACCGCGACGTCCTGCGCAACGCAGTTCCCGCCGCGATCGCGGACGCGGGCATTGACCCTGCCGCCGTCGTCGGGATTGCCACCGACTTCACCGCCTGCACCATGGTGCCGGTCAAGGCGGACGGCACCCCGCTCAATGAACTGCCCGGCTTTGCCAACCGGCCGCACGCCTATGTGAAGCTGTGGCGCCACCATGCCGCGCAGCCGCAGGCGGACCGGATCAACGAACTCGCTGCCGAACGCGGCGAAGCCTGGCTGCCCCGCTACGGCGGACTCATCTCCTCCGAATGGGAGTTCGCCAAGGGCCTGCAGCTGCTCGAAGAGGACCCGGACGCCTATGCCGCCATGGACCACTGGGTCGAAGCCGCCGACTGGATCGTCTGGCAGATCTGCGGCCAGTACGTCCGCAACGCCTGCACCGCCGGCTACAAGGGCATCTATCAGGACGGCCGCTACCCCTCCGCGGACTTCCTGGCCGCGCTGAACCCCGGGTTCAAGGACTTCGTCAGCACCAAACTGGAACACACCATCGGCCGGCTCGGCGACGCCGCCGGCTACCTCACCGCCGAGGCCGCCGCATGGACCGGCCTGCCGGAGGGCATCGCCGTGGCCGTGGGCAACGTGGACGCCCACGTCACGGCCCCGGCCGCAAAAGCCGTGGAGCCGGGGCAGCTGGTGGCCATCATGGGCACGTCCACCTGCCACGTTATGAACGGTTCGGAGCTTCGTGAGGTGCCGGGCATGTGCGGCGTGGTGGATGGCGGGATCGTGGACGGCCTCTGGGGCTACGAGGCCGGACAGTCCGGCGTCGGCGACATCTTCGGCTGGTTCACAAAGAACGGTGTCCCGCCGGAATACCACCGGGCGGCGGCCGCGGCAGGCCTGGGTATTCACGAATACCTCACCGACCTTGCCGCCCGCCAGGCCATCGGCGAGCACGGACTCATCGCCCTGGACTGGCACTCGGGCAACCGTTCGGTACTGGTGGACCACGAACTCTCCGGGGTGGTGGTGGGCCAGACCCTCGCCACAAAGCCCGAGGACACCTACCGGGCACTCCTGGAGGCCACGGCCTTCGGAACCCGCACCATCGTGGACGCGTTCCGCGATTCGGGCGTGCCCGTAAAGGAGTTCATCGTGGCCGGCGGGCTGCTCAAGAACAAGCTGCTCATGCAGATCTACGCGGATATCACCGGACTGCAGCTCTCCACCATCGGATCAACTCAGGGCCCGGCGCTGGGCTCCGCCATCCACGCTGCCGTGGCAGCCGGAAAGTACGCCGACATCCGCGAGGCCGCGGCGGCCATGGGCTCAGAACCCGGGGACGTCTACACGCCCATCGCCGAGAACGTGGCCGCCTATGAGGAGCTGTTCCAGGAATACCGCACGCTCCACGACTACTTCGGCAGGGGAGCCAATGACATGATGCACCGGCTCAAGGCCATCCAGCGCAATGCCACCAAAGCACTCGTTGCTGCTGGAGCCTCCGCATGAGCGCCGCGCTTTCAAACACGCTGGAAACGATCGCCCGGATCCGGCAGGAGGTCTCCGCCCTGCACGCCGAGCTCACCCGCTATGAGCTGGTGGTGTGGACGGCAGGGAATGTCTCCGCGCGCGTTCCAGGCCATGACCTGATGGTCATTAAGCCGTCCGGCGTCTCCTACGATGACCTCACGTCCGAACAGATGGTGGTCACCGACCTTTACGGGGTGGCCGTGGACGGCGATGCGGACGGCGAGTGGGGCAACCCGCCGCTGTCGCCGTCGTCGGACACCGCCGCACACGCCTATGTCTACCGGCACATGCCCGACGTCGGCGGCGTCGTGCACACGCACTCCACCTACGCCACGGCGTGGGCCGCCCGGGGCGAGTCGATCCCATGCGTGCTGACCATGATGGGCGATGAGTTCGGCGGTTCCATCCCGGTGGGTCCGTTCGCGCTGATCGGCGACGATTCGATCGGGCAGGGCATCGTGGAGACGCTGAAGAACTCCACCTCGCCCGCGGTCCTGATGCAGAACCACGGCCCGTTCACCATCGGCAAGGACGCCCGTTCAGCCGTGAAGGCCGCCGTGATGTGCGAGGAAGTGGCCCGCACTGTCCACGTCGCCCGCCAGCTCGGCGAACCCATCGCCATCGACCAGTCCCGGATCGACTCCCTCTACGCCCGCTACCAGAACGTCTACGGCCAATAACATCCGGCCGGCAGTGCCCGCCGTCGGCCCAGCCCCAAACTTTCCCAGGAGAAACCCATGAACAACGCCAACAGCACGTCCCTCGGCCACTACGAGGTCTGGTTCCTCACCGGCAGCCAGCACCTCTACGGCGAGGACGTCCTCAAGCAAGTCGCCGCCCAGTCACAGGAGATTGCCTCCGCGCTGAACGCCTCCTCCGACGTCCCGGTCAAGGTGGTCTGGAAGCCGGTCCTCACTGATTCGGACGCCATCCGCCGCACCGCGCTGGAAGCGAACTCGGACGATTCCGTGATCGGTGTGACGGCGTGGATGCACACGTTCAGCCCGGCCAAGATGTGGATCCAAGGCCTGGATCTGCTGCGCAAGCCGCTCCTGCACCTGCACACCCAGGCCAACGTGGAGCTGCCCTGGGCGGACATCGACTTCGACTTCATGAACCTCAACCAGGCCGCCCACGGCGACCGCGAATTCGGCTACATCCAGTCCCGCCTGGGCATTCCCCGCAAGACCGTGGTGGGCCACGTGTCCAACCCGGAAGTCTCGCGGCAGGTGGGCGTGTGGCAGCGGGCGTCGGCAGGCTGGGCCGCGGTCCGGATCCTGAAACTGACCCGTTTCGGTGACAACATGCGAAACGTGGCCGTCACCGAAGGGGACAAAACCGAAGCGGAGCTGCGCTTCGGCGTCTCCGTCAACACCTGGTCCGTCAACGAGCTCGCCGACGCCGTGCACGGCGCCGCAGAGTCCGACGTCGACACCCTGGTTGCGGAGTACGAGCGCCTCTACGAGGTTGTACCGGAGCTGAAGGCCGGGGGAGCCCGGCACGAGTCCCTGCGCTACAGTGCCCGGATCGAGCTGGGGCTGCGCAGCTTCCTTGAGGCCAACGGCTCCGCCGCGTTCACCACTTCCTTCGAAGACCTCGGCGAGCTGCGCCAGCTGCCCGGCATGGCCGTCCAGCGGCTCATGGCCGACGGCTACGGTTTCGGCGCCGAGGGCGACTGGAAGACCGCCATCCTGGTCCGCGCCGCCAAGGTGATGGGCGCAGGCCTGCCCGGCGGTGCCTCCCTGATGGAGGACTACACCTACCACCTCACCCCCGGCGCAGAGAAGATCCTGGGTGCGCACATGCTGGAGGTCTGCCCGTCCCTTACCGCTACAAAACCGCGCGTCGAGATCCACCCGCTCGGTATCGGCGGCAAGGAAGACCCGGTCCGGATGGTGTTCGACACCGACGCCGGCCCAGGTGTGGTGGTGGCGCTCTCGGACATGCGCGACCGCTTCCGTCTCGTGGCGAACGCCGTCGACGTTGTGGACCTCGACGAGCCGCTGCCCAACCTGCCGGTGGCCCGGGCCCTCTGGTCGCCGAAACCCGACTTCGCCACCTCGGCCGCCGCGTGGCTCACCGCAGGCGCCGCGCACCATACGGTACTGTCCACGCAGGTGGGTCTGGATGTATTCGAAGACTTCGCCGAGATTGCCAAGACCGAGCTCCTCACCATCGATGAAGGCACCACCATCAAGCAGTTCAAAAAGGAACTCAACTGGAACGCCGCCTACTACAAGCTGGCCGGCGGCCTGTGAACGGCCTCGACCTTCAGCTGGTCTCGGGGGACTACACCGCTGCAATTGTGCAGCGCGGTGGCGCCCTGCGGCGGCTGGCCTACCAGGGCCGGGACCTGGTGGTGCCGTTCGACGCAGATGCGCCCATCCCGGCCTACCGGGGGATCATCGCCGCGCCGTGGCCCAACCGGATAGCCGATGGCACCTACCGTTTTGCCGGCGTCGAGCACCAATTGCCGGTCAACGAACCGGAGCGGGGCACGTCCCTGCACGGGCTCGCCTTCGACCGTTTGTGGACGATTGAACGCAGCGGTGCCGACGCGCTGAGCCTGTCCTGTGAGATCGCCGGGGCCGCAGGGTATCCGTTCCACCTTCGGCTCCACCTCGACTACAAGGTGGACGACGCCGGGCTGCACACCACGGTCACGGCAAGCAACGTCGGCGACGAGGCGGCCCCTTACGGGGTTTGTCCGCACCCGTATCTGCTGGCCGGGCCTGCGCCGTTGGATGAGTGGACCGTCCGGATTCCTGCGGGGGTTTTCCTTGAGGTCACGCCCGACCGGCTGCTGCCGGTGGCCACGCGGACGGTGGCGGGCCATCAGTTCGACTTCCGGGCGGCGCGGGCAATCGGCGGCACACAGATCGACCACGCCTTCACCGACCTTGAGTTCGACGACGGCGGCCGCGCCCACCTGATCGCCAGGGACCCCGGCGGAACCGGAGTGGGCATGGCCTGGGACCGGGCATGCCCCTGGCTGCAGATACATACGGCAGACAAACCTGCCCCCGCAGCCAGCAGGCTGGGCCTGGCGGTTGAGCCGATGACATGTCCGCCGGACGCCTTCAACAGCGGCCAGGACCTCGTACAGCTGGAGCCGGGCAGCAGCCACCAGGCCGGCTGGAGCATCTTCGCCGCCTGATGCCGCGTGGTGGTGGCGTTGACACGCACAGAAGCGGCCGGCCCCGGCAAACTGCCGGGCCGGCCGCTTCAATGGACAAGCAGGTCAGTGCACAATCACGTCAGTGCATGCGCGGGTTAGTGCGCCAGCAGCGTCTCGAGCGGTTCTCCCGCCGCGATCCGTGCCAGCAGCTCCGGCTCGGCCGCATCGGAGTCGAGCGCCTGCTCCAGGACAGCTGGCGCTTCCTGCTGGGTCAGCACAATCACGCCGTTATCGTCGCCCAGCACCCAGTCGCCGGGGGCAACTTCCGCGCCCCCGCATGTCACGGGAACGTTGACCGCAGACTCCGTGCCGTGCAGGCGTTTGGTGGTGAGGCATGACGTGCCGCGGGCGAAGACCGGCAGGCCGGTGCTCCGCAGCTCCAGCAGGTCCGTTGCCACCCCGTCCACCACGATGCCGGCGGCGCCCTGGGCCTTGGCGGCTGCGGCCGTCACTGCGCCGACGGGGGCATGGCGGCGATCGCCGTCCATGTCCACCACGAGCACCGCTCCGGGGTACAGCTCCAGCATCGCCCGGTTCATGGCGATCGCGTCATAGCCGACGATCCGGACGGTGACCGCAGGCCCGGCCACCTTCACGCCGTCCAGCAGCGACTGGATGGCCGGGTCAACGAATCCGTCTTCGAGGAAATGCCCGATGGTGGGGTAGCTGACGGCCTCCAGGCCAGCCAGGACCTGCGTGCCTGCGAGGACCTTGCTGCTCACTGTCCCGCCTCAGCCAGGACCGCAACACATTCGATTTCCAGGGAGACTCCCCAGAGGCTGACACAGACGGACGTGCGTGCCGGCTTTGCGTCGCCGAAGAACTCCGCGTAGACGCGGTTGTACTCCTCCAGCTGCCCCGGGTCGGTGAGGTAGGTGTTGACTTTGACCACATGGGCCAGGCCGGATCCGGCGGCCTCCAGCACTGCGGTGAGGTTCCGGAGTGTCTGGCGGACCTGTTCCTCGAACGTTTCCGGCTGGTTGTCCAGCCCCGTGATGGCGGGGATCTGACCGGCCGTGAAGACGAACCCGTTGGCCACCACTGCCTGGGAGAAAGGCCCGACGGCGGCCGCCCCGCCGGGGATCTCAGCGATCCGCAGGATGGATCTGGCGGGGGAGGCTGCCGTCACTTCGCCGCCGCCTCAACGGGGGACTCGTCGACGGCGTCGATGTTGCCGTAGCGGGTTTCCGTCAGGATCACGAGCGCCGCGAGCGAGACCAGGGAGGCTCCCATGATGTACCAGGCGATGGACGAACTCTGGTGCGTGACGCCCAGGAGCCAGGTGGTGATGAACGGTGTCGCGGCGCTGCCCAGGAGTCCTGAGAGCATGTACGCGACCGACAGGCCCGAGTAGCGGACCTTTGAACCGAACAGCTCGGCCAGGAACGTGGCGATGGGGCCGTAGTTGGCGGCGAACGCGGTCATCATGGCCAGGTAGGCGACGAAGAGGAGCGCCACAGACTTGGTGTCCATCATCCAGAACATCGGGAAGGCAAGGGCTGCCTCGGCTGCGACACCCGCGAAAATGATGGGTTTACGGCCGTATTTGTCGGAGAGGCGTCCGAAGAACGGGATGAGGAAGAGGCACAGGGCGCACGCGGCGAGGACCACCCACAGCATCAGGCTCTCGGAGTGGCCGAGTTCCTTCTTGCCGTAGGAGACGCCGGACGCCACCAGGAGCGTGAACGTGCTGCCCGTAGAGAGGGTGGCAACGCCGCCCAGGATGACCTGCTTCCAGTACTTGGCCATGAGGGCCGCGAACGGCAGCTTGGCTTTGGCGCCGGCATCCTTGACCGCCTGGAATGAGGGGGTCTCTTCAATGTGGAGCCGGATGTAGATGCCCACGGCCACCAGGAGCGCGGAGGCGAGGAACGGGATGCGCCAGCCCCAGCTGAGCAGTGCCTCGGTGCTGACGCTTGAGGCGACGATCAGGAAGGCCACGTTGGCGATCAGTGTTCCGGCGGGCACTCCCACCTGGACCAGGGAACCGTAGAACCCGCGCTGTGAGGCGGGTGCATGTTCCACTGTCATCAGCACGGCCCCGCCCCACTCGCCGCCCAGGGCCAGGCCCTGGATGACGCGGAGGAAGAGGAGGAGCACCGGGGCCATGATGCCGATGCTGTTGTAGTCCGGCAGCAGTCCGATGGCGAACGTGGCGGCGCCCATGGTCAGGAGCGAGATCAGGAGCATGGACTTGCGTCCCAGCCTGTCCCCGAAGTGGCCGAAGATGATGGCACCCACCATGCGGGCGATGTAGGCCGAGGCGAACGTGCCGAATGCGAGCATGGTGCCCACCAGCGGGTCGAAGCTGGGGAAGAAGATTTTGTTGAAGACGAGCGCGGATGCTGTTCCGAAAACGAAGAGGTCGTACCACTCGACGGTGGTGCCGATGACGCTGGCGAGGGCGATCTTGCGCATTTTTGTGAGGTCCAGCCGTGCCGTAGCAGCGGCGGTGGTGGTATTTACCATGTTGGCCATCAGTTCTCCAGATGGGGTGCGGGGACGATTGTCCGGTGCAGGTAGTTACCAACTATTCTGTGTCATCCATCACAGTTCAATGGCAAAAAATCCACCAGAAAACGCCGATAAATGTGAGTTCACACAAAACACCCCTCAGGGCATTAACGGGCCGCTACGCGCAGGCCACCACCAGTCGGGTGGCCTGCGCCGGATCAGTGCGTCACACCTGGGCAGAAAGTTCGTGCCGGGTCAGGCTCAGGTACACCTTTCCGTCTTCGACCCGGTTGATGGCATCAGCAGCCGCATAGGAGTCGCTGGCCCAGAATCCGCGGGCATCGATTTTGATGTAGCCCGAATGGAACAACCGCCGGGCCATCAGCTCCGGTACTTTCGGTTCCCTGCCGAAGACAGCACTCAGCCCGAGGTTGATCAAATCCTGTTCGGAAGCCGTGGCGGCTTCTTCGAACACTTCTGCCTTAATGTTGGGCGGAACGATGCGCTCAACGGCACCGATATCATCGCCCGACGCATCCACAACGCGCATTCCCTTGGACACGGATTCCAAGACGTCCACGATCGTCCTCCTCCACTCAACTTCATTACGGCACCGTTGCGCCCCACGGTCAAGGGGATGTGGCTTGGGCAGGCGCTGCCAATAGTGGCGCTCGCAGACGTCAGGCCCACGCCACTACCAGCCTGGCAACCTGGGCGGGAACGGCGAGGTCGATCCCGGTCAGGTCCTGGAACCGGTTGAGCCGGTTGAGAATGGTGTTGCGGTGGCAGAAGAGGGCCTGGGCAGTGGTGGTGATGTTGCCTGTACACAGGAAATGGCGCACCGTCTCCTCCAGGCGTTCGCGTTCCCCGCCGCGGCACGGTGAGAGTGCCGCGTCCAGATCCGCCCACAGGTCCAGGCCGGCGTCCTGGAGCCGCTGCTTGGCCAGCCGGGCCCACGCCGCGGTGGCCGTCAGGGGTCCACGGTCCGATGGGTGGAGCAGCAGGGCCAGCCGCTCAGCGGTCCGGGCGGCCGACGGGAGGCCGCGCAGCCCGGAGAAGCTCTCCACATAGCCGCAGGGGATTCCGGCGATGCCGGCCGGGATGAACGGCCCCGCAGGTTGCCGTCCGCCGGCCGCTGGTTTACCCAATGCCCAGAAGACGTACGTGCTGCCGCCGAACTCGTGGACAAAAAGCCGTTGCGAGGACTGGGGGCCCTGGGCAAACGCGCGGAGTGTGGCGGCTGCCTCGCCGCTGGCGGCCACAATCGAATAGTGGGCGTCAGGATCGGTGACCAGGGCGGCGGATGCCTGGCTGATGGTGTCCGCCGAGAGTTCCGATTTGCTGAACAGCCGGGCGATGAATTCGCGCCGGATGTTGGATTCCTCCTGCGCCATGCGGACCCGTTCGGCCGAATAGCTCGAGTGTGTGTGCGCGGCGAATTCGTCCACCACCCGCCACACCCGGTCCACCCGGGACGTGAGCAGCGCCGCGTCCTGGGGCTCGGAGATCTGCAGCAGGTCCTCCCACAGGATGCTGAAATCAAGCCGGACAGCCGAGGTGAGGGCTTCGGGTGAGATTCCGGCGCGGGCCCTTTTCGCGCCCAGCTCCAACGAGAACCGCATCAGTGAGTCTTGGTCGCCGTTGCGTCCGGACCGCTGCAGTTCCTTGTCGCGGAGCCCGTCCACCAGCCGGTGGAACGTTTCGCGCGCCGTATCCCGTAGTTCCGCCATCTCCACGGTGCTGCCGGAGTATTCGGGAATCTCCTGCACCCTCGCCAAAAACAGCTCGGTCAGTTCGTCAACGCGGCCATGCAGCCGCTCCACCAACTCTCCCCAACGGGCGCCATAATCCTGATCATTGTGCATTTCCACATTCTAAGACCAATATCCCGTGGTGCATTGCTAGTTTTTTTGGGTGAACCTACTGGAAGAATGGAGTGAGGCCAACGGGTGAGCCACATCACGCGGCAAGCGGCGAAAAGGGCGTGTTCGCAGCACCCGGTCCGAAACTATCTGGAGTAATCATGGCAATCAACGACAGTACAGCGACGGGCGTGGACCAGCAGGTCCCGCGCATCGCGGATGAGAGTGTCACCCGCAAGGTGGCCGTGGCAGCCCTGGTTGGCACAGCCCTCGAGTGGTACGACTTCTTCCTGTTCACCACCGCCGCGGCACTGGTGTTCAATGCCCAGTACTTCGTTTCCGACGACCCATTTGTGGCCGCCATGAGCTCGTTCGCCACGCTCGCTGTCGGCTTCGTGGCGCGCCCCATCGGCGGCTTCATCTTCGGCTCGCTCGGGGACAAGGTGGGCCGGAAAAAGATCCTGATGGTCACCATCGTGGGGATCGGGGTTGTGACCGGCCTGATCGGGCTCCTGCCGAACTACATGACCATCGGCGTCGCAGCTCCCATCATCCTGGTGGCGCTGCGCATCCTACAGGGCCTGGCAGTAGGCGGCGAGTGGAGCGGTGCGGTGATTATCGCCGTCGAAAACGCCCCCGTTGCCAAACGTGCACGCTACGCGGCCCTGCCGCAGATCGGTTCCCCGATCGGCACCATCCTTTCCTCCGGCGGCTTCTTCGGAATGCTGTACCTGGTGGGCCAGACCAATTTTGACGCCTGGGGCTGGCGGATCCCGTTCGTGGCGGCCATCCCGCTGCTGGCCATCTCTCTCTGGATCCGCAGCCGCCTCAGTGAATCCCCCGAATTCGAAGCCCTCATGGAAGCCGGCGAGACCGAACATGCGCCCATCCGTGGTGTCCTGAAAAACAGCTGGCGGCAGATCCTGGTGGGCATGTGCTCGGCGCTGCTTGGTATCGGCGGCTTCTACCTCATCACCAGCTTTGTGGTCTTCTACGGCACCAAGGTCCTCAAGATGCCCTACGAAACCCTTTTATTGGGCTCGCTCCTCGCCGCGGTCTTCGAGATCTTCGTCCTCATCTGGGCCGGACGCATGGGCGAGAAGTACGGTGCCAGCAAGGTGATCCTTTGGGGCGGCGTCGCTTCCGCGCTTGTGGCCGTCCCGGTCTTCCTGGCCATTAACACCGCGAACCCGGTGCTGGTCATCGGCGCCATGATCATCGGCGTGGCCACTCTGTCCATTCCCTACGCCGTCTCGGGCACAGCCCTGACGGCCCTTTTCGCCACCCGTGTCCGCTACACCGGAGTAGCCATCACCTCCAATAGCGCCGGCGTTATTTCCGGTTTTATTCCACTCATCGCCACGGCCCTCGTGGCTGCCAGTGGCAACTCATTCTGGCCCGGGGCCATCATCCTGCTGGTCGTGTCGGTCCTGACCGCACTCTCAGGCCTGGTCCTGCCCGCCCTCAGTATCGAAGAAGAAGGTATGAAGCATTGAGCACAACAACCACCGCCGGCCACCTGATCGTGGCCCAGCTCGAACGTGCCGGCGTCAAGCGGGTCTACGGCGTCCCCGGCGAAAGCTTCCTGGATGTCCTGGACGGTCTGCACGGCTCCTCCATTGAAATCGTGGTGACCAGGCATGAAGGCGGCGCCGGATTCATGGCCCTCGCCGAGGGCCGGCTCACCGAGCTGCCCGGCGTGGCCATGGTGACCCGCGGCCCCGGTGCGGCCAACGCATTCATCGCCATCCACACCGCACACCAGGACGCCACCCCCATGATCCTCTTCGTGGGCCTCATCCCCGTGGCGGACCGCGGCCGCGAATCCTTCCAGGAATTCGACATCAACGCCTGGTTCGGCAGCACCGCCAAGAAAGTGGTAACGCTCGACGACGCCGCGTCCGCCGCCCGCGTCGTGGACGACGCCATCTTCACCGCAATGAGCGGACGCCCCGGACCGGTGGTGATCGGGCTTCCCGAAGACGTCCTGGTCCACGCGATTGAATCCGGGACTGTGGAACCGCGCAAGGTCTCCCGCCCGGCCCCGGCCGCGCCGGACCTGGCCGAACTGGAAGCCCGCCTCGCCGCCGCGAGCAAGCCCCTCATCGTGGTGGGCGGCGAAGGCTGGACCCAGGAATCCGGCGAAGCGCTGGCTGGCTGGGCTGCTCGTCACGGCGTCCCCGTCCTCGCGGATTTCCGCGCCTACGACGCAGTTCCGCACCACTCCGACGCCTACGCCGGCTTCCTCGGCTACGGCCGCAGCGACGCCAATGCGGCCCGGCTTGACGCGGTGGACCTGATTGTCTTCCTCGGCTGCGTCCGCGGCGACGTTCTCTCCGACGGCTATACCCGCGGCCTCGACGCCCACACCGTAGTGGTCAACGCAGACGCCGACCTCCTGGGCCACTTCGGCCGGATGGACCAGCACATCACCGCAGACGTCACCGCATTTTCCATGGCGCTGGCAGGCATGGATTCCGCCGTGCGGCCGGCCGCCGGCTGGTTCGCCGACGCCCGTGCCGACTACCTCAAGTTTTCCTCCGCCCAGCCCGACGGGGGGACGGGTGTGGACCTCGGCGTTGTGATGGAAATCCTCAAGCAGGAAATGGCCGACGACGCAGTCCTCACTTTCGGCGCCGGGAACCACGCCCTGTGGCCGGCCCGCTACCTGCAGCACAACAGCGCCAACTCCCTGGCGGCGCCCCGGAACGGCGCCATGGGCATGGGCATTCCGGCAGCGGTGGCCGCCTCGCTGGCCTACCCGGGCCGGCAGGTCATTTCGGTGGCCGGTGACGGCTGCTTCATGATGAACGGCCAGGAAATCGCCACTGCCATGGGCCACGGAGCGAAGTTCATCGTGCTGGTGGTGGACAACGGCATCTTTGCCACCATCCGCGAACACCAGGAAGCCCACTACCCGGGCCGCCCCTCCGGCACTCACATGACCAACCCGGACTTCGCTGCACTGGCCCGCTCTTACGGCGGCTACGGCGAGCGCATTGAGAAGGCGGAGGACTTCGCCGGTGCGTTCCGCCGCGCCGTCGAATCCGGTGTGCCCGCCGTGCTGCACCTGCCGCAGGATCCCACCACCCGTTCCCCCAAGAGCAACTGACTGGAGCCCCACGTGATCACGCTCAAGAACATCATCAACGGCCAGGCCGTTGACTCCCCGGCCAGCCTGCCCTTCTTCGACCCGGCAACGGGACTCCAGATCGGCACCGCCCCGGACAGCGACACGGCCGCCGTCGACCTCGCCTTCCAGGCCGCGCAGCAGGCATTCAAGAGCTACAAGCGCACAACGCCGGGCGAACGCCAGGCCATGCTGCTCAAGCTCGCAGACCTCATCGAAGCCAACGTGGACCGCCTGCTTGACGCCGAAGTGGCGTGCACCGGAAAGCCCCGTGCCGCGACCCGAGAGCTGGAGATCCTGCGGGGCGCCGACCAGCTGCGCTTCTTCGCCGGCGCCTGCCGGGTGGTATCCGGCACGGCGTCCACGGAGTACGTCGAGGGCTTCACTTCCTCCATCCGGCGGGAACCGCTGGGCGTGGTCGCACAGATCACCCCGTGGAACTATCCCTTCATGATGGCCATCTGGAAGATCGGCCCGGCCCTCGCCGCCGGCAACACCCTGGTCCTCAAACCGGCAGACACCACGCCGTGGTCCACCGTGGTGCTGGGCGAACTGGCCCAGGAAGTGTTTCCGGCCGGCGTCGTGAACATCGTCTGCGGCGGCCGCGACGCCGGTGCCGCCATGGTTGAGCACGAGATCCCGGAAATGGTCTCCATCACCGGATCCACCCGCGCCGGGGCACAGGTCATGTCCGCCGCGGCCAAAACGCTCAAGGACGTCCACCTCGAGCTCGGCGGCAAGGCACCCGCGATCGTCTTCGCGGACGTGGATATCGCCCGGACCGCACAGGAGATCGCGCTGAGCGCCTTCTTCAACGCAGGCCAGGACTGCACCGCTGTCACCCGCGTGCTGGTGGAACAGTCCATCCACACCGAGTTCGCCGCGGCGCTCGGAGCCGCGGCGGCCGCACTCAGTGTAGGCGGCGACGACGCGGACCTCGGCCCGCTGAACAGTGCCGCCCAGCTTGAGCGCGTGGAGGGCTTTATGACCCGCCTACCGGCCAACGCCACCGTCATTTCCGGCGGCAAGCGCACCGGCACCGGCTACTACTTCGAGCCCACCGTGATCGACGGCGTCTTCCAGAGCGACGAGGTGGTGTGCGACGAGATCTTCGGTCCCGTGCTCACCGTGCAGCCCTTCGCCACGGAGGAAGAGGCCATCGAGCTGGCCAACGGCACCAAATACGCGCTGGCTTCCAGCGTCTGGTCCGAGAACCATGGCGTGGTCACCCGGGTATCCATGGAGCTGGATTTCGGCGCAGTCTGGATCAACTGCCACCAGGTGATCCCGGCCGAGGCGCCGCACGGCGGCTTCAAGCAGTCCGGCACCGGCAAGGACCTCTCCGTCTTCGGCCTGGAGGACTACACCCGCATCAAGTCCGTCACCACCTCACACCGGTAGGCCAGGCATCCGATCATGAAACTCGACCTCCTGCTGCGCAACGCGGACATCATCACGATGGACGCGGACCGTCCGCGCGCCACCGCGCTGGGGGTGTGGCAGGGACGCATCGTGGGCTTTGACGGCGACCTCGACGGGCTGGCCGCGGCCGAGGTCCGGGACCTGGACGGCGCCACAGTGACGCCGGGCTTCATCGACGCCCACTGCCACACCGCCTGGTTCGGCCTCGGCCTGGCGGAACTGGACGTGTCCGGTGCCCGCGGGCTGCACCAGCTGTACGCGCTGCTGGAAGCGGAAACAGCCGTGGACCCCGGAGCGGCCGGGTCCGGCGACGGCGGTGGCTGGCTGATGGCCACCGGCTTCAGCCAGCACCACCACGGCGGGGCTTTCCCCGACATCGCGGTGCTGGACCGGATCACGGGCGGCCGTCCGCTGTTCATCCGGCACAACTCCGGGCATATGGCGGTGGTCAACACCGCCGCGCTGCGGCTGGCAGGTGCGCAATCGCCGTCGTTCCCGGATCCCGACGGCGGCGTGATAGTCCGCGACGCCGGCGGCAGGCCCACAGGCCTCCTCCAGGAAACGGCGCAACAGCTGATCCAGGAGCTCATCCTGCCGTACTCCCTCGGCGCCCTGGAAGATGCGCTGGACCGCGCCACCCTGCACTATGCCTCGGAGGGCATCACCAGTTTTACGGAAGCGGGCATCGGCGGCGGCTGGATCGGCCATAGCCCCGTTGAATTCGCGGCATACCAGCGCGCCCTCGCCAACGGCAGGCTGCATGCCCGGGCGCAGGTCATGCCGGTGCTGGACGTCCTTCATCCCCTTGAGGGGCACAGTTCGGGGACTGCCGGGGTTCCCGGGACTGCCGGGGTTCCCGGGCCGGAAGGCCTGGACCTGGGCATGGCGAGCGGTTTCGGCAACGATTTCCTCTCCCTCGGGCCCGCCAAGGTTTTCCTCGACGGCTCGCTGCTGGGGGAGACAGCGGCCGTCAGCCAGGATTTCTGCAGCCACGGCCAGCGTGACAACACGGGCAACCGGGGCTACTTCCAGGCCGATCCGGACCAGCTCAGGGACAGGATTCAGGCCGCCTACGCCGCTGGCTGGGCCATCGCCGCCCATGCCATCGGCGACCGTGCGGTGGACCTTGCCATTGGCATCCTGGCGGACTGCACGGCCAAATACGGCCACAGAGCGCTGCCGAACCGGATCGAACACGCCTCCATGGTCAGGCCCGACCAGCTGGCCGCCCTGGCAGCGGCAGGCATCGCCGTGACCCCGCAGGCAAGCTTCTTCCGGGACGGCGGCGACGGCATGACGGAGTCCCTCGGCACCGCGCGGCTGGGCTGGGCCTACCGTGCGGCGACGTTCCTGGCGGCCGGCGTGACGCTGGCCGGCAGCTCGGACCGGCCCGTGGCCGACGGCAACGTACTCAAGGGAATGCAGGCCTTTGTGGATCGCCGGATGGCCTCGGGCGGCGTGTTCGGCAATCCGGACGAACGGCTCACCCCGTTCCAGGCCCTCGCCGCCTACACCACCGGGGCGGCCGCAGCCACCGGCGCTTCGGCCACTAAGGGGTCATTGACACCCGGCAAACTGGCGGACTTCACCATCCTGTCCGGATCGCCCTTGACCACCGGCAACATTGCGGACCTCCGGGTCCTGGGCACCGCCGTCGGCGGCTCCTTCACTTACCAGACGGATGCACCGCCAGCCGTGCCAACGATTCACCATCCACTGACTACTACCGTTCAGACCACCACCGTTCATAGGGGAACATCATGACCACAACACCCACCTTCACCGCCCCCGACGCCGCCTTCGTTGAAGACTTCCGCGTTATGAGCCAGTTCGGCGCCACCGAAAACGGCGGTGTGGACCGCCAGGCGGCTACCGCCGCGGACGGCGAGCAGCGCCGCTGGCTGACTGGCCTGCTGGAGGCCCGCGGGTTCACCGTGAAGTTCGACCGCGCCGGCAACCAGTGGGGCCTCTTCGAGGCCGTCCCGGGGGCACCGTTTGTCGTAGTGGGTTCGCACATGGATTCGCAGCCGACGGCGGGCCGCTACGACGGCGCGTTCGGCGTCCTGGCGGCGGCGCACGCAGCGTTCCGGCTGGTGGAGAACTGGGCCGCCGGCGGCGGCGCTTCCGGGAAGCCGAAGTTCAACATCGCCGTGGTGAACTGGTTCAACGAGGAAGGTTCCCGCTTCAAGCCGTCCATGATGGGCTCCTCCGTCTACACTGGGAAGCTCGCCCTTGAAACAGCCCTCAACACCACGGACACCCAGGGGATCAGTGTCCGAGAGGCGCTGGACGGGGTTGGCTGTCGGGGGGACTACGGCGGACCTACGGCCGCTTACTGCGCCGAAATCCACATCGAGCAGGGCCGCAGCATGGAGCGCGATGGCATCACCATCGGCCTGGTGCAGTCCAGCTGGGCGGCCAACAAGTACGAGTTTGTGGTCCACGGCGAACAGGCCCACACCGGCTCCACCGTGATCGCGGACAGCAAGGACGCCCTCCTCGGCGCCGCCATGCTGGTGGTGGCCGCCCGCGAACTGGCAGACAGGTTCCCCGGCGTGCTGCACACCTCGGTGGGTGAGCTGACCGTCTACCCCAACTCGCCGGTGGTGGTCCCGTCCAGGGTCAACCTCCTGCTGGACCTGCGCAGCGCGGACGAGTCCGTCCTGGCCGAGGCCGATGCGCTGCTCCACGAACGGATCCCCGCGATTGAACGCGCCGCCAACATCAGCGTGGAACGGAACCACTCACACTCCTGGCCGGTCACCCGGTACCAGACCGAAGGCGTGGAGCTCGCCGCCAAGGTGGCCGCGGACCTGGGCCTGTCCAGCAAGCAGGTCATGACCCTAGCCGGGCACGATTCAATCAACATGAAGGACCTGGTGCCCACCGTCATGCTGTTCGTCCCGAGCGTGGACGGAATCTCCCACAACGAACACGAATACACCACGGACCAGGACATCGTGGCCGGACTCGCCATGCTCACCGAGGTAGTCAACCGTCTCTGCAACGGGGTCCTGGAGGACTAGGTCATGAAACACAGCTAGCCCGGTGCGCGGCAACTTCCTCGGGAACGCCGGCGGTGTGGACGGTCTCGTAAAGTGCCTCGTTGAGCAGGGTGCCGATCATGCACGCGACGGTTTCCACGAGAGTGGGCTCGAGGATGGTGAGCTACCTGACGGTCACCCAGTGCATGTCGATGACGGGGGCGTAGATGGTGCGGATGACGGCCTCGGCCGCCTCGCGGGTGTCCGCCGGGGCGTCCTCGTCGATCGCGGCAACCACGTTCTGAGGGCGCCCTCGCCGCCGAAGGTGTCGGCCCTGTGTTCCTTGGTGGTGCGCTCCAGGAATACGGACGGGTGGCACGGGTGCGCAACGGCCTGGACGACGTCGTCGCGCTTTGCCAGCAGGCCGGCGTAGGCGGCAGCGGGGTCCAGGGTGAGCAGGATCGCGCCGGCGTTCTTGACTGCCTCGTCAGTGGAGGTGATTTCGCGGCCTTCGGCCTGGATGCGTTCTGCTGTGCTGGGTCGACTGGTTTTCGAGGCGGATGGTCTCCGCCTCGGAGTCCTGCTAGGGCAGCCAGTGTTCGACGATCTGGTTGATACTTCTTTGGTGGGGCTGGAACTTGCTGATCATGTACTCGTAGTCGAGCAGGCCTTCGCCGAGCGGGTCGCCGGCATAGGTGAACCCGACCCGCACCAGTACCGTCCGTTGGACCGACCCCGAAACCCCAGGCATCAGGTACGAGACCGGGACGGGATTCTCGCTGTTTGGCTTCCTGGTCCTTGTTGCGGCGCTAATACTGCTGTCCAGCGGCCGCTACCAGCGCCCGCTGTTCGACCTGCTCATGGACTTCAACCGCTGGATCTACCGCGTCATCACCTACGCAGCCCTGATGCGCGATGAATATCCGCCGTTCCGCCTGGACCAGGGCGCATCAGAACTCCAGGCGTGGCAGCCAGATGCCGGCGACGGGAGCACACTGCCCGCCCCGGCCCCACCGGCTGGCCCCCTTCCGCCGGCCACCGCCGCCGTCGGACCTACGGTCCGCGGTCAGGGTCAATGACGGCTCAGCGCCGCTTACGTTTGGACCGTTGCTCCTCCCGTCGCTCGGAACTGTCACGTTCAGCGGAACGCTGCGATTTGGCTGCCACCACCACCTTCTGGTGCCACTCGCGTTGGTAGGCCCGGCGGGCGGCGGCATCCGTGCGGCGGGCCAGCGCGGCGAGTTCGCGCTGGAGTTTTCCGTAGCTGAGCCAGCGGCGCTCCTCCAGCGTCCCGTCCGCCAAGGCCGCCTGCACGGCGCAGCCGGGCTCCTGCTGGTGGGCGCAGTCAGAGAACCGGCAGCGGCTGGCCAGATCCTCGACGTCGCCGAACATCTCGACCAGGCCTTCACCGGCGTCGAACAGGCCGAATCCGCGGACGCCCGGCGTGTCCATGAGGACGGCGCCGTTCGCCAGCGGCACGAGTTCCCGGGACGTGGTCGTGTGCCTGCCCTTGAAGTCGTCGGAGCGGACCTCGCCGGTGTGCTGGACGTGGTGGCCCACGAGGGCGTTGATGAGCGTGGATTTGCCGGCACCTGAGGGACCTAGGAGGACCAGTGTGCTGTGCGGCGGCAGGTGCGAAAGTAGCGCATCGATCCCGTCACCGTTCTCGGCTGACGTGGTGACCACCTCCACGCCTGCAGCCTGCAGGATCACCTTCCCGACGACGTCGTCTGCTATGTCAGCAAGGTCGGCTTTGGTGATGATCACCAGCGGAACCGCGCCGGAATCCCAGGCTGCAACGAGCGTGCGTTCGAGGCGGTTGTGCGTGAGCGGCCGGTCCACCGGGACCACCACACCCACCACATCCATGTTCGCGGCCAGGACCTGCGCCTCCGAGGAATCTTCAAAGGCGCGCTTCCGGCTGAGCTCAGACCGGCGCGGGAGGATCCCTGTGATCTGGCGGCCGCCCGCGCGGTTGGGCCCGATCCAGACCCAGTCCCCAGTGACCGGAACGCCGGCATCGAGCGGGTACGGCAGATGGAGAAGCTCGCGGCCGACGGCTGTGAGGACGAGGTTGCGGTCCAAGCGCACCACCCGGCCTCGCTCGTAGCGCTGCTCCGCGGGGTGACTGGTCTGGTGTTCGGGTTGCGGTTGGTGCGCGTCAAAATACGCGGCGACGGCGGGGGAGTAGCCGTACGTGGCGGGTCCTTCGGGCCCGGGGGTCGTGTCGGAGGTTGATAGGGAATAGCTGTCCAGGCTGATGCCTGAGGAATTGTTCAAGGTGAGTCCTCGGGAGAGGTCTCCAGACTCCGGAATCAGCGTAGCCCTGCGGCCGTTAGGCCTGTCCGTTGGTGAGTTGCGCGCTTACGTCGTGCGGGTGCTGGAGACGGTGGTGATTGGTTTGATGTGTGCGGGGCGCTCTGGGCGCACGGCTGTAGCAGTCATCAAAACCACCTCCGTTTCTCTCCAAATGTCCGGATGCTGTCACGGACGCTCGGCTCTGAGTCTAGCTGCCAGCGGCTACGTTGAGTATGGCAACGTCCGCTTGGTTCCGGCGCCGGTTCCCGTTAGCCCGTGGGGCCGATCAGTTGGTAGTTCAGCAGCACGATGCCGGACGGAAAGGAGCGGCACTCCCGGAGCGCAAGTTTTGTCCGCTCGCTGATCCTGCCGAAGAAGGGCACCCCGCCGCCGAGGATGACCGGCACGACGGCGACGCCCAGTTCGTCCAGTAGACCCAACTCGATGAATTCAGTGATGAGCTGACCGCCGCCGAACACGCAAATGTCCTTCTCCTCAGGGATGGCGGGCTTTATCAGGGCGACAAGATCGCGCAAATCGCCGGAGTACAGGTGCGTGTTCCGTCCCGTGGCCAGGGTTTCATCGTGGGAGAGAACATACGTGGGAACCGCGGAGCCCCGGCCGCCCATTGCCGCCATTTCCCGGTAGGTATTGGCACCCATGACATAGGCTCCGGTTCGGCGCTCAGTTGCCTCGAATCCGTAATCCTCATTCTTGGCCATGGCATCGTTCAGCCATGACAGGTCTCCGCTCTCTGAACGGATGTAGCCATCGAGGCTTACCGCCATGCCGCCAAAGATAGTGCCCATAGTCGCGACGCTATCCAGCGCCGATGTCACGGTCAAGAACACCGCGGCGCCGGCCGGCAACTCTGGCTTACGCCCTTGTGGTGGCGGCTCGGGTAGTCCGCTACCAGGTGGAACCGGAAGAAACGGAAACGGTCCTGGGCCTGCTGGGCGAGATGGCCGCAGCCACGCGTACGGAGGAGGCCAACATTTCCTGCGATTTCTTCCAAGGCGTGGAGGACCCCGCGCAGATCGTGATCCTGGAGCGCAGGACCATCCAAACGTTCGAGGTTACGGCGGACGCCTAGGTTTATCAGCCCTGGGCTGCAGCCACTACGCGCTCGCCGTTGAAGTATTCGAGGTGCCAGCCCTCGGTGGCATGGAAGTGGGCAAGGTTCAGCACCGCGTTGTCGATCCTGTGCAATGTGCGGCCGATGGCGCGGTTAAGGCTCACCCGGAGGAGTGTGCCATGTGCGACCACAAGGACGCGGCGGGCGGGGAATTCTTCGGCTAGCGCTTCCAGTGCACCCAACCCGCGCGCAGCCGCGTCTTCCTCGCTTTCGGCGCCGCGGTAACCACCGGGTATGCGCAGGGCCTCCAGCTCGGGGCCGGCCTGCAACCCCTCTGCCGGTCCGAAGCTGCGTTCGGCGAGCGCCGGAATGTGCCGCGTAACGCTCAGCCCCAGCCCGTCCGCAATCACGCTGGCGGTTTCCGCGGCACGGCTAAGCGGCGAGGACACGATCGCATCCCACTCGTAGTCTGACAGGACATCGACGGCGTCGCGCGCCTGCCGACGGCCGACGTCGTTCAGCGGAATGTCGGTGGCTCCCTGGAGCCGACGCTGCGCATTCCAGTCTGTCTGGCCATGGCGGATCAGGGCGAAGGTCGTAAGGGTCATGCTGTCCATTCTGCCCTGACGGCGGCACGGTCAGGGCAGCCGCGAGGATCAAGGCAACCTTTCTAGGCCCAAGGGTCCGGTCCGGCGTTCCGGTCGATGAAGTCCAAAACAGCCGGATGGGCGGGATCAATGAGATGCCCGCCCGGGACCAGAACCGTATGGGTAAAGGGCAACGCACCCGACAACCTTGCGTTCACGGACCGGCAGGCCTCGGGGGAGTCCTCGGCGGAGACGATCAGGGCGGGCCGGCGGATCCCGGCGAGTTGCTCCTCGTTCAGTTCCAATGCATCGTCGCTGAGATCCAGGCCGTGGCCGTTGATTTCGGCCAGGACAGCGTGGCTCATGCCGGCAAACATCTGTTTGACCCCGGGGGGAATCGACTCCCATGTCGCGTCCCCAAGGGCTTCCCGGATCACAATCTCGGCAGCAAGCCCGGGCTCACCGTCCGCGCGCTCAAGCACACGGCGCCGCAGGTCGCGGGCCCAGGCATCCGCATCAGCAGCAATGGTGAACAACGCAGGTTCCAGGAGGACCAGGGCTTTGACTTTGTCCGGGAAACGGCGGGCAAGTTCGACGGCGATCAGGCCGCCTGTGCTGCGGCCGATCACGATCGCCGGCCCGGCATGGAGCGCCGCCAGGACTGCCGCGGCGTCGTCGACATGATCCACCAGGTCCAAGGTCGCGAACGGCCGCGGCGGGGCACTGCGGTGGAAACCCCTGCGGTCGTAGATGATGCAGCGGCCATGCCGGGCGAGTTCGGTTGCGGCGTCCGCCCACATCACAGCCGAACTGGGTGTTCCGTGCACGCCTAGTATTGGTGTCCCTTGGCCGCTCTCTTCGTAGTAGAGATCAACACCGTTGACGCTGAGGTGGGGCATGTCGTCAGCCTGGAGTTCGCGCGCTCATCGAAGGACACCACCCGGGCTCATGGGCCCGGCCAGTGCTCCCGGTCGAAGCCATAGGGGTTGGGAACAGCTTTCCGGTCTGCCGGTGCGGCGGGGCCGTTCCGGTCGTCGTCGTGATGACGTGACGGCGCGCGCCGGTCACTAACCTGTTTCAAGGGCACGCCGGGCGCGGTCTTTACGGGTGCATCTTCGGCCAAGGGGAAACCTCTCAACACGGAAGTTCTTGGTCCGCTGCTTGAACCGATAGAGGCATCCTAACCCCATGGGAGCGTTCTGTCGCTGGTAAATGCTCGTAGCCCGGCAGCTTCTTCCGTGTCAGGATCAGGTATGCCACACCGCCTGATGCTGCTTGATACTGCGTCGCTGTACTTTCGCGCCTTTTATGGTTTACCGGACACGATCCGCAGTGCTGACGGAACGCCGGTGAACGCGGCTCGCGGCCTCCTGGACATGATCGCCCGCCTCACCACGGATTACGAGGCAACGCATCTGATTGCCTGCTGGGACGACGACTGGCGTCCGCAGTGGCGCGTGGACCTCATCCCGACCTACAAGTCGCACCGGGTTGCCGAACTTGTGTCAGATGCCCCCGACGTCGAGGTCGTCCCGGACGCGCTCGAGGCGCAGCTTCCGATGATCCGCCGCGCGCTCGAACTCGCCGGCATCGCCATCGTGGGGGCCGCGGAACACGAGGCCGATGACGTCGTCGGGACCTATGCCAGCCACGCGGACCTCCCAGTGGATGTGGTCACCGGCGACCGTGATCTTTTCCAGACCGTCAACGATGACCGTCAGGTCCGGGTCATCTACACCGCGCGGGGCATGAGGAACCTCGAAGTCGTGACGGACGCCGTCGTCGTCGGGAAGTACCGCGTGCTGCCCGAACAGTATGCCGATTACGCGACCCTTCGCGGCGACGCCTCCGACGGGCTGCCAGGCGTTGCCGGCATCGGCGAGAAGACCGCCGCGTCGCTCCTGGGCGAGTACGGCACACTTAAGAACCTGCTCGCTGCAGCCGCCGACGGGGGAGGCGGAGTATCCGCGTCCGTGCGGTCAAAGCTCGCCGCGGCCGCGGACTACCTTACGGTCGCGCCAACGGTGGTGAAAATTGTGCGCAACCTCAAGCTTCCCACCCTCGAGGAAGCGGGTGCGCAGCTGCACCCCGTCGAAGGAGAATCGCGAGCCGAACTGGAGCGTCTCGCCGTCGAATGGAACCTTGGAGGCTCGGTCAAACGGCTGCTCGACGCGCTTGACCGTCAGAAACAGTAACTGCCGCATGCGTTTCCGGCTTGGGACGTCCGGTCCGCACGGGCAGCCGGGTCCCGGAGGAGCTAGACCAGCTGAGGGGCGCCCCACTCCGGCCATGGTTCGTCGGCTGGTGCCTGTTGCCAGATCCATGCCGGAAGGGGATCCTCAGGCATGGACACGCCGAGACGATGTTCCAGCTCGTCAGGTGGGAACAGGTCAGATGAGAGCTCGTCCGGGGCAGGATCGTGGAGCGGCCACTGCAGCCAGACGCACTCCGGCATAGGATCTACCGGGCGCAGACCTTCAAGCGGTTCGCCGGGCAGGGAGTCTTCGGGCAGGGCAGGACCAACGTCCCGGTGCCATAGTTGGTTCAGGCTTTCGGATGGCCAATCGGGTGGTTCCCAGTCCTGTTGTTCGCTGGCGTACTGACGGCCTGTCGGTGAAATCCAGCCGGGTGGCTTGTCCCTGGTCGCCCCAGTGGGTGTCCAGCCGCTGGCGTGTTTCAGCCTGTGATGCTTGGTGCATGGCTGCCCGAGGTTAATGATGCCGGTGGTGCCGCCGTCGGCCCAGGCGAGGAGGTGGTCGGCCTCATTGTCCAGAGACTGGTTGCTGCAGCCGGGGAACGGGCATTTCCCGTCCCGCAGACGGAGCCATTGCCGCATGCTGACGGGGATGCGGTAGCTGGTCCGTCCGATCTCCAGCGGCGCCCCGTCGCGGGGATCAGTCAAGACACGGTGGAACGACGAGGAACTTTCGGCCATCAGACGGCTGGCCATCGACGCCGGGATGGGGCCGTACCCATCGAGCATTGCGGGTTCGTCGGTGAGGCCCATGAGGGCGAACACCGGCACGGTCACGAGCACCTGTGCCGACGGTGACGTCACGTGCTCCGCAGTGCCGCCAAGGAGCCACGTGGCGGCCACGTCGGCGCGGATTTGGCTCAGGTTCCGGTCCTCACGGGGCCCTTGGAGGGCGCGGGCCGCGGTGGTGGTGCGGTCCCAGATCCCGGCCGCCTGGTCCGCGGGGAGGTACGCGCTCAGCCAGGCCATGCCGTCCCGGTCCGGGGCGAACTCCAGCCGGCGGTCCAGGGCGCTTTTGGTGTGGCGTTTTTCGATGCTGTCCGGGTGGTGGCGTTCGCGCCAGGTCCGGGCTTTGTGCCGGAACCGGGACGGCACGAGTTCCCCCCGCGGGGCACCCCTGTGCAGGGTTGGGTGCATCGGGGTCCAGAAAGTGGGCTTCCAACGCGGCGGCGCCGGCGGCGTCCAAGTTCGCGGTTTCATCGACCATTGCCCGGGCGTGCTGCCACGAAATGCTCCCGTCCTGCAGGGCGGCCAGCGTCAGCGGGAGGGTGGTGGTCAGTTCGTGGGCCTCGGACAGAAGCGCACCGGCCGTCCGTTCGCTGACCGTCAGGACGCACGCGACCTCGGAGGCCACTGCCATGTCCTGCGCGATGAGGCCTTGTGGCAGGGCATTCGGGGAGGCCATCGCCCGCGTAGTGTCAGCGAACCCGGCGGCGGCGTGGACTACGAGGGCAGCCGCGGCAGCTTGCAGTCGGGCAGCCTCCGCGAGGGTGTCCAGCCAGGCGTCGGACTGATGCCGCAGCGGATCCGGATCCCCTTCACCCGAAGGATCTGCGCCAGGGATCACCAGAGCAAGCGCAGCAACGGAAGCCCTAATGGCCTCCAACGCCTCCACCGCGGTTGTCCTTTTCATACTCACATCATCTTGCGAGGGTCTGACATTTAAGGTTCCTTCTAGCCAGTGACGAGAAATACTTTGGGAAGGTTTTTCGCGCGGGGCCTCAAGTGTCCGTTCGCGCACGGGTGTGGGGGAGTGGCCTCAAGTGTCCGTTCGCGCAGCGTGCGGGCCTGGAAGGGTGCCGCGCTCTGACGCGTTGGCTGCTCAGTCAGCCGTGAGGAACCGGCCGTTCCTGATCCGCGACGGGCCAAAGACGAGGGTCACGGGGGCAATCGTCCGCGGCCGGTGATCCCGCGACAGGGGACGGCCGACGGCGACATGGGGCACCCAGTGCGGGTACCGGTAGCCCAGCGCCGGGGAACTGAGGATGAAGTCGTCCACATTGTCCACGAGGAGCCGGTCCAGGAGATCATGCAGGCCCTGCACCAGGGACACCTGGTAGTCGTGCACGCGATCGGGCACATCCACTTCGAGCCCGGAGATGCCGCCGCCACCCAGCACGATCAGTTGTTCCGAGGTGCCCGCAAACCCGTCCAGTATGGGCAGGCCCTGCAACCAGCCCGTCGTGCGCCGGGCGGCTTCACCGGCCGGGGTGATCCCCTTGGTCCAGTCCGCGACGTCCTGCGCAAAATCCGCCAGGATGCCGATATGCAGCAGCGTCAGGTGCAGCCCCTGCGGCCTGCGCGGGGCATTGACATAGCTGGCCAGCGCCTCGTAGTCGGACGGGCCCGCACCAACCGTGAGGACGGGAACCTCCACTGTGATGCGCGGAACCGGCGGCATGGGACCCCCTCACAGTGGCGCGGACTCTTGGGCTCTGGCTGCCATTATCCTCCGCTGCGGCCACGTCGTCCCGGCGCGTGCTCTTGCCCTTGCGCCCGCCAGGGTGTCGAATCAGAGAACACGATTCGGCCCGGTGCATGGCAAAGACGCCAGGAGGTTCCCATGTCAGTGAAAGGCGCAAAGGACACAGCGCGGACACCGGGGCGTGGAGGGCCGGAAGTGCGCCGGGCTGATGCTTCCAACGGCATCGCCGCAACGGATCCGGAACAGGTGCGCAACGTGGCGCTCGTGGGGCATTCGGGCGCCGGGAAAACCCTGCTGGTCGAAGCATTGCTGGCCGCCCACGGCATGATTACACGCAAAGGCTCCATCGCGGACGGCACCACCGTCAGCGACTCCGACGTGTCAGCAGTGCGGCAGCAGCGGTCGGTCACGCTGTCCCTGGTCCCGCTGCTCATCAACGGCACTAAGGTGAACCTGCTGGATACGCCGGGGTATCCGGACTTTATCGGCGAACTTCGGGCGGGGCTCCGGGCTGCGGACGCCGCCCTCTTTGTTGTCTCCGCCGTTGACGGCATCGACGCCACCACTACGGCGCTCTGGGGCGAATGCGAAAGCCTCGGGATGCCGCGGGCTGTGGTCATCACCCGCCTGGACCACCCCCGGGCAGATTACGACGGCGTCCTGGCCGCCTGCCAGCAGGCGTTCGGCGACGCGGTGCTGCCGTTGTACGTCCCGGTCCGGTCCGGCGTCGAAACCACCGGGCTGCTGGGATTGCTGACGGGCACAGTCTCTGACTACTCCGCCGGGGAGGCGGACGCCAGTTCCCGGGACGTTGACGCCGGTGAGCGCGCGGCGTCGGAAGCCGCCCGGGGCCGGCTCATCGAAGGGATCATCGCCGAGAGCGAGGACGAGACCCTGATGGATCGCTATCTGGGCGGTGAGGAAATCGATACCGATGTCCTCATCGCGGACCTGGAAACCGCCGTCGCCCGCGGCTCCTTTTTCCCAGTGGTGCCGGCCTCGGCTGTCACCGGCCTCGGCACGGCGGAACTGCTGGAAGTCCTGACCCGGGGCTTCCCGTCGCCGGTGGAGGGCGGCCTCCCTGAGGTGACCGACCTGGCGGGCGCTCCAGCGGCGGCCTTGGCCTGTGACGCGGACGGGCCGCTGGCCGCTGAGGTGGTCCGCACTACCATTGATCCGTTCCTGGGGAGGGTCTGCCTGACGCGTGTATTTTCAGGTACTTTGCGTGCTGACACTCCAGTGCACGTCGGCGGGCACGGGCTCGCGGACCGCGGCCATCAGGATCACGACACCGACGAGCGCGTCACCCACCTGTATTCTCCGCTGGGCCCCACCCTGCGTCCTGTCGCGCACTGCGTGGCCGGTGACATCTGCGCGGTGGCGAAACTGGGAAGCGCCGAAACCGGGGACACCATTTCGGCGAAGGACCAGCCGCTCCTGCTGGCTACCTGGGAGATGCCGGAGCCGCTGATGCCAGTGGCCGTCGAGGCGGACTCGCGCAGTGACGAGGACGCGCTGGCCCGGAGTCTGGCGAAGGTGGCCGCCGGCGATCCCACGCTGCGTGTTGAGCGGAACGCGGAAACACACCAGCTGATCCTCTGGTGCATGGGGGAGGCCCATGCCGAGGTGGTGCTGGACAGGCTGCGCGACCAGGGCGTGAAGCTGCACACCATTGACGTCGTGACGCCACTGCGGGAAACGTTCGCCGCCCCGGCTACGGGCCACGGCCGGCACGTCAAACAGTCCGGCGGCCACGGGCAGTATGCCGTCTGCGACATCGACGTGGAGCCGCTGGACCGTGGCGGCGGGTTCGAATTCGTCGACAAAACGGTGGGCGGGGTGATCCCCGGAACGTTCATCTCCTCCGTGGAGAAAGGGGTGCGTGCGCAGATGCAGAAAGGGCTGGCTGCCGGGTTCCCCGTGGTGGACCTCCGCGTCACCCTGGTGGGCGGCAAGGCCCACAGCGTTGACTCTTCCGACGCCGCCTTCCAGGCGGCGGGGGCCCTGGCGCTCCGGGAGGCTGCCGCGGCCGGTCGTATCCAGCTGCTCGAGCCGGTTTCCGCGGTCAGCATCACCGTGTCCGAGGCGCACGTGGGGGCCGTGATGAGTGACCTCTCAGCACGCCGCGGACGGCTCACCGGCACGGCCACCTCCGGTAGTGAGCTGACCGAAATCAGCGCGGAAGTCCCGGACCAGGAACTGCTGAAGTACGCTGTGGAGCTGCGGGCGCTGACTGCCGGGACCGGCCGGTTCCGGCGCCGGTACCTCCGGCATGACCCGGTGCCCAGCGGCTTATGAACGCCACGTTATGAACGGATCGTCATGAACGCCGCCGCGCGGAAGATCCAGCGCATCTACCTCACCCTGACGCTGGGCAACACCCTTGCGGCCTCGTTCATCTGGGGCATCAATACGCTGTTTCTGTTGGATGCCGGGCTGAGCAACCTGGAAGCATTCGCGGCCAACGCCTTTTTCACGGCCGGCATGGTCCTGTTCGAAGTGCCTACCGGGGTCATCGCGGACGGTTGGGGACGCCGGGTCTCATTCCTGCTCGGCACCGTGACCCTGGCTGCCTCCACCTACCTGTACTACCTGCTCTGGCAGTTGTCCGCTCCCTTCTGGGCCTGGGCAGTGGTGTCGGTCCTTCTGGGCCTGGGCTTCACGTTCTTCTCCGGGGCCGTGGAGGCTTGGCTGGTGGATGCGTTGCGTTTCTCCGGCTACGACGGTGAGTTGGAGGCAGTGTTCGGGCGGGCATTGATGGTCTCCGGCGTCGCGATGCTCGTCGGTTCGACGGCCGGCGGCGTGATTGCCCAGGCCACTGACCTCGGCGTGCCGTTCCTGTTGCGCGTTGGAGTGCTCCTGGCGATGTTCGGGGTGGCCTTTTGGCTGATGCGCGATGTGGGCTTCACTCCGGAACGTTCTCCCCATCCGCTCAAGGCGAGCCGGGACGTGTTGTCAGCCTCCATCGACAACGGCCTGAAAAACCCGCCCGTACGGTACATCATGCTCGCAGCGCCTTTCAGCGCCGGCGTCGGGATCTATGTTTTCTATGCCCTGCAGCCCTACCTGCTGGAGCTCTTCGGTGACCCGCGCGCCTACTCTGTCGCCGGCCTCGCGGCGGGCATTGTGGCCGGGGCCCAGGTGGTGGGCGGCTGGCTGGCGCCCATGGTCCGGCGCCTGGTCCGCAAACGCACCACGGTCCTGGTAGCGAGCAGCAGCATGGGCGCCTTGATCCTGGTGGCCCTCGGCGTTACGCGTGTGTTCTGGGTGGCGTTGCTGCTGCTGGTGCTGTGGGCCCTGATCTCAGCGGCGGGCACTCCGGTGCGGCAGGCCTATTTGAACGACATGATTGCTTCAAAACAGCGGGCAACGGTACTCAGCTTCGATTCACTCATGGGATCCAGCGGCGGAATTGTCGTGCAGCCGCTGATGGGCCGGGCAGCGGACGTATACGGCTACCCCCTTTCTCTGGCCATCAGCGGTGTGATCGAACTGTTCGCCGTGCCGTTCCTGCTGGCGAGCCGGCGGCGGCGCTCGCCGGCAGACACAGCAACCACCGAAGCCGGCACAGCATCCACCGAAACCGGCACGCCGGCCTGAGGCCATGGCCTCGGCACAAAAGTTTGAGCCTTGAGAGTCCCAACCCGGCGGAGTATTGTGGCGCAAACCCACCCTGCGCAACACCCCGACTTGGGAGAGATCATGCCTAGTGTGCGACGTCAATTAGCTGCTGTGACGGCTGTTCTGGCCTTGAGCGTGACGGGTGGGGCGGTGACCAGTCCCGCGTTCGCAGACCCCCGGGAAATCAAGAAGGAGGCGATGGCGGCCGGGTACGGCGGGGCGGTGAGCACCGTTGACCCGGAGGCGTCCGCTGCGGCTATCGAGGTCCTGCGCGACGGCGGCAATGCGGCGGATGCCGCCGTGGCCGCGGCCGCGACCCTGGGTGTGACCGAGCCTTACAGCGCCGGCGTCGGCGGAGGCGGATACTTCGTGTTCTACGACGCGAAGACCGGCAAAGTGGGAACCATCGATGGTCGGGAAACGGCTCCGGCAACGATGCCGACCACTGCGTTCGTGAATCCGGCCACCGGCGTCGTCTACACGTTCGCAGAGCTCGTCTCGAGCGGCGTCTCCGTGGGCGTCCCCGGAACGCCGGCGACGTGGGAACGGGCGCTGGAGCGTTGGGGGACGCTGGACCTTGACGAGGCCCTCGAACCTGCCATCAAGGTGGCCAACCGCGGCTTCGTGGTGGACGAGACCTTCCGCCAGCAGACACTCGACAACAAAGTCCGGTTCTCGGCCTTCCCCGCCACGGCGAGTCTCTTCCTGCCCGGCGGTGACGCTCCCGCCGTCGGCAGTATTTTCCACAGCAAGGACCTCGCCAAGACGTACCGGCTCCTCGCGAAGGACGGAACGGATGCCTTCTACGGCGGACAGCTCGCGACGGAGATCGCGGCAACTGTCAAGGACCCGCCGAAAGACCCCGCCTGGGTGCCTCCTGTGACTGTCCCGCCCACCAGCATTCCAGCCCTTCCGGGCTACCTGACGACGGCGGATCTCGCCGCATACCGGACGCTGGACCAGGAACCCACACATGTGGAGTACCGCGGTTATGACGTGTACGGCATGGCGCCCTCCAGCAGTGGCGGGACCACCGTGGGCGAAGCGCTGAACATCCTGGAACCGTTTGACTTGTCGCCCACGGCAAAACCAGCTGCGTTGCACCACTACCTCGAGGCCAGCGCGCTCGCCTTCGCTGACCGCGCCAAGTACCTCGGGGACCCGGCATTTGCCGATGTCCCCACCGAAGCCCTCACTGACCCGGTGTTTGGCAAGGAGCGGGCGTGCGCCATTGACCCCGGGACGGCGGCAATCAAGCCTGTACCTGCCGGGGACGTGGCATCGTACGACGGTGCGTGCACGGTTTCGCCTGCAGCGGCCGCAGACGAGAAGGACACCGAAAACATCTCCACCACCAACCTCACGGTCGCTGACAAGTGGGGGAACGTCGTGGAGTACACCCTCACCATCGAGCAGACCGGCGGTTCCGGCATCGTGGTTCCCGGCCGCGGGTTCCTGCTCAACAACGAGCTCACCGACTTCTCTTATACGTCGACCAATCCGGAGGACCCGAACCGGATCGAGCAGGGCAAGCGCCCACGGTCCTCGATGTCGCCCACCATCATCCTTAAGGACGAGAAGCCGTTCCTGGCGCTCGGTTCGCCCGGCGGATCGACCATTATCACCACGTTGCTGCAGACCATCCTCAACAGGGTGGACCTGGGTATGAGCATCCTGGACTCGCTCGCGGCCCCGCGGGCGTCCCAGCGCAACACCGCCAACGTCACGGCAGAGCCGGACTTCATCAAGGCCTATGGAGACGCTCTGGCACCATACGGTCACAAGTTGGTGCCCGCAGGGGACGCCTTCACATCGGCAGCCGAAATCGGCGCCGCGACAGCCATCGAGTTTGGGCCTGGCAATAGCATGACCGCGGTTGCCGAGCCCCTGCGGCGCGGTGGCGGTGCTGCGATGGTGGTCAAACCGTCGCGATGAGCCTGCCTGGCGCGGGTAAGCCGGATGGCCGCGGTGGCCCGGGTTACTGCGCCATCCCGGGCCGGATGGGGACAAACTCGATAGTGGTCTGCACCTTTTTCTGCGGACCACGGGAAAAACCCTTGGCATCAAGCTGGTTCTGGGCGCGGTACACCGCCAGGGCGTCGTCGTAGATCTCGTTGAGCCGGCGGCCGGAGAACTCCTCCTGGGAGCCGTCGCTGAACGTGACAGTCACGGTGGCACTGGCGGGAAAGTGCCTCTTCATGCGGATGAAGCCTTCGGGGTCCTGCTGGAGGTTGATCAAGGGAAATCCTGCTTTCATGGTCGACGACCTCCAGTCTGACGTATCCCACCGCACGTGCGCTGACGACGGCGGGGGATTGCGGCGACAATGGACGGGTGACATCGCCAACCGACTCCGCCGCCGTCCCTGCTGGCACCCCTGGTGCCGGCACCTTTGACCTGGCGGTCATCGGCACCGGCCTGGCCTTTGCCGAGTCGCTCGCGGAGCTGTCCTCTGTGCTGCGCGCCGGCGGAGCGTCGGGTACGGCAGTGGTGCAGGCACCGCCCGGCACCGGCAAAACAACGCTTGTCCCGCCGCTGCTCGCCAATCTTGCCGCGCCTGCAGGAATGGCCCGGCGCGTGGTGGTCACCCAGCCGCGGCGCGTCGCGGCGCGTGCCGCCGCCCGGCGACTGGCCTCATTGGACGGCAGCCGGATCGGAGACCGCGTGGGGTACACCGTCCGCGGTGAACGCCACGCCGGGCCCGCCACCCTGGTGGAGTTTGTCACACCGGGCATCCTGCTGCGGCGCTTGCTCGATGATCCCGGCCTGGAAAGCACGGGCGCGGTCATCCTGGACGAGGTCCATGAACGCGGCCTCGAGACCGACCTGCTGGTGGGGATGCTCGCCGAAGTTCGGCAGCTCCGCGGCGACCTCACGCTGGTCGCCATGTCCGCCACACTGGACGCGCCCCGCTTCGCCGCCCTGATCGGGGGCACAGCCGGGAATTCAGCAACCGGACCGACCGAGTCAGGACAGGCAGGGACAGCGGACGACGGCGGCGGGCCGGCTCCCGTCGTCGACTGCCCCTCAGCGCTGTACCCCCTGGAAGTGGAGTGGGTACCCGCCGCCGGGGCGCGGCTGGATGACCGTGGGGTCACGCGCGGATTCCTCGACCACGTGGCCGATACCGCCGCGCAGGCCCACACCGCCGCCGTGGCGGAGGACGCGCGCACCGATGCGCTGGTCTTTGTCCCGGGAGCCTGGGAGGTTTCCTATGTGGCGGCCCGCCTCCGCGGCCGGGCTGCCCCCGGAACTGAGGTGCTGGAGCTCCACGGCCAGGTCAGTCCAGCCGAACAGGACCAGGCAGTGTCGGGGCGCCGGCCGGGCGGCCCGGCACGGATCATCGTGTCCACGGATCTGGCCGAGTCATCCCTGACCGTCCCTGGGGTGCGCCTCGTCATCGATTCCGGGCTGACCCGCGAACCCCGCCGCGATGCCAGCCGCGGCATGTCCGGACTGGTCACTGTTTCCTGCTCCCGGGCATCCGCGGAGCAGCGGGCCGGCCGGGCCGCACGGCAGGGCCCGGGCCGGGTGGTCCGGTGCTACGACCAGCGGACCTATGGCGCCGCGCCGGCGCACGTGACGCCGGAAATCGCCGTCGCGGACCTGACCGGTGCTGCGCTGGTCCTGGCCTGCTGGGGATCACCTGGCGGCGCCGGGCTGGCGCTGCCGGATGCGCCTCCCGCAGCAGCCATGGGCGAGGCTGTCGAAGTCCTGCGCGAGCTTGGAGCAGTGGCTGGCGACGGGCACGCCACTTCGCTGGGGAGGATGCTGGCCAGGGTCCCGGCCGATCCGCGGCTGGCCCGCGCACTGCTCGACGGCGCCGCGGCCGTAGGTCACCGCGCCGCAGCGGAAGCGGTGGCACTCGTAGCCGGGGACCAGCGGGCCCCGGGGGCCGACCTCACCAGGCTCCTGTCCGGCCTCCGCACCGGAAAGGACCCCGCCGCCAGGCGCTGGGCGGAGGACGTCCGCCGGCTGGAGGGCATTGCGCGGACTGAAGGCGCCGCCGTCGGCACATCCGGCATCGCCTCCCTGGTCAGTACCGCGCCGGTGACCGCGGCGGAGGCGGTGGGCGTCGTCGTCGCGCTGGCGTTCCCGGACCGTGTGGCCCGGCGCGTCCCGGGTGATGGCCCGGCCCGGTACCTGCTGTCGTCCGGCACACGCGCGGGGTTGCCGGCGGGCAGTCCGCTGACCGGGCATGAGTGGCTGGCGGTGGCGGAAGTTTCGCGTGCCGCCGGCCGGGACGCAGCCGGTACCGGCGCGGTCATCCGGTCCGCCGCGCCGCTGAGCGCCGACACCGCCGAGGCCGCCGCCGGGCACCTCCTGACCGACACGGTGGAAGCGCAATTCAGCCAGGGCCGGGTGAAGGCCAGGCGGGAACGCCGGCTGGGTGCCATCAGCCTGTCCTCCACCCCCGTCCGCCCCTCCGCCGAGGAGGGCCGTGGCGCCGTGGCCCGTGCCCTCGCCAAGGAGGGGCTGGGGACCATCGGATGGTCGACGGCGGCTGACACGTTGCGCCGCCGCCTCGCCTTGCTGCGCCGCGAACTGGGCGAGCCGTGGCCCGACGTTTCCGAACCGGCCCTGCTGGCCCGGCTGGACTCCTGGCTGGGACCCGAGCTTGAAGCGCTGGCCAGCGGCGCCGCCACCAACAGCATCGACCTCACCGACCCCCTGCGGCGGCTGCTGCCCTGGCCGGAGGCGGTCCGCCTGGCGGAGCTGGCACCGGAGGCACTGAAAGTACCCAGCGGATCGATGGTGCGGATTGACTACCCCGAGGTGTCGGACAAGGGGGCGTCAGGCGTTCCCGGGTCAGGCGGTGCGGGGTCAAACCTTGCCGCACCGGACCCGGCAGGACCCGAGGCAGCATCTGGGCAGAAAGGTACGGACGACGGCGGCCGGCCGGTTGTCGCGGTCAAGCTGCAGGAGTGCTTTGGCTGGACTGAGACCCCCCGGCTGGTGGACGGCAGGGTTCCTGTCCTCTTCCACCTGCTGTCGCCCGCGCGGCGGCCGCTCGCCGTGACGGACGACCTGGCATCGTTCTGGTCCGGGCCGTACGCGCAGGTGCGGTCCGAGATGCGTGGCCGCTACCCCAGGCATCCCTGGCCGGAGGATCCGTGGACGGCACCGCCGACGGCCCGGACCAAAGCCCGCATGTAGCGCCGGCCCGCCGGCGGCCCTTCTTTCGCTGGTTGCACCGGTGAGATGTCCGATACGTCGCCGAAACGTTGCGTCGACGCGCTGAAACATCGTGCAGTTAGGCTCGTTCCTACTTGGACAACGTGGTCCAGACCACCACACGAAGGGACACAATAATGTTGCTTTTGAGTAGCCTGAACTTCCTTTTTGACGCTGGCCGCGGAGAGGGTAGCCGCCCGCACAGTGGCGGGATCGGGAAGACCGATTTCCCCACCGGCCGGCTGACCTCCACCGCCTGGGAAGGCTGGTGGCACGAGGACGCTGCGTAACCGGGCCGTTACGGCTGGCCGGATGGGTTAGCCGCGGCTCCTCATGAACTCGGCCACCTTCGGCGCCAGCGACGCTCCGATCTCTGCAGGGTCGCGTTTCTTTCCTGCGACGGCGAAGGAATGGTCACCGCCGGCGATCCAGTCAAGGACAGCTGACGGGCCGATCCGGGCGACCACGCCCTCCAGCAGATCCGGCGTCGCAAAGGTGTCGCGCGTGCCCTGCAGGAACAACATGGGGAGCGTGAGCCCGTAGAGGTGCTCGTCGCGGAGCTTTTCAGGCTTTCCGGGCGGGTGGAGGGGATAGCCGAGGTAGACGAGCCCGGCACAGTCCATTCCGTCGGCAACTGCCATGGACGCCATCCGGCCGCCGAACGATTTGCCGGCAGCCCACACCGGTCCGGTATCACCGTGCTCGGTTCCTCGCCGAATTGCTTCATGCATGGCGGCGCGCCAGGCGGCGATGGCTGCCGGCGGCCGGTCCGGGAATTTTCGGCCGGCCTCGCGGTAGGGGAAGTTGAAGCGCAAGGTGGCAACGCCGTCGTCGTTCAGTCCACGGGTGAAACCGCTCATGAACGGGTGCTCCATACCGGCGCCTGCCCCGTGCGCCAGCACCAGGGTGGCGAAGGGGCTGTCCGGGCGGGCGTAAACGCCGGAGACCTCAACGTCGCCGACGGGAAAGGTGACAGGGGATTCAGCTACGGCCATAGGTCCATGATGCCGGATCACCGGCAGCCCTGGGTGCCGAGGTGCTGACGCCACGCGTGGCGCAGGGTAGGTTGTCCCCATGGCGAGCGAACAGACCACCCTCACTGTCCCGGGACCGCACGGCGAGCGCGAGATGCGCGTTTCCAGCCCCAGCAGGGTGCTCTGGCCGGATCTCGGTCTGACCAAGCTGGACCTCGCACGCTACATGGTGGATGTGGGGGAGGCGTTCATCGCCGCGAACGGTGACCGGCCGGTGGCGCTGCAGAGGTACTCGGACAATGTCGAGGGCGACCAGTTCTTTTCGAAGAACCCGCCCAAGGGAGCACCTGACTTCATCCGGTCAGTGAATGTGACGTTTCCGAGCGCACGCTCGCACCCCATGCTGGTCCTGGACGAACCCGCCGCGGCCGTATGGGCCGTGCAGATGAATACAGTGGTGTTCCACCCGTGGCCGTCCCATACAGCGAACACCGATAACCCGGACCAGCTGCGCATCGACCTTGACCCGCAGCCGGGCACAGACTTCGATGACGCCGTCCCGGCTGCCCTGGCGCTGAAGGAGGTGCTGGCGGAGGCCGGGCTGGAGACGTTCATCAAGACATCGGGGAACCGCGGCCTGCACGTCTACGCTCCCATCGAGCCCAACCACGAATTCCTGGACGTCCGCCATGCGGTGATCGCTGCGGCCCGCGAGCTGGAGCGGCGGATGCCGGACAAGGTCACCACGGCCTGGTGGAAGGAGGAACGCGGCGTGAAGGTGTTCCTGGACTTCAACCAGGCGAACCGCGACCGGACCATCGCCGGCGCGTACAGCCCCCGCGCGCTGGCCCATGCGCCGGTCTCCTGCCCCATCAGTTGGGACGAACTGGGCAGCGCGGATCCCAAGGAATTCACTATCCTGACGGTCCCGGAGCGGCTCAGGACCGTGGGTGATCCCTGGGCAGACATGAAGGAACATCCGGGCACCATGGACGTGCTGTTGGAGTGGTGGGAGCGGGACCTCAATGCCGGGCTCGGCGAACTGCCGTTCCCGCCGGACTACCCGAAGATGCCCGGTGAGCCCCCGCGGGTGCAGCCGAGCCGGGCCCGCAAACAGGACTGAGTCCGTCCGAGCCCGCTACTCGAACCGGGACGGGTCGCCGGTGCCGCGACGCACCACCTCGGCCACCCCGCTGGAATAGTCGATCACCGTGGTGGGCTCTGCCCCGCAGTCGCCGGAATCGATGACGGCGTCCACCTCGTGCTCGAGCCGTTCCTTGATTTCCCAGCCTTGGGTCAGCGGGTCTTCTTCATCCGGGAGCAGCAGGGTGCTGGAGAGCAGCGGTTCGCCAAGCTCGGCCAGCAGCGCCTGGACCACGCGGTTGTCCGGGATCCGTACGCCCACGGTCTTCTTCTTCGGGTGCAGGAGCCGGCGCGGCACTTCCTTGGTGGCCGGCAGGATAAACGTGTAGCTGCCGGGCGTGACGGCTTTGATGGCGCGGAAGACGTCGTTGCCGATGTTCACGAACTGGCCCAGCTGGGCGAAGTCCTTGCACACCAGCGTGAAGTGGTGCTTGTCGTCGAGTTTGCGGATATTCCGGATCCGGTCCAGCGCCTCCTTGTTGCCCAGCTGGGCCCCGAGGGCGTAGCAGGAGTCCGTGGGGTAGGCGATCAGCCCGCCGTCGAGCACGATCTTCACGGCCTGCATGATCGCGCGGGGCTGGGGATCCTGGGGATGAACATCAAAGTATCTGGCCATGCTCCTGAGCCTACGACAATTGGCGCCCTGGCCAGTAGACAGGCACGGCGCCGTGCGTGCAACGCTGAGGGAGGATAGGTTCAGGGCCTAGGGGTTCAGTCAGCAGGGTGAGTCCTGTGCGGGGCGAACGAAAGGTGGCAGCATGCCGGTGTGGCTGCAGGCGTTGATGTGGGGAACCGTGTCCGGTGCCGCCCTGGTGCTGGGGGCCGCCGCGTCATGGAAATGGGCCATCCCCTCAAAACTTGTCTCCTCGATCATGTCCTTTGGGGCGGGCGTGCTGATCTCGGCCCTGGCGTTCGAGCTCGTCGCTGACGCGGTTGAGGGAGGGGGCCTGTGGCCCACTGTGGCCGGCTTCCTGGCCGGCTCCGTGGTCTACGTCGGAGCAAACATGCTCCTGACCCGGGCCGGCGCAAAACACCGCAAACGCTCGGGTGGCCAGCAACCGTCGGAGCAGGACAGCCCGGGCAGCGGCACGGCAATCGCCTTCGGCGCCCTCCTGGACGGGATCCCGGAGTCCATAGTGCTCGGCGTCGGACTCATCACCGCGGGATCGGTCAGTCCGGCCATGCTTGTGGCCGTGTTCATCTCCAACGTTCCCGAGGGTCTGTCCGGAACTGCCGGGATGAAAAAGGCAGGCCGCAGTACCGGCTACATCTTTGGGGTGTGGGGAGGCATCGCCGTGATGTGCGGGCTCGCCTCACTGATCGGGTACGTGGCGCTGGAGGACGCTTCGGACGCCGTGATCGCCTTCATCACCGCGATCGCGGCGGGCGGGATCCTGGCGATGATCGCTGACACCATGATCCCCGAGGCGTTCGAAGAGCATCACAACCTGACGGGACTGACCGCTTCCGTAGGGTTCCTGACAGCCTTCACGGTCCACCAGCTCAGGGGGTGACCTCCCGCCGTCGTCAACGGTCAGCCCACGTGCACCCACGGCCGCTTGGTGACATCCGGTTCGGCTTCGCGCAGGATCTCGCGCGTCACGGGAGCGATCTCGCCTTCGCCCAGCACCAGGAAGCGCAGGAGGTTCACGGCAGGATTTCCTTCGGTCCAGCGGAAGTAGACGTGCGGCATCAGCCCGGTCACATCGCGGATGTGCAGGAGCACCGAGGCGATGGTGTTGGGCACAACCGGTCCATGGACTTCCAGGACGGCGAACCCGTGCCGCACCACACCCCGGACCTCCAGGGCCGTCTCGAAGTCGGAGGAATCGTCCACAGTGACTTCCAGGAACAGGGGCCGGTAATCAGAGGGGAAATGGCTTGCTTCGGTGGATGACGCCAGTTTCTGCCGGTAAGCGTCCGCCGACTGGCGAAGCGGTTCGTGGGCGATGATCCCGATGGGCCCGCTCAGATTCTCCGCCATGAACTCCAGGGCCTGGGTGTCCAGCCGGACGTGCGTGGCGTGCAGTTCGAAGGACCGCAGCACCCTCGAGAGCAGCGAGATGCTGATGATCCCCAGGATGAAGAAGCCGGCAATCCGGATGCCTTCGGGACGTTCAAAGATATTGGCGACCGTTGTGTAGACAAACAGCACCGTGATGATGCCAAAGCCGATGGTCCGCTTGCGCTGCTGAAGCCGGCGGGCCGAGAGTGTCACGGCCACTGCAGCCGAGGTCATCAGTACCAGGACGCCGGTGGCGTACGCCCCGCCCTGGGCATCGACGTCGGCCTCAAACAGCCAGGTGATCAGGAACCCGATCAGCGTGAAGACAAGCACAAGCGGCCGGACTGCCTTCGCCCACGCCGGGGCCATGCCGTACCGCGGCAGGTACCGGGGGACAAGGTTCAGCAGGCCGGCCATCGCGGACGCACCGGCGAACCACAGGATGGCGATGGTGCTCACGTCATACACCGTACCGAAGCCCGGCCCGAGGTATTCATGGGCCAGGAAGGCCAGCGCCCTGCCGTTGGCTTCGCCGCCCGGCAGGAACTCAGCCTCGGGGATCAGGACAACCGTGGTGAAGCTGCTGGTCACCAGGAAGGAACTCATGATCACGGCGGCGGTGGTCAGCATCCGCCGGGTCCCCTGGATCCGCCCGGCCGGGTTCTCCTGGGTGTCGGCCGCGCCGCCGCGGACCTGCGGCATCACCGCCACGCCGGTTTCAAAGCCGGACAGCCCCAGCGCCAGCTTGGGGAAGACGAGCAGGGCGATGGCTACCGCCATCAGCGGATTCCCGTGGGAGGTGTTAAGAGTCTGCCACCAGTCACCGACGGCCACCGGATGAGCGGCTGCCTCCGCGAGCGACCTCGCGATGACCACCACGTTGAGCCCCAGGTACAGGACCACCAGCACAACGGCGACGCCGATGGCCTCCTTGAACCCGCGCAGGAAAACGGCAGCGAGCAGGGCAAGCAGGATCAGCGTTACGGCCACCTCCTGCCCGTGCAGGGCGGCCGGTGCAAACGGATTCTCGATCAGGTGTGCCGTGGCATCGGCGGCGGACAGCGTCATGGTGATCATGAAGTCGGTGGCCGCGAAACCCAGCAGCACCAGCACCAGGAGCTTGCCCCGCCACTTGGGGAGCAGCCGCTCGAGCATGGCAATGGACCCTTCGCCGCGGTGGCTCTCGCCGGCAACCCGGCGGTAGACGGGGAGGGCGCCGAACAGAGTCACGGCCACCAGGACTAGCGTTGCCAAGGGGGAGATGGCACCGGCCGCGAGCGCCGCAATGGCCGGCTGGTAGCCCAGCGTGGAGAAGTAGTCCACTCCGGTCAGGCACATCACCTGCCACCAGTGGTGCTTCTTTTGTTCGTCCGCGAGCCCGCCCGGCCCCTGATGGGTGCCCTTGGCATCCTCCAATCCATGCAGCAGCCAACTGCCAAGGGCCTCCTTCCGCGTCGCACGGAGTGCCGAGGGATCGGCAGGGGGTCTGCTCATGGTGGTCATGAAAGCCTTTCAGTCTGCGGCACAGCACCGCGGGCACAGCCGAATCTAGTACTGCCCACTCGCCTTGGAACCGGATTCGGGCGGATCTTGACGCATCCTTAACGTCCGTATGACCAAAGCCACCAACCCCTGGAAAGGCCCGCACGGGACGTGGGGGTCCGGGTGGGAGAATGGCGGCATGGCACGGGAACGGATAGTCATTGGCCTCAACGGCAGCGATGACGCAGAACTGCTCATCCGGCGCGCCGCCAGGATTCTCGAAAGGACCGACGGCGGCGAGCTGGTGGCCGTCCACGTCCGCACCACGGGGGGAACCGCGGGGGAGTCTCCCCAGGTTTTGGAGGCACAGCGGCGGCTGGTCAATGACCTGGGCGGGACCTACCACACCGTTTCCGCGACGGATCCGGCCCCGGCCCTGCTCGATTACGCCCGCAAGTCCAGTGCCACCCATATTGTTGTGGGGCAGTCCCGCCGCGGACCGCTTGCCGGTGTGCTGGCAGGGTTGTTCGCCGGCGGCACCGTGGAAGCCCGGGTGGTCCGCGGTGCGGGGGACGTTGACGTCCAGGTTGTTCCCCGCGTCCCGCCCCAGCGGAACGCACCACGTCGGCGGCCTGACCTGGGCCGGACCAGGGTTGCTATTGGCTTTGCGCTCGCAGCAGCCCTGCCCGCCCTGCTGCAGCTGCTGCTCGCAGCCTTCGACCACAGCGTTGCCACCGCCGTCCTGATCCAGCTTGCCGGCGCCGTTGCGGTGGCGCTGGTGGGCGGGCTGTGGCCTGCCGTCGTCGGCGCGCTGTGGAGCAGCGTGCTGGTGAACTACTTTTCCACGCCGCCCCTGGCGGACCTGGCGATCAGTGATCCCCAGGACCTCCTGTCCCTGGCCGTTTTTGTGGGGGTGTCAGTGGCAGTCGCCGGGGTGGTGGACGGGTCTGCCCGCCGGTCCAAGGAGGCTGCCCGCGCGCAGGCGGAGGCTGCGACGCTGGGCGACCTCGCCCTGGGCGCCTCCCGTTCGGAGGACACCCTTGACGGGATCCTCGCAGAGGCCCTGGACGTTTTTGGCGCCACCGGCGCCGGTGTGTTCAGCTGCCGGGAGGGCACAGCGCAAGGTTCCGGTCCGACGTCGGGACCCTCCGGAGTCCGCGGTGCGGACGGCCGGATCTGGTCGCTTGTGGCCGCCGCGGGGGATACCGCCGGGTGGGAGCATGGCGTCACCGGACTGCCGGGCAGCACCGCGGAACCGGTCGACGCCGACACGCGGCTGGTGCTGTTCGGCCGGGACGTGCCATCAGGGGAAAGCCGGTTGCTGGGTGCGTTTGCGGTCCACGTGAAAGCCCAGCTGGAACGCCGCCAGCTGGCCGTCAGCCGGCGCGAGGTGCTGCGGCTGGCCGAAGGGAACTCCATGCGCACGGCGATCCTGCGGGCGGTGTCCCACGACCTGCGGACGCCCCTGGCGGGGATCAAGCTCGCCGCCGGTGGCTTGCTGCAGCGGACCGTCACCTATACGCCCGCGGAAGAACGGGAGCTGCTGGAAACCATTGACGAATGCTCGGACCGGCTGGACCAGCTGGTGGGAAACCTCTTGGACATGTCAAGGATCACCGCCGATTCCGTCCGGCCGCTGCTGGGACCCGTCCGGTGGAGCGAGGTTGTTGCCCCGGCCCTGCGCGGGCTCCCGGACGGTACAGTCCGGGTGGAGCTGCCCGCCAACATGCCCACAGTGGAAGCCGATCCGGTGCTGCTGGACCGCGTGATCGCGAACATTGTGGAGAACGCCGTCAAATACGCGCCGGGTTCGGGGATCACCATCACCGGCGCTTCCGACGGCATGGGTGCAGCCACGCTGGATGGCTATCCGTCCGGCGAACTGCGGATCATCGACCACGGCGCCGGTGTGCCCGCCGGGAAGGTGCTTGAGATGTTCCAGCCGTTCCAGCGGCTCCACGACCGGCCCCAGGCCACCGGAGTGGGTCTGGGCCTGGCCGTCGCCGACGGGTTCGTCAGGGCCATGGGCGGCACGCTGACTGCACAGGAAACTCCCGGCGGCGGGCTGACCATGGTGATCAGGCTGGCCCTTTCCACGGGCTCGCCGGGCGCGCGCCATGCGGCCGGCCAGCCGCGTCAGGAGGCCACGTGAATTCGGACCAGCCTGGTTCTTCCGGCATTCAAGGCAGCCGCCGGACCAGCGTGCTGGTTGTGGACGACGATCCCCACCTGCTGAAGGCACTCCGGATCACACTCCAGGCCCACGGCTACGCCGTGGAGTCAGCGTCCGACGGCGGCACAGCCCTGCGTGCTGTTTCCCACCGTCCGCCGGACGTGATGATCCTGGACCTCGGACTGCCGGACCTGGATGGCGCGGAAGTCCTGCGGGAACTCCGTCGGTGGAGCAACCTGCCCGTACTGGTGCTGTCCGCGCGCCACGGCTCATCGGACAAAGTCGACGCCCTCGATGCAGGTGCGGATGACTACATCACCAAGCCGTTCGGACTCGACGAGCTGTTGGCCCGCCTGCGTGCGCTCCTGCGTCGCGTTCCGGATCCGGCGTCGGCACCCACGGTGGCCGCATCCTCCTTCACCGTGGACTTGGCCCAGCGGCAGGTCACGAGGGACGGGGACATCGTCCGGCTGACGCCGACCGAATGGAACATCCTGGAGCTCCTGGTCCGGAACCCTGCCCGGCTGGTGACCCAGCAGCAGCTGCTGCTGGACGTCTGGGGACCGGCCTACCAGACGGAAGCCAACTACCTGCGGGTGTACATGGCCCAGTTGCGGCGGAAGCTGGAGGCCGACCCCGGGAAACCCCGCCACCTCCTCACGGAGCCCGGTATGGGGTACCGTTTTATGCCGTGAAACCTGCGGGGAAACAGAGCGCGGTGAGCCCTATGAACGCGGCGGGAAGTGCGGCAGGATGTTGACTGTTCCGATTCCGTTTCAGTTCTGTACTTCAAGGAGAACCGGCCATGCCAACGACGCTCAACCCCTATCTTGGCTTCCGCGAAAACGCCCGTGAGGCGATGACCTTCTACCAGTCCGTCTTCGGCGGCGACCTGGCCCTCAGCACGTTCGGGGAGTTCCACGCCAGCGAAGATCCGGCGGAAGCCGACAAAATCATGCACGGCATGCTGACGGCCAGCAACGGCCTGGTCCTGATGGGGGCGGATACACCTAACGGCATGGACCTCGCGACCGGCAGCTCCATTTCGGTTTCGCTCAGCGGCGATGACGAAGCTGAGCTGCGCGGCTATTGGGAAAAGCTGTCCGCCGGCGGCGGCACGGTCACCGTTCCCTTGGAACCGGCGCCGTGGGGCGACATCTTCGGCATGTGCACTGACCGATTCGGGACTGCGTGGCTGGTCAACGTCAACAACCCCCAGGCCGCTCCCGCGTCATAGGCTCCCACGTCAAAGCAGGACAGAGAACGACGGACCAAAGGCGTTCTCTGCCGAGGAGACACTCCTTATTCGCGAGTCCTTGAGGAGGGGCTGGGCGCAGTGCAACCATTGATGCGTGCAGCCCCGCAATCACTTAGGGGCCGTTCCTGGCCTGCCGGCCTGACCGGGAGCGGCAGTGCGGAACGTCACCCTGTACCTGGACGTCGACGGCGTCGTTTGCCCGTTCGGAGCAACGGGCACGACGCCATGGGGTTCCGGCTGGCTACTTGCGAACGCCGGCGTGCTCGAAGTGGCGTATGCGGGCCAGTTGGTTGACGGGCTGAACCGGCTTTCCCGGTTGCCTGGAGTCCGGTGCGTGTGGCTCACCAGCTGGGAGGAGATGGCCGCGGAATACTTATGCCCTGCCATCGGACTTGCGGGCGGCCACTGGCCCTGCCTGACAGCGGATGGTGCCGGAACGGGGGAGGGCTGGTGGAAGCTTGCCGCCCTCCTGGAGGACCTGGCGGCCAACACCCCGGATGGCATCGTGTGGATTGACGACCAGCTCCGCTATGAACAGGAAGCACTGGCGTGGGCCGGATTCCTGGGCCGACGCATCCTCACGGTGTCGCCCGATCCGCGCCGGGGAATCTCTCCCGCCGAACTGGCCGCCGTCGGTGGGTTTGTCACGGAGCAGCTGTTTTTGACCTGATGCCATGGACGCGTACGATCGATGAGGTTTCAAGCCGGTTCTGTTAACGCCACAGGTCATTTCACGTGAACTGCAGGTGAATTATTCTTTCCAGGGCCGCCGGGGGTTATGGAACTGCTGAACCTCGACTCTGCAGATTGGGCAACAGGTGGATATCACCTTTATGGTGGCGCTGGTCATCGGACTGGCATTATTTTTCGACTTCACAAATGGGTTCCATGACACCGCCAATGCGATGGCTACGCCCATCGCCACCGGTGCCATCAAACCGAAGACCGCCGTGACTCTCGCGGCAATCCTGAACCTGGTGGGTGCCTTCCTCTCGACGGAAGTGGCCAAAACAGTCTCCGGCGGCATCATCCGGGAAGGCTCCGACGGTGTCCAGATCACGCCGGACATTATTTTCGCCGGGCTTATGGGCGCCATCCTCTGGAACATGATCACCTGGCTCAAGGGACTGCCGTCGAGCTCATCCCATGCGCTCTTCGGCGGGCTGATCGGCGCGGCCATCGCCGGCATCGGGTTCAATTCCGTGAACCTGGAAACCCTGCTGCAGAAGGTCATCCTGCCCGCCATTTTCGCCCCGCTCATTGCCGGCCTGGTGGCGTACCTCTGCACCCGGCTCGCGTATGCCTTGACTTCCCGGCACGATCCGGAAACCGGCAGCAAACTGACGCAGAAGCGCGGCGGGTTCCGCACCGGCCAGATCTTCACGTCCAGCCTCGTGGCGCTGGCCCACGGAACCAATGACGCCCAGAAGACCATGGGCATCATCACCCTGGTGCTGATTTCCGCCGGCACCCAGTCCCCGGGTTCGGGCCCGCAGTTCTGGGTCATCGCGGCATGTGCCCTGGCCATCGCCGTCGGCACCTACGCAGGTGGCTGGCGCATCATCCGGACCATGGGTTCCGGGCTCACCGAGGTCAAGCCTGCCCAGGGCTTCGCAGCCGAGACCAGCACCGCCTCTGCCATCCTTGCGTCTTCCCACCTGGGGTTCGCCCTGTCCACTACCCAGGTGGCGTCAGGGTCCGTCATCGGGTCCGGAATGGGCCGTAAGGGCACCACAGTGCGGTGGAACATGGTGGGCAGGATCGCCCTGGGCTGGCTGTTTACACTTCCCGCCGCCGGCGTTGTGGGCGCGCTGACCGCGCTTCTCGTGAAGACCGGCGTGGTGGGTGTGGTGATTGCCGCCGTCGCCGGCACCGCCGCGGTGCTGTTTATGTTCGCCTACTCCCGCAAGTCCGCGGTGGGCCACCACAATGCCGTGGAAGTCGAAGAAGCGGGCCAGGCCGTCCGCTTTTCCAAAAAGAAAGCCTTCGCCCGGGCCCGCGCCAAGGCGAACCAGCACAAGGATGTTCAGCGATGAAGTGGTTGGAACTCTTGACAGTGGCCGGCGCTACCCTGGTGTCCGCGGTGACCGTTGTGGTCCTGTACTCATTGGGCGTGCGGCTGACGGCCATCGCCGGTGACGCGCGGCAGGCCTCACCCCGGAGCAAGCGCTACTTCGCCTACACCTGCTTTGGCCTCTGCGGCATGGCTGTGATGTTCGGGCTGTACCTGATCATTCCTTACTTCAGCAAGTAGCCCTTCAGCCGTCCACACCGCAGCGCTACTCTGGTTCCATGTCCAGGATCCAGTATTTTGTCGCGGCCTCCATCGACGGGTTCATCGCCACCACGAAGGATGACCTCGCCTGGCTTCTCGAGTTCGACGGCTTCGAGGGCGGCAAGGAAAGCTACGAAACCTTCATGGCCGGCGTCGGCTGCATTGTTATGGGCGGCGAGACGTACGCCTGGCTGATGGAGCACGAACCCGGCAACTGGCCGTACCCTTCCACACCTTGTTATGTGTTCACCCGGCACGAGCACGTTGCCCCGGCCGGCACGGACATCACGTTCGTCCGCGGTCCCGTCCAGGAGTTCATCCAAGACTTTAAGGATCACGCCGGCGGGAAGAACGTCTGGGTGGTGGGTGGCGGCAACCTCGCTGCGCAGTTCGCCAGCGCAGGACTGCTGGATGACCTCATCCTTTCTGTCATCCCTGTGGTCCTGGGCGACGGCAAACGGCTGCTGCCATTGGAGGGCCCGACGTCGCCACTTGAGTTGACGGCGTCCCGCACCTTGGGACGGGGCATAGTGGAGCTCCGCTACACCTTCACGTCCCCGGTTCCGGCACGCTAGGGAGCTGAGCGGACTGAGGCGCTTAGGCCTCCGCGGGCTCGTTGTCCCGCAGCATGTTGGTGAGGCGTGCGGTGGAGAGGCGGCGGCCTTTTTCGTCGGTCATGACGATTTCATGCGTTGTCAGTGTCCGGCCCAGGTGGATCGCGGTGCAGGTACCTGTCACGGTGCCCGCGGCGATTGCACGGTGGTGTGTGGCGCTCACTTCGATGCCCAGGGCGTGCCTGCCTGCGCCTGCGTGCATCCCGGCGGCGAAGGACCCCAGGGTTTCGGCCAGCACCACATGGGCGCCGCCGTGCAGGATGCCCGCCACCTGGGTGTTCCCTTCCACCGGCATGGTGGCCACCGTCCGTTCCGGGCTCATCTCCAGGAAGTGGATGCCCATCTTCACCACCAGGGCACCGATGCCCATGTTGCCGAGCCAGCCGTGGAGGTCCGCCGGGACGCCGGCTGTGAGTAATTCCTCAGTGAAGGGCCCGGGCGTGAAATTGTCCATCATGGGAACTAGGCTGGCACCTGTGAGTGAAACTACCAAACCGGCCCCCTTCCCGTCCGAGACCGCAGTGCTTGACGCTGAAGCTGCCCTGCAGGACATCAACGTCCTGCCGGCCGGAGGCCAGGTATCCGCCACGGAAGCCCCCGTGGTTCCCCTCACCGGCCAGCCGCGGCTTCTGGTGCTGGACGGCCACTCGATGGCGTTCCGCGCGTTCTTCGCCTTGCCGGCGGACAAGTTCTCCACCGCCAACGGACAGCACACGAACGCCATCCACGGTTTCACGTCCATGCTCATCAACCTGATCAAGGAACAGAAGCCCACCCACATTTGTGTCGCCTTCGACGTCTCGGATGAGACCACGCACCGCAAAGCGGAGTACAGCGAGTACAAGGGCGGACGCAACGAAACTCCGCGCGAGATGAGCGGCCAGATCGACCTCATCGACAAGGTCATGGGCGCCTGGGGCATCAAGACCATCAAGCTGCCCGGCTATGAGGCCGATGACATCCTGGCCACCCTCGCCGCCATGGGGGAAAAGGCCGGTTTTGAGGTGCTGCTCGTCTCGGGCGACCGTGACGCCTTCCAGCTGATCACGGACAACGTTTTTGTGCTGTACCCGAGGAAGGGCGTCAGCGACATTCCCCGGATGGACGCGGCAGCCATCCAGGAAAAGTATTTTGTGACGCCCGCGCAGTATTCGGACCTTGCCGCGTTGGTGGGGGAGACGGCGGACAACCTCCCGGGCGTACCCGGCGTCGGCCCCAAGACGGCGGCAAAGTGGATCAACCTGTACGGCGGTCTCGAGGGGGTCCTGGAGCATCTGGATGCAATCGGTGGAAAAGTAGGGGAATCCCTGCGCGCCAACGTCGAGGACGTCAAGCGCAACCGTCGGCTGAACAGGCTCCATACTGACCTCGAACTCCCGCTTACGCTGGACGATCTCGCCGAGCCGCGCCCGGACGAGGCGGCCCTGGAGACGCTGTTCGACGAGCTGGAATTCAAGACCATCCGTACACGGCTCTTTGCCTTGTACAGCAGCGAGGACGTGGAGTCTGCGGAACGCGAAAGCATCGCCACGCCGGACTTCGTGACTTCCGCCGACGCAGCCGGGCTGGGTGCCTTCCTGGCGGCCGGCACCGGCAAGACGTCGGCAGTCGCCGTCGACCTTGTGCCCGGGCGGATCGGTGAAGACGCCGCCGCACTGGCCATTGTCCGTGACGATGCCGCCGTCTATATCGACCTCGCCACCCAGGACGCCGCAGCCGAAAACGTCCTGGCGCACTGGCTGCGCGATGAAAGCTCGTCAAAGGTAATGCACGGCTACAAGGCTGCGCTGAAGGCCTTGTCCAGCCGTGGCCTGGCACTGGAAGGCGTGGTGGATGACACCTCAATTTCCGGATACCTCATCCAGCCGGACCGCCGCACCTATGAACTCGCGGAGTTGGCCCAGCACCACCTCAACGTCAGTGTTCCGTCCGAGGCCTCCAAAGCGGGCCAGCTGGAGCTGGCGTTCGACGGCGACGACGCCGCCGCTGCCGGCGCGCTGGTCCAGGTGGCGGCCGTGGTCCAGGCCCTGAGCCGGCACTTCGCATCAGAACTCACCGAACGCAAGGCGGGGGACCTGCTGACCACCCTGGAACTGCCCGTCAGCCGCGTGCTGGCCGACATGGAAACCGCGGGCATAGCCATCGACCTGCCGCGCATGGACGAGCAGATCGCCGATCTGGCCAAGGTGATCGACAACGCGCAGGAACTTGCCTTCGCCGCGATCGGCCACGAGGTTAATCTCGGATCGCCCAAGCAGCTGCAGACCGTGCTCTTTGACGAACTCCAGTTGCCGAAAACCAAGAAGATCAAGTCCGGCTACACCACCGATGCCGCGTCGCTGAAGAACCTGCTGGAAAAGACCGGGCACGAATTCCTGGTCCAGCTGATGGCGCACCGGGAGTCCTCCAAGCTGCGCCAGATGCTGGAGTCGCTCAAGAAATCCGTGACCGAAGACGGCCGGATCCACACCACCTACGCGCAGAACGTGGCAGCGACGGGCCGGATCTCCTCCAACAATCCCAACCTGCAGAACATCCCCATCCGCAGTGAGGAAGGCCGTCGCGTCCGCGGCATCTTTGTGGTCAGCGACGGCTACGAGTGCCTGCTGTCCGCGGACTACTCACAGATCGAAATGCGGATCATGGCGCACCTTTCGGGCGACGCAGGCCTGATCCAGGCCTACCAGGACGGCGAAGACCTCCACCGGTTTGTGGGCTCGAACATCTTCCACGTGCCCACCGAAGAAGTCACGAGTGCCATGCGCTCCAAGGTCAAGGCGATGTCGTACGGCCTCGCCTATGGCCTGACCTCGTTTGGCCTGTCCAAGCAGCTGGAAATTTCCGTGGACGAGGCCCGCACGCTGATGAAGGATTACTTTGACCGGTTCGGCGCGGTCCGCGACTACCTCCGCGGAGTGGTGGACCAGGCCCGGGTGGACGGCTATACGGCCACCATCGAGGGGCGCCGCCGCTACCTGCCGGACCTCACCAGCACGGACCGGCAGCTGCGCGAAAACGCGGAGCGCATCGCCCTGAACTCACCCATCCAGGGATCGGCCGCAGACATCATCAAACGCGCCATGCTGGGCGTGCACGCTGAACTGGCGGCCCAGGGCCTGAAGTCGCGCATGCTCCTGCAGGTCCACGACGAACTGGTCCTTGAAGTCGCCGCCGGCGAACGTGTTGCGGTGGAGAAGCTCGTCACCGAGCAGATGGGCTCCGCCGCGGACCTCAGCGTCCCGCTGGATGTCCAGATCGGTGTGGGCCCCAGCTGGTACGACGCCGGCCACTAGGCTGGTGGGAACGGGCTGCTGGGAACGAATGGGCGGGGCGCGATGGGCAAGTACGACGTCAAGAAACAGTTCAAGGATCCTCCGCCAACCCGTGCGGCGGCTCTGAGCCATTTCCCGCCGGTGCGTGCGTGTTGCTGCTCGCCAGGCCCCGGATTCATTGGTTAGGCTCGGCGGTGTGGCTGAACTGAGTGATGACTATGAAATCCGGCGCTTCCCAGCGGCATCCCAGGGCGAAGCGGGTTATCCCGACGCCGAATCATGGGTAAAGGCGGTGGCCTTTGGCTTCCACGAATCAACGCGGACACCGGAGCATGTTGCCAAATCCTTGGAGACCTACGCAGCTGACCGGCGGATCTTCACCGGCGCCTACCAGACGCGGGAAGTTGCGCCTGGGTCGCTCCCTGCGGACGTACCGGTGGCAACCTTCGGCACCCTGCGCAAAACACTCAACATCGGCTTCGGCCGGCTGCTGGAGACGCAACTGGTCACAGCCGTGACGGTCCGGACTTCGCATCGGCGGCGCGGCCTGCTGCGCCGGATGATGTCCGAGGACCTGGCCATGGCGAAGGACGATGGCTTGGCAATGGCCGCCCTGACAGCGTCCGAGGGCTCCATCTATGGGCGCTTTGGCTACGGTGTGGCCAGCTTCGAACGGACCGTGAAAGTGGACACCACCGCCCGGTTCCGGCTCAACCACCACGCCGTCGGTACCGTGGACATCGCGGACCCGCGCGTGCTGCTGGACCTGGCGCCGGTCGTCTTCGACCGCGTGCACCGCCTGACGCCGGGATCGATTGGTCGCCAGGACTGGTACCGCCAGCTGGCTTCAGGGTCCTTGGGCCGCGAGGGCAAAGAAGATCCTGCCGTCAAGGTGGCACTGCACTACGGCCCTGACGGTGCCGTGGACGGCTACGTCTCCTACAAATTCCTCGGCTGGGACACCGAGCCCTACACCATGCAGGTGGTGGACCTCGTGGCGGCCACGAACGAGGCGTACCTGGAGCTCTGGCAGTTCCTGGCCGCCATCGACCTGGTGGAACGCATCACGTGGGACGAAGCACCGCTGGATGACCCGCTCACGTGGGCACTGGCCGATCCCCGATGCATCGACTCCTCAGACAGCCGGGACATGCTCTGGCTCCGCATCCTGGACGTGGCCCAGGCGCTGGAAGCGAGGCATTACCCGCTGGACGGAAGGCTGGTGCTCGAGGTGCAGGACCCGCTTGGACTCACCGCGGGAACGTTTGCCGTGGACGTCAGCGGCGGCGAGGCCGTCGTCGTACGCCTGGACGTGCCAACCGAGCCTGACCTGACGCTGGATGTCTCCGCTCTGTCATCAATTTATCTGGGTGCGGCCTGTCCGGTTACGCTGACGGCAGCTGGGCGGATCCGCGAACTCAAGCAGGGCGCGTCGCTCCAGGCACGGGGGATGTTCGCGGTTGAGCGGGCCACCCACTGCCTGACCCACTTTTAGGTGCCCCTGCCTCTTTCAAGGACAATCCATGGGGGATTCTGGTGTGCCCGGGCCGACGGGCCGCCGGGCCATTTTGCTCGGCCTTGCGTCCGGCGTTCTCGCGGCTGTGGCATCGTGTTCGTCGGGGGACACGATCGGGCTCGAGTCCGCGGCCCTTTCAGATGAACGCAGGGACCTCGCGGCATTTGCCCCGCCCGTGGCAGAAGCGTCAGCAGCACCGTCGCAGGTTCCGTCCGCCTCACCCGCTGCGGTCCTGCCGCCGTCGAAAGCCCAGCTTGTGACGGAATTCGACGGCCGCCAGCCGGCCGAGTGGGGCCTGGCGGTGACTGGCGTGGTCACGAGGTCGCACGCCAGCCAGACGGTGCTCACGCTGGATGCCTGCGGCGGCCCCGGCGGATCCGGCGTCGATAAGGATCTGCTCGCCACGCTCCGGCGGCTAAACATCCCGGCCACCCTTTTTGTGAATGCCCGGTGGATCCAGGCAAACCGGCAGGTCGCTGCCGAACTGGGGCAGGACCCGCTCTTTGAACTGGCCAACCATGGTTGGCAGCACCGGCCGCTGTCCGTCATCGGCAGATCCGCTTACGGCATCCCCGGCACCACAAGCGTGGCTGACGCATATGACGAACTGACAGGCTGCGAGGACCTGCTGCGGGAAGTGGCAGGAGGACAGCCACGGTTCTTCCGCCCCGGCACGGCATATCTCGACGAGGTGGCCGCCGCGATGTCCAGGCGTCTGGGCATGTTGCCGGTCAACTTCAGCATCAACGCCGACGCCGGCGCCACGCTGGCGCCATCAGCGGTTGCCTCTGCCTTGGCCACAGCACGTCCTGGCGACATCGTCATAGCGCATTTCAATAAGCCCGGCGGCGGCACAGCCGCCGGCTTCCGGCAGGCGCTGCCACAACTTCAAGGCGGCGGAACCACGTTCGCCCGACTGGGCGATGTGTTGCCTGCGCTTTGACCCTCGTTGGCCGCTGCGACTAGAATAAGTGGGCGCGTACTACGTGCGCGTTTCTAGAATCCACAAATCAGGAAGACCCGGAAGATCCCTGCGATCGCCCGAAGACCTGCGCCTGCGTTCCATAACGCGGGCGCGGCGGTTTGCCTGACCGACTAACTATCCACAACGGAGCCCCTACTACATGACCATCACCTCCACCGAGAAGCCCGGTACCCCCGTAGTCGCCATTAACGACATCGGTACCGCTGAGGACTTCCTCGCAGCAGTCGACGCCACCATCAAGTACTTCAACGACGGAGACCTCGTCGAAGGTACCGTCGTCAAGGTCGACCGCGATGAAGTTCTGCTCGACATCGGTTACAAGACCGAAGGTGTCATCCCCTCCCGCGAGCTGTCCATCAAGCACGACGTTGATCCCGGAGACGTTGTCTCCGTTGGCGATCTCGTCGAAGCCCTGGTGCTCACCAAGGAAGACAAAGAAGGCCGCCTGATCCTCTCCAAGAAGCGGGCTCAGTACGAGCGCGCCTGGGGCGACATCGAGAAGGTCAAGGAAGAAGACGGTGTTGTCACCGGTACCGTCATCGAGGTTGTCAAGGGTGGTCTTATCCTCGACATCGGTCTGCGCGGCTTCCTGCCCGCATCCCTCGTCGAGATGCGCCGTGTGCGCGACCTCGCTCCGTACATCGGTCAGAAGATCGAAGCCAAAATCATCGAGCTGGACAAGAACCGCAACAACGTTGTGCTGTCCCGCCGTGCCTGGCTCGAGCAGACCCAGTCCGAGGTTCGCTCCACGTTCCTCAACAAGCTGGAAAAGGGCCAGGTCCGTCCCGGCGTCGTTTCCTCCATCGTCAACTTCGGTGCATTCGTGGACCTGGGCGGCGTAGACGGCCTCGTTCACGTTTCCGAGCTCTCCTGGAAGCACATCGACCACCCGTCCGAGGTTGTCGAAGTTGGCCAGGAAGTCACTGTCGAGGTTCTCGAAGTCGACCTGGACCGCGAGCGCGTTTCCCTGTCGCTCAAGGCTACGCAGGAAGATCCGTGGCAGACCTTCGCCCGCACCCACGCCCTCGGGCAGGTTGTTCCGGGTAAGGTCACCAAGCTCGTTCCGTTCGGTGCGTTCGTACGCGTCGAAGACGGCATCGAAGGCCTCGTGCACATCTCCGAACTGGCAGTCCGCCACGTGGAGCTGGCTGAGCAGGTTGTCTCCGTTGGTGACGAGCTGTTCGTCAAGGTCATCGACATCGACCTTGAGCGCCGCCGCATCTCCCTCTCCCTCAAGCAGGCTAACGAGGGCGTTGACGCCGAGTCCACCGAATTCGATCCGGCTCTCTACGGCATGTCCGCTGAGTACGACGAAGAGGGCAACTACAAGTACCCGGAGGGCTTCGACCCGGAGTCCAACGAGTGGCTTGAAGGCTACGAGAACCAGCGCGCCGTCTGGGAGCAGCAGTACGCTGACGCCCAGACGCGCTGGGAAGCACACAAGAAGCAGGTTGCCCAGCACGCTGCCGACGACGCTGCAGCTGCAACGTCCGGTGACAGCGATTCCGGCACCACCAGCTACTCCTCGGAGCCGGCTGCTGAGTCCAACGCCGGTGCAGGCACGCTTGCATCCGACGAGGCTCTCGCCGCTCTGCGTGAGAAGCTGACCGGCAACTAATTGCCACCGGCCCGGGGCTTCCCGGGCCAACACAGCGGGCCCCTGCGAAAGCAGGGGCCCGCTGTGCTTAATGCGCCATCCGTGGTTGGCCGGCCAGCTGACCAGCACTTAATGCTCCCAGACGAGGGTTTCGGTGCGTCTACTGCGAGTTAGTTGAGAGTACGACGACGGCACTCACCGCGCCGCCGTCGTCGTGCGTCAGGACCGCGCCAGCGGCGGTGAGGAGCCGCTGCGCGCCGATGTTGGCTGCCGTGGTGTTGGCCACCACCTGGTGCAGTCCGGCCCGGCGGGCTTCCGCCAGTACCAGCCGCAACGCGGCGCCGCCGACACCGTGGCCGCGGTAGCTCCGGCCCAGCCAGATGCCCGTCTCAGCTGTTTCGTGTTGCGCCGTTTCCTCGTCCGTCAGCTTGAGCCTGATCGCGCCGGCCGGGCTGCCGTCGCAGAGCACTGCCCAGCTCCTTTCCGCGGCCGGCCCCTCCAGCCCCGCGGCTGCAGACCGGTGGTAGGCGCGGAACCAGTCGACGCGCTCCGCATTCCAGCCCGTCCCGTTGCCCAGCGGCGGCGTGACGTCATCCGCGGACGCGTCCAGCCGCGCCAGCTCCAGCAGCCGCTCCAGCATGGGGTCGTCGACGTCTGCCAGACGGACTTCAGGGCAGCGGGACATCGAGCCACTCCGTTCCGGCCGGCGTGAGCACGGTTCTCCCGGCGGTGAGTGACAACACGCGATCGGTGGCGGCAGAAACTGCCGCGGCATCGTCAGGCACGGCCAGGCGAAGGACCGTGTCCTGCGCTCCGTAGGTGGTTTCCGCCATCACAAACCCGGCCGCGCGAAGATCGTTCTCCAGCCGTCCCGCGGCGGAGTGCGGCACCGACGCCGAACAGATCCGCAGCCGGCTGCGGCGAACCAGTGGGGCCTGTTGCAGGGCCGCGGAAACCGACTCGGAATATGCACGCACCAGCCCACCCGCCCCCAGCAGGATGCCGCCGAAGTAGCGGACGACGACGGCGCTGACGTCGCTGAGGTCCGTCACGCCCGGCGCTGTTTCCCTCTTGATGATGGCCTCCAGCATGGGGATGCCGGCCGTGCCGGAGGGCTCGCCGTCGTCATTGGAGCGTTGGATGTCCCGATCCGGTCCCAGGACGAACGCCGAGCAGTGGTGGCGGGCATCGTGGAACTCGCGGCGCAGTGCGGCCACCAGATCCCGCGCGGTGTCCTCATTGTCCGCGCGGCGCAGCACCGTGATGAACCTGGAGCGTTTGATCTCGATCTCGTGCCGGAACTCCGGCCCCAACGCGAGCGTGGTGTAGGCGGTGGCCCTGCTGTCTGCGGCGTCAGTGCTCTGTGTATCCGCTGTTTGTGCCACGTCTTCAGTTTAGGGTGGTGGGATGCTGAAGATCGGTTTGACGGGCGGCATCGCCTCAGGGAAGTCAGTGGTCGCCGCACGCCTGGCGGAGCTCGGTGCGGTGCTGGTGGACGCGGATTCGCTGGCTCGGGACGTCGTTGAACCGGGAACGCCGGGGCTGGCCAGCGTGGTGGAAGCCTTTGGAGCGGAAATGCTCGACGGCGGCGGCCGGCTGGATCGGGCCAGGCTGGGTGCCGTGGTGTTCGGCAATCCCTCGCAGCTGGCCGTGCTGAACGGCATTGTGCACCCGCTGGTCCGGGCCGCCGCGGCCAGGATCATCGCCACAGCTCCGGCCGGCGCCATTGTGGTCCAGGACATCCCACTGCTCGTCGAGACGGGCCAGGGGAGCGGCTTCCATCTTGTCCTTGTGGTGGACGCGTCCGATGACGTCAGGATCGCCCGGATGCTCGAACACCGCGGCATGACGGCCGAGGACGCCCGGTCACGCATGGCTGCCCAGGCCTCGCGTGAGGCGCGGCTGGCCGCTGCCGACGTCGTGCTGGACAACTCCGGATCACTGGCGGAGGTGACGGCGCAGGTGGACAGGCTCTGGGCCGAACGACTGGTGCCGTTCGCGCGCAATCTCAGGCGCGGCGCCAGGGCGGTCAGGGCAGGCATGGCAGTCTTGTCGGTGCCGCAGCAGGATTGGGCGGTCCAGGCTGCACGGCTTGGCGCCCGAATCACGGCCGCAGCACCGGACGACATCCTGGCTGTTGACCATATCGGCTCCACAGCCGTGCCTGGCCTGGCAGCCAAGGACGTCATCGACCTCCAGGTCACGGTGTCCGATCTCAACGCCGCGGACCGGATCGCACCGCTGCTGGCCGCTGCTGGCTTCCCGGCCGTGCCGGGGGTTGGCTTCGACACTCCGAAACCGACGGATCCGGACCCGGCGCAGTGGCAAAAACGCTTCCACGCCAACGCGGACCCCGGCCGCCCCGCCAACGTGCACGTACGGGCGGCCGGATCGTCCGGCTGGCGCTACGCGCTGCTCTTCCGCGACTGGCTCAGGAACGACCCGGAAGCCGCCGCCTTGTATGAAGACCATAAACGCGCGTTGACCGAACAGTTTGCCGGCAGTAGAGGTACCCATGCCTATGCGGAGGCGAAGGAGCCGTGGTTCACGGACGTCGCCTGGCCGCGTATGGACGGTTGGGCTGCGCGCACGGGGTGGGTGCCGCCGTCGTACGCGTCCCGATCCTGTCCGCCCGTTTCGGGTGATGTTCGCCGGTAACTGATCCGGCTTTCACTGTCGGTCCCCGGTTGTAGATTAGAGGCATGAGCCTTGCCCAGGAGATCAACCGCGTCGTCGCTCCGTTTGAAGTCATCAGCGAGTTCCAGCCGGCCGGCGACCAGCCTGCCGCCATCACCGAACTCACGGAGCGGATCAGGAACGGCGAAAAGGACGTTGTCCTGCTGGGCGCCACCGGTACCGGCAAGAGCGCCACCACGGCCTGGCTCATCGAACAGGTCCAGCGGCCCACGTTGGTCATGGTGCAGAACAAGACCCTGGCCGCCCAACTCGCCAACGAATTCCGTGAACTCCTGCCCAACAACGCGGTGGAGTACTTCGTTTCGTACTACGATTACTACCAACCTGAGGCCTACGTAGCGCAGACGGACACCTTCATTGAGAAGGACTCGTCCATCAACGAGGAAGTGGAACGGCTCCGCCACTCCGCCACCAATGCGCTGCTGACCCGCCGGGACGTTATTGTGGTGGCCACAGTGTCCTGCATCTACGGCCTGGGCACGCCGGAAGAGTACATTGCCGGCATGGTCACGCTCCGCAAAGGGGCGCAGATGAACCGCGACGACCTGCTCCGGAAATTCGTCTCCATGCAGTACGCGCGCAACGACATGGACTTCCACCGCGGCACGTTCCGGGTCCGCGGCGACACCGTGGAAATCATCCCGATGTACGAGGAACTCGCCATCCGCATCGAATTCTTCGGAGACGAGATTGAGAACATCCACACTCTCCATCCGCTGACTGGCGAACTGATCCGGGACGAAGAGGAAATGTACGTCTTCCCGGCCTCGCACTATGTGGCCGGGCCCGAGCGGATGGCCCGGGCCATCAAGCGGATCGAGGACGAACTCGCCGAACGCCTGGCCGTCCTGGAAGGCCAGAACAAGCTGGTGGAAGCCCAGCGGCTCCGGATGCGCACCACCTACGACCTCGAAATGATGCAGCAGATGGGCTTCTGCAACGGCATCGAAAACTACTCGTCGCACATCGACGGCCGTGCCCGCGGGACCGCTCCGCACTGCCTCATCGACTACTTCCCGGACGACTTCCTGCTGGTGATCGACGAATCCCATGTCACCGTGCCGCAGATCGGCGCCATGTACGAGGGCGACATGTCCCGCAAGCGGAACCTCGTGGACTTCGGCTTCCGCCTGCCGTCGGCCATGGACAACCGACCGCTGAAATGGGACGAATTCCTCCAACGCGTCGGCCAGACGGTCTACCTGTCGGCCACTCCCGGCAAGTACGAACTCGGCAAGGCTGACGGTTTTGTGCAGCAGATCATCCGGCCCACCGGACTGATCGACCCTGAGGTGGTGGTCAAGCCCACCAAGGGCCAGATCGATGACCTCCTCGGCGAGATCAAGACCCGCACGGCAAAGAACGAACGCGTCCTGGTCACCACCCTGACCAAGCGGATGGCGGAGGACCTCACCGACTACCTGCTGGGCCACGGCATCAAGGTCGAATACCTGCACTCGGATGTGGACACCCTCCGACGCGTTGAACTGCTCCGGGAACTCCGGATGGGTGTCTTCGACGTCCTGGTGGGCATCAACCTGCTTCGCGAAGGCCTGGACCTGCCCGAGGTCTCCCTCGTGAGCATCCTGGACGCGGACAAGGAAGGCTTCCTGCGCTCGGCGACTTCGCTGATCCAGACCATCGGCCGTGCTGCCCGCAACGTGTCCGGCGAGGTCCACATGTACGCGGACCGCATCACCGACTCCATGGCGAAGGCTATCGACGAGACCAACCGGCGCCGCGCCATCCAGGTTGCCTACAACACGGAACGGGGCATCGATCCGCAGCCGCTGCGGAAGAAGATTGCCGACATTACCGACCAGCTGGCCAAGGAAGACGCAGACACCCAGGAGCTGCTCAACAACAACCGGCTGGCCAAGGGCGCCAAACGTGGCAAGTCCGCGGCAAAGGGCGCAGCACAGCTCCGCAAGGACGGCCTCGCCGCGGCACCGGCCGAAGACCTCGTGGGCCTCATCGAACAACTGACCGAACAGATGCACGGCGCTGCCGCCGAACTCCAGTTCGAGGTGGCCGCGCGGATCCGGGACGAGGTCAGTGACCTTAAGAAGGAGCTCCGCCAGATGCAGGCGGCCGGCCACGCCTAGTCCACTCCCGGGCGCCGAAGGGACGTGGCAGTCGGGGCATGTTTCCGCATGTCGGGACGCCTACTGTACAGTTAACGTCACGTAGGGGAGTATCCCGAGCGCTACGATCGTCAACACGCCAGGCAAAGTTGCCTGGCCGGGCGTAGCGGGCCGCCATTTCAGCACCAAGTGCACAGGCTGGCCGGAGAGACTTACACCATTTCTCTGTACCCTGCGAAAGGCTAACCTGTGCCCGAATTACCAGTGTGGTTCGAGGTCGGCTCACTTGTCGTCCTTGGCCTGATCCTTCTCATTGACCTTCTGCTGGTCGTCCGACGCCCCCACGAGCCTTCCATGAAGGAAGCCGGCCTGTGGGTTGCGTTCTACGTCTCCCTGGCCCTGCTGTTCGCCGGGGCCATGTTCTTCTTTACCGGCGCCGAATTCGGCGGCCAGTTTGTGGCCGGCTGGGTCACTGAATACAGCCTCAGCATCGACAACCTGTTTGTCTTCATCATCATCATGGCCCGCTTCTCCGTGCCCCGTAAGTACCAGCAGGAAGTCCTGATGGTGGGCATCATCATCGCCCTGATCCTGCGCGGCATCTTCATCCTCCTCGGCGCCATCGTGATCGAGCAGTTCAGCTGGGTGTTCTACATCTTCGGCGCGTTCCTGCTCTGGACTGCCTGGAAGCAGGCCCAGGACGAGGGTGAGGACGAAGAGGACAAGGAAAACCCGCTCATCGCCCGGATCCGCAAGGTTATCCCCATGGCGGAGAAGTTCGACGGCGGCAAGCTGCGCACCACGGTGGACGGCAAGAAGGTTTTCACCCCCATGCTGATTGTGTTCATCACCATCGGCCTGACCGATCTCCTCTTCGCAGTGGACTCGATTCCCGCGATCTTCGGCCTGACGCAGAGCCCGTTCATCGTCTTCACCGCCAACCTGTTCGCCCTGATGGGCCTGCGCCAGCTGTACTTCCTGCTGGGCGGCCTGATGAACCGCCTGGTCTACCTGAAGCACGCGCTGTCCTTCATCCTGGCGTTCATCGGTGTGAAGCTGGTGCTCCACGCCATGCACGTGAACGAACTGCCGTTCATCAACGGCGGCAACCACATCGAGTGGGCCCCGGAGATTCCGACATTCGTCTCCCTGGCCGTCATTGTGGGCACCATCATCGTTGCCGTGATTGCCAGCCTCATGAGCTCCAAGGCAAAGACGGCCCACCTGGACCCCCGCCTCGAGGAAGACGCCAAGAAGAGCCTCAGCGAAGCCGAGTAGGCTGTTTCCGCGTTTCCTTGACGCACACTGCATTTCCACTGATCCCGGCCGCACTGCGGCCGGGATCAGTGGCTTAATCTGCCCCCTGTAGGACCTGGCCGCCCAGGACTATGCTCGGACCATGGCCCGCACCCTGATCACGGAAAGAGGAGTGCGCCAGGTGCAACGGCGCACCGTGGTGCTGCTGAGCGCGGCCCAGGTTTTCGGTGGCATCGGCACAGGAGCCACGGTTTCGATTGGTTCCATCCTTGCCGTGGAACTTTCCGGTTCCAGCGTGTGGGCGGGTGCCGTGGCCACGGTTATGACATTGGGGGCCGCGCTGACAGCACTGCCCCTTGCTTCGTTGGCGGACCGTCGGGGCCGTCGGGCGGGGCAGGTCACGGGGCTTCCGCCGCCCTGGCCGGCACAGTTCTGATAGTGCTGTCGGTGGTGTCCGGCGTGTTTGTCCTGCTGGTACTGGGGGCGGTGGGCATCGGTGTGGGTACCGCGGCCAGCCTGCAGGCACGCTTCGCCGCCGTCGACCTTGCAGACGCTGAACACCGCGGCAGGGCGCTTTCCGCCGTGGTGTGGGCTGTGACGGTCGGCGCCGTGGCCGGACCCAACCTGATCCAACCCGGCACCGTGGTGGGCCTGGCCCTCGGCCTGCCTCCCGTCGCCGGACCGTTCGTGATCTCCGCAGCCGGACTCCTGCTGGCCATTGTGCTGCTTTTCGCTGGTCTCAGGCCCGACCCGCTCCTGCTCGCGCGGGAAATCGCCGCCCAGGATCTTGCCGCCCGGGATCTTGCCACTCAGGAACCCGCCGCGCTGGATCTCGACCCCCAGCCAGCTGGCGGGGAGATGCAGGGCACGCCACCAGGTACTGCAAATCAGCAAGGCGCCACCGCGCGCAACGCAGTCGGGGGATCGCTCGTCCGCGGGCTGCGGGCCATCCGCCAGTCCAGGGCTTCCTGGCTGGCGCTTGCCGCCGTCGTCGGAGCGCACGCCGTGATGGTGGGCGTGATGTCCATGACCCCGCTGCATTTGCAGGAACTCGTGGCCGGGCCTGGTGCGTCCCATGCCGGCCACGCCGCCTCCGGCGATGTCCTGGTGATCATCGGCTTCACCATCTCCCTGCATATCGCAGGCATGTTCGCGTTGTCGCCGGTTATGGGCTGGCTGACGGACAAGGCAGGCAGGACTGAGACCATCATGATCGGCTTCGCCACGCTGATCGCTGCCGTCGCCGTCGCAGGGTTTGGCCAGACGTCCACCGTCGCGGTTGCCGTGGGACTTGTGCTGCTGGGCATGGGCTGGTCTGCGGCCACCATTTCCGGGTCCACGCTGCTGGCGGAGAGCGTCCCGCAGGAGTCCCGCGTGCTGGTCCAGGGGGTGTCGGACATGCTAATGGGCGCCGCAGGTGCGGTGGGCGGGGCCACTTCCGGACTGATCCTCAGCTGGGCCGGCTACCTGGGGCTCAACATGGCAGGCGGACTGGTGGGGGCTGCTGTCCTGACCGCCGCTGTCGTTGCCCTGGTGGCGCGCCGCCGCAGCCCGGCGGCTGGCTCAGCTGCCGGCTGAGCCGGCAACCGAGCGCACCATACCCAGCAGCCGCCCGAAAATAGCCTCGCCGTCGTCAGCTATGCCGTCATGGTGGAAGTCGGCCGTCTCCCATACCCGGAGTCCGCGCACAGCAGCCGCCGTCTCCAGTGACAGGCAGCGGTCCACGTAAATGTCGTCCTGGTAGACCGCGGCGGCAACCGGCACGCTGTTCGCGGCCAACTGTGTGGGGTCATACAGCGGCCTCCAGTCCGTTTTGGCGGCCAGCAGATGGGCCACCTGCCGCAGCGGCACCAAGGCGGGATCCTGTTCGAAATACCACGGGTACACCATCTCGCCGGTCAGCAGCAGCGCCTCCGCATCCGGGTGGAATGCCGGATTTTCCTGCAGCACACGCCAGGCAGCCCAGTCAGTCGCCTGTCCCTGCCCGTAGATGGACTCGTGCAGCAGGGCGTAGAGCGGGTTCGCCAGGCGGGACACGATGCCCTGGACCTGCTCCAGGAAGGCATCGGAGAGCCTGTTCCCGTGTGGTGTCTCGGTGAAGGCGTCTTCCAGCAGGTAGTGCAGGCCATCCACCCGCGTGTTTCCGCCCAGGAAGGAGCCCACCATCTGGAACCGTTCAACCGTGAGCCGGCCGCCGTCGGGAAGGAACTCCTCGGACTGCCGAAGGTGCGATGCGATCGCGTTCACTGCCCGGCGGTCCTCCGGATACCAGCTGAAGTACTCGGTGTTGCGGGCTGCAACGCGCGCGAACGTGGCGCGGTAGACGTCGTCGGCATGGCCGGCTAGCGGCGCAAGTCCGCCCGTGATGAGAGCCTCCTTCAGACCGTCCGGGGCAAAAGACAGGTACGTCAGCGCGCAGAATCCGCCGTAGCTTTGGCCGTAGATGCTCCAGGGGCCGGAGCCGAGCGCCGCGCGGATGAGCTCCGCGTCGGCCACGATGGAATCCGCACGGAAATGCTCGAGGTACGCAGCCTGTGCCTCGGCTGTTCCGCGCGCGGCCAGCGTGTTCCGGTCAAGGGGGGTCGACAGCCCGGTGCCGCGCTGGTCCAGCATCAGGATCCGGAAGTCCCGGGCAGCCGCCTTGCTCCAGCCGCCCAGCGAAGCCAGCCGGTTGCCGCGGCCGCCCGGCCCGCCCTGGAGGAACACCAGCCAGGGAAGCTCTTCGGCTTCAGCCTGGGTGTGGGCCGACGAGACGTACTCACGGGCGAAGACGGTGATGGTCTCGGCGTCGTCGCCGCTCCCTGGAGCGAAGTGGTCCAAGGGAACGGTGAAGTAGTGCTCGCCGGTGCGCATGCCACGGAATTCGTGCCTGGCCTTCACAAAATGCGGGACAGGGGTCCGCGTTTGCGTCGTTTGAGAGGAAGCGTCCTGCTCAGCCACGGATGGACGCTGCCGTTCTGGTGCCAAAGCTCTCCAGAGCGTCGCCGGTCAGCCGGAACGTCGACCAGCCATCCAGGGGGCGGGCGCCGAGGCTGCGGTAGAAGTTGATGGACGGTTCGTTCCAGTCCAGGACGCTCCACTCAACCCGGGCGTAGCCCCTCTCGACGGCGGTGGCGGCCAGGTGCTGCAGGAGCGCCTTGCCGTGGCCCTCGCCGCGGGCGTGCGGGCTGACGTAGAGGTCTTCCAGATAGATGCCGTGGACGCCTTCCCAGGTGGAGTAATTCAGGAACCAGAGCGCGAAACCCCGGACCTCGCCTGCGCTGTTCTCAGCCAATGTGGCAAACACGCGCGGGTTCTCGCCGAACAGGACCTCAGCCAGCATTTCCGGTGTGTTGCGGACCGCGTCCGGTTCCTTTTCGTAGATGGCCAGTTCGTGGATCATCTGCAGGATGGCGGGGACGTCTTGCCGGGTGGCGGGGCGGATTACACTCATGGTCCGAGTTTACTAGCGGGGCCGTGATCCCTGCTGCCAGGCTCCCTATTGCCAGCGAAGCTGCGATGTTCCGTAGCGGACGGGTCCCTTGCTGTACTCCAGCGGCACGCCGTCCGCCATGATGGGCGGCCCAACATATCGCAGGCGGCCGTAGGAGCTGTCCATTACATGGAGTTCCGGGTCAGGCAGGGAACCGCCGTGACTGGCCACTGCGGGCAGCCGGAACAGTTCTTCAGCCGTGCGGGCCAGGGAAAGCCGGGCAGCGCCGCCACGTCCGCTTCGGAGCCGTTCGGCCAGCAAGGCAACTGCTGCCGCCGCCAGGCCATAACCGGTGGCATGATCCAGGGCCTGCACTGGAAGCGCCCCCGGCTGCCACCCGTCATCAGTCGTGCGGCCATACCGTTCGGCAATGCCGCAAGCGGCCTGTACCAGGCTGTCAAAACCGCGCCGTCCGTTCCAAGGGCCACCGCTGCCCCAGGCGCTGAGGGCGACGATCACGAGGTCGGGCCGGGCAAGCAACAGCGCTTCGGGTGCCAGCCCAAAAGGGTCCAGCCCGCCGTCGCGGTAGCCCGTGACCACCACGTCGGCAGACTCAATGAGCAGCCTGACCGCTTCCATGGCGGCAGGATCCCGGAGGTCCGCCTCGGCGCTGCGCTTGTCAAAGCCCGAGTCAATGAACACATCGCTCAACTCCGGAAGCTGGGGCGGGTCGATGCGCAGAACGTCCGCGCCCAGGGCGCCCAGGAGGCGTGTGGCAGTGGGCCCCGCAATGACGCGCGTCAGGTCCAACACCTTGAGCCCGGCCAAGGGGTGGCGCGGAACTGCCGATGGAACCCACCGGGAGAGCTGCGGACTTTCACTGGCTGACCGTGGCGGACGGGAGATTCTGATCCATGGTCCGGAGCACGCCGTCGCATACATGGGGGTCGCGATCCACTCGTCCCGTGTGCGCACGGCAGCCGCGACGCCGTTGTTTGCCGTGATGGTTTCCTCGGCGGCCACGGACGTCATTCGTAACAGGGCGTGTTCCACGTCCTGTGGTGTGCTCACGGAGAGGGCCGACGTCAGCCGGGCTGCGTGGTGGGGGTAGTTGGCGTGGAGGCGGATCCAGCCGTCCGACGTGCGCCGAAAGCCGGACATCGGAGCGAACCCTTCGGGTTTGACGCCCGCGATCCGCAGGTGTCCCAGCGAATCGAACGCCGCCGCGGTGGCGCCGGATGCCAGGGAGTACCTGCCCGGAACGCCAACAAGCGCGTTCAGCGACGTCGCTGCTGCCTGGACCGCCCCCAAAGCCAGTCCCTCGACGTCCAGCGGGCCCTTCCACCACTGCCGTGGACCGTTGGAAGGTGCCACGGGCTGGGCCTTCAGGGCTTCCACAACCCGAAGGCTGCCGGTCAGGTCGGGGACGGAGTCCATTCGGTCAGAGCCTAGAGCCGGTTGACGTCGGTGACACGGACCACTGCCGTACCGGTTTCATCGGAGGCCGCCAGGTCCACTTCCGCGGAGATGCCCCAGTCATGGTTGCTCGCCGGATCGTCGAAAATCTGCCGGACCTTCCACAGGCCTGGCTCCTCGGTGATCATGAGCAGTCCGGGACCCCGGGCATCCGGGCCGGTGCCAATGTCGTTGTGTTCGTCGAAGTAGTCGTCCAGGACGTCTTCCCAGCGGTTGGCATCCCAGCCCGCGCCGCCGTCGAGCTCGCCCAGGGCTTCGGCGTTTTCGTCCGCGAACAGTTCCACGCGGCGGAACATCTCGTTGCGGACCATCACGCGGAAGGCACGGATGTTGGACGTCAGCGACGGCGGCGGGGGAGGGGGAGCGTCGTGCGGGGTGGGCATCGCGCCGGACGTCAGCTCCTCCCATTCGTCCAGGAGGCTGGAGTCCACTTGCCGCACCAGCTCGCCCAGCCAGGCGATGAGGTCTTCAAGGTCTTCCCGAAGCATGTCCTGCGGTACGGTCTGGCGCAGCGCCTTGAAGCAGTCGGCGAGGTAGCGCAGCACAATGCCCTCGGAGCGGGCCAGCCCGTAGAACTGGACAAATTCGCCGAAGTTCATGGCCCGCTCGTACATGTCGCGGACCACGGACTTGGGCGCCAGTTCAAAGTCGCCCACCCAGGGGGCGGCCTTGCGGTAGACCTCGAAGGCTTCGCCCAGGAGTTCGGCGAGCGGCTGCGGATAGGTGACTTCCTCCAGCATGGCCATGCGCTGGTCGTACTCGATGCCGTCAGCCTTCATCGCGGCAATCGCTTCCCCGCGGGCCTTCTTCTGTTGGGCGGAGAGGATCTGGCGGGGCTTTTCGAGGGTCGCCTCGATCACGGACACCACGTCCAGGGCGTACGACGGCGAATCCGGGTCGAGGAGCTCCAGCGCCGCCAGCGCAAACGGCGAGAGCGGCTGGTTCAGGGCAAAGTTTGCCTGCAGATGGACGGTGAGCCGTACTGTCCTGCCGTCATGGCCCTGCTCTTCTGCCGGGATGCGCTCCACCACCTCAGCGGCGAGGAGCTCACGATAGATTCCCAGGGCTTTCTTCATCAGCCGCAGCTGTGAGGACCGGGTCTCGTGGTTTTCGGTCAGCAGCCGGCGGGCTGCTGTGAACGGGTCGCCGGGCCGTTCCATCAGGTTCATCAGCATCGAATGCGTCACGCTGAAGCTGGACGTCAAAGGATCGGGCACGGATTCCACGAGGCGCTTGAAGGTGGGTTCACCCCAGGAGACGAAGCCCTCCGGCGGCTTCTTTTTGACCACCTGGCGGAGCTTCTTCTGGTCGTCACCAAATTTGGCGGTGGCCTTGGCCATCGCCTTCACGTTTTCGATGACGTGCTCGGGTGCCTGGACCACCACTGTCCCCGCGGTGTCATACCCGGCGCGGCCGGCCCTTCCGGCAATCTGGTGGAACTCCCGGGAGTTAAGCGGGCGGGTGCGGACGCCGTCGTACTTGCTCAGTGCGGTGAGCAACACGGTGCGGATGGGCACATTGATCCCCACGCCCAGTGTGTCCGTACCGCAGATCACCTTGAGCAGGCCCGCCTGGGCGAGCTGCTCCACAAGCCTGCGGTACTTCGGCAGCATGCCGGCGTGATGGACCCCGATACCGTGGCGGACCAGCCGGTTGAGCGTCTTGCCGAAGCCTGCGGCGAAACGGAAATTCGCGATCAGCTCCGCAATTTTGTCCTTCTCCTCGCGGGTGCACACGTTGATGCTCATCAGTGTCTGGGCCCGGTCAATGGCCTCGATCTGGCTGAAGTGCACCACATAGGCGGGCACCTGGCGCGTGGAGAGGAGTTCCTCGAGTGTTTCGTGGACCGGCGTCTGGTGGTAGTAGTAATGCAGCGGAATGGGGCGCTCGGCTGAACTGACGGTGGTGGTGGGGCGGCCCGTAAGTTCGGTGATGCCGGCCTCGAACCGGCTGACATCACCCAGGGTTGCGGACATCAGAAGGAACTGGGCCTGGGGCAGTTCCAGCAGCGGGACCTGCCAGGCCCAACCACGCTGGGGGTCGGAGTAGAAATGGAATTCGTCCATGATGACCGCACCGAGTTCGGCGTCGGCACCTTCGCGGAGGGCGATGTTCGCGAGAATTTCTGCCGTGCAGCAGATGATCGGCGCGTTCTGGTTGACGCCGGAGTCACCCGTGATCATGCCGACGTTTTCTGCACCGAAGATGTCGCAAAGGGCAAAGAACTTCTCCGAGACCAGCGCCTTAATGGGGGCGGTGTAGTAACTGCGCTGGCCCCGCGCCATGGCCTGGAAGTGCGCCGCGATGGCCACCAGCGATTTGCCGGAGCCCGTCGGCGTGGCGAGGATGACGTTGGCTCCGGTGGCGAGCTCCATGATGGCCTCGTCCTGGGCAGCGTACAGTTCCAGGCCCCGGCTTTCGGTCCACTCAAGGAATTGGGTGTACAGGGCGTCCGGGTCGATGCCTGCGCCGGAGGGGTCTGAGGCGGACAGGACAGGCAGCTGGTCAACGAGTTTCATTGATTTCCAGCTTAGTGCCCAGCCGGTGCCGGATATCCGGGCGGGCCCGGGTTAGGCTCGCGGTACTGCCAGACAGCACCCGGCGATGGAGGTAACTGTGAAGTGGGACCCCGTAAAGTACGTCCAGTTCGGCGATTACCGTGACCGGCCGTTTTTCGACCTGACGGGGCGGATCCAGGCCAACCGGCCACAGCACGTTGTGGACCTGGGATGTGGTCCGGGAAACCTCACGGCCACCCTCGCCAGGAGATGGCCGGAAGCGCAAGTGGTGGGGCTCGATTCGTCCAGGGAAATGCTGGACAAAGCCGCCGCGCACGCAGCCAGGCATGCGGGCCTCACCTTCGAGGTGGCGGATATCGCAAACTGGACACCTCCCGCTGAAACCGACGTGGTGGTCACCAACGCCGCGCTTCAGTGGGTGCCGGGGCATCAGGATATGCTGGCCGGCTGGCTTGCGGCGCTCAAGCCCGGTGCCTGGTTCGCCATGCAAGTGCCGGGGAACTTCTATGCCCCGTCCCATGCCCTGATGCGGGAACTTGCAGGTTCGGCACGCTGGTCGCCCCAGCTCGACGGCGTACTTCGCGGTGGAGAGTCCGTGGGGGAGCCCGCAGATTACCTCGGCCTCATGCTGGACGCGGGCTGCACGGCGGACGCCTGGGAATCCACATACCAGCAGGTCCTCACTGGAACGGATCCGGTGCTGGACTGGGTGCGCAGCACGGCATTGCGCCCGGTCGTGGCGTTACTTTCAGCCGAGGACGGGCACGCCTTTGAAGCGGAGTATGCTGCAGCCCTGCTGTCCGCATACCCGGCAACGGCACATGGCACGGTGTTTCCGTTCCGGCGGATCTTTGCCGTGGCGCAAAAGCAGCCACGCGCATAAACTCCATTCGTTTGAAGTTCTCTGGTCGGTAATGCCTTATGACTGAGAAGAGAATGTGATGCTGGTTACAATGACGACAGCGGCTTCTGGGGATGGCAAATGGCCGGACCCTCATCGGCCTCCCAAATCCGTCCTGGAGGTGCGATGCTTTTCGGCTTGATGACCCGGCTGCTGGCTGGCCACAAGGGCGCCGTAACCGCGATCGTTGCTCTCCAGCTTGTCCAGACCGCAGGCAACCTGCTGCTGCCCACCATCAACGCCGCCATCATCGACGACGGCATCGTTGCGGGGAACACGCCGGAAATCTTCCGCCTGGGCACTGTCATGGTTCTCATAGCTGCGGTCCAGGCTTCGGCGGCCATCGCCGCGGGCTACTTCGGGGCAGTGGTTGCCATGAAGCTCGGGCACCAGCTGCGCGGCGAGGTCTTCAGCAGGATCCAGTCGCTTTCTACGCAGGAAATCGCAGCCTTCGGCACGCAAAGCCTCGTTACCAGGGCCACCAACGACACCCAGCAGATCCAGTCGTTCGCCGTCCTGGTCTTCACCATGCTTGTGGCGGCCCCCGTGATGGCGGCCGGGGGCGTCTTACTGGCGTGGCAGCAGGACATGGTGCTTTCAAGCGTCGTGATGGTCATCATGCCCATACTTCTGCTCATCATGTATCTCATCGTCCGGCGCCTCGTTCCCCTGTACCGGCAGGGGCAGGAGCTCTTGGACCGAACGGGGGAGCAGTTTCGTGAACAGATCATCGGCGCGAATGTGATCCGCGCCTTCGTCAGGCAGGGACACGAAACACGCCGGTTTGCGAAGACCAACAGCAGCCTCACGGGAAACAACCTTCAGTCGTCGCTGCTCGTGGCCGGCATGCTGCCGCTGATCATGATTGTGGTCAACCTGTCGTCGGTGGCCGTGGTGTGGTTCGGTGGTCACCGGGTTTACGACGGCGGGATGAAGATCGGTGCCCTCACGGCCTTTATCGCCTACATCCTGCAGATTCTCCTGGCAATCATGATGGCCATGTACGTGTTCATGACGGCGCCGCGGGCCGCTGCCTGCGCAGAACGGCTGGGTGCCGTGTTCGATGCAAGACCGTCAGTCCAGGACCACAAAGCGCCCCAAGAGACCCGCCATGGGAGCTCCTTGGAGGGCGGCAGCGTCACTTTCAGGAACGTCAGCTTCTCCTACCCCGGAGCCGAAAATCCGGTACTGGAAGACATCAGCTTCACGGCCCGGCCAGGAACCACTGTTGCCATCGTCGGCTCAACAGGGAGCGGCAAGTCGACACTCCTGAGCCTGGTGCCCCGGTTCCTGGACGCCACGGCCGGAACCATCAGCATCGGCGGCCGGAACATCAGCTCGACGTCCCTGGACGTCCTCCGCCGGACCATGGCGGTGGTGCCGCAAATGTCGCACCTTTTCTCCGGAACCATCGCCGACAACCTGCGCGTCGCAGCTCCGGAGGCAACCGAGGGCCAGCTTTGGGAAGCCATGGAGACAGCCCAGGCCGCCGGCTTCGTCCGTGCGCTGCCACAGGGGATGGACACGGAGGTCGGGCAAGGCGGAACGAATCTCTCCGGCGGCCAGAGGCAGCGTCTCTGTATAGCGCGGGCCCTCCTGCGGCGGGTGCCCGTCTATCTCTTTGACGACAGCTTTTCCGCGCTGGACTTCGCCACCGAGGCCCGGGTCCGGGATGCCTTGGAGATTGCCCTTGAGGGTGCAGTGGTCATTGTCGTGGCGGAAAGGATCTCCACCGCTGCCGGAGCCGCACAGATCCTGGTGCTCGATGACGGCCGGCTGGTTGCCCAGGGGACACACCTGCAACTGCTGGAGACGTCTTCCACCTACAGGGAAATCGCCGAGTCCCAACTGGCGCTGGACGACGCGCCATGACCGCTTCGCCCGGCGCCGGGGCGTCCGAAGGGTTCTGGCCCACAGCGGGCCGGGTCCTCGCTTTGCTGCGCCCGTCCAGGGGGCGGATGCTGGGTGCAGTTGTGGCCACCTGCGCTTTTGTTGCCCTCAACGTCGCGGCGCCGCAGTTCCTCGGTGATGCCACCGATGTGGTGGTGGATGGGGTCTACAGCGGAGTACTCGACGGGCAGCGCCTGGGACTCCTGCTGGCCGCCGTTGCCGCGATGTACATCGGCGCTTCGCTGTTCAACTGGATCCAGGGAGCGCTGACGGCAAGCGCGGTTCACGGCCTGATGTACCGCCTCCGGGCATCGGTTCAAGACAAGCTGCACCGGCTTCCTTCCACGTACTTCCAAGAGCAGTCCAGGGGTGATGTCCTAAGCCGCGTCACCAATGACATCGACAATATTTCGCAAGCGCTCAGCCAGGTCCTCACGCAGCTGATCATGTCTGTCCTGATGCTGTGCGGTGCCTTGGCCATGATGCTGTGGATCTCGCCGCTCCTGGCCATGATCGCGCTTGTTTCGGTGCCCTTGTCCACCCTTATCACCGTTATGGTGGCCCGGAAGTCCCAAGCGCATTTTGCCCGCCAGTGGACCGAAACGGGTGAGTTGAACGCGCATGTGGAGGAGTTTGTCACCGGGCACGAGGTTATTAAGGCCTTCGGGTACCAGGACCAGGCAGCGGCAGTCTTCAAGGCAAGCAACGACCGCCTGGCCCGGGCATCCGCACGGGCCCAGTATTCATCCGGCATTGTCCAGCCGTTGATGGTCCTTATCGCCAATATCAATTACATCGCGGTGGCGGTGGTGGGGGCGCTCCAGGTCACCATGGGGGCCATGACCATCGGCGGGATCCAGGCGTTCATCCAGTTCAGCCGGCTTTTCACCCAGCCTGTGGGCCAGATCGGCGGCATGCTCAACGTCATCCAGTCCTGCGTGGCTTCGGCGCGCCGTGTGTTCGACCTGCTCGACGCCGCGGAGATACCTGCCGAGCCCGAAAGTGACGGTCACAAACCCGGTCAGGAAGGGCGGATTGTGTTCAGTGATGTCACCTTCGGCTATGCCCGGGCTGACCCTGTGGTCCGTAGACTGTCGTTCACGGTGGAACCGGGCCGGACGGTCGCGATTGTCGGGCACACGGGCGCCGGCAAGACCACCGTTGTCAACCTGCTCATGCGGTTCTATGAGGTCGACGCCGGCAGGATCACCATCGGGGGTACCGACATTGCTGACATTCCGCGGGACGTCCTGCGCAAGGGATTCGGCGTGGTGCTGCAGGATGCCTGGCTGTTTTCCGGCAGCATCAGGGAGAACATCGAATACGGCCGGCCAGGAGCCACGTTCGCGGAGATCACTGCGGCAGCGGAGGCGAGCCACGTGGACCACCTCATCAGGTCGCTGCCGGCCGGCTACGACACGATGCTGGGCAACGGGGGAGAGCCGCTCAGCCAGGGCCAGCGCCAGCTGATCTCCATCGCCCGGGCGCAGTTGGCGGACCGCACTGTGCTGGTCCTGGATGAGGCCACCAGTTCAGTGGATTCCCGGACCGAGGAACTGATCCGCCAGGCCATGCAGAGGTTGCGCCGTGGAAAAACAAGCTTTGTGATCGCCCACCGTTTGTCCACGGTCCGGGACGCTGATCTAATTCTGGTCATGGACCACGGACGCATTGCAGAGCAGGGAACCCATCGAAGCCTCCTGGCAGCCAACGGCCGCTATGCACGGCTCTACAACGCCCAGTTCGCCGGACGCCCGGGCCGCGCCGGCACGATGGAGGCCGGACGATGACAACAGCTGGTCCGTTCCCCGGAACCTGGAAGCCCAACCAGTCCAGCACGGTGGCACTGTTTGAGCAGCTGCGCCTGCATGTGATCCGCCTTGCGGACAGCGGGGCCCTTCCGCCGGGAACCAAGCTGCCGGCGGTGCGGACCCTGGCGGGGCTGCTCGACGTCGCGCCCCACACGGTGGCCAGGGCGTACAAGGAGCTGGAGGCAGCCGGTGTCGTGGCCACGAAGGGCAGGAACGGCACCGTGGTGTGCGCGCGTGATGAGCGGGCAGATGCGCTCTCCCTGGCCGCCAACTCCTATGCGTCAGTGGCCAAGGCCCAGGGTGCCACCTTTGCGGAAGCGGTCCAGCTGCTGGCAGCAGCCTACGACGCCGACTAGCCGGACCCCGCATGGATATTCGAAGAAGTTTTCGATTAGCATTAGTGGGTGCCTAAAGCCGTAGCTGAAGAAACAGCAGTCGAATCCGTCCCCGTCGCCGTTCCCCAGGCCCCAGCCACGCCTGCCCGGCCAGACCTCTCCCGCCTTGTGGTCAAAGGGGCGCGCGAGCATAACCTGCGCAACGTGGACTTGGATCTGCCCCGTGATGCCATGATCGTTTTCACCGGGCTGTCCGGTTCCGGGAAGTCGTCCCTGGCGTTCGACACAATTTTCGCCGAGGGCCAGCGGCGCTACGTTGAGTCCCTGTCGGCCTACGCCCGCCAGTTCCTCGGCCAGGTGGACAAGCCGGACGTCGATTTCATCGAGGGGCTCTCGCCGGCTGTATCGATTGACCAGAAGTCCACCAGCAAGAACCCCCGGTCCACGGTTGGCACCATCACCGAAATTTATGACTACATGCGATTGCTGTGGGCACGCGTAGGACGGCCGCATTGCCCGGTCTGTGGCGAGGTTGTGGCCCGGCAGACTCCGCAGCAGATCGTGGACCAGCTGCTTGAGCTTGACGAAGGCACGCGATTCCAGGTCCTGGCGCCTGTGGTGCGGGGGCGCAAGGGCGAGTTCGTGGACCTCTTCAAGGAGCTGACCGCCAAGGGCTATTCGCGTGCCCGGGTGGACGGTGAGCTGATCCAGCTGAGCGAGCCGCCCAAACTCGGCAAGCAGTTCAAGCACACGATTGAGGTGGTGGTGGACCGCCTGGTGGTTAAGGAAGGCATCAGCCAGCGCCTCACGGACTCCGTTGAAACGGCGCTTGGCCTGGCCGAAGGCCGGGTGCTGGCCGAGTTCGTCGATCTGGACGCAGACGCGCCGGGACGGCTGGGGGCATTTTCCGAGAACCTCGCCTGCCCCAACGAACATCCCCTGGCCATCGATGAAATCGAGCCGCGGTCCTTCTCCTTCAACAACCCTTTCGGCGCCTGTTCCGCGTGCAGCGGCATCGGTACACGGCTCGAGGTTGACGAAGAACTGATCATTCCGAATCCTGAGCTGTCGTTATCCGAGGGCGCCATCGCGCCATGGTCACTAGGCACCGCAACAACCGAGTATTGGAACCGCCTGCTCGAAGGGCTGTCCAAGGAGCTTGGCTTCTCCATGGACACACCCTGGGAAAAGCTGGGCAACGACGTCCGCCAGACCGTCCTGCACGGCAAGGACCACAAGGTGGTTGTGCAGTACAAGAACCGCTTCGGACGGGAACGTAAATACAGCACCGGCTTCGAAGGTGCCATCCAGTATGTCCACCGCAAGCACGGTGAGACGGACTCCGAATGGGCCCGCGACCGCTACGAAGAGTACATGCGGCAGATCGCTTGCCCCGCGTGCAATGGCGCCCGGCTCAACCCCGCCTCGCTGTCCGTCCTGATCAACGGCAAGTCCATCGCCGACGTCGCGGCCATGCCCATGCGCGTGTGCGCGGACTTCCTGAACAACCTGGTCCTGACCGGCCGTGAGGCCCAGATCGCCCACCAGGTGCTCAAGGAAATACAGGCCCGGCTGACCTTCCTGCTCGACGTCGGGCTGGAATACCTGAATCTCGAGCGCCCCTCCGCCACCTTGTCCGGCGGCGAAGCGCAGCGAATCCGGCTCGCCACCCAGATCGGTTCCGGCCTCGTGGGCGTCCTTTACGTCCTGGACGAGCCCTCCATCGGCCTCCACCAGCGCGACAACCGCCGGCTTATTGACACCCTGACCCGGCTCCGCGACATGGGCAACACGCTTATCGTTGTGGAGCACGATGAGGACACCATCCAGGTGGCGGACTGGATCGTGGACATCGGGCCCGGCGCAGGCGAGCACGGCGGCCAGGTGGTGCACTCGGGTTCGTACCAGGATCTCCTGGCCAACACCAACTCACTGACCGGCGATTACCTGTCCGGCCGCAAGAAGATCGACATCCCCAAGAAGCGGCGCAAATACGACAAAAAGCGTGAGCTGAAGGTCGTCGGGGCGCGTGAAAACAACCTGGTCAACGTTGATGCGGCCTTCCCCCTGGGCCTGTTCACTGCCGTGACCGGCGTCAGCGGCTCCGGCAAATCCACCCTGGTCAACGAGATCCTCTACAAGGTGCTGGCCAACAAGCTCAACGGCGCCAAGCAGGTGGCCGGACGCCACAAGAGCATCATGGGCCTGGAGCACCTGGACAAGGTAGTGCACGTGGACCAGAGCCCTATCGGGCGCACCCCACGCTCCAACCCCGCCACGTACACCGGTGTCTTTGACAACATTCGCAAGCTCTTCGCCGAAACCACCGAGGCCAAGGTCCGTGGCTACCTGCCAGGCCGGTTCTCCTTCAACGTCAAGGGCGGGCGCTGCGAAGCCTGCGCAGGTGACGGCACACTGAAGATCGAAATGAACTTCCTGCCGGACGTCTACGTTCCCTGCGAGGTGTGCCACGGCGCACGGTACAACCGCGAGACCCTGGAAGTCCACTACAAGGGCAAGACCATCGCGGATGTGCTCAACATGCCCATCGAAGAAGGTGCGGAGTTCTTCGCGGCCTTCTCCCCGATCGCCCGGCACCTGAACACCCTCGTGGACGTGGGCCTCGGCTACGTCCGGCTGGGACAGCCGGCAACCACCCTCTCCGGCGGTGAGGCCCAGCGGGTCAAGCTCGCCGCGGAACTGCAGAAGCGCTCCAACGGACGCAGTGTGTATGTTCTTGACGAGCCCACCACGGGCCTCCACTTCGAGGACATCCGCAAGCTCCTGATGGTTCTTCAGAGTCTGGTGGACAAGGGCAACACGGTGATCACCATCGAACACAACCTGGACGTCATCAAGAGTGCCGACTGGATCGTGGATCTTGGCCCGGACGGCGGGTCGGGCGGCGGCCAGATCGTGGCAACCGGCACGCCCGAGCAGGTATCGAAATCCACCAAGGGCCACACGGCATCCTTCCTCGCGGAAATACTGGGCTAAGCGGTTGGCCTCCGATGACGTATGCCGTGTCGGGCATGCGAGTTTCAGGCATGCTCGGTGTCATGAGAAACTAAGCCGGTGACTCAAACAACAGTGCCCGTGATCTTTGACCTGGACGGCACTCTTGTCGATCCGGCCAGCGGAATATCCGGCGGAATCGCAGCAGCCCTTGCCGCCGCAGGTCTGCCGGTTCCTGGCCAGGACGTCCTGAACTCGATGATCGGCCCCAAACTCAGCGACACACTCCAGAGTGTCTGCAAGGTACCGGCCGAGATGCTTGACGAGGTCATCCGGACGTACCGGCAGTACTACCTGGCCACTGGAATAGCCCAGAGCCGGCTGTACCCCGGGATCAGGGAAGCGCTGGAGACCTTCGCGGCCGAAGGCAGGCCAGTCGCCGTCGCCACGCAGAAGCCCGAAGGGCTGGCCCAGATCGTGCTGCGCCACCACGGCATCGCCAACCTGTTCCAGTCCATCAGGGGTTCGGCGGACAACGAATCGTCAACGGATGGTCCGGTGGGGAAGGCGGACATCATCGCCGCGGCCCTGACGGACCTCTCCACCCAGCACGCCGTTATGGTGGGTGACCGCGCCCAGGATGTGGCGGGCGCCATCGCGAACGGGCTTGACTGCATCGGCGTGGGCTGGGGTTTCGCTCCCGACGGCGAACTTGAGGAAGCCGGGGCCGTCACCGTGGTGGACACCACCGCGGGCATGGTTGCCGCCATCGGGCGCCTCGAAGCCATCCACGCTGCCGCGATGAGTGAGGTGCGCAACGATGGCGCTGTTTGAGGCGGTCCGCTGGACCTTTCGCGGGCTCGTCGCGGGCACCTGCCGGCCCACTGTCGTCGGCCTTGAAAACGTCCCGAAAGAGGGGCCCTTCATTGTGGCCCCGAACCATCTTTCCTTCTTTGACAGCGTGATTGTCCAGGCACTGATGCCGCGGCCCGTGGCCTTCTTCGCGAAAGCCGAGTACTTCACCACGGGTGGCGTGAAGGGCAAGGTCATGAAATCTTTCTTCGAGTCCGTGGGCTCCATCCCCGTGGAGCGCGGCGAGCAGGCAGCGAGCGTCCAGGCGCTCAAAACCCTCCTGGACATCCTCGATGCGGGCAAGGGCATCGGCATCTACCCTGAAGGCACACGGTCGCGGGACGGTATTCTCTACCGCGGCCGTACCGGCGTGGGCTGGCTTGCACTGGCAACCGGAGCTCCCGTGATCCCGGTTGGACTGATCGGGACGGAGAACCTGCAGCCGGCTGGTGAGAAGGGGTTCAAGCCGCATCACTTCACCATGAAGGTGGGGGAGCCGCTGTATTTCGACAAGACCGGCCCGGATCATTCGCTGCCGGCGCGGCGGCAGGTAACGGACCGCATCATGGATGCGATCGCCGAACTCAGCGGCCAGGAACGCTCCACCAGCTACAACCAGAGCAAGGCCGCGGACTAGGCGTTAGTAGAATGAAGTAGTGGCAGACCCAGCAAGTTACAGGCCCCAGACGGGTGAAATTCCCACCAATCCCGGGGTGTACCGGTTCCGCGATCCCCACGGCCGGGTCATCTACGTCGGCAAGGCCAAAAGCCTTCGCTCCCGCCTGAACTCCTACTTTGCGAATCCGGCGGGCCTGCTGCCCAAAACCCACGCAATGGTTTACACGGCCAGCAGTGTCGAGTGGACAGTGGTGGGCAGCGAGCTGGAGTCGCTGCAGCTTGAATACACCTGGATCAAGGAATACAAGCCACGCTTCAACGTAGTCTTCCGCGACGACAAAACGTATCCGTACCTGGCCCTCACCATGAGCGAGAAGCTCCCCAGGGTCCAGGTCATGCGGGGGGACCGCCGCAAGGGAACCCGGTACTTCGGCCCGTACACGGCAGGCGCGATCCGGGAAACCATGGACACGTTGCTGCGGGTTTTCCCTGTCCGCAGCTGCAGCGCCGGGGTCCTCAAACGGGCCCAGGCGAGCGGCCGGCCCTGCCTGCTGGGCTACATCGACAAATGCTCCGCCCCGTGTGTTGGCCGGGTGACTCCGGAGGAACACCGGGCCCTGGCGGAGGACTTCTGCGCGTTTATGGGCGGCGAGGCCAAACGCTTCATCACCAAGCTCGAAAAGGAGATGGCCGACGCCGTCGGCACCCTCGACTACGAGCGTGCGGCGAGGCTCCGTGATGACATCTCCGCCCTTCGGAAGGTCTTTGAGCGGAACGCCGTGGTGCTCGCCGACGATACCGACGCCGATGTCTTCGCGCTGCACGAGGACGAGTTGGAGGCTGCAGTCCAGGTGTTCCACGTCAGGGGTGGCCGGATCCGTGGCCAGCGTGGCTGGGTCGTGGAAAAAGTGGAGGACGCCACCACCCCGGATCTGGTGGAACACCTGCTGCAGCAGGTCTACGGCGACGACGGCGACAGCCACGGCAGGCTGCCCCGCGAAGTCCTGGTGCCCGTAGAACCCAGCAACGCTGCGGAACTGACGGAATGGCTCGGCGGCCTGCGCGGAGCCAAGGTGGATGTCAGGGTGCCCCAGCGCGGCGACAAGGCCGCGCTCATGTCCACCGTCCGTGAAAACGCCGAGCACGCGCTCAAACTGCATAAGACCCGCCGCGCCGGCGACCTCACCGTGCGCTCCCAGGCACTGCAGGAGCTGCAGGAAGCCCTGGACCTGCCCGTGGCGCTCCTGCGGATCGAATGCTTCGACGTCTCCCACGTCCAGGGCACCAACGTCGTGGCGTCCATGGTGGTGGTCGAGGACGGGCTGCCCAAGAAGTCCGAATACCGGAAATTCTCCGTCACCGGGGCCGCCGCGGCAGACGACACCGCCGCCATGCACGACGTCCTGACCCGGCGCTTCCGGCATTACCTGCAGGACAAGTCGGCGCAGTCCGGGGCGTCCGCCCTGCCAGGGCACCAGGCCGCCTTGGAAGCAGCCGCCGATGCCGCGGTCCTGGACACCACTACGGCCGCCCCGCGGGCAAAATTCGCGTACCCGCCCAACCTGGTGGTGGTCGACGGCGGCAAGCCCCAGGTGAACGCCGCAGCCCGGGCCCTGGCGGACCTTGGCATCGAGGATGTGTACGTGGTGGGCCTGGCCAAACGGCTTGAGGAAGTCTGGCTGCCGGACAGCGACTTCCCCGTGATCCTGCCCAGGACGTCCCAGGGACTCTATCTGCTGCAGCGGATCCGTGACGAAGCCCACCGCTTCGCCATCACCTTCCACCGGCAGAAGCGCGGCAAGGCCATGACCGTCTCGGCGCTGGACGGAGTGCCAGGCCTGGGTGAGTCCAAACGCAAGGCACTGCTCACCCACTTCGGGTCCGTCAAGGGTGTGAAAGCCGCCACCGCGGCCGAGCTCACGTCGGCCAAGGGCATTGGGCCGGCCCTTGCCAACGCCATCGTGGCCTACTTCAGCGGCGACGACACGGCCGGCGACGCAGTTCCGGCCGTGAATATGGCCACCGGCGAAATCATTGAAACCTAGGTAGGGTAAGGAACGCAGGTTTCCGCCTTTGCGGTAGCCTGCCTTCATCTGGACAGAAACGGGGCGGAACGAATGGCAGACTCTACGGCGGAATCCGGGACGGAGCAGGACGGGCTGACGCCGGTCAAGCCCCTCGAAGCGGAACTGCTGGTGGTCACCGGTATGTCAGGGGCGGGACGCAGCACCGCCGCGGACGCACTTGAGGACCACGGCTGGTATGTCGTGGAAAACCTGCCGCCCCAGATGCTCGGGACCCTGGCCGAGATCGTGTCCCACGCGCCGCAGTCCATTCCGCGGCTGGCCGTGGTGATGGATGTCCGCAGCAAAGGCCTCTTTGTCGACGTCCGTGCGGCCCTGGGGGCCCTCGCCGCCAGTGGTGTCAAGTTCCGGGTCCTTTTCCTCGACGCCAAAGACGACGTCCTGGTCCGCCGGTTCGAGCAGGGCCGCCGGCCCCATCCGCTCCAGGAAGGCGGCCGCATCCTCGACGGCATTGCAGCCGAACGGGACGTGCTCAAGGAACTGCGCGACAGTTCCGACGTCGTACTGGATACCTCGACCTACAACGTCCACGCCCTGGCCACCGCCATCACGGAACTCTTTAGCGAGACCGGCCCGGTGGCACTGCGGCTCAACGTCATGAGCTTTGGCTTCAAGTACGGCCTGCCGGTGGATTCCAACTACGTTGCTGACGTCCGGTTCATCCCGAATCCGCACTGGGTCCCGCAGCTGCGCCCGCATACGGGCCTGGACAAGGACGTCAGCGATTACGTCCTCGAGGCGGAAGGTGTAAAGAACTTCGTGGACCGCTATGTCCTGGCGCTCGAGCCCGTCCTGGACGGCTACCGGCGCGAAAACAAGCACTACGCCACCATCGCCGTCGGCTGTACCGGCGGCAAGCACCGGTCCGTGGCCGTCGCCGTCGAGCTTTCCAAGAAACTGGCACAGTATCCGCGCGTGACCGTGACCACCACCCATCGGGATCTGGGCCGCGAGTAATGGGGATGTTCACCGGGCCCCTCCCGCTCGTACCGGTTTCCAGCGGAACCGCAGCCGGCCAGCAGGACAAGGGCCCCAACGTCGTGGCGCTCGGCGGCGGGCACGGCCTGTCCGCTTCGCTCTCGGCGCTGCGGCTGCTCACCTCCGAGCTGACCGCCATAGTCACTGTGGCGGACGACGGCGGGTCTTCCGGGCGTCTGCGCGACGAGTACGGCGTCCTCCCGCCCGGAGACCTGCGCATGGCGCTCTCCGCCTTGTGCGATGACACGGACTGGGGACGCACCTGGCGCGACGTGATGCAGCACCGTTTCCGGCCTGGCCAGGGCAGCGGCGGATCGCTGGACGAGCATGCAATGGGCAACCTGCTCATCGTCACCCTTTGGGAACTGCTGGGCGACACCGTGGCCGGCCTGAAGTGGGCCGGCGCCCTGCTCGGTGCCCGTGGACAAGTCCTGCCCATGTCCACCGTTCCGCTGACCATTGAAGGCGACATCCGCGTCACTGCACCTGACGGCACGTTCGCGCTCCAGACAATCCGCGGGCAGGCGCGGTGCGCCGTTGCCGGCTCGCTGGAGCACGTCCGGCTCCGGCCCGAACATGCGCCGGCCTGCGTTGAAGCCCTGACGGCCATCGAACTGGCTGACTGGGTAATCCTGGGGCCGGGGTCCTGGTACACGTCCGTGCTGCCGCACCTGCTGCTCCCGGAGATGCGTGAGGCCCTGAGTGCCACAGCCGCAAAACGCTGCCTCACCATGAACCTGGCCACGGACACCAAGGAGACCACCGGCATGTCGGCGGCGGACCACCTGTACGCACTGCGCCGGTATGCGCCGGACTTCAGCGTCGACGTTGTCCTGGCGGATCCCGCGTCGGTGCCGGACCTGCAGGAGTTCGAGAAAGCCGCCGGGATGATCGGCGCCGAGGTTGTCTTGGGTAAAGTGGGGGCGTCGGGCCGCCGACCCGTCCATGACCCCCTGCGTCTGGCAGCGGCGTACCACGACATTTTTGGGAACAGTTAGGAAGGTGCCATGGCACTGACATCATCGGTCAAGGAAGAACTGTCCCGTCTGGACATCAAGAAATCTTCAGTCCGCAAGGCAGAGGTCTCGGCCATGCTGCGCTTCGCCGGCGGCCTGCACATCATCTCGGGCCGGATCGTGATCGAAGCCGAGGTTGACCTCGCATCCACGGCGCGCAGGCTCCGGGCAGCCATCGCCGAGGTTTACGGCCACCAGAGCGAGATCATCGTCGTCTCCGGCGGCGGACTGCGCCGCGGCAGCCGGTACGTGGTGCGGGTGGTCCGCGACGGCGAGTCCCTGGCCCGGCAGACAGGCCTCCTGGACGGCCGCGGCCGGCCGGTGCGGGGGCTTCCCTCGGCCGTCGTCAACGGCTCGGCCGCCGACGCCGAGGCCGTGTGGCGTGGAGCTTTCCTGGCCCACGGGTCCCTCACGGAACCGGGCCGCTCGTCATCGCTTGAGGTGACCTGCCCGGGCCCCGAGTCAGCGCTTGCCCTCGTTGGTGCCGCCCGCCGTCTTGGCATCCAGGCCAAAGCCCGCGAAGTCAGGGGAGTGGACCGTGTGGTGATCCGCGACGGCGACACCATCGCCGCCCTGCTCATCCGTATGGGCGCCCACGATGCCCTGATGGTCTGGGAAGAGCGCCGGATGCGCAAGGAAGTCAGGGCCACGGCCAACAGGCTGGCCAACTTTGACGACGCCAACCTGCGGCGCTCCGCCCAGGCGGCCGTGGCGGCCGGTGCCAGGGTTGACCGGGCACTGGAGATCCTGGGCGACGACGTCCCGGACCACCTCAAATACGCCGGCGAACTCCGGGTGGCCCACAAACAGGCGAGCCTGGACGAGCTGGGGCGCCTGGCAGATCCGGTAATGACCAAGGACGCCATCGCCGGCCGCATCCGCCGGCTCCTGGCCATGGCGGATAAGCGGGCCATCGATTTGGGGATCCCTGGCACTGATGCCAATGTGACGCCTGAGATGCTGGACGAGTAGCGGCGCCCCTAGAATCAGAGCGTTCACCCTGATCTTCCGGATGCCAGTCATCCGGATGCACAATCCGAGAGTTACAACCCGGACAGACCGTCCACGACATTGGAGGATTTTGTGACCGAGTACGTACTGCCAGAACTCAGCTACGACTACGCGGCGCTTGAGCCGCACATTTCGGCGCGCATCATGGAGCTGCACCACAGCAAGCACCACGCTGCCTACGTTGCAGGCGCCAACAACGCCCTTGCCCAGCTGGCAGAGGCGCGCGACAAGGGCGATTTCGCCAACATCAACCGCCTTTCGAAGGACCTCGCGTTCCACACCGGCGGCCACATCAACCACTCGGTGTTCTGGAACAACCTGTCACCGGACGGCGGCGACAAGCCTGAGGGCGAGCTGGCAGCTGCCATCGACGATGCCTTCGGTTCCTTCGACGCCTTCCGCGCCCAGTTCTCCGCGGCTGCCCTTGGCCTGCAGGGATCGGGCTGGGGCTTCCTGGCCTACGAGCCGATCGGTGGCAACCTGGTCATCGAGCAGCTCTACGACCAGCAGGGCAACGTGGCTCTCGGCACCACGCCGCTGCTGATGCTGGACATGTGGGAGCACGCCTTCTACCTGGACTACGTCAACGTCAAGGCTGACTACGTCAAGGCCTTCTGGAACATCGTCAACTGGGCCGATGTCGCCAAGCGCTTCGATGCTGCACGCACCAACGCCACGGGCCTCATCACCCTGCCGTAGTGACCCGCAGTACATGAGCGTGTAACAAACTTCACATTTCGGCGTGATTTCGGCCGGAATGTGGAAGGTCCGCCCCCGCACTTGCGGGGGCGGACCTACTTAAACGTAAGATGGATCACGGAAGGCGGTCTGCCTTCAGCAATGTGGCTGGTCGCCCTCCGATCTGTTAATCATCTCTGCCCAATGGCGTGCGGGATCTGTTAGTTGGCTTCAACGCCCGCTCAACTAGTTTGTGCTTAATCAAGCACCAAGGAGACTGAACAAGTGACGACCCGTATTGGTATCAACGGCTTCGGCCGCATCGGCCGCAACTACTTCCGCGCAGCCCTCGCACAGGGCGCGGACCTGGAGATCGTTGCCGTCAACGACCTCACCAGCCCTGAGGCGCTGGCCCACCTGCTTAAGTACGACTCCGTCGGCGGCCGCCTGAAGGAAACCGTTGAGGTCAAGGACGGCAACATCGTTGTCGACGGCAACATCATCAAGGTTCTCGCCGAACGCGATCCCGCCAACCTGCCCTGGGGCGAGCTGGGCGTTGACATCGTCATCGAGTCCACCGGCTTCTTCACCAAGGCCGCTGCCGCGCAGAAGCACATCGACGCAGGCGCCAAGAAGGTCCTGATCTCCGCACCTGCCTCCGACGAGGACATCACCATCGTGATGGGCGTCAACGAGGGCCTGTACGACAACGCGGCGCACAACATCATTTCCAACGCGTCCTGCACCACCAACTGCCTGGGCCCGCTGGCCAAGGTCCTCAACGACACCTTCGGCATCGAGCGTGGCCTGATGACCACCATCCACGCCTACACGGCTGACCAGAACCTGCAGGACGGCCCGCACAACGACCTCCGCCGTGCCCGTGCCGCCGCCATCAACATGGTTCCCACCTCCACGGGTGCAGCCAAGGCGATCGGCCTGGTCCTGCCCGAGCTCAAGGGCAAGCTGGACGGCTTCGCCATCCGCGTGCCCGTCCCCACCGGCTCGGCCACCGACCTCACCGTCACGGTCTCCCGCGAGACCACCGTCGAGGAAGTCAACGCGGCGCTGAAGAAGGCCTCGGAGTCCGACGAGTTCCAGGGCATCCTGACCTACACGGACGCACCGATCGTGTCCTCGGACATCGTCGGGGACCCGGCGTCGTCGATCTTCGACTCCGGCCTGACCAAGGTCATCGGCAACCAGGTCAAGGTTGTTTCCTGGTATGACAACGAATGGGGCTACTCCAACCGCCTCGTGGACCTCACGGAGCTCGTCGCAGCCAAGCTGGGCTAGGGTTAGACTCATGACATTCCACACCCTCAACGAACTGATCGCTGAAGGTGTCCGCGGGCGGTACATTCTTGTCAGAAGTGACCTGAATGTGCCGCTCGACGGCTCTACAGTGACTGACGACGGCCGCATCAAGGCCTCTCTGCCAGTACTGGGAAAGCTCACGGACGCCGGTGCCCGCGTGCTGGTAACAGCCCACCTCGGACGCCCCAAGGGCGCTCCGGAGGACAAATACTCCCTCCGGCCTGCCGTAGCGCGGCTCGCCGAACTTGCCGCCTTCAAGGTCTCGCTCGCGCAGGACACCGTGGGCAGCTCCGCCAAGGAACTCGCCGCCTCCCTTCAGGACGGCGAAGTCCTCGTCCTGGAGAACGTGCGCTTCGACGCCCGGGAGACCAGCAAGGACGACGCCGAACGCGGCGCCTTCGCGGACGAACTGGTGGCCCTGACCGGGGCCAACGGCGCCTACGTTGACGACGCCTTTGGTGCCGTGCACCGCAAGCACGCCAGTGTCTACGACGTCGCCACCCGGCTCCCCTCCTACCAGGGCGACCTTGTGCACACCGAGGTGGAGGTCCTGCGGAAGCTGACAGCTGACACGCAGCGGCCCTACGTGGTGGTGCTCGGCGGCTCCAAGGTCTCCGACAAGCTGGCGGTCATCGACAACCTCATCGGCAAGGCCGACACCATCCTGGTGGGCGGCGGCATGCTCTTCACGTTCCTGGCAGCAGAGGGCCACAGCGTGGCCGGCAGCCTCCTGGAAGAAGACCAGATCCCGGTTGTCCAGGACTACCTGAAACGGGCAGCCGGTGCAGGCACCGAATTCATTGTGCCCACCGACGTTGTGGTGGCCGGTAAGTTCGCGGCCGACGCTGACTACGAAACTGTCCCCGCGGACGGCATCGAGGGCAGCAGCTTCGGTGCCCAGGGCATCGGCCTGGACATCGGCCCGGACTCTGCAGCCGCTTTTGCGGACCGGATCAAGGGCGCCAAAACGGTGTTCTGGAACGGGCCCATGGGCGTCTTTGAGTTCGAAGCATTCTCCGGCGGAACCCGCGCCGTGGCCCAGGCTCTGACCGAGGCCGACGCCTTCACTGTGGTCGGCGGCGGCGACTCCGCTGCCGCCGTGCGGACGCTCGGCTTCGCTGACGACCAGTTCGGGCACATTTCCACCGGCGGCGGCGCCAGCCTGGAATATCTCGAAGGCAAGGAACTCCCGGGACTCAGCGTCCTGGACCGTTAGGAACCTGGACTGCCAAGTCCTCCGGCCGGCAGGGCGCCCGCGGGCACCCTGCCGGCCGCACACATATCAAGTACTTTTGGAGAACACGTGACTACGTCAACGAACGGCGCTTTTGACCGCACGCCTCTCATTGCAGGCAACTGGAAGATGAACATGGACCACGTCCAGGGCATCACCCTCCTGCAGAAACTGGCCTGGACCCTGTCCGACGCCAAGCACGACTACAACCGGGTTGAGGTGGCCGTCTTCCCGCCATTCACCGACCTCCGCGGCGTGCAGACCCTCGTCCAGGGCGATGAATTGGACATAGCCTACGGCGGCCAGGACCTCTCCCAGTTCGACTCGGGCGCCTACACGGGCGACACCTCCGGCCAGTTCCTGAACAAGCTGGGCTGCCGCTACGTCCTGGTGGGGCACAGTGAACGCCGCACCATCCACCAGGAATCCGACGAAGTGCTCAACGCCAAGGTCAAGGCAGCGTTCAAGCACAGTGTTACTCCGGTCCTTTGCGTGGGGGAAGGCCTGGAAATCCGCCAGGCCGGCACGCATGTCGAGCACACGCTGACACAGCTCCGGGCGAACGTCGCCGGGTTGACGGCCGAGCAGGCGGCAAAGCTTGTGGTGGCCTACGAGCCCGTTTGGGCCATCGGCACCGGTGAAGTGGCCGGGCCGGAGGACGCCCAGGAAATGTGCGCCGCCATCCGCGCGGAACTGGCCACGCTCTTCGGTGATGACGTTGCTGCGAAGATCCGGCTGCTCTACGGCGGCTCGGTCAAGGCCAACAATGTCGCCGCGATCCTGAAGGAACGCGACGTCGACGGCGTGTTGGTCGGCGGGGCAAGCCTCGATCCCGCGGAGTTTGCTAATATTGTCAGGTTCGAGAGTCACCTCGTGACGGACTAGTCCGTCACGAAGCTCCAGGCTCCCGCAATTCCAATCTTCTGAAAGGCCGTCGTGGACGTTCTTCATGTCATTCTGCAGATTCTCCTGGGCATCACCAGCCTTCTGCTGACCCTGCTTATCCTCCTCCACAAGGGCCGGGGTGGCGGGCTGTCGGACATGTTCGGCGGCGGTATGAGTTCCGGCCTCAGCTCCTCCGGCGTGGCCGAGCGGAACCTGAACAGGTTCACCGTGGTCCTGGGCGTTACCTGGGGCGTCGTGATCATCGCCCTTGGCCTGGTTATGCGCTTCAGCGGCGCAGGGGACTCATAGCCCCTGCAACTGATCGTCGCCCGGCACTGCCGCGATGGGGATCTCCGAACTAAACTGTGGCTGTTGGCTTCCAACAGCCACAGTTTTTGTTTAAGCAGCCAGGAGTCCCGATGGTACATAGTGCGTCAGCGTTCCGCGGCACCCGGGTGGGTGTCACAGAAGGAGCCGGTCCCAAGAACCAGTCAGAAGCGGCCTCGGGCGAAAGGGTGCCCCGTATCAGGGTTTCCTTTTGGTGCGCCAAGGGGCATGAAACCCAGCTGGTCTTCCTGCGGTTGCCGGACGAGCAGCTTCCCACAGTATGGGACTGCCGGCGCTGCGGGGCTCCGGCATCACGGGACGGCAAGGAAGCCGACCTGCCGGACCCGCTGGACGAAGGCTTCAAGAGCCACCTTGAATACGTTAAAGAACGGCGCTCCGACCAGGACGCCGAAGCTGTCCTGGCCGGAGCGCTGGAAAAGCTACGCGCCGGCGGCGTCCTTCCGGACGAGCTGCTGCGGGACGCGTGACGCTGCGTTTTCGTCGATAAGCCACAGCGTGCGGGATGTTCCCCGGGGGCCCGCCGCCGGTACCTGTACCGGGTTGGCGCCCGCCAGGGCCAGGCCCACCGCGCCGGCCTTGTCCTCGCCCGCCACCACCATCCAGACCTCGGCAGCAGTGTTTATGGCGGGAAGCGTGAGCGAGATCCGCTGGGGCGGCGGCTTGGGGGAATTGCGGACGCCAACGACTGTCCGCTCCTTCTCCCGGATTCCGCCCTGCTCCGGGAAGAGCGAGGCCACGTGGGCGTCCGGGCCAACGCCCAGCAGCACAACGTCCAGCCGCGGCAGTACTCCCGGTTCGTCCGGACGGTCGTCAGACATGTCGGCAGCGTGTTCGGCCTGGGCTGCTTCCCGGAGCCTGCGCGCGTAGTCCTCGGCGGCTTCCTCGGGCGTGTCGAAGTCATCCGAGGAGGCAGGCTGGTTGATCCTTGCAGGATCAACCGGAATGCTCGACAGGAGTGCAGCAAACGCCTGCCTGGTGTTCCGGTCGGGATGGTCCGCGGCAACAAAGCGCTCGTCACCCCACCAAAAGTTCACCTTGGACCAGTCGACGGCCGGCGCTGCCGGAGAATCCGCAACAGCCTTCAGCGTTCCGATGCCTACTGTGCCGCCGGTCAGCACCACCGTGGCCTCACCGTGCTTGTCCTGCACATCCACCAGCTTGGTGATCAGGCGGGCCGCAATGGCGGCCATCAGGACGGACGAATCAGGATGGATGCTAACTCTTGGCTCAACGCTCACTGGGTCGGACGCTCCTTAGATTGGTACGTGGCAGTCCAATAGTAATCACTTCGCCGAACACTTCGTCGGGGTCGAGGCGGCGGAGTTCCTCGGCGAGGCAGTCTTTGAGGCTGCGGCGGGGGAGGGAGATGCGTTGGGCGGGCTGTCCGGGCTGGGTGAGTTCGGCGACGGAGAGCCCGGGGCGGAAGAGCTGCACGTCGCCGCTGTGGCGGGTGAGCCTTACGCGGCGGATGCCCGTGCCGGCAGGGTCCGCGACGATGGTCACGGGCGCGTCCAGGGCCAGGGTCAGCCATGCTGCCAGCAGGATGGTGGACGGGGAATCGGAGGCGCCTTCGACGGCGACGGCAGTCACGGGGGAGGAGTCCACCTGGTCCAGGACGGCCGCGAGCTGGATGCGCCAGTTGGTCAGGCGGGTCCAGGCGAGGTCGGTGTCCCCGGCCTTGTACGTGGCCCGGATGTTCTCCAGCGCGGCCTGGGGATCGGTTTCGTTCGCGGAGTCGGTGATCCGGCGGTGCGCGATCCGGCCCACGGAGGTTTCGCAGGCGTTCTCCGGTGCCCCGTGCGGCCACCAGGCCACGATCGGGGCGTCCGGCAGGAGCAGGGCCGCGACGAGTGATTCGCTTTCGTGGGCGAGTTCGCCGTAGCCGCGGAGCACGATGACCTCGGACGCGCCGGCGTCACCGCCCACCCGGATCTGCGCGTCGAGCCGGTTCGGGGCCTGGGCTCCGGCGTCGGCGAGGACGATGATCCGGCAGGGGTGTTCGCGGCTTGCCTCGTTCGCGGCCTCGATCGCTTCTTCCTCGAGCCCGGAGCGGGTGACGACCACGAGGGTCAGGACCCGGCCCAGGGCGATCACCCCGCCCTGCTCACGCAGGGAGGTGATCTTCTTGGAGATCTTCGAGGTGGTGGTGTCCGGCAAATCTACAATCATGGCCTTCTCCAGGTTCGTCCGTCGCGGGCCAGCAGCTCATCCGCCGAGGCAGGGCCCCAGCTGCCCGGAGCATAGGGCTCCGGCTGCTCTTTCAGCCCCGCCCAGTAGTCTTCAAAGGGGTCCAGGATCTTCCAGGACAGCTCCACCTCCGCGTGCCGGGGGAACAGCGGCGGCTCGCCGAGGAGCACATCGAGGATCAGCCGCTCATACGCTTCCGGGGACGATTCGGTGAAGGAGTGCCCGTAGCCGAAGTCCATGGTCACGTCGCGGACTTCCATCTGCGTGCCAGGGACCTTGGACCCGAACCGGATGGTCGCGCCCTCATCGGGCTGGACCCGGATCACCACGGCGTTCTGGCCGAAGTCATCCTCACCATGGTCACGGAACAGCAGGTTCGGGGCGCGCTTGAACACCACCGCGATCTCCGTCACCCGCCGGCCCAGGCGCTTGCCCGCCCGGAGGTAGAACGGCACCCCGGCCCAGCGGCGGGTGTGGATATCCACCCGGATCGCCGCGAACGTTTCGGTCTTCGAATCGGCCGGGATGCCCTCTTCTTCCAGGTAGCCCTGCACCTGTTCCCCGCCCTGCCAGCCGCCGGCGAACTGCCCGCGCGCCGAATGCGTGGACAAATCCTCCGGGAGCTTCACCGCGGCAAGGACCTTTTCCTTCTCCGCCCGCAGGTCATCGGCGTTGAAGGAAATGGGCTCCTCCATCGCCGTCAAAGCGAGCAGCTGCAGGAGGTGGTTCTGGATGACGTCGCGGGCTGCGCCCACGCCGTCGTAGTACCCGGCCCGGCCGCCCGTGCCGATGTCCTCGGCCATTGTGATCTGGACATGGTCCACATAGTTCGCGTTCCAGAGCGGCTCGAACAGCTGGTTCGCGAAACGCAGCGCCAGGATGTTCTGGACGGTTTCCTTGCCCAGGTAGTGGTCGATCCGGAACACCGCATCCGGCGGGAACACCGACTCCACAATGTCGTTGAGCTGCCGGGCCGAGTCCAGGTCATGCCCGAACGGCTTCTCGATCACCACCCGCCGCCACTTCTCACCCTCAGCCTGCGCCAGGCCGTGCTTGGACAGCTGCCGGCAGACCTGCTCAAACGCTTTCGGCGGGATCGAGAGGTAGAACGCGTGATTGCCCCGCGTCCCGCGCTGCTCATCGAGCTCAGCGATCGTGTCACCCAACCGCTCAAAGGCATCATCGTCGTCGAACTCGCCCTGGACAAAACGGATACCCTCGGCGAGCTGGTTCCACACCGCCTCATCAAACGGCGTCCGCGAGTACGCCTTCACCGAGGCCTTCACCTCGGCGGCGAACTCCTCGTGCTTCCACGGACGGCGGCCGAAACCCACCAGCGCGAAACTCGGCGGCAGCAGCCCCCGGTTCGCGAGGTCATACACGGCCGGCATGAGCTTCTTACGGGCAAGGTCGCCGGTCACTCCGAAGAGCACCAACGAGGACGGACCGGCAATCCGGTTCAGGCGGCGGTCACGCGGATCCCGGAGCGGATTCCGCCCTGATCGTCCGGAACGCGTCGCGGAATTCCTGCCGTTTTCAGTTTCTGGCATGTTTGCTGTTGAGCCTTAGTTTTCGGTGACGGAAGCTGACCGGGCTGCGAGTGCTGCAATGATCTCCTGCAGCTGTGCAACTCCGGCGGCGCGGTCGGTCAGGTGCAGTCGCAGGACGGGGCGGCCATGGCCGGCCAGGACCTGGGCGTCGCCAGCGGCCTGGGCGGAAATCAGTTCCCCGAACGTGAACGGACGGTCCGGGATGGCCAGGTCTTCCGCAGGAGCGGCCGTGACCTGGAGAAAGACTCCAATGGCGGGTCCGCCCTTGTGGAACTGCCCGGTGGAGTGCAGGAACCGCGGGCCCCAGCCAAACGTGACGGGACGGCCGCTTACGCCGGCAAGCGGGTCGCGGATGCCTTCCAGCTCTGCGAAGGCCAGCCGGTCAAAGTAGGCATGGACGCTGAGGTAGCTGTCGTCGTCGAGCGTTCCAAGAAGGGCGCCGACGGCTTCCTCCGCGGTGGCTGCCCCACGGAGCCAGTCACCGCCGCGGACCTCAATGGCGCCGTCCACGAAGGCGGCAGGGGTCGGTTCGGGCTGGGCATCCAGCAGGCCGCGGGCGGCAACCTTGGCTGCCTCCACGTCCGGCTGGTCATACGGGTTGATGCCAAGGAGGCGCCCGGCCACCGCAGTGGCGAACTCCCACACCATCATCTGGGTGGCCAGGCCGCCCGCGATGGCTACCTCATTGTCACCGAGTTCGACGTCGGCATCCGCGGCTACCAGCCGCACCACCAGGACGTCCGCGGCGCCGGAGGTGACCTCCGGCGATGTGGGTCCGGCAACCACCGGCAGGACGCCGGTACCGAGCTTGCCGGTGGATTCGGCGATGAGCTGCTCGGCCCAGTCCGCGAAGCCCACAATGCCTGAGCCGTCCTCGGCGATGACAATCTTGTTACGCAGCGGGTTGGTTCCGCCCAGGGCTGTTCCGAGGGCCAGACCGATGTTCTCGGCGGCGTCCTCGTTCAGGATCTCGGCGGCTTCCTCGGCCTCATCCAGGAAGGCCTGGATATCCACACCGGCCAGGCCCGAGGGGACCAGCCCGAATGCGGTGAGGGCCGAGTAGCGGCCGCCCACGTTCGGATCGGCGTTGAAGACGGCGCGGTAGCCGGCCTCACGCGATGCCTTATCCAGCGGGGAACCGGGATCGGTGACGATAATGATCCGGCTCTTCGCTTCGATGCCGGCCTCGGTGAAGGCGTGCTCGAAGATCCGGCGCTGGGAGTCGGTCTCCAGGGTTGAACCGGACTTGGACGAAACCACAATCGCGGTTTCGGCCAGCCGGTCAGCGAGGGCAGCACGGACCTGGTCGGGGTCAGTGCTGTCCAGCACTGTCAGCTCGACGCCAGCGGTGCCGGCGATGACCTCGGGAGCCAGCGAAGATCCGCCCATGCCGCAAAGCACGATGCGGGTCACGCCCTCAGCCTTGAGGGCATCACGGAGCTCGAGGATGCCGGCCACGAGGGCCTGTGAGACGGTGGCCGCCTCCACCCAACCGAGGCGGACAGCGGACTCGGCCTCGGCGTCGGGACCCCACAGGGTGTGGTCCTTGGCGAAGATCCGGGTGGCAATGCGGTCCGCCACGAGGGCGGGCAGGTGCTGCTCGAGTGCCTGCTGCGCGGCACCGGTGGCGTCGTAGCTGAGAGTGCTCATAGTGGGTTAGGAAGCCTTCCGTGCAGCGGCAAGGGCACCTTCGACGTCGCCCAGGAGTTCCTTCCAGCTGGCCACAAACTTGTCCAGGCCTTCGGATTCGAGGAGTGCGACAACCTCGTTGTAGGAGATACCCAGTGCGTCCAGCGCGTCCAGCGTGGCGTTGGCCTCGGTGTACGTGCCGGAGACGGTGTCGCCGGTGACGACGCCGTGGTCGAACGTGGCGTCCAGGGTCTTCTCCGGCATGGTGTTCACGACGCCGGGGGCGGCCAGTTCGGTCACGTACAAGGTGTCCGGGTAGGCCGGGTCCTTGACGCCGGTGGAGGCCCACAGCGGACGCTGGGGGAGGGCGCCGGCTTCAGCCAGCAGTGCCCAGCGCTCGGTGGCGAAGAGCTCCTCGTAGACCTGGTACGCCAGGCGTGCGTTGGCCACGCCTGCCTTGCCCTTGAGTGCCTTGGCCTCGTCGGTGCCGATGGCGTCGAGGCGCTTGTCGATCTCGGAGTCCACGCGGGACACGAAGAACGACGCGACCGAGTGGATCTTGGACAGGTCGTGGCCGTTGTCCTTGGCCTGCTCCAGGCCGGACTGGAAGGCATTGATGACGGCGCGGTAGCGCTCGAGCGAGAAGATCAGGGTCACGTTGACGCTGATGCCCTCGGCCAGCGTCGCGGTGATCGCTTCGAGGCCTTCAAGGGTTGCCGGGATCTTGATGTGGACGTTGTCCTTGTTGACCTTCTTGTACAGGTGCTTGGCTTCGGCAATGGTTCCGGCCGTGTCCCAGGCAAGGCGCGGGTCAACTTCGATGGACACGCGGCCGTCAACACCGTTGGTGGCTGCTGCCACCGGTGCGAAGAGGTCGCAGGCGTCGGCGACGTCGGTGGTGGTGATTTCGAAGATGGTCTCCTCGACGCTGGCGCCGGCTGCTGCCTGCGCCGCGATGATGGCGTCGTAGTCCGTTCCGGCCGTGATGGCGGCGTGGAAGATGGACGGGTTGGTGGTCACACCAACAACGTTCTTCTCTTCGATCAGCTTCTGCAGCGTGCCGGTCTCAAGGCGGCTGCGGGAAAGGTCATCGAGCCAGATGGATACTCCGGCGTCGGAGAGTTGCTGTGTAGGGGTAGTCATGGTGATATCTCCTAAAATCTGGTTCAGGCCTGCAGGCCAGCGAGGGAGTCCTTGGCAGCGGCGGCGACAGCCACCGCGGTAATGCCGAACTCCTGGAAAAGGCGCTTGTAGTCGGCGGAAGCGCCATAGTGCTCGAGCGAGATGGAACGTCCGGCGTCGCCGACGAATTCCCTCCAGCCCAGGGCCAGCCCGGCCTCGACGGAGACCCGGGCCTTGACGGCAGCGGGGAGCACGGACTCGCGGTAAGCGGCGTCCTGCTTGTTGAACCACTCCACGCACGGCATGGAGACAACGCGGGCAGCGATGCCTTCAGCCTGGAGGGTTTCGCGGGCCTGGACGGCCAGCTGGACCTCGGAGCCGGTGCCTATCAGGATCACGTCGGCGGGCACGGTGGCGCCGTCCTTGGAAGCTTCAGCCAGGACGTAGCCGCCCTTGGCCACACCGGAAACGGAACCGAACGTGTCGCCGTCGGCGTCGCTTTCACCACGGGCGTAGGTGGGGATGTTCTGGCGGGTCAGGACAATGCCGGCCGGGTTCTCGTGGTTCTCCAGCATGGTCTTCCATGCCACCGCGACCTCGTTGGCGTCGCCGGGGCGGACCACGTCCAGGCCAACGATGGCGCGCAGGGAAGCGAGCTGTTCCACCGGCTGGTGGGTGGGGCCGTCTTCGCCCAGGCCGATGGAGTCGTGCGTCCAGACATACAGGGACGGAACACCCATCAGGGCGCCGAGCCGGATGGCGGGCCGCTGGTAGTCGCTGAAGATCAGGAACGTGCCGGAGAACGCGCGGGTCCGGCCGTGCAGGGCGATGCCGTTCACGATCGATGCCGCGGCGTGCTCACGGATGCCGAAGTGCAGGACCCGGCCGTAGGGGTTGCCGGACCAGGTATCGGTCTGCTTGGATGCGGGCACGAACGACGGCGAGCCTTCAATGGTGGTGTTGTTGGACTCGGCGAGGTCGGCGGAGCCGCCCCAGAGTTCCGGCATGACCGGTCCGAGTGCGTTCAGGACCTTGCCGGAAGCGGCGCGGGTGGAGACGTCCTTGCCGGCCGGGAAGACCGGAAGCGCGGCGTCCAGGCCGTCGGGCAGTTCGCGGGCCTCGATGCGCTGCAGGAGTGCAGAACCTTCGGGGTTGGCGGCCTGCCAGGCGTTGAAGGACTCTTCCCATTCCTTCTTGGCAGCGGCGCCGCGGTCCACGACGGAGCGGGCGTGGGCCAGGACTTCCTGGTCAACGTCGAAGGACTTGGCGGGGTCGAAGCCCAGCACGGACTTCAGGCCTGCGACTTCCTCTGCACCCAGTGCGGAACCGTGGATCTTGCCCGTGTTCTGCTTCTTGGGCGCCGGGTAGCCGATGATGGTGCGCAGCGAGATGATGGAGGGCTTGGACGTCTCGGCCTTGGCGGCGAGCAGTGCGGAGTAGAGCTCCTGCACGTCCTCTTTGTATTCGCCGGTCTTGGTCCAGTCGACGCGCTGGGTGTGCCAGCCGTACGCCTCGTAGCGCTTGAGGACATCCTCGGTGAAGGAGATGTCGGTGTCATCCTCGATGGAGATGTGGTTCTCATCGTAGACAACTACAAGGTTGCCCAGTTCCTGGTGGCCGGCCAGCGAGGACGCCTCGGAAGTGACGCCTTCCTGCAGGTCCCCGTCGGAGGCGATGACCCAGATGGTGTGGTCGAAGGGGCTTTCGCCGGCCGCAGCATCGGCGTCGAACAGGCCGCGCATCCGGCGCTGGGAGTAGGCGAACCCGACCGACGAGGCAAGGCCCTGGCCCAGCGGCCCGGTGGTGATCTCCACACCGGCAGTGTGCTTGTACTCCGGGTGGCCCGGGGTCAGGGAATCCCAGGTGCGAAGTGCCTCAAGGTCCTTCAGTTCCAGGCCGTAGCCCGACAGGAACAGCTGGATGTAAAGGGTCAGCGACGTGTGGCCGGGAGACAGGATGAAACGGTCGCGTCCCAGCCAATCCGGGTTGCGCGGGTCGTGGCGCATCAGCTTCTGGAAGAGAAGGTAGGCGGCGGGCGCCAGGCTCATGGCCGTGCCCGGGTGGCCGTTACCGACCTTCTCGACGGCATCCGCAGCCAGAACGCGGATAGTGTCCACCGCGCGCTGGTCCAAGCTGGTCCATGACAGTTCTTGCTCTTCCAAATGTGGCACGAAAACCGGGCCCCTCTCTGTGCTGATGGTGGACGGTACACGGGATCCGTTTCGGGGCACGCTATGGTGCCCGCTGCGGTGTGTACCAGCCGTTCACCATCGAAACGTTGATCTATCATTCAGCAGGGCTATGGGAACGCGTTATCCAACGCTTTTCTGCCGCTTGCTGATCTGGTGACAGCTTAGCTCGATTCCACTCTGCGGTCAGTGCAAATCTCACCTTTTGGACGCAATTTCCCCTTATGTGAATCGCCATTTCGTGAGGTTGAGTTAATCTGCTCGAATCACCCTGCGCGCAATCATCAGGGCCTAATCAGGGGGCATCTGTTACAAATGCGCACGGTATGATATTTGGAGGCCGACGCCGGTAGCCGAGCCCTTTAAGGGCGGCGGCAGACCCGGGGCGTTGCCGGGACCTCTTCTGATGACCATTGGCGGGCTGCCCGGCGAACGGCCGCAAGACACAGCTGCACTGCCAGACAGAACTGCCAACCAGAACGGGTGACTGCCACCGTGAGCACAACAGATACGCCGCTTAATGCTTCCCGCACCAGAGGGGGAGCCGGGTTCGCCCGTAAGGCCAAGGCGTATTTCGCCCTCACCAAGCCGCGTGTCATTGAGTTGCTGCTGGTCAGCACCCTGCCCACCATGATCTACGCCGAGCGCGGCTTCCCGCCGATCGGTCTGATCCTGGCCACGCTGGTCGGTGGCGCGTTTGCTGCCGGCAGTGCCGGTGCCTTCAACTGCTACCTTGACCGCGACATCGACAAACTGATGCACCGGACCGAGAACCGTCCGCTCGTCACTGGCGAGGTGACCCCGCGCGAGGCGCTGGTGTTCTCCTGGCTGCTCGGGGCAGCCGCCATTGTCATTCTCTGGTTCGGCGCCAACCCGCTGGCCGCGTGGCTCGGGTTGGCCGCAATTTTCTTCTATGTGGTCATCTACACCATCATTCTCAAGCGCCGCACCGCACAGAACATTGTGTGGGGTGGAGCTGCGGGCTGCTTCCCGGTACTGATTGCCTGGGCCGCCGTGACCAATACCGTCGAATGGCCGGCCGTCATCCTGTTTATGGTCATCTTCCTCTGGACGCCGCCGCACTACTGGCCGCTTTCCATGCGTTACGGCGAGGACTACCGCAACGCGAACGTGCCCATGCTTGGGGCAATTGCCGGCGCCAAGGTGGTTTCCGTCCAGGTAGTCCTCTACGCCTGGGCCATGGTGGCCTGCTCGCTGCTGCTGGTCCCCGCCGGTGGCGCGGGCTGGGTCTACACGGCCACCGCAGTGTTGGCGGGTGCATGGTTCCTGTACGAGTCGCACTCCCTCTACAACCGGGCGCAGCGCGAGGACATCTCGGACAAGCGCGCCATGAAGGTCTTCCACGGCTCCATCAGTTACCTGACGCTGCTGTTCATCGCACTGGCCGTGGATCCGTTCGTCGGATCAGCGATCATCGGTTAACAGCACCCGCAACGCTCTCTCACTTTATGTGGGTTTTTTACCGACCCTCTATCAGTACCTGCAGCTTTCTTAGCGACCCTCTCTCACCAACGGTGAAGGAGGGTCGCTTCTTTGTCACCCAGGAGGTAAGGGACGATCCTGCGAAACACCGCAGGCAGTGAGAGGTGGTCTGCCCACTTCCTGCATTAGGTGAGAGAGGGTCTGCCGATTCCATGCATTAAGTGAGAGAGGGTCCTTAAATGCGGAGTGCCACGGTTCGTCGCGAACCGTGGCACCCCGTCGGGGCAAAAAGCGGTGGAGGTTACGTGACCGGGCTCGAGCGGGCGAGGTCGGCGGAGTTTGTTGCCGCGCTCATCAGCAGCGCCGCCCCCAGCATGTGGGCGCCCACCAGCAACGCGGGGATGCCGTTGTAGTACTGGGTGAAGCCGATGACGGCCTGCAGCAGGGTCACGGCAAGCAGCAACAGGATGGACGTGCGGAACGGGCCCTGGATCCGGCGGACAATGACCAGCACCACTGAGAACAGTGCTCCGGCCGTGATCACATACGCCGGAACGGCATGGATGTGGGAGAACAGGTCCCAGTCCAGGCCGTTGCGGGGAGCATCGGCGTCACCGGCGTGGGGACCGGAGCCGGTCACCACTACGCCGAGCATTACGGCGAGGGCGGAGAAAAGCCCGACGGCGGCAGTCACCGGACGCATGACGCCCGGCAACGCGGGGAGCTGGCCGCTGGCGTGGCGGCCCGTCCTGCCGTAGGCCCGGTTGACGAGCAGCGTGGCGATCACCACAAGGGCCATGGACACGAGGAAGTGCAGGCCCACCACCCACGGATTGAGGTTGGTCAGCACGGTGATGCCACCGATCACCGCCTGCGCAGGGATGCTGGCCAGCAGGCCCAGCGCCAGCAGGAAGAGGTCCCGGCGCTCCTTGCGAAGGTTCCACAAGTACACAAGCATGGCCAGCGCAACCGCCGCCAGGGCAAACGTCAGGAGCCGGTTGCCGAACTCAATGAAGCCGTGGATCCCCATTTCGGCCGTGTTGACCAAAGAGGTCTCGGTGCAGCGCGGCCAGGTGGGGCAGCCGAGGCCGGATGCAGTCAGCCGCACCGCGCCGCCGGTCACCACCAGCAGCGTCTGGCCAACCAGGGACGCCACCGCGAGGCGGCGGACACTGGCGTCCACGGTTCGGGGCAGCCTCGCGATGAGGCGGCCGGCGATCTGGGGGAGGCGTGAAGCCGTGCTCACGGATATCTCAATTCCACTTGAACCAACGGATGGCTGCAGCTCCGGCAAGAACCGTCCAGAGCAGCAGGATAAGCGCGGCGCCGCCGTTCAACGAGCCGTGCAGGAAAGCTTCGCGCATGGCCGCGCCGAGGGCGCCGGAGGGCAGGTAGTGGACCGCTCCCTGCGCCAGTGCGGGCAGCCGTTCCGCGGGAATGACTATCCCGCCCAGGGCGCCCAGCAGGATCCACAGCAGATTGGTGATGGCGAGGGTTGCCTCGGGCCGGACCGTGCCTGCCACCAGGAGCCCCAGCGCGGTGAACGCCACGGCGCCCAGGGCCAGCAGCGACAGCCCAGGGAGCCAGCCGGAGGCAGGCGGCTGCCAGCCCAACGGAAGCGCCACCAGCGTCACCACTGCCACCTGGAGGCAGAGCACCGCCAGGACCGCCAGCACCTTACCCGCGATGAGGCCTTCGCGGCCCAGGGGTGTGGTGGACAGGAACCGGAGAACACCGTACCGCCGGTCAAAGCCGGTGGCGATGCCCTGCCCGGTGAAGGCCGTGGACATGGCGCACAATGCCAGGATGCCGGGGACGGCCACATTGATGCGGCTGGCTCCGAAACCGTCCAGGAAAGGAGTGACGGTGAGCCCCACCAGCGCCAGAAGCGGCAGGACGACTGCAAGGATCAGCTGCTCGCCGTTCCGGAGCATCGTCAGTGATTCGTACTTACCCTGCAGCAGGATGCGGCGCAGCAGCGTGGCTGGTGCTCCCTGGGCGGCGGTGGCTGCGGGAGCCGTCATCGGATGTCCTTTCCCGAGATGTCCAGGAAGACATCTTCCAGGCTTCGTGCCGCCAGGCTCATGGAACCGGGCATCACGCCGTGGGCTGCCCACCAGGCGGTCAACGACGCGAGATCGCGGGGTGTCAGTGCACCCGAGGCCACGTAGCTTCCGGCCCGTGTTTCAGAGACGGCGATGGCATCGGGCAGCACGCCGGTGAAATCCAGCCCCGGGGGAGCCTCGAACACCAGGGTGCGGACGTGGTCGGTGCCGGCCTCCACAGCCGGGTCCCGCTGCAGCAGCTGGGAAACTGTTCCCTCGGCGACGTTCCTGCCGGCGTCGATGATGTACACGTAGTCCGCCAGCCGCTGGGCGTCGTCCATCAGGTGTGTTGTCAGGATGATGCCCATCCCGGCCGCCCGCAGTTCCGAGATCAGCTCGAAGACCAGTTGCCGGGACTGGGGATCCAGGCCGGCGCTAGGCTCGTCCAGGAAAAGGACTTCCGGATTGCCGATCAGTGCTGCGGCGAGGGCCAGACGCTGCTTCTGCCCACCGGAGAGTCTGCGCACGCTGGTCCTGGCGAAAGTATCAATGCCGAGCCGTTCCACCAGTTCGTCAACTGAGCGGGGCCGCGCATACATTCCGGCGATGTGCCGCAGAAGCGGGATGGGACGGGCCGACGGCGGGAGGCCGCCGTCCTGAAGCATCACGCCTACGCGGGACCGCAGGTCAGCACCCGAACGGCCCGGGTCCTGGCCAAGCAGCGAGATGCTGCCGCCGCTGCGTTTCTGCAGGCCCTGGGCGCATTCGATGGTGGTGGTCTTTCCGGCTCCATTCGCGCCCAGGAGGGCCGTGACCTGGCCGCGTTCGGCCATAAGGGAAACGCCGTTGACCACCCGGAGCATTTTTCCGTCCAGGCTGGCCAGCGGACCAACATCCTTAATTAACCCGCTGATGGACAGAACCGGGGATTCGGGGGATCGCACCCCAGCATTCTACGCGATGTAGTACTGGCGGCCCCGCAGCGGACCCCGGCCGCAGGTCAGCCTGACCTTACTAGTACGGGGGAGTAAATTACGACATGATTGTGTTGTGTATTCCATGACCAATGCTGCTGCTGTGCCGTTTGCCGGGCACCGAGCGCCGCGTACCGCCGCTGACCGCGGCCACGTGGCCGCTGTGCCGGTAGCGGACTCGGACGAGCGTACCCGGGACCGGGTCCTTGGTGCCGTGCTTGAGCACGGCCCCATCAGCGCGGCGGAACTCGGCGACATGCTCGGTTTCACACCCGCCGCTGTCCGGAGGCATCTTGATCATCTGGCCCGCACCGGGGTTATTGAGGTCAAGCGCGTGGCCAAGGCCGGTGCCGGCGCGGGGCGTCCCGCCCGCCGCTACGTCCTGAGCTCGCAGGGCCAGTCCACTCTTGGCAACGATTACCTCGACATCGCCACCCTCGCGCTCAAGCAGCTCCAGGCAGTGGCGGGAGACGACGCCGTCCGCGCGTTCGCCGTCGAACGTTTTGCCGACATGGAACGACGGTACGCACCCGAGGTCGAACAGGCCGGACCGGACATCACCGCCAGGACGCAGGCGCTCTCGACTGCGCTGAGCCGGGATGGCTTCGTGGCGTCGGCCGCCTCGATCCAGGCCAAAGCCCCGCTGCCGGCAGCACTCTCCAGCGTCCAGCTGTGCCAGGGGCATTGCCCCATCCAGCAGCTCGCCGCCCAGTTCCCTGTCTTCTGCGATGTGGAGACCGAAGTGTTCTCCCGGCTGGTAGGCGTTGACGTACGCCGCCTGTCCACGCTGGCTCGCGGTGGACACGTCTGCACCACCCACATACCCACAGGCCGGCTGGCTGCCCGGGGACCCCAGGTCCCGCAGGCAGCCCCCGCCAGCCTGGATGAAGTAACCAACCATCAGCAAGAAAGGCCGTGATGACGGACCAACTATCAGAGAAAGCGGTAGCCGAAGACACTGTGATCTCGGAGATTCTGGAAAAGAATCCCGAGCTCCACGGCATCGGCACATACGAGTACGGCTGGTCCGACAAGAACGACGTCGGCGCCAACGCCCGCCGTGGGATCAATGACGAGGTCGTCCGTGACATCTCGGCCAAAAAGAACGAGCCGCAATGGATGCTCGATCTTCGCCTCAAGGGCCTGAAGTACTTCGACCGCAAGCCCATGCCCACCTGGGGTGCAGACCTCTCCGGCATCGACTTCGACAACATCAAGTACTTCGTGCGTTCCACCGAGAAGCAGGCCACCAGCTGGGAGGACCTGCCCGAGGACATTAAGAACACGTACGACAAGCTCGGCATCCCCGAAGCCGAAAAGCAGCGCCTGGTTTCCGGCGTCGCCGCCCAGTACGAGTCCGAGGTTGTCTACCACCAGCTGCGTGAGGACCTTGAAAAGCAGGGCGTCATCTTCCTGGACACCGACACCGCGCTGCGCGAACACCCGGAGATCTTCCAGGAATACTTCGGCACCATCATTCCCGTGGGCGACAACAAGTTCGCGTCCCTGAACACGGCCGTCTGGTCCGGCGGTTCCTTCGTGTACGTCCCCAAGGGCGTCCACGTGGACATCCCGCTGCAGGCATACTTCCGCATCAACACGGAAAACATGGGCCAGTTCGAGCGCACCCTGATCATCGCCGATGAGGACTCCTACGTCCACTACATCGAAGGCTGCACCGCGCCGATCTACACCTCGGACTCGCTGCACTCCGCCGTGGTGGAAATCATCGTCAAGAAGGGCGCCCGCGTCCGGTACACCACCATCCAGAACTGGTCCACCAACGTGTACAACCTGGTGACCAAGCGTGCCATCTGCGAAGAAGGCGCCACCATGGAATGGGTTGACGGCAACATCGGCTCCAAGGTCACCATGAAGTACCCGGCCGTATACCTGGTAGGCGAGCACGCCAAGGGCGAAACCCTGTCCATCGCCTTCGCCGGCGCCGGACAGCACCAGGACACCGGCTCGAAGATGGTGCACATCGCGCCGAACACCAAGAGCTCCATCATTTCCAAGTCCGTGGCCCGCGGCGGCGGACGTGCCGCTTACCGCGGCCTGGTCCAGGTCCGTGAAGGTGCCAAGCACTCGGCAAACACCGTCCGTTGCGACGCGCTGCTGGTGGACACCATCAGCCGTTCGGACACCTACCCGTACATCGACATCCGTGAGGATGACGTGGTGATGGGCCATGAAGCAACTGTTTCCCGGGTCAGCGAAGAGCAGCTCTTCTATCTGATGTCCCGCGGGATGCGCGAAGACGAGGCCATGGCGATGATCGTCCGTGGCTTCATCGAGCCCATCGCCCGCGAACTCCCGATGGAGTACGCACTTGAGCTGAACCGCCTGATTGAACTGCAGATGGAAGGGTCCGTCGGATAACGATGACTGAAATCACTACTGAAAAGGCCCGCATCGGCGCGCCCTCGGCCCAGCCGTTTATTAACGGTTTCACGGAAGAGGGCGAAAGCCTGTCTCCGATCAACGCGAACGCTTCCAAGGCCCCGCTGGCCGGCGAAGCCGTCAAGCGCCACTCGCACGGCGGCGGCGTCGGCATTCCGGACAGCTCGCGCGCCGGCCGGCTGACCTCGTACAACCTGGCGGACTTCAAGCCGCTCACCGGGCTTGAGGAAGACTGGCGCTTTACCCCCCTCAAGCGCCTGCGTGGGCTGCACAGCGAGGTCCTGGCGGGAGCGGCTCCCACCGTCACCGTCAGCGGCCCGGACCAGGTCACGGTTGAGACCGTGGCACGCGGCGATAAGCGCATCGGTTCCGCCGGCATCCCGGAGGACCGCGTGTCCGCCAACGCCTGGGAAAACTTCAGCGAAGCCACCGTCCTCACCATCCCGGCCGAGTTTGAAGCCGACACCGAGGTCACCGTCGTGATCGAAGGCACCTCCACGGAGGCCGCCGCCCAGCACCTGGTGATCGTCGCGGAGAAGTTCTCCAAGGCCGTTGTGATCCTGAACCACCAGGGCTCAGCCGTGGTGTCCGAAAACATCGAAATCGTTGTTGAAGACGGTGCCAACCTCACGGTTGTTTCGCTCCAGGAATGGAACGACGACGCCGTCCACGCCTCCTCCCAGCAGGCAAAAATCGGCCGCGACGCCAAGTTCAAGCACGTCGTGGTCAGCCTCGGCGGGGACCTGGTCCGCGTCACGCCGTCCACCCGTTTCACCGCTCCCGGCGGCGAAGCGGAAATGTTCGGCCTGTACTTCGCCGACGCCGGCCAGCACCTGGAGCAGCGGCTCTTTGTTGACCATGCGGTGGCGAACTGCACTTCCAATGTGCTCTACAAGGGCGCGTTGCAGGGCCGTAACGCCCACGCTGTGTGGGTAGGCGACGTCCTGATCCGCAAGGAAGCCGAAGGCACCGACAGCTACGAGGCCAACCGCAACCTGCTGCTCACGGACGGCGCCCGCGCCGACTCCGTGCCGAACCTCGAGATCGAGACCGGCCTGATCAAGGGTGCCGGCCACGCCAGCGCCACCGGCCGGCTGGACGACGAGCACCTGTTCTACCTCATGGCCCGCGGCATCCCCGAGGACGTTGCCCGCCGCCTGGTGGTCCGTGGCTTCCTGCACGAGATCATCCAGCAGATCAAGGTACCGGCCCTCGAAGAGCGGCTCACCGAGGCTGTTGAGCGCGAACTCGCCGTGACGAACAACTAGACGGCGCGGAAAACAGATGACTGACCAGCCAAAGGGCGAATTTGTCTGCAAGACGGATGAAATCCAGCTCAAGCAGGCGCTCCGGATCCTGATCGATGACTACCCCGTAGCCATCGTGAAGGACTCCATGGGAGACATCCACGCCATCGGGGACACCTGCTCGCACGCGGACATCTCACTGTCCGAGGGCGAAGTGGAAGGGTGCATGATCGAATGCTGGGGCCACGGTTCCCAGTTCGACCTGCGCAGCGGTGAGCCGCTCCAGCTCCCCGCCTACGATCCCGTCCCGGTGTTCGCCGTCGAGATCGTCGGCGACGAGGTCTACGTGGACTTCACGAACGTGCTCAACGGAGCGGAAGCCCCGAACTTCAGCTAGCAGCATCAACCCGGCAGATCAGCCGCGAGCAGCAATACCAAGCAACAGAACCAAACTTCCAGATACAGACCGCACCACCGCCGGAGGGCGCGGTGCAGAGGAGAACAAGACCTATGTCTACTCTTGAGATCAAGGACCTGCACGTCAGCATTGACACTGAGCAGGGCACCAAGGAGATCCTGAAGGGCGTCAGCCTGACCATCAAGACCGGTCAGACCCACGCCATCATGGGCCCCAACGGTTCGGGCAAGTCAACCCTGGCCTCCACCATTGCCGGGCACCCGCGCTACAAGGTCACCAGCGGAACCATCACGCTCGACGGCGAAGATGTCCTCGCGATGACCGTTGACCAGCGGGCCCGCGCCGGCCTCTTCCTGGCCATGCAGTACCCCGTGGAGGTCCCCGGTGTCAGCATGACCAACTTCCTGCGTACCGCAAAGACCGCCATCGACGGCGAAGCGCCCAAGCTGCGTACCTGGACCAAGGACGTCAAGGCGGCCATGGCCCAGCTGCGCATCGATGCAGACTTCGCCGAGCGCAACGTCAACGAAGGCTTCTCCGGCGGCGAGAAGAAGCGCGTCGAGATCCTCCAGCTGGAACTCTTCAAGCCGAAGTTCGCCATCCTCGACGAGACCGACTCGGGCCTGGACGTTGACGCCCTGAAGGTTGTCTCAGAAGGCGTCAACCGTGCACACGAAGCGGGCAACATGGGCACGCTGCTCATCACGCACTACACCCGCATCCTGCGCTACATCAAGCCTGACTTCGTCCACGTCTTCGTAGACGGCCAGGTTGTCGAAGAGGGCGGCCCGGAACTGGCCGACCGCCTCGAAGACGAAGGCTACGACCGTTACGCCACGGGCGCCGGCGCAGCCACCATCGCTGCTGCCGCACAGGCCTAGATAGGACTTGCCATGACCGAAATCAATGCGGCCCGCACGGGCCTCGAAGATGTCGAAGAGGCACTCAAGGACGTCATCGACCCGGAACTCGGTGTGAACATCGTGGACCTCGGGCTGCTGTACGGCCTGAAGTACTCCGACGACGACGGCGCGCTGCTGATCGACATGACGCTCACCACGGCCGCCTGCCCGCTCACCGATGTCATCGAGGAGCAGGTAGGCAAGTCCCTTGACGGCGTCGTTGACGACTGGCGCCTGAACTGGGTGTGGATGCCGCCTTGGGGTCCGGAGCGGATCACCGATGACGGCAAGGACCAGATGCGGGCCCTCGGCTTCAACATCTGAGTTTTCACCGCTTAAAGTACGACGGCGGCCGGTCACCTCCCCAGCGGAGGTAGCCGGCCGTCGTCGTTCCCTCATCGGTTGCTCCTCCCCACCGGCCCCCTAGCCTCGCAAGCTCGGCCAGGGAACCCTGCCGGCGTGGGCCCACGCCCTTTTGAGCCCCCATAACGGCCGTTACGGAGCAATCGATGGTGTTAGAAATCAGAGAGTGGGCGCCGAGAAGGTGTCGCACTGGTTGATGTCGCCGGTCTGGTAGCCGGTGTAGAACCATTTCTGCCGCTGTTCGCTGGACCCGTGCGTCCAGGCCTCGGGTGAGACCCGTCCGGTGGCCGCTTCCTGGATCCGGTCATCGCCCACCGCTGACGCTGCGGACAGGGCATCGTTCAGGTCCTGCTGGGTGATCGGTTCCAGGAACGGCTGGCCGTCGGGTCCGGGCTGGGTTGAGGCGTGCTTTACCCAGAGGCCGGCATAGCAGTCGGCCTGGAGTTCCACGCGGACGGCGCCCGACTCGGGCCCCTGCGGGTCCTGCTGCGCGCGGTCGATGTACCCCAGCACGTTCTGGATGTGGTGGCCGAATTCGTGTGCCACCACGTACTCCTGCGCCAGGGGACCTCCCGAGGATCCGAAGCGGTCCACGAGATCCTGGAAGAACCCGGGATCGAAGTAGGCGGTGCTGTCAGCCGGGCAGTAGAAGGGGCCAACCGCGCTGGAAGCCGTCCCGCACGCGCTGTTGACGGCCTGGTCGAAGATCACCGTCTCCGGCTGCGGGTACTGCACGTTGTATTGCTGGAGATACGCCGGCCAGAACGCGTTCAGGCTGTTCACCGTGCCGGTGATCCGGCAGTCCAGCCGCGCGTCGGCGTCGGCCCCTGTGGTGCAGGCCGGGGCCGTGCCCTGGTTCTGATCAGCTGTGCCCGCTCCGCCGGTCAGGCCTTCGAGCAAGGCGGGGTTGACGCCGAGGAGCACAGCTATCAGCAGGACGATTCCGCCACCGATGCCGCCGCCGACCTTGGCCCCACGGCCCGTGCCACGCCGGTCCTGGACCTGGGATGGGTCCAGCTGCACGTTGTCATTGAAGCTCATGAAGTCACAATAGCCCTTAGCGGCACCACCGAAGCGGAGTCCGGCCGGTAAAGTTGGGACGATGCCTTTTCTCGATAGAATCCAGCGCTGGGCCGAAGAACGCCCCCATGACACCGCCGTCGTGGTGGCGGGCCGGCGCCTGCGCTGGGCTGAGCTCCGGGACGCCGCCGCAGCCGCTCTTCCGGAGACAGCTGCCGTCACCGTGCTTGCGGAGGCCAACTCCGTCGACTTTGCCGCAAGGTTCGCCGCAGCCGTTGCCGGCCGGCGGCAATGCGCCGTCCTGGACCCGACCTGGCCGGAGTCCCTGCACCAGGAGATCGTTCGACGGCTGGCAGAGTCGGCCAAGCCCGGCGCGGTTTCCGCAGCGGATGCCTTGGCGGACGGGCCGCCGGACTCGACGTTCCTGATCGGACTCACCTCCGGCACGACGTCAGTGCCCAAGGCGTTTACCCGGTCCAGGCAGTCCTGGCGGCAGTCCTTTGACGCGTCCGTTGCGTTCTTCGGCCTCGCCCAGGACGACGTCACGCTCGCGCCCGGGCCTTTGGCCGCCAGCCTTAACCTCTATGCCCTGGCTGAGTGCCTCTACGCAGGTGCCGAATTCCAGACGCTGGAGAGTTTCGACGTCGGTGATGTCCACGCCGCCATTACGCACGACGGCGTGACCCGGCTCATCCTCGTGCCCACCATGCTGCGGCTGCTGAGTGAGCGCGGCCTGACCGGCGGCGTGGATGCCTCCGGCATCCGTAGCATCATCTGCGCCGGCTCGAAGCTGGATGCACGCACCCTCGAAGCAGCACGGCGTTGGGCGCCGAACGCCACCATCTTCGAGTACTACGGCGCGTCCGAACTGAGCTTTGTCTCCGGTGTGGGGCTGGCGGCGGGGGAGCTCCTGGACGCCGGGGGAACAGGCATCGGACACCCGTTTCCGGGCGTGGACGTCAGAATCCTGGACGATGAGGGTTCCGAACTGCAGGACGGTGCAGCCGGCAATATCTGTGTCCGCAGCGGCATGGTCAGCAACGGCTACCTGTGGGGTGACGACGGCCAGGCGCTGCGATCCTTCAACGGCTGGTTCACGGTGGGGGACCAGGGCTACCTCGCCGACGGCGAACTGCACATCCTGGGCCGACGCGCCGACATGATCCTGACCTCGGGAAAGAACGTCTATCCGCACGAAGTGGAACTCGCCCTGGCGGCCGTGCCGGGCGTGGCTGCTGCGGTGGCCGCCGGAATACCCGATGATCTCCGCGGCCAGCGGGTGGTGGCAGGCGTCGTTCCGTCCCATGGCGGAGTCACGGCCATGCAGCTGAAGGCAGGACTCGAAAACATCCTGCCGCGGGACAAGAGGCCCCTCCAGTACTTCGCGCTCTCCGAACTTCCCACCACGGACCGTGGCAAGGTCAGCCGGAACATCCTGCTGGACTGGATCGGCTCCAAGGACCCCAGGGCACGGCACCTTGACCGCTGACCTGCTGCCCCATGGCATGCCGCCCGGCGACGTGCTGCCGCCGGACCGGCAGCCCGTGATCATCGCGGCGCGGCGCACCGCGGTACGGCGCGCCAACGGTGCGCTGAAGGAACTGCGTGCGCACCAGCTTCTCGCGCCGGTCCTGGTCAACCTGCTGGCAGACACCCGCGTGCCGGCCGAAGAAGTCACGGATGTGGTGATCGGCAACGCCGTGGGCGGCGGCGGCAACGTGGCCCGCCTGGCCCTGCTTGAGGCGGGCTTGCCGGTCGGTGTGCCGGGACTGACCGTGGACCGCCAGTGCGGGTCAGGCCTGGATGCCATCGTTCTGGCCGCCCGGCTGGTTGCCGCCGGCGGCAACCCTGTCTATCTCGCCGGGGGAGTGGAGAGCATCAGCACGGCTCCGCTGCGGGCCCACCGGAACGACGACGGTGAGCCTGACTTTTTTGCCCGGGCACAGTTTGTGCCGCACACCTTCGGCGACCCGGATATGGGGGTCGCGGCCGAGAATGTAGCGGCCCGGTTCGAGGTCAGCCGGGAGCGGCAGGATGCCTCGGCGCTGCGCAGCCACCAGCGGGCGCTGGCCGCCGCCAAAGCAGGATTTTTCGCCGGCGAGATCACCACCCTGGAGACGTCCGCTGGACCCATCAGTGCCGACGACGGCCCCCGCCCCGGCCTGTCCGCCGCGGTTCTCAAGCGGTTCCCGCCCGCCTTTGTGCCGGGGGGGACTGTCACCGCCGGAAACTCATGCTTCGACGCGGACGCCGCTTCCGCCGTCGTCGTTACTTCACTGCAGCGGGCGCGGGAACTGGGAGCCACAGACGGGCTCCTGGTGCTGGCCACGGACACTGCCGGTGTGGACCCCGGGCTGCTGGGGATCGGCGCAGCGGTTGCCGCGGAGCGGCTCCTGCAGGCGAGGGGGCTGACGGCTGCCAGTGTTGACCTGGTGGAGTTCAACGAAGCCTTCGCGTCCCAGACCCTGGCCTGCCTGGACCAGTTGGGCATTGATCCGGACCGGGTCAACCTCGACGGCGGGGCGCTGGCATTGGGCCACGCCTTCGGGGCGTCCGGGGCGGTGCTGGTGACCCGGCTTCTCGCCCAGGCCCGCCGTACCGCGAATCACGGCACGCTGGCGCTGGCCCTGATCAGTATTGCCGGTGGAATGGGCACGGCCGCGCTGCTGCGGTACGAGTTGCTGGCCGGCGCCCACCAGGTCCCCTAAGCAGCACAGGAAGGACCAAAAGCCCGTCAGTCTTCCGCGTCGCCCAGCCCGCGGGCAGCCAGCGCTTCGCCGGTCTGGCGGGCGAAGGCCACGGTGGTGATGAGGACGGGCAGAACGAGGGCACGCGGGTTGCGCTCAAGCCCGCGGGCCCGGGCCGAATCCCTGACGTCTGCAAAGGCGCCGGCGATATACGGGATGCTGCGGAGCATGATGGCGATGGTCAGCGCAAAACGCTCAGGGTCCGCGCCAAAGCGGCGGAACGGCGTGGCCAGCCATACCACGCCGTCCAGGATCCGCTGCATGGGCGTGGTGGCCGTCAGCAGGGACGCTGCCACCACGCAGACCAGGATGTTCAGGACAATCCGGGCAGCCGTGGGCGCACCCAGCTGCCACCACTGGAACAGGCCGATAACCACCAGCACCACGGCAACAGGACGGACAGCACTTACGAGCCGCACGGTTCCGGCGCCGGTCAGGAGAAACAGCACGCCGAGGGCGGCCAGCACCATGGCGGAGACCAGCCAGTCGACCACCAGGAAGGACACCAGGCCGCAGCCCACCACCAGCAGGAATTTCAGTACCAGCGGCGTCCGGTGGATGATCGAATTCCCCGGGACGTAGTTGGCCAGCAGGAAGCCGTGCCCCCTCATGGCGCAGCCAGTCCGTTGGTGACCAGCGCCCGGTAAGCGTCGACGGCCGCCGCCGCGCCGCCGTCGAACATCACGCGCCCTGCCTCCACGACGAGCACGCGGTCCATCTCCAGGGCGAGGTCGAGGTCGTGCGTGGACATCACGATCTGCTGGTCGAGGCCGGCCAGGGTGCGGCGCAGGAGTTCACGGTTCCGGAGGTCCAGGAGCGTGGACGGTTCGTCCAGCACCAGCACAGCGGGATTCACGGCCAAGACAGCCGCGAGGGCCATCAGCTGGCGTTCGCCTCCGGAGAGTTCGTAGATGCTTTGGTCAGCGAGCGGCAGGAGTCCGAGACGCTCCAGGGCCGCTTCAGCCAGCCTGCGCCGCTCCGCCCCATTGCGGACCGGGCGGCGGAGCGAAAGCTCCACGTCCTCGCGCCCCGTAGGCATCACCAGCTGCGACAAAGGATCCGTGAAGACGAACCCCACCTGCCTGCGGACCGCCCGGACGGCACGGACGGTGTCGGCGCTGTCCACGGACACTGCGCCGGAACTTGGCTGGACCAGGCCGTTGATCATTCGCAGCAGCGTGGACTTGCCGGACCCGTTGGCCCCGATCACCCCGATGCGCTGTTCGGTCAGCTCAAGCGTGACGTCCTGGAGCAGGGTCTTCGGTTCCGGGCGGTTGTCAACGGCAACGGCCACTGCGGCCTGCCGGAAAGAAATGGTTGCCATGGCAGGACTAGTTGTTGATCCGCTTCACCCGGCGGACCAGGACGTCGGGAAATGCCCGGTGCAGAGCCACGGCGATCACCGCGGCGAGGATGTTCTTAATCACGTCACCGGGGTAGAAGACCAGGTCTGCGAGGAAGGCGTCACCCAGTGACGCTTTGGTGTTCAGGGCGATCCCGGCCACTCCGAGTGTGTGCACGACGGCGATGCTGGTGACCATCGCCGACGCGAAGAACCACAGCGCCCGGGCACGTGTTGTCCGCCGGATCACCACGGTGGCGAGCCATCCTACAACGGCTGCTGCGATGGGGAAAGCAATGATGTAGCCGGCCGACGGTCCGGCCAGGATGCCCAGGCCGCTGCGGCCCTGGCTGAAGATCGGCAGGCCGGCCAGGCCCAGGAGGGTGTACAGGCCGACGGCGGCGAAACCCCGGCCCGGGCCCAGCATCAGTCCGGTGAGCATCACCGCAAGGGTCTGGAAAGTGATGGGGATGCCGAATACGTTCGCCGCGATGCCGGGCACCATGGCGGAGCCGGCAACGAGCGCGGCGAAGACGGCGATCAGGCCCAGGTCGGTGGCGTTCCAGCGGCTCCGGAAGCGGGAAGCGGTGCCGGTGCCGGCAGTGTCAGTCTGGCTCATGGGGTGTTCCTGTCGTGGTTGTACAAGCGAAGCATGGGGTGATCCTGACGTTACCGGCCGCCGTCGGGCTCTTTTTTGTAGAGGACCTACTAAGTGGGGCGCCCGGGACTGACGGCAGGGCACAAACGTTGAGCGAACGCTCGACGGCGGTGCAGCGGTTATGGGGTGAAGCTGGGGCTAGTAGACTTGGACAGGCCGTTCTTTCGGCCATTCTGCCCGGCTGCTTCCAGACATCACCCGTTGAGCTGCGGCGTTTCCCTGTTGTGAAAGGCCTTACCTGCTGTGATTACTGTCCAGGATCTTGAACTGCGCGCCGGCGCCCGGCTCCTAATGGACCAGGTGAGCTTCCGCATCGACAAGGGCGACAAGATCGGCCTCGTTGGCCGTAACGGTGCGGGCAAGACCACCCTCACGCGGGTGCTCGCGGGCGAAGGCCAGCCCGCCGGCGGCAAGGTTACCCGCAGCGGCGAGATCGGCTACCTGCCGCAGGATCCCCGGACCCCGGACATGGAACAGCTGGCCCGCGACCGAATCCTCTCCGCCCGCGGTTTGGACATCGCCGTCAACAAGCTCAAGCAGACCCATGAGGACATGGCCAGCGAGGACACCGAGATCCAGCGCAAGGCGATGAACCGCTATGACCGGCTGGAATCCGAGTTCCTGGCCGCCGGCGGATATGCAGCCGAGGCCGAGGCCGCTGCGATCTGCTCCAACCTGGCCCTCCCGGACCGGCTGCTGAACCAGCCGCTCAAGACCCTGTCCGGCGGCCAGCGCCGTCGTGTGGAACTCGCCCGGATCCTGTACTCGGACGCCGAAACGATGCTCCTCGATGAGCCCACCAACCACCTCGACGCGGATTCCATCACCTGGCTCCGCGAGTTCCTGAAGAACCACCAGGGCGGCCTGATCGTAATCAGCCACGACACCGAGCTGCTCGAAGCCACCGTCAACAAAGTGTTCCTGCTGGATCCCAACCGCGCCAAGGTCGACTTCTACAATATGAACTGGAAGCGCTACCTGCTCCAGCGCGAAACGGACGAGCGCGCCCGCAAGCGTGAGCGCGCCAACGCGGAGAAGAAGGCCCAGGTCCTCATCGACCAGGCCAACAAAATGCGTGCCAAGGCCACCAAGGCCGTGGCAGCGCAGAACATGGCCAAGCGTGCCGAACGTCTCCTGGGCGGCCTCGAAGCCGTGCGCGCGACCGACCGCGTGGCAGCCCTGCGCTTCCCGGATCCGTCACCCTGCGGCAAGACTCCCCTAACCGCGGACGGACTCAGCAAGTCCTACGGCTCGCTGGAGATCTTCACCGACGTGGACCTGGCCATCGACCGCGGCTCCAAGGTGGTCATCCTGGGCCTCAACGGCGCCGGCAAGACCACCCTCCTGCGGATGCTCGCGGGCGTCGACAAGCCGGACACCGGCGAGGTCGTGGCGGGCCACGGCCTGAAGGTGGGCTATTACGCCCAGGAGCACGAGACGCTCGACGTGGACCGCACCGTCCTGCAAAACATGCGCTCCTCCGCCCCGGACATGAACGACGCGGAGGTCCGCAACATCCTGGGCTCGTTCCTGTTCTCCGGAGACGACGTCGACAAGCCCGCCGGTGTGCTCTCCGGCGGCGAGAAGACCCGGCTGGCCCTGGCCACCATCGTGGCCTCAAGCGCGAACGTGTTGCTCCTTGACGAGCCCACTAACAACCTCGACCCGGCCAGCCGTGCCGAAATCCTCGGGGCCCTGAGCAACTACACCGGCGCCGTCGTCCTCGTGAGCCACGATGAAGGTGCCGTCGAAGCGCTAAATCCTGAGCGCGTCGTGCTGCTGCCCGACGGCATCGAGGACCACTGGAACGAAGACTACCTGGACCTGATTACGCTGGCTTAGCCGTCTTGGCGTCCGCCTCACCTTCGCTTAGCACCGCGCTCGATTTGCCGCGTGCTCGCTCGTTCCTCGCTTAGACGCACGCTCCACAAATCCACCGCGTCGCTGCGCTGACGGTCCACTCACCTTGGCGGAGCTAGCGGACTGCCATTTCCTCTGCGTGCGTGATTCGCAGCAGCTCTTTGTAGGTGATGCTGAACATTGAGTTGTGGTCTCCGGCTCCCGCCCAGAGTATTTTGTGGGCCTTGAGGGAGTTGTCCAGGAGTGTCCTGATCTTTGCCGGGTGGCCTATCGGGGCTACTCCGCCGACTTCCTGGCCTGTGTGTTGCAGGACGAAGGTGGAGGTGGCCCGGCGGATCTTTCCTGTTCCCAGCTGCGCCGCCACGAGCTTTGTGTCCACTTTGGCGGCACCACTGGCCAGGATCAGGAGCGGGGCACCGTCGACGTCGAAGATCAGGCTGTTCGTAATGGCCGCAACGTCGCAGCCGAGCGCCTCAGCCGCGGCAGCTGCCGTCGGGACCTTGGTGTCAAAGATCCGCACTGTGTCCTGGGCACCGGCAGACGTCAGGGCGCTCTTCACATTCGCCACGGGGGCGGCCACTTCCACACTGTGCATGCGTCAGTAGCCCTGCGCGTCCAGGAGAGCGTCTTCCTCTTCTTCGGCGGTCGCCTTCTTGCGCTTGCGGGCCACGGGCGGACGACGGCGGGCTGCCGCAGCAGCGGAGTGGACGGTACTGCCCGAATCCGTCAAGCCTTCTTCGCCCGCCGCGGCGTCCTCGGCGTCGATCGCGGCATTCCTGGCCTGCTGCCGTGCGGCGTACCCGAAGCCCACGAACATCAGCACCCCAAACGCGAACCACTGCAACGAATAGGACAGGTGCGTGCCTTCTTCGGTGGCCGGCTTCGGGAACGGTAACGGCATGTCAGCGGGGGCGGGAGATTCAGACGCCAGCTGCCCGTAGGCGCCGGTGAGTACGGGATAGCCCAGTTGGTCCGCGTAAGTGGGGAGATCGATGGAAGCAAGCTGGCCGTCGGGGGCGCCGCGGTCCAACTGCGGCTCGCCGTGCTTGAGGCGGACGACGGCGGTCACGGGCCCGGCGGGAGGCGCCGGGATGGAATCCGGACTGCCCGGGTTCTTGTTGCCGATGGGCAGCCAGCCGCGGTCGATCACCACGGTTTCACCGGTCTCCAGCTTGAACGGGACAACCACCTCATACCCGGGCTGCCCGTTCAGTGGACGGTTGCGGACAATCCGCTGGCCGTCGGGATCATACGTGCCCTGGAGTTCCACCTGGGTCCATTCCTTCGACGGGTCCAGGGCGGAGAACTCGTCCCTCGCCTCGTCGAAGGAGATGGGTGTGGCGGAATAGTTGGTGACCACGCGGTTGATCTCCGCGAGGGTCTCTGCGCGGCGGTCCATCTGCCAGCGGCCGAGGAAGACGCAGGCAGCGGCAAAGATGGCGGCAAGCAGGAGGTATCCCAGCCACTTGCTGGAAAAGAGGAAGCGGTACATTCAGCCGTCCTGCCCTACCGGCGCCCGGCCGGTGTCCTGCCCCGAATCCAGGACCAGGGTTTCCTTCCAGAGCCCGCGGGTCTGGAGGTAATCTTCCAGCCAGTCACGGTGGTCATCGCAGGCAAGCCAGGTCTTGCGGCGGTCCGGCGTATGGATTTTGGGGTTGTTCCAGAGCAATTGCCAGGAAGCTTCCGAGCGGCAGGCCTTGCGGGAGCACATGGCCGCCATGGCCGGCGGGGGACCAGCGGTCCCTGCAGCCAGGTCAAAAATGTTCATGAGGCGCGCCGTTCCTGTCCTTGCGTGGGTTCGTCGTCGTCGTCAATGAGCTCGCCCTGGATCACCGCGGACGTGGAGCCGCCCTGTTCCGGCGACCCGGACGGGCTTTCCAGCTCGGCAAGCGGCGCCGAGTCCAGCAGCGAGTCGCTGTGGACCTCCGCCTGGTCGCTGCCATTCGCGATCACCACCGCGATCCACGGGAGGAAGACTGCACCGGCGACCATTACGAGTTTGAACCAGCCGTCCACCACAAAAATGAGGATGAGGCAGACCATGCGGATTCCCATGGCCAGCGCGTACTTGATCATGCGCTGGCGCATGTCCTCCGAGTGGGCGGCCGCCGCGTCCGTAATGCTGTGGACCCCGGAATCCCCAGAGAACCTTTCGGGATCTCCAGGCACGGACTGTCCAGCATGGTTTTCAAGGGTCACGGCTGATTGATCACGCTCCAAAGGCTTGCCTCAATTCTCTCACCATCGTCAGTGGTGCCCAAACGCGGGCTAAGATCGGAGGCAGCAAAATCACACCCCGTCCTACCCGCGGCTGCACATGCCGCAGAATCCCGGAGCGTTTTATGTCTGAAGCACCTACAGCGGCCCGCAGCGTCCTGATCACCGGTGGAAACCGCGGCATCGGCCTGGCCATCGCGCAGGCTTTTGTTGCCAACGGCGACAAGGTGGCCGTGACTTACCGGAGCGCGTCGGAGCTGCCGGCCGGGATTCTGGGTGTGAAGGCCGATGTGACTGACGAGGCCTCCGTGGATGCTGCCTTCGCCGAGGTGGAAGCTGCCCACGGTCCCGTTGAAGTCCTGGTGGCAAACGCGGGAATCACCAAGGACACACTCCTGATGCGCATGAGTGAAGATGACTTCACATCCGTGATCGATACCAACCTCACCGGCGCATTCCGCGTCATCAAGCGCGCCTCAAAGGGCATGATTCGGATGCGCAAGGGCCGCGTGGTCCTCATTTCCTCGGTCTCCGGACTCTATGGCGCGCCGGGCCAGATCAACTACTCCGCTTCCAAGGCCGGCCTGGTGGGCATCGCCCGCTCCCTGACCCGCGAGCTAGGTTCGCGCGGGATCACAGCAAACGTTGTAGCCCCCGGATTCATTAACACCGACATGACCGCGGAACTGCCCGAGGCCACCCAGAAAAACTACCTCGCCGGCATTCCTGCCGGCCGGTTTGCCGAGGCGTCGGAAGTGGCCAACGTGGTCCGTTGGATTTCCAGCGACGAGGCGGCCTACATTTCCGGTGCCGTCATTCCCGTTGACGGCGGACTCGGCATGGGCCACTGACCACGAAACGCTGACAACAGAATACTGACCCACGCGGCCCGTCAGGCGGCGGCGTCAAACGCTTCCCGCAGCCAGGCGGTGACCTCGGCGTCGACGTCCCCAGCGGTGTTCAGTTCCAGGTGGTGCATCCACACGCCGTGGGACGGCTGGACCACTTCCTTAAACCTGGGCGAGTCAATTCGCCGGGAAAGTGCGATGGAAAGAACCGCCGGCACCCCGGTCCTGAGGTGCCGGCGTGGATTCCAGACGTAGGCGAAGCCGCGCCGGTTCCGGAAAGCCATCTGGCTGCTTGTGGTGCGCACGGTCGCCGGCACGGCGTTCATGATGGCGCAGTGGACTGCCTCGCAGAGTTGAAGTCCGCCAGGTGAATCCCTGAAGACTTCCTCCGGTGTGGAAGCAGTGCCGGCGCTGCCCGTCATAGGGGGAGCATACGCCGGGCGGAACACCGCAGGGAGGCTCTACGGAACTACGGTGAACTGCCTTCTTTGTGGGGGTCGCACAAGCGAATGTAGGGGAGGCGCTGGCATGATGGACTCCAGACATCATGCGATTTAGACGTTTCGAACAAAGGAGCCCATATGGGACTGCTGGACAACAAAACCGCCATCGTGACCGGATCCTCACGGGGAATCGGCGCCGAAGTGGCCAAGAACCTCGCTGCCGAAGGCGCTGCCATCGTAGTGAATTACCGCCAGAAGGCGCCGCGCGCCAACAAGGTGGTCGCAGGAATCGAAGCTGCCGGCGGCCGCGCCACGGCCGTCGGTGCGGACCTCACCACCCAGGAAGGCGTGCAGGCCCTGGCCAGCGCCGCCATGGAGAACTTCGGTTCGCTGGACGTCCTGGTGCTCAACGCTTCCGGCGGCATGGAGTCCGGCATGGCAGACGACTACGCCCTGAAGCTGAACCGCGATGCGCAGGTCAACATGCTCAACGCCGCCGTGCCCCTGATGAAGGAAGGCTCACGCGTGGTCTTCGTGACCAGCCACCAGGCCCACTTCATCGACTCCGTGCCCACCATGCCAGAATACGAGCCCGTTGCCCGCAGCAAGCGTGCCGGCGAGGACGCCCTGCGTGAGCTCCTGCCGAACCTGGCGGAAAAGGGCATCTCGCTGGTGGTTGTCTCCGGCGACATGATCGAAGGCACCGTCACCGCGACGCTGCTGGACCGCTCGAACCCGGGCGCCATTGAAGCCCGCCGCGCCGAGGCCGGAAAGCTCTACTCCGTGGAGGAGTTCGCTGAAGTTGTGGCCAGCATGGCCACCGCCGACGTCGAATCCGGCCACACGGAGTACGCCGGCGGCTCCGACTACTTCGGCAAGGGCGCCGAGTAGCGCTTCCGGCATCCCGCAAGGGCCGTGTTTCCACGCGGCAAACCCATCACCACGACGAGCCCCGGGCAGCACTCCTGCCTGGGGCTTTTGTCTGCCGTGACGCCTGGCGTGTCTGTCGAGGGCATTGCCGGGGGCGTTGTCTATGGGGTCAGGGCCGCCTAGGGTTTTACGCATGGCACAGCAACGAGACGTGACGGGCCGTAGCTATCCGGCAGGTGTTCCCTGTTGGGTGGACACCGAGCAGCCCGATGTGGACGCCGCCATGCACTTCTACGGCGGGATCTTCGGGTGGGAGTTCGAGGACATTGCCCCGTCCGGCAGCACCGGCAGGTACGTCATAGCCACCCTTGACGGCCAGGATGCCGGCGCCATCACGGGCCCCGGAACCGGTGCCGCGACGTGGAACACCTACGTCTCCGTCGACGAAGCAGATGCTGCCGCGCGCCACCTGCTCTCCGTCGGCGCAACACTGAAATCGGCCCCTGCCGATGCGGGCTCAGGAGGCGTGCAGGCCGTGCTGGCGGATCCGGAAGGCGCCGAGTTCCGCATCTGGCAGTCCCGCGAGCGGCTCGGTGCCCAGGCCGTCAACCTTCCCGGCGGATGGAACTTCAGTGATCTCCACACCACAGACACCGGGGCAGCAGTCGCTTTCTACGCGAAGGCCTTCGGCTGGCAGTTCGACAACCTGGACTTCGGAATCATGATCCGCCGCCCCGGATACGGTGATCACCTTGAGGCCACCGTGGACCCCAACATCAGGGTCCGCCAGTCGGGCGACCTCGTGCCCCGCGGCTTCGAGGACGCTGTTGCCTGGCTTGCCTCCGCGGCGCCGGGTGAGCGTCCGCAGTGGCTCGTGACGTTTACTGTCGCGGACCGGGACCGTGCGTCCGAGGATGCGGAGCGCCTCGGCGCCGTCATCCTGGGGCAGGACGATACCGAGTGGACGCGCACCGTCCTGATCCGGGATCCCGGCGGAGCCGTATTCACCGCGAGCCAGTACACGCCGCCGACGGGCTGAGCGGACCAGGTTGGTGGACCCGGCCGGCGGGACGGAGCCTGCGGCTCAAACGCCGGCGATGTGGCGCACGGCGTCGAGGTACGGCATGTTGATCGCAGAGTCCGCAACGGCCCGGACCGCAGGTTTGGCATTGAACGCCACTCCCATCCCGGCGGCCCCGAGCATGTCCAGGTCGTTGGCGCCGTCGCCCACGGCAATGGTGTGTTCCATCGCGATTCCTTCTGCGGCCGCCCACTCGCGCAGGTACTTTTCCTTCGCCGCACGGTCGATGACGGCACCGAGCACCTTGCCGGTAAGGGCGCCGTCCACAATCTCAAGTTCGTTCGCCAGCCAGTAGTCCAGGCCCAGATCCTCAGCGATGGGACCCAGGATCTGGTTGAACCCGCCGGACACCACGGCCACCACGTGGCCTGCAGCCTTGAACGCCGCAACCAGCTCCGCGGCACCTTCGCTCAGCTTCACTTCCGCCCGGACGGAATCGACGACGGCGGCCGGCAGCCCTGCGAGCACGGCCACCCGCGCGTGGAGGCTCTGCGCGAAGTCCAGTTCACCGCGCATCGCCGCTTCGGTGACTGCCGCCACCTCCTCCCGCTTGCCCGCATAGGCTGCCAGAAGCTCGATGACTTCCTGCTGGATCAGCGTCGAATCAACGTCCATGATCAACAGCTTCCGCGGAGCCGCACGAAGGCCAGCGGGAACGATGGCGGTGTCCAGGCCATCCTGCGCCGCTTCGGCCACCGCCCGGCGGAGGGCCGAAATGCCGGCGTCCGTGCCATCCGCGACGGCGACCTCGGCAGTGTGGACCTCAAACCGGCTGTCCCCGCCCCTTGATTCGGATTGGAGCGTTGCTCCACTGCCCGTCAGGGTGGAGCGCAGCTTGTCGAGCCCGGAGGCAGTCAGTTTTGGGCCATAGCTGACCGCAGTCACGTTCGAAGTCATGGCTGCAATCTTAGCCAGCGGGGAAGAGCCGCCCGAATTGATTGCGCCACGTGATGGCGAACCCGTGGGCCGGCAAGCAGACGGGCCGTGGCCGTGACTGTGACAAGCGTCGCTGTCCACGTTTCAGTTATCAGTCCGTCCCTGTTTTGTCCTAGTGTCTACTCCTATGAGTGATGTTCTTGAATTGGCCGCCGTCAGCGTTGTCCGTGGGTCTAAGACGCTCCTGAACAAGGTGGACTGGCAGGTCAAGGAGGGCGAGCGCTGGGTCATCCTGGGACCCAACGGCGCAGGCAAGACCACTCTTCTTCAGATTGCCGCAGCCCGCCTTCACCCCACCAGCGGCATGGCCGGCATCCTCGAGGAGATCCTCGGCTCCGTGGACGTGTTTGAACTCCGTCCGCGCATCGGCCTGTCCTCTGCCGCACTGGCCAATCAGATTCCTGAGGATGAGACCGTCCTGAACGTTGTGGTCACGGCCGCCTACGGCGTTACGGGCCGCTGGCGTGAAGGCTATGAGCGGGCCGACGAACGCCGCGCTTTCAGGCTGCTCAACGACTGGGGCATGGGGCCCCTGCTCAATAGGAAGTTCGCGTCCCTGTCCGAGGGCGAGCGAAAAAGGGCCCAGATCGCCCGCGCCCTTATGACGGATCCTGAGCTCCTCCTCCTGGACGAGCCGGGCGCCGGCCTGGACCTGGGTGGACGCGAGGAACTGGTGCACCGCCTCAGCGAGCTCGCCCGCGACGAATCTGCGCCGGCCATCGTCCTGGTCACCCACCACCTTGAAGAAGTCCCGCCCGGGTTCACGCACGCCATGCTGCTCCGGGACGCGAACGTGGTTGCGTCGGGCCCCATTACCGAGGTGCTGACGGCTGAGAACCTGAGCCAGACGTTCGGCCTTGAGCTTGACGTAAATGCCAGCGCGGGCAGGTACACCGCCGCCGCACGCCGCTAGCGCGGTCCTGCCCCCGTGGAGCTCCTCAGCAGCATCCTTGTGTTTTTCGCCGGCCTGTGGGCCGGCACCATCAACGCCGTTGTAGGGTCCGGCACCCTGGTCACCTTTCCGGTCCTGATCGCCCTCGGCATTGCGCCGGTCACGGCCTCCATCAGCAATGCCACGGGGCTCGTGGCAGGCAATGCTGCCGGCGCCTGGGGATACCGGAAGGAACTCAAAGGCCGGGGCCGGCAACTGCTCAGGCTGCTTCCGGCCTCCCTGCTGGGGGGCATCAGCGGCGCGTGGCTGCTGCTGCACCTTCCCGAAGTGGTGTTCCACTACGCGGCTCCGGCCCTGATTGTCCTCGCACTGCTGATGGTGGTCTTTCAGCCCCGGCTCCAGCAGTGGGTGCGGGCCAGGGAGGAAAACCCCGAGCACGCCCTCAAAGACAAAAGCCACGGCCTGCTTCTGGTTGTGCTGGTGTACCTGGCCGGCGTCTACGGCGGCTACTTTGTGGCGGCCCAGGGAATCCTGTTGGTGGGCATCCTGGGCGTCTTCATGACGGGAACCATCCAGAACGCCAATGCCATGAAGAACATCCTGGTCCTCGGCGTGAATGTCGTGGCGGCGGCCTCCTACCTGTTGTTCGCCTTCGGCCGCATCAACTGGGCCGTAGTGGCCATTATCGCGGTCAGTTCCCTCATCGGCGGCGTCATCGGTTCCAAGGTGGGGCGCCGGCTTTCGCCGCCGGTCCTTCGCGGTGTGATCTTTGCCCTCGGCCTGGTGGCGCTGGGCTTTATGATCGCCAACCTGCTGAAATAATCAGCCGGTGACAATCCACTATCTTGAATCCGCCGGGGACCCCCGCGTCTCCGACTACACGCAGCTGACGGACGTGCACCTCCGGAAACTCCGCGAACCGGCCGAAGGAATGTACATCGCCGAATCCTCGCGGGTCCTCCGCCGGGCGTTGGCGGCTGGCCACCGGCCACGGTCATTCTTCCTGGCCGAGAAATGGCTGGCTGACCTGCAGGATGTCCTCAGTGCCTACCCGGACGTTCCCGCCTTCATTGGCAGCGCCGCCCTGCTCGAAGAGATCACCGGCTTCCACCTCCACCGCGGCGCCATGGCGGCCATGCAACGGCCGGAACCGGCGCCCCTCCACGAGCTGCTGGCTGGCGCGCGCCGGGTCGCTGTCCTGGAGGACATCGTGGACCACACCAACGTGGGTGCCATCTTTCGGTCGGCTGCGGCCCTGGACGTCGATGCCGTCCTGATTTCGCCGCGCTGCGGCGATCCACTCTACCGCCGCAGTGTCCGGGTCAGCATGGGAACGGTCTTCCAGGTGCCCTGGGCGCGGCTGGAGTCCTGGCCGCAGGACCTGTCGCTGCTCAAGGAAGCCGGCTTCACTGTGGCCGCGTTGGAACTCACCGGGGACGCCGTGGACGTGGATGCGCTTGCCGCACGCAATCCGGACCGGCTGGCCCTGGTGCTCGGTACCGAAGGTGCCGGCATGAGCGCCGAGACGCTCGCCGCCGTCGACCTCGCCGTGAAGATCCCCATGCGCGCCGGCGTGGACTCCCTCAACGTGGCGGCCGCCTCCGCCGTGGCGTTCTGGGAACTCCGGCCCCGCGGTTCGCAGGGTCCGCGTTGATCAGCTATTATTAACAGCTGGCTGTCCTGCGCTTTCTGCCTTGCGGCAGTGAAGCAGACACCAGCCATCCCATTCATACCTGGCAGCTGGCAAAATCCAGTTGTGCGAACAAAGGCCCCATTATGAAGTCTGATATCCACCCGAAGTACGAAGCTGTTGTTTTCAACGACCTGGCTTCCGGCGTCAAGTTCCTGACCAAGTCCACCGTGTCTTCCAAGAAGACCATCGAGTGGGAAGACGGAAACACCTACCCGGTCATTGACGTCGAAATCTCCTCCGAGTCCCACCCGTTCTACACGGGCAAGCAGCGCATCATGGACTCTGCAGGCCGCGTCGAGCGCTTCAACGCTCGCTTCAAGGGCTTCGGCGGCGCGAAGTAATTCACCCCCCCAAGGTTCTTTGGAAAGCCCGCACCGGCAACGGTGCGGGCTTTTTGCGTCTGGGGTCTTGTCGTTTCGGGGAGCCCCTATCGTGGGGCAGGATGGATGTCATGACTGCCTCGCCGTTTGCCGCTGAAGACCGCCCCCGCAGCCACCACGGTGAGTACAAAGTCCCCGGCGGCAAACTTGTGGTGGTGGATTTCGACGTTGTGGACGGTGTCCTCGCCGACGTCTCCCTCAGCGGCGACTTCTTCCTCGAACCCGACGAGGCGCTTCCTGCCATCAACCGGGCGCTGACCGGACTTCCGGAAAGCACGACGGCGGCGGAGCTGTCCGCGGCCGTCACGGCTTCGCTGCCTCCCGGCGCAGTCCTGTTCGGCTTTTCTGCCGACGCCGTGGCTGTCACCATACGCCGTGCCCTGGCCAGGGCCACGTCCTGGACTGACCACCACTGGAACATCATCGCTCCCACCGTGCTGCCCACGCATATCAACGTTGCCCTGGACGAGGTGCTGACCGAAGAGGTGGGCGCCGGCCGCCGCAACCCCACCCTGCGGTTCTGGGACTGGGAAGAACCGTCCGTGGTGATCGGCAGCTTCCAGTCCGTCCGGAACGAGCTGGATCCCGACGGCGTCGCCCGGCACGGCATCACCGTGGTCCGCCGGATCAGCGGCGGCGGAGCCATGTTCATGGAGCCCGGCAACTGCATCACGTACTCCCTATACCTGCAGCAGACGCTCGTGGACGGGATCAGCTTCGCGGACTCCTACACATTCCTCGACGCCTGGGTGATGGCCGCACTCGAGAAAATCGGGGTGACCGCGTTTTACGTGCCCCTGAACGACATCGCGACGGACCAGGGCAAGATCGGCGGCGCTGCCCAGAAACGCCTGGCCAACGGCGGCATGCTGCACCACGTCACCATGAGCTACGACATCGACGCCGACAAGATGGTGGAGGTGCTGCGCATCGGTATGGAGAAGCTCTCGGACAAGGGGACGCGCAGCGCCAAGAAGCGGGTTGATCCGCTGCGCCGGCAGACCGGGCTGGCCCGCACGGAGATCATCGCGGCCATGATGGAAGTCTTCACCGAACGGTACGCCGCCACCCTCTCCGAACTCACTGCCGCCGAGCTCACTGCCGCCCGGGACCGGGTGACCACCAAGTTCGGCGCCGAGGATTGGCTGCACCGGGTCCCGTAAGAACCTCATCGATTGCTCCGTAGGGGCCCTTATGAGCGCTCTAAAGGGCGGTTACGGAGCAATCGATGAGGAGTTTGTGGCCTGTGCGGTGAGCGCCCTCAGAAGGTGGCTCCGCTGCTCCACAATGATCCGGCGCAGCGCCCGCGGCGCGTCAGAGTTGGCCGTCAGCCAGGCATCCGTGCGGAGCACCACGGCGTGCTCCGCAGGCAAGGTCCCCGCCGGCAGATCCTGCGCCAGGGGATAGAGCCCCCGGACGATCCGGCTGGCGATTTCAATGCTCCTGTTGTCCCAGACACCGCGGAGGCACTCGAAGTACGGCTCCACAAAGGGTTCCAGCAGGGCAGCAGAGGCGGTGGTAAATCCAACGATGGTGGCGCTGAGCAGCTGGTTCGACAGCTCCGTCCCCTCCACGGCAGAGTGCCATGCGGTGGCCTTCACACCAGGCTCCGGACGGGCGGCGAGGGCTGTGGCGTGGCCCGCCCGGCCCGAGGCGGTGGTGTCGCGTTCGAGTTCTGCGTCCAGCTCTTCGGGGGTGGCCTTCCCGTTGGCCGCCAGGGTGTGCCAGAAACTCCAGCGCAGCTCGGCGTCCACGACCAGGCCGTCCACCACCGCCGTGCCGTCCAGAAGGCCCCTGAGCCGGGGGAGGAGGGCAGCGTCGTGACGGCTGACGGCTGCGAGCGTCCGCGCCCAGGCCAGCTGGTGGTCCGAGCCCGGCGCTGCCTTAGCCAACTGGGCGTCGGCCGCCGCCAGGAAGGAGCCGCGCACCGCGTCGCGTTGGGCCAAGGGGGTGTAGCGTTCGACGGCGGTGGCGGCGTTCTCGAGGATGTTCAGCAGCACGCCGACTCCCGTTTCGGACGGGCCGAACGACGTCACGGCCTCCACGTAGCGGGAGGCCGGGCTTTCCCCGTCGCGGGCGGAGTTCCACAGCGCGGTCCAGCAGAGGGCGCGGGCCATCGGATCGGTGATGCGGTCCAGGGATGCCAAAACTGCTTCCTCGGACACCGGGTCCAGGCGGACTTTTGCGTAGGTCAGGTCATCATCGTTGACGAGCAGGAGGGCGGGCCTCGGCTGCCCGGCCAGTTCCGGGACCTCCGTCCGCGCTCCGGCAACGTCCGTTTCGACACTGCCGGTGCGGACCAGGGCGCCGTCGGCGTCGAAGTTGTACGAGCCCACCCGCAGCCGGTGCGGCCGCAGTTCCTCCCGTCCGGTAACGGGGTCCACTGCAGCCTGGACGATCGTTACGGCGCCGAGGGCGCCGTCGTGCGTGCCCGTCTCCAGCGACAGTGTGGAAATGCCGGAGGTCTGAAGCCACGCGGCAGCCCAGCCGGCAAGGTCCCGGCCGGAAGCAGCGCTGAGGGCCTTCAGCAGGTCCGCCAGGGTGGTGTTTCCGTAGGCGTGTTCGCGGAAGTACTGCCGTGAGCCGCTGATGAACGCCTCGAATCCGACGTAGGCCACCAGCTGCTTCAGCACCGAGGCGCCCTTGGCGTAGGTGATGCCGTCAAAATTCTGCTTGGCGGCCTCAAGGTCAGGGATGTCGGCAACGATCGGGTGGGTGGTGGGCAGCTGGTCCTGGACGTAGGCCCACGCCTTGCGCTTGTTGGCGAAGTTCACCCAGGCTGTCTCCCAGTCCGTGGCACGGTCCACACCGAGGGTACCCATGTAGTCCGCAAAGGACTCCTTCAGCCACAGGTCGTCCCACCACTGCATCGTGACGAGGTCGCCGAACCACATGTGCGCCATTTCGTGCATCAGCGTGTTGGCCCGTGCCTGGTACTGCGCGTCGGTGGCGCGGGACGTGAACACATAGCTTTCAGTGAACGTGACCAGCCCCGGGTTTTCCATCGCGCCCAGGTTGTATTCGGGCACAAAGGCCTGATCGTATTTCCCCCACGGGTAGGGAAAATCGAAAAGCCGGTTGAAGAAGTCCAGCCCGTTTTTGGTCAGGTGGAAGAGCTCCGCGGCATCGAACGATTCCGCCATGGAAGCCCGGCAGTACAGCGCCAGCGGAACCTCCAGCTGCGTGCCGTCGTCGAGCGTGGCGCTCCAATGGTCCTGGGCTTTGAAGTACGGCCCGGCGAGCACTGTAGTGATGTATGTGGACATGGGCCGGGTGGTGGCGAAGTCCCAGCGGCTGGTGGCCGGATCGCTGGTCAGTTGTGTCCGGGCCGCTTCCACGCCGTTGGAGGCCACCTCCCAGCCGGACGGTGCCATCACGTGGAATGTGTACTGGGCCTTGAGGTCAGGCTGTTCAAAGTTCGCGAACACTCGCCGGGCGTCGGCGGGCTCATACTGCGTGTAGAGGTAGCACTGACCGTCGGCCGGATCCACAAAGCGGTGCATGCCCTCGCCGGACCGGCTGTACAGGGCGGTACCGGTGACGGTGACCTGGTTCTCTGCCTGCAGGTTGTCCAGGAGGATCCGGGAACCGTCCACAACGTCGGCCACGGGCAGCGCTTTGCCGTTGAGGAACACGCTGTGGACCTCACCGGCGATGAAATCCAGAAATGTGGACGCCACCTGCCCCTGGCCCGGCACGGCGGCGGAGAAGTTGATAACGCTGCGGCTGGTGTAGCCCGCCACGTCCGGGTCCGCTGCGTGCCGCACATCCAGGGAGACGTCGTAACTGTGGGTGCTGATCAGGGCTGACCGTTGAGCGGCTTCATTGCGCTCCAGATTCTCATGTGACACTCAGCTATCTAATCACGGGACGCGGGCGTGCCGGTCACCATCCGGTTGCCCGCCTAGGCTGTCATCAGCAGGGCCGCTGCCAGGCCCAGCAGCGCGATCAGCAGCCATGCAGCCAGCGCCGCGAGCAGCGCCCTCGCTCCGGTGTGCAGGAGCGTGCGGATCCGCACGGCGGACCCGAGCCCGAACAGCGCCGCTCCCAGGAGAATTTCCTGCAGCCCGGCACCGGCGTCGAGCCAGCCGTCGGAGAGCCATCCCGTGGAACGGAGCCCCACCATGGCCACGAACCCCACCACGAACAGGGGCACCAGCGGTGGCAACGCCTGGTGGCTTGATGTGCTCATGCGGTGGTGCACGCCTGCCACGGCAACCACCGGCGCCAGGAGCAGCACGCGGGTGAGCTTAACGACGACGGCGATGCCCAATGCTGCGGTGCCTGCGGTCTGCGCCGTGGCCACCACCTGGCCGACGTCGTGCACCGATGCACCCGTCCAGGCGCCGAAAGCGAGAGGGCTCAACTGCAGGGGATGCATCAGCAGCGGCAGGATGCCGATCGCCAGCGTGCCGCACAGTGTCACCAGCGCCACCGGCAAGACAGTATCCGCATGCCGGATCCGTCGCACGGCCGCCATGGCACCGATGGCGGATGCCCCGCAGATCGAAAAGCCGGTTGCCACCAGCAGCGCGGTCTCACGCGGCAGCCGGAACAGCCGCACCAGCAGGTAGGTGCCGCCGAAACTCAGCAGCACCACGCCCGTTATCAGGACCATGGCCAGCCAGCCGAGGCCCAGGATATCCATGATGCTCACCTTGAGGCCCAGCAGGACGATGCCGCCCCGCATCAGGTGCTTGCCCGCGAAGTCCAGGCCCGGACGCGCCCGTCCGGCGATCCACACCGCCGTGCCAGGCAGGTTCGCGGCGAGCAGACCCAGCGCCACCGCGACGGTCATGGCGGGCAGGGCCGGCACCACGGCATGTACGACGAAGGCCACGGCCAGCGCAGGGGTGGCCGTCAGGAGGCCGGGCAGGAGCCGGCGGGAACGCATCGTCGCGTCACGAACGCGGGCCCGCAGTGCGCTTCGGCGGCCACTGTTCCCGCCGGCTCCGGAGCTCCCGGGATTACTTGTCTCTGGCACCCACTAACCTTGCCGGACAGGACACGGATTCAACGAACCGGCGCTGTGCCCGGCAACACGCCACAATGGATGGCAGTAATGATTTCGAAACAAAAAGATGGTTGGCTAAAGGACATGTCAGACCTATTCCAGGATTACTCCGAGGCCGCCGGGCGCACGGGCGCCTACGACGAGATGTTCACTCCCGGCCAGGAAGCACGCGAGTCGTACGGCCAGGTGGCCGATGCCCTTAGCAAGCTATCCCTCGCCGACGTCTCCGCCCGGGCGGACTCCATGGCACGGACCTTCCTGGACCGCGGCGTGACGTTTGACTTCGCGGGGGAGGAGCGGCCGTTTCCGCTCGACATTGTCCCCCGCGTTATCTCCGCCGATGAGTGGACCGTGCTGGAAAAGGGCGTGGCGCAGCGCGTCCGGGCCCTGGAAGCCTTCCTCAACGATGTCTACGACAAAATGAACGTAGTGGCAGACGGCGTCATCCCGCGCCAGCTCGTCACCACCAGCGCCCACTTCCACCGCCAGGTGCACGGCTTCGAGCCGGCGGGCGGTGTCCGCGTCCACATCTCCGGCATCGATGTGGTGCGCGACGCAGCAGGCACTTTCCGCGTCCTGGAAGACAACGTGCGGGTGCCGTCCGGCGTCAGCTACGTCCTGGAAAACCGGCGGGCCATGGCCAAGGGCCTGCCCGAAGCGTTTGGCCAGCAGCTCATCCGGCCGGTCGAAGAGTACCCCCGCCGGCTGCTGTCCGCCCTGCGCAAAACGGCGCCCGCCGGCGTCGACGATCCCACCGTAGTGGTGCTGACCCCCGGTGTCTTTAACAGCGCCTACTTCGAGCACACACTGCTGGCCGGCCTGATGGGCGTGGAGCTCGTCGAAGGCCGCGACCTTATCTGCCGCGGCAACCGCGTCTACATGCGCACTACGGCCGGTGAGCAGCGCGTGGACGTGATCTACAAACGCATCGACGACGAGTTCCTGGACCCCCTGCAGTTCCGCTCTGATTCCATGCTCGGCTGCCCGGGGCTGGTCAACGCCGCCAGGGCCGGCGGCGTGACCATCGCCAACGCCGTGGGCAACGGCGTGGCCGACGACAAACTTGTCTACAGCTACGTTCCGGACCTCATCCGCTACTACCTCAGCGAGGAGCCCGTCATCGCGAATGTGGACACGTTCCGGCTGGAGGAGAAGGACTCCAGGGAATACGTCCTGGACAACCTTGCTGAGCTTGTGGTGAAGCCCGTGGACGGCTCCGGCGGCAAGGGCCTGGTCATCGGGCCGGACGCCTCCAACGATGAACTCGAGGCCCTGCGCAAACGGGTCGTCGCGGACCCGCGCGGCTGGATCGCGCAGCCGGTGCTGCAGCTTTCCACAGTGCCCACGCTCGGCGGGGATAAATTCGGCCCGCGGCACGTGGACCTGCGCCCCTTTGCTGTCAACGACGGCGACGACGTCTGGGTGCTTCCCGGCGGACTCACCAGGGTGGCGCTCAAGGAAGGCTCCCTCATTGTGAACTCCAGCCAGGGCGGCGGCTCCAAGGACACCTGGGTGCTGGCAGACTCACCCCAGGTGCCGGTGGAAACTGTTCCGCGGCCCACCATTTCCATCCGTGAGCGGGTATCCGTCTGGCCAGTGGAGAGCAACTGGCGCGACCGCCAGTCGGAGCAGCAGCAGTGAGCCGGGCCATCGAACCGGCACAATTGTTCACGGGGGCATCCCCACAGATTTCGGACGCGCAGGAGGTCACCGCGAATGCTTAGCCGTATTGCTGAGTCCCTATTTTGGATCGGACGCTATGTGGAGCGGGCCGACGGCACCGCCCGCATCCTGGACGTGCACCTTGAACGCCTGAACCACCTCCCCATGGACGAACGCCGCAGGGTGGCCCAGGAACTGCTCGCAGTCATGGGTGCCCGGCCGCAGAGCGAGGACTTCGGCCTGCCCGAACTCCTCCACGCCCTGGCATACGACAAAACCAGCGCAACGTCCATCGCCGGGTCGCTGGGCGCGGCCCGCGAAAACGCGCGGCGTGCCCGCGAAACCGTATCCTCGGGCCTCTGGGAAAGCCTCAACACCACGTACTACGGGCTGAGCCAGCACCGCAAGGATGTAGTGGGGACGTACCGCTTCTGCAACTGGACACTGGAACGGACGGCCATGGTCAGCGGCCTGGCCGACACCACGGTGAGCCATGACGAAAGCTGGCTGTTCCTGGTGTTGGGCCGGTCCCTGGAGCGCGCCGACATGACCGCGCGTATGCTCTCCACCCGGGATGTCCTCTCTGCGGGCATGTCCTGGGTCAACATGCTGCGGTGCGCGGGGGCCTATGAGTCGTTCCTGCGGACGCGCCGGGCCGCCTTCGGGGACCAGCACGCTGCCGAGTTCCTCCTGCTCGACCGGCTGTTCCCGCGGTCCATCGTCTACGCCCTGCGCGACGCCGATGAGTGCCTCGCCAAGCTGGACCCTTCGGCACAGCGCGTGGGTTTCATCAACGACGCCCGCCGGATCGTGGGCCAGGCCCGTACGTTCCTCGAGTTCCACCGGACGGACGATCTGATGTCCGAACTGCCCGAGCACATGGAACGCGTGCAGAAGGCCGTCTCGCAGGCCTCGGACGCCATTTCCCGTAAATACTTCAATCAGGCAGACGAACTGGCCTGGGTGGGAGAAGTTTCATGACCCGGCTGAGCATCATCCACACCACGGCCTACAAGTACAACAAGCGCGTTACGCTCTCCTACAACGAGGCCCGCATGACGCCGCTGACCGATCCCCAGCAGGTGGTTCTTGAATCCGTGCTCAAGGTCTCGCCGTCGCAGGCGGCCGTGAGCAACTACCGGGACTACTGGGGCACGCGGGTCACGGCTTTCGACATGCAGATGCCGCATGACCACCTTGAGGTCGTTTCCAACATCACCGTCGAAGTGCACCGGGCGGAAAAAATCCCCGCCGACGCTGACATCGCCGGCTGGGACGTCCTGGCATCGAAGGAGTCGTTGAATACGTTCAGCGACTGGCTGCCGCAGTCGCAGCTGAGCGGTCCCGGCGACGAGGTGCTGGGAATCATTCCAGGCGTGGTCGAAGGCAAGAACCCGCACGAGGCTGCGATGGCCATCTTCGAGTGGATGCGCGGCGAGATGACCTACATGTCCGGTTCCACCGCGGTCACCACCAACGCCGAAGAAGCGTGGGGCCAGCGGCAGGGCGTCTGCCAGGACCTCGCGCACCTCGCCATCGGCGCGCTGCGCAGCTGCGGCATTCCCGCCCGCTACGTCTCCGGTTACCTGCACCCGAGGTCGACGGCGGCCATCGGCGAGACAGTGGCCGGCCAGTCACATGCGTGGCTGGAGTTCTGGGACGGCGAGTGGCGCAGCTGGGATCCCACGAACCACAAGCCGGCAGGCGACTACCACGTCACCGTCGCCAGGGGCCGGGACTACCGGGACGTTCCGCCGCTGAAGGGCATCCTGTCCGGGGGCGGCGGATCGGCGCTCAGCGTGAGCGTGGAAATCACCCGCCTCGCTTAGGCAGCCGGGGGCGTTTCCTCGTCCTGCCCAGGGTCCGGCCCAGCACTACTCCGGGGCTGCCTTGGCCGCTCCGCTGAGCTGGGTCCACCAGGTCATGGGTGCGGTGACTTTGAACCGGCGCCCGGTCACTGTTCCCGGGCTCACCCGGACAAAGGTGTCCTTCTTCCCGGCCTGCCATGGGAAGAGGTATAGGGCTGCGGAGTCCAGGATGCCTTCGGTTCCTGTGATGGCCTTTGCCGGTCCCTTGACCACCACGCTCCAGGCCAGGCCACTGACGGCATCCACGCCGTCGGCCTCCAACGCCACAGCGGCACCTCCCGAGGCGGCTGCCAGCTTGGTTCCAGCGCCGGTGCGGAACACTAATGTTCCGCCGTCCACCGTGTAGTTGATGGGGAAGATATCGGGCTGGCCGTCCACCAGGACGGCCAGCCTGCCTACCGAAACCGTCCGCAACAGGGCCCAGCATTCGTGGTGTTCCAGGTTCTGGACCTGGGATGTTGACTCGCCGGAGTTGGACTCTCGGGACGTTGACTCGTTGGACGCTGGGTCACCGGACAGTGGTTCACCGGACTTTGGCTCGCTGCTCATGCCGCCGAGCCTACGCCCAACACCCTGCTCAGGACAGTGTCTGTCCTACCAGGGGCTGGGCTTGTAGTCCTTGAGGAAAACCCCGTACTGGTCCTCGCCGTTTTCGCCCATCACGATTGGGTCGTAGACGCGGGCGGCGCCGTCCACCAGGTCCAGGGGCGCGTGGAAGCCCTCCTCCATGAGGCGGACCTTGGTGAAGTGTGGCCGTTCGTCAGTGATCCAGCCGGTGTCCACCGCAGTCATCAGGATCCCGTCGGCGTCCAGCATTTCCTGGGCGCTGGTGCGGGTCATCATGTTCAGGGCTGCCTTGGCCATGTTGGTGTGCGGATGCCCGGGGCCCTTGTAGGCGCGGGAGAACTGGCCTTCCATGGCGGAGACGTTGACGATGTACTTCCGGTCCGCCGTGGAGCGCTTCATGGCGTCCCGGAGCCTGCTAACCAAAAGGAACGGGGCAGTGACGTTGCAGAGCTGGACTTCCAGCATTTCCAGGGGGTCAACCTCGTCCACCACCTGGGTCCAGCTGTTGATGTCAGCCAGGTCCGGGACGAGCCCGCCGGCGTCGATCGCTGTTCCGGAGGCGATCCGCTCCAGCGAGGCCGAGCCGGTGGAGAGCGCCAGCGAAGTGATGGTGTCGCCGGCCAGCACCGGGTGATCCGTGACACTGCTCGCCAGGGCGAGGGGGTGTTTGTCGTGGGCGTGGCCGAACGTCACCAGTTCCGGACCGCCGTTGGCCGGTTCCAGCGCGGCCGGCAGCGGCTCGTCCTCGGCGTCCACCAGGGGTTTGTAGGCGTTGCCGGATCGGCGCACCGTCTGGGCGGCGTTGTTGATGATGATGTCCAGGGGGCCCGCGGCGTTGAGCGAATCCGTCAGGGCCATCACCTGCGACGGGTCGCGCAGGTCGATGCCCACGATCCGGAGCCGGTGCAGCCACTCGCTGCTGTCTTCCATTGCCGCAAAACGGCGTGCGGCGTCTTTGGGGAACCTGGTGGTGATGGTGGTGTGCGCGCCATCCCGGAGCAGGCGCAGCGCGATGTACATGCCGATTTTGGCCCGCCCGCCGGTGAGCAGCGCACGCCGGCCTGTCAGGTCGGTGCGGGCATCCCGCTTGCTGTGGCTGAAGGCGGCGCATTCCGGGCAGAGCTGATGATAAAAAGCGTCCACCTGCGTGTAGTGCTTCTTGCAGACATAGCAGGGGCGGGAACGGATCAGGTGTCCGGCCACCTTGCCCGTCGCCGAGGTCTCCAGCTTGTTGCCCCGGGTCTCGTCGTCGATCCGATCCGGTGCTGCCGTTGCCGTCTGGGCGATGACGGCCCGGTCGGCTTCGGAGATCAGGTCCCGCTTGGTGACGCGGCGGTGACGCTTCACGGCCTTGAACATCTTCCCCGTGGCACGGCGCACCGAGACATAGTCGGGGTGTTCCTCGTCGTAGACGTGGATGGTGTTCAAAACCTTGAGGCAGGCCTGGATTTCCTCAGGCGTCAGATCGGGGGAGCTCATTGTACCGATTTTACAGCCTGGCGAAGATCCAGCCTGACCGTGCCGCGGGGTTTCGCAGCCCGGTCAGGCCCGGCTGTCCTTCGTTTAGGCGCGGCGGCCGCCCGGGGCGGCCTGGGCTGCTGTTTCCGCGTGGACCGCAGCGGCCTGTTCGACTGATTCGCGGAGTCCGGGGTAGTTGGCTGTGGCCGCCTTGACGGCATCCGGTACCTGGTGGAGGTTCTTAGCGGCGAGCGCACGTTCCGCGTCTCCGGGCTCGGGCACCTGCTGGCCTTTGGCGAGCACGGTGATGCCGGAGTCGGTCACCTTGAAACCGCGGGCGCGGTCCAGGTCATGGTCCAGGCCGATCGCGGCGCCGGCCGGAACCTTAACGTTCTTGTCCAGGATGGCCCGGTTGACCACGGCACCTTCGCCGATATTCACCTTGTCCATCAGGACCGAGTCGATGACCCTGCTGCCGTTCCCCACAAAGACGTCGTTGGACAGCACGGAGCCCTCCACGACGCCACCGGAGATGACCACGCCGCTGGACACGATGGAGTCCAGGGCGGTGCCCACGGTGTCGTTTTGACCGCGGACGAACTTGGCTGGCGGGGAGATGCTCTGGCGCGTGTAAATGGGCCATTCAGAGTTGTAGAGGTTGAACACAGGCAACGGCGAGATGAGGTCAATGTGGGCGTCGTAGAACGAATCAATGGTGCCGACGTCGCGCCAGTAGGTCCGGTCGCGTTCCGTGGAGCCGGGGATGTCGTTGAGGGTGAAGTCGTAGACTCCGGCCTCACCCTGGCTGACGAAGTAGGGGATGATGTCCCCGCCCATGTCGTGCTTCGTGTCGAGCCGTTCGGCGTCCACGTGCAGGGCATCCACCAGCGCGTCGGCGTCGAAAACGTAGTTGCCCATGGAAGCCAGGAACTGGGTGGGATCAGCAGCCAGGCCAGGAGTTGTGGCGGGCTTTTCCACAAATGCAGCGATCTTCTGCGGGTCCTCCTGGTCCACCTCGATCACACCGAACTGGTTGGCCATGCTCAACGGTTGGCGCACGGCGGCCACAGTGGCCTTGGCACCGCTCTGCACATGCTGCTCCACCATCTGGGCGAAGTCCATGCGGTACACGTGGTCCGCACCAACCACGACAACGATGTCGGGGTTGGCGTCATGGATCAGGTTCAGGGACTGGTAGATGGCGTTGGCGCTGCCGAGGAACCAGCTCTTGCCGACGCGCTGCTGCGCCGGCACGGAGGCCACATAATTGCCCAGCTGCGTGGACATCCGCCAGGTCTCGGAAATGTGGCGGTCAAGGCTGTGGGACTTGTATTGGGTCAGGACCACGATCTGCAGGTAACGTGAATTCACCAGGTTGGACAGCGCAAAGTCGATCAGACGGTAACTGCCGGCAAACGGCACTGCAGGTTTCGCCCGGTCTGCCGTCAGTGGCATTAGCCTGTTTCCCTCGCCGCCCGCGAGGACAATGGCCAGGACTCTTTTATTCAACGGCATGGTAGTAGCTCCTGTACGCCTTCGTAACCCCAAACAGTCCGGCATGCCCGGACTCCTTCACACTAGAACAGATAGTGCGGAAGGACTACCTTGGGTAACGTGCGAATAGACATTGTGACTAAAGAGTTCCCGCCCGAGATCTACGGAGGCGCCGGAGTCCACGTGGCCGAATTGAGCAGGGTGCTTAGCAAGCATGTTGACCTGCAGGTTCGTGCCTTCGGTGCACCCCGCGAAGCCAAATACCACGGTGCCGGGGTGACCTCCTATTCCGTTCCCGAAGACCTGGGCTCGGCCAACGCCGCCGTCCAGACGCTCGGGGTGGACCTGCGGATCGTGCCGGACGTGGCAGGTGCCGATCTGGTCCATTCGCACACCTGGTATGCGAACATGGCCGGCCATCTGGCGTCCCTGCTCCACGGCATCCCGCACGTATTAAGTGCCCACAGCCTGGAGCCCCTGAGGCCGTGGAAGGCCGAGCAGCTTGGCGGCGGCTACGCGTTGTCCTCCTGGGTCGAGAAAACTGCTTACGAGGCGGCAGCAGCGATCATCGCCGTTTCGGAAGGCATGCGCCAGGACATCCTCCGCAGCTACCCCGACGTTGACCCTGCCAAAGTCAGGGTGGTCCACAACGGCATCGACGTCGAACTGTGGCAGCGCGATGAAAACCAGGACGCCGTCCGCGCCCTGGGCATTGATCCGGTTAAGCCGAGCGTGGTGTTTGTCGGCCGCAACACGCGCCAGAAGGGCGTGCCGTACCTCCTGCGTGCCGCCGCGAAGCTTCCGGCCGATGTGCAGCTCGTGCTGTGCCTTGGCGCGGCGGACACCCCCGAGCTCGCCGCAGAAACTGCACGCCTGATCGAAGAGTTGCAGAGCCAGCGGACAGGCGTCGTGCTGATCGAACGGATGCTGCCGCGGAACGAACTCATCCAGGTCCTCAGCCACGCGACAGCGTTCGCCTGCCCGTCCATCTATGAACCGCTGGGCATCGTCAACCTCGAGGCGATGGCCTGCGGTGCTGCCGTGGTGGCCAGCGCTACGGGCGGCATTCCCGAGGTGGTCCAGCATGGTGAGACGGGCCTGTTGGTGGACCTGGAGCAGGTCACCGACGGTACCGGCACGCCGCTTGATCCGGAGAAGTTCGTGACGGAATTTGCCGCCGCCCTGACCGAGGTGGTGTCCGATCCCGAACGGGCACGTGCCATGGGCCAGGCCGGGCGCCGCCGTGCGGAGGAGCACTTCTCCTGGGACTCCATCACCGAGACCACCCTCGAGGTCTACCGCTCAGTGCTTTCCTGACGGACGGCAGGAACAACAGCACTAGTGACCAAACAGCGCACGACGGCGCCGCCCCCACCGAGGGGACCGGCGCCGTCGTTCGTACATAACGCTTGATCCAACGCGGGGTCACAAAGTGCCCATTCCGGGGCGTCAGAGGGGATTGAAGTGACCTCGCGTTGCTTTATCGGGAGGTTGACGTGCGCGCCAGCAGCACCTTTTCGTCAACGGGTGCGTTGCCGCTGGCCCGCTGTGCCCTGACGTACGCGCGGGCCTCGTCCTGGCGGGTCTTCTCGGCACCCGTGGCGATCGCCGCGCGCACGTGGTCATCCCCGTACCCGAAGGCGTCTACGAGGTCTAGGGCGTGTGGCCTGATCTTGACCAGGAGGCGGTTGATGTAATCACCCACGGTGCGTGCCCGCTGCATGGAGAGCCGGCCGTTCATCAGGTACCAGGACAGGTTCTTTTCGATCAGCGACAGGCCGAACAAGTCGCGCAGCCATGTCAGTACCCGCTTGGTGCCGGGGTCCGTGACATCTTCCAGGGCCTCTGTGAACGCCTCCCATTGCAGGAGCTCGGCGTGGGCCTGGGCGGCATCGATCAGCTCGTTTTGGTGCTGGTTGAAGAGGGCCGCCCCCTTTTCGACAGGCAGCTTGTTGGCGCCCTTCAGAGCCGCCCCGACGTCGGCCACCATGGTCTGGACGCGGTCCGTCAGGAGGGCGCGCTGGCCTTCCTCGTCCCGGAGCGCAATGGCAGCTTTCTGGACTGATCCGGTATCGGCGACGAACTGTGCCACCTGCCGCAGGCCGGTGCGGTGGATCGCCACGCCCGTTGCCTGGGCCACCACGTAGCGTGCAAGGACGCCAAAATCGACATTCCTGAACTCCTTGGCATAGTCGGCCAGGAGGCGCTTGGCCACCAGCTGGAGCAGCACGGTGTTGTCGCCCTCAAACGTGACATAGACGTCCAGGTCCGCCCGAAGGGAGGCGAAGCGGTTTTCGATCAGGAAGCCGGCGCCGCCGCACGCTTCGCGGCATTCCTGCAGGGTGTCAAGGGCATGCCAGGTGCTCAGCGGCTTCAGGGCTGCGGCGAGGGTTTCCAAATCCTGCCGGTCCTCGTCAGTATCGTGGGCGCCGGAAAAGACGTCGTCGAATTTCTGGAGGAGCTGCTCGTGCGCGAAGCCCGCGGCATACGTCGTGGCCAACCGGGTAAACAGGCGCCGCTGGTGGCGCTGGTAGTCCAGGAGGACCTCTTCGTCGGTGTGTGACGACGCGTTGAACTGGCGCCGTTCGGTGGCGTAGCGGATGGCTGCTGTCAGGGCGACCTTCGATGCCGCCACGGCCGCGCCGTCCAATGACACGCGGCCCTGGACGAGGGTTCCCAGCATGGTGAAAAAGCGGCGGCCGGGGCTGGCAATGGACGACGTGTAGGTCCCGTCAGGTGCCACATCGCCGTAGCGGTTCAGCAGGTTGGTGCGGGGGATGCGGACGTTGTCGAAATGCAGCCTGCCGTTGTCGATCCCGTTGAGGCCGCCCTTGACTCCGTCGTCCTCGCCACCGATCCCGGGCATGAACTCCTTGGTCTGGGGGTCCCGGAGGTCAACGTAGAAGGCATGCACGCCATGGTTGACGCCATTTGTCACGAGCTGGGCGAAAACGACGGCGCCGAGGCCGTCGATGGCTGCATTGCCGATGTAGTCCTTCCACGCAGCGCGGAACGGTGTGTGGACCACAAATTCCTGGGTTTTGACGTCGTAGGTCGCAGTGGTGGCGATGCTGGCCACATCGGAACCGTGGCCGGTCTCCGTCATGGCGAAGCAGCCGGGGATCTCCAGACTCATGATGCCTGGCAGCCAGTTGGTGTGGTGCTGCTGCGTGCCCAGGTGCATTACGGCCGAGCCGAACAGGCCCCACTGGACACCAGCCTTGATCTGCAGGGACGGGTCGGCGGTGACCAGTTCCTCGAACGCCGCGATGTTGCCGCCGTGGTCATCGGAACCGCCCAGTGCCGACGGGAAGGCCCGGTGCACGGCGCTGTTGTCCACGAGGTACTTCAACTGGCCGAAGGTTCGCGTCCGGTGTTCGGTGTGCGTCAGTCCTTCAATTTTGTGCAGTGCAGGGTCACTGGCCAGCGCGCGGGATTGGCGACGGGAGTCCGCCCATTTGCCCAGGAGTTGCTCGCCGAGGGCGGCAACGTCGACGGCGGGCTGCACAGCCGAGCCGTAGGTGGCGCCGGGGCTGGTGACCGCTGGGCCCGCAGCGGCTGTATTCTTTACGGCGGCGTCCGGGCCGGTGGGGCGGTCCACTACTTCGGTCATGTCAATGTCCTTCGTTGGTTCTGACAGGAGGGTGTGAGGTTCTTGGGGCGGAATCATGCCGCGCTGGCGGGGCTAAGCTCGGGGGCGATCCCCACGCACAACCAGGCCGTGATCTGGCGGGCCATGGCTTCCTGGTCCGGCTTCGCCGCCGAAGCCGGCGTGCTGAGCCATTGCTCACCCGCATTTCGGACCAGGCCGATGGCCGCCGTGGGCCAGTAGCCGATCACCGCTTCTTTGCCTTCGCCGAGGTGGGTCCGCATTGGCACGGCGATCATCTCTGCGATGGAATCGAAGAAGTGGCCAAGGGCTCCCGAAATGGCCGCCGATCCCTGGTGGCTGTCCGAATCCACCGGCGCATAGCGGGTGACGAAACTGTAGACATTGGGGCTGGTTTCCGCCATCTGGAGATAGGCAGAAATCATGGCCAGCAGCCCTTCCCGAGGAGTCTGGGCACCCTGCGCCGCTTCGCGGATCTTGCGCTGCATCTGGCTCAGGACCACTTCCCCGACGGCGTGCTGAAGTCCTGCCTTATCGCCGAAATAGCGGTAGAAGACCGACTTTGAGGTGCCGGCGGCCGCTGCAATCTCCTCCATGGAGGCATCGCTGCCCAGCGCGTGGACCGCGCGGCGTGCGGACTTGATGAGCTCCCGGCGTCGTTCCTCCCGGTGGGTCTGCCAGCGGGCCGAACGGCCGTCGGCAATTGCGCCGGCTGCCGGCGTCGGGACTTCTGCGTGGAGGTTGTTCACGATACTCAGCGTATCAGGTACGCTGGGTATCGGTAACCGTCGCAGATCAGAGGAGTCACCCATGTCCATCAATGGACAGTCCGGCACCGGACCCCACGAATTCGCCAGCCCCACGACTTCCGGCGCGGCGCGTCCAGTCCGCCGGGCCGTAATTGTGGGTGGTAACCGGATCCCGTTTGCCCGGTCCGGCGGGGCCTACACGAAGTCTTCCAACCAGGACATGCTCACCGCCGCACTGGACGGTCTTATCGCCAGGTTTGGCCTCCAGGATGAGCGGATCGGCGAGGTTGCGGCGGGGGCCGTACTCAAGCACTCCCGCGACTTCAACCTCACCCGCGAGGCAGTCCTGGGTTCGGCGTTGTCGGCGGAAACGCCCGCCTACGACCTGCAGCAGGCGTGCGCCACCGGCCTCGAAACGGTTCTGGGCCTGGCCAACAAGATCAAACTGGGCCAGATCGATTCCGCCATCGCCGGTGGTGTCGACTCGGCATCGGATGCCCCCATTGCTGTCAGTGAAGGCCTCCGCGAGATACTCCTGGACCTCAACCGCGTCAAGACACTGCCCCAGCGCCTGCAGGTACTCAGCCGCCTGCGGCCCAGGGACCTGGCCCCCGATGCTCCGAGTACGGGGGAGCCACGCACCGGCCTGTCCATGGGCGAACACCAGGCGCTGACCACCGCGCAATGGAACATTTCGCGCGAGGCGCAGGATGAGCTGGCTTTCAACAGCCACCGCAACCTTTCCGCCGCGTATGACGCAGGATTCTTCGATGACCTCCTGACGCCATACCGAGGCCTCGCCAAGGACTCCAACCTGAGGGCGGACACCACATTGGAGAAGCTGGCTACACTCAAGCCCGTCTTCGGGAAGAGCCTCGGCGCCGAGGCCACCATGACGGCGGGAAACTCCACACCGCTGACCGACGGGGCCTCCACGGTCCTGCTCGCATCCGAAGACTGGGCTGATGCCCATGACCTGCCGAAGCTCGCCACCGTCGTGGATGGTGAAGCTGCCGCCGTGGACTTCGTCCACGGCAAGGACGGACTGCTTATGGCTCCCGCGTTTGCGGTCCCCAGGCTGCTGGCCCGCAACGGACTGACGCTGGATGACTTCGACTTCTTTGAGATCCACGAAGCCTTCGCCGGGACTGTCCTGAGCACCCTGGCCGCCTGGGAAGATGATGAGTTCGGCCGCACCCGGCTGGGACTTGAGGGTGCCTTCGGCAGCATCGACCGCACCAAACTGAACGTCAACGGCTCCTCCCTGGCCGCGGGCCACCCGTTCGCAGCCACCGGCGGACGCATCGTGGCCTCGCTGGCCAAGATGCTGCAGGCCAAAGGCACCGTCGAGGGAAGGCCTGCGCGCGGACTTGTTTCCATCTGCGCCGCCGGCGGCCAGGGCGTCGTCGCAATACTCGAAGCACTCTAGGGGCACCGGATGACGGATAAATACACCACGCTCGTCAACCAGGGCGTAGGCAAGAACATCGCCAAACGGCTGGGCCTGCCCCAGCCTGCCGTGCTGCGCCGCTTCAAGCCTGGCCAGCCCCTGGTCACCGGCCCCGTCCTGGTCCAGGGCAACACCGCCGGTGCCGACGAACTGGCCGCCAAGTTGCTCTCCTGGGACCTGGACGTCCGGCGCCACGCGGTGCCCCGCGAAAAACTTGGCGCGATCATTCTGGTCCTGGATGAGCTGACCCGGCCCGAGGATCTTGAAAAGCCTGTGCTGTCCGCCGCGGCCTCACTGCGTGATCTCGGCCCCAGTGCCCGCGTCATCAGCATCTCCCGGCCGGCCGCCGAAACCGCGTCCCCTGCACAGTCGGCTGCCCGGCAAGGCGTGGATGGCTTCCTGCGGTCGCTTGCCAAGGAACTCCGGGCCGGCGCAACAGCGAACGGCATCGTCCTGGCAGAAGGTGTGCAGAGCACCAGCCCCAGCGCCCTGGCAGCCCTGCGGTTCTTTCTGTCCGGCCGGTCGGCTTTCGTGGATGGCCAGTTCCTGACTGTCGCAACCGAGCAGGGCCACCTGCCACCGGACTTCGAGAAGCCGCTCGCCGGCAAGGTTGCCGTGGTCACCGGCGCCGCCCGCGGCATCGGTGCGGCAATTGCCCGGACCCTCCACCGGGACGGTGCCACCCTGGTCCTCGTAGACATCCCGGCATCCGGGGACCATTTGGCTGCCGTTGCCAACGAAGTCCGCGGCACGGCGCTTCAACTGGATATCAGCAGCGCAGATGCCGGCCAGCGGATCATCGACCACGCCGTGCAGCGTCATGGCCGTCTGGACATCGTCATCCACAACGCAGGAATTACCCGGGACAAGTTGCTCGCCAATATGGACCACGGCCGCTGGACCTCCGTCCTGAACATCAACATCGCCGCCCAGCTCAGAATCAACGAAGCGCTCCTTGCTTCCGAACACTTCCGTAATTCACCACGGATTGTCTCGGTGGCATCCACCAGCGGCATCGCGGGCAACCGCGGCCAGACCAACTACGCGGCGTCCAAGGGCGGTGTGATGGGTATGGTGCGCGCTTCTGCGCCCCTTCTGGCGGCGAACGGCGGGACCATTAACGCGGTGGCGCCCGGATTCATCGAAACAGACATGACAGCACGGATCCCATTTGCCGTCCGCGAAGTGGGACGGCGGCTGAACTCGCTGCAGCAAGGTGGCCAACCGTCCGACGTAGCGGAGGCCATTGCCTTCCTGGCGAGCGACGCCGCCGGGGGCATCAACGGCGACGTGCTGCGGATCTGCGGACAGAATCTGGTGGGGGCATGAGTACTGTCCAGCCGGTCATCCTGGGGGAGATGCCGTCCCTGTCCAAGCTCTACGTCAATGCCGCCGCGCAGACCGCGCGGCGGCGCGTCTTGGGCACGCACAACGGATCAAACCTTCCGGCCACTAGCCACGAAGTGCGCGGGGTAAGGGCCGACGTCGGCAACCTCACCGCCTACCAGCACCTCATCGGGCTGACTGCCAGGGACACCCTGCCGGCCGGATACCTCCACGCACTGGCATTCCCGCTGGCCATGAGTGTGATGAACCGCGACGATTTCCCGCTGCCACTCCTGGGCATGGTCCATCTCAGCAACCATGTGGAGCAGAGGTCGCCGGTGCTCTTCACGGAATCCCTGGACATCCAGGCCAGGGTTGAGAACCTCCGGGGCCACCGGTCCGGCACGCAACTTGACGTTGTGGCAGAGATCCGTGGCGCGGATACGCCGGACATCAAGTGGACCGGGCGCTCCTCCTACCTGGCCAAGGGTGTGTTCCTCCCTGGCATCGACAAGCCAACGCCCCACAACGGCCAGGCCGATTTCACGCCTCCGGACCCCACCGCGATCTGGCATTTGGGGGTCGACACGGGAAGGGCGTATGCCGCCGTTTCAGGAGACTTCAACCCCATCCACCTGAGCGTGCTTTCTGCCAAGGCCCTGGGCATGCGCCGCTCCATCGCGCACGGGATGTACCTTGCCTCGAGGGCCCTCGCGGATGTCGGGCCGGCAAAGGGCGAAACGTTCACGTGGGATGTCACGTTCGAGGCTCCAGTGTTCCTTCCTGCCCGCGTTGCCTTGGCTATCACCGTCCTGGATATCACCACGGCACAGACGCCTGGCGAAGGGTGGCAGCGGGCCGAATTTGTGGCGTGGAACCCCCGCTCCGGCCGCCGCCACTTCAGCGGCTCCGTGGCACCGCTCTAGGACGCCGGCCGCACAGCCCTGAGGACACGGTGCAGGCTCAGGAGGATGGACTCGGACGCTGTCACGGCCGAATCCTCCTGGGCCCGCTCCGCAACCGTTGCCATACCGGCCTCCACCGCCGACTTTGCGGCACCGAACAGCCGCCGCTGGTCTGCTTCATCCTCACCGTCGAACGAGGCCAGGAGTTCGCCGGTGGCGGTCATGGCCGCGGCCAGGGGCGCACTGTCGTTGAAAGGCACCGTATAAGGTGCGTCGTCTGTCCAGATGACATCGGACAGGACCTCTGTCATGTCCTGGATGTGGAACGTCACCCGCTCCAGATCATGAAGGTTGCGGTAGTCGAGATCCACATCGCGGGGATGGAGCCGCCGGCGCGGATTGGCACGCCGGCTCGCATCAGCCTCCTGCACGAGATGGCGGACCGTGCTGGCTGCTTCGGCCAGCTCGGTCGACCGGCGGGACCAGTCCTCATGCTCGGGAGGCCACTTTTCAGTCAGGGCCGTTCCCATGTCAGTCAGTTGCCGCCCGAGGGCCAGCCGGAGTTTGCCCAGGCTGGTGGCCGCCGCATTGAAGTGCAGGGGAGGAAAGACCAGGAAGTTGACGGCAATGCCCACGGCGACGCCGACGCCCATCTGGATGAGGTAACCGAAGGAAAAGTCGTCCCGGTTGCTTCCCCCCACCAGCAGGACCAGCAGCGCCGCCGTCGGAATCCAATCGCTGCCCGAGCCGATGCGGGGGAGACCGCCTAGCAGCACGCCGAGTCCCATAACGACCGCAACAGACAGCGGTGACGGATCACCGACACTGACCAGCGCAAAGGCGAGCCCAATACCCAGGGCGAGTCCGACGAGCGCCTGAAGACCCTGCCGGAAGGATCCGGCCACGTTGTGGTACATCGACACCAGGGCGCCGAGCGGCGCGTAGTACGGGTACTCGGCAGCGGATCCCGGCATCAGGGGAGCAATGGCGAAAGCGAGGCCGGCGGCCAGCGCTGCCTTCGCCGCCAGCTGCAGGCGCTGTACTGTGAATGCCGACGAGAGACCGGCCACCGAATTCCGCAGGATTCGGGTTCCAGCGGAGGGCCGGCCCTGCGGCTGCGTTTGAGTGTCACCCATCAGCCCCACACTAGGTGCACCCGTGTACTAGGACAAGGCCGACGACGCCTGCCGGACCTCCGCAGCCAGCCGATGAGCTTTGCCCTGGGTGCGTCCGTCCTCGGCCCGCTGCGGGATGTATCCGAAGCCGAGCCCGTACGCGGGATCGGCAAACCCCAGGGCAGCGTTCGCACCCTCGTGGCCGAAGGCGCGGTGGCTGCCGAAATTCCGCGACACGTGTGGCTTCATAAAGACCACGGCAAAGGCGTTGTCCAGTCCGGACAGGCGGTCCAGGCCCCACACCTGCTCCTGAGACATGGCGCTGACGGTCTCAGGGGTCAACAAGGGGCCCCGGCCGTCCACACCGGTGATGGCCGCGGCGTAGAGCCTGGCCAGGCCCTCCGCCGTACCCACACCGCCGGCGGCACTCATCCCCGCGGCGCGGACGGCCCGTTGATTGGGAAGTTCCATGATTGTGCTGACTGCCGCGTTGCTGTTAAGCCCATCCAGGCTCAGTGGATCCAGCCATGGTTGAAGGGGATCGACGTCGTAGAGGACGTCACGGTAGCGCGGTTCCAGCTCTTCGGGCAGTCCCAGGAAGAAGTCGATGCCGTAGGCCGTGCGGATGCGCTGGTCATAGAGGCTCTGCAGGCTGGTTCCCGTGACCCGCCGACAGAGTTCCTCCATAATGATTCCGATGGTGAGGGCGTGGTATCCGAAGCAACTGCCGGGACGCCAAGCGGGGCTCGTCGCTGCCAACCTTCCCGCGGCCAAGGAGGTGGTGAATTCGTCCAGGGCGATGCCTCCCTCGACTCCCATCAGGCCGGCCTGATGGGACAGGGCTTCACGCACCAGCAAGCGGTCCTTGCCATGGCAACCGAACTCGGGCCAGTAGTGCGCCACCGTCCCGTCAAGGTCCAGCAGCCCGTCCTGGACGAGCAGCGAAATCACCAGCGCCGCCACGCCCTTGGAAACTGAATACGCCCCCGTGACGGAATCGGCGGTGATGTGGGGCCCGCCGGACAGGTCCACGATCTTCACGCCGTCCCGGTAGGCCGCCAGTTGGGCGCTGTACTGCGGATCCGCGGCGAGAAGGGCCTCAAACAGATCCAAGACGCCTTCATAACCGGGTGCTGCAAAGCCAAAAGATTTCTGCATGGGGCTAGCCTAACCGGTTAGAAAGCGCTTTCCCGATCCTAAGCCGCTCCATGGCCGGGGGAAACTTCTTCCCCGGGGCGCACCGGCCCCGGGGGAGTGCCGTCACCGAACGGCCGGCCGCCCAGTGATTCCCTGCCATGGGGCTCCAGCCAGCCCGCCGGATCGGGACCCTGCGGCACCATCCGGGTGGGATTGATGTCCTCATGGACGATGTAATAGTGCTGCTTGATCTGGACAAAATCGATCGTGTCTCCGAAACCGGGAGTCTGGAAAAGATCCCGCGCGTAGCCCCACAGGGCCGGCAGTTCGGTCAGCTTTTGCCGGTTGCACTTGAAATGCCCGTGGTAGACGGCATCGAACCTTGCCAAGGTGGTGAACAGGCGGACATCCGCTTCCGTGATGGTGTCACCCACGAGGTACCGCTGTCCGGTGAGGCGTTCCTCGAGCCAGTCGAGCGCGGTCCACAGCCTGGTGTAGGCCGAGTCGTAGGCCTCCTGGGAGCCCGCAAAGCCGCAGCGGTAGACGCCGTTGTTGACCTCGGTGAAGACGCGCTTGTTGACGGAGTCAATTTCGGCGCGGAGGTGTTCCGGGTAAAGGTCAGGCGCTCCGACCCGGTGGAAACGGGTCCATTCGGTGGCAAAGTCCAGGGTGATCTGAGGGAAGTTGTTGGTGACCACCGCGCCGCTGGCAATATCAACGATCGCTGGCACCGTGATGCCGCGCGGGTAATCCGGGAATCGCCGGAAATAGGCGTCCTGGATGCGCTCGATGCCAAGCACAGGGTCCACCCCGCCCGGATCGAGGTCAAAAGTCCACGACCGGGCATCGTGGGTAGGGCCGGGCTGGCCAAGGGAGATGGAGTCCTCCAGGCCGAGGAGCCTCCGCACAATCACGGCCCGGTTCGCCCACGGGCATGCCCGCGCCGCAATCAGCCGGTACCGGCCAGCTTCCACTGGCCACCCCGGCTCGCCGTTGACGCCGGGGCGGCCGTCGTGGGTGATCCGGTCCTCAATGTAATTCGTGTCCCGGTTGAACTCGGCACCGCCGGTCACATATGCGCCCAGGGTGCTGTGTTCGGTGCTGGTGTCCGTGCTGTCGGCAGCGGTGGCGTTCGTGGCCTGCGGCCCGCTCGGAGATTTCTGGCTCATGCGGACCAGCCTAGGCTCCGGCGGCCAGGATTGCTGAGATGGGCTGCCAGGCGACCAGCCAGGAGCCGGCAATAACGGCGACAAAGAGCGCGATCCAGATGCCGGAGGGTATGGACGTTGCGCGGTACAGCAGGTAGGCGTCGGAACTGGCCAGCCTGTCACGGCGCCTCAGGTGCACGTTGGTGAGCTTCGCGAGATCCCGGACGGCGGCCACAAGCAGCGCCACGCCAAGCACGACTGCAACATGGCCGGTGAAGCTGCTGGGCACAACAAGGACCAGCACCCCGCCGCCTGCGACGGCAAGGCCTGTGATTAGCAGCCCCGCGAAGTTCCTGATGAACACGAGCGAAACCAGGAGGATAAGGGTGCCTGTGGCCAAGGCGGCCGGACCCCAGCCGGCAAAACCGGAGGTGACCAGGGCAGCGCCGGTCAGGGCAGGTACAGGATAGCCCCAGAATCCGGACCAGACGGCGGCGGCCTTGCCCCGGCTGTAACTGGTAGTTGTGCCTGAGTGGTCCAACCGGAGCCGGATCCCGCTCAGTCTTTGGCCGCTCATGACGGCGGCGAAAGCATGGCCGAGTTCGTGCGTGGCGGTGGCCAGGAGCCCAAAGTACTTCCAGGTGGCTCGGGGGATGGACAATGCAGTTGCCAGCGCCAGCACCACAGCCAGTTCGGCCACCGTGACTTGGGGGATGGCGGCACGGCTGAAGGCTTCGACGATCCGTTGCCACAATTGCTCGGGAATCAAGGTCGTTTCCCGCCGGGCCGGGAGTAGTGTTTGTCAGCCATAGCCCTCTACGGTACTAGAAGGATGGTTCACCACTGTCCTGCCGCCCTGCCGCCTTGGGGCGCTCAATGAATCGAGGAATGCCGTGACCACTTTGAAGGAACGCCTGCACGCTGATGTTGTGGTGCACATGAAGGACCGGAACAAAACCGCCCTGACAACGGTGCGCAATGTCCTGGGCGAGATCGAAACACGGGAGAAGTCGGGAAAGACGCCCATTGTCCTGGACGACGCCCAGGTGACCTCGTTGTTGCAGAAAGAGGCTGCAAAGCGACGTGACACCGCAAGGATCTATATGGAAGCCGGAGAATCCGAGCGGGCCGCGGCCGAGATCGCCGAGGCCGGGATCATCGAGGCATATTTGCCTCAGCCACTGACAGCCGGGGAAGTCGAGGCGATCGTTGACGAGACAATCGCCGGGCTGCGGAGCGAAGGCGTGGAGCCTGGTATGCGTCAGTTGGGCGCCGTGATGAAGCCTGTCACGGCCAAAGTCGCCGGACGCTTCGACGGCAAGGCGGTCAGCGAGATCGTCCGCAGCCGTCTCGCCTGAGCCGTCGGCTCGAGCCCCCAAACAGGAAAGGCACGCCTACTAAACGTGGGCGTGCCTTAACTTCCTGTTGGCGGAACTCGGCCGCCACGGAAAAATATCCGGGTTTCTTGAATCAGCCTTCGCAGTCAGTGCAGTAGCTGTGTCCGTCTTTCTGCCGCGCAATCTGGGAGCGGTGCCGGACCAGGAAGCAGGAGTAGCACGTGAACTCGTCCTCAGCCTGCGGGATAACCTGCACGACCAGTTCCTCGGCAACGAATTCGCCGCCCGGAACGCCGGCGCCATCCAGCCCGTCGGCCTCATCGAGCTCGAGGACGACGCTGCGGGCGTCCGGAGCATTGGCGGACTGCAGTGCCTCGAGTGAGTTGTCCTGCGACTCCTTGACGTCGGAGCGAAGTTCGTCGTAATCGGTTGCCACTTAGGTGTATCTCTTTTCTTTGGTTCGTCTGTCGCGTATGCAACGTACAGCATCCGGCGGGTATTCCCCAATAGCTTGGCAAGAAAATTTCTCTGTGGACCCTATATTTCCGTGCAGACAACAGCCGGGATCGGCGTCGGGTGACATTGGGCACTATGGTGTCCAGGAATGAAAGTCAGCGCACGGCCGCCGTCAGGCAAGGCCTAGGTGGGTTCCTTGGCCAAGGCTTTGGTCTGAGGCGGGGTAAGCCGCCCAAGGCGCTCGTCGAGCGTCACGCGCAGCCTGGCGGCAGCCGCCTGAACCCGGTGCTCGGCAGGGGCGTCCTTCTTGGCTGGCGGCGAGGCGGCGTTCCGGGGCGGATGGACGTTCCTGTGTTCGGAGGCACCTGCGCCCACCGTCCGGCCACCATTATCCCCTCCAGCCACGTTCTCCCAAGCCGTGTCGAACAGTTCGAGCTCTTCGGTACGGGCCAGCTCACTGCGCGCCAGGACGTTCAAGGTCGCAAGCCCCAAGGCGCTGGTTCCTTTATCTTCGTCCAAGGCCCGGTCCAGGGCCCACTGGGTGCGTCGCCACCATTCCGCCCGGCTGTCCGCCTCTGTCTTTTGCCGCAGTGCCTGCTCGTCGGCTTCGCGCTTCTGATCCAACGCTGTCTTATCGGCCGAAGTTCGCTGGGCCAGCGTGCGCGAGTTGATGTAGAAGGCCAAGAGTGCCGCAATCAGGACAGCCAACGGTCCAAGCCCGGCAAGGATCACCCACCAGTCGGCCGGCCCGGAATGGACAACGACTTCAAGCGGGCCAGGCGGCGGGGTTGGATTCACGGCTCCAGCTTAGGCCGTCGACGGAGGCCTGAAGCATTTGCCCGCAGCCACGACGGCGTCGATCTGCACGCGCGCTCCGAGTGGAAGTCCGGCCACGTGGAGGGTTGATGATATGGAAGTCGTCGTAGTCGGTCAGGTAAATGGTGGTGCGCAGGACGTGGGCCAGAGAAAGATGGACATCAGTCAGCAGCGTCTCCAGGTTGCTGAGCATGGACTCGCACTGCTCTTCAATCCCCGGGCCGACAAGTCCACCGTCGTCGGGGCTCTGGCCAATGATCCCGGCTGTGTAGGCGGTGTCTCCGTGGCGTACGAGATGCGAAAACGGGGCAGGCGACTGATGAAGGTTAGGGCTGAAGTGATGGGCAGACATGATCTCCTCAGCGTTCGGGACAGCCCATAGGGGCTCAGGGTTTTTTGACGTCTGGCTTGTTTGCCAATCCGCTATCGGTTCGAGCTCCTGGAACAGCGTCACTTGAAGGCCTGCCGGCGCTGCAAGCCGGGAGTTCAAGGACTGCCAGGGAGTTATCCGCGGAGTCGCGATCAGTTCTGCTCCTGCGTTCACAAGGTCTGCCGTTACGGCCGCCGTGTCCTCCACTTCGAAGGCTACCCGGAGTCTGGCGCTGGGCTGTCCGTCCGATTCCACGCTGTCGATGAAGTTCACCTGGGCGGGCTTGGACAGCTCAAGCGTCGCCCGCCCGGCACCAATGTATTGTCACGCGCGCGTCCCCCTCCTTCATAGGCCTCTTGCTCGGGGAGTCCCAGGTCATCACGGTAGAACGTGAGTGCCGCCTCGTAGTCCTCGGCTTCGACAACGAGGCGGAGCTGGCGGACGGGTGCCTTGGCGTTTTCCGTAGTCATGTTTGTACCGAAGTGCTTTGCTTCCCCCCGGAAGCGGGCCTCGCGTGCGCGGAAACAGAAAAAACCCCTGAAATCCGTAGATTTCAGGGGTTTTCCCATTTGTGCGCGGAGGGGGACTTGAACCCCCACCCCCTTTCGAGGACTAGCACCTCAAGCTAGCGCGTCTGCCATTCCGCCACCCGCGCAGGTGGTAATTCGGAGGTCGTTTCCGCCTTTCAGCGTTTCGCTTTTCTCCGAAGCAGCGAGAAAGACTCTAACACGAACGTTCCGGAAACATCCAATCGGGGCTGATGGGTAGGCTGAGGGCACACGAGAACACAGGTTGTTTGCAGCCTTCCCACTGCCCAAGGAGTTTCTATGTCTGACATCCGTGCCGAGGATGAAGTTGTCCGGATCTGCCAGGAACTCATCCGGATAGATACCTCGAACTATGGTGACGGCTCGGGTCCGGGGGAGCGGGTGGCCGCGGAATACACAGCCGCGCTCATCGAGGACGTAGGACTCGCAGCCGAGATCTTCGAGTCGGCGCCCGGCCGCGCAAGTGTTGTGACCCGGATGGCCGGTGAAGATCCGTCCGCCAGCGCCCTGGTGGTGCACGGGCACCTCGATGTAGTGCCCGCCCTGCGTGAACAGTGGTCGGTGGATCCCTTTGGCGCGGAGCTCAAAGACGGACTCATCTGGGGCCGCGGAGCCGTGGACATGAAGGACATGGACGCCATGATCCTTGCTGTGATGCGGGATTTGGCCAGGTCCGGGCGCAAGCCCAAGCGCGACATTATCTTTGCCTTCTTCGCCGACGAGGAAGCCGGCGGTGAGTACGGAGCCCGCTACGCTGTCGACAAGCGGCCCGAGCTCTTCGAAGGCGCAACCGAAGCCATCTCGGAGGTAGGCGGCTTCTCTGCAACCATCGGCGGGCAGCGCACCTACCTCCTGCAGACGGCTGAGAAGGGCATCTCCTGGCTCCGGCTGGTGGCGCACGGCCGGGCTGGCCATGGCTCCCAGATCAATACGGACAACGCCGTCACCCGGCTGGCTGCGGCGGTAACCCGGATCGGCGAATACAAGTGGCCGATTGAGCTGACGCCCACTACGCGGCAGTTCCTGGACGGCGTGACCGAACTCACGGGTGTGGAATTCGATCCCGATAATCCGGACCGCCTGCTCGACCAGCTCGGCACCGTGGCGCGCTTTGTGGGGGCAACCCTGCAGAACACCACCAATCCCACGCTGCTTAAGGGCGGCTACAAGCACAACGTCATCCCCGAATCGGCTGAGGCCCTGGTGGACTGCCGGACGCTCCCGGGCCAGCAGGACCATGTGCTGGAGATCGTGCGCGAGCTTGCCGGTTCCGGTGTCGACGTCAGCTACGTGCACAGCGACGTCTCGCTTGAGGTCCCGTTCGCCGGAAACCTGGTGGATTCCATGATCGACGCCCTGCACACCGAGGATCCGGGGGCGAAAGTGCTTCCCTATACGCTCTCCGGCGGCACGGACAACAAATCATTGAGCCGGCTCGGTATCACCGGCTACGGCTTCGCTCCCCTCCAGCTGCCCGACGATCTTGATTTCACCGGGATGTTCCACGGCGTGGACGAGCGGGTTCCGGTGGATTCGCTGAAGTTCGGCGCCCGGGTGCTCAACACGCTCCTCACCAATTACTGAGCCGGCCCGGACATGACTCCCGAGGAAGTCCTGCCGGAGCCCTTGCTCCAGGCCATCCGCGGCCGTGCTGCGGGCTATGACCGGGACAACACCTTCTTCTTTGAAGACCTCGAGGAGCTGACCGCCGCCGGCTACCTCAGGCTCTTTGTGCCGGCGTCCGACGGCGGCCTGGGGCTTGGGCTGGAGGCGGCAGCTCAGTGCCAGCGGCGGCTGGCAACGGCGGCCCCGGCCACCGCCTTGGCCATCAACATGCATTTGGTCTGGACCGGCGTCGCCCACGTCCTGGCCGCACGGGGGGACCATTCCCTTGGCTTCGTCCTGCAGGAGGCCGCCCAGGGCGAGATCTTCGCCTTCGGCAATTCCGAAGCCGGCAATGATTCGGTACTTTTTGATTCAAGAACGGCAGCCGTTCCCCTGCCGGGCGGAGCGTACAGCTTCACGGGTACCAAGATCTTCACGAGTCTTTCGCCCGCCTGGACCCGGCTGGGAATCTTCGGCAAGGACGCCCAGGCCAGGGAAGGCGAAGGGGAGCTGGTGCATGGGTTCATCACACGGGAGGCCGCAGGCTACGCCATCCTGGATGACTGGAACACCCTGGGCATGCGGGCCAGCCAGTCAAACACCACCGTCCTGGACGGCGCCGAGGTCCCGCCGGAGAGGATCTTCCGCAAACTTCCGGTGGGACCCAACGCCGATCCGCTGATTTTCGCCATCTTCGCGTGCTTCGAGACTTTGCTGGCTGCCGTGTACACAGGCATTGGCGAACGTGCCCTGAACCTGGGTGTTGAGGCCGTCAAGCGACGCACGTCCTTCAAGAATGCCGGCCGCAGCTACGCGCAGGATCCGGATATCCGCTGGAAGATCGCGGAGGCCGCCATGGCCATGGAGAACCTCTACCCCCAGCTGCTGACCGTCAGCCGCGATGTGGATGCGCTCGTTGAGCACGGGCCGCAATGGTTTCCCAAGCTTGTGGGGCTGAAGGTCAATGCAACTGATACGGCCCGCCGCGTTGTGGACCTGGCCATCAGGGTGAGTGGCGGCTCCAGCTACTTTCGTGGGTCGGAGCTTGAACGCCTGTACCGGGACGTGCTGGCGGGGATGTTCCACCCATCAGACGATGAGTCGGCGCACAACACCGTGGCGAACGCGTGGCTGGGTCCGTTGGAGGACTGAACAGGCCACTGGCCCGTTAATTCCTATACGGTCCGCTGGCCGGACAATTCCTACACGGTCCGCTGGACCTGCATCACCCGGCGGCGGAGCCAGAAGCGCCTGCCGCCGCCCAAATACAGCTTGCTGCGTTCCAGCTCCCACTTGCCGTACTCGGAATGCTCCACGAGCCGGCGCCTGGCGTCAGGCAGCGAATCGTCAGGGCTGACCGTCAGAACGAGGTACTCGTACTGCCTCAGAATGTCCCGTTCGCGCTGGACCGAGCTGGTAAGAAAATGTTCCTTCATTGCTCTCCATTTTCGTCCTTTTCCGGCTAACGTGAAGGCATGAGCATCGATCCGCGTGTCGCGCTTCAGTCCTTGACAACCGCCTTGGAAGAACACCTTATAGCAGCATCCAACCGGCGTGGAGATGGCGATCCCGCGGTGGAAGCGGCTTTTTTTGCGGTCGCGGATGCGTTCGAGGTCTATGAAGACGCACTCTACGAGGCTTACAGCGAAGTTACACCCCTTCAGGTCTTCGATGATGAAGAAGATGAGGACGATGAAGCCGGCATTGATGACGACGAGGACCTGGAAATTCTTGAGGACTGAGAACTCCACGCCGCCATCGCGGGCAACGACCTAACGCTGCGGCCCTGAACGGCGTGTCAGCCGGGCAGGGAAACGTCTTCGAGCGCGCGGGCAATTTCGGGCGGCAGCCTGGTCAGTTGGGCGGCCATGATTTCTTTCGCCTGCACGGGAGTCCTGGGCCCGACGATGGCCGTGGCCACGCCATGCTGGGACAACAGCCAGCTCAGCGAGACATCCAGCGGTGTCCGGCCCAGGCCCTTGGCCGCCATCGCCACGGCTTCCACCACGCTGGACGGCTGCGCCTCCAGATACGGCTCTACGTAGGGTGCGGAGTCTGTTCTTGCTGCCCGGGAATCGGCGGGAATGGCGCCGCGGTACTTGCCGGTCAGGACGCCGCGTCCCAGCGGAGCCCAGGCCATCAGCCCCAGGCCGGCATCTTCGACGGCGGGAACCAGTTCCGCTTCCGCCTTTCGCTGCAGGAGTGAATATTCAGCCTGCGCGGCTACGAGCGGAAATCCGGCCACCGCCGCGGCCTTGGCGCTTTGCCACCCGTTGAAGTTGGAGATGCCAGCATAGCGGGCGCGGCCGCTCCGGAGCGCGAATTCAAGCGCGGACAGGGTCTCGTCCAGCGGGACGTTGCCGTCCCATGCCTGGGCAAACCAGATATCCACGTAGTCAGTCCCCAGCCTTGCCAGGCTGGCGTCCAGTCCGGTGAGCATCGCGTTGCGCGACGTGTCCACCGTGCGCCGGCCGTCCGACGTCGACATCCCCGCCTTGGTGGAAATGCAGACTTCGGTGCGGGAGACGACGTCACCCAGGAGAGAGCCGATCATCGCCTCGGCGCGGCCGTCGGCGTAAGACGCCGCGGTATCTATGAGTTTTCCGCCACCATCGATAAATGTCCGCAGTATCTCCGAGGCGTCCTGTTCGTCGGTATCGCCGGACCAGGACATGGTGCCGAGGGAAAGGGCGGAGACTCGCAATCCACTGTTGCCGACGTAACGCTGCTGCATGGCTGCAAGCTTACGGGGAATCAACAGTGTCCATGACGTAGGGTCTTAGCGTGAACTGGTTTGAGGCGGCCCTGCTGGGCCTAGTGCAGGGACTGACCGAATTTCTACCGATTTCATCGAGCGCGCACCTGCGGATTGTGGGGCAGTTTCTGCCCAACGCATCCGATCCCGGAGCTGCGTTTACCGCCATCACGCAGCTTGGTACCGAAACGGCGGTCGTGATCTACTTCTGGCGCGACATCGTGCGGATCGTCAAGGCGTGGGCGGGATCGCTGACCGGAAAAGTCTCCCGGCAGGACCCGGATGCCCGCATGGGCTGGCTGGTGATCCTGGGCAGCCTCCCCATCATCGTGCTGGGTCTGCTGTTCCAGGACCAGATCGAGTCGGTGCTGAGGAGCCTGTGGCTCGTAGCCACGATGCTGATCGTCTTCGGGCTCTTTCTGGCCGTGGCCGACGCGATCGGAAAGCAGGACCGGGACCTCACCCAGCTCACATACAAACACGGCATTTTGTACGGCTTCGCCCAGGCCCTGGCTCTTATTCCCGGTGTGTCGCGATCCGGCGGCACCATCACCGCAGGTCTCCTGATGGACTACACACGCGAAGCCGCCGCGCGGTATTCGTTCCTCCTGGCTATCCCGGCGGTGTTCGGCAGCGGCCTTTACCAGCTGTACAAAGTGGTCTCCAAGGAAGGCATTACCGGCCCCTACGGCCTTCCGGAGACGGCGCTGGCCACCGTCATCGCCTTGGTGGTGGGCTACGTGATCATCGGTTGGTTCCTCAAGTTCATTTCCACCCGAAGCTACCGGCTCTTCGTCTGGTACCGGATTTTCCTGGGCCTGGCCCTGTATCTTTTGCTCGGTTTCAATGTCATCAGCGCCTAGCCGTAGGCTTAGGCTGTGAAATCCTGGACCTCCCGCCCTGTCCCTGCGCTGCCCGGCGCCATGCCTGCCATCCGGCTGTTCGACACCGCACAGGGGAGTGAAGTCACGCTCCGGGCCGGGGGAGAGCAATCCATGTATGTCTGCGGGATCACTCCCTACGATGCAACCCACATGGGCCATGCGGCCAGCTACGTGGCCTTCGATCTGCTGAACAGGGCCTGGCGTGACGCCGGCCAGCAGGTTTCCTACGTCCAGAACGTCACCGACGTCGACGACCCCCTGCTGGAGCGCGCGACTGCCACCGGTGTGGACTGGCGGGACCTGGCCGCGAGCCAGATTGAACTCTTCCAGACCGACATGGAGGCCCTCAACGTCCTCTCGCCGGACCACTACGTAGGTGCCGTTGAATCAGTTGACATCATTGTTCCGGCCATCGAACGGCTGGTCCGGCTGGGGCTGGCCTACCGCGTCCCTGGTACGGCAGGGGAGCCCGACGGAGACGTCTACTACGACGTCGAAGCTGCCGGCAAGCAGTCGGTCGCCCCGGATGCCTGGACTCTTGGCTCGATCTCCCGCCTTGGTGAAGCCGAAATGCTGGAACTGTTCGCCGAACGCGGCGGCGACCCGGGCCGGGCCGGCAAGCGGCAGGCCCTGGACCCCCTGCTCTGGCGGGTTGCCCGTGACGGCGAGCCCAGCTGGCCGGGCGGCGAGTTGGGCCAGGGCCGGCCTGGCTGGCACATCGAATGCACGGTCATCGCCCAGCGGTACCTGCCGGCTCCCTTCACTGTCCAGGGCGGCGGCTCTGACCTCATCTTCCCGCACCACGAGATGGGCGCCGGTCACGCCTATTCGCTCGCCGAAGTGCCGCTGGCCCAGCATTATGCCCACGCCGGCATGGTGGGCCTGGACGGCGAAAAGATGAGCAAGTCCAAGGGCAACCTGGTCCTGGTCTCCAAACTTCGGGCCGAGGGAGAAGATCCGGCAGCCATCCGCCTGGCCATCCTGGCCCACCATTACCGTTCAGACTGGTCCTGGACCGCTGACGGCTTTGAGGCCGCGAAGGACCGGCTGGCGGCGTGGCGCAGCGCCCTCGCCACTGCCCCGGAAGGATCGGCGTCCGGCCTGATCGCAGAAATGCGGTCCGCCCTTGCATCTGACCTGAACGCACCCGCCGCCCTGGAAGCTGTTGACCGCTGGGCTGCCTCGGCGGACTCCGCCGCGGCAGCGGGCAGCCAGCACGATCAGGCCCTGGTCAGGGACGCCCTGGACGCGTTGCTCGGCGTCGTACTTTAGGGCTTGTCCCGGCCCCGACGCTTGAGATAGCGCTCAAACTCCCGCGCGATGGATTCACCGCTCGCCTCCGGAAGATCGGCCGTATCTTTTGCCTCTTCCAGCTGGCGGACGTACGCGGCGATCTCCGGATCCTCGGTAGCCAACTCATCGACGCCGCGCTCCCACGCAGCTGCCTCTTCCGCCAGTTCGTGCGTGTCCAGCGGGACCTGGATCAGTTCCTCGACCCGGTGCAGGAGAGCCAGCTGCGCCTTGGGTGACGGGGCCTGGGCCACGTAATGCGGGACGGCTGCCCAGAGGGAAACAGTAGGAAGGCCCGCCAGGAGGGACACTTCAGACAGTACTCCGACTATGCCGACGGGACCTTCATACTGGGATGCTTCAAGGTTGAGGCGTTCCCGCAACACAGCGTCGTCAGAGGAGGTGCTGACCGGAATCGGCCTGCTGTGCGGAACGTCTGCCAGAAGGGCACCCACCAGGACCACGTAGTCCACCTTCAGCGCTTCAGCGTGGACCAGCAGTTCCGCCGTATAGGCCCGCCACTTGTAGGACGGCTCAATGCCCTGGACGAAAATGACGTCCACGTTCGAATCCGGCGCACTGGCCTTGTAGATCCGTGTGGATGGCCACTTGATCTTGCGTTCCCCCGAGGCGTTCCTGCGGACCGTAGGACGCGTGAACTGGAAATCGTAGTATTCGTCGGCGTCAATGGACGCGACCTTTTTGCCGCCCCAAACCCTGTTCAGGTAGCGCAAGGAATCACTGGCGGCTTCGCCGGCATCGTTCCAGCCTTCAAATGCGGCCAGCATCACAGTAATGCGCTCCCCGTCCGCCACTGGCAGCAGGAACTGCTCCGGTTCAGGTGCGGCACCCGGTTCCGCGGTGTCTCCGTCGAAGCTATTCATCTCATCACCCTACGTCCAAGAACCGGCGCGACGCATTGAATGAAGAGCCAAAAAGTGCGCCGGGGCGCGTGCGGGCCCGAAGGCAATGCTGATATTCGCCGAGGGCGTATCCACCGGCTGGCGCTCAGGTGCGCCCCGTAGACTGGGACCATGCGATCCCTACCCTCCGTTTCCCCGCTCAGAGCCGTTCTTTGGGATATGGACGGCACCATTGTGGACACTGAACGCTACTGGATTGCCGCCGAGCACGCCCTCGTTGAAGCGCATGGCGGCACTTGGTCGCACGGGCAGGCCATGCAGCTTGTGGGTCAGTCGCTGACGTATTCGGCCGGAATCCTGCAGGCAGCCGGTGTCCGGCTGGAGCGCCGGGAGATCATCGACACCCTGACCTCTGAGGTCATCAGGAGCGTCCGGCACTCTGTTCCCTGGCGTCCCGGAGCGCGGGAACTGCTGGATGACCTGCACGTCGCCGGAGTACGATGCGCGCTGGTGACCATGTCGGAGGAGCCGTTGGCCCGCGAAATTGTCGCGAGCCTGCCCAAGCCTTACTTCGAATTCCTGGTCACGGGGGACACCGTCACGCAGGGCAAGCCGCACCCGGAAGCCTACTTGAAGGCGGTGGAGCTGCTTCAGGAAGCGGACCCGGACCTCACCGTGGATCACTGCGTCGCCCTGGAGGACTCCGCGCCGGGAGTGGCTGCTGCTGTGGCCTCGGGCGTCGCCACCGTCGCCATTCCGCACATTGTCCCGATCCCCGACGATCCCAGGCACACGATCTGGGAATCCCTGGCCGGCCGCACCGTTGCCGAGCTGGAGGCCATCGCCGCGGGCAGCCTGGCCGCCGCGGCGGCTGGATCGGCAGTGCTTGTAACGGGGAACCCGTCATGAGCTCCAAGCCCGCCCCCGCCCGCCGCGAAGGAATACCGCTCGGCCGGATCGCCGGAATCCCGGTCATTCTGGCCTACTCGTGGTTTGTGATCGCCGCCTTTACCGTCATTGTCTACGGTCCCCTGCTGTTGGAGCAGAACCCGGCGTTGGGCGTCGCCGCCTACTACATGGCGTTCGCGTACGCCCTGCTGCTTCTGGTCTCCGTCCTGGTCCACGAACTGGCGCACGCCCTCACGGCCAAGATCTACGGCTGGCCCACGCAGAAGATCGTGCTGAATCTCTGGGGCGGCCACACCCAGTTTGAGAATTTCACGGCGACGCCGGCGCGCTCGGTCATTGTGGCCTTGGCAGGGCCGGCAGCCAACCTGGTCCTCGCCGGCGGTGCCTGGGTGGTCCTTTCCACCACCAACATGGGCACCGTGGCCGAGATCCTCACGAACATCTTTATGTGGGCAAACTTCGTCATCGGCATCTTCAACGTCTTGCCCGGACTCCCGCTGGACGGCGGCAGGATCGTTGAGTCGGCCGTGTGGAAAGCAACCGGGAGCCAGGCCAAAGGCACCGTCGCCGCCGGCTGGGCCGGCCGCGTCATCGTGGTGGCCCTGGGCTTCTGGTTCATTGCCCGGCCGCTGCTGGCCGGTGAGACACCGGATTTCAGCCTCCTGATGATCACGGTCCTCGTCGGCGGCTTCCTCTGGATGGGAGCCAGCGCCGCAATCCAGCAGGGCACTCTGCGCGGAAGGATGCATCTCGTCAGCGCCGCTGCCCTGGCGGCTCCCGCCGTCGGAATTCCAGCCACCGCGGTGGTGGCGGATATCCGCAGGCTGTCACCGGACGGCTCACGTGCCGTTGTGGTCTGCGGGCCGGATGGACGCCCGCAGGGTGTTGTGGATCCCGGCGCCCTCGCCGCGGTTCCTGACTATGCCGCCGCCTCCACGCCTGCCACGGCAGTGTCCTATGCCCTCGCGGCGGGAGCCTACGTACCTGAGTCGTCCCAGGGGCAGGAACTGATCCAGTACCTTTCCCAGCTGGACGGTCACGAATATGCCGTGGTGGACCATCACGGAACGGTCACCGGCCTTCTGGCGCAGAACGTGGTGGTGGCCGCCATCACCGGCAAGGCTGACCCGTCAAATAGGCATCCGCAGGGTCAAAGCCGGTAGAGTTACGTGCCGGCCGTGCATTGCCGCCGCGTGGCCGCCCGGAGGCCTGCGTCACACCCGGCGGACCTATTTCGATGCGTGGCCCCACAGTTTTACAGGAGCGAGGAAAATCCATGAGCAGCGAAACTGCCGCCGAAGCCGCAGCACCAACCACCGGTGTTGCCGCCAATGGCACCCAGCCGGTGGGAGCTGCCCGCCGCCGCGGGCCTTTCCGTGAAGGCGAACGGGTCCAGCTGACCGACGAGCGCGGCCGCATGAACACCATCTCTCTCGAAAGCGGCGGCGCCTTCCACACGCACCGCGGCTTCCTGAACCACGACGAGATCATCGGAAAAGCAGATGGCTCAGTCGTCGTGAACAACGTCGGCCAGCAGTACCAGACGCTGCGCCCCCTCCTCTCGGACTTTGTCCTCTCCATGCCGCGTGGCGCCGCAGTGGTCTACCCGAAGGACGCCGGCCAGATCGTCACCATGGCCGATATCTTCCCCGGCGCCAGGGTTGTTGAAGCCGGCGTTGGCTCGGGAGCGCTGTCCATCTCGCTGCTCCGGGCCGTTGGCGACAACGGCTACCTCCACTCCTTCGAGCGACGTGAGGAATTTGCGGACATCGCCCGCGGGAATGTGGAAACCATCTTTGGCGGCCCGCACCCGGCGTGGAAGATCTCCCTCGGCGACTTCCAGGAGGAAGTAGTCCGCAGCGAGGCACCCGGATCCGTGGACCGTGTGGTGCTGGACATGCTGGCACCCTGGGAGTGCCTTGATGCCGTCGCCACTGTCCTCGCGCCAGGCGGCGTCTGGATCAACTACGTTGCCACGGTCACCCAGCTCTCCCGGACCGCGGAGGCCATCAGGGCCGATGGCCGATTCACCGAACCCGACGCCTGGGAGTCCATGGTCCGCGGGTGGCACCTTGAGGGCCTGGCTGTCCGTCCGGACCACCGCATGGTGGCCCACACCGGCTTCCTGCTGGTCACCCGCCGGCTTGCCGACGGCGTCACCGGTATCTCCGTCAAGCGCCGTCCCTCCAAGACTGGCTTCAACGAAGAAGACGTCAACGCCTGGACACCTGGTGCCGTCGGCGAACGCCTCGTCTCCGATAAGAAGCTGCGCCGGGCCGCGCGCGATGCCATTGCCGGCACCAACGTCAAGGACGAACCGGAGATCACGAACTAGTCCACATTTCGGGAGTCTCCAGCAGTACCTGCCAACTTGGGGCTAAGGTCTTAAGAAGAAGAGCAGGAAGGGGCTGATGCACCATGGAGACGCCGAATCAGGACTCCGGACGTACACCGGCGGAGCAGTCGGCCGCCAACGAACTGACGGCTGCGGAGCGGCAGGCCAATGTCCTCCGCGACAAGCTCAGGCACATTGACCGCCAGCTTGCGGCCGCCACGCAGAACAATACGAAACTGGTCAGCATGCTGGAAGCGGCCAAGGCCGAGATTCTGCGGCTGAAAAATGCCCTGGACCAGGAGGGCCAGCCCCCGTACAGCTTCGGCACCGTCCTGCAGCTCAACCCCAGGCGCCTGCCGTCAGCGGGCAACAGCGGCCAGGCTGCCACCGAGGAATCGGTGGACATTTTCAACGCCGGCCGGAAGATGCGGGTGGGCATCAGCCCGCTGGTCAACATCAGCCAGCTGGCGGTCGGCCAGGAGGTCCTCCTCAACGAGGCACTGCTGGTTGTTGCCGGCCTCGGCTATGAACGCGCCGGTGAACTCGCCACCCTCAAGGAAATGCTCGGAACGGACCGCGCACTGGTGGTGGGGCGGGCGGATGAGGAGCGTGTCATCAGGCTCTCCGGAGCCCTGCTCACCGAAAAGCTCAGGGTGGGGGACGCACTGTCCATCGACTCGCGCACCGGTTACGCCCTCGAAAAAGTGCCCCGCTCCGAAGTGGAGAACCTGGTCCTCGAAGAAGTCCCCGACATCACGTACGAGGACATCGGCGGCCTTGGTCCGCAGATCGAGCAGATCCGGGATGCAGTGGAACTGCCGTTCCTGCACCCGGACCTCTACCGCGAGCATGGGCTGAAAGCCCCGAAGGGCATTCTGCTGTACGGTCCGCCCGGGTGCGGCAAGACCCTGATTGCGAAGGCTGTTGCCAACTCCCTCGCCGCCCGCGCCGCGGAACGGTCCGGCAATGTCGACCTGAAGAGCTATTTCCTCAACATCAAGGGTCCGGAGCTTCTGGACAAGTACGTGGGCGAGACAGAGCGCCATATCCGCCTGATTTTCTCCCGAGCCCGCGAGAAGGCCTCTGACGGCAGCCCCGTAGTGGTTTTCTTTGACGAAATGGATTCGCTGTTCCGGACACGTGGAACCGGGATCTCCTCCGACGTCGAGACCACCATCGTCCCGCAGCTGCTGAGTGAGATCGACGGCGTGGAGCGGCTGGACAACGTCATTGTGATCGGTGCATCCAACCGCGAGGACATGATCGACCCCGCCATCCTCCGCCCCGGCCGCCTGGACGTGAAAGTCAAGATCCAGCGCCCCGACGCCGAGGCCGCGGCCGATATCTTCAACAAATACATCACCACGGACCTGCCGTTCCACGAGTCCGACCTCGCCGAACACAACGGCGACGTCCAGGCGACAGTCGACGCCATGGTCCAGCGGACGGTTGAAGCCATGTACTCCACGGAGAAGTCCAACGAGTACCTGGAAGTCACCTACGCCAACGGCGATACGGAAATGCTCTATTTCAAGGACTTCAATTCAGGCGCCGTAGTCCAGAACGTTGTGGACCGGGCCAAGAAGTACGCGATCAAGGATCTCCTGACACTGCACCAGAAGGGTCTTCGGATCGAGCACCTGCTGCGTGCCGTGGTGGATGAATTCCGTGAGCACGAGGACATGCCCAACACCACCAACCCGGACGACTGGGCCCGGATCTCAGGTAAGAAGGGCGAACGGATCACCTACATCCGCACCATCGTGCAGGGTAAGGCAGGCCAGGAGCCCGGCAAGTCCATCGAAACGATGCCGAACACAGGACAGTACCTGTGACGGCAGCCCCGGAACGCGCCGGCGGGGGAGGGCTCCCGGCCGGCGGGGCCATGCGCGTCATGGGGGCGGAAACGGAATACGGCATCCACGCCCCGTCCGCGCCCGGAGCAAACGCCACCATGATGTCCGCCCGCGTTGTCCAGGCTTATGCCCAGGTGACGCGGCAACGGGCTGCCGGCGGGGCAGAGACGCGGTGGGACTATACGGACGAGGAGCCCCTCCACGACGCCCGCGGCTGGACCTTGGAACGGGCCTCGGCCCACCCCAGCCAGCTGACAGACCAGCCGCCGGTACTCGACGCCGAAGCGGTGGCGCTTGCCTACGGCCGCGAGGAGTTGGAACTGGACGGTGAGGACGAGTCCGGCAGCCTCCTGATGAACATGGTCCTGGGCAACGGAGCGCGCCTGTACGTGGATCATGCCCACCCGGAGTACTCCAGTGCGGAGGTGACCAACCCCCGCGACGCCGTGATCTGGGATGCCGCCGGGGACCTCGTCGCGCTGGCGGCAGTCCGCCGCCTGGCCGCGGATCCCGAGCTGCCCCCGGTCAACCTGTACAAAAACAATACGGACAACAAGTCTGTCTCCTACGGCTCCCACGAGAACTACCTCATGCCACGCTCGGTACCCTTCGGGGACATCGTGCGGGGGCTGACGCCGTTCTTCGTCACGCGGCAGATCATCTGCGGCGCCGGGCGGGTGGGCCTGGGGCAGGACAGCTCCACGCCCGGGTACCAGATCAGCCAGCGCGCAGACTTCTTCGAGGCGGAGGTGGGCCTGGAAACCACCATCCGGCGTCCCATCATCAATACCCGGGATGAGCCGCACGCCACCGCCGACAAATACCGTCGCCTGCATGTGATCATCGGAGACGCCAACCTGAGCCAATCGTCGAACTACCTCAAGTTCGGCACCACCGCCATGGTCCTGAGCCTGATCGAGGCCGGGCTGGCGCCAAAAGTGGAGGTGCACGAACCCGTCGCAGCCCTCCAGGCAGTCAGCCACGATACGTCGCTGACAGCCAAACTCAGGCTGCTGGACGGGCGCCGCGTGACGGCCCTGGACCTGCAGTGGATCTACCACGAGGCGGCAGCAAAACTGGCCCAGGACACCGGCGTTGCCGATGCCATAGACGGGGACGGCCATACGCATGACGTGCTGGAGCGCTGGGCTGCCACGCTGACCCAGCTCGATTCCGACAGGAACGCGGCGGCCACCTCCGTGGAATGGCTGGCCAAGCTCTCCCTCCTCGAGGGTTACCGGAACCGCGACAACCTTGCCTGGGGTGACGCGAGGCTCGGCCTCGTGGACCTCCAGTGGGCAGACATCAGGCCGGAGAAGGGACTGTACTACCGGTTCCTGGCACGGAACCGCATGCAGCGGATCGTCGACGACGGAGCCATCGCCGCAGCGATGACCGAACCGCCGTCGGACACGCGTGCCTTCTTCCGCGGACGGTGCATCAGCAGCTTCGGCAAAGACGTGGTGGGGGCCAGCTGGGACTCGGTCATCTTCGACGTTCCGGGCTACGGCCGGCTTCAGCGCGTGCCAACCCGGGAACCCCTGCGCGGCACCAAGGCCCTCACAGGAGGGCTTTTTGCCCGCCACCGGACGGCAGGTCCGTTCCTCGCCGAACTTTTGGGTCATAACACCGCTCCGCCTGCGGCGTAAACCGCGCCGTCGGGCGGACAGCGTGGCAATATTGGCGTATCAGCAGATCCGTCCGGATCCGAGGATTTTTAGAGGAGAGTTCACCATGGCAGGCCAGGAGCAGCAGAAGCCACAATCACACGACAGCCAGGTCGAGGACGAGATCCCGGAGGCGCCTCCGGCAGCCCCGGAGGCCCAGGCATCGGCCGCCACCCAGGGCGTCGACGACCTCCTGGATGAAATCGACGGCGTCCTGGAGTCCAACGCCGAGGAGTTCGTCCGCGCCTTCGTCCAAAAGGGCGGCCAGTAACCCGGTCCGGATGGGTGGCGGAAGCCGCGTCCGGCCGGAATCTGTACCGACGTTGAAGGACCACGTACAAGGAGTGCATCAGTGCAGGAAACAACCGCCAACCAGGTAGCCGGCAACGCGACATCCTCATTCACCGAGCATCTGCAGCGCGACCGGCCGGACCTGCTTCCGTACAACCGTGCCATGCCTGCTGCAGCGGCGGCGACAGCTCCCCTGCAGGTGCCCCATGCCACCACGATCGTGGCGATGAGTTATGGCGGCGGCGTCCTGATGGCCGGTGACCGGCGGGCAACCATGGGCAACGTCATTGCCAGCCGGCACATCGAAAAGGTGTTCCCGGCCGACAGGTATTCGGTGCTGGGAATCGCCGGCACGGCCGGCATCGCGATTGACCTGACGCGGCTCTTCCAGGTGGAGCTGGAGCACTACGAAAAGATCGAGGGCACGCTGCTGAGCCTCGACGGCAAAGCCAACCGGCTGGGGGCCATGATCCGCGGGAACCTGCCGATGGCCATGCAGGGACTCGCCGTCGTGCCGCTGTTCGCCGGCTTCGACACAACTGCCGGCGTGGGCCGGCTCTTCTCCTACGACGTCACCGGCGGCAGGTACGAGGAACGCGAGCACCACACGGTCGGCTCCGGTTCCGTTTTTGCCCGCGGCGCGCTGAAGAAGCTCTGGCGGCCCAACCTGGCCGAGGCTGAGGCTGTCTCCGTGGCGGTCGAGTCCCTTTACGACGCGGCCGACGACGACTCCGCTACGGGTGGTCCGGATCCCGTCCGCCAGTTGTGGCCGGTGGTGTACACCGTGAACAGGGATGGCGCGCGGCGGATCCCCGAATCCGAGCTCGCCGCTGTGGCGGGCAGGATTATCGAAACCAGGTCCGCCGAACGGCGGGAGGCCTAAGATGACGCAGCAGTTCTATGTCTCGCCTGAACAACTGATGAAGGACCGTGCGGACTTCGCACGGAAGGGCATCGCCCGCGGCAGGTCCGTGGTTGTCATCAGCTGCCAGGACGGCATTGCCCTGGTCGCTGAGAACCCCTCACCCTCACTGCATAAAATCGGCGAGATCTACGACAAAATCGCGTTTGCCGCCGTCGGCAAGTACAACGAATTCGAAAGCCTGCGCCAGGCCGGGGTGCGGTACGCCGATGTCCGTGGTTACTCCTACGACCGTGAGGACGTCACCGCACGCGGGCTCGCGAGTGTCTACGCGCAAAGCCTCGGTGCCGTTTTCACCGCAGAACAGAAACCCTTCGAAGTGGAACTGGCTGTCGCCGAGGTTGGCCCGACGCCGGAACTGGACCACCTCTACCGGCTTACGTTCGACGGGTCCATCGCCGACGAGCACGGCTTCATCGTGATGGGCGGCCAGGCGGAGCGTGTCTCGGCGGTCATCGCCGAGGGCTGGCGGCCGTCGCTGCGTTTCGCAGGCGCTGTCCGCCTGGCTACCCGCAGCCTGGCCAGCGGCCCAGACCCGGCCGCTGAACAGGGCGAAGCGGGAGGAACCCTTCCCGCCAAGGCCGTGGAGGTGGCCGTGCTGGACAGACAGTCGGAGACCTCCCGGGGTTTCCGCAGAGCCTTCCGGCGGCTCAACGATTCTGATATCACGGCGCTGCTTGCTGAGGAGGACTGAGATGGACAAGAGAATCTTCGGTATCGAGACCGAGTTTGGAATCTCGTATTCGAGCCCCGATTCGAGGCCGTTGGCCCCGGAAGAAGTAGCCCGGTACCTATTCCGCAAGGTGGTCAGCTGGGGACGGTCATCCAACGTGTTCCTGACCAACGGCTCCCGGTTGTACCTCGACGTCGGCTCACACCCTGAGTACGCCACGGCCGAATGTGATGACCTGGCCCAGCTCATTGCGCACGACCGCGCGGGTGAGCTGATCCTCGACGACCTCGTTGACGAGGCGCAGGCAAGGCTGGCCGCGGAAGGATTCAACGGCACGGTCTATCTGTTCAAAAACAACACCGATTCGGCCGGCAACTCCTACGGCAGCCATGAAAACTACCTCATCCCGCGCCGCGGCGAATTCTCCCGGCTCGCGGAGATCCTGATTCCCTTCCTGGTGACCCGCCAGCTGATCGCCGGCGCAGGGAAAATCCTGAAGACTCCGCACGGGGCCACGTACGCGTTTTCCCAGCGGGCAGACCACATCTGGGAGGGCGTTTCCTCCGCCACCACCCGCTCACGGCCTATCATCAACACCCGCGATGAACCGCACGCCGACGCCGAATTCTTCCGCCGGCTCCATGTCATTGTGGGCGACTCCAACATGTCCGAAACCACAGCCCTGCTCAAGGTCGGCACCGTGGACCTCATCCTGCGCATGATTGAGGCGGGAGTGATCATGCGCGACATGAGGATGGAAAACCCCATCCGCAGCATCCGCGAGATTTCCCACGACCTCAGTGGAAGGGCGCTGGTCCGTCTGGCCAACGGCCGCCAGCTCACGGCCTTGGAGATCCAGCAGGAGTACCTCACCAAGGTCACGGCCTTTGTTCAGGAGCAAGGGGCCCACAATCCCCACGTACCGTTCATCCTTGATCTTTGGCAACGGACCCTGAACGCCATCGAGAGCGGTGACACCAGCACCATCGACACGGAAATCGACTGGGCCATCAAGAAAAAACTGATGGACAACTACCGGCAGCGGCACGGCCTGGGCCTGGACGCACCCAGGATTGCCCAGCTGGATCTTACGTACCATGACATTTCGCGGAGCCGCGGGCTGTACTACATCCTGCAGTCCCGGGGTGCGGTTCGGCGGGTTGTGGACGATACCGTGATCAAAGACGCCGTGGACGTGCCTCCGCAATCCACGCGGGCCAAGCTGAGGGGCGATTTCGTCCGGCGCGCCCAGGAACTGGGCAGGGATTACACGGTTGATTGGGTGCACCTGAAGCTGAACGACCGCGCGCACCAGACCATCCTGTGCAAGGATCCCTTCCGAAGCGTCGATGAGCGGGTGGATGCCCTGCTCGGCTCTATGGGCTGACGTTCAGGTTCACGGGCTATCCTTGATGGGGCCGTTCCTTGGCCTTGCAGCGGTGCCGGGCGCCTGACTCCGGTTCCGCGTCCACCCTGCCCCGACGAAAGTTCTCTTACGTGCGCCGACTCCTAGCAATCCTGATCCCCGGCCTGCTGCTGCTTACCGCTTGTGGCGGTTCGCCCGCAGCACCGGAACCCACCAGCCAGTCTGCCGGTGACACTGCCAAGTTCGACTCCCTGAAACTGACGGACAACGGGGACAAGAAGGCTCCCGGTGTCGAGTTCTCCAAGCCCCTCGAAGTCACCGAACCCACCATCAAGGTGGTCGCCGAAGGTGACGGTGACCGGGTCAAAGAGAACCAGATCGCAAACATCTCCATCCTCGCGCTCAGCGGTGCGGACGGATCCACGCTGGAGGACACTTTCCCCGGCGAGCCCGAACCACTGCAGCTGAACGAGGAACTGAAGACCGGAAGCCCGGTTATATACAGCGCGTTTGTTGGCTCCAAGGTCGGCTCGAGCCTTGCCCTGGCCATCCCGGGGCAGGCCGCAACCGCTGAAGGCGCCCCCGCACAGCCAACGCAGCTTCTCCTGATCAAGGTGCTCTCCACCAAGGACGCACCGCAGACCGTCGCTCCGCTCGCAAAGCCCGAAGGCGAGACTGTAACCCCGCCGGCCGGCCTGCCGACCGTGAAGGACAACGACCAGGGCGTGCCGGAGATCTCCGTTGACGGAATCGCCGCGCCCACAGCACTCGTGTCCCAGGACCTGATCAAGGGCACCGGCGCGGAGGTTAAGGAAACCGACACGTTGACCGTCAACTATGTTGGCGTGAACCTCGTGGGCGGCACTAAATTTGATTCAAGCTTTGACCGCGGCGAGCCGGCCAGCTTCCCGTTGACCGGCGTCATTCCGGGCTGGACCCAGGGACTGGCGGGAAAGACGGTGGGCTCCCGGGTCCTCCTGGTGGTCCCCAAGGACCTCGCGTACGGTGATGCCGGCCAGGGCGAAGCCAAGGGTGACCTTGTCTTCGTTGTGGACATCCTCGGCGTCAAGTAAACAGCAACACATCACCCACCCAAATAATCAAAGGAGCAACCATGTCATTTGGTCAGCGCGATTTCGACCGCCAGAAGCCGGAAATTGACTTCCCGCAAGGCGATGTCCCCACTGAACTGGTTATCACCGACCTCATCGAGGGTGACGGTGCCGAGGCCAAAAAGGGCGACACCGTCTCCACCCACTACGTCGGTGTGGCATGGTCCACCGGCGAAGAGTTCGACGCTTCCTGGGGCCGCGGCGCCCCGCTGGACTTCCGTGTGGGCGTGGGCCAGGTCATCCAGGGCTGGGACCAGGGCTTGCTGGGCATGAAGGTAGGCGGCCGCCGCCGCCTGGAGATTCCTTCCGAACTGGCGTACGGCTCCCGCGGGGCCGGCGGAGCCATTGGCCCCAACGAAGCGCTGATCTTCGTGGTGGACCTCGTGGGCGTCCGCTGACCGAAGCATCGTAACGCCGGAAGGCGCGGTAACAATCAGGGTTTTGTTTTCCTGTTGGTTGCCGCGCTTTCTGCTTTCCGCGGAGGAGTTTAGTAACGTAGCCAGCGTGTCCGTCTCCCGTACTGAACGCCTGCTGAACCTCCTGATAGCCCTGCTGAACACCAAATACGGCCTGCGCCGGGCAGAGTTGCGGGCGAAGGTCTACCATGACACGTCCGGCAACGACGTGGCCTTCGGCAGGATGTTTGAGCGGGACAAGAATGACCTCCGGCAGTTCGGCTTCGATGTGGAAACCGTAACGGACCTCGGCTGGAGCGAAGATGATCCGGCCACCACCCGCTACCGCATCGGCAAGGAATCGAACCGCCTGCCTGATGTCCAGCTCAGCCCGGGGGAGTGGACCGTCCTCCTCTTGGCGTCCCAGTTGTGGGAGCGTGCCGCCCTGGGAACCGCCGCTGCCAGCGCCCTCCGCAAGCTCCAGGCCTCCGGCACCGTGTCCGACGTCGAACTTCCGGTTGGTGTTCAGCCGCGGATCCGGCCGGCAGGCCAGGCCTTTGATGATGTGGTGGCTGCCATGCATGCCCAGCACCCCGTCAGCTTTCCCTACCTGGCCGGCACCACCGGCAAGGAAGAGCAACGGACGGTGGAGCCGTGGGGCCTCGGCAGCCGCTTCGGCCAGTGGTACCTGACCGGCTACGACCGCTCGCGCAAGGCACCACGCCACTTCCGGCTCTCCCGGTTCACGGGCCCCGTCACGGTGCTGGAGAAGGAAACCTACCCGGCGCCGCCGAACTTCAGTATCCGCGCAGAACTGGACCGGCTTCCGGAGCTCCCGCTCCGGACCGCCGTCGTGGACGTCCGGGCGGGCCGCCTCCTTGGCCTGCGCCGGCGCGCCACGCCGGTTGCCGCCGGGAGTGCGGAAACGCCGCCCGACGCCGGCTACGAACGGTTGCAGGTCAACTTCAGGGACGCTGAGGTGCTGGGCGAGGAGCTCGCATCCTATGGCCCGGACGCTGTGGCATATGCTCCCGACGAGCTGGTGGCAGCCGTGCGGCACCGGCTGCGCAACGCTGCCGCCTTCTGCGCCGCTCCCAGCCCTGCCTATCTGTTTGCGGACGCACCGCGGGGCCGCGCCGTCCGCAAACGCACGTCCGAGGACCAGCTCAAACGCATGCTGCAGCTGGTGCCGTTCCTGGTCCACAACCAGGGCCTGCACATCCAGGACGTCGCAGCCCGCTTCGGTGTCACACCCGCGGAACTGGAAAGCGACCTGCGGATCCTCATCTGCTCCGGCCTTCCCGAAGGATACCCTGACGACCTCCTGGACATCCATTGGGAGGAAGGCCACGTTTACATCACCCAGGACCTGGATCTCAAGAGGCCGGTCCGGTTCACTGTAGACGAGGCCTGCGCGCTGCTGACCGGGCTCGAGACGCTCAATGGGCTACCCGAGCTTGCCGAAGGAGGTGCCCTGGAGTCAGTGACCCTCAAGCTGATGGCAGCGGCCGGCGAAGAAGGGCTGCGGGCCGGTTCGCTTGCCGGTCCGGAGGTGGGACCCGCGGATTCGGCCGTCCTTGACGTTGTCCGTGGTGCAATCCAGGAGGGGTCGCAGCTGCGGCTCGTGTACTTCTCCGCCCAGCGCGACCAGGTCTCCGAACGGGACGTGGATCCGCTCCGCCTGTATTCCCTGGACAACACCTGGTATTTCGAGGCCTACTGCCATTCGGCCCAAGGGCTGCGGAACTTCAGGCTGGACCGGGTGCAGGAGGTCCACCCGAACGGAAATCCAGCCTCCACGCATGTCCGGGCCGGGGAAAGCTTTCCGGCGAAGCTGTTCACGCCCAACGACGACGACACCACGGTCCTCGTACAGCTCACCAGGCAGGGCGCCGGCTTGGCGGACGATTATTACGCCGAACGTGTGGCACCCCTTCCCGACGGCGGTCTCGTAGCCGAGATCCGGTTCGGCAGCTCGGCCTGGCTGCCTATGTTTGTGGCCCAACACGGCGGGGCCGCCAGGATCCTCGAACCTTCCGAGCTGGGGGCGGCAGCGCTGGACTGGATCGAGGCGGCCCTGGCTGGGTACGGCGGCTAGACTCGTCAGCATGCCTTGGTGGTCCTGGATCCTGATCTGGATTGCGCTTATTGCGCTCTCCCTGCTCTTTTATGTCCTCCTGGGCATCCGGCTGTACCGCCAGTTCATGGCGGTAATGAAGGACCTGGGCGCCGCCGGAGCTAAAGTGGCACACCTGGCACCGGCAGCGGCAATCGGCGATGACGGCTCCCAGCCGCCAGGGTCAGCTCCGCCCGGTGCGGCTGTTTTTGCCTCACCGGCCCAGATGCGTCATGATTACGACGCATCCAAGTCATCCCGCCGGGAGGACCGCCGCCAGAGGCGGATCCAGCGGAGGTGCGACCGGGGCCAGCCCCAGTCACTTCGCGATCTCAATCTCAGTTAGACGTAGGATGTTGTAAGAGGAAAGGATTTCCCGTGGGAAGACTCTTTGATGGCCCGTGGCCAATTGTCATTATCATCGTCGTTGCGCTGCTGCTTTTCGCCGCGCCCAAACTCCCTGCCATGGCCCGCAGCCTTGGCCAGTCCATGCGGATCATCAAGTCCGAGGTCAAGGAAATGAAGAACGACGGCAAAACCGACTCCACTGACACGGCTTCCGGCCCGGTGGAAGGCAAGATCGTTAACCACCCGCCGGCGAAGCCCGGTGAGCCGACCGACGGCACTGACGTTCCGCCGTCGACCCGCGCCTAACCCGAAGTGGCACTGACGCGGGGCCGTAAGTCCAACCCTGAGGGGCGGATGGCTCTTTGGGACCACCTCAAAGAGCTCAAGAACCGGCTGATCAAATCGGCAATTGCTGTGCTGGTTGCCGGCGTGGGCGGCTGGTTCCTTTACGACCCCGTCGTTTCGAGCCTGTCGGCTCCGCTGATTTCCATTGCCGAGGAAACCGGCCGGACGGCCGTGCTGAACTTTGCAACCATCGCCGATCCTTTTGCCTTCAAGATCCAGATTGCCATCCAGATAGGGCTGGTTATCTCCAGCCCTGTCTGGATCTATCAGGTGTGGGCTTTTATCACCCCGGGTCTGACCAAGAAGGAACGCGGCTACACGCTCGGCTTTATGGCGGCCGCTGTGCCCCTGTTCCTGGCCGGTGTGTTTGTAGCCTGGCTCGTGTTCCCCACCGTGGTCAGGGCGCTGCTGCAGTTCACACCCGCCACCGGTGCCAACAACATCTCGGCCACCGACTACCTGACGTTTGCCACGCAGATGTTGCTTATCCTCGGGATCTCTTTCCTGGTCCCCGTGATCCTGGTCGGCATCAACATGGCCGGTGTGGTCAGGGGCCGGACCATCCTCAAAGCCTGGCGGATTATCGTCTTCCTGGTCTTTGTCCTGGCTGCACTGGCCGCACCAGGCACGGACGCTTTGTCCATGTTCCTGCTTGCTGCGCCGCTGCTGATTCTGTTCTTCGCGGCGATCGGGCTGTGTATCTTCAACGACAAGCGCCGTGACAAGCGCGTCGCGAAACAGTCTGCTGAGACGGACGCGACAGCCGACATCGCGACGCCCGGCAACGAACTGAAGAACCTGTAGCGCGCGGCGCACTAGGCTTGAGGCATGTCCTCTATTTCCGGGCCACTCTCGCCCTCTGAAAGCTACCGGGCCAGCGCGGAACGCACGGCCGAAGCGGGCACCTACCTCGGCGGGTTTGTCCGCACCCTTGATTTTGAACTTGACGAATTCCAGCGCCTCGCCTGCCGGTCCCTCCAGGAGGGCAAGGGAGTGCTGGTGGCTGCCCCCACTGGTGCCGGTAAGACCATCGTGGGCGAATTTGCCATCTATCTCGCTTTGGAACGAAACCTCAAGGCCTTCTACACCACCCCGATCAAGGCTCTGAGCAACCAAAAATTCACGGAACTCTCCGAAAAGTACGGGGCGGAAAACGTCGGTCTGCTGACCGGCGACACCAGCATCAATGGCGACGCCCCCGTGGTGGTCATGACCACGGAAGTCCTCCGGAACATGCTCTACGCGGACTCGGACACCCTGGATGACCTCGGCTTTGTGGTCATGGACGAAGTCCACTACCTCGCGGACCGCTTCCGTGGTGCCGTCTGGGAGGAAGTCATCATCCACCTCCCCAGCGAAGTCCAGGTAGCTTCCCTCAGCGCCACAGTTTCCAACGCAGAAGAATTCGGTGCCTGGCTGGATACCGTGCGCGGCGACACCGACATCATTGTCTCCGAGCACCGCCCGGTTCCCCTGTGGCAGCACGTTATGGTGGGCCGGGACATCGTGGACCTGTTCGCCGGAGAAACCACCTTCGACGAAATCGCCCCGCCCGCGGATGCGGAGACGGGAGCTCCACTACCGGTCCAGGAGCGGCTCACCGCTGCCACCAAAGACGCGGACGGGCCGGGGTTCGAGGTCAATCCGGACCTGCTCAAGATGGCCCGCAGCGAAGGCCAGCAAAGTTTCGCCGGGCGCTTTGGCCACGGTGGACGAAGCCAGCGCCGGCAGCAACGGCAACGGACAGAAGACCGCCCCCGGCAGGGAGCCCAGCCCGGCGCCGTCCGGAAGGCCAGCCGGCCCCAAGTAATTGCCAGCCTGGACCGGCAGGACCTGCTGCCCGCCATCACGTTTATCTTCTCGCGGGCAGGCTGCGATGCCGCCGTTGCCCAATGTGTCTCGTCCGGACTCTGGCTGACCACGGAGAAGGAGCAACAGATCATTGCGCAGCGCGTTGATGAGGCCGGGCAGGACATCCCGTCCGAGGATCTGGACGTGCTCGGCTTCTGGACGTGGCGGGATGGCCTGCTGCGTGGTTTCGCAGCCCACCATGCCGGCATGCTTCCCACCTTCAAGGAAGTAGTGGAGAAGCTATTCGTCGAGGGCCTGGTCAAGGCTGTGTTCGCCACCGAAACGCTGGCCCTGGGCGTCAACATGCCGGCCCGCTCCGTGGTCCTGGAAAAGCTCGACAAGTTCAATGGCGAAGCCCACGTGGACATCACCGCGGGGGAGTACACGCAGCTGACCGGCCGCGCGGGACGCCGCGGCATCGACATCGAAGGCCATGCCGTTGTCCTGTGGCAGCCGGGCACGGACCCTGCTGCTGTTGCCGGCCTCGCCTCACGGCGTACGTATCCGCTGAACTCAAGCTTCCGGCCGACGTACAACATGAGCATCAACCTGTTGGCGCAGTTTGGTCGCGCCCGTGCGCGGGAAATCCTTGAATCCTCCTTCGCGCAGTTCCAGGCTGACCGGTCCGTTGTCGGACTTGCCAAGCAGGTGCGCGGCCGCGAAGAGTCCCTCGCGGGATACGCAAAATCCATGACCTGCCACCTCGGAGACTTCACCGAGTATGCACGGTTGCGCCGTGAACTGTCCGACGCCGAGGATGTCACCTCCCGCAGCAAGTCCCGGGCTCATAAGTCGCTGAATGAAGACTCCCTGGCGCGGCTGATGCCCGGCGACGTGGTGGACGTCCCGGGCGGGCGGGCGCCCGGACCGGCGATCGTGCTCAGCTCGGACCACAGCGGCAGGGAGCCCCGGCCTGCCATCCTGACGCTCGACAACCAGCTCAGGCGAATCGGCACCGAGGACCTTGAGGGCCCCATTGCGCCCCTGACACGGATCCGGATTCCGAAGTCGTTCAACGCAAAGGTCCCGAAATCCCGGCGTGACCTCGCATCGTCGGCCAGGAATGCACTGCGCGAGAACCGCCCGCCTGCCCCCGGCCGCAGCACCGATTTTGGCCTGGGGTCCGTTTTGCCCCATCAGGAGAAACGCATCTCCGAGCTTCGCCAGGCGCTCCGGGCCCACCCCTGCCACGGCTGCAGCGAGCGTGAAGACCACGCCCGTTGGTCTGAGCGTTGGTGGAAGCTGCGCCGGGAGACGGATGCCCTGGTCCGGCAGATCCAGGGCCGGACCAACACCATTGCGAAGACCTTCGATCGCGTCTGCGATGTCCTGTCCGCTTACGGCTACCTGGAAGCAGGAGCTGACGGGCGCCTGGCCATCAGCCCGGACGGCCAGCGGCTCCGCCGGATCTACGGCGAGAAGGACCTGCTGATTTCGCAAGCACTGCGGCTGGGCGCACTCAACGACCTGGACGCCGTCGAAGTAGCGGCCCTGGCCAGCGTCCTGGTCTACCAGGCCAAACGCGAGGACAGGGGCCTCCGCCCCCGGATGCCCAGCGTCTCGCTTGAATCGTCCGTGGATGTGGTGATCCGGGAATGGTCGGCCCTGGAGGACGTGGAAGAGGCGAACAAACTTCCGCTGACTGCCGAACCCGAACTCGGTCTTGTCTGGCCGATGTACAAATGGGCCAAGGGACGGCATCTCCAGGAAGTGCTCAACGGCACGGACCTGGCGGCGGGCGACTTCGTCCGCTGGGTCAAACAGGTCATCGACCTCCTGGACCAGCTCGCCAAGATTCCCGGCCTGGATCCGCGCGTCTCCAAGCTTTGCGCAGAAGCAATATCACTCATCCGCCGCGGCGTCGTGGCCTACTCTTCCGTACTCTGATGTCCCGGCTCTGATGCACCGGCAGCCTGCCTTCTTCCCCTAGCCCCAGGAGCTTCGCCCGCATGACCACTAAACGTTCCACCACGCCCGCGCCGCACGAGCGGAAGGTGGTCCTGTACCGCAACGGCTCGGTCTACACAGCAGCAGACCCCTTTGCCACCGCCATGCTCGTTGACGGCGACACCGTTGCCTGGGTCGGCTCCGAGCAGGCGGCATCCTCCATCGCCGACAGCTCCATGGAGATCATCGACCTCCATGGAGCCCTCGTAGCGCCGGGGTTTGTTGACTCCCACGTCCACCTCACGGAAACCGGTATCGCACTGGGTTCCCTCCAGCTGGGTGGGATCCGTTCCGCCCGGCAATTACTCGATGCCGTGGCCGCAGCCAAAGGCGACGGCCCCCTGCTGGGTCATGGCTGGGATGAATCCACGTGGGAGGACCCGGCCCTGCCGGCACCCGAGGAGCTTGAGCAGGCCGCCGGCGGCAGGCCCGTGTTCCTGGCCAGGGTGGATGCGCATTCGGCGTTGGTCTCTTCCTCCTTGGCTGCCGCCGCAGGGCTTGGCGGGCTGGACGGCTACAGCGCGGGTTCACAAGTGAAGCGGGCCGCCCATACAGCGGCCCGCCAGGAAGCACGGCGGCTCCCGGAGGCCAGCCTCCTGGCCTACCAGCGGCGCGCCCTGACCGAAGCGGCCGAAAACGGTTATGTGGCACTGGCGGAGATGGCCGCACCGCATATCGGCGGAGTTTCCGACCTTCGCCTTGCCGCCGCGTGGAACACGGCGGCCGGACAGGCCATGCCGGAAATCTTGCCGTACTGGGGCGAACTGGCCACCTCCGAGGAGCAGGCCCGGGCGCTGCTGGACGAACTGGGCGTATCTGTGCGCGGCCTGGCAGGCGACCTGAACATTGACGGTTCCCTCGGCTCCAGGACAGCGGCACTGAGGGCCGGCTACAGCGACGCGGCGGGGGAGCGGGGCAGCCTCTACATCTCGGCAGAGCAGGCCGGCGCCCACCTGGCGGCCTGCTCGCTGCTGGGCATCCAGGGCGGCTTCCACGTCATCGGCGACGCGGGACTTGATGCGGCGCTGGAGGCACTGGAACTCGCGGCCGCCGAAGTGGGCGAGCAACGGATCCGTGCCGCCGGCCACCGCTTCGAACATGTGGAAGTCGCAGACCCCAAATCAGTGCAACAGCTGGCCCGCTACTCCGTCACCGTCAGCGCCCAGCCACGCTTCGACGCTGACTGGGGGAACGAAGGCGGCATGTATGAGCAGCGCCTGGGGAGCCGGAGCCGCTCCATGAACCCGTTTGCCTCGTTCTATGCTGCCGGTGTTCCTATCTGCTTCGGCAGCGACAGCCCGGTGACGCCACTGCGCCCGTGGTCCAGCGTGCGTGCCTGCCTGGAACACCACAACCACGCTGAAAGGATCTCGGCCCGCGCAGCGTTCCTCGGCCACACCCGCGCGGGTTGGCGGGCAGCAAAGCACCACAACCCGATGGCCGGGCAGCTGGTTCCCGGCGCACCAGCCAGTTTCGCTGTTTGGGATGCTGAGGAGCTCATGGTCCAGGTGGCGGACGGCCGCGTCCAGTCCTGGAGCACGGATCCGCGTGCCCGCACGCCCCTTCTCCCGGCACTTGATACCGGGGTGGACCCGGTGTGCCTGCAGACCGTGAAGGACGGCGTGGAGCTGCATTCGAGTCCGGCACTGCGCTCCTGACCTGACATGCCGGCCAGCGCCCCCATAAAGCGCCCTATAATAGGTAGTTGCGCCTGACCGCCAGCTACCCCGCTACAGTTCAGCCGCTCCGACCGCTCCCGTCCAGGAAGGCCCTTTGTGCGCGTCCTCACCATCATTCCTACTTACAACGAGCTGGAATCGCTGCCCAAGACTCTTCAACGCCTCCGCTCAGCCGTACCGGCCTCGGACGTACTCGTGGTGGACGACAACAGCCCGGACGGCACCGGGCAGCTTGCGGACGGCTTTGCCGCCGAGGATACACAGGTTCACGTCCTGCACCGCAAAGGCAAGGCAGGCCTGGGCGCCGCCTACATTGCCGGGTTCAAATGGGGACTCGAGGCAGGCTACGACGTCCTGGTGGAAATGGATGCGGACGGCTCACACCAGCCCGAACAGCTTCCCCAGCTGCTGGAAGCCGTTGAACAGGGCGCAGACCTTGCCATGGGATCCCGCTGGGTTCCTGGTGGCAGCGTGGTCAACTGGCCGCTGTACCGGCAGGCGATTTCACGCACTGGCAGCACGTACGCCCGGCTGATGCTGGGCCTGAAGATCAAGGACGTCACCGGCGGCTACCGCGCATTCCGGCGGACCACGCTGGAAAAACTGAACCTCGACCTTGTCGATTCAGTGGGCTACGGCTTCCAGGTTGACTTGGCGTGGCGTGTAGCCAAGCTGGGCCTCAGGATCGAAGAACGCCCCATTACTTTCGTGGAGCGCGAGCTCGGAGCGTCAAAGATGAGCGGCAACATTGTTGTTGAGGCCATGGTCAACGTCACCAGGTGGGGCCTGCAGGCACGCTGGAACAAGCTCACAGGCAAGAAGGATCCGGCACAGGGCTGACCTGCAACGCCGTTGGGACGAAAGAAAGGGCCGGGCCGGCAACGTGATCACGTTGCCGGCCCGGCCCTTTCTTAATCATTCAGTTCGCGTCAATCGATGACGCTATGACCTCGGTGGGAGGCCGTGACCGCCGCTGGGGTCAGGCGCTGCGCCGTTCGCCACGGCGTTCGCGCAGGATGGTCAGCCGGTCCTCGAGGATCTGCTCCAGCTCCGGAAGGGAACGGCGCTCCAGAAGCATGTCCCAGTGGGTACGGACAGCCTTTTCGTTGCTGGTGTCCGGACGTTCGCCGTCAACGAGGAGCGCTTCCTTGCCGGTCTTGGAAACCCACACAGGAGGAATTTCAGCCTCTGAAGAGAACGTCACGAAGACCTGCTCGCCGTCCTCGCACCGGTATTCGACGCGCTGGCGCGGAGCCGGCTCAACGCCGGACTCGGTCTCCATGCTCTGCGCGCCAAGGCGCATACCCCGCAGGCTGCGATCGCTCATGTTTTCTCCCTCTGGTCGGTTCGCGGAGCAGGACTCCACGCAAGCCGGAACGGCATAACCGCCCCGGACTACTGTGTGCACTGTGCTGCATCATAAGATTCAACGCATTGCGAAGCTTTCTTGTTCCAGCGGATCTGGTCCGACCGGACAAATACTCAATTATACCGGCGTGGGGCCCAGCCGCAAAACGGAAGGGGACCCGCGACCAAGCGCGAATCCCCTCCCGCCCCGTGTGAGGCAAATCCGTGTCAGGACCCAGGCTGTTTAGCGGGTTCCTCGTCGAACAGCCCGCCGCCGCCCGCGGTCGGATCAGGATTGGTACCGCCGAGCGCCTGGCCGATTCCCTTGAGTGCCTCGCCAATTTCGCTGGGAATGATCCACAGCTTGTTTGATGATCCCTCTGCGATTTTCGGAAGCGTCTGAAGGTACTGGTAGGCCAGGAGCTTCTGGTCGGGGTTGCCCTTGTGGATGGCGTCAAAGACCTTCTGGATGGCCTGCGCCTCACCGTCTGCGCGGAGGATGGCCGCCTTGGCGTCGCCCTCAGCCGCAAGGATCGACGCTTGCCGCTGGCCCTCGGCCGTGAGGATGGCGGACTGCTTGGTGCCTTCGGCCGTGAGGATCGCAGCGCGGCGGTCTCGCTCGGCCCGCATCTGCTTCTCCATCGAATCCTGGATCGAGTGGGGCGGGTCAATGGCCTTGAGCTCCACGCGCGAGACCCGGATGCCCCAGCGGCCGGTTGCCTCGTCCAAGACACCGCGCAGCTGGCCGTTGATCTGGTCGCGGGATGTGAGCGCCTCTTCCAGGTTCAGGCCACCCACAACGTTACGCAGGGTGGTAGTGGTGAGCTGCTCCACAGCCTGGATGTAATTGGCAATCTCATAGGTGGCTGCGCGCGGATCAGTGACCTGGAAGTACACCACAGTGTCGATGGACACCACCAGGTTGTCTTCGGTGATGACCGGCTGCGGTGGAAAGGACACCACCTGCTCCCTCAGGTCCAGGAGCGGCAGGAGCCGGTCCACAAACGGGATCAGGATGGTGAGTCCCGGGTTAAGGGTCCGCTGGTACTTGCCGAGCCGTTCAACGACGCCGGCCCTCGCCTGCGGGATAATCCGCACCGAGCGGACCAAGACAATGATCACGAACACGATCAGGACCACCAGCACAATGGCCAGGGCGGCTCCTCCTGCGTTATCCATACGACTCCTATTCCCCAATTGTTAGGCTGTACTTAGGTCTGAGTGGCCTGCTCCGGCTGGGCGGAAACAACAGCCGTGGCCCCGTCGATGGCGGAGACCACTGCCTTCTGGCCGGCAGGCAGGACGCCGCCGGAGGACCGGGCGCTCCAGACATCGCCCCCGATCTTGACGAGGCCACCGGTGGAGCTGACTGCTTCCATCACCAGGGCCTGCTCGCCAATGAGCCGGTCTATGTTGGTGCGCTGGTCGGCGGGTCCTTTTTTGAGGTGGCTTAGTGCCACCGGGCGGACAAAGGCGATCATCAGCAGTGAGACGACGCAGAACACGACAATTTGCAGCCACAGGTCAGCGCCGGCAAAATCTGCGACGAGCGCGGCAAGTGTTCCGCCGCCGAGCATGATGAAGAACAGGTCAAGGGTGATCATTTCGATCACTGCGAACGCGAGGAAGGCGGTGAGCCACAGGGCCCACCAGTTTTCGCCGAGCCATTCAAACATTCCGTCCCCCTTGACCATTCGGTAGCTGTCTATTTATCCTAGTCCGCCGGAAAGCAGGACGGCAGGTTGCGTGAAGGGCAGGGTTGAACGTGGCCAAGTCGTTACGGTGCGGACCGTGCCGGACGGAAGACCGTGATCCGGAATCGTGCCTCCACCTGGGTCGACACCCCGCCACTCCCGATTTTGGCCGTAATGGCCGTGCGGTCCAGGTGGTGCCCGGCCGGACCCATGAAGGCCAGGTCAGCCACCTCGCTGGGCGTTAGCATCATCAGGATATCCAGGTCCCGGGCGGACTCGGCGGCGAAGTGCGGCGAGAGGGATTCTGCCAGCCGCGCGTCCTTGTCGTCCTCAATGGACAGCATCCCTGCCTGGGCGGCAACGGCGGCCAGGTGTCCGGCGCGCGGCGTCACCACCACCAGCCTTCCGCCGGGGCGGAGGACCCGGGCGAATTCGGCGGCGTTGCGTGGAGCGAAGATCACCGTGATGGCGTCGACGGCGGCGTCGGCCACCGGGAGCGGCTGCCACACATCGCAGGCCAGGCTGATGGCCTCGGGGTTGAGGCGCGCGGCGCGGCGGAGCGCGAACTTGGAGATGTCGAGCGCGACGGCGGCGTAACTGGCCGTGCGCCGCTGCACCTCATCCAGCACCACCCTGAGATAGTGGCCGGTCCCCGTACCCGAATCGAGGACTGTGAATGGTTCGCCCGGGGTTATCCCGGGCACGACAGCGGCCGCGACGGCGTCTGCCAGGGGGCGGTAATGCCCGCGGTCGAGGAAAGCGAACCGGGCCGCCACCATCTCTGCGGTGTCGGCTTCAAAGACTGTCCCCTTGCCCACCAGCAGGTTGAAATAGCCCTGCTTCGCCGCGTCGAAGCCGTGCCCGGATCCGCAGACCAAGGCCTTGCGGGCCGCGTCACCCGGCCCGACCTGGACATTCAGTGCTGCGCCGCACACGGGGCAGCGCAGCGGAGGGCGAGGGCTTGATGGCATACGGACCATCTTAGGGCGGGGAGCGGGCCGGCGCGGAGCCCGCGCGAGTGGTCCGGCCGCATGTTCGCGTGGGGGAAAGCCGCACGTTAGGCTCACGTGGGTGAAGCCAGAACACCTCCCGCTGCTCAATTCCGTCGCCGCGCCGGCCGTTCACCCGGACGGCAGCCGTGCTGTTGTGTCGGTGACCAGGCCGGATTTCACTGCTGATTCCTACGTGGGCCAGCTGTGGAACATCCCGTTGAACCAGGAGCAGCTGCCGCGGCGAATAACCAGGGGCTTCCGGGACACCGGCCCTGCGTTCTCTCCTGATGGACTGGTCCTCGCCTTCCTGCGGACAGGCGGACCATCATCGAAAGCGCAGCTCGTCGTGGTGGAGGCCGGCGGCGGTGAACCCCAGGTCATTACCGACAGGCTGCTCGGAGTGGAATCCTTCGCCTGGTCTCCTGATTCGCACCGGATAGTCTTCAGCTCCCGCGAGCCCGAGGCCGGACGGTACGGCAGCAGCGAAGCCATCACCGCGGAGGCGGAGGCCCCACGGCTGATCTCCTCCTACCAGTACAGGCTGAACAGCGTTGGCTACACGCGCGACAAGCCGCAGCAGCTGTTCATCGTGGACGTCCCGCAACTCGGCGGCGAACCGCTGGCACCGCCTGCGGCTCCGTCGCTGCCGGAAGCCCGGCAGCTGACATCGCTCGCCACGGACGCCAGCTCCGGAGTTTTCAGTGCAGACGGATCAGCCGTCTACTTCGTGGCAGCACCGCCGGAGAACGACGACGACTTGGCCACCTTGATCTACAGGGTGCCGGCCACCGGAGGCGACCCCCTCCCGGTGGATAAGGGAGTAGCCGCACCTCAAACCGTTTCGGAGGTCCGGCAGTCCCGGGACGGCAAATGGCTGTTCTACATTGCCCGGGACCTCGGCGGTTCGGGCCGCGACTTCGTGGCACGTAACGCCGTGCTGTACTGCGTAACGGCCGACGGCGGAGTGCCGGTTGCGCTGACCGATCCTGAGTTGATGGACGTTGCGGCGCCGGGTGCCCGGATTGAGCTCCGCGGCCCGGACCACGCCGTGGTCCTGAACAACGCGCAAGGCTCGGTTGAACTCCTCGAGCTGGGGGCGACGGGCGGGCATGCCCTGCTGGTGCACGGCGACAAGGTGGTTACGGGCGCTGCCTGGGCGGGTGGTTCGCTGCTCGTAGTATTCGGCGATCCGTCCACCCAGGGGGACGTCGGAGTGCTCGACGACGGGCAGCTGCGGCTGCTGACAGACTTTTCGGCCGTTCTGCGGACACAGACGGACATTGTGGTTCCACAGGAGCTGACGTTTGAGGCGCCCGATGGCTATCCCGTCCAAGGCTGGCTCGTCAGGCCTGCGGGCAAGGGTCCGCACCCGGTCCTGTTGAACATCCATGGCGGGCCGTTTGCCCAGTTCACCGTTGCCCTGTTCGACGAAGCCCAGGTGTACGCGGCTGCGGGCTATGCCGTGCTGATGTGCAATCCGCGCGGCTCTGCCGGCTACGGCCGGGAACACGGGCTGGCCATCAAGGGCCGCTTTGGCACCGACGACATGGAGGATGTCCTCGCGTTCCTGGACGGGGCGCTGGCCAAATTTCCGGCGCTGGACGCGGGCAGGCTGGGCATCATGGGCGGCTCGTACGGCGGATACTTGACCGCCTGGACCATCGCGCACCACCACAGGTTCCAGGGTGCCATTGTGGAGCGTGGATTCCTGGACCCGGTCAGTTTCGAGGGCTCGGCCGACATTGGCTGGTACTTCGGCAACGAATATCTCGGCAGCTCAACGGTGGAAGTCGCCGCACAAAGCCCGTTCGAACACGTGGGCAACGTGCAGACCCCGACGCTGGTCATCCACAGCGAAAACGATCTCAGGTGTCCGCTGGAGCAGGGCCAGCGGTATTTCACGGCCCTGAAGCGGCGGGGTGTGGAAGCCCAGCTGCTGGTGTTCCCGGGCGAGGACCATGAACTTTCCCGATCAGGCAGGCCGCAGCACCGGCGTCAGAGATTCGAGCACATCCTGCGCTGGTGGGCCCGGTTCCTCCCGACCGACGCAAATCCGGCAGACGCATCGTCGGAGTGACGCGGAGGCGTGCTGGCGTGCAGGCGCGTCAGGGATTCTCGGGCAGGAAGCCCAGGGCCGCACGGGCCTTTCCGATCCCCGGCTCGGCCCAGTTGGCGGCGTACTCGGCGTTGGAGCTCAAGGACCTCAACTCGGCGCGGTCAACGTAGAGCGTGCCATGGAGGTGATCGGTTTCGTGCTGCACAATTCTTGCCTGCCAGCCCTCGAATTCCCGTTCCGACGCCAGGCCTCCGGGCGTGTCGAACCGGAGCAGCACCCGTTCTGGCCGTACAACCACTGCCTGCAGGCCCGTCAGGGAGAGGCACCCCTCGAAGAACGCGGCGCTGTCCCTTCCGACGGCCGTGTAGTGCGGGTTGATGATGGTGAGGAACTCCAGCGGGCTACGGTGCCGCAGTGCAGCGGCCTCGGTGTCGACGTCGTACTGGTCCTCAAGGACTGCCAACTGCAGCGGGATTCCGAGTTGCGGGGCGGCCAGCCCAACACCAGGGGCTTCGTGCATCACTTCGCGCATGAGGGCAATCAACTGGTCCAGCTCGCCGGCGCTGATCTGGCCGTCGAAGGACGCGGCCCGGTGGCGGAGTACGGGATTCCCTGCCTGGACGATAGGCGGCAGCGATCCCGCAGACAGGATTTCCTGCACCCGTTCCCTCAGGTGCGCAGGAGTGAATGAAGTGGGCGGTGATACAGCGGTCATGCGGAAAGCCTAGCGGTGGACGCCGCAGGGCGTCGGCCGCGTCGGCTAATGTCGATGCCATGGCTGAACTGATTGCGTCCGAGCCCAACGCACTGGAAGTTGTCCTGGACTTTATCCGGACCCTGGAAGCCGGCGGTGACGGCGGGGCCATCGGCCGTTTCCTCGCTGCGGACTTCGTGTTGGTCGAGGCGCCGCATCTGCTCGCGGCTGAAGGCTCCACGCGGACGCGGGAGCAAGCGATGGCTGGCCTCGATCAAAGCGGCGAAGTAGTGGCGGACCAGAAGTTCGAGATCCGCCGCACTACCTGCGAAGGCGGTCGGGTTGTGGTGGAGGCCGACTGGTCGGCGAGGACGCTGATGGACCTGCGGTACTGGGATGCCGGGGAGACCATCCGCGCCCGGACGTCGTCGGTCTTTGAAGTCCGGGACGGCCTGATCATCAGCCAGGACAGTTACGACTGCTACTTCGTGAATTTCTGACCCGGCGCCCTCCGGCGCGGGGTTACTGCATGGTGAACCGGCGGGCCACCAGCCTGTTGGCCGCCGGAATGCCGGACACCGCGCTGACTGCATGGTTCCTCAACGCCAGGAACGGCGGCGCCAGCGGGCGCCCCAGCGTCATGTTTACTTCGGACTGCCATCGCGCCACCGAAGCGGCTTTACGACGCCGGGCGGAATAGGCGTGCAGGAGCTGGCCAACCGGTTTCCCCGACAGGGCATCACAGATGATCGGCGCAAGTTCCGCCGCGTCCAGCCAGCCAAGGTTCATGCCCTGGCCGCCGATGGGGCTTATTTCATGGGCAGCATCACCGATCAGGACCGCCCGCCCCGCGACTGATCGGCATGCCACCGTGGAGCGCGGGCTGAAGCTGCTGAGCATGGTGTTGGTCGCCGGGTCCGGCCGGATCCCCGTGCGGTGGTGGACCATCCGCACCAGTTCGACCGCGTCCGGGACCGGTTCGGGCCGGGGAATCCGTACAACCCAGCGGCGGAGACCGCCCGGCAGCGGAAAGGATTCCACTATCCCTTCGGCCTCGAGGTACAGGACGGCTTCCTGCAGATTTTCGCCGGAATCTGCGAAATCACCCATCACATAATGGTCGGGATAGGTTCGGGACGTGGCCGGGATGCCCAGCAGGCTGCGTATCAGGGACCGCGAGCCGTCGGCGGCGACCAAAAGCCGCGAGGTGATCCGGGTGCCGGCACCGCCCGTCTTGGTGGCGGCAGCTCGGACGGTGACCAGTCCGCCGTCGTCCGCTATTTCCGTCACCCTGGCGCCCCTGACGAGCGCGGCACCGTCGAGTTCGTGTACACGCTGCTCCAGCAGGGATTCCGTTGTGACCTGGGCGAGCGACAGGACAAACGGGAAGCGCTCCGAGACCGACGCGAAAGACATTGACCCTACGGTCTTCGCGCCGCTGACTGCGATGCCGCCGCGGATCTGCACGCCGGCATCAACCATGGCGCTGGCCACGGCTACCCTGTCCAGCGCCGCGAGGGCGGGGGGATGGATGCCGATGGCCCGCGAGTGGGGTTTCCGGTGGAGCCGCTGTTCAAGGACCTGGACCGCGACGCCGTCCTGAAGCAGCAGGGCGGCGAGATACAGACCCACGGGTCCACCACCGACGATCACCACGTCAGCCATCGGGATGGTCCGGGCGGTGTACGAGGACCTGATGGAACGGGGAGTGGCGCTCCACCTGCCAGCCCGGGGGAGCGGCGGCGGTGAGTTCTGCCGGGGTGTAGCTGCGCCTGATTGAGGTCAGGCCGTCCGCACGGATGAACGAGCCGCGGAAGGGGAGGGCCGCCAGGGAGAAAAGTGCGTAGGCTGCGATGTTCCGGCGCAGGTCGTTGTGCAGGGAAATACGGCGCGCCAGGGCTTGCGAATCTGCCAGGAGCTCAGCCAGGTCTGCTGGTTGGAGGTGGTGCATGACGTGGTTCGAGATCACGACGTCGAACCGGCGGCCTTCGCGGACCAGGTCGGTGCTGTCCGCCTGGCGGAACCGGACTGAGGCGTGGTGGGGGCGGCGTGACGAGTAGCTGTATGCCCTGGCGTCCGGGTCAATGCCGGTGACCTCGAGCAGCAGTTTGTCCCGGGCGGACCAGAGGGCGAGCTGCCGTGCCAGGTCCCCACCGCCGCATCCTATGTCGAGGAGAGTGGTTTCAGTGTCGTGGGAGAGCAGAGGGCGTAGCTCGCGGCGGTACAGCTGCCGCCAGCCGGAGAAGAGCCGGTTCACCAGCTCGAATTGCCGGTACGTGAGCTCCAGTTTGGTGGGATCACAGTCCGGCAGGTCCATCATTTCCACGGCGTCCACAGCCCGTTGCCGCATCAGGGACACAGGTCAGGCCAAGGACGATGCCGCCTCGGGCTGCACCGCCCGCTTCCCGGTGGCGGCCTGGCGGAGTTTCGTGAAGAGCCCGGTTTCCACCGTGAGCCCAGGTCCGAATGCCATGGAGCAGATGCGTTCCCCACCCTCCACCGGCGGCTGCTCCAGGATGTGCCTGAGGACAAACAGCACGGTGGCGCTGCTCATGTTGCCGTAGTCCCGCAAAGTATCCCGTGCCGGAACGAGTTGCTCGTCGGTGAGTTCAAGGCGCGTCTGGACCTTGTCAAGGATGCTCCGGCCGCCGGGATGGATGGCCCAATGGCGGATGTCCCGGTAGGGGAGTCCACGCAGCGAGGGTTCCCGGGCCAGCAGCGGTGCCAGGGCGCCGATGATGTGATCGTCGATGATGTGGGGGACGTAGTTGCCCAGCACCATCTCAAAGCCATGGTCGCCGATGTTCCAGGCCATGGATTCCTCGCCCACCGGCGTAAGGACGGTTTCGAAGTGGTCCAGTTGCATCAGCGCAGGTGCGTCCGGATCGTTCCGGGCGGTAATGACGGCTGCCGCCGCGCCGTCGGCGAACAGCGCCGAACCCATGATGGTGTCAGGATCGTTCGAGGTCCGCACGTGCAGGGAGCACAGCTCGGCACAGACCACCAGGACAACGGCCTGCGGATCTGCTTCGCAGAACGACTTGGCGGCCCGCAGCGCCGGAAAGGCGGCATAGCAGCCCATGAATCCGAGATGATAACGCTGGACGGCCGGGTCCAGCCCCAACGCGCGGACGATCTTATAATCAGGACCGGGGTTGAAGAATCCTGTGCAGGAGACGGTAATGACGTGGGTTATGTCAAGCAAGGACAGATCCGGGCAGGCGTCCACGGCAGCCCGGGCGGACTCGATGAAAAGCTTGGTGACCTCCCGGGCGAAGATCTCGTTGCGCACCTTCGTGGTGGGGTTCAGGAGCAGGCCCGTGGCGGGATCAAAAAACTGCGGAGAATCCGAACGGAACGCCATGGTCATTTCCTGGACCGCCGTGTAGCGGGTGTCTATGGCGGCTGAATCGAAGCAAGTATTCACGAGTCGCGAGCCCAGCCTGGTCAGGCCAGGCTGGGCTGCAAAAACGTCCCGGGCTTCGGCCTGGACAAGTGCCGTCGGCGGAACAGCAGTTTCAAGTGAACGCAGGTAGACCGTCATTGGTTCATTCTTGGCGAGCACACGGGATTAGACAATGGCCGGGCTGGCTGTGAGCCGTTTCCTGTGCCGCCGACGGGTCCGAAGGATGCCCTGGGGGCGCCCGCATAACGTCGGCTTAATGCAGGATAATGCAGGCCACTCTCCGCTCTCCAATGACGCCGATAATCTACATTATGTAAGGTTGTACTCTGCGTGTCTCATCAAATAGATATGCGGCACCATCTCGCAGCCGTTGTCCTGTCTCACCTAAGGTGACGCGATCTCAAGATAGATGAAGCATTGGCCTGGTAGGCCTCAAGTTGAACCATTGGCTGGCGCGTCTCACTTTAGGTGACGCATCCTGACCGCTGGGATGGCTAGAATCCGGGCTATGGCTCGGCCAAGCCCAGTGGTCCCAGCCGGACAACGCCCCCGAATGCACAATCCGGAGATGTTGGCTGAACGGGATTCGGCTAGCCCTCGTCGTTGTGATAATCGAAGGTGACCGTTGCCGGCGGGGGTCCCTCCAACATTTCCTGCGTCAATCCGTGGACGTCCATGATGCGTTCCCGGAACCACACGTCGTAGGAATCGTCCGACTGCGCGAGCCCTTGGAAGGCCTTGGCGAGATCCTTGGCCTCTTGAAAGAGGCAGACGAAGTCCCCCTCCGGAGTCTGCATGAGCGATGCGACTTCCCGAACCACTCCCATGCGCTTTCGGGACCGGTCGTGCTCTTCCCACCTTGGCCCCTTGGCTTCATCGTCGAACGCCTTCCAGGCCTCCAGTTTGCCGGGCAGAATCGGGGCGAACCAAGTAATGCACTCCATGACAGTTTCCCTTTCCTAGGATCGATTACGGCCCGATCCTATTCCTTTCGGGGGGAGCGGTACATAGCAGCTTTGGTGCACTGTCCACGCCGGCAAATAGTGCCGTGACGCACATTCAGGGATCTCGACCTTGCAACGAGCCTTTTGTAGAGCGCCCGGCGCACGGTGGTGGCGGAGCGGCCGACGCCTCGATCATGGCGCTGGCGGCAAACTACTAGCTGAGGCCCATGGCGCCGAAGCCGAGGATAAAGACCACCGGACGGCCGGACCCTGCTAAATCAAGAAACCTTAGAACCGCGGTGTTTTCGCCACTCCGACGGCGTCTCAGCATTCCCCCTGCTTTCTACGTCAGGCCCTCGGGGCCGGGGTGATCCACGACGGCGAACGTGACTCGGGCTACGGCAATGACCTTATTGCCGAGGAGGCCCGGACTGCCCAGAGCTTCCTATCCGTCATAAGCCGTCTGAAGTGCGGCGATATCAAGCTTCTGCATCCCGAGCATGGCCTGCATTGCGCGCTGGGATCCCTCGGGATCCGGACCGCCAATCAGTGAGCCCAGGACCGACGGCACGATCTGCCAGGACACGCCGTAGCGGTCCTTCAGCCAGCCGCACATGCTCTCCGCCCCGCCGTCTGTCAGCGCCGACCAGTAGCGGTCCACTTCTTCCTGGTCAGTGCAGTCGACTACAAATGAGACGGCTTCCGTGAAGGTGGCCGGCGCTCCCCCGTTGAGTGCCATGAACTTTCGGCCTTCGATCTCAAACTCCACGGTGATGACTTGCCCGGCCTGACCGGGACCGCCCTCGCCGAACCGCGAGACGTCCAGAATCCTGGAGTCGCCGAAGACTGACACATAGAACTCGGCGGCCTCTTCGGCCTGGTTCTCGAACCACAGGCATGTGGAAATCTTCAGCATGGTTGCTCCCTTCCGGCTAGAGCCTAGTCCGGGGCCGCATCCCGCACAACGGCCGGTGGATGCCGGCTGACCAGCCCCACCGTGTTCCCTTCCGAGTCACGGATGAAGGCCATCCACTCATCGGTTCCTGCCGGACCCAGGGTGGCGTCGCCATGGTGGAAGATCACCTCCGGCAGCGCAACTACCTCTACTCCCCTGCCCTGCAGGACGCTGATGCTGGTCCGGACGTCCTCCACCTCCAGATAGAGGACCGACGACGGTGCGCCGCGCTCCAGCAAGAGCCGGACGCCTTCCAGATCGAAAAACAGCAGCCCCGGCGGGTCGTAGACCGCCGCTGGCTGCACCCCAGCAGTTGTGAATAGAACTCCGCGGCCCGCTGGAGGTCGTGTGCCTGCTGGGCCACCTGGATCAGGCGCAATGTGCCTCCCGCTTGATGAGCGCCGCTGTTGTCCCGGTCATCATCCTCGTTCCCCCATACCCCGGCAAGCATCAGAACCGGGCCGTCGCCCTCGCCGGGTTAGGCTCGAAGCCATGACCTGGACCCAGCACCAATCCTTAACCGGCGGCAGGCGCGCCATCACCGCCGCGGCTTTGTCCGACGCCGTCCTCATCCTTGTTTTCGCGGCGATCGGCAGGGACGCCCACCAGCGCGGCGACATCGTCACCGGAGTGTTCCTCACTGCGTGGCCGTTCCTGGCTGGGGCCGCTATCGCCTGGCTTGCGTGGCGGGCGTGGCGGCGTCCGCTGTCCATGGCAACCGGCGTCGTGATCTGGCTTGGCGCCGTTGCCGGCGGCATGATCCTGAGGGCCGTGACCGGACAGAGTGTGGTGGTGGCGTTCGTGGTTGTTGCGCTCTTGAGCCTGGGGCTGTTCCTGGTGGGCTACCGGGCACTTCTTGCACTGGTACGCAGGCTTAGAAAGTCGTGAAGGCGCCGCCGGCCACGCGTCCGGGGCACGCCTGATGGACACGGCCCATGTAATAGGCTGGCATCACCACAGAGTCTTGCCGGGCACAGCTACGGCCAACAGATCCGGAAGGATTGAACAGTGATCACCGCATTCGTTCTGATCAAGACCGACGCCGCGCGCATCCCGGAAACCGCCGAGGAAATCTCCGCGATCCCAGGCATCAGCGAGGTCTATTCCGTAACAGGCGAATGGGACCTCATCGCCGTTGCCCGCGTCGCCCGGCACGAGGACCTGGCTGACGTCATTGCCGACAAGCTGTCAAAGGTGCCCGCGGTGGTTCACACCACTACACACATTGCCTTCCGCGCCTACTCGCAACACGATCTCGACGCGGCATTCGCGCTCGGCTTCGAACAGTAGGATCACTTCCCCGGAAACGACGCGGGCCCGGCCTTACAGCCGGGCCCGCGTCCTTTCCTGTCCGTTTCAAGGCCGCGTCAGCGAAACCCACTTATCGAGGACCGCAGCGGCAGCACCGCTATCAATCGACTCCGCGGCCCGGGCAAGCGCCGAACGCATACGCTCCAGGAACGGGCCCTCGGACGATTCATCAAAGGCCACCAGTCCAGCGGCCGCGTTCAGCAGCACGGCATCCCGTGCTGCGCCGGTCTTGCCGGCCAGGACATCACGTACGACGGCGGCGTTCGCCTGTGCGTCCCCGCCGCGGAGTTCCTCCACAGTCGCGGGACGGATGCCCAGCTCGGCCGGCTCAAAACTCAGCTCAGAGACAGCGCCGTCGCGGATTTCCCAGACGGTGGAGGGACCCGTAGTAGTCAGTTCGTCCAGTCCGTCATTGCCACGGAAAACCAGGCCGCGGCTGCCCCGCTTCGCCAGGACACCTGCAACCAGCGGAGCCATCCGGGCATTCGCCACTCCCACGGCTGAGGCCTGAACAAGAGCCGGGTTGGTCAGCGGGCCCAGAAAATTAAAGGCTGTGGGGATGGCGAGCTCCCGGCGGGGCACAGCGGTGTGACGGAAAGACGGGTGGAACACCTGCGCGAAACAGAAAGTAATTCCAGCCTCCCCCGCGTTGCGTGCCACCTGAGCCACCGGCAGGTCCAGCCTGACCCCCAACGCTTCAAGCACGTCAGCCGAGCCGGAGGACGAAGACGCTGCCCGGTTACCGTGCTTGACGACCTTCGCTCCGGCGCCCGCAGCAACGAGGGCGGACATGGTGGAAATGTTGACGGTATTGAGCTGGTCACCGCCGGTACCAACGATGTCCAGCTTCTGACCAGCGATATCGATGGGTGTTGCATGGCGCAGCATCGCGTCCACCAGGCCCGAGATTTCGTCCACGGTTTCGCCCTTGGCGCTGAGGGCAACCAGGAATCCGGCGATCTGCGCGGGGGTGGCCTCCCCGGACATGATTCTGTCCATCGCCCACGCGGTATTGTCCGCAGTGAGGTCAGTACCGTTGATAAGTGCCGAGATGAGCCGCGGCCAGGTGTTGCTGTCCGCCGGCGCGGTTGCCTGAGAAGTCACCTTCTGATGCTATCGAGCCACCTCGGACCTGACCAATGTGAACACCGCCGGGAACTTTTCGCAGTGATTTCGCGTCTTTGTAGAAAAAGTCCCCCGAAAAGGCGGTTCGCGTTGGGAACTACGGACTTTTATAGACATAATGTCTATGTGACATCTGCGACCCATGCCCCCAGTACCCCGGCGCACCCCACGCTGAACCGCCCCAATATGGTTTCTGTCGGAACCGTAGTCTGGCTGTCCAGTGAGTTGATGTTCTTCGCCGGTCTCTTCGCCATGTACTTCACGCTGCGCTCCACGAGCGGACAGATGTGGGCGGAAGAGACAGCAAAGCTCAACTTCCCCTTTGCGCTCGTCAACACGATCGTCCTCGTGGCCAGTTCCTTTACTTGCCAGATGGGCGTCTTCGCCGCCGAACGGCTGCAGCCTCGCAAAACAGGCGGCCCGTTCCAGTTCTCCCGCTGGGGCATGAACGAATGGTTCACGCTGACCTTCATCATGGGTGCGTTCTTCGTCGCCGGCCAGGCAACTGAGTACGCGATGCTTGTTTCCGAACACGTTTCGCTTTCATCCAACGCCTACGGCTCATCGTTCTATATCACCACCGGCTTCCACGGCCTGCACGTAATCGGCGGCCTCGTTGCCTTCCTCTTCATCATCGGACGCTCGTTCGCAGCAAAGAAGTTCGGCCACTTCGAAGCAACCTCCGCGATCGTCACGTCTTACTACTGGCACTTTGTGGACGTTGTCTGGATCGGCCTCTTCCTGGTCATCTACGTACTGAAGTAGTCAAGCTTTGATTCCTTTTCTACAAGAGGCAGAATTTCAAGAAGCGGCTCACGGAGCCGGCGCACGATCGAATAAAGGAACCACCACGTGAAGGCTCTCTCGCAAAAGCGGCGTCACCCACTCGCAGTCATCGCGCTGCTACTGATGGGACTCCTCGTCACTGGTGGGCTGTATGCCATTGCCACCACCGTCAACGAGGCCAAGGCATCCACCACCAGCTTCACCGCCAATGACACCGCCGAGGGCGAAAAGCTCTTTGAAGCTAACTGCGCCACCTGCCACGGCATGGGCGCGAGCGGCAGCCAGGATGGCCCCTCGCTGGTCGGCGTCGGTGCTGCGTCCGTTGATTTCCAGGTCGGTACCGGCCGGATGCCCATGCAGATGAACGGTCCCCAGGCGTACAAAAAGCCGGCCCAGTTTAACGAGGCCCAGACCCACCAGCTTTCAGCCTACGTAGCTTCCCTGGGCGCCGGCCCTGCAATTCCTGAAGAACACCTGCTTGATGAACAGGGTGACGCCGCCAAGGGTGGCGAGCTGTTCCGCGTGAACTGCGCGATGTGCCACAACGCAGCAGCAGCCGGCGGTGCACTCACCCGCGGCAAGTTCGCTCCCGCCCTTGCCGATGTATCCGGCAAGCACATCTACGAAGCGATGGTCACCGGACCGCAGAACATGCCCGTCTTCAGTGACGCAAACGTCACCCCCGAAGGCAAGCGCGACATCGTCACGTTCCTGAAGCAGATCGAGGCCAACGGCTCCCCCGGTGGCGCTGACCTCGGCGCCCTGGGCCCGGTCGCTGAAGGACTCTTCGTCTGGGTTGCAGGCCTGGGTGTCATCATCGCGTTCACCATCTGGCTTACTTCCCGTACGTCTTAGGCGCAACGGGAAACTTAAGAACTTCTGCTGCCCAGTCAGCAGTTTGAAATTGAAAACTAACCCGGCAGACGCCGGGACGAGAGAAGGATGAGGCGAATTATGGGCAACCATAGTGACGGCAGTCCGAACCACTCGGGCACCGTAGCTACGGCTGGTCAGAATGAGGTGGAGAAGTTCCAGGATCCTGGAATTCCCCCACACCGTTTGCGCCTGGCCGACACGGACCCGAAGGCCGCAAAGCGTGCAGAACGGCAGGTCGCCGTACTTTTCGGCGCGTCAGTTGTCGGCACCCTGATCTTCCTGGTGGCGTACTTCGCCATCGACTTGGGCGAGGGCACAAGCATCGCCACCATCCGGCTGCAGAACGCCCTGCTGGGCGTGGGCACCGCGTTTGCGATGCTCGGCATCGGCACGGGTATTGTGCACTGGGCCAAAGCCCTGATGCCGGACCATGAAGTCTCCGAAGAACGCCATCCCATCCGCACCGAAGAAGACCGCCTGGCGGCAGTCCGGATCGTGGATGACATCGTGGAAGAGACCGGCATCAAGCGCCGCCCGCTCATCCGCAACACTCTGCTCGGTGCGATGGCCCTGGCCCCGCTTCCCGCGATTGCGGTTTTCGGTGACCTCGGCCCCCGCCCAGACCGGGCGCTGTCCCACACCATGTGGGCACCGCAGGAGGGCAAGCTCAAGCGCCTCACCCGCGACCCCGACGGCACACCTATCAAGGCCTCTGACGTCACCATCGGTTCGGCTTTCCACGTGATTCCTGAGGGCCTTAACGAACTGCATGAAGGCAAGCTCAACGAAAAGGCCAAGGCAGTAGTCCTGCTGATGCGCCTTGACCCCGCCTCGCTGAACCCCTCGGCGGGCCGCGAAGACTGGAGCTACAACGGAATCGTTGCCTACTCCAAGATCTGCACCCACGTCGGTTGCCCCGTTGCTCTGTACGAGCAGCAGACGCACCACCTGCTGTGCCCGTGCCACCAGTCCACCTTTGACCTCACGAATGAGTGCAAAGTGATCTTTGGCCCGGCCAGCCGGCCCCTCCCCCAGCTGCCGATCGCAGTGGACGCCGAGGGCTACCTGGTCGCAACCAGCGACTTCAATGAACCTGTAGGACCGAGTTACTGGGAGCGTGATGAGCATGAGCGCAGCATCAAGAGCTGAAGCCCCCGCCTTCGTCGCCAAGACTAAAGCCGGACGCATCACCGATTTTGTTGACGCGCGAGTTGGCGGATCAGGAATCCTGCGCGAGTTCGGACGCAAGGTATTCCCCGACCACTGGTCATTCATGTTCGGTGAAGTCGCCCTCTATTCCTTCGTCATCCTGCTGCTCTCGGGCACCTTCCTGACGTTCTGGTTTGATCCGTCCATGGCGGAGACCCACTACGACGGTTCGTACCTGCCGTTGAAGAACGTCGAGATGTCGGTGGCGTACAGCTCCTCGCTGGACATTTCCTTCGACATCCGTGGTGGCCTGTTCATGCGCCAGGTTCACCACTGGGCCGCACTGCTGTTCGTCGCCTCGATCGGCGTTCACATGCTGCGTGTTTTCTTCACAGGAGCCTTCCGCAAACCGCGTGAAATGAACTGGGTTGTCGGCAGCGTCCTGCTGATCCTCGCCATGGCAGCCGGCTTCACTGGCTACTCCCTCCCCGATGACCTGCTCTCCGGCAACGGCCTGCGGATCATCGACGGCGTTATCAAGTCCATCCCGGTGGTTGGTACCTACACTTCCTTCTTCCTCTTCGGCGGCGAGTTCCCGGGAACGGCTGTTATTGGCCGCCTGTACATGCTGCACATCCTGCTGGTGCCCGCGCTCATCCTGTTGATGATCGTCCTGCACCTGTTCATGGTGGTTGTGCACAAGCACACCCAGTACCCCGGCCCCGGCCGCAACGACGGCAACGTTGTTGGCTACCCGCTCGGCCCCGTGTACGCAGCCAAGGCTGGCGGCTTCTTCTTCATCGTCTTCGGTGTCGTCGCCCTGATGGCGGCCTTCTTCACGATCAACCCGATCTGGAACTACGGCCCCTACGACCCCTCCCCTGTATCGGCCGGTACTCAGCCTGACTGGTACATCGGATTTGTTGACGGCGCGCTGAGGCTTATGCCTGGTGTCATCGGTGACTTCCACTTCGAGTACGTCATCTTCGGATACACCCTGACGCTGAACGTTCTGCTGCCCGCCCTGGTTCCTGCAGGCATTCTGTTCACGGTGATGTTTATGTACCCGTGGATCGAAAGCTGGATCACCAAGGACACCCGCGAACACCATGTCCTGGACCGTCCGAGGAACGCCCCCACCCGCACCGCCATCGGCGTCGCCGGCTTCGTCTGGTACTGCGTGATGTGGGCAGCCGCTGGTTCGGACCTCATTGCAACACACTTCCATGTGTCCTTGAACGATGTGACGTACTGGCTCCGCGCGTTGTTCTTCATCGGCCCGGTCATCGCGTTCATCGTTGCCAAGCGCGTAGCCCTCGCCCTCCAGCGCAAGGACCGCGAAATCGCACTCCACGGCCGGGAAACAGGACGTATTGTCCGTCTCCCGCACGGCGAATTCATCGAAGTGCATGCGCCCCTGGATGAGTACAAGCGCTACAAGCTCGTTGGATTCGAATCCCCCTCGCCGCTGCCGGCGGTCCCCAACGACCACGGCATTGTGACGCGTAAGGAAAAGCAGCGTGCGTTCCTGTCCAAGTGGTTCTTCGAGGACCGAGTTGCACCGGCCACGCCTGCAGAGCTGGAGGCCGCACACGGCCACCACGCCCCTGCAGTAGAGGCCGGCGAGGAAAGCAAGAGCCTCAGCCACTGATTCACACTAGTTATGCTCCAACGGAAAGGCCCGGTCCATTTGGACCGGGCCTTTCCCGTTAACGGCAGCCGCGGCTGTTGCCGGCTTTTGGCCCCGCTCCTAGTGGTTGCGGTAACCCAGCGACTGGTTCCGGGCAGGCCTCGCACCTGGCCGCTGGAGGGGTACCCATAGCTTGTAGCGGTCGGCCCGATAGTACGAAACTGAGTAGTCCACCATCGCCCTGGCAACAAAGGCGTGCCTCTGAATCTTGAGCAAGGGGGCGCCTACGTCAACGTTGAGCAGGCGCGCCGTAGAGGGGGAAGCGGCCGTCGCCTCGATCATGTCCTCCCCCCACTCCATCACGAGGCCGAACTGCTCACTCAGCACGTTGTAGAGCGATGTTGGGGGCTCGCCGTCCAAAAGACCCGGGACGCGCTGCGCCGGGATGAAGTTCTCATCCACGCTCATCGGCTCACCGTCCGCCAGCAGCAGCCGACGGAAACGCACCAGTGGCGTCCCCTCCTCCACCTGCAGTTCGCGGGCCAGGAAGGCACTCGCGCCGATCTGTTCAAAGCTCAGGACCTTGGCGGCCGGAACCATGCCGCGGCGTTGCATCTCTTCGCTGTACGAGGTGAGCTTTACCTGAAGGTCAAGTTTAGGCTTTCGTACGAACGTGCCGAGGCCGACAACCCGCTCGAGGACTTCCTCGCCGACCAGAGCGTCGATGGCCTGCCGGACAGTCATCCGGGCCAGGCCGAACCGCAAGGCAAGATCCCGTTCCGAGGGCAGGGCAGACCCGGGCGGACATGAATCGCTGATGTAGGCCCGGAGGATCTCCCTGAGTTGGATGTAGATGGCAATCCCGTTGCTACGGTCAATCTCACCGGCAACGCCGCGGGCATCAGCAGCCACGGAGGAACGTCTTTGCTTCAGTTTTCACTGTCCAAGCCTAAGGCAGGCAGCGCCGCTGGACTAGACCACTTCCAGCTGCGGAGCGTCCGGCTTCCCCCGTTTGGTCGCGCGGCCATCCAGCCGGATATATTGGACAGGAAATTCAGCGATGTCGGTTTGGGGGCCGGTCAGGAAATGGGAGACCCCTTGCCAGTGCATAAGGCCGTTGTGTCAGCGTCAGTCGGCTTGCATGCCCGTCCCGCCGCGATGTTCGTCAGGGCAGTGACCGAAACGGGACTTCCAGTCAGCATCCGCAAGGCCGGCATTCAGGGTGTCGACGCCCGCTCCCTGTTGGAAGTCATGACCGCCGATTTCCCCTTCGGCTGCGAAGTAGAGCTTTCAGTCGCCGAGGGCGCCCTCAACGGCCCTGTCAGCCACAGCGGCGCCGAGGCGGCCCTGCGGATGCTGGCAAGGCTCCTGGAGTCACAGGGAGCCAGCTAGCCCCTCCCGGAGGGCATTGCCCCACGACTCCCCGCGCGAAATCGGACGGACAAGAACGACGCCGGGCCCCACCTTCTGGTGGGGCCCGACGTCGTAATGTGCAATTCTTTGCTGAAGCTCAGTAGCTTCTAGTGGGCGTGGTCCCCACGGCTGTACTCGAAGACCCACCCCACGAGGGCGACAACTGCGAGGCCGGCTGCGATGAACAGGATCCACCAACCGACTGCGAGGCCCAGGAATCCGCCCGCGCAGGCGAGGCCCAGAACCAGCGGCCACCAGCTCCAGGGGCTGAAGTGCCCCTGTTCGCCGGCGCCCTCGTGGATCTCAGCATCGTTGCGGTCCTCGGGACGCATTCCGACGCGCTTTCCGGTGAACCCAAGGTAGCCGCCGATCATCCCGGAAAGTCCACCCACCAGGAGGATCCCGAGTGTTCCGACCCACTCATGCCAGTTGGTCAGGAAACCGTAGACCAGGGAAACCGGTACGAAGAAGAAGACTCCGGCTCCAAATATCCATGATTCGATTTTCACTTGGCGGTGTCCTTCTGGTCGGCGTTACCGAGCACCGCGGCTGCGGCTGCAGGCGATTCAACGGTGTGTACCTGCGAGAGCTCCGGGTGGTGGAGGTCCAGGGCGGGACGCTCCGAACGGATCCGGGGCAGCGAGGTGAAGTTGTGGCGCGGCGGCGGGCAGGAAGTGGCCCACTCAAGCGACGCTCCGAAGCCCCACGGGTCATCCACTTCAACGCGCTCGGAGCTGCGCCAGGTGATGTAGACGTTCCAGAAGAAGGGAATCAGGGATGCGCCCAGCACAAACGAAGAGATGGTTGAGAACTGGTTCATCCAGGCGAAGTTGTCCTCCACCAGGTAGTCCGCGTAACGGCGGGGCATGCCTTCAACACCCAGCCAGTGCTGGATCAGGAACGTGCCGTGGAAGCCCAGGAACAGCAGCCAGAAGTGGATCTTTCCGAGGCGCTCGTTGAGCATCTTGCCGGTGAATTTTGGCCACCAGAAGTAGAAGCCTGCGAACATCGCGAACACCACGGTGCCGAACACCACATAGTGGAAGTGCGCCACCACGAAGTAGGAATCAGACACGTGGAAGTCCAGCGGCGGCGAAGCCAGGATGATCCCGGTCAGGCCACCGAAAAGGAACGTGATGAGGAAGCCGATGCTCCACAGCATGGGAGTCTCGAATGTAATGGACCCCCGCCACATAGTACCGATCCAGTTGAAGAACTTCACGCCGGTCGGGACCGCGATCAGCATGGTCATAAAGGCGAAGAACGGCAGCAGCACCGACCCGGTCACGTACATGTGGTGCGCCCACACGGTCACGGACAGCGCCGCAATGGCGATGGTCGCGTAGACCAGGCCCTTGTAGCCGAAGATCGGTTTGCGGCTGAAGACCGGGAAGATCTCCGAGACAATGCCGAAGAACGGCAGCGCAATGATGTACACCTCGGGGTGGCCGAAGAACCAGAACAGGTGCTGCCACAGGACCGCGCCGCCGTTCTCCGGATCAAAGATGTGGGCACCGAAGCGGCGATCCGCGCCGAGCGCGAACAGTGCCGCAGCCAGCGGCGGGAAGGCCATCAGCACGAGGATGGACGTCACCAGGGCGTTCCAGGTGAAGATGGGCATCCGCCACATGGTCATGCCCGGAGCACGCATGCAGATGATGGTGGTGATGAAGTTGACCGCGCCCAGGATGGTGCCGAAGCCGGACAGCGCAAGCCCGAAGACCCACAGGTCGCCACCGATGCCAGGGCTGAACGTCGTGTTGGACAGCGGCGCGTAAGCGAACCAGCCGAACGAGGCCGCACCCTGCGGGGTGATGAAACCGGACACCGCGATGGTGGAGCCAAAGAGGAAGAACCAGAAGGCCAGTGCGTTCAGCCGCGGGAACGCGACGTCGGGGGCACCGATCTGCAAGGGCATGATGACGTTGGTGAAGCCGGCGAACAGCGGCGTCGCGAACATCAGCAGCATGACGGTGCCGTGCATCGTGAAGAGCTGGTTGTACTGCTCCTTGGTCTGCAGGATCTGCATGCCCGGTTCGAACAGTTCAGCCCGGATGAGCAGGGCCATGACGCCACCGAGGCAGAAGAACACAAACGACGCGATCAGGTACATGTACCCGATGGTCTTGTGGTCGGTGGAGGTGATCCAGTTGACGACGATGCGTCCCTTGGACTTAGGAACTACGGGAGCCTCAAGGGTTCCGGCAGGTGCGGTCTGGGTATAAGTAGCCACGTCGCTCCCCTTACTTAATTTCGTTCAGGTTCGGGTTGCGGTCATACTCTTCGCCGAGAAGTCCCGTGTTGCCATCTGCCTTGAGCTTGTCCATGTGAGCCTGGAATTCGGCTTCAGAGACAACCTTGACGCGGAACAGCATTTCGGAGTGGTACTCACCACAGAGCTCGGCGCACTTGCCGTCATAGGTTCCCTCTTTAGTGGGGGTGAACCTGATGTAGTTGGTCTTGCCGGGGATCATGTCGCGCTTCTGCAGGAAGGCGGGAACCCAGAAAGAGTGGATGACATCCCGGGAGTTCAGTTCGAGGTCAACGGACTTTCCAACCGGCAGGTAGAGCGTCGGCAGCGCTTCCTTATTGATGGTGTTGCCCGTCAGGTGTGCCTGGACTCCTGCTTCGTGGACGTCCTCGGTAACGACGTCGCCGGACTTGTAGTTAAAGTCCCAGGCCCACTGCTTGCCGCGGACGTCAACAACGACGTCGGCCGGCTTGGAGCGGTCATCGATGGCCTGCTGGTCGCGGTCGGTGAAGTAGAAGAACACCAGGACCATGAACAGCGGGATGGTCAGGTAGAAGACCTCCAGCGGGAGGTTAAAGCTGGTCTGCCGCGGGAAACCCGTGGTGCCCTTGCGGCGGCGGTAGGCGACAAGGCACCAAACGATCAAACCCCACGTGATGATGCCCACAACCAGGGCTGCAATCCATGAGTTGACCCAGAGGTCCATGATCCGGTCAGTGTGATTGGTGGTGCCACGCTCGGTGGGCAGCCACCCCTTCTCTACCTCTGGCGAACATCCAGTCAAAACCAACGCGCCGGCAACTGCCAAGCCTGAGATCGTAGTGATCGTTTTGCGTCGGCTGCCGGTTCGGTTCTGCGAACTCACAGACGGCCCTTCCTACTTGTTGCTGTTGCCCGGCCACCCAACGGGGCGTCCGGGCACACTAAAAGTTTTACTACTCGGTGTAGAGCTTACCGCTCTGCCGGGCGTTTCGCCCACATGTCGGCGCCGTGCCTCCGTGCCGTTTTTGGCAGACGGAAAGCAGGCGCCGGCATCGGGCGAAAGAACCGGGTCAGTGGAACGAATCACCACAGGCGCAGGAGCCACCGGCGTTGGGGTTGTCGATGGTGAAGCCCTGCTTGGAGATGGTGTCCTCGAAGTCGATGCTGGCACCGCTGAGGTACGGCACGCTCATCTTGTCCACCACAACTTCGACGCCGTCATAGTCGCGGACGGCATCTCCATCGAGGAGGCGCTCGTCGAAGTACAGCTGGTAAATGAGGCCGGAGCAGCCGCCGGGCTGGACGGCAACGCGGAGGCGGAGATCGGTCCGGCCTTCCTGCTCCAGGAGGCTGCGCACCTTGCCTGCTGCGACGTCGGTCAGTTTGACCTCGTGTGCGGCCAGTTCATCGCTGGCAGCGCTGGTGGTCTCGGTGATGTTCTCGTTGGTTGCGGTGCTCATTTGGCCTACCTTAGGACGGTCCTGGCGGCCCCGCGTCAGCGGTGCCTGCCCCTACGGATACGGTACGGGCTATAGCTACATGCTACTTCGGTCAGCCCTGTAGCTCTAACTCCTGACGTAACCAAGCCTGTCCGATGATTGTTCCCAACGGTGGAGGAATCCCTACATCAGAGCGGCGTGGGTTTCAGGCCAGGCCTTCTGCATTCAGCCGGGCGAGCAACAGCGCCTCGGCAACCACAGCGTTCTTGAAATCACCAATGTGAAGGGACTCGTTGGCACTGTGGGCACGGGAATCTGGATCCTCAACACCGGTCACGAGGATCTGGACGTCCGGATAGACGTCCATCAGGTCCGCAATAAACGGAATGGACCCACCGATCCCCATCTCCACCGCCGGAACACCCCAGGCCTCCCCCAGCGCCCACATTGCGAACTTCGCCGCCTTGGAGGATGTATCAGCGAGGAACGACTTTCCGCTTTCCCCGGGAGTGAACACCACCTTTGCCCCAAAGGGCGCATTGGCCTGAACGTGGCGTTGAAGGGCTTCCATCGCTGCCGCCGGATCCTGGCCGGGCGCCAGGCGCAGGCTGAACTTGGCACGCGCCCGCGGCAGGAGCGTGTTCGAGGCCATGTCCACGGCAGGAGCATCGAAACCGATGATGGACAGCGCGGGCTTGGTCCACAGCCGGGCGGCGATGCTGCCCGTGCCGGCGAGCCGGACGCCGTCGAGAACGGAGGAATCGGCACGGTACTCCGCTTCGGTGAGCTCCACGCCGACGTTGTCATTTGATACCAGGCCTTCGATGGCCACATTGCCGTCTGCGTCGTGCAGGGTGGCAATCAGTCGGGACAGCAGGGTTGGCGCGTCCAGCACGGGTCCGCCGAACATACCCGAGTGGACAGCATGGTCCAGTACCTGAACTTCAATGGTTCCGTCCACAAGGCCGCGCAGGCTGGTGGTCAGGGCGGGAATGCCCACCTTCCAGTTGCTGGAGTCGGCCACCACGATCACGTCGGCGCTCAGCAGTTCCCGGTGCGTTTCCAGGAAGGAACGGAAGGTGGGAGAACCAGCTTCCTCCTCACCTTCGAAGAAGAACGTCACACCAAGGCCGAATTCCGTGCCCAGAACCTCGGTCGCTGCAGCATAGGCGGCCACATGGGCCATGATCCCGGCCTTGTCGTCAGCAGCGCCACGGCCGTACAGCCTGCCCTCCCGTTCGACGGCGGCGAAAGGCTCCGTTTCCCACAGCGCCGGATCCCCCGGCGGCTGGACGTCGTGGTGGGCGTACAGCAGAATGGTCGGCTTTCCTTCGGCCGCCCGTCGGCGTGCGACGACGGCAGGTCCGCCGGGGGTGCCGTCCTCCTTGTTGCTGCGAAGGACCTGGACATCCTCAACGCCGGCGGCGCGCAGCAGTTCCGCTACGGCCTGCGCGCTGGCTTCCAAGGGCGCAGGATCGAAACTCGGCCAGGCGATGCCTGGAATGGCCACAAGTTCCTTGAGCCGGTCGAGGGTAGCGTCGAAGGAACCTGCCACGGAGAGCCTGAGTCCGTCCGCGTCGACGGCCGGTGCAGGGTGGCCGGGGCCGGGGGTGTTGGCGTCGGACGGACTGGCTGCTGGAGTGGGAGTCATGGCGAACACAATACCCGCGCCGAATCTCCTTGGGCCGCAAGGTATTCTGTTCACGTGTTCGGACGTAAAAAGGAAGCGCCAACGGCGCAGCAATCAATAGACCAGCAGGCCGCTGAAGCGGCAGCCCGGCAGGATGCCGCGTTGGGCAAGGGTACGCCCACGCCCAAGCGCAAAGCCCAGGAGGCTGCCCGCAAACGGCCCCTGGTGCCGGAGGACCGCAAGGCGTCCAAGGCCGCTGAGCGCCAGGCCATCCAGGACCAGCGGACCAAAATGCGCCAGGCGCTCGACACAGGTGATGAAAAATTCCTGCCCCTGCGCGACAAGGGTCCGCAGAAGCGTTATGCCCGCGACTACGTGGATGCGCGCTTCAGCCTGGGCGAATACCTCATGTTCGGCGCCCTGGTATTTGTCATCATTTCCCTCATTGTTCCGGCTTCCAGCGAGCAGATGGTTTATGTCCTGGGCGGTTTTTGGGTGATGTTCCTGGCCGTATTTGTGGATGTGTTCATTCTGTCCAGGCAGCTCCGCAAGAAGCTGACCGAGAAGTTCGGCGGGGTTGAGCGTGGCACGGTTTGGTACGGCTCGATGCGGTCCCTGCAGTTCCGCAAGCTGCGCTTGCCCAAGCCGCTCGTGAAGCGCGGCCAATACCCGTCCTGACGTGCAGGCCGGGCCAGACCCGGCAGCACTCCTCCCTTAAACAACGAAAACCCCGGTGGTCCAACCACCGGGGTTTTGTTGTGTGAGTCAGCGGTTGCGTCGCGCTTTCGCCAGGTCGCGGTTGATCCGCGCCGCCCAGAACGGTCCCTCGTACAGGAAAGCCGTGTAGCCCTGGACCAGCGTGGCCCCGGCATCCAGGCGGTCCTGGACGTCCTTCGCCGTCTCGACGCCGCCGACGGACACCAGCGTGATCGCGCCCCCGGTGGCCTCCTTGAGCCGGCGAAGGACTTCCAATGAACGCTGCTTCAGCGGTGCCCCGGACAGGCCCCCGGCGCCGCATTCGACCACTTTCGCAGCCGGCGACGCCAGCCCCTCACGCCCGATCGTGGTGTTGGTGGCGATAATGCCGTCCAGCTTAAGGTCCAGGGCCAGCTTGGCGACGTCGTCGATGTCCTCATTGCTGAGGTCCGGTGCGATCTTGACCAGCAGCGGGACGTGCCGGCCTGCCGCCTTGTCCGCTTCGTCCCCCACCGCGGTCAGCAGCGGGCGGAGTGTCTGGACATCCTGGAGAAGGCGCAGCCCGGGCGTGTTGGGTGAGCTGACATTGACCACCAGGTAGTCCGCGGCCGGCGCCAGGCTCCGGGCGCTGACCAGGTAATCGGCCACGGCGTCGTCGAGTTCCACCACCTTGCTCTTGCCGATGTTCACCCCGATCACGGGGCGCACGTCAGGGTGCCGGCGCTGCAGGGCGGCGCGTGCCGCTTTGAGGCGCGGTTCGACGGCGGCCGCGCCATCGTTGTTGAACCCCATCCGGTTAATGACAGCCCGGTCCTCGATCAGCCTGAAAAGGCGCGGCTTCTCGTTGCCCGGCTGCGCCTGCCCGGTGATGGTCCCTACTTCGACATGGCCAAAGCCAAGTTCAGTGAGGGCCTCGATGCCGTATCCCTCCTTGTCGAACCCGGCTGCGAGACCGAACGGGGATGGGAAGGTCAGCCCAAAGGCAGAAGTCTGCAGTGAGGCCGCGGGTGCCGTGAACCGGTGCAGCAGCCGTCCTGCGCCGGAAGTATGGGCAAGTTTGATTCCCTTGAATCCGATCTTGTGGGCGCGTTCCGCGTCCATCCACGAAAAGGCCAGCCTGAAGAATGTCGGATATACGCGCATGGCTCTAGTTTTCCGTCTCGGACGGTCCAGACCAAACCGGGCCGCCATACATGCGGCTCCGGCTAGCATAAAGCCATGAGGTGGCAGCCAGATATCCTCGGTGCTGGCTTCGAAGCCTGCACCTTCGAGGCCCGGGGCGAAGACGGCGTCCAGCGCACCGCCACGCTGGTGCGCTTCCGTCCGGCGAAGGAACCGGCAGCCACCCGCCGGCGCCGGACAGTGCTGTTCCTCCATGGTTGGAGCGACTACTTCTTCAATGTGGACCTGGCGCAGTTTTGGACACACAGCGGCTACGAGTTCTACGCCCTCGACATGCATAACCACGGCCGCAGCCTGCGCCCGGAAACGCCGGGCGGCTACGTGGCGAACCTGGCGGACTATGACTCCGAGATCGAAGCGGCCATCTCCATCATCCGGGCCGACACGCACAAGCCGGAACTGGAAGACAAGGCCTCCCTTACGCTGATGGGCCACTCCACCGGCGGCCTGGTGGCCGCCCTCTGGGTCAGCAACCACCCCGGAGCGGCCTCCCAACTGGTGTTAAACAGTCCCTGGCTGGAGATGCACGGCAGCTCGCTGGTCCGCCGTGCTGCGTCCACGATGGTGGGACCCGTGGCGCGATTCCGGCCGGAGGCTGTCCTGCGGCTGCCCGAGCGGGGTTTCTATTGGCGGACCATCAGCAGTTCAGCCGACGGCGAGTGGCCGCTTGACGACAGGTTCCGTCCGCCCATGGCATTTCCGCTCCGCGCGGGCTGGCTCAGCGCCATCCTGGCCGGCCACACCAAGGTGGCCCGTGGCCTGGACATCGACATACCCATCCTGGTGCTGCTGTCCCGGGGAAGCGCCACCGGGCCGTTCTGGTCCGAGGAAATGCGGCGCACCGACGCGGTACTGGACGTCAACATCATCGCCCTCCGCGCCCTGGCACTGGGGCGCAGCGTCACGGTGGAACGGATCGACGGCGCGCTCCACGACGTCTTCCTCTCCCCTGCCAAAGTGCGGGCAGACGCCTATGCGCGGCTCGCCCGCTGGCTCCGGGGTTACGGTACGGCTGAACCCGGTGCGGCGTCGACGGCGCCGCCATAGCGCCGGTCCCGCTGGGCGTAGATTTCGACGGCGTCCCATAGGGTCCGCCGGTCAACGTCGGGCCACAGCGTGTCCATAAAGACGAACTCGGCATACGCGGACTGCCAGAGTAGGAAATTGGAGAGCCGCTGCTCCCCCGAGCTCCGCAGGAACAGGTCCACGTCCGGCAGGTCCGGTTCGTCCAGATACTTCTGGATGGTTTTCTCGGTGATGGTCGCGGGTTTGAGCCGGCCTGCGGCAACCTCGGCGGCGATAGCCGATACGGCGTCCGTGATTTCCGCCCGGCCGCCGTAATTAACACACATGTTCAACGTGCACGTGCTGTTGCCCGCGGTAAATTCCTCAGCCTCTTCCAGTTCGCGGATCACCGAGCCCCACAGCCTGGGACGCCGGCCGGACCACCGCACGCGGACACCCCAGTCGTCCAGCTGGTTCCGCTGCCTTCGTAGCACGTCCTTGTTAAAACCCATCAGGAAGCGGACCTCTTCGGGTGACCGGCGCCAGTTTTCGGTGGAAAACGCATAGACGCTCACGTATTCGATGCCCAGTTCGATAGCGCCCGCCATCACGTCCAGCAGGGCGGGCTCGCCGGCTTTGTGTCCCTCGATCCGCGGCAGGCCCCGCTGGTTGGCCCAACGGCCGTTGCCGTCCATCACAATGGCAACATGGCGGGGGATGAATTCAGCGGGGATCGCCGGGGCAACCGCGCCGGACGGGTGCGGATACGGTGCCACCACAGGGGTGGTCCGCTGCCGCGAAGGTCTCTTCTTTTTTCCCAAGGCCACTGTCAGCCACGCTCCACATGTTTGAGGGATTTCAGGACACGTTCAAGGTGCCATTGCAGGTATACGGCCACCAGCCCCGCAGCTTCCCGTCGGTGCGGGACGTCCGAGCCATCCGCCGTCGTCCAGTCCCCGGTCAGCAGGGCACCCAGGAGCACAACGGTCTCCGCGGCCGGCGCAGGCGAACCGGGTGGCCTGCAGTCAGCGCAGACCATACCGCCGAGCGGAGCCGAAAAGGCCGTATGCGGGCCGGGCCGGCCGCAGCGGGCGCAGTCGGTAAAACTCGGAGCCCAGCCGCCGGTGGAAAGGGCCCGCAGGAGATACGAATCCAGGATCAGTCCCGGCGCGTGCTCGGCCCGGGACAGCGAGGCCAGCGCCCCCACCAGGAGGTTGTACTGGGCGGTGCCGGCTTCGCCGTCGACGTCGGTCAGTTTTTCCGCAGTTTCGGTCATGGCAGCGGCAACGGTATACCGGCCATAGTCTGCGGCGATGTTGCTGCCGTAGGCGCCCTTGGCAACAGCCTGCGTGACGATGTCCAGTGTCTTTCCGGAGACCAACTGCAGGTCGGCAACCATAAACGGCTCCAGCCGCGCCCCAAACTTGCTGCTGGTCCGCCGCACACCCTTGGCGACGGCGCGGATCTGGCCGTGGTGCTTGGTCAGCAGCGTGATGATGCGGTCAGCCTCGCCCAGCTTGTGGGTACGGAGCACCACGGCGTCATCCCGGTAGGACCGGGCAGCAAAGGATTGTTGGACCACGGTTAATCTTCGCACTGAGTTCCGGAAAGCCGGCAATGCCGGTGCGTTGCGCGCCGGGAATCCCGGCGCGCAACGTGTTCCGAATCAGGCCCGGGAATCCCGGATGGCACGGTTGACTGCGGAAATGACGGCCTTGAGCGAGGACATGCTGGTGTTGGCATCAATACCGACGCCCCACAGGACCCGCTCCCCCACGGCACACTCGACGTAGGCTGCGGCCATGGCGCTTCCGCCTTCCGAAAGGGCATGCTCGCTGTAGTCCAGCACCCGGACATCGACGCCGTCCTCGCGCAGGATGCTCAACAGCGCGGCGATGGGCCCGTTTCCGGTGCCCGTGCGACGGGCCTGGACACCATCAACGGTGAGCGAGGCGTGCAGGGTCATCCCGCCGTCGTCATCGGTTTCGGTGCTGACGGAACCGAGTGAGTATCGGCCCCACTGGCCCTCCGCCTGGCTGGAGGGCAAGTACTCGTCCTGGAAGTGCTGCCACAACTGGGCGCCGCTGACTTCGCCGCCCACGGTATCGGTCTTCTTCTGGATCACGCCGGAGAATTCCATCTGGGCACGGCGCGGCAGGTCCAGGCTGTGTTCGTTCTTGAGCAGGTAGGCCACGCCACCCTTGCCGGACTGCGAGTTGACGCGTATGACGGCCTCGTAGCTGCGGCCCAGGTCCTTGGGGTCAACGGGCAGGTACGGGACCTGCCAGGTGAAGTCCGCGACGTCCTTGCCGGCGGCGGCAGCATCCTTCTCCAGCGCCTCGAAGCCCTTCTTGATGGCGTCCTGGTGTGAGCCGGAGAAAGCGGTGAAGACGAGGTCGCCGCCGTAGGGGGAACGCTCGGCGACGGGGAGCTGGTTGCAGTACTCCACGGTGCGCCGGATCTCGTCGATGTCGGAAAAGTCGATCATGGGATCGATGCCCTGGACGAACATGTTCAGGCCCAGGGTGACGAGGTCCACGTTGCCGGTTCGCTCGCCGTTGCCGAACAGGCAGCCCTCAATCCGGTCCGCGCCGGCCAGATACCCCAGTTCGGCGGCTGCCACGCCGGTACCCCGGTCATTGTGCGGGTGCAGGGACAGGATGATGCCTTCACGCGGGTGCAGGTTCCGGCTCATCCACTCAATGGAATCGGCGTACACGTTCGGAGTGGCCATTTCCACGGTGGCAGGCAGGTTGATGATGACCTGGCTGTCAGCGGATGCCTCGAAAACGTCGGCGATAGCGTTGCAGACCCGGACGGCATAGTCCAGTTCAGTTCCGGTGAACGACTCCGGCGAGTATTCATAGGTGACGTGCGTGTCAACGAGGGTTTCCTCGTACTTCTTGCACAGTCTGGCGCCCTGGAGCGCGATGTCGAGGATGCCGTCCTGGTCCTGGTTGAACACCACACGGCGCTGCAGGACGGACGTTGAGTTGTACAGGTGGACAATCGCCTGCTTGGCGCCGACCAGGGACTCGTACGTCCGCTCGATCAGGTGCTCGCGGGCCTGGGTGAGGACCTGGATTGTGACATCGTCCGGAATGTGGTTACCGACGATGAGCTGGCGGACAAAGTCGAAATCGGTCTGCGAAGCAGACGGGAAGCCAACTTCAATTTCCTTGTAACCCATGCGGACCAGCAGATCGAACATCTTCATCTTGCGGGCAGGGCTCATCGGGTCGATCAGGGCCTGGTTTCCGTCACGCAGGTCCACAGCGCACCAGCGCGGGGCCTTGGCGATGACCTTGTCCGGCCACGTGCGGTCAGGCAGTTCAACGGTGATCTGATCCTGGAACGGCATGTAGCGGTGGACGGGCATTCCGGAGGGCTTCTGTGCGTTTCGCATTACTATCGGGGCCTTTTCTGTGGTTCAAATCTGAAAGGGTGGCCGGGCAACACGAACTCCGCGACGAGGATGGGCCTTGCGCTAGATCGCGTCTGAGGCCTCGCCGCGGCAGCTAAGAAGAAGGAGCTCTGCGCGCACCATTTGAGGGTAGCACGCGTGCGTAAGATGAGAGTGCGCCACCGTCCTTATCGTCCAACATGCAGACGCCGCGCCGGTGCCAGCGCCGGCCGCGGCACGTCACACGAAGGAGCATCTGTGCCCATCTCGGGGATCGATCTGTCCAACATTGACCACACCGTCAGGCCGCAGGATGACCTGTACCAGCACGTGAACGGGTCCTGGCTCAAGGCCACGGAAATTCCGGATGACCGGCCACTCGAGGGAACTTTCACCGCGCTGCGCGACGGAGCGGAGATCGCTGTCCGGGACATCATCGAGGAAGCAGCTGCCAAGGGTGAAGCCGCCAGCGGGATAGAACGAAAAGTGGGCGAGCTCTACAACAGCTTCATGGACGAAGCCACGGTGGAGGCCAAAGGCATGGAGCCCATCCGCGGTCGCCTTGCCGAGGTATTTGCCACCACCACGGTTGCTGATCTTGTGGCCCTGGCCGGACGGCTGTTCCGGTCAGACGTGTCCGGGCTCTTCTACATCTACCCGGCTCCGGACGCTGGCAACCCGGACCGCATCCTGCTCTACACCGGCCAGGGCGGCCTCGGACTGCCGGACGAGTCCTACTACCGGGAAGAAAAGTTCGCCCCCATGGTCAAGGCCTATGGCGAGCATGTCCGGACCATGTTCACCCTGGCAGGGGTGCCCGATCCGGAGCCGGCGGCCGCGCGCGTCGTTGCCCTCGAAACCAGCCTCGCTTCCCACCACTGGGACAACGTCACCCTGCGCGACCCGCAGAAGACCTACAACCTCAAGTCCGCCGAGGAAGCGGCCACACTGTTCCCGCTCCTTAACACCTGGTTCGAAGCTGCCGGGATCGACGCCGACAAGCGCAACGAGATCGTAGTAAGCACACCGGACTTCTTCAGCGGGGCCGCCGGCCTGCTGGAGTCCGAACCGCTCTCCGTGTGGCAGGAGTGGCTGGCCCTGCGGGTCGTCAACGGCGCCGCGCCGTACCTGTCCTCCGAGTTCGTGGACGCAAATTTTGCCTTCTACGGAACAACCATCAGCGGCACGCCGCGGAACAAGGACCGCTGGAAGCGCGCCGTCGCCGTCGTCGAAGCTGCACTCGGTGAGGCCGTTGGGCAGATCTACGTCTCGAAGCACTTCCCGGAAACCCACAAGGCCCGCATGCAGACCCTGGTGGCCAACCTGATCGAGGCCTACCGGCAGTCCATCACCGGTCTTGCCTGGATGGGTGACGAAACAAAGACCGAGGCGCTGCGGAAACTGGAGGCCTTCCGCGCCAAGATCGGCTACCCCGACAAGTGGATCGATTACTCCGCGGTGGAAATCGACCCGCTGGACCTTTTGGGGAACGTTGAGCGGGCCCACAATGCCGACGTCGACCGCCACCTGGATGAGGTGGGCAAACCGGTGGACCTTTACAAGTGGCTCATGACACCGCAGACGGTCAACGCGTACTACCACCCGATGCTCAACGAGATCGTCTTCCCGGCCGCTATCCTGCAGCCACCGTTCTTCACAGCCGACGCCGACGACGCCGTTAACTACGGTGGCATTGGAGCGGTGATCGGCCACGAGATCGGCCACGGTTTTGATGACCAGGGGTCGCAGTTCGACGGCGGCGGTGCGCTGCGGAACTGGTGGACCGACGATGACCGGACGGCCTTTGAGAAGCTCACAGCCAAGCTGGTGGCACAGTACGACGAGTTGTCCCCGTATGCGGCGCCGGGGCACAACGTCAACGGCAAGCTGACGCTCGGGGAGAACATCGGCGACCTTGGTGGCCTGACCATCGCCTACAAGGCTTACCTGCTCAGCCTTGACGGCAAGGAACCGGAAGTGCTGGACGGACTGACGGGGCAGCAGCGGTTCTTCGCGTCCTGGGCAGCCGGCTGGCGGCAGGTGATCCGGTCGGAAGAGGCCATCAGGAGGCTCGCCACGGATCCCCACTCCCCCAACGAGTTCAGGACCAACGCCATCGCCAAGAACCTGGACGCCTTCCACCAGGCCTTTGGCGTGACCGACCGGGATGGCATGTGGATGCCGCAGGACGCTCGCGTCAGCATCTGGTAGTCACCTCCGGCAGACGCACAGAGAGGCGGGGCCGTCTGGCCTCGCCTCTCTGCGTCTAACGGGTGATGCTGTCAGTCCTGGACGATCAGCACCGGGTTGGCCTGCTGGCAGACGGTATCGCCGGCCGTCTGGTTGACGATGTCTTCAGGCAGGGCGGCGCCCGCACCGGCGCCGTAGGTTGCCCCGGTGGTGAAGTCAGTTCCAAGGTAAACCTGGACTCCAGCGACACGAGGCGCCAGCTGGACCTGCGCGGCCGGGATCCCCAGCAGCGCAGCCACGTCAGCTGCGACGTCGGCGAATTCCGTACCGTAGTAGACGACGCTCTGCGCCACCGCCGTGGCTTCAAACGGCCCGGCTTGGGTGAAGCCGCCGGTGATCAGCGCCTGCACGATTTCCTGGGCGCGTCCCGGGACACCGCTGCCGTTGGCCACGGTGACCGGCTGCAGGGCCTTGTCATACGGCGGCACCGCCGGGGCTGTTTCTGTTGGAGTGGCTGTTGTTTCCGTGGGCGCCGGGGACGGCGTGGTGGGTGCTGTCGGATCCGTGAGGTCCACGTCCTCGCGGAGGGCCGCAAAGAGCTGGGACCCTGCGGGCTCGGCAATCTGCAGGCGGTTGATGTCCGTGACTGCCGGCGTGGTGGGCACGGACACAAACGCCACCTTGCTGATATCGATGTCCTTGAGCCGGCTACCGATACTCACGAGCGACGGCACGGAGGCCAGCCCCTCATCCACCGTGAGGTTCTTGGTCACAACATCGGCAATGGTCAGCATCTTTGAGGGGTCAGACAGTGTGCCGTCGTCCTTGATCTTGCGCGTGAGGGAGGACAGGAATCCCTGCTGTGCCCTGATCCGGCCCAGGTCGCCGCCGTCGGCAAAGGCATGACGGGTCCGCAGGAAGGCAAGTGCCATTTCGCCCTTAACGGCGGACGTACCCTTCGGCAGGCGCAGCCGGGAGTCAGGATCGTAGACGGCGTCACTGATGCACACGTCAACGCCGCCCACCGTGTTGGAGAGTTCCTTCACGGCGGTGAAGTCCGCCATCATGAAGTGATCGATCTCCAATCCAGTCAGTTTGTTGACCGTGTCCACGGCGCAGCCGATGCCGGCTTCATTCATGGCCTCGTTGATCATGACACCGTTGCGGGCAGGAAAAGTCCGTTTGGTCTTCTGGTCGGTGCACTTCGGAATGTCGACCAGCAGGTCCCGGGGGAAGCTGATGACGCTGACCCGCTTGTTGTCGGCCGATACGTCCATCAGCATCATGACGTCGGATTTGCCGTAACCTGTTGAGTCCTCAACGGCGCCGTACTCCGCGTTTGCGCCGTCCCTGGTATCGGAGCCAAGGATCAGGATCTGCATCCGGTCCGATTTGTCGTCCGATGCGTTCGCCCCACCACCGGCGTTCAGCGGTGCCGTAGTGATGTTCGACTGGAACCGTAAATACCAGTAGCCCGCGAAGCCAAGACCGCCGACCACCAGGATGGTGACCACCGCAGTGGTCACCTTCAGCCAGGCCGGCATCCGGCTCCGGGATCCGAGATGCCGGGCAACGCCGACGGCGGTAGCACCGGCGTGGCGGGACACCGGACCAGTCCCGGCTGACGCGTCAGCTCCGTACTCGCGATTGTCGCGGCCTCGCCCCATGGGTGGTGTACCTTCCTCGAAAAAATTGAATCCGGCCTATTTTAGTTGCCCACTCTGGGAACTTCCCGACGACCGGCCGGGTAAAGCAAAAAGGCAGCGTCAGAAGCCGAGCTTGACCAGCTGCTTCGGGTCGCGCTGCCAGTCCTTGGCCACTTTCACATGCAGGTCAAGGTAGATGCGGGCACCGAGCAGCGCCTCGATCCCCTTGCGTGCATTGGTGCCGACTTCGCGGAGCCGTGCACCGCCCTTGCCGATGATGATGGCCTTCTGGGACGAACGTTCCACATAGAGATTAACCCGGACGTCGAGGAAAGGCCTGTCTTCGGGCCGGCCCTCACGCGGAACAATCTCATCGACGACGACGGCCAGGGAGTGGGGCAGTTCGTCGCGGACGCCTTCGAGGGCAGCTTCCCGGATGAGCTCGGCGATCATCACGGCTTCGGGTTCGTCCGTCAGGTGACCGTCCGGATAAAGGGGCGGCGACGCCGGCATGTGGCTGATCAGGACGTCTGCGAGGGTGTCCACCTGGAAGCCGTCGGTGGCGGAGACCGGGACGATGTCCTTCCAGCCGTCCTCGCCGATGACATCCCGGCCCAGTGCTGCGACGGCGAGCAACTGCTCGGTGAGCGCCTGCCGGTCCACTGTGTCCGCCTTGGTGACGATCGCGATGACCGGCTTGTTGCCGATGGCGGCGAGCTGGGCGGCGATGTACTTGTCGCCCGGGCCGATTTTCTCGTTGGCGGGCAGGCAGAAGCCGATCGCGTCGACCTCGGCGAGGGTGTCGGCGACGAGTTCGTTCAGCCGCTTTCCCAGCAGGGTGCGGGGGCGGTGCAGGCCCGGGGTATCCACCAGGATCAGCTGGGCGTCATCGCGGTGCACGATCCCCCGGATGGTGTGGCGCGTGGTCTGCGGCTTGGCGGAGGTGATCGCCACCTTCTGGCCCACCAGTGCGTTCGTCAGGGTTGATTTTCCCGCGTTGGGCCGCCCCACGAGGACCGCAAATCCTGCCCTGTAGCCGCCGAAGTCTTTGGCGGCCGAATCCGGGTTGGCCGGACGATTACTTTTCTTGCTCACGTGGAACTCCCTGCTGGGTTGCTTTCGCCTCGTCGAGGAGGACTTCAAGGTCAGTGTCTGCTTTTGGTACTGCTGAGGCAATGATGTGGCTGACGCGGTTGCGGCGGCCCTCGAGCCGTTCGGCGAGCAGCGAGATGCCGCCCACCTCCACGCGGCTGCCCACAATGGGAACGCGGCCCAGGGCCTTGGCCAGCAGCCCGCCCACAGTGTCAACCTCGTCGTCGTCGAGCTCTATGTCGAATAGTTCTCCGAGGTCGTCGATGCTCATCCGGGCGCTCACCCGGTAGGAACCGCCGCCCAGGGCCACGGCCTCGGCGCTTTCGGTGTCATACTCGTCCACGATTTCGCCGACAATTTCCTCGATGAGGTCCTCCAGGGTGACAAGGCCGGCCGTGCCGCCGTATTCGTCGATCACGATGGCAACGTGTGTTGACTCCTTCTGCAGTTCCCGCAGCAGATCGCTCACCGGCTTGGACTCCGGGACGTACCGGACCTCGCGGGCCAGGGCTTCGACCGGGGGCTGTTCGTCGTCGGGTCCGAGCTCATGGAGTTTCGCCGCAACGTCCTTGAGGTACACGATTCCGAGGATCTGGTCCGTGTTGTCGCGGATCACCGGGATCCGTGAATAGCCCGACCGCAGGAACATTGACATGGCCCGCCTGAGGCTGGAGCCGGCGTCGATGCTGAGGATATCCGTCCGGGGCACCATCACGGCGCGCACCAGGGTGTCGCCGAAGTCAAAGACGGATTGGATCATTTCAGCTTCGGTGTCTTCGATCATGTCCGATTCGGATGCGCGGTCCACAAGTTCGCGGAATTCCTGTTCACTGAAGAACGCGTCATCACCCGCGGGAGCGCCGGGAGCGGCGGCACTGCCCAGCGCCACGAGCCACCCCGGGATGGGTCCGAGGACCCACGTGAGGTACCTGATCAGCGGTGCTGTGGAGCGGACGACTGCGGCCGAATGGAGCCTGCCGAGCTGCCGCGGGGAAACGCCGACGATGACGAAGCCGAGCAGGGCCATGATCCCCGTGGCGGCCAGCCCGGCCAGCCAGACGTTGTCCAGCAGGCTGTGGAGCAGGACGGCCACCGCTACGGCTGAAGCCATCTCGAACCAAACGCGCCAGAACCGCAAGGCCCGGATGTGCGCCACCGGCTGGGCCAGGATGCGCTTCATGGCGTTTCCGCGGCTCTTCAGCAGGGCGTCTTCGGCGTCATGCCGGGAAAGGAACGTGAACGCGGCCTCGGCTGCGGTCAAGAGTGCTGCTGTACCGAGGAACGCCAGGGCCATGCCGACAAGGAGCAGGGGCGTCACTGCGTGGTCTCGGCAGGTGCTTCTTTGCCGGTGAAGCCGGAAAGCAGCTGGCGCTGGAGGCCGAACATTTCTTCCTTTTCCTCGGGCTCTGCGTGGTCATAGCCGAGCAGGTGGAGGATCCCATGCGTGGTCAGCAGCAGCATCTCATCCTGCAGGGAGTGCCCGGCGTTGACGGCCTGCACCTGCGCCACCTGGGGGCAGACGGCGATGTCACCCAGCATCCCCTGGGGAGTGGGCCGGTCCGGCGTGCCAGGGGTCAGCTCGTCCATGGGGACCGAGAGCACGTCGGTGGATCCCGGCTCGTCCATAAGCTCGATGTGGAGCTTTTCCATGGCGGGTTCATCCACCAGGAGAATAGAGAGTTCCGCCTGCGGGTGGATGTACAGCTGCTCAAAAACGTACCGGGACAGCGCCACGAGCTCCGCTTCATCAACCTGGATGCCGGACTCGTTGTTGACCTCAATGCTCACGCGTTTTCCCCCCGCTTTTCCCGGCTCACCGAGTGGTTCACTTTGTTCCGCTGGAGATCGTCCCAGAGACTGTAGGCACGCACGATGTCACCCACAAGACGGTGGCGGACCACGTCAGTGGAGTCCAGGACGGTGAAGTTCACGTCCTCGATTCCCTGCAGGATCTCCTCCACGATCCGCAGACCTGAGCGTGTGTCGAAGGGAAGGTCCACCTGGGTGACGTCTCCGGTGACCACCATTTTGGACCCGAAGCCCAAACGCGTAAGAAACATCTTCATCTGTGCCGGTGTGGTGTTCTGCGCTTCGTCCAGGATGATGAAGGCGTCGTTGAGCGTGCGCCCCCGCATGTAAGCCAGCGGCGCCACTTCGATGGTCCCGGCGGCCATCAGGCGCGGGATGGCCTCGGGGTCCATCATGTCGTGCAGCGCGTCGTACAACGGGCGCAGGTAGGGATCGATCTTGTCGCTCAGGGTGCCCGGCAGGAATCCCAGCCGTTCGCCGGCCTCGACGGCGGGCCTGGTCAGGATAATACGGCTGACTTCCTTCTGCTGCAGCGCCTGGACAGCCTTGGCCATCGCGAGGTACGTCTTGCCCGTACCTGCAGGGCCAATCCCGAAGATCACCGTGTTCGCGTCAATCGCGTCCACGTAGTTCTTCTGGTTCAGGGTCTTGGGGCGAATGGTCTTCCCCCGGCTGGAGAGGATGTCATGGGTGAGGACGTCCACAGGGTTCTGCAATGACTGGCTGCGGAGCAACGAGACGAGCTGCTGCAACACCGCGGGGCTGATGACTGTGCCACGGGCCACGAGACCGCGAACTTCATGCAGCAGCCGCATGATGCGGGGAACTTCGTTGGCAGGGCCGCTCATGGACAGTTCATTTCCACGGACGTGGAAGTTAACGGACGGGAACTGCTCTTCGATGTAACGCAAGGCCTCATCATGGCTGCCGAGCGATTGGACCATCTGATCGGAGTTGTCGAAGAGAACCACCTCCGTCCGAACACCGGGAAGTGAATGGGGGAATTCTCCGGCGGCGCGTTCAGTATTGAGCCGGCGCTTTCCGTTCGCTGATTCAGTCATGGTGCTGGCCCGCAGGCCCGTGGTCTCCTCCAGTTCGAAACTTAAATGCCGCCGGCTGCTGCGTGGGCGGGGCTGTTGCCGAGCACGCCGGAGCCAGCGGAGTCCTTCCATCTTACGTCAGGCGGCGCCTCCCAGCAGCGCCCGGCGGTCTCCGGCAAGGGCTCACGTCACGGGCCTACTGCGGGACGATTGGCGTCATTAGGTATCAACTTCATATCGGCCTCATATCGTTCCCGTTGCAGTTGGGCCGGCAGCCCGGATTCGGTCCTTTGGCGGGGCTGGCTATGCGATGCTGGAAATCACAGCCGTCCGGGGACCGGCTCACGGGGCCCAGGCCTCGCCATTTCACAGCCGGAAAGGACAGGCCACGAGAGTGCCGGAAACAGCGACCCCCCTCAGTGCCAGGCGCGCCGCGCCACGTTTCCGTCCGCAACGTCTCCTGGGCCTGCTGCCAGCATTCCTCCTTCTCACCGGTTGTATCGCGGACCCCAGCCCTGAGCCCAACCTGGCGGCAAACTCCAGCGCTGCCGCTACCGGCTCCCCCGGGGCACCTTCCACCAGCGCGCCCCTGGAAACCACGCAGTCATCTAACAAGGCACCGGTCTACTGGATTGGCCGGAGCAACAGCAACGTGTTCCTGTACCGGGAATTCCGGGACGTGCCGGAGCAGGAGAATCCGGTGACCCGCGCACTTCGGGCCATGATGTCGGAGAAGCCGCTGGACCCGGACTTCTTCACGCCCTGGCAGAATCCCGAGAAACTCGCCTCGTCCATCTCCGGCAAGAACGTCATCACCGTCGACGTCTCGGAGGATGCCTTTAACAGCAATCTCGACGCCGACATGGCCGGCCGCGCCATTCAGCAGCTGGTCTTTACCGCTACGGCAGCGGCTGCGAGTTCCGGCCTGATCGATTCCGGCCAGCAGATCCAGGTCAGGATCCTGGTGGATAGCCACACCGATTACGTTGCCTTCGACCACGTCCAGCTTGGCGACCCCATGTCCCGAGCTGCCGGAATGGTGGCGCCCGTGTGGATCATCGATCCGCAGGAAGGGACTGACCTGGCCGGCGGAAGCGTCAAGATTACGGGCCGCAGCACCGTGCCGGGCGGTAAGCTCCGCTGGCAGATCCTGCGGGCCGAAGCGAACGGGAACAAGACGCCCTACCTGACCGGGGAGACCACTGCAGCTGCCGAAGCCGCCCAGTCCGGAGTCTTTACGCTTGCCCTTAGCCTGTCCTCGGGGAATTACGAGCTCCGCGTTTCGCAGGTAGATGCGGCCGGCACCAGCCAGGAGCTGAATGTGGATACGCGGAACTTCAACGTCCGGTAACAGCCCGCGCAGCAGTCGGCCTCAGGGTACCGGTGCTGTCCAGCGTCCCAGTACATCACTCGCCAGAACAACCGCTGCCGGTCCGGCAGTGGATGACCTCAGGACGTGGTGTCCCAAGAGCGCCGTCACGGCGCCGGCGTCGCAAAGCCGGGTGACTTCGCGGGGACTGATTCCACCTTCCGGACCAACGATGAGCAGAATTTCCAGGGGTCCGGCGTCAGCCTGGGCGCCCTGCCATGATTCCAGGACAGACCGGAGCGGCCGGACCGCGTCTTCGTGCAGGATTACGGCCAGATCCGCTGCCGCCACGGCCGCCGCAAGGCCTGGCGTTTCGACGGCGGCGCGCACCTCGGGGATCCATGCGCGGCGTGCCTGCTTGGCGGCGGCAGTGACCACGGACTGCCATTTTGCGTGGGCCTTGGCCGCGCGCTCACCCTTCCAGCGGACAATTGATCGCTCGGACTGCCAGGGAACTACGGCATCAATCCCGAGTTCGGTTGCCGTTTCCACGGCCAGTTCATCGCGGTCCCCTTTGGCCAGGGCCTGCACCAGCACAAGCCGGATGTCGGGCCGCTTCTCCACAATGAGGGCGGAGCATTCCACGGTGAGCTCCGCGGGCGACGCCGAGACAACAGTTCCCGTCAGCCGCCTTCCGGCGCCGTCGGCAATGTCCACTGCCTCTCCGGGAGATAGCCGTTTTACGGTCACGGCGTGGCGTGCCTCCGGCCCTTGAAGGACAAAACGGGCACCGGGCACCAGCTCGTCCAGCGACCCGGCACCGCTGAAGAAAACGGGATTGCTCACCGCTACAGGTTACCGAACCGGTCCCGCAGCTTGGCAAAGACGCCGCCGCTGGCAGCCAGTTTGCCTTCCGTGAACTGCTCGCCCCGCAGCTTCGCCAGCTGCCGCAGGAGATCCTCCTGCGCGGCATCCAGCTTGGCCGGCGTCTCCACCTGCAGATGGACCATCAGGTCCCCGCGGCCGTAACCGCGCAGGTGCGTCACGCCGAGTCCACGGAGCGTGATGATCTCCCCTGACTGCGTCCCTGCCTTGACGTCGATTTCCTGCAGCCCGTCGAAGGTTTCCAGTGACAGCTCGGTGCCCAGGGCGGCGGCAGTCATCGGGATGTGCAGCGTTGCGTGCAGGTCGTCACCGTCGCGTGCGTAGGTGGCGTCGTTGTTGACCCGGAGTTCCACGTACAGGTCCCCGGACGGTCCGCCGGCCGGGCCTGCTTCGCCCTGCCCGGAGAGCTGGATCCGGGTGCCTGTGGCAACACCGGCCGGCACTTTGATGGTGAGCGACCGCCGGCTGCGGATGCGGCCTTGGCCGCTGCATTCGTTGCAGGGGTCCTTGATTACCGTCCCGAAGCCTTCGCAACTGCCACACGGGGCCGCCGTCATGACCTGGCCCAGGATGGAGCGCACCGCGCGCTGGACCTGGCCGCTGCCGCCGCAGATATCGCAGCGCACAGGGTGGCTGCCTTCGCGGCAGCATGACCCGTTGCAGGTGGGGCAGGTGACGGCTGTGTCCACGTCGAGTTTCCGGTTGACGCCGAACACGGCATCGCGGAGTTCGATCCGTACGCTGATCAGCGCGTCCTGGCCGCGGCGGACCCGGGAAGCGGGGCCGGAGGTGCCGCCGGCCCCGAAGAACGTGTCGAAGATGTCCTGGAACGCGAAGCCCTGACCGGAGTATCCGCCGCCGCCGAACCCGTTGTCGGTGCCGTTCTCATTGCCGGTGGTGTCATAGATCCGGCGCTTCTGCGGGTCCGAAAGTACCTCGTAGGCATGGGTCACGGCCTTGAAGCGGTCCGATGCATCGTCCCCGGGGTTTACGTCCGGGTGAAGAGTGCGGGCCAGCTTGCGGTAGGCCTTCTTGATCTCTTCCCCGGTGGCTTCCGGCGAGACTCCGAGGACGTCGTAGTGGCTGCTCAAAGTTCGTATCTCTTCCTTGTTGTACTGCCGGCAGCCGGGCTGCCGGCACTGCTCTTCGTGCCTGGACCGCGGTGCTGTTACGGACCCAGAATTCTTGAAAGGTAACGGGCTACTGCCCTGACGGCGGCCATGGTGGTGGGATAGTCCATCCGGGTGGGGCCGAGCACACCGATCTTGGCAGTGCTGTCTGGTCCATAGCCCGTGGCCACCACGGAGGCTTCCGCGAGGCCGTCGTACGGGTTTTCACGCCCGATGCTGACTGCCACGCCCCTCGGATCCTGCGCCATGTCGCTCAGGAGGCGCAGCAGGACAACCTGCTCCTCGAGCGCTTCCAGGACCGGTCCGATACTGAGCGGAAAATCCACATTGGAGCGGGCGAGGTTCGCCGTTCCGGCCATGACCATGCGTTCCTCGCGGCTGCTGTGGGCGAGCGTTTCCAGCCCGTGGGCCAAGGCCTGGGCCGCCGCGCGCTGGCCCGGGCTGACGGACGAAACGACTCCCGGCAGCGAGGGGGTCAGCCGGCTCAGCGAGATGCCCGCGAGTGATCCGAGGAAGTGTGTCCGCAACGCGGCGATGGCGTCGTCGCCGAGGTCCTGGCCGACGTCGATCACGCGCTGTTCGACCTTGCCGGTGGTGGCGATGAGGACCACCAGGACCTGCCGGGGCGCGAGCAGGACGAATTCGATGTGGCGGATGGTGGCGCGGCTCAGATGCGGGTACTGGACTACGGCGACCTGGTTGGTCAGCTGCGACAGCATCCTGACGGTCCTGTCCAGGACGTCGTCCAGATCGTCTGCGCCCTCCAGCAGCGACTGGATTGCACGCCGTTCCGCGTGGGAAAGCGGCTTTACCGCTGAAATCTGGTCCACAAACAGCCGATAGCCTTTGTCCGTGGGGATCCGTCCGGCGCTGGTGTGCGGGGCCGTGATCAGGCCGTCGTCTTCCAAGGCCGCCATGTCATTGCGGATGGTGGCACTGGACACGCCGAGGTGGTGGCGTTCCACGAGCGCTTTTGAACCTACTGGCTCGCGGGAGTGCACATAGTCCTCCACGATGGCGCGCAGTACTTCGAGTTTGCGCGGCTCGCTCATACTCCACCTCCATCCGTGGTCACTACAGGGTTAGCACTCGACATGCCTAAGTGCTAACAGTCTAATATGAGTCACCCCGTTGTTAGCATTGGTACCGCTCCGGGCGAAATTCCGGGCCAGGATCTAGCGGCAAGGCGGAATCAATCCATGCAGTACCAGAACTGGGGTCCGCAGGAGATCACCGCGCCCGTGAGAAGCGAACTCCCTGAGGTCCCTGTGGAACGTGGCATGGTTCTCGAAGACGCCCAGTCAGGCTGGGTGGGAGCGGTGACCCGGGTGGAGAAGTCCGGTGGCATGCATGTAGTGGCCCTCGAAGACCGGCGCGGCAAGTCCCGGTCCTTCCGACTGGGCTTCGGGTTCCTCCTGGAGGGGCAGCCCATCCGGCTTGTTCCCCCGGCGCCCAGGCAGGCCGCCCCCGTCGCCGCCGGCCGGACGGCGTCCGGCTCAGTCCGCGTGGCCGGCCAGCGTGCCCAGGTGGCCAAAGCCAGCAGGATCTGGGTGGAGGGAAAACACGACGCCGAACTCGTGGAAAAAGTCTGGGGCGACGATCTCCGCGTAGAGGGCATCGTCGTCGAGCCTTTGCATGGCATTGATGACCTGGCGGGGGCAGTAGCCGCATTCGGTCCCGGTCCGGGGCGGCGGCTGGGCGTCCTGGTGGACCACCTGGTGCCGGACTCGAAGGAGTGGCGCATCGCTGCCGCCGTGATGGCCTCCCCCGGCGCGGTGGGGAATGTCCTGATCGTCGGGCACCCTTACGTTGACGTGTGGCAGGCCATCCGGCCCGCTGTACTGGGCATCGAACAATGGCCGGTGGTGCCCCGCGGGCAGGACTGGAAGACCGGAATCCTGGCAGCGTTCGGCTGGCCGCACTCCACCAAGGAAGACATCGGGCTTGGCTGGCAAAAACTGCTGGGCGCTGTCCGCAGCTACGCGGACCTGGAAGCATCACTGCTCGGGAGAGTAGAGGAAGTCATCGATTTCCTGACGGTGCCCTGACACCGGATCCGGCTCCTGGCGGCAGCATTTGGTGGCTGAACCAGTATTCTTGGTACTGCGGAGGCTGCAGTTGCTTCAGTCCGGCATTCTCCAACCCAGCACCATTGCACTTTCGAAGGAAGAAAACCGTGGCACAAAACGCACGCGAGCACCGGGACGACCACGGCGGCCAGGGCCGTTCCGAGTACCAGGGCGTTCCGGCTAATGCGCTGCCCCTGACGGCCAGCGAAGACCGCCAGTGGGCCACGCTGGCACATTTCGGCGGGATCCTCGGCTGTGTTCCGTCGCTGCTGATCTACCTGATTTTCCGTGAGCGCGGGCCGTTTACCGCCCAGGAATCCAAGGAAGCGCTGAACTTCAGCCTGCCGCCCACCATTGCGGCGCTGGTGGCCAATCTCCTGGTGTTCATTCCGGTGGTGGGAAATGTCTTCGCCGTCATCGCCACCCTGATCTGGATTGCCCTGACCTGCTTCTCCGTGGCCGCAGGTATCCATGTCAACAAGGGCCAGCCCCACCGCTACCAATACAATCTGCGCTGGATCAAGTAGCGGCACCAACGCGGGGCCGTTCAGTCCGGCAGGATCCTGCGGACCACTGCGTCGGCCAGCAGGCGGCCCTTCAGGGTCAATACCAGCTTGCCGTGGAAGGCAGCCGGCGGCTCCACCAGGCCGTCGGCAATGAGCCCAGCCACGGCGTGACGGCCGTGGTCGCCCAGCGTTGACGTGGCCAGCCCCGACACGAGCCGGGCCTCAAGCATCACGCGCTCCACGTCACGGGTTTCGGCGTCGAGGGTTTCCCGCCCGGCGGCCGGTGACAGGCCCTGAGCGAGCCGTCCGGCGTAGGCCGTGGGGTGCTTGACGTTCCACCACCGCACCCCGCCCACGTGTGAGTGTGCACCTGGCCCGATGCCCCACCAGTCGTCCCCGCGCCAGTACGCGAGGTTGTGCCGGCATGCCTGCTCCGGCGTCCGGGACCAGTTGCTGACCTCATACCAGCTGAGGCCTGCAGCGCCGATCAGCTGGTCGGCGAGTTCGTATTTGTCGGCGTGGTCGTCGTCGTCGATTCCCGGGACTTCACCACGGCGGATCTGGGCGGCCAGCTTGGTGCCGTCCTCGACGATCAGCGCGTAGGCACTGATGTGGTCAGGCTGGTAGGAGAGGGCCGTCTCCAGGGAGAACCGCCAGTCCTCCAGGGACTCCCCCGGCGTCCCGTAGATAAGGTCCAGGCTCACGGCCAGTCCGGCATCACGCGCCCACTGCACCACCTGCGGCACGCGGCTGGGCGTGTGCGTGCGGTCCAGGACCTTCAGGACATGGGGAACGGCAGACTGCATGCCAAAGGAAACCCGGGTGAATCCGGCGTCGGCCAGCACCTGCAGGGATGCCGGGGTGACCGAGTCCGGGTTTGCTTCTGTGGTCACTTCGGCGCCGGGTTCCAGGCCCCAATGCCCGACGGCGGCCGTCAGGATCCGCGCGAGGTCTTCCGCCGGGAGCAACGTGGGGGTGCCGCCGCCGAAGAAGACTGTGCTCAGCGGCCGGTCCGGAAGACCCGAGTTCCGCAGGACTATGGCGGCAAAGTCGACTTCGGACACGGCCGTGGTGGCGTAGGCGTCCTGTGACGCTCCGCCGCCCAGCTCGGTGGCCGTGTAGGTGTTGAAGTCGCAGTATCCGCAACGAACAGCGCAGAACGGGATGTGCACGTACAGCCCGAAGGCCCGGTCCGCCGCACGGTCCAATGCCTGAGCGGGCAGGAGACCGTCCGACGGCGCGGGGTCGCCGAGCGGAAGAATGCTAGGCATTGCGGGGGCGTCCGGTGTTGCCGGCCACGGTCATCACTACTTCTTGGCCTTGTCCTTGGACTCGTCGGTGGTCAGCGCAGCGATGAAGGCTTCCTGGGGGACTTCAACGCGGCCCACCATCTTCATGCGCTTTTTGCCTTCCTTCTGCTTCTCCAGCAGTTTGCGCTTCCGGGAAATGTCGCCGCCGTAGCACTTGGCCAGAACGTCCTTGCGGATGGCGCGGATGCTTTCCCGGGCGATGATCCTGGAGCCGATCGCTGCCTGGATGGGCACTTCGAACTGCTGGCGGGGAATGAGCTCGCGCAGTTTGCCGGTCATCATCACACCGTAGGCATAGGCCTTCTCGCGGTGCGTGATGGCGGAGAAGGCATCCACCTGTTCGCCCTGGAGCATGATGTCCACCTTGACCAGGTCGGCCACCTGCTCGCCGTCGGCCTTCCAGTCCAGCGAGCCGTAGCCCCGGGTCTTGGATTTGAGGATGTCAAAGAAATCGAACACGATCTCCGCGAGCGGCAGCCGGTAGCGGATTTCGACCCTGTCCTCGGACAGGTAGTCCATGCCGCCTATGACACCGCGGCGGCTCTGGCAGAGCTCCATGATGGCGCCCACAAACTCATTCGGCGCCAGGATGGTGGCGGCCACCATCGGCTCGCGGACCTCTGCGATCTTGCCGGACGGGTATTCGCTGGGGTTGGTCACATGGACCACTTTCTTGTCCTCCAGCGTTACCTCGTACTCCACGTTGGGGGCGGTGGAGATCAGGTCGAGATTGTATTCGCGTTCGAGCCGCTCCCTGGTGATTTCGAGGTGGAGCAGTCCGAGGAACCCGACGCGGAAGCCGAAGCCGAGCGCGGCCGACGTTTCGGGCTCGTACACCAGTGCGGCGTCGTTGAGCATGAGCTTCTCCAGCGCATCGCGGAGCACCGGGTAGTCCGTGCCGTCCAGCGGGTACAGGCCGGAGAACACCATCGGCTTGGCATCCGCATAGCCGGGAAGGGACTGCGTGGCAGGCTTGGCAAGGTTGGTGACGGTGTCTCCAACCTTGGACAGGCGGACGTCCTTCACACCGGTGATGAGGTAGCCCACTTCGCCCACTCCGAGCCCCTTGGAAGGAGTGGGCTCCGGGGAGCTCACCCCGATCTCAAGAAGTTCGTGGGTGGCGCGGGTGGACATCATCTGGATGCGTTCGCGGGGGTGGAGCATGCCGTCTACGACGCGGACGTAGGTGACCACACCGCGGTACGTGTCGTAGACCGAGTCGAAGATCATGGCGCGCGCGGGCGCGTTTGGGTCACCCACGGGGGCCGGCAGGTCGCGGACGATTTTGTCCAGCAGGACCTCGACGCCCATGCCGGTCTTGCCGGAGACGCGGAGCACGTCGTCGGGGTCGCCGCCGATCAGGCTGGCGAGTTCGGCCGCGTACTTCTCAGGCTGGGCTGCCGGAAGGTCGATCTTGTTCAGCACCGGGATGATGGTGAGGTTGTTTTCCATCGCCAAGTACAGGTTCGCGAGGGTCTGGGCCTCGATGCCCTGCGCCGCGTCAACAAGCAGGACCGCGCCTTCACAGGCGGCCAGCGAGCGGGACACTTCGTAGGTGAAGTCAACGTGGCCGGGGGTGTCGATCATGTTCAGCGCGTAGCTGGTGCCGTCGAGTTCCCAGGGCATACGCACCGCCTGGGACTTGATGGTGATGCCGCGTTCGCGCTCAATGTCCATGCGATCCAGGTACTGGGCCTTCATATCGCGGGACTTAACCACCCCGGTGTACTGCAGCATGCGGTCGGCCAGGGTGGACTTGCCGTGGTCAATGTGCGCGATGATGCAGAAATTCCGAATGATGGCCGGATCTGTCGCGGCGGGCACCGGGGCGGTGCGGGCCATGGGAGACACGCAGGGTCCTTACTGTTGGCATTCATGCGACCACCACCAGGACGCACCGAAGGCACCCTGCGGCTGGACCGCACATTTGGAACTTCCAGTCTCCCACGTCCCGGCGCATCGTATTGCATTCAGGTCAAACCGGTACAAGGGCCCGGCGATAGTCTTGCCCCATGCCTATCAACCTCCGCTCCTTGGCCAACGCCGTCCGGACCTCCGTCAGGGTCCTGCAGAAGTTCCGTACCGGGGCAACCCGATCTGCCGGACCGCGCACGCCTGTACCGGCCCGCCAGGCGGCGCCGGTGAGGCCGGCCCCGCACGGCGTCTATCCTGGCGACTTTGCCGGCGCGGCGTCCATCCGGTACGCCCCGCAGCCCGACGGCAGTCCCGACCCCGGCGAGATTGTGTGGACCTGGGTGCCGTATGAGGAGGACCACGCCCGGGGCAAAGACCGTCCGGTTCTGCTGGTGGGCAAGAGCGGACAGTCCCTGCTGGGGGTAATGCTCACCAGCAGGGACCATGACCATGCCGGCAACGGATCCGGAGACTACGTGGACATCGGAACTGGCAGTTGGGACCGCCAGCAGCGGCCCAGCGAGGCGAACCTTGGACGGATCCTGCAGATCAGCCCGGACGCCATCCGGCGCGAAGGTGCAGTTCTGGACCGGAAACGCTTCGATCTGGTGGCTGCAGGCATACGGCGCCGACACGGCTGGAAATAGCCCGCCAAATGGCCAGCTTCCGGGGGGTCTGCTATTCTGTATAGCTGTGTGTCCGTGCAGGTCGACGGCCACTGATGGTTGGCCGCCATAGGTATCCCCACGCCGCTCAGTCAATGGCCAATCTGAAAGCCCTCTAGACCATTTCCGCATTAAAAAGAGAGTTCACACGTGGCTAATATCAAGTCCCAGAAGAAGCGCATCCTTACCAACGAGAAGGCTCGCCTGCGCAACAACGCAGTCAAGTCTGAGCTGAAGACGGCCATCCGCGCCGTCAACACCGCCGTTGAGTCCACCGACAAGGATGCAGCTGCCGCTGCCCTGCTTGTTGCCGGCCGCAAGCTGGACAAGGCTGTCAGCAAGGGTGTTCTGCACAAGAACAACGCAGCAAACCGCAAGTCGGCCATCTCCAAGAAGGTCAACGCGCTGTAAGGTTTCCAGTTCACCTGAACTGATGATTGTGGCCGGCACCCGATGGGTGCCGGCCACACATCTTTAAGCCGCCAGCGTCTCTGCGCCAGAGCCACCTACCGCAGCCGCAATCCGCTGGGGTCAGTGCCCGCGAACAGAAGTTGCAATGACGGTCACCGCGTGCTCAACGGCATAGACGGGATCCCGCGAAAGTCCCTTGACCTGGGCATCGGCCTCGGCGGTGGCCTGGATGGAGCGGACCAGGCCCTCCGGGGTCCAACGGCGCACATCGCGCTGGGCCTGCTCCACGAGCCAGGGCTGCATGCCCAAATCCCGGGCGATCTGCGCCGGGGAGCCCTGGGCGCCGGCAACTTTTGCCACCGTCCGCAGCTTGGCTGCCAGTGCCGCCACCAGCGGAACGGGATCAGCCCCGGTGGCCAGTGCGTGGCGAAGGGTGGAGAGCGCCACTGGCCCGTTGCCGGCCATGGCAGCGTCCGCGACCTTGAAGGCCGTGGCTTCGATCCGGCCGCCGTAGTAGCGGTCCACCATCTCCGGGGTCACTGCTCCCGTGGCATCCGCGATGAGTTGGCTGCATGCCGCCGCGAGTTCCGAAAGGTTGGCGCCGACGGCATTGACCAGCGTCTGTACGGCGTCCGAGCTGATCTTCCGTCCAGCGCCCCTGAATTCCGTTGCCACGAAAGTGGCCTTATCCGCATCCTTCTTCAGGGGCTGGCAGTCAACTACCGGCCAACCGCCGGCCTTGACGGCATCGAGGAGCTTCTTGCCGCGGACTCCCCCGGCGTGGCGCAGGACGAGCACCGCATCCGGCTCCGGGCGGGCCAGGTAGGTCAGTGCGTCGGCCAGGAAGGCGTCGTTCATGCCTTCAACGCCTTCGACCTCGATCAGTTTGCGCTCGCCGAAGAGTGAGGGACTGACGTTCATGGCGAGGGTCCCGGCTTCGTAGGTGCCGGCCGCGAGGCGGCTGACTTCAACGTCGGGGAACGCCGTGCGCACCTGGGTGCGGATATGGTCCATCGCACGGATGCCGAGGTATTCCTCCGGTCCGCCCACCAGGACAATTTCGGCTGGCGTCACGTCCCGCCAGGTGGCCGTGTTGGACGCCGGAGTCTTGGTTCGTGTGTTCTGGGCTGCGGCCATGGTGGATTCCTCCCGGAAATTCTGCTGCAGTGTCTAAGCCTGCCACGGTGGGCCGCCGCCACCAAGCCGGGCCCGCGTCGGTTCGCGCCGCGCTGGCCTGGCCCGCGCCGGTCCGGCCAGCACCGGGCCAATGTGGCCCCCAAATGCCGTTCCAAGAGCTCCAACACCGATTCCGTCCGGGCGTGCAGTGCAAGGACCCACCTGAACACCTGACGGGGCCGGACGGCCAGCCACACACCGGCAAAGGTCAGCATGGAGAGCAGCACCATCGTCAGGAGGCCGAACGGGCCCTCGGGCCAGGGCAGCGCGGATCCCGGCAATCCGGCCGTGAGCCGCGCGGTTCCTGCGACTCCGGCGCTGAAAGTGCCTGCCACGGCGATCAGGACGGTGGCCAGCCACGGTGCGGCGACCACCAGAGGGACAGCTGCCGTTCCAAGCAATGTCACGGGTGCCACGAGCGGGGCTGCCATCAGGTTTGCAAGCAGCGAGTACGTCGAGAACTGGGGCTGCAGGAGCACAATCACCGGGCCGCACAGCAACTGCGCGGACAGCGGAACGGCCCAGGCGGCGGCTGCCCAGCGTGGAATAGCTGCCGGTGTCCAGTCAATCATCCGTCGGCCCAGGACGATGATGCCCAGAGTTGCGAGTACTGACAACAGGAACCCAAAGCTGGTACCAAGGCCGGGGTCGATCAGCAGCAGGCCCATCACGGCGAGGCAGAGGAAACTGAGTCCGCGGCCCATCCGGCCGCCTGCCAGCGATGCCACGGCGATTGAACCCATCAGCGCAGCACGCAGGACGCTGGCGTCCGGGCCCACAAGCACCACAAACATCGCCAAGCCGGTCAGCGCCAGTCCTGCCGACGCGAGCCGGTGCAGGCGAAGGCTGCGTGCAGCGATCAGCAGTGCGCCCAGGACCAGGCTGCAGTTGGCTCCGCTGACCGCGGTCAGGTGGGTCATGCCCACCGTTTTCATCGCCGCATTGAGCCCCTCGTCCAGGGCGCTGGTATCTCCGGTGACCATGCCCGGGAGGAGGCCGGCCGGATCGGCGGCAAGGAAGGACGCAGCGGAAACATACCTGACGCGCAGATCCTTCGCCACGAGCTGCCAGCCCGGGGCGTCGGCATCATCGACTCCGGCGCTGCCGCCGGTCCCGGAGCCGGCACGGGGTGGCAGGGAGGCCGACAGGACAGCGGCTTCCTGCTTGCCTGCGTCCGGGGGCTTCAGCTTGCCGGCAGTCCGGACCACCTGGCCGGGCACCAGGTCTCCCCAGCCCTTGCCGCCCATGACCACCACCGGGGCCCGCGTGCGGATGACCCGGCTGCTTACAGTGACCTCCTCCGTCTGCGCCGTTACCGACCACCGTGCGGGCGGCCCCGAAGTTCCCGGAATGGTCATGGCCCGCGGGGATCCGGTAACTTCGAGGATGGCCACCACAGAGTTGCCGGCGGCGGCAGCTTCGGCGAACGGCCCATCGTGGCGTTGTGACGAGGAGACAGCCGAATGGGCAGCGGCGGTCGCGGCCAGCACGAGGGCAACCGCGGTGGTCATAAAAAAGCTCCGCCGGCCTGCCACCAGCGCCCGGCCGCGCGTGGCCCGGATCAACAGGCACGTGGCCACCAGCACCAAGCCGCAACAGAGCCCCACCAGCGCCACAGGGCTAAGCCAGACGCCGGCGACGGCGGCACTCCAGACGAGGAGGCCAGGCAGTGCCAGCCTGACGTCGGTGCGCCGGCGCGGCGCGTCCGTTGGTGCACTCGATGGCTCCTGGCCCCGGAGTTTCGTCCCGACGCGGTCACCCAGCCTTCGGACCTTCAGCCCCGCGGCCTGGACCCCGGTGGGCGTAGTCATGGCGGGCGTATCCACGGGAGCCGGGAGGGCCGCGGGTGCCCCCTGGCCCTGCACGGCTGAGTCAACAAAGCGGCTCCACGGGCTGCTCCCTGCCATCTCAGACGCCCACCAGGGGAAGGAGTGCTTCGACCATCTTGGGCCCCACACCGTCCACGGCGTCGAGCTCCTCGACCGATTTGAAAGGGCCGTGTTCCTTGCGCCAGTCCACGATCCGCTGCGCCAGCACGGGCCCGACCTTCGGCAGGGCATCCAGTTCTTCAATGCCTGCAGTGTTGAGGTTGACCTTTTCTCCTGCCGACGCAGTCCCGCCGCCGCCAGTCCCCTCCCCCGTTTCCCCGGGTGTGCCGGAGGACCCGGCGGGGATTTCTTCGCCGGTCCGGGGAACGTAGAGCTTTTGTCCGTCCGTCAGCACAGCAGCAAGGTTGAGGCGGTTCAGGTCTGCGAAGGGTGTACCGCCGCCCGCCGCGGCGACTGCTTCGTGAACCCGGCTGCCGGCGGGCAACTGCACAATCCCGGGCACAGCGACGGCCCCGGCCACATGAATAATGACTATTCCGGCCGGTGGACTTTCCGACGGCAGTTCAGGCGGTCCTGCCCCGTGCGGCTCCTGGCCTTGGGTTCCGTCCTCCGCAGGCAGGCTGCCTTGGGCGGCAATGTCACTCAGTGGGATGACTTCGGGCTGGCCGGAAGCCACCTGTGACCAGAACCAGGCGCCGCCCAGCACCGCGAGTGCGGCAATAAGCAGGGCGACCCGCAGGCCCACCCGCCATCTCAGGGCCGGTCCCGTCCGGCCGGTACCGGGAGGGGACTCGTCAGCAGCCCCCGAAGCGGAGGCGTCACCCGGAACATGATTACCGCCGTCGTACTCAAAGACCTTTTCGCCACCGTCGGTGAGCAGAAGCCCCGGGCCGGCTCCGAGCGTGGACCGCAGCCGGTCGCGGGCATGCCGGGCCCCCTGGCGTGCTGCTCCAGCGTCCCGGCGTGACATGCACCCAACGCTAGGCAAGCAGGGCCGCGGGTGACAGTCCCGGCTACACCTATGTGGAAACTGGTGTAAAAGTGCCGGGAGCTCCGACTCCGGGGCTGCAGCCACCGCCCGTTGGGAAGATTCAGGAGGCCGGTGACGGGCTGGCATGGAGCCGCTAGGATTCGCATACATTAGACGCCCTATGAGTCAGAAGGTGGGACCAATGCAGCTTGACGATGTCATCGACCAGTTTCATCAAGCGGTAAATCAGTTTGCCAAAGGCAACCCGGAACCCGCCAAGGCCATCTTCTCCCACAGCAGAGATGTCTCCCTTGCTAATCCCTGGGGCCCTCCCGTGGTGGGCTGGGAGCGGGTATCAGGGGCCCTCGACTCAGCGGCGGCACGATTCAAATCTGGACGCGTCACGGCTTTTGACGCCCTCACCAAGCACGTCACAACCGATCTCGCCTGCTTCCTGGACATAGAACACTGGCAGGCCAAGGTGGGAGGAGCCGACAAAATGTCGCCGTTTGATCTGCGCGTAACGAGTATCTATCGCCTCGAAGGCGACACCTGGGCGCTCGTGCACCGGCACGCAGACCCGATCACCACACCTCAAGCCCCGGACGCCGTCTTGCGAAAATGACAGCCGGGAAACACGTCTACGTGGAAACCGCGGGGAGCTCGGACTCCGGCTCCGGGACATCCGGGCCGCTCTCCCCCACAATCACGGCCAGCACGCCGAGTCCAGCGTGGGCTGCCAGGACAGCAGGCAAAGAGCTGATCTGGGCCGGCGGACAGCCTGGCAGGGCCGCGGCCAGCCTGGCTGCCAAAGCTTCTGCCTCGGCCGGATTCCCGAAGTGGTGGACGGCGAGGCGGGCCTGGCCGTGAGGGCGCGCCGCGGCGTCCGCGGCGGCAATCTCCTCGAGCCTGGCGACAGCCTTTGCAGCCGATCTGACCTTCTCCAGCGGCACGATCTTGCCGTCGTCGACGGCGAGGATGGGTTTGATGGCGAACATGGTCCCCAGCAGCGACGCGGCCGCGCCGATCCGCCCGCCCCGGCGGAGTTGTTCAAGGCTGGGCACGTAGAAATAGACCTTGGTTCGCGCGAACTGCTCCGCCGCCGCGGCGGCTACGGCTGTGGTGTCGCTGCCTGCCGCGGCTTCTGCCACCGCGGCCTGCACACCCATGCCCAGTGCCATGCCCACAGTGGACGAGTCGAGGACTTCCACGGGAATGGTCACCCGGGTGGCCGCGAGCCGCGCCGCATCCGCCGTTCCGGACAAGCCGCCGGAAATGTGGATGGAGACCACCCCTTCGTAACCCAGGCGTTCGGCGGCCAGGAAGGCTTGTTCAAACTGCCCGGGGGACGGGCGGGACGTTTTGACCGACGTGCCACTGGCGAGTGCCAGCGCAATGGTTTCGGTGATGTCGTCTTCGCCCTCGCCGTAGATTTCCGCGCCCACCATAACAGGCATCGGGATGACAGTCAGCCGGCCGTCACCGGCCCAGGAATGCACCCAGTCCGCCGGCAGTGCGGAGGCCGAATCGGTCACCACTGCGGTACGGACGACGACGACGGGCGGGGTGGAGGGTGCTGCCGCACCGGCGCGCGGCGCGGGACGGAGAGCAGCCAGACGCTCCCGGAGCCAGAGCCACGCAGCGGCGTCACGGTCGGGCAAGAGCGCCTCCTGGTTTAGGGCCGGCCGCCGGTTGGGCCCGGCGGCCGGTGCCCCGGACTATGCCGGGACGATGTTGACCAGTTTAGGCGCTCGCACGATCACCGTGCGGATGCCGCGGCCGTCGAGCGCGCGCTGGACGTTTTCGCTGGCCAGCGCCAGTTCCCGCAGTTCATCTTCGCCGATCCCGGGCGAAACTTCGAGGCGGTCACGGACCTTCCCCTGGACCTGGACCACCGCGGTGACGGTCTCCTGGACCAGCAGCGCTTCGTCGTGCAGCGGCCAGCCGGCGTTCGCCACGGACGCCGGGTGCCCCAGGACGTTCCACATGTCCTCCGCGGTGTACGGAGCGAAGAGGCTCAGGATGACGGCAACGGCTTCCGCAGCCTCGCGCACGGCGGGATCCGCACCGCCGGCACCGGCAGCTGCATCTATGGTCTTGCGTGTTGCGTTGACCAGCTCCATGAGCTTGGCCACCACCACGTTGAACTTGTTGGTGTCCAGCAGCGCGGCGGCGTCAGCGATGGTGCGGTGCGTGACGGAGCGCAAGGCACGATCACCGGCGGTCACATCGGCACCGGGCTCGCTGCTGACGTCCTGCGCCAGGCGCCAGGCACGGGCCAGGAACTTTGCGGAGCCCGACGGCGAAACGTCCGCCCAATCGACGTCGTCCTCCGGCGGGGACGCGAAGATCATGGTCAGGCGCACGGCGTCCACGCCGAACTTGTCCAGCTGCTCACTGAGGTCAACGCCGTTGCCCAGCGACTTGCTCATGGCCTTGCCCCCGTTGAGGACCTGACCCTGGTTCAGCAGCGCACTGAAGGGTTCGTCGGCGTCGATCATGCCCAGGTCGTGGATGACCTTAGTGAAGAACCGGGCGTACAGCAGGTGCAGGATGGCGTGCTCCACGCCGCCCACATACTGGCCCACGGGCATCCACTCGTTGATCTTCGCCGGATCGAATGGCCCCTCGGTGTACTGCGGGGAAACAAACCGCAGGAAATACCAGGACGAATCCACGAAGGTGTCCATGGTGTCGGTATCGCGCTTTGCCGGCCCGTGACAGTTGGGGCAGTCAACGTTGACCCAGGACTCGGCGGCGGCCAGGGGGGACGTACCCTTCGGGGACAGGTCCTCGCCGCGCAGGTCCGCCGGCAGCCTGACAGGCAGCTGCTCGTCGGGAACCGGAACCTCGCCGCAGACAGGGCAGTGGATGATCGGGATGGGCGTGCCCCAGAAACGCTGGCGGCTCAGCAGCCAGTCCCGCAGGCGGAAGTTCACGAACTTCTCGCCGGTACCCTGCTCTTCCAGAATGTCGATGGCAGCCGGGATGGCCTCGGCCTTCGGCAACCCATCGAGGACGCCTGAGTTGATCAGGGTGCCCTCACCCGAGGTGGCTTTGCCGGAAACACTGGGATCCTCTTCACCGGTATCCAGCACCGCACGGACGGGCAGGTCGAACGTCTTGGCGAAGTCGAGGTCGCGCTGGTCGTGGGCGGGGACTGCCATGATGGCGCCGGTGCCGTAGTCGGCCAGGACGTAGTCAGCGGCCCAGACCGGAAGTTTTTCGCCGTTCAGCGGGTTGACAGCGTAGCGGCCGGTAAAGACACCGGTCTTTTCGCGTTCGGTGGACTGGCGTTCGATTTCCGTGAGTGCCTTCACCTGTTCGCGGTAGGCGTCCAAGGCGGCGGCGTGCTCCCCGGTGACGAGTTCGACGGCGATCGGCGCGTCAGCTGCGACAACAAAGAACGTGGCGCCGTACAGCGTGTCCGGGCGGGTGGTGAAGACGGTGACGTCCTTGGCGGGCTTGCCGCCGACGGCCTCGATCACAAAGTTGACGTGGGCACCTTCGGAGCGGCCGATCCAGTTTTTCTGCATCGCCAGAACCCGCTCGGGCCAGTGGCCGCGCAGCTCGTCCATGTCATCGAGCAGCCGGTCGGCGTACTCGGTGATCTTGAAGTACCACTGGTTCAGGGACTTCTTGGTGACGGGGGTGCCGCAGCGTTCGCAGGCACCGTTGACCACTTGTTCATTGGCCAGGACGGTCTGGTCCTTGGGGCACCAGTTAACCGGCGAGTCCTTGCGGTATGCCAGGCCCCGCTCGTAGAAGCGCTTGAACAGCCACTGGGTCCAGCGGTAGTACTCGGGGTCCGAGGTGTGCACCCGCCGGGACCAGTCCGCGGAGATCGCGTAACGCTTGAACGACGCTGCCTGGGTGTCGATGTTGGCGTAGGTCCACTCGCTCGGGTGGGCATTGCGCTTGATGGCGGCGTTTTCCGCCGGCAGGCCGAAGGAGTCCCAGCCGATCGGGTGCAGGACGTCGAAGCCCTTTTGCCGCAGGTACCGGGCCACAACATCGCCCATGGCAAAAGCCTCGGCGTGGCCCATGTGCAGGTCACCCGAGGGGTACGGGAACATGTCCAGCACGTAGCGGCGTTCGCGGGAACCATCATCCACAGGGGTGAAAACCTTAAGGTCTTCCCACACCTGCGGCCACTTGGCCTCCATCGCCGCGAAGCTGTAGGCGCCCTCTTCGGGTGTTTCCGCCGCCACTGCTGCTGTTCCGGTCTCTGTCTCCGGCTGAACGCTCACTGCTGCCCTCTTCTGTTCTGTTGTGGCATCGGTGCTGCCACAACGGTCTGATCCCCTCTGCTGCCGGCCCGGAAACATGCCCGGACACACAAAAGCCCCTCTCCATGGAGGGGCAGCCGCACGGCAATCCGGTTGTTTCCGGACACCGGGCGGCTAGCTAAGCAGAAGGATCGCACGCATAGGACTACTTTAGCCTACCCACTGCAGGTGGGCTGGCCCCGGCTAGGGGAACGCGCCAGTCCGGGCCGGGCCATGGGCAAGTGCGGGTGGTCAAGGGCACCGAGGATTTCTCCAGTTCCAGACCGGCGAGATCCTCATGGCCAGTGCCGGCACCGTCGAAGTGGACAGTGCTGCCGGGTCCATTAGGTAGCCCGGATCTCTTCGCCAAAGAGAACCCTGAAACGGCGCGGCTCAATGGGGTAGATTCTACCCTTGCCAACCCCGCGCAATCAGTCCACAGTATTGTCAAGTCTGTGGGGAAACAAGACGGTCTCAGGTCGAGGAGCCTGACATGTATTCTTGGCGTTTATGTCCCGCACAACGTTGTGATGGACTGAAGAATCCGCACTTAACCTCTGCGAAGAATTAGCGAGGGACTAACTGTGTTTGGCTGGGTTACCCGGTTCAGCATGCAGTTCCGAATCTTGGTTCTCGCCCTCGCGGCGGGCCTTATTACTTTTGGCATCGTGAACGTTCCACATATGGCCGTGGACACCATGCCGGAGTTCGCCCCCGCACAGGTAGAGATCCAAACTGAGGCCCTAGGGCTCTCCGCGGTTGAAGTTGAGCAGCTTATTACCGCACCGATGGAAGCAGACCTCCTCAACGGGGTGGCCTGGCTGGACGAGATCCGCTCGAAATCCGTCCCGGGGCTGTCGTCCATCGAACTTGTGTTCGAGCCCGGCACGGACCTCCTCCGCGCACGCCAGTTGGTCGCGGAACGGATGACGCAGGCGCACGCGCTGCCTAACGTCTCATCGCCGCCGCTGATCATGCAGCCCATGTCCTCCACCAGCCGCGTGCTGATGGTCAGAATGAACTCCAAGGAGCTCTCCGGCATTGAGATGTCGGTCCTGGCCAGATGGAAAATCAAGCCGCGGCTGATCGGTATCCCAGGCGTGGCGAACGTGTCCATCTGGGGCCAGCGCGAACAGCAGCTGCAGGTTGAGGTCACTCCGACGCAGTTGCGCGACAAAGGCATTACCCTGGAGCAGCTAATTAAGACCACAGGCAACGCGGTCTGGGTATCGCCGTTGAGCTTCCTGGAGGCTTCGACCCCCGGGACCGGCGGTTTCGTTGAGTCGCCCAACCAGCGCCTTGGCATCCAGCACGTCCTTCCCATCCGCACGCCGGCCGACCTGGCCAAGGTCAGCGTGGAGGACACGGACCCGCAGTTGCTCCTGGGCGACATTGCCCAGGTCAAGGAAGACCACCAGCCGCTGATCGGAGACGCCGTTGGGGCAGACGCCGGCCTGATGCTGGTGATCGAAAAGTTCCCCGGCATCAGCGCCCTGGAGGTCACCCGTAGTGTTGAGGCGGCCCTCAAGGACATGGAGCCGGGCCTCACGGGCGTCCAGATCGACACCTCCGTATTCAGGCCTGCGACCGGCGTTCAGGACTCCGTCAACAGCCTCGGCCTGGCGCTCCTGATCAGCCTGCTGATTGCGGTAGCACTGTTTTGGCTGCTGTTCCGGTCCTGGCGGGTCGCCGTGATCGCACTCGTGGCCATCTCCACTACCGTCACGACGGCGGCGGCGGCGCTGTTCGCCCAAAATGCAACACTTAACGTCACCGTCCTGATGGGAATTCTGCTCGGCACGTCCGTGATCGTGGGCGACATCGTGGAAGACGTTCAGGCCCACCGACGACAGCGCGCCGTCCGCGAGTCGACGGACGCCGAGGCTACCCCGAGGTCGCGCAGCAGCTACATCGTCCGCGGGGTCCGCACACCGCTGTTCCACGCATCGCTGATGATGGTGGTTGTCCTTGTTCCGACCCTCTTCGTGACCGGAGTAGGCGGCTCGTTTCTTTCGCCGCTTTTCTGGTCGTTGGCGCTGACGCTGGCCGCCGCGCTGATCGTAGGCTTGTCCGTCACACCGGTACTGGCGTTTTTCCTCCTTCCGTCCAAGCCCGCCACCGACAGGGAACTTCCCGCCGTCGGACGTGGGAAGGCGCACTACGACCGCGCACTGGCCGGGGTTAACTCCCGGAAGCCTCTGGCGATTGTGGCCATCGTGGTCGTGGGGATCCTTGGCGTCGCCGCCGGCTCGCAACTGGCAGGAAACCGGCCGCTCGTTCCCACCATGCCCGACCGGACCCTGTTGGTGCAGTGGGACACCATGGCCGGGACGTCCAATGACGAAGTCCGGCGGATCGCTGCCCTGGCATCCGATGAACTCAGGGCCCTCCCAGGGGTTTCGGGCGTCGGCGGTCACGTGGGACGCGCTATCTCTGCAGATCAGGTGGTTGGCAACAGCTCTGCTGAGTTGTGGGTGTCGATCGCACGGGACGCCAACTTTGGCGAAACGGAGAAGGCGGTACGGGACGTGGTCCAGGGCTACCCGGGCATCGCGCACAACGTACTGAACTACTCCCAGCAGACCGTCGGCGACATGCGCTCCAGCCTGGAGCCGGGATTCGCGGTCCGCGTCTACGGAACTGAAATGCCGGTGCTCCGTGAAAAGGCAGAAGAGGTCCGCCAGGCCCTCCAGAAGATTGACGGTGTGAACAACCCGACGATCGACGCTGCTGCCATGACCGCGATCGTAGAGGTCCAGGTCAATCTCGAGGCTGCCCAAAAGTTCGGCATCAAGCCCGGTGACGCGAGGCGCGCCGCTGCGACACTGATGCAGGGCATCGTCGTCGGGAACCTCTTTGAGGAGCAGAAGGTGTTCGAAGTGGTTGTCCGCGGCGCGGTTGGCATCCGGGATGACCTGACCAGCATCCGTGAGCTGCTCCTTGACGCTCCTAATGGCGGCCACGTCCAACTGGGCCAGGTCGCCGACGTTCGCATGGTCCCCAGCGAAGTTGTTATCCAGCACGATGCCACCTCGCGGCGGATCGACGTCGTGGCTGATGTCAGCGGACGCCCGCTGGCAGATATCCAGCGGGATATCGAGGCGGCCATCCAACAAATCCAGTTCCCGCTCGAACACCACGCCGAGATCCCCACGAAATACAGCCAGCTGCAGGCCGCAGACACCCTGGTTCATGGACTCGGAATCGCGGCCATCCTGGCTGTACTGCTTCTGCTTCAGACTGCAGTGCGGAGCTGGAAGCTTGCCCTAGCCGTCTTCCTGACGCTTCCCGCCGCGATGGCGGGAGCAGCGGTCGCCGCATGGATCGGGGCGGAGTCCCTGTCCTGGCTGTCGCTGACGGCGTTTGCGGCCGTGGTGGCCATCGCTGCACGTAATGCGGCGCTCCTGTCCGCGCGTGTTGACGAACTCTGGCGGGAGTCCGAACAGATGTCACGCACTGACCTGGTCATGACGGCGGCCCGGGACCGGATATCGCCGATCCTGAAATCCGCCCTCATTACGTTCCTCGTGCTGATACCGCCCGCCTTCCTCGGCGGCGCGGTAGGCCAGACCCTGATCGTGCCCATGCTGCTGATCATAGCCGGCGGGCTCGTGACCACAACGCTCGTGGGGATCTTTGTGCTCCCCCTGCTCGCACTCTGGTTCGGTCCCCGCACCGAGCCGGAAGAGTGGTCAGAGGTCTACGAATCGGAAGTTCCAGTCACCCCTGTTATGCCGGAAAAGGTGGAAGTATCATGACCAGCAAAAGGACCCTGCGGCGCCTGCCAGTGGCGGCCGCTGTCTGCGCAGCACTGCTGTTTTCACTGCCCGCCTGTGCTCAACCCTCGGCCATGGCGGAAACCGCATCTGAAGCGGCTGCCAAGGTGGAGAAGAATGCCACCACCGGCATAGCACGCATCACGCTGAGCCAGCGGGCCATTGAACGGCTGGAGCTGGCCACCGACACGGTCAAGCCGGGTGCGGGGGGCGCAGGCGTCCTGTTCCCATACGCAGCGCTGCTGTACGACGCGCAGGGGAAGACGTGGGTTTACATCAACGCCGAGCCACGGGTGTACGAGCGCCAGTCCGTCACGGTGACCAAAATCGAAGCGGGCGCGGTCACAGCCAGTGTCGGCCCAGCTGTTGGAACGCCTGTGGTAACAGTAGCCGCGGCTGAGTTGTTCGGCGCAGAGTTCGTTACGGGCAAATGACATGCGCCGGATAGTCGCGGCAAGCCTAAGGTTCAGATCGATCATCATTGCGATGGCGGCGGCGCTGTTGATGGTAGGCGGCGCCCAGCTCAGCAGTGCCTCGGTGGACGTGTTCCCTGAATTCGCGCCGCCGAAAGTGGAGGTCCAGACAGCCTGCCTGGGACTTACCGCCGCTGAGGTGGAAGAACTCGTTTCGGTTCCCATGGAAGAAGCCTTCAACGGCATCGACGGCCTCCACCACATGCGGTCCAAGTCGGTACCGCAGCTGTCCTCGATTGTGATGGAATTCGAGAATGGCACGGATCTGCTCACGGCCCGACAGCTTGTGTCCGAGCGGATGGCGACGGTCATTCCGACGCTGCCCACCTGGGCGGCGCCGCCGGTCATGCTGCAGCCCCTGTCCTCCACCAGCCGGGTCATGAAGATCGGGCTGTCCTCGGACACCCGGTCCCTGATCGAGATGTCAATGATTTCCTACTGGAACATCAGGGCCCATCTGCTCCGCGTTCCCGGCGTGGCAAACGTGGCAATCTGGGGTGAACGTCTCCAGATGCTTCAGGTCCAGGCTGACCCGGCCAAGCTGGCAGCAAACAAGGTCAGCCTGGAAACCGTCATGAGCACCACCGCCAATGCCCTCGACGCCGGCCTGCTCCAGTATTCCTCCGGTGCCCTGATCGGCACCGGCGGTTCCCTGGACACACCCAGCCAGACAATTGGGATCAGGCACGTCCAGCCCATCACCACGCCTGCGGAACTCGCGAAGGTGGCACTGGAGGATCGTGAGGGACAGCCCCCGCTCCAGCTGGGCGACGTGGCCAATGTGGTGGAGGACCACCAGCAGCTGATCGGTGACGCCGTCATCAACGGCGGACCGGGCCTGATGCTGATCGTGGAAAAACTGCCTTGGGGCAACACCCTCGAAGTGACTCGGGGGGTGGAAGAGGCCATGAAGCAACTCGAGCCCGGCTTGACCGGAATCGCTGTGGACACTGCCATTTTCCGGCCAGCGACCTTCATTGAGGAATCCCTCGACAACCTGAGCGTAGCCCTGCTGCTGGGATGCCTGCTGGTGATCCTGGTATTGAGTGTCTTCCTCTTCCAGTGGCGGACGGCCCTGGTCAGCGTTCTGGCCATCCCCTTGTCACTGGTGGCGGCGGCCCTCGTGTTGTATTGGACCGGCGGCACGGTCAACACCATGGTGCTTGCGGGGTTGGTGATTGCCGTCGGAGTGGTGGTGGACGATGCCATCATCGACGTCGAAAATATCGTCAGGCGGCTCCGGCACCACAGGGCAAGCGGAGCGCCCGGAAGCACCGCCAGGGTGGTGGTCAACGCGTCGCTTGAGGTCCGCGGACCAATCGTTTACGCCACGCTGATCATCGTCGCCGCAACGGTTCCGATCTTCTTCCTGGACGGGCTCACGGGCGCGTTCTTCCGGCCGCTTGCCACGTCCTACACCCTCGCGGTGATCGCATCCATGCTCGTGGCGCTGACGGTCACTCCCGCAATGGCATACATCTTCTTGCGAAATGCCAAGCTGGAGGACCGGGATCCGCCCGTGGTCAGGGTCCTGAAGCGCTGGTACGCCAACGCGCTCCGGCCCATCGTCCGCCGGCCTGTTCCCGGCTACCTGACCCTGGCCGCCGTCGGCGTCATCGGCATCGTAGCGGCGCCGCTGCTGGGCCAATCGTTGCTCCCGTCTTTCAAGGAGCGCGATTTCCTGATGCACTGGCTCACACAGCCCGGCACATCCAACGCCGAGGAAGTCCGCGTCAGCCAGCTCGCCTGCGCTGAACTCATTGCCATTCCGGGTGTCAACAATTGCGGGTCCCACACGGGACAGGCGTTCAACGCCGATGAGGTGGTGGGCGTCTACTTCGGCGAGAACTGGATCAGCGTCGACCCCGGGGTGGATTATGACCAAACCCTGGCAGCAGTCTCGCAGGTAGTGGACGGTTACCCCGGAATCACACGGGATGTGCAGACGTACCTCAAGGAACGCATCCGTGAGGTACTCACCGGAACCGGCTATGCCGTCGTCGTCCGCGTATACGGAGACGACCTTGCAACGCTGCGCCAGGAAGCCGACAAGATTAAGACCATCCTGGGCGGCATTGAGGGAGCCATCGGCGCGAAGGTTGCCCTCCAGGCCAGCGTGCCGCAGATCAATGTGGAGGTGAACCTGGAAGCGGCGAACCGCTATGGGCTGAAGCCGGGCGATGTGCGGCGTGCCGCGGCGACCTTCGTTGCCGGTGAAGAGGTAGGCGACATTTACCGGGACGGGAAGGCCTACGACGTCCAGGTGTGGAGCCCGCCGGAGGCCCGGACGAGTGTCACGAACATTGAGAACCTTCCCCTCGATACGCCGAGCGGGGTCAAGATCCGGATGGCTGATGTCGCCACGATTTCGGTGAAGCCCACGCCCAACGTCATTGAGCGTTCGGAGGGATCCAGGCGCATCGATGTCAGTGCCAACGTCAAGGAAGGTGATCTGGCGAAGGTCGTGGAGAAGCTCAAGACCGATATGGAATCTGTTCAGTTCCCTGTCGGCTACAGCGCGGTTGTCCTCGGCGAATACGCCGAACGCCAGGCCGCATCCCAACGGCTGCTGCTCTACTCCATTGGCGCGGTCATCGTCGTCTTCCTTCTCCTGCAGGCGGCTTTCAAGAGTTGGAGGCTGGCCACCCTGGCCATCCTGACCCTGCCGGTGGCGCTCGTGGGCGGGGTGATCGCCGCCCACCTCAGCGGCGGAATCCTGTCACTGGGTTCGCTGGTTGGCTTCCTGACACTCATGGGGATCGCGGCACGCAATGGCATCCTGCTCATCAACCACTGCCAGCACCTGGAGCAGTACGAGGGCATGCCTTTCGGACCTGCGTTGGTGCTTCGGGGGGCTGCAGAGCGCTTGTCGCCGATCCTCATGACCACACTGGCTACTGCCCTTGCCCTGGTTCCGCTCGTGGTGATGGGGAACATCCCGGGCCACGAGATTGAACATCCCATGGCCGTGGTGATTCTGGGCGGGCTGGTAACGTCAACGCTGGTCAACCTGTTCATCGTCCCATCGCTGTACCTGCGATTCGCCAAAGGTGGCCGCGCCCACCGGCACAGGGCACATGAGCTTGAACCCGCGCCTTCGGTTTAGCTGGATCCGCCACGAGTGTGAAAGGCACGTGAGATGGCTTTTCGAGCCCATCGTTTTACGGCATACGGGTCCGCATTACTGCTGGCCTTCGGATCGCTGACGGTGGTGTCGGCACCCACAGCGGGTGCCGCGCCGCCGGCCCCGGAACTCTGCGGGCCCGGCTCCGCGATCAACTTTGACCGTTCGGATTTCCAGGCTTCCCCGCGGATCGATAACACATGGTTCCCGCTCAAGCCCGGCATGCAGTACACGACGACGGGGACCGTGACCTCTGCCGAAGGGACCAGCAAACGCACCGTCGTGCATACAGTCACCGGGCTGACCAAGGTAATTGACGGCGTCAAGACCCGTGTCCTGTGGGACCGCGACTACTCGGACGGCGAACTGGTGGAATCCGAACTGGCCTTCTTTGCGCAGACTGGAAAGGGAACGGTCTGGCTCTTCGGCGAATATCCGGAGGAATACGAAAACGGCGAGTTCGTTGGTGCGCCCAGCACTTTCATCAGCGGGCTTGCCAGGGCCCAGGCCGGCATCGCCATTCAGGCCAGGCCCCGGACCGGCACGCCGGACTATGTCCAGGCCTATGCACCCAAGGTTGACTTCCTTGACTGCGGGACAGTGTTCAAGAAGAACCAGCACGTCTGCGTCCCGACTGGCTGCTACGACGATGTACTGGTGATCGATGAATACAACCCGCTGGAACCGCCTGAGGCAGGCCACCAGCGGAAGTTCTACTCAGCCGGAACAGGGCTGGTGAAAGTCACCGCCGTCGGCGGTCCCGACCAGGAATTCATGGACCTGGTGAAAGTGAAGAAGCTGGGCGCCGCGCAGTTCGCGGCCGTCAACACCCAAGCGCTGGAACTGGATGGGCGGGCATACTCGGTCAGCAGAAGCGTCTATGCGAAGACACCGCCGGCTGAACTCGACGGACCCTGACCACCGTGCTGGCGAGGGTTGGTGACCGGGGGTCCCGACCCGCACAAGACGAGGGAGGGCGGCACTCCTCGGGCCACCCTCCCTCTTCGTTGCAGTCCGGAGACCGGTTCGGAGTGCTTAGCGCACGTCCTCGTCGACCCAATCCATGGACTTCGTCACGGCCTTCCTCCACAGGCGCAGCTGCCGGTCCTGCTCGGCCTGGTCAAGTTTCGGTTCCCACCTCTTGTCCTCGGACCAGTTGGACGAGAGTTCGCCGAGGTCCTTCCAGAAGCCGACGGCGAGGCCGGCTGCGTAGGCGGCGCCCAGTGCGGTGGTTTCCACTACCTTCGGCCGGATCACCGGAACGCCCAGGATGTCCGCCTGGAACTGCATCAGCGCGTCGTTGGCAACCATGCCGCCGTCGACCTTCAGTTCAGTGAGCGGAACGCCGGAATCCGCGTTGACCGCGTCCAGCACCTCGCGGGTCTGGAAGGCTGTGGCCTCCAGCGCCGCCCGGGCGATGTGGTTCTTGTTGACGAACCGGGTCAGGCCCACGATGGCGCCGCGGGCATCCGAACGCCAGTACGGCGCGAAGAGCCCCGAGAAGGCCGGCACAATATAGACGCCGCCGTTGTCCTCCACGGCCGCCGCCAGCGTTTCCACCTCCGGCGCGCTGCTGATCATGCCCAAATTGTCCCGGAGCCACTGAATCAGGGAACCGGTGACCGCGATGGAGCCTTCCAGCGCATAGTGCGTTGGGGCATCGCCGAGCTTGTACCCGACCGTGGTGAGCAGGCCGTTCTTCGAATGAACAATCTCCTCGCCGGTATTGAAGATCAGGAAGCAGCCGGTGCCGTACGTGTTTTTGGCTTCACCGGCCTCGAACGCCGCCTGCCCGAACGTGGCGGCCTGCTGGTCACCCAGGATGCCTGACACGGGAACTTCGCGCAGCAGCTGAGAGGTGTGCACGGTGCCGTAGACCTCAGAGGAGGACTTGATGGCCGGCATCATGCTCAGCGGCACGCCGAAGATGCCCAGGATTTCCTCGTCCCAGGTCAGCGTGTCGAGGTCCATGAAAAGCGTGCGGGAGGCGTTGGTGACGTCGGTGACGTGCACACCGCCGTCCACGCCGCCGGTCAGGTTCCAGAGGACCCAGGCGTCGGTGTTGCCGAAGATCAGGTCACCGGCTTCCGCTTTGGCCCGCGCGCCGTCGACGTTGTCCAGGATCCACTTAATCTTTGTCCCTGAGAAATACGTGGCCAGCGGCAGGCCCACCTTCTGCTTGAACCGCTCCGGGCCGCCGTCCTTGGACAGCTCGTCCACGATGTCCTGCGTGCGGGTATCCTGCCAGACAATTGCGTTATAGACGGCCTCGCCGGTGGTTTTGTCCCAGACGACGGCGGTCTCGCGCTGATTGGTAATCCCGACGGCGGCGATATCGTGCCGGGTCAGATTCGCCTTGGAGAGGGCGGAAGCGATCACCTCGCGGGTGTTGTTCCAGATCTCGGCCGGGTTGTGCTCCACCCAGCCCGCCTGCGGGAAGATCTGCTCGTGCTCCATTTGGCCCGAGGACACGATAGCGCCGCTGTGGTCAAAGATGATGGCGCGGGAGCTGGTGGTGCCCTGGTCAATGGCGATGACGTATTGGTTCATGGTGACGTCCTTGTCTGTATTTTTGTGTGAGTTTGAAATGGTTACTAGCCGGCGACGGCAGGCATGATCGCGGGAACCCAGAACGCCACCAGGCCGGCAAGGCTACCGCCGACCAGCGGCCCTACGACGGGGATCCAGGAGTAGGCCCAGTCACTGGAGCCCTTGCCCTTGATGGGCAGGATTGCGTGGGCGATGCGGGGCCCGAGGTCACGGGCCGGATTGATGGCATAACCCGTGGGTCCACCCAGGGATACGCCGATGCCCACCACGAGCAGTGCCACCGCCAGCGGCCCCAGGCCCGAGGGCGTCCCGCCGAACGTCAGGATGACGAAGACCAGGACAAACGTGCCGATGATCTCCGTGAGCAGGTTCCAGGGGGTGGAGCGGATGGCCGGACCGGTGGAAAAGGTCGCCAGCTTGTTGGCTTCCACGGGTTCGGCATCGAAGTGCTGCTTGTATGCGACCCAGCAAAGGACAGCACCCAGGAATGCGCCGAGCATTTCACCGCCAAAGTAGGTGAAAGTTGAGGCCACATCTACCGGGACGCCGGGGGCATACTCCTTGCTCTGCTTGGCGAGTAGGCCCAGCGTGACGGCGGGATTGAGGTGGGCGCCGGATTTGGCGGCAACAAAAACACCCGCGAAGACGGCGATCCCCCACCCCCAGGTCACCATCAGGAACCCGCCGCTGTTGCCTTTTGTGCCCTTCAGGGCAACGTTGGCCACGACGCCGCAACCCAGCAGGGTGAGCATCGCCGTTCCGAAGACTTCGGAAAGAAAAACAATTCCAAGAGACATCATTGACTCCTCTATTTTCTATTGTGCGGTCCTTCGCGGGTTGAAGGACCGTTGAACCGGAGCGCTTTGACGCCCCGGATGCAGCCTGGCCTGCCTAGGCCACCAGGCTGTGGATCTGCACGCCGTGGAAGCGCTCCAGCACCTCCCGTGCACGTTGGATCTCGCCAGCCTTCGCTGCCGCGTCCCAGCCGAGCGGTGCGGAAAGCACATCGGCCATCTCGACGAGGAGTTCACCGGTCACCAGCCCCCGGAAGGCAAGCGACGTGCGCCGGACCAGGACATCGATGAGGTGTCCGATCTGCTCATTCCGGGCCATGAACTCCAGCTCACGGACGCTGAGTTCACGGGTGGAACGGAGCAGCCTGTCCGGGCCGGCATCAAGATAGCGGATCACGTCGTCAGCCCTCGTACCGTAGCGGGTCAGCAGGACGGCGGAGCGGTCTGCATCCCGGCCGGCACCCATATGCGCCTTGATCCATTTCTGGATTCCGGCGTCATCCTCGGGGAAGCCGGCGCCGCCTCCGATGGCGAGTTTCGCCGTCGAGACCTTCCGTTCCATCCCCAGCTCGGCGAGTACATCATTTGCCATGTGCTCGGCCAGAGCCCGGAAAGTGGTCCATTTGCCGCCCACCAGGCTGAGTACGACGGCGGTTCCTGCGCCGGGTGCCCCGGCAGCCGGCGTGCGCCGTTCAATCCGGTAGTCACGCGACACAAACCCCGGTTGCGTGGCGTCGTGGCGTGGCAGCGGGCGGACACCCGAGAACGTGTAGACGATCTGGTCACGCTGCACGGTGATGTCCGGGAAGACGTGGCCGATCAGGTCAAAGAAGTACTCGATCTCCTCCTCCGTGCACACAGCGTCCTTCGTCATGTCGGCAAGGACATCAGTGGTTCCCACCAGGACCCGGTCGCCCATGGGATAGATGAGGACGATCCGGCCGTCCGTGTGCTCAAAGAAGATCTCCCGGCCTTTGCAGGCCTCGAGCAGGCCCGGGTGGTCCAGAACTATGTGCGATCCCTTCGTGCCGCCCATAAAGGCCGACGCCGCCCCCATGGCTTCGTTGGTCAGGTCCACCCAGGCGCCGGTGGTGTTAACAATGACGTCCGCGGTGAAATCAAACAGCTCGCCGGTCAGTTCGTCGCGGAGCTGGACCGTGGTGCCAGACTCTGTTGTGCCGGACTGCGTGGCAACCCCGCCGAGCGAATGGAGTGCAAGGTAGTTGCTCGCCCGTGCTGTTGAGCTTTCCGGCCCGCCGCTGACTTGCCCGGCTTTCTCACCGTCCTGGAGCACATCGAGCGTAAGGCGCTCGGGGTTGTGGACCGACGCGTCGAAGTAGGTGGCTGCGTATTTGATGCCGGGGTGCAGCTGCGGCAGCTCGGCGAGGGCACGCTTGCGTCCGCGGAACTGGTGGCGCGGCACGGAGCCGCCATCCCGGGAGAACGAGTCGTACATGCTCAGCCCCAGTTTGATCAGGAAGGCGCCGCGCTCCTTGGGCTTGCCCTGCTGTTTGTGCGTGAGGAACCGCAAGGGTGCGGACAGGACGCCGGAAAATGTGCTGAAGATCGGGATGGTGGTCTGGAGGGGCTTCACATAGTGCGGTGCGATCCGCAGGAGGCGGTTGCGTTCCACCACGGATTCGCGGACGAGGCGGAATTCCCCGTTTTCCAGGTAACGGATGCCGCCGTGAATCATATGGGAGGACGCGCCGCTGGCACCCTGGCAGTAATCGCCACGCTCCACCAGGGCAACGTCCACTCCCTGCAGGGCGAGGTCACGGAAAGTTCCCACGCCGTTGATGCCTCCGCCGACGATCAGTACCTTGGCATGCGGACGGTTCCGAAGTCCCTGCACCGATGCCCGCGGCACGGGGCTGTGGGCGGGCGTGGCTCCGCTGTGGCCGAATGAATCTTTGAGTCCCAACACTGCTCCCTGGGTTATTGGCGTGCCGGCATCCGCCGGACGCACCGTCGTTCTTCAACTATTGTTTGGAGTAATGGAAAATGGAGTCAAGCACTATGCACAAACGTGCAGAATGGAGTCAGAATGACGCCTTCCCGGCACTCAGATGCGCTGCGGGCTGCACAGATGTATTACCTCCAGGACCTGACCATGGACGCAATCGCCCGGGAATTGCGGACTTCCCGGTCCACTGTTTCCAGGCTTCTCTCGGCCGCCAGGGACACGGGCCTGGTCCAGATCCAGATCCGCAACCCCATGGATACCGGCCCCGAACTCGAAAGCATGATCCGGCGCGAGTACAACGTGGACGTGCATGTTGTTCCGGTGCTGGAGTCGTTGAACGAGGCGGAAACCCTGGACCGTGTGGCCATTCAGGCAGCACGCACCATCGGCCCACTCGTGGACTCCAATGCGATCATTGGCGTCGCATGGGGATCAACGCTCAGTGCCGTCAGCAGGCACCTCACCCGCAAGATCACGCACGACACCGTGGTGGTCCAGTTAAACGGCGCCGGCAATATGCACACCACCGGTATCACGTACGCGAGTGACATCATGCGCCGCTTCGGAAGTGCCTACGGCGCACGCGTGGAGCAGTTCCCTGTTCCCGCGTTTTTTGACCATGCGGCCACCAAAACCGCCATGTGGAATGAGCGCAGCGTGCAGCGCATCCTGGACCTGCAGGCCCGGATGAGCATCGCGATCTTCGGCGTTGGATCCGTGCATGCCGATTACCCGAGCCACGTCTACGCGGGTGGATACCTGGACGAGAGCGATCTGCAGATGCTGGCCCATTCAGATGTGGTGGGTGACGTTGCCACGGTCTTTTTCCGGCGTGACGGATCCTCTGACGGCATCGTCCTGAACGAACGCTCCACGGGTCCGGCGCTCGCCCAGCTGCGTCAGGTCCGGCGGCGGATCTGCGTGATTTCCGGGGCATCCAAGATCAACGGCCTGCGGGGCGCCCTCTCCGCTGGCCTTGCCACCGACCTGATCGTGGATGAAGCCACCGCGCGCCGCCTGGTGGGCTTTGGCGGTGTCGCCTGACCCAATGGGTAAAGTCAATGCTATGAAAACCTCACCCCGGCTCAGCCTCAACAACGGCGTGCTGATCGACCAGTTGGGATTCGGGCTGTACAAAGTTCCGGCAGCGGAAGCATCCGGCCTGGTGGCCACAGCCCTCGGCACCGGATACCGCCACTTTGACACGGCAGCGATGTACGGAAACGAAACCGGCGTGGCGCGGGGGCTCGGCCCCGCCATGGATTCCGAAGGCAGAAGCGGCGGCTCCGGGGAATCCTCGCCCGGCCTGCGGCGCGAGGACGTCTTCATCACCACGAAGGTCTGGAACGATGACCAGGGCTACGACTCAACCCTCCGTGCCTTCGATACCTCCATGGTCAACCTCGGCCTGGACTATGTGGATATGTACCTGATCCACTGGCCCTGCGCCAAGCGGGAGCTGTTCACCGACACCTACCGCGCCCTCGAAACGCTGTATCGCGAAGGCAAAGTCCGGGCCATCGGTGTCTGCAACTTCCAACCCGCGCATCTTGACCGCCTGCTCGATAGCGCCGAAGTGGTGCCCGCCGTGAACCAGATTGAACTGCACCCCTGGCTCCAGCAGGCGGAGCTCAGGGACAAGCACCACGCCCTGGGCATCCGGACGGAAGCCTGGAGTCCCCTGGGACGCGGACACGTTCTGTCGGATCCGGTGGTCCTCGCCCTGGCCGCCGAACACGGCAGGACAGCAGCCCAGGTCATTCTTCGGTGGCACATCCAGCTGGGGAACATCGCCATTCCGAAGGCAAGCTCCGAATCCCGGATCCGGGAAAACCTGGACGTCTTCGGCTTTGAACTTTCAGACCGCGACATGGCAGCCCTTGCCGAGCTTGACCGCGGTCAGCGCACCGGGTCCCACCCCGACAACGTCAACTAGGACCGAGGGTCATGAAAACCGCCGATCAACAGCCATCCCCTGCGCCCTCCTTCTTCAGCGCCGGGCTGGCCGCCCGCACCCGGGCCGCCGACATCGTGATTAACGGCAGCACCGTGGCGTACTGGACTTACGAACCGATCCAGGCCACACCGGACACCCGCACCATTCTGGTCATCCATGGTTTCCGCGGCGATCACCACGGCCTGCTCCGGGTTGCAGACCTGTTGCCGGAAATGCGCATCATCATGCCGGACCTGCCGGGGTTCGGCAACTCCGCCGCGTTTGTGTCCGGGAGACATTCGGTGGAGCAGTACGGCACCTTTGTCACCGACTTTATGGCGGCGCTCGGCCTCGGCCCGGACACCGTGCTGCTGGGGCACTCCTTCGGCTCGATCGTCGCCGCCCATTTTGTCGCCACCCACCCGGGTACCGTCACACCGCTGATCCTGATCAACCCCATCGCCGCGCCTGCCCTGGAAGGCCCCAAGGGCATCATGACCAAGCTGGCCGTCCTCTACTACCGGCTGGCGGCCCGGCTCCCCCGCCCGCTGGGACTGGCACTGCTGCGCAGTCCGCTGATTGTCAGGGTCATGAGCGAGGCCATGGCCAAGACGTCCGACAAAGAGCTGCGCCGCTTCGTCCACGGCCAGCACCATGCCTACTTCAGCGCGTTCGCGGACCGGGAAAGCCTCCTCGAATCGTTCACGGCGTCGGTCAGCGGCCATGTGGCCGAGGTTGCCGGGAAGCTGAACCTGCCGGTGCTCCTGGTCGCCGGCGAAAACGACGAGATTGCCACCCTCCCGGACCAGCAACGTCTCGCCGCGCTCCTCCCCGACGGCGTCCTCAAAGTCATTCCCGGCGTCGGCCACCTGATCCACTACGAAACGCCCGGCCCCGCCGCCGGCTTCATCCGCAGCTTCCTTAAGGACCACGCCGCGTGAAGATTGTTATCGATGCACGATTCACCCGGACCGATCATCACGACGGCATCAGCCGTTACGGAGCCAGCCTCATCGCCGCCACGGCAAAGGTGGCCGACGTTTCCATGCTTATCAGCGACACGCGCCAACTGGCGCTGCTCCCGGATGTTCCGTACACGTTGATAAACAGTCCGCTGTCCCCGCTGGAGCTGTTCGTGGCCCGCAGGATCAACCCGCTGGGGGCAGACGTTGTGGTGTGCCCCATGCAGACCATGGGCAGCTGGCGGCGCAAGTACGGCCTGGTCCTGACCCTGCACGACCTCATTTACTACGAGCACCCTGCGCCCCCGGGATTCCTGCCGGCACCCGTCCGCGTGCTCTGGCGGCTCTACCACAAGGCGTTCTGGCCGCAGCGCGTCCTCCTCAACCGGGCGGACACCGTGGCCACCATCAGCCGGACCACGGAAGCGCTGATGGCCAAGTACCGGCTCACCAAAAGGCCCGTGCGGATCATCAGCAACGCCCCGCAGCCCGCCCAGGAACCGCGCGACCCTGCCGCCGGAGCGGACCATTCGCTGGTGTACATGGGCTCGTTTATGCCCTACAAGAACGTTGAAACAATGGTGGCCGGCATGTCCGAGCTGCCAGATTTCACCCTGCACCTGCTGAGCAGGATCACCGCCGAGCGCCGGGCCGAGCTGGAGATCATGGTGCCGCAGGGTGCCACCGTGGTCTTCCACAACGGTGTCACCGATGACGAATATGCCGTCCTGCTCATGCGGGCCACCGCACTGGTGAGCCTCTCCCGCGCCGAAGGCTACGGTCTTCCGCTGGTGGAGGCCATGGCCCTCGGCACGCCGGTCATCGCCAGCGACATCCCGATATTCCGCGAGGTGGGCGGCGACGCGGCAACCTACGTTGATCCCGCATCCCCGGCAGAGTTCGCCGCTGCCGTGCAGAAACTGCGGGACGACGCCCACTGGCAACAGGTGTCCCGCCGTTCCGTGGCACGTGCGCAGGAGTTCAGCTGGGACGAATCCGCGCAGCAGCTGGTGGACGTGGCCCACGACATCATGGCGCGGCGCAGCCGCTGACTGATGCCTCCAAAGGAAGCCGTTAGAGGACGTCCACGCCGTCCAGCCTGACCTGGACCGGTTCCGTGGTCCTCTTGGCGGCGGCCGCAGCCTTTGTTGCACGTAACACCCGGGCGACCGTGGCCGCCTGCCCGTACGCGAAGAACAGCAGGGCCCGCGCATCCTCCCCGGCCCCCTGGGCTCCCCCGGCGGCCGCTGGACCGGTGAGGACCAGCGGCGCCGGTCCTGCGGTCCGCAGCGTCACGCCGGCGGCGGCCAGCTCCTTCTCAACGGTCCCGGAAAAATGTACGACGGCGGCCCGGGGGCCGGTGACCGAGGCAATCCTCACCGCCGGCGGCAGCTGGAGTTCCATCCGGAGTTCCAGCTCGCGCCTGGCGTACCCGGCCGGGTCCCACCGCAGCAACGCGCCAACAGCAACACTTTCCGTCGCGGTGATGACCACCAGTCCGCCGTCGGACGCCGGGCGCACCAAAGCCGCGGCGTTGAACCAGCGGCGCACCGTGTCTTCCCCGGCGCGGAGGTTCTCCCGGCGGAGCAGGGAGTCACCGTCGAGGAGCAGCGCCGCAGCATAACCACCTTCCGCCACGGGCTCGGCCCCGACGGTGGCCACCACCAAGGTCTTGGCGCTGCCAACGCCGGCCTTGATGTTGCCGCCCGAGGACGTAATGACGGTTTTTCCGGGAAATGCCCTGCCCAGCTCTTCGGCTGTGCGCAGGACGCCGGTGGCGCCCTTACGGAGCTTGTGCCCCGCGCAATGGGCACACTGCCACTCCGGCGCCGGCGTGGAACACCAGCGGCACTGCGGGACCGCAGAGCTGCCGGTGGCTCCGGCCAGGGCAAGGGGACCTTGGCAGGCCTGGCAGCGGGCGGGTTCGCGGCACGTCTCACAGACGAGCGACGGCGCATAGCCGGCGCGGGCCACCTGCACCAGGACGGGCCCACGTTCCAGCCCGTCCTTGGCAGCCCGCCACGCGGCACCGGGAAGCCGCGCAACCAGGGCCAGGGGGTCGCGTTCCTGTTCGAAGCTGTCCGCCGTGTTCAGTACCCGGGGCACGGTCCGTCGTGCGAACGCCCGATCGGCCTCAACGGGCATGGCCCAGCCGGCCTCCACCAGCCGCTGGAGTTCCGTGCTCCTGGAATGACCGGCCATGAGGCAAGCTGTCCCTTCCTGGTCCGCGCGCAGCAGCAGCACGTCGCGGGCATGGGCATACGGGGCACGCTGTTCGATGTGGAGGTCATCGCCGTCGTCCCAGCAGGCAACAAGGCCCAGATCCCGGACCGGGGCAAACGCTGCCGAGCGCGTGCCGATGGCTACGCGCGCGGACCCGGCAAGGAGGCGCAGGAAGTTCCGGTAGCGGGGAGTGGGGCCGTCGTCGGATGTCAGGCGGGCGATATCGTCGGCGGGCAGCACCGCCAGGAGCGCCTTTTCCAACTGGTCCAGGTCCCGGTAGTCCGGCACCACCACCACGGCGCCGCGGCCGGAGGCACGGACTGCTGCCACGGCCGTTGCCATCAGGTGCGGCCAAGCTGCCGGGCCGAATCCCTGGAGCGGGTTGAAGACCGCCCGTGGAGATCCGCCGCCCCTCAGGTGGCGGACAAATGCCGGGCCGTTGCGGTACCCGGTCCAGTCTGCTCCAGTCCCGGCGGGGACGTCCGGGCCGGTCAAGGCCCCGGCGTCGGCGTGCGGATCCGGTGACGCAGGCTCTGCTCCCGGCAACGAGAGGAAGTCCTTCTCGAGCCTCGCCATCCGCGGAGGCACCGCGACGCGAAGGACGTCACTGACCGTGCCCGCATACCGGGCCGCGACGGCGGACACCAGATCCCGGACAGCCGGCGTCAGAACGACGACCGGAGAGACCACTTTCTGCAGCGGTACCAGGGTGTGGCCGGCGTCGGATTCTTCAGTCCGTTCAATGATGAACCCGGACAGGTCCTGGCCGTTGAAACTGACCTTGACCCGGACGCCGGCCTGTGCGGCCGTGTCCAGTTCGGCCGGCACGCTGTAGTCGAAAGGCCGGTCCAGATGCGGCAGCGGCGTCTCCACGAGGACCCTGGCCACCGGAAGGTTCGCGGCCAGCGGGGGCCCGGACGGCCTGGCCTTCGCCGGGAAGCCCTGCAGCAGCGACAACTGGACGGCGCCGGGAGGGACAGACTCATCAGAGGCCATGGCGGACTGGCCTACGCGTTGAAGAAGGCCTTCAGGTCCTCCACGCGGTCCAGGCGCTCCCAGGTGAAGTCGGGATCGTCACGGCCGAAGTGTCCGTGCGCGGCGGTCTTCGCGTAGATGGGACGCTTGAGGTCCAGGGCATCGATGATGGCACGCGGGCGGAGGTCGAAGATCTCTGCGATGGCGGCGCTGATCCTGGCCGGGTCCACCGTCTCGGTGCCGAAGGTCTCGACGTACGTGCCCACGGGACGGGCCTGGCCGATGGCGTAGGCAATCTGGATCTCGGCGCGCTTTGCCAGTCCGGCCGCCACGACGTTCTTGGCAACCCAGCGCATGGCGTAGGCAGCGGAACGGTCCACCTTGGAGGGGTCCTTGCCCGAGAAGGCGCCGCCGCCGTGCCGGGCCATGCCGCCGTAGGTGTCCACAATGATCTTGCGTCCGGTCAGGCCGGCGTCACCGACGGGCCCGCCGATGACAAACTCACCGGCCGGGTTCAAGATGTTGGCAGCCCGGGAAATGTCCAGGTTGGCTGCAGCCAAGACGGGCCGAATGACAAAGGCGGCGAGGTCCGCGCGCAGCCGGTCCAGGCTGGTGCCTGCGGCGTGCTGGCTGGAGATGACGACGGTTTCGACGGAAACCGGGACGTCCTTGTCGTAGCCGATGGTGACCTGGGTCTTGCCGTCGGGGCGGAGGTAGGACAGTTCTCCGGACTTGCGTACCTCGGTGAGGCGTTCGGACAGGCGGTGCGCGATCCAGATCGGCACCGGCATGTAGGACGGGGTTTCGTCGCTCGCGTACCCGAACATCAGGCCCTGGTCGCCGGCGCCCTGGAGGTCGTAGTCGTCCTCCTGGCGGCCTTCGCGGGCTTCGAGGGAGTTGAAGACACCCCCGGCGATGTCGTTGGACTGCTGTCCGATGGAGACGGACACACCGCAGCGGGCACCGTCAAAGCCGTTGGCCGAGGAGTCGTAGCCGATGCCGAGGATGGTTTCGCGGACGATCTGCGGGATTTCGACGTAGGCGTCGGTAGTGACTTCACCGGCAACGTGGACCAGGCCGGTGGTGGCCATGGTCTCCACGGCAACGCGGGACTCGGGGTCCGCGGCGAGCAGTGCATCCAGGATGGCGTCACTGATCTGGTCGCAGATTTTGTCCGGGTGGCCTTCAGTGACCGACTCGGACGTGAAGAGTCGGAGGGCGGAGGGCGTGGCCCCGTGGGTGTGGGGAATGTGCAGCGGTAAAGTCACTCAACTACCTTACTGGTTGGGAATCGGACGTCCGGCGGCGTGTGTCCCCGTGCTAAGGAAACGGTGCGTGGCTTTCGGTCAGGCGCGTGGCGAAACGTGGTTCAGCTCATAGCCGACCCGCGTGATGACGGCGGCCGAAACCTCTGTTTTGGTTCCGGCGGCCAGTTGTGGTTCGGCGCCGGAGCGGGCAAGGATGACTACCGAGTTGCTGTCCTGGCCAAAAACCTTGTCCGATCCCACATGATTGACCACCAGGAGATCGCAGCCCTTGCGCTTGAGCTTTGCCTCCGCGTAGGTCAGGACGTCGCCCTGGCCGTCACCGGTCTCTGCTGCGAAGCCCACAATCAGCTGGCTGCGGCGGCTGGCCTGGTTTTCGGGAGCGTGGTCCCGGACCTCGACCAGTTCCTGGAGGATGTCCGGGTTCCGGACCAGGGAAATGACGGGGTCCGCGGTGTCATCACGTTTTTTGATCTTGGTGCCGGAGATCTCCGCGGGGCGGAAGTCCGCCACGGCCGCAGCCATGATCACGACGTCGGAATCCGCCGCGGCTGCCAGCATGGCCTGGCGCAACTCCAGGGCGGTCTCAACGGTCACCACGTCGACCCCGGCCGGCGCCGGGACCTCCATATGGGCGGCGACCAGCCGGACCGTGGCACCCGCGTTGCGGGCGGCGACGGCCAGCGCCACGCCCTGCTTACCGGAGGACCGGTTGCCCAGGAAGCGGACGGGGTCCAGCGGTTCCCGAGTTCCGCCTGCACTGACTGTGACGGTCCGCCCGGCCAGCGGAAGCTGGTAATCGGACTGGCCCTGGGCGAGTGCCATGGCGGCGTCGAAGATGGCTTCGGGCTCAGGCAGGCGGCCCGGACCGGAGTCGGTGCCAGTGAGCCGGCCGCTGGCCGGTTCGAGGACGGCGATGCCCCTGCTTCGCAGCGTTTCAACGTTGGCGCGGGTGGCGGCGTGCTGCCACATCTCCGTGTGCATGGCGGGGGCAAAGAGTACCGGGCCGCTGGCCATGAGCAGCGTGTTGGTGAGGAGGTCGTTGGCCTGTCCGGTGGCCGCGCGCGCCAGCAGGTCCGCGGTCGCCGGTGCCACCACAATGAGGTCGGCCTCATGGCCAAGCCTGACGTGGTTGACCTGGTGCACGTCGTCGAAGACGCTGTTGCTGACCGGGTTCCCGGACAGTGCCTCCCACGTGGCGACACCCACAAAGCGGGTGGCTGCCTCAGTGGGAATCACCGTGACATTGTGGCCGGCTTCAGTAAAAAGCCGGAGGAGCGATGCGACCTTGTAGGCCGCAATCCCTCCCCCGACTCCGAGGACTATGCGCACGTGACCTCCGTCAACAGGGCAGTCTGAACTTACTCTGCGGCTTCGATCGGCGTGGAAACGAGCTTGCCTTCGTTGATTTCGCGCAGGGCGATGGACAGCGACTTCTCGTTCAGCTTGGTGTCGACCAGGGGGCCGACGTACTCGAACAGGCCCTCGTGCAGCTGGGCGTAGTAAGCGTTGATCTGACGTGCACGCTTGGCACCGAAGATCACCAGGCCGTACTTGGAATCAGCTGCCTTAAGCAGTGAGTCGATCGGCGGGTTGATGATGCCTTCAAGGTTCGTGGACACGAATTCTCCAAATTCTAACGGGCTGACTGGTACGGGCTACTAGTGCGGGTGCGGGGTCAGCCCCATGAGTGAAACAAGCTCGTCCGCTGCCCGGCGAACGTCATCATTGATGACGGTGTGGTTAAACTCCGGTTCAGCGGCAAGTTCCAGTTTAGCTGTTTCCAGCCGCTGCTGCTGCTCCTGCTCGGTTTCCGTGCCGCGGCCCACCAGTCGGCGGACCATTTCGTCCCACGTGGGCGGTGCCAGGAACACAAACTGGGCGTCCGGAACGGCTTTCTTGACCTGGCGTGCACCCTGCAGATCGATCTCCAGCAGGACGGACCGGCCGGCGGCGATGGCCTCGTTTACGGTGCTCTTCAGCGTGCCGTAGGTGTTCTGTCCGTGGACTACGGCCCACTCGAGGAACTCGCCGGCTGCAACGAGCGACTCGAACTCTTCCTTGGACTTGAAGAAGTAGTGGACGCCGTCCTGCTCACCGGGCCGCGGAGCGCGGGTGGTGGCCGATACGGAAAGCCAGACTTCGGGGTAGTTATCCCGGATGTAGGTGGACACGGTGCCTTTGCCAACAGCCGTCGGACCAGCGAGGACTGTCAGTCCCGGTTTCTTGCTCACGTATTCCTTTGCGGCGGAGTTTGGGTTCGGGCGCCTCTGGGAACGCCCTATTTCTCGTCTATAAAATCTACCAGCGCCTGGCGCTGGTGAATGCCCAGGCCGCGGAGGCGGCGGGACGCCGCGATGCCCAGCTGCTCCATAATGGCTGCAGCCCTGACTTTTCCGATGCCCGGCAGGGCCTCCAACAGCTCCACCACCCGCATCCGGGCCAGGGCGTCATCCCCGGCGGCGGCACCGATAAGGTCCGCTGCCGACGTCTTGCCGTTTTTGAGGCGCTCTTTCGCGGCCGCCCTGGTGGCCCGCGCGGCGGCCGCCTTGTTCAGGGCGGCCGCGCGTTCCGAAGGAGATAAGGGTCGCAGGCTCATGGAGGACACCCCCGGATTCATCGGCTGAGTCCACGGCGACCGCCATTGGACTTGTCCTGAAACCTACCCCTTGGTGGGCGGTGAATCAATGGATGCCAGCTTCGGGCCGCTATTCGCCGCGGAGGCCTGCAAGCGTGCGCAACGCAGCATCACGGAGACCCTGGGTCCCTGGACCGGCAGCCAGGATATCCCGGCTGGACGTCCCCAGGACCTGCGGGTACGCCGCCCCAAAGGTCCGGCGCAGGTCTGCCGGGGTGGCGCCCTGGGCGCCCAGCCCGGGAGCCAGGATGGGCCCGCGCACTGCCGGGAGGTCCAGGTGCAGGTCAGTCAACGCTGACCCCACGGTGGCGCCGACGACGAGTCCGACGGACCCCAGGCTGCCGGCATAACGGCTGTTCTCCGCCGCCGCCGCCTCGACGATCCGCCGGGCCACGGAGTCGGCTCCGCCCACATGCTGTACGGAAGCCCCCTCCGGATTGGAGGTCAGCGCCAGGACAAATACGCCGCGCCCGTTGTCCGCTGCCAGGTCAAGGGCCGGGCGGAGCGACTCAAACCCCAGGTACGGGCTGAGGGTCACGGAGTCGGCTGCCAGGGACGAGCCGTCCCGCAGCCAGGCATCCGCGTAGGCAGCCATCGTGGAGCCGATGTCCCCCCGCTTGGCGTCGGCAATGGTGAGGACCTGCGCCTGCGTTGCCGCGGCCAGGACCTCTTCCAGGACTGCCATCCCGGCCGACCCGTGGCGCTCGTAGAGCGCCACCTGCGGCTTCACCGCGGCAGCGAGCGAACCGACAGCCTCCAGGACCGTCAGCGAAAACCGCCTCAGCCCTGCGGCGTCGTCGGCCAGTCCCCAGTCCTTCAGGAGGGCCGGGTGCGGGTCAATGCCAACGCACAGCGGCCCGCGGGCCGCCATGGCCGCCCCGAGCCGGGAGCCGAAGGACTCCCGGGCGGGGCTTGATGGTGTGGAGGCGGCCTCAGGCATTCTGCGAAACCGCAGACTCGGCCGCGGCGTTCTCCGCAGCTGCCTTCTGGGACGCCACCAGAGCGGCGGCGTGCTCCTGCAGGCTGGTCACTGACCACTCGTAGGTGCGCATGGCCTCGATGGCCTGCACCGCCGCGTTGAACTCGGCCACCGTGGTGATGCAGGGGATGCCGATGGAGGTCGCGGCGGCACGCAGGGCGTAGCCGTCGCTGCGGGCTTCGCCGCCGGAGGGGGTGTTGAAGACCATGTCGATCTCGCCGGCGATGACGAGGTCTGCGATGGTGCCCTCACCTTCGGCACTGCTGCCCTCGGCGACCTTGCGGACCGTGCTGGCCTGGATGCCGTTGCGGCGCAGGACGTCGGCGGTGCCGCCGGTGGAGACGATCTCAAAGCCGAGGTCCGAGAGGCGCTTGACGGCCATGATGACCGCCCGCTTGTCCCGGTTGGCCACGGAGACGAAGATCTTGCCTTCGGTGGGCAGGGCGTTGTTGGCGGCTGCCTGGCTCTTGGCGAAGGCGGTGTCGAAGTGCTTGTCGATGCCCATGACTTCGCCGGTGGAACGCATCTCCGGGCCGAGGAGCGAGTCCACTACCTTGCCTTCCGGGGTGCGGAAGCGGCTGAACGGAAGCACAGCTTCCTTGACCGAGACGGGGGCGTCGAGCGGCAGCGTGGAGCCGTCACCGGTTTCCGGCAGCATCTTGTAGGCGGTCCGGAGCTGGTGGATGGTGACGCCGGTGCCGATCAGCGCGGCGGCTTTGGCCATCTGGACGCCGGTCGCCTTGGAGACGAACGGCACGGTGCGGGAGGCACGCGGGTTCGCTTCGAGCACATAGAGAACGTCGGAGGCCAGCGCGAACTGGATGTTGATCAGGCCGCGGACGCCCACGCCCTCGGCGATGGCACGGGTTGCCGTGCGGACACGCTCGATCACGTTGTTGCCCAGGGTGATGGGAGGCAGGACACACGCGGAGTCGCCGGAGTGGATGCCGGCCTCCTCGATGTGTTCCATGATGCCGCCGAGGTACATGTCGGTGCCGTCGAAGAGCGCGTCGACGTCGATTTCGACGGCGTCCTCCAGGAACCGGTCGATCAGCACCGGGTGGTCCGGGGTGATTTCCGTGGCGTTGGCGATGTAGCGGGACAGGTTGGCCTCGTCGTAGACGATTTCCATGCCGCGGCCGCCGAGCACGTAGGACGGGCGGACCAGGACGGGGTAGCCGATCTCGTCGGCGATCTTCTTGGCATCGTCGAAGGACACCGCGGTGCCGTTCTTCGGGGCGATCAGCCCGGCGTTGTCGAGCACGCGGGAGAATTCGCCGCGGTGCTCGGCGAGGTCGATCGCTTCCGGGGACGTGCCCAGGATGGGGACGCCGGCGTCGGCCAGTTGCTGTGCCAGCTTCAGCGGCGTCTGGCCACCGAGCTGCACAAAGACACCCATCACGCCGCCGGTGCGTTCCTCCGCGGCGATCACCTCGAGGACGTCCTCCAGGGTCAGCGGCTCGAAGTACAGCCGGGTGGAGACGTCGTAGTCCGTGGAGACCGTCTCTGGGTTGCAGTTGACCATCACGGTCTCGTAGCCGGCCTTGCGCAGCGCCATGGAGGCGTGGACGCAGGAGTAGTCGAACTCGATGCCCTGGCCGATGCGGTTGGGGCCGGAGCCGAGGATCAGGATGGACGGCTTGGAGTGCAGCGCAATCTCGTCCTCCTCGTCATAGGACGAGTAGTGGTACGGGGTGTAGGCGGCGAACTCGGCGGCGCAGGTGTCCACGGTCTTGTAGACCGGACGGATCCCGAGGGCCTGCCGGACACCGCGGACCACGGCTTCGGAGTTGTGCGTGAGGGAACCGATCTGCTCGTCGGAGAAGCCGTGGCGCTTGGCGCGCTTGAGCATCTCCACGGTCAGGGCTCCGGCCTGGCGGATCTCGTGGGAGATCTCGTTGAGTAGCTGGAGCTGGTCCAGGTACCAGGGGTCGATCTTGGTGGCTTCGAAGAGCTGTTCCACGGTGGCGCCGCCGAGCAGGGCACGCTGGACCTGGTGCAGGCGTTCCGTGGTGGGCCGCTTGGCCTTCTCGATCAGCTCCGGGACTTCCCATTCGGGGACGGAGGTGAAGTCCAGCTGGGAGCCCTTCTGTTCCAGGGAGCGGAGGGCCTTCTGCAGGGCCTCGGTGAAGTTGCGGCCCATGGCCATGGCTTCGCCCACGGACTTCATGGTAGTGGTGAGGGTGTCGTCTGCAGCCGGGAACTTCTCGAAGGCGAAGCGCGGAACCTTGACCACCACGTAGTCCAGGGTGGGCTCGAACGACGCCGGGGTCTTCTGCGTGATGTCGTTCGGGATCTCGTCCAGGGTGTAGCCGAGGGAGAGCTTGGTGGCGATCTTGGCGATGGCGAAGCCGGTGGCCTTGGACGCCAGGGCGGAGGACCGGGAGACGCGCGGGTTCATCTCGATGACCACTACCCGGCCGGTGTCCGGCTCGATGGCGAACTGGATGTTGCAGCCGCCGGTGTCCACGCCCACCTCACGGATGACGGCGATGGAGATATCGCGCAGCCGCTGGTATTCGCGGTCCGTCAGGGTCAGCGCCGGTGCCACGGTGATGGAGTCGCCGGTGTGCACGCCCACGGGGTCGAAGTTCTCGATAGAGCAGACCACCACGACGTTGTCGTTTTTGTCGCGCATCATCTCAAGCTCGTATTCCTTCCAGCCGAGGATGCTCTCTTCGAGCAGCACCTCGCTGGTGGGGCTGTACTGCAGGCCCTGGCCGACGATGCGGCGCAGGTCGTTTTCGTTGTACGCCAGGCCGGAGCCCAGCCCGCCCATGGTGAAGGAGGGCCGGACCACCATCGGGTAGCCGAGGTCCTCGGCGGCAGTGAACGCCTCGTCCATGGTGTGGATGATGTGGCTGCGGGCAGATTCGGCGCCGCAGCGTTCCACCACGCCCTTGAACTTTTCGCGGTCCTCACCAAGCTCGATGGCCGCGATGTTCGCGCCGATGAGCTCCACGTTGTACTTTGCCAGCACGCCGTTCTTGTCCAGCGCGATGGCCGTGTTCAGTGCGGTCTGCCCGCCGAGGGTGGGCAGGATCGCGTCCGGGCGCTCCTTGGCGATGATCTTCTCCACCACCTCGGGGGTGATGGGCTCGATGTAGGTGGCATCGGCGAACTCGGGGTCCGTCATGATGGTGGCCGGGTTCGAGTTCACCAGGATGACCCGCAGGCCCTCCTCCTTGAGGACACGCAGTGCCTGGGTGCCGGAGTAGTCGAACTCCGCGGCCTGGCCGATGACGATCGGGCCGGAACCGATGACCAGGACGCTCTTAAGGTCAGTTCTCTTGGGCATTACTTCTTGTCCTCAGTCTTGGAATCGGTGGTGTTCTCTGAGCCGGTTTTGGTGACGGCCATCAGGTCGATGAAGCGGTCAAACAGGTAGGCGGCGTCGTGCGGGCCGGCTGCGGCTTCCGGGTGGTACTGCACCGAGAAGGCGGGGATGTCGAGGCACGCGAGGCCTTCGACGACGTCGTCGTTGAGGCTGATGTGGCTGACCTCGACGCGGCCGTAGCGCTCCTCGGGAGCCTGCGTGGCGCCGTCGAGCGGTGCGTCCACGGCGAAGCCGTGGTTCTGCGAGGTGATCTCCACCTTCCCGGTGCGGCGGTCCAGGACGGGCTGGTTGATGCCGCGGTGGCCGTAGCGGAGCTTGTAGGTGCCGAAGCCCAAGGCGCGTCCCAGGATCTGGTTGCCGAAGCAGATGCCGAAGTACGGCAGCTTCTGGTCCAGGACGGAGCGCAGCAGCTTGACCTGGGCGTCTGCCGTGGCGGGGTCGCCGGGGCCGTTGGACATAAAGAAGCCGTCCGGGTTGACGGCCTTGACGTCCTCGAGGGTGGAGGTTGCCGGCAGGACATGGACGCGGACGCCGCGCTCGGCGAAGCGGATGGGGGTCATGGCCTTGATGCCGAGGTCGATCGCGGCAATGCTGAAGCGCGGCTCGCCGTCCCAGCCGTGGTCTTTGGGGTCCACCACATAGGCTTCGCTGACGCTGACTTCCTCGGCCAGGCGGGCGCCTTCCATCGGGGCGCTGGCCAGGACCGCGTCAAGGAGTTCCTTGTCCGTTGCCTTGGCGGCCTCACCCGAGAAGATGCCGGCGCGCATGGTCTTGTGCTCGCGCAGGTGGCGGGTGATGGCGCGGGTGTCCACGCCCTGGATGCCGACGATCCCCTGCTCAATGAGCTCCTCGTCCAGGGAGCGTTCGGAGCGCCAGTTGGAGGGGCGGCGGGCGGCGTCGCGGACGATGTAGCCGGCCACCCAGATGCGGCGGGACTCGGCGTCCTCGCTGTTCACACCCGTGTTGCCGATGTGCGGCGCCGTCTGCACCACCAGCTGGCGGGCGTAGGAAGGATCGGTGATGGTTTCCTGGTAGCCGGTCATGCCGGTGGCGAACACTGCCTCGCCCAGGGCAGTGCCCTGCGCGCCGTAGCTGGTGCCGCGGAACATCCGGCCGTCCTCGAGGACCAGTACCGCCGGTGTGGGAACTGTGGTGGAAAGGGCTGCTGGTGCCGCAGTCTCTGCTTTTGCTGTCGCTGTTTCTGTCACTGTCTTACTTTCCACTCTGGGGATCCTGGGAATGTTCCTGGGGGGCTGCGGCGATCAATTGCTGAAGGGAGTCATAGAGGGCGTCCTTGTCGGCGGCCCGGCGGGTCCGGAAGCCGGTGTCGAGTTCGTGGGTCCCGAGGTCCCAGGTGAGGACCAGGAGGCCGTCCTTTTCAACAAACTTGCCGGCCATTCCGCTTTCCTGCCGGACGGCGGTCAGGCTGCCGGCCGGGATGTAGATCGCCGGGGCGCCGGTTCTGTCGAAGAGGACGCCATGGGGGTACACGCTGAGAACCGCGTTGGTCCGGATGCCGAGCCTGTGTACCGCGATGCGGTCCAGCCAGTCTCCGGCGGTGGTGGACGCAACGTACTGGCCGTCGGCCCCGGCGAGCGGCACGCCGGGCGCCTCTGGCACGTCGGGCAACCGGCCGACGTCGGCCTGCCGCCTGAGGCGGTTACGCCAGCCTGCCCAGATCATCACCAGGACGACGGCGATGAGCGCGGCCGTAATAAGGCCGGTGAGTAGTTTGGTGTCCATCAGGAGGCGCCTGCCGTAGCCGGTTCGCGGTACGGCGTGTTGAGCTTGCCGTCCAGGACGGTGGGGTGGCCCTTGTAGAAGGTGGACACCACCTTGCCCGGCAGCTCCAGGCCGGCGAACGGCGAGTTGCGGCCCATGGTTGCCATCTTGGCGGGGTCAACGGTCCAACGGGCAGCCGGGTCCACCAGGATGATGTTGGCGGGCTCGCCGGTTTCCAGTGGACGGCCCTGGTCCGTCACGCGGCCTATCTGCGCCGCGGCCGTGGAGGTCACCCTGGCAAAATCGGCCCAGGTCATGAGGCCGGTTTCGATCATGGTGTGCTGGACCACGGACAGCGCGGTTTCCAGCCCGGTCATGCCCATCGCGGCCTGCGCCCACTCGCATTCCTTGTGCTCGCTCGGGTGCGGCGCATGGTCGGTGCCCACCACGTCGATGGTGCCGTCAGCCAGGCCGGCGCGCAGCGCCTGCACATCAGCATCCGTCCGCAGCGGCGGGTTGACCTTGTAGACCGGGTTGTAGCTGCGGACCAGGTCGTCAGTGAGCAGAAGGTGGTGCGGGGTCACTTCAGCCGTGACGTTGATGCCGCGTTCCTTGGCCCAGCGGATGATCTCCACGGAGCCCGCGGTGGAGACGTGGCAGACGTGCAGGCGGGAGTTCACGTGCTGCGTAAGCAGGACGTCGCGGGCGATGATGCTCTCCTCGGCGACCGCCGGCCAGCCGGTGAGTCCCAGGACGGCGGAGACGGCGCCCTCGTTCATCTGGGCCCCTGCGGTGAGGCGGGGTTCCTGCGCGTGCTGGGCCACCACGCCGTCGAACGCTTTGACGTACTCCAGGGCGCGGCGCATCAGCACGGGATCGTGAACGCAGATGCCGTCGTCGGAGAACATGCGGACCTGGGCGCGGGAATCTGCCATGGCGCCGAGTTCGGCGAGCTGCTCGCCGGCCAGGCCGACGGTCACGGCGCCGACCGGACGGACGTCCACCCAGCCGGCCGCGCGGCCCAGGCTGTGGACCTGTTCCACCACACCGGCGGTGTCCGCCACCGGGTTGCTGTTGGCCATGGCGTGGACCGCGGTGAAGCCGCCCAGGGCGGCGGCGCGGGTGCCGGTTTCTACGGTTTCGGCATCTTCGCGGCCGGGTTCGCGCAGGTGTGTGTGCACGTCCACCATGCCGGGCAGTGCCACCAGGCCTGTTGCTTCGATGACGGTGGCGCCGTCCGCGTCTTTGTGGGTGGCAGCGGCTGCGCCCCGGGCGGCGATGATGCCGTCACTGATAAGCAGGTCCTCGGCCCCGGCGCCCAGGATCGATGCACCGCGGATCAGGTAGGTTCCGTTGTTCTCTGCCATCAGTTGCTCTCCTTGGTGGAATGGGCGGCGTTCGAACGCGCTGCATTGGTGTGGGCTGTGTTGGTGCGGGCTGTGTTGGTGGCCGCGCCCGCGGAGGCGGCTGGTTCGCGGGTGTCCCCGGAGAGCAGCAGATAGAGGGTGGCCATCCGGACCGAGACGCCGTTGCGCACCTGTGCAAGCACGGTGGAACGGGGCGAGTCGGCGGCGGCGGAGGAAATCTCCAGGCCACGGTTCATGGGTCCGGGATGCATGATGATGGTGTCCTTCAGTCCCAGGCTGTCCAGCGCCCGGAGCCGGTTGTCATCAAAGCCCCAGCGGCGCGAGTATTCGCGGGTGGAGGGGAAGAACGAGGCGTTCATCCGCTCGCCCTGAACGCGCAGCATCATCACGGCGTCCACACCCTGCGCCAGGGTGTCATCCATGTTGTAGCTGACCTTGCACGGCCAGTGTTCGACGCCGATGGGCAGCAGGGTGGGTGGCGCCACCAGGGTGACTTCGGCGCCGAGCGTGCGGAGCAGCCAGACGTTGGAGCGGGCCACGCGGGAGTGCAGGACATCCCCGGCGATGGCCACGCGCATGCCTTTGAGGTCTGCCCCGATGGACGAGGAGCCCGCCAGCTTTGACCAGTGCCGGCGCATGGTGAAGGCGTCCAGCAGGGCCTGCGTGGGGTGCTCGTGGGTGCCGTCGCCGGCGTTGATGACGGCGGCGTCGATCCAGTCCGTGGCGGCGAGCCGGTGCGGCGCACCCGAGGCCCAGTGCCGGATCACGACAGCGTCCGCGCCCATGGCTGCCAGCGTCTGGGCTGTGTCCTTGAGGGATTCGCCCTTGGAGACGGAGGAGCCCTTCGCGGCGAAGTTGATGACATCGGCGGACAGCCTCTTGGCGGCCGCTTCGAAGGAGATCCGCGTGCGGGTTGAGTCTTCGAAGAAGAGGTTCACCACGGTGCGGCCGCGGAGGGCCGGGAGCTTCTTGACCTCGCGGTCCCCGACGGCAGCCATTTCCTCGGCGGTGTCGAGGATGCGGATGGCGTTGGCCAGGCTGAGGTCTTCAGTGGAGAGGAGGTGTTTCACGCGCCGCCCTCGATAACCACTTCGTTGACAACGGAGCCGTCGGCGGCGGTGTCGGTTTCCTCAAGGCGGACCCGGACCTTCTCGGCGGACGACGTGGGCAGGTTCTTGCCCACGTGGTCGGCCCTGATGGGCAGCTCACGGTGACCGCGGTCGATCAGCACAGCGAGCCGGACGATCCGGGGGCGGCCGAGGTCGATGATGGCGTCAAGGGCGGCACGGATGGTGCGGCCGGAGTACAGGACATCATCGATGAGCACCACAACCTTGTTATCGATTCCCGTGCGCGGGAGCTGGGTGGGGTATGGCGGCCTGGTGGGCTGGTGGGAAAGGTCATCGCGGAACATGGTGACGTCCAGCTGCCCGACAATGGCGGTGGCGTCCACCGTGGGGTCCGCGGCGGCAATCTTGTGGGCGAGGCGGACGGCCAGCGGGTAGCCGCGGCGCGGAATGCCCAGCAGGACCAGGTCCTTGGACCCTTTGTTGGCCTCAAGGATCTCGTGGGCGATTCGAGTGAGTGCACGGTCAATGTCCGCCTGGTTGAGGACAACCCTGGCTGGAACCGGTGCGTTTGTGACAGAAGTCAAACTCTCGTCTCCCCTTTCCCCGCCTCACGGGACGGAATTAAAAAAGGATCATTTGCGTTTCAAAATTACCACATCGGCAAGGGCATCATAGGCTTCCAGTATGTCCATGCACCCTCATCCTCCGGGTTCCGGCCAGGCCGGCGGACCGGCCGGTCCACAGGATCCCTTCCCCACGCAGGCCAACCCCAGCTGGATGGGCCGGGTTGAACCGGAGTACTACCGGCCCGCACCCGGAACCAACGCAGCTCGGTTGCCGCCCCTGGGGCCTCCGCCGGCAAGTCTGGCGGGCAGGCGGCCCAACGGCCTTCTGGCACTCACGGTGGGAGGCGCCGCCCTCGTCTTCCTCAGCCTGTTCCTGGTGGTCCCGTTCCTGCTGGCCAACACCGGCGTGGGCGGGTTTCTGGTGGGGTTTGTGCTGTCCCTGATTCCGCTGTCCGCGGTGCTCCTGGCTGTCTACCTGATCGACCGGTGGGAACCGGAACCCAAGCGGCTCCTGTTCTTCGCGTTTACCTGGGGCGCTGCGGTGTCCATCGCGGTCACGCTGCTCATCCAGCCGTTCTTCGCCCTGACCTTCCAGTTCAGCGACGTGGCTGACTTCCGGACGTTCATGGCCACTGTCCAGGCGCCCGTGGTGGAGGAGTTCGCCAAGTCCCTGGGCCTGCTGCTGATCCTGCTGCTGGCGCGCAAACACTTCGACGGGCCGGTGGACGGTGTGGTGTTCGCCTTCACCATCGCCGGCGGTTTCGCGTTCACCGAAAACATCCTCTACTTTGGCCGGGCCATCGCCGAATCCGCCAACCCTGGAACGGACCTGGCCCAGGTCTTCCTGCTCCGCGGGGTGATGTCGCCCTTCGCGCATGCCATATTCACCGGAACCACCGGACTCATCATGGGTTTCGCCGCCCGCCGCTGGCACTCCGGGGCCTCGGTGCTGGCCTTTGTCATCGGACTGATCCCGGCCATGCTGCTGCACAACCGATGGAACAGCATGGGCGCGGGGTTCCTGGCGGAGTACATCCTGATCCAGGTGCCCATCTTTGTGCTGGCCGTTATGGGGATCATCCTGCTCCGCGTCGCAGAAAACCGGCTCACCCGCCAACGGTTGATGGAATACTCCGCGGCTGGCTGGTTCAGCCCCGCCGAGGTGGAACTGCTGGCCACCCCGCGCGGCCGGCGGACCGCCCTGCAGTGGGCGTCCGGCTACCACCGCCGCCCGCAGATGAAGGCGTTCCTCCACGCTGCCACCCAGCTCGCCTTCATCCGGCAGCGCATCCTCAGCGGCCGCGACGTCCGGCTTCACCAGCTGGAGGAGCAGCAGCAGCTGCAGCGGATTCTGTCCCTGCGCGCCGCCGTCGCGGGCTGACTCGGGCGCCGTTCGGTTCCTCCGGCCAGGTTCCCCGGCGAGCCTCCTGCAAAGCCGTCATTGACAGTGCCTCATCAAGGACTTTGCCGAAGTTCGCCGCATCGTGGGCGAACCGGCCCAGGAAGAGCCCGGAGACGCCGTCGAGCACGGGCAGCAGCCCTGGCTTTGCCGCCCCCCCATAGATGACCGGCAGCTCCCCCAACGCGCTGCCTGCCTCTTGAGAATGTGCAGCCAGCAGCGTTCGCAGTGAACGCACGACGGCGGCGACGTAGCCTGCGTCGGCGGGCTCCGCTGCGCCAATGGCCCAGACCGGTTCGTAGGCGATCACGAGCCGGGATGCCAAGGCCCAGTCACCGCCGACCGCCTCGTCGATCTGCTGATGGACAAACGCAGCCGCTCCGTCGGCTCCGGTTCCGCTTTTTTCTTTGCGTGTTTCCTCGCCCACGCACAGCAGCGGCGTGATGCCGGCGCGGTCCGCTGCCCTGACCTTCCGAGCGATCATGGTGTTGTCCTCGCCGAAGTGCCGCCGCCGTTCGGCGTGGCCGATCTCCACGAGGCTTACCCCAAGCTCGGCCAGAAGCGACGGCGACACCTCACCTGTCCACGGGCCGTCCGCCCAGCCGCAGTTCTGGGCCCCAAGCAGAAGCGGTGATCCTGAGATGACGCCGCCGACGGCCGGAAGGACCGGGAAGGAAGGGATCACAAACGGGACCACCCGCCCGGCCGCAAGGGCCGGACGGGAGTCCACTTCATGCTGTATGCGGGCGAGCCAGTCCAGGCAGTCCCGGTATCCCATGTACATCTTGGTGCTGACGCCGATGTAGAGGATATCCGGTGTGCCGCTTTGGTCAGCGCTGCTGCAGTCAGTCATGGTGTCCGGTCACTTGTTGTCGAGCAGATCGTCGGCCTTGTTGCGGAACCTCTTGGTGGCGTACATCATGATGGCCGCCACGAACGGAAGCACGCCCAGGGCGTACACACCCATGGTGCCCGTATCCGATGCGGTGACCTGGTTGACCGTGGTCCGCAGGATGGGGGCCACGAAACCGCCCAGGTTACCCAGCGAGTTGATCAGGCCGATGCCCGCAGCGGCCGCCGTTCCGGTGAGGAACGCCGTCGGGTAGGACCACGCGATGGGACCGATCGAGAGGAAGCTGCACACCGCCAGGGTGATGAAGATGATGCCCAGCGCCGGGAGGTGATTGGAGCCCGCCCAGGCGGAGCCGAAGATGCACAGGCCGGTGGAGATGAACAGGCCCGTGCCCCAAACGCGGCGGCGGACGATGGTGTTGGCCGCCTTGCCGATGAAGTAGCACGCGAAGATGCCGAAGAACCATGGGATGGCCGCCAGCAGGCCCACTTCGATGCCCACCTTCTGCCCGGTGAGCTGTGCCACCTGCTGCGGCAGGTAGAACGTCACGCCGTAAACGGCGATCTGGAGGCAGAAGTAGATGGCGGTGAAGTACCAGACCTTGCGGTTCTTCATGGCGGCGAGGACACCGCGCGGGCCGTCCTTTTCCTTGACCCCGTCTTCGAGGGCCATAACGTCCAGAAGCGCCTTCTTCTCGTCCTTGTCCAGGAATTTCGCGTCCTGCGGGGAGTTGATGAGGAAGAAGTACGCCGCAATACCGGCGAGTACCGCCAGCATGCCTTCAACGAAGAACATGACCTGCCAGCCGGCAACGCCGGGAACCTGGTCACCAATGTTGATGAGCCACCCTGACAGCGGGGCGCCCATCATCTGGGAGAACGGCTGGGCCAGGTAGAAGATGGCGAACATCTTGACGCGGACCTTGTTGGGGAACCAGGCGGCCAGGAACATGATGACGCCCGGGAACAGGCCGGCCTCGGTAACGCCCAGCAGGAAGCGCAGGATGATGAAGGACGTCTCGCCCTGGACGAAGGCGAAGCAGGCGGAGACGATGCCCCACGTGATGGCGATGCGGGCCAGCCACACTTTGGCCCCGAACTTGGTCAGCAGCAGGTTGGAAGGGATCTCGAACAAGGCGTAGCCGATGAAGAAGATACCGGCGCCCAGGGCATAAGCGCCGGCGGTAATGCCCCTGTCCACTTCAAGTGCTGCCTCGGCGAAGCCCACGTTGGTGCGGTCCAGGAAGGCCACGACGTACAGGATGACGAGCATCGGCATCAGCCGGAAGGAGGCTTTGGAGATCGCCGATTTGAGGACCGGTGAATCCAGTAATTCCTTGGTGGCGTTTGTTCCAGTGGTGACAGTCATTCAAACTCCTCGTTGAGTAAGCAGGTGAGCAAATCAGTGGAAGGTGGAGCGATTAGAGCGAGAAGGCGATGAGTATTGCGCCGGCCAGGCAGGCGAACACGCCCACGGCCAGGTAGATTCTGCGTTCCTTGGTCCAGGAGCCCATGGTGGTCCTTCCTAGTGCATGTAGAGTCCGCCATCCACGTTCAGCGTCTGGCCGGAGATGTATCCGGCGTCCTCGCTGATGAGGAAGGCGATGGCTGCTGCGATGTCGCGGGTGGAACCGACGCGGTTGACCACGAGGTCCTTGGTGAGTTCGTCTTTGCGTTCCTGGCTGAGGGTGCCGCCCATGATGTCCGTGTCGACGGGGCCGGGGGAAATGGCGTTCACCGTGATGTCGTACTCCCCCAGCTCGCGGGCGGTGGCGCGGGTCAGGCCGATGACCCCCGCCTTGGCCGCGGAGTACGGCGTTTTGGAGAAGGTGCCGCCGCCGCGCTGCGCGGAGACGGAAGAGATGTTAACGATGCGTCCGATCCGGTTCTTCGCCATGGATTCGGCAACGCGGCGGGTGGCGTAATGGACACCGTTGAGGTTGATGCTCATAACGCGGTCCCATTCAGCGGCGTCCAGTTCAAGATACGGAACAGGTGAGCTGACGCCGGCCACGTTGGCCAGTGCGACGACCTGCGGCAGCTCAGCCTCGATCGAGTCGATGGCTGCGCGGACGGAGGCTTCGTCGCCGATGTTGGCGCCGACGCCGTGGGCCTTCACGCCGTACTGGGCGGCGACTTCCTTGGCGGTGGCCTGGGACTGGGCGTCATCCAGGTCGATGATGCCGATGTTCCAGCCCTGGGCGGCAAGGTAGCCGGCCGTGGCGCCGCCGATACCGCGTTGGGAGACGGCGCCGGTGATGATGGCGGTGCGTTCAGCCGGGAAAGTGGCCATGGAAATGCTCCTTAGTTGATGGGGGCCGGGCCGAGCTCGTCGATGAGCTTCTGCATGGCCACGTAGGCCCTGTTGCGGTAGGCGATGAGTTCCGGGGTGCGTTCGGCCGGGACGTTGAGGAAGCCGGCGCCGGTCTTGGTGCCGAGTTTGCCTGCTTCCACCAGGTCACTCAGGATCCTGGGCGTGGCGAAGCGTTCCGGGAATTCGGTCTGCAGTGACTTGTAGCAGAAGTTGTAGACGTCCAGGCCGGCCATATCTGCGATCGCAAACGGACCGAAGAACGGCAGGCGGAAGCCGAAGGTGGTGCGGACCAGGGTGTCCACGTCCTCAGCGGTGGCGATTCCCTGCTCCACGAGCTGCGCGGCCTCGTGGAAGAGGGCGTACTGCAGGCGGTTGAGGACGAATCCGGTGACGTCCTTGACCACCGCGGTCTGCTTGTTGGCGGCATGGACCAGGTCCCGGACGGCTCCGATGGTGGCGGCCGACGTGCCGGCATGCGGGATGATTTCCACGCCAGGGATGAACGGGGACGGGTTCGAGAAGTGCACGCCGAGGAACCGCTCCGGGTTGGCGACCGGCTCGGACAGTTCCGCGATGGAGATGGTTGACGTGTTGGAACCGATGATGGCGTCCGGTCGGGCGGCTGCGCTGATCCGTGCCAGCGTCTGGTGCTTGATGGCGATGACTTCGGGTACGGCTTCCTCGATGAAGTCGGCATCCGCCACGGCTTCCTCGATGTCCTTGGCGGCCCACAGATTCTGCTTGAGGATTTCCGTGGAGCCTGCCGGAAACAGGCCGTCGGCGACGAACTGGTCCGATTCGGCCAGCAGCCGCTCATAGTTGTTCTGCGCCACCTCGGCGGAGACATCGGCCAGGGCAACCCGGGCTCCGCCCAGTGCCAGGACCTGGGCAATACCGCCACCCATGTATCCCGATCCGACGACGGCGATCTTGCGTGCGCTGTTAGGTGTTGTGGTCATGATCAGACTGCCTTCGTGTATTCGGGCTCATAGGAGCAGATGGCGTCGACCTTGTCGGCAGACGCTGAACTTTCATCAAAGCGGTACTCGAGCCACTCGCCCACGAGCTTCTTGGCGAGTTCCAGGCCGATGACCCGCTGGCCCAGCGTGAGGACCTGTGCATTGTTGCTGAGGACGGATCGCTCTACGGAATAGCTGTCGTGGGCCGTCACCGCGCGGATTCCGCGTACCTTGTTGGCCGCGATGGCCACACCCAGTCCCGTTCCGCAGATGAGGAGTGCGCGGTCCGCCTCGCCGTCCGCCACTTTGCGGGCGGCTTTGACCGCGACGTGCGGGTAGGCGGTGGCATCGTTGGCCGCAACCCCGATGTCCAGCACGGAGGCAACGCGGCTGTCTGCCGTGAGCAGCGCCTTCAGGGCTTCCTTGTACTCGACGCCGGCCTCATCGTTGCCGATGACGATGCGCCAACCTGCGTGGGTGTTCATGTTGTTGCTCCTTTTCCGGCCGCGTAAGCCAGTTCAGAATGGACCAGCCCTGGCTCCGTGAAGTTTGGCTCCGCCAGGCCAGAGTGGATGTATGCGGCAATCCGTTCGGCGATCAGCCCAAAGGAGACCGCGCCGGGGTCGGGGTGCCCGAGGCTCTTTTCGGCCAGCGGACGGGCGCGGCCCTTGAGCGGGCGCAGTTCCGCCGTTTTCGCAGCCGCCGCCCTGGCAGCGGAGGCGGCAACGGTGAGGGCCTGGGCCAGGGTGGTGCCGCCGTCGAACTCCCGGAGGAACGCCTCCCGGAAAGGCAGGAGCGCGTCCACCATGGTCTTGTCGCCCGGCTCGGCCTTGCCGAGCTCAGTGACGGCGCCCACGAATGCGGCCACGGCGGCGATCGCGTCCTCATTGGTGTAGGTTGCCCGGCTGCCCAGGGCAACTCCGGACGCGATGACCGCAGATCCCCACAGTGCTCCTGAGGTGCCGCCGGCCCGTTCGCTCCAGGCTTCACCGGCTGCTTCAAGCACGCGTCCCACCGACGCGCCGGACGCTGCGGCCTGTGCCGCGGCGTCGGAAGCTGCCTCCACGCCGCGGCGCATGCCGAGGCCGTGGTCGCCGTCGCCGGCAATGGCGTCCAGGTTGCCCAGTTCCTCTTCGTGATCGACGACGACGTCCCGCACTTGGGCGAGCACGGCGGCTGCCAGCCGGCCCAGGTCCGCTGCTGCCGCCGTCGTTTCTTCCACTTCGCCGGCCACGGCGTCTTCCGGTCCGGTCAGCTGGCGGCGGGCACGCGGAGCCAGGTTGCCCTTGCGGTAGGCCGGTGAGTCTGCTGGCGCGGCCCAGTAGTGTTCGAGTTCCTCGTCCAGCCAGAGCAGCGTCAGGGAAAGCCCGGACATGTCCAGGCTCGTGACCAACTCGCCGCATTCCGGTTCCACCACGGTCAGTCCGGCGTTGACGAGGTGTTTCTCGATCTTGCCGAACAGGAGGAAAAGTTCGTCGTACTTGACGGTACCGAGGCCGTTGACGATGGCCACCACGCGGCTTCCGCGGTGATCCGGGGTGTCCGCGAGGAGGCGCGAGACCAGCAGTTCGGCGAGTTCGGACGCCGTGGGCATGGGATGTTCCGAGATGCCCGGTTCCCCGTGGATGCCCAGGCCCAGGGACATCTGGCCTGCCGGGACGTGGAAGAGCGGTTCGCTGGCGCCGGGCAGGGTGCAGCCGTCGAAGGCCACGCCCAGGGAACGCGTGCGGTCATTGGCCTTGATGGCAAGCCGTTCCACCTCGTCCAGGCTCAGGCCCGCCTCGGCGGCGGCACCGGCGATCTTGAACACCGTGAGGTCGCCGGCGATGCCGCGGCGCTTTCCGATCTGGTCCAGTGGTGCACTGGCGATGTCGTCCGTGACGGTGACCGTGCGGGTCTCGATGCCTTCGGCGTTCAGGCGCAGCTGCGCCTGGCCGAAGTGCAGGACGTCGCCCGCGTAGTTGCCGTAGCTCAGCAGCACTCCCCCGCCGGCATTTGCCTCTTTGGCCACGCGGTAAATCTGCCCGGCGGCCGGTGACGCGAACATGTTGCCGCAGGCGGAGGCTGTTGCCAGCCCCGGCCCAACCAGACCGGCGAAGGCCGGGTAGTGGCCGGAGCCGCCGCCGACGACGAGTGCGACCTGGCCGGCGGGCACCTCAGTCGAGCGGACCACACCGCCGTCCACGCGGGCAACGTATGCGCGGTTGGCAGCGACGAAGCCGTCCAGTGCCTCATCCGCGAAATCAGCGGGATTGTCAAAGATCTGCGTCATGGCTCTTCCTAGACTCCTGCCAGTTCCGCGGCGGGCAGTTGCCGGCCCTGGGCAACCTGGCTCTGGCCCAGCGCATAGCCATCGGACTTGGGCAGGATGTGGCGGCGCAGGTACTCCTGGTTGCTGGCCGTAACGCTGAGCCCGTCTCCGCCGTAGTGTTCGGTGCACAGGATGCCCTGGAAGCCTACGGACAGTGCAACCTTGAAGGCTTCGCGGTAGTTGATGAGGCCGCTCTCCATCGGGGCGGGCATGGTGATGTAACTGTCCCGCGCCACGTCCTCGTCCCGGATGTAGTTCTTCATGTGCCAGTAGTTCGAGTACGGCATGGTCTTGGCTACCATTTCGCGCCAGTCCTCGATGGGCCGGTGCAGCCGGATCAGGTTGCCGAGGTCCGGGTTGAGCCCAACATTGGCCAGGCCGATGTCCTGCACCAGCTGTACCGAGGAGTCCGCCGTGCCGAGGTAGGTATCCTCGTACATCTCCAGGGAGAGCAGGACACCGGCGTCTGCTGCGTGCTGGCCCAGCTCACGGATGCGGGAGACCGCATTGCCCCACACTTCCTTGTCCCCCACCGGGTCCTTGTAGCCCTCAACGGTCCAGAACCACAGCTGCTTCTGCTGCTCCGGGGTAATGGCTTGGTGCAGTCCGATGGACACTACTTCGCATCCGAGCTCGGCGGCTGCGTCGATGGTCCGGTGGCTGTAGGCGAGGTTGTCGGCCCAGTCCGTCTGGTGGATCACGCTGCGGCGGATGGCGGAAATGACCGGGATCCCGATGCCTACATTCCCTGCGGTCTGCTTGAACTCGGCGAGCCGCTCTTTGCTCAGATCGCCTGGACGGACCCAGCTGTCGGTCAGGTCAGCGTTGGCGAAGCCGGCTTCCTTGACCTCGGTCAGGACTTCCGCCCAACTGGACGCGTCGGCGTCGTTGATCTGCGTGCCCTTGGCATCAGTTCCCGGAAACTGCAGCAGTGCTGCGGTGATGGGCCAATTCTCAGCTGTGTAAGCCACGGTGCTTTACTCCTTCGTAATCCTCTTTCCTATAGGATCTACTACCAAAAAAGAGTTGTCAAGATCACTTCCCTGAGTGGCCCCGCCCATCCCATCCGGGTAGCAGTAAGTGTCGTTTTGAGGGTTCAAAACGACACTTACTGTTACCTAGTCGCCGCCGGGTTTAGCTTTCCGCGGCGTCGGCAATGGCCCGGGAACGGACCTTGCGGATGTGGTCCGCCATGGCTGCGGCTGCTTTGTCGGGATCGCCGGTGGTGACGGCAGCCAGGACTGCCTCGTGTTCCGCGATGGCGTGCTCGGCATCCGTAATGCCCACGCCGCCGAAGAGGCGGAACCGTTGGACCTGTCCCCCGAGGGCTGAGTAGGCGGCCTCCATAAACTGGTTTCCGGTTTGCCGCGCAATCAGCTGGTGGAACCGCTCGTCCGCTTCGAAGTAGTCCTTGAACTCGGCAAACGAAGGTCCCCGGGGCGCAGATTTCAGGTCCTCGACGGCCTTCCCGAGCTCGGCCAGGCCGTGCTGGTTGATGCGTTCACAAGCCAGCCGGGCGTTGACGGGCTCGATTGCCAACCGCGCCTCCATCAGCTCGGCAAAATCCTCCTGCGTAAAAACGGGAGCCACGCGGTAGCCTTTCAGCGCCACTCTCCGGACCATTCCGGTGTGCTCAAGCCGAGCAAGGGCCTCGCGGACCGGAGTGGGAGAAACGTCCAGTTCGCGGGCCGTCCCGTCAATGCTGACTACGGCGCCGGGCGCCAGCCGGCCATCCATAAGGGAGGCCAGGAGCTCCGCGTAAACGTGGTCCGCCAGCACCTCGCGGCTGACCGCGCGGCCGGTCCTGCGGGGGCCGGTCTGGTCATCTGTGCTGCTGCCGGCGCGGGGGCCTGTGGACGCGTTTTGCATAGTCAGATCCTATAGGAAGCGCCGGTCAGCGATCGTTTCCGGAGAGATAAAGAGCCCCGGCCAGGTGGACCTGGCCGGGGCTCTTTATGACGCCGTGCGCGGGCTCTTGGCCCGCGGCGTAGCAGCTCAGGCCAAGAGGGAGGGCTTCAGCTGCTGCAGCCGGCCGAGGAGGCCGTTGATGAACGACGGCGATTCATCCGTTGAGAGCGTCTTGGACAGTGCCACTGCCTCACTGACCGCGACACCGTCGGGAACGTCGTCGTTGTACAGCAGTTCCCAGGTGCCGATCCGCAGGATGATGCGGTCCACCGAAGGCATACGTTCCAGGGTCCAGCCCTGGGAATAGGTCTCGAGGAATTCGTCGATGGCGGTCTGCTGTGAGACGACGCCTTCCACGATTTCCAAGGTGTACGGGTTCACGATCTGGTCTGTCAATTCGCGCCGGGACCTGAGTACATCGAAGGCGGAAACCGAGCGCTGCTCGGCTTCGAAGAGGACATCCAGTGCCCTGTTACGGGCCTTACCGCGTGCGCTCACTACTCGCTGACCCGGCCGAGGTAGCTGCCGTCGCGAGTATCGACCTTGACCTTGGTGTTGTTCTCGACGAACAACGGAACCTGGATCTCGTAGCCGGTTTCCAGCGTTGCGGGCTTGGTGCCGGCCGAGGAGCGGTCGCCCTGCAGGCCAGGCTCGGTGTAGGTGATCTCGAGGACAACGCTGGGCGGAAGTTCGATGTAGAGCGGGTTGCCTTCGTGGATGGCGATGTTCACCATCTGGTTCTCCAGCATGAAGTTGGTGGCGTCACCAACAGTGGCGCCGGAGACGGTGAGCTGGTCGAAGTCCGAGGTGTCCATAAACACGAAGTCGGCACCGTCCTGGTACAGGTACTGGTAGTCCCGGCGGTCAACCGTGGCGGTCTCGATCTTAAGACCGGCGTTGAACGTCTTGTCTACAACTTTGCCGGACATCACATTCCGCATCTTGGTCCGCACAAACGCGCCGCCTTTGCCGGGCTTGACGTGCTGGAATTCAATGATGTTCCAGAGCTGGCCCTCGAGCTTCAGGACCGTTCCGTTCTTGATGTCGTTAGTGGTTGCCACTGGTATCCTCTGGTTTCTATCTGTCTGCTCAGTTGTCAGACGTTCTATGCCGGCCAGGCATGCCGAACGGCCTGCCAGCGCGTGTTTATCAAAAATCCAAGAACCATTCTACCGGTAAAACCCGGGCGGCTTGCGTCCGGGCCTCCCGGCCACCCACCTCAGAACCGGATAGGCGTGTCAGCAGGCGAGATCCAGGACGTCGCGGGCCCGCTGAAGGGCAACGGTGGATGAGTAGATCTGCGCGGCATCAGCCGATTGCGCAACCCGAAGATCCAGTGCCCGGGCAAAGGCTTCCACCGCGGCCGACGTGTGTCCGGCGGCGTACTGGGTCTTGCCCAGGTGTTGCAGGACCAGGGCTTCACGGTCAGTTCCGTGGAACTCCGCAAGCAACTGGCGGAACAGGTCCAGGGCACGGTCCGTACGGTGAGAGACACGCAGCACCTCGGCCTCGAACGTACGGAGGCGGAAGGACTCAGGGTCCTTGAAACGGGCCTCCGCAAGCAGTTCGGCCGCCTCCGCAGCATGTCCCTCCACGATCAGGACGAAGATCTGGTCCGACGGGTCCGTGGACGCCGCGAGGGCCTCGCGGCAGGCATCCTCGTTGACGATCTCCGGCAGCAGGGACTCCGGGTTGATCCGGATTCCGGGGAAGCCACCCTCGGGCCAGTCGCTGGTGCCCGCCACGTCGCCCTGCATCAGGAGGCGATTTCCTGGTAGGCCGCGAAGAGCAAGGACGTGTCCGGGACATCCAGGATGCCCGGCTTGGCGATGCCATCCAGGACCACAAAGCGCAGGAGGTCCCCGCGTGATTTCTTGTCGCGCCGCATGCCGTCCAGCAGCCCCTGCCAGCGGTCCCGCCGGTACGTGACCGGGAGTCCCAGTGTTTCCAGGATGCTGCGGTGGCGGTCGGCGTCGGCATCGCTGAGCCGGCCAACGCTGCGGGCCAGTTCAGCGGCGAACATCATGCCCACCGATACTGCCGCGCCGTGGCGCCAGGAGTACCGCTCCACGAGTTCAATGGCGTGGGCCAGGGTGTGGCCGTAGTTCAGGATTTCGCGCAGCCCGGATTCCTTGAGGTCTTCCGAGACCACTTTGGCCTTGACCGCAATGGCGCGTTCAATGAGTTCGCGCAGGGCGTCCGATCCGGGGTCGGTGGCCGCCGCGGGGTCCTTTTCGATCAGGTCAAGGATGGCCGGATCTGCGATGAAGCCGCACTTGATGACTTCAGCCATGCCGGAAATGATTTCGTTCCTGGGCAACGTGTTGAGGGTGTCCAGGTCCACCAACACTCCGGCCGGTGGGTGGAAGGAGCCCACCAGGTTCTTGCCCTCAGCCGTGTTGATACCGGTCTTTCCACCCACGGAAGCATCCACCATGCCCAGCAGGCTGGTGGGCATGTGGATGACCTTGACGCCGCGGAGCCAGGTAGCCGCCACAAAACCGGCCAGGTCGGTGACGGCCCCGCCGCCCACTGCCACGATGGCGTCCGAGCGCGTGAAATCGTTCTGGCCCAGGACCTGCCAACAGAAAGCGGCGACCTGGATGTGTTTGCCTTCTTCGGCGTCCGGGATTTCCGCGGTCAGTGAGGTGAAACCCGCTGCAGCCAGCTCATCGCGGACCGTATCCCCGGTGAGCCGCAACGCACGGGGATGGATGACCAGCACACGCCGGACCCGCTCCCCCAGCAACGCCGGAAGGTTCCCCAGCAGACCGCGGCCAACTACGACGTCGTAATTCTGCCCAGCGGATTCGCCGGTGACCTTGATGACTGTTGAATCGACGCTCAATTTTCAACTTCCTGTTTGGCGGCCGCGTAGTCACGCAGCGCAACTTCGAGCCGGTGTCCCAGCTCGCTGACCGAGCCCTGGCGGACATCCACCACAAGGTCGGCCAGCCGTTCGTAAACGGGTTTCCTGGTAATAAACAGAGCGGACCATCGGGCCATGGCATCGCCGGCGAGCAGCGGCCGGCCCGAGTTCCGGGCGATGCGGGCGGCCACGGTTTCCTCATCACATTCGAGGTACACCACGGTGCAGCGGCCCAGGAGCTGCTGCGTGCCGGAATCCAGCACGGCGCCGCCACCCAAGGAAATCACGCTGGCCGCGCTTTCTGCATGCTCCACCGCGCTGGCAACGGTCCGGGCCTCGATCTCCCGGAACGCGTGCTCGCCGCGGCCGGCAAAAATGGAGGCGATGCTGCCATGGGCGTCCACGATCAGGTTGTCCGTATCGACGAAGGGCACGTCCAGCAGCTTGGCCAACTCGTGCCCGATCGCGGACTTTCCCACCGCCATGGGTCCGATGAGGACAATGGGCCGGTTGCCAGGCACCCCGGCCTTACGGCTCCCGGGCACTAGTGGCCGATCGAGTCCAGGGATGCCGGAATGTTGTCCAGGTAACCCTTGATGTTGCGGGCGGTCTCCGCCACGGAGTCACCGCCGAACTTTTCGGTGACGGCTTCCGCCAGAACCAGCGCGACCATCGCCTCGGCCACCACGCCGGCAGCCGGCACGGCACAGACGTCGGAGCGCTGGTGGTGCGCCTTGGCAGGCTCCCCCGTGCTGACGTCAACCGTGCGCAGGGCGCGGGGCACCGTGGCGATGGGCTTCATGGCCGCCCGCACGCGCAGGACGTCGCCGATGCTCATGCCGCCTTCAATGCCGCCGGCCCGGTTGCTGGTCCGGATGATCTTGCCGTCCGCGTCTTTGACGATTTCGTCGTGGGCAGCGGAGCCGCGGCGCGCAGCTGTCAGGAAACCGTCGCCGACTTCCACCCCCTTGATGGCCTGGATGCCCATCAGGGCGGCGGCGAGGCGCGAATCAAGCCTGCGGTCCCAGTGGACATAGCTGCCCAGTCCCGGCGGCAGTCCGTACGCGAGGACCTCCACCACACCGCCCAGGGTTTCGCCTTCCTTGTGGGCGGCGTCAACTTCGGCCACCATGGCATCGGAGGTCTCGCGGTCAAAACAGCGCAAAGGATCGGCGTCGAGCGCAATCACGTTGGCCGGAACGGGCAGCGGACGGCCCTCGGGCACGGTCACGCTGGCGATGGAGACGGTGTGGCTGACCAGTTCGATGCCGAGCGCCTTGAGGAACTGGGACGCCACGGTGCCCATGGCAACCCGGGTGGCGGTCTCCCGTGCGCTGGCGCGTTCCAGGACGGGCCGGGCCTCGGTGAACCCGTACTTCTGCATCCCGGTGAAGTCTGCGTGGCCCGGACGGGGCCGGGTCAGCGGTGCGTTGCGGGCCTGGTCGGCCAGGATTTCCGGATCCACCGGATCGGCAGCCATGATCTGCTCCCACTTGGGCCATTCGGTGTTGGCGATCTGGACGGCCACTGGACCGCCCTGGGTCAGGCCGTGGCGGACGCCGCCGAGAATGGTCACGACGTCCTGCTCAAACTTCATCCGGGCGCCCCGGCCGTAGCCAAGGCGGCGGCGTGCCAATGAATCGGCGATCTGCCCGCTGGTGAGTTCAACACCGGCGGGGACGCCTTCAATAATTCCCATCAGGGCCGGACCATGGGATTCACCGGCAGTCAACCAACGCAACATAATTTCCATCCTGCCACGTATGGCGGTCAGAACGCCCGTCGGGGAAGGCCGACTGAGTCGCACATCACATCTATGACAGCTGCATTAACGTCGTCACCGCGGCCGGTGAACAGGCGTACCTGTTCCACCGCCTGGTACAACAACATTTCGAGTCCGGGCACCACCGCACCGCCGCCGGACTGCCACGCCGACGCAATCTGGCTGGGCCACGGATCATAGGCCACGTCCAGGAGGACACCGGGTGTTCCGGTTCCCAAAGCGGCGATCTCCACCGCCAGTCCATCCGCTGCGCGCGGCGGGAGCGTGGAAATTACGACGTCGGCACTTGCTGTTGGAACGGCGGCTTCGGTCAGCGGCCGGACGACGATGGAAAGGCCTACTCCGGCCGCGGCGGCGCGTGCTTCGTCGGCCCGGGAGATATCCCGGACGAACACCTGGGCGTGCTGCGTGCCCAGATCCTTCAGCGCGGCCACTGCGGCTGCGGCTGTACCGCCTCCGCCCAGGACCACGGCAGCGGGGCTGGCTGCCACTCCGGCGTTACGGACAGCGTTGACGATGCCGGCGACGTCGGTGTTGTAGCCGATGCTCCTGACGGAGCCGAGGTCTTCCTCGAAGGCGACGGTGTTGACCACGCCCAGTGTCCGTGCCACGCCGCGGACTTCGTCCACTTCGGCAAACATGCCTGATTTCAGGGGCATGGTCACTGAGAGGCCGCGCCAGCCCTGCTGCGTCCTGACCTGTTCCATAAACGCGGGCAGCGCCTGCTCGGTCAGGTCCAGGGCCGTGTAGCCGATGTCCATCCCGAGTTTGCGGTAGGCCGCCAGGTGCAGGGCGGGGGACTTGGAGTGGCTGATCGGATGGCCCAGGACGGCGGCCCGGAGACTCATGTGCAGCGGCCCACGTTGGCCTGGCACCACGTGTTGTACTCGTTGACGTAGACGTTGTGTTCGTCGAGCGTCTTGGAGAACTTTGTCTCCTTCGTGTCCAGGTTGATGGTTACCCAGTACAGGTAGTCGTTGGTTTTGGGCTTCGCCGCCGCGTCGATGGCGGTCTTGCCCGGGGAGCCGATGGGGCCCGGCGGCAGGCCCGGGTTTGCGTAGGTGTTGTAGAGGTTGGATTTGTCCTGGCGCTCTTCATCGGTGAAGTTGAAGCTCTTGGTGCCCAGCCCGTACGTCACGGCCGAATCCACCTGCAGGTAGCCGTAGGTCTGGTCATTCGGCTTGAGCCGGTTGTAGATGGCACCGGCAACGTCACCGTACTCAGCCTGTCCGCCCTCAGCCTGCACAATGCTCGCCACAATCACGGCTTCGTACTGCTTCGCCGGATCGGAGATGCCCTGTGCCACCAGTTCGTCGGTGGTTCCCTTGACCAGCGACTGGAGGATCTCCTTCGCCGGTGTGCCGAGCGGGAAGCGGTACTCGCCCGGAGCGAGGAAGCCCTCAAGGTTTTTGGCGTTGGCCGGAAGGCCAAACTGAGCGGGAGCGTTGCTGAGTTCCTTAAGCTGCTGCAGCGACACGCCGGAGCCCTCTGAGATGGCCTGCAGCGACTCGCCGATCCTGAGTCCGGCATTCAAGGCGAAGTAGATGACCTTGCTCTTGTCGGTGCCAAGCAGGATGCTGACGGCGTCGGAGTTCTTCATCTCCGTCTTGAACGTGTAGTCCCCCGGCGACAGCGTTCCACCTGAAGAAGCAAATGCCTGGAGGAATGTGTCAGCGTTGGCCACAACTTTCCCGCTCTCCAGTTTGGTGGCCACGGAGCGGGTACCTTCACCTGGCTGGACGGAAACTATTACTTCGCCAGTGCCGGGGCCGGGGTAGTCTGCCGCTTTATCGTTTCCCAGCAGGGGCTTCAGGAACTGCGCACCCACGGCGATCGCTGCCACGAAGACCACAAGAGTCAGGAACAGGGCCAGGAGGCGGCGCCGGCGCCGCACCTTCTTGGAGGGCTTTGTCACTACGGAACCCGCGGCTGCGCCGGCGAACAGGCCGGAGGCGGCATGGTGATCATCCGGATCGTGGTCATCGACATGGTGATCATCAAGGTGACCGGCGTCGTGGACGGCTTGGCCCGGGTAGTGGTGCCCGGCGTCATGGTGCGCTTCGTCAGGGTAGTGGTGACCGGCGTCGTGCGCTTCGTCAGGGAAGTGGTGGTGCCCGGCGTCGTGCGCTTCATTAAAGTGCTGGTCTTCGGGGTGGTGTTCCTGAACCTGGGCGTCATCCGGATGGTGGTCTGCGGCCGGACCGGCGTGCTGGATGGAAGGCGGCGTGTCCGGGGCTGTGGGGATAGCCGGCTCCGGCTCCGGAGCGGGTTCGGGCACGTGAACCGGTTCGTGAGCGTGAACCGGTTCCGGCTGCGGCTCCGGAACTGCGGCAGGCCCCGGAGCGGGTGCAGCTTCGGGAACAGGAGCCGTGGCAGGTGCCGGCGCATCATGGCCCGTTTCGTAGGCCTGCTCGGGAACCACATCGCTGCTTCCCGTGTGCTTCTCCAGTGCGCGGAGCTCTTTTCGGGTCAGCGGCCTGGCGCCATCGTTGCTCGTGGCGCCTGAGGTGTCGTCGTTATTGGACGGGCTCACTGTAGCCTTCCGTGTTCTGAGATCGAATCATGCCTTCCGGGGCCGCATGCTCGGGCTGAACTGCCGAACCTGCTCCGGATGGCCGAGTACGGGGCGGCGCAGTCACGCGGCTGCCAACGTCCGTTCCCCTGGCTTTTTGCATGTCGATGGCGTGCTGGAGGATGCCTGCCGCCGCGACCTGATCCACCACTTTACGGTGGTTCCGGCTGCTCATGCCAGCTTCGTGCAGGTTACGGTGCGCCGTAACACTGCTCAGGCGTTCGTCCACGAGGTTGACGGGAACATCCATCCCCCGGGCAACGAACTCCGCAACCAGCAGTTCGGCGTAGTCGGTGGCCATCCTGGCAGAGGCGTGTTCCTCGCCCTTCATGGTGCGTGGCAGCCCCACGAAGACCTGGACGGCGCCCAGTTCCACAGCGAGGGACGCGATGACACGCACGTCGGAATTCTTCTTGACGTTGCGGTCCAGGGTCTTGTGCGGAGTGGCCAGGATTTCGTCCCGGTCGCAGATGGCGACGCCCACGCGGACGGTGCCGACGTCTACCCCCAGTTTGATGCCCTGAGGGTAGACGGCGGCGCCAGCGGATTCTGTCACAGGTTCCCTAGCGCCGGGAGATGGCGTCCACAACGGCGGCCAGCGCCGGTGCGACCTTGGCGGCGTCCGTGCCGCCACCCTGGGCGACGTCGTCCTTGCCGCCGCCGCCGCCGCCGAGGATCCCGGCCGCGAGCCGGACCAGGGCACCGGCCTTCACGCCGGCTTCCCGGGCTGCCTCGTTGGTGGCCACGAGGATCATGGGCCGGTCATTGCTCACACCGGCCACTGCCACTGTGGACGCTCCCGAACCGAGGCGGTTGCGCAGGTCGAGGGCAAGGTTGCGGATGTCGTCAGCGCCGCCGATCTGGCCGGCGTCGTGTGCGATGACCTGGACGCCGGCTGCGTCCCGGGCTGTGCCCACGAGGTTTCCGGCCGCCGCGGCGATCTGTTCCTTGCGCAGGCGGTCGAGTTCCTTCTCCGTGGCCTTGAGCTTGTTCAGCGTGCTGGCGATTCTGTCGGCGAGCTGACCGGAAGGCACTTTGAGCATCTCGGTCAGTTCAGTCACCAGGGCGCGCTCGGCGGCCAGGTGGCGGAAAGCATCCATGCCCACGAACGCCTCCACACGGCGGTTTCCTGAACCGACTGACTGCTCGCCGAGCAGCGACAGGCTGCCGATCAAGGACGTGTTGGGTACGTGCGTGCCGCCGCAGAGTTCCCGGGACCACGCGCCGTCGATCTCCACAACACGGACTTCGCTGCCATAGTTTTCGCCGAAGAGCGCCATGGCGCCCAGCGCCTTGGCCTCCGCCAGGCCCATGATCTTCGTGTCCACGCGGAAGTTGTTGCGGATGGCGAGGTTGGAGACTTCCTCGATTTCCGAACGCGTGGCGGTGCTGAGGCCTTCGCCCCAGGCGAAGTCGAAGCGCAGGTAGCCGGCCTTGTTGTAGGAACCACGCTGGGTGGCTTCGGGGCCTAGGATCTGGTGCAGGGCGGCGTGGACAATGTGCGTGCCGGTGTGGGCCTGCTCGGCGGCGTGACGCCGCTCGCGGTCCACGGCTGCGCGGACCAGTGAGTCAGAGCCGATCTCGCCTTCGCGGACGATTGCCTTGTGGACGCTCAGTCCTTTGATGGGGCGTTGGACGTCCAGGACCTCGACGACGAATCCGTCACCTGTGATGAGGCCGGTGTCAGCCGACTGGCCGCCTGCCTCAGCGTAGAACGGGGTCTCCGCCAGGACGAGTTCAATCTCGTCGCCGGTGGCGGCGTGCCCCACGTTCTGTCCGCGGCTGAGGATACCCCGGACCCGGGACTCACCGTCCAGTTCGGTGTAACCGGTGAAGACGGTCTCGCCCTGGGCCAGCAGTTCCTGGAAGGCGCTGAGATCGGCGTGGCCGCCCTTCTTTCCCTTGGCGTCCGCTTGGGCACGCTGGCGCTGTTCGAGCATCAGGCGTCGGAATTCCGGCTCATCGACCTTGAGGCCGGCTTCTTCCGCCATCTCCAAGGTGAGGTCGATCGGGAAGCCGTAGGTATCGTGCAGGGCGAAGGCATCGGCACCGGACAGCGGCGTGCCGGCGGCCTTGGACTCCGTCACGGCGTCTTCGAGGCGGGCAGTACCGGAAGCGATGGTGCGCAGGAAGGCCCGCTCTTCGGCGTAGGCGATCCGGCTGATGCGGTCAAAGTCCGTCGCCACGATCGGGTAGACGCCCTTCATGGCATCGCGTGAGGCGGGAAGCAGGTCCGGCAGGCAGGCCTTTTCGACGCCCAGCAGGCGCATGGAACGCACGGCGCGGCGGATCAGGCGGCGCAGGACGTAGCCGCGGCCCTCGTTGGACGGGGTCACGCCGTCGGCGATCAGCATCAGGGCCGAACGGATGTGATCACCCACAACGCGCATGCGGACGTCATCCGTGTGGTGCGGATCCTCGGGTGTTTCGGCCGAGGTGTACTCCCGGCCCGACAGCTCGGCAGCCTTGTCGATCACAGGCCGGACCTGGTCGGTTTCGTACATGTTCTCGACGCCCTGCAGGATCATCGCGAGGCGCTCCATGCCGAGGCCGGTATCGATGTTCTTTTTGGGCAGCTCGCCGACGACGTCGAAGTCGTCCTTGGACCGGACGTTGTCGATCTGGTACTGCATAAACACCAGGTTCCAGATTTCAACGTAGCGGTTTTCGTCGGCGATGGGGCCGCCCTCGACGCCGTAGGCAGGGCCCCTGTCGTAGTAGATCTCCGAGCAGGGGCCTGCCGGGCCCGGCTGGCCGGTGTGCCAGTAGTTGTCGGCCTTGCCCATGCGCTGAATGCGCTCGGACGGGACGCCGGTGTTCGTCAGCCACAGCTCCTTGGCTTCGTCGTCCTCTTCGTAGACAGTCACCCACAGCAGTTCCGGCGGAAGGCCGTAGCCGCCGTCGTCCACGCTCGTGGTGAGCAGCTCCCAGGCGTACTTGATGGCGTCTTCCTTGAAGTAATCACCGAAGGAGAAGTTGCCGCACATCTGGAAGAAGGTGCCGTGGCGGGCGGTCTTGCCCACTTCCTCGATGTCACCGGTGCGGATGCACTTCTGAACGCTGGTGGCCCGGGCGAAGGGGGCTTCCTCGCGGGCAGTCAGGTAAGGGATGAACGGGACCATGCCGGCCACGGTGAACAGGAGGGAGGGGTCGCTGGAGACCAGCGAGGCGGAGGGAACCGCGGTGTGGCCTTTGCTGACGAAAAAGTCGATCCAGCGCTTGGTGATCTCCTGCGACTTCATGAGCTGTTTACTTACCCTTCTTGGTTCACGCGTCTCTGCTGCGTGACAGTGTTGATTCAGTGGGCAGCCCCGGCATACGGGACTGCTGGTTTAATTCTCGCGCGTTTTTCCCGCGCGTTCAGCGGCGGGCAGGATCCCGCGATGGGACGGCCGGGGAGTCGACCCCGAGGGCGGCCCGAAGGTCCGTCTCGCGCTCATGCATTCCGGCACGCACGGCGTCGGCGAAGTCGTACACGCCGTCAGCCAGCCGGCCCACCGCGCGGTTCAGGCCCTCGGGCCCCAGGTTGGACTGGGCTTCGCTGATCTTGCGGAACGCGATGACACCAATGGCCACGCCGATTCCCATCCAGACAAATCGTTTCATTTCAGTTCTCCGGTGGCTTAGCGGCTGCGGCGGCCGGGTGCGGGCTTCTTGCGGTTGGCCAGTGCTGAACGCACGCCGTAGCTGAAGGCCGCTACCTTGATCAGCGGTGAACCGACCGTCGCTGCTACGAGTGATGACAGCGCGGAAAGGTTTGCCGACGCATCCGAAACGTTGGAGGCGATGCCATCCACTTTCTTCAGCTGCTGGTTGGTGGTGGAGACAGTAGCCGTGACTTCGTCCATCAGGGGCGTGGCGCCGTCGCTGAGGGCGCGGATGGAAGTCCGTATTTCTTCCAGCACACTGCCGAGCTTCAGGATGGGCACGGCGAGCAGCAGCACCAGGAGTGCGAACACCCCGGCCGCGATCAGGCCGGCAATATCGCCACCAGACATAGACGTTCAACTCCTTGAAACTGACGTGGATCTTTTACCTCGGCGTACGCTGCCTTGATGCGTTCCGCAGATGTCCCCCAAGTACCTTACATACAAAGAAGCCCGTGGCGCTTGCCACGGGCTTCTTTGGATACGCTGCTGGGATTTAGCGTGCGTAGAATTCGACGACGAGCTGCTCTTCGCAGGTTACGGGAACCTCGGAGCGCTTCGGGCGACGGACCAGGCGGGCCTGCAGGGCGTCAAGCTTGACGTCCAGGTAGGCCGGAACCTGGGGCAGTACGTCGCGGTGTGCGCCGGCTGCTGCAACCTGGAGCGGAACCATGGTTTCGCTGCGGGTGTGGACGTGGACAAGCTGGCCTTCGCCGACGCGGAAGGACGGGCGGTCAACGCGGATGCCGTCAACCATGATGTGGCGGTGCACAACGAGCTGGCGGGCCTGGGCGATGGTGCGGGCGAAGCCGGCACGCAGCACGAGGGCGTCAAGACGCATTTCGAGCAGTTCGATCAGGTTTTCACCGGTCAGGCCCTTGGTGCGGCGGGCTTCTTCGAAGGCGCGGGTCATCTGGGCTTCGCGGATGCCGTACTGGGCGCGCAGACGCTGCTTTTCGCGCAGACGTACGGCGTAGTCGGAGTCCTGCTTCTTGCGGGCACGGCCATGCTCACCGGGGCCGTACGGGCGGCGCTCCATGTACTTGGCGGCCTTGGGGGTCAGAGCAATGCCGAGTGCACGCGAGAGGCGTGCTGTACGGCGAGCACGAGTGTTGTTAGCCACTTGTGTCCTTCCAATATCTGCGGTGTGTCAGTGTTACTGGCCTCCATAATGGAGAGCATCGGCCAACCGCTGCCTTTTGCTACTGGGCACAGGGCTACCCCAACGAAACAGCAGAAATACTGAAGGATGGGGAGATTGCGTCCGCGCCTTGCCAGACAACGAACAATCTTAGCAGGATTCGGCTGCATTCCCACACTCCGCCGGCCGCTCCGGCCGCTGCTCCCCCGGTCACTCCCGTGGCGTCACTGCCCGGGCCACTCCACCGACGACGCCGGTCAGTTGCCGCGGATGATCTTGCGCAGGCGTTCGAGGCGCACGGCGATGTCCCGTTCCGCGCCGTTGGCGGTGGGCTCGTAGTAGTCCCGACCCACCAGATCATCCGGCGGGTACTGCTGGCTGGCCACGGAATGGGGGGCATCGTGGGCGTACTTGTAGCCGAGCCCGTGGCCCAGCTGCTTGGAGCCGGGGTAGTGCGCATCACGCAGGTGCGCCGGGATCCCGTTGCCCAGGCCGGCACGGACATCCGCGACGGCCTTGTTGATTCCCATGTACGCGGCGTTGGACTTGGGGGCCGTGGCCAGATGCACCACGGCCTCGGCCAGGACGATCCGCCCCTCAGGCATGCCGATCAGCTGGACTGCCTGGGCGGCGGCGACCGCCGTCTGCAGGGCTGTGGGGTCCGCCATTCCCACGTCCTCCGCCGCGGAAATCACGATGCGCCGGGCAATGAACCTCGGGTCCTCCCCTGCCTCCAGCATTCTGGCCAGGTAGTGCAGTGCGGCGTCGACGTCGGACCCGCGCACTGATTTGATGAAGGCGCTGGCGACGTCGTAGTGCTGGTCCCCGGCGCGGTCGTAGCGCACGGCAGCCACATCCAGGGCGCGTTCGGTGTGCTTGAGCTCCACCGTAACCAGAGAGTCGGCAGCGGCGTCGTCCGCATCGCCGAAGGCCACGCCCGCTGCGGCTTCGAGGGCCGTCAGGGCGCGCCGGGCGTCGCCGCCTGCGAGCCGGACGAGGTGCGCCACGGCCTCGGCACTGAGCTCCACTTTCCCGTTCAGGCCGCGTTCGTCCGCCACGGCGCGCTGCAGCAGCCCTTCAATGTCCGACTCCGTCAGCGGTTTCAGGGTGAGCAGGAGGGAGCGGGACAGCAGCGGCGAGACCACCGAAAAGGACGGGTTTTCCGTGGTTGCCGCTACGAGCACCACCCATCGGTTTTCGACGCCGGGCAGCAGGGCATCCTGCTGGGCCTTGTTGAAGCGGTGGATCTCGTCGAGGAAAAGCACAGTGGTGGTCTTGTACAGGTCCCGCGCTGTCAGGGCTTCGTCCATAACCCGCCGGACGTCCTTGACGCCCGCGGTGATGGCGGACAGCTCCACGAACTTCCGCCCCTTGCCCTTGGCGATCACGTGCGCCAGCGTGGTTTTTCCGGTCCCGGGCGGACCCCAGAGGATCAGCGAGCTGGGGCCTGCGGGACCCAGGGCGTCGGTGCCGGCCGCCAGCTGCCGCAACGGCGATCCCTGCCCCAGCAGGTGCTGCTGGCCCACCACGTCATCCAGGGTGCGTGGCCGCATCCGGACGGCCAACGGACTGCGGGGCGCGGCGGTACGGCCGGACGACGACGGTTCGTCAGTGTCGTCGTCGTCATTGCCATGCCCTTGGGCGAAGAGATCATCCACATAGATAGGCTACTCATTAGTTCACTGCCCCACTTCCGCCCTCCATTTTCCGCCCGCCACCCAAGGGATCCCGCCATGAGCGCACGCAGCACCCCCGGCGCCGGCCGTCCGGGGTCCGTCAGGACCGCGTTTGTGTCCGGCGGACGCCTGGCCGGCTGGGCAGACCGCTTCGGAGCCGCGCACGGCGGCTTCCGGATCAGCGATGACGACGACGGCCTGCGGCTGCTGGCGGCCGACGGCACCACCGCCTTGCTCCAGGCGCCCTGGCCACCGGACGGACGCCCTGGACGCGGCGCCGATCCGCTGGAGCGCCTGGCCTCCGTCGCCACCCAGCCACGGACGGCCGGACTGGTGCTCGTGCGGCGCGGCGGCTACGCGGCGGCCGTGGCCAGGGAAGGCATCATGCTCGCGTCCAAGACGGGCTCCCGCTACGTGCAGTCCCGCACCGCGGCCGGCGGCCAGTCGCAGCAGCGGTTCGCACGGCGCCGGGCCAACCAGGCTGATGAGCTGGTGGAGAAAGTGGCGGCCCACGCCGCAGCAGTCTTCGGCGGCCAGCCGATCGAGTATCTTGCTCCGGGCGGGGACCGGACCCTTGCGGGACTCGTCATGGACCAACCTGCCATGAAGCTGTACGCCTCAGTCCCCCGGCTGGACTTCCTGGATGTGCCCGATCCCAACGGCTCGGTGCTGAGGAAGGCCGCCGCGGATGTCTGCGCCGTCAGGATCCAGGTCGCGGACGCGCCGGCGAACAACCCGTCCAACAACCCGGATTCCCGGGCCACTTAACAGCCGGTCAGATGGCGCTTGGGCCGTTCCTGCCGGTAGAGGTAGCGGCCGGCTTCCTGGAATCCCGCCTTGGCGTAGAGCTGCTGGGCCCCGGAGTTCGCTGCGGTGACCAGCAGCCAATAGCCTGCCAGCCTGCGGGCGGCACCTTCATGCAGGAGTGCCTGCATGATCCGCAGGGCATAGCCGCGCCGTCGGGCGTCCGGACGGGTAGCCATGCAGTACAGCCCGCCCCGACCGCTAGCTGCCGCACCGGCAGGGACGGCCAGCCGGCCGACGGCGGCGGGAACGCCGTTGTCGGACCTCACTAGGGCATAAATCGACGGGCAACCTGGCAGGATGCTGCGTGCGGTTTCGCGCTCGCCCGGACCTCCACGGCCATCCACACTCCACCACAGCTCCAGCCACTCATCGCTGGGATCCGTGGAGATCTCGACGCCGGGTGGCGGAGCCGCGCGCTCCGGCCCAGTGCGGTCTGCCCCGGCATCCCGGCACATCACCAGAGTTTCGGACTGCCGGGTGAAGCCTTCCCCGTCGAGGATGGCATTCAGTCCGGCGGAGCGGGGATCATCGAAGATCTGGAAAATCAGCGGCAGGCGCCGGCCGCGGTACCAGAGCCGCGCCGCACGCAAGGCCTCGTGCTGCTGGCGTGCGGCGCCCTCCGGCTCGCGCGGCCAGACGGAGTTGGCGCGCTGGGTCACGCCGGAGGCTGCGCGAAGCACCCAGCCGTCGGATTCCTCGCGGTCCGGGGCCGGCCAGGCAGCATCCATCAGCGCCTCGAGCCTAGGCAGGGCCAGGGCTGGTGCAGGACGTGAAACTGTCATGGCGTACCACTCTTCCAATGCGAAAGGCCCCCCGGTTTCCCGGGAAGCCTCTCGACGGCGGTGCTTGGATTACTCGGCCTTTTTGGGCTCTTCCGTTTTCGTTTGGGGCTTGAAGTCCACGCCGGCTTCCTTGCGCTGCTGCGCCGTGATCGGCGCGGGAGCCTGCGTCAGGGGGTCGTAACCGTTGCCCGTCTTCGGGAAGGCAATGACGTCGCGGATGGACTCAACGCCCGCCAGCAATGCCACCACACGGTCCCAGCCGAACGCAATGCCGCCGTGCGGAGGAGCGCCGAACTTGAAGCCTTCCAGCAGGAAGCCGAACTTGGTCTGGGCGTCTGCCTTGTCCAGCCCCATCAGTTCAAATACGCGTTCCTGGACGTCACGCTCGTGGATACGGATGGAGCCGCCGCCGATTTCATTGCCGTTGCAGACAATGTCGTAGGCGTAGGACAGGGCCGATTCCGGGTCATTGTCGAACGTGTCCATGAACTCGGGCTTGGGCGAGGTGAAGGCGTGGTGGACGGCCGTCCACTTGCCGGCGCCAACAGCCACATCGCCGGACGCCACCGCTGCGGCGGCAGGTTCGAACATGGGGGCGTCAACCACCCAGCAGAAGGCCCAGGCGCTGGGATCGATCAGGCCGGTGCGGTGGCCGATCTCCACGCGGGCAGCACCCAGGAGGGCGCGGGCCGCTGACTTCTCACCTGCGGCGAAGAAGATGCAGTCGCCCGGCTTGGCGCCGACGGCGTCGGCGAGGCCTGCACGCTCGGTTTCGTTCAGGTTCTTGGCAACAGGGCCAGCCAGTTCGCCGTCTTCCTTGAAGAGGACGTAGGCCAGGCCCTTGTGGCCGCGCTGCTTGGCGAATTCCTGCCAGCCGTCCAGGGTGCGTCGCGGCTGGGAAGCGCCGCCGGGCATCACCACGGCGCCGACATACGGGGCCTTGAAGACGCCGAAGCCGGTGTCCTTGAAGAATTCGGTAAGCTCAGTCAGCTCCACGCCGAAGCGGAGATCGGGCTTGTCCGAGCCGTAGCGAGCCATGGCGTCGGCGTACGTGATGCGCTGGATGGGCGTCGGGATCTCGACGTCGATCAGCTTCCACAGCGCCTTGACGATGTTTTCGCCCAGGGCAATGATGTCGTCCTGGTCCACGAAGCTGGCTTCGATGTCCAGCTGGGTGAATTCGGGCTGGCGGTCGGCGCGGAAGTCCTCGTCGCGGTAGCAGCGCGCGATCTGGTAGTACTTCTCGAAGCCGCCCACCTGCAGGAGCTGCTTGAAAAGCTGCGGGGACTGCGGCAGTGCGTACCAGGAACCCGGCGCCAGGCGGGCGGGGACCACGAAGTCGCGGGCGCCTTCCGGCGTCGAACGCGTCAGCGTGGGCGTCTCGATCTCGACAAAACCGTCCTGGTGGAGCAGCTCGCGGGCAATCCGGTTGGCTTCGGAGCGCAGCCGGAGGTTACGGGCGGGGCCGGGGCGGCGCAGGTCGAGGTAGCGGTGCTTCAGGCGGGCTTCCTCACCGACCTCCACGTGCTCGTCGATCTGGAACGGCAGCGGATCGGAAGTGTTGAGGATAACCACCTTGTCCGCCATGACCTCAATGGCGCCGGTGGCCAGGGCGGGGTTCTCGTTGCCCTCCGGGCGCTTGGAGACGGTGCCGGTGATCTGCAGGACGTACTCGTTGCGCAGGCCGTGGAAGACCTCTTCCTCACGGACCACAACCTGGGCCACGCCGGACGCATCGCGCAGATCCACGAATGCAACACCACCGTGATCACGACGGCGGCCCACCCAGCCAGCCAGGGTTACGGTTTGTCCAATGTGCTCGGAGCGAAGGGATCCGAGGTCATGTGTGCGCAGCACAGCACGCCTTTCTGAAGACGACAGCAGGAAAACAAAAGATAAAACTGCATAGGATCGTTCCGGGAACAATCCCGTCTGAGTTTACCCGCTGGAAAGGCCCCACTCCCCCATGCCCGAACACCAGCAGCTTCAACGCAGGCTCGGCGTGCTTGACGCCACGTCCATCGGCCTGGGCTCCATGCTCGGGGCCGGCGTTTTTGTGGTCTTCGCCCCCGCCGCGGGCCTGGCCGGAAATCTCCTGGTCCTGTCGGTCCTGATCGCGGGTGCCGTGGCCTACTGCAACGCGGTGGCCTCCGCGGAACTGGCTGCACGGTATCCGGCCAGCGGCGGAACGTACGTGTACGGCCGGAAGCGCTTGGGGGAATGGCCGGGTTTCCTGGCTGGCTGGGGGTTTGTCACCGGCAAGACGGCCTCCTGCGCCGCCATGGCCCTGACATTCGGCCACTACGTGTCACCGGGCTACGCGGTGCCGGTCGCCATCGCTGCGGTGGTGGCGCTGACGGCTGTGAATCTGTTTGGCATTACCCGCACAGCACTCCTGACCAGGCTCCTGCTGTGCGTTGTCCTGGCCACGCTCGTGTTTGTTGCCGCGGCCGCGATCGTGGGGCCGCATCCTGCCAGCGGAACGTCCCTCGGGACGTCCGGCTCTGGCGGGGCCGGCGGAATCGAAGGGGTGCTGCCGGCCGCCGGCCTGATGTTCTTCGCCTTCGCAGGCTACGCGCGCATCGCCACTCTCGGTGAGGAAGTCAAGGATCCGGCCAGGACCATTCCGCGTGCGATCCTGGCGGCCCTCGCCGGCGCCTTCGTCATCTACCTGGCGTTGGCGCTGCTGCTGCAAAACCACTTGGCGGATGGCCGGCTGGCCGCCACCACGGCCCCGCTGCTGGACGCTGTGCTTAATTCGCAGCTCGCCGCCGGTGCGCCGCTCGTCCAGGCCGGCGCGGCAGCGGCGAGCCTGGGTGCGCTGCTTGCGCTCATCACCGGCGTGGGCCGCACAACTTTGGCCATGGCGCGCGAACGCGATCTGCCGGCGCCCCTCGCCCGCGTGGGCGAGGGGCGCACGGTGCCGTTCGTGGCGGAACTGGCGGTGGCCGCCGTCGTGATCTTCCTGATCCTGACCAGTGACGTGATGACGGTGGTGGGGTTCTCCAGCTTCGGTGTGCTCATTTACTACGCGGTGACGAACGCCGCGGCGTACACCCTGGAGGAGCACCCGGCGCACGGCCCGAGGTGGCTCAATGTGGCTGGCTTCACCAGCTGCCTGCTGCTGGCTTTCACACTGCCGCCCGCTTCAGTGCTGGGGATGGCCGCTGTGCTGGCCATCGGCGCGGCCGGCCGGTTCGTGGTGCTTCGGTTCCGCCGCTAGCTGCCGCTAAGCGCCACACCGCCCGCAGGTCCCCGTCCCGCCGTCGTGGGGCACTTTGGGGCACCAACCCAGGGAAACACACCCAGAGTGCGGTGAGTCCGTGTCGAAGTGCCCCGTTCAGGCTGCCGCTGGGCCCCCTCGCCGCCAGACCGAGCCGGTCAGGCTGACTGGGCTGCTGCCGCTGGCACCTGGGCTGTTGTGACCTGGACGTTAAGGTCTTCCGACGGCGGCGTCCAGGTTGCGGGATCGGCGTCGGCCTGCTCGCCGGACCGGATGTCCTTGACTTGGTGCTTGCCGTCGTCGTCGGTGAACCAAACGAACGGGATGCCGCGGCGGTCCGCGAATTTGATCTGCTTCCCGAACTTCTCTGCCTTGGCTGCCACTTCGGTGGCGATGCCCCGGCTGCGGAGCTGGGCGGCAACGTCCTGCGCCGCACCCCAACTGTCGTCGTTGGTGAGCGCCACCAGCACGGCGGTGGGGACCGACCGCGAGGCCTTGGCGAGGTCCTGGCTCAGGATCCGCGACACCAGCCGGGTCACACCAATGGAGAGGCCGACACCGGGGAACTTGCGGTTGCCCTTGCTCGCCAAAGCGTCGTAGCGGCCGCCGGAGCAGATGGAACCGAGCTGTTCGTGGCCCACCAGAACCGTCTCCACCACCGTGCCGGTGTAGTAATCCAGGCCGCGGGCGATGCTGAGGTCGGCAACAACCTTGCCCGGCGCGCGCTGCACGGCGGCTTCGATCACCTGTTCCAGCTCATTCAGGCCCTCCTCAAGGAGGTCATTCGTCACGCCGAGCGCGCGGACCTGGGCCACAAACGAGGTGTCCTCGGTACGGATTCCTGCCAGCTTCAGCGCTGCCTGCGCCTGCTCATCGGAGGCACCCAGTTCGCTCTTGAGCAGCTCTGCGACCTTGGCTGCGCCGATCTTTTCCAGCTTGTCGATGCTGCGGAGCACGCCTGCGGTGTCGTCCAGGCCAATGCCGCGGTAGAAGCCCTCGGCAAGCTTGCGGTTGTTGATCCGCAGCCGGAAGTCCGGAATCGGCAATGCGCTCAATGCTTCGGCAATGACCAGGGCAATCTCCACGTCATAGCGGAACGGCAGCTCGCCGTCGCCCACCACATCGATGTCTGCCTGGGTGAATTCGCGGGCCCGGCCTTCCTGGGGGCGTTCCCCGCGCCAGACTTTCTGGATCTGGTAGCGCCGGAACGGGAACGCGAGGTACCCGGCGTTCTCGACGACGTACCGTGCAAAAGGCACCGTGAGGTCGAAGTGGAGCGCGAGGGCGTTCGGGTCCGATTTGCCGGCCTTGCCCGCGTCGGAGGTGTCGTCGTCGTCGTCCTGAAGGCGGCTGAGGCCGTAGACCTCCTTATCAATCTCACCCTTGCGCAGGAGCTGGCCGACGGTTTCCACAGCACGGGTCTCGATAGACGCGAAGCCGTGCAGTTCAAAAACCTTACGAAGGGTGTCCAGCACGTGCAGCTCCACCAGCCGCTCCTCGGGAAGCCACTCGGGGAATCCGGACAGGGAGGCTGTGCGTGCCATGGTGGATGTTCTCCTCTTGATGAAGGGTGCCTGGGACTTTGCCCGGCATTCCGCCCGAAACGGGCAGGGAACGGCGGCAGTCCGGCAACTCATGCATAAACTATGTGCGGCAGTCAGTTTATGCGTCATCCGCCGGCATCTCTAATGGGGCGGCCGGCAGAGCAGAGGGCTGCCGGCAGACAACCGCCTCCGGATTCAGTTTCGACCGGACGCGGCCCGACATACAGGAGGACCAGTGGCGGCCAGTTCACGCAGCGCCCGCGAAGCCAAACGGCGCATCCAGCAGATGGAGGCAAAGCGCGAGCTGCGGCGGGACCAGGAGAAACGGCGCAAGCGCGACAACCTCATCGCCGCCGGTGCCGGAACCGCCGCCGTCCTGCTCGCCGTCGTGCTCCAGCTGACTGCTTTTGCCGGCAACCCCACGGAAGACGAATTTGCCGCCTTAGAGGCCGGCCTGACCAGCCCAACCGACTCCCCCACGCCTTCCGCGCCCGCCACGAACGGTCCGAACATCCCGGCCCCTGACACTGCCGCCGGCAAGGTGTTCACTGGTGAACTGGCACTGAACGGGAACGTGCTCGGCGTCGAAATCGACGGCACCAAGGCACCCCAGGCCGCCGCGGTCTTCAAGGCACTGACAGATGAAGGTTTCTATAACGGCAGCGCCTGCCACCGCCTGACCACGGGCGAGACCTTCGCCCTGCTGCAGTGCGGCGGCGCCTCGGCCTCCGCCGACCCGGACTACACCTGGGGACCCCTCGAAAACACCCCCGCAGACAACATCTACCCTGCAGGCACGATTGCCGTAGCCCGGTCCGGCGACAACGCCTACGGTAACGGCAAGCAGTTCTTTGTGGTCTACAAAGACACAGTGATTCCCGCCGACTCTGCCGGGGGCTATACGGTGGTGGGCAAGGTGACCTCCGGAATGGAGGCAGTGACCGCCATCGCCGCCGCGGGAATCACCCCCGGCTCCAGCTCATCAGACGGCGCACCTGTGCAACCAGTCACGATAGACTCGGTTTCTCTGAAGTAGGAAGCCAGGCCTTTACGGCCACGGTGCAGTACGTGAGTATTTCCCTCCAAGCGAAAGACTTTTAGCGGTGACAGACAGTCAGAAATCCGACGAAACAGCAGCAGACCTGACCGAGGCAACGGCCCCCGTGGCTGACCAGGCAGACGCTGTCCAGGCAACCGACGAACAGGCCCCGGTTGACGAAACCGTGGCTGAAGCGGACGTGGATCCAGAGGGCGTGGCCGTCCAGGCCGAAGATGCCGAAGCCCCGGTGGAACGTGCCGAGGTCCCGGCCGCCCCGGTTGAAGAGAGTGCGGCCGGTGCCGGGAGCGCGGCTGAAGAAGCCCCGGCCCCGGCCCCCGTGCCTGCTCCGGCAGCTCGACCCGCCCCATCGCCGGCAGCCTTCGCCGCCCGGCCCAAGCCGGCAGCGGCCGCACCTGTGGCAGCACCGGCACCCGTCGCTTCCGCGACCTCGCTGGCGGAAGCTGCAAAGTGGGGCCGTGTTGAGGGGGACGGCCACGTATTCCTGACGATCGACGGCGATGAGCACCCGGTGGGCCAGTACCCCGGTGTCAGCAATGACGAAGCCCTCGCCTACTTCGCGCGGAAGCATGACGACATTGTTGCGCAGGTCCTGCTCCTGGAGCAGCGCATCAGCTCCAAGGCGCCCAGCACCGATATGCAGAAGACCGTCACGCACCTGCGCGAGCAGCTGGCGGAGCGGAACATGGTGGGAGACCTCCGTTCTACCGAAGCACGGCTGGACGCTGTTTCCACGCAGATCGCCGAACTCGAAAAGGCAGAGAAGGCCGAACACGACGCCGTTCGCTCCGCCGAGCTCGCTGCCCGTGAGGCCATCGTGGCCGAAGCCGAAGAGATCTCGGGGCAGGATCCCGCCCAGATCCAGTGGAAGACCTCCAGCGCCCGGATGAACGATCTTTTTGAAAGCTGGAAGACAGCCCAGAAGGGCGGCATCCGGCTTGGCCGCAGCAACGAGGACGCCTTGTGGAAGCGGTTCCGTGCCGCCCGCACGGTTTTCGACCGTCACCGCCGCGCCTATTTCTCCCAGCTGGACAGCACAAACTCGGCCGCAAAATCGGCCAAGGAGAAGCTCATCGCCGAAGCCGAGGCCCTGTCCTCGTCCACAGACTGGGGCTTTGCCGCCGGCGAATACCGCCGGCTCATGGATGAATGGAAGGCCTCACCGCGCGCCAGCCGCAAGGACGACGACGCCCTCTGGGCCCGTTTCCGTGCCGCCCAGGATGTGTTCTTCACGCACCGGCAGGCAGCCAACGAGGAGATCGACCAGGAATACGCTGCCAACCTCACGGTGAAAGAAGCGCTCCTCGTCGAAGCGAACACCATCCTGCCGGTCAAGGACCTGGCCGCGGCCAAGAAGGCGCTCCAGTCTGTCCGGGACCGCTGGGAAGAAGCCGGCAAGGTCCCCCGCGCCGACATGGGACGCATCGAAGCCGGCCTCCGCAAGGTGGAGGACGCTGTACGCAACGCCGAAGAGGAAAACTGGCAGCGCTCCAACCCCGAGACGAAGGCCCGCACCAACAGCGCCCTGTCGCAGCTGGAAGCAGCCATTTCCGGCCTGCAGGACGACCTCGCCAAGGCCGAAAAAGCCGGCGACCAGCGCAAGATCAAGGGGGCCCGCGAAGCCCTCGAGGCGAGGCAGGCCTGGTTGGACCAGATCCAGCGCTCGGCCAGCGAGCTTTCCTAGTCAGTAGTTTGTAGGGTGCCTTTGTAAGGCGCCTGTCGCACGACGTACTGGCCCGGTCCCGGTTATCCACATAACCGGGACCGGGCCTGTGCGCGTTAAGGGAAGACGCGGCAGGATGGAGGGATGGCCACCTCCTCACCACCCCAATACCCGGACCTATATTCGCCGGGGAAGCCTTTCGCGTGGCCCGAACTCCAGTCACTGGCAGCGGACGGTGTCCTGGCGCAGTTCCACCATCACGGCTTCACGTTGCCGGACGCTCTAGCGTCACCCCACGTGCGGGCCAGAACGGTGGCCAACGCGGTTCCGGCAGCTGTCAGGCAGCGCGTGGTGGCGGGGCGCATGACGGCGGCCTGGATCTACGGCTGTGCGGCCGAACCGGACCGGCTGGCCTTGCTTGTGGACGCGAAGCGGCGGATTTCGAGCCTCCGCAACACCAGGGGCTGTACGCTCCATGAAGTCCGGCTTGGTCCGTTCGACGTGGTCAGCATGGGCGGGCTCATGGTGTCCAGCCCACTGCGCACCGCCGTGGATATTGCCCTGCACGTTGACGTCCACCGGGCCTTGCCGGCCCTGACCGGGTTGCTGGCCCGCCCGGAGCGGGACGTGCGCCTGCGCCTGCTGATCCTGGCCATTGAGGCCAGCCCCCGGGTCCCCCACAAACGGGCCGCACTGGAAAAGCTGGCCTTGCTAGCTCCGGCGCTTGTTGCCGGTGGTCCGGTAGACGTCGAAAACGCCGTCGATGCGCCGCACGGCACTGAGAACGTGGCTGAGGTACTTGGGGTCGCCCATCTCGAAGGCGAACCTGGAGATGGCCACCCTGTCGGTGGAGGTGTTCACACTGGCCGCCAGAATGTTGACGTGGTTCTCGGAAAGGACGCGGGTGACGTCCGATAGCAGGGACTTCCGGTCCAGCGCCTCAACCTGGATCTCCACCAGGAAAACACTTGACTGGGTGGGTGCCCAGTCCACTTCAACAATCCTGTCGGGCTGGTCCCGGAGATCCGAAATGTTGGTGCAGTCCGTACGGTGCACCGAAACACCGGAGCCGCGGGTGACAAAGCCGAGGATCGGGTCCGGCGGAACTGGCGTGCAACAGCGCGCGAGCTTCACCCAGACATCGCCAACGCCGCGCACTACCACGCCGGAATCGGAGAACTTGGTTTTGGCTACCTGCGTAGGGATGCTGACTTCAGTGATGTCGTCGTCAGTGCTCTCGTTGCCACCGAGGCTTTCAACGAGTTTCTCCATGACCGACTGTGCTGATGTATGACCGTCGCCTACGCCGGCGTAGAGGCCGGAGATGTCAAGGTACTTGAAGTCTGCGGCCACCGCCGCCAGGGCCTCGTGCGTCATCAGGCGCTGCAGGGGCAGGTTCTGCTTGCGCATGGCCCGTGTCAGCAGTTCCTTGCCGCGGTCGATTGCTTCTTCGCGCCGTTCCTTGCTGAACCACTGACGGATCTTGTTCCGGGCTCGGGCACTCTTGACGAAGTGCTGCCAGTCCTGGCTGGGCCCGGCGCCTTCGGCCTTGGAGGTGAAGATCTCCACCCAGTCGCCGTGGTTCAGCTCGCTGTTCAGCGGAACGAGCTTGCCGTTGACCCGCGCGCCGATGGTGCGATGCCCCACTTCGGTGTGAACGGAGTAGGCAAAATCAACCGGAGTCGATCCGGCAGGCAGTGCCATGACCTCACCCTTGGGGGTGAAGACAAAGACTTCGCGGGCGTTGATCTCAAACCGCAGCGAGTCCAGGAACTCCCCCGGATCGGACGTCTCCTGCTGCCAGTCAACCAGGGACCTCAGCCAACCCATGTCCCCCTCACGGGGGCTGCCCGGCCCCACTGCCGTACGGTTGGGCTGATCCTTGTACTTCCAGTGGGCGGCCACACCGTACTCAGCACGGCGGTGCATTTCGTGGGTCCTGATCTGGATCTCCACGGGCTTGCCGCCGGGTCCGATCACCGTGGTGTGCAGTGACTGGTACATATTGAACTTGGGCATGGCGATGTAGTCTTTGAACCGCCCCGGCAGCGGGTTCCAGCGCGAATGCATGGTGCCCAGGGCGGCGTAACAGTCCCGGACCGAATCGACGAGCACCCGGACGCCCATGAGGTCGTTGATGTCGTCGAAATCCTTGTCCCGGACAATCATCTTCTGGTAGATCGAGTAATAGTGTTTCGGCCTGCCGGTAATGGTGGCCTTGATCCGGGCGGTACGGAGGTCCTCGGTGATCTGGTCCCGGATGACGCCGAGGCTCTTTTCCCGTTCCGGGGTGCGGTCGCCCACCATCCGGACGATTTCCTCATAGACCTTCGGATAGAGGGCCGCGAAGGACAGGTCCTCCAACTCCCACTTGATGGTGTTCATGCCCAGGCGGTGGGCAAGGGGCGCGAATATTTCAAGGGTCTCGCGGGCTTTTCGGGCCGATGACTCCGCGGAGACAAAGCGCCAGGTCCGGGCGTTGTGGAGCCTGTCCGCGAGCTTGATCATGAGGACCCGGATGTCCTTGGCCATGGCCACAACCATCTTGCGGACGGTCTCTGACTGCGCGGCTTCGCCAAAGCTGACTTTGTCCAGCTTGGTGACGCCGTCCACCAGCATGGCAACCTCCGGACCGAAGTCCCTTTTGAGGTCCGCCAGCGTGTAGGGGGTGTCCTCAACCGTGTCGTGCAGCAGCGCCGCGGCGAGGGTGGTTCCACTGAGGCCCAGCTCAGCGAGGATGGTGGCTACGGCCACGGGGTGGGTGATGTAGGGATCACCGCTCTTGCGCTTCTGCCCGCGGTGGCTCTGCTCAGCCACCTCGAAGGCGCGCTGGATAAGATCGAAATCTTCTTTGGGGTTGTTCGCACGGACGGTACGCAGCAGCGGCTCGAGAATGGGCGAATAGGTTGCCGTGCCGCGGCCGGTCAGCCGGGCCAAACGGGAGCGCGTCCGCTCTCGGCGGCCGGGAAATGTTGGGCGGGCGCCGGAATTGTCCACGGGAACAACCGGCGCCGGGCGTACGGAAGCGGTCAGTCCGGTCTGAACTCCGTGGCCCGGACTGTCATCCCCACCTGCCGTTGGCACCGACGCCGAACGTTCTTCCAATGAAGCACCCCTCACGACTGTTTAATTACTCCAGTCTATTCCCCCGCCAGTTCACTTATGTAACCGGCGCTCAAATGCGAAACGGGCCGGGCGGCGTCGGTATTCCGACGCCGCCCGGCCCGCTGCGCTGCGATGGGTCAGGCCCCTGCGGGCGCAGCCGATTCTTCGGTCTTGGCGTTGTTCGCGGACCTGCGGTGTTCAACGCGTTTCGCCTGCTTCACCAGGTCAGGTTCGTTCTGGCGCAGCCAGGCATACATCGGGGCGGCGATAAATATGGTGGCCGCCGTGCCGATCAGGATTCCGACGAACAGTGCCAGGGACAGGTCCCGCAAGGTGCCTGCCCCCAGAAGGCCGGCACCGATGAACAGGATGGCGCCGACCGGCAGGATGGCCACCATCATGGTGTTGATGGAACGCACCAGGGTCTGGTTGACGGCGAGGTTGACTTCCTCACCGAACGTGCGGCGCGTGGACGCATCGAGATCAGCGGTGTTCTCACGGATCTTGTCGAAGACCACCACCGTGTCATACAGCGAGTAGCTGAGCACCGTCAGGAACCCGATGATGGCTGAGGGCGTTACCTCGAAGTCGCTGAGGGCATACACGCCGGCGGTGATGAACATTGTCACCAGCATTCCGGCCATCGCGGACAGCGACATCTTCCAGGTCCGGAAGTACAGCGCCATCAGCACCGCGGCCAAGGCCACGAAGACGATCAGGCCAATCAGGGCCTGCTTAGTGACATCCGCGCCCCAGGTGGGTCCGATAAACGTGGATGTCACCTCGTTGTCGGTGACGCCGTAGGCCGAGATGAGGCCGTCCTTGATCCGGAGGGTTTCGTCATCCGTGAGCTTGTCCGTCTGGATCCGCATGGTGGTACCGGCGACATTGGCCACACGCGGAACGCTGCCGGCCACAACGTCTTCGACAACCTTTTCACCAAGGGCCGAGTCGGTGCTTTGCACGTTGGAGACGGTGAACTCCGAACCGCCGCGGAATTCGATGCCAAGGTTGAAGCCACCCTTGGCTACCGGAATGAGGATGGACAGCGCCACCGCCACCGCCGCGATGATGAACCACAGTTTCTTGGCACCGACGAAGTTGTACGAGCGCTTCCCGGTGTAGAGCTCGTTGCCGAAATTGGCGAAGCTGCTGGACATTACTTGTTCTCCTTGGCTGCGCTCTTGGAGGAGCCGGTGAGCTGCTCCTGCTTTTCCGCGAGGCGGCGTTCTGCGATGGTCATGCGTCGTTCAGCCTCGGCTGCCGCGCCAGTGTTCTTGGCGCGGACCACGGACGGCTTGGCCTCCGGCGTGCGCAGGCGCCCGGCGCCGCGGTAGAGCGGCACAACACCCAGCCGCTTGGGGTCCAGGCCGGAGAGCGGGTGGCCCTCCCCGAAGAACTTGGTGCGCGCCAGGAGCTGCAGCGTCGGGTGCGTGAACATAAAGACCACGATGAGGTCGGCAATGGCCGTCAGACCCAGCGTGAAAGCGAACCCGCGGACGTTGCCGACGGCCACAAAGTAGAGCACGAGCGCGGCCAGCAGGTTCACGGCCTTGGAGGCCAGGACAGTGCGCTTGGCCCGCTTCCAGCCGTTCTCCACCGCGGAGACCAATCCACGGCCTTCGCGGAGTTCATCGCGGATGCGTTCAAAGTAGACGATGAACGAGTCAGCGGTCTGACCGATGGCGACGATGAGGCCGGCCACGCCTGCCAGGGAAAGCCGGTAGTTTTCGGTCCAGCCCAGGAGGGCGATGGCCAGATAGGTAAGGGCGCCGGCCACCACCAGCGATGCGATGGTTACCAGGCCCAGGGCCCGGTACTGGAAGAGTGAGTAGACCACCACCAGGAGCAAACCGATGATGCCTGCAAGCAGGCCCATGCGGAGCTGTTCGCCACCCAAGGTGGCGGAGATCTGCTGGTCGCTCTGGATCTCGAAGCTGATGGGCAGTGCACCAAAGCGAAGCTGGTCGGAAAGGACTTTGGCGGTCTGTTCGGTGAATCCGCCCGTGATCTGCGGACGTCCGTCGGTGATGACGGCCAAGGAGCGCGGCGCGGAAATGACCTGGTCGTCGAGGACGATGGCGAACTGAGCCTTGGGGTCGTTGCCGGTCTCGCCGCCGGCTGCCACGTAGAACTGGTTTAGGCGTTCGGTGACCGACTTGAACTTGGCGGTGCCTTCGTCGTCGAACTGGATGTTGACGGCCCAGTCGTTGGTCACAGCGCCCTGCGCACCCTGCTGCAGCTGGAAGGAGGACGTGACAATGTTGCCGCCCTTGACCTCCACCGGACCCAGGATGTACTTGATGGCCGGCGTGGTCTCCGTTGCCGGTTCACAGGTAACTAGGGGTTTGGTGGGATCGGAGGCCTCCGGGCTCTCCGGCGCAGGATTGTTGCAGTCCATGGTTTCGAACTGTCGGTAGATGTCCGCGGTAATCCAGTTGATATCGCTGCCGTTGGCGGGCTCCGCCGTTGGCTTCGGAAGCTGGTCTTCGGGGGTGAGGGATTCCGTGGGAACGGGCGCGCCGTCGCCATTCAGCAATACGGGACGGAAGTTCATGTCCGCGGAGGCCTGGATCAGGTCGCGGGTTTCCTTCGTGGGTGTACCCGGAAGGCTGACCACTACGTTGCGGCCTGACTGCGTGCTGATTTCCGCTTCGGCAACACCTGAACCATCCACACGTTGGCGGATGATGGCTACGGCCTGGTTGAGCTGCTCTTCATTGATGTCCGAACCGCCCTCAACCTTGGGCGCCAGGATCATCTGAGTGCCACCCTCGAGGTCCAGTGCCAGCTTGGGTGCCCAGCTTGCCTGTCCGGCAAGGGTGCCGCCGGCCAGGACGGCGGTCAGCACAGCGAGGACTACGCCGAGCCACACCAGTACCCTCAGGCCTGAGTTGTTAGGGCCAGTTCGTGCCATTGTCGATCTTTCTCTTATTTACGGAGGAACCACCGGCGGGAGCTATCTGTCCCACCGGCGGTTGTCCCCAGCCGTAGAGGTGTTGTAACGCGGGCTGCCGTGCGGCGCGGACTAGTTGTCCTTCTTGCCCTCGTCGTTGAGGCGCTTCAGGGTCTCGTCCGGGGTTTCGGCGGATGCTGCCGGGGTGCCTGCTTCTTCAGTGGTGAGTGAGGAGGCGTCATCCGGGACGGCCGGAGTCTCGGCTTCGACGGGCGGTTCCACAATCTTGGTCACGGACTGGCGGTGGACGGTTGCCAGGTTCCCGGGCGAGAGCTCAAGGACAACCTTGTTCTCGGCGTCGTCCATGGAGACAATCCGGCCAAAGAGCCCGAAGCTGGTCATAACCTCAACACCGGGCTCGAACTGGGACTGCAGCGTTGCCTGCTGCTCCTTGGTCTTCTTGTTGCGGCGGAACATCATGAAGATAAAGATTCCGAGCATTGCGAACAAGACGATGTTCATTGGATCCACAGGGAAGATTCCGTTCTGTACTGGCGTATCGGGTGTTTGGCAGCGTCCGCGTCGTTCCCCGTTGCAGAGAATCCTGCCTGGCAGGCAGCGGCTCCTCGGAGCCGTCGCGGGAACACAGACCCGAACGTGCCGGGTGTCATACCAGTCTAAAGGGAAAAGCTGGGAGGACAGTGCTATTGACCGTTCGGTGCCCATTCGGCCGCGGACTCGGCGCCGTCCGGGTCCGGTTCGAACAGATCCAACGGCTCCTGCCCGAAAACTCCGGCCGGTACGGCGAAGCCCAGGTGGGTCCAGGCCGGAGCCATGGCGATGCGGCCCCGGGGCGTCCGGCCCAGCAGGCCTTCGCGCACTAGGAACGGTTCCGCCACCGTTTCCACGGTCTCGGTCTCCTCACCCACCGCAATGGCAAGGGTGGAAAGCCCAACGGGTCCCCCGCCGAACTTCGTAATGAGTGCTTCGAGGACAGCGCGGTCCAGCCGGTCCAGGCCTCGCTTGTCCACTTCATACATGTCCAGGGCAGCGGAAGCGGCGCGGGCATCAATCTGCTCAATCCCATGCACGAGCGCCCAGTCCCGGACCCGGCGGAGGAGGCGGTTGGCGATACGTGGCGTACCGCGGGACCGGCCGGCAATTTCGCTGAAGCCCGCAGAGTTGACCTTGAGGTCCAGCAGGCCGGCGGAGCGCCTGAGCACCAGTTCGAGCTCGGCCACGCTATAGAACTCCAAATGCCCGGTGAACCCGAACCTGTCCCGGAGCGGTCCTGGCAGCAGACCGGCGCGCGTGGTGGCACCCACCAGGGTGAAGGGCGGCAGTTCCAACGGAATGGCGGTGGCCCCGGCGCCCTTGCCCACCACGATGTCCACACGGAAATCTTCCATGGCCATGTAAAGCATTTCCTCTGCCGGCCTGGACATCCGGTGGATCTCGTCCAGGAACAGGACCTCCCCTTCGGAAAGGGAGGAAAGGATGGCGGCGAGGTCCCCGGCGTGCTGGATGGCGGGACCGCTGCTGATCCGCAGCGGCGAGTTCATTTCAGCTGCCACGATCATGGCCAGGGTTGTTTTTCCCAGGCCCGGAGGGCCGGAAAACAGCACGTGGTCCGCGCTGCGTCCCCGCATCCGGGAGGCCTGCAGGACCAGCGAGAGTTGCCTGCGCACCCGGTGCTGGCCCACGAAGTCATCCAGGTTCTTCGGCCGGAGGGCGGCTTCGATCACCCGTTCCTCGGGTTCCTCCCCTGCTGCCACCACCGAAGGCTCAGCCACGGCTGCCTACGCGGTTACCGGCCCGCGCGCCATCCTGGCCCAGCCAGCGCAGCGTGGTCCGCAGTATCTCGGCCACATTGCCACGGAATTCCACCTCGGGATCGTCTGCAAGGGCCTTCTCGATGCTGGCACCGGCATCCTTTTCCGACCACCCGAGGCTGGTCATGGCCGCCACTACCTGGGGCTTCCAGGCCGCTTCGGCCGGAGTGGACGCGCCGGCGGCACCTGCCGTTCCGTGGGGCACCAGCTTGCCGGCCAGTTCCAGTACGATCCGGCCGGCCACTTTGGGGCCGATGCCGGGCACCGTGGTGAATGTCTTGCTGTCACTCGTGTGCGCGGCAACCCTGATCGCTTCAGGCTCGTGCACGGCGAGCACGGCCAGTGCGAGCCGCGGACCTACGCCGCTGACGCTGAGCAGGACATCGAAGACTTCGCGTTCGTCGTCGGTGGCAAAACCGAACAGGGTGAGGGAATCCTCACGCACGATCAGCGACGTGAAGAGCTTGCCTTCCTCGCCGGTGCGGAGGCGGCTGAGGGTCTGTGGCGTGGCGTTGACGCTCATGCCCGCCCCGTTGAGGTCGATCACGGCAGCGGAAAGGCCAACGTGCGCTACGGTTCCGCGAAGGAAACTGATCAAAGCCGGGCTCCTGGTGTACTGCCGGGCTCTTGGGGGTAGGACCGGCTATCCGAACATATCTACGAATACCCTAGCAAGCGCCCCGGACATTCAGCGTGCGCGGCGCGCTTTCGCCTCGGCATCGGCCCACGCGCGCTGGGCCGGCGTCAGCGACAGGCTGCCGGGGCCGGTGGTGGCCACCGCGGCTCCGCTGCCCGCGCGCCAAGCATGCGTGATGGCAAGGGCCAGGGCATCTGCGGCGTCCGCCGGCCGCGGCGGCGCGTCCAGCCTGAGGATTTTTGTGACGAGTTTGGTCACGGCTTCCTTGTTGGACGTGCCGCTGCCGGTCACCGCTGCTTTCACTTCCGACGGCGTGTGCAGAGCCACTGGGATCCCGCGCCGGGCGGCGGCGGCAATCACCACACCGGAAGCCTGCGCCACACCCATCACCGTGCTGACGTTGAGCTGGGAAAAAACGCGTTCGACGGCGAGCACCTGGGGTTCGTAGCGGTCCAGCCACTCGTCGATGGCCAAGGCAATAACCAGCAGGCGCTGGTCCAGGGTCTCTTCGGGAGAGGTACCCACCACCCCCACTGCCACCATTGTGGCGCGCCTGTTCCGCTCGACGTCGACCACGCCGATGCCGCACCGGGTGAGGCCCGGGTCAACACCTAATACGCGCAGGGTCACCCTGGGACATCCGCCTTAGGCCACAAAGCGGAAGGTCACTCAGCTTCCAGGGCGGCCTGGACTTCGTCGCTGAGGTCGGCGTTGCTGTACACGTTCTGGACGTCGTCGAGCTCTTCCAAGGCGTCCACGAGCTTCATGAACTTCTTGGCGGCATCGAGGTCCAGCGGCACCTGCATGGACGGCACAAACTCGGCCTCGTCGGTCTCGTATTCGATTCCGGCTTCCTTGAGGGCATCGCGGATGGCCTGGAGGTCGGTCGGCTCGGAGTGGATCTCGAAGCTTTCCCCATTGTCCTTGACTTCCTCGGCTCCGGCGTCGAGGACGGCCATCAGGACGTCGTCCTCGCTCAGGCCGTTCTTCGGCAGCGAGACAACGCCCTTGCGGCTGAACAGGTAGCTGACCGAACCGGGATCGGCGATGGTGCCGCCGTTGCGGGAGATGGCCAGGCGGACCTCGGAGGCGGCACGGTTCTTGTTGTCCGTGAGGCACTCGATCAGCAGCGCCGAACCCTGCGGGCCGCGGCATTCGTACATGATCTCGGTGTAGTCAACCACTTCGCCGGTAAGGCCGGCGCCGCGCTTGATGGCGCGGTCGATGTTGTCAGCGGGCACCGACGTCTTCTTGGCCTTGGTCACAGCGAGTTCCAGGCCCGGGTTGCCCTGGAGGTCCGGTCCGCCCATACGCGCAGCAACTTCGATGTTCTTGATCAGCTTGGCAAACGATTTAGCACGGCGGCTATCAAGAATGGCCTTTTTGTGCTTGGTTGTTGCCCATTTGGAGTGTCCAGACATGCTTTACGCGTCTCCTCTGATCATGCGGATAAAAAGTTCATGTACGCGTTTCTCCCCAGTCACTTCCGGGTGGAAGGAGGTGGCCAGCAGGTGGCCGGAACGCACTGCCACAATTCTAGCTGTCCCCGGCAGAGTCGCCGCGTGGGACGCGTGCTCAGGGTCTGCGGGCTCCACCTGGGCCAGTATCTCCACGCCGTCGCCGACGCGTTCCACCCAGGGGCCGCGGATGAACACTGCGTGTACTGGAGCGACACCGGATTCCGTGGCGCTGAAGTCCAGGCCCTTGAAATCCAGGTCCGTTTCGAACGACTCGCGCTGCCGGCCGAAGGCGTTGCGCCGCACTGTGATGTCCAGGCCGCCGAAGGTCTGCTGCGGGTGGCCGGCCAGGTCCGTGGCGGGATCGGCGATCTCGTCGGCGAGGAGGATCATGCCGGCACAGGAACCGTAGACCGGCAGTCCGTCGCGGATCCGGTCCTTCAACGGTCCGGCCAGCTCAAAGGCGCGGGCCAGCTTGTCGATGGCCGTGGATTCTCCGCCGGGAATGATGAGGCCGTCCAGGCCGTCCAGTTCGGAGGGGCGGCGGATTCCGACGCCGGCGGCACCCGCGGCTTCCACGGCCCGCAAGTGTTCGCGGAAGTCGCCCTGAAGTGCCAGGACGCCGATCCGGAGGCCCGAGCCCACGCGTGCAGAAGCAGCCGAAAGGGGGTTTGTCATCCAATCAGCATAATGTGCGCTGGTCCCGGGGCGGCGCCGGAAGCGCTTCCGGGAAGGGTTCTATGCCGTTGCTGGGATATATTACAGAGCATGCTTTACATCAGTGTTCCGCTCGGCAAGCTGGTCCGCCGGGTGTCCCGGCTCAGGGGCGGAGGGTCCGCGCTGCCCGGGCTGGTGGTCGAAAAAATCGATCCCGGCTTTATGCAGCGGACGCTCTCCACGCTCCCCCACGGCGTCGCCGTGGTGAGCGGAACCAACGGCAAAACCACCACCACCAAGATGGTGGTGGAACTCCTGGAAAGCCAGGGCCTGAAGGTCTTCACCAACCGCACCGGCAGCAATTTCACCCGCGGCGTGGCGGCCGCCCTGCTGGGCGAAGTGGACTGGCGCGGCAGGCTCAGGGCCGACGTCGCCGTGCTGGAGCTCGACGAAGCCCACGCCACGCATTTTGTGAACCGTGTTCCGCCGCGGTACAGCCTCCTGCTCAACGTCCTGCGTGACCAATTGGACCGGTTCGGCGAGATCGACAAAACGGCCCAGCTGCTGCAGCACATCGCCGACAAAACCACCGGAACAGTAGTCCTCAACCGGGAGGATCCGCGGGTGGCCCGCATCGCGGAAACCCTCACCGGCCAGGACGTCCAGTACTTCGGCCTGGACGATTCGCTCCTGAGCACCTTCCCCAACGACGACGACATGCGGGCAGCGCCCGGCAGCCCCGCCCCCGCAGCGCTCCCCCACAAGCCAGCGGCCGACGTCGTACTCCGCAAAGTAGGGCCGGACACCGCCGATTTTGAGTACGACGGCGCCACGGTCACCACCGCGATGAAGCTCCGCGGCGTCTACAACATCTTTAACGCGGCTGCGGCGCTGACCCTGGCCCGCAGCATCTGCGGCGGCGGTGCCGCCACAGCCGACCACGCCACCCTGCTCACCGCGCTGTCCCAGGTGGAGCCGGCGTTCGGCCGCGGCGAAAGCCTCACGGTGGACGGCCAGCCCCTGGACCTCGTCCTGGTGAAGAACCCCAGCGGTTTCCGGCTGGGACTGAAGTCCTTCCCCGCAGGCGGTTACGCCACCATGATCGCCATCAACGACAACTACGCCGACGGCCGGGACATGTCCTGGCTCTGGGACGTGGAATTCGATTCGCTCCGCGACGGCGGCGTGGACCAGCTGACAGGTTCCCGCGCCTACGACATGGCGCTGCGGCTGCAGTATGACGACGTCCGGATCGGCGGTGTCCAGCCTGAGATCGGGCCCGCACTCGCCGCGTTCATCCGGGACGCCAAGGGCAAACCGAAGCGGATCTTCTGCACCTACACAGCCATGCTGGCCATCCGCCGCGAGCTGTCCAAAATCACCACAGTGGAGGTGGTCTCATGACCGCTGAATCAACCGGCATCGGGCCGAACGGCGTCGAACAGAATTCCAAGGGGACCATCCGGGTCCTGCAGCTCTACCCGCGGGACATGAACATCTACGGCGACTGGGGCAACGCCCTGGTGCTCAAGCAGCGGATCAGCTGGCACGGCTACACCCCGGAGCTGTTGGAGTACAACGTCGGCGACGAATTTCCCGCCGATGTTGACCTGATTGTCGGGGGCGGCGGCCAGGACAGCGGACAGCTGGTCATCAAGGACGACCTGCAGTCGCAGGCCGGCGTCCTCACGAAGCTGGCCGAGGACGGCGCACCCATGCTGGTGATCTGCGGGCTGTACCAGCTGTTCGGGCGCTTCTTCAAAACCCGTTTAGGCTCGGTCATACCGGGCATCGGTGTCCTGGACGTGGAGACACACGGCACGGACGAGCGCCTGATCGGCAACGTCCGGGTGGCCACCGAAGAGTTCGGCGAGGTGTTGGGATACGAAAACCACAGCGGGCAGACCACGCTGGGTGCGGGCGTCCGGCCGTTGGGGACCACCGCGAAAGGTACCGGCAACAACAGCAGCGACGGTCACGAGGGCGCACGCTACAAGAATGTTGTGGCCAGCTACCTGCACGGTTCGCTGCTGCCCAAGAACCCTGCCATCGCCGACTTCCTCATCAGGACCGCGGCCGAGCGTAAATACGGCACCTTCACGGCCGGCGCGCCGGACGACCGCTACGCAGTGCTGGCCCGGGAGCACGCAGCCCGCCGGCCGCGCTGATCGGTGCCTCGCTGAATAGCGCTGCGCTGACGGTTTCCCCGTCGAAGTGCCTCAGGGGTCCTTCGTGATTAGCAGTTCATGCGCGCCCGCAGCAGCCGCGCCCATCGAGTCCACCACGGTGGAAGTCCGCACCCTGGTGGCCGCATCGGCCTCGGGTGTTGCACACACGCCCTGCGGCGCGTCGGTTGCCACCGAGCACCAGCGGTACGGGTCGCGGACAATCACCGACGGAGCCCAGGCGAGGTCCGACGCCGTCCACTTCCCTGCTGCGTCCTGGCTGAACTGTGCCCGCACCAGCAGACCCTCGTTGTTCACCACATACCAGGGCGACAGTTCGGTGACTCCGTTGCCCAGCCCGTAGACGATCCAGGTTCCCTTGTAGTTTTCTATGGGCAGCACGGAGTGGGTGTGGTGGCCGTAGATCATGGTGAACTGGCCGCTGTCCACCAGGGCGTGGGCCACATCCTGCTGCTGGGCGTTCGCCTGGCTCTCGTACTCGTCGCCGGCATGCATGGCACCGAGCACGATGTCCGCGCCGAGCGCCCGTGCCTTCACGGCCTTGGCGATCATGGTGGGCGCGTCCAGCATGTCCACCTGCCAGTCGTATTCCGGATATTGGCCGTTGAGGCCGTAGGTCCCCTGAATGATGGCAATCTTGGCGGCGCTGGTCTGCAGGATCAGGATTCCCTGCGACTCGGTCGCGGTGCGGTAGGAACCGGTGTGCTTCAGCCCCGCGGCATCCAGGGCGTCCAGGGTGCGCAGAACTCCGTCGGTGCTCCGGTCGATCGTGTGGTTGCTCGCGGTAGTGCAGGCCTGGTAACCCACTGCTTTGGATGCTGTGATGATCTGGGGCGGGACGTTGAACGACGGGTACGCGGAGAACGGACCATCGGGGCCGGCCACTGGAGTTTCCTGGTGGCAGATGGCGAGGTCGCTTGCTTGGATGTACTTGCGCTGGCCTTCGAGGAGCGGGGTGAAGTCCAGGCCTGGCTTGCCTGCCGCGGCGGCGTCATCGCGGGCCTGTTGCCAGAGCTGGGCGTGCACCAGCATGTCGCCGGTCACCAGCACGGACGTGCAGCGCAACGTGGGACACGCTGGCCCCGCGCCCGGGGTGGGCGTGGGCGTCGGGGTGGGGGTCGACGTCGGGCTTTGCCGCCCTGTCCCGGCGCCGGTACTCGCGGCCGCACCGGAGGAAGGAACGCCCTGCTCGGCGATCAGGCCGCATCCCGCCAGCAGCGCCGCGGCCAGGATGCCGCCGGACACCGCAGCAGCGCAGCGGGCAACAATGCCACGAGTTTTCCCCATAGACGTGATTCTAGGTTTTGAAGTCCCAGGAAGCCCGCATTTGGCTCATTGAGAAACACTCCCGGATATGAAAGCCCTGACGTTGTGACAAATCCGCTCCTCGCTGAGCTCCAGGCCATCGTGGACAATCCGGAGCCCGCAACATTTGAAGCCGCAGGCGCAGACTGACCTCCCCCGCCGCCGTCGTCCTCTGCCTGAGTCCACGCCGAAGCGCTAAGCTTCACGTATCGGCGCCGTCCGCACCGAACAGCGGCAGTGGAGAAGCAATGGCGGCAGACCCTCTCCGTCTGGGCCGGGAGGCTTTCAGGCGACAGGAATGGGCGAATGCACACGCCCTCCTGACTGATGCTGACCGCCAGTCGTTGCTCGAACCCGACGATCTCGAGCTCGTGGCCAATGCGGCCTACCTCGTCGGCCACGACGACGAAGGATCAAGGCTACTGGCCCGCGAGTATCGGGCACGACTGGCCCACACGGACCATTCGGGGGCGGCGCGAAGCGCTATCTGGCTTGCCCTGCACTTTATCCTCAGCGGCGAAGAAACGCTGGCGAATGCGTGGCTGCAACGGGCACGGCGTGTGCTTCCCGACGACCTGGACTGTGTGGAGCAGGGACTGCAACTTGTGCCGGCCGGCCTTGAAAGCGCCGCCCAGGGCGATGCCGCAACAGCAACCGCAAGTTTCGGGACCGCACTGGAAATCGGCCACCGCTTCGGACATCAGGACCTTGCAGCCCTTGCAAGGACGGGCCTAAGCGAGTCGCTGATCGCAACGGGTGATACCCGGCAGGCAATGCCGCTGTTGGATGAAGTTTTTGTGAGCGTGACCGCCCATGAACTTTCCCCAGTCACCGCCGGGATTGTGTATTGCGCGGTCATCGAAGCGTGTATGGACGCCTTCGATCTGCCTCGGGCACAGGAGTGGACGGCCGCATTCACCCGGTGGTGCGCCGCCCAGCCGGATATGGTCCCCTATCAAGGCAATTGCCAGATCCACCGGGCACGGATCATGCAATTTCAGGGAGCATGGCCCGATGCATTCGATGCTGCACAGGATGCCTACCGCCGGCTCGTCGGACCGCTTACCCGGCCGGGAATCGGTGCTGCGCTATACCAGCTTGCCGAACTGCACCGTCTGAGAGGCCAGTTCACCGAAGCCAAGGACACCTATCTGCAGGCCAGCCGCTGGGTAAGGGATCCGCAGCCCGGTCTCGCGCTGTTGCTGCTCACGCAAGGCCGGACAGAGGCCGCCGTGGCCGCGATCCGCCGGTCCCTTGCGGAAACCGCGTCTCCGCCGGAGCGTTCCCGGCTCCTCGGTGGTGCCGTTGAGATCATGCTGGCATCGGCTGACCTTTCCGGCGCACGGGCCGCCGCCGAAGAACTGGGGGCCAGGGCCGGGGCCTTGGGCAGTCTGTGGCTGAATGCGGAGACTGCCCAGTGGGAGGGAGCCCTACTTCTCGCGGAGCAAGAATACGCGGCGGCTTTGGGAGCGGCACGTCAGGCATGGTCAGCATGGCAGCAGCTCGACGCACCCTATGAGTCAGCACGTACCAGGGTGCTTATGGGACGGGCTTATCGCGGGCTGGGCGACGGGCACTCGGCCGAACTGGAGTTTGATGCCGCCAGATGGGCTTTCCTCCATCTTGGCGCAGGGCCGGATGCAGCGAACGTGGACAGATATTCGAACCGGCGACAGGCTATTAGGGCGAATCCGCTGACCGTCCGGGAGACTCAGGTGCTGCTCCTTGTCGCCAGTGGAAAGTCCAACCGCGAGATTGCAGCTGAACTGTTCCTCAGCGAAAAGACGGTAGCCCATCACGCCAGTAATATCTTCACGAAGTTGGATCTGACGTCACGTGCCGCCGCTACTGCCTATGCCTACGAGCACGGACTTATCAACCGAAGCTGATGCAGACTGGGCAAAATTTCCCACCTTGCCATCACGGGCAGTTCTACCGATGCGGAGGCGGGGTGCAGAACCATAGCATCCTAATTAAGAAGTCTGAAAGACCAATGGAGGTGCCGTGATGATCAGGGAATCGAACAAGGCTGCCGAGGCGGGCAGCCGCCCCACCGAGGTAGAAGTCGGTGGGCTCGATGGCTTCCCGGTGATCCTAACATCGGTGGATCTGGCCAAACTCGCATCACTGCTGGCAGAGCCAGTGCTACGCCCAGGCGACTCCGGCTGGGGTTCGGCCGTCCTGCTCTGGAACGGTCTTGTGACAAAGGAACCGGCCCTGGTGGTCCAGCCGACATCGGCGCGGGAGGTCTCGGCCGTTGTTATGTTCGCCGCGGAACACAGGCTGCAGATCAGCACCAAGGGCGGCGGCCACAACATCGCCGGTACCGCCATCGCCGACAGAGGCCTCATGTTGGATATGTCGAGGATGAACTCAGTCGAAGTGGACCCGGCGGCCAGGCTCGCCCAGGTTGGACCGGGCTGCCTGCTGCAGGACGTAGACCGGGCCACGCAGGAACACGGGCTGGCCACTGTCCTCGGATTCATCTCCGAAGTGGGTGTGGCCGGCCTGACCCTCGGGGGCGGCCTCGGCTATCTGACCCGCAGGTTCGGGTGGACTGTGGACAACCTTGAGGACGTTGAGATTGTCACATCCGACGGGCTGGTCCGCACCGCCAGCCGTAAAGAGAACCCGGATCTGTTCTGGGGCGTCCGCGGCGCGGGGGCTAATCTTGGCGTGGTCACGCGCTTCGCGCTCCGGCTGCACCAAGTGGGGCCCACAGTGTATGGCGGCCTCATCGCCTGGCCTTTCGAACGCACCGACGAAATCCTCGGTACGTACCGGACAATCACGTCCCGCGCGCCACGCGAGCTCGCCGTGTGGCTGATCCTCATGACTGCCCCGGCGGAACCTTTCATTCCTGTACGGTGGCAGGGCAAGAAGCTCTGCGCCATGGCAGTTTGCTACAGCGGCGAACTCCAAAACGTCCCGGAAGTTATGGCATCCATCCGGGAAATTGGTGATCCCGCCGTGGATCTCCTGGCGGAGCAGCCGTACACACAGGTCCAGTCCTATCTGGATGACAGTGAGCCGAAGGGCCTCCACTACTACTGGAAGACGGAGTATGCCGACGGGCTGAGCGACGGTCTGCTCTCCACCATCCGCGAGCTCTTCGATGGCTGCCCCATAGAGGGGGCCGAGCTCGGTATCCTTCACCTCGCCGGCGCCCTGAATGAGCACCCTGAGGATGACGGTGCGGTGGGCAACCGAAACGCCCGGTACGTCATCGGATCCAATGGCATGTGGGACCCCGGCGATCCCGCCGCGAACACGTACCGAACGTGGATCCGAGAATCATGGGAGCGGCAACGTCCGTTCACAGCCGGTCGCAGTTACATCAACTTCCAGACAGCGGACGAGGGGCAACAACAGGTCCGGGCCGCCTACGGCACCAACTATGAACGCCTGGTTCAGGTGAAAACGAAGTACGATCCCGATAATTTGTTCAGAACCAACCGCAACATTGCCCCATCCGTTCCTGCCAGCGAATCCAGAGGCGGCTGAGGGAGCCAACGCACGACGGCGGCGGGTCACCTTTGAAGGGTGACCCGCCGCCGTCGTACTACTTTTAGAGCTGTTACCAGCCGCGCTCGGAGAGGCGGTGCGGCTGCGGGATTTCGTCCACGTTGATGCCCACCATGGCTTCGCCGAGGCCGCGGGAGGCCTTGGCGATGACGTCGGGGTCATCGAAGAACGTGGTGGCCTTGACCACGGCAGCGGCACGCTGGGCCGGGTTTCCGGACTTGAAGATACCGGACCCGACGAACACTCCGTCGGCGCCGAGCTGCATCATCATCGCAGCGTCGGCCGGAGTGGCGATGCCGCCCGCGGTGAACAGCACCACGGGGAGCTTGCCGGCGGCGGCAACTTCCTTGACCAGTTCGTACGGGGCCTGCAGTTCCTTGGCCGCGACGTAAAGCTCGTCCTCGGCCAGGGCGGCCAGCTTGGCGATCTCGGCGCGGATCTGGCGCATGTGCCCGGTGGCGTTGGAGACGTCGCCGGTGCCGGCCTCACCCTTGGAACGGATCATGGCCGCGCCTTCGTTGATGCGGCGCAGCGCCTCACCGAGGTTGGTGGCACCACAGACGAAGGGAACCTTGAAGTTCCACTTGTCGATGTGGTGGACGTAGTCGGCCGGGGTCAGGACCTCTGACTCGTCAATGTAGTCCACGCCCAACGACTGCAGGACCTGGGCCTCCACGAAGTGGCCGATCCTCGCCTTGGCCATCACCGGGACGGAAACGGCTTCGATGATCTTGTCGATCATGTCCGGGTCCGACATGCGGGACACGCCGCCCTGGGCACGGATATCGGCCGGAACGCGTTCCAGGGCCATAACTGCAACGGCACCGGCGTCTTCGGCGATGCGGGCCTGTTCAACATTGACGACGTCCATGATGACGCCGCCCTTGAGCATCTCAGCCATGCCGCGCTTGACGCGGTTGCTGCCCGTGACGCTGTTCGCGGACGAACCGGCTTCGCTGCTTACATCAGGTGTAGACACAAAAACCCCTATGGGTAGATAGATGATCTTCGCCGGGCGTGAGGGCGGCAAGAAACCGAAAGTACACGCACCGGGTTGCCGGATCCATTGACCGGGCAGTCACAATACTAGTCCCACGGCAGGCGGCGGGCTTAATCAGAAGCCGCGGACTCCGCAAAGGCCTGGCGATGGACGGTGGCTACGCGCTGGATGATCGTGATGAGGCTGGCCAGGGCCAGGAGTCCAAGCGTCACCAGAAGAACCACCGGGGGCAATCCCAGGCCGGTAAATCCGGTGACCACCAGCACCGAAACCAATCTCTCGGCGCGCTCGGCGATGCCCACATTCGCCGTGAAGCCAAGGGATTCGGCCTTGGACCGCGCATACGAGACCACCATGCCCAAAACGAGGCACAGCATGGCGGCGACGGCGATGGCGTAATCGGCGCCCCCGGTGAAGAACCAGATGGCCACACCCGCGAACAGCGCGCCGTCGGCGATCCTGTCCAGGGTGGAGTCCAGGAAGTTTCCCCAGCGGCCGCCGGTGTCCCGCAGCCGGGCCATAATGCCGTCAAGCACGTCCGAGAAAATGAACGCGGTAATGAACAGGGTCCCCCACCAGAGCTGGCCGAGGGGGTAGAAGACCAACGCACCCACCACCACGCCGGCAGTTCCGATGACCGTCACAGCATCAGGGGAAACACCGATTTTCAGGAGCCAGCGCGCAAGCGGAGTGAAAAGCGCGGTGAAAAACCCGCGCGCATGCCTATTCAGCATCCGTCTCCCCGGGCCAGGCCTCTGCAACCTGCTGGCGGACTTCATCCAGGGTCTGCGTAATGGCCTTGGTCTGGGCAATGATGGGGAAGAAGTTGCCGTCCCCGCCCCAGCGCGGCACGATGTGCTGGTGCAGGTGCGCGGCGATTCCTGCCCCGCCCACTACGCCCTGGTTCATGCCGAGGTTGAACCCGCCCGGGTTCGCCACCTTACGCAGGACCCGCATGGCCGTCTGGGTGATCTCCGCAAATTCCGCGGTCTCTTCCACCGTGAGGTCCGTGTAGTCCGGGACATGCCGGTACGGGCAGACCAGGAGGTGCCCCGGATTGTAGGGAAACAGGTTGAGGACCACGTAACAGGTCTTCCCCCGGTAGACGATCAGGGCTTCCTCGTCAGTCCGGCCCGGACCCACGCAGAAGGGACAGTCGTTCTCGTTCTTGAACTGGTGCTGGCCGCCCTTGATGTAGGCCATCCGGTGCGGAGTCCACAGGCGCTGGAAAGCATCCGGCACGCCCGCGAGCTCAAAGTCATCTGTCACGCCGGCATCCCCTGGATAGCCTGCGCCTGTGTTCTCCTGCACCGTGTTGTCCGTTTCCGCTAGCTGGTCCGGTTACGGACGGCTTCCGTGATCCGCTTGACGGCCTCTGCCACCGGCACGCCGTTGTCCTGGCTCCCATCACGGAAGCGGAAGGACACCGCGCCTGCCTCGGCGTCGTCGCCGCCGGCGATCAGGACAAACGGGATCTTATCCTTGCTGGCGGTGCGGATCTTCTTGGGGAACCTGTCCGAGGACGTATCCACCTCGGCGCGGATGCCCGCCGCCTTGAGCTGGTCAACGACGTCGAACATGTATTCGTTGAACGTTTCGGCCACCGGGATGCCCACCACCTGCACGGGGGAAAGCCACGCGGGGAACGCGCCGGCGTAGTGCTCGGTGAGAACACCCATGAACCGCTCGATGGAACCGAAGAGCGCACGGTGGATCATCACAGGACGCTGGCGGGTGCCGTCGGCTGCCTGGAATTCCAGCTCGAAGCGTTCCGGGAGGTTGAAGTCCAGCTGGATGGTGGACATCTGCCAGGTTCGCCCGAGTGCGTCCTTGGTCTGGACGGAGATCTTCGGGCCGTAGAAGGCCGCGCCGCCCGGATCCGCGACGAGTTCCAGGCCGGATTCCTCAGCCACTTCGGCGAGTGTCCGGGTGGCTTCTTCCCAGGCTGCATCTTCGCCGACGTACTTCTCCGGGTCCTTGGTGGACAGCTCCAGGTAGAAGTCGTTCAGGCCGTAGTCCTTCAGCAGGTCGAGCACGAACTTGAGGGTCTTGGTGAGTTCGTCCTTCATCTGCTCTCGGGTGCAGTAGATGTGGGCGTCGTCCTGTGTCATGCCACGGACCCGGGTCAGTCCGTGTACCACGCCGGACTTTTCGTACCGGTACACCGAACCGAATTCGAAGAGACGCAGGGGCAGTTCGCGGTAGGACCGTCCACGCGAGCGGAAAATCAGGTTGTGCATGGGGCAGTTCATCGGCTTCAGGTAGTAGTCCTGGCCGGGCTTGCGCACGGTGCCGTCCTCGTTGAGTTCCGCGTCCACATGCATGGCCGGGAACATGCCTTCCTTGTACCAGTCCAGGTGGCCCGAGACTTCGTACAGGTGGCCCTTGGTGATGTGGGGCGTGTAGACGAACTCGTAGCCGGCGTCGACGTGGCGCTGGCGGGAGTAGTCCTCCATCTCCTTGCGGATGATGCCGCCCTTGGGGTGGAACACCGGCAGGCCGGAGCCCAGCTCGTCCGGGAAGGAGAACAGGTCAAGTTCGACGCCGAGCTTGCGGTGGTCGCGCCGCTCAGCCTCGGCGATGCGCTCCTGGTAGGCCTTGAGCGCGTCCTTGGTGGGCCAGGCGGTGCCGTAGATGCGCTGCAGCTGCTGGTTCTTCTGGTTGCCCAGCCAGTACGCGGAGGAGGACCGGGTCAGGGCGAAGGCGTTGGAGATGAGTTTGGTGTTGGGCAGGTGCGGGCCGCGGCAGAGGTCGCACCAGACCGTGGTGCCCTCTTTGCGCTCGACATTGCCGTAGATGGTGATGTCGCCGGCGCCGACCTCGACGTTGACGCCCTCGCCGGCTTCGGCGGCGTTGTTCTTCTTGCCCAGGAGTTCGAGCTTGTAGGGCTCGTTCTTCATGGCCTCGCGGGCCTCGTCCTCGCTGACCACCCGGCGGACGAATTTCTGGTTCTGGTTGACGATCTTGAGCATCATCTTCTCGAGGGTCTTGAGGTCCTCGGGGGTGAACGGTTCGGCGACGTCGAAGTCGAAGTAGAAGCCGTCGGTGATGTACGGGCCGATGCCCAGCTTGGCGTCCGGGCGCAGCTGCTGCACTGCCTGGGCCATCACGTGGGCGGTGGAGTGGCGGAGGACGTCCAGGCCGTCCGGGGAATCGATGGTGACGCCCTCGATCTCGGCGCCCTCGGGCAGCTCCTGGTCCAGGTCCTTCAGCTCGCCGTTGACGCGGGCAACAACAACATCGCGGCGCTCAAAGAAGAGTTCCGCACCGGTTGTCCCGGTAGTCACCTTGGTCTCTTCGCCATCGACGATGAGGGTGATCTGCTGGGCATCTGACACGGGTGTCTCCTATTCAAAGTTTTAGGCTTCATAGCTTGCGGCGTACGGGGACCACAGCCAGCCATCGTCAATGCTATCGGTTTCCCGGGAGGCCGACCAACGGGACCCGCGGCCCTTCAGCCGCCCATTCCGGTAATCGCAAGGCTCCGGCTGATCCCGTCCAAAGGATGCGGCACATCGGTGCTCTCCACCCGATCCGCCGCGAACGGCAGGGATTCCACCCGGCTCAGGTCCCAGGCCATGCTGGCGCTCAGGCTGATTCCCCGGGGACCTGTCCGCCGGGTGGTGCCCCGGATCAGCAGCAGCCTGGTGCCGAACAGCAACAGACCCGCCTGCTCCTGGGCTTCATGGAAGAACACGGAATCGACGCAGCCGGTGCCGTCGTCGATGCTGATGAACACCACCCGCCGGCCGCCGCGCATTGGCGGTGTCTGGGTGGCGATGCGCACCCCGGCCACCAGCACCTCGGTGCCGTTGCGCAGGCTCAACAGTTTGTCTGCAGTGGTGACACCCAGCCGGTCCAGCATGGGCCGGTGGCTGTCCATCAGGTGGCCGCTGACATCAATGGCCATCAGGTCCAGTTCAGCCCGGACGTTTTCCACCAGGGTGGGCGCGGGAAGCCCGGGCTTGACGTTCCGCAGCTCCACATCCCCCAGCGGCAGGGACAGCTGCCCGTCCATGATGTCGATGCCCTTCCGGGTACCGCCTGCGGCCTGGAGCTGTTGCAGGTGCTGGACGAGGTCCGCGCGGTTGGCGGCGCCGCCCGATTCACGGTGCAGGGAGTCAAAGGCACCCAGCTGTGCGAGCCTTTTGATGCTTGGCTTGCTCAGCCTGGACCGGGCACGGAGGTCAGCCAGGGAGTCGTAGGGCTGGCCGGCGACAATCCGCTTGAGCTCGGTCCCGGACAGGCCATAGATTCCGTTAAGGCTCAGCCTGATCCCCAGCTTGCCGGCGTCCGGCCCGTCCGCCACCCGTTCCACCCGGTACTCGGCCTGGCTGCGGTTGATGTCCAGCGGCAGGATGGGGATGCCCAGCCTGCGGGCCTCGGCCACCAGCAGCCGTTTGGGGTACATGCCGGGATCGTGTTCCCACAGCCCGGCCAGGAAAGCCTCGGGGTGGTGCGTCTTGAGCCAGGCGGACTGGTATGTGGGAACGGCAAATGCCGCACCGTGCGCCTTGCAGAAGCCGAAGCTGCCAAAGGCTTGCAGGGTCCCCCAGACCTTGTCCACTACTTCCGGGGTGCACCCCTTGACGCGGGCCTCCTTGCGGAAGAACTCTTCCACTTTCAGCTCGTGGACCTCGTTGCCGAGCGCCCGGCGGAACTCATCCGCGCGCGCCAGGCCGCAGCCGGTCATTACGTGGAAGGTTTTCAGGATCTGTTCATGGAAGACAGTGACGCCATGGGTTTCCTGCAGCACGGGTTTCAGGTCGGGGTGCGGGTAGACCTCCGGCGCGAAGCCGTGCCGGTGCTCCAGGAAAGGCCGCACCATGTCCGATTTCATGGGGCCGGGCCGGAACAGCGAAATGTCGATGATGAGGTCGTTGAACTCACGCGGCGCCAGCTTGCCGATCAGTTCACGCTGGCCGGGTGACTCGATCTGGAAGCAGCCCAGGGTGTGGGTGCTGCGGATCAGTTCGTAGGTTGGTTCATCATCCAGCGGCACGGCGTTGAGGTCGATGTGGCCGTTCTCGGCGATGTAGTCCGGCCCGGTCCCGTCAGGACCTGCAGGGTGGGCCCCTGCCGCCACCACTTCCGCTTTGGAAGGGTGGATCCGGATGACTTCCCGGACGGCAAACGCCATCGCGCTCTGCATCCTGACCCCCAGGACATCAAGCTTGAGCATGCCCATGGGATCCATGTCGTGTTTATCGAACTGGCTCATGGGCAGCCCCAGTCCGCTGGGCTGCACAGGGGTCCGGTCAAGCAGCGTGGCATCGCCCAGGATCACCCCGCAGGGATGCATGGAGATATGGCGGGGCAGCCGGTCCAGCCGTTCCGTCAGGTCCACCAGCAGGTCAAGCTGCTGGTTTTCGGCGAAGTCCCGTTGTTCCACCCGGCCAGCGAACTCCCGCAACTCAGGTTTCTCAACCAGTGCCTCACGGAATTTCCGGGCCGAAAAACGCCACAGCTGCTTGGCGATCTCACCGACGTCGTCATCGTCCATCCCCAGGGCCATCCCGGCGTCGCGGACGGCACCGCGGGCGCGGTACCCGTTCTGCATGCTCATCAGCGTGACGCGCTCGGAACCGAAGCGGTCAAAGATCCGCCGGTACACGTTGTGCCGTTCGGCGCTTTCGACGTCGATGTCGATGTCCGGCAACGTGGCCCGGTCCCGGGACAGGAAGCGTTCGAAGATCAGGTCGTGTTGCAGGGGGTCCACCTGGCTGACATCAATCAGGTAGTTGACCAGGCTGGAGGCCCCGGAACCGCGGGCGGCCGCCCTGACCCCCATGTCCATGATCATCCGGGAGACCTCCGCGACCGTGAGGAAATAGGAGGAAAACCCGAGGTTCCTGATGATTCCCAGCTCGTGCTCCAGCCGCGAGCGCATGTCCTTGTGGGCTGAGCCTGATATTCCGGGGAACCGCCTGCTGATCCCGGCCTCACAGCGCTGCACCAGTTCATCGTGCGGGTCCTGGCTGATGCCAATAACCGATGCCTCGGGGACCACCGGCTGCTTCCAGCCCATGTCAGTCACCGGGTCAATCCGGCAGAAGTCGGCGAGCGCCTCGGTCTGTGACATCAGCTGCTTGAGGTCCGCTGCGCCATACCCTGCGGCGCGGATGATTTCCTTGCCGAGCTGAAGCATCTGCGCTGATGATTTGAGCCAGGCCTGCCCGTTGGGCTGGAGCAGCGGTTCGGCCGCGAGTTCGGAGAGGGACTTCAGCGTCCGGGCGGAGTCGAGCACGTCCGCTGTGGCGGCCCCGTCCTCTGCGCAGTAGCGGACCGCGTTGGTGAGGACGGCCGGTACGTGGTGTTCTTCCGCGAGTTTGAGCATTCGTACTGCGTGGGCAGTGCTCAGGGGCGCTCCGGGGGCAGTGAGTTGGGAAACGACTTCCGCTACCAGGGTTCTTGGGGGCATGGCGTCCAGCCAGCTTTTGAAAAGGGTGCGCGGACGAAGGTAGCGCCGGCCGCTCATGGCCCGTCCAACGTCGGAATCCGGGCCAATCAGGACCGTCAGGACCGGTTTCAGGGTTTTGGGGTCGAGCGTGCGGGAGGCGAGTTCGGCGCGGGTGACCGCCACGGGCACCGCTCCCCCGGCTTTGCCGGAGGTGCGGGCATGGGCATCGGACACCAGCCGGCACAGTGCGCGGTAGCCCGCTCCGTTGTTGTGGCCGCGGGCGAGCACCACTACCCTGCCGGCGAGCTGGGTGCGGTGGTCGCCGTCGTCGTCGAAAACCGCAAGGTCCACCCCCACGATGGGGTCGATGCCGGCTTCCATGCAGGCTTTGAGGTGTTTGATGGTGCCGTAGAGGCCGTCCCGGTCCGTGCAGGCGAGCGCGGTTGCGCCGTCCGCGGCGGCAACCTGGGCCAGTTCGTCGGGCCAAGCAACGCCATAGTGTGCGCTGAAGGCCGTGGAAACGTGAAGGTGGGAGAAGCTCATGCTGTTTGTGGCCGGAGGGCGTCGTGGATCCGCAGCAGCCTCCAGCGGCCGCTGCCGACATGCCTGCTCAGGTCCAGGGTGAGCGGCTCTCCTGCATCCCGGGGGCCGGCACTCCGCGGGTCCGCCTGCACTTGGACGCGCCAGATTTCGTGGTCCACCAGCCCCGGCCCGCTGCCGAGCGGCGCACGGCGTTCCTCAGCCCACCACTGCCGGCGTTCATACCACCGGACAGGCTCGGCGCACACCGTGTAGTGCCGTCCGGCCCACTGGAGGTTCAGCGGCTGCCCGGCGGGGTTGCAGACGACGTCCACGGACTCGCTGAACATACCCATGGGCGCCTCCCGGAACTGAACGGAGCTGATGCAAAATGCTGATGCAAAAGCAAGGTATTCGAATACATGTTCGAATACCTTGAGTCTACGACGACGCTCCGACAAAACCTAGACAGGGGTGGACGGACGGGCAGCAGGGAGGCAGGATTGTGGCATGAGCACCAATGACGCACTCCTCAAGCACGTAAGCATCAAGGCCCAGGACGAAAAGCTCGTGGCAACCTTTGATATCGACGGCAACATCCCGGGGGCAGGTGCGTACGTAGTGGGACTGGTGGCGGCGAGCCCTGATTACTCATCGCAAAGACGCTTGGGCATTGAGTTCATGAACGGGGAGGCCATTGCCTTCTACTCGTTCAGCCATGACCAGAGCGCCGAGGAAAACTATGATCTTGGCGGCGTGACGCACTCGGGCAGCACCATCACCGGCAACTTCCCCGTCGCGGCCGTCCATGGCCTGGGCAAGGGCCACATCATGTCGGCCTTCAGCGAGGCTGACGGCCGGGAGTTCCAGTCGGGCGTCGCCGTCGACGAAGCGCTGTAAGTCGACGAAGCGCTGTAAGTCGACGAAACGCTTTAGGGAACACCGAGCAGGTGCTGCCGGAACCGTGTCCGGACAGCACCTGCGGAGGCGTCAGCTGCTTTCTCTGTGAACCTTCATTTCGAGTTTGATGAACCCCGAGATCATGGCCCGGTAGGTTGATTCCACAATGTCCGGATCAATGTCCTTCTTTTCCGAGGCAGCCCGGACATGCTCGATCACCCGTTCCACCCGGCCGGGGGCGCGGACTTCGGCGTCGTCCCCCTTCAGGGTTCCGGCGATCCGGATCAGGCGTTCACGCCGCGCAATGAGGGTGACAATCTGCTCGTCAACTTCGTCTACCGCAATCCGAACGGCAGCGAGCTGTTCCTTGTCGGCCAAAGCGTCCCTATCGTTTCCTTGAATTGTTGCCATCTTCTGACAGTATCGAAGCATGCAGCCCAGAGTCGACCTCATCTCACTAGGCGTTCGCAGTGTTCACGCCTCCCGCCGGTTCTACGCGGAGGGCCTCGGCTGGCCTGTCCACCGCGAGTTTCCCGGTGATGTGGTGTTCATCCAGGTCAACCACGGCCTCATCCTTTCCCTGTGGGACGCCGCGCAAATGCACGCCGAGGCGGGGGTAGGTGTCCCCGGCCAGATCCCCTGCATCACGCTCAGCCACAACCTGCCCAGCACCGAGGCGGTGGACCGGGTCATGGCGGAAGCGGCATCGGCCGGGGCCACTATCGTCGCCGCGCCGGTCACCCAGCCCTGGGGCGGGTACAGCGGCTATTTCGCCGATCCGGACGGCTTCCGCTGGGAAGTTGCCTACAACCCCACGTGGACAGTGGACGACGCCGGCGAGGTCACCGTTTAGGGGGACGTCGCCCCGGGTGCCGGTTTAGAACAAGGCTTCCACCGGCCGGATCAGTTCCGGGGAGTTGTTGCGTACGTTGCCCACCTCGGTGCCGACCGAATCCACATGCCAGTCGGCCGCGACTTCCTTCACGTGGGCCCGGACCAGGTCCACGAGGAAGGCGGCGTCATCGATCTGCGGATCAAGCCACGACGCCATCGTGGCCCGGTCCATGGGCAGCGGCACGCGGTCGTGCAGGGCGGTGAGCTTGCCGAAAATTGTGGACTCGGCACCGGGCGGCGGCGTATCTGCCGTCAGGATGGATGTGGAGAGCATCCACCGCCCGGGATCGCCCTCGGCCTTGGACGGGTCCTTCCACCACTCATACAGGCCCGCGAACACCAGCCCGCTGCCTTTGCCCGGATGGACGTAGTAGGGCTGCTTGGCTTTGCCGGCGCCCTGCTTCCATTCGTAGTACCCGTCCGCCGGGACAGCGCAGCGACGTGACTTCACGGCCTTGCGGAAGGCCGGCTTCTCCAGCACAGTCTCGCTCCGCGCGTTGATCATCTTGGGGCCGATACCAGGATCCTTCGCCCAGGACGGCACCAGGCCCCAGCGGGCAACATGCAGCTGCCGCACGGGGCCGTCGTCGATCAGCCGTTCCAGGACGATCGGCACGTGGTCGGTCGGCGCCACGTTCCATGACGGCGGAAGATGCACTTCCTCCTCCAGCTGGGCGTCAAAGTCGGCCAGCAAGTCACCCACGGCCCGTGCCATCACATAGCGTCCACACATGGCTCCAGCATGCCATCCGCGTTATGTACTGTCATCCGGCACCGCATCCGCCGGGCCGGCTCAGGGAATAGCCCGCCCCGGGTTACCGTTGACGGGAACGAACCCCCTCAACGATTTCAGGAGAGCTCTGTGGACTTTACCCCCGAGAACGGCACCATCACCATGTTTTCCACCACCTGGTGCGGCTACTGCAACCGGCTGAAGAAGCAGCTGGACGCGCAGGGCATCGGCTACACGGAAATCAACATCGAAGAGGTGGAGGGCACAGCCGACCTCGTGGAGAAGCTCAACGGCGGCAACCGCACCGTCCCCACCGTGCTCTTCCCGGACGGCACCGCCGCCACCAACCCCTCCGCCGCCGAGGTCAAGAGCCGACTCGCAGCCTGACCACGGCAGCTCGTGTGGTAGACAGAACGGGACCAACATCCGTGTTGGTCCCGTTCTGTCTATCTGCATTGAGGGAGCCTTTCGTGGTCCATAAAGTCAAAGGTGTCGTAGCCCGCTCCAAAGGGGCCCCGGTCACTCTGGAGACCATCCTGGTCCCGGAACCGGGCCCGGGCGAGGCCCTGGTGGACATCATCACCAGCGGCGTCTGCCACACCGACCTGCACTACAAACTGGGCGGCATCAGCGATGATTTCCCGTTCCTCCTGGGCCACGAGGCCACCGGAGTGGTCAGCGCCGTGGGCCCCGACGTCACGGACGTCGCCCCGGGCGACCGCGTGGTGCTCAACTGGCGGGCCGTCTGCGGCAACTGCCGCGCGTGCAACCGCGGCCAGGCGCAGTACTGCTTCAACACCCACAACGCCACCCAGAAGATGACGCTTGAGGACGGCACCGAACTGTCCGCCGCCCTGGGCATCGGCGCGTTCATCGAAAAGACCCTCGTGGCCGCCGGCCAGTGCACCAAGGTGGATCCCGACGCCGATGCTGCCGCCATAGGCCTGCTCGGCTGCGGCGTCATGGCCGGACTGGGCGCCGCCATCAACACCGGGGGCGTCAAACGCGGTGATACGGTCGCCGTCATCGGCTGCGGCGGTGTGGGCGTGGCCGCCATCGCCGGCGCCGCGCTCGCCGGCGCAACCACCATCATCGCCGTCGACATCGACGCGAAAAAGCTGGACCGTGCCAAGGGCCTCGGCGCCACCCACACCGTGGACTCCTCCGCAACGGACCCCGTGGAGAAAATCCGGGAACTCACCGGCGGCTTCGGCGCTGACGTGGTGATTGACGCCGTCGGGCGCCCCGAAACGTACAAGCAGGCGTTCTACGCGCGCGACCTCGCCGGCACCGTGGTGCTGGTGGGCGTCCCGACGCCGGAGATGACCCTGGAGCTGCCCCTGCTGGACGTCTTCGGCCGCGGCGGGTCGCTGAAGTCCTCCTGGTACGGCGACTGCCTGCCGTCCCGGGACTTCCCCATGCTGATCAGCCTCTACAAGCAGGGCAAGCTGGACCTGGATGCGTTCGTGACCGAACGGATCACCATCGACCAGGTGGAGGAAGCCTTCGAGAAGATGCACTCCGGTTCGGTGCTGCGTTCGGTGGTGGAACTGTGAGCCTCCGGATCGAGCGAATCGTCACGTCCGGGACATTCTCGCTCGACGGCGGCACCTGGGATGTGGACAACAACGTATGGATCGTGGGCAACGATGAGGAATGCGTGGTGATCGACCCCGCGCACGACGCCAAGGCCGTTGCCGCCGCCGTCGGCGGCCGGAAGCTCAAGGCGATCCTGCTGACCCACGGCCACGACGACCACATCCGTTCGGTAGGTGACTTCTGGGACCTCGTCCAGGCCCCGATCCACCTCCACCAGGACGACTGGATGCTGTGGCGCAGCGTGTATCCGCAGGTGGAGCCCGACGTCGCCACCAAGCACGGCGATGTCATCGAGGTAGCGGGGGCCAGCCTGACGGCCCTGCACACACCCGGGCACTCGCCGGGCTCGGTGTCCTTCCACCTCGCTGACGGGCCCGACGGCGAAGGCTCGCTCTTCAGCGGCGACACCCTGTTCCAGGGCGGCCCCGGCGCCACGGGCAGGTCCTACAGCGACTTCCCCACCATCATCGAGTCGATCCGGACGTGGCTGCTGCCGCTCCCGGCCGAAACGGTGGTCCGGACCGGGCACGGCGACAGCACCACCATCGGAGCCGAAGCCCCGCACCTGGACGAATGGATCGCCCGGGGCCACTAAGGACCCTGAGTCAAGCCGGCCGCCCAGCCCGCCAACGCGGGCTACGCCTCCCGAGTATCCAAACCTGCATAGCTGCTGAAGTCTGCATGCCGGAGGGAGGCGTGGCCCGCGTACGCGGCAATAACGGCGTCCTCAACATCCTGGACCGTGAGGCCAGGCACCAGATCGTTGGCCGCGCCGGCGGTGGCCGGGTCCCAATCCAGGCCCAGGGCTGCATAGCTGTCCGTCAGGACGCTGCGGATGGGGGCGGAATTTTCCACCACGATCACGGAACTGAACAGCCACCCGCCGCTCACCACGCGCTGCGCTGTGCCCACGAGTTTGATCCGGTGCGCCGGGTCGGCCGGGTGGGTGCCGTGAACGCTGAACTCCCCGGGGCAGTACTCCCCCGGAATTTCGCCAACCGCTGCCTGCACACCGACGTCCCGCAGGGACTGCGCCAGCAGCTCACCAAAGAAGCTGAACCGGCCCTTGGAACCGGCAATGGCGTCCGCATGGGGCATCACGTGGTCCACCACCAGCGTGCCCTCGTGGTAGGCGGCGGCGCGTCCGCCGGCCTTCCGCACCAGGGGTTCAAATCCGTGCCCGCGGCAGGCCCGGGCGGCCGCGTCGAAGCCGGGCAGGCGGGTATCCCGCTGGCCGAAGGCAACAGTGGGCGCGGGCCGGTACAGCCGCAGCGTGGGGCCGATCCTGCCGGTCTTCGCCTGGGTCAGCAGTTCGAGGCCGAATTCCAGGTCACGTGCGGCGCCGAGGGAATGATCCTGCCGCACCACAGTGAGCGTCCGGAGTCCCGCTTCGGCGTCCTGCATATTGCTAAGCTCCCTTATGGTCATATTGCAATTCCTTGTCGTCGCGGCTGCGTTCGCGGTCATCGACGCCGTCTGGCTCAAGCTCATGAACCCGTTCTACCGCAGCCACATCGGTGACCTGCTCGCAGACAAGCCACACTTAGGTTACGCCGTGGCTTTCTATGTCATGTACATAGCGGGGATTGTCTTCTTTGCGCTGCGGCCGGCGCTCGACGGCGGCAGCTGGCTGACCGCCGTCGGCTATGGGGCCGTACTGGGCGCCTTTGCCTACGCGACGTATGACCTGACGAATGCCGCCACGCTCAAGACGTGGCCGCTGCAGCTCATTGTTGTGGACATCCTGTGGGGTGCCGTCCTGACGGGACTGTCCACCCTCGCCGGCTGGCTGGTGTTCCGCGCCACCTGACATCCAGCGATGTATTGCTGCACGGTCCCCCATCGGGTGGCTAAACTCAGGAACTGGGTCCACCCGCTACTCCTCAGAAGAGGTAATCCACTGATACGCGTCATTAGCTACAACCTCCGCAAGCACCAGGCCAGTGGGGAACTGGTTGATCTTGCCCAGAATTTCGGCGTCGATGCCCTATGCCTCCAGGAGTGTGATACCTCGGACCTGCCGGACACGCTGGGTCCGCTGCAGCTCGCCGACTCCACCAAGGGCAACCGCCTTGGGCTGGCCATTTACTACCGGCCTGACCGGTTCACGGCCCACGGCACCAAGACCTTCGCGCTCAAAAAGTCCCTGCACGACATGGTCCTTGCGCCCGCTCATGAGCGCCTCATCGGCACGCGGGTGCGGGACAATGAGACCGATCACGAACTGGTTATCGCCTCGTTCCACGCCGCTCCGCTGACCGCCACCAACTCGCTGCGGCGCAACCAGATCCACGCGGCCCACGCGGAACTCCTGGGTATGGGCACCGGCCTCATGACTCTGATGGTGGGTGACTTCAACTACCCCTTCTTTACCAAGAACCTCAACGAACACATGAAGAACACCGGCTACGAGCTCTCCCTCAGTGACCGCAGGACCTATACACGCTACAAAGTATTCAAGGGCCACTTCGACTTTGCCACGTCCCTGGGACTGAACATCGAGAATGTGGAAACTCTGCCCCGCGGCGCCTCCGACCACCTGCCCATCCTGGTGACCGCCGAATATGGCCAGGAATCGACACCGTTCCAGGAGCCCCCCGCGTCCTGATTTCACCAATTTGGAGGCCCGAGTGCGGCACGACTGGATCAACAAGGCGCTACCGGGCGTTGGTGTTGCGCGGGGCTACAAACGGTCCTGGCTGAAGTCGGACCTGGTGGCCGGGGCGGCCTTGAGCGCAGCCCTGGTGCCGGCAGGGATGGCGTACGCTGAGGCAAGCGGGCTTCCTGCGGTGAACGGGCTGTACGCCTCCGTGGTGCCCATGATCTTCTATGCCGTGTTCGGGCCGTCGCGGGTTGTCATCGTGGGGCCGGATTCATCGCTGGCACCCATGATCGCTGCCGCCATCCTTCCGCTGGCCGGGCGGGATCCGGAGCAGGCAGTGGCCATGGCCGGAGTGCTGGCCATCCTGATCGGCGTCTTCCTGATAGCCGGCCGGATCTTTAAGCTGGGGTTTGTGACGGGATTGCTGTCCGGGCCTATTCGCGTTGGATACCTGAACGGCATCGCACTGGCCGTCACCGTCAGCCAGCTTCCGCGGCTGCTGGGGATCGATGTCTCCGCCGACGGCCTCTTTGAACGCCTCACGTCCCTGGCCGGGGCGGTCTTCAGCGGCGGTATCAATCCCGTTTCCCTGGCTGTGGGGGCGGGCAGCGTGGCCGTCATTGTCGCCGGCCGTTTTCTTCCGTGGAAGGTGCCCAGCGTCCTGTTCGCAGTGGCCGGCTCCATCGCCGCAGTGGCCGTACTGGGCCTGGCCGGACAGCTGCCCATGGTGGGCGCACTGCCGCAAGGGCTCCCGGCGCCCGCGCTGGGCGGCATTGGCATGGACGACGTCCTGTCGCTCGTGGGCCCTGCAGCAGGCATCGCGCTGATTGCCTTTGCGGACACCTCCACCTTGTCCAAGAGCCTCGCAGCGCGCCGCGGAGTTAGGGTCAACGGCAATGAGGAAATGGGGGCCTTGGGCATCGCCAACGTGGCAACCGGGGTGCTGGGCGGCTTTCCGGTGAGCGGAAGCTCCTCCCGCACCCCGATTGTGCTCGACGCCGGGGCGAAGACGCAGCTCAGCGGTGTGGTGGCAGCCTTGCTCGTGGTCCTTTTTATGGTCGCCGCACCGGGGGTGACGGCTTTCCTTCCCACCGCCACGCTCGCCGCCGTGGTGATCGTGGCGGCGTCTTCGCTGGTTGACGTGCGAACGCTCGTGCGCCTCGTCAGGATGAGCCGGCTGGAGGCCCTCCTCCTGGTGGTCACATTCCTCGGCGTCGCCTTTATAGGGGTCCTACCGGGAATTGCCGTGGCCATTGGACTGTCCCTTCTGGCCTTTGTCCAGCGCGCCTGGGATCCCTACCGCACTGAGCTGGCCAGCGTGGCGGACGTTCCGGGCTTCCATGACCTGGACCGGCATCCCGAAGGCCGGCGGGTGGAGGGCCTGGTGATTGCCCGTTTCGATGCACCGTTGTTCTTTGCCAACGGGGAAGTGTTCGCCGAGCACATCCACGGCCTGGTGGACGCCGCGCCCTGGCCGGTGAAGTGGGTCATTGTGGCAGCCGAGCCGATCACAGGCCTTGATACGACAGCGCTGGATGAGCTCATCCGGCTCGACGATGAACTGGCGCAGGACGGTATCAGCTTGGTCTTCGCAGAAATGAAGGGACCGATCAAGGACCGCCTGATCCGGTTCGGGGCGAGCGCACGGTTCACAGAAGACCATTTCTTCCCCACCCTGCGCAATGCGGTACACAGCTACAAAAGCATTACCGGCGCCGAATAGTCACACAGGCCGGGTAGCCACAGCGGTCCCGGTAGTCACGGGCAAGGCCGTCAGGTCCGGCGAAGCGTCAGAATCTGTTCGGCGCGGCCGAACGGACCCTGAAGATCGTGCAGGACGGTGGACGTGAGGCCAATCCCGTCGGTTCCGAAGGAGACCGCGTTGTCCAGGCCCAGCCATTCGTCCTCGGGCCTGCGGTACATGTGGATCTGCAGGTCCAGGTTGGGGAAGGCATAGCTGTCCTTGCCCGGCGGGACCCTGGCCGCGATCCCGTTGGCTGTGTCAACGAGGCCCATCAGGCGGGCCAGGTCGCCGCTGTCGGCTTTGTCCGTCAGGGGGTGCTGGGTGCGGAGCCAGACGATGCCGGCTCCGGGCCGGTGGCCCTCGGCCACGCGCATCTCCAGGGACCGGATGTAGCCGCCTGGCCAGATGGCGGCGCCGTCGAACGGTTTGCATTCATCCGGTGCCGGGATGGTGGTGTCCTCGACGGCGGCAACCGCGGACGTGTCGCTGGTGATCATCCGCCACGCGGTGGCGCGGATGGCCACCCGCCCGTTGGCTACCAGCTCTGCCTGCAGGAGCTCGATGGTCCGGCCGGGGCGGAGGGTGGTGGTTTCGATGTGGAACCCGCCACCCGGGATCAGGCCCAGGATCTCGTAGCTCAGCCGGGCCATCCGCATGTCGGCGCGGGGCTCGTGGCGCTCCAGGCTGTCCGCCATCAGGCCGGAGGCGGGCGCCATGTGCTGTTCGTGCTCGTTCCAGGCCCCCTGGGCGTGGATGGTGGAGCGGAAGTGGCCGCCGCCCAGCGCCTGGTAGTAGAAGTCGCCGTCGGCCAGTTCCGGGAGTGCAGCAGTCAACATTGACCCTTTCGCTTGTTCGTGTGCGGCTCAGCCCACCCTATCCGCATTGCCCGCCTCCGCCTGCTCGGCAGCGCTCCCCCTCGGCTGGCGCCGCCGGCGTACCAGCAGCCACGCGATAAGTCCCGCGGCCGCGGCGGCCAGCACGGCAAGCCCCCACGGGGACCCGGCAGCCAGCGCCAGCCACGCCTCCACCGCGGCGAGCCCGACGGTGGCATAGATCAGGGCCCAGAGGATGGAACCGGCGACGGCGGCGGGAAGGTAGCGCCGCAGCGGCATCTTCGCAGCACCGGCGGCGAGGTTAACGGCCGTCTGCAGGCCGATGGTCAGGAACGAAAGGGTCACGGCGAACGGTCCCCACCGGCGAACGAGCGCCTTCGCCTGGCCGGCGCGCTGGCCGTTCCAGGACGACGCGAACCGCGTGTGTTCCACGCCGGCTGCCGCTCCCCGGCCGATCCAGTACGTCACATTGACGCGCAGCATAACAATGGCGAACAGGCTGGCCGCTGCCACGCCGAAGGGCAGATCCAGGAACTGGTCCATGGGTCAGGCCGCGGGCTGCGGTCGGGCCCCGACGGCGGACTGCAGGTCCGCGAAGATGCTGCCGTTGAGCCGGAAGGCGTGGGCGGCGTGGGCCAGCACCTCCTCGGTCCGGTCCTTGTCCAGCGGCAGGGCGTCCAGCCGTAGCCGGTAGCCGTCCTTGTACTGCTTCATCTTCCCGATGCCGGGAAAGATGTAGAAGTTCAGGCCGTCGTCCGGGATTCCGTAGTGCCGCTGGACCAGGCGGTGGATGATCTGCCCGCCGGACAGGTCCCCGAGCAGCCGAACGTAGTGGTTGGCGAGCATAAACTCGGCACTGTGGTGTTCGCGGATCAGGGTGGCGTAGGCCGTGGTGGCCGGGACGGTGACAATCCGGCCGTCCGCCAGCCGGTCCTGCCAGCCGGCACCGTAATGGAACGCCATGTCCGCCTCGAGGGCAGCCATGCCTTCCAGGGCGGGGTCCAGGCACCCTGCCAGCAGCGGATCAGAACCGTACTCGGACCGCGCCACCGATTCCATGGCACCGTACACCGTGTACAGCTGGGCAGTGAGGGCAGCGACGGCGGCCGCGTCCAGCCTGCCCTCGAGCAGGTCGCCCATAAACGGGGACGACTCAGCTTCTTCGTGGGCAGCACTGGTGGACTGTTTGAGCAACACGGAGAGCGGGGCGGTCATTTTCTTCCTCACGCGCAGCAGGGGGTCGGAACACCATTATGGCGCACCGCACTTAGGCAACCCTAATCTCACCCCTCCAGCATGCGCGTCCGCAGGTCCGGCCACGATGTTGCGAAACCGGGATGGAGTTCCTTCAGGTCCACCGCAGCCAACGGAACCCACTGGAGTTCGAGGCTTTCCGGATCGCTGATTACGGGCTCAAAAGGCACGGTCACCAGCACTACAACGGTGGTGTAGGACCAGTAGCCGAAGTCCAGCACAGACGTGAAGAGGACGCTCACATCCGCGGCCGGTACCGCGGCTTCCTCGTGCGCCTCGCGGAGGGCCCCGGTGACTGCGTCCTCGCCCTGGTGCAATGCTCCGCCGGGCAGACCCCAGGTACCACCGTTATGGCTCCACAGCGCGCGGTGCTGCAGGAGAACACCCTTGCCGGGGTCATAAGCCAGCACGCCGGCGGCACCGAACCTGCCCCAGAACTTGCCGCGCCCGCCGTCCACCCAGGCGTCACCGGGGTCCCGCGGACCGGTCCGGACCGGCGGAATCGTGAGGTTCGCGTCAGGGGACGTGGCAGCCAAGGAGTGATCCATTTCACCAGTCTGACACGTGCCCGGTGGCCCGGACGCGCGGCCGCCCGCGGCGCGTCAGCCGGCCTGTCCCGCGTGACCGCGTTCGACGGCGAAATCACCGCCCGGGTACATAACGGTTTCGTGTCCGTCGTCGAACCTGACCAGGTAGGGCGGATGACCTTCCTGCCCACGGACTTCCACGATCACGCCGTGCCGGTCCGAAGACCCGACGGTCCTCCCCCGGACGATAATCCTGTCGCCCTGCGCTGCCTCCATGGCAATCACCTCCAAGCCCCAGAGTACGACTGACGGGGACCGCGGAACAGGGGTCAGTCGCGTTCCGCGTCGCGGTTCCCGGAAATACGCTGCAGGTCAGGTCCCTGAGACGCGATGAGCCGGGCAGCGTGGCGCAGCGCATCGTCGGGGTCCCGGTGCCAGCGGGTGATGACGACGTCGGCGCGCTGGCGGCCGCTTTCGCCCAGTGCCTGCAGCAACGGAACCACAACGTTGGCAATCAGGGGGTCCACCAGCTCACCGGTCTGCGCGGTTCTGATGAAGCCCTCCAGCCGGGTCAGGTCAGAGTGGCGGAGGAGGGCCACCCGGGACTGCAGCAGCACCACGGCCGCGAGCCGCCTCTCATAGACCGGCCGCCTGCCGGGACCGGGCCGGCCCCAGAGGAGAGATGCCAAAGCGGTCACCTCATCGTGGCCAAGGTCCTTGAACTTCCTGCCGGCGTCGCGGATGGTGCCGCGTACGGCTCCCACCGACGATCCGTAGGATCCCAGTGCCCCGCCAACCCGGGACTCCACGTCTTCCGCCCGGTACCAGGCGCCCTCATTCTGCAGGGTGGCGTCGATGAAGCCGGCAGCCTCCTGCACACGCTCATTCACTGCGCCCTACCGGTGGCCGCGTGGAGGATGCAGAACGGCGTCGACGGGCGGGCTTCGAGCCGTCCCTCCGCGATGGGGTCCCCGCACACGGCGCACGTTCCGTACGTGCCCGCTGCAATCCGCGCCAGGGCAGCGTCCACCTGGTCAAGTCCCGCACTGCTCTGCTTCAGGAGCGCCGAGGCCTGCGACAGCTCGAACGCAATGGTGGAACCCTCGGGGTCGTGCTCGTCATCCACATTGGAATCCTGGCGGGCGGCGTTGGCCGACGAAATGTCCGCACGGAGGGCGGGGAGGAGCGCGAGTTTCCGGGTGCGCTCTTCCTCCAGCAGAACCCGGAACCGTTCAAAATCGGGCATGGGAAAAGCCTAGTGGTTCGGGTCTCGACAAGCGCCGCCGGCGGGAGGATGCTGGCAAGCGTAAGCGCCTCAGATGCGGTCTGGCAGCCAGGGACAGAAAGCTGCCGGACACAAAACCAACAGAGAAAGTCTGCGTGTCATGCCTACAAACATCGTCACAGAACTGGCAGTCAAGTCCCACAACACACCGGATGAGAAGCGCCGGCCGGAGAAAACCGAAGTGGATGTCGTCAACCTGGGCGACTACACGGTTGGCCGGTTGACGTTCAGTCCCGGCTGGCGCTGGTCGGACTGCATCAAGCCGGTGGTCCAGACCGAGTCCTGCCAGAACAACCACGTCGGATACTGCGTTGCCGGTGCCCTCAACGTCGAGACCACCGATGGCAACCGGATCAGCATCAGCGCCGGCGACTCTTACACCATTCCACCAGGGCATGACGCCTGGGTGGACGGCGACGAAGCCTTCGTCGGCATTGAATTCTTCAGCGCCGCGGAATTCGCCAAGGCCCCGGGAACATGACCCGGCTGCCGTCCCCGGCAGGTCAGTACCAGTTGTTGGCCACGGAATGGTTCCACGCGCCGCACGGTGACCCGTAGCGGTCAGCGATGTACGACAGTCCCCAATTGACCTGGGTCCGGTAGCTCGTGAGCCAGTCGCTTCCCGCGCTGGCATACTTGCTGGCCGGCAGCGACTGGGCGATGCCGTATGCGCCCGAGTACGGGTTGGTGGCGGTAGTCAGCCAGTTCGACTCCTTGGTCCACAGCGACGCCAGGCACGGAAACTGGTCCTGGCCCCAGCCGTAGGCGCCCAACTGCCCGGCCGCGTAGGTTTTTGCGCCGGCGGGGTCGTTGACAGCGCCTCCCGGCACGGAAGGCACGACGACGACGGGCGGCGGGACCGGCGTCGGGCTCGGGACTGGAGGCGGGGCGGGCACGCCCGGTACAGCAGGTGGGGACGGAGCCGGTTTCTGGGCAGCGGCGAGGGCCGCCGCCCTGGCTGCCGCCTCCGCCTGTTGGCGTGCCTGTTCCTGCGCCGCGGCCCGCTTGGCGGCCTGCGCCGTTTCGTATGCGGCCAAGGCCACCTGGCCCTGCCGGAACTCCCCCTCCACCGCAGCGGTGGTGCCCTTGAGGGAGGCCAGCTGCGCGGTCAGTTCCTGGCCGCGCTCCTGCTGCTCCGCGATCTGCCGGGACATGGCCTGCTGGGCGGATTGGGCGGCGTCGAGCTTGGTTCTGGCTTCGCCGGACAGGCGCTCGCGCTCGGCCCTGGCCGCCTGCTCCTGCTCGGCCAGGGCACGGGAAATGCGTTCGGCGGCTGCGGATTTGTTGACCAGGGCGGCAGTCTTATCGCTGACGATCTGGACGATGTTCAGGCCTTGGATGCTGTTGTTCTGCACGGCGTCGAGGGCAACGAAGAAACCCATGTTGGTTCCACCGGTCTTGTACGACTGGGCCGCCAGGGCACCGATTTCCTTCTTGTACTGTCCCAGTTCGGCCGCGGCGCGTGCCGTCTGGGCCGTGAGTACGTCCACAGTGGAAGTGGCGGCCTGAAGTGCCGCTTCGGCCTTGGCGTACTCCGCGGCGGACGTTACGGCCGCATTGCCCAGCGCCTCTGCCTCAGTCTGGAGACCGCCCAGCAGCCCATTGATCCTGGTGACTTCTGCCGCTTTGCCGGCCTCGCTTTGCTTGGCGTTCTGGACGTCCTGCCACGAGGGATACCCGCCAGGCGGCGCGTCGTCGGCGGCATGCGAGGGAAGCAGCGCAGCCGACCCCACCAGGGCGACCGCCAGCAGGCCGGCGAGGGCGGGCAGCCTCATTTTTTGAGCAATCCGGGACATAGTTGGTGAGCTTACCGGGCATATACGGATTATGGGGCCTGACCTGCAACATCGTTACCGAGGAGCGAGAAAACCCGGGCAGAAGCACGGGCGGATTTCACGCCTACATTCCGTTACCGGAATGTGACATTGCCGATAATTGGAAGTTATGGTCATCCCGTGACCTGGCTCAAGCCGGGACATTCCCGTCAGTATGCCGAGCCCTGCCGCTGACCGGGACCCCAGCGCATTCCACTGGCAGGGACGGGGGAACCGCGTTTCCACGGCTTTCGTTCGAAGCCTTGGGGTTAAGCCGGTATCGCTCCGTCCCGTGCGGAGCCGTAACCGGCCGGGTGTCTCCGACCCGAACCCGACAGCTCACCCCGCAGGCATGGGAGAGGCGATCACCCGTGTCAAAGAACTTCACTGCCGCACGCCATCATGCGACTCCTGTCCGCTCCACCGTCCCCGTCGGCCCGTCCGCAATGGCCAAAGCCCGCGCATTGACGTTCGGCCGGCCTGCACTCGTTGCTGTTGCCGCATCCGGTCTGCTCTTCTGCGTAGGCACCCCCGCACAGGCCGGCGTCCACGGACCCGACAATTCCGGGACCGTCCATGTTCAGGGCCAGACCAGCGCTCCGGTAGCAGCTCCCGTGGCTGCTCCGGCAGCTGCGGCCACCGTCTACACCATCGTGTCCGGCGACACCTTGGGTGCGATTTCCGCGTCCTACGGCGTTGCCCTCAACGACGTCCTGTCGGTCAACGGCCTGACGATGACCACCATCATCTACCCCGGCGACCAGATCCAGATCCCGGGCGCCGGCTACACCGCTCCCGCTCCAGTGGCGAAGGCAGCAGCAGCCCCCACCGCGCCGGCCAACACCGGCGTCTATCCGGCTTCCACTTCTGCCCCGGTGGCCCAGGCTCCGGCCGGCTCGCTGGGCGCGGCCATCCTGGCTTCCGCCAACTCCCAGCTCGGCATCCAGCAGGACTGCACCGCCATGGTGGAGAAGGCGCTGCGCTCGGTGGGTAAAAGCGTGGGTGACCTGGCTCCCGGCCAGTTCTTCCAGTACGGCCCGGTGGTGGGCACACCGGCCGCAGGGGATCTGGTCATCACGGCCGGCCATGTGGGCGTCTACGCCGGCAACGGCCAGGTTGTCAGTGGCGGGGTGGACGGTTACAAAACCGAAGTGCACTCCATCAGCTGGCTCGCCGGAGCGTCCTTCGTCCGCGTAGCGTGATCCGACCATGCTCGACGGCCGCGGGCGGCACCCAGCCGCGCGCCGCCGTCGTCCATCCCTGGTGTTCGCTCAGGTCCCGCAGAAGGTCCGGTAGCTCCCGAAGTCTTCAGGGGCGGGGCCGGCGTAGCGTTCCAGCCCGGGGCGCCGCGTGTACGGATCGGCCAGGACGTCCACCAACCGGTTGAATGGGTCCAGCTCGCCCGCGATAGCCGAGTCCAGAGCCTCTTCAACCAGGTGGTTCCTGGGGATGTAGACGGGGTTGACCCGGTCCATCAGGTCCGCGTCCGGCGCCAGGGACAGCCACCGTGCGGCCCAGGCGTCGAAGGCGCCCGGGTCCGCAAACATGGACCGCGCAGTTTCCGGGGTGCCGCGGGCCGCCGAGCCGAGGCTCCGGAAGAAGGACGTGTAATCCACCTGGCCGTCCTGGAGCAGCGCCAACACGCCGTCCACCAGAGGCGACGCGACGTCGTCGTGCGCGTCCGGGCGCAGCCCAAGCTTGGACTTCATGCCGGCTGACCAGGCAGCGCTGTACAAGGCGCGGAAGGCGCCGAGGGATTCAACGGCGAGCGCCACGGCCTGGTCCTGGTCTTCATGGAGCAGGGGCAGGAGTGCTTCGGCGAGCCGGGTGAGGTTCCATTCGGCGATGACCGGCTGGTTGGCGTAGGCGTAGCGTCCGTCCGCGTCGATGGAGCTGTAGACCGCGCCGGGGTTGAAGGCATCCATAAACGCGCAGGGACCGTAGTCGATGGTCTCGCCGGAGATGGCCATGTTGTCGGTGTTCATCACGCCATGGACGAAGCCCACCAGCATCCATTGCGCCACGAGGGACGCCTGCGCGGCTATGACCGCCTCGAAGAACGCGAGATAGGGCTTGTCGGCGAGCGCCACGTCCGGGTAATGGCGGCTGATGGCATGATCGGCCAGGCGGCGCAGAAGGTCCGTCTCGCCGTTGACGCGGGCGAACTGAAAGCTGCCGACGCGCAGGTGGCTGCTCGCCACCCGGGTGAGCACCGCCCCGGGCAGCATCGTTTCGCGGCGGACGGGCCGGCCCGTGGCCACCACGGCGAGGGACCTCGTGGTGGGGATGCCCATGGCATGCATGGCTTCGCTGACGATGTACTCGCGCAGCATGGGACCGACGACGGCTTGACCGTCACCTGCGCGGGCGAAGGGTGTCCGGCCGGAGCCCTTGAGGTGGATGTCCCGAAGCTGCCCGTGGATGTCCGTTACCTCCCCCAGCAGGAGGGCCCGCCCGTCGCCAAGCAGGGGTGAGTAGCCGCCGAACTGGTGGCCGGCATAGGCCTGGGCCACCGGTGTGGCACCTTCAGGAATCTGGTTGCCGATGAGCAGCCGCGTTCCCTCGGGCGTCCGCAGGGACGACGGGTCCAGGCCCAGTTCGCCGGCCAACGGCTCGTTCAGGACCAGCAGCTGCGGGTCAGGTGCTTCTTCCGCCTGCCAGGGAACCGCCAGCTCCTCGAGTTCGCGGGCGAAACGCCCGCCGAAGGTGAGCGTTAGTGGGATTGCGGTGCTCATCCTTCAAGACTACCCGTGGCCGCGGGTGAGCGCCCCGCCCTCCCAGCTGAGTAGCGCTATCTGTCGTTCTGGAGGCTCAAAACGTCAGATAGCGCTACTCAGATCCGACGTACTGGCGTCACCCCTCAGACGTGCTGTCCGAACCAGGCGAGGGTGTCGTTCCAGGCGGCCGTGGCCTGGGTTTCGTTGTAGCGCTCGCCGGTGTCGTTGTGGAAGGCATGGTCCACGCCGGGGTAAACGGTGAGCTGATGCGTCACTGTGGTGGCGTCCAGGGCATCCCGGAGGGCCGGCATGGCACCGGTGATCCGCTGGTCGCGTTCTGCATACACGCCGAACGCCGCCGCCTTGATGGCCGGCACCTTGTTCAGGTCCGGCGCCGGCCCATAGAACGCGGCGGTGGCCTTCAGTCCGGCCAGCTCGGTTGCCGCCTGCCAGGTGATGCCGCCGCCGAAGCAGTACCCGTTCATGGCGATGCGTCCGGAGTCCACGAAGTCCTGGGCCTGAAGGTAGCCAAAGGCAGCGGCGAAGTCAGCGACATGGCGCCGTGCCCCGGCTCGGGTCAGTGCACCCGACACGGCGTCGGAGTCAAGGCTGGCGGTGCCGCCTTCCCTGCTGAGCAGGTCAAGGGCCAGCGCCGCGTACCCGGCTTTGGCAAAGCGGCGGGCAACGTCCTGGATGTGCGGGGTCAGGCCGCGGTTCTCGTGGCAGACCAGCACGGCAGGGCCGGCTGCTCCGGATTCGGGCCGGGCGAGGTACCCACTGATCCCGGTTCCTTCGGCCAGGAACCGCACGGTCGCCGTCGTAAGCCCCGCGGTGCCCTCCGGGACGGAGAGCGGACTTTTGGCTCCCGGGACAGCACCGGCAGAAGCGGTGCCGGGGCCCGCCGTCGACGATGACGGCGTGGGTGTGGGCATAGGGTCCGTGCTGCGTGGGACTTCCTCGGGTGTGCATCCGACGAGCAGCATCGCGCCCGATGCCGCCGCCATGCTTCCCGTGATGAATGCGACCCGGCGGGTGAAGGTGCGGTGCGTCATTGCGCCGGCGCGGTAGTCGTCGAAGAATTCCTCGATCAGGTACCGTTCAAACTTTCCAAGCTGGACCATGGCTGGCCTCCTCGAGTGAGGCTCATATCCTTCTCCGAAGGCGGCAGTCCTGCAAGGGGTCCCGAACCTCGGTTAGAACTGCCCGGCCGGGATGGAAAACCCGAGGTCCAGCAGTCCGCGGCCAGCCTGCTCCAGAATGGGATCCATGGTCAGCGAGGCGTGGTTGAGCAGAACGTTCACATCGCGCTGGATCCGCTGCAGCGGGTGCGTCAGCCGGTGCACACTCCCGCCGGATGCCGTCAGGATGAGGCGGACAGCCTCGGCCGACGCCGCGCCGCTGAGACCCAGCGACAGCCGGTACCGCGCCCGCTCCTCATCGGTGAAAGCGACAGGCCGCCGGCCGTTGGAAGCGGCCACCACCCTGACGGCTTCCTGCCAGTGCAGCCGCGCGGTGGCCACCTGCCCGTAGGCCTGCGAGAACCGGGCCTGAGCGAGTGGCGAATCCGCCTGCCGCGCCTGCGTTGTCTGCTTGACCTTGCGCACCATCATCAGGTCCTGGAACACCTCCAAGGCGTGCTCAGCGGCGCCCAATGCGGCAGCCGGGGCCACCATGTTCAGGAATGTGGCCATGGGGATGTGGATGTTCGGATCCGGGTGGATGCGGCTGCCTGGGTTGTCAGCGGCGGCCAGGAGATTCCACTCCAGGGCGCGGTGCGCCGGGACAAAGAGATTCTCAGTCCGGAGATCGTTGCTCCCGGTCCCCCGCAGGCCGGCCGTGTGCCAGACGTCCAGGAGTTCAAGATCGGACACCGGGACCAGGCACTGCAGGCGGACGTCACCGTGCTGCACGGCCAGGAGTGCCCACTCGGAGTGCATGATGCCGGAAGCGAAGCTCCAGCGGCCCGCGACGGTGTAACCGCCGGGGACCTTCTCTGCTTTACCGGGAGGGGCGCCGGTGGCGGCAGCCAAGGGCGCCGGCCCGGTGGCGAAGACTTGGTCCTGGGCTTCCTGCGGCCAGCGGGCCAGCATCCAGACATGTTCCACCAGGTGCCCGACGCTCCAGGCCGTGGAGACACAGCCCTGGGCAAGGCGGCGAACAACCTCCACGTAGGTTTCCAGCCCCATGCCGAAGCCGCCCACGGCCTTCGGCGCAAGCATCTGGAACACGCCCGCCGCCTTCAGTTCAGCCATGGTGGCTTCCGGAATGCGGCGGATCTCCTCGGTTTCCGCGGCACGCTCCCGCAGCCGGGGAACGAGGGCATCCACACGGGCCAGCAGCTCGTCATGGGATGGAATGATCTCTGCCGGCAGGGTCTCCCGAGAGTGGATCTCCGCCGGAAGGTCGATGGTGTGCGCTGTATGGCTGCGCTTCGCGGCCAGGTAGCGGTGATTGGCCTCCGACAGGTGCACCCCGGTGGGGACCTGCTCCGAGACGTCAACGCCGAGGGCGGTCAGCTGCGCCACTTTGTCCGGGTTGTTGGTGAGGAGGCGGATCCGGCCGGCGCCAAGCGCGCCGAGCATCTGGGCGGCGGCGCTGTAGTCCCGCTCGTCCTCGCCGCGGCCCAGGGCAACGTTGGCTTCGTAGGTGTCGAGTCCGGTGTCCTGCAGGGCATAGGCGTCGAGCTTGGAGTACAGGCCGATGCCGCGCCCCTCCTGCCGGACGTACAGCAGGAAGCCCCCGACGGCGGCAATCTCCTCGACTGCCTCGCGCAGCTGGGGTCCGCAGTCGCAGCGCTCGCTGCCGAACACGTCGCCCGTGAGGCATTCACTGTGCAGCCGGACCAAAGGCGCTGTACCTTCCGCGCCCTGGTCCAGGAGCGTCTGCTCCCATTCGCCGAGCGCGAGCAGCAGGTGCTCCTTGCCGTCGGCCAGTCCATGGAACGTCATGATCTCGGCGGTGGCCGTGAAGCCGTCAGGAAAGCGCAGCGGAACGGTGACCTGGCTGCGGACGGCGGCCGGTTGTTCGAATGGCCGCGCGACGGTCTCGGACATAACGGTCATCTGGGCTCCTCAGGACGGTCGGGACAGGAAGTACTTGAATGTTGAAGTAAAAGCTATCGTCTATTACTTCACGATGCAAGTGATTTGAGCGACACAAAACTTCATTCGTAAAGTAAAAGCGTAGACTCCCGCTATGGAACGTGCCGAAGAACCGCGATGGCTGAACAGCGAGGAACGCGAAGCCTGGCTGACGCTGGTCGCTGTGATCATGAAGCTTCCCGCAGCCCTGGACGCCCAGCTGCAGCAGGACGCCGGGATAAGCCACTTCGAGTACATGGTCCTTGCCGGCCTGTCTGAAGCTCCGGCCCGCACACGCCGGATGAGCGACCTCGCGGGTTTCACCGAGTCTGGGCTCTCCCGACTGTCCCAGGTTGTGAGCCGGCTGGAGAAGCGGGGCTGGGTGCATCGCTCCACGGATCCTTCCGACGGACGCATCACACTGGCAACGCTCACCGACGAGGGCTGGGCGAAAATCACCCAAACCGCTCCGGGGCACGTGGAAGCAGTCCGGGCGCTCGTGTTTGATCCCCTCACGAAGGCGCAGTCGCGCCAGCTGGGGAGCATAGGAAAACGCATCATGGGCGCCATTGACCCAGAGGACCGCTGCCTGCGCGAAAGCGCCCCGCTCTGAGGAGCAAGACGCTTTCGGACGGTCAGGCGTAAACGGTCTTTTCGACCTTCCACTGCATCAGCCGCGGATTTACCAGAAGCTGAGTTCCGCACCACGAGGCGGCGCGGTTTCCTTCGGTGCGAGCGTCCAGTGCTCACGCCCTGTCGAGGGCATATCCACGTCCTGACTTGGCTTAGGACCTGTGCCGCCGTTTGGGAATAGCGATCCGGTCCAGGTCATTTGCCGCTACCACGGCCGCCTCGCCGGCACGGGCCCTGGCCTGCTCGGCGAGCGCCGCAACGTCGTCGCCATATCGCGACGAGAAGTGTGTGAGGACAAGCGTTTCGACGGCGGCGCTGGCCGCCAACCCTCCCGCCTGCCCCGCAGTGAGGTGACCGTACTCCTTGGCGAGATCGGCGTCGTCGTCGCTGAAGGTGGACTCAGCCACGAGGAGATCGACGCCGTCGGCCAGTTCCTCGGCACCGGCACACAGTGCCGTGTCCATGACAAAGGCGAAGCGCTGGCCGGGACGGGGAACGCTCACGTCCTCCAGTCGTACGCCTGCTAGGCTTCCGTCGCGCTGTAGGCGTCCGACGGCCGGACCCGAAATGCCTGCCGCCACCAGCCTTTCCGGGAGGAGACTGCGACCGTCGGGTTCAGTCAGCCTGTAGCCATAGGTCTCTATGCGGTGCCGCAGCGGCCGGACCTCAAGGCCAGGTGAGATCGTTCCCGCACCACCATGCGGGTGAAGCTTCAGGTCAATCCCCGGTGTGCTGATGGCTACGAGCGCGCGGACCACATCCTCACCCGAAGCGGGATAGTGCAGATGGACCAGATGGCTCACGCCGTCCAGAGCCATGCGCGACAGCACGCCGGGTAGCCCGAAGCAGTGGTCACCGTGCATGTGGGTGAGGCAAATGCGCGTAATCTGGGAGGCCGACACGCCGGCACGGATCATCTGCCGCTGGGTCCCTTCGCCGGGATCGAAAAGCAGGCCCTCGCCGTCCCACCGCAACAGGTACCCGTTCTGGTTGCGGGTCCGCGTCGGGACTTGGGAGGCTGTGCCGAGGACGACAACTTCACGCATGAGAGCAATCCTCGCAGGTCCGGCGGCCTTGCGTGCGTGGGGTCGGTACCCTTGAGGCGTGGGACATTCAGCTGTCATCATCGGTGCGGGAATCGGCGGCCTGAGCACGGCACGTGCGCTGAAGCGTCACGGCTGGTCAGTGACTGTTTTGGAGCAGGCTGCGGCCCTGCCGACCTCGGGCACCATGCTGGGCATGTGGCCGGCCGCGATGAAGGCCCTCGCCGACATTGGTATTGACGCCCCAAGCCGCACTGACGGCTGGGCACATATCGCCGCCAGCGCACGAACCCGGCTCTGGACGCCGGCGGGGCGGACATTGCTGACAGCCCCCGGGGGCGCCGACGTGAACCTGGTCTCCCGGCCCGCGTTGCTCGCCGCGCTTGCCCGGGACATTGATATCACCTTCAACACGCAGGTCATCGACCCCGGACAGCTGGACGATGCGGAGCTGGTGGTCGGCGCAGACGGCACGTTCAGCCGCACCCGGCAGCGGATGTTCGGTGACCGGTTCCACGCCCGTTCCCTTGGAGCCGTCGCATGGCGGGGCACCGTCAAGGGCGCCGTGGCCGGATACGGCGAGACCTGGGCCCCCGGGGCACTGTTCGGCATCACGCCGGCAGGTCCTGATGCGACCAACTGGTATGCATGCATCCGCGCCAGCCAGACGTTTGAAGGACCACATCTGGTGCACATAGTGGACCAATTCGGGTACTGGCATCGCGGCGTGCGGGAGCTGATTGACAGGATCGAAGAAAACACCGTCCTGCATCATGGCCTTTTCGAGGCGCCGAAGCTACGACGGTTCATCACCGGAAACACAGTGTTGGTGGGCGACGCCGCCCACGCAATGGCGCCGTTCCTTGGACGTGGCGCCTGCGAGGCCATCGTTGATGGAGCCACCCTGGGACGGTCCATGGCGCAGGCCACGTCTGTCAAGGCTGGTCTTGCCCTGTTCGATCACGAGCGCAGGGCTCGAACGCGGCGGCTGGTCCTGGCCTCGCACCTGATGGGTCAATTCGCCATGATGGATACCGGCTCGGGAATCCGCAACGCCGCGGTTGGTACCGTCGGCCGGCTGGTGAAGCCACGGCCACGGCGGGATCCCACGCTCCCCCGTCGCTAGTGGGCGTCAGTCACGCGGGCGCATGAGCCGCCGGGCTTCCCCGGCCGGGTCGGAGCGGCTGAAAAGCGAGGGGCTTGCCACCGTGACTGCACGCCTTGATGGCGGGCAGGACTCGGAGGGCGTGCCTTGCCGGCGCCGGCGGACCCTCAGCGCCGGCTGACAGCATCCTGGGGCCAGGAACTCACGGTGCGGTTGGGCGAAAGGCCGCTACGGCGGGTGGTGTAAGGAAGTTGTCTGGTCAATCCGGCTGGCGTGTGTTGCGATTTTGACTGGTCGAGGGATGGCGCCGGGAATCCCAGGCTCCACGGCGGCCTCATCGTTACGACAAGATGGCAACGCGTCAGGAGGCGAGGCGATGGCATCCATGGATGGAACCGTGGCACTGGTGACGGGCGCCGCCGGCGGCTTGGGTGGCGCTGTGGCAACCGGCCTTGCACGAGAGGGTGCATTGGTGGTCGTGGTGGGGCGATCAGCAACCCGGGCGAGCGAGGCGATGGAGCGCATCCGCCGACTGGTTCCGGGCGCCATGCTCGAACCGCTGGTCTGTGACCTCTCTGACCAGCCGTCGATCCATGCGGCGGCGGCTGACTTCATGTCCCGCCACGACCGGCTCGACGTGCTGGTCAACGCAGCGGGGGTGTTCCGCAAGGAGCGCCAGGTAACGCGCGATGGAATTGACCTGACCTTCGCCACCAACGTGATGGCCTACTTCCTCCTGACCAACCTGCTGCTGGACGCGCTCACGCGCCGCGCAGCCGCACCACCCGGTAATTCCCGTATCGTCAACATCGCGTCCCGGTATGGCAATGCCAGGCTGGACTTCGACGACCTCCAGACGTCAAGCGGCAAGTACAGCTACCTTCGCTCGACGCCGCCCACAATGCTGGCCCGGGTTCTGCTCACGCAGGAGTTTGCTGAGCGGCTCCGCGGCTCAAGCGTGGTCGCCAATGCCGTCCATCCGGGGCTGGTCAAGAACACGACGCTGCTGCAGGACGTCGGGGGCCCTTTCCGCTGGATCACGAACACGTTCGGAGCACCGGCAGAAAAGGCGGCGGATACACCGCTCTGGCTCGCCACGTCACGCGAAACAGCGGGAGTCTCCGGAAAGCTGTGGGCCAAGCGCAAGGAGCTCCCGACGCCCGGAATGGGATCGGACCCCGAAGCCCGGAGGCGCTTGTGGGACGCGTGCGCGCATCTGGCCGGGATGAGGGCCATGTGAAAGATGCAGACCTGCGGGCCAGGCTGCGGATCGAAAGCCTTCACGAAGGCCTGTGCGCCCAGATCATGCACGTGGCCTCAATACAAGAAGATCGGCAGCCAGTCGCGGTTGTGCGCGTGCACCAGTGCGAGGAACAGCACGAAGTCGAAGACTAAGTGCACCGTCACAACATAGGTGAACGACTTGGTCAGCTTGAAGGTGTATCCCTGCAGCAGCGCGAACGGGAACGTAAGAAGCGGTCCCCAGGCCATGTAGCCGATCTCCCAGAGAAAGGACGAGAAGACCACGGCCTGCAGGATGTTGGCGAGGCAGTCCGGGAAGTGCCGCCGGAGCAGCGTGAACGTGGTGCAGATGAAGAACAGCTCGTCCCAGATTCCAACCGCATTCACGCCGAGAAACAGCCGCCAGAAGATAGTGGGGTCGGACGCGTCCGGCCAGTTCTGATACACGTCCGTGCGGATCAGGTAGACCGGCAGGATGAGGTAGCCGAGGGCCACAACAGCGATCAGGTACAGCTTTGCGCTCAACGGCCACTTGCGGCCCGTGTTCACCGGAAACTTGATGATCCTCTCGCAGTAGACGAAACGGGACACCAGCCACGGCAGCAGCACGGCCAACGCAAGGGCTCCACCCATCAGGGCAATGTGCGGGATGCTCAAATCAGCGTTCAGCGGAACCAGGCTGATGATCACCATTCCCGCCGCAATCAGCGCGAGGTGCCGTAGGAATTCGCGGTCGATGATTGCGGCCGTGACCAAGCTCAATGCAAGCACGCCGTAGCCCATGAGGTCATTCTCGACGCCGAATAGCAGCACTCCGGACACCGAGAGCAGGACCGCTGGCACCAGTTTCCAGGTGAGTGCGGTACGGGGTGGTTCGGTCAAAATCGAAGTCACGCTACCAGCATGTCAGCGACGGCGACGTCTGGGAAAGATGGCCGCGGCGGTCAACGCCTGGGTGAGGGCCCCAAAGGACTGTTACCCCTGCCCACACGCGGTTTTCCGGAGTACGATGTGGGCGTCGGCAGGATTCCTGCGACTCCTCGCCGCAAGGCCGGCTCTCCACTTGAAGAGCCGGCAACCAGCGTGAAAGGGAGACAAAATGACTACCGCGTCGCACCCTGCCCAACACCACATGATGGGGTTGACACTTCACAACACCGCCATCGGTATCGGTGCAGTTTTCCTGCTGGTTGGAGTCCTCGGGTTCATCCCGGGAATCACCACCAATTACGGCGCCATGACCTTCGCGGGACATGAGTCCGGGGCCATGCTCCTTGGCGTCTTCCAAGTGTCAGTGCTGCACAACATCGTGCATTTGCTGTTCGGTGTGGCCGGCATCGCAATGGCCCGGACAAACCCGATGGCGCGCTGGTTCCTGCTCGGCGGCGGCATCGTGTACCTGGTCCTGTGGATCTACGGCCTGGTCATCGACACGAACGCGGCTGCCAACTTCGTCCCGTTCAACACTGCTGACAACTGGCTGCACCTGGTTCTGGGACTCGGCATGATCGGCCTGGGCCTCTGGCTGGGCAGGGATGCCATGGAGAAGACGAAAGGAAGCACCTCCTAGCGCCACGGTTTGTGGGAAACCGACGACGGCGGCCGTCCCCTGGAGTAGAAAATCCTCGGGACGGTCGCCGTCAGTCCCTCGGCGTCGGCTTGCTGCTGACGCAGCCTTAACACAGCCGAGCAGTACCGGGTGATCCTGAGGTGACGCAGTGAATGACGCATCGAACGGTGGACGGCCGGAAGGTGAACCCCGCTCCCTCTGGGTCGCTACCGCCGGAACCACCGATTATCCTGTCCTGCGCGGGGATCTGGAGGTGGACGTCGCGGTTATCGGGGCTGGCGTCGCCGGGCTGACCGCCGCGTTGGCACTCAAACGCACCGGCCGGACCGTCGCGGTCATCGAGACCGCCCGCGTCGGAACCGGCGTCACCGGCCACACCACCGGCAAGGTCACCTCCCTTCACCGCCTTGCCTACACGGAACTTGCGCGCCGACACGGCAACGACACCGCGCGTATCTACGGGGAGGCCAACCAGGCCGCAGTCGAACACGTCGCGCAACTCGTGGCCGCCGAAGCCATCGACTGTGACTTCCGCCGCGTCGCCAACTACACCTACGCCGAATCCGACGACGCGCTCAGCCTCGTGCGCGCCGAAGCCAACCTTGCCGCCCGCCTCGGCCTGCCCGCCGCTTTCACCACCGACGTGCCGCTCCCCTTCCCGGTCAAGGGTGCGGTCCGATTCGACGGACAGGCGCAAATCCATGCCGTGAAATACCTCCAGGGTCTCGCCCGCGCGGTCAACGGTGAGGGCAGCTTCGTCTTCGAGGAGACCCGGGCGCAGCAGGTCCACGATGGTTCCCCAGCCGTGGTCGATACCGAACACGGCACCGTCCGGGCCCGCGGCATCATCGTCGCTACGAATGTGCCCTGGGGCGGCCAGGGCCTGTTCTACCTTCGGTCTCATCCGCACCGCTCCTACCTCGTAGCCGGACGCGTGGACAGACCACCGCTGGACGCCACGTTCATCAGCGCCGACGAACCGATGCGATCCATTCTGACCACCAGCGTCAACGGCACAAACTACGTGCTCACCGGCGGCGAAGGCCACCGCGTGTCCGAGTCCGGCGACATAGCCGCGCGTTACCGCAGACTCGCCACCTTCGCCCACGACCGCCTCGGTGTGGACAAGATCGCGTACCGATGGTCAACACAGGACGGCATCCCGCTCGACGGGCTGCCCTACGCCGGACTCATGTCCCCCACCGCCAAACACGTGTACGTGATCACCGGCCTGCGCAAATGGGGCCTGTCCAATGGAACCGCTGCCGCCCTCATCCTTGCCGACACACTCAGCGGCCGGGAAAACCCCTGGGCCTCGGTGTTCAACAGCAACCGGTTCACCCCGGCGGCCAGCGCGAAACGGTTCGCGGAGGAGAACTTCAAAACCGTGTCAGCTGTCCTGGCCAGCAAGCTCCGCCGCCCGCCCGGCCACTCGGACCTGTCGCCGGGAGAGGGGACAGTCATCACAGTCAACGGCGAGAGCACCGCCGTCTACAAAGACGCGGACGGGCAGGTCCACGCCGTCTCCGCAACCTGTACCCACCTGGGCTGCACCGTCGGCTTCAACACCTCCGACGCCACGTGGGACTGCCCGTGCCACGGCTCCAGATTCACCACCGAGGGCACCGTCATCCAAGGGCCAGCCGCCAAGAACCTCCCATCTGCGCCGATGCCCTGACGGCCCACTATCTGCTCACGGACCGTCGCTTGGGGGCGGTACGCACCAGGCCCACAGCGGCCAGGAGTGCTCCCACTCCTTCTGCGACCGCGCTGAGCGACTTCTCAAAAAACCACACCGGCTCATACATCGCGGGGAAGGGTCCAAAGGCCGGGATATCCACATACCGGTACAACACCACGGCCACGAATGCGCTCAGCGCCACCACCAAGGCCAGGGCAAAAGAGGCTCTGCTTTCTCGGAACAGAACCCACAGCGCCGTCAGCACTGCCGCAGCCGATTCGAGATAGAACAAGTTGCCTTGTCCGATTCCGCCAGGCGAAGCCGCCTAGTAGCCGGGGGCCAGATAAATATGGACCCCGGCATCGATGAACAATGCCAGTGCCGTCAGTACCCTCAGTGCCATGTTCATTTGACTATCAGCGTCCCGCGCATATTGGGGTGATAGGTGCAGAAGTAGGGGTAGGACCCGGTTGCCGAGGGCGCCGTGAACGTGGCCGTGCCGCCGCTTCCCCGCACATCCACGTCAAATGCCTGGCCCTGGTCTGCGGTGACGGTATGGCCCGCTGAATCCATGTTGGTGACCGTGACAAGGGCGCCCGGCGCGACGGTCAGCGGCGCGCCATACTCGAAGTCCTTGATGGTGATAACAGGCGCTCCAGGGGTGACCGCTCCCGTCGTCGCTGTCCCCGGCCCGGGGGACGCCGCGGGACTTCCGGCGCCGGAGCCGCAACCGCCCACAAGGAGCGCCGCCATCAGCAGCACTGTGGCCTTCGCCTGAATCGCTCTCACAGTGACCGTCCTCGACTCCGGAAACCAGGGCCGGCCAGGCCCTGCCTGTCCCTATCATTGTGCGCGCATCAGACGGAAATGGCGCCTGCGGTTCGGTGAAAGGCGGCCGACGGCGGTGAATGTCAGAGCCCGCAGATAGGTTCAGGGGACATGACCGCCACGAAGGGACCGCTCCTCCACATGTCCACAGCAGCATCGTTTGAATCAGCGCCCACGGCGTCCAGCATGCCGGATTGGTACCCGGACTTGCTGGCGTCCGTCACGGGCAAAGTCAGGGCTGGCCGTTCCAAGGCGATCGCCGCTGCGAACCAGGAAATGCTGCACAGTTATCTGGCGATCGGGCGGGACATTCTGGAACGCCAAAGTCTCGAAGGCTGGGGCGCCCGAATCGTCGACCGGCTCTCAGTTGATCTCAAGCGGCAGTTTCCCGAAGCAACCGGATTCTCGCCGCGAAACCTGAAATACATGCGGGCCTTCGCTGAAACATGGCCAACCGAGGCAATTGTGCAAGCGCCGCTTGCACAATTGCCCTGGTACCACCACCTCGCGCTGATCCATAAGCTCAACGACCCCGAAACACGGCTCTGGTACGCAGCTGCCGCCGTCGAGAATGGCTGGTCTCGTAACGTAATGGCACACCATATCGAGACGAAACTCCACGAACGCTCCGGCAAGGCGATCACCAACTTCAAAGCGACATTGCCGCCGTCGGACTCGGATCTTGCCCAGCAATCATTCAAGGACCCATACGTCTTCGACTTCGTGTCCATGACAGGCAAGCGGAATGAGCGTGAGCTTGAGGGGCAGCTCGTGGTGCACGTCGAAAAGTTCCTGTTGGAACTCGGCCAAGGGTTTGCCTTTGTCGGCCGGCAAGTCCGGTTGACTATCGGCGACGACGAGTTTTTCGCCGATCTGCTCTTCTATAACTTCAAGCTCCGTTGCTTCGTCGTGGTGGAGTTGAAAGCCACCGCCTTCAAGCCGGAGTATCTCGGCCAGATCAACATGTACATGTCCGCTGTTGACGACCTCCTGGGTCATGCTGACGACGAGCCGACCATCGGACTGCTGCTGTGCAAAACGAAGAACAATGTCGTGGCCGAGTACTCTCTGCGGGGCTTCTCGAAACCGATCGGTATCGCCGAATGGGAATCCGAGATTGTGGCGTCCTTGCCTGAAGAATTCGCTGCCACGCTGCCCAGCATCAGCGAAATTGAAGCCGAGCTTTCGCAGGATTTTTCACAAGGAGATCCGGTGAATTAGCCGGAATCACTATGTAAGGCTCTGCGTCAGCCCGGAGTGAGGATGCAGAACTCGTTGCCCTCCGGGTCGGCGAGGCACACCCATGACACATCGCCCTGGCCGACGTCGGCGTCAGTGGCGCCCAGCGCCCGAAGCCTGGCCACTTCTGCCGCTTGATCATCACCCGGATACGGCATCAGGTCGAGATGGACACGGTTCCACACAGTCTCCACGCCAGAGGTGCGAAGTAATTCCAGATACGGCCCGACACCCTTGGCAGAACGCAGCCTCGCATGATCGTCATTCACCTCGTGCAGGGTCCAGTCCGTAGCCTCACCCCAGAACCGGGCCATGGCCCGCGGATCCGCGCAGTTGACCACCACCGTGGCGATCGGCCCGGTGTCCCGGTAGATCGGTCGCGGCTCCAGCACACAGAACACATTGCCCTCCGGGTCGGCCAGGACCGTCCACGGCACATCACCCTGGCCCACATCCGCGGGCGTGGCACCGAGCTCCAACAGCCGCGCGACCAGCTCCGCGTGATGGGCCTCAGAAGTGGTGGCTAAATCGAGGTGCGCGCGGTACTTCACTGTCTCGGGGTCCGGGACCGTGACGACATCGACGCAGACAGCGGCAGGGTCCGGCCAGGCGAAGCCCACGGGCTCAACATTGGTCACACCGGGTCCCTCGCTGGAAACACCCCAGCCGAGCGCCTCCGCCCAAAACCGGCCGAGGGCCGAGTCATCCCGAGCCTTGAAATTCACCTGAACAAGTCGCAGCGCCATAGCACCCGACCCTATACCCAGGGCAATAACCGGTACGGGAGGCACTCCCTAGTTCGGGCCATTATCGCGGAGTCTTTACTCCAACGCGTCGTCGAGTCAACAATGGCTCTTACAACAGCCTCCGCTGGCTCGGCAGCGCGCTGCCCATCCGACTGCCGCCCCGCCGGGCTGCCCTGCACAGGAGCGCTGACATGAACGATCCGACACCCACATCCCAGACAACCTCCGCAGTATCTGATCGCGCTGCACGGCTGGCGTCGATCCCCTCCTTTCAGCGGGTTAACGCCTACATCCGGGAGTACAGTGCCCGCGGGTACGGGCAGGTGCCGGGCTGCGACTTCACCTTCGGCAATCCGCACCAGATGCCGGCCGACCGCTACGTCAATACGCTGCGGGACGCGCTGGCTCCTCAGAATGATCAGTGGTTCGCCTACCAGACCAACGGCGAGGCCGCCCGGGAAGCAGCCGCTCAATCCCTTCACAGGCTGCTGGATGTGCCCTTCCGGACGGAGGATATCTACCTCACCACCGGTGGCTTCGCTGCCATCGCCCTTGCGCTGAAGACCGTCGCCGATCCCGGCGACGAGATCATTTACAGCCTGCCGCCCTGGTTCCTATACGAGCCGCTGATCCTTGAAGCCGGGCTCGTACCGGTGAAGGTGAAAATCAACACAACCACGTTCGACCTTGACCTCGACGCGATCGAGGCCGCCATCACGGAACGCACCCGGGCAGTGATCGTCAACTCGCCCAACAATCCCACGGGGCGGATTTATCCCCCCGAATTGCTGGTCAGGCTGGCCGAATTGCTGGAGGCGGCCTCGGCGAGGATTGGACGGCGGATTTACCTCATCTCGGACGAGGCCTACAACCGGATCGTTTTCGACGGCTTGCGGTTCCACAGCCCTGTGGAGTTCTACCCGCACACGCTCCTGGCCTACTCCTACGGCAAGACCCATCTCTCCCCAGGCGAGCGCGTCGGCTACCTGGCGTTGCCGCCCACCATGCCGCAGCGGGATGAGATGGAGCCGGCTATCACGGGCCTGCAGGTGGCGATGGGCTGGGTGTATCCGAACGCCCTGCTGCAGCACGCGCTTCCCGAACTGGAGAAGTTCACCATCGACGTCGGCCAGTTGCAGCGGCGCCGGGACCGTCTCGTCGATGTGCGCGGCGGCATGGAGTACCTCGTCCGGGGGCCGGAGGGCACGTTCTACCTGTATGTCACGTCCCCCATTTCGGACGACGAGGCGTTCGCCACGTCACTTGCCCGCCGGGACGTCTTCGTGTTGCCGGGCGTGCTGTTCGAGACGCCTGGCTTCTTCCGGCTCTCCCTGACAGCCAACGAGGACATGATCGAACGCAGCTTGCCGGCATTCGAAGCGGCGATGAAGGAAAGCCGCCCGTGATTCATGCTGAAGGAGCCCTGCCGGCTGTAGCCGACAGGACTCCCCCGGCGTCCCGCTGAAGTTCCGGTTACCCCGGGATCTGGATCCGCGCCGCTTCCTGCATCAGCGGCCCTTATTGGGTTGGGACTAGCCGGGGAACTCATCATCCGGGGCGTGGAAAGGGCAAACCGACAGCGGCCATCGATGTCCTGACCGGGAGGAAAGGTGGACGGTTACTTATCGTAGACGTCGCGTCGATGCCCTACGGTGACAAGAACCACGAGCAAAACGTCGTCCTGGATCGTGTAGATGATCCGATAGTCACCTACACGGACCCGGTAACCCGGACGGCCGCTCAAGGCAATTGCTTTGGGCGGCCGCGGGTCTTGGCCGAGGAGCGCGATCGCACCTTGAATGCGTTCTTTGTCCTCGGGGTGAATTTTCTTAAGTGCGCGGATGGCCGCAGGTCTTAGCTCAATCCGGTAGGGGCTCATGCCCAGCCCAGATCCGCCTTCACTTGTACCCAGGGAATGTTCTCGCCTTCTTCCGCCATTGCTGCATCGAACGCCGCAATGTCCTCGACTTCTTCCAAAGCAGCAAGCATCTGCTCATATCGCTCTGGCGATAGTAGAACCGCTGCCCGATGTCCGCGGCGTTCAATAAATACCGGCTCAGACTCGGCCCTTTCGATGAGCTCCGGCAAGTGTGATCGCGCGTCCGTGATGTTGATGGTCGACATGCAGCAAATGTACATCTCTGAGTTTCAGATGTACATATACCCAAGAAACTAGAAGTTCCACTTCTCAATCTCCTGCTTGCGCCCCTCAGAGAGGCCTTCGAAGCCCTTCGGGAACTTTAAGCCGATGTAATGGCCGTGGACGGCCTGACCGACTGGACCGTACGCGACGATGTACGACCAAGCTGCGCTCCTCGATTTATGTCCTGTAAATGATTTGCTCGTCATCGGATCACCGCCGCGCCCAGTCGGCCGCGTAACGCAAGTCTTTTTGGATAGCCGGGGATCTTGGCCCAGCAGCGAGATTGCGCCCACGCAAAATGTCAGACCTCCTTTCCATAATGAGTACATGGCAAGCGAAGCGGTGGCAAAGGCGTTTGAGGCGATAGACGCCGCTGTTGCCATGCTTCGCGACGAGGTGGCTGAATCTGATTGCGGGTCGCCCTCGGACTCCGACCCTCTGGCTGTCGTTGCTGACGGATGCTTGGACATCCTTGCCGGGATCGCACGGGCTGAGGCTCGGATCGCGGCATTGAAGGCGGAGGCAGCCGCTACATATGCGGACTCGGCGCGGTCGGCGGTACCTCCGGACATGCCTGTCCAGGCGCAGGAAATGGCAATTGCTGCCGAAGTGGGCTGCGTACTGGCCATCGGCGGCCGGGCCGCAGGCGCGCTGCTGGAGCAATCCTGCGCTCTGGCAACATCTCTGCCACGCACCCTGGCAGCCCTTCAGGCGGGAACGGTTTCGTGGCAGCACGCCAGGGTGATCGTGGACGAAACCGCCACCCTTGACCGCGACGCAGCCAAGGCACTGGAAGCCCACTTCCTCGAAGCTGACGCGCCCAGTCCTGCCTGCGGTTGCCCGGCCGGCGAGATGCCCGCCTACAGGTTCCGGCGGAAGGCCCGGACCTGGCGGGAACGCCACCACCCGGACAGCATCGAAAAACGCCACGCTAAGGGCGTCGAGGACAGGTGCCTGGAATATACTCCGGAGCAGGACGGCATGGCGCGGATGTCCGCCTACCTGCCCGCGGACCAGGCGGCTGCGATCTGGAACCGCATTACCGCCATCGCGCGGGGCCTGCAGGGTCCCGAGGAGGACCGGACGCTCACGCAGCTGAGGGCAGACGTCTTCGCCACGGCAGCCCTTCGAAGCGACAGCGGCTGCACCCGCTGCCGCAACAGCATCGGGACTGCGGCTAGGGCGGGGGCACCCGGTCTTGCCGATATCCCCACGCCCCGGGCGGAGGTCCTGATCACCGTCCCCATCTTCTCCCTGCTCGGGGTGACCGAGGAGCCGTCGATGCTCGACGGGTACGGACCCATCCCAGCCTCCATGGCAAGGGAACTGGTGGCCAACGGAGCTGACTCGTTCCACCGGGTGCTCGTCGATCCGCGGGATGGGGCACCTTTGGAAATCGGCCGCACGAGTTACCGGCTCACGAAGGCCATGCGGAACTGGCTACGGATGCGCGACGGCAAATGCCCATTCCCCGGCTGCAGCAACCATTCCCTGGACAACGAGGCAGACCACCTCCTGGCCTGGCATCACGGCGGAACCACCGGGATCAGCAACCTTGGACAGCCATGTCGCCGGCACCACAGTCTCAAACACGCCAGCGGCTGGAAACCGACGCCGGCAACAAAGAATGAGCCGCCCGGCTGGGTGTCACCATCAGGGCGCAAATACAAAAGCGAACACCAGGACTGGGAACCGCCCCACTGGCCCCCTTCACTGGGGCCGCGGGCCGGCGAGGGACAATACTCTGGGCCTTGTGCACCAACGTCCACCGCCTCGCGGGGGACCGTGGACTATGTTCAGATGCCGCCATCGGCGGGAGAAGACTGCCTTCGGGCGTACCTCAGCGCAAGATGAGCTGCCGGACGAACCTGCCGGGCCTCCACCGTCCCGTGGGCTCCGCTGCGCCACCGCCTGTCCCGGGCACCGGATCCACTCGATCTGCCCCCAACGCACAAGGGGCACCGCACAAAGCGTGCGGTGTCCCTTGTTGTCAGGTCCTGGAAATTGCCTGTTTTTGTCCTAGAAGTCCCAGTCATCATCCTCAGTATTGACAGCCTTACCAATGACGTACGACGAACCGGACCCGGAGAAGAAGTCGTGGTTCTCGTCGGCGTTCGGGGACAGGGCCGAGAGGATGGCCGGGTTCACGTCGGTGACGGAAGCCGGGAACATGGCCTCGTAGCCCAAGTTCATCAGTGCCTTGTTAGCGTTGTAGTGCAGGAACTTCTTGACGTCCTCGGCGAGGCCGACGGAGTCGTAGAGGTCGTGCGTGTACTGGACCTCGTTCTCATACAGCTCGAAGAGCAGTTCGAACGTGTAGTCCTTGATCTCCTGCTTGCGCTCCTCGGACAGGCCCTCAAGGCCCTTCTGGAACTTGTAGCCGATGTAGTAGCCGTGGACGGCTTCGTCGCGGATGATCAAACGGATCAGGTCGGCCGTGTTCGTCAGCTTGGCCCGTGAGGACCAGTACATGGGCAGGTAGAAGCCCGAGTAGAACAGGAAGGACTCCAGCAGCGTGGAGGCCACCTTGCGCTTCAGCGGATCGTCGCCCTGGTAGTAGTCCATGACGATCTGGGCCTTCTTCTGAAGGTTCACGTTCTCGGTGGACCAGCGGAAGGCCTCGTCGATCTCCTTGGTGGAGGCCAGCGTGGAGAAGATCGAGGAGTAGCTCTTGGCGTGCACGGACTCCATGAACGCAATGTTCGTGTAGACGGCTTCCTCGTGCGGGGTGATCGCGTCCGGAATCAACGACACGGCGCCGACGGTGCCCTGGATGGTGTCCAGCAGCGTCAGACCGGTGAACACGCGCATGGTGAGCTGCTGCTCGTCCGGGGTCAGCGTGGCCCACGACTGGACGTCGTTGGACAGCGGGATCTTCTCCGGCAGCCAGAAGTTGTTGACCAGGCGGTTCCAGACGTCTACGTCCTTGTCGTCCTGGATGCGGTTCCAGTTGATCGCTTCGACGTGGCTAAGCAGCTTGACCTTCTCGGTCATGTCATCCCCTAAAAGTTGGGTTGTTCTTTGAAGTTAAGCGTACGACGGCGGGCGGGCGCCCGCCGTCGTACTGTCCAGATTTAGTTGAAGATTAAAGCATGCAACTGACGCAGCCGTCCACTTCGGTTCCCTCCAGCGCGAGCTGGCGGAGACGGATGTAGTAGATGGTCTTGATGCCCTTCTTCCAGGCGTAGATCTGGGCCCGGTTGATGTCGCGCGTGGTGGCGGTGTCCTTGAAGAACAGCGTCAGGGACAGGCCCTGGTCCACGTGCTGGGTGGCTGCGGCGTAGGTGTCGATGACCTTCTCGTAGCCGAGCTCGTACGCGTCCTGGTAGTACTCCAGGTTGTCGTTCGTCAGGTACGGCGCCGGGTAGTACACGCGGCCCAGCTTGCCTTCCTTGCGGATCTCGATCTTGGACGCCACCGGGTGGATCGAGGAGGTGGAGTTGTTGATGTAGGAGATCGAGCCCGTCGGCGGCACAGCCTGCAGGTTCTGGTTGTAGATGCCGTGTTCCATGACGGAAGCCTTCAGCTCACGCCAGTCATCCTGGGTGGGGATGTGGATGTTCTTGAACAGCTCCGCAACCTTCTCGGTCTGCGGCACCCACTCCTGCTCCGTGTACTTGTCGAAGAACTCGCCCGAGGCGTACTTGGACTTCTCGAAGCCGCCGAAGGTCTGTCCGGTCTGGATGGACAGCAGGTTGGAGGCGCGGACCGCGTGGTACACCACCGAGTAGAAGTAGATGTTGGTGAAGTCCAGGCCCTCTTCGGAACCGTAGTGGACCCGCTCGCGGGCCAGGTAGCCGTGCAGGTTCATCTGGCCCAGGCCGATGGCGTGGGACTGGTCGTTGCCGCGGGCGATGGACGGCACGGAGGTGATGTTGGACATGTCCGAGACCGCCGAGAGGGACCGGATGGCCGTCTCGATGGTCAGGCCGAAGTCCGGGCTGTCCATGGCCTTGGCGATGTTCAGCGAACCCAGGTTGCAGGAGATGTCCTTGCCGGTCTGGTCGTAGGACAGGTCATCGTGGTACGTGGTGGGCTGCGAAACCTGGAGGATCTCCGAGCACAGGTTGGACATGATGATTTTGCCGTCGATCGGGTTTTCCCGGTTCACGGTGTCCTCGAACATGATGTACGGGTAGCCGGATTCGAACTGGATCTCGGCGAGGGTCTGGAAGAACTCGCGCGCCTTGATCTTGGTCTTCTTGATCCGGGAATCGTCCACCATCTCGTAGTACTTCTCGGTGACCGAGACGTCGGAGAACGGCATGCCGTAGACGCGCTCGACGTCGTACGGGGAGAACAGGTACATGTCCTCGTCCTTTTTGGCCAGCTCGAACGTGATGTCCGGGATGACAACGCCCAGCGAGAGGGTCTTGATGCGGATCTTCTCATCCGCGTTCTCGCGCTTGGTGTCCAGGAAGCGGTAGATGTCCGGGTGGTGCGCGTGCAGGTAGACGGCGCCGGCACCCTGGCGGGCACCGAGCTGGTTGGCGTAGGAGAAGCTGTCCTCGAGGAGCTTCATCACGGGGATGACGCCGGAGGACTGGTTCTCGATCTGCTTGATCGGGGCGCCCACTTCGCGGATGTTGGTCAGCGCGAACGCCACACCGCCGCCGCGCTTGGACAGCTGCAGCGCCGAGTTGATGGACCGGCCGATCGATTCCATGTTGTCTTCGATGCGGAGCAGGAAGCAGGAGACCAGCTCGCCGCGCTGCTTCTTGCCGGCGTTCAGGAACGTGGGCGTGGCCGGCTGGAAGCGGCCTTCGATGATCTCGTCCACCATCTGCAGGGCGAGCTTCTCGTCGCCGCGGGCCAGGTGGAGGGCCACCATGCAGACGCGGTCCTCGTAGCGCTCCAGGAATCGATTGCCGTCGAACGTCTTCAGCGTGTAGGACGTGTAGAACTTGAACGCGCCCAGGAAGGTCTCGAAGCGGAACTTCTTCTTGTACGCGCGGTTGTAGAGCTCGCGGATGAAGTTCATCGTGTACTGGTCGAGGGTTTCGCGCTCGTAGTACTGGTTTTTCACCAGGTAGTCGAGCTTCTCTTCCAGGTCATGGAAAAAAACGGTGTTGTTGTTCACGTGCTGCAGGAAGTACTGGTGTGCAGCCTCGCGGTCGGCCTCGAACTGGATCTCGCCGTTCGGACCGTACAGGTTCAGCATGGCGTTGAGCTCGTGATAGCCCAGCCCCTTATAGGCGGCCGGCATCTCGGGCTTTTCGACGGCGGCGCCTGCGCGGGCGCCCTGGCCTTCGGCCCTGGTTACTTCTGTGTCTGCGACAGTCGTGTCCAAAACGTGTCCAATCCATTGTGTACTCGGGCGACGTCTTCTGGCGTGCCCATTAGTTCAAATCTGTAAAGCCGGGGGACGTTGCACTTGGCGGCAATAATGTCCGCGGCCATGCAGTAGTTGTCCCCGAAGTTTGTGTTGCCTGCACCGATAACCCCACGGATCAGTTGCCTGTTCTGCGGGTCGTTCAGAAAGCGGATCACCTGCTTGGGCACGGAGCCCTCTCCCCCGGTGCCCCCGTACGTCGGCACTACCAGGACGTAAGGCCGGGTGGCGAGAAGGGGTGCATCCTTTGCATGGAGCGGGATCCGTGCCAGCTCACATCCGAGCTTCGCGACAAAGCGGCTGGTGTTCTCGGAGGTGGAGGAAAAGTAGATGAGCTGGCTCTGTGTGGTGACAGGCGCCAACGGGGCCACCTGGGCCCTGGCTACTGCCAGTGCTGACACGGGAGTCACCTCATGTGTGCGGATTGAAAGTTGCCGGCTGGCGAAAGTGTAGGGCCTTAGGCCACGGAGGAAACGGCAGACAGTGCCAGTTCCTCGATCTTGTCCGGGCGGAAGCCTGACCAGTGGTCCTGGTCCGTGACTACAACAGGTGCCTGCATGTAGCCCAGCGCCTTCAGGCGCTCAAGGGCCTCGGCGTCCTGGGAGATGTCAACGCTCTGGTAAGTGATGCCCTTTTTGTCCAGCGCACGGTAGGTTGCGTTGCACTGTACACACGCAGGTTTGGTGTAAACCGTAACGGTCATTGTCCCTGTCCCCTTTATCGAAATCTTCGCTCGTCTTTGTCCTGCCCAAGCTGTACGTCGATACTACATGTAGTGCAGACGGCTCTTCGGAACCCCAAGATGATGTATTACAAGTATGTCATTTAATGCACTTTTAATCCACAGGCAAGCGCCCTCAAAATGTCCGGAATCCCGCCATTTTTGCGGACGAAATCCACACCCTGTGGAGTACTTAGCCACAATTAACCCCCAGCGTGTCGCGTGTTTGGCGGCGTGTCGCGCCTAGTGGGCGGACCACCACATCTAGTGCCGGGCACGCAAAAGGGGCCCTGAAGAAACCTTCGGGGCCCCTGCGACGTGATGAACCTAACCAGCTACAGCTGAGCCTCCCGGCGGTCCAGGACAATCTGCTGCACGTCCAGGTAGCCGGACTGGAAACCCGCCCGTGAATAGCACAGGTAGAACAGCCACATCCGCTGGAAAACGGCGTCGAACCCCAGCCCGCCCACCTCCTGCGAGCGCGCGATGAACTGTTCCTCCCAGAGGCGGAGGGTCGCGGCGTAGTGATCGCCCAGGCCCATCCGCTCCCGCACCCGGAGTGTGGTGTGCTGCTGGGTCACACTTTCGATGGCCCGCACGGATGGCAGGAAGCCGCCGGGGAAGATGTACTTGTGCACCCAGGTGTACGCGTTGCGCGTGGCCAGCATGCGGCCGTGCGGCATGGTGATGGCCTGGATGGCCACCTTCCCGCCCGGGGCCAGCACGCGGTCGATGGTCTGGAAGTAGATGGGCCAGTACTCATAGCCAACCGCCTCGACCATTTCCACTGACACAACGGCATCGAACTCGCCTTCCACGGCGCGGTAGTCCTGGAGCGCCACGGTCACCTGGTCTGCGTAGCCGGCGGCTGCAATCCGTTCCTGCGCCAGCGCCCGCTGCTCACTGGAGAGCGTCACGCTGTAGACGGTGGCACCGCGGGCTGCTGCCCGGAGGGCCAGCTCACCCCAGCCGGTGCCGATCTCCAGCAGCCGCGTGCCGGATCCGACGCCGGCCTTGTCCAGCAGCCTGTCGATCTTGGCCTGCTGGGCTTCCGCCAAGGCGTCCCACGGGACCGAATCCAGTGCACCGTCGCTTAGCGGGAAGAGCGCCGAGGAGTAACTCATGGTGGTGTCCAGGAAGTTGGAGAAGAGCTCGTTGGAGAGGTCGTAGTGCCGCGAGATGTTGCTGCGCGTGTTGTGCTCTTCGTTGCGTTCCTGCCGCGGCGTCCGCGGCAGGTACAGGGTCCGCAGCCTCTGCAGCGGTGCGGGGATCAGCGTGTCCACGGAAGCGGCGAAGACCTCCAGCACCCCGGCGAGGTCTGATGCTTCCCAGTCCCCCGCCATAAAGGACTCGCCCAGCCCGATCAGGCCGTTGTCACCGATCCGCACTTCGAACGCTGCCGGCCTGAGCATGGTCATCACCGGTGCGTCCGGGCCGCCGGTGCCCAGCACCGAACCGTCCGGGTAGGCAACACGCAGGGGCAGCCGCCGTACGGCCGCCTTGAACAGCAGGCCGGCGGCTTTGCCCGCCACCAGCGCTTTAGTGCCCGACGGCGCGTGGGCAACACCGGGCCACACTTCCGGATCGATGGTGGCCGGCGACACCGGTACCCCGGCAGCAGGATTCCCTGTCACCGGGTGCCGTGCGGCTGACTTCGCGGCGGAAACCTCCGCAGTCGCGGCTGTTCCGTTTTCATCGGTCATGGTCATTGGACTGCCTCCTGTGGGGGGTGATGTGGTTTTTTGATGACTGGCAGGCGTCGAGCCCAGAGTTTGATGCCCTGGATCCGGATCAGCGCGGATACCAGCAGCGGCGCGGCCGGGACGGCAACGGCCGCTGCCAGGATGTTCCCGACGGTGGCCGGGCGACGGTCCCCGTCCATGGTCGCTGCGAACGGCCGCTGTCCTTCCCGCTCCAGGACGATGGAGACGGACAGCCGCTGCTCCGGTGCGGGCAGCTTCATCCGGTACTGCCCGTCAACGTCATTGAACGGAGACACGTAGAAGGCCTTGGGCACGCGGGCCCGGCCGGAAGGATCCGTTTCCAGCAGGTAGCAGTGGCGTTCGCCGTAGGTGTTGTGGACCTCGGCAATGACGCACTGCAGCTCCCCGGACATCCGGTAGCACCAGAAGAGGGTGAGCGGGTTGAAGACGTGGCCGAAAACCCGGGCGCTGGTCAGCATCCGGATGGCCCCGCCGTCGGGCTCTGTCCCCCGGGTCCGCAGGAACCGTTCCACGTTGCTGCGGATGGTGGCGTCGGGATCACCCAGGTGGTCGGCGGCCCGGAAGACAGCCAGCGGCCGCATGAGCCGGGGCAGAACCGGGAGCCGGTCCACGTCCACAAACCAGCTGTAGCTCCGGTAGGTGAACGCATTCTTCAGCGGCGTCTGGCGCACGTGCGAAATGGACGTGCGGTAGATGGCTGCCGTCGAGCTCATGCGCCCTCCGAGGCTGGGAGCAGTTCGGGCTCGCGTGCCTGAGTGGCGGGCTTATCCCAGGTGCGTCCCAGGCTCGCGGCGGCACGGACACCGGCCAGGGCGCCGTCCTCATGGAACCCCCAGCCCAGGTAGGCGCCGGCGTAGGCGATGCGGTCGTCACTCAGGGCCGCAATGCGCTGCTGTGCCCGCAAAGATTCGGGGGTGTACTGGGGGTGTTCGTAGACCAAATGTTCCAGCACCCGGTCCTCCGCGATGAGCTCGGACTCCCCCAGGCTCACCAGGTACGGCAGGCCATCACCCGGCTCCAGGCGCTGCAACCGGGTGAGGTCGTAGCTGACCAGGACCTTGTCCGGGCGGGCTTCGCAGTCCGGGAGACGGTAGTTCCAGGACGCACTGGCATTGTCCGCGGCGGGCAGGACGGCCGGGTCCCGGTGGAAAACGGTGTGGTTGACGGAGTACGGCATCTGCCCCAGGGCTTCCTTTTCGGCCGGGGTGGCGTCCGCGAGGAACCCCAGGGCCTGGGCCGGGTGCGTGGCAATGACCACGGCCTCGAAATCCTCCACTCCGTGATCGGTGTCCACTTCCACGCCGAGGGCGTGGCGCCGGATAGCGGTGACCGGACTGCTAAGCCTGATGTCCGGGAGCGTCGCGGCGAGTTTCTCCACGTACTGCCCCGAACCGCCGGTGACGGTCCGCCACTGCGGCGAACCCTTGACGCCCAGCATGCCGTGGTGGCCCAGGAACGTGAAAAGGTAGCGCGCCGGATAGGACAGTGCCGTGGTGGGATCGCACGACCACACCGCGCTGACCACCGGCGTCATGAAATGGGAGATGAAGTACTTGCTGAAGCGTTCCTTTGCCAGGAAGTCACCGAGGGTCAGCTCCGCGCCGCCCGCACCAGGGCCGGCGTCGGGCGCTGGAGCTGACTCAATCAGAGCGCGGGCCCTGCGGTAGAAGCGCATGACCTCCAGCAGCATCAGCAGGTAGCGCCCGCGCAGCAGGCTGGACGGGCGGGCGATGATGCCGCGGCCGCCCCCACGGGCCCCGGCGTACTCCAGGCCGCAGCCGTCACAGCGGACGGACATGCTCATTTCGGAGTCCTGCGTCTCCACCCCCAGCTCGGCGAACAGCCGCAGCAGGGTGGGATAGGTCCGCTCGTTGTGGACGATAAAGCCGGTGTCGATGCCGAGGACGGATCCATCGGGCTGCGCGACATTGTGGGTGTGGGCGTGGCCGCCCAGCCTGCTGTCCGCCTCGAAAAGGGTGACGTTGTCCTGCCGGTTCAGGACATACGCGGCCGTCAGGCCGGCCACTCCGCTGCCCACGACCGCGATGCGCCGTCCCTGCGGCTTGAAGGTCGAGTTCCCTGCCAAAGACACTGTTCTGCTCCCCTGCTCGGACTGCATGTGCGCTTGCTCGGTGCAAACTCTCTAGGGGCAGTTCGACACCGCGGGGCCGGTGGATGACTGAGTTTGCCGCAAATCTTTGTGCCAGAATGAAGCGGGCGTTCCATCCCCGGCACACCGCAGTGCCAAGGCGGCCCTGACCGAAGGACAGCGTTGGTAAATCCCGTACATCTGAAGACCCTCCTGGAAGTCACCCGGCTGGGCTCGTTCGCGGCCGCAGCGGCACGCCTGGGCTACACGGCGTCGGCTGTCTCGCAACAGATGTCCGCCCTGGAACGCGAGACGGGCGTGGTCCTGTTCCAGCGTTCTGCCCGCAGCGTGGTCGCCACGGAAGCGGCGGTAGTGATGACCCGGCACGCCGCGAAGGTGCTGACGGACATCGAAGCCCTCATGGCGGCGGCCTCGAAGACACACAGCAGCACCAGCCAGGAGCTGCGGCTGGGAATCTTCCCCAGCTTGGCAACCTACGTCCTCCCGCGCATCCTGAAGAATCCGGCGTGGAAGGACCTGGGCATCGATCTCAAAGTAACGGTGGCCGAACCGGCCCAGACCATCCAGGGACTGCGCACCGGCGGAGAGCTGGATGTGGCGCTCGTTTTCCAAGTGGGCCAGTCCGGGCTCGCCTGGCCGCACACCATTAACCGGCAGTGGATCGGCGATGACAACTTCCGCGTGGTGCTCCCCGCGGGCTGGGGTTTCCGCACGGACGCCAAGGTGGCCGCTGACCATCTGTCCGAGCTGCCCTGGATCATGCACCACCCCGGGAGCCCCGACGCCGTGGTGATCGAACGGCTCTTTGCCAGCTGCAACCTGCATCCGCGCGTGGTGGCCCACAGCGACGACTTCCATGCCAGCCTCGAAATGGCGGCCGCCGGACTGGGCGCGGCGCTGGTGCCCGAGCTCGCATTGCGGAACCGGCCGGCCGGCGTTGTAGTGCTGGACGTTCCCGAGATCCGGCTGGCCCGGAACGTGTTTGCCCTGCTCATCAACGAGAAGAAGACCGCCCGGGTGCAGCTGTTTGTGGACCTGCTCGCCGAGACCATGGCTGCTGCGGGGTCCTCAGGCAATTAGCCCGGAATGCTGGAAAGCGCGGCACTTGGGGTCTATGTTGAAGGTATGAACAGGGTAGCGAGCCAGCACTTTGGAGAAATCGAGCTCAACCACGGCAGGGATCACAACATCGCCGCCAAACATGAGCTGGGTGGCCAGGTACTGGAACTCGACCTGAACATCAACGCACACGACCACTTTGACGAAGCGGCCATGCACAAGGTGGACTACCGGCTGCGGTTCCTCCCCGAGCTGGTGGATGAGGTGCGGCAGATGATCGCGGAGGAACTGGAGCAGGAAGGCACCAGCCCCCAGGAGTACCTCCACTTCCACTGCAGCGCCCTCAAGGACGAGCACCTGCAGAAAGTCTTCGGCGTGGAGGAACGCAGCCAGCTCACCAACGACGTCTTCCTCAAAGCCCTCAAACTCGGCCACGTGGGCATCTTCCCCGGCCAGCCCGAGCGCTACTTCGTCATGGACTTCACCTTGGGCTCACACTTCACGGACGAGGTCCTGGTGGTAGCCGCCGACGAAGACGGCGTGGTGGACGACGAAATCCTCTGGGAGTCCTGAATCGATTGCTCCTCCCCACCGGCCCCTAGCCTCGCAAGCTCGGCTAGGGAACCCTGCCGGCGTGGGCCCAGGCCCTTTTGAGCCTTGAAAAGGGCCGCTACGCAGCAATCGATGATTAAAGCACGACGGCGGCCGGTCACCTTTCGGTGACCGGCCGCCCGTTCGCTCGCTTCTCAAGAGCCAGCGCGGCAGGCCGCACTAGCCCTTAAGCCTCTGCGAGCTCTCTTAGTCAGACCGTTGTTACTTCGCGGACTGCAGCAGGCCGGCGCGGACCGTCTTGGTGGCCCTGACCAGGTTGCGCAGGGACTCTTCGGTCTCGGCGTAGCCGCGGGTCTTCAGGCCGCAGTCCGGGTTGACCCAGAGCTGGCGGGACGGGACGTGCTTGACGGCGGTGGCCAGGAGTTCCGTGACCTCCGCTTCGCCCGGAACACGCGGCGAGTGGATGTCGTAGACGCCCGGACCAACGCCGCGGCCGAAGCCGTGGGACTCGAGGTCATGGACAACCTCCATGCGCGACCGTGCCGCTTCGATGGACGTGACGTCTGCGTCGAGGCCGTCAATGGCGTCGATGATCACGCCGAACTCCGAGTAGCAGAGGTGGGTGTGGATCTGCGTGGCGTCGGCCGCACCGGCGGTGGCCAGGCGGAAGGAATCCACTGACCACTTCAGGTAGGTGGCGTGGTCGGCCTTGCGCAGCGGCAGGAGTTCGCGCAGTGCGGGCTCGTCCACCTGGATGACCTTGATGCCGGCAGCCTCAAGGTCCGCGATTTCGTCGCGGAGGGCCAGGCCAACCTGGTTGGCGGTCTCGCCCAGCGGCTGGTCGTCGCGGACGAAGGACCAGGCCAGGATGGTGACCGGACCGGTGAGCATGCCCTTCATCGGCTTGCTGGTCAGCGACTGGGCGTACTCAGCCCAGGCCACCGTGATGGGGGCGCTGCGGGTGACGTCGCCCCAGAGGATGGACGGGCGGGTGCAGCGCGAGCCGTAGGACTGGACCCAGCCGTGGACCGTGACGTCGAAGCCTTCGAGGTTCTCGGCGAAGTACTGGACCATGTCGTTGCGCTCAGGCTCGCCGTGCACCAGGACGTCGTAGCCGAGCTCTTCCTGCAGCTCAACGACGCGCTTGATCTCGTCCTTCATGAGCTGCTCGTACTGCTCGTTGGTGAGGTCGCCCTTGTTGTTGCGGGCACGCGCCGAGCGGATCTCGGACGTCTGCGGGAAGGACCCGATGGTGGTGGTGGGCAGCGGCGGGAGGTGCAGAGCCTTTTCCTGGGCGGCTTCGCGGACTGCGTAGGCGGAGCGGTTGAAGTCCGCTGCGGTCAGGGCCTCGGTGCGGGCCCGGACGTCGTCGCGGCGGACGCCTTCGGCGATGGCGCGGGCTGCGATGACTGCGGATGCCTCGTCGATGGCTGCCTTGGCGGATGCCGGGTCGGCCAGGTAGGACGCGAGGGTTTTGACTTCCACGGCTTTCTGGTCGGCGAACGCGAGCCAGCTGCGCAGCTCCTCGGAGAGCTGGCTTTCTTCGGTGACGTCGTGCGGGACGTGCTGGGTGGAGGTGGAGGTGCTGACGGCGATCCGGCCGGCGGCAGCCTTCAGTTCGTCCAGCTTGGCGGCGGCGACGGCGAGGTCGTTGCGCCAGATGTTGTGGCCGTCCACGACGCCGGCAACCAGGGTCTTGTTGCCGAGGCCGGCCAGGGCCGCTGCGGACGGGACCGCGCCCTTGAAGGTGTCGATGTGCAGGGCGTCGATGTTGGTGGCGGCAAGTGTGCCCAGCTGGCCATCGAGGGCGCCGTACGGGGTGGAGACAAGGATCTGCGGGCGCTTGGCCGCACCGGAGAGGACTTCGTAAGCGCGGGCAACGGCTGCTTCGATTTCGGCGGCCGGGGTGTCCTGGTCAACAACCAGGGCGGGCTCGTCCAGCTGGATCCAGCTGGCGCCTGCGGCGGCGAGCTTCTCGAGCAGCTGCACGTAGACCGGCAGGACGTCTTCGAGGCGGGACAGCGGAGCGAAGCCTGCGGGGGCTTCATCCGAAGCCTTGGAGAGCAGCAGGTAGGTGACCGGGCCAACGATGTACGGGCGGGTCTCGATGCCGTTGGCCAGGGCAAACTCGAATTCCTCAACGATGCGGTTGGAGGCGAGGGTGAACTCGGTCTCCGGGCCGATCTCCGGAACGAGGTAGTGGTAGTTCGTGTCGAACCACTTGGTCATTTCCAGCGGCTGCTGGTCCTTGGTGCCGCGGGCCAGGGTGAAGTAGCCGTCGATGTCCAGCTGGCCTTCGGCGTTGAGGAGCTTGCCGAAGCGGGCCGGGACAGCGCCGAGGTGGGCGGTGGCGTCCAGGACCTGGTCGTAGTAGGAGAACGTTCCCGGAACAGCGGCGGCTTCGGTGAGGCCCAGTTCCTGCAGGCGCTTGGCGATGGTCAGCTGGATGCCCTTGGCGGCGGCGTCCAGGGCAGCAGCGTCGATCTTGCCGGCCCAGTAGGCTTCGATGGCCTTTTTGAGCTCGCGGCGGCGGCCGATGCGCGGGTAGCCGAGGAGTGACGCGGCCGGGAACGGAGTGGCGGGGGTGTTCTGTTCAGTCATGGGAGATTCCTTGAGTGTTAGTGGAAACTGTGAATGGTCTGGCGGATGTTGGAAGGTCAGCTGGCGAGCTGGCGCCGGAGGGTGGCGCTGCGGCGGCCAACTGAACGGGACTGGCGCGGAAGTGCCAGTTTGTCCAGCACCTCCAGCGCGCTCTGGTGTTCGTTGAAGGTGTAGATGTGGATGCCCGGCGCACCGGCTTCGAGGGCCGCGTTGGCCAGGTCCACCGTGGCCCGGACACCGATCCGGAGTCGTTCGCCGTCGCTGTCCGCGGCGGCCAGGCGGGCCAGGAGTTCCGGTGCCGGTTCAACGCCGGTCAGTTCGCCGAGCCGTGTGACCCGGCGCAGGCTGGTGAGTGGCATAACGCCAGGGATGATGGGGATGGTGACCCCGGCCCGGCGTGCGCGGCTGATGAGGTTCGCGTACTGCTCGGTATGGAAGAAGACCTGGGTGATGGCAAAGTCGGCGCCGGAGCGCTGCTTGGCGAGCAGCACCTCGACGTCGTGGGCTTCACTGGGTGATTCCGGGTGCCGGGTGGGGTACGCGGCGACGCCCACGGCGATCTTGCCTGCACACAGCAGGGCCGACCGCCGCTGTTCAACCCGCCGGATGAGTTCGATCAGGTCCTGCGCATACCGCAGTGACCCTGCGGCGAGTGGTGCACCGTCCTTGGGCTGGTCGCCCCGGAGGGCCAGGATGCCGCGGACGCCGGTGTCCAGGAGGTCGCCGATGATCTCCGCCAGTTCCTCCGGCGTGTTGCCCACGCAGGTGAGGTGGGCGAGGGGCCGGAGCGTGGTTTCCAGGAGGAGCCTGTTGATGAGTTCGACGGCGGTGTCCCGGTTCGAGCCACTGGCACCGTAAGTAACGGAGACATAGTCCGGCTCGGTGGTTTCCAGTTCCCGGATGGTGGTCCAGAGCGACTCGGCCGCGGCCGGCGAGCGGGGCGGGAAGAGCTCGTACGAGAGCGCCACGGGGGCAGTCTCGGTGAGGTTCGGATGCGTTTCAATAAGGCTTGGCGGTGACATTTGCGTCCTTGGCTTTGGGCCATTGCCGGCTACCGGTCAGCAAATGTGACGGTGAAGCCGGGAATGAATTTGAGTTTGGGAACACGGAAAACTCCACAGGGACGCAGCCGCGACTGTTACGCCTGTAATGAAGTTGTCCGTGAGCAAATGTCAGGCCCACATGGGGGCACCCACACCCTCCAGAATCGGAGGATCGCTGACACGTTACCTGGGTAACTTGTATAGAACTCTAGGAGCCCGCGGGGCACCCTTCAAGTCCGCCGCCGAATTAAGACGCAGCTTTACGGCGTGTTTCGCATTGGTGCAGAATTTTCTTCGCCATATTGGTCAACGGTTTTATCGGGGCATACTGCAGACCCGCCGCTGCCTTGGCCTGTTACCAGGGCCGGTCAACACCCGGCCCGAAGCCGTCGTCCCGGAGGTACTCGTCCCGCTCCTGCCCGGAATTCCGCTCGCTTTGGGCTTCCCTGGCGCTGTCCCTGAGCTGCTCAAGCTGGCTCTGCTGGCCCGGATCCGCCGGAGGCTCTTCCTGCCCAGGCCCTTCCGGCGGTTGCGGGGTGGTGTTGTCCGCAGCCGCTGCATCGGCCTTTTGCTGGAGGCGCTCCGCCGCCTGTTTCAGTTGCTCCCCCGCGCCGGATTCGGCGCTGGCATCCGCGCCGGCATCCGCGCCGGAGGCAAAGCAGCCCTCCGGAGCAGCCTCCACTACCGCAACGCCTTCGGCGAACAGCCGGGCCGCCGCCGTCGGATCTTCTGTTTTGGCCGCGGCGTCACCGAGGCGTTCGATGGTGAGGGCCAGGTTGACCCGGATGACGCACTCGTCGGCCGTGCCCGCCAGGGACAGTGCTTCCTCGAAGCGTTGGCGGGCGGCAGCGAAGTCCCCGGCGAGGAACAGGCCGTCACCCTCGGCGAACGGCGCCTTGTGCGGTTCGATGAAATTGGCGGTCCGTAGTCCGGCGGCAGCATCCGCCACTCCTCCGGAGTCCCCGGCCGCGAAGGATTGGGCAGCAGTGTCGGCGAGAATGCCCACGCTGAGCAACTTGGCGGACAGGCAGAGGACCAGGAGTGCGGGCAGCGCAGACCACCACACCAGCCGACGGCGGCGCTCCCGCCGGTCCCCTGAGGTTACCGGCGGTGCCGGTTCCTGGGGTGCCGGTTCCTGGGGTGCCGGTTCCTGGGGTGCCGGTTCCTGGGGTGCCGGTTCCTGGGGTGCGGGTTCCTGGGGTGCCGGCGTGGGCGATGGCCGCGTCATGTTCGAACTCCCGCTCCGGGCCGGAGCTGCAGCCACTGGCGCAGCACCAGGACGGTTTCGCGGAGTGCCAGCAGGAACGCCCCGGCGGCGAGGAGCCAGTACAGCTCCGTCCGTCCGCCACCGACGCCGTCCGCTGGCGCCGGTTGGAAGTCCCCTGGATCAGCGGCCTGCATCATCGGCGCCACCGGGTCACCGGCCGAACGGTGGACGTAGGGCACCCCCAGCTGACCGGCAATCCCCTGCAGGCGGCCTTCGTCGATGACCGATATGGCATCCTTGCCGGTTCCGGACGACCGGTCCTGGATGTAGCCTGCGCCGGCGTCCTGCCCCGAACCCTGCCCCGAACCCTGCCCCGTGTTTTCCTTCATCCGGCCGCCGTCCGCCGTGCCGTAGCCGAGCACCGCGCCGCCGTCCACCAGGCCGCCGTCGAGCCTTCTCGCCGCCGGCGCCTTGGCGCTGGTCTGTTCCCCGTCGCCCAGGTAGTAGACCAGGCGCGGCCGTTCGGGATGGCTGTCCCGCGCGGCGCGCAGCCGCTCCGCCAGCAAGGTCCCGGCAGCGGTGACGCTGCTGCCCTTCGAAAATGCCGTGACCTGCGGCTGCAGGACGGACACGCTGGTGTCCAGGGCGGTGGCGTCGGTGGTGAGGGGCATCCGGACAATGGCGTTGCTGTCGAACGTCAGGAGCGAAAAGCGGGCCCCGGCCAGTTCACCCGCGATGGCCATGATGTCCTGCCGCACCCCGTCCAGCCGGGGCGAGCCGTCGCCGTAGTCTTCGGCAGCGATGCTGCTGCTGGTGTCCACCACAAAAAAGACGTTGACATCCGCCGCCGCGGCTTGGGAGCTTCCGCCGGGAACACCCGGCCGGAGCGCCGCGGCCAGGAGCAGCAGCACCAGGGCGCTCCTGAACAGCCAGTCGCGGCGCATACCGGCCGAGCGCTCCCGCGTCGCCTGGACCAGTCGCCAAACCAGAAAGAGCACAACTGCGGCGATGAGCGGGGCCATAACCCACCAGGGCAGGATCGGTTGCAGTGTCATGGCCGGAGCCTCCACGACGCGCCCGCCAGTACCAGGCCGGACAGGAGTGCCAGCGCGAGCGGCAGCTCGGGCCGGTCCGAGACGACGGCCCGGGGCGCGCCCTTCATTGCCGTGGCTTCGTTTTCCTGCACGGAATGGACGATGTCCGCCACGGCATCCGGGCTGTCCAGTTGGTGGTACGCCCCACCGCTGGCTTCGGCCGCTGTGCGCAACCTGGCTCCGGGCTGGCCGGGGCCGGGTCCGTAGTCAAAGTCCCCGGGGTTCAGGGCATAAACGCGCACATCGCGCTCCTTGGCCAGGGCGGACGCCTGTTCCAGGGTGAAGATGGGATCGCCGGACAGGTAGTTGTCCGTTGCCAGGACGATGGACCGCGAGCGCCGCTGACCGCCGGTCTCCGTGGTGCCGGTCTCCGCTCTGCGGGCATCCGCGGCGGTGTCCGGGAACCCGTTGACACAGGACGCCAGGCCGTCACCGATCAGCGACGATCCGCGGCCATTCCAGGTACCGTCCAGGAACCCCGCGCTGCCTGGGTTTCCGTCGAACGCGTCTTTGGCGAGCGTGAGCTGTTCCTGGACGTACGCGTAGTCGTCGGTGAGCGGGAAGACCTGGATGGCGCTGCTGTCGAAGACGGTGAGGCCGATCCGTTCGCCGTCGAACTCCTTCGCAAGTTCGGCAAACACCTGCACCACAGCCGCATCGGCGCTGCTCATGGATCCCGACGTGTCCAGGCACAGCATGATGTCCCGGTTGCGCTGCTCCGGCTGGATGGTGGTCAGTTCCACTGGACGCGCCGCCGCGGCCACCGCAGAGACCAGCAGGGTTGTGGCCGCGAGAGCGGCCACAACCAGCCAGCGGCGGTGCCGCCGGAGGGCCCCCTGGTATTCGGGCAACGCCGTGAGGCGGTCCGCATTGGCCACCGGCCGCCGTCGAGCGTTTGCGTGTCGGTCCTGGCGGAAGGCGCGCAATCCTGCCAGGGCCGCGATGACCAGCGCCGGAGGGACCAGCCACCAGAACATCAGTTCCATTGCCGCACCGCCTGGCGGGCAGTCGCGGCCGATTCCGCGACCGGCGGCAGCGGTTCCAGGCCGAACTCGCCCGGGTAAATCTTGCGGACGGCCTCGGCCACGGGGGGCAGCGGGTGCCCGTGCAGCTCCGCAAGGGTCATCCTGGGGGCGTCGACGCCGGTGACGTCGCGGGCGAACCGGCGGACCAGCAGGCTCAGTTGCTGGTGCGACTCCCGTGCGGTCAGCAGCCCGGCGGCGGCGTCGGCTGTGACGGCGTCGATCTTTTGCAGGTAGGCCACCTTGAGGCCCGCAAGGTCCGACGGCGGCGCGAACCGGGGCGCCTGCTCCGGCACCTTCGGTTTGCGCGTGCTCAGGAAAACGAACGCGTACCAGCCCAGGACCGCTGCCAGTAGGGCGAGCCCGGTCCACAGCCACGCCTGGCTGTACTGGAGGGGTCCGTAGATGCCCGGGTCAGCCGGCACGCCGGTGCCTTTCCAGGAGGGCGAAGAGTTCCGTCATGACCGCACTGCTGCCGGTCACGTGGCCTTGGGTAATGCCGGCGCGGCGGAGCATGGCCTGCCGGGCCGCATCCCGTTCCCCTGTTGCCTTGGCATAGGCCGCCGCGACTGCCGGGGATGCTGCCAGCTGTGCTGGCAGCATCGACGAGTCTGCCACGCTGAAGGCGTCCTGGCCGGAGTGTCCTTCCCCGGCGAGGTCAGCGTCCCGGATGGTGAGCCAGAGGACCTCATGCTGGGCACGCAGCCGGCGCAGCAGCTGTTCGGTGTCGGGGCCGGCGGCATGTTCGTCGGACACCACAAACAGCAGGAACCGGCCATTGACGTTGCGGGCCACGTATTCCAGCTGGCCCTCGATCCTGCTGTGGCCAGAGTCCAGGGAGGTGGATGAGTCAACCTCGCGCAGGAGCCGTTCCAGATGCGGCTCACCGGCTTTGGCGGGAATGGAGCGGGTCCCGTTGGCGTCTCCGCAGACCAGGCCCACTACGTCGCCGTGCCGGTGCGCCAGGTAACCCACCACACCGAATGCCATCACGGCGATGTCCTTCTTGGTTTCGCCGTCGCGGGACTCGGCAGCCATGCCCCGTCCTGTATCGGCAATCAGCAGGACGGTCTGGCGCCGTATGGCGACATACCGCTTGATGAGCGGCGATCCGAAGCGGGCGGAAGCCTTCCAGTCGATGTCGCGGACGTCGTCCCCGGGGATATAGGCGCGCAGGTCATCAAAGTCCAGGCTGCGGCCGCGGAAAACGGATCCGTATTCGCCGTCGAGCATGCCGCGGGCTTTCCGGTGGGCGAAGATGGCCATCTTCGACTTCACGCGCTGCAGGAGACTGGTCACTGCTGGCTCAGGGAGTCTGGACGGAGGCTACGACCGCGTCGATGATCGTCTCCACCGGCACCTGCTCGGCAACGGCGTCGAACCCCAGGATGAGGCGGTGCCGGAGCACTCGGTGGGCGAGGGACTTCACGTCCTCCGGGATCACGTGGTCCCTGCCGTTGATCAGTGCCACTGCCCGGGTGGCCTGGCTGAAGGCAATGCTGGCGCGCGGGCTGGCGCCGAACTCGATGAAGCCGGCGAGCCGCTGGTCGATGTACTGCCCGGCGTTCCGGGTGACAAACACCAGCCCCACGATGTAGTTGATGACGGCCGGGTCGATATAGATCCGCTTCACCAGCTCCTGCACGCCGATGACGGCGTCCAAAGAGGCGGCGGCCGCCGGCTTCTGTTCGGCGCTGAAGACCCCGGCGTCGATCCGGCGGATGATTTCCGTTTCCTCGGCCGGCGTGGGGTAGTCCAGCACGTCCTTGAGCATGAAGCGGTCCATCTGCGCCTCCGGCAGCTGGTACGTGCCTTCGTGCTCGATGGGGTTCTGGGTGGCCAGCACCATAAACGGGGACGGCAGCCGGTATTCCTCTCCCCCGATGGAGGTCTGCCGCTCCTGCATGGCCTCCAGCATGGCGCTCTGGGTCTTGGCGCTGGAGCGGTTGATCTCGTCAAGCAGGACGATGTTGGCGTGCACCGGCCCCAGCTGGGTGACGAAGGTGCCCTTGGCGGCGTCGTAGATCTGCGTGCCCACGATGTCGCTGGGCAGCAGGTCCGGCGTGCACTGGATCCGGCGGAACTCTGCGCTGACTGCTTCGGCCACGGTCTGGGCGGCGGTGGTCTTCGCCAGGCCCGGAACGCTTTCCAGCAGGATGTGCCCACCGGTCATCAGGCCCACCAGCAGGGATTCACGCAGCCGTGCCTGGCCCACCACTTTGGCATCGAAGGTGCGGGAAATGTTCGCCACCACCTGCTGTGCACGGGCCAGTTCCGCCGGTTCGATTCGTGCGGGCGCACTGGTCTGAAGCAATGGATTTCCCCCTGATGGCTGGTGGTCTACGGATGTTAGCCCGGGTGTGCTGCCGTGCGGCTGCACTCCGTCCGCCATCCTATCCAAGCACCTCCCGGCCCGGCCGCAATGGGGACCCCTCCCCATCGCGGCTCTGCAGGTCTATCCTTTTGCCATGAGTGAGCTTCCAGCCAGTTACAAAGAGTTTCTCGCCGACAAGAGCGAGCGGTTCATCCTTGCCGTCAAGCCTGTTCTGCAGCAGTCCGCTGCCGACAAATCCCATGGTGTCCGGGTTACCTACAACGCGGGTCCTACCGGCCACCAGGCCCACCTCGATGACAGCATCCCCTTCGGCGTGGTGGTCGAGGACATCGACTGAGGTTCCGGCGCGCACCATAGCCCGGCGTAGCTAGCCCTTCACTGCACCCGAGAGCGCGAAGGAACTCCCCGCGCCCTTGGCCACAATGACGTACAGGGCCAGCACCGGGACTGAATACAGGATGGAGAAGGCGGCCAGCTGGCCGTACGCCACTGCGCCGTGCTGTCCGAAGAAGCTGAAGATCGACACCGCCGCCGGCTGCCGGGCTTCGGACAGGAGCAGGACGAACGGGACGAAGAAGTTCCCCCAAGCCTGGATGAACACAAAAATGAACACCACGCCAAGCCCCTGCCGCATCAGGGGCAGGACGATGGTCCGCAGCGCCGTTAATCCTGACGCACCGTCCACCCAGGCCGCTTCCTCCAACGACACCGGGACTGCGTCCATAAAGTTCTTCGTCATCCAGATGGCCATGGGCAACGTGGTGGTGGCCATAAAAAAGATCGTGGCGGGCATCGAATCCAGCAGTTGAAGCTGCACAAACAACCCATACACCGGCACCATGATGGCCGTGATGGGAAGGCAGGTTCCAAACAGGACGGTGTACATAAACGGCTTGTTGAACCTGGACTGGTAGCGGGACAGTGGGTAGGCAGCCAGTACTGCTGCCACGAGGTTCACGGCGGCCGTGCCGGCGGACAGCACCATGCTGTTCCAAAGCGGCTGGAACAGCAGCCCCGGTGTCATGATGGCGGCAAAGTTATCCAGGGAGACCCTGCCCGGGAGCCTTGCCTCGTGTCCGGCGGAGGCATCAAGGGACGCAAACACGAGCCAGAGCAGCGGCAGGACAAAGCAGGCGCCGATCAGGATCAGGGACACATCCGCCGGTATCCGGGCACGCTGCCGGGCACGGGAAACCGCGCCCGTCCCGGACCGCAGCTGGCCCAGCGCGGAGGTCCCCGCCGTCGTCGTCATGGTTTGCTCTCCCGCAGGAGCCGGACGTAGGCGGCACCGAACACCACGCCAATGAGGATCAGCACCGACGCCACCGCCGTGCCGTAGCCGATGTCGCCGAACTTGAAGGCTTCCAGATACGCCAGCACCGGTAGCGTGGTGCTGGCGTTGGCGGGGCCGCCCGCTGTCATCACCCAGATGAGGGTGAACACCGCCAGCGTCTGCAGGGTGATGAGCATGAGGTTGGTGGCGATACTGCCGCGGATCATGGGGATGGTGATGAAGGCCAGCCGCTGCCAGCCACGGGCACCGTCCATCAGCGCGGCCTCCGTGACCTCACCGGGGATGTCATTGAGCGCGGCGCGGTAGACGAGCATGGAGAACGCAGTGCCACGCCAGATGTTGGCAAGCAGGATGGCGACCATCGGGAACGAATACAGCCAGTCGGTCTGCCCGAGCCCCAGCCCGCCCAGCAGCTGGTTCAGGGTCCCGTCCCGGCTGAAATAGGCGTAGGCGGCGAAGGCGGCCACGATCTCGGGGAGCACCCACGCAGCCACCACCGCAGTACCGACAACGGCAGCCACCGTCCGGCGGGCCCGCCGCATCAGCACCGCGAGGGTGAGCCCCAGCAGGTTCTGGCCCAGGATGGCAGAGCCGCCCACGAACAGGACAGTCAGGCCCAGCGAGAGCGGCAGCATGGGGTCCGACAGGAGCCTGGCGTAGTTGTCGAACCCGATCCAACCGGGACTGCGGGCATTGCGGCCGGTCAGGGCGGCATTGGTGAATGACGCGTGGAAGGCCCACAGCACGGGACCGGCCAAAAACACGAGCAGGAGAACCACTGCCGGGAGTACGGGGATCAGCCGTGCCTGGCGCCGGAGTCCGGAGTGACGCCGCCGGTGGCCGGACCGGTCACGCCTGAGGGAAACCGCCACAGGTTACTCGGCGACGGTCTTGGCCTCACCCACGATGCCCTTCACCGCCGTGTCATAGTCGGCGGCCGCCTGCTCCGGGGATTTCGCCCCGGTAATCACAGCTTCCGTGGCCTCTTGGACGGCCGCGGAGATCCGAGGGTAGTCGGCGGTTGCGGGACGGTAGTGCGTGACGGCCACCAGCTCGGACACGTCCTTCACAAACGGGTTGGCCGCCTGGTAGCCGGCATCGGCGGCGACGTCCTTCCGCACGGCGATCTGGGAGCTGGCGATGTTGAAGGCCAGGGAGTTCTTCTGGTTCAGCGCCGTGGCGAGGAACTCAAACGCGAGGTCCGGGTTTTTGGTCTCCGCCCCTACGGCAAGGGTCCAGCCGCCGGACATGCTGACGCCGCCGGGTGCCTGGCCGTTCTGGGTGGGGAACGCCGTGACGCCCATGTCCTGGCCGTACTCGGCCCACTCGTAGCTGCCGCCCTTCTGCCAGAACGACGGCGTGTAGGAACCTTCCACGGTTGCGCCCATTTTGCCCTGCGGAAGCCATTCGCCGAAGACCTTCTTCCACACATTCGCGTCGAGGGCCTCCGCCGGGGAGACGGCCAGTTTTTCGTCGTAGAGGGTCTTGAGGAACGCCAACGAGTCGGTGAACCCCGGGGCACCGACTACCCACTTTTTGGCGTCGGCATCGTAGAGTTCGGATTCCGTTCCGTAGAGCAGTTCGTAGAAGCTCTGCATTACGGTGCCTTCACCGGTGGCCTTGCCGGCATACATGTTGAACGGCACCACGGTGGGATCACTGGCCTTGATTTTCCGGGCGGTGTCCAGGATGTCCTGCCAGGTGCGGGGCTCCCACGGGACGCTGACGCCCGCGGCGGCGAGCACCTTTTTGTTGTACCAGATAGCTCGGGTGTCGGTGCCCAGCGGGACCGCGTATGTGCCGCCGTCGTCCCCCAGGCCGGCTGCCTTGGCGCCATCATCGAAGGTATCCCAGTCCTTCCACCCCTCAAGGTGGCTGTCCAGTTTCAGGAGGTACCCGGCGTCGACGTCGGAACGCACCTTGAAGGTGTCCTCATAGAAGACGTCCGGGGCGGTGGAGGGCGAACGGACAGCGAGGGCAAGCTTGGTGCCGTAGTCGTCGTCGTTCGCCTGGATGGGCTCCAGGGCAACAGTGACGCCCTGGTTGGCGGCCTCAAACTCCTGCTTGGCCGACTGGAAGAGCGTGTCCAGGGCAGTGAAGGAATCGGTCTTTTGATAGACCACCTTCAGCGTTTTGGTCTCCGCTTCGGGGGCGGCGGGGGAACACGCAGTCAGCACAAAGCCCGCTGCAGCGATGAGTGAGGTGATTTTGAGGGCCCGGCGCATTGGTGCTCCATTCAGTCAATGGCTGCCGTCCCCTGTACCTGCGGGCCCCAGCCGCGGCGATATCCACATGCTAGACGGGGCTCCGGCCCGTGGCAAGGAGCCCCTGTTCAGACGTCCGGTTCAGACTTCCAGGAGAAGCCGCTGCGCCCGGGGCGCCAGTGTATGCTCCAGGACCAGGCAGGCAGCGCCAACGGCGCCGACGTCCTCACCGACTCCCGTGCCGACAACCTCGATGGTGTGGATCAGGCGGGCCGCACTGTTGGCGTCCACCAGCGCCGGGATCTTCTCCAGGTAGCGGTCGGCGATCCGGCTCCAGAAAGGCCCGCCGAACACAACCCGCTCCACATCCAGCGTATTGGTGACCACGGAGACGGCCCGGGCCACCAGCACGGCTGACTTGTCGATGATCGCCAGGGCCTTGGCGTCGCCGGCATCGGCAAGGTCGCACAGCTGGGAGAAGCTCTGCTGCACTTCGGCTCCGCTGGTGTGCTTTCCGGAGCCGTCCAGGATGCCGGCGGCAACGGCCTCCGCCACGAGCACCTGCGGGATGGCGGAGGACTTAACGCAGCCGCGCAGTCCGCAGTCGCAGACCGGGCCATCGGGGTCCACCACGATGTGGCCGATCTCGCCGGCGTTTCCTGACGTTCCACGGACCACCTCATCGTTGAGGACGATGCCGCAGCCGATACCCGTGCCCATGTACATAAAGATGAAGCTGCCCGAGCCGCTGGGCCCGCCGGCCCATGTCTCGGCGACGGCGGCGCTGGTGACGTCCTTATCCACCAGGACGGAATAGCCGGTGGCTTTGGCCAGGGCGTCCCGGAGTTCCACGCGGTCCCAGCCCGGCAGCAGCGGCGGGTCCACCACGGTGCCGTTGTCCAGGTCGATGGGTCCCGGAGCGGCCAGGCCGAGGCCGGCGATCCGGCTGGTGTCCACGCCGGACTCCGCAACGAGCTGCTCGATCTCGGTGGCCATGGTGGAAATGACGGCGGCAGGATCATTCCCGCCGGGTGTCCTAATCCGTGAATGCTGTACAACGGCGCCCACAAGATCGAGGACAACGAACGTCGTAACGGCGGGGTCCAGGTGGACGCCGATGGCATACATGCCACCCGGGTTGAGGCGAAGCATGGTGCGCGGCTTGCCGGGGCCGCTGCCTTCTTTACCGGCTTCGACGATAAGGTGCTGGTCCAGCAGGCGGCGGGAGATGTTGGAGATGGTCTGCGGCGAAAGGCCCACAATCTGGGCGAGCTCCACGCGGCTGAGCCCCCCGGATGACCGGCGGATGGCATCCAGGATGACCGTGAGGTTAAAGTCGCCCATGCGCGGAAGATTGGTCCCGCGCCGTGGCGCCGAGGACTGGCGGATTTCTTGCACGGTCTCCCCTAGGTTTTCGGCCGCGTATTCATGATGTCTGAATGGTACGTTACCTCCTGATCAACGCCCAGAGCCGGAAGGTGGGGCCGCGCCGCGGCCGGGGGCGCCACCTTGCCGTGCTGGCGCGCCTACGGCCGTCTGGTGCTGACCGCCACCGTGAACTTCGGATTGCCGCCCCTCACAGTGGTGGGACCCACCAGCCGCTCCAGCGCCGGGAGGTACTGCAGGTGCCGGTTGAACACCGTCCACAGCTCACCGCCCGGAGCCAGGACCCTCGCTGCCGCCTCGAACAGTTTGATGCCCGCTCCGGCATGCACACTGGCGCCCAGGTGGAAGGGCGGATTCAGCAGGACCAGCTCGGCGCTTCCGGCAGGGAGCGTGCTCATCGCGTCATCCTGGAGGGCGGTAATCCGCTCCTCGAGGCCGTTGGCCTGCGCCGTGGCCCGGGCGGATGCGACCGCGGCGGCGGACCGGTCCGTGGCCGTGACCCTTGATGCCGGGTTCTGGCGGGCGTACATGGCGGCGAGGATGCCGGTGCCACAGCCCAGATCGATGGCGTGCCCGGCTTCAGGCATCTCCGGCAGGAAGGTCAGGAGGAACCTGGTCCCGATGTCCAGTTTCGCCCCGGCAAAGACGGCACCGTGCGCAGCAACGTCCAGGTCCAGCTCGGCAAGGCGTTCGACGGCGGGACTCCACTCGTGCGTCTCAGTTTGCCGGGCGCCGCTGGCCAGGATGATCCGGGACTTCTGCCGCGCCAGCTGCGGCTGGACCGTCTCGAAGTGGCGTTCCAGGACCGCGTTCATTCCCAGGGACATGTGTTTGATCCGCCCGCCGGCGAGCAGCACCACGTCAGGGGCGGCATAACGCGCCACGGCGGCTGCGATTTCCTCAAGCTCCGCCAGCGTGCGCGGCAGTTGAAGCAGCACCAGCTCCGCGCCGGACAGCAGCTCCTCCCCCAGCGGCAATTGTTCGAACCCAGTGGCGTCAGTGGCTCCGGGATCCGCCGCTGCGAGCCCCACAGCCGCAGCGTTGTTCCGCAGGGCGCGCTCCCCCGTGATGAGATCCTCGTGCACACGGACCCGGCGGACTCCCAGGGTGCCAAGCGCACCCAGGGTGAGAGCACCGTAGCGGTCGCCGATCACAGCCAGCAGCGTATCCGGATCCGTGCGCGCTGCGGCGGCTTCGAGCAGCAGCCTGTCCGTGGCGTCCCAGGCCTGGAGGTTCGGGGCTTCGACATCCGGGTGGCGCCGGAGCGTGCCGAAGATGTCCTCAAGAGTGTTCTGTGCCACTGGTTCCTGCCGTCTGGTCATGTACTGGTTGTTGATGCGGTTGGTACAAGCGCGGGCAGTTTGAGGATTGCGGTGACGGCCGCCCGGCCCGCCCTGTTGGCGCCGATGGTGGACGACGACGGCCCGTACCCCACCAGATGGACGCGTGGTTCAGCTGCCACCTGGGTCCCTTCCATGGCGATGCCGCCGCCGGGTCCCCGCAGATGCAGCGGCGCCAGGTGTTCGAGCTCGGCACGGAATCCGGTGGCCCACAGAATGACGTCGGCACGGAGCAGGCTCCCGTCGGCGAGCCGGACGCCGTCGGGCTCTATGGCGGTGAACATGGGACGACGGTCCAGCGCACCGCGTTGCGCTGCCGCCCGTAGCGCAGGGGTCCAGATGAGGCCGGTCACGGCCACCACGCTTTGCGGCGGCAGGCCCTGCCGCACGCGTTCCTCCACGAGGGCGACGGCGTTGTGGCCGGCCTGGGCGTCGAATGCCGCGTCACGCCAGTCGGGTTCCCGCCGGGTGAACCAGCTGGTGCTGGTCACCTGCGAGACCTCGTCCAGCAACCCGACGGCGGAAATTCCGCCTCCCACCACGATGACGTGCAGGCCGCGGAACTCCTCGGCGGAGACGTAATCGGCCACGTGCAGTTGCCGGCCCCGGAACGTGGATCGGCCCGGGTAGATGGGCCAGAACGGCCGGGTCCACGTACCGGTTGCGTTGATGACGGCCTTCGCTGACCAGTCGCCGCCGTCGGTGCTGATCCGCAGGCGCCCTGCCGGATCAGCGTCTTCCCTGGCGACGGAGGTGACCTTGACCGGGCGCAGGACCTCAATTCCGAGGTCCCGCTCGTAGCCGGCGAAGTACCGGCTCAGGAACTCCGAGCTGGGTTCCGTGGGATCCACGTCAGGCTTCGCGATGCCGGGAAGGTCACTGATGCCGTTGACCGTGGCCATCACCAGGCTCTTCCAGCGGTGGCGCCAGGCGCCGCCCGGACCGTCCTCCGCGTCGAGGACCCTGTAGGCCAGCGCCCGGCGCTGCAGGTGGTAGGCGGCAGAAAGTCCCGCCTGGCCCGCGCCGATGACCACAACGTCGGTGGTTCCGTAGTCCATGCCCCTGACCGGTTCCGGCTAGACCTTCTTCACCACGGAGGATTTGAGCTGCATCGGCCCCACGCCGTCCACTTTGCAGTCGATGTCGTGGTCGCCCACACCGTCCATGAGCCTGATTCCGCGGACCTTGGTGCCTACCTTGATGACACCGGAGCTGCCCTTGATTTTCAGGTCCTTGATCACCGTGACCGTGTCGCCGTCGGCGAGGATGTTGCCCACTGCATCCTTGATGACCCTCGGCCCGGCCTCTGCCGTGGCCTCCGCCGCCTGGGCGGACCACTCGTGGCCGCATTCCGGGCAGACCAGGAGCGCACCCATCTCGTAGGTGTAGGCGCTGGAGCATTCGGGGCACGGTGGCAATGTCTCATTCACTCCCCCATGATAATCGCGCCACTGCGCTGACAGGCGCGCGCCGGCGTCGTACTGTTGGGCCTAGGCGGACGAAAGGCGAGAACCATGAAAACAGAAAAAGGGGCAGCGTCGCTGCTGGCGAACGCACTGGGCATCGTCCTGGGGACGACGGAGATACCGCTGAGGCTGCGGGCGTGGGACGGGTCCGAGGCGGGGCCGCCCGAGGCCCCGGTCCTCGAATTCAGGTCACGCCGCGCCCTGCGCCGGATCCTGTGGTCGCCGGGGCAGCTCGGGCTCAGCCGCGCCTACGTCGCCGGGGACATCGATGCCCCCGGCGACATCTTTGCAGCCGTCACGGCGCTCAGCTCGGTGGGCAAGTTTTCCGAGCCCGGCCCCTTCCGGCCCCTGACTCCGCGTGAACTGGCCACGCTGGTCAGCACGGCGGTCCGGCTGGGCGCGCTGGGTCCCAACCCTGCTCCGCCGCCGGAGGAGGCCAAGGTCACGCGGAAGGGCCGGCTCCACACCCGGAAGCGCGACGCCGCGGCCATCTCGCACCATTACGACGTCGGCAACGAGTTTTATGCCCTCGTGCTGGGACCCTCAATGGTTTACTCGTGCGCTGTGTGGGCGGATGGACCCGACGGCGGCGGCACCCCTGCCGGCCGGGGCCTTCCGGCGGGACTGGATGACGCGCAGAAGGCCAAGCTGGATCTCGTCTGCCGGAAGCTTGGGCTGAAGCCCGGGATGAGGGTACTGGACGTGGGGTGCGGCTGGGGCAGCTTCGCGTTGCACGCGGCGCAGCATTACGGCGTCTCGGTGGTGGGCGTGACGCTCTCCACCGAACAGGCCGTGCTGGCGCGCAAACGTGCTGCCGACGCCGGGCTGACCGAAAACATCGACATCCGGGTCCAGGATTACCGGGATATCGCCGACGGGCCGTTCGACGCCATCAGCTCCATCGGCATGTCCGAACATGTGGGCCGGGAACAGACACCCCACTATGTCGACGTGCTGCACGGCCTGCTCCGTCCCGGCGGCCGGCTGCTCAACCACGCCATCTCCTGGAACGCCGGCCCCACGAAGCCGGACCCGGATTCGTTCATTCCGCGCTATGTCTTTCCGGACGGCGAGATGATCAGCCTGGGCGAGATGGTCAGTGCGCTGGAATCCGGCGGGTTCGAGGTGCTGGACGTGGAGGCCCTGCGCCAGCACTATGCGCTGACCCTGCGGGCGTGGGTGCGCAGGCTCGAAGAGAACTGGGACGAAGCCGTCCGGCTCACCAGCCTGGGCCGGGCGCGGGTGTGGCGGCTCTACATGGCCTCAAGTGCCCTGGGCTTTGAAACCGGGATCACGGGCGTCAACCAGATCCTCGTCCAGCGTGCCGGCGGGGACGGGCCGCCGCTGCGCCGGAGTGAATGGGTCTAGGCGCTCACTACTCGGCGCCCACTTCTCCGGCTCCCTGCTTGGGAGACAAAAAATGAGCCACCCGACCGGGTGGCTCATTTTTTTGCGGACCTGCGTCCTGTTTGGTGGAGCTGAGGGGACTCGAACCCCTGACCCCCTGCATGCCATGCAGGTGCGCTACCAGCTGCGCCACAGCCCCAAACCTGTGCTCCTCCGCCGTTCAGACCGCCCGAAGCAACCTGATCAGCTTAATAGAAATCTGCGCGCTGCGCCAATCGGGAGGCGCATTTTCCTGCAATAAAAAAATCCGCCGGAATCTTTCGATTCCGGCGGATTATCCGGTGGAGCTGAGGGGACTCGAACCCCTGACCCCCTGCATGCCATGCAGGTGCGCTACCAGCTGCGCCACAGCCCCGGACCTTCGTTACTCCGCGGTCTCCCCGGAGCAACTCAAATATCTTAGACCAGCTTTTCCGAAAATTCCAAATCGGGCATATTCGGGCCAGCAAGGCCTGCTATTCGGAGTCGGAGGCCGCCGTCGCCTTGGCTGAAGCGTCTTCGCCCAGCTGCAGGTCAACTACCGGGCAGTCCTTCCACAGGCGCTCCAGGGCGTAGAAAACGCGGTCCTCTTCATGCTGGACGTGGATGACGATGTCCGAGTAATCCAGAAGTACCCAGCGCCCGCCGGAGCGGCCTTCGCGGCGTACCGGACGGAGGTCCTGCTTGGAAAGTTCTTCTTCGATGCCGTCAACGATGGCGTTGACCTGGCGCTCGCTCGGGGCGGATGCGATGAGGAAGACGTCTGCCAGTGCCAGCCGTTCGCTGACATCGAGGGCCACAATGTCGTGGGCAATCTTGTCCGCGGCTGCCTTGGCGGCTTGGCGGGCAATGGCGATGGATGAATCTGTTGCAGTCATGGGACTCCTTGTAGTTTTCAAAAGCTTCGTAAAAGGGCGTTGCCTGGTCAGCTGGAGATGCCGCTGACGATGAGGATAACGCCGGAAATAAGGGCCACGATCCCAAAAGCCAGGACGAGGACCTGCATAAGCCTGAGCCGCTTCGCACGGGCCAGGCCGGCCGTTGCCGCATCCAGCGGCTCCAGCCCGTGCGCTGACCGTGCCGGGATGCGCGGCAGGTCATCGAACAGATCATCCGGCTCCCCCGCTGGTGTATCGGCCACGACGGGCTGGACGGGGACCACGCGCTTCGGTGCCGCGGCGGCCCTGGCAGCAGCTTCCGCACGGGCGATCACCCGGGAACGGCCCGAAGCGGCCGCCTGCGCAGAACCCGCGGCCGGCTCATTGGACGTAGCGGACGGCCGGCGGCCCTTGCCGCCAGGCCGGACCTTAGGCCCGGCCTGGGTCGCCAACGGCACGTAGGAGGTAGCCGGGGGTTTCATCACAGGATGGTCGACGCCGGGTACCTGCACGAATTCCAGCGGCGTGACCATGGCCAGGTTGTCGGCGGTGGCCGGGCCCGTCTGGGGAACGGATTGGGTGGCCGCGGCCTGCGTATTGGCAGCCTGCGTGGGTACTGATACTGGCTGTGCAGGGGCGGCCTGCTCGGCCAGCTTCCGCTTGGCCATCGCCCGGCGGTTCAGCACCGCAGCGCGCTCGGCCAAGGCGATCTGTTCCGCAAGGATGTCCGGATCGACTGCTTCGGGGTCCAGCGAGGCGATGTGTTCCATCTTGGCCAGCTGGTTCTTGGCCTGCTCGGCAATAAGCGTGCGGGCTGCGAGTGCCTGCTCCACGCTCATGCCAGCCGGAACACCTGCACTGTTCGCCGGCGCGGCGGGCCCGGTATCGGCGGATACACCAGTGTCGTGACCTGGCTTCGCTGGGGCTGGCTTGGCTTGGCCTGGCTTAGGTTGGCTCGGCCCGGATTGGCTCGCCGCAGGTTGGCCTGGCAAGGGCTGCCCCATGGGAGCAGGAATGATGGGATTGGCCGAGGTGACGGCCTGTTCCTTCAGTTGCTGGAGACGCAACTGCCTGCGGGTGGGAGGGCCTCCTGCGGACAGCTGGCCCTCTTTCTCCTCGAGTTCCTTGATGGCACGCAGCGCCGCGCGGTCGCGGGCCCGGATCTGCGAGGACCGCTGCGCTTGGGACTGCTCGGGGACGGAATCCACCGCGGCGTCAGCCGCGCGCCGTTGTTTTGAGGCAGGCGAAACCTGGCCCGGGCCGCTGGACCCGGGAGCCGTGTTCTCATCTCTGGCCTGCCGCAATTCGCGGCGGCTGCGGACGGGGGGCTTTTCCTGACTCATTGAGGACTCATTCAGTACTGGCTGGCTCGTCTGTTTCGGTAGTTCGGACGTCCTCGGGATCTGATCCCTCGGCGTACAGACCATATTTGGCGATGTATTGGACCACTCCGTCCGGCACGAGGTACCAGACGGGGTTGTTCCCGGCTACACGGACACGGCAGTCCGTGGACGAGATGGCCATGGCAGGCACCTCAAGGAGGCTGACGTCCTTGCGGCCCATGCCATCAAGCACATGTCCCGGCCGGGTCACACCGACAAAATGGGCCAGTGACCACAGCTCGTCGATGTCCTTCCAGGACAGAATCTGCGCCAGCGCATCTGCACCGGTAATGAAGAACAGATCCGCATCCGGACGTTGGGTCCGGAGATCCCGCAAGGTATCAATGGTATACGTGCGACCGGGCCGGTCAATATCCACCCTGCTGACGGTGAAGCGGGGGTTCGATGCCGTGGCGATCACCGTCATGAGGTAGCGGTGTTCAGGCTCACTGACCTGCTTGTGCGACTTTTGCCACGGCTGCCCGGTGGGGACAAAGACCACTTCATCCAGGCCGAATTTGGCGGCCACTTCGCTGGCTGCAACAAGGTGGCCGTGGTGGATGGGATCAAACGTCCCGCCCATCACGCCCAGCCGCAGCCGCCTTTGCGCACCGTCACGGTGCAGAACACGGGAAATTTCAGTGGCCTTGGCCGTGGTCGTGCTTGTTGGGGTGCTGGCGGTGCGGATCGGCGTGCTCATCCGTTACGGTGTGCCGGTTGCCCAGGTTCGAGTAGGAGAGCGTAACGAACATCATCACCAGCAGGATGGCGAAAATGGATACGCCGAAGACCCACGGCTCAGCCCAGATCGGAGCGGGTGCGTGTTCTCCGCCTTCGGCAACGGTCATGGCAATCTGCTGGAGCAGCATTTTCTCCCCTAAGGTTCAAGGATGTGGCAGCGGATTGTCCCGCCGTTCCGGACTTCTGTCTATAATACCGCGTTGCTACCCGCGGACCTGGCCCTCGCCCTGCACGATCCACTTGGTCGTGGTGAGTTCGGTCAGTCCCATCGGGCCGCGGGCGTGCAGCTTCTGCGTGGAGATGCCAACCTCGGCACCCAGGCCCAACTCGCCGCCGTCGGTAAACCGCGTGGACGCGTTGACAATGACCGCCGCCGAATCAATCTCCGCAATGAACCGCTCCGCGTTGGCGAGGTCGTTGGTGAGGATCGCTTCGGTGTGGCCCGTGGACCAGGTCCGGATGTGCTTGACGGCGTCATCCAGGCTGTCCACCATTGCGACGGCGAGGTCCAGGTCCATGTACTCGGTTCCCCAATCCTCATCCGTTGCCGGCACGGACTCAACAGATGTAGGCAGCGCCGCACGGATGCGCTCGTCGGCGTGGAGGGTGACCCCGGCGCCGCGCAGCGCGGCGGCGACGGCGGGCAGCACGGTGGACCGCGAATGGACCAGCAGCGTCTCCACGGTGTTGCAGACACTGGGCCGCTGGGTCTTGGCATTCAGCAGGATCTCCACCGCCATGTCCTCACTGGCGGATTCGTCGATGAAGATATGCACGTTGCCCTCGCCGGTCTCGATGACCGGCACGGCGGCGTTCAACACCACGGACTGGATCAGGTCCCGGCCCCCGCGCGGAATCAGGACATCAACCCGGCCGCGGGCCCGCATCAGCGCATTCGCGCCTTCCCGTCCGTACTGGTCCACTGTCTGCACGGCATCGGCGGGAAGCCCCACGCCGTCCAGGGCTTCGCGGAGAACGTGGACCAAGGCGTCGTTAGTGGCGGCAGCGGCGGTGCCGCCGCGGAGGATAACGGCGTTGCCGCTCTTGAGCGCGAGACCGGCGATGTCAACAGTGACGTTGGGCCGGGCCTCGTAAATGGCTGCGACGACACCCATGGGCACGTTGATTTGGCGCAGGCGGAGACCGTTGGGCAGCGTCTGGCCGCGGACCACGTTGCCTACCGGGTCGGGCAGGTTGGCAAGGTTTTCCAGGGCGTCAACGAGCCCGGTAATGCGGGCGTCAGTAAGCGTCAGCCGGTCCAGCATGGCCGCCGAGGTGCCGTTGGCCTTGCCGGCGGCAACATCCTTGGCGTTGGCGGCCAGGATCTGGTCCTTCCGGGCCAGCAGTGCAGCACCGATTGCCCGGAGGCCCCTGTCCTTCAGGGCGCGGTTGGCCCCGGACATCTGGCGGGCAGCCTGCCGTGAGCGGTCAGCGATGATGTGGACGGCTGCCTCAACCTCCGCCGGAGTGGGTGTACTCCCCTGTTCCGGCCCGGAATGAACCGCATTCGAAGCGTTGGAATTGCCAGGGGCTTGGGAAATCAGTGCCTCAGTCATCCTTCCAGTCTAAGCGAGCGGACCGCTCAGACCAGAACCAGGTCATCGATATGGACAACCTCACGGTCGAATCCGCGGCCCAGGGACTCGCCCAGTTCCACTGTGGAGCGGCCCAGCATCTGGGGAAGCTCTTCGGAAGAGTAATTGACCAAACCGCGCGCGATGACGGTACCGTCGCCGGCCACCATCTCGACGGCATCGCCGGCTTCGAAGGTGCCGTCCACCGATGAAATTCCGGCGGGGAGCAGCGAGTTGCGATTGTCCCGCACAGCATGCACGGCGCCGTCGTCAAGAAAGAGCCGGCCCTGGACATGCGCCAGATGGGCGAGCCACATCATCCGCACGGACTTCCGGCCACTGTTGACGGTGAACCAGGTCCCCACGTCCTCACCGGACAGGGCGGCTGCGGCGTTCGCGGTGGAGGTGACCAGCGCCGGGATGCCAGAATCGGCGGCCATGATGGCAGCCTCGACTTTAGTCTGCATTCCGCCGGTGCCTACGCCTGCCTTGCCCGGCTTCCCGATCGTCACTGCCTCAAGATCTTCGGGGCCGTCCACCTGGGAGATGCGCTTGGCGCCCTTGGCGGGCGGGCCGTCGTATATCGAGTCGACGTCGGACAGCAGCAACAGGGCGTCGGCGCGGACCAGATGGGCCACGAGCGCTGAGAGCCTGTCGTTGTCGCCGAAACGGATCTTGTGCGTAGCGACCGTGTCGTTTTCATTGACCACCGGCACTACGCCGAGGTTGAGGAGGCGGTTCAGTGCCCGGAACGCGTTCGCGTGGTGGCTGCGACGCATGAGGTCATCTGCAGTCAGCAGCACCTGGCTGACTGTGACACCGTGGGCGCCGAATGCATGCGTGTAGCGCGCCATGAGCAGGCCCTGGCCCACGCTGGCGGCAGCCTGCTGGGTCGCGAGGTCACGCGGACGCTTCACCAGGCCGAGGGGCGCAAGCCCTGCGGAAATGGCTCCCGAGGAAACCAGGATAATTTCCGTGCCCGCATTATGTTTGGCGGCCAAGACATCTGAGAGGGCGGTCAGGGACTCTTCCGAGATGCCGCCCTTGATGCTGGTCAGCGACGAGGACCCTACTTTCACAACGATCCGGCGGGCCCGGGCGAGCACACTGCGGTCGTCTTTGGGTTCCTCGATGATTACTGCGGAATTTTCGGTCATTTCAGTGGCCTCACTCATCTTCAACGCCCAGTCCACTCTCCTTGACCGGCTTGGCAGCGCGGCGGCCGCTGACCGACTCGGTCCAGATCCCGGCCTTGCGCTCGGCTTCGAGTTCGGCGCGGGCGGCGGCCTTGGCATCCTTGCGTTCCTGCTGCTCGTCACGCTTCTGCCCGCGGGTGGGGCGGTCGCCGACGTCCGCGAAACGGATATCCGTGCCACGCGGTGATGCGAGCATTTCGGCGCCGGCCATCATGGTGGGCTCCCAGTCGAAGACAACGCCGTCATCTTCGCCGATCACGACTGCGTCGCCCGGCTTGGCGCCCTGCTTGAACAGTTCGTTTTCGACGCCGAGCTTGGCCAGGCGGTCGGCGAGGTAGCCGATGGCTTCCTCGTTGGTGAAGTCGGTCTGCTTGACCCAGCGGACAGGCTTGTCGCCAAGGACGCGGAAGAGCGGTTCGAGGTTCTTTTCCTCGCGGCGGATCTTGAAGCCTGCTTCGTTGACGGCGCGGGGCCGCAGAATGGGCGGCTGGACCTTGGGCGGGGCGGCCGCGAGGGCGGCACGGGCGGCCTGCACGATTTCCGCCATGGCGAAGCCCAGCTGGCGGAGACCCTCGTGGCTGGTGGCCGAGATCTCGAAGACCCGGTAGCCGCGTGACTCGAGTTCCGGGCGGACAAATTCAGCCATGTCCTTGCCGTCCGGAAGGTCCACCTTGTTCAAGGCGACCAGGCGCGGACGGTGGTTCAGCGGAACCACTTCGCCGTCGGCACCCGCGAAGCTCATGTCTACGGAGTACTTTTCCAGCTCGGCCTCGATGATGGCCAGGTCTGCCAACGGGTCACGGTCCGATTCCAGCGTGCCGCAGTCCAGTACGTGCACCAGGGCGGCGCAGCGCTCCACGTGGCGCAGGAAGTGGTGGCCAAGGCCCTTGCCTTCGCTGGCACCCTCGATGAGGCCCGGAACGTCTGCAATGGTGAAGCGGACATCGCCCGACTGGACAACACCCAGGTTCGGGATCAGCGTGGTGAAGGGGTAGTCGGCGATCTTGGGCCGCGCAGCGGACATGGCCGCGATCAGGCTGGATTTGCCGGCAGAGGGGAAACCCACCAGCGCGATATCCGCGATGGACTTCAGTTCCAGCACAACGTCACGGGCGTCACCCTCGATGCCCAGCAGGGCGAAGCCCGGGGCACGGCGCTTCTGCGAGGACAGCGAAGCGTTACCCAGGCCGCCCTGGCCGCCGGCGGCCGCCACGTATTCTGCTCCTTCGCCGACCAGGTCTGCCAGGACGGTGCCGTCCTTGGATTTGACCACGGTGCCGTCGGGCACAGGCAGGATGAGGGTCTCGCCATTCTTGCCGCCGCGCCAGTCGCCCATCCCGGACCCGCCGTTGGTGGCGTGGCGGTGCGGGGAGTGGTGGTAGTCGAGCAAGGTAGTGGTCTGGTGGTCAACGCGCAGGATGACGTTGCCGCCGTCGCCGCCGTTACCGCCGTCGGGTCCGCCCAGTGGGATGAACTTCTCCCGGTGGACGGAGACACAGCCGTGGCCGCCGGTACCGCCGGATACGTGCAGTACTACCCGGTCTACAAAGCTCGCCACGTGGATCTCCTCAGTGCTGTTTCCTGGACGCCCAAGGGCGCCAAGACGATTGTAATGCGGTTAAAAGAATAGTGGAGCGGACCAAATGGCCCGCTCCACCGTTTCAGAACTATTTGTTACTCTGCAGCTGCAGCAGCAACGATGTTGACAACGCGGCGACCGCGGCGGGTGCCGAACTGGACGGCTCCCGGGGCCAGTGCGAACAGGGTGTCGTCGCCGCCACGCCCAACGCCGGCGCCCGGGTGGAAGTGGGTGCCACGCTGGCGAACGATGATCTCGCCTGCGGAAACTACCTGGCCGCCGAAGCGCTTGACGCCGAGGTACTGGGCGTTGGAGTCACGACCGTTGCGAGTGGAACTCGCGCCTTTTTTATGTGCCATTTGAAATGCCTGCCTTTAAATTCTGGGGAATCTGCTGAAGAACCTGAACAGTAACGAAGAGTTACTTGATACCCGTGATCTTGACCTTGGTCAATTCCTGACGGTGACCCTGGCGCTTCTTGTAACCGGTCTTGTTCTTGAACTTCTGGATGACGATCTTCGGACCACGGAGGTCTTCGAGGATCTCAGCCGTAACCGTTACCTTGGCCAGGTCCGCAGCAGCAGAGGTGACTTTGTCACCGTCTACCAGGAGCAGTGCGGGCAACTCAAAAGTGCTGCCGGCTCCACCGGGGACGCGGTTCAGGGTAACGAAGTCTCCAACGGAAACCTTCTCTTGGCGGCCGCCTGCGCGGACAATCGCGTACACCACTTGGGAACTCACTTCTCTCGACGTTTATTACTAAATTTGCGTGCTGAACCCGATTCCATAATCGGCTGGGTTCTCGCTGTGCCTCAACGCCGTGGGGTCGTAACCCAAGTGTTGGCGTAAGCACCGAAGATCTAGAATACGCTAATTTTGCCTTCGGCCGCAAATGAGGCTGGTTACGGCAGGTTGTCTGTGATAGGACCCACAAGCGGATACTGCACTGACAATCCGAAACCGTGCCTGACTATCGTACAGGCCACGCGGGCCTCAAACTGTCAGGAATGAATTCGCGGCGCGTCGAAGAATTCCACTTCGAACCGGCACGACTGCCTGAACGCCACCAGCATCGCCGCCCGTTCATCCGCGGAAGCGCTCCGGCCGGCGTCGTCAGCCACAGCGATGGCGTCACGGGTGGCCTGCGCGAAATCCTCGTCAGCATAGGCCCGCAGCCAGTCGGCATAAGGATGCGCTGCAGGGGCGCCGGCAGCCAGGAACTCCGCGTGGAGAGTCTGTCCCACTTCGGCATACAGCCAGAAGCACGGCAGCACGGCCGCCACGAGGACACCGTAGCTGCCGGAGGCCGAGGCAGCCAGCAGGTGGTCCACGTAGGACTTGGTGACAGGTCCCAGGACGGAGTCCACTGTCCTGGTGCTTAGCCACGTGCGGTGCAGTTCGGACTCGACCTCGAGGCATTGCTGGGCCGACTTTGCCCAGAACAGCTGGGCGGCTTCCGTGGGCGCCAGCGCGCTGGCCCGGGCGAGGACCCGCGAATAGCCGTTGAGGTAGATGGCGTCCTGGGCGAGGTAATAGGCGAACTGTTCCTCAGCCAATGTGCCGGCCGCCAGGTCGCGGATGAAATCCAGTCCGTAGATGGCTGCAAGATCCGGCTCCGACGCCCGGCGCAGCGTCTCTGCGAACTCGCCGGCTGCCGGAACCTGTTGCATGTGGTGGAAGTGGTTGATGGGGCCGTTGCCCGCGCCCACCTCAAGTTGGTCAGCGGCCTGCAGCGCGCCCACCAGCCAGGGTTTCACTTGCCGTAATGCGGCTTCCCAATCCCCCAGCCGGGCGTGAGCCGTGGCCATGGCCGACGACAGCGAGCAGCCGGTGCCGTGGCTGTTGCGCGTGGGGATCCTGTCCCCGCTCACTTCCACCACCTCCTGGGCGAGCAGCCCGGCAGCGTTGACCAGGGCATCCGGGCACGCACCGCCGTCGAGATGGCCGCCCTTGACCAGGACGGTGGCACCGGTCGCGGCGGACAACCGCTGCCCCTGCCCGAGCGCGTCGTGCCATTCCCTCGCCTGCGGCTCCCCCACCAGGATGGCCAGTTCGGCCAGGTTGGGGGTGATCAGGTCCGCGAGCGGGAGCAGCTCCCGCAGGGCCGCCTCGGCAGACTCCTGCAGCAGCCGGTCGCCGCTCGTGGCCACCATCACCGGATCAAGAACGACGACGGCGGGACGCACCTTTTCCAGCCAGTCGCGGACCACGCCTATCACCGCAGCGTCGCCCAGCATGCCGATCTTGACCGCATCGATGGTGATGTCATCGCTGATGGCATCGAGCTGCTGGCCCAGGAAGGACGCAGGCGGGACGTGAACCGCCTGGACCCCCTGGGTGTTTTGGACCGTCAGCGCGGTGATGGCCGCCATGCCGTAGCCGCCAAGGGCAGCAATGCTTTTGAGGTCGGCCTGGACGCCCGCGCCCCCTGAAGGGTCCGATCCGGCAATGGACAGCACCCGCGGAACGTCACGCAGCACCCGGACCGCAGAAGAGCGGCCTGATGCGGGCCGGATCTCAGCCCGGGTTGCTGTGGTTTCCGGCAGAGCCGCCGCGGATGTTGCAGGGGGAAGGACAGAAGTTGAAGCCAAAGGAGACATCCCTTCGCCGGTGCTAACCGGACAGGTTCAACGGGTGTGGATCTCAGCCGGCTCTCTGCGCGGCACCCCGTGTCAGTCACCAGCCTAGCGTTCCCCGGGACTTAACGCCGGACGCCCGGACGCAGCCTGTGATTCACAGGCACGTCCGGGCGCCGTTGTCTTGGCTTGCCCTACTGCTTGGTCAGAGCTCCGAGGCCGGAACTCCTACGCCCAGGATGATGGGCGCGTTGGCGGCAACCGGTTTGTCGGCCACAGGAGCCTTGACGGGCTCCGGCGCCTTGGCGGCGTGGGTGTGTCCGGCGGCAGCCACCGGAGCGGCTTCGTGATGTTCTACGGACGTGGCGTTGGCTGCGCCCTGGGCACGGCTGGCACTCCGGTTCCGCCGGGGACGGCGGGCGCGGGGCTCCTCGGTGTGGTCGGAGTAATCCTTCTCCGCCGCGGCTGGCTGCTGCTGGCGGGCAGGTTCGGCCGCCCGGCTTTCAGTTGCCTGGACTGCCGGCGGCGTGCTTTCCGCTACAGGAGCCGGCTCACCAAGGTGGGCGAAGGCCTCCGCGAGGCGGTCAAGTGTCAGGGCAGGTGCGTGCGGCTGGTCATCGTGGTGCGCAACGAACGGAAGCACCACCTGCTCGCCGCCGAATGTCAGCACTGCGGCCGGGCGGCCGTTGGAGTCCGTTTCGGACTGCCCAACCGGAGCCGGCACCGGAGCCGCAGGCTGCCGTCCCGCGGCAGCTGATGCGTGAGCCACCTCGTCGTCATGCAGATGCGCAGCGTGGGCTGCGGCCGCAATGTTCGCAAGCGCTGCCCGCGTGGCCTCCGCCTTCGCATGGCGCTCGGCATCGCTGGCTTCCGGGTGGACCGTGTGGATCTGCACCGGAGCTGCCGGTGCTGTTTCCAGCGCCTGGCCGCCCCGTCCGCGGCGGCGCTTCCGGTCAGTGCGGCCACCCGGCTGGCTGTCCGGGCGCTGGCTGTCAGTCCGCACGCTGTCGGTGCGCTGGGGTTCCGGGCGGCTGTCAACCCGCTGCACGTGGTGCTCAGCGGCTACCGTGTTGGCGCGGCGGTGTTCCACGGGGTCGTCGTGGGTGACGATTCCGCGGCCTGCACAGGTTTCACACTGCTCGCCGAAGACTTCCAGGAGCCCGGTGCCCATGCGCTTGCGCGTCATCTGCACGAGGCCCAGCGAGGTCACTTCGGCCACCTGGTGCTTGGTCCGGTCGCGGCCCAGGCATTCCACCATGCGGCGCAGGACAAGGTCGCGGTTGGATTCGAGGACCATGTCGATGAAGTCGATGACGATGATGCCGCCGATGTCGCGGAGCCGGAGCTGCCGGACCACTTCTTCAGCTGCCTCGAGGTTGTTCTTGGTGACGGTTTCCTCGAGGTTGCCGCCGCTGCCGGTGAACTTGCCGGTATTGACGTCCACCACGGTCATGGCTTCGGTGCGGTCGATCACCAGCGAGCCGCCCGAAGGCAGGAAGACCTTGCGTTCCAGGGCCTTGTGGATCTGCTCATCGATCCGCCACGCAGCGAAGATGTCCTGGTCCTTGGTCCACTTTTCCAGGCGGCCCACGAGATCCGGGGCCACGTAGGTGACGTAGGCCTCGATGGTGTCCCAGGCCTCTTCACCGGAGACGATCAGCTTGGAGAAGTCCTCGTTGAAGACATCACGGACCACCTTGATGGTGAGGTCAGGTTCGCCGTAGAGCAGCTCCGGCGCAAGGATCTTGGTGGACGTGGACTGGCTTTCGATGCCCTCCCACTGCGCGCGCAGCCGGTTGATGTCGTGCGTGAGCTCCTCTTCCGAGGCGCCTTCGGCAGCGGTGCGGACGATGACGCCGGCGTGCTCCGGGAGGCGGTCCTTGAGGATGCGCTTGAGGCGGTTTCGCTCGACGTCGGGCAGTTTGCGGGAGATTCCGGTCATGGAGCCTCCGGGCACATAGACCAGGTAGCGGCCGGGCAGCGAGATCTGGCTGGTCAGGCGTGCACCCTTGTGGCCCACGGGATCCTTGGTGACCTGGACCAGGACGGTGTCGCCGGACTTGAGCGCATTTTCGATCCGGCGCTGCTTGCCTTCGAGGTTAACGGCTTCCCAGTTCACTTCACCGGCGTACAGGACGGCGTTGCGGCCGCGTCCGATGTCAACAAACGCCGCTTCCATGGACGGCAGGACGTTCTGCACCTTGCCGAGGTAAACGTTGCCGATCAGGGAGTCCTGCTGGGTCTTGGAGACAAAGTGCTCGGCCAGGACGCCGTCTTCGAGGACGCCGATCTGGATTCTGTCGTCGCGCTGGCGGACAATCATCTGCCGGTCGACGGATTCACGGCGGGCCAGGAACTCGGCCTCGGTGATGACGGTGCGGCGGCGGCCGGTGTCGCGGGACTCGCGGCGGCGCTGCTTCTTGGCTTCGAGGCGGGTGGAGCCCTTGACGGACGTGACGCGGTTGTTGACCGGCGCTTCGGTCGCGGCGCGCGGTGCGCGGACGCGGGTCACCGTGTTGGGCGGGTCGTCGCCTTCGCCTCCGGTCAGTTCCAGATCCTGGTCGCCACGGCGGCGGCGACGACGACGGCGGGACGTCACGCCCTCATCGGCCCGCCCGGCGGACTCCTCATCTGTTTCTTCGGCTGCGCCTTCGTCGCCTTCGTTATCCCCGTCAGCATCGCTTTCGCCTGTGCGGCTGCGACCACGGCGACCACGGCTGCGGCGCCTGCGGCGGCCGTTGGCGTCGTCCGTTTCGCCTTCTTCGACGTCGTCCTCTTCCGGCTCTTCAACCACGGCAGCAACCGGCGCGGGGCGGACCACCGTGCTGAGGTCGGGGGCCTGGAAAAGCACCGATGTGGTGGACGCCGGCTCAAGGAACAGTGAACTGAACGGGCTGGCAGTCTCAGCAGCAGCTGGCTCTTCAGCCGGCGCGGCGGCAGCGTTGACGGGGGCGACGGCGGCTGCGGGCGCGGTGGCCTCCGATACGGCGACTTCCTCTGCTTCCGGGGCCGGCGTTGCCGCAGTTTCAGGGGCTGCCTGTTCCGGAGCCGTTTGGTCGACGGCCGCGGGAGCGACGTCGGGGGCCGAGGTTTTGCGGGTGGCCACGCGGCGGCGGCGGACAGGCTTGGTCTCCGCTGCAGCCTCAGGGGCTGCGGCCTCGGGTTCGACGGCGGCAGTCCCCACCGCGGCAGTCTCTACGGCGGTCTCGGTAACAACGGCGGCAGGTGCTTCCAGAACCTCAGCAGCGAAGGCCGGCAACGGTTCGGCGGCGACCACCGTCTTACGTGCGCGGGTCCGGCGGACCGGTGCCTTAGGCTCCGGTGCGGCGTCCGTCGCAGCCTCAGTCTCGGCGGCGTCATTCACCGGTGCGGCCTCTGCGGCCTTCGGTACCGCCTTCCGACGTGTCCGGGTGGCCTTCTTGGGCGCTTCCGCAGCCTCGGCGACGGCTTCATCATTAACGGCTGGTGTTTGTTCGTTTTCCATATGTGGCAACACTCCTGCCCCTGACGTACCGCCACATCCGGCACCCATTGGGGCACATATTGTCAAAACCCGCAGGCGTTGACAGAAGTCAAGTGGATACTCCCAGGTTCGCACCGGCAGAGGGGTGCGGCAGCCCGTGGGAGCCGTCGGCTGTGTCCTGAAACCCGTTGTTCTAAACGCCACAACCAGGTGCCGACCAATGGAATTGCGGGAAGCCGGATCAGAGAATCCGAAGCCTGCCCTGCTCATCATTGGCGGTCTTGAAACAAGCCACCGGACCGGAGTCCGAATGTGGGTCGGCCTCCAGCCATGTTCATTCTCTCACACCCGGGCTGAAAGGCGGCGGAACCACGGGCAACGGATCGGTACCTGACGGCGCTGACTGAATGCTGCTTCCAGTCACCGGCGTTACAATCGGGGCAAGGAGCACCCGAAGCAAAGGACGCCACACACCATGCCCAGCATTTCCTCCCACGGCACCGACACGCCGGCTGCCTCCCCTGCGGCGGAGCCGTTTCCCGCCACGCCCGGGACTGTGCCGCCGATGGCACGTAACCGGCCCCTTGGCTGGCTGATGGTAGTCACCGGCGCCATCGGCTGGCTTGCCTCGGGGGCGCTGGTCCTGGAAAAGCTCGCTGTCCTCGAGGATCCGAATCACGTAACGGCCTGCGACGTTAATCCGTGGATCTCCTGCGGTCAGGTCATGCAGACGTGGCAGAGCTCGGCGTTCGGGTTCCCCAACATGTTCATTGGCATCGTTGCGTTCGCCGTCATCATCACCGTGGGCATGGCCCTGCTGTCCGGCGCCACCTTCGCCCGCTGGTACTGGACAGGTCTCCAGGCCGGCGTCACGCTCGGCTTCGCGTTTGTGGTGTGGCTCTGGTCCCAGGCACTTTACGACATCCATATCCTGTGCCCGTTCTGCATGATCGTCTGGGCCGCGATGATCCCGCTCTTCGTCTGGGTAACCATCCGCAACGTCGTCCACGGCGTCATCCCCGTCCCGGCAGGTACTGCACGTGTGCTGGGCGAATCGGGCTGGATCATCACGGCGCTGCTGTACGTGGCGGTCATCGCCAGCATCTTCTTCGCCTTCATCCAGGTGTTTGCGGGAACCTCGGGCTTCTGACGCGAGCCCCGCACAAACGCACAACAGGCGCCAACGGACAAGCGCGAACGGACACTGGAGGCCCCGGTTTCCCGGGGCCTCAAGTGTCCGTTCGCACTGTGGACTCAGGTGTCCGTTAGCGCAGATCGCGGTGGACGTTAGTCCTGGAACCAGATCTTGATTTCGCGCTCGGCCGAGTCCACGGAGTCGGAGCCGTGGACCAGGTTCTGCTGGACCTTCAGGCCCCAGTCGCGGCCGAAATCGCCACGGATGGTGCCTGGAGCCGCGGTGGTGGGATCGGTGGTGCCTGCCAGGGACCGGAAGCCTTCGATGACGCGGTGGCCTTCGAAGATCGCGGCCACCACCGGTCCGCTGAGCATGAATTCAACGAGGGGCTCGTAAAACGGCTTGCCCATGTGCTCTTCGTAGTGCTGCTCCAGCAGTTCCCGGCTGGCGTCAACCTTCTTCAGTTCAGCGAGGGTGTAGCCTTTGGCCTCAATACGGCCCAGGATGGCGCCGCTGAGGTTGCGGGCAACGCCGTCGGGCTTGATCAGTACCAGGGTGCGCTCAATGGTCATAGCTGCTCCAATGCGTAATGGGTGGGTTTCCCACCAGTTTACGGGGTTTAGACAGCACCATGGGACGGGTTGTGACCCTTGAAGGTCCCAGCCGGATGCCCCCTTGTCTTCCCGCCCGCAACTGGACACACTGAAAGGTGGCCGCGCCAACAGCCGTCTACGGCCGGATGCGAGAGAGAGGACGCCGACGATGGACAACAAGGAGCTTGTAATGAAAGCGGGGAGCGAGCTTTTCATTGACCGCGACTTGGGGGCGGTGGACCGATGGTGGGCAACGGACTACCGCCAGCACAGCGCCATGGTCGCCGACGGACCGGGGGCGTTGCGCGGTCTGGTGGCCGGCCTGCCCGAAGGGTTCCGCTTTGAACCGGCCAGGATGCTTGCCGACGGTGATCTGGTCGCAGTGCACTGTGTCTACCACGGCTTCGGGCCGGATCCGCTCGTGGCGTTCGACCTGTTCCGTGTCGCGGACGGCCGGATCGCCGAGCACTGGGACGCGCTCCAGCCGGCAATTCCCAGCACCGCCAGCGGCCGGAGCCAGGTCGACGGTCCGGCCGAAGTCACCGCACCGGAACAGACTGAGGCGAGCCGCGCCGTCGTCGTGGGTTTCGTCGAAGCGGTCCTTAAAGGCGGGCAAGTCGACCGGATCACGGAGTTCATCAGCACGGAGCAGTACGACCAGCACAACCCCGGCGTCGCTGACGGCCTGGACGGGCTGGGTGCGGCGTTGAAGTCGTGGGGTGAACAGGGCATCACGATGCAGTACGACACCTTGTACCGTTCAGTCGCCGAGGGCGAGTTCGTGCTGACCCAGTCCGAGGGGCGGCTGGGCGGCAAACCCACCGCGTTCTACGATCTGTTCCGGGTCGACGGAGGCAAGATCGTCGAGCACTGGGATGTCGTGGCGGACATTCCGGAGTCATTGCCCCACGGCAACGGCCTCTTCTAGTCCGTTTGGCCACCCTCCGCCCCGTGCGACGCGTTCCACTCGGCCTGTTCGCGTTCGCGCTTTGCGGCTTCTGAATCGATCCGGATGCCGGTGCGGATTCCGTACCACCAGGCCAGGCCGAACAGCGCGCCAACCAGGAACATCATGGGCTCAACGATGCCGGTAAGGATCAGCACAATCTGCAGGATCCAGCCCAGTCCCACGCCCCAAGGCTTGGACAGCACCGCGCAGGCCAGGATCATCACTACGCTCAGTGCGATGCCGATGCCCAGGATCAGCGCCGGCGGAAACTCGCCGCGCCTGAGTCCAAAGACGGCCAGTGTTGCGAAAAAGACCACAAACGCTTCAAGCAGCAGGACGGTGGAGGCAAACATCACCTTGGTGGACCGGCGCTTCTTGGGCATTCCCGGGCGCCATTCGCGCTGCGCTTTGGTCAGCTTCGCCACGGCTAGGCCTCCGTCTTTCCGAGCAGGATCCGGGCTTCCGCCACCAGGGTAATGGACCCCGTCACCAGCACGCCGCCGGAGAGGTCGTCGCTGGCTTCGGCGCGTTCCACGGCCCATTCGAGGGCGTCGTCGAGCTTCTCAGCAATGTGGATGTTGTCTTCGCCGAAGCCCATTTCCACCGCCAGTTCAGCCAGTTCGGCCGCGGGCACTGCCCGTGGCGAATTGGACTGGGTGAAGCAGTATTCCTGGGCGATCTCGCCCAGGGATTCCTTGAGCTGGCTCAGGATCTCTTCGGCATCCTTCTCCTTCAGGACTCCGACCACCGGCACCAGACGGGTGAAAGTGAAGGCCTCCTGGATGGCCTCGGCCGAGACCCTGATGCCGTCCGGGTTGTGGGCCGCGTCCACGATGATGGTGGGCGCGGTGCGGACAACCTCCAGGCGACCAGGGGACGTGACGGATGCGAACGCTTCCTGGAGTACCTCGGCGTCAAGTTCCTTCTCGCCGCCAAAGAAGGCCTCGAGGGCTGCCACTGCCACTGCTGCGTTCTGGGCCTGATGCGCGCCGTGCAGCGGCAGCAGCAGTTCAGGGTACCGGCCGGCGATGCCCTGGATACTCACCACCTGGCCGCCCACGGCAACCGTCCGGGATTCGACGCCGAACTCCACACCTTCAAACCGGAACGGGACTCCCACGTCCTTGGCTTTCTCGAGCAGCACCTGCGCAGCATCAACGGGCTGCGAGGCACTGATGAGGTATCCACCGGGCTTGATGATACCGGCCTTCTCATAGGCAATGTCCTCGGTGGTATCGCCCAGCAGGTCGGTGTGGTCCAGGGAAATGGGGGTGACCACGGAAACCAGGCCGTCGCCCACGTTGGTGGCATCGGTGATACCGCCCAGACCCACCTCGATCACGGCCACGTTGACCGGCTGGTCCGCGAAGATCGCGAAGCCCAGGATGGTCAGGCACTCGAAGTACGTGAGCCGGGGCTCCCCCGCCGCTGTGAGTTCGTCGTCGACGATCTGCAGGTACGGGCGGATCTCGTCCCAGATCCGGACGAACGTTTCGTCAGAGACGGGGTGGCCGTCGATGCTGATCCGCTCGGTGACCTTGGACAGGTGCGGGCTGGTGTAGCGGCCGGTACTCAGGCCGTGCGCGCGCAGCCCGGCCTCAATCATCCGGGCCGTGGAGGTCTTGCCGTTGGTGCCGGTCACATGGATGATCGGGAACGCCTTGTTGGGCTCCCCCAGCACGTCCATGGCCCGGAACAGCGGCGCGAGACGCGGCTCCATCTTGTTTTCCGGCGCACGCCCCAGCAGCTCGGCGTAGACACTTTCCACGGAGAATTCGTCAGTCATAGCTCAGGCCTCTGCTTTTTCGACGGTGATGCGTGGTTCGCCTGACTCAGCCGGAACTGTGGCCAGCTCCAGGGTCAGGGTTTCGGTCTTGACCAGCTCGGCGTTTGCCAGCAGTGCCTCCAGCACGGCGGGAGCGGCCGTAACAGTGGTCCGGATCCGGTCGCTTACGTTCAATCCGGCGTCCTTGCGTGCCTGCTGAATGGCGCGGACCATGTCGCGCGCAGTGCCTTCGGCCTCAAGCTCAGGGGTGACCTCGGTGTTCAGGACCACAAAGCCGCCGCCCGGAAGGACAGCTACTGATGCCGAACCGCCGTCGGATTCCGCCACCACCGTCTCCAGGGTGTATTCCTGGGGTTCCAGCTCCAGGCCGCCGGCGATGACCAGTCCGGCATCGGAAACCGACCAGTCACCGGACTTGGCGCCCTTGATAGCCTGCTGGACGTTCTTGCCCAGGCGCGGTCCCGCGGCGCGGGCGTTGACCACGAGCTTCTGCTCGATGCCGAACTCCTCCGGGGAGGCGCTCTCGGCGTCCAGCAGGCGCACGGAGCGCAGGTTCAGTTCATCGGCGACGACGGCGGCGAAGCCTCCCAGCGCATCCGCGCCGGGTGCCACAACCGTCAGTTCCTGCAGCGGCAGCCGCACGCGCAGGTTGGCGGCCTTGCGCAGCGAGGATCCGGTGGAGCAGATCTGCTGCACGCGGTCCATCGCTTCCACCAGCGACGCGTCGGCCGGGAACAGGTCCGCGTCCGGCCAGTCGGCCAGGTGCACGGAGCGGCCGCCGGTGAGGCCGCGCCAGATCTCCTCGGAGACCAGTGGCAGCAGCGATGCGGCCACGCGGGACACGGTCTCCAGCGCGGTGTACAGCGCGTCGAAGGCGTCAGCGCTCTCGTCGAAGAAGCGCTGGCGGCTGCGGCGGACGTACCAGTTGGTGAGCATGTCCAGGTAGCTGCGGAGCTCGTCGCAGGCGCCGGAGATGTCGTAGCTGTCCAGCTGGGCGGTCATGTTGCGGACCAGGTCACCGGTGTTCGCCAGCAGGTACTGGTCCAGGGTGTCGGCGTATCCGTCGTAGCGGAGCTTCGCGTCGTAACCCCTACCGCCGTCGGCTGCGTTCGTGTACAGCGTGAAGAAGCTATAGACGTTCCACAACGGCAGGATGACCTGGCGGACGCCGTCGCGGATTCCCTGTTCGGTGACCACCAGGTTGCCGCCGCGCAGGATGGGGCTGGACATCAGGAACCAGCGCATGGCGTCGGAGCCGTCACGGTCCAGGACCTCGGAGACATCCGGGTAGTTGCGCAGGCTCTTGGACATCTTCTGCCCGTCCGAGCCCAGCACGATGCCGTGGCTGATGACGTTCCGGAACGCCGGACGGTCAAACAGTGCCGTGGACAGGATGTGCAGCATGTAGAACCAGCCGCGGGTCTGGCCGATGTACTCCACGATGAAGTCCGCCGGGTTGTGCGTGTCGAACCAGGCTTCGTTCTGGAAGGGGTAATGCACCTGGCCGTAGGGCATGGAGCCGGAGTCGAACCAGACGTCCAGGACGTCCTCGACGCGGCGCATCACGGACTGGCCCTCTTCGGGGGTCCGGGGATCGTCCGGGTTGGGGCGGGTCAGTTCATCGATGAACGGGCGGTGCAGGTCAACCTCGCCGGCCTTGTTCAGCGGCAGGCGGCCGAAATCAGCCTCGATCTCGGCAAGGGAGCCGTAGACGTCGGTGCGCGGGAATTCCGGGTCGCTGGACTGCCACACCGGGATGGGGCTGCCCCAGTAGCGGTTGCGGCTGATGGACCAGTCGCGGGCGTTGGCGAGCCACTTGCCGAACTGGCCGTCCTTGACGTTGCCGGGGATCCAGTTGATGTCCTGGTTCAGTTCGGACATACGGTCCTTGAATTTGGTGACCTCGACGTACCAGGAGGACACGGCGCGGTAGATCAGGGGGTTGCGGCAGCGCCAGCAGTGAGGGTAGCTGTGCTCGTAGCTGGCCTGCCGGACCAGGCGGCCCTGGGCGCGCAGCACCTGGGTGATGGGCTTGTTGGCCTCGAAGACCTGAAGCCCGGCGATGTCGTGCAGGTCGCCGTGGCTGAACAGCGGCAGGAACTTGGCACCTTCGTCCACGGACAGGACCACCGGGATGCCGGCCTCTTCACAGACCTTCTGGTCGTCTTCACCATAAGCGGGCGCCTGATGGACGATGCCGGTGCCGTCGGTTGTTGTGACGTAGTCGGCCACGAGGAAGCGCCAGGCGTTCTGCGTCCCGTACTTTTCGTCGTCGCTGAAGTCGTTCCACAGCGGCTGGTAGGCCAGGCCCTCAAGGTCGGCGCCGGTGTGGGTTGACGTCACGGCAGCCTCGGCGGAGTCCGCATCCTCATAGCCCAGGTCCTTGGCGTACGCGGCCAGCAGGTCCGCGGCCAGGAGGAAACTGCCGTTGACGGGCGCGTCCGGCGAAGCGGCCTTGACGCCGTTGGGTCCGGCGGGGAGCACGGCGTAGGTGATGGACGGCCCGACGGCGAGCGCCAGGTTGGTGGGCAGCGTCCAGGGCGTGGTGGTCCAGGCGAGCGCCTGGACGCCGGCGAGCTGCTTCGACAGCGCCGACTCCCCTGCCGTGATGGGGAACGTCACCGTGACAGTCTGGTCCTGGCGGTTCTTGTAGACGTCGTCGTCCATACGGAGCTCATGGTTGGACAGCGGCGTCTCGTCCTTCCAGCAGTAGGGCAGCACGCGGTAGCCGTTGTACGTCAGGCCTTTTTCGTGCAGCTGCTTGAACGCCCACAGGACCGATTCCATGTATTCGACGTTGAGCGTCTTGTAATCGTTGTCGAAGTCCACCCAGCGGGCCTGGCGGGTGACGTAGCTCTTCCACTCATCGGCGTACTTCATCACGGAGGCACGGCAGGCGTCGTTGAACTTATCGATGCCCATGGCCTCAATCTGGGTCTTGTCTGTCATGCCCAGCTGCTTCATGGCTTCCAGTTCAGCCGGCAGTCCGTGGGTGTCCCAGCCGAAGCGGCGTTCAACGCGGCGGCCGCGCTGTGTCTGGTAGCGGCCCACGAGGTCCTTGGCGTACCCGGTCAGCAGGTGGCCGTAGTGCGGCAGACCGTTGGCGAAGGGAGGGCCGTCGTAGAAGACGAATTCGTTGCTGCCGGGCTGCCCGCCGGGGGCGTCGGCGCTTCGCTGGTCGATGCTGGCCTGGAAAGTGCCGTCCTGGTCCCAGTACTTCAGGATGCGCTCTTCGATCTCCGGGAATTTCACGGAGGCGGAGACACCGGCGGCAGCGCCGCTCGAAACTGCAGCCGAAGGGGAAGCTGAGGCTTTGGGGTAATACGTCATTCTCGACATCCTGGGTTGAGCTGGTGAACCACTCAGCCGTTGCTGGATGGTTCCGTTCAGGATGCGAGGACGGCTCCTGTGCTGTCCTGGGACTGCACGCTTACCGCGGTACCACCTCACTTACCGGCACTCCACCATGCTCCGGGGGAAGCTTGTTGGTGCGCCGGCCGCTCATTACTGCTGTGACGGGCTTACCCGTCCGGTTCTACCGGCCCTGACGCGTGCTGATCCTTGCGCCGGGGCGTTCTTCCGGAAGCTCACCGGTGATGGCCGGGTCGAAGCTGATACGACGATGTTACCGGAGAAGTCACTGCGTTTCACTGCACAGCGCGGTCTGCTGAGCAGGGAAACGCAGTGACGGCGGGTCGGAACCGCCCGGACGGGACTAAAAGCGGTGCGGCAGCTTTATTCCGGCAGCAGCCATGACATCGCGGAGCCGGTCCGGGTAGTCGGTGATGATCCCGTCAACTCCGGTATCGATCAGAGCCCGCATGGTGGGCTGGTCATCCACAGTCCACGGGATGACCTGCATCCCGGCGGCGTGCGCACGCTCCACCATGTCCGCGGTGACGTAGGGGACGTAGCCCGGATCCGTAACTTTGCCGTTCTGCGGGGTGCCGTGCACGGGAGAGACGGCGTCGAAGCCGAGGGAGGACGCTGCAGCGATGAGGTCGCCGCCAAAGTCGTCAGCGTCAATCCCGCCAAGCCACGGCGAGCTGCCCGGCTGCCCGGCCTGGAGGAAGTCCTTGTTGGTCAGGGCCACGGTGCGGATCTGCGGATCCCGCTGCTGGACGAGGCGCAGGGAGCCCCAGTCGAAGCTCTGGATGGAGACGCGGCTCTGCATCTGGGCGGCGTTGATTTCCCGGAGGGCGACGTCAATGAACTGCTCGCGCGGGGCGGTTTCCGCCGGAGCGCCGGCTTCGACCTTCGTTTCAATGTTGAACTTCACCTGGCTGGCGCGGTGGGCGTCGGCGAGCTCAAAAACCTCGGCCAGAGTCGGCATCTTGGCGCCGGGAGACGCCGTCTGGCCCGGGAACTGCGGCTGGGTGAGCGAACCGCAGTCCAGGCTTCGGACCTGTTCGAAGGTCAGGTCCTTGACATACTTGCCCACGTAGGGGAACTGCGGATCGTTCGGCGTGACCGGCGCGGTATCGAGGCACTTCTTGTTGCTGATCTTGCGGTCGTGCGTGATGACTTCGCGGCCGTCCTTGGTGATCTGGAGGTCAAGTTCCAGGGTGGACACGCCGGTCTCGAGGCCCTTCGCGAAGGACGCCAGGGTGGATTCGACGGTCAGGCCGAGTCCGCCGCGGTGGGCCTGTAGATCAAAATGGTTGTCCGTGCCGTTGGGGTTCGTGTCAGCGGCTTGGGCCTGGACCGAAGTAGTGAGGAGCAGGGCTGCGCTGAGTACGGCAGCGCCAAGCTTCATCGGGGTGCGCATAGGAAGGAATCTCCACTCTGGTGGTGTGCAGTTTGCGCCTGCTACAGTGCCGTCCTGCGGCCAACGTCAGGCCACAGCGGGCTGGCCGGAGTGCGACGGGACGGTAAACGTTGGGCTTCATCGCAAAGCCGGTCCAATCAACGGGCGACGCCAGGGCGGCGACTCTTTAGACTCGTGCCATGACAGTCTCCCGGGCGATTTGTTCCGGTCCCTGATGGGCCATCGTGCACACCACGGTTGGCTGTGGTCAGCCGGCCTGGTTGCGGCACCTGTTGTGGTGGTGTCCTGGTTCCGCGCCGTCCCGGCGCCGTGGCCGCCGCTTGTGGTACAGGTAGTGGCCTTTACGCCGTGGCTGGCATTCCTCGCCGCGGCCGCCGTGTTGCTGGCACTGCCCAGCCGGCGTGCCTGGGCTATCCTGCCGGCGGCAATCCTGCTGGTCGCACAGCTTATCTGGCTGTTCCCGCCGGAAGTGTTCCTGGCCCGGCAGGGAGGGTACCCCCAGGTCCGGGGGCCGGATGCTCCAGCCGCGGCGAAGCTGACGGTCATGAACCTCAATGCCCGGCTCGGAGGTGCTGATAGCGCCGCCGTCGTCCGGCTGGTCCGGGACCACCATGTTGACCTGCTGACCGTCCAGGAGCACAGCCTGGAGTTGGAGAAGCGGCTGGCGCGTGCGGACCTGGGCAGCGTGCTTCCCCACCGCGTGTCCCATCCCCGGAATGGAGCGGCCGGCAGCGCCGTCTATTCGACTTTCCGGCTAAAGGAGGTGGGACTGGTCCCTGACACAGCGTTCAGTATGCCGGTTGTCCGGCTTGAGACCAGTGTCCCGGGCGCCGGCGCCGGCCTGACGGTCATCAATGTGCACGCGCACGCGCCCGTGGACATTGCCGTTCATCAATGGCGAGGTGACCTTACAGCTGTGGCCCGGGCAAGCAGCGGGGCCGGTCCTACGCTTCTGGCGGGCGATTTCAACGCGACATATGACCACTGGGAATTCCGCGCGATGCTGGAGGGGGCCGGCGGCGGCCGGAAACTGGTGGACGTTGCAACCGCGTTGGGCAGCCGGCTCATCCCCACCTGGCCGATGCGGGATTACAACCTTCCCGGCGTGACTCTGGACCATTTGGTGACCAGCCCGGACATTTCAAGTTCGGGTTACTTGGTCCATCCGGTCAGCGGCACGGACCACGCTGCCGTGATCGCCACCCTGGAGATCCAGCTTCCCTAACGCCTGCGGATCAGCTTGTGGGTGGCGGCCTGGGCAACGGGCCGGATCACAATCTGGTCCAGGTTGACGTGGTGCGGCGCACTGACGGCATAGCGCACCACGTCTGCCACGTCGGCTGCGGTCAGCGGATTCTCAACGCCTTCGTAGACCTTCTCCGCGGCGTCCTGGTCACCAAAGCGGTTGAGCGCGAACTCTTCGGTGCGGACAAGGCCCGGGGCTACCTCGATGACGCGGATATTGTGCTCCGCCTCTTCCAGCCGGAGGGCACCAGTCAGTGCGTGCTGGGCAAACTTGGCGGCGTTGTAGCCGCCGCCGCCCTCGTAGGCCACCAGTCCGGCGGTCGACGTCAGGTTCAGGACAGTTCCTTCGCCGGTGGCGCGGAGCATCGGCAGGAACGCCCGGGTGAGCTTCACGGTGCCGAGGACGTTGACCCGGAACATCCATTCCCAGTCCTCGGTGTTGGCATCGCCCACCAGGTCAGCACCCCGGGCCCCGCCGGCGATGTTGATGAGCGTCCCCACGCCGCCGGCTTCGGTGACGCGGGCAAGGAGCCTGGCGACGTCGTCGTCCTCGGTGATGTCAGCGGGAATTCCGACGGCGCCTGTTTCAGCTTCCAGCGCGGCCAGCCGTTCGGCGCGCCGCGCCACAGCGAATACCGTCCAGCCTTCTTCCCGCAATGCCCGCACGGTAGCCTCGCCGATGCCGGTGCTGGCGCCGGTTACTACTGCTGCCTTGTTCAGTGAATCTTCAGTCATGGCACCACCCTAACGGCCCCGGCCGGTGGCATGCTTGGAGCGATGTCGCCGGATGAAGTCCTGGCCATGAAACAATTGCCAGATGGCTGAAGACACTCAGGGTACAGACACGCCCTCCACCGCCCCTATCAACGTTCCGGACAAGCCCGCCCTTGAGGGGCTCGAAGCTGCCCTCACGCAGCGCTGGCTTGCCGAAGGGACCTACAAATTCAACCCGGATACCACCCGGGAGCAGGTCTACTCGATCGACACTCCCCCACCCACGGCGTCGGGCTCCCTGCACGTGGGCCACATGTTCTCCTTCACGCAGACGGACGTGCTGGCCCGCTACCAGCGCATGATCGGCAAGAACGTGTTCTACCCAATGGGTTGGGATGACAACGGCCTGCCCACCGAGCGCCGCGTCCAGAACTACTACGGCGTGCGCTGCGACCCGGCCATCCCGTACGACGCCGCTTACCGTGCACCGGCCGAGCCCGCCAAGAACCAGCGCGACTTCGACGTCGTCTCGCGCCGGAACTTCATCGAGCTGTGTGAAGAACTGGCCGTGGAGGACGAGAAGGTCTTCGAAAGCCTGTTCCAGCAGCTCGGACTTTCCGTGGACTGGCAGCTGACGTACCGGACCATCGATGACGCCTCCCGCGAAGTCTCCCAGCGCGCCTTCCTGGCCAACCTGGCAGCGGGCGACGCATACATGGCCGAGGCACCTACCCTGTGGGACATCACCTTCCGCACCGCCGTGGCCCAGGCGGAACTCGAAGACCGCGAAGTTGCCGGCGCGTACTACCGCTACCCGTTCTTCACCGAAGACGGCGAAAAGATCTACGTCGAGACCACCCGTCCCGAACTGCTGGCAGCCTGTGCCGCCCTGGTGGCAAACCCCGACGACGAGCGGTACCAGCCGCTGTTCGGCAAGATGGTCACGTCCCCGGTCTTCGGCGTTGAGGTTGAGGTCAAGGCCCACCCGCTGGCCAAGGCGGACAAGGGCTCCGGCATCGCCATGGTGTGCACGTTCGGTGACCTCACCGACGTCACCTGGTGGCGGGAACTCCAGCTGCCCACCCGCGCCATCGTTGGCCGGGACGGCCGCATCGTCGGCGAAACCCCGGACTGGATCACCACCGACGCAGGCCGCACCGCCTACGAAGCCATCGCAGGCAAGACCGTCTTCAGCGCCAAGGAAGCAGTAGTGGAGCTCCTGGCCGCCGACGGTCTGATCGACGGCGAACCGAAGAAGATCATGCACCCGGTGAACTTCTACGAAAAGGGCGACAAGCCCCTTGAGGTTGTCACCTCACGCCAGTGGTACTACCGCAACGGCGGACGCGACGAAGAGCGCCGCGCCCGCCTGATCGCGCGCGGCCACGAGATCGACTTCCACCCGGCCTTTATGCGGTCCCGCTTCGAGAACTGGATCTCCGGGCTGAACGGCGACTGGCTCGTGTCCCGCCAGCGCTTCTTCGGTGTGCCCATTCCCGTCTGGTATCCGCTGGACGCCGAGGGCAACCCGCGGTACGACGCCCCGATCGTGCCCCTGGACGAGCAGCTGCCGGTTGACCCCGCGGCCGATGCCGCACCGGGTTACGACGAAGCCCAGCGCGGTGTTCCCGGTGGCTTCGCCGGCGACGCCGACATCCTGGACACGTGGGCCACGTCTTCCCTGACGCCGCAGATTGTGGGCGGCTGGAGCCGGGACGAGGACCTCTTTGCCAAGGTGTTCCCGTTTGACCTGCGCCCCCAGGGCCACGACATCATCCGCACCTGGCTGTTCTCCTCGGTAGTCCAGGCTGATGCGCTGCAGCACGCCGCGCCGTGGAAGCATGCCGCCATCTCCGGCTGGATCCTGGACCCGGACCGGAAGAAGATGTCCAAGTCCAAGGGCAACGTGGTGGTTCCCACCGATGTGCTGGACGAATTCGGCTCTGACGCCGTCCGCTACTGGGCCACGTCCGCCAAGCTCGGCGCGGATACGGCGTACGAAATCGCGCAGATGAAGATCGGCCGCCGCCTTGCCATCAAGCTGCTGAACGCCTCAAAGTTCGTCCTGAACCTGGGCGCGACGGAGAATTCCGTGGTCTCCACCGATCTCTCGGTCCTGACCAACCCGTTGGACCGCGCGGTGCTGGCCCAGCTGGCCGAGGTGGTGCGCCAGTCCACCAAGGCGTTCGAGAACTACGACTACGCCCGGGCTCTGCAGATCACCGAGAGCTTCTTCTGGCAGTTCACGGACGATTACGTGGAGCTCATCAAGGACCGCGCCTACGGTGCCGCCGGCGACGCTGAGCAGGCCTCCGTGCTGGCAGCACTCGCCACCAGCCTGGACACGCTGCTGCGCCTGTTCGCCCCGTTCCTGCCCTTCGCCACCGAAGAGGTCTGGGGCTGGTGGCGCAACGGCTCCGTACACCGTGCACAGTGGCCCAGCGCAGTGGACGTGGACGGCGACACTACCCTGCTTGCCACCGTTGGCACGGCCCTGAGCGGTGTCCGCAAGGCAAAGTCCGAGGCCAAGGTCAAGCAGCGCACCGAGGTCCTCTCCGCCACCATCACGGCGTCGGAATCCCTGACCACGCAGCTGAAGGCCGGACTGGGCGACCTGAAGGCCGCCTCGAACGCCCGCGAACTGACCCTCGTGGCAGGCGACGGCGAACTGACCGTCAGCGATGTCGTACTGGCCGCTCCGGAGGAACAGCCCAAGGCCTGACCGGATTTAGGCCCCGTTTCGGGGCAGCAGCCCTGTTTTTGGGCAAAGGGGAAGCCCCATCAGCGTTTTGCCGTTGGTGGGGCTTCGACTTTTCGGCCATCCTCGTGACGTCTTTGATGGTCTGGCAGGATCCTTGGATCTTCAGGTCTTCCTACCTCGTCACTGGTAGCTTGTATCTGACTTTGCCGATGGCTGCGTCGGATACATATCACTGAATCTTTGGTTCCTGCGTCCCGCTTCTTTCGAAGTGGGTAAGAACCATTGTTGTCCCGACGGTTCGGATGCGCAAGAGCCCCGGAAGAACTACATGAGAGTAGTTCGTCCGGGGCTCTTTGCTGTCTGCGTCAGTTGAATTCGGGACGTTCGCTTCGGCTGCGCTTAATCTCGAAGAAGTGCGGGTACGAGGCCAGTGTGACGGTGGCATCCCACAGCAGGCCCGCCTGCTCGCCGCGCGGGATGCGGGTCAGCACGGGGCCGAAGAAAGCGGTTCCGTTGAAGGCAACAACCGGCGTGCCGACGTCCTGGCCCACCAGCGAGATGCCCTCCTCATGGCTGGCCCTCAGCTGGGTGTCAAAGGCGTCCGTGGTGGCAACGTCTGCCAGGCCGGCCGGGAGTCCGCACTCCGCCAGTGCCTTGCTGACGACAACGCCGAAGTCCTTCTCCCCATCAAGGTGGATCAGTGTGCCCATGGCGTCGTAGAGCGGCTTCACAACGTGGTCGCCGTGCTGCTCCTGGGCCGCGATGATGACCCGGACCGGGCCCCATGCCTTGTCCATGCCTTCGCGGTACGCGGGTTCCAGGTCCCTGCCTTCGTTCAGGACAGAGAGGCTCATTACATGCCACACGGTCTTGATGTCGCGGACAGCCTCAACCTCGCCGATCCAGCGTGAGGTGATCCAGGCGAACGGGCACAGCGGATCAAACCAGAAGTCGGCCTGGTTGATGGTTGTTTCAGTCATGCGTGAGTCCTCTGTTCCTGGGCATGCGGGAGTGGAAGGCGGAAGTGTCAGGCAGGGTGGCGGACGTGTCAGGCGGACTTGCGTCGCTTGGTCACGTGCGGAATGAGGGTTGGCTCGGCCTTGCTGAGGACAACGTCGGCGGTGATGACCACGCTGGCCACGTCTTCGCGGCTGGGGAGGTCGAACATGACCGGGAGCAGCACTTCCTCCATGATGGCGCGCAGGCCACGGGCACCGGTGCCACGCTCCAGGGCCTGGTCGGCGATGGCATTGAGGGCGTCGTCATCGAAGACGAGTTCCACGCCGTCGATCTGGAACATCTTCTGGTACTGCTTGACCAGCGCGTTCTTCGGCGTGGAGAGGATCTGGATGAGGGCGTCACGATCCAGGCTGGAGACCGTGGTGATCACGGGAAGGCGGCCGATGAATTCCGGGATCAGACCGAACTTCAGGAGGTCCTCGGGCATCACTTCACCATAGGAGTCCACCTTGTTGCTGGCATCGTTGAGTGGGGCGCCGAAGCCAATGCCTTTGCGTCCGGAACGCGAACCAATGATCTCTTCCAGCCCGGCAAAGGCGCCCGCCACGATAAACAGCACGTTGGTGGTGTCGATCTGGATGAATTCCTGGTGGGGGTGCTTGCGTCCACCCTGGGGCGGAACGGAAGCTACGGTTCCTTCGAGGATCTTCAGAAGGGCCTGCTGCACGCCCTCACCGGAGACGTCCCGGGTGATGGAGGGATTCTCGCTCTTGCGCGAAATCTTGTCGATTTCGTCGATGTAGATGATGCCCTGTTCGGCCTTTTTGACGTCGTAATCGGCTGACTGGATGAGCTTGAGGAGGATGTTCTCCACGTCCTCACCCACATAGCCGGCCTCGGTGAGTGCCGTGGCGTCGGCAACAGCAAACGGAACATTCAACCGCCGCGCCAGTGTCTGGGCCAAGTACGTTTTGCCGCAGCCGGTGGGGCCGATCAGGAGGATGTTGGACTTGGCGATTTCGACGTCGTCGTGGTGGCCGCCCTCGGCGAGGCTGCCGCTCTTGGGGGCGTGGCCGGCCTGGATCCGCTTGTAGTGGTTGTAGACGGCGACGGCGAGGGAACGCTTGGCGGGTTCCTGGCCGATGACGTATTCCTGCAGGAAGTCAAAGATCTCGCGGGGCTTGGGCAGTTCGAAACTTCCCAGATCGGCGACTTCCGCGAGCTCTTCCTCAATGATCTCGTTGCAGAGCTCAATGCATTCGTCGCAGATGTAGACACCGGGCCCGGCAATGAGCTTGCGCACCTGCTTCTGGCTCTTTCCGCAGAAAGAACACTTCAGCAGATCCGTGCTCTCGCCAATCCGAGCCATATGTGAACCCCTTTAGTATCTTGCTGCCAGGCAGCTGTGCACCGTTGCTGGAATCGTAGCGGGCCTGGGAGGACCGGCCGTGACATCTTCCACTCTAGGTCACAATTGCGTCCAAGGGTGGAAAGCGAAGGCCGGTGCGGCCCAAATTACTGGACCGCACCGGCCGTCGAAGAGGCTGGCTACCTGGTGATTGCCTGCGGCTTCATCTTGCGGGAATCAAGCACCTGGTCAATGAGGCCGTAATCCAGGGCCTCGGCGGCGGTCAGGATCTTGTCACGCTCAATGTCGTTGTTGACCTGCTCCGGGGTGCGGCCCGAGTGGTGGGCCAGCGTGTCCTCAAGCCAGGCGCGCATCCGCATAACTTCCGCGGCCTGGATTTCCAGGTCCGAGGCCTGTCCACCTTGGCCGCCGGAGAGGGCCGGCTGGTGGATCAGGACACGGGCGTTGGGCAGGGCCAGGCGCTTGCCCGGGGTGCCGGCTGCGAGGATCACGGCGGCGGCGCTGGCGGCCTGGCCGAGGCAGACGGTCTGGATCTCCGGCCGGATGTACGTCATGGTGTCGTAGATCGCGGTCATGGCCGTGAAGGAGCCGCCCGGGGAGTTGATGTAGAGAGTGATGTCGCGGTCCGGGTCGGTGGACTCGAGCACCAGCAGCTGGGCCATGACGTCATCAGCGGAGGCGTCATCGATCTGGACGCCGAGGAAGATGATGCGGTCCTCGAACAGCTTCGTGTAGGGGTCCTGGCGCTTGAAGCCGTAAGGCGTGCGCTCTTCGAACTGGGGAAGGACGTAGCGGCTGGTCGGAAGATTACCGGCAGTCGATCCGAAGTTGTAAGTCATTTTTGTTGCTCCTGATCTAAGTGTTCTAAGTGCCGGGTTACTTCTCGGATGCTGACTCGCCGGAGGTGCCGTTGGCGGTGCCGCCGCCGCCGGAGACGGAACCGGCGTGGGCCGCGATCTTGTCGAAGAAGCCGTATTCGAGGGCTTCAGGCGCGGTGAACCACTTGTCGCGGTCGTTGTCCTTGAGGATGGTTTCCACGGACTGGCCGGTCTGGTCCGCGGTCAATTCAGCCATGACCTTCTTCATGTGCAGGATCAGCTCGGCCTGGATCTTAATGTCCGAGGCCGTGCCGCCGATGCCGCCGGAGGGCTGGTGCATCAGGACGCGGGCGTTGGGGGTGGCGTAGCGCTTGCCCTTGGTGCCGGAGGAGAGCAGGAACTGGCCCATGGAGGCTGCCAGGCCGGTGGCGACGGTGACGACGTCGTTCGGGATGAACTGCATGGTGTCATAGATGGCCATGCCCGCGGTCACGGAGCCGCCGGGAGAGTTGATGTAAAGGTAGATGTCCTTTTCCGGGTTCTCGGCGGACAGGAGCAGCAGCTGCGAGCAGATGGCGTTGGCGTTGTCGTCACGCACCTCGGAGCCCAGCCAGATGATGCGCTCCTTCAGGAGGCGGTTGTAGATGTAGTTGTCCTGGGCGGCCGGATCTACAGTCGCCATCCGGGGGGCCTCTGCGTGCTGTGACATGTGTACTTACCTCTCGCTGGTGACGGTGACATCACTGAACTTCACTACTTGGACACTAACCGGTTTGGTGGCCGATTTGTTCGCGGGAATCGCGCTGTTCGCTGACGGCGCACGATCCCTGCGACTGCCCGTTAACCGAGGCAGCCCCCGGACCAATAGGTCCGGGGGCTGCCTTCAGTCGCACTGCCAGGGGCGTGCTAGAACTTCACGGCTGCCGGGTCGTCACTCGGGGTGGCCTCGGTCTCGGCGTTGGTGTCTTCAGCAGCCTCAGCGGCGGGAGCCTCTTCTTCGCCGCCGGGGCGGACGAAGTCGCTGAGGTCAACGGTCTTGCCGTCGGTGTCGGTCACGTTGGCCTGGCCCAGGACAACAGCCAAGGCCTTCCGGCGGCGGACCTCGGAAACCATCATGGGAACCTGGCCGCTCTGATCGATGATCTGGGCGAACTGGTTCGGGTCCATGCCGTACTGGCTGGCGGCGCTGACGATGTAGTCGATCAGCTCAGCCTGGCTGACGTTGACTTCTTCCTTTTCGGCAATGGCGTCAAGGATGACTTCGTTCTGGAAGGCGCGGGCGGTGTTGGCCTTGACCTCTTCGCGGTGCTCCTCGGTGTCGTGTTCGCCTTCACCGTGGCCGTTGCCCTCCTTGAAGTGGGCGTCGACCTGCTCGTCGACGACGGAGTCCGGAACCGGAACCGCAATGAGCTCAACGAGCTTGTCCAGGACCTTATCGCGGGCCTCAACGCCCTGCTCAACAACCTTGGAGTCGGCGGCCTGCTTGGCCAGGTCCTCGCGGAGTTCGGCAAGGGTGTCGAACTCGGAGGCCAGCTGGGCGAAGTCGTCGTCGGCCTCGGGAAGCTCGCGCTCCTTGACGGCCTTGACAACAACCTTCACCTGGGCGGACTCACCGGCGTGGTCACCGCCCACCAGGGTGGTTTCGAAGATGGCGTCCTCGTCAACGCTGAGGCCGGTCACGGCCTCGTCCAGGCCCTCGAGCATGGTTTCCGTGCCCACCTGGTAGGACAGGCCGGACGCGGAATCAACGTCGGCGCCGTCAATGGTGGCAGTGATGTCGATGGTCAGGAAGTCGCCATCGGCGGCCGGGCGGTCCACGGACTTCAGCGTGCCGAAGCGGCCGCGCAGTTCGTCCAGGGCCTTATCAACGTCTTCGTCGGAGGATTCCGCTGCGGCTACCTCGACCTTGATGCCGGCGTAGTCCGGGAGTTCGATCTCCGGACGGATATCGACCTCGGCGTGGAACTTCAGTTCCCCGTCCGTGGAGGTGGGGTCCGGAACTTCGGTGATCTCAACCTCGGGACGGCTCAGGGGGCGGATGCCGGATTCCTGGACTGCAGCCTGGTACCAGCCGTTGAGGCCTTCGTTGATTGCCGTCTCCAGGACGTAGCCGCGGCCAACGCGCTGGTCGATCAGCTTGGACGGGACCTTGCCCTTACGGAAGCCAGGGACCTGGATCTGCGAAGCAACAGTCTTGTATGCCTCGTCGATGCTGGGCTTCAATTCCTCAAAAGGGACCTCAACATTGAGCTTGACCCGCGTGGGGGTGAGGTTCTCGACAGCGCTCTTCACGGTCTAAGTACTCCTGGGTTTGTGGGATGGGTTTCTGCAAACGCAGTTTTCTGCCCGGGCCGTTTGCACGGCCCGAGCCGCAGAGTCGGGGTGACAGGATTTGAACCTGCGACTTCCTGCTCCCAAAGCAGGTGCTCTAGCCAAGCTGAGCTACACCCCGTAAGTGCACAGGCAAGTCTACGTTCATCCGGGCGTTCTTTGCACATTTGACACGTGGGGCATGAATTAGGTTTAGTTGTATCCGGCTTCAACAGCCAGCCCGAAGAAACGCAGTGCAGCCTGATACAACAGCTGAGGTGTATTTTTCCGGGGACGTAGCTTAGTGGTAAAGCCTCAGTCTTCCAAACTGATGATGCGGGTTCGATTCCCGTCGTCCCCTCCACATAAGCAGGGCCCCTCAGCTGAGGGGCCCTGCTTTTTGTTTGGCTGGCTTTTTTGTTCGGCCGACTTGGGTTGGCTACTGCTGGCAGCCGGGGCACCAGTAGAGCTTGCGGCCCACTATTTCGGTGATGGCCACCGGCACGGCGCAGACCCGGCAGGGCTGCCCTTCGCGCTTGTACACAAAGTGGGCGTCGCCGCCCGTGGGCAGGAGCGCCCCTGGTTCCCGGTTATCCGGCTCCCAATACACCGGCGGTGTGGTGATGATCCGCCCGTCGCGGACGCCGTCGGCCATTACTGCGGCTGTGTCGTCCCACAACAGACCGGCGGCGGCGCTGGAGAGTCCAGTACCCGGCAGCCACGGATCCAGCCGCTGCCGGAACAGCACTTCGGCCCGGTAGACATTCCCGACGCCGGCAATCACCTTCTGGTCCATCAGCAGCGCTGCGATGGAGGTCTTGCGGGACAAAAGGCCCGTCACAAAGCGGGTCCTGTCCGAGGGATGGTTGTGCAGCGGATCCGGCCCCAGCCGGGCCAGGACGGCCCGGGCTTCTGCCTCGGTGATGGCCGCGCAGGTGGTGGCACCGCGGAGGTCCGCCCACCCATGCTTGCTGACCAGCCGGACACGCACGGCGCCGCGGGGCTCGGGCGGGCCCGCGTACTCAACCATCCCGGCGTCGTCGGTAATTTCGGGGTCCTCGAAAACCTCGCGCTCCCCGATCTTCCGCGGGGCACCGATGCTGGAGGCCCCGCTGAAGGTCGCGTCGCCGCCGAAGTCCCAGGCGCCGTAGAGCCCCAGGTGGACGTGCAGCACCACGGCGTGGTCAAAATGCAGGAAGAGGTGCTTGCCGTGGGCGCGCGAATCCGTCAGGACCTGGCCGTCCAGCAGGGCTGCGCCGGCAATAAACCGGCCCTGCGGGCTGCTGACGGACAGTGACTCGCCGGTAAAGACGTCCCCGAACTGTTGCGCCAGGCGGCGGACTGAATGCCCTTCGGGCACTACTCGATGACCTCGCCGGTGGATTCGTAAGCCGCGATCTTGCCGATGCGGCGGACGTGCCGTTCGTCGTTGCTGAAGGGCTCAGCCAGGAACGCCTCGATCAGTTCGGTTGCTTCCTCGACCGTGTGCTGGCGGCCGCCCACTGCCACCACGTTGGCGTCGTTGTGTTCACGCGCCAGGGTGGCGGTGGAGTGGTTCCAGGCTAGTGCTGCGCGGACCCCCTTGACCTTGTTGGCCGCAATCTGTTCCCCGTTGCCCGAGCCGCCAAGGACAATGCCCAGGGCATGGATTCCTGCCTGCTGGTCTGCGACGACGGCGAGCGCTGCGTTGATGCAGAAGGACGGGTAGTCGTCCAGGGCGTCGTATTCCTTGGGGCCGTGGTCCACTACGTCGTAGCCCTTGGCCGTGAGGTGGCTGACCAGGTGGGCGCTGAGTTCCATGCCTGCGTGGTCGGTGGCGATGTGTACCCGCGGGAAGGCAGGGGAAGAGGTCACAGCAGTATCCGTTCGTTTCGGCGCCGGGGCCAGCGGCGCTGGTTCAGGCCAGGGTCAGATCATCACGGACAAGGTTACTAGGACTCAGACTCCGGGGGCACGTTCGCCGGACGCGCCCCCGTGCGCCCTGGCAGCCACCCGGGTCAGGACCTCTGCCAGCCGGGCCGCGGATGCCGGGCTGCCGCCGCTGACCGCGAGGTTGCGCCCATCTGTTTGATGAACGACGACGGCGGGGCCGCTGCTGACCAGCATCGCGGCAGTGCCGCTGTGGTTGCGGTAGCCCCACCCGCCGTAGTCGGCGGCGCGGACGTCCGCGGCACTCGCGGTGGAGATCGCGGCCGCCGGCACATCCATGACCGGCAGCACGCCGGCCACCAGGACACGCAGGCCGCGGCGGTCAGCCTTGACGCGGGCGCAGAGGAAAGCAGCGGCCACCACAGCGAGGGCAGCCACCAGGGCCCCGAGCCAGGGCAGCGCCACGGCGATCAGCGCGGCCGGGAACAGGCTGGCCACCGCGATCATCACAAAGACGGAACTGCGGGCGTGCACCCACATCCGGAAGGTGTCTCCGGCAAGCTCCGGGTCAAGCTCGCGGGCGAGGGCAAGCTCCAGGGCCCGGTCATCGTCGAGCGACCACTGCCTGTCGGCTTTGAAGACGAAGCCCATAATGACGCCCAGCGACAACGCCGCCCCGCTGCCCAAAGCAAGGACCGTGAGATCCACCCGGGATTCCCGGGCGTCGGCGAGGCCGGCCTGGCCCACCAGTCCGGCCGCCAGGACGCTGGTGATGAACAGGGTCAGGAACAGCCCCGTCCCCATCATGATCCGGCGCATAACAGCGGGCCGGGACAGCGGTACCGCCTGGGACAGCACCAGCCAGCCTGAGGCGATAATGAGCAGCGCACCGCCGGCCGCATAGGCGCCGAACGGGGCAAAGGAGGCGCCGCCGTCGGCCGTCCAGCTGATTGCCACGGGGTCCGGAAGATCGGGCCGCAGCAAGAACGCGCAGAACACAAAAGCCGCCGCCAGGACCACGGGAAAGCCCACCACGAAGCGCAGTGCCTTGGTATCCACCGAATCCCGGAACTTTCCCATGCATTAACGCTACTCCCGCCTGAGGCCGTGACAGAATGACTTCACTGTGCCGGTGCAGGCCACCGCCCGCCGGCAACCGAGACCCTTCTGGAGGCCCCACTTGCCAGGTATGAACCTGACTCGCGCCGAAGCCCGCGAGCGTGCTGAACTCATCAACGTTGACTCCTACGATGTCATCCTGGACCTGACCAGGGGCGAGAAGGTCTTCGGAACCACCACCACGGTGAAGTTCACGGCAGTGCCCGGATCCGCCACGTTCATCGATGCCGTCACCCACGCCGTGCACAGCGTCACGCTCAACGGGCGCGCCCTCGACCCTGCCGTAGTGTCAGACGGCATCCGGATCCAGCTCCCGGAGTTGGCCGCGGCCAACGAGCTCACGGTGGTGGCCGACGCGCCGTACATGAACACCGGCGAAGGCCTGCACCGCTTTGTGGATCCGGTGGACCACGAGGTGTACCTGTACACGCAGTTCGAGGTTCCCGATTCGCGCCGGATGTTTGCGGTGTTTGAGCAGCCCGACCTCAAGGGCACTTTCAGGTTCACGGTCACGGCGCCCTCGCACTGGGATGTCATCTCCAACTCCCCCACCCCGGCCCCCGTGGAAGCCACGCCAGGGGACGACGGCGGTGCCCGCTCGGTCTGGGCGTTCACCCCCACACCGCGGCTGTCTTCCTATGTCACGGCCCTGATCGCCGGCCCGTACCAGGCTGTCCGGTCCGAGGTCACCAGTTCCGACGGCCGCGTGATCCCGCTGGGTGTTTTTGCCCGGAAGTCCCTGATGCAGTACCTCGACGCGGACAACATCTTTGACCTGACCCGCCAGGGCTTCGAATTCTTCGAGGCGCAGTTCGGCTTCCCGTACCCGTTCGAGAAGTACGACCAGCTGTTTGTGCCCGAGTTCAACGCGGGTGCCATGGAGAATGCCGGCGCCGTGACCATCCTCGAAGGCTACGTTTTCCGGAGCAAGGTGACCGGGGCCCAGATCGAGCGCCGGGCCATCACCGTGCTGCACGAACTCGCGCACATGTGGTTCGGCGACCTGGTGACCATGCGCTGGTGGAACGACCTCTGGCTCAACGAATCCTTCGCCGAATACATGTCCCACCTCGCGGCCGTGGAAAACACGTCCTTCACGAGCGCGTGGACCACCTTCGCCTCGGTGGAGAAGTCCTGGGCCTACCGCCAGGACCAGCTGCCCACGACGCACCCGATCTTCGCCGACATCAGCGACCTGCAGGACGTGGAGGTCAACTTCGACGGCATCACCTACGCCAAGGGCGCCTCAGTCCTGCGCCAGCTGGTGGCCTGGGTGGGGCCGGAGCAGTTTATGGCCGGGGTCCGGGAGTATTTCGCCAAGCACGCGTGGCAGAACACCGAGCTCAGCGACCTCATGATCGAGTTGGAGAAGGCCAGCGGCCGCGACCTGGACCAGTGGGGCCGCCTCTGGCTGGAGACTGCCGGCGTCAATACGCTCAAGCCGGAGCTCGCCGTGGACGGCGCCGGGACGCTGACATCGTTCACCATCGTGCAGTCAGCCGTCAAGGAGTGGCCCACCATCCGTCCGCACCGGCTCGCCGTCGGGTTCTACAACCTGAACAGCGCAGGCAAGCTGGAGCGCGTGCACCGCGAGGAGCTCGACGTCGACGGTGAGCGCACCGAGGTGCCGGAGCTGGCCGGCCTGGCGCAGCCTGACCTGATCCTGGTCAACGACGACGACCTCGCCTACGCCAAGGTCCGGCTGGACGAGAAGTCCCTCGCCACGGCAACGGCGCACCTGAAGGACTTCAGCGCGAGCCTGCCGCGCACCTTGGTGTGGAACTCCGCCTGGGACGCTGCCCGCGATGGCGAGTCCCCGGCGCGCCGGTATGTAGAGCTGATCCTGGCCAACGTGGCCGCGGAATCCGATTCTTCGGTGATCCTGGTCCAGCTGCGCCAGCTGGCCACCACGCTGAACTTCTATGTGGCTGAGGAGCACCGCGAGGCCACCACGGTCGCCGCCGTGGACACGCTGTGGGACCTTGCCAGCGCAGCACTTGCCGGGTCCGACGCCCAGCTGCAGTTTGTGAAGTCGTTTGCCCTGCTGGCCCGCAGCTCAGGCCAGCTGGACACCGTCGCCGGGCTCCTGGACGGCACCGCGACCCTGGACGGGCTGGCCGTGGACCAGGACCTCCGCTGGGAACTGCTGGCCTCACTGGTGTCCGGTGCCCGGCTGGGTCAGGCGGAGATCGCCGCCGAACTGGAACGCGACAACACCGCGAGCGGACAGAACGCCGCGGCCCTGGCCACGGCCGCCATCCCCACCGCCGAAGCCAAAGCCGCCGCCTGGGACTCGATCGTGGTCACGGGAGAACTCTCCAATGCGCTCCAGGGATCAGCCGTCACAGGCTTCATGCGGGTGCTGGACCGTTCGCTGCTGGAGCCGTACGCGGAAAAGTACTTCGAGGCTGTTCCCGGCATCGTGGCAAACCGCACGCACGCACTCGCCCAGCAGATCGTCGTCGGGCTTTATCCGGCACTGCTGACCACGCAGGCAACGGTGGACCGGACGGATGCTTTCCTCGCCGGTCTTCCGGCCGACAGCAGCGCCCTGCGCCGCATGATGCTGGAAAACCGGGACGGCGTGGCCCGGGCGCTGCGGGCACGCGCGGCCGACGTGCTGCCGGGCGAAGCCTAGGCCGGCGCCGTGGGCCTGGGCGAGCACCACTATTCCCTGACGGTGCAGTGGACCGGCAACCTGGGCGACGGCACGTCGTCGTACCGGGGCTACTCACGGGACCACGACATCCGGATCCCCGGGCTGCCGGTCCTGCCCGGTTCCGCCGATCCGACGTTCCATGGGGACCGTGACCGCTACAACCCGGAGCAGCTGCTCCTGGCGGCGCTGGCGCAGTGCCACATGCTGTCGTTCCTGCACGTGGCGGTGAAGCACGGGGTGGTGGTGACCGACTATCAGGACGACGCCACCGGTGTGATGCGGCTGAACCGCGACGGCAGCGGACAGTTCGAGTCCGTCACGCTGAACCCGCGGGTCACCGTGGTGGACGCGGCGCACGTGGATCTTGCGGAACAGCTGCACCGCGAAGCCAACGCCGTCTGTTTCATCGCCCGGAGCGTCAACTTCCCCGTGCATCATTCACCGGTGACTGTGGTGGCCTGACAGGAGTTCACCGGCCGGTCAGCAGTTCACCACCCAGTAGTTCCTGGGCCAGCCGGGCTTCGGTGGCCGGCGCGAGCCCTGCCTTGCGGCGGCGGTCCAGGCCGCGGCGGCGCTCGTCCTCCAGTGTGGCCGCCAGCGTTTCCTGCCAGGGTCTAATGGCCATTCCGGCGGCCCTGGCTGCGTGGTTGCTGCGGTTGCAAAACCCTTCGTGGCCGGGCGGCAGCCACAGCGGGAGGGAGTCAGGTCCGGCCCAGTAGTCGATCCCGGACTCCACTAGCCAATCCTCCGGAGCGTTGAGGGCCTCGCCTTGGTACCCGGCCACTGTTTTGGCCGCCTCGATGTACTCGCCGAAGGGCACGTGCTCCCCCACGGCGTTCAGCGGCCCGGTCACCCCGCGCTGGGCAGCATCGAGGACCCAGGCCGCGAGGTCCCGCACATCAATGACCTGCGTGGCGTGGCCGGCGATGGCCGGGACCACGGCCGGGCCGTTGTCCCTTGCGAACCTTGCGGGCCAGTAGCCATACCGGTCCGTTCCGTCGCCGGGGCCCCCGATCAGGCCGGCGCGGCAGAGGTGCGCCCTGGCGCCCACGGCTTCCAGGGTTGCCTGTTCAATCGCAGACTTGGATTCCCCATAGTTCTCGGGAGTGGATTCCGTGCCGGCTGGCAAGGGTGCCAGGAGTACGGCGTCCTCAGTAGCTCCCGGCGTCGAAGCGTCCGCATAGACGGAGCAGCTGGACACAAACGTCCAGTGGGCAGTCCTGTGGGCCAGGGCGGCCAGCGCCCCTTTGGCCGGGACAGGATCGCGGGCCACGTCAATGACCGCATCCCACTCCCCTGCCACCTGTGCGTAGCTGTTCGCGCCGAGTGAACGGTCCGCTTTTACCCACCGGACACCGTCTGGCGGTTCCGTCGCGGACCCACGGGCCAGGCACGTGACTGCGTGACCTGCGGAAACGGCCTGCCGGGCGATTTCAGCGGAGAGAAAGGCGGTTCCGCCCAGAACGAGGATGCGCATGAGGACACGCTACGGCGCTAGGGTTGAAGGAGAATAGAGCCATATGCCGCGGGCGAACCTGTGCATGGGCCGACGTCATCCGCCCGGCCGCCGCCGGTGACCCCCCAAGGAGTTTTACCTCTATGTTCAGCACGATGTCGCTTACACCCCCGCCCCTCACCTCGCAGCCCAACGGCGTCAGCGTCACGGGCATCGCGATCAGCCTTGGCGTCGGAATCGCGATATGGCTGGTGGCCACCTTCGTAATTTCCCGGATCAGCAAGCGAGTGGCTGCGGGCACCAATTTCTTCAAGAAACCGCACTTCAAGTGGGTTGCCCCCGCCCTGCGGGCTTTGGATCACGAGCGCCGCGTGCAGCGGGCGGAAACCATTGGTTCCCTGCTCAACAGCATCGTGGGCGTACTGGTGGCCGTGATCACCATCATGTATGTGCTGCAGAACCTGGACATCGACATCGCCCCGCTGCTGACCAGCGTGGGAATCCTGGGTATCGCCATCGGTTTCGGCGCCCAGCAGCTGATCCGCGACTTCCTCGCCGGCATCTTCATCACCATCGAGGACCAGTACGGGATCGGCGACGTCATTGAAACCAGCGAGGTAGTGGGTGTGGTCGAGTCCATGGGGCTGCGCATCACCCGGGTCCGCTCGGAGGACGGCGCCATCTGGTACCTCCGCAATGGCGAGATCCTTCGCGTCGGCAACCGTTCCCAGGGCAACTACGTGCCGGTGCCGGACGTGCCGGTCGAGGACTCGCCGGACGCCGGGCCGGACACTGCCCTGAGTGCGCCCGCCACCGAGGCGAAAAAGACCGAGCAAAAGGCCGGAGAATAGAGACATGACCATACCCGCCGAGCCGCAGCAGCCACGCCAGCTTATGCAGAACGATCCCTTCAGCCAGCCCGGCTACACGGACAACTTCTACGACGCCGTGGGCGGACACGAGACGTTCGTCAAGCTGATCGATGTTTTTTACGACGGAGTGGCCACGGACCCGCTATTGCGCCCGATGTACCCGGAGGAGGACCTCGAACCGGCCAAACGGCGGTTCCTGATGTTTCTGGAGCAGTACTGGGGCGGCCCCACCACGTACGGCGAGGAACGCGGCCACCCGCGCCTGCGGATGCGCCACATACCGTTCCGGGTCACGCCGGAGGCCAAGGACCGTTGGCTGTTCCACATGCGGACCGCTGTCGATGCCCTGGAACTGCCACCCTTGCACGAGGGAACGCTCTGGGACTACATGGAACGCGCCGCGCTGTCCATGGTGAACAGCCCGTCGGAGGCCTGACGCGGCCTTCGGGCTTAGCGCATGGGCGCGTACGACGGCGGCTGGCCGGGTTTTAGAGGCCGCTGCCGGTGCGTGCCAGGACGTGGCCGCGTGGACCACTGAGACGGAACCAACGGCCCGCCCGGTACAGCTTCTGGTCCCCGTCTGCGAGGAATCCCAGGGTGAGGGCCGCGAAGGCGGCTCCTGCCGGAAGGCCGGTGTCGTCAAGGGCCCGGCCCCACACAGCGGCGCGTGCGTTGTTGACGATCAGCGCCCCCGGCTGGGCGGGCATGATGCCCGCCACTTCGGTGATGCCGGCTTCGGCCGCGCGCCGCAGTTCGGCATCCGACAACGCACCCACCAGTTCCCAGCCGGTGCGCGGTGCGCCGACGCCTGTCCACGATTCGGTGACGGTGGACGGCGGCACCGGCAGCTCGACGTCGTCCTCCCCTGCCCTGGCAAGCCGGTCAACGACGGCTGAGAGCGGTACCGTCACGTCAATCGCGGAAGGTTCCGCCAGCGCCATGGTCCGCAGGCCCAGGATGGTGGGGGTGGATTCGCCCAGCAGGCGCGGCCGCAGAATGCACACGTAGGCCGCGAGAACGGAACCTGCGGCCTGAAGCCGGATGGCGCCGTCGTCGACCGTCTTGGCACGGGTGGTGAATGTGCGCAGATCGGCGAGATCACGCGGATCGGCGAACCGGAAGGACTTCGTAAGTAGGTCAGACACATTAAGAACACTACCGGCTGAAGCTTGGTTGAGCAGCGGCGGGGCGCCGTCTAGAGTCAATCCATGACTGACGCGTACATCGGCCTTGACGAAGAGGCCTCCATCGATGACCCCATGGATACCCTGATCGGACTGCTCGATCTGGGCAGCCTCGACGGCGCCCGGACGGATGAAGACATTTTTCTCGGGCCCTCCCAGAGGCAGCCACGGCACCGTGTCTTCGGCGGCCAGGTGCTGGCCCAGTCAATGATGGCCGGCATGAGGACCGTGGAGCCGGACCGTGTGGCCCACTCGATGCACGGCTACTTCCTCCGGGCCGGCGACGCCAACAAGCCCATCACTTTCGGGGTGGAACGGCTGCGCGACGGCCGCTCGTTTTCGGCCCGCCGCGTCCACGCATACCAGGACGGGGTCCCGATCCTGTCAATGATCGCCTCGTTCCAGCACGAGGACGACGGCCTGGACCACCAGTCCACCATGCCGGCAGGCATACCGGATCCGGAGTCGCTGCCCAGCACGGCCGACCTACTCGCCCGCTATGACCACCCTATGGCCCGCCATATGTCGTCCGAGCGGCCCTTCGACGTGCGGCACATCGACCCCGCCCTGTACGTCTCGGCCCCCGAGGAGAAGGTGGCCACGAACGCCGTGTGGATGAAGACCCTAGGTCCGCTGCCCAATGACCCCAATCTGCACCGGGCGGCACTGGCCTACGCCAGCGACTACACCCTGTTGGAGCCCATCCTGCGCAAGCACGGCCTGTCCTGGCTGACTCCGGGCATGAGCGTGGCCAGCCTGGACCACGCCATGTGGTGGCACCGACCCGTCAGGGTTGATGACTGGCTGCTGTATGTGCAGGAATCGCCGAGCGCCCAGGGCGCACGCGGGCTGGCCACGGGCAAGATCTTCAACCGCAGCGGCGTGCATGTAGCCACGGTGGCGCAGGAAGGCATGCTGCGGGTGCCCGAAGGACTGCAGAGCAGGAACACGGCCCAGGCCTGAGCCGTCGGTCCCTCAGCAAGGCATCCCCCTGATGCAGGAAACCCCGCCCGGAAGTATTTCCTAGCGGGGTTTCCCTGTGCTGACCGGTTTGCCGGCTGACTGGCTGCCGGCAGGCAGCAGAAAGGCCGGCACCCTTGACGGGGTGCCGGCCTTTCTTTGCGATCAGTCGCGGGTGAGGCGGCGGTGCGTTACGCGGTGCGGCTTGGCCGCATCGGGTCCGAGCCGCTCTACTTTGTTCTCCTCGTAGGATTCGAAGTTGCCCTCGAACCAGTACCACTTGGCGGGGTTTTCCTCGTCGCCTTCGTAGGCCAGGATGTGCGTGGCCACCCGGTCCAGGAACCAGCGGTCGTGCGATACCACTACGGCGCAGCCGGGGAACTCCAGCAGCGCGTTTTCAAGGCTGCTGAGGGTCTCGACGTCGAGGTCGTTAGTGGGTTCGTCAAGCAGCAGCAGATTGCCGCCCTGCTTGAGGGTCAGCGCAAGGTTGAGGCGGTTGCGCTCACCACCGGAGAGCACCCCGGCCTTCTTCTGCTGGTCCGGGCCCTTGAAGCCGAAAGCGGCAACGTAGGCGCGGGACGGCATTTCGACCTGGCCCACCTGGATGTAATCGAGGCCGTCGGAAACAACTTCCCACAGGGTCTTGGTCGGGTCGATGCCGCCGCGGCTTTGGTCCGCGTAGGAGATCTTGACCGAATCGCCGATCTTCAGCTCGCCGCCGTCGAGCGGCTCCAGGCCAATGATGGTTTTGAACAGCGTGGACTTGCCCACGCCGTTGGGGCCGATGACGCCGACGATGCCGTTGCGGGGAAGCGTGAAGGACAGGCCGTCGATCAGGGTGCGGTCATCGAAGCCCTTCTGCAGGTTCCTGGCTTCCAGGACCAGCCCGCCCAGGCGCGGGCCCGGCGGAATCTGGATCTCTTCGAAGTCAAGCTTGCGTGTGCGGTCAGCCTCGGCAGCCATCTCCTCGTAGCGGGCCAGACGGGCCTTGGACTTGGTCTGGCGGCCCTTGGCGTTGGAGCGTACCCACTCGAGTTCCTCGGTGAGGCGCTTGGCCTGCTTGGCGTCCTTCTTGCCCTGGACTTCCAGGCGGGCCCGCTTCTTCTCCAGGTACGTGGAGTAGTTGCCTTCGTAGGGGTACAGGTGGCCGCGGTCAACCTCGGCGATCCATTCCGCGACGTGGTCAAGGAAGTACCGGTCGTGGGTGACTGCAAGGACTGCGCCGGCATAGCTGGAGAGGTGCTGTTCCAGCCACAGCACGCTCTCGGCGTCCAGGTGGTTGGTGGGCTCGTCCAGGAGCAGGAGGTCGGGCTTCTGCAGCAGGAGCTTGCAGAGCGCCACGCGGCGGCGCTCACCGCCGGAGAGCAGCGTCACGTCGGCGTCCGCGGGCGGGCAGCGGAGGGCGTCCATGGCCTGCTCGAGCTGGGAGTCGAGATCCCAAGCCTCAGCGGCGTCAATGGCTTCCTGCAGCTGACCCATTTCTTCGAGCAGGACGTCGAAGTCAGCGTCAGGGCTGGCCATTTCCTCGGAGATCTCGTTGAATCGCTGGATCTTGCCGTAGATCTCGCCAACACCTTCCTGGACGTTGCCCAGGACAGTCTTTTCCTCGTTCAGTGGCGGTTCCTGCAACAGGATCCCCACGGTGTAGCCGGGGCTGAGCCGGGCCTCACCGTTGGAGGGGATGTCCAGTCCGGCCATGATCTTCAGGATGGTGGACTTACCGGCACCGTTCGGGCCAACAACACCGATTTTGGCGCCCGGGAAGAACGACATGCTTACGTTGTCAAGAATGAGTTTTTCGCCAACTGCCTTGCGGGCATTGGTCATTGTGTAGATAAATTCCGCCATGGTTCCAAATCTAGTGGGTTGGCGGGCTTAACTCACATTCGAGGCGTCAGGCAGCCGCACCCACGAAGCACTTGCCGCTGGCCAGGACCGGCAGAACGATAACGGTGACCTTGCCATCGCGGACCTGTCCCACCACGCAGTCGGTGCCCTGCAACACAGCGGCCTCAATGGCATCAGCTTCCAGCCCGGTAGGAGTCCGGCTCGCCGACACTTCGAGCGCCGGCGGGGAAATCCCGGCGCCGGTCAGGGCATCTGTCACCTGGGCTGTGGCTGGCTTTGGTGTCCCCGCCGCCAGCTTCCCCAGCGCATCCGTCACAGTCTGTTTCATCGCCACGATGGCTGGATCCTCCGCCGGGGACGTGGCGGCCGGCTGGGTGGAGCCCGTGGTTGCCAGCTCCGAGGGGGTTGCCACTTCGCCGGGCGTGGCAGCGCCCTGTCCCACTCCTCTTGAGGAGTCGCCGGTGCAGGCTGCAAGCCCAAGAACCATCAGGAGGCTTCCGGCGAGCGCCGCGGCCGCCCGTCCCGCAGACAGCCCAAGCCGACGGGAACGGGTGGTCCGGCTGGTGATGGGGGTTGCCTGCCGGTTGTCCGTCGCGCGATTCATGCCGCCATTCTTCCACGCGGCCAAGCGTGGGACGGAACGGTCCCGGTGCGGGCGGGCTGCCGGCACCGGGACCGACCGTGTCCCGTGCGGTATCCAACGCCAGCACTTTCAGACGGCGGCTCCGGCGAGCTCGCCTGTTTCAGCGTCCACCGGAATTTGGTTGCCGTCTGCGTCCTCGTGGAAGACTCCCAAGGCTGCAGCGTCGTCGTCCGCGTGCTCCCCTTCCTCCGGGTCTCCTCCGTCGTCCTCAGGATCAGCGGGGCCGGTGCCGCTGCCCTCCGCTGCGGCCTCCTGGCCTGCCGCGCCGTTGTCTGAAACGAGGTGCAGTCCGGTGTCGCTGGTACGGATGTAGTTGGCCGAACCCCGCTTGAGGTCGTGCCCCACGGAATCCGCATCGATTTCGGCCGAATGGTAGACCCGGCCGTCTTTCTCCCAGCTGCGCAGCTTAAGCCGGCCAACTACGATGACGCACTGGCCCTTTTTGATGCTGCAGGCCATGTTCCCGGCAAGCTGACGGTAGCCCTGGACGTTGAACCAGTTGGTGTGGCTGTCCACCCAGGTGCTGGTGGCCCGGTCAAAACGCCGCGCCGTTGAACCGAGGCGGAACGAGGCGGTGCCGACGCCGCCCGGGGTTGTAGAGGTCTTGATATCCGTGGCAACGAAGCCCCGGAATGTTTGGTAGTCAGTCATCATCTTGTCCTGTCTCGAAAGGTAGCGCCTTACCGGCAGAACCAGCTTCGCGCGGACAGCACCGGGCCGCGAGAGACAAGTTCGCGTATGTGCACAAGTCTTCCCAAAACTGCCTTGTTGAGGAGAAGTACCGGCAGCGCGCGACGCTGACGCTGCTGCGCGTCGGGGCAATGTAGACTTTTTGATGCGCCGGATCTATGGTCGTGGCGCCACGTGCCCCAGTAGCTCAGGGGATAGAGCAGCGGCCTTCTAATCCGCCGGTCGGGGGTTCGATTCCCTCCTGGGGCACAAGATGATGAGTTGGCACGTCCTTGACGGATGCGCCGGTCAGCGAAGAACACCCCCGGTCTTCGGACCGGGGGTGTTTTTCGTTGTGTGCGTGTAACGAACCTGCGGGGTGAATCAGGCGTAAGGCAGCACGAGTTCCGCGTAGCGGGCCTTGACGGTCTCCATGACAGCATCGCCGTCGGCGTCCCAGACCTCCTGATTGAAGATCTCAACCTCGATGTCCCCGGTATACCCGGCGTCCCTGACCCAGGTGCCGATGGTGGCGAAGTCGATGACGCCGTCGCCCATAAAACCCCGGGACAGCAGCGGATCGGCCGCGATGGGCATGTTGAAGTCACACACCTGGTAGGAGGCGATGCGCCCTTCCCGGCCGGCACGTTCAATCTGCGCCTTCAGTTCCGGATCCCACCACACGTGGAAGGTGTCGACGGCGACGCCCACGGCCTGCGCATCAAAGGGCGTTGCGAGATCCAGGGCCTGGCCCAGGGTCGAAATGACGGCGCGGTCCGCTGCGTACATGGGGTGCAGTGGCTCCAGCACCAGCCGGATGCCCTGCTCCGAGGCGAACGGGACAAGGTCGGCGAGACGGTCGGCCACCCGCTGGCGGGCACCCACCACGTCTTTTTCCCCCGGCGCCAGGCCGCCGACCACCAGGAAGAGTTCCCTGGTGTCCAGCGCAGCGGCTTCGAGGACCGCCGCTCGGTTGTCCGCCAGGGCGGCGGCCTGGCCGTCAGCGTCAGCCGCCGTCAGGAAGCCTCCGCGGCATAAGGAGGAGACCCGTAGGCCCGCGTCCTTGATCATCTTCGCGGCCTTGTCCAGCCCCGCTTCTTCAACCCGGTCGCGCCACGGGGCGATCGCGGGAATTCCGGCGCGGACACAGCCATCAACCACTTCGGCGAGCGTCAATTTCTTGGTTGTGGCGCTGTTCAGGGAAAGCCGTGAAAAAGGGGACGGACCTGAATTGGATGTCATACTCCCACCCCGTTGATGCGCAGGTAGTCGGACATTCGGAACGCGGCGAGCGCCGGGTCCTTCAGCAGCCCTGCCTGGTCGGCAAGTTCGAAGGTCTTGGCCAGGTGGCAGACGGAGCGGCCGGAGTGCAGTCCGCCCACCATCTGGAAGCCGGGCTGCCTGCCGTTGAGCCAGGACATAAAGGCGATCCCGGTCTTGTAGTAGAACGTGGGGGCACTGAAGATGTGCTTGCCGAGTTCGCGGGTGGAGTCCAGGATGGCCCGCGCTTCGGCAGCCTTGCCGGCGTCGTACTTCTGCAGCGCAACCGACGCGGCAGGGTAGATAGCAGCGAAGATGCCCAGCAGCGCGTCCGAGTGGTGGCTGCCGTCGCCGTCGATCAGTTCCGGGTAGTTGAAGTCGTCGCCGGTGTAGAGGCGGACGCCTTCCGGCAGGGCAGCGCGCAGGGCAACCTCGTGCGTTGCGTCAAGCAGCGATACCTTGACGCCGTCCACCTTGTCGGCGTGCTGGCGAATCAGGGACAGGAACGTCTCGGTCGCGGCAGCGACGTCGTCCGAACCCCAGTATCCGGCCAGCGCGGGATCGAACATGGTCCCGAGCCAGTGCAGGATGACGGGCTGGTCCACTTCCTGCAGCAACGTCGAATAGACGTGCAAGTAGTCGTCCGGACCGTTGGCCACGCGGGCCAGCGCCCGGGAAGCCATCAGAATGATCTTGGGTCCGGCTTCACTGACGACGGCGATCTGCTCGCGGTAGGCGTCCAGGACGGCGGCAAGACCTGCCTTGCCGGTGGGCAGTGTTGCGAGCTCCAGCTGGTCGGTGCCGGCACCGCACGAGACGAGATCGCGGACGGTCTTCCCGGCGGTAGCAGGGCCACCGGCGATGACCACCGAAGCGGCCTCCACACCCGTGCGCTTGATGAGCTGCTGGGTTGCGGCCCAGTCCAGGCCCATGCCGCGCTGGGCCGTATCCATGGCATCGGCGACACCGAGGCCGTAGGACCAGAGTTCGTGCCGGTACGCCATGGTGGCGTCCCAGTCGAGGCTGGCCGGGGCACCTGGCGTGTTGTCCGCCAGGACCTCGGGAATGACGTGAGCGGCGGCGTACGCGCGGCGCGACGTGAGCGGGGCGGTGGGGCGCGCCCACGACACGCCGCCCTGGAGACGGTACTCGCGGGTGCCGCCGTCGTGGGTGGGAAGGATCAGGGAAGTCATCAGAGCGTGATCTCCGGGATGTCGATGGTGCGGCGTTCGTCGTTGGACTGCAGGCCAAGCTCGGCCAGCTGGACGCCGCGGGCGGCGGACAACAGGCCGAAGCGGTGCTCGCGGCCGGCCACGACATCGCGCAGGAACTCTTCCCACTGCAGCTTGAAGCCGTTATCCAGCTCGGCGTTGGCGGGAACTTCCTGCCACTGGCTGCGGAAGGATTCCGTGACGGGCAGGTCCGGGTTCCAGACCGGCTTGGGAGTGTGGGCGCGCTGCTGGGCAACGCACTTGTTCAGGCCGGCAACGGCGGAACCATGCGTGCCGTCGATCTGGAATTCCACAAGCTCGTCGCGGTAGACGCGGACTGCCCAGGAGGAGTTGATCTGGCCGATGACCGGCTCGCCGGCCGGGGTTTCGAGTTCAAAGATGCCGTAGGAGGCGTCGTCGGCCGTGGCCTTGTACTCCTTGCCTGCCTCGTCCCAGCGGGCCGGGATGTGGGTGGCGGTCTTGGCGTTGACGCTCTTGACCTTGCCGATGATGCCTTCGAGGACGTAGTTCCAGTGGCAGAACATGTCCGTGGTCATTCCGCCGCCGTCTTCCTTGCGGTAGTTCCAGGACGGGCGCTGCGCTGCCTGCACGTCGCCTTCGAAGACCCAGTAGCCGAACTCGCCGCGGATGGACAGGATGCGGCCGAAGAAGCCTTCGTCCACCAGGCGGCGGAGCTTGACCAGACCGGGGAGGTACAGCTTGTCGTGCACAACGCCGGCGGTGACGCCGGCTTCCTTGCCGATGCGGGCCAGCTCGATGGCTTCTTCGAGGGACTCTGCCGTGGGCTTCTCGGTGAAGATGTGCTTACCGGCGAGCATGGCCTTCTTCAGGGTGGCGGCGCGGAGGCTGGTCATGGAGGCATCAAAGATGATGTCCACCGAAGGATCATTAATCACGGAGTCGAGGTCCGTGGTCCATTCGGCCACCTTGTGCAGTTCTGCCAGCTCGCGGATCTTGGCTTCATTGCGGCCCACCAGGATCGGCTCCACCTGGACCTTGGTGCCGTCCTCCAGCGTGAAGCCCCCGGCGTCGCGGATGGGAAGGATGGAACGCAGCAGGTGCTGGCGGTAACCCATCCGGCCGGTAATGCCGTTCATGGCGATACGGATCGTCTTTGTTTCGAAGCCCATGTGTCCTCCACGGTGAGTGAGCAGTGTTACTTAAGCTGAATTGGGAAAGCGCATTCCCACTGCGTCCATCATGCACCGCTCCCCTTCGGGTTGGCAAGCGCTTTCCCAAAGTATCCTCAAACTGCCATACTGAAAGCGGCGCTAACGGCGCTGAAAGTCTGTATGAACGGGAGAAGTTGTGGCTGCAAGTACCCTCACCGAGGTGGCCCGGCTGGCGGGCGTGTCGCCGGCCACCGCCTCCCGCGTGCTGAACGGCTCCGCCCGGATACCCGGCAAGGATATTGCGGACCGGGTGCGCCAGGCTGCCGAATCCCTCGGCTACATTCCCAACGCCCAGGCTCAGGGGCTGGCCAAGTCCAGCTCCGGGCTTATCGGGCTGATCGTGCATGACATTGCCGATCCGTACTTCGCAGCCATTGCCCGCGGAGTCCAGGAGGCCGCGAGGGAACAGCACAAGATGGTGCTGCTGGCCACCACTGTGGGCGCTCCGGACAGTGAGAAGGAAGCCGTGGCTGCCTTCGCCGCACGCCGCGCCGATTCCATCGTGATCGCAGGATCACGGACCTCCCGCGCCGAGGACCTGGAAGGCAACACCGAACTCGCCGCGGAACTGGACCGATACTGCCGCAACGGCGGCCACGTGAGCGTGATCGGCCACGGGATTGTGGGGGCCGCGGCAGCGGACGGCTACCACGTGGTGAATGTGCCCAATGAGGAGCTGGCCGCGCATCTCGCAACTGAGCTCGCCACGTCGCGGGAAGAAGACTTCGTCATCGTCGGCGGCCCGGAAGGGCTGTTCACCTCCGACGACCGGATCCGTGGGTTCCAGCGCGGCCTTGCCAGCGCCGGCCTGCCTGCCGCGGACGTCATCCGCACGGACTTCACCCGTGCGGGCGGCTTCGAGGCCGGCCTCGCCCTGGCTGCACGGATCACAGCGTCCCAACCCGGGACCGAGACAAAACGGCTCTGCATCTTTGCCGTCAACGATGTTATGGCCATCGGTGCCGCCGCCGCGCTGCGCTCCCAGGGACTGCGGATCCCGCGCGACGCCGCCGTTGCCGGTTTCGACGATATTGAGACTCTGCGCGATTTCCGGCCGGCCCTCTCCACGGTGCACCTTCCCCTGGAGGAGATCGGACGGCAGGCCGCCAGCAGGGCAGCCGGCCCGTCCGCCGACGATGCCGGGTCGCCCCCGATAACCGGCCAGGTCATACTCCGGCGCAGCACCGAAGTGGCACACCCGACCAGCGCCGAGTCGGTGGCCTGACCAGATGGCTGACGGGCCCGTCCCCGGCCTGACGACGGCCCCGGCGCTGTGGAACGGCGTCGAGCGGCTGTTCGGCCGGCCCGGTGAGCCGTCCCGCTGCTGGTGCCGGTTCTTTGCCCTCACGGGTCCGGAGTACTCGGCGCTGGATCCGGCCGCCCGCAAGGCACAGTTGAAGGAAAAGTTCGACGGCGGCTCCCCCGCCCCCGGCGTCCTCGCCTTCGTCGACGGTCAGCCCGTGGGCTGGTGCGCCGTGGAGCCACGGACCTGTTATCCACGTGTGCTTCGCTCCCGCGTGCTTCGGCAAGCGGAGAAATCAGGGCCGCCCGATTCCGAAACAGCACCACCGGATGCGGCCGACAGCGTGTGGTCAGTGACCTGCTTCGTGGTCGCCGCCAGCCACCGCCGGAGCGGTGTGGCAGCCGCGCTGCTGCGCGCCGCCGTCGAGCATGCCCGGCTCAATGGTGCCGACGTTGTGGAAGGCTACCCGGTGGACCGCGAGCAGCGGCCCAAAGCGGGACCCGCAGACCTTTACCAGGGCACGCTGAACCTCTTCCTGCGCGCCGGGTTCACCGTGGCCAGCAGCGCCGTCCCAGGGCGGGCCGTGGTGCGCCTGAGCCTCACCGGACCTAAGGGAACGTAAGGATCAGCGGGCCATCGGCAGTGATGGCCACTGTGTGTTCGCTGTGGGCAGCCCGGCGGCCGTTGGCGGAACGCAGCGTCCATCCGTCGTCGTCCTGGTAGTAGTCGTCTTTGCGGCCCAGGATCAGCATGGGCTCGATGGCGATGACCAGCCCCTCGGTGAGCTTGATCCCCCGTCCCGGCCTGCCGTCGTTGGGGACCGGCGGTTCGGCGTGCATGGTGCGGCCGATCCCGTGGCCGCCGTGGTCAGCCAGCAGACCGTAGCCTGCCCGCCGCGCGGCGCCGCCGATCGCGTAGGCAAGATCGCCCATTTTGTTGCCGATCCGGGCTGCCTCGATCCCACGGGCCAAGGCGGCATCCGTGGCATCAATGAGGGCCTGGTCCACAGGATCGGGTGTTCCCACAATGAAACTGACGGCCGCATCGCCGCACCAGCCCTCCAGGAATGCCCCGCAATCCACGCTGAGCAGGTCACCGTCCTGGAGTTTGTAGCCATCGGGGATTCCGTGGACCACGGCGTCGTTCACACTTGTGCAGATCACGCCGGGAAAAGGAACTGCGGCCCATCGCGGGTGGTAGTCCAGGAAGGCCGGCGTGGCTCCCGCCGTGGCAATCGTCTCGGCGGCCAGCGCATCGAGGTCACGCAGGGTGACACCCACTCCGGCGGCCTCGCGCACCGCCGCCAGCGTATTGGCCACCACTCGCCCGGCTTCGCGCATGAGGGCAATCTGCTCGGGAGTCTTGATCATGGACATGCAGGGAACCTCCGACGTCGGGTGGCACGGTTCACGGGAACGTGCAGTTTGTCTGGTCCCACTCTAGAGCCGTCCCGCTGAGGATGGACCGGCCGACATCCACGCCGCCGGCACCTCGCTAAAGTTGCACCATGGACGGAATGTCGCCGAATGACGAATCGCTGGACACGGACGCACCGGTCACGGAAGCTCCGGCCACGGAGACTCCGAACCGCGAGTTGCTGGATGCCGTGCGCGCGGCGCTGCGGGAGCGGACTGACCCGGTGCGGGCCACAGGCGCACAGGCATATATGAAGTCGACTCTGCCGTCACTGGGCGTCAGAGTTCCGGAAGTCAGGCGGCTGGCGCTGGCCGCTGCTTCCGTCCATCCCGTTACGTCGGCGGGCCAGTTGAGGGCCACGGTGCTGGAACTCTGGCGCGGCTCCACAGTACGCGAGGAACGCTATGCGGCCATTGACCTGACAAGCCTCCGGTTGGTGGCCCGTGACCAGCTGATGCTCCCTGTCTATGAGGAGATCATCCGCACCGGCGCGTGGTGGGATTTCGTGGACGGGGTGTCTCATCGTATCGGCGCCCTTCTTCAGGCCCACCGGCCCATGATGACCGAACTCCTGCTGGCATGGAGTACAGACCAGGATTTTTGGATCAGGCGGTCGGCCATCACCTCGCAGTTGAAGGCCAAGGCCAGCACGGATCAGGACCTGCTGCGGGCTGTCATTGAGCCTAACCTGGCGGACCCGGAGTTTTTCATCCGGAAGGCCATTGGCTGGGCGCTTCGTGAATACGCCAAAACGGACCCGGAGTGGGTACACGACTTCGTAGTGGAAAAGGGCACGCGGTTGAGTCCGCTGTCCCGGAAGGAAGCCTTGCGGCATCTGGAACAGGGCACGACGGCGGGAATCACCGGCGCCGGATAACCGCGCCTGCGGAGACTAGATAACGGGGCGTTCGGTCACCGGTTCGGCAGACTTCCGGAAAAGCCTTTTGGTGTCCGGATCCATGAAGATCAGGTACATGGCAAAAAGCAGGCCGGTAATCGCTGCCGCGAAGCGGGCAAGCACCAGGGCAAGTCCCAGGTCCTCGGTCTGGAGGTAGGGAAATACCTCCAGCTGGTCAGAAATGGCGTAGATCATGAAGAACGACACGATGAAATACAGGGCCTTGACCTGCCAGTCATTGCGGATGCCTGTCACCGCGAACAGCGGGATGAGCCACACCACGTACCAGGCCTGGATCATCGGCGCCAGCACCACGATGGCCGCAAAGCCCAAGGTGAGGCGGCGGATCAGCCGCTCATGCTCACCCCTGAATATCTGGAAGGCGACGATGCCCACGGCAAGTAGTTTGCCGGCGTCGAACACCCAGTCGGCGAGCGTCCACCCGTCGAGGCCAAAGGCGTTCGAAACGGAAGCGACCACCAGCCCCACCAAGCCCACCGGCGCGTACCAAATGAAGAGGCTGCCGGGGGCGGACAGCCCATTGATCCAGCCGAAGCCGAACCCGTTGACGAGGCTCAGGCCGTACAGAATGGCCAGGCTCAGCCCTCCGGTCAGTCCCCAGAACAGGAATTTCCGCGGCCACCCGGCGTTCTTGCCTGCCCAGATCAGGCCGATGAACGGCAGGAAAACGATGGTGATGGGCTTGACGGCGATGGACAGGGTGACGAGGACGATGCCCAGCACCACGCGCCTGGTGGCCGCGTAGTACAGCCCGGCAAGGGCCAACCCGATCATGAGGGCATCATTGTGGACGCTGGCGATGAAGTTGGTGAGGAACAGGGGGTTGGCCGCGGTGAGCCACAAGGCGCGGTGCGGATTGACGCCGTGAAGCTCGGCCAGCTTGGGCACGTAGATGACACAGAGGACCACACCAAACAGCGCCACGAGCCTGAAAAGCATCACGCTGGCCTCGGGCTGGACGTTGGTAGACCAGACCACAAACTGCTCGATCCACAGAAACAGCTGGCCGTACGGCACAGGAGCTTCAGTCCACTGTTTGTCGGCGCCTAGCTGGAAATAGTTGGACAACGCCGAGATGCCGTTCTCATAGGGGTTGAACCCCTCCACCATCAGCCTGCCCTGACCAATGTAGGCATACACGTCGCGGCTGAAGAGCGGGACGGTGAACATCAACGGCAGGCCCCATGCCGCGATGGCCTGCAGCGTCGCCTTTCGCGCCGCCGGCCCCCATACGCGGACCCGCTGGCCGAGCCTCAGCCAGGAGCGGACCAGGAGCATTCCGCCTACCGCAACCAGCACGATGGCAAGGGCAACGCCGATGGCCTCCGTCCGCATCCAGATAAAGATCGGTACGCGGCGGAGTTCGGAAACGGGGGCCAGCCAGCCGACGCCGAGGGATCCGAACACCATAAGGACCGAGCCGACAAGACCGGCAAGGATGGGGGACCTGGCGTTATCCACTTCTGCCGCAGCGGGCTCCGGGATCACACTGGCGGCCATCTCCCCCGTTGCAGGCACAGGCGCCGTCATCTCAGGATCGTCCAATCTCTTTACACTCGGCGCTTCAGCCCCGCGGGCGGCGGTGGCCGCCCGGGCCGCGCAGACACAGCACAGCGGCAAAATCCTCGCCCCCATGTACCCGAAATCCTAGCATCGGACGGTTGCGCCGGAGCTAAACGGTAGGCTGGTCCGGTGCCTATATCTAACGAACGCATCGTCTGGATCGACTGCGAAATGACCGGCCTGGACATCAAGAACGACGCCCTGATCGAGGTGGCGGCGCTGGTGACGGATTCAGAGCTCAACATTCTCGGCGACGGTGTGGACGTGGTGATCAAGCCTGAGGATGCTGCCCTCGCCCAGATGAACGACTTCGTCAGGGACATGCACACCCGGTCCGGGCTGCTGAAGGAACTGCCGCACGGCAAGACCATGGCCGAGGCCGAAGCCGCCGTGATGGAATACATCGAAAAGTGGGTGCCGGACCCGCGCAAGGCACCGCTGGGCGGCAACTCCGTGGGGACCGACCGCGTCTTCCTATCCCGCGACATGCCGGCCGTTGTGGAGCACCTGCATTACCGCGTGATCGACGTCAGCACCATCAAGGAACTCTCCCGCCGCTGGTTCGCCCGGGCTTACTTCCAGTCCCCTGCCAAGAAGGGCGGCCACCGCGCACTGGGTGACATCCAGGATTCCATCGACGAGCTCCGTTACTACCGCGAGGCGGTTTTTGTTCCGGCTCCGGGGCCTGACAGCGCCACGGCCCGCGAAGTCGCCCAGCGCATCACTGCCTCGCCGGGCACAGCAGGTATTCCGAAAGAGTAATCTGCGCCACGTTTGGCGGAAATTTTCGCAAAAACCCCAAAAGTGGCGCAAGCACCCTCAAACAGCAGGTAAGCTATTTGAGTTGCCTTTCCAGAGCACCGGACCGCCGGGAATTCTGTGGGGCACATGGTGGGCTTAGCTCAGTTGGCAGAGCGCCTGGTTGTGGTCCAGGAGGTCGCGGGTTCAACCCCCGTAGCTCACCCTCATAGGGCGGCAGTAAAAGCCGTCCATTTGGAGGCCGTACCGGATATCCGGTACGGCCTCCATTTTTTTGCATATCCGCCGGCGCCACGCCGCACGCACGAAGGGCCGCCTGACATGACAGTTCTGCCAATCACCGTCTGGGGTGAACCGGTGCTGCACCGCCGCGCCGCCGAGGTGGAGGTTTTCGACGACGAACTGCGCACCCTGATCGCGGACATGTTTGAAACCAACGACGCCGCCAACGGCGTGGGCCTGGCGGCGCCGCAGGTTGGTGTGGGCAAAAGAATTTTCGTGTACAAGTACGCCAACGACGACGGCGCTCCGCCCATCGGGGTCCTGGTAAACCCGGTACTGACACTGTCCAAGATCTCTGGCGCGCTGCCGGACCCCGAGGAAGAGGAAGAGGGCTGCCTCTCCTTCCCCGGCGGCGCATACCCGCTCAAGCGTGCGGAGTGGGCGCGGGTGGAAGGATTTGACGGCCATGGGCAGCCTGTGGAGTTCGAAGCGACCGGATGGTTCGCACGGGTCATCCAGCACGAATACGACCACCTCGACGGAAAGCTGTACGTCAACCGGCTGATTGACCGCTATGCACGGAAGGCCATGAAACTGGCCAAGAAGAGCGGCTGGGGTGTGCCCGGCCTGACCTGGATGCCCGGCGTGGATCCGGACCCGTTCGGCCACTGAGCCGAAGCATTACCTCGCGGTAATGGTTGGCTGGTCCGGGCAGGAGTCCAGGACGCGCTTCATCGCATCCTTCTCCGGCTGCGTGACCCACAGTCCATAGGACGCCTTCACCGAGATCTGGCGGGCCACGTAATGGCAGCGGATGTTTTTGTTCTTCGGCAGCCAGGTGGCGGCGTCGCTTGCGCTCTTCTGCTGGTTGGCGGGACCGTCCGCGGCGATGAGGTTCAGCGGATCGTTGGCCAGGCTCTGGCGCTGCTGCGGGGTCAGCGCCTGCGCGCCCTTCTGCCATGAGTCTGCCAGAGCCACCACGTGATCGACCTGGACCGCCTTGCTGCTTTCCGGGCCACGGCGGAAGTCCACCATTTTTCCCGTGTAGGGCTCGTGGAAAGCGCCCGACGCGACCCGGCATTTGGACCCCTCCGTGAAGCCCACAGCGGTGAGGTCCCTGCGAAGGATGTCATTGCGGGTGTCGCAGCCGTTCCGGTCCACGTCCAGCCAGGCCTGCCCGAAGGCCTCCCGCTGGTAATTGTCCTTGGGACCCCGTCCCTTGACGGAAAGCCGCTCGAGGGCGGTCAGTGCACTCCCCTGCGGTACAGCGTGCACCGGGATCACGGGCTTCATCCAGGTCCCGTCGAAAACAGGCGCCTCGCGGGGCCCGGCGATTGCAGGTTCTGCCGCAGCGAACTGGCCCGCGGTGAAAAACCACCCCGCTGAGCCCACTGCAGACAGGGCCAGCACCGCCAGCAGAGCCCAGGCCTGCCTCGAGCGGCGGCGGGCCCGGCGGTAGGCACGCCAGTTGACGGTCATGGGCAACCGGCTCTTCCGGAAATGTAATGCACCAGAAGAGCCTAGGCCACCCCACTGACACCCATGCGGTTATCCACAATGGGGAGGACGAGTGGCCCGGGTGATCCGCCGACTGCTATGGCCGGCTACTGCTCCCGTGCTACGCGGCGCAGGTCTTCTTCGGCAACCTGGAGAAGCCCTTCGAGCTGGCGCACGCGGTCGTCGCCGACGTCGCCGGAAGCCCGGGACGCGCGGGCCTGCTCCAGGAGCCTGATGGCTTCTTTGTGGTTGGCCTTGGCGACGTCGAGGGCGTGTTCAAGAGTGGTCTCGTGGAGAGTTTCGTTATCCATGCCACCAGTGTGGTCCCGATTCCCGGCTGATTCCAGCGAATCAGCCGGGAATGTAGGGCAGCCAGCCCGCAAACGGCCTAGACGGCGATTGCGGCCAAGGCAGCAGCGGCTTCCTTGGCGGGGAAGGACGGCGGGTTGACGCCGGCCATCTCTTCCATGACCCGGACTACCTGGCAGCTGTAGCCGAACTCGTTGTCGTACCAGACGTAGAGGATGACGTTCTTGTCATTGGAGATCGTGGCGAGACCGTCCACGATGCCGGCGCGGCGCGAGCCGACGAAGTCCGTGGAAACAACCTCCGGCGAATCGATGTAATCGATCTGCTTGCGCAGGTCCGAATGCAGGGACATCTGGCGCAGGTAATCGTTCACCTCATCCTTGGTGGTGCCGTTCTCAAGGCTCAGGTTCAGGATCGCCAGCGAGACGTCCGGGGTGGGGACCCGGATGGAACTTCCCGTGAGCTTGCCCAGCAGCTCGGGCAGGGCCTTCGCCACAGCGGTGGCCGCTCCGGTTTCCGTGATGACCATGTTCAGCGCGGCGGAGCGGCCGCGGCGGTCGCCCTTATGGAAGTTATCGATCAGGTTCTGGTCGTTGGTGAAGGAGTGGACCGTCTCCACGTGGCCGTGGACCACACCGAACTTGTCGTTAATGGCCTTCAGGACCGGGGTGATGGCGTTCGTGGTGCAGGAGGCTGCGGACACAATCTGGTCCGTGTCCTCGATGGTGCCGTGGTTGATGCCGTGCACAATGTTCTTCAACGCACCCTTGCCCGGAGCGGTGAGGAGCACGCGGGCAACGCCCTTGCTCTGCAGGTGCTGCGACAGGCCCTCAGCGTCGCGCCAGCGGCCCGTGTTGTCCACCACCAGGGCGTCGTGGATGCCGTAGGCGGTGTAGTCGATCGTGGCGGGGTTTTCCGAGTAGATAACCTGGACCTGGACACCGTTCGCGGTGATGGTGTTGGCGTCTTCGTCCACGCGGATGGTTCCCTCGAAGGAGCCGTGGACCGAGTCACGGCGCAGGAGGCTGGCGCGCTTGGTGAGGTCCTTGTCCGAGCCGCGGCGCACCACGATGGCGCGCAGCCGCAGGCCGTGGCCACCGCCTGCCTTTTCAATGAGGAGGCGCGCCAGCAGCCGGCCGATCCGGCCAAAGCCGTAGAGCACAACGTCGGTGCTGGTGCGGTCATCGCCGCCACGCTTGCCAACTACCTCGGCAAGCTCGGCGCGGAGGAACTCTTCCAGGGTGGCGCCGTCGCCTTCTGCCTTGAACTTCTCCGCCAGTCGGGCGACGTCGATGGCCGCAGCACCAAGTTCCAGCTGAGCCAGGATGTTCAGCAGCGGTGCGGTCTCTTCGAGCAGGAGCTCGGTGTTGCTCATGCGGCGGGCGAAACGGTGCGCCTTGAGGATGTTCATGGTGGACTTGTTGATCAGGCTGCGGCCGTGAATGCTGGTCACCACGTTGTTTTCGCGGTACAGCCGGCCAATCACCGGAATCATGGCCTCGGCGAGAGCCTCCCGGCCCATCCACGTATCAAGACAAGAATCTGACGTCTGGCTCACAGAACTACCTTCCTCGGTTCAGCCGCATACGTCGTCGTACGCGGTTGGCGGCCACCTGATGTTGTCCAGGGGCTCTGGCACCGGCAGGATGCGGTCCATCCCGGGTGCCGTGGAGAAGCGTAAAGAAAAGCCACCGGCTGCGAACGCAGACCCGGCGGCAGAACTTCTACGTTCGCTCTCTATTCTAGGCTGGAGCGACACCACGGACCGCCGCGACCGGCGTGAAATCACTCACATGCGGGGCGGGTCGGTGCCCGGCGGGTGGTGTTGGATGGGTTGACCGATACGCCGGGTTCTGTGCTCCCGCGCCGTTACCAGCGCGGGAGTAGCGGCCATCCATCTACGGACGCCGTTGCCGACGCCCTCCAGCGGCCTACCCGGACACTCGGGCGGGCAGCCCTCAAACGTGTCCTGTCTGGCCTTGCTCCGGGTGGGGTTTACCTAGCCTTCCCGGTCACCCGGGAAGCTGGTGGTCTCTTACACCACCGTTTCACCCTTACCTGCTGAGCTTCCGTTGCCGGAAGACGCAGGCGGTCTGTTCTCTGTGGCACTGGCCTGCGGGTTACCCCGAGTGGGCGTTACCCACCACCCTGCCCTGCGGAGCCCGGACGTTCCTCGAGCCACTTGCGTGACGCGCGGCCGCCTGGTCAACCCATCCGCAGCCAGTCTACCGCCGGAAGGAGGCCCCTCCATCGCCGGTAGGATCGTACGGTGCTGATTCTGCTTCCCCCCTCCGAAGGCAAGACCCCCGCAGTCCGCGGGTCCGCCGTCGACTGGCCGTCACTGAGTTTTCCTGAACTCAACACCTACCGGGCCAAGGTCCTGGAAGCGCTGGGGACGGTGAGTGCGCATGAGGATGCCCTCGCACTGCTGGGCGTCGGCGCATCGCTGCAGGACGCAGTCGAACGCAACACCCGGCTCCACGCCGAACCGGCGGCTCCTGCGCACCAGATCTATTCGGGCGTTCTGTACGACGCCCTCGGCTACAAAACCTTGACGCCGGCGCAGCGCCGGAAGGCCGATGTTTCGGTGCTGGTGATCTCGGCCCTGTGGGGTGCCATCCGCTTCGCCGACAGTGTGCCCGCCTACCGGCTGTCGATGGGAACGGCACTGCCCGACGTCGGACGCCTCGCCTCGTTCTGGAAGCCGCAGCTTTCGGAAGCCCTCGCTGAGTCCGTGTCGGGGCATCTGCTCGTGGACTGCCGCTCCAGCACGTATGCCGCGGCGTGGGCCCCGCCGCCGGCGCAGACGGTGGCTGTCAACGTTTTCACGGAGGTGAACGGCGTACGCAAGGTGGTGAGCCACTTCGCGAAGCACACCCGCGGCGAGCTGGCGAGGCACCTGCTCGTCCGCCGCGGCAACGCCCCGCAGACGCCGTCGCAATTGTTGAAGGCCGCACGCGAAAAATGGGACGCGGAGCTGGTTGACGGTTCAGCGCAGAAACCGCACGCCCTGAACATCATCCTTCCCAACTAGGTCGCGCTAACTGTCGTTTAGAGCGTCCAAAACGACTGTTAGCGTTACCTACAGGGGCGGCTAGGCAGTTGGGGCGGGCGTGTTCCACTCGGCGGAGCGCACCAGGATGGCACCCGAATCCGGGCAGAACACAATGTCGTCCTCGGCGGCGGACTTGATCTCGGCCAGATCTCCGGGGCTCAGCTTCATTCCGGAGGCTTCAGAGGTTCCGTGGAACAACCGGGCGGCGCCTACTCCCCGCTTTGCCAGTGTCTTTTCGTAGATAGCCAGCATCCCGGCGTCGAGGCCTGCAGCGAATTCGGCGCGCTTGCCGCGTACAACCGTCGCTTCAGCGGCCACTTCGGCCAGGGCCTCATCGAGTTCGGCCCGGATGCCGCCGAAAGAGCCCTGGACGTTGTCCACGATGAGCTGCTGGGCCGCCTGCCGTTCGCGCAGTGAATCCAGGCGTTCCAGGATTTCCAGCTCAACGTCTTCAAGGTCCGAGCGGCGCTTGTTCAGCGATGCGATGTCCTTCTGCAGCGCCACGAGGTCCTTGGAAAGGCCCGTTCCGCTGTTGAGCCGGGCTTCGTCGCGTGCGATGCGGGAGGCGACCTGTTCGACGTCGGCCTCAGCGCGCTTCAGCTCGGCTTCGGCGTCATGGACGGCCATCTTGGCGGAGCCGAGTTCACCGTTGGCGACGGACAGGGCAGATTGCAGGTCCTCGATCCGGGGATCGGTTTCCAGGGCCCGGCGGCGGTTGGACAGGGACTTGAGCTTTGCGTCCAGCCCTTGCAGTTCGAGCAACTTCAACTGTTCCGCCGGTGCTGCCTTGGCCACTATTTACCTCCGCTAAATCCAATCCGGCCGAAGCCGGGCACCGTATCGGCGCTGTATAGACTCTAGCGCCTGGCCTGCTCCCCTGCCTCGTTCCGCTCGCCCGGGGACCCCTCACGCCAGGCTTAGCCCGGCTTAGCCCGGAGTCAGAATGAAGTCCCACGGATCGCTGTTGGTGGTGCTTACCTGGATCTCGACGTCGTGGCCCTGATCGGCGAGCACATTGCCCAGTGCCGACGCCGCGGCGGGCAGCCACAGCCATTCGCTGGCGAAGTGCGAGACGTCAATCAGGTACGGCCGGCCGTTGACTGACTCTTCGCGGGCTTCCGACGCCGGGTGGTGCCGGAGGTCGGCGGTGACGTAGACATCGGCGTTGTTGGCCCGCACCTCACTGAACAGGGAATCCCCCGCACCACCGCACACCGCAATGCGCCGCACCAGCCCGTCTTTGTCCCCCGACACACGGACTCCCCCGGCCACCGACGGCAGGATGCCGAACACCCGGGCAGCAAAATCGCCCAGGCTCATCACGTCAGCCAGATCACCAACGCGTCCGATGCCTTCCTCGGGCAGTCCGTTCGCGGCCACCGTCAGCGGGACAGCGCCTTCGAGTCCCAGCGCATCAGCCAGGACGTCGGAAACGCCCCCGACGGCGGAATCACCGTTGGTGTGGACGGTCAGGAGTGCGGTTCCAGACTCGATGAGCCGGTGGATGGCCTGCCCTTTGGCAGTGGTGGCCGCCACTGACGTGACGCCTTTGAGGAGCAACGGGTGGTGGGTAATCAAGAGCTCGGCACCCCATTCAACGGCTTCTTCGATCACCGTAAGCGTGGGATCAACGGCGAACATCACCCTGGTAACGGGCGCTGACGGGTGGCCGGCCACGAGCCCCACTTCGTCCCAGTTTTCGGCCAGTGACTCGGGCCAGAGTTCCTCTACCGCCAGCAGAACCTGCCCCAGCGTGGGAGCGACCGGGCCAGCCGCTGCCGCGTCCTCCCCGGTAGGGGTGCCGTCGTCGTGCTTGTCCGCATCTCTGACGCCGATGTCTGCAGGTTCCATACTCTCAGTTTTACCCCATCGGGCCGGTTGCCCCGCATATTTCAAACTCTCGTAGGGTGGTCAGGGAATCATCCGGCGCGCTCAACCATTGAAGAGGTCATGAAAACTTTTGTTCTTGGCGGGGGCTGCTTCTGGTGCCTTGACGCTGTCTACCAAATAACCAAGGGCGTCACATCGGTGATTTCCGGGTATACGGGCGGCCATGACCCCCAGCCGGACTACTACTCCGTCTGCGGCGGGACCACAGGCCACGCTGAGGTTGTTGCGGTCACCTTCGACGAGTCCGTCATCCCGGCCGAGGTTATCCTCGACATGTTCTTCGCGCTGCACGATCCCACCACGCTTAACCGCCAGGGCTACGACGTGGGCACGCAATACCGCTCGTCAATGTTCTATGAGACCACCGAGGAGAAGATTCTCTTCGAGGAAGCCATTGAACGGAACCAGGCGCTGTGGTCGCACCCGATCGTGACCGAGGTCAGCCGGCTGCCACGGTTCCATGTGGCGGAGGACTTCCATCAGGACTTTTACGGCAAGTATCCCGAGCAGGGTTACTGTCAGGTGATCATTAACCCCAAGCTCGCCAAGGCCAGGAAATATTACTCTGCATGGCTTAATGCTTAGCAGCGGCTGCTCAGCCATCGTTAGGCTGACCTCAGCATTCACTCTTGAGAGATAGGCATATCTACATGGCACGGATCTATGACGATGTAACGCAGTTGGTCGGCGGCACTCCGCTGGTCCGCCTGAACCGGCTCACCGAGGGCCTGGGCGCCACTGTGGCCGTCAAGCTGGAGTTCTACAACCCGGCCAACAGCGTTAAGGACCGCATCGGCGTGGCCATCGTTGACGCCGCCGAGAAGTCCGGCGCCCTCAAGCCCGGCGGCACCATCGTTGAAGGCACCTCCGGCAACACGGGCATCGCCCTGGCCATGGTGGGCGCGGCCCGCGGTTACAAGGTCATCCTGACCATGCCCGAGACCATGTCCACCGAACGCCGCGTTATGCTGCGGGCGTTCGGTGCCGAGATTGTCCTGACCCCGGGTTCCGAGGGTATGCGCGGCGCCGTGGAAAAGGCCCAGGAAATCGTGGCCAACACGGCGAACTCCATCTGGGCCCAGCAGTTCGCCAACGAGGCCAACCCTGAGATCCACCGCACCACCACCGCCGAGGAAATCTGGTCCGACACCGACGGCAAGGTAGACATCTTCGTCGCGGGCATCGGCACCGGCGGTACCGTCACCGGCGTCGGCCAGGTCCTGAAGGAACGCAATCCTGAGGTCCAGATTGTTGCCATCGAACCGAAGGACTCCGCCATCCTGAACGGCGGCGCTCCCGGGCCGCACAAGATCCAGGGCATCGGTGCGAACTTCATCCCGGAAATCCTGGACACCAACGTCTACGACGAAGTCCTGGACGCCACCCTGGAGGACTCCGTCCGAGTCGCCCGTGAACTCGGCGTCAAGGAAGGCATCCTCGGCGGCATCTCCTCCGGCGCCATCGTCTGGGGCGCCCTGGAACTTGCCAAGCGCCCGGAGAATGCCGGCAAGCTGATCGTGGCGGTTGTCTGCGACTTCGGCGAGCGTTACATCTCCACCGTGCTCTATGACGACATCCGCGGCTGATCAGCCCGTTGTCGCCCCGTTTCCTGTAGAAAGAACTTTGTGGGCTTCTTCGCAAGACTGAAGGAAGACCTCGACGCCGCCCGGTCACACGACCCGGCGGCTCGAGGTTCTTTTGAGAACTTTTTCGCCTATTCTGGGCTGCACGCCATCTGGATCCACCGGCTGACGCACCATATGTGGCAAACCCCGGGACTGCGGTTCCCGGCGCGGCTGGTGTCGCAGCTGGGCCGCTTCCTGACCGGAATCGAGATCCATCCCGGCGCCACGATCGGCCGCCGCTTCTTCATCGACCACGGCATGGGTGTGGTCATCGGCGAAACCGCCGAAATCGGCGAAGACGTGATGATCTATCACGGGGTCACGCTGGGCGGCCGCTCCCTGGCCAGGGTCAAGCGCCACCCGACCATTGAGGACCGGGTCACCATCGGCGCCGGAGCCAAGATCCTGGGACCCATCACCATCGGCCGGGACAGCGCCGTGGGCGCCAACGCCGTGGTGGTCAAGGACGCGCCGCCGGAATCGATTGTTACGGGAGTGCCCGCCAAGTGGCGCCACCGCGATGCCCAGCGCGAAACTAAACCCGCTGTGGATCCGGCCGAGTACGACATCGAATACCGGATCTGATCCCTCGCTGCAGCCCTACCCGGCCACACGCTTCAGGACTGCCGTGACCACCGCATCATAGAGCCGGTCGGGCAGGACGCGCCGCAGGCCCAGAATGGCCGCCGCTCCCCTGCCCACCGGATACCGGGTCCGGGGACGCGCGGCCGTTGCTGCGTGCAGGACAGCCGCCGCAATCACCGCCGGCTGCGTTGAGGTTTCGGGCCTGTCCGCGGACGCCAGGACATCCGCCATGTGCCTTGCCTGGGCAGCGTACGGTCCCTCGCCGCTGCTGGCCAGCAGCCCGTCAGCGGAAATCCGGCCCCACTCGCTCAGCGTACTTGCCGGTTCGATGATGGCGACTTCGACGCCGTGCGGCTTGAGTTCCAGCCGGAGTGCGTCGCTCATGCCCTCAACGGCGAACTTCGTGGCGTGGTACCAGGCGCCGAGGGGCTCGTAGAATTTTCCGCCAATGGACGAGATGTTGATGATCCTGCCCCGTCCCGCACTCCGCATGGCCGGCAGGACCAGCTGGGTCATTCTGGCAAGGCCAAAGACGTTCACCTCAAACTGGCGCCGGCCTTCGGCCAGGTCCACCTGTTCCAGCGCCCCGTAGGACCCGTAGCCGGCGTTGTTGACCAGGACATCTATCCGCCCGCGCTCTTCCAGGACACGGCCGACGGCGGCACGCATCGAATCGTCGTCCGTCACGTCCAGCGCCAGGACCTGGACGCCCAGCGCTTTCAGCGGCTCCATCCTGTCCACCCGGCGGGCGCCGGCGTAGACGGTGAAGCCGTGGCTGCTGAGCTTCTTCGCCGCCTCGAAGCCGATACCCGTGGAGGCTCCCGTAACTATTGCGACTGGCTTGGGCATTCTGACTCCTTGGATGGACGGACACCACAACAGCCGGAATCGCCAACGGCCGGCAGTTCCCAGAATATCCGGGAAGTGCCGGCCGCAGGGTTTGCAGCTTGATGCAATCAGAGCGTGGTGATTAGTGCGTGTCCACTGCTTCGATTTCGGCCTTGTCCTCGCCCCAGAGGGTGTGGAACGTGCCCTCGGCGTCAACACGGCCGTAGGTGTGCGCACCGAAGAGGTCGCGCTGTCCCTGGATCACTGCGGCCGGCAGGCGCTTGCGGCGCAGGCCGTCGTAGTAGGCCAGTGAAGAGGAGAATACCGGCACGGGGATGCCGAGCTGGACGGCGGTGGAGACCACGCGGCGCCATGCCGGCAGGACCTCCGCGATGGCCTTGGTGAACGCCGGGGCGAACAGCAGGTTGGCCGGCTTGTCTTCGGCGGCGTAGGCCTTGGTGATTTCCTTGAGCAGTTCTGCACGGATGATGCAGCCACCGCGCCACAGCGAGGCGATCTCGTCCAGCTTGAGGTCCCAGCCGTATTCCTTGGCTGCGGACGTCAGCATGTCCAGGCCCTGGGCGTAGGAAACCAGCTTGGAGGCGTAGAGCGCCTGGCGGACGTCCTCAACAAAGGTGTCCGGAACGTCGACGGCGATTTCCTCACCGGCGAGCAGTTCCTGGGCGATCTTGCGCTGCTCGGTCTGCGATGACAGGGCGCGGGCGAACACGGACTCGGCGATGCCCGACGTCGGGGAGCCAAGCTCCAGCGCGGAAATGACCGTCCAGCGTCCGGTGCCCTTCTGGCCTGCGGCATCCACCACGACGTCCACAAACGGCTTGCCGGTGCGGGTGTCAACGTGGCCCAGGACCTCGGCGGAGATTTCGATCAGGAAGGAGGCGAGCTCACCCTTGTTCCACTCTTCGAAGATCTTGGCCTGGTCGGCAGGCTCGATGCCGGCGCCGGAACGGAGGAGGTCGAAGGCTTCGCCGATGACCTGCATGTCGGCGTATTCGATGCCGTTGTGGACCATCTTGACGAAGTGGCCGGCGCCGTCGGTGCCGATCCATGCGCAGCAGGGCTTGCCGTCGACGTGCGCGGCGATCTTTTCCAGCAACGGGCCGAGGGCGTCGTAGGACTCCTTGGAACCACCGGGCATGATGGACGGGCCGTTCAGGGCACCTTCCTCACCGCCGGAGACGCCGATACCCACGAAGTGCAGGTCCTTCTTCGCCAGTGCTGCTTCGCGGCGGCGGGTGTCCTCATAGTGCGAGTTTCCGGCGTCGATGATGATGTCGCCGGCTTCCAGCAGGGGTTCAAGCTGTTCGATGACCGAGTCAACCGGCTTGCCGGCCTTGACCATGATCAGGACGCGGCGGGGCTTCTCCAGGGAGTCAACAAGCTCCTGAAGGGTTTCGGTGCGGACGAAGTCGCCGTCCGTGCCGTGCTTTGCCAGCAGCGCGTCAGTCTTTTCGACGGACCTGTTGTGCAGGGCAACGGTGAAGCCGTTGCGGGCCAGGTTGCGGGCCAGGTTGGCGCCCATCACCGCGAGGCCGGTGACACCGATGTGTGCAGACATCAAAACTCCAATTTCGTTGTGCAATGGATGTGCAGATGGCTCCGCGTTCGCTGCGAAGCACGCTGTCACGAACCGATGGATCCTAATAAAGCATATATATTCAATCGGCTTGAGGGAAGCGGCGCCCACTTTGTGGAACGGGGCCAGTCAATCCCAGTTTAGGCTTGAGTCCATGTCGACCAGCCTGCACCACCGTGCCATTGAGAACCTTGGCACTCGGATCATCACGGGCGAGCTGCCCACCGGACACATCATGCTGGCCGAGCACCTTGAGGAAGAACTGAAGGTTTCGCGGTCCGTGGTCCGCGAGGCAGTGCGGGTCCTGCAGTCCCTGGGCCTCGTGGAAACCACCAAGCGGGTGGGCATCCGCGTGCTGCCGCCGAGCCGCTGGAACCCCTTCGATTCCCAGGTCATCCGCTGGCGGCTGTCCAGCGACGCCCGCGGCGCCCAGCTGCGGTCACTGATCGAACTGCGTTCCGCCGTCGAGCCCGCCGCTGCCGAACTGGCAGCAAACAATGCACCGGCGCAGCTGCGACGGGAATTGGTGGACATTGCCCATGCACTGCGCGACGCCGGCCACTCCGGGGACGCACAGAAGTTCCTGGAGCTGGACATCGCTTTTCACTCGGTGCTGCTCTCCGGGTCTGGCAACGAAATGTTCGCCAACCTGATGGGGCAGGTGGCGGAGACCCTGACGGGGCGCACTGTCCACGGACTGATGCCGGACCACCCTCACGAGGGGGCGCTCCAGTGGCACGTCGATCTGGCCGAAGCGGTCGCCGCCGGGGACGCCGCCACGGCCCGGGACGCGTCCGAACAGATCATGCGCCGCACCACCTCCCGGCTGTCCGGAACCTGGACGGACCAGCCCCGGGTGTTTATCCCGGTCCGCCGGAACTGACCGCGCCTGGAGTCAGCCCATACGCAACGACGTTATTCGGGTGGAAGTTGAGGAGGACTTTTCCTGATTCGGCGGAGTTCTTTGCGGTTTCGAAGGCCTGGAGGCCTTGGCTGAGGGGGTATTCGTGGGTGATGACGGGGCTGATGTGCAGGGTGCCGTCGGCGAGGGCGGTGATGACGTCGTCGATCTCGTCGTTGAAGCGGAAGGATCCGCGCAGGTCCAGTTCCCGGGTGATGGCCAGGGAGATCAGGACCGGCTGGGGCCCGGTGGGCAGCAGCCCGACCATGACCACGGTCCCGCCGCGCCCCGCGCCCTGAATGGCTGAGGCCAGGCCGTGGTGGCTGCCGCAGGACCGGCTGGGGCCCGGTGGGCAGCAGCCCGACCATGACCACGGTCCCGCCGCGCCCCGCGCCCTGAATGGCTGAGGCCAGGCCGTGGTGGCTGCCKGAGGACTCRATGACCAYGTCGGCCTGCACCGCCGCGATCGCGTCCGTGTCCCCGGCCTGCAGGGCTTGATCCGCGCCGACCGCGGCGGCGATCTCCAGCGGTTTGGCGTGGACGTCGACGGCGGTGATCCGTCCCGCGCCGGCACGCTTGAGGACCGCGACGGCCAAAGCCCCGATCGGACCGCAGCCGATCACCAGCACACTCTTGCCCGCCACGTCCCCGGCCCTCGCGACGGCGTGCCAGGCCACGGCGGCCGGCTCGATCAGCGCCGCGGTCCGCAGGTCCACACCCGCCGGGAGCGCCCGCAGCATCCTCGCGGGGAGGTTCACGTACCGGGCGAACGCGCCGTCGGTGTGCGGGAACCGCGCCGCGCTGCCCAAATACGTACAACCCGGGGACAGGTTGGGCCGGTCCGCCGGCCACCGCACATCCCCCGCACCCGGGCCCGGGGTGGCCGGGTGGACCGCGACCGCGGTCCCCACCACCGGGCCGGTCCCGTCCGCCGCGGCCGCCACCACGGTCCCGGAAATCTCATGCCCCAGCACCATCGGCGCCTTCAGGACCGACTCTCCCGCCGCACCGTGCAGCCAGTAATGCAGATCCGACCCGCAGATCCCGCCATACGCAACCTCAATCACGGCCTCGCCCGGCGCAGGCACACCCAACGGGACCTCCTCGATCCGCAGATCCCCCGCCGCATGCGCCACCACCGCCGCCCCCGACACCGGCAGCACAGGTGCGCTGGATTCCTTGGCCACTGTGTTCGTGCCCATCAGACCACCACCGTCATGCCGCCGTCGATAAAGATCGTCTGCCCGTTCACAAAGTCCGACCCGTCCGAGGCCAGCCACACCGCCGGACCGGCCAGGTCCTTCACCGTGCCCCACCGGTGCGCCGGGGTCCGGCCCAGGATCCAGGCATTGAACTGCTCATCATCCACCAGATTCTGCGTCATCTCGGTATGGATATAACCCGGGGCGATCCCGTTGATCTGCAGCCCGGAGCCCGCCCACTCCGCCGTCATCGCCCGGGTCAGGTTCCGCAGCCCGCCCTTCGCCGCCACATACGGGGCGATCGTGGGCCGGGCCAGGTCCGTCTGCACCGAACAGATATTGATGATCTTGCCCCTGCCGCGCGGGATCATGTTCGCCGCCACATACGGGGCGATCGTGGGCCGGGCCAGGTCCGTCTGCACCGAACAGATATTGATGATCTTGCCCCTGCCGCGCGGGATCATGTGCCGCGCCGCCTCCCGCCCCACCAGGAACGCACTCGTCAGATCCGTCCTGATCACCCGCTCCCAGTCCGCGACATCAAGCTCCAGCATCGGCACCCGGTGCTGGATCCCGGCATTATTCACCAGGATCCGCAACGGCCCCACATGCTCCTCCACCCACAAAACACCCCGCGCAGCCTCGGCATCACTCGTGACATCAAACGCGACACTATGCACCCGCCCGGGGGCGAAGTCCGCGGCCATCGCCGCCTCCGCATCCTTCAACCGCTCCGCATTAATCCCGTTCAACACCACCGTCGCCCCCGCCCCGGCCAACGCCCGCGCCAACGCATTGCCAATCCCCCGGCTCGACCCCGTCACCAAGGCAACCCGCCCCGTCAGATCAAAAAGTCCACTCATCGTGTAGCTGTCCCTTTCGTTGCGGTCTCCGCAGGTTCCGCGATGTTGGTGTTGTCGCTCAGATTCGAAATGGCCTGGCGGACCACGGCAAGGTCCTGATCGCCAAGGCCCTGGCGCTTGAGTTCGGCGTAAAGTTCGACGCCGGCAGTCGCCATCGGCACGGCAGCGCCGGCCGCCTGTGCTGATTCGAGCACAAAGGACAGGTCCTTATGCATGAATTTCGCCGGGCCTGTGGGTGTGTAGTCCTTCCGGGCCAGACGCGGTCCCACGTTCTCCAGCACACGGCTGCCCGCAAGCCCACCGGCCAGGACGTCGAAAAGCGCGGCCGGATCCATCCCGGAGCGCTCGGCGAGTTCGGCCGCTTCGGCGAGCGCCGCCGTCGTGGTTCCTACAATGAGCTGGTTGCACGCCTTGGCGAGCGACCCCGCGCCCAGTGGGCCCATGTGCCTGACGGTGGTCCCCATTGCGCTGAAGAAGGGCTCGAGCCGCCGGAAGTCGTCCGCGGTGCCGCCGGCCATTATGGCCAGTGTCCCGTCGGTCGCACCGTTGGTGCCGCCGCTGACCGGGGCGTCCACCACGTTGGCGCGGCCGTGGCTTGCCTCGAGGACCCGGCGCCCGAAGTCGTGGACCTTCGCCGGTGAGACGGAGCTTGTGACCACCACCGTGGTGCCGGCCTGCGGCGGATTTTCATCCCAGCTCGCCAGCAGCCCCGCCGATGCCTCTTCGATGAAGGACAGGTCCGGGAGCATAAAGGCGATGATTGGCAGGTCCCGCAGGGACGCAACGTCCGGCGCGGAATGGCCACCCTGCGCCACCAGCTCCTGCAGGGGACCTTCGGATCGGTTCCAGGCGGTGACCGCCCAGCCGGCGCGGACCAGATTGGCCGCCATCGGCAGCCCCATCAGCCCCAGGCCTACAAAGCCCGCTGTTCTGTCTTCCATAAATAGGCCTCGACTCACATCGTTGTGTGGTTAATGAAGGGAAATCTGTCCAATATCCTAGCCGCTATTCAGTATGATGAACACTATGACGACGCTAACCACCGTCGCGATCGCCGTCCCGCTCGAAGCAGAGCTGGTGGAGCGCATCCGCGCCGTAGACCCCTCCGTAACCGTCCTTTATGAGCCGGACCTGGTTCCGCCCGAGCGTTTTCCGGCCGACCACTCCGGGGATCCGGACTTTAAACGCACTCCCGCGCAGGAAGAGCAGTACTGGGCCATGCTCAACCAGGCGCAGGTGCTGTACGGCCTGCCCAATGAAAGCCCAGCGGGCCTGGCCCGGATCGCGCGCGAGAATCCACGGCTCCAGTGGGTCCACGCCATGGCCGCCGGCGCCGGCGGTGCCGTCAAGGCCTCCGGGCTGGACCAGGAAACACTCCTCAAGTTCAAGGTGACCACCTCCGCCGGCATCCATGCCCTGCCGCTGGCAGAATTCGCTGCGCTGGGAATCCTCAACGGCTTCAAGCGCAGCGCCGAGCTGGCCCAGGACCAGGCCGCCAAGGTGTGGCCCGAGCTTCGGACCCCCACCCGTCTGGTCAGCGGTTCCACGCTGGTAGTGACCGGCCTGGGCGAAATCGGTCTGGAGACCGCCCGGATCGCCCGCGCCCTGGGCATGACGGTCAGCGGCACCAAGCGGAATGTTGAGCCGATCGAAGGAATCGAGCACGTTGCCGGCAACGACGGACTGGCCGGGCTGCTCGCCTCGGCGGACGCCGTCGTCAACACCCTGCCCGGCACGCCGTACACGGACAAGCTGTTCAACCGTGAAGTGTTTGCCGCCATGAAGCCGGGAACGGTGTTTGTGAACGTCGGCCGCGGCACCGTGGTGGACGAGGGCGCCCTGCTGGAGGCCCTGGACAACGGCCAGGTCTCCTACGCTTGCCTTGATGTCTTCGCCGTGGAACCGCTCCCCCAGGACAGCCCGCTGTGGAACCACCCCAAGGTTATGGTGTCACCACACACTTCGGCACTCAGTGCCGCGGAGAATCGCCTGATCGCGGAGCGCTTCTGCAGCAACCTGCGCACGTTCCTCGACGGCGGCGACCTCCCCCACCTGGTGGACCCGGTCCACTTCTACTAAGGCGCAGGCCCCGGCCCGCACCACAGAGCCCCTGCCGTGGCTCCTGGAAACAGGAATTCGCAGCAGGGGCTCTTTTGTGTCAGGCGGTTGTGTCCGCGTGCTGTCAGCGGCGAATTAGTTACGTACTTACGCTGAGCAGCGGCGCCCAAATAGCGCGCGGCACGGAAATAGGCGGCCTCCCCATCCAGGGGAGGCCGCCTGTTGCGTTGATGGAGCGCCTAGCTTGCGTCCTCCACCAGGAGCAGGTCCCGGCCGTTGGTTTCCGGCGTGAAGAAGGTAGTGCCGAAGGAGATCAGCGCCAGGACCAGGGAGTAGATCGCGGGAACGAGCCAGGAATGGCCGGTCGCAGCCAGCAACGCCACACCGATCATGGGGGCGAAACCGCCGGCTAGGACAGCTGAGAGCTCCCGGCTCAGCGCCACCCCGGTGAAGCGGTGCTGGGAGCCGAAGAGTTCCGGCAGCATGGCGCATTGCGGACCGAGCATGGACTGCACACCGAGCGAAATGCCCACCACCATGACCACCCAGACGAGGGTGACATTGCCGAGCGTGACCAGGTAGAAGGCCGGCAGGGCGATGACGGCCTGAAAGAGGGCGCCGTAGCGGTATACCGGTACGCGGCCGAAGCGGTCGGACAGGGCGCCGAAGGTGACCACCATGACCGCTGCGAATCCGGCGGCGATGAGGAGGCCGGTGGGGCCGATGAACTTGTCGCCGGCGAAGACTCCGGCGGGCAGGCTGATGAAGGACACCAGGAGGGCGGAGTAAATGGAGGAGTTTCCGTTTTCTCCCATCCGCAGGCCGATGCCGATGAGCACGTTCTTCTTCGAGTGCTTCCAGATCTGCACGACGGGGTTCTTGACCACGGCCTTGTGCTTTTCCAGTTCCTGGAAGACCGGCGTTTCCTTGAGCCGGAGTCGGATGAAGACCGCGATTGCAATCAGGATGACGCTCGCCAGGAACGGAACGCGCCACAGCCAGCCCTGCAGCACTTCCTTGTCGGCCAGTGCCATCAGGGCGAAGGTGCCTGCGCCGAGCAGGGTGCCCAGCTGGATGCCGACGAACGGCAGTGCGGCGAAGAATCCACGACGGCGGCGCGGGGCCACTTCTGAGATCAGGGTGGTGGCGCCTGCCTGCTCGGCGCCAGCGCCCAGGCCCTGAAGGATCCGAAGGGCCACCAGGAGCACTGCCCCGACCATTCCCGCCTGTTCAAAGGTGGGCAGGAGCCCAATGGCGAAGCTGGCCATGCCCATTAGGCCGATGGTCAGGATCAGGACCATCTTCCGGCCGAACCGGTCACCGATGTAGCCGAAGACGATGCCGCCGAACGGCCGGGCTGCGAAGCCCACACCATAAGTGGCGAACGACGCGATCACGGCGCCGCTTTCCCCCAGCGGTGAGAAGAAGAGCGGCCCAAAGATCAAGGCCGAGGCGAGGCCATAGATGTAGAAGTCGTAGTACTCCAGTGCGGAGCCTACCGAGCTGGCAAGAGTTGCCCTTCGCAGCTGCTCCGGATCGACGGCGGCGCCGTCCATGTCAGTCTGCGGTGATTTAGTACGAGTTGTCACAAGAACTCCCTCAAAAACACTCCAGGCCCCCGTTGGCCTGGTGGGATAGCAAGGACACTCCGTGGTGTCGATCACTATATTGAACAGAGTACAGCAAGTTGAACACGCAGCAAGTGGTTGACGGATATTTTGTTCACAACCGGGGTGATGAACGTTAAATAGGGCCGCCAGAGGGGGGCACTCAGCCCATGGGGTTGCCCAGGGACCGCGCCAGCTCGTTCAGTTCCCTGATCATCCGGGAACCCTGCTCCGCGGAGTACGTGGCCTTAAGGGCCGTGACTGACAACCCAAGGCTCGGGCCGTGGGCGCCGCGCGTAGGCACCGCCACCGCCAGGCAAACCACTCCAGTAGTGGATTCCTCATCTTCGAACGCATAGCCCTGTTCACGGATGGTTGTGAGCTGTGCCTTCAATTCTGCCCCAGTGCGGAGGGACTTCGGGGTCAGCACCGGAAGTTCGGCGTCATCGGAAAACATTGCGTCGACGTCGTGGTCATGAAGGCGGGCAATCAGGGCCTTGCCCACGGCACACAGGGACACCGGCATCTTGTCGCCGATGTTGGACGTCAGGCGGACCGCCGGATGGCCCTCGTAGCGGGCCAAATAGATCACGTTGGTTCCATCCAGCATGGCTATGCGTACTGTCTCCCCGGAAAGGGTCGGCGCCCGCTCGCAGAACCGGTAGAACTCCTGTACTTCGTCGAGCCGGCTGAGATAGGCGGCTCCGAGTTCCACGAGCTTGCGGCCCAGCGTGAATTCGGCGCCCTGGCGGCTGATTAGCCGGGCTTCTTCCAATGCCAGCAACAGGTTGGAGGTGGACGACTTGGGGATACCCAACTCGCGGGCGAGGTCGCTTAGCGTAAGCCTTCCGGTGGCGGAGGCTGCCAGCGCGTCCATGACGGCGGCGGCACGCGTGACCGCAGGCGCCGGCGATGTGCTGCCCAATCCTTCAGAGGAGCGGGGGGTGCGGGAATCGGCCATGATTCTCCTTCGATCGGCACGCCGGGGCGCTGCGCGTAGATGCGTTCATTCTGCTGAACAGTAACCATCCTAATGGCTTGGCGGCGATTCGGGGCCCGGGCCAAGGCGCCGTCCACCGCGCCACGCACCCTCGGTTCGCGTGGCATTTGTTTGTTTCAGGAAGTTCACGGTATATTCATTTCAGACCCTCCACCGCGGCATCCCCCAATAGTCGCGGTGGAGGGTTTTCCAATGCCTGAATGTTGCCGTGGCCTGGGCCGCCGGGTTCAGGCGACGTCCACCACGGATTCCCTCAGCCTCCAGCCGCCACCAAGGCCGTCGCGCTCCAGCACCATGGTGGTCAGTGCGGACTGCGGATTGCGGCCCAGCCGCACCTGGACCTGCAAGACCTCAACGTCCACACGGCCCAGACCTTTGGGCATACGCCGCTGCGCCTCCCACCAGCTCACACGCTCAAACCATCTCACTGCGTCGGCACCGACGGCCCATTCCCTGCCGTTGCTGACCACCGCCGTCGGGCTGCCGTCGTTGGCCGTCCTCACCACCACATATTCCATAGCGGGAACACTAGGGACAGCCACCGACAATATGGCGTCCTGGTTACTTCGCAGGTAGTCCCGAAAGCGGATCATGCGCGCTTCCTCGCATCCAGCGGTAAACGGGTGCAAATTCACGTCGTGAACCTTGTGCTTCAACAGGCGGTGTTCGAACCACGCCGGCTCGCGGAGGTGGTGAAGGAACCCGACTGCCTCAAGCTGGTGGATGTACATTTCCTCAGCGGCGGAGTCTTTGACGAGCACGACAATGTCGATGACCGGCTTCTAAGCAAGCCCGGGAACAGATGTCGAGCCGACGTGCTCCACTGTGATGCGTGTGGAGCCCAGTGCGGTCCGTTGAGGGAATCCCCGCCGCGGAGATACTCGACCCCATTCACATTCATGGGCCGACCCTACGCCCTGAACCCCATAGGGCAACAAAAACCCCGCCGCTCCCGGCCACTCGGGCAAGGAACAACGGGGTTTGGCGGTGGGTCCTACCGGGATCGAACCGATGACATCCACGGTGTAAACGTGGCGCTCTACCAGCTGAGCTAAAGACCCAAACTGCCGGTTTTTCGCACCTCAGCGCGTCAACCAACGAACATAAACTCTACCTGACGGGCGGGACGAAAAGCCAATCGACACGGTCGGCCCCGAACGGTCAAAGATCGGGGAGTTCGGCGGCGAGCCAGGTCAGTGCCTCGCTGACGCCTGCGTCGAGCTTGATGGTTGCGTACTGGTCGCCCCGGGTATCGCCCCTGTTGATGATCACCACAGGCTTGCCGTCCTTCGCCGCGTGACGGACGAACCGCAGTCCGCTCATCACGGTCAGCGATGATCCGGCAACAAGCAATGCCTCTGCGCTGTCCACCATCGCGTAGGCGGCTTCTGCGCGTTCTTTGGGCACGTTCTCGCCGAAGTAGACAAAGTCGGGCTTGAGCATTCCGCCGCAAGCGGGGCAGGCAGCGACCACAAAACTGCTGATCAGAGCAATGTCCTCAACAGTGGCGTCGGCGTCGGGCGCCATTTCCACCAGGCCGGAAGTTGTGGCGCGCGCCAGGAAGCCGGGATTGAGTTCTTCGAGCACCCCAGCCAGCAGGCGGCGCGTGTAGGTGCGCTTGCAATGGAGGCAGGCAACCCGGTCATAACGGCCGTGGAGGTCAATGACATTCCGGCTGCCGGCGTCTTCGTGCAGCCGGTCGACGTTCTGCGTGATCAACCCAGTGAGCAGGCCCCGCCGCTCAAGTTCTGCGGCCGCACGGTGCCCAGGGTTTGGATCTGCGTGCCGCAAGTGGGACCAGCCGATATGGTTCCGCGCCCAATAGCGCTGGCGGTTGGCACCGTCGCGCACAAACTCCTGGTACGTCATGGGCGAACGTGGCACGGCGTCCGGCCCGCGGTAATCCGGTATGCCCGAATCGGTGCTCAGCCCTGCGCCGGTCAGTAACGCCAGCCGCTTGCCGGACAAAAGCTCCCGGACGCGTTCAAGCCCCTGAAAGTCCGCACTGGACAGCGCGGCAGGGTCAGCGGCCGGCAGGCTGGCGAAGCCTGTCAGGCCGATGCCGTGCCGCTGCCGGTCCATGCGGCCTCAGGCCTGTTCCAGACCTGCCAGAGCATCCTGGTACTCGGCGAGCTCGCGGGCCTGCCCGCGCGGATTCACCACGACATAGCGGATTGTTCCTGCTGCATCGATGATGAACGTCCCGCGCCCAGCCATGCCGCTCTCCCGGTCGAAGACTCCATAGGCGGAAGCGACAGCGCCGTGCGGCCAGAAGTCGGCCAGAAGGTCAAAGCCGTAGCTTTCCTTCTCGGCATAAGCCCGCAGGCTGAACTTGCTGTCCACGGACACGGCCAGGACGGTGGCCCTGGCATCCTCGAACGCGGCCAGGTTGTCCCGGATTTCGCAGAGCTCGCCGGTACAGACACCCGAAAAAGCAAACGGATAAAACACCAGCACAACGTTCTGCCCGCGGAAAGTGGATAACCGGACAGGTTCTCCGAACTGGTTTACCAGCTCAAAGTCCGGGGCAAGCTCCCCCACCGCCGGAACAGTCTGCCCGGCTACGGCAAGAGCTGCCGTCACTTGTTCTTCCTGCTGACCAGGCGGGTGGCACTCCAGTCCTTTGACACACCTGCCGAGGTGGTGAGGTGCAGACCCGCAGTGGGCGCCGCTTCCTGGATTTCCGCCGGCGACACGTACCCGGTGCGCCCGGACTTTGGCGTCAACACCCAAACAACCCCGGTTTCACTCAGCGTGGTGAGGGAATCCATGAGGCTATCGACCAGATCCCCGTCGCCGTCCCGCCACCAAAAAATGACGGCGTCAACAACGTCGTGGTCGTCCTCGTCCAGGAGCTCGGACCCTGTCAGGTCCTCAATATCATCACGTAAGTCGAAATCGACGTCGTCGTCGTAACCGAACTCCTGAATCAGATCCCCGTTTTTGAAACCCAATTTTTCCGCCACATTTACCGAAGTGGCGGCGTCGGCCTCGCTCACGTGTTCCTCCAATGCCTAATACATGCAATTCGCATAGTGATTTCCATTACTCCCAGCCAACACCCTTTGTGCCTGCGCTTCAAGCTGCGACCACCGCGATCCGCCATATTCTGCGTCACATCCGGCGCCGTCAGCCTGCGTTGCAGCGGCTTTCGTCACACAACCAGTATGACGGCGAAATACAACAGGGACGCCATGGACGCGGCTACGCATCGCGCTGGAGTCACAGCTAGAGTGACTGGTGACAACTATGCCTGCGGGGCGACCGCCTGGAACTCAATGGCAGACATAGGCGTGATAGGACCCTGCCCGGCGCACATGACCGGGCTGTTGTAACCGATACGTCGCACACGTCGCATTCATGCCGGACAGTCACCCTGCCCGGCATGTGGGCGCCGATGCATGCGCGCAAAGAGAGGTTGGACGTGGCTGCAGGAGAAGATACCTCCCATATCCTCAGCGGGTTGACAAACCAGCTGCCTGATCGTGATCCGGAAGAGACCGCCGAATGGGCTGAGTCCCTGGATGCACTGATCAGGGAACAGGGCACGGAACGTGCCCAATACATCATGCGGAGCCTGCTGCAGCGCGCCGGCGCGCAGAGCGTCGGCGTGCCGATGGTGACCACCACGGACTACGTGAACACCATCCCGAAGAGACCTCCCATATCCTCAGCGGGTTGACAAACCAGCTGCCCGATCGTGATCCGGAAGAGACCGCCGAATGGCTGGAGTCCCTGGATGCCCTGATTCAGGAACAGGGCACCGAGCGTGCCCAATACATCATGCGGAGCCTGCTGCAGCGCGCCGGCGCGCAGAGCGTCGGCGTGCCGATGGTGACCACCACGGACTACGTGAACACCATCCCGGTAGACCAGGAAGCTCCGTTCCCCGGCAACGAAGAGTTCGAGCGCCGGTACCGGGCGTACATGCGCTGGAACGCCGCCATCATGGTGCACCGGGCACAGCGGCCGAACATCGGAGTGGGCGGGCACATCTCCACGTACGCCGGSGCCGCCACCCTGTACGAGGTGGGCTTCAACCACTTCTTCCGCGGCAAGGACCACCCCGGCGGCGGTGACCAGGTCTTCTTCCAGGGCCACGCCTCCCCCGGCATGTACGCCCGCGCGTTCATGGAAGGCCGGCTCGCCGAGGAGGACCTGGACGGRTTCCGGCAGGAAAAGTCCAAGGAAGGCCACGCGCTCTCCTCCTACCCGCACCCGCGCCTGATGCCGGAGTTCTGGGAGTTCCCCACGGTCTCGATGGGCATCGGCCCGATGAACGCGATCTACCAGGCCCAGTCCAACCGGTACCTGCACAACCGCGGCCTCAAGGACACCTCGGACCAGCAGGTCTGGGCGTTCCTGGGCGACGGYGAAATGGACGAGCCCGAGTCCCGCGGCCTGCTCCAGCTCGCCGCCAACGAGAATCTCGACAACCTCAACTTCGTGATCAACTGCAACCTCCAGCGCCTGGACGGTCCCGTCCGCGGCAACGGCAAGATCATGCAGGAACTCGAAGCGTTCTTCCGCGGCGCGGGCTGGAACGTCATCAAGGTCGTCTGGGGCCGGGAGTGGGATGACCTGCTCACCCAGGACGCCGACGGCTCGCTCGTGAAGATCATGAACGAGACCCCGGACGGGGACTACCAGACCTACAAGGCCGAATCCGGCGGGTTCGTCCGCGAGCACTTCTTCGGCAAGACCCCGCAGACCAAGGACATGGTCGCGGACCTCTCCGATGACGARATCTGGAACCTCAAGCGCGGCGGCCACGACTACCGCAAGGTCTACGCCGCCTATAAGGCAGCCACCGAATTCAAGGGCAARCCCACCGTGATCCTGGCCAAAACGGTCAAGGGCTACGGACTCGGACCCCACTTCGAGGGCCGCAACGCGACCCACCAGATGAAAAAGCTCACCCTCGATGACCTGAAGAAGTTCCGCGACCACCTGCGGATNCCCACCGTGATCCTGGCCAAAACGGTCAAGGGCTACGGACTCGGACCCCACTTCGAGGGCCGCAACGCGACCCACCAGATGAAAAAGCTCACCCTCGATGACCTGAAGAAGTTCCGCGACCACCTGCGGATCCCCATCACGGACGAACAGCTCGACGCGGACCTCTACCGGCCCCCGTACTACCACCCCGGCATGGACTCCCCCGAGATCCGGTACCTCATGGAGCGCCGCCGCGCCCTGGGCGGTTTCGTCCCCGAACGCCGGCCGGACCACGCGCCGGTGGAGCTGCCGGACGCCAAAACCTACGAGGTTGCCAAGCGCGGTTCCGGGAAGCAGCAGGCGGCCACCACCATGACCTTCGTGCGCCTGCTCAAGGACCTGCTCAGGGACAAGAAGTTCGGACACCGCATTGTCCCCATCGTTCCGGATGAGTCCCGGACCTTCGGCATGGATGCGTTCTTCCCCACGGCCAAGATCTACAACCCGGACGGCCAGGCCTATCTGTCCGTGGACCGGGACCTGGTCCTGGCCTACAAGGAATCGGCCCAGGGCCAGCTGATCCACCCCGGCATCAACGAAGCAGGCGCCGTCGCGGCCTTCACGGCCGCGGGAACTTCCTACGCCACCCACGGCGAGCCGCTGATCCCGATCTACGTGTTCTACTCCATGTTCGGCTTCCAGCGCACCGGCGACGCCTTCTGGGCCGCCGCGGACCAGATGACCCGCGGATTCATCATCGGCGCCACCGCCGGCCGCACCACCCTGACCGGCGAAGGCCTCCAGCACGCCGACGGCCACTCCCCGATCCTGGCCTCCACCAACCCGGCCGTCCTCACCTACGACCCCGCTTACGGGTACGAGATGGGCCACATCATCCGGGACGGCATCGAGCGCATGTACGGGCCGGCCGCAAGCGGCGATGGAACCGGACCTGCATCCGATAAGAACCTCATGTACTACATCACGGTCTACAACGAGCCCATCTCCCAGCCGGCCGAACCTGAGAACCTCGACGTCAACGGTGTGCTGAAAGGCATCTACCGGGTGTCGGCGTCGGGTATCGAAGGGCCCAAGAGCCAGATCCTGGCCTCCGGCGTCTCCGTCCCGTGGGCACTGGATGCCCAGCGGATCCTCGCCGAGGACTGGGGCGTCTCCGCCGACGTCTGGTCCGTTACGTCCTGGAACGAACTGCGCCGCGACGGGCTCGCCGCCGAGGAAGAGGCCTTCCTGAATCCGGGCCAGCCCGCCCGCGTACCGTTCGTCACGCAGCAGCTCGCCGATGCGCAGGGGCCCGTGGTGGCCGTGACCGACTACATGAAGGCAGTCCCGGACCAGATCCGCCAGTTCCTCCCGCACCAGTTCGCCTCGCTCGGAGCCGACGGCTTCGGCTTCTCCGACACCCGCGCGGCAGCCCGCCGCTTCTTCAAGAACGACACCCACTCGGTTGTGGTGAAGACCCTGCAGCTGCTCGCTTCGCGCGGAGAGGTGGACGGCGGCGTGCCCGCCTACGCGATGGACCGCTACAAGCTCCTGGACGTCAACGCCGGGACCACCGGCGGCGCAGGTGGCGACGCCTGATCCCACCCTTCGACAACTGGAGTTTTTGTCCAGATAATGCGCTTTGCCCTCTTGAAGCCATTATCTGGACAAAAACTCCCATGGGGCGGCAGACGGAGCTGGGGAATAGGCTGGGGCGATGGCTGACCTGGACAAACAACGCACGACGGCGGTGCTGCTTGCCGCCGGTGCCGGGACGCGGCTGGGGCTCGGCCCCAAGGCGTTACTCCGGTTCCAGGGCCGCACGCTCGTTGAAGTCCTGGCCGACGTGCTGCTCGACGGCGGCTGCCGGGAAGTGGTGACGGTGCTCGGAGCGGAATCGGCAACGGTCCGCGCCGCCACCAATCTCAGCCGGCACCGGGTCATCGACAACCCGGACTGGGCCAGCGGAATGGGAAGTTCGTTCCGGGCGGGAGTTGCCGCCGCAGCCCCGGCGGACCATGTGCTCATTGCGCTGGTGGACCAGCCCGGCCTGACCACCGAGACCGTTGCCCGGTTGCTGGCCTCCCACCGGCCTGGCCGCGTGACTGCGGCCGCCCACCGTGGCACGGACGGAAGACTCCGGCGGGGACACCCGCTGCTTCTGGATTCCAGCCTGCGTGCTCAAGCCGCGGAAACGGCAACCGGCGATGCCGGGGCACGCTTCTTCCTCCAGGAGCACCCGGGGCTGATCGACCTCGTGGACTGCAGCGACCTCTCCGCCGGTGAAGACCTCGACACCCCCGAGCACCTGTACCTCCTCGATTGAGGACCAACCACGGATCGGTGGATCAAGGCCTAGTAATCCACCTGCCGCTTGAGCTTGTTACCGAGCCACAGCATGGCCAGGCTCACGACTAGGAAGCCGACGGAAATGGCGAGGGCAAACACCACCACCCCGCCCCAGCCACCTGCCCGTGCGGGGTCGACGAACCAGTACGGGTACCAGTTCACCAAGGCCCCGCGGACCAGGCTGTAGACCAGGTAGCCGACAGGGTACAGCAGCCAATACCAGATGTGCTTGACCGTGAGCGTGGCCCGCGGCGGTTGGAAGAGCCAGTCCACCACCATGACCACCGGGATCAGGTAGTGCACCACGAAGTTGACCCACGGCAGCAGCGAGCCGAGATCTTCGCCGGCGAGCAGCGCACCGAACACGAGTCCCACCACGGCCATGGCGATGGTTGCCGTGCCGCGCGTGACGTCGTCGATTTCGCTGGGGCGTTTGCGGATCAGCACCCTGTAACCGCTGATGAGAAGCACCAACGCGGCGAAGATGTTGGACAAATTTGTGAAGTAGCTGAAGAAGTTCCAGACGTCGTAGCCCATGCCCAAATGAACTGTCAGCTGTGTTCCCACCGCCACCAACGTCAAAAGGCCAAAGAAAAAGCGTCCCCCGATAAGCACAGTTCTCTTGGTCATAGGCCCAATCCTTGCCGAATCCCCAGCTCAGACGCGGTTCGACACTCCGAAGTTGAATGGGCGCCACGTGATCGGCAGCTCGGGCGCCACGTCCCACCATGTGGCTGGCGTGGCCAATGGCAAATGCAAGGAACCCCGCCCCCAAATCAGGGGCAGGGTTCCTTGCGTTGCGGACGGCATCAGCCGGGGTTCCGGGGCCGGAAGCTACTTCCCGCCACCCGCGTCGGACGAGCCGTCAGGCGCGGCGGCGGCGTGGGTGGGCCGCCTCATGTGGAACTCGCGGATCTCCTCCGGGTTCGGTCCGCCGCGGAACTTGGGAGACGGCTCCTGGCCGCCGCTGATCCGCTCCAGCTCCTGGTCTTCGAATTCTTCCTCGACGCCAAGCATGATGGCGGAATCGTGGTTGGTGATTTCACCCTTGAACGCCCTGACCATAACGCTCCGGTCGAACTGGCCCTCCCACTTGGAGACCACGAACGTGGCGACGCAGTTGCCCAGGAGGTTCACTACCACCCGCATGGAGTCCATGAGGCGGTCGGCACCGAGCAGCAGCGCCACGCCGGCAACCGGGAAGATGCCCAGTGCCGCGGCGGTGGCGGACAGCGCCAGGAACGATGAACCGGGGACGCCGGCCATGCCCTTGGAGGTCAGCAGCAGGACGCCGAGCGCTGCCAGCTGCTGGCCGAGGTCCAGGTTGTGGCCGAAGGCCTGGGCCAGGAAGAGCAGGGAGATAGAAAGGTAGATCGCGGCGCCGTCGAGGTTGAATGAGTAGCCGGTGGGCACCACCAGGCCTGTGGTGGCACGTGAGCAGCCGGCGTTGGTCAGCTTGGTCATGATGCGCGGCATCACAGCCTCGGTGGAGGCGGTGCCGAGCGCCAGCAGGAACTCCTCGCGGGTGTACTTCAGGAAGTGCCAAAGCGGGACGCGGGCAAAGCCCCAGGCCACGAGGAACAGCAGGCCGATGAAGACAATGGCCGCGCCGTAGCAGGCGGCAATGAGCAACGCATAGGTGCTGAGCGTGTCCAGCCCGTACTGGCCGATGATGAATGCCATGGCACCGAAAGCACCGATCGGGGCAACCTTCATGATCCAGGACATGATCTTGAAGATGAGCTCCAGGACGGTCTCCATGAGGCTGACGACCGGCATGCAGCGCTCGCGTCCGATGACGACGATTGCCGCGCCGAAGAAGACCGAGAAGAACAGGACCTGCAGGAGGCTGTTGCTCGCGAAGGCGCCGATGACGCTGGTGGGGATGACGTCCAGGATGAAGGCCGCGGCGTCCTTGGGCACGGCATTGCCGGTCTTGGCGGTCAGCGCTTCCTGGGAGAGGGTGTTGGGATCAATGTTCAGCCCGGCACCGGGCTGGACGATGTTGCCTACGATCAGGCCGAAGACCAGCGCGAAGAGCGTGGCCGCGGTGAAGTAGAGAAGGGCTTTGACTCCGACCCTTCCGACCGCCTTGACGTCGCCTACGGCCGAGATGCCGGTGACGATCACCAGGAAAATCAGCGGCGCGATGATCATTTTGATGAGCTGGATAAAACCGTCACCGAGCGGCCTCAGCTGTGAGCCAAGGTTCGGCCAGAAATGTCCGATAAGAACACCTGCCACGACGGCGATCAGAATTTGGAAGAAGAGCGACCTATACAAGGGCTTCTTCTTCTGCGGGGCCGAACTCGCCTTCAGCGCCGCGGAATCTGGGATCTTCATTGATCTGTACCTATCAATCGGGAACAGCCCCGGACATCGGGGTCTGATTCCAACGTAACCCCGGTCACACGATTCCGCAAGGGGAAATCGCATTTTCACAATGTGGAAATCACTGGAATTTCCCGGACATACAAAATCCGCCACGAAAACGGACGCCTGCCGGGGAACTCCCCGGCGCGGACGTCCGCTTCCGCAGCGGAAAGGTGCGGATTATTCCTTGTCAGCCCCGGCCGATGAACGGCATTCCCGCGGCCGTGATCACCATCGAGCCCACACTGGCCGACGGCGGCATGCCTGCCATCAGGAGTACGGCGCGCGCGGCGTCCTGCACCGGGAACGTGGGCTCCATCCGGCGGCTGCCGTCGGCCTGCAGGGCACCGGAGTCCACTCCGATGGTGGCCATGATGTCCGTGGCTGTGTTGCCGATGTCGATCTGGCCGCAGGTAATGCCGAAGTCCCTGCCGTCCAGCTCGATGCTCTTGGTCAGACCCGTCATGGCGTGCTTGGTGACCGTATAGGCCACCGTCCGCGGCCGCGGCGAATGCGCTGCAATGGATCCGTTGTTGATGATCCGGCCGCCCTGAGGATCCTGGGATTTCATGGCCCGCACGGCGGCGGCGGCGCATAGTACGGAGCCGGTGAGGTTCACCGCCACCACCGCGTCCCAGTCGGCCACGCTGATTTCATCCACCGAGGCGGCCGGGCCGAACACGCCGGCGTTGTTGAACAGGACGTCAACCCTCCCCCACTTCCCGAGGGCTGCAGCGAAAAGGCGCTCGACGTCGTCGGGCACTGTTACGTCGCAGGTCACCGCCAGCGCCTGGCGATGGCCGGCCGCCGACTCCAGCAGCGGAGCCTCCCGGCGGCCGGCCAACACCACGCGGTACCCGTCGGCCAGCATGAGCCGCGCCACCGCCCTGCCAATCCCGGAGCCTGCACCGGTCACGACGGCGACCGGTGCCGGCCGGTGGGGATGTGCGGGCCGGTGGGTTGCAGTCATGGGTCGCTCCTTGAGTTGATGGCCGGGCTAAGGCGCAGCGGGCACGTTCGCTGCCGTTATTGGCCAGCCTATGACGGTCTTGGGCCGCGGGGTGGCGTAGGTCCGGACCTTTGAGGTGCTCAGCCGCAGCCGGACCAGCGATTCAGCGATGGTGACCGCAGCCGCCACACCGTCCACCACGGGGACGCCGGCACGCTTCCGGATTTCCTCGTCCAGACCGGCCATGCCGCCGCAGCCCAGGACAATGACTTCCGCCTTGTCCTCACGGACAGCCAGCAGAGCCTGTTCGATGATGGCTTCCACAGCGCGCTCCGGCTCCTCCTCCAACTCCAGGACGGCCATGCCGCTGGCCCGGACCGAGGCGCACCGGGCGTCGAGGCCGGCCAGCTTCAGCCGGTCCTCGATCAGCGGCACGGCCCGGTCCAGGGTGGTGATCACGGAGTACTTGTGGCCCAGGAACATCGCGGTGCTCGCGGCCGCCTCGGTGATGTCCACTACCGGAACGTCAAGGAGCTCCTGGAGCCCTTCGCGGCCGTGCTCGCCGTAGCCGGCCTGGATGACGGCGTCGAACGGCTCCTGGTAGTTGACGACGGCGTCCATCACGGCGATCGCAGCGAGGTAACTCTCAAAGTTTCCCTCGCAGGAGTCTGCGCCGAAGCGCGGAGTGATTCCCACGATCTCCGTGTCCGGCAGCGCGGCCTGTTTTGCCTGCGCGGCGATGGAATCGGTCATGGACTGTGTGGTGTTGACGTTGGCCACAAGGATGCGCATGGTGCTTTTCCTCTTTCGGGACAGGTTGGTTGCTGGCGCGGCGGTTGCTGGCGCTTTGGTTAGTGGGCGCTGGCGACGGCGATGGATTCGCCGTCAACGTCGTCGAGTCGCTGCCTGCGGTCCGAGATGACGTAGTAGACCACCGCGGCGATGCCGGCCGCGACGAACCACGCGAACGGGGCGGCCGCTTCCAGCGCCGGAACAAAGGCGATCAGGAGTGCGATGGCGGCAGCGGGCACCATGGCAATGATGGCCCGGGGGTTGTAACCCTTTTTGTAGTAGTAGGCACCTGCCGGGTCCTCGGAGTAGAGCTCAAGGACGTTGACCTTGCCGCGGCGCAGCAGCCAGTAATCGGCCATGACAACGCCGAACAGCGGGCCGAGCAGGGCTCCGAGTCCGCCCAGGAAGTACACGATCACCAGCGGGTTGTTGTACAGGTTCCACGGCAGGATGATCAGGCCAATGGTGCCGCTGACCCAGGCCGCCTTGCGGAAGTTCAGGTGCTTCGGGAAGAGGTTGGTCAGGGCATAGACAGGGGCCACAAAGTTGGCCATCAGGTTCACGGCGATGGTCAGGATCAGCAGGGCAAGGCAGGCCAGGACAAGGAACAGCGTGTTCGGGATGGTCTGGACGATGTCCGACGGGCTCTGGATGACAGTGCCGTTGATCTTGAACTGTCCACCGGCCATCACCACAACGATCGCGCCGAAGAGGAGCATGTTGATGGGGATGCCCCAGAAGTTGCCGCGAACCACGGCCTGCTTGGAGACGGCGGACCGGGTGAAGTCGCAGAAGTTCAGGACGAACGTTCCGTAAATGGCCACCCACAGGGCACCGCCGGCGAAGATGGTGCGCCACATGTCGCCGCCCTCGAGGGCGTTGTCCCCGGCCCAGGCGATGGAGCCGCCGGCTTCGACGAAGATCCAGACGGCGATGGCCGCCATGGTGACCAGGATGATGGGGCCGGCGAAGGCCTCATACTTGCGGATCATCTCCATGCCGAAGCTGACGATGATCAGCTGGACAATCCAGAGGAATACGAACGAAGCCCAGCCGAGCGTGGACAGGCCGAGAATGGAGTTGGTGTCGAGCTCCTGCAGCGAGGGAACCATGGCGACGAGCATGACCCTGAGCACCACGGACGCGAGGTACGTCTGGATGCCGAACCAGGCGACGGCCACGGCCCCGCGCAGGAGGCTGGCAATCTGGGCGCCCCTGATGCCGAAGCTGATCCGGCTCATGACAGGGAACGGGACACCGGTCTTTACGCCCATAAACCCGGACAGGCTAAGGAGCGCAAACAGCAGGACGGCGCCGACTCCCAGGGCGAGCAGGATCTGCCAGCCGCCCAGCCCGAGGGCGAAGAGCCCGATGGCAAAGGCGTAGTTGCCAAGGCTGTGGACGTCGTTGGCCCAGAGGGTGAAAATGCTGTAGCCGGTCCAGCGGCGACCTTCCCGCTTCGTCGGGGCAAGGTCGATGTTGTAGAGGGTGGGGCTGATGGTTCTGCCGGAGGCGGCACTGGCTATATCGCAAAGCGTGTCGACACCCACGGAGGGGTGGGCTGCTTTGCCCAGGTCAACTGCTGTCTCAGGTGCCGGTTCAACGCCGGTCAACGGGGTTGTCTGCATCGTGATCTCACTTCTTGAAGATGTCTTCCATATGTTCCGCTGTGGGATTCATGCCTGAAACGACCGGCAGAAGCGTCTTTGCTTTTCCACAATGCGAAAAATAGGTATCGAGTAGTGAAATAACGGTATGACCCAGGTCACGCATCAGTCAAGGGGTCGCCGAAAGAAGGCCGGTCACAAACGGTTGCTTCGCCAGCAACGCGGTGTCAGATACGGCCCAATAAACGCCCCCTGGGCCGTATCTGACCCCGCGTTGGTCTTATCGGGACGGAACTGGCACTCCTTCCTTCAAACCCAGGTAGATCTTGTCCCGGCCGATCGGCAACTCCGCGAACCGGACACCCGTGGCGTTCCGGATCGCATTGGCCAGGGCGGGGGCCACCGGGTTGAACGGGCTTTCGCTCATGGACTTCGCCCCGAGCGGACCTACCTGGTCGTTGGTGGAGGCGAAGTAGACCTCGCTGCGCGGCACGTCCGCGAAGGACGGGATGTGGTACTGCCGCAGGATGTCCGTGGTGACCCGGCCGACGTCGTCCACTCGGACCTCCTCATACAATGCAGCGCCCAGCGCCTGCCCGATGCCGCCCTCGATCTGGCCGCGGCACTGCCGCGGATTCACCACCACGCCGGCGTCGGCTGCCTGCACGCTCTGCAGGATCCGCAGCTCCCCCGTGCCGGTGTTGACCGCCACCCGGAACCCGTGGACGTTGAACGCCACTGATCGCGGCGTCCCGTCCCAGTGGCCCTCGACGGCGAGCTGCACGCCCTGGTCCCGCGCGGCGTCGTGGATGTCCGTGAGCGGAACCCGCCGTCCGGCACAGTCCACGCCGCCGTCGTCGAGCACGCATTCGGTCCTCGGCACGCCGGTCAGCGCCGCGGCGACGGTGACGATCCGGGAGGCCAGCTCGGTAGCCGCCATCAGGGTGGCCTTGCCGGCCACCACCGTCCCGGCCGAACCGAACGCACCGGTGTCGTGCTCCACCAGGTCGGTATCGGACTGCCGCACGGCCACCTTGCCCGCCGTGGTGGCGAGTGCCGTCGCGGCCAGCTGCGCGTGCACCGTGGTGGTGCCGTTGCCGAATTCGGCGGTCCCGACGTCGGCCGCGAACGTGCCGTCCGGAAGCAGGCTCACGCGGGTGTCGGCAAAGTGGCCGCGGGGCGGGACGGTGTCGATCATGGACAGCGCGGAACCTTCCCCGGTGACCCAGTCCGGACCGAGGTCGTCGAGCCCGGCATCGCGGTAGCGCTGCTGGCCGCGGTCCAGGGCATCACGCACCAGGGAGATGCACTGGTCCAGGCCGTAGCTGCCGTAGTGGACGTCCTCCTCGGGCTCGGGGTTGGTGGAGAGCATGTCATCGCCTTCGCGCACCATGTTCCGGCGCCGGAATTCCAGGGGATCCATGCCGATGCCGACTGCCAGCTCATCGATGGCCGACTCGATCGCGAAGATCATCTGGCTCAGCCCGTAGCCACGGAAGGCCCCGGCCGGCACGGTGTTGGTGTAGACGGCATGCGCGTCCACTTTCTTGTTGGCGCACTTGTACACGGCCAGCGATTCGCCGCAGCCGTGGAACATCACACCGGGGGCGTGGTTGCCGTAGGCGCCGGTGTTGGTGACCACGTCCAGCTGCAGCGCGGTGAGGAGACCGTCCTTGCTGGCCCCGGCCTTGAGTTTGATGGCGAAGGGGTGCCGCGTGGTGGTGGCGGTGAACTGCTCCGTGCGGGTGAACTCCACTTGCACAGGCCGGCGCAGCGTGAGCGTGGCGAGGGCAACGAGGTCCTCGGTGAGCACTTCCTGCTTGCCGCCGAAGCCGCCGCCCACGCGTCCGGCCACCACGCGGATGCGTTCCTCCGGCAGGTCGAACACGCGGCCCAGCGTGCGCCGGACCAGGAACGGGACCTGGCTGGAGGTCCGGACCACGAGGCGGTCTTCCTCGTCGAGCCAGGCGATGGAGGAGTGCGTTTCCAGGGCGACGTGCTGCACGCGCTGAGTCCTGTACGTGTGCTCATGGATGAAGTCGGCAGCGGCAAAACCGTCCGCCACACTGCCCAGCTCTGAGTGCAGCTCGGCCACGACGTTCTGCCGCGGCCGCGAGATCCGGGCCTTCACGGCGTCCTTGTCCCCGTGCAGTGCCGGGGCGCCGGGGAGCATGGCCTCCTGCGGGCTGAAGACAGTGTCCAGCAGCTCGTATTCCACCTGCAGGGCGCGGGCCCCGGCCTCGGCGGCACTCACGGATTCGGCCACGACGGCGGCCACACGCTGGCCGATGAACCGCACCACGTCATCGAGGACGCGGGTGTCGTCGGGATCGTCCGTGTAGAGCTCATGCTGGGCGGTGGAGAAGTGCTGGGCCGGGGCGTCCTCGTGGGTGAAGACCGCGACGACGCCGGGCACCTGAAGCGCGGCCGTCCTGTCGATGGAAACAATCCGTGCGTGCGCGTGCGGTGAGCGCAGCAGCTTCAGGTGCAGCAGGCCTTCCAGCTCGTCAGCCGGGACATCCAGGGTGTAGCGGGCGGTTCCGGTGACGACGGCGAGGCCCGCCGGGGCGGGCACGTTGTCGCCGAGCTGCCCGGCCCGGGCTGCCGTGGTTCTGGGGGCGGTGGTGCCGGCTCCGGCAGCCGGACGGGCGGCGCCACCTGACGCGCCGCCGTCGTCGTGATTGTGCTTGCCGCGGATCCCGCACACTGCGTCCGCGATGGAACGGTAGCCGGTGCAGCGGCAGAGGTTGCCCTTGAGGCTGCGGGGCAGGTTGGCTTTCTGTTCGTCGTCGAAGGTGGCTGCGGTCATCATCATGCCGGCGGTGCAGAAGCCGCACTGGAAGCCCTGTTCGGCCAGGAACTGCTCCTGCACGGGGTGCAGCGCACCTCCCGCTGCACCGGACGTCCCGGCGAGCCCTTCGATGGTGGTGACCGCCTTGCCGTCGGCGCGGACGGCCGGGTAGATGCAGCTGTGTACGGGGGCGCCGTCCACGTGGACGGTGCAGGCACCGCAGTCGCCGCCGTCGCAGCCTTTTTTGACGCCGAAGTTGCCCTGCTCGCGCAGGAACGTGCGCAGGCACTGGCCGGGGCGTGGGGTGGCCGGGGTGGCGGTGCCGTTGATTTCGATTGCCATGCTCAGGCCTCCTTCTGCTGCTTGTTCTGTGCTGTTTCGGGTTGCGCGCTCGGCTGCGGCGACAAGGCGTGCGGCCGGCCGGCCCAGAAATCGCCCGACACGGTGAGCCGTTCCTCCAGCAGTTCCGCACGGATCTCCTCGGCAAGCCGGAGGGTCATGTCCCGGCGCCATTCGGGCAGCCCGTGGATGTCGTCGTGGTACAGCTCCGCCGGGATGGCCTTCCCGACGGCGGCCGCCAAGGCCGCGGGGCCCGCCATCTTGGCAGCGGTGAACCGCAGCTGCACGGGGCGTTTGGTGGCGGCGGTGACGGTGAGGACCAGGCCGCCGTCAGCATCCCGCCGTCCGATCAGCAGCACCCCGGAACGGCCGAGGTTGCTGAGCGAGAGCCGCCGGAAGGCCACTTTCGCGGCCAATGACGACGCCGGCAGGTGGATGCTGCGCAGGAGCTCGCCGGGTGCCAGGCTGTTTTGCCCGTCCCCGGTGATGAACGTGGCCACCGGGACCGTGCGGCTGCCGCCGCCGGGGCCGAGGATGGTGGCCGTGGCGTCCAGCCCTGCGCAGAGCGAGATCATGGGCCCGGCCGGGAGCGAGGTGCACAGGTTGCCGCCCACTGTGGACATGTTCCAGACCTTGAACGATGCCACGAAGGAGTCGCAGCATGGACGGAACAAGTCCAGGCCCGGCCACTCCCTGCCGGCAACTTCGTCCGAACCCGGCAGGGCGTAGAGCTCCGCGACGGTGCACGTGGCGGCCAGTTCAATCCCTGCATCGCTCACGGTAGCGGCGGGCCAACCCGCTTGGCCAAGGTCCAGCAGCCGCTTCAGGACGGTACTCCCGTAGGAGAACAGCACCGTGCCGCCCGCCAGCCAGGCATCGCCGTCGCGCCATTCGGAGGGGTCCGTCGTGGGCACGACGGCCTCGATGGTGTTCATGTCCATGGGTTCTCCTGGCGGGGTTCGTGCGTGCGGGGTTTGCTCGCAGCACGGGGTGTCGTTGTGGGGTGGATGGGGCCGCTGCCGTCCTTGAGCGAGGATGCCTTGAGCGGCGCCGGCGTGGTGCTGCCCCGTCCGGCCCGGCCACGGGAGGCGATGATCTCCGCCGTAATGGACACCGCGACTTCGGCCGGGGTGACCGCGCCCAGATCCAGGCCGATGGGCGAGTGGAGCCGCTCCAGCGCTTCCGCCGGCGTGCCGTCCGCGAGCAGCGCGTCGATGCGCTGGCGGTGGCTGCGCCGCGAACCCATGGCGCCCACATAGGCGAGGCCCAGGCCGAGCGCGGTTTCCAGCAGCGGGATGTCGAACTTGGGGTCGTGGGTCAGCACGCACACCGCGGTGCGGCCGTCCACGCGTCCTGCGGCTGCTTCTGCGGCAAGGTAGCGGTGCGGCCAGTCAGTGACCACCTGGTTGGCGGCGAGGAAGCGGCTTTGGTTCGAAAAAACCGGCCGGGCATCACACAAGGTGACGTCATAGCCCAGCAGCTTCCCGGCCGGGAGCAGCGCGGCGCCGAAGTCGTTGGCGCCGAAGATCAGCATGCGCGCGGCGGGGAGCCGGCTTTCCACGAACAGGGTGATGGGTTCGGGGTGGGTCTGGTCCCGGCTGTCGGAGCAGCCGTCGGGTGGTGCCACCCGGACCAAACCGGCGCGGCCGCCTTGGAGCAGCGGCTCGAGCTGGGCGGCTGCCGCGTAAACAGTGGCGGGATGATCCCCCACCAGCCGGGCAAGTTCCGGGGACTCCATGGCGCGGAACCGCACAGGATCCTGCACGACGACGGCTCCCCCGCCGGCGTCGAGCCTGCGGATCAGTGCCAGGGCAGCGGTGGAGTGACGGCCCGCCAAGTTGTTCAGCATGGCGAGGTCCATGGCCTCCAGCGATGACCCGAGCGGCTGGATGTGGACTTCCAGTTCTCCTCCACAGGAGAGTCCGACGGCGAACGCGTCCTCGGCACTGTAGCCGAACGACTCAAGGCGGCTGCCGCCGTCGCGCATGGCCTCAAGGGCGGCGTCCACCACGGCGCCTTCCACGCAGCCGCCAGAGAGACTGCCGAGGACGTCCCCGTATTCCGACACAAGCATGGAGGTGCCGAGAGGCCGGGGCACGGAGCCGCCCGCGGCCACGATGGTGGCGACGGCGCAGCGCTGGCCGGAGACCGCGGGCCGCCAGCCTCCCAGTGAAGGTATTAGGTCCAGCATGGCAACACGTCCTTTACCACTGAGGTTCCGGACGGGAAGCCTGTCCGGAACAGTGCGCGGTCTTGCCTCATAATCTCATTCCTTGCTGGGTGTAGAGGGAAAGTCAGGGGAGTTGTTTGAGGGGACCGGGGCGGGGCCTCTAATCCCGCCCCGGTCCGTGACGGCGCAGCCGCACTCCACCGCCGCCCGCCGTCGTGGGTTCCGGTGCTGCGGACCACGGCGGCGGACGCCTACTCGATGCGGTGGGTGCGGATGGACCGCCGTTTGAGGCGCCCGAATGGGCGGTTACGCCGGGGCCTACGCGCCCAGCAGGGCGTTGATGGGTCCCCGGGCGAAGTAGATGATGAAGCCCGCGGTGACCACCCACATGAGCGGATGGACCTTCCTGCCCCTGCCGGACGCAGCGCTGATGACCGCGAAGGAGATGAATCCGACGCCGATGCCGTTGGCGATCGAGTAGGTCAGCGGCATCGTGACGATGGTCAGGAAGGCCGGCAGCGCGATCGAGAACTTGCTGAACTTGATCTCGCGGATCTGTGCCATCATCATGGCGCCCACTACCACCAGGGCGGAGGCTGCAACCTCGAGCGGTACCACCGAGGTCAGCGGCGTAAAGAACATCGAGCCCAGGAACAGCACGCCGGTGACCACGGAGGCCAGGCCGGTGCGGGCACCTTCGCCGATACCGGCCGCGGAATCGATGTAGACGGTGTTGGATGAGCCGGACGTTCCGCCGCCCACCACTGCGCCCATGCCTTCGACGATGAAGGCCGACTTCAGCCTGGGGAACGTGCCGTCCTTGTGCGCCACTCCGGCGCTCTTGGCGAGGCCGGTCATGGTGCCCATGGCGTCGAAGAAGTTGGTGAAGACCAGGGTGAACACAAGCATGGTTGCCGCGAGGCCGCCGATCCTTGAGAACGAGCCGAAGAGATCGAACTGGCCCACCAGGCTGAAGTCCGGGGCGGAGACCAGCTGGCCGGCGAGCACGGGTACGTTGAGGTGCCAGCCGCCGGGGTTGTCGGCACTGCCGGGACCGATATGCATGGCGGCCTCGACGACGGCGGCGAGGGCTGTGGTGGCGACGATTCCGATCAGGAGGCCGCCCTGGATCTTGCGGGCCACGAGGATTCCCATGACCAACAGACCGACGATGAAGACGAGGGTGGGGATGGAGGTGATGGAGCCGTCGTTGCCGAGCTGGACCGGCGGGCCGCCTTTGGTGGGGCGGACGAAGCCGGAATCCACAAAGCCGATGAAGGCGATAAACAGGCCAATGCCGACGGTGATGGCAGCCTTGAGTTCCTTGGGGACTGCCTTGAAGATCGCCGTCCGGGCACCCGTGGCGCCGAAGATGACGATCAGGACACCGTTGATGACCACCAGGCCCATGGCTTCGGGCCAGGTGACGTCCTGGATGACGGCCACTGCCAGGAACGAGTTGATGCCCAGGCCCGCTGCGAGCCCGAACGGCAGGTTGGCGACGAGGCCGAACACGATGGTCATAACGCCGGCGGTGAGCCCGGTAACGGCCCCCACCTGCGCTGCCGAGAGCCAGCCGCCGGCGACGTCCGTGGGGGCGTTCTGGGCCGAGAAACCGCCCAGGATCAGCGGGTTGAGGATCACGATGTAGGCCATCGTGAAGAACGTGACAATGCCGCCGCGGAATTCGCGCGCCAGCGTGGAGCCACGCTTGGTGATCTGGAAGAAACTATCCAGGAAGGATTTCGACGCCGGGGGCCGGGGTGCCGCCGTGTGCTCTGCGCCTTCGGGCGCAGCCTGCTTTTCAGCTGCGGTTCGCATTTCTGCGGGGTCCAGGATTGTCATGTCAGCCACCGGATCCTAGTAGTCAATCCTGGAATCGAGCGTGTTCCAGGTGTTGAACGGTTCCAGGATGCCGGGAGCCTGGGGGTCGCCCAGTTCCAGCTTGGCGACCGGCATCAGTGCATTCCGGTCCTCGTTCTCGAAGTACTCGTAGAAGACGGCGTCGTCGAAGCCCACGGAGGCGGCGTCGTGCCGGTCTGCGGCGAAAACCACGTTGCCGATCCGGGCCCACAGGGCCGAGGCCAGGCACATGGGGCAGGGTTCGCAGCTGGTGTAGAGGGTGGCTCCGCTGAGATCGAACGTGCCGAGTTCGCGGCAGGCATTGCGGATGGCGGTGACCTCGGCGTGGGCCGTGGGATCGTTCGTGGCGGTGACCCGGTTGACGCCTTCGAAGGCGTGGCCATCCGCGGTGACAACGACGGCGCCGAACGGGCCGCCGCTGTTCAGGACGTTGGCTGTTGCCAGTTTTATGGATGCGGCCAGAAAATGTTCGGCCGTGACGGTTGTGCTCATTGTGCGACTTCCTTAGTGGCAAGGAAGCCCAGTAACCCTGAGACGGGGACGCGCCAGTGATATGGCTACCAGGCTTCAGCATGTGCTTTTGAAGGTTCGCCTGGTAGATAGCTTCCCGGAGTCCGGGTGCCCGCCTTTGGCAAGATCGAGATTAGCACCGGATCTGTGATCAGCGCCATAGTTTCTGGAAACTTAATTTCGTGATGTGAAATTCTTGTTTCGAACGGGTCACATTGACGCGCTTCCGCATGCGTCCTACGCTGATTGCCACCGGCTACCCATGGGCAGCCCGGCATCCTGGATCAGCAGACAGGGCCTAACTGAGCTGGAACGCATTTATTGCCGACCAGACAAGGAGCCATCCATGGCCCACCCGCATTCCCCGGCCCCGGTCCCATCCACCGTCCCATCCCCGTCCAGGCTATGGATCAGGAACCCGATCGCCGTTTTCACCGCCAACGGGCTCGACGCGGGCAACGGCATCGTGGTCAGCGGCGGCATCATCGCCGAGGTTGTTCCGGCCGGCGGGCAGCCGTCCGCACCCTGCTCCTCCGTCTTCGATGCTTCCGCGCACGTCCTGCTGCCGGGCCTGATCAACACGCACCACCACTTTTACCAAACCCTTACCCGCGCCTGGGGGCCCGTGGCCAACGCCCCGCTGTTCCCGTGGCTGCAGAATCTCTACCCAGTCTGGGCGCGCCTGACTCCGGACAGCTTGGAACTCGCGGTGAAGGTGGCCCTGGCCGAGTTGCTGCTCTCCGGCTGCACCACGGCAGCCGACCACCATTACCTGTTCCCCTCGGGACTCGAGGACGCAATCGACGTGGAGGTCGGCGTCGTACGCGAATTGGGCATGCGGGCCACGCTCACGCGCGGCTCCATGACGTTGGGAACGGACGACGGCGGCCTGCCGCCACAGTCCACCGTGCAGCGGCCGGAGGTCATCCTGGCGGACAGCGAACGCCTCATTTCGAAGTACCACGAGCGCGGCGACGGCGCCGTCATCCAGATTGCGCTGGCCCCGTGTTCGCCGTTCTCGGTGACCAAGGAAATCATGGCCGAGAGCGCCTTGATGGCCGAGCGGCTCGACGTCCGGCTGCACACGCACCTCGCCGAAACCGTCGACGAGGAGGATTTCTGCCAGTCGATGTTCGGCCTGCGCACCGTGGACTATCTGGAAAGCGTCGGCTGGCTGGGCAACCGCACCTGGCTGGGCCACGGCATCCACTTCAACAACGACGAGATCGCCCGGCTGGGAGCCGCGGGCACCGCCGTCGCGCACTGCCCGACGTCGAACATGCGGCTCGCGTCAGGCACCGCCCGCGTGCTGGAACTTGAGGCCGCCGGGGTGCCGGTGGGGCTGGGTGTGGACGGATCGGCGTCGAACGATGCCTCCAACATGATGCTCGAGGCCCGGCAGGCGCTGTACCTGCAGAGGCTGCGCTACGGGGCATCCGTTCCCGTGGAGCGGGCCCTTGGCTGGGCGACGCGGGGCTCGGCGGCCGTGCTGGGGCGCTCTGATATCGGCCAACTGGCCCCGGGGATGCAGGCCGACGTGGCACTCTTCCGCCTCGACGACCTTCGCTTCTCCGGCAGCCACGACCCCATTGCGGCACTGTTGCTGTGCGGCGCCGACCGCGCGGACCGCGTGATGGTGGGCGGGCAATGGCGCGTGGTGGACGGGCAGATTCCGGGCCTGGACGTCGCGGGGCTCATCGCGGAGCACTCGGCAGCGGCGCGAAAGCTCGTGAACGGCTAGGCCTTTCCTCACCGGCACTGACGCTGGCGACACGCCTAGTACCCAGCGACGCGCATAAGGCCTGGCGACACCCGAATTCGGGTGTCGCCAGGCCTTATGCGCGTCGCCAGCGGAGATGCGTGTCGTCAGCCTCGTTACCGGCGTTGGCCACCGAAGCCCGGCAGGCCGCTGACCCAGCGCGAGAAGCGGCCCGGAACATGCTCCCGGTCTGCCGGCAGATAGAAGTCCGGATCGGTTCCGCCTCCGAGGGGGAGGTAGAACTCCTGGACGGCGGGTGCCGCTGTGTGCTCCGGTGCGACCGGCTTTGTGTCCTGCTGGTACATCTGATCCTCCTCCGAGGTGGTTGGCATGATATTTCCGCAAGGTGGAAAAGAACTTTTGCTATGTGAAATAGCCTAGACGGCCACCGCTTGGTTCGTCAATGGCCGGGGAGGCTCTCGGTCACAATCGGAAAGTACATAACAATTCCCCGGAAGTGATGTACACCACTGGCAAGAGTGGGCTACGCTTTTTTCACTTCGTGGCGCAGGTCACGTAACCTGGGAGCAGCAGGCAGGGTCGTAATGAGCTGGCATCAATGGATGCCGGCTCTTTTTTGTTGGGTCGGCTCCACCAGAAACGCGTTGGAAATACGCGCTTAATTTCGTTGGTGGACCTTGAAGGTTCCACCTCGTAGAAGTTGGGATATGACCATGAGCAACAAAATCGTCCTCGGCGACAACCAGTACGGCAAGGCAGAAGTCCGCGTCGTCAAAGTCACCCGCGACACCGACCGCCACCAGATCGAAGACCTGAACGTCACCTCGCAGCTGCGCGGCGATTTCGAGGCTGCGCACCTCAAAGGCGACAACGCCCACGTCGTCGCCACGGACACCCAGAAGAACACCATCTACGCCTTCGCCAGGGCGGGCGTTGGCTCCCCCGAGGCCTTCCTTCTTCGCCTCAGCGAGCACTTCACGTCAGGCTTCGACTGGGTTACGGGCGGCCGCTGGGAAGCCGAGTCCTACACCTGGGACCGCATCCAGTCGCACGGCTCCGAACACGACCACAGCTTTGTCCGGAACGGGCAGGAAGTCCGTACCGCCGTCGTGGTCCGGGACGGCAACACCACGCATCTGATCTCCGGGCTCAAGGACCTGACCGTCCTGAAGACCACCCAGTCCGGCTTTGTGGGCTACCCGCGAGACAAGTACACCACCCTGCCCGAGACCACGGACCGCATCCTGGCCACGGATGTTTCCGCCCGCTGGCGCTACAGCACGGGCCTGGACCACACGGCCACGGACTTCAACAAGAGCTACGAGGACATCAAGGCCCTGCTGCTTGAGGGCTTCACGGAGAACTACTCCCACGCCCTGCAGCAGACCCTGTTCGACATGGGCAAGAAGGTCCTGGAAGCACACGGCGAAGTGGACGAGATCAAGTTCTCGATGCCCAACAAGCACCACTTCCTGGTTGACCTCAGCCCGTTCGGGCTCGACAACCCCAACGAGGTCTTCTTCGCCGCGGACCGCCCCTACGGCCTGATCGAGGCCACGGTCCAGCGCGAAAACTCAGGCACGGCCCCTGCCGCCTGGAACGGCATCGCCGGCTTCTGCTGATCCACCTGCCACCCCGCCCCGGCCTCGGAGTTTTTTGTCCACTTAAAGCGATTTCAGGACCCTTAAACCCGCTGTATCTGCCCAAAAACTCCGGGGCCGGGCACCAACATTCCCTAGAGCCAGACCACGTTAGCCAGACAAAGACGTCTGCCATGAACCAAGAAAGTCTGCCGTGAACTTCAAGAAGAAATCCCGCCCCGCGTCGACCAGTTCCGCGGCCCGCCCCGAGGACAAGCGCCTCTCCATCGGAAGCACGTTCGCGTACGGCTTCCAGCACGTTTTGACCATGTACGGCGGCATCATCGCCCCGCCGCTCATCATCGGAGCGGCGGCCGGCATGTCCGCCACGGACATCGGCCTGCTCATCGCGGCCTGCCTGTTTGTGGGCGGCCTCGCCACCATCCTGCAGACCGTGGGCATCCCGTTCTTCGGATCGCAACTGCCGCTGGTACAGGGTGTCTCGTTCGCCGGCGTCTCCACCATGGTGGCGATCGTGCAGGGCGGCGGCGGCATCCAGGCCGTCTTCGGCTCGGTGATTGTGGCGTCCCTGATCGGCCTGGCCATCACGCCCCTCTTCTCCAAGATCATCAAGTTCTTCCCGCCCGTGGTCACCGGCACGGTCATCACCACGATCGGCCTGACGCTGATGCCGGTCGCCGCCAACTGGGCCATGGGCGGCAACGCCAAGGCCGAGAACTACGGGAGCGTGGCCAACATCGGCCTCGCCGCGGCCACCATGGGCATCGTCCTGCTGCTGAGCAAGGTGGGCAACGCCGCCATCTCCCGCCTGTCCATCCTGCTGGCCATGGTGATCGGCACCGTGATCGCGCTGTTCACGGGCATGGCGGATTTCTCCAAAGTGGGCCAGGGCGACGTTGTTGCCTTCCCCACGCCGTTCGCCTTTGGCATGCCGACCTTTGAGATTGCGGCGATCATTTCGATGCTGATTGTCATCCTGGTGACGCTCACCGAGACCTCGGCGGACATCATCGCCGTCGGCGAGATCGTGGACACCAAGGTGGACTCACGCCGCATCGGCGATGGCCTGCGGGCGGACATGCTGTCAAGCGCCATCTCGCCGCTTTTCAATTCGTTTACGCAGAGCGCCTTTGCCCAGAACGTGGGACTCGTGGCGATCACGGGCATCAAGAGCCGCTTCGTGGTGAGTGCCGGCGGGCTCATCCTGGTGATCCTGGGCCTGCTGCCCATCCTTGGCCGGGTGGTCGCAGCGGTTCCGACACCCGTCCTGGGCGGCGCCGGCGTCGTACTCTTTGGAACGGTGGCCGCCAGCGGCATCCGCACGCTCGCCAAGGTGGAGTACAAAAACAACATGAACCTGGTCATCGTGGCCGCCTCCATTGGCTTTGGCATGATCCCGATTGCGGCCCCGAAGTTCTACGACCAGTTCCCGTCCTGGTTCTCCACGATCTTCCACTCGGGCATCAGCTCGGCCGCCGTCATGGCCATCCTGCTGAACCTGCTTTTCAACCACCTAAAGGCCGGAAACTCGGACAACCAGTCAGTGTTTGTGGCCGGCACCGCGCGGGCGGTCACCGAGGCTGACCTGAAATGCCTGGCCGACGGCGACCGTTACGAGGGCGGCAAGCTCATCGACGCAGAGGGCAAGGAAGTCCCGCTCAAGACGTCCGCGGAGCACTAACCCCGTCCAAATGACAGTTGACGGCAGTGTTCCAACGTGAACACTGCCGTCATCTGCCACCTCGCGGGGAGGGAAACTCAGTTCTGGTTGAGTTCCGCCGAGATGGCCATCGCGGCCTGGCGCAGCAGCGGCACGGCACGGTCGGCGAAGCTCTGGTCCACGCGGCTGATCGGCCCGGAGACCGAGATGGCGGCAGGGGTGGGTGCGTTGGGCACGGCCATCGCGAAGCAGCGCACGCCGAGCTCCTGCTCTTCCTCGTCAATGGAGTAGCCGCGTTCACGGATCAGCTTGAGATCGGCAAGGAGGGCATCAATGTCGCCGATGCTCTTGGCCGTGGGGGTGGGCATGCCGGTGCGGGCCACGATGCCGCGCACCACCTCGTCGTCGAGCTGGGCCAGGATCGCCTTGCCGACTCCGGTGTCGTGCGTGTGGGCGCGGCGGCCCACCTCAGTGAACATGCGCATGGAGTGCATGGACGGCACCTGGGCCACGTAGATGACCATGTCCGAGTCCAGCACGGCCATGTTGGAGGTTTCGCCGAGGCGGTCCACGAGGTTCTTCAGCTGCGGGCGGGCCACGGCTCCAAGCTGCTTGCTGGCGGCTTCGCCAAGCCGGATCAGCCGGGGACCCAGTGCGTAACGGCGGTTGGGCAGCTGGCGGATGTAGCCAAGCGAGACCAACGTGCGCAGCAGGCGGTGGATGGTGGGCAGGGGCAGATCCGTGGAGGAGGAGAGCTCGCTGAGCGTCACGTCACCGCCCGCGTCTGTGATGAGTTCCAGCAGTTCGAAGACGCGCTCGACGGACTGCACGCCTCCGGAGGCTTTTTCAGCCATTCCGTTGTCTCCTATGGCTCAGATTCTGACATCTCTTATCCACATCGTGAAAAAAGATGCTTAGAACACTCAACATACAGCACAACCCGGCCCCAGGCGATGTCCCCAAACATGACCGCCAGGGGGTTGCATTTCCACTTTGCAGATAATAATATCCATAATACGAAAACATTCGGTTGCACGAGCGGTCCGGGAACGGACCCAACGAGGAGGAAATTCAATGGCGAACCCGAGCCCCGGAAATTCGATCACCCTGCGCGTCGCGGCGCCGTCGAGCTTCACCGCCACGAGTGAGCTCGCTGCCGCCGTTGGCGCGGCCGGCGCGGCCATCACGGCGCTTGACGTCACGGAATCCCACCACGACACCCTGGTTGTGGATGTCACCTGCAACACCACCGACGACGACCACGCCGCACGCGTCAAGGACGCCCTGAACGCGCTCGACGGCGTCACGGTCCAGCACGTCTCGGACCGCACCTTCCTGATGCACCTCGGCGGCAAGCTCGAGGTGGTCCCCAAGGTGGCCCTGCGCAACCGCGACGATCTTTCCCGCGCCTACACGCCCGGCGTCGCCCGCGTCTGCCTGGCCATCGCGGAGGACCCGTCGGCCGCCCGCAACCTGACCGTCAAGCGCAACACCATCGCCGTCCTCACCGATGGATCGGCCGTCCTGGGCCTGGGCAACATCGGCCCCGCCGCGGCACTGCCCGTCATGGAGGGCAAGGCCGCCCTGTTCAAGCAGTTCGCCAACGTCGACGCCTGGCCGGTTTGCCTGGACACCCAGGACACCGAGGAAATCATCATGATCGCCAAGGCCATGGCGCCCGTCTACGGCGGCATCAACCTTGAGGACATCGCAGCGCCGCGCTGCTTTGAAATTGAGAAGCGCCTGCGCGATGAACTCGACATCCCCGTCTTCCACGACGACCAGCACGGTACGGCGATCGTCACCCTGGCAGCTCTCCACAACGCCCTGCGGGTAGTGGACAAGAAGCTCTCCGAGGTCCGCATTGTTGTCTCCGGCGTCGGCGCCGCAGGCTCGGCCATCATCCAGCTCCTCAAGGCCCAGGGCGCGCAGCACATCGTTGCCGCCGGCCGCTCCGGCGCCATCCACTCGGGCGAGCAGTACGACGACGAGCACCGCGCCTGGATTGCCGCGAACACCAACGAGGAAGGCTTCTCCGGAACGCTGCACGAGGCCATGGCCGGTGCCGACGTCTTCATCGGTGTCAGCGCTCCGCACGTGATCGGCGAAGAGCAGGTCGCCGCCATGGCTGAGAATGCGATCGTCTTCGCCATGGCCAACCCGACCCCGGAGATCGACCCTGTCATTGCGTCCAAGCACGCCGCCGTAGTGGCCACGGGCCGCAGCGATTTCCCCAACCAGATCAACAACGTGCTGGCCTTCCCGGGCTTCTTCCGGGGCCTGCTCGACGCCGGCGCGAGCGACATCACGCCGGAGATGCTGGTGGCCGCCGCAGACGCCATTGCCAACCGGGTAGCTGACGACGAGCTCAACGCGAGCTACATTATCCCCAGCGTCTTCGATCCTCATGTAGCCGCCGATGTGGCTGCCGCAGTGGCGGGCGCCGCTCACGCCGCCCGCGCTCTCTAGAAAAAAGGACTTACGAATATGGCTATCACTGTTACAGACCGCCAGCCGGTCGCCCGCGCCGAAGAGATCCTCACCCCGAAAGCACTGGCCTTCGTCGAGGAGCTCCACAGGCGCTTCGCCGGCACGCGCAACGAGCTGCTCGAGGCCCGCCAGGCCAAGCGCGACGGCGTCGCCCGCACCAGCCGCCTGGACTTCCTCCCGGAGACGCAGGAAATCCGCGACGGCGACTGGACGGTCGCCGAGGCGCCCGCCGCGCTGCAGGACCGCCGCGTCGAAATGACCGGCCCGGCCACCCCGGCCAAGATGGCCATCAACGCCCTGAACTCCGGCGCCAAGGTATGGCTGGCGGACCTCGAGGACGCCAGCACGCCCACGTGGCCCAACGTCATCGACGCCATCCTGAACCTGCGCGACGCCGCAACCGGCACCCTGGCCTACACCTCGCCCGATGGCAAGGAATACACGCTCCGCACCGACGCTCCGCTCGCCGTCGTCGTGGCCCGTCCGCGTGGCTGGCACATGCCGGAAAGGCACCTGCTGATCGACGGCGAACCCGCCGTGGGTGCGCTGGTGGACTTCGGCCTGCACTTCTTCCACACCGCCAAGCAGCTGCTGCTCAACGGGCACGGCCCGTACTACTACCTGCCCAAGATGGAATCGCACCTCGAGGCCCGCCTCTGGAACGAGGTGTTCGTGTTCGCGCAGGACTTCCTCGGAATCCCCCAGGGCAGCGTCCGCGCCACCATGCTGATCGAAACCATCCCGGCCGCGTTCGAAATGGACGAGTTCCTCTACGAACTGCGGGACCACGCCTCGGGCCTCAACGCCGGCCGCTGGGACTACCTGTTCAGCATCATCAAGTACTTCCGCGACGCCGGCGAGGAATTTGTGCTCCCGGACCGCGCCTCGGTGGTCATGACTGCTCCGTTCATGCGGGCCTACACCGAGCTGCTGGTGCAGACCTGCCACAAGCGCGGCGCCTTCGCCATGGGCGGCATGGCCGCCGTCATCCCCAACCGCCGCCACCCCGAAGTCACCGAAGCAGCCTTCGCCAAGGTCCGCGCGGACAAGACCCGCGAGGCCAAAGACGGGTTCGACGGCTCCTGGGTGGCCCACCCGGATCTGGTCCCCACCTGCCGCGAGGTGTTCGACGCCGTCCTCGGCGAGCGCCCCAACCAGCTGGACAAGCAGCGCCCCGAAGTTTCGGTCACCGCTGACCAGCTGATCGACATCGCCTCGGCTGACGGACAGGTCACCGAAGGCGGGCTGCGGCTGAACCTGTATGTCGCCGTCGCCTATACCGCCGTCTGGCTCTCCGGCAACGGCGCCGTTGCCATCCACAACCTCATGGAGGACGCCGCCACCGCCGAGATCTCCCGCTCGCAGGTATGGCAGCAGATCCGCAACAAGTCCGTCCTCGCCGACACGGGAAACACCGTCACCCGCGAACTGGTCGAAAAGATCCTGGGCGAGGAAACGGAACGGCTCCGGACCGAATTCGGCGACGAGGCGTTCCGCCTGTACTACCAGCCGGCCAGCAAGCTGATCGCCGAGATCTGCCTGTCCGAGGACTACACGGATTTCCTCACCACTCCGGCCTACGAACTGGTGGGCTGAGTCATGGCGGTCTCCCCCACGCCGTCGCTCTCCGCGGCGGACCTCGCCGCCATCGACACACAGCTGGCCGCCACCGACCAGCTGCTGGAACGTAATTACCCGGGCGACGACGGCACTCGCCAGCCCGTGCACACCGTGTACGTTCCGGCGGACCGTTTCACGCCGTCGTTCGCTGCCGACTGGGGTGCCGAGGCGCTCACGACGGCAGAGGCGCACGGCGGGCTCGAGAAGCTCGGGGCGTTGCTGGGCCAGGAGTCGGAGCTCGCTGCCGCCGTCGCCGTACGGGTCGGCGCCAAGCTGCACACGGAACCGATCGAGGACCTGCGCCTCGATTTCGAGGACGGCTTCGGCGACCGCGGCGATGAGGCAGAGGACCTGGCAGCGGTTGGGGCTGCCAACGCGGTGGCCGCGGCAGTTGCCGCCGGCACCGCGCCGCCGTTCATCGGCATCCGCTTCAAGTGCTTCGAGTCGCCCACCCGTGCCCGCGGCCTGAAGACCCTTGACCTGTTTGTCTCCACGCTCGCGCAGGCCGGCGAACTTCCTGCCGGGCTCATCCTGACCCTGCCCAAGGTCAGTACCGTGGCCCAGGTCCAGGCGATGGACTTCGCAGTGTCCCGGCTGGAGGAGGTCCACGGGCTTCCCGCCGGCCGGCTCCGCTTCGAGGTGCAGGTGGAAACGCCGCAGCTGATCCTCGGGCCGGAAGGCACCTCCCCGATGGCGCAGTTGCCGCACGTGGTTCCGGGACGCATCAGCGCCCTGCACTACGGCACCTACGACTACTCCGCGTCGCTGCAGATCTCGGCCGAGTACCAGTCCATGGAGCACCCGGTGGCGGACTTCGCCAAGGAAGTCATGCAGCTGGCCGTCGCCGGCACGGGCATCCGGCTGTCCGACGGTTCCACCAACATCATCCCGGTGGGCGACGCCGTCGAGGATGCCTGGAAGCTGCACGGACGGCTCGTCCGCCGTTCGCTGGAGCGCGGCTACTACCAGGGCTGGGACCTGCATGCCGCGCAGCTGCCCAGCCGTTTCGCCGCCACGTATGCGTTCTACCGCGAGGGGCTCCCGGCCGCCGCGGCGCGCCTCCGCAACTATGTCGAACGCACCGAAGGCGGGGTCATGGACGAACCCGCCACCGCACGTGCCCTGGCCGCTTTCGTCCTGCGCGGCGTCCAGTGCGGCGCGGTGGGGACCGAAGAGGTCCAGGCGCTCGCCGGCGTCGAACCTTCCCAGCTGACCGCACTGGCGCACCCGCGGCTGGCACACACCACTTCGAAGTAAGGATCCAATGATGGGCAAGTACTACTACCCCCAGGGCGGGCTGCCGCCGCAGACGCACCTCACCACGGAGCGGGCCATCGTCACGGAGGCCTACACGGTCATCCCCAAGGGCGTTATGACCGACATCGTGACCAGCACCCTGCCGGGTTTCTCCAACACCCGCTCCTGGATCCTGGCCCGCCCGATCTCCGGGTTTGCCACCACGTTCTCGCAGCTGATCGTGGAGATCGGCCCCGGCGGCGGTGCCCCCAAGGCCGAGTTTGAGCCCGGTGTTGAAGGCGTCGTCTTTGTCACCAAGGGCAAGGTCAACCTGACCCTCGACGGCGAACTCCACCAGCTTGAGGAAGGCGGCTACGCGTACCTGGCCGCCGGTTCCACCTGGGGCCTGGAGAACGTCTCGGACGACATTGTCTCCTTCCAATGGATCCGCAAGGCCTACGAGCGGCTCGAAGGTTACGAGGCCAAGTCCTTCGTCACCAGTGATGCCGAGGTGGAGCCCACCGCCATGCCGGACACCAACGGCGCCTGGAAGACCACCCGCTTCACGGATTCCAGCGACCTGGCCCACGACATGCAGGTCAACATTGTGACGTTCCAGCCGGGCGGGGTCATCCCGTTCCCGGAGACCCACGTCATGGAGCACGGCCTGTACGTCCTGGAGGGCAAGGCCATGTACCTGCTCAACAACGACTGGGTTGAGGTGGAGGCCGGCGACTTTATGTGGCTGCGCGCCTTCTGCCCGCAGGCCTGCTACGCCGGCGGTCCCGGCGAGTTCCGTTACCTGCTGTACAAGGACATGAACCGCCAGATCAAGCTAACCTAGGCTGCCTCGGGCGGGCTTAAACACAACGTACGACGGCGGCGCGCTTCAGTGCCGCCGTCGTCGTTCGTACCAGCGGCTCGGCAGCTAGGCGGGTCCTTTCCCGATCCGCCGCCGAAGGCTCGCAGCCGGCCCTGTCATTGACAGCGTGGTGGTGGGATTCTGGAAGCGTGACGGCGTTGGTCGAGGGCGAGGTTCGAATTCGGTTGCTTGGCGGCTTCCGCGTGTCGGTGGGTTCGCGGGACATCCCGGATGGCGAGTGGCGTTTGCGTAAGGCCAAGGCCGTGGTCAAACTTCTGGCGTTGGCACCGGGTCACCGGTTGCAGCGGGAGCAGGTGCTGGATTATCTGTGGCCCGGGTTGGACCCGGATGCGGCCGGCGGTCAGCTTCGCAAGGTGGTCCACGAGGCCCGCCTCGTCTTGGATCCGAGTCTGTCGGCATTGGACCGATACCTCATCTCGGGCGAGCAGCTCCGGCTGGACCGTGAGTCGACGTGGGTGGATGTTGAGGCGTTCGAGGCTGCGGCTTTGCGGGCACGCCGGACCGGCGACCCGGCCGCGTATGCGGCTGCGATCGGACTGTACGACGGGGATCTCCTGCCGGAGGACCGATATGAGGACTGGGCAATAACCAGGGAGGGGTCGCTCCGGTCGGATTTCCTCGCTCTGCTGGTGGAACAGGCACGCTTGTTGGAGGCCCGCGCCAACTTCGACGGCGCCGTATCGGCACTGCGGCGGGTCATTGCAGCTGACCCCGTCCACGAGGAGGCAGGTGCCGCGTTGATGCGGGTGCACGCTCTGGCGGGCCGGCGACACGAGGCGATGCAGGAACACGAGCGCCTGCGCGCAGCGCTGGACCAGGAACTAGGCATCGAGCCAGACCCTGCTACGGAACGGCTGTTCGAGCAGATCCGCTCAGGCCTGTCGTCGGAGCCTGAGCTGGCCAGCGAGTTGTTGGAGCAGGTCGGTGGCCTGCGGTTGGTGTCGGGCGATTTTCAGGGTGCGGTCGCAGCGTTCGTTGCGGCGATTGCGCGCCTGCGCGGTTCCAGCGCCAATCACCGGTCGGCCCGGCTGCACCGCAAAGCCGCGCAGGCCCACCTTATGATGCAGGACGCGGCTGCCGCGGAGAGTCACTTACGGGCGGCCGAGGGCCTGCTGGCAGGCAGGAAAGACGAGGCCGAGAAGGCGCGGGTTATGGAGGCGCGCGCGAATTGGCTGTGGTCCGTGGGGCGCTACGACGAAGCACAATCCGCAGCGGAGGCTAGCCTGGCGGCGGCCGCGGTCCACGGAACCGGCGAGGACATCGCCGCGGTGCAGGAAACACTCGCCATCATCTGTCATATGCGCGGAGCATGGCGGCCTGGTCTTCAGGCCGAGATCGAGCGGCTGGGTGATGTGGGCGACGAGGATCCGCGGCTGGGAAGGATCTTCGAATTCCATTGCTGCATAGGTGAATACCATCTGTATGGGGACGGACTGTGCGAGACGGTCGAAGACTATGCCCGCGGCACGCTGGCGCTGGCCATCGACCGGGGTGCGCGCCACGCTCAGGCGTTCGCCTGGTGCCTGCTCGGGGAATCACTCCTGTTGCAGGGGCGCTGGGATGAGGCCGCGGGGTGCCTGGAGCGCAGCACTGAGTTGTACGCTGAGCTCGATGCCCGTTCCGGTGCGCTGCCTTGGCAGCGGCTCGCCGAACTCGCGGTAATGCGAGGCGATAGCATCGCGGCGGCGACGTACCTTCGTCACGGGATGGCGATCGCCGTGGTGTCGCCCTTGGCCCGGCACGCGTGGGGCCGGCTCTATGCGACAGCGGCGTTGGACGCGCTGGAGCGCCGCGATCCGGCCGAGGCAGTCCGCGTAGTCCGGTCCGCGGCGGCGACAGCGGCGCGCTACGGCGAATGTCCGACGTGCACGGCCCTGCTGTATCCGATGGCGGCCGAAGCGTTCGCTGCGCTCGGCGACAGGGCGGGCGCAACCGTATTCGCCCAGGCGGCCGAGCGGGTTGGGCACTCCTTCCAAAGTTCGGCGTGGACTGCCATGGCCGAGTCTGCCCGCGGTTCCCTGGCGCTGACCGACGCGGACGCGGGCGGGGCACGCGAACGGTTCCTATCCGCGGCGAGCCTCTACGAAAGGGCCCATCAGCCTTTCTGGTCCGCCCGCTGCCGGCTGCAGGCCGCTTTGGCCGGCGCGGGCGGGTCGGCTGACCGGCACCTGCTGGACGACTCTGCCATTGCGTTCGAGCAACTCGGCGCGATGCGGGCGCTCGCGGCCGCGCGCCGGGCAACCTGACTCAGAACTTACACGGTCGCTACCCGGTCGAAATCAGCACCGCTCATGTGCTCGCACAGCGCAACGCAGGCATCGAAGTGGGTCATGAAACCCGGGTTCTGCTTCCACGCGTCCCGGGACGCCTCGTCGGTCCACTCCGCGAACGAAACATAATGACCAGGGATACGTCGGTCACGAATGAGGTTCGCCACCAGGATCGACGGGTAGTTCGCCCGGGACCACTGAAGGAACTCGGTCCACCGGTCTATGAATTCCTGCTCGCTGCCCTGCTTCACCTGCCAGGTTCCTGAGGCATAGTGGTCTGCCATTGTTCTCACCTCCTTTCAGATTTTTCACTTAACGGTAGGTCGCGACCGTTCCCCAAGCGTTCCCCGGGTCATTCCCACCCGGCGGAAAGTAAATTCCCATTTAATGGGAACTTATTAAGGCCGTCTGTGATGCCAGCCACTAACGTCGCTCTTATGCATACAGATCCGAGCCATTCCGTGATATCGGAAGGCAACGCCTCACGGTTCGTCGACATCCTGCTCGAATTCGCGCGGCACCGGACCCTGACTGCAGCCCAGATAAGCAAAACAACGGGCATCCCCGCCAGCGCCGTGTACCGGCACCTGGCACTGCTGGTGCAGTCCGGGCTGGTGGCGCAGACCAGGCGCCGAGGCCAGTACAGCGCCGGCCCGGAAACCCTGCGCCTCGCCGCCAACTTCCACCAGGAAGCCATGGTCAAGGGCCGCATCTCGGAGCAGCTACAGCTGCTCTCAGACGAAACCCAGGAGCTGGCCGCGTATCTGGTGGTCCGCGGTGCGGAGGCACTGTGCGTGGATGCCATCGAAGGCCCTCAGATGCTGCGCTGCAGCTATTCGCCGGGCCGCTCGCTTCCCCTGCTGAAGGGCGCCAGCGCCATGGCCCTGCTGGCGCACCTGGACCCCCAGGAGCAGAGCAGGATCGTGGCCGGGCTCGGACTGGGCGCGGAGGACGCAGACAACCTGAACCACGAGCTCCAGATCGTCCAGGGCCGCGGCTTCGGCCTCAGCTACGGGGCGGTGGATGCGGGCGTCTGGGGCGTCAGTTTCCCCGTGTTCGACGACGGCGGCCGGCTTTTGGGTGCCGTCAGCACCATGGCTCCGGCGGACCGTGCGGTCCGGCGCGAAAAGCAACTCATAGCAAGCACCCGTGACGCCGCATTGGCGCTCGGACACGGAGAGGGATCACGATGACCAACCCCACCATCCAGCACACGTGGACGGGCCGCGACGACGGTCCCGGCCCCGAGCACCGGCGCTGGCACCACGCAGTGAACACGGCCCAGGCCGGCATCACGGGAATCGCCATCCTTGGATTCCGCAGCGATGAAGGTGTCCGCCGGAACAAAGGCCGGGTCGGCGCCGTCGACGGTCCCGCAAGCATCCGCTCCGCCCTGGCACCCATGGCGGCACCGGCGGAACTCCTGGTCCATGACCTTGGCGACACCGCCGTGGTGGACGGAAACCTCGAGGACGGCCAGGAGCGTCTCGGCGCGGCCGTCCGCCAGGCCCTGGACGCGGGCCACCTGCCCATCATCCTGGGCGGCGGCCACGAAACCGCCTTTGGCACGTACACGGGCCTCCGCGCCAGCCAGGTCACCGATGGACGCCGGATCGGCATCATCAACCTGGACGCGCATTTCGATCTCCGGGCGGAGGCCATCCCGTCCTCTGGCACGCCGTTCCGGCAGGTGGCCGAGGCCGAGCGTGCCCTGGGCCACGGGTTCAGCTACACGGTGGTGGGCATCAGCCAGCCCGGCAACACCGAGGCCCTGTTCCAGACAGCTCGGGAGCTTGGCGTCAAATACCTCCTGGACGAGGAATGCACCGAGTCCAGGACCGAGCAGGTCCGGCAGTTCACGCAGGACTTCATGGATTCCGTGGACGTGGTCTACCTGACCATCGACCTCGACGTCCTCCCCGCGTACGTCGCTCCCGGTGTCAGCGCGCCGGCGTCGTACGGGGTTCCCCTCTCCGTCGTCTTGGACGTATGCCGTCAACTGGCGCGCTCCCCCAAGCTCGCCGCCGTCGACGTCGTCGAACTGAACCCCAGGTTCGACATCGACTCCCGCACGGCACGCACGGCCGCACGCCTCATCCACACGATCGCCACAGAGCGATCCGGGCACCGGCATGCGTAGCCGGAAGCCCGCCTCCCCTCCCCAGAAACGAGCACACATGAAGAACCGATTCTCGCGATTCGGATGGGCTGCCACGACGGCCGCCCTCCTTGCCGCGTTGCTGGGGCTGGCCGCGCCGGCAGCCCAGGCCGAGACGACGCCGGCCACCCCGTCGGCCGGCAAGATGGCGGACCTGCGCTCCGGCAAGACCACCCTCAAGGTCGGCACCGACGCCTCCTTCCCGCCGTTCGAATTCACCGATGCCAACGGCACCAAGATCGGTTTCGACATCGACGTTGTGCGGGACCTCGCTGCCAAAGCGGGCATCAAGAACGTCGAGTTCGTGCAGATGCCGTTCGGCAACATCGTCCCGGCGCTGCAGGCAAACCAGATCGACGTCGGCGCTTCCGCCATCTACATCAGCCCCGAGCGGGCCAAGGTGGTGGACTTCTCCGAGATCTACTACCCCGGCGGCCTGGGCATGTTCGTTTCCACGTCCAACGACACCGTCAAGTCGCTGGCCGACCTCGCCGGCAAGAAGGTTGCCGTGCAGGTGGGCACCAAGTCCGTTGAGTGGCTGCGCCAGAACCAGCCCCAGGCCGAGCTGGTGCAGGTCCAGACCAACGACCAGATGTTCTCCTCCGTCAAGCTCGGCCAGGCCGACGCCGTGGTCACCGGGCAGCCCGGCGGCCGGTACTTCATCCACGAGCAGGGCGGCCTGAAACAGGTCGGCGACCGCCTGACGAACGAGAACTACGGGTTCGCGTTCCAGAAGACCGACTCGGACATCCGCGAGGCCTTCAACACGGCGCTGAAGGGCATGCAGGACTCGGGCGACTTCACCAAGGCCTCCACCAAGTGGTTCGGCGACGAAACCAGCACCGCCACCGGCCCCGCCAAGGAACGCAGCATCTTCAACGTCGCCTCGATCACCAATTCCTGGGGCCCGCTGATGCAGGGCCTGGGCACCACGCTGCAGATCATCGCCCTCTCGCTCGCCCTGAGCCTGCTGTTCGGCATGCTGGGCGGCTTCGCCAAGCTTTCGCACCTCCGGCCCATCCGCTGGATCGGCAAGGTGTACGTCTCCGTGGTCCGCGGCACGCCGTTCATCGTCCAGCTGTTCTTCATCTACTTCGGACTGCCGCAGCTGGGCATCCAGCTCTCGCCGATGGTGGCCGGCATCCTGGCCCTGGGCCTCTACAGCGGCTCGTACGTCACGGAAATCGTCCGCGGCGCCATCCAGTCCGTGGACAAGGGCCAGATGGAAGCCGCCCGGTCCTGCGGCATGAGTTCCGCGTCCGCGCTGCGCCACGTGATCATCCCGCAGGCCTTCCTGCGCATGCTCCCGCCGCTCGGCAACGAGTTTGTGTCCCTGACCAAGAACTCCGCTCTGGTGTCCTTCGTGACCATCAGCGAACTGTTCCTGGTGGGCCAGACCATCATTTCCCGCACCTTCGATGCACTGACCGTGTACGTCTTCATCGGCCTGGTGTACTACGTCCTCACCAACATCATCGGCCTGGCCGCAAACGCAATCGAGAAGAAGATGGCGGTTTACATCTAATGGCACTCCTGGAAACGAAAGAGATCACCAAGTCCTACGGTGACCACCACGTCCTCAAGGGCATCGATTTCACCATCGAGCCGGGCGAAGTTGTCGCCGTCATCGGTCCCAGCGGCGGCGGCAAGTCAACCTTCCTGCGCTGCCTGAACCTCCTCGAGACGCCCACCTCCGGCCATGTGGTGTTCGACGGCGAGGACCTCCTGGCGCCGAAGGTGGACCTGGACCGCCTGCGCTCCCGCATGGGCATGGTGTTCCAGCAGTTCAACCTGTTCCCCAACATGACGGCCCTGAAAAACGTCATGCTTCCGCAGATGGATGTGCTGAAGCTCAGCAAAAAAGACGCGGAAGCGCGGGCCATGGAACTGCTCGAAAAGGTCAACATGACCCACCGGGCGCACGTCTACCCGAACCGGCTCTCCGGCGGCCAGAAGCAGCGCATCGCCATCGCCCGCGCCGTGGCCATGAACCCCAAGGTGATGCTCTTCGACGAACCCACCAGCGCCCTGGACCCCGAAGTGGTCCACGATGTCCTGGACGTCATGGCCGGCCTCGCCGCCGACGGCATGACCATGGTGGTGGTCACACACGAAATGGGCTTTGCCCGCAAGGTGGCCGACCGCGTGGTGTTCATCGACGGCGGCACGATCGCCGCCGACCTGCCGCCGGAAGAGTTCTTCTCCGAAAGCAACACCAACCCGCGCATCAGGTCATTCCTGGAGAAGGTTCTGTAACGCCCCAGAGCATTCTCCGAACACTCCCAAATACCGAAGGGCGGTGGCACCGGGATTCCGGTGCCACCGCCCTTCGGCGGTCAGGGCTCAGTAGCCGTCCGCGGTTCAGGTTCAATGGCCCACGCGGCTTCGTGCAGGAAACTGGCCAGCCGCCGCTGGAAGCGGGCCAGTCTCCTGCGTGCGCGTCCGGCCTGTCGTGGTGCCACGACGGGGGCATCGGGCAAGGCGCTGCGGCTGTCGTTGTTTATGAGGTGGATGACTGCCCAAGCCATCATCAGCGAATTGTCCATGGTTCTCTTCTTGTTCGGTGGGGCTGGCTCTCGGTCTGCACTTCCCCGGTGCGGATTGGCTACATTTGGCTGTGCGCGGCGACGGCGGGATCCCCGCCGGTGCGGGCGCCGGACTCCAGGTCCGTGATTTCGGCTACCTCCGCCGGCGTTAGCAATACGGCGGCAGCACCCAGGTTTTCCCGCATGCGAGCGGCCTGGACCGATTTCGGGATGACGATGGTGCCCTGGCTGAGATGCCACGCGAGCACAATCTGGGCAGGTGTGGCACCGTACTTGGTGGTGGTGTTTGCTCGAACAGCCCTGCACGGGCGGGCTATGCATTCAACGCTAGGCACGCCGGCAGGCCGTGTCAGCAGGTAAGCCATTCCCTCCTTTTCCTAGGACTGGCAGTCCTACCTTCGTCACTGGAAAAGCGGGGACGCGGGCTTGGACAATGGAAGACATGGGTCAGAGCGCTGAGTTTGGAAAGTTCCTGAAGGCAATGCGGTCGCGGCTGACGCCGGCGCAGGCCGGGATAGCCGCGACCTCCGGTGGCAGGCGCGTCCCCGGGCTGCGACGCGAGGAAATCGCGCGCCTGGCGGACGTGAGCACCGACTACTACACGCGGCTCGAGCAGGGCCGGAACATCCACCCCTCCCGGGCGGTGATGGAATCAGTGGCGCGCGCCCTGCGCCTGGATCCCGGCGAGCAGGCGCACATGTTCGACCTTCTGGAAAACTGCGCGAAGTCCCAGCATTCACCCATTCCGGAACAGAGTGTTCGGCCGGCGCTCCGCCAACTCCTGGATGCCGTGGGCAACGTTCCCGCCCTGGTCCTGGGCCGGCGCACAGACGTTCTGGCCGGCAACCGCCTGGCGTTCCTTCTGCTTGCGGAATTCCCGGCCATGCCGGCAGCGGAGCGGAACCTCACCCGGTGGGTTTTCCTCGATCCGCGCTCCCACGATCTCTTCCGGGACTGGGAGACCGTGGCGGCCGAAGCCGTCGGGACCCTGCGCGCGGATATCGGCCGGCACCCCAACGACCCCTTGGCCAATCAACTCGTCGGCGAACTCGCAGTGCACAGCGAGCGCTTCCGCCAATGGTGGGCCGGACACCGGCTGGCCACAGGGTCCGCAGGCAGTGTTCGGCTGCACCATCCCGTCGTCGGGGACCTGGAACTGAACTTCGAAGACCTGACGCTTCCCGACGATTCAGATCAGGTCCTGCGGGTGTATTCGGCGAAGCCGGACTCGCCGTCGGCCGATTCCCTGACCCTGCTCGGCAGCTTCGGCGCCGAAGTGCCGGCCGCCGCGGCTGCCCCTCGGGCCACAGAAGACACGGACGCGTCCGGCGCCAGCAAGGCGCCCTGACTTCCGGAAGGACAGCGGGTCACATCCTGCGGCGGGCCTCTGTGACAAGACCTGCCACCGGCCCCCGTGGTAGTCGTCGTAGGTCCGCCCGGGCTCTCCGGTGCGGATCTACACGACCCGAAGGATGGAAGATGCGCAGCGCCACACTAATGACCAGGAAGTCTTTGATAGTTGGATCCGGCCTGGGGCTGCTGGCACTTGTCACCGGCTGCAGCAGGTCCGCCGCCGGGGCGGCAGCACCCTCGCCGTCCGCCTCCGCAGCACCCCACGCCTGGTCCTACGACGGCGCCGAGGGTCCCGAACACTGGGGCGCCTTGAGCTCCGACTTCGGCTCCTGCTCGTCGGGCACCGCCCAGTCCCCCATCGACGTCGGCGGCGGTTCGGGCCTTTCCCCTGCGCCGCTGGCCCTAGCCTATTCCGCCTCCGAAGGCGAGATCACCGACAATGGCCACACCACCGAGCTGCACGCCCTCACGGCCCAGGGCATCACGGTTGGCGGCAAGAAGTACGCCTTCAAGCAGCTGCACTTCCACGCCCCATCCGAGCACACGCTGGACGGCGTCCGGCACGAGGCCGAGTTCCATTTCGTCCACCAGGCCGACGACGGCGGGCTGGCCGTCGTCGGGATCCTCGCCACAGTGGGGGCTCCCAATGCGGCGTGGGCGCCGTTCACGGAAGGCGTGCCGGCCGCAGCCGATGGGCAGAAGGTGCCAGCTGGCGTCGTGGACTTCCCGGCGCTGTTCCCGGCGTCGCTGGACCACTTCGCGTACGACGGCAGCCTGACCACTCCGCCCTGCTCGGAAGGCGTGCGCTGGCTGCTCCTCAAGACCCCCGTTGAGCTGGGAGCCGGACAGCTTGCCACACTTCGCGCGGCGCACGCGGGCAACAGCCGGCCGGTCCAGCCGCTCAACGGGAGGGACGTCGTCGCGGCGGACCAGTAGAACCTCAGACCGTGGCGGGGTCCGTGTTGGCGCCGCAGAGGATCACGGCCACGCGTTCCCCGGCCGCCGGGACGTAGGCGCCGGAGTGCAGGGCGGCGAAGGCTGTGGCCGCGCCGTGCTCCACGATGATGCGGTAGTCCTCCCACAGCAGGGAGCGGGCGGCCACGATGTCCTCGTCGGAGACCAGCACGGCGCGGACACCGGTACGGACGGCTACGTCGAAGCCGATCCGGCCGATCTGCCGGGCGCCCAGCGAGTCGGCGGCGATCCCGGAAACGGCCACATCCACCGGGGTCCCGGCCGCGAGCGCGGCGTGCAGGGAGGGCGTGTTTTCGGACTCGACGCCCACTACAGTGGCCCGGCCCTCGACGGCGGCTGCCACACCGGCCATGAGCCCGCCGCCGCCCACAGCCACCACCACGGTGTCCACGTCGCCCAGCTGCTCCAGCAGCTCGGTTCCGATGGTGCCGGCACCGGCTGCGATCTCGGGCTGGTCATATGCATGGCAGTAGACCGCGCCCGTCTCGGCGGCGTAAGCCATCGCGGCGTCGTAGGCCTCGGAGTATTCGACGCCGCGCTGGATCACGTTAGCGCCGATGTCCCAGAGCTTCTTGACCTTCACGGCCGGGGCGGTCTCGGGCACGAACACCGTGGCCGGGACCCCCACTTCCGTGGCCGCGTAGGCGTTGGCGAGGCCGGCGTTGCCGCCGGAGGCCACCACAATGCCGACCTCGTCCTTGAGTTCGCCGCGCTCCCGGCAGGCCAGGACCCGGTTGAACGCGCCCCTAGCCTTGAACGTGCCGGTGTGCTGCATGAACTCGCACTTAAGCCACACTTCGCCGGGGAATGGGCCTCGGTCAGCCGCCAGTACGGGCGTAACGCGGATCCTTCCGGCAATCCGGGCAGCGGCTTCGTCGACGTCGGTGCGTGTGATCATGGGGAAATCCTCGTTCCGGGGTGGGGCTGGGTTCAACGTTCAGGCTATCGCCCCCGTGGTGTCGCCGTCGTTCCGTCCCAGCGGCTCGGCGCAAAGGCGTCCCAAAGAGAGAAATGGGCCGTTTGCGCGGGCCCGGGTTCGCGGCATGCCCGATTACCAGCCCTGCTGCCGGTCGTGTTCCACCGTGGGTCCTTGGTTGTTTCGGTCCCGGGTGGCCAGTCAGGTCTTTGCCGGCCGCGGAAAGATGTGGTTGAAAAGGTCCGTCCGGGCGTTTTCCCAGGGCCGCTTGAATTTTGTTAACCGATGAAGGTGACGAGGTCTTCGCAGAAGTCGCGTCCTGCCGTGTCCGCTTGCCCGTGACTGGCCGTCTCGCCGAGGTCCCTAATGAACTCGTCGTCGGAGGGGTCAGCAGGCGTGCCGCCGTGATCCATGAGGATCGCGAACCTGAATGTACCCGTGTCCATGAAGAGACGCGTACCGTCCGGGCCGTAGACCTTCTGGACGCCAGAGACGGCGATCTCGACGGTCAGGGTGCCATCGCCGTTGTCGGTGATTTTGTGGTCCCGTGCCTGGCCTGACTCCGTGATCGTGTAGGTCTGCTCGTTCAGGGTGTTTGTCCACACATCGGTTGAGCGGATCGGACCCCCTCCGTATGCGAGACCGTCGCCGTGATGAACGAAGAGGAACATCCCCTCGGCGTGCCTGTCGTGTCGCACCGGGAAGTCTACGATCCCGGCGCAGAATCCGGGGAATTCTTCCTGGGCAATGGCGCTGCTGGAATCCGTAAAGTGGTCGTGCTCGAGCGGCCGCGCCGCCAACGCAGGGGCAGCCGATGCGATCGAGATTCCGATCGCGGAGATCACCGCGCCCAAGGTGGCGAGTACCTTGTGCTTCATCTCATCCTCCTCGATTAGTGGCCCGCAGCAGCGAGCCAGAGATCATCTGTTCGTTGCTTGGGTGGGGATCGACGTAGAGCAGGCAACCATGGCCAGGGAATTCAGAAGCATCAAGCACAAGACAATGAGTTTGAGATTCGCCTGTGATGCCGCTCCGCCACTTTTCACAAGGGGCACCTCCACACCAAGAATGTGTCCGGAGCCCAGATCAGCGGAGTTTTCTGATGGGGGAAACGCTACTCTCAGGGCGCCGTTGGCACCAGAGTTCGACATGAGTGACACATTCCGGTCCGTCCTCGATTCAGGTTCATGCTGTCTAGCCTTAACCGGCCGTCGCAGCGCCTATCGCCCGAAATATCCCTGCGGGCGCCGGTGTTGCCCCGGATATGACAACCATCGGAATCATCGGAGCAGGACACATTGGCAGCGAGGTTGCCCGCAAAGCGGTGGAACTCGGCTACGACGTGGTGATCAGCAATTCCCGCGGCCCCGAAACGCTGGCCGCACTCGTGGCAGAACTGGGACCCCGTGCCCGGGCCGCGACGCCGGCCGAAGCGGCAGCGGCGGGCGATTTCGCCGTCGTGACCATTCCTTTCAGGAGCCTCGGCAGCATCCCCGTGGAGCCGCTCGCGGGGAAGATCGTGATCGATACCGGCAACTACTACTGGAAGCGCGATGGCCATGTTCCGGCCCTCGACTCCGGCGAAACCACGTCCTCCGCTCTGGTGCAGGAACACCTGCCCACGTCCAAGGTGGCGAAGGGCTTCAACCACATCCGGTACAGCGAGGTCACCACGGACGGCACGCCTCCCGGCACCCCGAACCGCCGCGCCCTGGCCACCGCGAGCGACTACGCCGAGGCCAGCGAGCTCGTGACGAGGCTGTATGACGAGTTCGGCTTCGACACGGTGGACCTCGGCCCGCTCTCGGAGAGCTGGCGCGCGGAACCGGGCCGTCCGGCGAATGTGGTGCGGCAGAACGCCGCTGAACTCAGCGAGACCCTGGCCAAGGCGCCGCGGACCGTCTGACGTTTGGCGGGCGGTGCTGGCCTGCGGTAATTAATCCATTCGGCCGTCCGGGAGAGTGCACCGGCGTCGGCGTCGCGGAAGGCCCGGACTCAGCCGCGGGGCCGGTACCAGAACTACCTCGATCCCCTGTATTCCCGCAGATCTTTTAGGCTGCCCACAGGTCCGTGGGGGCCATTCCTTTCTACAATTTAAGTGGCGGCATAGGCGGCAATCAGCCGAACCGGCCGCACCACAAGGAGGACCGCAATGGGTTTGGGTGACAGGATCCACAACGCCGCGGAGAGGCTTCACGGCAAGGGAAAGAAGGCCGCCGGTGAGGTCAGCGGAAACGACCGCATGAGGGCAGAAGGCAAGGCCCGCGCAGTCCGGGCCGACCTCAAGCAAGCCGGCGAAAAGATCAGGCACGCCTTCAAGCGGCACTGAATACGATCAATCGAACGGGCGGCCCTGCCAGGAGCCGCCCGTTCTTTATGCCCGGTCGGGAAGAGTTTGCTGTCCCCACCCCCTCCCAACCCACACACCCCCTTGACTCCCGCCCCCACCTTCCCTAGACTTTTCATAAAGCAGAATCTAAATTCCACAAAGCGGAAACTTGAGAGAGCCAAGCAAGCCGGAAGATAGATCAAAGCCCTCCTCGGAAGGACCTACGATGACGTACACAGTGAACTGCTCCATCCTCTTGACGGAGCTTCCCCTGCTCGAGCGCCCCGCCGCCGCGAAGGCTGCCGGCTTTGACGCCGTTGAGTTCTGGTGGCCCTTCGACACCTCCGTCCCCACGGACGCCCAGGTCACCGGGTTTGAGAACGCCATCAAGGATGCCGGCGTCCAGCTCACGGGCCTGAACTTCAACGCCGGCAACATGCCCGGCGGCGACCGCGGCCTGGTCTCCTGGCCCGCACGTTCCACCGAATTCCTGGACAACATCGACGTCGTTGCCGGCATCGGTGAGCGCCTCGGCTGCAAGGCGTTCAATGCCCTCTACGGCAACCGCGTCGACGGCGAATCGGCCGAAAAGCAGGACGCCATCGGCGCCGAAAATCTCGCCGCGGCCGCTGCCGGTGTCGCAGGCATCGGCGGCACCGTCCTCCTCGAACCCGTCAGCGGCGCACCCAGGTACCCGCTCCTCACGGCAGCGGACGCCCTTAAGGTGATCGCCCGCGTCAATGCGGAATCCGGCGCAGAGAACGTCAAGCTCCTCGCGGACTTCTACCACCTGGCAGTCAACGGGGACGACGTCGCAGCCGTCATCGAAAACCACGCCAAGGACTTCGGCCACATCCAGATCGCCGACAACCCCGGCCGCGGGGCTCCCGGAACCGGCGAGCTTCCCCTCGGCGAATGGATCGCCCGCAGCCGCGAACTCGGCTACGACGGCTACATCGGCCTCGAATACAAGGAACCGGCGGAAACCGCGTTCAGCTGGGCCATCCGCCAGCGGGCCAGCCGCTAACCACCCCCAGCACCACCACAGACTTTCAGTAAAGGAACCACAATGAGCAACGTTGCAGTCATCGGACTCGGAATCATGGGCCTCCCCATGGCCATCAACCTCGTCAAGGCCGGCCACACCGTCACCGGCTTCAACCGCAGCCAGGACAAGATCGACAAGCTCGTCTCCGAAGGCGGCAAGGGTGCCACGAGCATCGCCGACGCCGTCAAGGACGCCGACGTCGTCATCACCATGGTGCCGGACTCCCCCGACGTCGAGGGCGTAGTCAGCGGCCCGGAGGGCGTCTTCGCCAACGCGAAGAAGGGCACCATCTGGATCGACGCATCCAGCATCCGCCCGGACGTCGCCAAGCGCCTATCCGCAGAGGCAACCGCAGCCGGCATCCGCCCCCTCGACGCCCCGGTCTCCGGCGGCGAACAGGGCGCCATCAACGCCGTTCTCTCCATCATGGTGGGCGGCGAGGCAGCCGACTTCGAGGCAGCACAGCCGGTCCTCACCGCCGTCGGCAAGACCATCGTCCACGTTGGCCCCGCCGGCTCCGGCCAGACCGTCAAGGCAGCCAACCAGCTGATCGTGGCCGTCAACATCCAGGTCCTCGGCGAAGCGATCGCCTTCCTTGAGGCCTACGGCGTGGATACCGACGCAGCCCTCAAGGTCCTCGGCGGCGGCCTGGCCGGCTCCAAGGTCCTCGACCAGAAGGGCCAGAAGATGCTGGACCGCAACTTCGACCCCGGCTTCCGTCTGGCCCTCCACCACAAGGACCTCGGCATCGTCACCTCGGCAGCCCGCGAAGCCAACGTCGCCGTCCCCCTCGGCGCCGTCGTCGCACAGCTCGTCGCCGCAACCGTCAACCAGGGCGACGGCGGCCTCGACCACTCCGGCCTCTTCAAGCAGGTCCTGCAGCTCAGCGGCCGCAAGTAGGAGCAGCCCCCGAAACGGGGCACTTCGACACGGACACGCCGGCCGCCGTCGTAATTTACGACGACGACTCCCCCAAAGCGCCCCGCGACAGTTCGCCGGGCCTCCCCTCAGCACACCCAAAAACAGGCTTCACCACAGACTTTCAAGGAGTACACAATGACTAAGATGCGCACCGTTGACGCTGCCGTCGCGATCCTGGTAAAGGAAGGCGCCATCGAGGCGTTCGGCCTGCCAGGAGCGGCAATCAACCCGTTCTACTCGGCGATGCGGAAGAACGGCGGGGTCCGGCACACGCTGGCCCGCCACGTAGAAGGCGCCAGCCACATGGCGGACGGCTACTCCCGGGCCAAGGATGGCAACATCGGCATCTGTATCGGCACCTCGGGCCCTGCCGGCACGGACATGATCACCGGCCTGTACGCGGCCTGGGCGGATTCCATCCCGATGCTCTGCATCACCGGACAGGCCCCCGTGGCCAAGCTGCACAAGGAAGACTTCCAGGCCGTGGACATCCAGACCATCGCCGCTCCGGTCACCAAGATGTCCATGACCATCATGGAGCCGGGCCAGGTTCCGGGCGCCTTCCAGAAGGCCTTCCAGCTGATGCGCTCCGGCCGTCCGGGCCCGGTCCTGCTGGACCTGCCGTTCGACGTGCAGATGGCCGAGATCGAATTCGACATCGACGCCTACGAGCCCATCGTTGTCCAGAAGCCCACGGCCAGCCGCAAGCAGCTGGAAAAGGCGCTGGACATGCTGACCGCAGCCGAGCGCCCGCTGATCGTGGCCGGCGGCGGCATCATCAACGCCGGCGCCTCCGCGCAGCTGGTGGAACTGGCCGAACTGCTGAACGTTCCGGTCATCCCCACCCTGATGGGCTGGGGCACCATCCCGGACGACCACGTCCTGATGGCCGGCATGGTGGGCCTGCAGACCAGCCACCGCTACGGCAACGAGACCATGCTGGCCTCCGACTTCGTGATTGGCATCGGCAACCGCTGGGCCAACCGCCACACCGGCGGCCTGGACACCTACACGGCCGGCCGCAAGTTCGTGCACATCGACATCGAGCCCACCCAGATCGGCCGCGTGTTCTCGCCGGACCTGGGCATCGCGTCCGACGCCGGTGCGGCGCTGGACGGGCTGATTGAGCTGGCACGCGAGCGCCAGGCAGCGAAGTCCCTGCCGGACTACGCCGGCTGGGTTGCCGAGTGCACCGCACGCAAGGGCTCCCTGCAGCGCAAGACGCACTTCGAGAACGTGCCGATCAAGCCGCAGCGTGTGTACGAGGAAATGAACAAGGCGTTCGGTAAGGACACCACGTACGTGTCCACGATCGGCCTGTCGCAGATCGCCGGCGCGCAGATGCTGCACGTGTTCGGCCCGCGCAAATGGATCAACGCCGGCCAGGCGGGCCCCCTGGGCTGGACCGCCCCGGCCGCCCTGGGCGTGGTCCGCGGCAAGCCGGACGAGACCGTGGTTGCCCTGTCCGGTGACTACGACTTCCAGTTCATGATCGAAGAGCTGGCCGTGGGCGCGCAGTTCAACCTGCCGTACATCCACGTCGTGGTGAACAACTCGTACCTGGGCCTGATCCGCCAGTCGCAGCGCGGCTTCGAGATGGAACAGAACGTTTCCCTGGCGTTCGAGAACATCAACTCCCCGGAAACAAACGGCTACGGCGTGGACCACGTCAAGGTGGCCGAGGGCCTGGGCTGCAAGGCCATCCGGGTGGAAAACCCGGCAGACCTGCCGGCCGCGTTCGACAAGGCCAAGGCCCTGATGGGCGAGTTCAAGGTTCCCGTGGTGGTTGAAGTGATCCTGGAAAAGATCACCAACATCTCCATGGGTGTTGAAATCAACGCCGTCAACGAGTTCGAGGACCTGGCCGAGACCCGCGAGGACGCCCCCACTGCCATCCTCTCCTCGCTGGCCTAACGTAAACAATGGAAGGAGGTACCGGAATGCGTGTGGTCATCGCCCCGGACAAGTTCAAGGGCTCGCTGTCCGCCCCCGACGTCGCCAGGCGCCTGAGCGCGGGACTGCAGTCAGCTGTGCCGGGCCTTGAGGCCACACTCATTCCGGTGGCCGACGGCGGCGAGGGCACCCTCGACGCCGCCGTCGGCTCCGGCTTCACCCGCCGGACCGCCACCGTCACCGGCCCCACCGGCCAGCCGGTCCGGGCCGACTTCGCGGTCCGCGGCCGGGAGGCCGTGATCGAAATGGCCGCAGCTTCCGGGCTCGCGCTGCTGCCCGCCGTCATCCACGGCGGCGGCCCGGACTCCGGAACGGCCACCACCGCCACCAGCCTCGGCACCGGCGAACTCATCCGGGCCGCCCTGGACCTTGGCTGCCGGAAGTTCATCCTGGGTGTGGGCGGCAGCGCCAACACCGACGGCGGCGCCGGGGTCCTGCAGGGCCTCGGGGCAGCGCTCCTGGACGCCGAGGGCAACGAGCTCCCCGGCGGCGGGGCCGCGCTGGCCCGCCTGGACCGGATCGATTTCTCCGGCCTGGACGTCCGGCTGGAGGACGCCCGCTTCACCCTGGCGTCCGACGTCGACAATCCCCTGCTGGGGCCCAGCGGCGCCGCCGCGATCTTCGGACCGCAGAAAGGCGCGACGCCGAGTGACGTCGTCGCCCTCGACGCCGCCCTGACCAATTTCGTCTCGGTCCTCGCCGGCGAGATCGGCATCCGCGCCGAGAGGGCCGCCGTCGCACCCGGCGCAGGAGCAGCCGGCGGAGTCGGCTACATTGCCATCGCGGCGCTGGCCGCGGCACGCAGGCCGGGCATCGACGTCGTCCTCGAATTCACTGAACTGGAGCAGCGGCTGGCCGGCGCTGACCTGGTGATCACCGGCGAAGGAAGCCTGGACGAGCAGAGCCTGCTCGGCAAAACGCCCATGGGTGTGGCCCGTGCCGCGGAACGTGCAGGCGTCCCTGTCATCGCCGTGTGCGGCCGGAGTACCCTGAGCGCAGAACAACTCGCGGACGCTGGTTTCCAGCAGGTCCACGCGTTGACCGACCTCGAACCAAACGTAGAAAAATGCATTGCTGAAGCAGGACCGCTGCTCGAAAAACTGGGGAAGAGCATCGGCGCCCACCTTGCGGGGCTCCCGGCCAGCACCAAGGCGACAGAAAACAAGGAGAACGTCCATGTCTGAAGAAACCACCCCGGCGGCCGGCTCGTTTGACCTGGTCATCCGCGGCCAGCGCATCCTCACCACCGCCGGCATCACCGCCCGCGAAGTCGGCATCCGCGGTGGCGTGATCGTCGCCATCGAACCGTTCGGCAACGGCCTCACCGGCACACAGGTCATTGACCTGGCCGACGACGAGACGCTCATCCCCGGCCTCGTGGACACGCACGTCCACGTCAACGAGCCCGGCCGCACCGAGTGGGAGGGCTTCGCCTCCGCCACGCGTGCCGCGGCCGCCGGCGGCGTCACCACCATCATCGACATGCCGCTGAACTCCATCCCGCCCACCACCACGGTGGAAGGCCTCAAGCTCAAGCGCGAGGTTGCCGAGGATCAGGCGTTTGTGGACGTCGGATTCTGGGGCGGCGCCGTGCCGGGCAACAAGAAGGACCTCCGCGGCCTGCATGACGAGGGCGTCTTCGGCTTCAAGTGCTTCCTGCTGCACTCCGGCGTGGACGAGTTCCCGCACCTCGAAGCGGACGAGATGGAGGAGGACATGGCCGAACTCAAGTCCTTCGACTCCYTCATGATCGTCCACGCCGAGGACTCCCACGCGATCGACCGCGCCCCGCACCCCGGCGGCGACCACTACGAAACGTTCCTGGCCTCCCGCCCGCGCGGCGCCGAGAACAAGGCCATCGCCGAGGTCATCGAACGGGCCCGCTGGACCGGCGCCCGCGCCCACATCCTGCACCTCTCGTCCTCCGACGCGCTGCCCATGATCGCCAGTGCAAAGCGCGACGGCGTCCACCTCACCGTGGAGACGTGCCCGCACTACCTCACCCTGATGGCCGAGGAAATCCCCGACGGCGCCACCGCGTACAAGTGCTGCCCGCCGATCCGTGAGGCCTCCAACCGCGAACTGCTCTGGAAGGGCCTGCAGGACGGCACCATCGACTGCATCGTCTCGGACCACTCCCCGTCCACCCTGGACCTGAAGGACCTGGAAAACGGCGACTTCGCCGTGGCCTGGGGCGGCGTCTCCTCACTGCAGCTGGGACTCTCCCTGATCTGGACCGAAGCCCGGCACCGCGGCATCACCCTGGAGCAGGTGGTGTCCTGGATGGCTGAGAAGCCCGCCGCCTTGGCCCGCCTGCACAACAAGGGCCAGCTGGCCCTGGGCTACGATGCGGACTTCTCCATCTTCGCGCCGGACGACGCCTTCGTCGTCGACGTCACCAAGCTCAAGCACAAGAACCCCATCACGCCCTACGACGGCAAGGCGCTCTCCGGCGTCGTCCGCAAAACGTTCCTTCGCGGCAACGAGATTGACGGCCGCACGCCCAGCGGCAAGCTGATCCGCCGCGGCGGCGTCTGAGGCGCAGCGCGATGGCCGTCAACGTCCATGCGCCATACCCGCAGCAGCACGCCGGCTCCCGTGTTGGCGTTAGTCCGGGCGCCCGTCCCGGCCTCCAGCCAGGGCTTCAGCCGCGCGGCCTGGCGGTATGGCTCCAGCCCTGTGAAGGCGACGACATCGACCCGGCGGTCTGGGCCGAAGCCGCCAAGGCGGTCCTGGCGCGTGCCCGCCGGCTTGCTCCGGAAGCCGAAGTCCACGTGTGCAGTGCGGCCGGAACGGCCGGTGCTGATGTTCCGGAAACGGCGTCCGACACCGAAAACGGCACCTCAGCCGCCGTCGCCCCGCCAGTCGCCCTGGCCGGGCGGCGCAGCATCGTGGCAGTGGATCTGGCCGCGGACACCGTCCTCCTGGACGGTGTCCCGGTCAGCTTCACCCACATGGAATTCAGCCTCCTGAGGTACCTGGTGGAAAACCAGTCGCGGACGATTCAACGTGAAGAACTGCAACGCGTCCTCGAGTCCCTGGACTGCCCCGGCGCGGCATTCCGCTCCATCGACGTGTATGTTGGACGCGTCCGGCGCAAGCTGGGATCGGCCCGCCACGCCATCGCAACAGTGCGCGGCGGCGGCTACCAGTTTGTGCCCGGACCGGGCAGCACGGTCCGCGGACCCGCGGAATACTGCATCTAGGCAGCCCGTTGCACCCATAGATTGATCGCCTGCCATGGCGGTTGCCCCACAAGTCAAGGAACGAAACATGACCCAGAAACTCCTCGCCGGAACCCAGGCCCCCGATTTCGCCCTGCTCAACGCCGACGGCCAGAAGGTCTCCCTGTCCGATTACCGCGGACGCAACGTCATTGTGTACTTCTACCCGGAAGCCGCCACGCCCGGCTGCACCACCGAGGCCTGCGACTTCCGCGACAGCCTCGCCAGCCTGCAGTCCTCCGGCTACGAGGTCCTGGGCATCTCCCCGGACTCGCCGGAGAAGCTGGCAGCCTTCACCGGCGACTTCGCCCTGACATTCCCGCTGCTCTCCGACGAAGACCACGCAGTGGCGCTGGCCTACGGCGCCTGGGGCGAAAAGCTCGTCAACGGCGAAGTGGTTGACGGCCTGGTCCGTTCCACCGTGGTGCTCGACGCCGAAGGCAACGTCACGCTCACGCAGTACCAGATCAAGGCCCAGGGCCACGTCGCAGCGCTTAGGGCAGAGCTCGGCATCTAAGGATCGCCGCCGTCTCTGACGGGTTTATTTGTTTCGTCCGCGTGCGGCCACGTGCCAGCGGTCCACGATTTTGCCGCCGCTGATCACTGTGACGTCGTCGACGAGGTTCATCGCGATGCAGACGTGATTGGGGACCACACGCAGCCGGTCTCCGAGTGCCGGCAGCGATGCCTCCGCCGGCCAGACGACGGTGGCGTGGTGTTCTGACAGTGCGGTAATTCGGGCTTCCGGGTGGTCCAGGAGACGCCCGAAGCCGGTGGCCCAGCCGGGCCGGTCCCCGCCGAGGATCTTGCTGCCGGAGTCCAGGATGACCCTTCGCGGTATGAGGTCGGTGCCTTCATGCCGGCTGACGACTGTTGCCGCGATGGTCAGTGCGATATCTTCGGCCGCACAGCGTTCCAGTTCCAGCTGTTGGGCATCTCCGAAAACGTACACGCCGGGCCGGACTTCTGTGGCTCCGGAGTCGCCGGCGGTGAGGGTGGCGGTGGGTGTGGACCCGCCGCTGCGGTGGGTGATGGGGAAACCTGCCGCGGTGAGCAGGTCGGCGGCTTCGCCGAGGGCCAGCCGTTCCTCGTCCATAGCCTTTAAAGGCATGCCCGGGGCATAGCTGTGTCCTGGGAACGTGAAAATTCCCGTGACGCGCAGCCCTCCCCGCGCCGCGGCCTGGGCGACGCCGACGACGGCGTCGGGTGCTATCCCGCTGCGGTGATGGCCGCTGTCGATCTCCAGCACCACTTCAATCTCCCCGACGGCATCGCCCAGTGACGCGGCCATGGTTTCGGCTGCTTCCCGTGAGTCCAGACCGACTGCGATCCTGGCTTTTGCTGCAAGGCGCTGGAGCCGTTCAGCCTGCCGGGGACCGACCCACAGCGGATACGCGATGAAGATGTCCTTGGCCCCATGCTCTGCAAAGACTTCGGCCTCCCCGAGGGTGGCCACTGTCAGCCCGACGGCTCCGGCCGCCAGCTGCATTTCCGCGATTTCGGGCACTTTGTGCGTCTTGACATGCGGCCGGAGATGCAGACCCTTGGCCCGGACCGTCGTTGCCATGCGCTCGATATTTCGCTGGAGCACGTCCCGGTCGATGATGATCTCAGGTGTGTCGATTTCCTCTGGGATGGTCATCCTTACACTTTATGCGGAACCCCTCGCATACCATATGTATACAACACTGACCTTGCTGCGGATCCGCTGAGCGGAGATTCGACCCTGCTCCAACGCTATGAGCCCGGCGCCGACACCATTGCCAGCGGCGTGATCGTCCACGACTACTGGGAGGAGGTCATGATTCTCTCGGGGGAACTCACCGATGTGACCCTCGGGAAGACATTTACCCCCGGCATGTACGCGTGCCGTCCACCTGGCATGCGCCACGGACCTTACCTCAGCGGCGCCGGCTGCAGCATGCTCGTTGTTGTTCGGCCGCAGCCAGATACAAGTGTGTGAGATCTGGCTCCATGGCTGTGGTGTGACGGCCGTTGGCATCGCCGCCAGAACCCTGCGCGATCGGACACTTGGGCCCCTCTGGTCGACCGGACGCACGACGGCGGGACCTCCCGCCGTCGTCCGCTTTCGTTAATGCCCCAACGGGGTCCGCAACGGAACAGACAGCCGACCGAGCTCGGCCGAGGTGGGTGGGTTTGCCCCCGGCCGGGAGCAGGTGATCGCCGCGGCGCCGTTGGCGTAGGCGGCGAGCGCATGCAGTTCATCGTGGGACAGGCTGTGGAGCCTGTCCCGCGCGCCGGCCCCGAGCGCTGCGAGCTGGTCCAGACCGGATATGAGTGCGGCCATGAAGGAGTCGCCTGCGCCCACGGTGTCCGCCACAGTGACGGGTTTGGCTGCCATTTCCACGCGACCTCGGCGGGCAAGAATGACCGGTCCGGATGCTCCGCGCGTCAGGGCAACGAGTGCGGGGCCGAGTTGAAGCCAGGCTGCCAGGCTTTCCTCCGGCGTCCGGTGCGGATAGAGCCAGGCGAGGTCCTCTTCGCTGGCCTTGACGACGTCGCTCACGGCGACGAAACGCTCTGCCTTCGTGCGGGCCACGGCCGCATCGGGGCAAATCGCCGGCCGGCAATTGGGGTCGAAACTGGTCGTCGCCCGCTCACGGGCGGCCTCCAGCAGTCCAAGCGTGGCCTGTTCACCGGGCCCCAGCACCGCCGCAATTGATCCCGTGTGAACGTGGTTGGAATCTTGCACGGCTGCCAATGCCGGAAGGGCCGCGCCGTTAATGTCCCAGCTGATGTCGAACGCGTAGGTGGCGGCGCCGTCGGAACCCAGCGTTGCGGTCGCCGTCGACGTCGGTGCACTGCCGCCGATGATCGCGGTGACGCCGTTGGTGTTCAGGTGTCCCTCGATCATGTCGCCATAGGGGTCGGCGGCGTAGTGCGTCACAAGGGTCGCCGCCAGCCCCAGTCGGGCAACGCCCACCGCCACGTTGAGGGGACTACCTCCCGAATGGGCCTGGACCTCCCCCGGCCTGCGGGGGTCGCTGATGATGTCCACGAGCGATTCGCCGATGACGGTGATCATGGTCATCGGCCCGGGTAGACGACGGCTTTGAGCTGGCCGGCCTGCTTGCCTGCTTTCAGGGCCTCTTCGGACTCCGCGAGGGTGAACTTGCCGGTCACGAGGATGTCCAGGTCCACCTTGCCGTCGGCGATCAGCTGGATCGCCAGCGGCCAGGTGTTGGTGTAGCGGAAGACGCCGGAGAGCCAGATCTCCCGGTTCTGGATAAATGAAACGGGAAGTTCGACGTCGTCCGCCCCGAGCCCCACGAGAATGACCCTTCCTGCCGGTCCAACGGCCTTGATCCCGGACCGGACCGCCTGGGGTGCGCCGGAAGCGTCGATGAACGCGTCGACGTCAAGCCCTTCCACACTGTCGGTCTTGGCGTTGAGCGCGTGCGTTGCCCCGTGCTTGAGGGCGAAGGCGAGCCGGTCTTCGGCGATGTCGGTGATGTAGATTTCCGTGGCGCCGAAGGCGCGTGCGGCCTGGGCGGCGATGATGCCGATGGGGCCGGCGCCGGCGATCAGAACCCGGCTGCCCGGCTTGATTTCGGCACGCTCACATGCCCAGAGGCCAACGGAGAGGGGTTCGATGAGGGCGGCCGCCTCGTCGCTGACACTGTCCGGGATGTCGTAGGCGAAGTCGCTCTGTATGGTGACGTACTCGGCGAAGGCGCCGTCGATCGGCGGAGTGGCGTAGAACTCGATGTCCGGGCACAGGTTGTAGCGTCCGGCTTTGCATTGCTTGCACGTGCGGCAGGGTCGCTGGGGTTCGACGGCGACGCGGTTGCCGATGCGTGCAGGGTCAACGGCGCTTCCGACGGCGGCGATCCGGCCGGAGAGTTCGTGGCCCAGGATCAGCGGGTGGTCCACCACGTAGTCGCCGATCCGGCCGTGTTCGTAGTAGTGGACGTCGCTGCCGCAGATGCCGACGGCGGCCACCTGCACCAGGACCTGGTCGGCGTCGAGCTGCGGCAGGGGCAGCGTTTCCATGATCATGTCGCCTTGGCGCTTCAGAACGGAGGCGCGCATGGTGGCTGGCAGTTCGGCGGGGGCCAGGATGGTGGACTGGGCGGTTGATGCTGTCATCGAAGTGGTCCTTTCGGGAATTCGGAAATGGAAGGCCGGGTGCCGGGCGGCGTTATTTCACGGCGCCGAGGGAGAGACCCTGGACGAGCTTGTCCTGGGCGGCGAAGCCGGCGAACAGCACGGGAAGGGAGATCACGACGGCCGCGGCGCAGACCTTGGCGAGGAAGAGGCCCTGGCTGGAGACAAACCCGGTGAGGAAGACCGGCGCGGTTCCGGCCATGACGCCGGTGAGGACACGGGCCAGCAGCAGTTCGTTCCAGCTAAAGATGAAGCAGATTAGTGCCGTCGCGGCGATGCCGGGCATGGCGACGGGGGCAATGATCTTCCGCAGCGTCAGGAGCAGGCCGGCGCCGTCGATCTGGGCGGCTTCCAGCATTTCCACCGGCACTTCGGCGAGGAAGGAGCGCATCATCCAGACCGCAATGGGCAGGTTCATTGACGTGTACATCAGGATCAGGAACCAGATGTTGTCCAGCGCGCCCACCGTCTTGGCGAACAGGAACAGCGGCAGTATCGCCGCGACCACCGGCATCATTTTCGTGGAGAGGAAGAAGAACATCACGTCGGTCCACTTCTTGACCGGCCTGATGGACAGTGCGTACGCCGCGGGGATGGCCAGGGCCAGGACAACGACCGTGGACAGGATGGATGCAGTTGCCGAGTTGATCAGCGGCGGCCAGGGGCTCACCCCGGAGCTTGCGCCAAAGAACTCCGCGTAGGCGTCCAGGGTCAGGTTCGCCGCGACAGACGGCGGGTTCGTGGCGGCGTCCGTTTCGGAGTGGAACGACGTCAGGATCATCCACAGGACCGGGGCGGCGAACAGCAGGGCGAGCAGCCAGGCGGCGAGGCCGGCGGCGGTGTTGTTGCGGGTGGGGTCCATGCGGGACTTGCCGCGCCGCCGGGGCCCGACGTTCAGTGCGGTGGGGCCAGCGGGCGTGTTGCGGGGTGCGGCAGGGGTGAGGGTGCTCATCGTGCTGCCTCCTTCTTGAAGAGCGAAAAGACGGTGCGGAGGGCGAAGGTCGCCACGACGATGGTGCCGATGACCACCACGACACCGGCGGCTGAGGCCAGGCCGTATTCGTTGGCGAAGTAGAAGGTCTGGTAGATGGCGTAGGGCAGGTTGGCGGTGCCCAGGCCGCCAGACGTAAGCGTGAACACTGCGTCGAAGTTCTGCACGATGTAGATGGCTCCGAGCAGGCCGCCGAGTTCCAGGTACTGGCGCAGGTGCGGCAGCGTGAGGTGGCGGAAGATCGCCCAGGGCGTGGCGCCGTCCATCTGGGCGGCTTCCACGGTGTCCATGGGCCGGGACTGAAGGCCCGCGAGCAGGATGAGCATCATGAACGGCGTCCACTGCCAGACCAGTGAGACGATCACGGCCATCAAGGGCGTTTGCGAGAGCAGGTCCGGCTGCGGCGGTGTGTCGCTGCCGAACAGTGACCAGATCCAGGTCAGGGTGCCGTTGATCAGGCCGTACGTGGGGTTGAGCAGGGCGTGCTTCCAGATGAGGGCCGCGGCTACGGGAACCACCAGGAACGGTGCAATCAGCAACGTGCGGGCGAGACCGCGCCCAATGAACTTCTTGTCCAGCAGCAGTGCCAGCCCCAGCCCGATGAGCAGGCTGGCCAGGACGACGGAGACGGTGAGCACGATGGTTGTGAAGATGGCCTGGCGCAGGTCCGCGTTAGTGAGGACCTGGATGTAGTTGTCGAACCCGGCGAACCCGGTCTGGTCCGGACGCAGGCTGTTCCAGTTGAGGAAGGAAATGATCAGGGTCACCACGAACGGCAGCTGGGTGACGATGATGAGGAAAATCAGGGCCGGCAGCAGCGGCGCACGCCGAGCCCAGGCCAGGGCGCGTTCACGGGACCTGGCGTTCTTGGAAGGTTTCGTTGCGCTGTGCCCGGTGCGGGCGGTGCGCGCTGTTGCGGTAGTCATGGTGTTCTCCTGCGGTTCTGTGGCCCGCCCTCAGGCGGGCCACAGATCCGGTTGTGGGGTGGTTACTTCTTGTACTTGTCGCCGATTTTCTGGGCGGCTTCCTGGCCCTTGGCCAGTGCGTCAGCCACGGTGCCCTGGCCGGCGATGGCCGAGCTCACACCCTGGGAGACAGTGGTGCCCAGGTCGGCGAACTCGGGGATGCCGACGAACTGGATGCCAACAACGGGGCGTTCCTGAACGCCTGGATTCTTCGGGTCGGCGTTTTCAATAGCGGAGCGTTCTGCCTCGAAGAACGGGGCGGCCTTTTGGAAGTCGGCGTTCTCGTAGGTGGAGATACGCTTGCCCGACGGAACCTTGGCCCAGCCCAGTTTTGACGCCACCAGTTCCTCGTACTCCTTCGAGCTTGCCCAGGCAATGAACTTGCCTGCTGCGTCCTGCTTCTTGGACGCAGCCTGGACGCCCCATGACCATGTCCACAGCCAGCCGGAGGAGTCAGTCTTCTTCACGGGAGCCTGGGCGTAACCGATCTTGCCCTTCACCGGAGAAGCATCTGCTTCCAGGGCGCCTGCGGCTGACGTGGCGTCATACCACATGGCCACTTTGCTCTGGCTCATGTTGTTCAGGCACTCGGTGAATCCGGCCTGGGCAGCGCCTGCTTCACCGTGCTCGCGCACCAGTTTGGTATAGAACTCTGTGGCCTCGGTGAATTCAGGGGAGTTGACCTTGGCGTTCCAGTCCTTGTCGAACCAGGTGCCGCCGAAGGTGTTCACCACCGTGGTCAGCGGTGCGAAGACCTGGCCCCAGCCCGGCTGGCCACGGAGGCAGATGCCCTTCATTCCCGGGGCTGCGCCGTCGGCCTGTGCCGCTATCTCAGCCACCTCATCCCACGTGGGCTTCTCTGGCATCGTCAGGCCCTTGGCCTCCAGGATGTCCTTCCGGTACATCAGGAAGGAGGATTCGCCGTAGAACGGTTCGCCATAGAGCTTGCCGTCCGTGCCGGTGAGGGAGGCCGTGTAGGCCGGCAGGATGTCGTCCTGGTCGAACTCCGCGTCGTTGGCCACGCTGTCAAGCGGCGCGAGCCACTTGTTCGCGGAGTAGAACGGGATCTCGTAGTTGGACAGGGATGCGACGTCGTACTGGCCCGCCTGGCTGGAAAACTCCTGGCTGATCTTGGCCCGGACATCGTTCTCCGGCAGGATCGTGTAATTGACCTTGATGCCGGTGTCCTTGGTGAAGTTGTCAGCGGTGAGCTTCTGCAGGTCCTCCATTTGGGGGTTGTTCACCATCAGGACGTTGATGCTGTTTTGGTCCCCGGCGGTGGTCCCACCGCCGGCTCCGGAGCAGGCGGACGCAGACAGTGCAAGACACAGGGCACCGGCGGCCAGCGAGGCAGCGCGCATTTTTGAGCGCATTAAGGACTCCTTTGTTCTTCATGAGGGTGCACAGTCACCTTGTTCCGGCTGCTTTGCCGAGGTAGGGACTGAAGCGGGGCACTGGATCTACAAGTTGGTGTCCCGCTGATGTTCCTCAACATTAGGCCTGTGGGATAGGGCACAACTAGCGTCCTGGTTGCCGATTTCTGATACTTATTTTCCGGTCCATTTCGAGGCAGTAGGCGTTAGTCTGGGGAAAGGCTGCCTAAAGCTGTCCATAATTCATAAGACCCAGTACGGAGATTCCCCATGACTGCCGCGGACACCGCCGACGGAGCAACGGCCAGGCTGGCCGAACGGCTGCTGGGAATGCGGGCCAGCCGGGAGGTCATCCCGGCGGACCCGCACCATTCCGTCCGGTGGCACGAGCATGACTACCCCACCGCGGCGGCCCGCTGGAATTACCACCCCGAGTACGAGATCCACCTGATCAGGAAAGGGACGGGTAAGTTCATTGTCGGGGACCACATCGGCACGTTCGAGGCCGGGCATGTGTCCCTGGTGGGATCAGGACTGCCCCACGACTGGGTCAGCGACCTCGAGCCCGGCGAGGTCATTGCCGGCAGGGACGCCCTGATCCAGTTCGATGGAAAGTGGGTGGAGCAGACTGCGGCCCTCGTCCCGGAGCTGGCCGAAATCGAACCCCTGCTGGAACAGTCCGCACGCGGCATCGAGTTTCTCGGGAGCACGGCACTGTCTGCGGCCGCATCCATCGAAGCGATGGGCACCGCCACCGGGCTGGGGCGTCTGCACCACCTGCTGGAACTCTTTGCCATCCTTGCGCGCTCACCGCAGGAGGACCGGCGCTACCTCGCTGACGAATGGTTCAGGCCGCAGCTGGACGGCCAGGCCGCGGCGGTGGTGGACATTGTCCTGGAGTACGTGTTCGGCAATCACGCCGGCACCGTCAAGATGTCCGAGGCGGCGGCCCTGGTAGGCATGTCCGAGCCGACCTTCTCGAAATACTTCAAGCGCGCCACCGGGCAGAACTTCAGCGATCTGGTCCGCAAACTCCGGCTGGCCCATGCACGGCGGCTGCTCGAGCGCAGCGACAAACCCATCTCGGACATTTGCTACGAAGTCGGGTTCTCCAACCTGTCCAACTTCAACCGGCATTTCCTGAACGACGCCGGCGAAACGCCCCGGAACTACCGCCAACGAATGCAGGGGTGACCCACACCCAACGTGCCCTAAGCGGTGGGCGGGCTAGAGTGAAAGCCCACTTTCGAGGAGGCCATGCATGGAGAAGGAACCGATGCCGTCCGAAGCCAAAGACCCCGGGCCCTTTTACCACGGCACCAAAGCTGACTTGAAGCGTGGGACCTGCTGAAACCCGGCAAAACATCGAATTACGGGGAGCGAAAGACGGCGAACTACATCTACCTGACTGCCACGTTGGATGCGGCAACCTGGGGAGCAGAGCTCGGGGTGGGCGAGGGACCAGGCAGGATCTACCGCGTGGAACCCACGGGCTCCTTTGAGGATGACCCCAATCTGACGGACAAGAAGTTCCCGGGCAACCCCACCAGGTCCTACCGCACCCAAGAGCCGCTGCGGGTGGTTGACGAGATCTTGGATTGGCAGCCCCATTCCCCCGAGGTGCTTCAGAACATGCGGAACCACCTTGAAGAACTCAAGCGGCTTGGCATCGAGGCCATCAACTGAACTCCCGCCCCGTGCAGGCGCTGAGGGCAGTCCGGCCGTCAGAACCGGGTGCCAGCTTCGGGCGGGGTGATCGTTGACGTGTTGGAATCACCTTGAGCCGATTCAACCGGGCGCTTGTTGGAGGAGGTCCACATGATGAGGAAGTCCAGTTTTTCCTGTGATTCGCTTCCCGGTTCGGCCGTGTAGGCGATGAGCGTCAGACCTTCTCCGGGCAGTTCAAGTGAATCGCCCGTGAGTTCGAGGTCGCCGACTAACGGGTTGTGCAGTGTCTTGCGGGCCGAACGGTGGAAGCGGACATTGTGCCGTGCCCAGCGTGTCGAGAATTCCGTGCTTCCCGTGGCCAGGTCACCGATGAGGATGTTCAAGGCCCGGTCGCGGGGGTTCCGTCCGGCTTCGGTGCGCAGCGCTGCGGCGAGGTCATCGGCGATGGTTTCCCATTCGACAAAGAAGTCTCGTGACCGGGGGTCAAGGAACATGAACCGTGCGAGGTTCAGAGGCAGCGTATCGGCGTTGAGGATGTCCCTATACAGGGCGAAGCAGAGGTTGTTAGCGGCCACGATGTCCATGCGTGAGTTGCGGACGTAGGCGGGCGTGCCGGTCATACCCGCCAGGATCCTTTGAACGCTGGGGCGTACTTCCGCCCGGACCTTGCGCGTTCCTGATGTTTGCGAGGGCGCAGCCACCTTGGCCAGGTCGAGCAGGTGGGCCCGTTCGGCCTCGTCGAGCTGGAGGGCGGCGGCGAGGGACTCAAGGACACTGTCGGAGACTCCCCGCAGGTTTCCCCGTTCGAGCCGGGCGTAGTATTCCGTGCTGACGCCGGTGAGCATGGCCACTTCCTCGCGTTTTAGACCGGCCACTCTCCTGGCCCCGCCGTAAGCAGGCAGCCCGGCTTGAGCCGGGGTGATTCGCGACCGCCGACTCATGAGGAACTCGCGGACGTCTTTGCTGTTCTGCATAACCTCCACGTTACGACGGAGCCGGGCTGGCCTAACAGGAACTGGCAGAACACCGCACAGCAGTGACTCCCCCGCGCGGGAAATGGCTGGTTTCCTTGAATGCAGTGGACCCGCCGCGGCAGTCCAACTCCTCGAAATCAATGACGGGACAGCCCCCATCAAGGACCACAGAATGCATCTCATACCCTCCACCCCCACCGCCAAGGCCCCTGAGGACAGGTTCACAGGGGACGTCTACCTGGACATGCTTCACAATGGCCAGGCTCCCTCGGCCCTCGTCGCGGCGATCGTCCGCTTCACGCCAGGGGCCCGCACGAACTGGCACTCCCACCCTTTGGGCCAGACGCTGCACTGCAGTGACGGCATCGGGATCGTCGCCACGCGCGACGGCCACGCCATCCTCATGCGACCCGGAGACACGGTCCACACACCGCCCGGCGAGGAGCACTGGCACGGCGCAACCCAGTCCAACATGATGTGCCACCTGGCCCTGGTCGAGCACCACCACGGACAGAGCGCCACCTGGCTGGAAGCCGTCACTGACCAGGACTACGAAACCGCCCACACGATAGTCATCCACCAAGCAAAGGAAACTCATGAATAGCGTGACCCTCAACAACGGCATCGAGATGCCCATCCTGGGCTTCGGCGTCTTCCAGATCCCCGATGTGGAGACGCAGCCCGCCGTCGAAGCCGCCCTCGCAGCCGGCTACCGGCACTTGGACACGGCAGCCTCCTATGGCAACGAAGCGGCCGTGGGTGCGGCGATCAAGGCCAGCGGTATCCCCCGTGAAGATCTTTTCGTCACCACCAAGCTCTGGATCCAGCACGCCCCGACCGGCAGCGTTCAAGACGACACCAGGCGGGCCTTTGAAAACTCCCTCGACAGGCTCGGGCTGGACTACCTCGACCTCTACCTGATCCACCAACCGCTCGGGGACTACTACAGCAAGTGGCGGGCCATGCAGGACCTCAACAAGGAAGGCCAGGCCCGTGCGATCGGCGTATCGAACTTCCACTCCGACCGGCTTGTCGACCTCATTGACCACAACGAGATTGTCCCCGCCGTCAACCAAATCGAGACCCACCCTTTCCACCAGCGCGCCGCTGATCAGGCGGTGATGCGCGAACGCGGCGTCCAAATTGAGTCCTGGGGGCCGTTCGCGGAAGGGCGGAATGATTTGTTCACGAACCCGGTGCTCGCCGCCGTCGCCGAGGAACACGATAAGTCCGTCGCACAGGTCGTCCTCCGTTGGCTCATCCAACGCGGGGTCGTCGCAATCCCGAAGTCCGTGCGGCCGGAGCGGATGGCCGAAAACCTTGCGGTGTTCGACTTCGCCATCACCGAGGAGCAGATGAGCCGGATCGCTGCCCTGGACGCCGGCACGAGCCTGTTCTTCGACCACCGAGACCCCGCGATGGTGACCTGGTTGGGTGGCCGCAGAATCGACTGATGCCGTGATGACCACAAACCACAGGGCTATCGGCCGGCACTCCGTACTGCGTGCAGCCGTCACCGGCATGCCTGCCTGCCTGCCTGCTGGCCTGTTTCTAGCCCTACCCCGAGAACTACGACGCCGCGGTCGCACGAAACGTCCGCGAGCAAAGCACTGATGCCCGCCCGGCCATGGCCTCCTCGTTGGCGTCCATCGACCAATACGACACCGTGTTGCTGGCCAGCGGGAGCTGGAACGTCCGGGCACCAATGATCATGACGACATTCACCGAAAGGTACGACTTGGCCGGCATAACAATCCATCCGTCACCACCCACGCCATGAGCGGGCACCGGGCTGCTCAAAAGCTACCCCAACGCAGACACGTCGGCCCAGCTTGCTCCATCACCCTGAAGGACTGACCCATTGAACGATTCCAATCAGACCCGCGCCCAACAACTAATTGGCGACTTCGCACCCAAACTCGTCGACCTCACAGACAACGTGCTCTTCGGAGACATCTGGGAGCGCAGTGCACTCTCACCACGGGACCGCAGCCTCGTTACTGTTGCCAGCTTGGTCACCAGCGGCAGCATGGAGCAGCTCCGAGGACATCTCGTCCGGGCCAAGGCCAATGGCCTCACCGAAGCCGAACTCAAGGAAACCATCATCCACCTGGCTTTCTACGCGGGGTGGCCCAAAGCCATGTCCGCCATCACGGTAGCCAAGGAAATCTTTCGCTCCTGAATCCGCCCACCGCCGCGGAGCGCACGACGGCGGCACCTCCCGCCGTCGTCCGCTCTCTGTTTCAGAGGGGTGCTTTAGCGGCGATGAACTGCCGGATCCACTGGATGGTTTCCGGACGGTCCAGGTGGAGGCCGTGGCCGGCGCCGGGGACCTTGACCAGCGTGGAACGGCGGATGTGCCGGTGCAGCTGGATGGCGTTGGGCATGGGCGTCAGGGCGTCATCAGTGCCGTGGAGGATGAGCGTGGGCGATTCGATGGCGCCGAGCCGGCTCCACGCATCGTGGTCCCGGCTGGCGCGGAAGTGGCGTGCCTTGGCCCAGGCTGTGGCCCGTGAGTTGAAGAACGTGTGTGTTGCATCGGGGTGATCGGCGGCCCATTCCGGCGCGAAGAACAGGGGCTCCAGTCGCGCCATGTCGCCGCTGACCAGCGCTTCCATGGCGTACTTGGTGGGCTCGGCCCCGGCCAGTTTGCCTCCGCTGGTGGCAGCAAGAATCAGCGTACGAACACCGTGCGGGTGGTCGATGGCGAGCCAGTGGGCCACCCGCCCGCCCATGGAGTGGCCGTACACGTGTGCACTGTCCACGTTCGCCGCTTTGAGGACAGCAGCCGCATCGGCGGCGAGGAGCCGCGTGGTGTAGCGGCCGGCGTCGCCATTGCTGCTCCCGCCGATCCCCCGGTGGTCGAAGCGGATGACGCGGAAATGCTGTGCCAGGGCCGCCGCCGTTGGTCCCCAACCGTCCATGGCCGTTGCCTGGCCGGCGATCAGGAGGAGGGGCTCGCCGCTGCCCTCGTCGGCCCAGGCCAGCTCGGCGTCATCGGGAGCCAGGGCAATCTTCACCGTGACACTCTATCTTTACCCGCAGTCAGGCCGCTGTGGTGCAGGGCACGGCGGGCACGCGCCGGGCCAGCCCGGAACGCTGTCCCGGGGGGCCTTAGTTTGCCACTACCCAGATGGCTTCGGCTGCGGAGGGGCCCAGGTCAACGTCGCGGTCGCCGACCCGAATCGTGGTCACGTCGGCATACGGTCGGTGTGCCAAGACTTGAAGCCGGGTGTCCGGTCCCAGCCCGAGCTGGGTGAAGTACCGAAGCATGTCCGGGTCCGCGTCCGAGATTCTTGTGATGGTGACCGTTCGTTCCGGTTCCACGGATGTCAGCGGATCCCCTTGCGGGCGGTGCGGCAGCCCATTCCCCGAGGGGATCGGGTCTCCGTGCGGATCCCTGGTGGGGTGGCCGAGCTTCTCGTCAATGCGCTGGATCATGGTGTCGGAAACGGCGTGCTCGAGGATCTCGGCCTCGTCGTGCACCTCGTCCCAGCCGTATCCCAGAACCTGCACGAGGAATGTTTCCAGGAGACGGTGCCTGCGCACCATTTCGACGGCGTGTGCCCGGCCGGCGGGCGTCAGTTCGATGCTGCCATAGGGGGCATGCGTGACCAGGCCCTGCTTGGCCAGCCGACGGATGCCGTCCGAAACAGTTGACGGTTTCAGCGCCATCCGCTCAGCCATGGCGCCAACGGTGATGGGAGCCTCGGCCCATTCCGTTGAAGACCAGATCATCTTCAGGTAGTCCTGCGCGGAAGCTGTCAGCTCGGAGACGGTCATATTTTCATATTACCCGCCGAACATGAATGTTAGACTGGCCTAACAAAACTGTTTGATCTATGGAGATGAAATGGACGGCACGCCGAAACCAGCGGAAAAGACGCTGCCGACGCGGCGTGCCATGCTCACGGGAGCCGCGGCGTTCGCCGCCGCGCCTGCGCTTGCCGGCTGGGTGCCGTTGGATTCCAAGGATCCCGGGCATCACGCCGGACACGGCACGGTGTCCGGTCCGGCGGCGACGGGTTCTAGTTCGCCCCTCACCGACGCTGGCCACATGGTGAACCATGCCGGTCACGCAGGCTTCGCCGGCGGTTCCGTCCCGCCGGAGCGCGCCGGGATCGACCCGACCGCGATCCTGCACGATTTCGATCGAGGCAAAACCAGCACTCTTCCGGACGGCCGCACCCTTCGGGAATGGGACATCGTCGCAGTAGATATGGACTTCGAGATCGCGCCGGGGGTGACGTTCCCGGGCTGGAGCTACAACGGCCGGATCCCCGGTCCGACTCTCTGGGCGCAGGAAGGTGATGCCCTGAGGATCCACTTCACCAACGCCGGCGCGCACCCCCACACCATCCACTTTCACGGGATCCACCGGGCCGAGATGGACGGCACCCCGGGGATCGGCGCCGGATCCATCGCCCCGGGCCAAAGCTTCACCTACGAATTCGATGCCACCCCGTTCGGCACGCACCTCTACCACTGCCACCAGTCACCACTGGCGCCGCACATCGCCAAGGGCCTCTACGGCGGCTTCATCATCGAACCCAAAGAAGGCCGGCCGAAAGCCGACAACGAAATGGTCATGGTGATGAACGGCTACAACACCGACGGCGGCGACGACAACGAGTTCTACTCCGTCAACGGCCTGCCCTTCCATTTTATGGACTTCCCCGTCCAGGTCAGGCAGCACGAGCTGGTCCGAATCCACCTGATCAACGTCCTCGAATACGACCCCATCAATTCCTTCCACGTGCACGGGAACTTCTTCCACTACTACCCCACCGGGACCATGCTGGCCCCGAGTGAATACACGGACACCGTCTCGCAGGTGCAGGGCCAGCGCGGCATCGTGGAACTCCGCTTCCCGTACCCGGGCAAATACATGTTCCACGCCCACAAGACCGAGTTCGCTGAACTGGGCTGGATGGGCTTCTTCGAGGTGGGCCCATCATGAGCCTTGACGAAAAGTCAGCTGCCGCTCTGGCCGCAGCACCTCACCGCCGGCCACCGGTCCCGCGGTGGCTGCTCGGCATTGGGCCGCTGGTGGTGATCGCGATCCTGCTGGGCCTGTTCACCCTGCTCAACGCACCCGGTCTCAACAAACTCTCCGAGGGTGTTCCGCCGAAGGAGGAGGTCGCCGTCGAAGGTGTCCGCCTGACAGCGGGCCAGATCACCATTACCGTCCGGAACGAGGGACCGGATCCGGTGTCCATCGCGCAGGTCAATGTCTCGGACTACTACGCCTTGTTCACGCAGACGCGGGGAACCATGGCGCCGCTGGAGTCCACCACCCTCACCATCATCTACAACTGGGTGGAAGGGGATCCCTACGAGGTGGCGCTGGTGACCTCGAACGGCGGCAAGATCCCGGCGGTTATTGACGCGGCCGCCCTGAGTCCGGAGCGCGGCAGCTCCTTCTTCGGACTCATGTTGCTCATGGGGGTCTATGTCGGCGTAATACCGGTAGCCCTGGGAATGCTGTGGATGCCGTTCGTGCGCCGTTCGTCCGCGTCTTGGGTCCGCGTCCTCTTGGGAGTCACCGTCGGGCTGCTGGCCTTCCTGGCCTTCGACGCGACCCTCGAAGCCGTGGGACTCGTCACTGGCAACGGCGCGTTCGGCGGCCCCATGGTCGTCTTCCTCGGCGCCGTGACCGCCTACCTCATCCTCGAGGGAACGGATGCGTGGATGCGCCGGCACCAGAACTCAACTACCGCCAGCCAACCTTCAGCCCTGCCGCCCCAGCACCTGGCGCTGCTGATCGCTGTTGGCATCGGCCTGCACAACTTCGGCGAAGGCCTCGCCATAGGATCCGCCTACGCGGTGGGCTCACTCGCCCTGGGCGCGTCCCTGATTGTCGGCTTCGCCATCCACAACACCACCGAGGGCCTGGCGATCGTCACACCGCTCGCCAAACAAGCCCCCGGCCTGGGCCGCCTGGCAATCCTGGGACTCATCGCAGGAGCACCCGCCGCCGCCGGCGCCCTCATCGGAGCGACCGTGTACCAGCCGGCCCTTGCAGCCTTCCTGCTCGGCATCGGAGCCGGAGCCGTCGCCCAGGTTGCCGTCAAACTCCTGCCAATGCTCAGGGACACCGCGGGCAAGACCTTCACCCCGCTCACCGGGGCAGGCATCGTCCTGGGCATGGGGCTGATGTTCGCCACCGGCCTGCTCGTCCAGGCCTAGGCAACGGAGCGGACGACGGCGGGACCTCCCGCCGTCGTACCCTGACGTTTAGCTGGGCTCCTCGGATTTTTCGGCCCACCTATTGCCTAGGGACCATCGCTTCAGGCACACTGGCTACAGATCCGCAGGAACAAATGCTTCCGCCGATCCAGCCCGCCGGACAATTCGGCCGGCCACCGCCCCATCAGAGATGCCGGGCAACCCCTCTGGAACCACCGCTTTCCGCCTCCCCGGGTGCACCCGGCCCCGGAAGCCTGTGCCCAGCCAGAGTCCCGGGATCCCGCCGAGAAAGAGACCACCATGATCAAGCGCCACTCTGACCTCGTCCTGGCAATCACAGCCCACGATCCTGACACCGTCGAAAACGACCTCAACACCGCCGTGGAAATGGCCCGCGAACACGCCATGAGGGAAAGCCGCCACGGCATCCTGGTCACACAGCACAGCTACACCAGCTACACCGTCGCCGTCAGCCGCGACGTCCCCTACGGGCAGACACACGAAAGGCGAGAACAGACCGCCTAGCAGTAACGCAAGCGGACGACGGCGGAACCTCCCGCCGTCGTCCGCTTGCGTTTGCGTTTGGGGCGTGCGCGAAAGGTCAGTTAAGCCCCCGCGGCCCCCGCAGCCCCCGCAGCCCCCGCGCGGCGGAGTACCTTAGTGGCATGACGGAAAGCTACCGGTATGACGTAGAGGTCCTGCATCTGCTGGTGTCTCCGGCGCACGCCTACTTCGGCCGGGCCCGCGAGGGTGCCGCGGATGTCCCCACCACGGATGCCGAGCGAGCGGAGCTTGTAGCGGGCAAGGGCATCGTCGGGGATCGGTTCTTCGGCAAGGCCGCGCACATGGACGCGGCAGTCACGCTGTTTGCCATCGAGTCCCTTGAGGCCATCGCCGCAGAGCTGGGAACGGGGCCGTTTGACCCGCTCCTGACCCGGCGCAACGTTGTACTCCGGGGCGCCCACCTGGCCCCGCTGCTGGGACACGACTTCGCGCTGGAATCCCAGGGTGCCTTGGTGCGGCTCACGGCCGGGCGGCCCGCCCACCCCTGCGTCTGGATGGATGAGATGCTCGCCCCGGGTGCCCACAAAGCGATGCGCGGGCGCGGCGGCGTGCGGTGCCGGGTAATTTCCGATGGCGTCCTGCACCGCGGGCCGGCGGTGCTGGTCAGCCCTGTGCCGCTGGAGCCTGAGCGCGCAGGCGAGGCGACGCTGTTGCGAGCTTCGCGGCTGCCCTAATTAGACGTGCTGATCCACAAGCACCGGGTTGCCGTCCGGATCCACGACAATAAAGCTCCCCGGACCGGTGGTGGCCTCGTCAGCCTCGGCAACGAACTCCGCGCCGGCGGCTTTGAGTTCCCGCTGGAGGTCGCGCACATCGGTGAAGGAATCCAGCGCTTCCGCGTTCTGGCTCCAGCCCGGGTTGAACGTCAGCATGTTCTTCTCAAACATCCCCTGGAAGAGGCCGATGACGGTCTCGCCGTTCTTGAGGATCAGCCAGTTCTGGGTGATGTCGCCGCCGAAACTGGTGAAGCCCAGCTTCTCGTAGAACGCAGCCGACGCCGCGATGTCCTTAACGGTGAGGCTGATCGAAAAAGCGCCGAGCTGCATGCGTAACTCCACTCTCAAAGGGACGGGTGTTCCGATGATACCCACAGACGCAAGCGGACGACGGCGGGAGGTCCCGCCGTCGTCCGCTTCCGGTTTAACCCCGCTCGAGTCGGGCGGCTGTGGGGCTGTAGTCCCGCTGGTGCAGCCGCTCGATGCCGTCCAGGAGGAGGTCCAGGGCGAACTCGAACTCAAACTGGTCGTCGCAGCCGCTGCCGACTACCGAGCCGTCATCGTGGCTGGCAGAAGTGGCCACCTGTATGACGTTCGGGTAGCTGGCGGACATTTCCTGGAACATGGCGGCCTGGACTTCCGGTGCCACCGCAGCGGGAGTGTCGCCCTCTGAAATGGCCGTGGAGTCGAACAGTTCCTGCGTGAAGCCCCACATCCGGCTTCCGATGGCATGCATCACGTGGTGCGTGAGGTCAACGGAAAAGCCCCCGGCGAAGAACATGCCGATGAACGAGTCCATGTAGCCAAGGACGGCGGGCGTCGGGTTGGTGCGGGTTTCCAGGACGCGCCTGGCCCACTGGTGGCGCTGGAGCACCCGCCTCGCGGAGAGCACCCGCAGCCGCACCATGCTCTTCCAGTCAGCACCGGCAACGGGAGGATCAATCTCGCCGATGACCACGTCCACCATGCCGTCGAGGAGCTCCTCCTTGTTGGCCACGTGTTTGTACAGCGCCATCGGCACCACGTCCAGTTCTTGGGCGAGGCGGCGCATGCTCAGCGGGCCGATCCCCACCTCGTCGGCGAGTGCAACGGCCGCCCGCAACACCCGCGCCCGGTTTAGCCGCGCCCGGCGTTCGGCGGCAATCTGCTGAGTCACTGTTCCCTGCTTCCGACGCTGCAAACATCTTCCATTGACAAGTGTACTAAGTACACCTAATGTCAGTTCCAACAGGCAGGTGTACGCCGTACACCTCATGGAAAATCGAGGAGCCAACCCATGAACCCAATCCAGCCGGCGGCCGCAACGGCCGCGGGAGCACGGACCATGAAAGCCGCGACCTACCGCCGGTTCGGCGGGCCGGATGTGGTCCGCGTCGAGGAGATCGCACAGCCCGCTCCGAGCGCCGGAGAGGTGCTCATCAAAGTCATGGCCAGCACTGTCAGCGTCGCCGACCACCGCGTCCGCAGCCGCAATGTCCCCACGGGACTCGTGGTATTCACGGCCCTGGCCCTCGGCGTCTTCCGCCCGCGGACCCGGGTCCTCGGCATGGACGTGGCCGGCGTGGTGGAGTCCGTCGGCCCGGGCGTGACCGCCTTCCAGGCTGGCGACGAGGTTATTGCGATGCTCGGGGCAGGGTTCGGCGGCCACGCCGAGTACGTGTCCGTTCCGGCGGACGGGCCCATCGCCGCCAAGCCGCGGAACATGGGCTTTGAGGAGGCCGTCACGCTGCTCTTCGGCGGACTCACAGCGAAAACCTTCCTGGGCATGGCGGACATCAAGACCGGCGACACGGTTCTTATCAACGGCGCCTCGGGCGCGGTGGGAACGGCGGCAATACAGTTGGCCAAACACCTGGGCGCCCACGTCACCGCTGTGAGCAGCGGGGTCAACAGGGAACTGGTGGAATCACTCGGCGCGGACGGCTTCATCGACTACACCTCGGCGGATTTCACCGCAGACGGAACAACGTACGACGTCGTCATTGACTGCGTGGGGAACGCCCCGTTCGCGAGGGTGCAAGGCAGCATCGCCCCGGGAGGTGCCTTGCTCCTGGTCATCGCCGACCTCAAAGGCATGCTCGGCGCGCGGGGACAGAGCCGCCGAAGCGGCAAGCTGGTCACTTTCGGCGGCCTCAAGCTCATGTACACCGCCGACGACGTCGCCTACCTCGTGAGCCTCGCGGAGGAAGGCAAGTATCAGGCTGTCATCGACAGGACCTACAACCTCGCCGACATCGTCGAGGCCCACCGCTTCGTGGACACCGGACGGAAGCGGGGCAACGTGGTCCTGCGCATCCGTTAGGCAGCATGCCCCCGGATCATTTCTCCGCCGGGGATCCTTCGCCCTCGCTGTCCAGTGGACCCACCTCTTCGGACTCAGACACCGCATCGTGGTGCGGATCGTCTTTGTGGCGGGCTTGCTCGAGGTGCTGCTCTAACTTTTCCTCCGACTCCCGGCGGCGTTGACCCACGGTCCGCATTTGCTGCGTTGTCGGAGCGGCGTGGGCATGCTGGTGCGGGCCATGATCCTGCGGGCCGTCAGCGATCTTCTCACTCATACTGAAATCGTCTCACCGTGCGTCAGCGTCGGGAAGGTGCTGCTTCAGGTGGAAACGAACGACGGCGGGAGGTCCCGCCGTCGTCCGCTTGTCGCCGGTGCACGGCGGGGTTGCCGGGCGCCAAGCTTGCCGGGTGCGCGGGGGGTTCCAGACTCCAGGATTGCCGGGCGCCCGGGTTGCGATCACAGGCGGCGGAAACCCGGAGGCAGGCTGGGGCGTGCATTGTGCACGGTTCACGGGCACAAGCACAGGCACAGGCACAGGCACAGGCACAGGCACAGGGAGACTGCTCTTGGGCGCGCATCAACCGGTGGAGTGGAGGAACCGTTCCACGCCGTTCTCTCCAAGAGACAGTCCGATATGAACAAAATCCGGATCGCCGCAACCTTCGCGCGGCGTGGGGAGCCAGTGCCCGTTCCTGCGCGCTTCCGGTTTTGGTTCTTTTGGCCAGTGTGGAGGTTCCCAGTCCTGGTGTTCGCTCTTGTAGTGCCGGCCCGTGGGCGAGATCCAACCCGGTGGTTCGTTCTTGGTGGCTGGTGTGGGATGCCAGGCGCTGGTGTGTCTCAGGCGGTGATGTTTGGGGCAGGGCTGTCCCAAATTCGATACACCAGTAGTTCCGCCCTTATGCCAGGCGAGGATGTGGTCCGCTTCGTTGTCCAGGGAGTGGTTGGAACAGCCCGGGAAGGGGCATTTGCCGTCGCGCATCCTGAGCCAGTTCCGCATAGCCTTGGTGAGACGGTAGTTGGTGCGGCCGATCTCCAGGGGCGCCCCGTCCCGCGGGTCAACCAGGACCCGGTAGAACGAATCGGCCCCGTTCGCCACGAGGTCCCTGGCCATCGACGCGGGGATAGGACCGTAGCCGTCAAGCATCGCCGGCTCCTCGGTCGCGCCGAGCAGGGAAAACACCGGGACCGTCACCATCACGAGGGCCCGGGGCGGCGGAACCTGCCCGGGATCATGTTCTGCCGGATTCCCGCTGCTGAGGAGGGCGGCGGCGAGTACGTCGGCGCGTAGCTGTGTGAGGGTCAGGGGCTCGTCCGGGCCCTGCAAACCACGGGCGACGGCAGTGGTCCGGTTCCAGATTGCTGCCGCCTGGTCGGCGGGAAGGTATGCAGAGAGCCAAGCCATCCCGTCCTGATCCGGGGCGTACTCCACCCGGCGGTCAAGGACACCCTTTGCGTGGCGCTTCTCGATACTCTCGGTGTGGTGGCGCTCGCGCCAGGTGCGTGCCCTGTGACGGAACCGGGACGCCGGCATCTCCCCTGCGGGACAACCGCCGGCCGGGTTCGGCGCATCCGGGTCCAAAAAGTGGGCCTCCAGGGCCGCGGCACCGGCAGGGTCGAGGGTTGCGGCTTCATCCACCATGGCCCGCGCGTGCTGCCACGAAATGGTGCCAGATTGCAGAGCAGACAGCGTCAGCGGCAAAGCGGTGGTCAGCAGTTGTGACTGGTTCAGCAGGGCCCCCGAAGCACGGTCACCGATGTTCAGTACGCAGGCGACCTCCGCGGTCACCGCCATCTCCTGTGCCCGAACAGGTGCATCGGGCGAAGCGAGGGCTTGGGCGGCGTTCGAATATTTCACTGCAGCCCGGGCCTTCAGTCCCGCCACCCGCGCCTCCACTCCCGCAGCGCCGGAGAGGATGTCCAGGCACGTATCACCCATGCCATGCAAAGGATCAGCCTCCGATGACGCTTCAGAACCAGACTCGTCATCCCCGTCCAGTGCGGAATTCAGCACATCAATGGCGGCAAAGATGTCCTCATATGCGTTCGCCACCGCTGCGTTTCCCATAACTCCATCATTTAGTGGGGGTCTGACATTTAAGCGCGAACGGATTTCGGGGCGTGTGTGGCCAAACGGGATCGGGTCCTTGGACGGAGGCACCGCGTCGTGTCGGAAAGGCGCCGCTTCAAATGGCAACGGACGACGGCGGGAGGTCCCGCCGTCGTCCGCCTGTCGCCGGTGCCCGGTGGTTGAGCTTGGGGCCACGACCGCCGGTTCCCTGGCGGAGCTTGCGAGGTTAGGGAGCGGATGGGGAATAAAACCGTCAGTAGACGGCCCGGCCTCCTGCGAGGCGCCTTTTCATGACGATTCGTGGCCACGCATCCAAACCATGATCACGTTCTGATTGCACGATCCGACGCAGACCGGCGGACCACTCGTCTTCGGGCACCGGCTGGAATCCCAGGCGGGCGTAGTACGGAGCGTTCCAAGGAACGTCTGCGAAGGTGGTCAGAGTCATTCCCTTGAGGCCGAGGGTCGCCGCCCAGAGGGCCGCTTCCTCGATGAGCTTCCGGCCAAGACCCTGCCGTGCATAAAGCGGGTGGACAGTCACCTGCTCGATATGGGCAAACCGCTCCACCACATCCACCAATAAGTAAGCCACCGCCACGTCACCGGAATCGGTGGCAACCCATGCCCTGCCGTCCTGCTGATAGTTGGCCAGGGTTTCCAAACTGGGTGGTGGATCATCAGCGACGGCTCCCATCCCAAGGTTCCGGAATGCTTCGCCGGCCGCGACTTCGATGCCGCGCATCGCCGGAAGGTCTTCTGCTCTCGCTTCCCTGATCATCGGGCCAGTGGCTTCTTAAAGAACGTGGCAGTGTCCTCATACGCGAGAGCACGATAAAAGTCGCCCGCCTGCCGGCTGGCTAACGAAACATGGGCAGCGCCCTGGGACTCCGCCCATGACTCGACTTCATTCATCAGGCCCTGTCCCACACCTTGCCGGCGTGATCGCTCGGCGACCATAACCTCCTCGACCCCGACGGCTGGGCCGTTCGCCAGAAACGTGGCGCGGCAATGGGCCAAAAGATAACCGACGACGGATCCGGAACCCTGTTCGGCCACTAGAACGAGTGTCTGGGACGCCTCGGCCACCAGCTCACGGAACGTCAGTTCAAAAGCTTCCCGGTCTGGCCGGAACGTCGGCGGGAAATCCTGAACGAGACGCCAAACGTCGTCCGCGTCGCTGATGGCGGCGAGTCTGATGTTCATGCTGAGGTTGAGCATTTGGCCACACTACCTGCAAGGCTGTTCTGCATGACGATGACCTTTGAATGGCGCGGAGCGGTTAGGAACGAAGAAATCAACCAGCTGCATGCGGAAGGCTTCGACCATGCCGGCGGTGACGACGATTGGACTGACAGGCTCGCGCGCTTCAGCCTGGGGTGGGTCACAGCGCGGGACGAACAGGGGCTCGTAGGCTTCGTCAACGTGATCTGGGACGGCCAAGCGCACGCGTTCATCGAAGACACTTTGGTCGCGCATCGTGCCCGCCGGCAAGGAATCGGGAAAAGACTGCTCGCCGTCGCCACCGAGGAGTCCAAGGAAGCGGGCTGCGAGTGGCTTCATGTTGACTTCGACGATCATCTGAAGAGTTTCTACTTCGATGCATGCGGTTTCCGCCCCACCAGTGCCGGACTAATCCAACTGAGCTAACCGCTGATCCACGGCCCCGACCAGCCGCCGCCGCGCGGCACGTGGAAGCAAGTCGCCGAACTCCAGGGCCGGGGTGAAGTTCGCGATGGTCTGTGACGGGGCGAACGACTCCACAGCGCTGGCCCGGGCCGAGGTTGGCATCACGATCGGCGCCGGTACCGACGTGGCCATGGAATATTCAGGAGTGGTCCTGGCGGGAAACGATCCCCGGCTGTGCTGTCCATGGTGGACCTGTCCAGGGCGAGCTAGCGGAAGATGTGGCAAAACCTTATCTGGGCCACCGGCTACAAGATTTTGTCCGTCCCGCTGGCACGCCTGACCATGCCCGGCCGGTAGCCTTTGACACAGACGAACCCAACTCGGAAGGAGGAACACCATGAGCGCAGCATCCCGCGGGCCCGTCACGGCGTTCCTCCTCCGCGCCGGCATCGTGGCGGGGATCCTGGCCATCATCGCCGGGATCTTCGGCATGCACGTCATGACCGGCAACCACATCATGCACTCCCCCGCCGCAGCGCAGGCACCAGCCGCAGCCGTGAGCGTCGGTGACAGCCACGCCAGCCACCAGAGCACAGCCCACCAGGGGCTCCCTGACACCTAAACAGCCGGGGCCGCCGAGCACCGGGTGGCCGGTGCTTTGGGTGCAGGGCAGGCGGCGTCGTGTACGTGTTCTGCCCAATGCACCAGCGTCCAGGCGATGAGCGCGGCATGCATCCCCTCAACCAATGCAGGGGCCTTGACCGCGCCCGAGCCGGGTCAGGGCACTCTGGCTTCCGATAGCTGGGACGGGCTTCCGGTCCGGGCAGGTGCTTCCTATGCCTATGTCCCCGGCAGTCCTTCACCGGGTGAGCTGTCCTTCAGCCGGACGTAAACAGGGCACACCGCTGCCCACACGGCGCAGCCCCGTTTTGACGCGCGACTACCGCGTTTCCCGGCATCCCCCGGAATGCTCCCCGTTCACCCGGCCCGGCGCGGCCGAAACCTTGAAGGACCGATTTCCCATGAATAAGAAACTGTTGACCCTTTCGACAACCGCCATCGCAGCAGCCATTGCCCTGGCCGGGTGCGCGTCCGGTTCGGGCCCCGAGAGCATGTCCGGGATGACCCACGGCAGCTCCAGCGCACTGGCTGCCTCGACGGAGTACAACTCCGCCGACGTGACGTTCGCGCAGATGATGATCCCCCACCACGCCCAGGCCGTGGAGATGTCCGACATGATCCTCGCCAAACAGGGCATCCCGGCCCCCGTCACCGCACTGGCCACCAAAATCAAGGAAGCCCAGGGCCCGGAGATCCAGACCATGACTGGCTGGCTTGAAGGCTGGAACAAACCGACCGAAATGGCCTCCGGCCACGACGGTCATTCCATGACCGGCATGCTGGATGAGACGGCGCTGAAGGAACTTGAGGCCGCGCACGGCACCGAAGCCGCCAAGCTGTTTTTGAAGCAAATGATCGCCCATCACGAGGGTGCCATCATGATGGCCAACGCGGAAAATACCGACGGCAAGGATCCCAAGGCCCTGGAGCTGAGCAAGGAAATAGTGTCCGCGCAGGATGCGGAGGTCAAGGAAATGCAGGACCTCCTGGCCACCCTGTGAAACTAGCCGGGCCAGGAGTGGATCGGGTGTAACGTCACTGCATATAGCCCTTCCGACTCACGGAGAAAACCGATGACGGACACTAACGAGTCGTTTCCCCTGCTTGGTGCCGTTCGTGCGGGACAGGCATCGCCGGGCAGCAAAGCGTCGGCGCTCAATGACCTCTCGAAGGTTGGATTCCGTGTTCCGCCGGGGTTCGTCGTCACGGCAGAGACTTGTGACCGGCCCGGCCGGATCCTCGCCGATGCCTTGCACGAAGCCGCCGACAGGATCGGCCCGGGCCCTTTTGCCGTCAGGTCCTCCGCAGCCGCGGAGGACCTGCCCGGCGCCTCGTATGCGGGCCTCTACGAGACCTTCCTCAACGTTGCACGCGATGACCTTGAGGATGCAGTCAGGCGCTGTCTGGCGTCCGCTGCCCACGAAAGGGTGGCGGCGTATGAGTCAGCGCGCGGAGCGTCGGGTCAGGCACAACCGGCCGCGACTGCCATGGCGGTACTCGTGCAGCAGATGGTCCAGCCCCTTGCCGCCGGCGTCGCTTTCACCGCCAATCCTCTTACCGGTGACCGTGACGAAACCAGCATCACCGCCGTCCAAGGGCTCGGCGAATCCCTAGTGGCCGGTGACGCCATCGGGGAACAATGGACCGTCCGGGATCAGGACGCAGTCTGCATCCGGAGCGCCGGCACGCTCACTCCAGCCCAGGCGCTGGAAGTCGCGGAGCTGGCCCGCCGTGTCGCAGCCCATGCCGGGGCCCCTCAGGATACTGAGTGGGCCATCGACACAGATGGTGTCCTGTTCCTTCTGCAGGCGCGGCCCATGACAGCCCTGCCGGAGGCTGTTGATTGGGTGGCGCCCGGCAAGGGACTATGGTCCCGGAACTTCCGTCTCGGTGAATGGCTGCCGGACCCAATGACCCCGCTGTTCGAGGAATGGCTCCTGCCCCGGATCGAAATCGGATTCCTCGACGGTATGCAGACCGACGCCCGAGTGCGGGTGCCCTTCCGCTATGCCTCCGTCAACGGTTGGTACTACAACGCCCCGCCGGTGCCCTCCCCGAGGCTACTCGCGCGCGTAATTCTAGACAGCCGCGGCCGGGCACCCTGGTTCCTGTTCAACGCACTCATCCGCGTCTCCACCAATCCTGCCGCGGCACACCGGGCAGTTCTCAGCGGTCTGGAAGTACGATGGCGCAACCACCTGCTGCCCGGTTACCGCCAGCTCGTCCGGAAGGCGGAACAGGAGGTTGATTCAGCATCCCCCGGCAGGATTGTCGAGCTCGTGGATGCTGTGTGCAATCAGGCAGGAATCTATCTTTGGTCCCTGTCCGTCGTTGGCGGATCTGCCTGGAAGATGGAATCCGCGCTGGCCCGCTTCTGGCACAAGCATTTGGCTGGCCCCCTGAGCGGGACGGCGGCAGGAGAAACCGGCCACCAGGTCCTTCTTCGCGGCCTGCCCGGAACCACGCCGGCACAGGCTCCTCACGCTGTCTACTCCCTGGACTGGTATCACCCCACTGCCGGCGAATCGTGGCCTGGGCACCAGCGAGCCGGACAACTGCCGACAACTGGGAAGGCCGAGGCTCTTAGCGTCCAGCGAGTGGACGCCGAAGCGGCCGCACGCACGACGCTCAAGGATCAGCCACGGCTGCTCACACACTTCAACGCCCTTCTTGAGGTCGCCCAGCACTACGCGGCCCTCCGGGAAGAACAGTCCCGCGACCTTAGCCTGGGATGGCCACTCCTGCGCCGCTGCGCCCGCCACCTCGGCGAACAGCTGGCAGCCACCGGCCTCGTCGAAGATCCAGCGGACCTGCATTTCCTTAAACTGAAGGAGGTCACCGGCCCATCAACGGGCACGCGGCCACCTGTGACCAGCCGGCGCGACGCTTGGCAACAACAGCGCAACGTAGCCGCACCGTTGACACTCGGCAAGCCCGCCAGGTTCATCGGCGATCCGATCGCCCGAGCGGTGAACGCGGCAAGAAGCCTACATGACCTGCCGGAAGGCGCAATCGTCGGCCATCCCGCCAGCGCCGGACGGGTCACAGGGATCGTCCGCGTCATGCATGGACCGGAAGACTTCGACTCCTTCCTCGAAGGCGAAGTCCTGGTTGCCAAGTCAACAGCGCCGGCATGGACACCTCTCTTCGCACGCGCCGCAGCTGTCGTCACCGACGGCGGCACCCTGGCGGCTCACGCTTCCTTGGTTGCCAGGGAATTCGGAATCCCAGCCGTCGTAGGAACGGGAGACTCAACCCTCCGCCTCCGCACAGGACAACGCGTCACTGTCGACGGCCGGGCAGGCATCGTCGTGCCGATTCAGGCGGAACTCTGAATCGCCGTGACAGCCAAGGACCTACGTCTCGTCCGAAACAGTGCCTGGACTTCAACGCGATGACGCGGACTCGCCGACCGCCCCTGGATTAGTCCAGCGACAGTTGATGGCCTGGCACGTGGAAGTATTCAGGTATGACTATCGACAATGATGATGCCAACCTTCCGGCGCCAACGGACTCACAGGGCACAGACGCCTCAACCGAAGTCAGCCGTGGTTGGGACCACATAGGGGCCATCATTGTGGATGCCACGCTGCAGCGCCGGCAGAACTACAACGAAACCGTCAAGCCTCGCGTCGAAGCCCTGGTCGCGGAATGGCCGGATGCCGCCACAACGAGTGGATTCCGGCGGCACCTCGATATGGGGAAGCTCTCGGAAGTCATCGACTGGCCGTCGCCCGGCCGCCTTGCCCAGGTAGAGGACATCACGCAAGTGTTCGAGCGTGAGGGCATCGAAACGGTAGCGGAGCTCCGCGGCACGCTCGAGGACCACGCCAAGGGTGCCGCTCTTCGGGAAGCCCTTGCGCAGGTGCGGCATGTCAGTCCCAAAACGCTGGATTACATTGGCACGCTGAGCGGGATGTCAACGGGTGAGGCCGCCGACCAGGCTGCCCGCATCGAGGACTTGCCCTAGGAGATCGCCTTTGATCGGCCGGTCAGCCAATGCGTTCTGGGTTGTCTGGCCGAAGCCTGAGGGCAACCCATAAACCGCAGCGCCGGCACATGTAGGCGGGTTCGGTTCCGAGTGCATGAAGCTTCTTGCGACTCATGGTCCTGCCGCAGCAGGAGCATCTGCACGTGGCTTCAGAGTCCATTGTTCTTGAGCGCTTCGGTTATTTGGCTGATCGTTGGAAGGCCTGCCAGCCCGCTTGGAGTCGCGTAAATCCGGCAGGCCAGGTCATCTGCAGGTGCACCGGTCGGGAAAATGTCAGACCCATTGAGGGTGATCGTGGGGGAACCCGCGAATCCCGTCCCCGCAGTATCGGCCGCGGACTCCAGGAGTCGCATCGTCACTGGAATGTCGCTGTGTCCCAAGGCGGCCAGGGCTGATTCCAGGCGCTCCTGCGTCGTGGCAACGTTGGGGCAGTCGTCGATGTGCAGCAGTTCGATCCTCATAGAATCATTCTCCACCCCCCAGCATCAGCCTCCGGAACTCACCGGCGGTGTGTGCAGTGGAGAAGCGGACGACGGCGGGACCTCCCGCCGTCGTCCGCTTGCGTTGGTGCCGCTCGCCTACGCCGCGGCGGAGGCGGGAACCTTCAGTGGCTCCACCTTGCCAAGGACGAACAGGTAGTTCGCCGCACCGGCCAGCGATACCAATCCGATGACCGCGAGCGGCGCCACGTAGGATCCCGTCTGGTCCACCAGGACACCGATCAGGACCGGCGTGAAGATGCCTGCCAGGTTGGAGGCGAAGTTCTGGAGCCCGCCAATGGATCCGACGTGGCGGGAGCTCGGGGCAACGTCCGCGGGGAGCGACCAGATGCCGGTAGCAGCAACCGTGAGGCTGGAGTACGCCACCGACAGGAGGGCAAGTGCCATCCATGCCTCCGGGACCACGGCGGCGAACATGATGACCGAGCCGCCGATCAGACCGCCGGCGATGGCGGTCTTGCGGACCCGTGTCAGCGCGACGCCGCGCTGGACGGCCTTGTCCGCAACGTAGCCGGCCAGCCAGCCGAAGCCCACCGCGCAGATGCCGGGGATGGCACCGAACATGCCGAGTTTGAGCAGGTCGAAGCCGCGTTCCTTCACGAGGTAGCTCGGGAAGAAGGTGATGAAGAAGTAGATGGCGCTGTTCAGGCAGAAGAAGCCGAACATCATGCTGAGGATGGTGCGGTACTTGAAGAGCGAGCGCCAGGGAAGCTTCGCTGCGTCGGCGTCGTCGTCTGCTTCGCTCCGGGCACCGCCTTCCCGGATATAGGCCCGCTCCTCGTCATTGGCCGTGGGGTGATCCTCGGGGTTGCGGTACATCTTCCACCACACGACAGCCCAGATCAGGCCGGCTACACCAATGATGATGAAGACCGCGTGCCAGGACGTGAAGGCGACGATCAATGTGACGATGGGCAGCGCGATGACCGCACCCACACGGGAGCCTGAGTCCCAGATGCTGGTGGCAAAGGCCCGTTCGCGGACCGGGAACCAGGTGGCCACCACTTTGGCGGCGGTGCTTGGGGCCGGGCTTTCACCGACGCCGAGCAGGAACCGCGCGGCGAACAGCGACCAGAAATTCTGTGCAAAGGCGGTGACCATGGTGAAGACGGACCACCAAACCGCTGCCAGGGCGAAGGACTTTCGGGGCCCGACCTTGTCGACGTACCACCCGGCGGCCAGCTGGCAGAAGTCATACGCCCAGAAGAAGGCGGCGAAAATGAGCCCCTGCTGGGTGGCCGAGAGCTCAAAATCCTTACCCATGAACGGCAGGGCCACGCTGAGGCTGGATCGGTCAAGGTAGTTAATGCTGAGCCCCACGAACGCGAGCCAGATGATCACCCAGCGCTTGCGGGTCATGGTGCGGGGAGCCTTGGACGAAAGATCGGGGGAAGAATTGGGGGCGAGCCTGCTGCCTAGGACAGTCATACCGTCTCCTTTGACGTAAACGTGGCTTTCGAGTGCCTGGACACCGAGGAAGACGCCGAGGATTGCGGCGCAAGATCATGTAGGAATCTGAACAATAATATAGTTAATGTGATCCAGAGCAACTTTTGGAAGAAAACACCCCACCCGGCCGCTCCCACCCCGTGGAATATGATTCCCAAAGCGACTCCACCAACCAGCACAAAGAGGTAACCGCGTGCCCACACGTCAATCATCCGATGCATCCAAAGGCAAGGCCGCCGTAAGTGACGTCTATGCCTCCATGCGGGCCTCCATCCTCAAGGGCGAAATCGAACCCGGCGCACGGATCAATATTGATGCGGTCTCCCGCAGCCTGGGAGTCTCACAGACCCCGGTCCGCGAAGTGCTGCAACGGCTGGAAGGCGACAACTTGGTGGTCTACAGTCCCGGCCGAGGATACAGCACCACACCGCTGCTGGACCTACCCGCACTGCGATCGCTCTTTGAATTCCGGCTGCTGGTGGAACCGTGGGCCGCGCGGTCCGCTGCCGTGGACCGCCTCGCCAACCCGGCCGCGGCCCTGGAGAAGGAACTGTCGGCCATCCGCAACTCCATGAAGACCACCAGCGGCGACGCTCGGCAGGACCTCGTGGCCCATGACACCCGCTTCCATGACACCATCCTGCTGGCAGCCGGGAACCCGGTAGTCCAGCACGCCTTCGCCCAGACCCACTGCCACCTGCATACCTTCCGCCTCTACCCGGCGGACATCGACGGCGCCATCACCATCGCCGAGCACGCCACCGTACGGGAGGCCATCGCGTCCTGCCTGCCCGACCGCGCCGAGGAAGCCATGGCCGAGCACATCAGGAACTCCTTCGCCCGGTTCGCCAAGGCCTTCGAAGGCACGGCAGACCTCTCGCCGCTGGAGAACGGCGGACCACCAGGAAGGCATATCGTCACCTGAAATCGAAGCTCCGGCCTGCTGGCCGGGGCTTCTTTTTTCTCCGGCACTTGATCCGAGTCACGATTCCTATATGATTATAAGAATTCATATAGGAATCGTGTTCACGAATTGAATTGACCAGAGAGAGAAGAAACCCATGACCTCCATCATTTCCATCCACACCCAGGACGTGCGGTTCCCCACGTCCCTGGAGCTCGACGGTTCCGACGCGGTCAACGTTGACCCGGACTACTCCGCCGCGTACGTCGTCATCCGCACTGACGCGGGCGACGAAGGCCACGGCTTTGTTTTCACCTGCGGCCGCGGCAACGAAATCCTCACGCACGCCATTGACGCCTACGCCGGCCTGCTCCTCGGCCGGGACATCGATGAACTGATCTACGACCTCGGTGGCGCGTCGAAGCGGCTCATCCACGATTCCCAGCTGCGCTGGCTCGGCCCCGAGAAGGGCGTCACGCAGATGGCGGCCGGCGCCCTCGTCAGCGCACTCTGGGACATCCGCGCACGGCGCGAGAACAAGCCCCTGTGGCTCCTGCTCAGCGAGATGCCCGCCGAGGAAATCGTCGACGTCGTTGATTTCACCCACATCCGCGACGCGCTGAACCCCCAGCAGGCACTGGACATCCTGCGCGCCGGCGAAGACGGCAAGGCCGCCCGGATCGCCGCCCTGAAGGTGGACGGGTACCCCGCCTACACCACCTCGCCGGGCTGGCTGGGCTACAGCGACGAGAAGCTGGTCCGGCTGAGCAAGGAAGCCGCCGCGGACGGCTTCTCCATGATCAAGCTGAAGGTGGGCGGCGACATCAATGACGACCGCCGCCGCATGGCCTTGGCCCGAAGGGCCGTGGGCGACCTCCCGATCGCCATCGACGCCAACCAGCGGTGGGAAGTCTCCGAGGCCATCGAGTGGGTCAACCAGCTCTCCGAGTTCAACCCGTACTGGATCGAAGAACCCACCAGCACGGACGACATCCTGGGCCACGCGGAGATCCGGAAGGGCGTTGCCCCCGTCCGGGTCGCCACCGGCGAGGCCGTGGCCAGCCGCATCGTGTTCAAGCAGCTGCTCCAGGCCGGTTCCATCGACGTCCTCCAGCTGGATTCCACCCGCGTGGGCGGCGTCAACGAGAACATCGCCAACCTTCTGCTCGCGGCCCGCTTCAATGTTCCGGTTTGCCCGCACGCCGGCGGCGTGGGGCTGTGCGAACTCGTCCAGCACTTCTCCTTCTTCGACTACGCGGCGATCACCGGCAGCCAGGACGGCCGGATGATCGAGTACGTTGACCACCTGCACGAGCACTTCGCCGAGCCCGTCCGGATCGTCAACGGCCGCTACGCCGCCCCGGCGCTCCCGGGCACCGGCGCCGAAATGCTCAGCGCCTCGCGGGCCCGCTGGGAGTTCCCCGCCGGGGACGGATGGCTCGAAGTGGGCGACCGCGCCGCGGTTACCGGCGCCTCCGTGACGGGAGCCGGTGCACTCCGATGACCACCACGGTCCATGACCTCAACACGAGTGTCGACGCCGCCCACGCCGCCTTCGAAAAGGGCCGTGCCGCGGACCCCGGCACCCGGGCATCCTGGCTGGAAGCGATAGCAGCTGCACTGGAGAACGACGCCGAAGCGCTGGTGGAGCTCGCCGCCCAGGAAACCCACCTGGGCGAGCCACGGCTCCGGGGCGAGTTCAAGCGCACGGTCTTCCAGCTCCGGCTCTTCGCCACGGAGGTCCGCGACGGTGAGCACTTCGACGCCACCATCGACCATATGGACGCGGACTGGGGCATGGGCCCGCGGCCGGACCTGCGCCGGCTCAACGTGCCCATCGGCGTGGTGGGCGTCTTCGGAGCCTCCAACTTCCCCTTCGCCTTCAGCGTGATGGGCGGCGACAGCGCCTCGGCACTGGCCGCCGGGTGCGCAGTGGTGCACAAGGCACATGACGGGCACCGGAACCTCGCGCTCCGCACCGCCGAGATCGTCATCGCCGCGCTGGATGCCGCCGGAGCCCCTTCCGGGCTGTTCTCGCTCGTCACCGGCCGGCCTGCCGCGGAGGCCCTGGTGGACCATCCTGCCGTGAAGGCCATCGGGTTCACGGGTTCGACGGCGGGCGGCCGGGCACTGTTCAACCGCGCCGCCGCCCGGCCCGAACCGATTCCCTTCTTCGGCGAACTGGGCGGCATCAACGCCGTTTTCGTCACCGAGAACGCCTGGGCGGTGCGGCGCGACGAAATCCTCAGCGGATACGCCGCTTCATTCACCATGGGAATGGGACAGTTCTGCACCAAGCCGGGGCTGCTGTTTGTTCCGGCTGGAGAGGCCGACGGCGTCCGGCAGGTTCTGAGCGCCGCGCTGGCGGACTTTGCCGCAGCGCGGCTGCTGAACCCGCGGTTGCACGAGGGCTACCGGCAGTCCGTGCAGGATCTGCGGGGCACTACCGGCGTGGAGGTTCTCGTGGAAGGAGACTTCGACGAGGCACCGGCGCCAACCGTACTCCACACGACTTCCGCGGCTGTCCGCAGTGATCCGTCAATCCTGCGGCAGGAAATGTTCGGGCCCGCCAGCCTGGTGGTGGAGTACGGCGACGAATCGGAACTCCTGGAACTCACCGGACTGCTGGAGGGACAGCTGACCACCACGCTCCAGGCGGAGCCGGAGGATGACGTGTCAGAACTGGCCGCTCGGCTGACTGACATCAGCGGCCGGGTCCTCTGGAACGGCTGGCCCACGGGGGTCACGGTCAGCTACGCCCAGCACCACGGCGGACCGTACCCCGCCACAACATCGGCCACCACCTCCGTAGGAACGGCCGCGATCCGGCGCTTCCTCCGGCCCGTGGCCTACCAGTCGTTCCCGGAAGGTCGCCTGCCCGAACCTCTGCAGGACGCCAATCCCTGGCGCGTTCCGCAGCGAGTGGATGGGGTGTGGCAGCGGCCCACACGGCAGGGACAGACTGCAGTCCAGACTGCAGGAATCGAGGTCCGGCCATGAGCGCCGCATTGGACCTCGGCGGGGCCTCGGTGCTCCCGGACGACGCGGTGCGGGCACTCCTGATCGGCCGCGTCTGGGACGTCGAAACCGGCGGACCACGCGTGGTCGCCGTCCAGGAGCATGACGTCTTCGACCTCCAGCATCTGGCCGAAACCGTCTCCGAGCTCCTGGAACGGCCGGATCTCGTGGCCGCCGTCCGCGCCGCCATGACGCTGCCCCGGTGGAAGACCAGCGAGATCATCCACGCGTCGCTGACGCGGGACGCGGCCCGTCCGCATTTCCTGGCTCCGGTGGACCTTCAGGTCATCAAGGCCTGCGGCGTGACGTTTGTGGACAGCATGATCGAACGGGTCATCGAGGAGCGCTGCGGCGGAGACGCGAGCCGCGCGGCCGAGATGCGGGAACTGGTGGGCCGTGCCCTCGGCGGCAGCATCGGCTCCATCCGGCCCGGCTCCCCCGCGGCAGCCGAAGCCAAGAAGGTGCTCATCGCCGAAGGGCTCTGGTCACAGTACCTGGAGGTGGGGATCGGCCCGGACCCCGAGGTCTTCACGAAGGCTCCGGTGCTCTCCTCGGTCGGGCTGGGCGCCGGGATCGGGATCCCTGCGTTTTCCTCGTGGAACAACCCGGAACCGGAACTGGTGCTTATTGCCACTTCAGACGGCACCGTTGTGGGCGCAACCCTGGGCAACGACGTGAACCTCCGCGATGTGGAGGGCCGGAGTGCCCTGCTGCTCGGAAAGGCGAAGGACAACAACGCGTCCAGCGCCTTGGGTCCTTTGATCCGGTTGTTCGACGACGGGTTCACACTGGAGACGCTGCGCCAGGAGGAGATCCTGCTGCGCGTGGACGGCCGGGACGGCTACTCACTGGAGGGACGCAATTCCGTATCCCGGATCAGCCGTCCGTTCGAAGAACTCGTCGCCGCGACGATCGGAAAACACCACCAGTACCCGGACGGGCTTGCCCTGTTCACCGGCACGCTGTTCGCACCGACCCAGGACAGGGACCACCCGGGCCAGGGGTTCACCCACCATATGGGCGACACCGTGACCATCCGCAGCCGCCACCTCGGCGCCCTCGTGAACGTTGTGGGGGCTGCGGAAGAGTTGCCGGAATGGTCGTTTGGCCTGCGGCAGCTGTTCGGCTACCTTCATGCCCAACGCGAAGTCCGCGAATCAAGCAGTAAGGAATATGCCTCATGAAGTTCGCCCAGATTGGCGCCCCGGGCGCCGAACAACCGGTCCTGGTCCACGGGGACCGGCATTACTCGCTCCAAAGCATCACACCCGCCATCAACGGTGACTTTCTGTCCAACGGTGGCCCCGCGGCTGCCGCCGCCGCACTGGCCGCAGGAACACTGCCGGACGTCACCTCCGACGTCGTACGCTACGGCGCCCCGGTGGTGCGCCCGTCCGCCGTCGTCTGCGTTGGCTTGAACTATGCCGCCCACGCAGCGGAATCAGGTGCCCAGCCGCCTGAGCATCCGGTCATCTTCCTCAAGACGCCCAATACGGTCGGCGGGCCGGACGATGCCGTCGCCATCCCCCGGGGCTCAACCAAGACCGACTGGGAGGTGGAGCTCGGGATCATCATCGGGAAACGTGCCTCCTACCTGGACTCCCCCGAAGCCGCGCGGGACCACATCGGCGGGTTTGTGGTGGTGGACGATCTCTCCGAGCGTGACTTCCAGCTGAACGTTTCCGGCGGCCAGTGGTCCAAGGGCAAGAGCTCACCGGGGTTCTGCCCCACGGGTCCCTACCTGGTCACCCCGGACGAGGTCGACGCCGGCAAGCTGCGGCTTCGCAGCTGGGTCAACGGCGAAATCCGCCAGGACTCATCCACGGCGGACATGATCTTCGACGTCGGGACCATCGTCTGGAACCTGAGCCAGTACATGGTGCTTGAGCCCGGCGACCTCATCTGCACCGGCACCCCCGAGGGAGTCGCGCTGTCCGGGCGGTTCCCGTACCTGAAGGCCGGCGACGTTGTGGAAATCGAAATTGACGGGCTGGGGCGGCAGCGCCATGAATTCATCGCATGAACGGAGACCCGGCAATGGAGTTTGAAGGCATCCGTGCCATCGTCACCGGCGGGGCTTCCGGCATCGGAGCGGCCATAACGGCGCATCTGACCCGGCGCGGGGCGAAGGTGGCGGTGCTGGATCTGAACCCGGACGCAGCATCCGAAGCGGCGCTGTCGATCCGATGCGACGTGGCCGATGATGCTTCGGTGCGTGCCGCCGTCGAACGCGTTGCCCGCGAATTCGGGGGGATCGACGTCGTGGTCAACAATGCAGGCATTGGAGCCCAGGGCACCGTTGCGGACAACGACGACGCCGAGTGGCAGCGCGTCCTGGACGTCAACGTGATCGGCGCGGTGCGGGTGAGCCGTGCCGCCTTGCCCCATCTCCGGCAGTCTCCCGCCGCCGCGATCGTCAACACGTCCTCCATCGCCGCCACGGCCGGGCTGCCCGCCCGCGCACTCTACGCGGCCACCAAGGGCGCCATCCGGGCGCTGACGCTCAGCATGGCGGCCGATCACGTCCGCGAAGGCATCCGGGTCAACTGCGTCAATCCGGGCACCGCTGACACGCCCTGGATCAACCGGCTGCTGAGCCAGGCGGATGACCCGGTAGCGGAACGCGCGGCGCTGGAGGCCCGGCAGCCGCACGGCCGGCTGGTGACGCCGGAGGAGGTTGCAGCAGCGGTCGCGTACCTGGCCAGTCCGCTGGCCGGTTCGACGACGGGCACTGAACTGGCGGTCGACGGCGGCATGCAGGCCGTGCGTCTGCGTCCCGTCGGGTAGCGTCCCGCCGAGTACCGTCCCGCCGGGTAACGCCCCGGCGAAGTAAGAAGCTGCGAGGCGCCGTCGTGTCCTGATTTATCGGGGCACGGCGGCGCCTCTGGCGTTTCAGGAGCGAGGCGCGGTCCCCTTCCGGCGAGCGCACGCAAGCGGTTTTCAGGAGGGGCTTGACCTGTGTCACATCCCCTATATGATAGTGCGTATTCCTATATGATCTTCGACGGCGAACGACCGGGATCCCCGGACTCCGTCACCCCCGCATCCGATCCGCATCAATAATCCCCAGGAGAGCACCATGTTCAAAGCAACACCGAAGTTGCTTCTTGTACCGGCTATCGCGTTGGCCCTCACGCTGGGAGGCTGCTCCTCCGGCGGTGCCTCGGCCGGCGCTGCGAGCGCAACAGGAGCCGTGGCGGACAGCCACCTCACCCAGATCCTCAAGACGAAGACGATCAAGATCGCCGTCAGTGCCGACTCTCCGGGATACGGCGTGATGACGTCATCCGGTGAGCACGAGGGTTTCGACATTGATGTCGCGAACGCGCTCGGCGCCTCGCTGGGCGCAAAGATTGAGTTCGTCACGGCCACGAACGAAAGCCGCATTCCGCTGCTGCAGACCGACAAGGCGGACGCCGTCATTGCAACCTTCACGGCATCGGATGCGCGCGCCCAGGTAGTGGATATGTCCGAGCCGTACGCCGCCAGCTCCACCGTCTTTATGGTTCCCGTGGGAAGCCCGATTGCCAGCTATGCGGATCTGGACGGGAAATCCGTGGCCACGTCGCGCGGAAGTGTGGGCGAGCAAATCCTCAAGGCCACCTTCCCGAACGCCAAGATCGCCGGCTTCAACACCACGGCCGATTCCATCCAGGCCCTCAAGAGCGGCAAAGTGGACGCGCTGATTGAAAACAACGCCATCATCGGCGGGCTCGTGAAGAGCGAGCCATCCGCATTCCAGGTGCTCAAGGGCGACCCGATCAAGCCGGCGCTGTTCTCCATCGGCGTCAAGCAGGGCGACCAGACGTGGGTTAACTACATCAACAACTTCATCCGGAACTACACCATCTCCGGACAGAACGAAGCCTCCCTGCAGAAGTGGTTCGGGCTGGAACTTCCGCCCTTCCTCGCCCACTAACAGTATTCGGACGCACTCTCCGGTGTGGGTGAAGGACAGGCAGTCATTCACCCACACCGCCGTTCACGGATAGGACCCTTTGCTCATGGCTTTATATTTCGGAGACCTTCTCCCGTTCAGCTCGCTATTGCTTGAGGGGCTCTGGACAGCTCTGTACATCACGCTCGTGGCCATGGTGGCGGGAAGCGCACTCGGCGTGTTTCTGTACCTGGGGAAGGTCGGGCCCGGAAAGGCAGTCAGCATCTTCTGCACGTGCTACATCGAGGCCATCCGCAACACGCCTCTGCTGGTGCAGCTGTACCTGATCTACTTTGCCCTTCCCGCGCTGGGCATCAACCTCGAACCCATCTGGGCCGCCGTTATTGGCCTGACCCTCAACAACGCGGCCTACACTGCGGAAATTTACCGGGCCGGCTTCGAGTCCGTGCCCCACGGCCTGCGCGAGGCCGGCAAGGCGCTGGGCATGAAAAACGCCCAGATCGTGCGCTACATCGTCCTGCTGCCGGCCACCCGGAACGTCTTCCCCGCCCTGACCAACCAGCTGATCCTGCTGTTCCTGGCTTCGTCGATTGGATCCATCATCTCGCTTCCTGAACTGACCAACGCGATCATGAGCGTCAGCAACACCACGTACCGGACCATCGAGGTGCTCGCAGTGGGCGGGCTGCTCTACCTTGGCGTATCCGCCCTGTTGTCCCTGGCCTCGAAACGGGCCGAAACGACGCTGTTCCGGTGGGCGGTGGGCGCACGTGTTTAGGGCCTTTGATTGGCAGGACCTCATTCCGCTGGCCAAGGGGGCATGGCTGACCATTCAGCTCTGCGCCATGTCCGGCATTCTCGGAGTCATCTTCGGACTGATCCTTGGCATCGCCAGAACGTCCCCCAGCAGGATCGCGAGGTGGATCAGCACCATCTACATCAGCTGTGTACGCGGCATCCCGATTCTGGTCATCATCTTCTTCATCTTCTTCGGGATCCCGCTGCTGTTCCCCGGCCTGGAACTGGACAAGTTCACCTCGGCCGTCATCGCGCTGACCTGCTTCGCCGCCGCCTATGTGGCAGAAATCGTGCGTGGCAGCATCGAGGCGGTGTCCAGGGGGCAAAGTGAAGCGGCAGATGCCCTCGGCCTCAACTACTGGGCGAAGCTCCGGTATGTGGTGATGCCGCAGGCCAGGAAGATCATGGTTCCGCCCGGCGTCGGCTTCATCATCGGCCTGGTGAAGGATTCCTCCCTGGTGACGGTGACCGGGCTGGTCGAGTTGACCCACGCGGGCAACATTGTCACCAACCTCACCGGCGACCCCATCATGACGTTCCTCACCGTCGCCGCCATGTACTTCGTCATTTGCTACAGCATCTCCCTGCTGGGGCGCCTGTACGAGAAACGGACCGGCATCCAGGTGGACCCCCTCAAACTTCCCGAGCCCGCGAGCGTTTAGATCGGAATATGACTGTGATTTTTGTTGAGAATCTGAATAAGAAGTTCGGCCCGAACCATGTCCTCAAAGGCGTTGACTGCCACATCCGTGAGCGCGAGGTGGTGTGCGTCATTGGCCCCTCGGGTTCAGGCAAGAGCACGTTCCTGAGGTGCATGAACGGCCTGGAATCGATCACGTCCGGCAGCATCGTGATCAACAAGCACCGGTTGGACGACTCGAAAACGAACATCAACCTGGTCCGGCAGGAAGCGGGAATGGTCTTCCAGCATTTCAACCTGTTCCCGCACCTTAAGGTCATCGACAACGTCATGCTGGCCCCGCTCAAGGTGGCCAAGGCCAACAAGGACGAAGCCCGCGCCAAAGCCGAAATGCTGCTGGCAAAAGTGGGACTGGCCGAAAAGATGGAGGCCTTCCCGGGGAGCCTGTCCGGCGGTCAGATGCAGCGTGTGGCCATAGCCCGGGCGCTGGCCATGGATCCAAAAATCATGCTCTTTGACGAGCCCACCTCAGCCCTGGACCCGGAAATTGTCGGCGAGGTTCTCACCGTCATGAAGGATCTGGCCAATGAGGGTATGACCATGGTGGTAGTTACCCACGAAATGGGCTTCGCCCGGGAAGTGGCCGACCGGGTGCTTTTTATGGACCAGGGACTGATCGTCGAGGAAGGCTCCCCCGATGAGATCTTCTCCTCGCCGCGGAACGCCAGAACTCAGGGGTTCCTCAGCAAGGTTCTGTAACCGGGGCAGGAAGTAAGCGGACGACGGCGGGAGGTTCCGCCGTCGTCCGCTTTGCGTTTGGTGCCATGCCCGGGGTGGTGCCGTACCCGGCTTGGCGCCGCACCCTACGTGTCAGGCCGCCAGCGGCAGGTCGAAAAGCTGCTCGGCAAGCCGGATGAGGTGCCCGGGTGTATCGGATTCGTCTCCGCGGCGTCCGTTCCCGAGGAACACCGCCGTCCCGTTGAGGGTGTCGTCGAGATAGACGCCTGCTTCGCGGACGAGCACTTCGGCCCGCGGGTTCTGGGGCAGGCGGGGTCCCTCGTCGTTCAAGTAGACATGCCAGTCTCTGCTGGTGATGGATTCGATGTTTCCTGCAACGAGTTTCTGCAGGGATGCCATGACTGTGTCCACGGTTTCAATGCGCACCGGTTGAGTGAGGTGCGCCGGGACGATCAGGGCGTTGTAGGTGGTGTTCATGGTCTTGTCCTTGTGGCTGAAACGATGTTCTCTGCTGCGGCCTCAGGCCGGGATAGGTGGTGGCGGGCAGCCGAACGGGGCTAGGAGTCTCGCATTCGGCTGCCCGAGTTTATTAGCGCTGGTTTTTGCGCGGCTTTGCGAACAGAGTTTCACTGGATTCGTTTTTAGCTCTTTTATCAGCCCTTTTTTCGAGAATTGATTTTCCCGCTTTTTTGGCGCTGACGCTTTTGGGCGATTTTCCTGACATTGGAATCACACCTTTCTTTGTTTTGTATCTACCCGATACCATACACACTTATATTTTTAATGCCAGTTTCCATAAAAAAGCACGACTAAGGCGGAATATTAATGCCCGTTAGACAAATTGCACGCCGCATAAATGCGGCATGGACAGGGCATCAACAACAGCTCCTGGCGTGGCGCAGCCAGACGTGTCGCCAGTTCGAGCCGTTGCTGCCAAACTGAGCCAATGAATGAGGCGCACCCACCGTCCCGCAGGCCTGGCATCCGAGCTGCGATGTTTGTTGATTTCGACAATGTCTTCACCGGCCTGCAGTCGCTGGATCCGCTGGCGGCGAAGCGCTTTGCCGAAGACCCGAAGCACTGGGCGGATGCGTTGTCAGCAGGTGGTTCCGGCGAGGACGCCCGCCGGTTCCTGATCCGCAACTGCTACCTGAACCCGGTGGTGTACTCGAAGTACCGGACCTACTGGACGCGCGCCGGTTTCCGCGTGATTGACTGCCCGTCGCTGACGCAGCGGGGCAAGAGCAGCACGGACATCAATCTGGTGCTTGATGCGATGGATGCACTGTCCGGGAACGTTGGCATCGAAGAGTTCTTCATCGCCTCGGCCGACGCCGATTTCACGTCCCTGATCCAGCGGTTCCGTGCCGCTGACCGGATGACTACGGTTATCGCAGCCGGCGCGGTGGCCTTCGCGTACCGGGAGATGGCGGACCACGTTGTGGAATCCCACGACTTCGTCGCCATCCTCAACGGCTCAACTGTGGAGCCGGTTCATGCGGTGGCGCCCGGGAAACAGCAGCAGCCGGCGAAGTCTAAAACCAAGTCCACCTCGCCCGCGATCCGTGAGGTTCTCGAGTTCGTCCGCACCGCGCCTGGCCCTGTCGTCGGCGCAATGGTGGCCCACCGGGCACTCACTGCAGAGCCTTCCCTGAAGACGGACTGGGGCGGCTGGGGAAAGTTCGGGACGTGGGTGTCCCAGATCGGCCAGGGCGTCGAATATTCCCCGGCACAAGGTGGCTGGGTGTGGGACGCGAAGCGGTTCTCAAGCGAGGATCTTCCTGCGCCCGCGGACCTGCAGCCGGGCATCGAGGAACAGGTCACCAGGGTGACGGACGTGCCGGCCCTTTCCGCAGCCCAGTTCCGGCAGATGTTCCAGTCCATGGCAGCCAGGCTTCGTGAGCATCCGCTCAACCGCACCGAACTGTCCCGGCAGGTGCGGGATGACTGCGTCAACGCGGACCAGCCGGTCTCCCGCAACGCCGTGAGCTTTGTCCTTCAAGGCCTGGCCTACGTCAATTTCCCGCTCACCGACGAGGCGACAGCGGAAGGCCTGGCAGCAGCGTGGACCGCGAACGTCGAGGAACTCTGCCGGGTGGCTCTGCTGGAGTTCGACGCCGCAGAGAAGCTCGCCGTCCGCCGCTGGGCCAGCGGCGGACTCCTGGACAACTGAACAACGGGAGAAGCGGACGACGGCGGGACCTCCCGCCGTCGTCCGCCAGCCTCATGGGGCGCTGAGCAGATGGTGGCGCGCTAGGACGCCACCAGCGTCCCGTCCACAACGGCTTCGAGCTCTTGCAGGCGGGGAAGCGCACGCGTCGTCAGCAGTCGCTCGCGGACTTCTGCCGACACAGCCAGGCTGTCCTTCCAGAGCGAGCGTCCCGCCATGGCGCCGCCGGCACCGTTTGCGACAGCGATCTCTACCTGCCTGATGAACGTCTCGTGGTCCACGCCTGCAGACAGTACGGCCCACGGCACGCCTGCGGCCGCCTCGGTGACCAAGGCACTGGCCTCACCGGATCCGGGGTACTGCAGCTTAAGCACCTTGGCGCCGCATTCGACGGACAGCCGGGCAGCACCGGCGACGAGTCCGGGGAACGCAGCAGCATAGGCCTCTTCGCTTTCGTCTTCGAGGCGATAGACCAGGATCTCGACAATGAGGAGGAGTCCTTCGTCGGTGCATGCCGTGACGAGTTCGCGGATTTCATCCGCGACGCGCGAGCTGGCGTCCTGAAGATCGGGGCGCATGTACCAGAGCATCTTCGCCACGTCGCCGCCGAGTTCGCGCACCCTGCGGGGCGTCATTCCCGGGACGAACTTTGTGTACTGAAGGCCGTCGACCGTGTCGAAGCCCGAAGCGTCAAGACCGACAACCAGCGCGGTATCGCGGGAGAGAACGCCCTCATCGGCCACACGGGGCAGGGCAATCTCAGGATCGAGCAGAATGGCCGGCGCGGCGTTTCCGAGGTATCGGACCAGGTCCACCTTCGCGTCGGAGAGCTGCTCGGCCGTGATGGAGCCCGGCCCGTCCGGTGCGTCGTTCATGACGGCCTTCATGCCGTTGCGCTGGTCGGCAGCAACGATGAGCATCTTGCCGCCGGGGGTCGAGATCGCTGCCATGCCGCGGCGCTCGAGAGTGGTGAGAGTGTTCACTGGTATCTCCTACTTAGATGGTTTTGGTCTTGTGAGGATCTGGGGTCCGGCGGCCGGATGCACCGGAAATCGCCGTCGTGAGGGCACGACGAATCGCGTCTCGGAGGAGGTGCGCCTTGGGAGGCATGGCCCCTCGGTAGAGGAATGACGTGGTAACTGCTAGCGGCGGCTCAGTGCACGGCCTCGCGCACGGCGAAGTCCGACAGGAAGTGCTCGAGCTGTTGACGCGGCGTAAGTAAGCCATCAATTCGGATATGAGCGACGCCGGGGGCCTGCGTAACCTCTGGAGAGAGGAAACGCTCCGGGTTCTTGACCTTGTCGAGGTCGCGTGCCGCTCCGCGTAGCCGCATTCGCCTCACGACCTCGCCCGGCGGGGTGTCCATCCAGGCCAGGTGCACCCGCGGTTCAGGGATCGCGAGGCGCTCAACGAGCCGTGCCCATGCAGCCGGGAAGGTGCGTTCGGAAGTGAACGGAGCAACAACAACCACGCTGTTGCCCAGAGCGAGATTCTCCCGGGTGGTGTCAAAGAGGCAGGTGTAGCGGATATCGTTCACGCTCGCACGCGCTGCGGGTTGTGCTGTGGGGACATCGACCAGGAATTCGCCGCCCATGTGCTCAAACAAGGGATTCGTGACGGTGTCCAGGTCAAGGATGGTCCAGTGGAGCTCGCGGGCCAGGTCATGGGCAAACGTCGTCTTGCCACTCGCCGGCACTCCGCAGACGATAATCGCCTCGGATGCGCGTTCGTCGGTCAGGTTCATTTGTCATCCATTTCAAATTGAGGTCGGGTCGCGGCGCCCCGCGGCGGAACGGAGGTCAGCGGCCGGTGTAGCCGCCGTCGACCGGGAGGGAAATGCCCGTGATCATGGCGGCGGCGTCACTGAGCAGGAAGACAATGGGGCCGGCCACGTCGTCCACCGTGGCCCATCGTCCGAGTGGCATTTGCTCAAGGAAGGGGCCGCCGACTTCCGGCCGTCCCCAGTAGAAGTTGGACATGTCGGTCATGACCACTGTCGGGTTGACGCTGTTGACGCGGATGTTGTGCTTGCCAAGTTCCAGCGCCGATACGCGGGTGATGTTGTCCAGAGCGGCTTTGGAGGAGCCGTAGGAGATGTGGCCGTGAAGTGCCACCATGCTGGCCTGGCTGGAGACGTTGACGATTGCGCCGCCATTGCCCTGGCGGATCATGGAGGGCACCGCATGTTTGATGACCAGCAGGGCGCCGCGGGCGTTGATGCTGATGACCTTGTCGAAGACGTCGATGTCGGTATCCTGCGGTGTGGCGATTTCGCCGCCGAAGCCGCCGCAGTTCACGACGCCCCACAGGTCCAGGCCCTCGATGGCGTCTCTGATGCTTTCCTCGGAGGTCAGGTCGAATGCCAGGGGCTGGGCGCCGGTTTCATCGCAGAGCGGCGCTAACGACTCGAGCGTGCGGGCGCTGGCGATGACCTTCGCACCCGCGGCGGTGAGTTGCCGGACGGTGGCGGCCCCGATGCCACCGCTGGCGCCGGTGACGAGGACGGAACGGCCGTTGAAGTCGGTTGTTTCAGATCGGGCTTCGGCTGCCATGCTGGCTGTGGGTGAGTCGGTCATGAAGTACTCCCTATAGGCATCAAGAGTTCGGTCAGGCCCTGAACGGCGGTCCGCGCCCCGGAGCGTTCCAGGGCTTCGCGGGCCTGCCGGTACGCGGCGGCGAAACGGGTGTCCTGGCCCAGGCCGCCGAATATTTCGGTCAGGTTGAGGAAGGCGCCCGGCTCGCTCTGGTCCGCACGGGCGGCCGCGCGGAGTTCGCTGAGGCGCCGGTCGGTGACGGCTACGGGTTCGCCACGGTCGTCTGTACTTCCCAGGAACCGGGCCCAGGCTGCGATCGCGAGCACGGCCCGGTCTATGGGGCCTCCGAGTTCGAGCTGTTCACGCACCACCGGAAGCACGAATTTGGGGATCCGTTCTGATCCGTCGACCATTTGGCGGGCGAGGGTGTCACGGATTGCGGGGTTGGCGAAGCGGTGGATGAGTTCGTCCCGGTACGCGTGCAGATCGATGCCGGGCACGGGTCGCAGGGTGGGCATCGCCTCGCGTTCCATGAAGCCGCTGATGAACTCGGCGAACAGCGGATCGGCGCAGACCTCATGGACGTACTTGTGTCCGGCGAGATATCCGAGATAGCTCATGACCTGGTGGCTCGCGTTGAGGAGCCGAAGTTTCATGAGTTCGTAAGGCTCGACGTCGTCCACGATCTGCACACCGGCGTCTTCCAAAGGCGGACGCCCGGCTGTGAACTTGTCCTCGAGAACCCATTGTTCAAACGGCTCGGCAACCACCGGCCATGCATCTGAGAATCCGTAGGCTTCGGCCACCGCAGCCCGGTCATGGTCGGTGGTGACTGGGGTGATGCGGTCGACCATGGAGTTGGGAAAGGCCACGGTCTCTGCGATCCAGCCGGCGAGTTCGGGATCCATGAGTCGGGCGAAGGACACGAGCGCTTTGCGGGCGACGTTGCCATTCCCCTGAATGTTGTCGCAGGACATGACGGTGAACGGGGCAGTGCCCTGATCACGGCGCCGGGCCAGGGCAGCGGTGATCAGACCGAACGCGGAGCCTGGAGCGGTGTTCGGTATCAGGTCGCGGAGAATGTCCGGTGTACGGGGATCGGATTCTCCTGTGCTGTCGCTGATGTTGTAGCCGCCCTCGGTAATGGACAGGGAGACTATGCGGGTAGCGGGATCTGCGAGCTTGCGGATGACCGCGGCCGGGTCGTCAGGGGCATAAAGGTACTCGGTGATGGAACCGATGATTCTGGCCTCTTCGGTGCCTTCGGCGCCCTTCAACACGAGTGTGTACAGGCCGTCCTGGCTTTCGAGGACATCGCGCATGCGGGCATCCGAGGCGAGCACTCCGACGCCGCAGATTCCCCAGTCCTGGGAGCCGCCCAGGTTCAGGAGGCGGTCGATGAACATGGCCTGGTGCGATCGGTGGAATCCGCCGACGCCGAAGTGGACAATCCCGGTCCGGACCGCGCGGCGCTGATACAAGGGGATGGGTAGCCGGCCTGCCGCTTCTGGAAGGGCCGCTTCATTCAGGGACGTCATGTCATTCTTCTCTTCGGTCGGGAGAGGCGGGATGGTGCCGTTGCCAGCTTGGGAGTCTGCGGGCAACGGCACCGGAACGCTCGCTGTTAGCAGGAGGACTTGTAGACGTACTCGGCGCCGTCACCGCTGATGTTGTCCGTGGTGATCTGCTTGAACCCGGTCTGGATTTCCTTCTCTGTGGGCTCGCCCTTGATGGCCTTGAGTGCCTGGTCCACACCCTGGGTCCCGATTGACGCCGGTTCCTGTGCGATCAGGGCTTGGACGATGCCCTCCTTGAGCTGCTTGACCTGTGCCGGGCCGGCATCGAAGCCGACGATTTTCACCTGGTTCTGTTTGCCGGCCTGGCGGATGCCCGTAGCTGTTCCTTCTGCCGCGAAGGTGTTGGCCGCGAAGACGCCGACAATGTCCGGGTCCTTGGTCAATGCAGCAGAAACGAGTCTGGCGGCTTCAGCCGGATCGTTGTGGCTGTACTGCACTCCCAGGTACTGGAAGGCTGAGTCAGCTTTGGCGCCCTCTTCGAAGCCAGCAACGCGGGCATCGGCTGTTGAGACACCGGGGTCGGTGGAAATTACGAGGACTTTGCCTCCGTTGGGGCTGAGGTTCTTGATTGCCTTGAAGGCTTCAAGGCCGCCGCCTTTGTTGTCCGAGGCGATCGCAGACGCGGCGAACGACGGGTCCTGCACCGTGGTGTCAACCAGGATGACCTTGATGCCTGCCGCCGCGGCGGCCTTCAAGGGCGCCTGCATTGCAGCCACGTCCGTTGGTGCGATCAGGATGGCATCCGGCTGGGCTGCCACAACAGAATCAACGATGGGCTTTTGAAGCGTCGGGTCGAACTTGGCCGGCCCTTGCGTGTTTATTGTTGCGCCGGCTGCCTTGGCGGCGGCGTCGATGCCACATTGCATGCTGACGTAGAACTCGTCACCGGCGACACCCTGGATGAAGGTGAGCTTGGGCTGGTCTCCGGCCGAACTCCCGGCCGAGGCAGTTCCGCCGGCGCAGGCCGTGAGGGAAGTTGCGGCGAGGAGGCCTGCCGCGAGCAGGGTGGCTTTAGGGGTCAACTTCATTGTGTGCTCCTGGTTTGCTTGGACGGGTTGATGCGGGAGGTTGATGCGGGGAGGAAGATCAGTTGGAGCGTCGGCCGAACAGCTTCTTTTTGCCCTCAGCCTTGGCGGACTGCCCTCGGGCTGCCGCCGCCCGGCGGCGCTGATCGACATAGACGGCCAGGACCAGAACGGCACCGACCGCCACCTGCTGCCAGAACGGCTGAATGCCGACGATGACGAAGCCGTTTTGGAGTACCGCGGGGATGAAGAGGCCAATGACGGTTCCGAAGATGGTGCCGACACCGCCGAAGAGTGACGTTCCACCGATCACGACGGCGGCGATTACGTTAAGGTTTGTCGCTGACTGACCGGCGATGGCGGTCGTGCCGTACTGGGACAGCGACAGGATGCCTGCCACGCCGGCGAGGCCACCGGAGAGTGCGTAGATGGAAATCAGTTGGCGGTCCACTTTCACGCCAACGCGGCGGGCGGATTCCTCGTTGGAGCCAACGGCGAAGGTGTAGAGGCCGAACCTGGTCCGGTGAAGTACGGTCCCGAAGATCAGGATCAGGACCATCGCGATCAGGGAAATTGTCGGCCAGGTGGTTCCCGGAACGTTGCCGTATCCGATGGTGTCCTGGAGAACAGCAGGGACCTCGCGGATGTCCACGCCGCCTGTGATGACCTGCGCCAGCCCCAAGGCGCCGCCAAGTGTTCCCAGGGTGACAATCAGCGGCGGCACCTTGGCCTTCGCGATGAGAACACCGTTGAGAAGACCCCACCCGAGCCCGCAGCCGACGGCCACGAAGATACCGACAATGGCAGTTCCCCATCCGGAGCCGCCCATGGCTTGCATGACTTTTGCCGCCACGACTCCGGAGAAGACAAGGTTGGATCCGACGGACAAGTCGATGCCCGAGGTGACAATGACGAAGGTCATGCCGATACCCAGGACACCCAGGATGGAGACATTCTGAATGATCTGGCGGACGTTGCCCCAGGTCGGAAACACGTCCGGTGCCAGGGCTGTGAAGGCCAGGAAGATGACCATCAGAACAAGCAGGATTTGGAACGATTGAACCTGGAGAACCTGCCGGAGGGTGTGTGCGTGAGAGATTTCGGGTGCGGTCCCGGCTGCGCGGGGTACGGCTTCGGTTGCGGTCATGAGTGTGCTCCATCAAGTGCGCCGGTCATTGCGCCGACTAGTTCTTCCACCGTCGTTTTCTTCGCCTCGTAGGTGGCCACCCGGCGTCCGAGCCGGAGTACCTGGACCCGGTCCGCTACATCGATGACGTGCGGCATCGAGTGGCTGATGAACACGACGCCCACTCCTTTGTCACGGACCCTCCGGATCGTCTCGAGCACGTTTTTTGTCTGCACAACTCCCAGTGCGGCTGTCGGTTCGTCCAGGAAGATGACACCCTTGGCCCAGGCAACAGCCCGTGCGATGGCGATTGCCTGCTTCTGGCCTCCCGACATGCTGCCGACTGGGTCGGACAGGCTTCGAACCGTAGCTCCAAGTTCATCGAAGGCTTCCCGTGATTTGGCACGCATCGTCCTGTTGTCCATGAATCCGAGCCGTCCTTGAAAGCCGGGCTTGGGGATTTCTCGGCCGAGGAACATGTTTTGGGCCGCGTTCAGGTGTGGTGCCAGGGCAAGGTCCTGATAGACGGTTTCGATGCCGAGGCTGCTGGCATGGCTCGGGGAATTTAGTTCAACCTCGCCGCCGGCAAACAGGATCTTGCCGGAGTCCAAAGCAAGGTTCCCCGACAGGGCCTTTACGAGGGTCGATTTTCCGGCGCCGTTGTCACCTATGAGTGCAACCACTTCGCCTGCGTTGACGTCAAAGTCGACGCAATCGAGGGCACGCACGTTGCCAAAGCTGCGGGTAAGGCCGCGGGCTTCCAAAACGGGGATTGTTGTCATGGGGTAACACCTGTCAGCTGGTACGGGACGAATGCGGCGACCCCGGCCATGCAGCCGGAGACACTTCGTTGTGCTGTCACTTCTGTCTTCCTCTTCATTCAGGCCTTCGTGAAGGTCTCACGGCTGTCGGAATAGCTCAGGTCAATGATCAAATCGGCGCGTCTTCGGGTAGCAGCAACCACCGCAGCATTCCTCTGGTCGCTGCCTAGGACCCATGCCTCTGCTTCCGCGGGCGGCTTTCCGAAGGCTTCGTGGCGCCGGAGCAGCCGCAGCTGCCGCTCGTCGTCGCTTAGGTCCAGGAACCAGACCTCGTCGATCTGCGCCCGGCTCTCCCGCCAGCCCTCGGCGTCCAGGAGAAGATAATTCCCTTCGGTAATGACCAGCGGCACCTCGCGGGCCACCGGGATCGCGCAGCCGATCGATTCCTCGAGGCCGCGATCGAACATCGGGGCGTAAACAACCGGCTCGCCGTTCGACTTGAGCCGGTGTAGCAGGTGGGCGTATCCCCACGGGTCAAACGTGTCCGGAGCGCCCTTGCGGTCCGTCGAGCCACGCGCAGCAAGAACTCCGTTCGCCAGATGGAAAGCATCCATTCCGACCCGGGCAGCCTGGCCATCCAAGGCATCGGCGATAGCCTGCGCCACGGTGGACTTTCCAGCACCAGGCGCTCCCGCAATGCCCAGGATGCGCCGGCTTCCACTGACAGCGAGAGTGCGGGCCCGCTCTACCAGCTCATCCAAGGTGCACGTCAGATGCTCGGCCTCTCGCTGGGAAACCGGGGTCCGAACTTCAGCGGTGTTCATCACTGTCTCCTCCGTTGGTCATGCCACGGTGAAGAAGCTCTGCTGCTACACCCTTGAAGCGCTGCCTTGAATCAAACCCGCAGGTCTGGATCGAGTGGCTCTAACCTTCGGCTTCGAGGAACTCGCTGTGACCTGCCTTACAGAAACTTAGATGCCCCATGTCATCGATGTCAAGGAAAACCGAAAAACTCATGTCATCGATGACATGAGTTGCTTGAAGTTACTTCGAACATCGGGCAGGATGGGGTGGGCGGCGGATTGACACCGATGACATCTTTAGCAGTGGAGGTGTTCCCGCTTTCGAACAGCCCAGCCTGTAGGGTGTGCCCAGCGAACAATGAAGGAGCCGAACCGTGACTACGATGCAGGATGTGGCCACGCGCGCCGGAGTGAGTGCCAAGACGGTTTCCCGGGTTTTTAACGACGACCCGCACGTCACGGAAGACACGCGGCAGCGCGTCCAGTCGGCCATGCGCGAACTCAAGTACGTGCCGAACATGCTTGCGCGCACCTTCCGCGAAGGCAAGTCCGCCGTCATTGGCATCGCCGTGCCTGACGTCGCCGACCCATTCTTCGCTGCCGTCACGAAGGGGATCGAGCTGGCCGCACGCGAGCACGACATGGCCATAGTCGTGACCAGCCTCGGGGATAACCCGTCCCTGGAACAAAGCATCATTGAAGCGACGGTCCGCCGCCAGATCGACGGCCTCATTATCGCCCCGATCGCGGCCGATCAGTCCTACCTCGCACGGTGGCAGGACAGCTTCCCCATCGTCTTCATTGACCGCGTACCCACCAAGCTCAACGCCGACTATTTCGTCGAAGACGACTTCGGGGGGGCCTTCGAAGCGACGCAGCACCTCATCGCCCACGGCCACCGCCGTATCGCCATCGTCGGAGACTCACCGGACGTCCCCACCACAAGGCTGCGCCTGGAAGGCTACCGCGCCGCCCTTGATGATGCCGGCTTGGAGATCGCCGAGGAACTGATTGCGCTTGGGTCACGCGACGCAGACGCTGCCGCCCAGGTCTGCAAGACCCTGCTGGCGCTGCGCAATGCGCCGACGGCCATCTTCTCCTCCAACGCGCGGTTCTCAACGGGCGTTTTCCCGGCCCTTCAGGCTTTGAAAAGAAGCGACATTGCGCTCATCAGTTTTGGCGACTTTCCCATGGCGGATGTCCTCCAACCCTCAGTGTCAGTCATCGACCAGAATCCTCGTCAGGTCGGACGGATTGCTGCCGAGCGCATCCTCGCCCGAATCGCGACGCCCGACAAGAGGTTCCGGCGCAAAAACGTCATTCCCGTCAGGTTGATCGAACGCCAGTCTTGCCAGCCGGCCGGAGCGGTGTTGGCATCCGCCGTCGCAGTGTGAACGCCTCAAGGTTCCATTCCCCCACCGAATCCGCCCCGCACCGGAAATCAGCAGCTAATGGACGCACAAGCACCTTTGAGTGGGCCTGCGACCGGAGCATCTCACGGTCTCAGCCGACGTCGGCGGCCGGCGTCTGGCGGGTACCGTCCGGCGAATCGAAGACCTCGGCGCGGACACCCTGATCGGAGTCCAGCCGGACCCTGCCCTCGGCCCGAAAATGTGGGAACTCAACCAGGACGACCTCATCTGGATCCGCCAGACGGGACAAGCACGCCTGATGGCCGGAGATCCCTGCACCATAGCCCTCGAGGCCAGAATGGCCAGCTACTTCGACAGCGAGGCCGGCGCGAATCTGGCATCATCCGACCAGGTCTCAGCCGCTGGGTTGCTGGCGCCGAACTGCTCGACGCCCACGGCGACGGGGATCCCGTCAAGCGGCTCAATGCTGCGCTCGAGGGACTCCTGGCGGAACCCGTGAAGGTCGTCCGCCAGGTGCCGATCCCAGCCGGAACTTCCCAAGAGGGCGCACTCTAGGCAGTACCCGCTACCGGCAAGAAGCGAACGACGGCGGGCGACCTCCCGCCGTCGTCCGCTTGCGTTGGTGCCGCTTTTATACGCAGCCGACCAGCCGTCTACTTGTCGACCAGCGTGATGTCGAATGAGTACAGGTCTGGACGGTAGCAATGGCGGCCGATCTCGACAGCCTTCCCGAGGCTGTCATAGACCCGGCGGTTGACGGTAAGTACGGGAGCTCCAGGAGGCATTTCAAGGAGCCGTTCCTCGTCCGGCTCGGCAGTACGGGCGCCGATGTTCTGTTTGGCCACCCGCATGGTTGCGCCACGGGCTCGCATCAGCCGGTAGAGGCTGCCTTGCTCCAACTGTCCGTGCGACAAGGCGGCAAACCTTTCCGGCAGGTAGTTCTCGAGGATGGCGAACGGGACGCCGTCTGCGAGACGTACCCTGCGCAGGTGCAAGACCCTGGCGCCAGGTCCGGTGCCGAGGGCTTCGGCAACTTGTGGAGGGGCTGTTATGAGCTCGTGCGTCAGAACGCTGGAACTCGGGCGCTTGCCAATCCTGGACAGGTCTTCAAAGAGGCTGGACAGTGCCACATCCCGGGTGAGCTGGCCGTGGACAACCTGGGTGCCGACTCCCCGGCTTTTCACCAGGAGTCCTTTGTCGACGAGCTCTTGGATCGCGTGGCGGATGGTTGGCCGTGAGAGGCCCAGCCGTCGCCCCAGAACCATCTCGTTCTCCAGGCGTGCACCGGCGGGCAGGTGGCCGGTGAGAATTGCTTGCTCAATGCAGGACGAGACCTGGAAGTAGAGGGGAACGGGACCTGCGCGGTCGACATCCACGAAAAGGTCCTCTGGCAAGACGATGTGATCCTGCAGCATTGTGGTCCTCCGGAATGACGTTGCGAACGGGTAGGGGCAGGAAGCCAGCGGACGTCCGTTGACGATGAGAAACCGTGACGTCTGCCCGACTCGACGGCCCTGCCGCCCCATGGGCAAGGCCGTCGCCGGGGAACCTCTTCCGAGGCGTGCGCCGGGTCCCGTCATCACCGGCTTGTCGGGTCAGGCCGCGGTGGCGTTCTCACGGTATCGGCGGATGCCGAGTTCACCTTCGACGACGGCGGCTGTCAGTTCTTCGACGCTCGTGTCCTCGCGGCGAACGTCGAGGATCTTGCGCCCGTGGTTCATGACGATGTGCCGATCGCAGACTTCGAAGGCGTGGTGGAGGTTGTGGGTGACCAGCACGGAGCTGATTCCGTCGGCCTTCAGTGCCCGCAGGTAGTCCAGCAACGCTTCTGTGGCGCGAACCGCAAGCGCGGAGGTGGGCTCGTCAAGGATCAGCAGACTCCGTTTGAAGTGGACGGCCCGGGCAATGGCCACCGCCTGCGCCTGACCTCCGGACAGCGACGAGACAAGCTGCTTGGAGCTCTTGATGCCTTCAATGGTCACCACGGAGTCCAGGATTTCGGAGGTGATGGCATCCATCTCCTTGATCTTCATCAGACCCAGGCGGTTCGTGATCTCGCGGCCCATGAAGATGTTGCGGCTAATGGACATCTGCGGGACCAGCGCCGAGTCCTGGAAGATCGTTTCGATGCCCAGGCTCTCGGTCAGGGCCCTGTTCACGTGCGGGTGCTTGGTTCCGTCCCAGGAGAAGTCGCCTGCGGTGGCCGCGACCACGCCTGACATGATCTTGACCAGGGTCGACTTGCCAGCACCGTTGTCGCCGAGGAGGCCCACAACCTCGCCTTTTCCGATATCGAAAGACACGTCGTCCAGGACGGTGTTGACGCCGTACTTCTTGGTGATGCCCTCAATCCGGAGCAGGTAGTCCTCGTTGATGGTCATGATGCTTTGCCTTCCATGAGCTTGTTGAAGATGGCGGCGACCACGATGATCAGGCCGACGAAGAGCTGGATGTAGAAGCCGGGCGCCTTGCCCAGGATCAGGCCGTTTTCGATGATGCGGATCAGGGCAGCGCCGACGATCATGCCGATGATAGTGCCCCGGCCTCCGAGGAGGGAGGTTCCGCCGACCACGGCAGCCGCTATCGCCATCAGGGTGTAATCCTCCGTGGAACCGGGCTGCATGGACGAGGTCCGGACCGAGATCAGGATGCTGGCCAAGCCCACCATGGCTCCGAACAGGGCGTAGGAGAGGAGCTTGACCTTGAAAGGGTTGATGGAGATGGCCCTCGCGGCCGACGCGTTGCCGCCGACGGCGAAGATGTGGTTGCCGAGCTTGTGGCGGTGCAGGAAGAACCACGCCACTACTCCCACCACGATCATCCAGACCAGCTGCGAGCGGAAGAAACCGAAATCGCCGGCGAAGAGGGTGACGAGTGCTTCGTCTTTTCCTTTGCGCAGCAGCGCCGGCGCGGTGCCGTTGATGAAGATGCTGGCGCCGGTCCAGAAGAATGCCATGCCAAGAGTCGCGATGAAGGACGGGATGCCGGTGATGACCACGATCAGTCCGTTGATCAGGGCAATACCGGTGGCCGCGGCGATTGCGGCCAGGACCCCCCAGCCCCAGCCGAACGAGTTGGAGACGTGAATGAACGTGATGGAAGAGAACCCGATGCTCGCGCCCAGGGAGAGGTCGAATTCTCCGGCGATCATCAGGATGCCGACTCCGATGGCCAGGATGGCCAATACCGGAATGCTCTGGGAGATGACGCCCGAGAGGTTGTTGGCCGACAGGAATGGGAAGGCGGGGCTGGCGATGCTGGCGATGACGAAGCCGATGATGACGACCGCCAGGATCGCGCCGATTTCGAGGGCTCCGCGGCCACGGGTGTAGCGGATGTAGTCCTTGAATTTCTCGGCTGTTGTGACGGGTTGGTTATCGGCAAGGCGGCGGACTTTGGTGATGGCCCCTGTTTCCAACGGCGCCGTGAGGACGTGTTGGCCGGTGCCTGTCTCTTGTGGTGACATGACCTGATCTTTCGATGGCAGCGGCGTCGATGCCGCGGAATGGGAGAGGTGGGCGCTGAGGCCCGGAGAGGGGATGGAGCGGGGGCGTGGCCGCCGCTCCATCCCCTTAGGGCGCAGTTACCAGCGGACGCCCTGGAGGTCCGGCGCTTCGAGGTTTTCCACGTTGGTCTTGTCGATGAGGGAGACGCCGCCGGAGTTGATGTTTGCCGGTGCCAGGCCGAAGTCGATGGCAAGGGCGCTCTGCATCAGCGACTGGAATCCCTGGACGAAGCCTGCTGGTCAGCCGTGGCGATGATGTCCCCGGCCTTGATGCCGTCGATAACCTGCGGGGAGGTGTCAAAGCCGACGATAGGAACCTTCACGCCGGCTGCCTCCATGGCAGCCAGGATGTTGCGGTGCGGGGTGCCTCCCAGGGGCGCCACTGCCTTGACGTCCTTGTTGGCGATGAGCCATGAGGTGAGGGAGTTCAGAGCTTCCTCATCGGAGGCGGAGGTCCGGAGGTACTCGCCCTTCGCACCCACCTTGTCGAACGCTTTCTGCACGCCGCCGCCGCGCTGGATGGCGTAGTTCTGCTCGGGTTCTTCCGCCGGGAAGAGGACCTTGTCGCCGGCGCCCAGCTTGGCCTCCGCGGCGAGACGCTCGCCAACGAGCGTGCCGACCTCGAAGAAGTCCTGACCGACGAAACCGCTGACGCAGTCGGCGGCACTCTCGGGTGCCGGCACGTTGTAGGCGACGACCTTGATGCCTGCCTTGGAGGCGTCACACGCCACCTTGACCCACTTCTCGCCTTCGTTGAACGGCATCACGATGACTGCGGGCTTGGACGCCGTGGCTGTTGCCACGAGGTCCACCATTTTGTCCGGATCGGCATCGGCGGTCTGGTGCGTCAGCTGCAGGCCACCGAGGGTGGAGGCATCCTCCGCCCCCTTGAGGATCTGGGCCCAGAATGCGTCGCCGGCCGGGTTGTAATACGTCAGGAAGTAAACGCTGCGGTTTTCGGCGCGGCTGCCAAACTTGTCGGCCAGGCCGGTGGTTGATGATGCATTGGACGTTGCGGTGCAGCCTGCCAGAGCCAGCGTAGCCACGCCTGCCATGGCAATTACGCCGAGTCCCCGCTTGAAGGTAGAAATAGGTTTCACTTCGTCGTGTCCCTCTCATAGGTGCCGAAGCCTGCCCCCATCCAGAACTGATGCTCGTGGGGAGTGCCGATCTTCGACTTATTGTCAGGACATTCTTACGCACAATAACTGGCACGTGCAAGACCCTTCGAGAAAAATCTGTCTCGTGCCAGTTTTGTGACGCGGGGCACATGGTATGGATTGCGGCTGCGGGCATACACCTCCCGCGAAAGACACTGCGCCCGGACGTCGACGTCCGCGCCCGCTCACCTGGGGTGCAGCTGCGCCTCTGACCGGGGCTGGCCCGTACTTCCCCTGATGACCAGCGTGGGAACGATCATGCGTTCCCGGGGCGCCGACTCCTCGTCTGACATCATCTGAACGGCGGCCTCGACGGCCGCCGTGCTCATTTCCTCGGGATCCTGGCGGACGCTCGTCAGGTCAACAAACGACAGCCTGGCGATGCGGCTGTCATCGTAGCCCGTGACCGAAACATCCTCGGGCACCCGCAAGCCGGCACGCAGAAGCCTATTGATGAGGCCCATGGCAGCATGGTCATTGGAGCAGACTACCGCGGTGGGCATGACCGGCTCCGCGAGAAGCGACTCGGCGGCACTTGCACCGGATTCCTCGGTGAAGTCCCCGTCAATCTCCCGGACCCGAGAGGGCAGTCCGTGCCTGTCCATGGCTGTCACGTATCCCTGGTGGCGGGCAGCGAATTCAGGAAGTGACCGCGTCAGAACGTAGGCAATATCCCGGTGCCCGAGTTCCACCAAATGGTCCACCGCCGCCGCGATCCCCCGCTGCCCGTCTGACCGGACGGCACCGCAGACACCCTGCGGCAGAGGTCTGCCGATGCTGACCACCGGCAGCCGCTTTGCCAGTTTCCGCAGCTCGTTTACAGGCGTTTCCGGCGAAATCAGGATGACGGACTCAGTGCGGAACCCGAGCAGTTCCGTGATGGCATCCCGCTCGTCCCGCGTCGCCGTCAGGGCACCGAGAATCAGGTTGTAGCCACGCTCGTGGGCCGCCGCATAGAGGGCTTCGACAATGTCGTCCGCGGATGAGTGGGCGGGATTGAAGAGCACACCGATGTAGTTGCTGCTCCGCCGGCGAAGCGACCGCGCTGCTATGTCCGGGCTGTATCCGAGCTCGGAAGCCGCCTCAAAGATGCGCTCCCGTGTCGAGGAACTGACGCCGGCCTCATTGCGGAAGGCGAGCCCCACAAGCTGCCGTGAAACGCCGACGCGCGTGGCGACGTCCATCATGGTCGGCCGTTTAGAGATCACTTGGACATCCTATACGCGGAGGGTTGATGGCTCTCCGCCGGGTTTGTCAGGACATCCCTTGACGAAAACCTAGCACGTGCTAGTCTTTAGGAAATCCAGCCCAAATGCCCTTCCTCACACGGCTGAGGTCTCGTTCTCCCATCCACGCAAAACGCACGAAAGCAGGGCCTACCAATGTCGCTAGCCACTGATCCGAACACCACCGACATCCAGCGATGCCCTTTCAGCGGCGCCGCTCTCGCCGGCGAGGAATCACGCACGCCGGACCCTGTCGCGGCGCCCGGGATTGGCCCGAATCCCGGCCTGGAGACAGATCCCGGCGTCTTCTACGATCCGCTCTCCTACGCCGCGTATGACCATCCCTATGAGCTGTACAAAATCCTGCGGGACAAGGCGCCGGTCTACTACAACGAGCGCCGCGACTTGTACGTCGTCTCGCGTTACACCGATGTCCAGGCAGGCCTGCGAAACCACGGGCAGCTCTCCAGCGCCCTGGGCAATGACATGGACGGTACCCATGCGTCCTACGGGGCAGGCAACCTGATCATGGTCGACGCTCCCCGGCACACCTCTCTGCGATCGGCCGTCCGTCGCGTCTTTGTCGGACGCGAGATACTGTCCAAGGAAGACGGCATCAGGGAACTGGCCCGCCACCTGATCACGGAGCTCCGCGCGAACGGCGGCGGTGATTTTGCCACTGAGGTGGCGCTTCCGTTGGCTATCGGTGCGGCCACGAAAATGATCGGCATGGCCGTCGAGGACAGCGGAATGCTGCAGGAACATCTCCTGCGCTCCATGGTGCGGACGGTGGGCGAGTTCGGCGTGCCGGACGACGCCGCCTTCTCCAATCAGGAAGCCGAAGAGCACCTCGCGGACGTGTTTGGGAAGCGGAGCGAAGAGGTCGAAGCCGGCGGCGCCGCCACAGGGTCGGATGCCATCACCCAAATCATCCTCGGCATGCACGCCGGCAAAGTGGAGCCGGGTGAACAGGTGGGCCTCGCCCATCTGATTCTGTCGGCAGCCATCGACGCCCCCGCCGCCCTCCTCACCAACCTCGTGGCCACCCTCGACAAGTTCCCGGCCTTCCAACAGTGCCTTGCGAAGGACCCGGCCACCATTCCGGCCTTTGTGGAGGAGACACTCCGCTTTGACACCCCCGGCCAGAACCTCTGCCGGCAGACCACCGCCGAGATCACCATCGCCGGCGTGACCATACCGGCGGACTCCCGGGTGATGTTCCTGCTGGGCTCCGCCAACCGGGACGAAAGGGTCTTCCAGAACCCGGACTTCTTTGATATCAGCCGCGAGCTGACGCCGGAGAACCGCATCATGACCTTCGGCGACGGTATCCACGCTTGCCTGGGCGCACCCCTGGCCCGGCTCGCCGGACGCGTCCTCGTGGAGACTCTCCTCGAAGGCCCTGAGATCCGCGTCGTCGGGCTGCCCGAGCGCTGGGCCAAGCAAATGGTCCGCGGCTTCGCAAAGCTTCCGGTGAAGTTCGTTGACTGAGGTCAAAGGCTGGGAGGACCTCTCCGGACTCCTGCCACAGTCACGCGGCTGGATGCACTCCGGTGTCGCAGTCCTCAGCGACGGCAGAGTCCTCTGCGCCCACCCGGAAGGCCGCGACCTGTTGGTCATCGATCCTTCGGGTCGCTCCGAAACCATACCAACGTCCCTGACCGAAATGCACAGCATTTTCACCTGCCAACGCGACGGCGAGGAAGTCATCGCCGTGGCCGACCCCGGGCACCGCTTCGTCGAGGATCCCGCCGACACATCGGCCTACGCCGATCACTTCTCGCCCGGGCGCGCAGTGATCCTGAACAGGGACGGAAGCGTCCTCCTGGAACTGAAATGCCCGCCACTGCTGGACTATGCACTTGAGTCATGGCGCCCGACGTCGATCGCCGTCGACGACTCCCGATACACCGATAGCGGTGACATCTGGGTAGCCGACGGGTACGGCGCCAGCCTGGTGCACCGTTTCGACGCCTCGGGCCGCTATCTCGGAACTCGGGACGGCGCAGAAACGGGCACCGCCTTCGCCTGCCCGCACGGGATAATGCTGCGGACCGACCATGGGCGCCTCGAAATCTACGTGGCGGACCGCACCAACTGCAGAATCGTCGTCATGGACCGGAGCGGAATACAGCCGCGGATCCTGGGCGAAGGAGTCCTGGACAGCCCGTCCTCGCTCGTGCTCGTGGAGAACCGGATCTACGTTACCGAACTCTTCGGCGGAGTCGCGAGGTTCGACGGCGATGCATTCACCCGCGTTCTGGAACGGGCCCGGCCCCGGTCGAACGAGGACGATGCCTGGCCCAACCGTCGCGTTCCCGGGGGCCTGAACGGACCGGTTGTGGACCCGGGCTTCTTCAACAGCCCCCACGGAATCGCCGCCGACGGCCACTGGCTCTACGTCACCGAGTGGTTCATCGGCGGGCGGCTCAGCCGTCTGTCACTCACGCAGTACTAAACACACTTCCCCTCAGCGCATCCCACGCGACGACTTTCAGATTGAGAGCAGGACCATGAGCACAACAGAGACCATCTCCGGGCCGATTTCGGACCTCACCCTCGAAGAGGCCCATTTCTTTGCCCGCGTCGCGGCGAAAACACACGCGGCCGACGACGTCGTACTCCTCACCCTCCGGCACCAGGACGGCGAAGACCTTCCGCCGTGGCGTCCCGGCGCCCACATCGATCTGGTCCTTTCCAACGGCCTGACGCGGCAGTACTCCCTCTGCGGCGATCCGGCAGATCGGAGCAGCTACGTCGTTGGTGTCCTCAATGCGCCCAACAGCCGCGGCGGCTCGCGGTTCGTTCACGAGTCACTGGCCACCGGCGATTCGGTGACCGTCCGCGGTCCGCGGAACCACTTCCGGCTGGTCGATGCCCCCAGCTACCTGTTCGTCGCCGGTGGCATCGGAATCACGCCCATTGCCGCGATGATCCGCGAAGTACAGCAGCAGGGGAAGCCGTGGACGCTTGTCTACGGAGGCCGGACACTTTCCTCCATGGCCTTCAGGGATGAGCTGACCGCCTACGGCACCCGAACCACCCTGTGGCCCCAGGACCAGAAGGGGATCATCGATCTGCCCACGGCCCTGGGCTCCCCGGACTGCCACACAGCCGTCTACACCTGCGGTCCGGAACCGCTCCTGGCCGCCGTCGAGGCAATCTGTGCCGAGAAGTGGCCCTCCGGGTCCCTGCACCTGGAACGGTTCACGGCAAAGAAGGTGGACACCGCGCACGATGTGGCGTTCGAAATCGAACTGGCAACGAGCGGCGTGCGGCTGACCGTCCCGGCGGATAAATCCGTCCTGAGTGTTCTCGAAGAAGCCGGCACACGCATCCTTTCCTCCTGCGGCGAAGGGACCTGCGGTACCTGCGAAACCACGGTCATCGAGGGAACCATCGACCACCGCGACTCCGTCCTCACCCTCGAAGAAAAAGCCGAGAACAGCTGCATGATGGTCTGCGTCTCCCGCGCCACCTGCCCCGTGCTGGTGCTGGACCTCTAACCTTCCTGCCGCCCAGTTAAGCGGACGACGGCGGGACCTCCCGCCGTCGTCCGTTTCCGTTTGGTGCCTCACCAGGCAGCTGTGCTCTGCACGTCCGGTCCGGTCCAGTAACGCCACGGCTCCGAATCCTTTGTAGAGATCAACAGCGTTAGGGAACACCAGAGGAAGGCGGGCATGAGCGTTCGGCAGGAACCCGCGACGTGGGCAGCCACGCTGCGGCGGCACATGGTTCCAACCGGGCTGGGCCCGTGCACGGTGCGTGTCCAGCATGGCACCGGAGGCGTCCGGCACAGCGGAGGTCTATCTTCACGGCGCCGCGGGATCCTGGACCACTTTTGAGCCGCTGCTTTCCGCAGCTTCGCCCCACGATCGTGTTCTGATTGATCTGCCGGGGTGGGGCGAATCCACCAAGCGTGCCAGGCTGGAACTCTTCGGCATCGAGGCGATGGCACGCGCCGTCACTGAGGTGCTGGCCTTGCTCGGCTACCCGCGGTGGAACCTCGTGGGCCACTCCATGGGAGGCTTCCTGGCGTTGCATATAGCCGCGGCATGGCCGGAGCGGACCGCGAGCGTCGCCGCCATTTCGGCCACGACATTCGGCGTGTCCGAGGCCGCCCGCGAGCCGCTGCGCAGCGTGTCCCGATTCCCGGCGTTTGTCGGCATGAGGCTGCTCATGCGCTCACTGGCGGCCCTGGGCCCGGCCGGGCCGGCGCTGGTCCGTGCAATCGGCGCCACACCCGTGATGGGACCGTTGACGGCACCGCTGTTCGCCGATCCCGCAGGCATATCCGCAGGGGTGATCCGCGGGCTCGGCCGTGACGCCCGGCCGGCCAGCTTCTCCGCGGCTGCCCGGGCAGTGGCGCACTACGACTTTGACCAGTGGCGCGGCATCCGCTGCCCCGTGCTGGCGACCCGCGGGGACACTGATGTGTTCACGTCTCCTTCCGACCTGGACCGGCTGGCCGCCACAATTCCGAACGTCCGGACTGTGACGATCCCGCTCTGCGGCCACTTCGCCAACGTCGAGCAGCCGGAACAGGTGCAGCAACTGCTCGGGGGCCTGTGGACCGACGCGCAGTAGTCCGCCTTCCCGGTGATTGCCGGGAGTTCCCGTCGTATTCCCGGCAGAAATTTATGGCCAGGCTGTCGCGGTTTGACGACCGGGCCCCTGCCACTGCCCTGTGGCTGGCGCTTCTCATTATTGGAGCCCACGCCAACGGACGACGGCGGGACGTCCCGCCGTCGTCCGCTTCCGTCTGGTGCCTACTGGCTGAAGGGCGCCGTTACGGCGGGTGAACCGGGTCGGTCCAATGCCCCTCACGGAACCACCTCACGACGGAACCCCCCGGGAGATCCCGGGGGTTCCGTCGTCGTCCGCGTCGGGTAAAAGATCAGACCTCGGCCATTGCCCGTCGGGCCCGGGCGGCCCGCACGAGCCCGCTGGACACGACCGCTCCCACGAGCGCGAGCGCCGCGAGCACGATGAACACGATGTGGTAGCCGCCGGCTCCCGGATTCGCATCGAGGATTGCCCCGTAGACGATGAACGCGAACATCCCGGGTGCATAGCCGACCAGGCAGGCGATTCCGAAGGCGGTGCCGCTGGTCTCCTCAGGGATCCCCACCTCGTCCATCGGCGCCCAGAACACACCCCGCATGGTGAAGACGATCAGCGAGAACAGCAGGGTCACGATCATGGCCGGGATCTGGCTGCTCGGATCGGCCGGGAGGAGCAGCAGGACCGCCACCACCGGGATCAGACACAGGAACGCCAGCCGGATGTACCTGCTCGCACCCTTGAACACCTTGTCCGCGAGAACTCCCCCGAGCGGGCCGCCGAGGATCTTCAGGCCGTACTGGTTGATGATGCCGTAGGCGCCCACCAGTGCGACGGGCAGCCCGTAGATGTAGGTCAGATAGGGGATGAAGTAGGTGAGGCCGCAGTACACGACGTACACCATGAACACGGTGAAGCTCACCCACCACAGCTGGGGCAGCTTCGCCGCGCGCCAGATCTCGCCGAGGCCGGCCTTCTGCTTCTTCTGGGCGGGAACCGCGCCCGCCTGCTCGCTGGTCTGCGTGCGGAGCAGCAGGAACAGCAGCACGCCGACGACGACGTCGATGATGGCGTAGAAGGCGATGGCCGCGCGGAATCCGCCGGTCCCCGAACCGAGCAGGACGAAGATTCCCAGTGCGGAGAACGCCACTGCGGTGTCGACGACGCCGCGACCGCCCTCGAGCAGGCCGAAGAGCCGCCCTTGTTCCTTCGAACCGCCAAGCTGCCGGATGCTCTTGAGCAACGCGGGCCAGACCAGGCAGTCCGAGCACACGGCGAGCAGCGCGAACACCAGGAGGAGCGTGCCGAAGCCCGGGAAAGTGCTGAGGAACAGGCCCAGCGCTCCGGTGCCGACCAGGCCAAGCGGGATGAGGATCCGGGTGGAGAAGCGATCGGCGAGGTAGCCGCCGACGATAAAGAGCGCCGTCGCGACGATCGAGTTGACGCTCAGCAGCGTACCGATCTCGGTGTGGCTGAGGCCCATGGCCTCCTGCATGGGGACGTAGAACGCGTCCTTGAGGTTGGTGAGCTTATAAATCGTGCCGCCGGCCATAACGAGAAGAGCGAAGCGGATCCATTTGCTCCAGTCGACTGGTTTCGTGGCCTTCTCGGAGGTTTTAGACATCGTGGTCATCGTGCACCTGCCATGGAGTTCGTTGTGTCGAGCTGCGCGACGGCGATGTCGCGCAGCGAGGTGAGCAGATCCTTCACGTAGGCCACCTGGTGGTCGGCCCAGCCTGGTTCTGCAGCGAGCAGATCATCCCGGGTCCATCCGGCCGGGATGCCGGTGGTGCTCAGGTCGCGGTACGGGATGAACGGGTCCTCGCCCTCGCCGGCGTGGCGGAAGGCGGGCGCGTAGTAGAGGTTTTCCTGTTCGAGGGCCAGGGCGATGACCTGGGGCTTGTCCGCACCGAGCATCAGGAGTTCGAAGAGCATCCGGGCACCGGGCAGGTCGTCCTCGGGGCTTCCCTGCAGCACACCGCGGTGACCGTAGCCGTCCCCCTCGGGGAGAACATGCACCCCTTTCAGGTGCGCCTGCAGGATGTGCGGGGCGAGCGCGGACAGGGCATCCATCGGGCGCTCGCATGCATTAATCATGTTCCCGAAATCGAACATGGCGTGCAGGCGCGGATGGGAGACCCGGCGCAGCAACTCGGCGATCTCGGTGGAGCGCAGTTCCTCGTGCTGCTCAAAGGAGAAGTGCAGATCGTGTTCGTCTGCGAGCGCGGCGAGCCGGCGCAGGTCCTGCTCGATCAGTGTCATCACGCCGGAGAGGGTGCCTTCGAAACGCGAGTAAACGCGGATGTTCTGGACACCGAGAATCCCGGCGATCCGGACCACTTCGTCCACGTCCGCGCGCAGGGTGGTGCTGATTTCGAGGTGGATGCTCAGACCCAGGCGGCGGGCGCGGCCGGCGAACTCGCCCAGCCTGTCGTCGCTCATCCGGCCCAGGCTCCGCTCCTCACCGTCGAGGAGGTGGATGCATGCGCCGGCCAGGCCGTGCCGGTGCGCGAAGTCGAGCACATCATCGGGCCCGTACCCGCCGTAGGTCAGGTTGCCGAGGAGGGCGTAGGCGTGGGCGAACAGGGGGGCACGGTCGATCCGGTCGATCAGGGTCCGGGCCAGCCCGTCGGTCAGGCGGGGCAGGGACTCCATTTCCTCGTCGTTGAGGCGGGGTCTCAGGAGCGCCTGGAATCGGGCGTTGGCTGGGGGCATCGTGGGCTCCTCGGGAGGCATATCTGGGGTGGTGGCGAATGTCACTCCTCATTTGTACGCCGTTAATGGATTTCGAAAAAGATCCATTATGCACTCAGCTGTTAAGTCCATTCAGGAACCTGAGGGGGTCCGCTCCCATCGGTCCCATGCGGCGGCCATCCTGCCGACGGCCTGCGGCATGTGCTCCGCCGCGGTGCCGGCGAAGCCGATCAGCAGCGCCGGGGGAAGCTGTCGGGTGAGCCGGTACTCGCCGAGGGGGTAGGTGTACACCCCGCCCGCGGCCAGTCCCCGCGCTACCTGGATATCGTCCACCGGTTCACGGAGCCAGCCCATGACGTGCAGGCCCGCGTCCACCGGGCCGGCTTGGATCCTGTGGCCCAACTGCTGATCGATCGCGTCGAGCAGGGCGTCCTGGCGTGCCGCATAGAGGCGACGGGTCCGGCGCAGATGGGAGTGCAGGTGTCCTTCCGACAGGAAGTCCGCGAGTGCCATCTGGAGCACCATCGCGGGCGGGCGTCCGATGACCGATGATGCGGATGCGAACGGCTCCACCAGGTCCTCCGGCAGCACGCAGTATCCGAGGCGGATCGATGGTGCGAGCACCTTGCTGAAGGAGCCCACGGTGATCACTTGCCGGCTCAGATCGAGCCCGAATAGCGTGGGAAGGAGTTTCCCGCGGTAGCGCAGCTCGCTGTCGCAGTCGTCCTCGACAATCCAGCTCCCGTTTCGCTGCGCCCAGGCGATCCACTCCGCCCTCCGTGCCGGGCTCATCGCGATACCGAGCGGATGCTGCCGCGCGGGAGTCAGGCAGGCCAGGCGGGCCGGGGGCGCGCCGTCGTGCTCTTCCGGGAGGACCGCTCCCTCGTTGTCGACGGGGACGCCCCGGACAGGACAGCCCTGGGACTGGAAGGCGAGCCGTCCGGAGATGTGCCCCGGGTCCTCGACGACGACGGGGTCGCCGGCGTCGAGCAGGAGAACCGCCAGCACGTTGAACGCCTGCTGCGCGCCGGAGGTGACGACGATCTGGCCCGCCGTGCACCCCAGGCCCCTGACGTCGTTGACGTAGTCCGCGATCGCTTCCCGCAGTGGGCGATGGCCGTGCGGATCGCTGTAGCCGATCGCCAGCGGATCGGTGCGCCCGGCGTGGCGTCCCAGCAGGCGTTTCCACGTCGCCGCGGGGAAAGCCGAGGACGCCACCTGGCTGGCGACGAACGATTCCGTCTCGGCCGCCCACGCATGCGGCGCCTCGCTGAACAGGTCGGTGCCCCGCGACGAAGTGGCGGCGCCGCGTTCGGACAGCGGTGGCCGGGACGTCGGCCGCTGTGGGGCGGCATCGCTCCACAGGGTGTCGACGTACGTGCCGTCTCCCGCGCGTGAGCGCAGGAACCCCTCGGCGGTGAGTTGCTCGAACGCGGATACAACGGTGATCCGCGAGACTCCCAGCTCGGTGACCAGTGTGCGGGTCGAGGGCAAACGGGTTCCGGTCGGCAGCGAACCCATCAGGATCTGGGTGCGCAGTTGCGCGTACAGCTGCTGGTGCAGGGGCTGCGGCGCGGCGCGGTCGAGCTCAAGTCCGGCCAACAGACGCCCACCAACACTTTTCATCCCGCGGACCGCGGAACTGATTTCACCATGGCCCCATTTTACGGGCCTAGTTTCAGCGACACGGCTGGGTTAAATACGTCCGGTACAGCGCCATGTCCATCACGTGTGCCGGCGCGGTTTCAGGCGCTACAAGTTTGCGGCTTCCTGCTCCGCCAGCCTGATCATACGAAGTTCGTCCTCCACCGCGCGGGACGGCCAATAGTCCTTCGACAGCTCAGTTGCCCGGGTCAGATCTGCCGCCGGGAAGAGCTTGCCGAGCATTCCGGACGCCTGAAGGAGGGCGATCAGCACGATGGTCCTGGCATCGGGCCCCTTGGAAACGGGCTTCGCAGCAGGCGCCACGGCGTCCGGCGTGGAACCGGGCGCCCCGGCGTCCCTGGTCGCGGAATCGGCATCAGTCGTCCCCGCATCGGCCGCCACGGAATCAGGCGCCGTGGTGGCGGGCGGCTCAAGATCGGACGGCGCACCGCTGAGTGCGGCCTGGATCTTTTCCAGGAGCGCCGACTCCGGAGCGTGGTCCTTCTCCGGGTACCGCACGGCCCGGAACCGGCCCAGGTGCTTTTCGCCGACATGTTCCACGATGCCCAGTGACGCCATGCCCTCGTAGACACGCTGCACTACGGCGCGGCCCTCCAGCATGCCTACCCACCCTTTGGGGGTGTGGGGCCGGGATTTGCCACGGATGACTTCCAGCTCGCGCTGGAAGTCCGTTGCCGGGGCGTCGCCGGTGGCCCTGATGCGCTTCCCCTGCAGCTCGATCGCACCGATCAGGTCCAGCTCGGCCAATATTGCCCCTGCCACGGTGGTCCTGAGTGCGAACACCGGCACTTCAGGTTTGCCGTTCATGTCGTTCGTTGCCAGAAGGAGGAAGGCCTGGGGAAGGTTCAGCTCCGCCGCCTTCGGTGTTTCAGCGTCCATACGAACATGGTGGCCCTGTTGGGCGCCCACCACAATGAGGATTTACAAATGCGAGCGGACGACGGCGGGACCTCCCGCCGTCGGACGCAAGGATGGCCCCGTTGATGTTGGTGATGGTGGGGCCGGGGTCCACTGCATTGAAGCGCAGGCCCTTGGGCCCGTACATCACGGCCGAGTTCCTGGTCAGGCCAAGGCCGGGCAGGCGGCCGCCTGTAGACGTGTGCTCAGCGCTGGACCAGCGCATGTATGCGTCGGGAGATTTCTTCACCCGCCAGGATGCCGCGGGCATCGGTGACGCGCAGGTGATCCCTGCGGAAGTCGACGTCGGCGAGTTCTCCGTGGGAGGGACGGAAGGCGACGTCAGCTTCGGCCAGCATCGGCCCGTCCAGCAGCGAATCCCCGGCGGCGATCACCCGGGAGGCCCCAGTCCGCCGGGCGACTTCTGCGACGGCGCTGTTCTTCGTCACCGCGTGCGGCACACAGTAGAGCTTGCGGCCCTGAACGGACACCGTCCAGCCGAGCGAGGCACACCATGCGTCCAGCTCCCGCACGAATTCCGCGGGCATGAGCTCCCGGTCCACGATGGCGTAGAGGAAGAGCTCTTCGGCCTGGCGCAGCCGGAGAATCCAGGACCGGTAGGCCTCCCGGGACAAAAACTCCTCGATGACGGCCAGCGGCGCGGAGCCTTCCGAGACCCGTTGCCCGACTGTGGTCTGCCACTCGATGTCCGGCTCGCCGTTCTTGAGCAGGACACCGCCGTTGGTGGTGACCGCGTATTCAGGCACGGCACCGGGCAGCCGGACCCGCCGGTACTGGGCCTCGGTCCGGGTGGTCACCGGGACGAAGATGGTTGTCCGGGTCAGTTCGAGCAGCAGCCGCTCGGCGGTGCGGGTCATAAACGAGATCGGCACCCCCTCGTGGAGCTCCGCAACCACCATGTCCGGTGCCAGGTGGTCGGGGACGTCCAGAAAGAAGGCCTTCGCGGAGTAGATGAGGGTCCGGTCAAGGTCCGAGGCCACCAGGACGGAATTCACAGGGCGGCCGCCGCAGTGACTCCATCGGCGCCGGATACCCCGCTGAACGTCGGATCGATGAGCCCCACGCAGCTGAAGGGCAGGTCCGGCACCTCCAGCACCGGGACACCGCGCTGCTGGGCCAGCAGCAGGATGTGGGCTATCTCGGGCGCGGCATCAGGACGCACCAGGATCTTCCACGGCACCCTGCGCAGCAGCACGCGTGTTGTCTCGCCGACTCCGGGTTTGATGAGGTTCAGGTCCTCGATCCCGTGTTCCCGGCCGAGGCTTTCCACGGCGAGCCTGCCGGCCCAGGTGGGCGTCCGGTCCGCGGCCAGCAGCGCCCCGGCTTCTGCCCGGGCGAACGATTCGACGGTTGGGAAATGGCCAGAGACGGCGGCCAAGAACTCCCGCGAGACGTCGTCACCGCGCAGCTGGTGGTAAAACTTGGCCCCGTGGAAGTCGTCGGGGCCGATGAACTCCGTGTTGAAGACCGTGCGGGACACGAGCCCGGACACCGTCGAGTTCAGGCAGGCGGAGGGTATGAGGTAGTCCTCGCGCGTGCCGTACATGGCGGCGCAGTGCCCGGGATCGGCGAGCACGGCGAGGTCCTTGGGGAAGGCAACACCGTCGGTTTCGGCGAAGCGGTCGAGGCCGGCCGAGAGCTCGCGGGTGATCGCGCCCTTTCCGGTCCAGCCGTCCACAAAGAGGATCTGCTCCGGGTCATGGTGGGCGGCCAGGTATCGCAGGGCCGTCTGGTCCGGCCCGACGCCGCGCACGATGCTCATCGTGTAGTGGGGAAGGTCGATGCCGTGGATCTGCTGGGCCCAGCGGCGCATCAGGATGCCGACCGGTGTGCCGGCCCTGGCCAGGGAAACCAACACGGGCCGGTTCCGGCGCGCTGCCAGCGCCATCTCGGTCACGGTGCCCACGGCCTGCGCGACGCGCGCGGCGGAGCGTTTCAAGGCGTCCCGGTACAGCTGCTGGTACTGCTGCGAGGGCGAATATTCGATCGGCAGGGACTGTGCATAGCTCGCCCTGCCCGATTGCATCGCGGCTTCACGATCGGCCGCGGGCGCTTCCAGCGCGGCATCACCGATGTCCTGGAGCAACCAGGTGACTTCCTCCGGTGCGTAGGAACCGAACGCCGGTCCGGCCAGCGGCGCCGGGAGGACGGGTGAGGCGGGCAGGAGGACGACCACGACCGCGCTGCACACGGCGACAAGCGCCTCCGTCACGCTGCCGGGACCCGAGAGGACCTCCGCGGGGGTCCCGGGTTCGGGCATCAGGACGATCGTGCCGAATCTGCGGTGGACGGAGGAAACATTGTGGGCGAAGCGCACACCGGGGCCGTCCACGGTGACGTCATGGCTGGCGAACCGCACCGTGCCCGTGATGGCGTAATCCGGGCGGTCCAGGGCGACGATCGGGGATCGGGTGGTAGTGGAGAACCGGACGCCGCGGTCCGGATTCAGCCGGTCCAGTGCATCGGCCACGGCCAGGGGCACGTGGATGAACTCCTCGCTGCCCAGGACCAGCACGGACTCCGCGCCGGCCGCCTGCGGAAGGGCCCGGTGGATCGACTCCCCGACGTCGGCCAGCGTAGCCGCGGCGGGGGAACCGCCGTTGCCGAACCGGTCGCTGCGGACAGCTGCGCCGACCGTCCCGGGCCTGAGGAAGGTCACCGTTCCCGGTGCCCAATCGGGGGTTGCCGGCGCCTGCGGCAGCGCGGCCACCACCTCCTCGGCACGCTGGAGAATGTCCGCGCCCAGGGTGATCTGCCCCGTGCCCAGAGCCACCACCCGGATGCGGGTCCCGAGCCGCTCAGCGAGTTCGTCGAACCGGGCCCGGTCCCCCGGTGTCCGCAGGTCCACGAGCGCAGCCACCGTGTAGCTGGGATGGGGAGCCAGGGCGTGGAGTTCGGTGATGGTGTTGATGATCGTGGCCCCGGTGCTGAGTTCGTCGTCCACCAGCACCACCGGTTCCGGGGCGTTCAGGCGCCGCGGATCCGTGGGCAGCAGCCGGTGTGAGGTGGCGTGCGAATGTGATTCCTCGAAGGACCCGTAGGCGGCGGCGCCCGCCGGGGCGTGCCGGGAGGAATGGATGTAGTACGAGCCGATCGTGTCAGCCACAAGCCGTCCCAGTCCGGTGGCGGTCTCCGCGTAGCCGATGGTGATGATCTGCTGGTTGCGGGTCTTCAACCCGGCGAGCTGAAGACGGAGGCTCTGCAACGCGGCCCGCCGGCCGCCGTCGTGCGTTTCCCCGCGCAGGAGCGCGGCGAGCCCGGCCGCAATGGTCGGAGTGACGGAAACGGATTCCGGGGTATCGGACAGAGCCTCGCCGACGAGCACTCCCAGCAACTCACCGGCGGCTATGACCAGCCCGGGTTCAGAGGGGACGTGTTTGCCGAGCACCCGGGACACCAGGAGGTGGGCCCGCTTGGGGTTGCGGCGCAGTGCCAGTCCCACGAGGTCCTCGACCGGTAGCAGGCTCGCGGAGTGGTCCGTCGTGATGCCGACGCCGAGGGCGTCCCGCACAAAACCGCCGGTCCAGATGTCCTGGCTCAATTCATGCTCGCTTCCAGAAGGTCAACGTAAGTGATGTTCTCGGCGGCAACACCAAACGCTGCGGCACGCAGCAGCGTCTGGCCGGCCCAGGCCTGATGGGGCTTCATCTCATTCATCTTGTTGCCGTACGGCGAGGCCGAGGCGCCGCCGCCGTTCTTGCCGGCGATCTCCAGCGCGTCCACGTATTCCTCGTGGCTGACGACGCACATGGCATGGACCAGCGGGACATGGGTGGGGTGGATGACCGTCTTGCCCAGCAGCCCGTTGGCCAGGTCCAGTTCGATTTCGCGGATCAGCCCGTCGAGGTTGGCCGTCAGAATCCGATCGCGCAGCGGCATCTCATTTGCGTCGGCGAAGGGAGTGCGCCGCAGCAGGGGGCGCAGCACCCGCTCGCTGTTGCTGTAGTGCTCCCAGACCGGGCCGGAGATCACGAATCCTTTGTCCGGCCGGCCCAGCATATTCACGATGTCCCCGATCACGGAGGCGACCACCTTGACGTCATAGATGGTCAGGTCCCGGGAGCGGCGCAGGCCGAAAGCACTGGACATGTCCGTGGCGCCCACGCGGACGGCCAGGACATCCTCCTTGTTGGCTTGCAGCACGTCGCAGATACCGGACAAAGTCCTGGCCCGGGTCTCGCCGTGGATCACGAGTGGAGATTCCATGATGGGCATGATCCGCAGCCTGCGGCCGCCCCCGCGGGAAGCGTTGATGGTATGCAGGGCATCCAGGAACCGCTGGGCCTGGCCGGTCTCATTCTCGAACTTCGGAATGACAAAGCCCACCAGCAGGTCCAGTGCCTTGCCGCAGCGGCTGGCCAGGCTCAGCATCTGTTCCGGCGTGCGGACCCGGAGAAACAGCAACGGCCCCTCGTCGGAGTGAAAGGCTCCGACAGCGTCGCTGCCGATGCCGCTCCCGCGGCGCGGCCCGGCGGAACCGGCATGCAGCCGGGTCAGCGTGTTCACGACGTTGGTCTCTGCGGAGTCCACCGCATCATCGGCGATGGAATCCTCGAGGCAGATCACCATGCTCAGGCAGCCGCGGGCCGCCTGTTTGCGGATATCCTGCGCCAGGTTCGGGCGGTCCGCCGGAGTGTAGAGCGTGGCGCCCAAGGCCACGGCCAGCACCGCTGGCGCCGAGCCCAGGCTCAGCTCCTGCGGAGCGATGTGGAAAAGGCGCGAGGCATTCTCGTCGCTAAGAAAACTGAAATGGCGCATGCCGTCCCGTCAGTGTCCCTGCCGACGGGCGGCAGCGTTGGTGGTCATGGAAAAGCCGAATTCCTGCCAGAGCTCCGCGGCGTCGGCGCGGGCCGGCACCGGTTCGGCGCGCAGCTCGATGACTCCATCGATCGCGGTCAGGGACAGGATGTATCTGAGCTCCCCGCTGGCCGCGGGCAGCGTCACGGTGCCGCCGTCGAAGATCTCCACGGTCAGCGGGGCCGAAGGCTGTCCGATAAAAAGCGCCCGGCGCAGCTCGCGGATATGCCGAAGGGCCACGACGGCGGTCGCGTCCACGTAGCCGACCAGCGGGCGGTTTCCCGAGCACTTGATGGAAGTGCCGGAGACGGCGCCGAGCACGGTCATTGCCCCGGTCACGCGTTCTGGGCTTTCCCATGCCGCCGAGGTTGCCCCCGTCACCAGCAGGCCGCCAATCGCCGACTGGCGCCGGTCGAGGCGGATCATCGGTGTCCGGGCGTTGAGCAGCCTCGTCTCGCCGATCCCGGGAGCCGGAAAGAGCCTGGTGGGCCGGGCCTCGGCTGCCGGCCGGGCTCCGGCCCATGGGGTCGCCGCTGACGTGGCTGGTGCTGGCGATATGGGCGCGGACGATCGGCTTAGGGACAGCGACGTCACGGCTGCCGGGGCCGCAGGGGACACCGGAGACGACGGCGGCGCTGTCGCCGGGGCGGGTGCCGGGGCGGATGTTTCAGCGCGGGCGGCCGGCTTGACCCGGCGGCTGAGGTACGTGATGTCCGTGCGGGTGCTGGACCTGTTCAGTGCCATCGCCTAGACATCGAACCGGAAGTCGGCTGCCACGCCGCGCAGGCCGGTCGTGTAGCCCTGGCCCAGGGCCCGGAACTTCCAGTCCTCGCGGTGGCGGTACAGTTCGCCGAACATCATGGCGGTGATGTTGTCCTGCGGGGACTGGGGAATATCGAAGCGCACCAGCTCCTGATTCTGTGCGGTAGCCACCCGGATGTACTGGCCGCGGATGGCGGAGAAGGTGCCGGGCCCGCGGAGATCGGGGTCCACGTAGACAATGAACGTAATCTTGGCGACGCCGGCCGGCACCAGGGACAGGTCGACGTCGATCTGCTCCTGGTCCTCGGTGCCGGCGAAGGCCACCGAGCCCTCCGGGCTGGCGATCTGGTTGAAAAATACCAGGTGATCGTTCGAGACGGCCCGGCCGCCGGCGTCGCACATAATCGCCAGGGGAACCAGCTCGGACTGGGGCCCCCGGCTGGGAATGGACTGCCAGCCCAAGCCGACCAGGATCTTGCTCAGTCCCGGGTTCTCGGCCGTCAGCGCGGCGTTGGCCCCGGCCACCAGATTGCCCATCAGCGGCCTTCCAGCCGAAGTGCGGACGGCGCGAACTTATCCTCGAGGAACCGGCCGTGGGTAGACAGCTCGGCAATGGCACCGATCCGCACCTGGTTGGCCAGGTCACGAGCTATTTCCTCGAGCGTGGCGAACTGTTCCGCCAGCAGCCCCGTCGGTCCCGACTCCTCGGTCCTGGCGCTGTCCGGGAGCGCCAGATACGTGCGCAGGGGATCCGGGATGTAGCTGCAGACGATGGAATTCAACAGCACCTGCTGCTCCATCGACGCACCGTGCTCGGCCATGTGGCTGACCAGCGGGCGCAGCACATCGTCGATTTGGCGCAGCTGCGAGGACACCGACGTCGGCAGCTCAGCGCCGGCCCGCCGGATGGCGCTGCGCAGGTTGTCCAGGGATCCGGCGGTCTGCGCCAGCTCGGCGTCGGCCGTTGGCTCGGGAGCCTGTTCAGCGATGCCCGGCGCGGGGGCTCCGCCGAACAGGGAGCCGATGAACTTACCAATCACTGCGGTACCGCCTGCTGCTTCGCTGTCACTTAGTCTGTCTGGCCCTGCCGTGCGCGTTCCAGGTACGGCTTGGCCTTCTGCACACTGGCTTCGAGTGCCCCGACGGTGCTCTCCATGTTCTTGGCCGCCTCCGACCGGAAGGTGTCGATGGCATCCATCGTGGCGAAGACGTTGTCGAAGGCCTTCTGCAGCGTCTCCACGCTGACCCCGGAGCTGGACGCCTGCTGGTGGATTCGGGAAGTCTGGTCCTTGAGCATTTCGCTGGTGCTCAGGATCATGTTGTTGGTGGTGGTATTGACGGCGTCGATCTGGTCCAGGACCATCTTCTGGTTGGCCAGGGCCTGGGCCACGATCACCGCCGTGCGCAGGGCAGAGATGGTGGTGGTCCGCGCCCGCTCCACACCCTTGATCAGTTCAACGTTGTTCTTACGGATCAGGTCCATCGCCAGATACCCCTGAACCGAGACGGCCAGCTGGGTCAGGATGTCCTGGTGGCGCTGGCGCACCGGGAACAGGACGTCCGCCTCCATCTTCTGCGCCTCGGTAATCTGCCCGGCGGCGCGGGTGGAGTCGATCTTCTCCACGCAGGCGGCATCCAGTGCCTTGGCGAAGACGGCATATTCGCTCAACGCCTGCATCGTTTCCCAGAGCTGGACTTTTTCGTTGGCCAGGCTGGCATTGTCCTTGAGCAGCTCGTCCTGGCCCGTCATCAGGGCCTTGATGATCTGGTTCAGCTGGGTCTGCGCCGACTCGTACTTCTGGAAGTACTTGGCCAGCTTGTTGCCGCCGGGGATGAAGCCCAGGATCTTCTTGCCCACGCTCATGTTTGCCGCGTTGGGGGTGAGGTCCTCCACCGTGCTGCGCAGCTCACCCAGGGTGTTGGCCACCGCAACCTGGGCGCTGCTCCCGGACTTCTTGGCGCCGGCAATGGACGTCGAGGAACGCTCAAGCAGCCTGCTGGACGAGTTGCTGGACGCGGTGATCTCGGCGCTGCCGATCTTATTGATGCCATCGACCTGCGCGGAGAACTCCGGACTGCGCGCGTCCAGTTGGGCCAGGCCGGCCACGAACTCCCTGGCCTGCTGATTGATCTCGGCCCTACGGTCGTCGGGGACCGGCACCATGCCGGGAGCATCTTCGGGCTGGACTATGGCAGGGGCGTCCGGAGCCTGAAGCACCAATGAAGCCTCTGCGGCGTCGGGGGGAGTCAACGGAGAATTCATGATGCTGCCTTTTCAAGAGATCGGTGGTGTCCCGGTTGCAATTGGCCGGGACACCACCTGAGGTGGAAACCATGCGGAGCGGAAGTAGTCAGTCCGGACTCTACCCAGTCCGGGAGACTAATCAGCTAAGGTCGACGCCGAAGTCCTTGGCGATGCCGGCGAGTCCGGTGGCGTACCCCTGTCCGACGGCCTTGAACTTCCAGTCACCGTTGTTGCGGTAGACCTCAGCGAAAATCATCGACGTTTCGGGCGCCGCGTCCTCGCTCAGGTCGTAGCGGACGATTTCCTTCTCATCGATCTGGTTGACCACCCGGCAGTAGGCGCTGCGCACCTGGCCGAAGTTCTGGCCGCGCGTTTCACCCTGGTCGATGGAGACCACGATGACAACACGCTCGACGTCGGCAGCAACCAGGGAGAGATCGATCAGGATCTGTTCGTCGTCGCCGGCGCCTTCGCCGGACCGGTTATCCCCCAGGTGGCTGACGGAGCCGTCCGCGGCAGCGGGCTGGTTGTAGAAAATGAAGTCCGCGGAGGACCGGACCTTGCCGTCGGCCGCCACCAGGAGGGCGGAGGCGTCGAGGTCGAAAGGCTCACCCGTCGTCGTACGCGGGTCCCAGCCCAGCCCCACCACAGCCTTCGACAGACCTGGTGCGCTCTTCGTCAGGGACAGATTGCTGCCTTTTGTAAGGGTTAGTCCTGCCATGTTTGTACCATTCCTTCGTGTTGAATCGGTCTTGCGAACTAGTCCAGCGAGATGCCGAAGTCGGTGGCGATGCCGCGGAGGCCCGTGGAATAGCCTTGGCCAACCGCCCGGAACTTCCATTCGGCACGGTTGCGGTAAATCTCGGCGAAAATCATCGACGTTTCAGGTGCCGCGTCCTCGCTCAAATCGTAGCGGACCACTTCATGATCCGTGTCCTGGTTCAGCACACGGCAGTAGGGATCCTTCGAACGACTAGAGGACGGCGGCAGCTGGTGCGATCAGATCCGCGACCGAGCGGCCCTGGGCCCGCTCCCCGATGGCCTTAAAGGTCCAGCCCGCGCCGTCACGGGAAACTTTGGACATGATCATGGCCGAATGGGTTCCCGAGTCGGTCAGCTGGTACTTGGCGATTTCCGGGCTTCCTGCCGTGGAGTCGTCCACCAGCCGGCAGAAGGCATTCTGCACCTGGTCGAAGGTCTGGCCGGTGTAGCTGCTGATGACGAACACGATGTGTGCCACGGCCGGGGAGACGAGCTCCAGGTTGACCAGGATGGTCTCGTCATCGCCGGCGCCGTCGCCCGTCAGGTTGTCCCCGGTATGACGCGTGGAGCCGTCTTTGCTCTGCAGCTGGTTGTACCAGACCTGATCCAGCGACTTGCCGGCCGCGTCAAAGAAAATGGCCGACGCATCGAGGTCCACCTCCACGGTCTTGGCCTTTCCGAAAAAGCCCTTTTTGACCGGAGCCGCTGAGTCCCAGCCCAGCCCCATTTTGGTTTTAGTGAGCGAACCGCCGTCTTTTTTGGTCAGCGACAGCGACTGGCCCTTCTGCAAGCTCAATCCCATAATTTCTCAACCTCCAGCTAGTTTGAAAATACTCGCGTCCTCAGGTCCCAACGACCCCGGCCATGCGCTAGTTCCGTGCGTGCATGTGAAGTTAGAGGGGGTGAAGACGCAGACCATGCCGAGCAGGCCAGGTTCGAGAGCGATCCTAGCCGGAATAGAGGTGATGTCGAAGCCGTGGCGCGGGCGGAGCCGGACAAGGCGGCCGTGTATGGTCTCGTCTAATTGGCGAATCTCAAAAGCAGGACGGTTCTTGCTGGAAGGCATTCACACGAAATCAATTTCCAGTAGGGATTGAATTCAAATGGGGGAAAAATGACAGACATCAAGTACCAGGCGCGTCTGCAGGTGCTGTCTCAGTGGGCGACTGAGGCAGCTGGGCAGGGTCACCTCGTTCCGCGCATCGCCGATCTGGAGGCCATCTCCGCGGCGAGGACCGTCGATGCCCCGGGTGTGAGCAGGGAGGCCGTCCAGCCATGGTTGCCGACAATCCAGTGGCTGTTGAAACAGGCTGCTTTTGGTGTTGTGGACCCGCATGTCCAGCTCCCCGACGAATTGTCGCGGCCCGTGCGTGCGGCCCACGCTCTCCAAGTCGTTCCACCCGACGAAAATTCAGCCGACGCGCCGGCGCCGCCGGCGATGGAAGTAAGCCTCGTGGCGGTCGTTCCCCCGGACACGGAACACGGAAGCAGCCACGCCGCCGAAGCCGTCACAGTCATCGCGGAGATCAAACCCGCTCCCCCCATTGCCAAGGGACCGAAGTGGGAGTCCGAGGCCCATGAGCAGGTTAAAGGCGCCGTTCAGCGATTCACCAAACCACTCCACGATCTCCTCACCCGTGATGCCAATGAGGGCGACACCCGCCTTTTGATTACGGACATGCTCTGCGAGGGTTTGGGCTATGACAAATTCCGCGACCTGACCACCGAATACATGGTCAGGCAGGATTTCGCGGACTACGGCGTCAGAATTGACAAGCAGCTGATTGCCTTCATAGAGGTCAAACGGGTGAGCCAGAAACTCAATGAGCGCCACCTTCGCCAGGTCCAAATGTATGCGGTCAACGAGGGTGTGGAATGGATGATCCTCACCAACGGCCAGGTCTGGCAGGCCTACCACCTGACCGGCGGGCTCCCCGTGATTTTGAATCTCGCCTTCGAAGTTGACCTCCTCGGCCCTGAATCGCTGGAGGCAAAAGCGGACAAAATGTTCTTCCTCCACCGAGAGGCGCTCAAGCGCCGTCGGATCGATGAGCTGTGGAAGCACCGCGCGGCAACATCGCCGGATGCGCTGCTCGACGTCATCCTGTCCGACTCGGTGCTGGACATCATCCGCAAGGAAATCAAGCGGAATACCGGGATCACCACAACGGTCCAGACCTTGGCGGCAGTGATCCGGACAGAGATAGTTGACCCTAAGCTTCGCAACAGGTAGAGCGGACGACGGCGGGACCTCCTTCAGGCAACCATCAGGCAGTTCTAAGTCGCACCAACCCGTGCGTGATCGAAGCCGTGGCTTCATATATTTCGCGATACAGCCCGTATAAGGCTCGGTACCTCGCTGCGGTCTCCTCGCGTGGCTTGATCACTGACACAATAGGATTCCACTGTCGAATCGATACGGGCTTCAGGGCATTCGCAGCTAAGTATGCGGCTCCAAAGCTGGCACCGATGGTTACCGCCGGCATCTCCTGGTCCAGCCCGGTGACATCAGAAACAATCTGCGTCCAGAGCCCGCCCTGCGTGCCACCGCCTACAGCGATGGTGCGCTGCACCTCACCACCCAGATTCTCCAGCGCCTCGACGTTGTGCCGTACGCCAAACGCGGTGGCTTCCAAGGTGGCCCGGTACAGATCCCCGCGCGTGTGATCCAGTGTCAGTCCTGCGATGAGGCCCCGTGCGTCCGGGTCAGCAATGGGCGTCCGTTCGCCGGCAAAATACGGCAGCATCAGCAACCCGTTCGCGCCGGGACCTGAGCCTTCCGCCTCGGACAACAGGGTGGAAAAGTCCGGCGAGCCAAGGATTTTACGCAACCAGCCAGTGATAGCACCGGACGTTGCCATACCACCCGCCAGGTTATAGGTTCCCGGCATTGCGCCCACCGTGCCCCACATCAAAGACGAGGTTTTCCTGGCCTGAAGAGTGTTTATCAGGAACATCGTCGTGCCGTACATCAACATCAAATCACCGGGATTCTGGGCGTCCACGCTTAAGGCTTCTGACCAGGCATCAATGGTTCCACCGATGACGGGAGTCCCTGCGGGGATACCCGTCAGGCCGGACACTTCGGTGTTCACGTGGCCGACGATGTCACCGGGCCAGACCAGCCGAGGCAGATTGAGGGATTGGATCAGCCTTCCCGCAAACGGTGCATGCCAGTCATGGCGGCCGGTGTCGTACATGGGCGTGCACTGGCTGGCGGAGTGGTGATCGAGAATGTACTCACCCGTCAGCTGGTAGGCCAGCCAGGAACTCGGCATGAACAGCATGCGCGTCCTCGAAGCAACGTCGGGCTCATGGTCAGAGATCCAAGCCAGCTTTGGCCCCACGGACTGTGTCGACAACCCGGAACCGCATCGATCGACGATCGACTGTTCACCCAGTTCTGAGGTGAGGTACTGGATCTGGTTTACAGCCCTGCTGTCGACTCCATAGAGAATCGCGGGACGCAGCGGCCGAGCTTGCTGGTCAGCAACGAGCACGCAAGGCCCCATACCGCTCACGCCGACCCCCACCACGCTGACATTGTCAGTAGCCGTAAGTTCCCGGGATATTTGCTTGAACTCGTCCCACCAGACGCCGGCGTCCATTTCGACCTGGCCTGGAGCGGGTCGGCTTACGTCGTGGACGCAAACCGCCGTCGCATGAATCTTGCCCTCGAAGTCCACCAAGACCCCTTTGCTGCTGGAGGTGCCGATATCCACGCCCATGACAACGTCCACCACCGGATGCCGCCTTCCTGCTTCATTGCCCATCCGCTTTGAAGCGGACGGGCAGATCATTGATGGCCAGCTTCGGTACCACAGGCCTACTAAAACCATGGGCCCGACGTGCCCCGATGAGTGCCTATCGCTGGATGGCGTGCCCCTCGGCGTCCAGGTGATCCCGCCAGGACCGCTTGGCTTTCCACCCAAGCATCCGGTTTGCCTTCTCACACGAGATCCCTGAGGAATCCACCCGGTCCAGTGTCCGCAGCTCGATCTTGTCTCCGTAATACTCCTTGAGCATCTGGGCAAAATCCCGTCCACCGACGTTGTCAGGATTGGCGATATAGAACACCTCGTGGCCGGGGATGTTTGATTCAACAGCAAGGACTATCGCGTCAGCCAGATCCTCGGAATCCACGTAGCTCCACAGATTGGGACTCAGCTGGGCGGCATCCCGGACCTGGCTGCCCAGGTTTCGTTCATAGTTTCCAGGATGCTGCACATGGCTGGGCCGGATGGAGATGCACCGCATGTTGCTGCGTCGCACAGCCGCATCGCACAGTTCCTCGCCAAATAGTTTTGACAGCGCGTAGGGGTCCTGCGGCCGGATCGGATGAAGTTCATCAACCGGTGCATAATCCGGAAGGACCGGAACTTCAGGGAAGAAAAACCCCGGCACCGTTTCACTGGAAATGTTGACGAACACCTTGACTCCCGCACGGACGGATGCCTCGATCATGTTGAACGTGCCCATGATGTTGTTCTGGAATACCACGTGCGGGGGATTGTGGGTGGGTTCGGGAATCGCCCCGGCATGAACCACCGCATCGAAGCCGCGAACGATCCCGTACACCTGGCCCGCATCTGTGAGGTCCGCCTGCTGATAGTCCGGTTCGCCGGGCAGAATTCGGTCAAATGCGTGGCGGCCCAGGTCCGATCCGGTGACCTCATGCCCAGCTGCGATCAGCGCGCCGACCACCGCGGTGCCAACCTTGCCGCGGGAACCTGTAACGAGAACTTTCATTTTCCACTCCCTGTGACTTGGTTACCTCTGAAAGCCGGGGGCTGCCTGGCTTTAAACCGCCCGAGTTCCGGTGCAGGTGCTGTGCCGGGACCGGCTACAGCCGGTCCCGGCACAAAGCATGAACCGCTAGGACTTGGTCCGCACCGAAGCTGTGCGCCACGATTCGAGGAACCGCAGCATCGCCGTCGCACCGGGGTCCTGGAGACCTATGCTTCGTTCCTGGAGCCACGCCGCCCGGCCCCGCCTCGAGCGCAGCGAACGCGTGTCGATCACAGCCTTTTCGGCGGCCGATATGGCCGCATCCAGTCCGCTCGTTCCGTCGTCGCCGGCATCAAGTGCATCCGCCGCCGGCATAATCGCATCCACGATGGTCTTGTCGCCGATTTGCGTCTTGCCTCGCTGGGCAATGTTTTCGCCGGCGGCCCGCACAAAGCGGGCGGCGGCCCGGATATCCACGTCTTCAACGTCTTTCCACACTTTCGATCCGGCGAGAAGCCCGCCCGCTACCAGCGCTGCCATCGTAGACGGGTTGGCGTTAGCGAAAGCCTTGGCGCACGCGCGGGCAATTTCCGACGGGCTGGCATCCTGCGGAATTTCAGCCAGGGCTTCAATCACTGCGCCGGCACCGAGCGTGATCGTAATGCCGAGATCGCCGTCTCCCAATGCCTGGTCGAGGTCCCGCAATTCGTCCGCGTACGCCACAACCTCCTTCAGGCTGCCCTGGATCTGTTCAGTGAGTTCTGTCGAGCGCATGGTTCAAACCTCCAGGAAGAAAGGTGAAGACGCCGGCGCTTCAAGGAGCGCCAGCCGTTCGTCGTTGAGCTTGAGAAGCGAAATCGAGGCCCCGGCCATCTCAAGGCTGGTCGCGTATTCGCCAATGTAGTTTTTTTGAATGGTCACGCCATGCCCTGAGAGTTTCTGGTGCACGCGGCGGTACATGACATAGAGCTCTTCCAGGGGCGTCGCGCCCATGCCGTTCACCAGCACAGCAACCCGGTCGCCGTCGGCGAGTTCCAGATCCTCGACAAGCGCCCCAACCAGTCGGTCAGTGATGGCGTCCGCAGACTCAAGTGCACCGCGGTGGATACCGGGCTCACCGTGGATGCCGATGCCTATTTCCATTTCCCCGTCCGGCAGGTCGAAGCTCAGGGCAGCTGTCGTGGGAAGGATGGTGGGTGAGAGCCCGATTCCCATCGTTGCGGTGTTGTCCACGATGTCCTCGGCGGCCGCCGCCACTTCATCGAGGCTGTCCCCGCGTTCCGCCGCAGCCCCTGCTGCCTTGTAGGCGAAGATCAGCCCGGCAACACCACGGCGCTCCAGGCGGTTGTCCTTTGGCTGGCTGGCCACATCGTCACGTCCCACAACGGTCCGTGTCTCGATGTCTTCAAGCTCCGCAAGATCCGCGGCAAGGTCGAAATTGAAAACATCTCCGCCGTAGTTGCCGTACAGGTAGAGCACTCCGGCCCCACCGTCAACGGCTTTTGTGGCTTCAAAGCACTGCTGTGAACTGGGCGAGCTGAACACATTGCCGATCGCGACGCCGGAGCACAGGCCCTGGCCGACATAGCCCTTGAACAGCGGCAGGTGGCCGGACCCGCCACCCGTTACGATGCCCACTTTGCCCTTGACTGGCGCGTCGGAGCGAACCATGATCCTGGGGTCCTCGCCCGGCGTCTTCAGCTTGCTGGGGTGGGCGAGGATAATGCCCTCGATCATTTCGTCTACGAAGTCGACGGGATTGTTGATGATTTTCTTCACGTTGTTCCTTCTGTTGATGCAGGAGTTCGATGGGTAGATGCGCTGTGTTGGCTGGAGAGCCGGCGGCGCAGGCCTAGGTCGGCTGAAGGACCGGTTTTCGGTTACGGCGCCGGCGCCATTTGATTTGTTCTGCCGCCATGGCAGCGACGAGGATCAGGCCCTGCGCGATGGCGTACTGATAGGACGACAGCCGCAGGGCGGTGAACCCGCTGGAAACGATTTCCAAGGTGAGTGTTGCGAGCACTACGCCGAAAACGGTCGCGAAACCCCCGTTGGGGTTGGTACCGCCCAACACGGCAATGACAATCACAAGCAGGACATAAGAGGCCCCGTAGTCCGCAGACGCCGTGGGGTTGCGGGCAATGAAGAACACGCCCGCGATTCCGCTGAGGAGTCCAGTCATCAGATAGGTGCTCATGAGTATTTTGCGGCTGGCAATGCCCGAGTACAAAGCCGCCGTCGGATTCGCACCCTGGAGCTGGATCCGCAGGCCAAGGGGCGTGCGATTGATGACGACGCCGATGGCAACGGCAACCAGGACAAAGAGACAGAAGAGCGTTGGAACTCCGCCGAGTGTCGACGCGCCAATGCCCGTCAGCACCTCAGGCGACCCGTAAAGGGTTTTGCCGCCGGTCCAGGCAACCGCAATTCCGTTGAAAATCTGCATCGTTCCGAGCGTCGCAAGAATCGGCGTGATGCCTAACCCTGAAATGAGAAGGCCGTTGATTGCCCCACCCAGGACACCAACTGCCACACCGGCGAGGACGATCACAGGGAACATCTGCTCGGCCTGGCCTGGATCGTTGGCAGCCATCGCTGTGAACAACGTCGCCATCGTGATGGCTGAGAGGTTAGCCATCGCTACCAGGGACAGGTCGATCCCGCCCGTCAGCATGGCCAGCATCATCGCAATGGCAAGAACGCCGATTTCCGGTGAATTGAGCGCGATGTTCCGGAGATTCGTCCCGCTGAGGAAGATCGAGGGCCTAAGGGCAGCAAAGATGACGAAAGCGACCGCCAGCAGAATAAGCATCCTGCGGACGCCGCCTTCAATGCGGACGAGGGCAAGTGCCCGGGACCATCCTGACTCAACGGAGTCATTCATCCGGCTGAGGGGCTCGAGTCGGGGGTCGGTGAGTTTCATGCCGGCACTTCCTGCTTCTGAATGGTCTCGTCCATGACTTTCGCGCGGGAGGACTTGCGGGAGGTGATCGCCTGGATGCCGACACCAAGGATGAGAAGTAGGCCTACGGCGGTCCGCTGCCATGCGCTGGGAACGCCTGCCAGGATAAGGCTGTTGAAGATCACCTGAACCAAGAGGACACCCAGGGTGGTGCCAAGTACTGACCCCCGCCCACCGAAGATCGAGGCGCCGCCCAGGACGACTGCGGCAATGATATCGAGTTCGCTGCCGACGAGAATCTGGGGGCTGGCGGAGCGCTCCATGATGACGTAGATCATTCCGCCGACTGCGGCCATGGTTCCGGCAATGACGTAAACCACCATTTGCGTGCGTACGACGCGGATGCCGGCACGCCGGGCCGCTTCGACGTCACCGCCTATGGCATAAATGCTCCGGCCGAACATGGTGTAGCGCAGGACCCAGGCGAGGCCCACGGCCATGAGCACCGCCGGCACGACCAGAATATGCAGGTAGGCACCTCCCGACGCCGTGTCCACTGCGAAGAGGTTCGTCGTTGAGACCGCAGCCATCGAATCGGGCAGGTCCGCGACATAACGCGAGCCTACGTAAGTCAGCAGCGCGCCCTTGAAAATGCCCTGGGTTCCAAGCGTGACGATGAGGGTGGAAAGCCGGAATCTGGCGATGAGGAAGCCGTTGATCGCCCCAAGGGACGCGCCGATAAGCAAGGCAAGAAGGAAAGCGGCGACGAGGCCCAAGTCAGGTGCACCGTTTTGGTGCATCTGGACGGTGGTGTAGGCGGCGAAAACAGCAATCGCTGCGAAAGAAACGTCTATGCCGCCGGAAATGATGACCATAAGGACACCGAGGGCGAAGATCAGGGGGACAATCGAGCTGCGCAGGATGCTGAATGCTGTGGGGAGCGTAAAGAAAACAGGGTTCGCGATGGACATTCCCACGATCAGCGCCAGAAGAACCAGTGCGAGCACGCCCTCGTTGTTGGCTCCCCTCAACCGGCTGAGTCGAGTCGGAAGAGATAGGCTGATGGCGCTCATGCGGCCACCTTCTCTCGAATGGTGTCGATGGCGACGTCATCGCCCTCGAGGATATCTACAACTCTGCCGTTCCGGACGACAAGCACTCTGTGACAGCAGGCAACCAGTTCCGGGGCATCGTCGGAGATGATGATGATGCCCATCCCCTCAGCCGCCTCGGCACGGAGTATTCCGAGGATCTCCGCTTTGGAGCCGATGTCGACTCCGACGGTTGGTCCGTTGAGCATTAGAATGCGCGGACGCCGTGCAAGCCATTTAGCCAGTACCACCCGCTGTGCGTTTCCGCCGGACAGCGACCGCACGGGGGCCTGAACGTTCGGGGCCTTGACGCGCAGACGGGCGAACAGCGCCTGGATTGTTTCGCGGACTGCGCGCAGGTCAAGCATGCGCAGCCTGGTTGCGTGCTCGTCAGGAGAGCCGGCGATGATGTTGTCTGCGATTGACTTATCCATGAACAAGCCCTGCGTCAGCCGGTCTTCGGGGACGTAACCGATTCCCGCTTTGATGGCGTCGCTGATGGAGTGGATCCGCACGGGGCTCCCATCAATTTTGATGATGCCGGATTCATGGGGTACTACCCCGAAGAGAGACTCTGCAATTTCGGTCCGTCCCGAGCCCAATAGCCCCGTGACCCCTAGGATCTCACCCCTGCGTAAGGTGAAAGAGACATCCTGATAGGCGCCCTCCAAACTCATTCGGTCCAGCTCAAGCACGACGCCGGATTCGGGCGGGAGCTCGCTGATGTTTCGCGACTCGTCCAATTCCAGGCCCGTCATGTGCAGGGCGATTGTTCTCGGAGTGAGCGTCGAAGCGAGGTCTGTGACGACGTTTTTTCCCGACCGGAGGATCGCCACCCGCTGGGAAATCTTCAGCACCTCGTCCAGTTTGTGGGAGACGAAGATAAGGCCCACGCCGCGGGCCCGAAGCCGTTCCACGATAATGAACAGCCGTTCCACCTCGGTGTGGGTGAGCGCCGTGGTTGGCTCATCCATGATCAGGATGCGGGCGTCGCTGACCAGTGCGCGGCATATGGCGGTCAACTGCTTATCGGCCACCGAGAGCTGCTCGACGTCGGCGTCAAGATCAAGCTTTAGCCCGAGTTCTTCAACAATGGCCTGGGCCGCCGGCCGAGCGGCCCGCTGACTGTATGTGTGGCGGCGGCTGGCGACGGCGGAGGTCAGGACGATGTTCTCGGCAACGGTGAGATTCGGGAACAGCGAAAAGTCCTGGTAAATGACCTGAATCCCGTTCTTGATGGCGTTGGTGGTGTCCATCGAGGAGTGGCTGATGCCGTCGACAATGATCTCGCCGGAGTCGGGTTTCTCGGCACCGGAAATGATCTTGATCAGCGTCGACTTGCCGCATCCGTTTTCGCCGGCAAGGCACAGGACCTCGCCGGGCAGCAGGTCCAGGGTGACGCCGCTCAGTGCGGTGACACCACCGAACGTCTTGACGATGTTGCGAACCTCAAGCAAGGGTTGGGTCGGCTTATCGTGGGCAATGCTTGTCATAGCGAAACCTTTCAGGAGGGCGTGGGGCCGGGCCTTGTGGCCGCCCCACGCCCCGAACGATCAGAAGTCGTATTGCTTCGCGGATTCTGCGTCAGCTTCGATCGATGCGTCGCCGAGGAAAACATTGTCGTAGCCATCGAGCTTCTTCAGGCTGTTGTACCCCTTGATGCCCAGATCGGTACCGACTTCAATTTTGCCTCCGGTAGCGAGGATCCGTGCGATCTCCAACTGGGCCTCGCCCGCGAGAGCCGGATCCCAGAAGAAGATCTTGTCGATGCCACCCGTAGCCAGGTACTTGTTGGCAGCAGAGGGAATGGAGGTGCCCATGACGCAGATATCCTTGGTCTTGCCTGCCTCTTCCACTGCCCGCGCGATGCCGGGGACGTCATTGCCGGCAGAACCCTGGAAGCCCTTGATGTTCGGATGCTTAGCGAGAATCTCCTTGGCCTTCTGGTACGCAGCGGCCTCATTGTCCGTGCTCTCGATCGGATCTTCGACCCGCTTCATGTCAGGGAAGTTGGATTTTTGGTAGTCATAGGCGGCTCCCACCCACTCCATGTGGGTCTTGGCAGTAAGCCCACCAACAAACTGGACATATTCGCCTTTGCTCTCGGTGCAAGTGCCCAAGCTCTTCATGATTTTTTCACCGTAGACAGCGTTATCGAAGGCTTCGATGTCGATATCGACATTCTCGATTCCGGTCGCCTCGTGTGCGACTGTGATGATTCCTTTAGCCTTGGCCTGCGCCAAGACGTTGGCTACGGCTTCCGGAGAGTTCGGCACAACGGTAATTGCCGTAGGCTTCTGAGCAATGAGGTCCTGGATGATCTTGATCTGCTTCTCGGGGCTGACATCGTCGCCGCCCTCGGTGCGGGTATCTATTCCTGCTCGCTTACCGTAGGCCAGCACACCTTCATCCATGCGGTCGAACCACGCGATGCCCTTCAGCTTCACGACGGTCACCATCGTCATGTCTGACGCCTTCGCACCGTCGGAGGCGCCGCTGGCGGCCGCCCCGTCATTGACTGAACCGCAGCCCGTCATGAGCACGGCCGAGACCCCTAGGGCCAAAAACGCTGAGGTACGCAACAGCTTCATCATTCACTCCTTTGTGATCACGCAACGCGGATGCATGAATCCGCGCATCGGTTTCTCCGATCTGTGCATACGCTAAACGAAATACGCGCACATGTCGATACTTTCGTGCAAATTCGCTAGGAATCGTGCAAATGTTGCACGAAATCGCGCATGCCTCTACCCTTAATCCATACTGAGGAAAGGGGCCCAATGTCGCGCCGCCAAGATATCGTCGAGCTCGTCGAGGAGCACGGCTTCCAAAGCGTCAACTCTCTTGCCCGGAAATTCGGAGTGGATGCTTCCACCATCCGCCGGGACCTGGAACGATTGGCGGATGAAAAGATGATCCGGCGCACCCACGGCGGTGCCGCCGCCGTCGCGCCGCCTTCCCCTGGCTACTTAGCAGCGGATCAGCAGACAAGGGAAAAGCAGGCGATAGGTGCTGCGACGGCCGATCGGATTCTGGAAAATCAAACGGTCCTCCTGGACAGCGGGACGACATGCCTGGAGGTTGCCAAACACCTCAACCACTCGCGCCTGACAGTGGTAACCCACGACCTTCTGGTTGGCGTTGAGGTATCACGCAAACCGCGCATCAACCTGGTATTTATTGGAGGCGAACTCCTGCCGGGAAGCACGTCGATGTGGGGCCCTGCCTCGTTGCAGCAGTTGGAGAACATGCGCATTAACGTGGCGGTTTTTGGAGCTGGCGCAGTGATGGATGACGGTATCTACGCGAGTTCCAGCTACTCCATCGAGCTTAAGCGGAAAATGCGCTCCGTCGCGGCGGAGGCATTCTTCGTAGCCGACAGCACGAAATTCGGGCGCGAAGCGCTTTTCAAGGTCTTCGGCTTCGAGGACTTCACCGCCGGGATCACAGACGACGCGATTGATCCGATCCGTGCGGCACGCTGGCCGATCCCCCTTATTCGCGCGAGCACGGCGGCCGAACTTCCCGTCATCGACAAAGAACACCTTAACTAGCAACCGTGGGTTGCCAGCAGGGCACCTCGCCCCTCTTGCCAGATGATCGCCTCCGAGCGCGAGGGCGAGGTCCCGTTCCTGCGCGTCGTGGTCGCGGAACTGCACGGCGTGCATCTCGGCCAGCCATTGCTGCTTGGGCTGGAGGTAGCCGGTCATGTGCGTCGGCGGCGGTGAGCATCTCCCCCGGCGCTGCGGTGTCGCGGTCAGCGGGGAAGCCGTGTCAACTCAACGCTGTGGTGCAGTCGATTGCGGGGAAACCTCAGGCTGGGAAGATCCGAGGAATCCATGAAGCAGCGACGCTGTTCCCTGCAGATGATCTTGCGCCGCCTTGAAGGCTGCCTCATCGTCGCCCCGGAGTATGGCGTCCACGATTTCCTGGTGCTGCCGGTTGGAATGTTCCAGGTTGGGTTGGATAAGAGGTATCCGGTCCAGCAGGTCACTTACCTTTGAGCGGACATCCGCCACCGCGAGCGCAAGGCTTGGCGATCCGGCCACTTCTGCGATCGCCACATGGAACCTTGCGTCCTTCGGCCGGTACAGATTCGCAGGTGCACTGGCCACCTCGGCCAAAGTCCTTAACAGGTGACCGCGCTGGGCAGGTGATAACGTCGCCCTGGCCGCCAAGGATGCGGCCGCCGGCTCGAGTACGCCGCGAAAGGTTAGGACGTCGTCTACCTCGGCCGGATCGAGTTCCGGGTAGGACCCCGAACCCGCAGGGGGCCGGCTGCACACGTACGTTCCTCCATAGCGGCCGCGCTGAACGTCAACGTATCCGGCCTTCTGCAGCTCGGCCAGGGCATCCCGCAGGGTGGCGCGCGATACGCCCAGCATCTCGGCAAGTTCCCGCTCAGCTGGCAGCTTGGTCCCTACACCGAACAGACCGAGTTTGATGTTCTGGAGCAAGCGTTCGATGGTCTCCTCGAAGGCGTTGCCGTGCCGGACCGGGCGGAGAATCGGGGCGGGGCTTCGGAGCAATTCCTCTTCCATACGCTAATCCTAATCGGTCCAAAAACAGGCCTATGGCAGGGGCTCATTAAAGCGGGAAAAACCGCCGCACCGGCCGGAAGCAAGGTCGAACCGAGGAAAAGTTCGTCGAGATCAAGGAACCCCTTGACCGTGCTCGTGATCTGGCACACACTGTAACGAGCTTATGGTCTTATTTCATACCAATACCCTTGGACGATGGGAACTACAGTGGCATCCTCTGATTCAGCCCAGCTTACCGACGACAAGCGATATCTCCAGCACCGGCAACTGAAACGCGGGGCCGCGGGGTGGATCCTGCTTGCCGGACTCGGAGTTGCTTATGTCATCTCCGGCGACTTCGCAGGGTGGAACCTCGGCCTCGCCCAGGGCGGCTGGGGCGGTCTCCTCATCGCATTTGTTCTCATGGGCGTCATGTACACCTGCATGGCTTTCGGACTCGCCGAGCTATCCTCGGCGCTTCCTGCCACAGGCGCCGGATATGGCTTCGCCCGTCGCGCACTTGGCCCCTTGGGCGGATTCGCCACCGGAATGGCCGTGCTCATTGAATACGCCGTTGCGCCGGCTGCGATAGCCATCTTCATTGGCGGCTATGTTGAAGCGCTGGGACTCTTTGGCCTGACCAACTCCTGGCCGGTGTATCTGGTGACCTACGCTGTTTTTGTGGGCATCCATCTCCGCGGAGTGGGAGAGGCTCTCAAGATGATCTTCGGCATCACCGCAGTCGCCGTCGTCGCCCTGGCCGCCGTCGTCGTGGGCCTGATCCCACATTTCAACGCCCAGAACCTCTTTGACATAGTCCCTGACGGCTCGCCCACCTCGAGCGCTTTTCTCCCGATGGGAATCAGCGGCGCCGTCGGTGCCCTCGTGTATGGCATCTGGTTCTTCCTTGCAGTCGAAGGGGTTCCCCTGGCCGCTGAGGAGACGGCCAATCCGAAGAAGGACATGCCGCGGGGCATCATGGTCGCTGTTGTGATCCTGGTCGTCTTCGGGGCCCTGATGCTTGTACTCGTTCCGGGCGCCGCAGGGTCAGCCGCAATGAGTGAATCCGATAACCCCCTCCCGGAGGCCCTTCGCCTGGCGTACGGTGGCAATACTTTCCTGGCAGACTTCGTCAACTATGCTGGCCTCGCCGGGCTCGTAGCCAGCTTCTTCTCCATCATTTATGCCTATTCCCGCCAGCTCTTCGCGCTGTCCCGGGCAGGGTATCTTCCCAAATGGCTGTCCCTGACAGGCAAACGGCGGACCCCTTATTGGGCACTGATCGTCCCTGGCTCAATCGGCTTTTTGCTGGCAGCAATAACCGGTGACGGCGCACTCCTGATCAACATCGCCGTCTTTGGTGCAACAGTCTCCTACGTCCTCCTGAACCTCTCGCACATTGTGCTGAGGAGGAAGGAACCGGAGCTGCCCCGCGGTTACCGGACACCCGGAGGGGTCGCCACCACCTCAATCGCGCTGGTCCTTGCTGCGGTCGCGGTCGTCGCAACATTTGTGGTCGACGTATTCGCGGCATCCATAACAGCTGCAATCTTCGGCGCGGCGCTCCTCTACTACTGGTTCTACAGCCGGCACCGCATCGTTGCAGGCGCTCCCGAAGAGGAATTCGCGCAGTTGGCTGCAGCCGAGGCCGAACTCAAGAGCTGACACGCATCCCGTCACGGTCCAAAAATCTCTCTCATAAATACGATCAAAGTTACGGAAATCAAATGACGAATCAAACAACCGGTACTTCCGCGCAAGGCCAACTCGGCGTCGATGAGCTGAGGGACCTGGTCGCTTCCGGTGACATCGACACCGTTGTCGTTGCCATCACCGATTCCATGGGGCGCCTGCAGGGTAAACGCTGCGGGGCAAGGTCTTTCCTCGAAGACGTGCTGGGGCACGGGGCAGAAGGCTGCAACTACCTACTCAGCGTGGATGTGGAGATGAACACCATTGACGGGTACTCCATGTCCTCGTGGGCGAACGGCTACGGAGACATGGTGATGCGGCCCGACGTCTCCACCCTGCGCCGGGTGCCGTGGCTGGAAGGCACTGCCATGATCCAGTGCGATATCTTCTGGCTGGACGGGCGCCCCGTCTCCCAGTCCCCACGCCAGATCCTGCGCGCGCAGATCGAACGCCTGGAGGACCTGGGATACCGCGCCCATATCGGCACCGAGCTCGAATTCATCATGTTTGACGACACCTACGAAGAAGCATGGGACAAGAAATACGAGGGACTCACCCCCTCAACCCGCTACAACGTGGACTACTCCCTCCTGGCCACGGCAAGACTGGAACCGGTCATCCGGAGCATTCGAACGGGCATGGAAAAGGCCGGCCTGGTCGTTGAATCTTCCAAGGGCGAGTGCAACCTGGGCCAGCAGGAAATCACGTTCCGATACGCAGAAGCGCTTGCTGCGTGCGACAACCACGTCTTCTACAAAAACGGGGCCAAGGAAATCGCCGCCCAACAGGGCAAGAGCATTACGTTCATGGCGAAGTACAACGAACGTGAAGGCAGTTCCTGCCATATCCACTTCAGCTTGACCGACCTGGACGGCAATCCGGTCCTGGCCGGGGATGGCGAGCATGGCTTCAGCCCTGTCATGGAGCACTTCATCGCAGGCCAACTCGCCGGGCTGAAGGAGCTGGCCTACTTCGTCGCCCCGAACATCAATTCCTACAAACGCTTCGTAGAAGGCAGCTTCGCTCCCACAGCCATCGCCTGGGGGCTGGACAACCGCAGTTGTGCACTGCGCATCGTCGGCCGCGGTCCCAGCCTTCGGGTGGAAAACCGCGTTGGAGGCGGGGACGTCAACCCTTATCTCGCAGCCGCCGCGCTTATCGCCGCCGCCATCCACGGTATCGAGAATGAGCTCCCCCTCGAACCGATCATGACCGGTAACGCCTACCAGTCCGACGCAGATCGCATACCCACCAACCTGCGGGACTCCCGTGCCCTGCTGACCAACAGCGAGATTGCACGCAAATCCTTCGGCGATGAAGTTGTGGACCACTACGTCTTCGCAGCGGATGTCGAGCTGAAAGCTTTTGACAGCGCCGTAACGGACTGGGAGCGCAAGCGTGTCTTTGAACGGCTCTGATAGCTACCGCCCACGGATCGGGCTGACAACCTACTTTCAGCAGGCTTCCTGGGGCGTTTGGACAGCGGATGCGGCAGTTCTGCCGGGAACCTACGTCCAGGCGGTCGTCGCTGCCGGCGGCACTCCTGTCCTGTTGCCGCCCGTCGGCACTGACCCATCGATCGTGGAGGTCCTGGACGGACTGATCATCTCCGGAGGCAGCGACGTGGGCCCGGAACAGTACGGGGCGCAGCCCCACCGGCTCACCCGCGCCCAACCGGCCAGGGACGTGCACGATATCGCCCTGACCAGGGCAGCTTTGGACGCCGAAGTCCCCCTATTCGCCATCTGCCGGGGAGCCCAGATCCTCAATGTCGCCATGGGCGGGTCACTGATTCAGCACATCCCCGATGTGAACCCGGAGGCGGACTACCAACCGGCGCCGGGTGTATTCGGCAACGTGGAGTTCACGACGGCGCCGGGCAGCATCAGCCGGCATCTGCTGGGAGCATCGGCCAGCGCACCCTGTTACCACCACCAGGCCATGGACCGGATCGCTGACGGCCTTTCCGTCACGGCGGCGGCGGCCGACGGAACGGTGGAAGCCCTCGAAACGGCAACGGGCGGATGGGCGCTAGGGGTCCAATTCCACCCGGAACAGAATCCCAACGATCTCCGGCTTTTCAATGGGTTCATTGAGGCTGCAACCAACTACCGCAAAAATCGAACGGAGAGCCCCGGCAATGTCCACCAGCACGTTTGACGTACTGAATCCGGCAACGGAAGAGGTAATCGAGACCATAACCCTTGCAACACTCGAGGACACTGACAGGGCAATCGAAAAAGCCGTCCAGGCATTCGAGACCTGGCGCCATGTTGCCCCTGCAGACCGGGCTCTCCTGCTGCGCAGGTTTGCTGCGGCAGTAGACGCCGACCTGGAAAATCTCGCCCAGCTGGAGGTACGCAACGCCGGGCACACCATCGGTAACGCCCGATGGGAAGCAGGGAATGTCCGCGATGTCCTGACGTACTACTCCGCCGCCCCCGAAAGGCACCTTGGCCAGCAGATTCCAGTAGCTGGAGGGGTCAACATCACCTTCAACGAACCCCTCGGGGTCGTTGGGGTAATCGTCCCGTGGAACTTCCCCATGCCCATTGCCGCGTGGGGCTTCGCCCCCGCCCTTGCCGCTGGCAACACCGTCGTTCTGAAACCGGCGGAACTGACTCCCATGACTGCCATCCGGCTCGGACAGCTGGCAAGGGAGGCAGGCCTGCCCGAAGGAGTCCTGCAGATCATCCCGGGCAAGGGCTCCGTCGTCGGGGAACGGTTCGTGACCCATCCTGCAGTGCGGAAGGTTGTGTTCACCGGTTCAACCGGCGTCGGTAAGCGGATCATGGCCGGCTGCGCTGAGCAGGTCAAGCCCGTGACCCTGGAGCTGGGCGGCAAGAGCGCCAACATCATCTTCGCGGATTCGGACCTCGATGCCGCTGCCGCAGCAGCACCCGGAGGCGCTTTTGACAACGCCGGACAGGACTGCTGCTCCCGCTCCAGAATCCTGGTCCAGGACAGCGTCTACGAGAAATTCCTCGAGCTCCTGGAACCAGTCGTGAAGGCCCTGAAGGTCGGCGACCCCAGCGACGAGGCTTCGTTCATGGGGCCGCTGATTTCCGCAGCCCAACACCGCACAGTCTCCGGTTTCGTCCCGGACGGCTCATCTGTGGCTTTCCAGGGATCAGCGCCGGACGGCAAGGGGTTTTGGTTTCCCCCCACCGTTCTTACGCCCTCCCGCGAGGACAGGGTCATGCATGAGGAGATCTTCGGCCCCGTCGTGGCAGTCGTTCCCTTCACGGACGAAGCCGACGCACTCCGCCTGGCGAATGACTCGATCTACGGCCTGTCCGGATCCATCTGGACACGGGACATCGGTCAGGCGCTGAGGATGGCCCGGGGACTCGAGTCGGGAAACCTTTCAGTCAACTCCCACTCATCGGTGCGCTACTCCACACCCTTTGGCGGATTCAAGCAGTCAGGACTCGGACGGGAACTCGGCCCGGACGCCCTGAACGCGTTCACCGAAACAAAAAACGTCTTCATCTCCACCAACCCATAACGTCCTCACCACAAAAGGAAGAAAAAATGATTGAAGTAATTTCCAACCGCCTCAAGGGACGCAGCGCTGTCATCACCGGCGGCGCCAGCGGGATCGGGCTCGCCACAGCTCGCCGCTTCGCCGCAGAAGGGGCTCATGTAGTCATCGCAGATCTGGACCCAACCGCTGGGCAGCGGGCTGCCGACGAGGTCGGCGGCCTCTATGTGAAGGTGGATGTCACCAGCGAAGAGGAAGTGAAGAACCTCTACGCCGTCACCAATGAAACGTACGGAAGCGTGGACATCAGCTTCAACAACGCCGGAATTTCGCCGGCAGACGATGCCTCAATCATCGATACAGGAATCGATGCGTGGCGCAGGGTCCAGGAAGTGAACCTGACCTCCGTTTTCTACTGCTGCAAATACGCCCTCCCTTACATGCAGGCGCAAGGGAAGGGCTCAATCATCAATACTGCGTCGTTCGTTGCGGTCATGGGTGCTGCCACTTCTCAGATCTCCTACAGCGCCTCCAAGGGCGGTGTGCTGGCCATGAGCCGGGAACTCGGCGTCGAATTCGCCCGACAGGGAATCCGGGTCAACGCACTCTGCCCGGGACCCGTCAACACGCCCCTGCTGAAGGAACTCTTCGCCAAGGATCCCGAGAAGGCAGCCCGCCGCCTCGTCCACGTTCCCTTGGGCAGGTTCGCTGAACCGGAAGAACTGGCAGCAGCAGTCGCCTTCCTCGCCAGCGACGATTCATCCTTCATCACCGCCTCGACCTTCCTGGTTGACGGCGGCATTTCAGGCGCTTACGTAACACCCGAGTGACGGCCCGCGCATATGCGAAGCGGACGACGGCGGGACCTCCCGCCGTCGTCCGCTTGTGTTTGAGTATTTGAAGCCCTGAGCGCCACCCATTCGTGCGGTTGAGCGCCGGGGATCGTGCCAGAGAGCGCCAGCCGTCGCGTGGCTTGGCACCGCTGACGCTCTCTGTCACAGGGTTGGGCGCTCACGAGTGCTGTGTGTTCGCGCATGTTGGGCGATCCATTCTTCCTCGAGGTCTGGCATACGGACGTAATGAGCGCGGATTCGTTGCTCGCAGGCGCGTTTGGCGACAGCGCATCGGGGACCACTGCGCGGAAAAGTAGCGCTAAGCATCAAAATGACCAAAGTTGGAGCTTTCCCATACCGCGATGGGAAGTTCACTTTGTTCAGCATGAGCAGTCACCCAAACGTCCGCAGGCGTTGCATTGGCCCGGACATGGCATGTTTTACAGTACGTAACGGTCCGGCGACAGGGACGGCTTAGCCAGTTTTCCGCGAGACGGTCCCCGACCCCCTTCCGCCGCCTCACGGGCCATAATGTGGCGATCCTCACGACACCGGCCGCCGTCACCGACATCCTCCAGGACATCGCGGACACCATGTGTCGGCTCCGGTGACGGGCGCATCGACGTTCCGGTTCAGTTCCCTGCGTCGGGTCCAATGAGCCGCCTGGCGGACGCCTCGTCCAGGATCAGGTCAGTGGCAAGGCCGGCCGCCAGGGCGCCGCGGAGGCAGTTGATCTTGGAGGCGCCGGACACGACGCAGATCCGCCGACGCACCTCGCGCAGCTGGTCCAGCGAGGGTCCGGTGGAGCGTTCGTTCAACGTGATGCCATCCGAGGATCCGTCGGCCCGGAAAAAGACGGTGGCAACGTCCCCGACCACGTCGGAGCCGGCGAGGACGTTCAGGTCGTCCTCGTCAAGGTAGCCGCCGGCATACACATGGCTGGGATAGTCCGCATCCACGGATCCGACACCGAAGATCGCGATGCTCATCCGGGACCGAAGTTCAAGGATGCGCTGAACGCTCCGCTCATTCCACATGCCCACCTTCGTTGCCGCATGGTCAAAAAAGGCGGGTACGGGAAACTGTTCCACCCGGGCTCCGTAGGCGCTGCCGAAGCGGCGCATGATGTCACTGGCGTACGTGATGCCGGTGGTCTGCATGTTGCCCGCTCCGTTCAGCTGCACGACGACGGTGTCATAGGTGATCTTCCGCGTGAGGTGCCGGCTCACGGCGCTTAGCGTGCTGCCCCAGGCCACCCCGATAATGGCGTTCGAATCCACCAGAGGCCCGATGGTCCGGGCAGCCTGCCTGGCCACACGGTCCAGTGTTTCCGCTTCGTTCAGCGTGTCCAGGACGGGCACCACGTGCACATTCACCTTGTACCGGGCGCGGATCAGCCGCTCCAGTTCGGGGCCGGTGTCCAGCGGACTGCGTATCTGGATCTGCACCAGGCCCGTCCCGCGGGCTGTTGAAAGGAGCCGGGACACCGTGGACCGGGACGTCTGAAGTTCCCGCGCAATGGTCTCCATCGTGAGGTCCTGGAGGTAGTAAAGCTGGGCAGCCCGGAGGGCCTCGGAATGTTGTGGGCGGGGCAAGGGATCTCCGTTCTGCACGTTTTGTGCATAGTCTTTGACGCTAATTTGCAATATTTCGAAGAATAGTGATGAACCCGCGGCACGTCACTCACGCGGGCCGCTTACATCCGCCCAAGCCGGGGCCGCAGGCCCTCCTGGTTAAGGCGTACGAGACCGGGACGTATCCGGTAAGTTTTCAGGTATGCGTCGGTGCCGCATTGCGGCACCTGGGCAGTGTCCGTGGCTGGGCGGGGACGGGTTGCCGGAGGTTTGTTATCGGCGATACGTCATGCTGCCCTTTTTTGGACTTCTCCGGAATCCCTTGGAATGGGTCTGGCGTGTGGCGGTCTGTCCCGGCGCGCAGGGCCAGGGTATTTATGGTTGCTGCGTCGAAGAACCGGTCGTAATTGGCGGCGGGCTGTGTCATTGCCGCCGGCGGCCTTCTGTCCGTCCTGGAGGACATCCAGGGTGAGCCGCTCGGGGTTATGCACGGACGCGTCGAAGTAGGTGGCCGTGTATTTTACGCCCGGATTGAGGCGGGGAAGTTCCTGCAGGGCCTTGGTGCGTCCCTTGAACTCGTGCCGGGGGACGGTTCCGCCTCAGTCCGATCTTGATCAGGAAGGCCCCCCGTTCCTTGGGTGTGCTGTTTGTGGGTCAGGAACCGCAGCGGGGCGGACAGCACGCCGGAGAACGTGCTGAAGATCGGAATGGTGGTTTTCAGCGGCTTCACATAGTTCGCGGCGAGGCTGAGGAGCCGGTTGCGTTCGGTGACCGATTCCTTGACGAGGCGGAATTCGCCGTTTTCAAGGTAGCGGATCCCGCCGTGGATCATATGGGACGAGGCGCCGCTGGCACCCTGGCAGTAGTCCCCGCGTTCCACCAGTGCCACATCCACGCCCTGCAGCGCCAGGTCCCGGAAAGTCCCGACCCCGTTGATGCCGCCGCCGATGATCAGCACCTTCGCCCGGGGGGGCGTTCACGCAGGCCCTCAACCGTGGTGCGGGACGAGGCCGGACTGTTCTCACCGGCGGATTCATGCTTGCTCAAAAGTTGCTCCCTCGCAGCTTTTTCTTCGCACCCTGGGGCGCCTTCCTTTTCATTATTCGAACACGGTGGGAATGTGTTCAAGCTTTCTGCACAAACGTGCAAAACCGAGGATGCCAGCCGTTTCCCCTCCGCCCGGGGCCGCGGTGGGTGTCGCCGCCCGGCCGCGGACCCCGGAAACCGGGGGATTTTTCCGCGCAGCACGCATATATTTCCTGCGGGAACTGAAGCCATCTCCCAGGCACGTGCGGACCTCCCCTCTCGACGGACTCGGCTGATCCGGCCCGAATTCCGGACGGACATGCACGTTGTCCCGGAGCCGGACACCCCGTACCAGCGCTTTTCCGTCGTCGCCCCTCGGTCGGGTGCTGGCCCGCGCCGATCGCGTAGAACGTGGGAAGTGGGGCCGCCGGCGGGGGGCGCTATCAGCACGGTCGTGCGCGGCCCCGAACGTCCGGCCCGGGCCAGAACCAGTCAAGCGCGATCTTGCTGGCGAACACCCTGCCGCCGCTCTGCGGCGGCCCGACCTCGTCCGTATCGCCGGGGGTGCCGCCGTGGGGTACTGGCCGGCGTCGCCGGCCAGCAGGAACCCGGCGAACACGTGGTCGGTGCCGGGTTTGCAACTGCTGCCACCTTTGCAGCGCCCACTCGCGTCAGCCTCATGACCGTTCGCCACGACATTGACGATCTGGTCGGACGGGGCATTCTGCGTAAGGTTCACGGCGGCGTGTCCGCACTGCCTTCTACCCTGTTCGAGGCCGGCTCCGAAATATGGTGTGGTGTAGCTGTAGCTCTCGGCCGGCTGGGTGATGCCGGTGATTGTTGCCGTGGCCAGGGCTCCGATGTTGTTGCGGGTGTAGGTGAAGGAAGCCAGAGCGGTGCTTCCCGGGCCGGTATCGGTGATGGAGGTAACCTGGCCGGCCGCGTCGATGGCGGCGGTGACGCCGTTGCCGTAGACGGTGGAGACCGTGTTTCCGTCGGCGTCCGGAGTGAAGGTGCTCGTGTGCCCGGCCCAGTCCGTGATCCCGGTGAGGTGCCCGGCCGCGTCGTAGGCGCGGGAGACGGTTTGCCCGTTCGGGTAGGCCAGTGCGGTGAGATGCCCGGCCAGGTCGTACGTGTCCCCGGAGGCCTACCCGGCCCCGTTGGTGGAGGCGTGGATCGCCGGGGCGAGAAGCTCGCCGAGGAGGTAGCTCAGCGGACCGCCAACGATCGCTGCCGCCGCTCGGTGCTGGGCTTCGCAGGCACTGTCATGGCGTCATGCTATTCCTCCTGTCGTCGCCCCCACGCGGACTGATGCGCCAGATCGGCAGCCGGGACGCGGGGCACCCGCCGATGGCCCAGCCCGGACCGAACCGGCCATACCCGGTCACTCAGGCTCTTGGGTGGCTTGCGAGTTCGTCGGGCGCCACGTCGTCACGGATGGCACCTGCTTGTGCCCGCCCGGCGGAGCACATCGCTGACGAATGCGAGCTGCGTTTGGTGGGGACCCTTGAGGTGCATCACCGCGGCTATGGCGGATCCGTGATGTTCGAAGGTCGGCGTAAGGCGCCCGGCTGGACAGCCCTCCCCCGAGCTGAAGTGCGCCCGGACGCCGGGCCTAGATCACGTATTCCGGTGTGAACACGCTGATCTCCGGATGAGCGTGGAAACGGTAGCCGGCACCTCGTTCCGTCCGAATTGTCCTGGCGAATCGCCCGAGCTTGTTCCGAAGGCGGCGGATGTGGACGTCGATGGTTCGGTCGATCGGCACGGCAGGGCCATCACCCCAGACGTTGCATAGGAGTTCTTCCCGGCCGACAGCACGCATGCTGGCACCCATGAGGTAAATCAGCAGGTTAAACTCCACACGCGTCAGGCGCACGGGCATTCCGTCCAGGTGCAAAGTCCGCCCCGACGCGTCGATGATCACACCCATGTGACCGGGTTGCTCTTCCCGGTCCGGGTGCTCCGCATCCGTTCGGGGCCGCACCCGCTTCGTCGGGTCACCTAAAGCTGAGAAGACGCTGTCCAGGGCCCCTCCTGGAGCATTGGCGGGGCCGAGCGCCACTGCTGCATGGCTTTCCAGCCCTTGAGCCAGTGAATGGCTAAAGGCGCGTATTTTTCGAGCCAGTGCGGTAACTGATGTACCAGCTGCTTGGGCCGCTGATTCATCGACGCCCACGTAAAGGGCGAAACCCCGGGCTGAATACTCACGTGATCGCCCGTTGGTAGGCCGACGGCTTTCGTCCCGTCGTCTGGAACGATGCATCTTGGACAAGGGTGTAGCGGCGAGACTTCCTCCGGGTTCGGCAATTTCAAGTGGAAGACGCGGTTGGTCCGCCGATGCGGTGGCATGGGCGGAGATGATGGATTTTCCAGCTGGAATGGGCATTTGAACGTCCTAGCTAAAAGAAATAAGCCGTATGTGTCGAGTAGCGGAGTACGGTTCTCGGAGGGCATTACTGTCCGGCATGTCATCGGACTGTGCCCGGGTGAGTCCGTCTTCAAGCTCCTGGATTCTCAGCAGTGCCAGTTCGAGCACTTCGGTGAGCCAAGGGACCTCGACCTGACATAGATGAGAATTGGTCCACATTGCTCCCATGGGATCCATCGGATTGAGGCCCCTGAGGTGGAGTGCACGGATCCTGGCGAGCCGGGCCTCGGCATCGGGGGGAGGGGCGGTGGAGCGGGTGTGCGCGATAGCGTCGGTCGGCTGGGGAATGGTCAGGGCGGTGTTCGTCATGGGTCCTCTTGAAGGCTTGACCCGCCGGGCTGTCTTTCCGGCGGTGGACGGTCGCGCCCAGGAACGCGCGGACGCCACATCCGTCTTTCTGCCGCGTGCAGGAACGAGGAGAACGGGACGGAGGACAGCGGAATCGTGAACCTGGGCTTGGGCGTGCAACGGATTTACGGCCGCTCTGGCTTCCAGCGGCGCGGAATCGGTGCAACTCTGTGCCGGAGGCTGCCCTGGGGTGGGCTGCCGGCGGCCGGGCTTACTCTGAAACTGCCGAAACGACGGCAGGTTCGACGGCGGGCGCTCTGCCGTCGGTGAGCGACCCATGTTTGATGGCTGCATGGGCGCCGTCTTGGACGGCCCTGGCCACTGCAGGGTCGAACGTCACGGGCAAATACCGATCGGCGATGCCGGTCGCGGCGTTCAGAACCGGCTGGACCTGCGCCCCCGCCGGTCCGCGGCCGTGACCCGGCCCGGACTGCTGTGGCGCCATGATGCGTTGCCCTGTCAGGCTGAACCGCGTCGGAGCCGATCCAATGCGAAGGTGTGTCTGACGTATCTGTATTTCCACAGAAGGTCCTTGAACCACTTCGAAGGTCATGCTCTCGGGTGCGAGAACGATTCTGAGCAGGGATCTGCGGTAGTTCAAGTGAAAAGTGAGCAGGGACCAGTCCTCGGGGAGCCGGGGATCAAAGTACAGTCCTGTGCCCTGATCGCGCATGCCCGCAAATCCGCACACCAGCGCGCTCCACGTCCCTCCGGCTGCCGCTGTGTGGACACCATCAACGGTGTTGTGGTGGACATCATCGAGGTCGATGAACAGCGCGGTGGTGAAGTGCTGCAGCGCGAGGTAGGGATGACCGACCTCGGCCGCCATGATGCCTTGGACACAGGCGGACAGCGTTGAGTCACCCGTGGTGAGCGGGTCGTAGAAGTCAAAAGCCCGGCGTTTGTCTTCGGCCGTGAATTCCTGCCACTGGAGGAACATCGCCAGGACGACGTCGACCTGCTTGATGACCTGGTGGCGGTAGATGACCAGGGGGTGAAAGTGCAGCATTAGCGGGTATTTCTCACGCGGCGTGTCCCAGTCCCAGCTTTGAAGGCTCATAAAGTTGTTGTCCTGGGCGTGGACGGCCAGATTCGTGTCGTAGGGGATGGTCATCCGGTCAGCAGCCTCGTTCCACAGGCAGCGATCTTCCTCACTGACGGTTGGGTGTTGAAGCGCCGCGGCCGCCCGCAAATTGAAGCGCGCCATGACATTGGTGTAGAAATTGTCGTTTACGACGGCCGTGTACTCATCGGGGCCGGTGACCCCGTGAAGATGGAATGAACCGTCCTTGCCGAAGAACCCGAGGGCGACCCACATGCGCGCAGTCTCAATGAGCAGTTCCGCCCCCTGACCTTCTGCGAATGCAGTGTCGCCGGTCGCCCAGCCGTACCGGTTCACCGCATACGCGATGGCTGCCCCGAGATGGAACTGCGCAGTCCCGGCCGCGTAATAGGCGCTGGCTTCTTCGCCGTTGATGGTTCGCCACGGAAAGAGGGCACCGGCCATGTTCAGTTCAGCTGCCCGCTGCCTCGCCTGAGGCAGCAGCCCGTGACGGTACGACAAGACTTTCCGGGCAGCCTCGGGGAGTACGTACGTCAGGAAGGGCAGCAGATAGATTTCCTGATCCCAGAAGTAGTGGCCGTCGTAGCCGGCACCGGTAACACCCTTGGCGGGGATTCCGGCCACCCCGGCGCAGGCGGTCGCCTGTGCGAGCTGGAAGAGGTTCCATCTGACGGCCTGCTGCAGTTCGGCCTGTGCCCCGATTTCAATGTCGGCTGTGCGCCAATAAGCCGCGTAGAACCGCGCACTTTGGGCGAACACGGCATCGGCCCGAAGGAGCTGTTGTTCTGCCAAGCGGACGAGGTGCCCGGCGGTCTCGCCGACGCCTGCCACATAGCTGACCGTCTTTCGAACACGGAACGGCTCGCCACCCTTGATCCCTGCGATATACCGGACCGCACTCCAATCACCGTCAGCGCTCGAGTCAAACGGCTGGTGCACCGGAGAGACCTCGTGGTCAACGGCCATCCCGAGTTGCTGCCCCGACTGTGTTGTTTGCCATGCCAGGCGCATCGATCCGCCCTCTGCCCGCGAATACAGGTTTTGGAGTACCCGCCCCGTGTGCCTGCCGGCCTGGCGGGGATCAATGGTGACCGGGTCGTCCCGACGGAGGTCTTGCCGGTTGACGACGGCTGACGTTACATCCAGGGTCGCCGGCCGGTCCGAGGTCAGGGTCAGCTCCACGGCCAGGGTACCGGCATTGTCGTGGCCGACTGCACGACGTTCGTGGGTGGTCACGGCCGCACCGGTCCGGCAGGCCCACACAATAGTGCACTCGTATGTTCCTGTCTTGAAGTCCACCCAGCGCCGATAGTCCGTTACGGCCGAAGATCCCAGGGACAGTCTTTCGCCGTCGACCCGGATGTCGAAGCTGTTCGGGTCAGGGATGCTGATGATTCCTTGTCCCACGCGGGCGAATCCGTAGGCGTCTTCGGCGTGGCGGATCGGCCACGTCTCGTGGAAACCGTTGAGGTAGGTCCCCGGCGTCGCCTCATCGCCGAGGGTGCTGTGGGCTCCACGCATGCCCAGACGGCCGTTGCCGACGGCGAATAGCGTGTCGAGCACACCGCTGTCGCCGGCGTCATGCCGGGTCTCAATAAGGTTCCATGGATCGCAGGGGAATCGTTCGCGGTCAGCGTTGATGAAAGGCATTGTCAGTCCAAATCCTTGCTGCTTAAAGTGGATCGATGAGGTCGTTCACGACGTAGCCCGCTCCGGCGGCCATGAGGTCTTCGCCAGAATGGAACTCCGCTTGTCGGGTCGCGATCGGATCCGTGGAGCAGGTGTGGGGTGGGGCAAGGTGCGTGCAGCGTCGTGGACGAAGGCTGCACCCGCGGGCATCGGTCTTCGGGTCCCGCCCTGGTGAGGGTCCGCCATCTTCCAATGAAGGCTCTGATGGAAGCCTCGGTGGGTTCTCCAGATTCCTGAGGCCTGCAGGATTCGGCAGCAGACGAATACTCGGGTAGGGCGATCATTCTCAGTCTGTGCAGATGGATGCTGATCGCAGCTACTGCAAGTAGCGGAACGCGCTCCATGCCTCTTTTAGAAGAGGGCAGTGATTGCCGTGGCGTGCTGCGAAGAATGGGATCCGTCCACCGGACCCCATTTTGAAAATCGCTCGTTCTCCGCATCCAAGACAGACCAGTTGACCATGGCGGCGCTTCCGCCAGTGGGCGTCTTTCGTGCTGAACTCGGCAGCCTCCCAGTCACGCCCGTGTCTGGGACTCAGTGCGCGTCTCAAGCTGGCCGCCGCCTTTCACTGCGTCAACTCCGTGTCCGGTTTTCCCGGGATCTCCGCTAGCGGGACACGAAAGATTGCGAACTCAGCGGTGTCGAGCAACTTTGGTCCGCCAGTCAGGGTGTCAATGATCCAGAACAGTTCCAGTTGCGGAATCACCTCCGTCACCTGTCCCCGGTGGATGACTCTGTCCTTGTATTTTGCTTCAATTTCGTCGCCGGTCGAAAGCTCCCGGCACGTCCAGATCACGCGTGTCTCAGCGTCGGTCATGGTCGAGTCCTTCCTTTGTGATGTGGCGCCGTTGTTCAGTTTGGGAGACCACTTGTTTCCACAGGCGGTTTTTTTATTGGAAATGCGTCCGACAAAGACGAACCCGGCGTGATGGAACCTGTCAGCGCCCATCGGAAGGTGGGCGGTAGCGGGTCCGGACAGCGCCGGACCCGGAGCAGTTAAAGGCGATTTCGGGGCTCGGAGGCCGCTCTGTGCGAGTCGGCGCCTGTCGGGCTCCTGGCGGCCGAGACGGTGCTGCTAACCGCGTTTTCCGGAGTCCATAGTCCTCCGGCGGCACTTTCATCGGTAGGGCGCGTTGCGTCGACTCGTCCGTCGATATTGTCAGGTGGTTCCCGACTACCTGTATCACTCCGTGCTTGAGGGTGAAGGGGGTCTATTCCATTGACGTACAGCAAGTTCAGCGACTGGTTGTGAGCGTCGTGGCCATAGGGGTAGGCGGTCAGGTCCACGCTTGGGGATGGTCATCGGCAATTCTTTCTGTCCCCGGTCCTTTGTGGACGGCGGGAGGGTCTGTTGCGGTGGTCAACAGCGGCGGTGCTGGGAATAGCCGCGCGGCAGTGGACTCCGGAGTGGTGTAACCACTGCCTTGCGGCCTCGATGTGTGCGTCAGCCGACGTACCGCTCCTCCTCCGACCCGAACTCACCAGGCGGCGCATTCCGGTTGGAATGCGTCGACTGGTGAGGTTCAGTGGTTAGCTCTGGCGTGAATAGGATTCCCACTTGTGGGCCTGGTGTTCGCCGTCGACGAAGCGGACGGTGCCTGATTTGGACCGCATCACGATCGACTGGGTCAGCACCTTGTCCTTGGCGTAGCGCACACCGCGGAGAAGGTCGCCGTCGGTGATGCCGGTGGCCGCGAAGTAGCAGTTGTCGCCGGTGACGAGGTCGTCGGTGGAGAGGACCCGGTCCAGGTCATGGCCGGCGTCGATGGCCTTCTGCTTCTCGTCATCGTTGGTCGGCCACAGCCTGCCTTGGATCACGCCGCCGAGCGTCTTGATGGCGCAGGCTGTCACGATGCCTTCCGGCGTTCCGCCGATTCCCATGAGGGCGTCGACCCCAGTACCGGAGCGCGCGGCCGCGATCGCGCCGGCGACGTCGCCGTCCATGATGAATTTGGTGCGGGCACCGGCTTCGCGGATTTCCTCCACCAGCCCGCGGTGGCGGTCGCGGTCCAGGATCATAACGTTGAGCTGGTTGATTTTGACGCCCTTGGCCTTGGCGATGAGGTGCAGGTTCTGCTTGACGGGCAGGCGCAGGTCCACGACGTCCGCGGCTTCCGGTCCGGTGACCAGCTTCTGCATGTAGAAGACGGCGGAGGGGTCGAACATGGTGCCGCGCTCGGCCACGGCGAGGACGGCAAGGGCGTTGTTGATGCCGAGGGCGGCCAGGCGGGTTCCGTCGATGGGGTCCACGGCGACGTCACATTCAGGGCCGGTGCCGTCACCGACGTGCTCGCCGTTGTACAGCATGGGGGCTTCGTCCTTTTCGCCTTCACCGATGACGACGACGCCGTTGAAATGGACGGTCGTGCTCGCCGTTGTACAGCATGGGGGCTTCGTCCTTTTCGCCTTCACCGATGACGACGACGCCGTTGAAATGGACGGTGGACAGCAGGGAACGCATGGCATCGACGGCGGCGCCGTCGGCCTTGTTTTTGTCGCCGAATCCGACCCAGTGGCCGCCGGCAATGGCGGCGGCTTCGGTCACGCGGACGAGTTCCAGCGCCAGGTTCCGGTCGGGTTCGTCGTCGCCCACGGCCAGCGCCGGGGACAGGGTTGAATAGCGGGTTGATCTGGAAGCGTCAGACATAGCGGCCTCATTCTTGGTAGTGGGGGATGCGTGGCGGTCAGCGTGCGGCGGATCTGTTTTCCTGTGGGGGCTGGCGGGGGCGTTGCCGGAAGCCTTGGCAACACTGGAGCGCCCGGCCATCGGGCCGGCCCCGGGGGCGCGGGGCGTGCAGGTGGCGGCCCGCAGGCGCCACCTGCACGGAATAGGCTCCCGGCCGCCGCCGCTGTCTGGCGGGGGGCGGCCGGGCTCTACTTCACGTCCTCGTCTACCCAGTCCATGGACTTGGTGACGGCCTTTTTCCAGAGCCGGAGCTGTCGGAAACGCTCGGCGTCGTCCATTTTCGGTGTCCAGCGCTTGTCCTCGCCCCAGTTGGCGGTGAGCTCTCCGAGGTCTTTCCAGAAGCCGACCGCCAGGCCAGCCGCGTAGGCCGCGCCGAGCGCAGTGGTTTCAACGATCCTGGGCCGTACCACGGCCACTCCGAGAATGTCGGCCTGGAACTGCATGAGGGCCTCGTTGGCGACCATGCCGCCGTCGACCTTCAGCTCGGTCAGGTCCACTCCGCTGTCCGCGTTGACGGCCGCCAGCACCTCGCGGGTCTGGAACGCGGTGGCTTCCAGTGCCGCCCTGGCAATGTGGGCCTTGGTGACAAAACGGGTCAGTCCAACCAGGGCGCCCCGGGCATCCGGACGCCAGTAGGGTGCGAAGAGGCCGGAGAATGCCGGTACGAAGTAGGCGCCTCCGTTGTCCGGCACCGACGAGGCCAGGGCCTCAACCTCCGGGGCGGAATCGATCAGACCCAAGTTGTCCCGCAGCCACTGGATCAGCGATCCGGTGACGGCGATGGATCCTTCCAGCGCGTAGTGCGGCTTCTCATTGCCGAGCTTATAGCCGAGCGTTGTCAAAAGGCCGTTGCTGGAGTGAACGATCTCTTCGCCGGTGTTGAAGATCAGGAAGCACCCAGTGCCGTAGGTGTTCTTGGCCTCGCCCTTGCCGAACGCGGCCTGGCCGAAGGTGGCTGCCTGCTGGTCCCCGAGGATGCCGGCGACAGGAACTCCGCGCAGCAGCTGGGAGTGGTGGACAATGCCGTAGACCTCGGAAGAGGACCTGATTTCGGGCATCATGGACCTGGGCACATCAAACGCCTCAAGGATGCTGTCATCCCATTGCAGTGTTTCCAGGTCCATGAACAGGGTCCGGGACGCGTTGGTGACGTCGGTGATGTGAAGGCCGCCGTCGGTGCTGCCGCCGGTCAGGTTCCAGATCACCCAGGAGTCCGTGGTGCCGAAGAGCAGGTCCCCGGCCTCGGCCTTGGCCCGCGCACCCCGGACGTTGTCCAGGATCCATTTGATCTTGGTGCCGGAAAAGTAGGTGGCCAGCGGCAGGCCGACCTGCTTCTTGAAACGGTCCACACCGCCGTACGTTGCCAGCTCGTCGACGAGGTCCTGGGTGCGGGTATCCTGCCACACGATGGCGTTATACACCGGACGCCCCGTCCTCCTGTCCCAGACCACGGCAGTTTCGCGCTGGTTGGTGATCCCCACGGTGGCGATGTCGTGGCTGGTCAGGTTTGCCTTGGACAACGCTGAGCCGATGACCTCGCGGATGTTGTCCCAGATTTCGACGGGGTCGTGTTCGACCCAGCCGGCCTGGGGAAAGATTTGTTCGTGTTCTTTCTGGCCGCTGGATATGATCTTGCCGCTGTGGTCAAAAATAATGGCACGGCTGCTGGTCGTGCCCTGATCGATTGCAATGACATACTGCTTCATCATGACTTCCTTGTCCTAGGGAATGACGGTGTTCGGGTGCCGCGGTTACTGTGCGGCGGTGAAGACTATGGGCGCAGCGGCGGCAACGATGCCGGCCAGCCCTCCGCCGGCCATGGGACCGACGACGGGAATCCACGAGTAGGACCAGTCGCTTTTGCCCTTGCCCTTGATCGGGAGCAGTGCGTGTGCAATGCGTGGCCCAAGGTCACGGGCCGGGTTGATGGCGTAGCCGGTGGGGCCGCCGAGGGAAACACCGATACCGACCACCAGCAGGGCCACAGCCAGCGGTCCGAGTCCGGAGGGCGTGCCGCCGAAGGTCAGGATGACGAAGACCAGGACAAACGCGCCGATGATTTCGGTGACGAGGTTCCAGCCGGTGGAGCGGATGGCCGGGCCGGTGGAGAACACCGCCAGTTTGGTGGCTGCCAGAGGCTCCGCGTCGAAATGCTGCTTGTGCGCCAGCCAGCAGACGACGGCGCCCAGGAAGGCGCCGGTCAGTTCGCCGCCGAAATAGGTGATGGTCGACAGGAAATCGACCGGGATGCCGGGGACGAATTCCTTCTTACCGTTGAGGATCAGGCCCAGCGTGACGGCCGGGTTGAGGTGGGCGCCGGATTTTGCTGCGATGAATACGCCGGCGAAGACGGCGATGCCCCAGCCCCAGGTGACCATGAGAAACCCGCCGTTGTTTCCCTTCGTTCCCTTCAGGGCAACGTTGGCGACGACACCGCAGCCGAGCAGCGTCAGCATCGCGGTGCCGAATATTTCGGACAGGAAGATAATTCCGAGAGACATCTTTGACTCCTTCTTAATGTTCTGCTTTGGCCGGTCTCGGGTGATGACCGGCGGTCGGGGGCGCCAGGCGTCGTTCCGCCCCGCCGGCCCGCTGTGCGGGTCCGGATCGTACTGGTCCGGATCCGCGCGAAGGGTGCGGTCCGGCTTTTAGCGCGTGGCCTTGCTGTGCGTCAGGAGATCGGGCTGTGTACCGGGACCCCGTGGAAACGCCGCAGCACATCTTGTGCGTGCGTGATTTCCTGGGCGACCCGGGCCGTATCCCAGCCGAGCGGGCCCGCGAGGGCCTGGGCCAGCTCGGTGAGGAGTTCGGCGGTGACCAGGCCCCGGAAGGCCAGGGATGTGCGCCGGATGAGGACATCGATCAGGTGTCCGATCTGCTCGTGCCGGACCATGAACTCGATTTCGCGCAGGCTCAGCTCGCGGGTTGAGTGCAGGATGCGGTCCTCGCCGGCGGCGAGGTACGTGATTACGTCGGTTGCACGCGTGCCGTAGCGGGTCAGCAGTCCTTCCACCCGGGCGGCGTCCAGATCATCTGACACGCGCCGTGCGATCCAGGCCTGGATGTCGGTCTCAGTGGGAGGGAAGTCAGCTCCGCCGCCGATGGGAAGCTTGGCGGTTGAGATCTTCCGTTTGTGACCAAGGATCGTCAGGACATCGTTGGTCATATGCTCGGACAGGGCCCGGAAGGTGGTCCATTTGCCGCCGACCAGACTCAGGACCGGAACGTTGGTGCCGGCGATTTCACGGTCTCCGTGTTCAATGCGGTAATCGCGGGAGACGAACCCGGGGTGTTCGGCGTCATCACGCGGGAGCGGGCGGACGCCGGCGAAACTGTACACGATGCTCTCCCTGGTGATCGTGATGTCAGGAAAGACGTGTTTGATCAGGTCGAAGAAGTATGTGATCTCCTCGTCGGTGCAGACGGCGTCCTCGTCCATGTCGGCGCGGATGTCCGTGGTGCCGACCAGGACGCGGTCCCCCATGGGGTAGATCAGGACGATCCTTCCGTCCGTGTGTTCAAAGAAGATTTCGCTCCCTTGGCAGGCGTCGAACAGTGCGGGGTGGTCCAGCACGATATGGGATCCCTTGGTCCCTCCCATGAATTGGGAGGGCGAACCCAGTGCCTCATTGGTCAGGTCAACCCAGGCCCCGGTCGTGTTCACGATCACATCGGCCGTGAAGGAGAACATCTCCCCGGTGAGTTCGTCACGGAGCTGGACGCCTTCGTCACCGATTCCGGTGACGCTGACGTAATTGGCGGCTCGGGCTGTGCCATTGCCGCCGGCGGCCTTCTGTCCGTCCTGGAGGACATCCAGGGTGAGCCGCTCGGGGTTGTGCACGGACGCGTCAAAGTAGGTGGCCGTGTATTTTACGCCCGGATTGAGGCGGGGAAGTTCCTGCAGGGCCTTGGTGCGTCCCTTGAACTCGTGCCGGGGGACGGTTCCGCCGAAGGCCCCCCGTTCCTTGGGTGTGCCGTGCTGTTTGTGGGTCAGGAACCTCAGCGGGGCGGCCAGGACGCCGGAGAACGTGCTGAAGATCGGAATGGTGGTTTTCAGCGGTTTAACATAGTGTGGGGCGAGCCTGAGGAGCCCGTTGCGTTCGGTGACGGATTCCTTGACGAGGCGGAATTCGCCGTTTTCAAGGTAACGGATCCCGCCGTGGATCATATGTGAGGAGGCGCCGCTCGCGCCCTGGCAGTAGTCCCCGCGTTCCACCAGTGCCACATCCACGCCCTGCAGCGCCAGGTCCCGGAAAGTACCAACCCCGTTGATGCCGCCGCCGATGATCAGTACCTTCGCCCGGGGGCGTTCACGCAGACTCTCAACCGTGGTGCGGGAAGAGGCCGGACTGCCGTCACTAATGTAATCATGCTTGCTCAAAGTTGCTCCCTTGCAGCTTTTTCTTCGCACCCTGAGGCGCCTTCCTTTTCATTCTTCGAATAGGGTGGGAATATGTTCAAGCGTTTTGCACAAACGTGCAAAACCGAGAATGCCGGCAGTTTCCCCGTCTGCGGGGCCGCGGTTGGAGGTGTCAGGGCACGGCCGATGGCCGCGGAAACCCGGGGATTTTTTCCGCGCAGCACGCATATATTTCCTGCGGGAACTGAAGCCATCTCCCAGGCACCTGCGGACCTCCGCTCTCGACGGACTCGGCTGATCCGGCCCGAATTCCGGACGGACATGCACGTTGTCCCGGAGCCGGACACCCCGTACCAGCGCTTTTCCGTCGTCGCCCACCACCGATCCGCCCCAATGACGAGGCCTGTTCCTGCGGTGCGAATTTTCGCAGGACGCGTCCGCGACAGAGCCCCGTCACGTTACGACCAACTGATGCCGGAGGATGTCGCGAAGTGGTTCGTTACCGTACCCCATCCGATTATGTTCCGCAGAACATAATCGGGAACGAGCCGCGGGACCGTGCCGCCGAAGAACGCGAACATCTCCGCATGCGCGCGCAGCCACGAATCCTGCCGCATATCCAGGCACGCCTCCACGAACGCATACCTGCTGAACGGCAGACAAGCGACGAACAAGTACACCTTCGAGACCTCTCCCGTTGCCGGATCGACCAGCTGCATCGTCGGCCCAGACCAGTCGACCTCGATGCTGCGGCCGGCCTTGTGGCCGACCCTGGACGAGGCGCCAGTGACCATCGCGTGATCGCCATAAAGCCTGCAGAACCGGCCATAACTCATCGCCGCTTGCCCCGCCCGACCGGATGCGTCGACATACTCCTGGTGCAGCAGCTTCACCGTCACCCCAACCCTGGCCAACTCCCGGTGCACCTGGCCCCAGTCCGGCTGCATAAACACGCTCTCGCGCACCCCGCGGCCGGGAAATAGCGCCAGATAAACCGCACCATCAGACAAATCAGCAACGTCATCCCAGCCGAGCCCTGCTCGATAGGCCTTGATTGCGAAACTGCAAAACCAGTTTCGCCTTGATCTTCCGTACCATTGCCGGTAATCCTTCCGCCACGTGGCCCTCACGTGGTGGAAGGAGCCTTACAGATGGCGCTCACCCACACCGACACCGGCGCCCACCCACGCCAATCGGGATTCCGGCCACGACGCTCACCCGCACCACCTCTGGACCCCCTGAAGGCCAATATTCACGTTGGGTGCCACTCCCCTACAGCGCCGACCAGCTCGCCGTCGGACGCGAGGATGGCGCCGTTGACGTTGGTGCCGTTGTCGCTGAGCAGGAAAGTGATGGACGCCGCGAGCTGCACGGCGGTGGCGGGCGTGGGGACGGTGGCCTGCATCAGCGGGCCGAGGCGTTCGGCCGCCAGCTGGGATCCCCAGTTGGCCACGACCTGACTTGGCTCATTTGGTTAGTGGATGGCATCGAGGATGGCTTGCTGTTCGGTGGCGATGTCGGGGGCGAATCATTGGGTGGTGCCGTTCACTAATTAGGCATAGGGGTTATCGTTCAGTTCACTACTTAGGTATAGGGGTATTCGCACATTCCTTGGACATACGTATAGGGGATCCGTTGCGCATTCTTTCGCTTCTGGTCTACGCTTTGGCATATCCGGCATTTACATTTAGCCGTCGTTGTTTCTGGGTCGACGCTTGCTTAACCAAATCGGATACTTTAAATCCCCAGTAGAAACAGCGATGAATATGAAAGCTACGTCCGCTGACTTAGTAAAGCCCTCGTCCTCGCTACAAGTCTGCTCGGTAATTCCAGCGGTGCTTGGGCCGCCGGCAATTACGGCTATCAGAGCATCAGCCATTCAGGCGTTGCAATTCCGCCGAGGTCGGATAAGTCGCAGAGCAAGCTGTGGTGGAATGACGGGTCCTGGTGGGCCGACATGTGGAAGTCCGGCAGCGGGTGGCACATCTACCGGCTGGGCCGCAGCCCGGAGACATGGATGGACCGGCACGAACTTCCCGATTGTTCTTGATAGGGGGCCGGCTGATGCTCTGGCGTAAATGCGTAGCGGTTGCATCATCCATTCTGGTTGGGTTCGCAATCATTACTCCGACAACGGCAAGCGCCGCAACGACGATCTCGCCGACCATAGACACATACGTACAGGCGGACAAGGCGACTACCAACTTTGGGGCTAGCGTCCGTTTGTCTACAGAGGGACGTGCGAATATCTGGCGGAACACACTCCTACGGTTCAATGTTCCAGTTCCCGCTGGCGAACATGTTGTTTCGGCTAAACTGCGGGCATATTCGGAGGCATCCACAACTTCCACTGAGTTCGTGGATGTTTTCACTACGTCTGGCGGCTGGACCGAGAGGGGAGTTACCTGGAATAACGCACCAGCACGCGGGACGTGGCTGGGGAAGGCTGGCGGGTTCGCTACCGGCTCTTGGGTTGAATGGGATGTTACTAAGGGCGTTAGCGCAAAGGGTGGCGAGCAGAACTTCAAGCTGGAAAGCAACGCGCAGAAGTGGATCGGGTTCAAGTCGAAGGAATCTTCGTCCGCCCTGCGTCCAAGGCTGGTCGTGACGACCGCGACTGACACGGTAACACCTACCGAAGCGGCGGTAGTCCATGGTTGGGGCACCCGGGTAACTGGCGACGAGTTCAATTACGCAGGTGCGCCGGATGCCACGAAGTGGATTGTTTACAACAGCGCCGGGCACGCGGGTCAGGGTATCCGGAGTCCACAGCAGGTTACGGTGGACGGTTCCAAAATGGTCATGACTGGAACTCCGGATGGCACGACCGCTGGAATGGGCGCGAAGTTCGCAAACCAGAAGTACGGGCGGTGGGAAGTCCGTGCGGCCGGGTCCGGTGATAATGAGTACCATATGGTGTCCATCCTGTGGCCGGATAGTGAGAATTGGCCCTGTGACGGCGAAGTTGACTACGCGGAGACGACTGGTGACTGGAACGTCATCCAGTTCTTCCACCACTATGGATGTTCGAACTCGCAGACGTCGGCGTCCAAGGCTCTGGACGTTACTCAGTTCCACAACTACGCGGTTGACTGGTCTCCGAATGGGATCGTCGGCTACGTCGATGGGGTGAAGTGGTTTGAGGACAACAACTCCGCGCACCAGCCTCCCGGTTCGATGCACCAGACGCTACAACTGGACTGGTTCCCAGACAGCACTGCTAATGGCGCTGGCGAGATGCGAGTGGATTGGGTTCGCGTGTATGCGGCGGCTGGAACGGCCTAGACCTACACCCTGACCCAACTGCCGGGTGGGAACCGGTTACGCAGACCCCATTAAACGCAGGCGGACGACGGCGGGAGGTCCCGCCGTCGTCCGTCTGCGTTTGCGGCATTTACTGTCTATGGTGTTCGGCAGTGGCCACGCGGGCCTCGCGCGAATCGGTCTTGCTTGCCGGGAGGCCTGCGTACGTCCAGACGCAGGGCCGGCCGGAATCGCTCGGAATGAGCTGGCCCTCGTAGAGCTGAATGCTCGCTCCGGCGGGGCTCCGCCAGACGCCGGTCAGCTCGCAGTGTGTGCCGGTGGCCTGCTGGCGTGGCACCGACAGGTTGATGACGCGGCGGGCCCGCTTCTCGGCCACAGGCAGTCTCCGCTTCACGATGGCTCTCCCGCCGGTTCCCGGTAGGTGCTTTCCGGAACATCAGTGATGAACATGTGCCCGGGAGCGTGGCTGATGGCGAAGGAGGGCCTGGATGCCATCACCGCGCTCTGCGGTGTCACGCCGCAGGCCCAGAAAACCGGCACCTCCCCTGGCCGGATCTCCACCGCATCCCCGAAGTCGGGGCGGTTGATGTCGGCAATGCCCAGATCCTCCGGTGACCCGACGTGGACCGGGCTGCCGTGGACCTTCGGCACTTCCGACGTGACCCTGATGGCGGTTTCAACCAGCTCGGGCAGCATCGGACGCATGGAGACCACCATGGGGCCGTGGATCCGTCCGGCAGGGGTGCACTCGACGTTCGTGCGGTACATGGGGACGTTGCGGCCGGTTTCGGTGTGCCGCAGCGGGATCCCCGCACTGGCCAGCGCGGCTTCGAAGGTGAAGCTGCAGCCGATGAGGACGCCCACCATGTCGTCGCGCCAAACAGACGCGACGTCGGTGACCTCCTCGGCCAGTTCGCCGTCCACCCAGACGCGGTAGGCGGGGATATCGGTGCGGATATCGGAGCCGGGCGCCAGGGCGCTTTCATACTGTCCCGCAGGAATGATGTCGATGACGGGGCAGGCTTTGGGGTTCAGCCGGCAGAATTCGATGAATTCATCGGCGTAATCGGCCGTCACCGCTATCAGGTTCGCCTGAGTGTAGCCGTCGCTCCAGCCGGAGGTAGAGGTGACCAGGCCGTTGCGGAACTTCAGGCGTGCGTCGGCGGGGGCCAGGAGGGCGTGAGGCTGGCTCACTTGGACTCCACAAGTTCAGCCGCCGCCTGCCCGGCCTGCAGGTATTCCTCATCCTCGGCAACGTTGGAGTCGCGGCCCAGGGCCAGGCCCACGAGGGTCAGGAGGCAGGCGACGCTGAGGTAGACGGCCACCGGGACCCAGCTGTCATACGTGCTCAGCAGGAGGGTGAACATAAACGGTGCGATGGCGCCGCCGATGATTCCGGCGAACGTGTAGGCCAGTGAGCTGCCGGTGGAGCGGAGCCGCGGCGAGAACTGCTCGACGACGAACGCTGCCTGGGGTCCGTACATAAACGAGTGGCAGAGCAGGCCCAGCACGATGCCCACGACCAGCATGACCGGGGACCGTCCCTCGAGGACGATGAAGAACAGGTAGGCCCAGACGGCGGCGCCAACTGCGGCGATTGCGTAGACCAGGCGGCGGTTGATGCGGTCGGAGATGGCGCCGGCGAGCGGCATGGTGAAGATCTGGAGGGCTGACCCGATCAGGACGGCGACGAGCACCTGGCCGCGGTCGAAGCCGAGCTCCTGGATGCCGTAGGTGAGCGTGAAGACGGTGCACATGGCGTAGAGAACGTCCGGGCCGATGCGGCTGAGCATGGCGGCGATGAGGGGCCGGCGCTGGGTGGCCAGCACTTCGCGGATGGGGGCCTTGGGCTTGTCGCCCCGGGCTTCCATGGCCTTGAAGATGGGGGTGTCCTCGAGCTTGAGCCGGATCCAGAGGCCGAATGCCACCAGCAGCGCGGAGATCAGGAAGGCGATGCGCCAGCCGAAGCTCAGGAAGTCTTCTTCGGAGAGGGTCAGGGTGAGGACGGCGAGTGCACCGTTGGCCATGAGGTTGCCGGCGGGCGGGCCGATCTGTGCGGCAGAGGCCCAGAATCCGCGCTTGTTCGGGTCGCCGAATTCACTGGAGAGCAGGACCGCGCCACCCCATTCGCCGCCAACGCCAACGCCCTGGGCGAAGCGGAGGAACACGAGGATGGCGGGGGCGATGACGCCGATGTTGTCATATGTGGGCAGCAGGCCGATGAGGAACGTGGCCACGCCGATCAGCATCAGCGTGATGACCAGGATCTTCTTGCGGCCGATCTCGTCCCCGAGCCGGCCGAAGATGATGCCGCCAACGGGACGGGAGATGTAGCCGACGGCGTAGGTGGAGAAAGCCAGCAGGGTACCCGTGACCGGGTCCGAGGCCGGGAAGAAGATGAGCGGGAAAACGATCGCAGCCGCTGCGGAGTAGACGGCGAAGTCGTAGAACTCCAGCGCGGTTCCGGTCAGGCTGGCCGCGAATGCCTTGTACATGTCCTTGCGCCCCACCGGGGGCTTCGAGTCAACGGGGGCCATTGCTTGGGGAGTGGCCATGTTAATCCTCCATGAAGAGAGTTGATGTCATCCGAGTGCGGGATGGATGGTGCTGGTGCCCGCTTCTGTCCTCGCCTGCGGCGTTGCAGGGTGGGAACATTTGGGCGGCTTGCCGTCAGGATGGCTGCGGAAGTCGGAACTGCGGCGATCGTTGGATTGTTGAACAATCCGCTTGTTGAACAATTTACGCGACGCAGATCACACCGTCAAGGGGTTCATGGGATTCAGACGCCGCCGGCAGCGGTGGTCACCGTCGCCAGTGGCACCAAGGCACCGAGGAAGAGCCTCTTCCTTGAGTTTCGTTCTCGGACGGACAGGGCGTCACGACAAGTAAGCGGACGACGGCGGGAACCTCCCGCCGTCGTCCGCTTCCGTTTGGTGCCTACTGGCTGAAGGGGACCTTCTCCCAGCTCAGGACATCATCGCCGTCGCTGCTGTTGCCGACAACCGTGAACCTGACGTAGTTGGTGGCGTTGGCCGATCCGTCCACGGTGATGCGCTGCAGGCCATCCGCGGCGGGCTGGCCGTAGACCTCCAACCACGGCGAGCCTTCCGCCAGCGGCTGGTTCTCGGCGAAGACGTGGCTGTCGCCGTTGATGAGATAGACCGGGCCGTCGTAGCTGTTGGTCTCCTCAATGATGGCCGCAACGATCTCCCGGAACCCGGAGACCCTTTCCGGGTTGGCAGTGGCCGCGGCGAGCAGCGAGGGATCAAACATGTCGGCCTGCGTCATGAGCACCACGGCGCGGTCGTTGCGGCGCTCGGCGTCACTGAAAGTGTCGCGGATCTGGTCCAGGACCGCATCCGTCCGGTGCTCAACTTCGGCCAGCTGCTCGGGCGTGGGTGTGGTTTCGCCCAGGCCGCTCCACGGCAGCAGCGAGTTGTTGCTGCCCTGGACGTTCACTACGGAGAAGGCCACGCGGTTCTGGGTGAAGCGGACATTTTCCGGAAGCCCGAGGTTCTCCTGCGTCTTGACCGGCATGGTTGCGCCCAGGGTCTTGCCGGGCTCGTCGAAGAAGACCTCCCGCAGCTTGTCCAGCCGTTCCAGCGGGTTGTAGGCGCCGTTGTTGGTGCGGTGGCAGTCCACCCACTCGTTGTCGCCCGGGGTGAAGACCAGCGGGTGCTCGAAGGTGTCGAACTGGGAGCGGATGTTGGCAAAGTACTCGTCTGAGCACACCGAGGAGCCGTTCTTGATGTCGCCCACATGGGTGACGAACTTCAGTGCGCTGTCGGCGTTGATGTCCTGGATGCGGGACGGGAATTTGGCGATTTCGGCGTCGCCGTAAGGGATGTCGCCGATGACGCCAAAGGTGAACGCCTGGCTGTCAGAGGTGTTATTGGCTGCGATGGCGGGCTGGGATGCAAGGAGGCCGAGCGCCAGGACGGCCGCCGCCGTCGTCGTTTTCATGGTCGTTGAAGGCATGGTGGTGTTCCTGTGACTGCTGAGTGGGGGCGGCTTTAGAGCGTGCGGGCGGTGAGGAACTGTTCCAGCGCCTCAAGGTCGTCGGTGTTGATGTGGTCCACGCCGGCGTCGAAGAGTTCGTTCCAGACAGCTTCGCGTGCGGCGCCGGGCTGGTCAGGGGTGGCCCAGAAGCGGACCCGGTAGCCCTTGGCGTGGGCGTCAGTTACGTATGCCTGGAGCTTGGTGCGTTCGGCCTCGGGCATGGGGCCCACGCCCTGCCAGGTGAAGAGCTTGGTCCAGTTGTCGCTGATCAGCGGCATCAGCCCGGCAGGCATGCCGGAGGTGAGGTTGGCGGAGCGTCCGTCATAGAAACCGAACCGCTTTTCCTGCGCCTGCATGGTGGCCAAAGGGCGGTTTCCGCTGATGACGGCGGTGACGGGCCCGGTTTTGGTGGTGCCGTTGCTGTAGCGGCTCATGATGTCCCGGTGCTCGGCCAGTTCCTGCTCGATGGCGGCGTAGGTGGCCTCGCCTTCACTCTTGATGTCGATCAGGAGCTGCAGGCTGCCGTCCCAGTGGGGGTAAACGCTGTGGCCCTGGTTCCGCACCAGCTCGTCCAGGGGATCGAGGTAGAGGCTCTCGAGCGTTACTCCGGGCTTGGCGTCCTTGAGGTCGTGGGCCACCAGAAGTTCGCCGTCCACCAGCCAAACGTCTGCCTCAACGCTGGTGAATCCATGCTCGAGCGCATCGAACAGTGGGCGGTTGTGCTCATAGTCGTTGTGGGCATGGGCCTGGGCGAGCGGCTGGCCGACGACGACGGGCGCGGGCTTTGGTGCCTCCGTTGGGGCCGGGGCGGCGGCTGTCCCGGCCAGGGAGGCTAGGACGGCAATGGTGCTTTTCACGAACACGGAGTACTCCTACGCATACAGGGGATTCTCCGCCCGGCCGGTTGGGGGTGCCGGGCAAAAGGGGGCGTAAAAAGACTGCTGGTCGCGGGAAAACGGTGGAGGACCTCCCGGTTGCTGGAGGGTGAACTGGGAGGGACCAATGCCCGTGCCGTGCCAGCACGGCCAGCCTGCGTTACGGCGCCCCCAGGTAAACGCTGACGGTGGTCTCACCCGGCGCCGGTCCCTGTCCTCCACCCGCACCACAACGCCGGCTCCGGCTTCCTGCCCGCTGACGCTGATGACCGGGGGAACGTCCGGACGGCGGTAGGCCACCGCGTTCTGGATCAGGTTCTGCAGCGCTACCCGCATCTGGCTTTCGTCAGCGTCGAAATCAAAGTCTCTTCCAGCGCCGGGAGGCCATCATGGACACTGAAACCGCCGATGTGATCGGTCATGATGTCACCACAATCGTCTGCGTGTGCGGCAACACCGTCACCGCCGGCCCCATGCCGAGGCCATCCGGGTCCACTGGAACCTCAGCACCTAGGCCAGAGCGGACGACGGCGGGACCTCCCGCCGTCGACCGTTTGAGTCTCGTGACTCTCTGCCGCTAGCACTTCACCGCGGCGCTGCTGTGGATCGCTGAATCCGCTGCCCGCCCGTCGCGCAGGCTGGCCTGGCACTCTGCCGCGCGTGCGGCGACGTCGCCATGAACGGCGAAAGTAATTGCCTCGACAACAGCGATTTGGCCGGTTGTGTCGGGGACACCGGGAAATTGCACCTGCGGCGCCTCAACTACGGCCACCGGCGACTCTTGCCTTGACCGCATGCGAAGAATCGCGATGGCGGAAATAAGGCACCAGGCAACGTTCGTGACCACTGAGGGCCACGCTTCGTGGACCGCACCATTGATGATGAAGGCACATGCACCGATGAGGTTGGCCACTTGGAAGCGCTTGCCGGCCTTCAACCAACCCATGGAGACAGACAGGTATGCCGACAGGATCAGAGCTGCCCCTGACCAACCTGCAATTTCCCACAGCAGTTCCATGATGTCCTTTCAGAGGGGTTGCCCGGCTGCCATTTGTTGGGCGGAGTGTAAATGGCCGGCTATGCGTGTGTTTTGGAAGGCCCGGATGGCTCCCCTAGGCCTCTGCTTTTAGAGCAATTATGAACAAGGCACACCTTTAGGGCAATTGCATTCCGCTGAAGACATGGTTTAGAACTACTTAACATGAACATCGATCCGCGCAGGCTGCGCGTGCTTCTTGCTGTTGCCCGCACGGGCGGGGTGCTGGCCGCGGCTGACGAACTGGGAATCAGCCCCTCGGCCGTCTCACAGCAGCTCACCAAATTGGAAGACGAAACCGGTCATGCCTTGGTGGTGCGCACGCCCAAAGGCTCAGTTTTGACACCCGCCGGCCTGGCAGTAGCGGAAGCCGGCGAGGAGATTGAACGGGCTCTCAACGTTGCCCGCGCCCGGATTGAGGGCGGGGCCACGGTGGCTGGCGTTGTGCGCGTGGGCGGATTCACCAGCTTTGTCCGGACGGTGGTGATCCCGCGCCTGCCCGAGTGGCGCACGCAGTACCCGCAATTGCAGATCCGGATCATCGAGGATGACTTTCCGGACCTGATGCGGCTGCTCCGCCAGCGCCAGCTCGACGCCGTGGTGGTCGAGCTCGATTCGACGACGGCCGTCCAACGTTCACTTTCCGCCGGAATGATCGAGGAGCCCCTACTGGACGAGCCCTGGAAACTGGTGGTTCCCGCGGGTGCCCTGCTCACCACCGGGAACATCGACCTGGCCCGGCTGCCCCTTCCGTGGCTCGGCGTCGACCCAACAGCCGCCAACGCTGCGGTGCTCGGCCGGCTCCGTCAGTCAACGGGCACCCCGATGGAGACGATACATCAGTATCAGGAGACGCTCACCGCACTGGCACTCGTCGCGGCCGGCGAGGGTGTCGCCATCGTGCCCACCTTGGCACTGAGCGGCGTCAGCCATGACGGGGTGGACGTCCTGGACGTCCCCGGACTGGGCACGCGACGCATCGTCCTGCGACGGTTCGACGGGCGGCGGGCAGCCAGCATGCCCGTGGACACAGTCGCGCGCCTTCTACGGGAATCGGCGGCGGCGTTCGACACGCGGTCGACATCCTGACCGGCCCTGTTCGGGGCAGTCCCGCCGAACAGGGCCGTTCGGGAGTCAGCGGACGACGGCGGAACTTCCCGCCCGTCGTCGGCTTGCCTTGGGTGCCGCGCTCCTAGCACCGACCAGCCGCCGGATGGGTTTGAAGTTGGGGCCAACTCGTCCGGCGCAACCCCGGATACTGAGCGGTCAGCCCGCGCCCTCACCCTCGCGGGCCACTTCCTCCAGGATCCTTGCAGTGGGCGCTGCCGTCATCAGCTGCCCTATCACCTCGGGCTTGTCCCATACGTCGCTGCGGAGCCGTTCCAGAAAGACAGTCGCAGCATCCTTCGTGTCGAAGTCAAGGAGCACGGCCACGCTGTTCTGGTCATCCGTATCCCGGAGCAGCCGGACAGACCTGGCGCCCGAGGCGGCGCGGCCTGCAGGATCACTATCGAATACTTTCTTGAAAGCCTCGTAGTCCCGGACTGGATAGCTGATCTGCAAGGTGAACATCTTTGTTCCTTTCCTTGGGTCTGTATCTGACCAAGATAGGCCGTCCATCGTCATTCCGACAGGGCCTGAGGGCACGCCTTAAACCGGTGATGCGTTGCCCTCCTCGCGCGGGTGCCCGGGCCCCTACAGTGCCGACCAGCCGCCGTCGGAGGCGAGGATAGCACCGTTGACGTTGGTGCTGTCGGCGCTGAGCAGGAACATGATGGAGGCGGCGAGCTGCGCCGAGGTGGCGTGAGTCGGGAGGGTGGCCATTCGAGGACGAGACGGGCTGACGGCAGGGGCCACCAAGGGCACGAACAGAAAGGACAGCTCTCGTCGCATTCGATTTCCGAGGGCAGCAGGACAGTCCTTCGCTCCTGGTCACGCGCCGATGACAGCCATGCCGACAGCCATGCCCACCGTCGGAGTGACGTTATCCAATTCCGGGGCGCCCGCGCGGATCAGCAGGCATAAGCTGATATCAGCATTTCTCTTCCAGCGCCGGGAGGTCATCATGGACACTGAAACCGCCGATGTTATCGGTCATGATGTCACCACCATCACCTGCGTGTGCGGCAACACCGTCAGCCAAGACGGGTTGATTCAGGCCAACTCAGAAGGCGTCCCCGTCCACAACGGGGAGAACACCCCGGTCCCCGCGGAACTCGCGGAATGGCCGGCAGATGGGGAGCTCTACACGCTGTGTCCGTCATGCGGCCGCGTGTACCGTGACTCGGTCATCGAGGAGACGGGGACCGCGCCCGTTGCTTTCCGGGTCGACGTCAGCGCCGGCCCCATGGCCGAGGCCATCCGGGTCCACTGGAACCTCAGCACCTAGGCCAGAACCTGGCCGCGGATGCAGCGGCGGACGCCAAAAGTCGGCAGACCTTCCGAACCTTTCATTGGACGGGGAGGGGCCGCATGATAGGCGCATGACTGAAATCGCATCAGCCGACGAATCCGCTGTTGCCAAGGCTCAGCGCGAGCTCGAAGCGGCCGGCGTCCGCACCGTGATCGGCACGGTGGTTAATGCTTCGGGCATCACGCTTGCCAAGAGCGTTCCGTTAGCCCGGCTCAAAGCCTTCCACCAATCCGGGATGGGCGCTGCCCCCGTCTGGCATGTCTTCACCATCGACGGCGGGATAGCGTTCACGGACAGCATCACCCCCGTTGGCGATATGCGCCTCAAGATCGATATCGGGGGACTCCGTGTCCTGCAGGCTGGCCGGGCATGGGCGCCGGGCAGCCTTTTCGAACAGGACGGGGCCGCGTCGCCGGCCTGTGCCCGCAGCCTTCTGGCCGACGTCGCCGGCAGCCTCGACGAGGCCGGATACCAGGCACTCGTGGGCCACGAGCTTGAATTCTTCCTCGTCGCCCCAGACGGTTCAGCGCTGGAAACCGCACCCTGGGTTCCGTACGGGGCAACCGGCCTTCTGGACCGATCGGAATTCCTCGATGATCTGCTGTCGGCACTGAACCATGCCGGCATTCCGATGGAGCAGATCCATGCCGAGTACGGCAGGAACCAGTTCGAGTTTTCGCTTCCCCCTGCTTCGCCGGTCCAGGCAGCAGACACCGTGGTCGTTGCCAAGATCATCGTTGGCATCGTCGCCCGGGCCCACGGCATGCAGGCCTCGTTCTCCCCGCTGCCCTTTCCCGGCACCGTCGGAAACGGCGCCCACCAGCACTTTTCGCTCCACAAGAACGGCCTGCCGCTGTTCTCCGGCGGCAGCGGACCGCACGGCATCCGCCCCGAGGGAGGCGCGGCCATTGGCGGAATCATCGCAGGGCTCCCCGATATCCAGGGTTTCCTCACGGGATCAATTTTGTCCGGAAGCCGGTTGGCACCCGGCACGTGGTCGGGTGCCTACTTATGCTGGGGCCTGGAAAACCGGGAGGCCTCAGTGCGTTTTCTGAACGAGGGCTACAGCAATCCGCACGGAGCCAACGTCGAGGTGAAAATCGTCGACCCGTCGGCAAACGTATATCTGGCCTCCGCATCCATACTCGCGCTCGCCCTTGACGGCATCCGCGGCGGGCGCAGGCTTCCGGGAGAGATCCCGGGTGACCCCGGACGGCTTTCGGAAGACGAGCGGCATCGGGCCAACGTCCGGCTACTCTCAGGCTCCCCCACCGCCATCATCGACACGCTGGACGAGTCACGCCTTGCACGCGGGCTTCTCGGAGACGCCATCGTCGATGCAACGGTGGCCGTCCGGCGCTACGAACAGCGGATCTCGGCGGACCTCTCGCCGGGCGAGCTTGCTGAACGCTTTCGACTTGCCTGGTCGATCTAATGGCGGGCGGTTCTTTCCCGGACTTCGTCGAACAAGTCAGGCTTATTGATCACCACGTGCATGGCGCGTATCACGCTGACGGTGATGAGGCACGCTTTCAGAACTCACTCAACGAAGGAAACACCGAACCACTGGCCAGTCCCGAGGACACCTACAACACCCAAATCGGGCTCGCCATCCGGCGCTGGTGCAGCGGCATTCTTGACTTGCCACGGCACGCCTCACCGGCGGACTACTGGACCCGGCGCTCCGAGCTTGGAGAACTTGAGGTCACCCGGCGCATGACCCGCGCCGCCGGCGTGAGCGACTGGCTGATCGATACAGGATTGGATGGCGCTGACTACCTCGGCACGGCGGGCATGGCCGACGTCTCCGGTGGGCGGACCCACGAGATCGTTCGGCTGGAACGGGTCGCCGAGTCGGTGATCCGGGAGATCGCCAATCCGGCGGATTACGTCGACGAGTTCGGTCAGCGGCTTCGAGACCTCACCCGCAGGGCCGTGGGCGTCAAAACAGTTCTCGCCTACCGCGCCGGATTCGACCAGGATCTCAGCCGGCCGGCACCGGCTGCGGTTGTTGAAGCAGCCCGCCGCTGGCAGGAGAACGCGCGCGCCGGCACCAACGCGAAGCTCACCGACGTGACACTCATTGCCCACGGGATCCACACGGCGGTGTCCATGATGCTTCCGCTGCAATTCCATGTGGGATTCGGTGACCGCGACCTGGACCTCCACAAAACCAATCCCCTGTACCTCTTGGATTTTCTGCGGTCCCCCGAAGTCCGGGACACACCAATCATGCTGCTCCACTGCTATCCATTCGAGCGCGAAGCCGGCTATTTGGCCCACGCCTTTGAAAACGTCTACATCGATGTGGGCCTTGCCGTGAACTTCACCGGGTCACGGAGCCGGGATCTGGTGGCCCGCTCATTCGAACTGGCTCCCTTCACGAAAATCCTGTACTCCTCCGACGCGTTGGGCCCGGCCGAACTTCACTACCTCGGCGCGAGACTGTGGCGCAATGCAATCACCAAGGTAGTGGGCGGATGGATCGACGACGACGACTGTTCCGAGGCGGACGCCCGCAAGATCGTGCAACTCGTCGCACACCACAACGCCCGCCGCGTGTACACGCTCCCCTGAGCGCGAGCGGCGTCCCCAGTCCCGGAACCTGGTTGAGCGGACGACGGCGGGACCTCCCGCCGTCGTCCGCTCAGAGTTGTGCGGCTATTGAGTCAGTTCTTAACGACCTCCAGCTCAATGACAGCCCAGGACAGCGCCGGCAGCGTCAGCCGGAGTTCGGAGCCGCCCACCTTCGCGCCTGCCAGCGGTTTGAGCCCCACCTGGTTCTGGCTGTTTTGGGTGTTGGCAGTGAAACGGTCCCCGCCTTCCGGAATTTCCAGGACCTCGGCGCGGACCACCCGGCGGGCGTCGAACCCGCGCAGGGCGACCTCGACGTCGGCCGCCTCCTCCAGGCCGCGGTTCGCGAAGAACAGTGCCACGCGCCCCGTTTCCTCGTTCCACGTTGCGCTGACGTCCACGAGGTCGGTGCCGCCGAAGCGGGCATTTTCGTACTTGTCCGAGTCCACGGACAGGCGCAGGATCTGTCCCTTGGCCAGCTCCGCCATGCGGGCGAACGGGTGGAAGATGGTCTGCTTCCAGGCCGGCCCGTTCTCCTCCGAAAGGATCGGGGCAATGACGTTGACCAGCTGCGCCTGGTTGGCGATCTTGACGCGGTCGCCGTGGCGGAGCAGCGAGTTCAGCAGGGTCCCCACCACCACGGCGTCCGTCACGTTGTACTTGTCCTCGATGACCCGGGGGTGCTCGCGCCAGCCCGCCTTGGCGACATTGTGCGGCTGGTCCTCGGTGTCCAGGCCGCGCTGGTACCAGACGTTCCACTCGTCGAAGGACAGGTTGATGTGCTTTTTGTGTTTGCCCTTGGCACGCACGGCGTCGGCGGTGGCGATCACGGACTCGATGAAGTAGTCAGTGTCCACTGCGCTGGCGAGGAAGCTGCCGACGTCGCCCTCGTTTTCCTGGTAGTAGGCGTGGAGGGAGACGTAGTCCACCTCGTCGTAGGTGTGCGTCAGGACCGTCTGCTCCCAGTCGCCGAACGTCGGCATGGCGGAGCTGGAGCTTCCGCAGGCCACCAGCTCGATGTCCGGGTCCACGAAGCGCATGGCCTTGGCGGCTTCCTGCGCCAGGCGGCCGTATTCCTCAGCGGTTTTGTGGCCGATCTGCCAGGGCCCGTCCATCTCGTTGCCCAGGCACCAGAGCTTGATGTTGAACGGATCCTTGTGGCCGTTCTTGGCGCGGAGGTCGGACCAGTAGGTGCCGCCGGGGTGGTTGGCGTATTCCACGATCTCGCGGGCTGCGTCCACTCCCCTGGTGCCCAGGTTGATGGCTTCCATGATTTCCGTGCCGGCCTGGCGGGACCAGTCCACGAATTCGTGCAGGCCGAACGCGTTGGTTTCCACGGTGTGCCAGGCGCCGTCCAGCCGGCGCGGACGGTTCTCCCGCGGGCCGATGCCGTCTTCCCAGTTGTAGCCGGAGACGAAGTTGCCGCCGGGGTAGCGGATGACGGTGGCACCGAGTTCCTTGACGAGCTTGAGCACGTCCTGGCGGAAGCCGTTCTCGTCAGCCTCCGGGTGGCCGGGCTCGTAGATGCCGGTGTAGACGCAGCGGCCCATGTGCTCCACGAAGGAGCCGAACAGGCGGCGGGGGACTTCGCCGATGGTGAAGTCGCGGTCGAGGGTGATCCGTGCGCGGGACATGTGCGGGTATCTCCTTGGTTGTGGTTCAGGTCTGGTGATTCGTAAGAAAGGTGCCGGATCAGGTTCCGGCGAGTCCCGTCGTCGCGACGCCCTTGATGATCTGGCGCTGGAAGAACAGGAAGACGAGGATCAGGGGCAGCGCCGCGAGGAGCGCGGAGGCCATGTTCTGCGCGTACTGGATGCCGTACGCGCTCTTGATGGTCTGCAGCCCCACCGGCAGGGTGAGGAGCGCGCCGTCGTTCGTGGCAATGAACGGCCACAGGAAGTTGTTCCAGGCGCCAATGAACACAAAGATCGCGACGGCGGCCAGGATGGGCCGGGACAACGGCAGGATGATCTGGGTGAAGATCCGCAGGCGGCTGGCACCGTCCATCACCGCCGCCTCCTCGAGTTCGCGGGGAATCTGGTCGAAGAACTTCTTGAGCACGAACACCATGGCCGGGTGGATGACCTGCGGCAGGATGATGGCCCACGAGGTATCGATCAGGTGCAGCGCCAGCATTTGGTAGAAGAGCGGGATGATGAGGACCGGCGGCGGGATGATGATCGAGGCAATGATCACCGTCATCAGCACCTTCTTGCCCTTGAAGTCGATCCGGGACAGGGCGTAGGCCACCAGCGCCGAGATCACCAGCGTGATCGCCGTGATGGCCGCCGAGGTGTAGAACGAGTTCCAGGTCCAGAGCGGGATGTTGCCGTCCTGGAACACCTTGACGAACGCTTCGGCGGTAAAGCCCGACGGCGGCATCCAGCTGACCTTGGGAGAGGCGGCATCCGTCTCGGTTTTGAAAGCGGTGGCCGTGGCCCAGGCGAACGGGATGAGCCACAGCACGGCGATGAACGCCACGACAACGAGCGCGGCGATCTTGCCGGCGGTCATCTTCTTGCGCGGTTTTCGGGCCTCGTGGCTGGTGCTGGTGCGTGGGGTGGGACGGGTGAGGGTAGGGGTTGCCATGGTTATGCACTCCTGCGGCGGGTGGTGACGAACTGCATGACCGAAATGAGCACGATCAGTCCGAAGAAAATGTAGGAGATGGCTGCGGAGTACCCCAGCCGGTAGCCGGTGAAGCCGGTTTCAAAGATGTACTGCACCACCGGGCGGGTTGATCCTTCGGGCCCGCCGGCGGTCATCTGGTACACCTGATCGAAGATCTTCAGGGATGCGAGGATCTGGAGGAGCACGATCATCACCGTGGTGGGGGTCAGCTGCGGCAGGGTGATCGAGAAGAACTGCCGCCAGGCTCCGGCGCCGTCCAGGGACGCTGCTTCGTAGTGCTGTGCGGGGATGTTCTGCATCGCGGCCAGGTACAGCAGGAAGTTGAACCCCACGGTCCACCACAGCGTGGCGATGACGATCGCCCACATGGCCACGTTGGGATCGTTGAGCCAGGCGACTTTGCCGAGGCCCAGCTTGGAGAGGAAATCATTGAACAGGCCCAGCTGCGGGTTGTACATCCAGGTGAAGAACAGCGACACCACGGTGGAGGCCAGCAGGTACGGGGCAAAGTAGGAAAGCCGCCACAGCCACTGGGCCGGCAGCCCCACGTTCAGCAGGGCCGCCATCACCAGGGCCACCAGGACCAGGGGGACGGTGCTGATGACGGTGAAGTAGAGCGTGTTTCCCAGGGACCGCCACATGTCAGAATCGGCCAGGGCCTCGGCGTAGTTCGCGAAGCCGATCAGGCTGTCATTGGCGCCGGTGAGGGACTTGCCCGTCAGGCTCATATAGAAGCCGTAGAGAATGGGCCACACCAGGAAGACGAGGAAGAAGACCAAGAACGGGGCGGCGAATCCCCAGCCGCTCAGGTTGCTCCTGGTACGGCTCTGGGAGGGGCGGCGCGTTGGCTGGGGTTGGATCCCTGGGGCGGTGTCCGGCTGACCGGTGCCGCGCCGGGACGCTAGTGAAGAACTCATGAAGGACTCCTTTGTCGCTCGGTGCGGTTAGACCGGGTTGGGCCGGGAAAGAAGGGTGTTGGTGCGGCGCTCGAAGGCGTCCCAGCCTGCGGCCGCCTTGTCGCGGCCCAGGAACACGTTCTGGACGTTCTCCGCAAAGTAGGTCTGCCAGTCAGAGCCCGAGCCGCTGAACCAGGCTTCGGGATCGTAGGCGATGATGTCCGCGGCGTTGGCGTAGTGGATCTGGGGTGTGAGGTCGCGGTAGGCCTGCGACTGGACCACGGGCTGGTAGGCCGGAATGTGGCCGGCTTCCGCCCAGGAGATTGATCCTTTGAGGACATCGCTCACGAACTTGTAGACGTCCCGCCGCTTCGCGTCATCCACATTCAGCTGCCGCGGCAGGACGAACGAGTGCGAGTCCGCGTAGGATGCCGGCGTTCCGTACAGCGTGGGAATGGTGGCTGCGTCCACCGGAAGTCCGGCTTTCTTGAGCGTGGGCAGTTCCCACACCCCGCTGAACAGCATTCCCGAGTCGCCGCGGGCGAACTCCGCGATGCCCGTGCTGATGTCGCCGGCCTTGGCGGCGATGGTGTCATCAAAGAGCGATGCCATGAATTCCAGGGACTCGATCGCGGCGTCGCGGTCCACTTTCATCGGCTGGCCCGGGATCAGTTCCATGTCCGCGCCATGCTGCTTGTAGAGCGTGTAGAAGAGCCGCCACATCTGGGAGCCGCTGCCGAGGTAACCGAAGGACAGACCATGGGCCTGGGTGACCTTCTGCATTTCCCTGGCCATGGCCATGAACTCCTGCGGGGACGTTACTTCCTGCAGTTGCCCGTTGGCGCCCAGGACGCCGGCTTTGCTGGCGATGTCCGTGTTGTAGAACATAACGAACGGGTGCGAATCCAGGGCGATGGAGAAGACTTTGCCGTTCTGCTGGCTCTTCTCCCAGATGCGCGGCGCAAAGTTTTCCGCGGTGACGCCGTGCTCGGCCAGCAGGTCCAGGTCCCAGGGGTCAATGAGCCCGCCGGGGGCGTATCCGGGAACCCGGCTGGCATGCATGATGGCCACTTCCGGTGGCCGCCCGCCGGCCGATGCCATAGCCAGTTTGGTGTAGTACGGCGGGCCCCAGGCCAGGACCGTGGGGTGCACCTTGAAGCCGGGGTTGGCCTGGTTGGCGCTGTTGATCATTGCCTGCATCTTGATGCCGTCACCGCCGGACAGCAGGTGCCAGAACCCGATGTCCCGAATGTTGGAAGCCTGGGCGTTTCCGCCGCAGCCCGTCAGGCCGCCTGCTACCAGGACGCTGCCTAAGGCTGCCGTTCCTGTCAATAACTGCCGTCGGGACACTTGCTTCCCGAAAAATTCAAACTGCTTCACCCGTCACTCCTTTGGATGGGTCCGCGGAAAGGCCACTTCTTGTTGCTCAAAACTCCGGTTCCGGCGCGTCCCGTCCCGGGCCGATGCCTTCAGGGGGTGACGCACGCCTCACATTACATCGATGTAATAGACGGGGCAAGAGAAAATTGTTAGCGCACACAAATGGTGGGCCGCTCTCGTTTCAGGCGCGGCTGCTGTCCCGCTCCACGATGGAGTAGTCGATGGAAGCCACGCGCTGCTCGTGGCCCCTGTCCCCCATCCGCTCCGTGAGCAGGCGCAGGGCTTCGCTGGCAATGGCGCGCTTGTCGAAGGAGACCGTGGTCAGCGACGGAACCGCGTAGCGGCCGTCGGCGATGTCATCAAAGCCCGCCACCGCAATGTCCTCCGGGATGCGCAGGCCCCTCTTCCACAGCACGCTCAGGGCGCCGATGGCCATGGAATCCGTGAAGCAGAACAGCGCCTCGGGAAGGGGGTGGGAGTCCAGGTAGGCAGTGAGCGCGTCGGCAGCTGTCTGTGGCGTCCATTTTTCGCAGGGAATCAGCAGTGAATCGTCCCGTTCGATGCCAAGGATCTCCAGCGCCTCTTCATAGCCCTGGGTTCTCTGTATCGCCGCAGCCGACCCCCTGCCTTGGGTGGTTCCCAGGACGGCGATCCGCCGGCGGCCGGGCGTCGCCAGGGCGAGAGTCATGTCGCGGGCGGCAGCGGCGCTGTCCACGAAGACGCGGTCAGCAAGGCTTTGCGTAACCTCCCCAAGCAGGACCACGGGCGGAAGGGCAACGCCCACCCGGACGGCGCTCTCGTCCAGCACCACAGGGTTGAGGATCAGCCCGTCGATCAGGTTGGAGCGGGCGCGCACCATAAGTTCATGCTCGCGCTGGGGATCGGAGCCGGTTTCCTCGATCTGCACGATCCAGCCCTGCTCATGCGCCACTTCCACAATATGGTGGGCAATTTCTGCCGAGTACGGCGTGCCAAGATCGGGCAGGGCCAGCGCAATGACACCGGACCTCCCGTTGCGCAGCCCGCGGGCGGAGAGGTTGGGGACATAATCCAGTTCGAGAATGGCCTGTTCCACCCTGGTCCGGGTGGCTCCGCTGACCGGAATGATGCCGTTCATGACGTTCGAGACAGTCTTGGGTGAAACGCCGGCACGACGCGCGACGTCCTTGACTGTTGCGCGCACTGCTCCCCTTTCAAAGCCTTCTGAGCCAAAGCCGGCAGCCAGTGAGTGCCGCTCCGGATGACCTGCTGACGATGTTACCGCCCTCCCCGGCGGGCGGCGGCCGAAGCGTCTTGACAGGAAAATTGTTAGCGCTCACAGTTGGTGGAGCGAAACGTACCTTCACACCGAAAGCCGAGCACATGAAGAACTGGGCAGGAAACCTCAACTACTCATCAGCGGACGTCTTGCGCCCGGAGTCTGTGGCTGAGCTCGCCCAGGTGGTGGCGCGCTCCAGCCGGGTCAAGGCCCTGGGATCGCGGCACTCCTTCAACCGCATCGGGGACACCGACGGCGTGCATGTGCTGCTGGATGCACTGCCGCAGCAGATCGAACTGGACGCGGAACGGCAGAGCGTCCGCGTCAGCGGCGGAGTGAGCTACGGCGCCCTGTGCCGTACGCTGCAGCAGGCCGGCCTGGCCATCCACAATCTGGCGTCGCTCCCCCATATTTCCGTGGCCGGGGCGGTCCAGACGGGCACCCATGGATCCGGCGTGAACAATCCCTCCCTGGCCGGAGCGGTGGAGGCCATTGATCTGGTCCGGCCCTCCGGCGAGCAGGTATCGCTGTCCCGCGCGGACGGCGAGGAGTTCCTGGGCAGCGTGGTGGGCCTGGGCACTCTGGGCATCGTCACCGGCCTCCGGCTTGCCGTCCGGCCGAGCTTCAGCATGCGCCAGCGTGTTCTGGAAAACCTGCCGTGGGACCGGGCGCTGGCGGATTTCACGCAGCTGGTGTCCAGCGCCTACAGCGTGAGTCTATTCACCGATTACGTGGGCGATTCCATCAGCCAGGTCTGGCTCAAGGCGCTGGACTCGGAGCCTCCCCTCGGTGAACTGTTCGGCGCCACAGCAGCCACCGGCCCGCGGCACCCGTTGCCGGGGATGTCGGCCGAGAACTGCACGGTCCAGATGGATGAGCCCGGGCCATGGCTGGACCGGCTCCCGCACTTCCGCCACGAGTTCACGCCCAGCAACGGGGAGGAACTGCAGAGCGAATTCATCCTCCCGCTGGAGCAGGCGCCTGCTGCGATCCAGGCAGTGCGGAGCCTGGCGGACAAACTTTCGCCGCTGCTGTTTGTCTCCGAAATCAGGACCGGCGCCGCGGACGAATTCTGGCTCAGCCCCTTCTACCGGCAGCGGAGCGTTGCGCTGCACTTCACCTGGAAGCCGCTGCAGCCGCAAGTGGAAGCCGTGCTTCCGCAGCTCGAGGACCTGCTTCGGCCGTTCGGGGCCAGACCGCACTGGGGAAAGCTTTTCACGCCCGGCGGTCACGACTGGGAGTCCCTCTACCCCCGCTTAGAAGACTTCCGCTCGCTGGCATCCGCGCACGATCCGGACGGAAAATTCCGCAACGGACTGTTGGACAGCATCCTCGGCGTCCCGGCGGTGAGCTCACGCTAGGAGACGGCCGGTGAGGGTGCTGCACGGCAGGCTTAGCGGCCTACTTATGCATGGCCTCATGGATTTGAAGCGCAAACCAAAGCTGAGCCAACGTGGATGTTTCGGTCATGTCAAGACCCGTCAATTCGCTGATTTTTCGGATGCGGTAGATGACGGTTTGCCGGTGCGCGAACAACGCCGCCGCTGTCTTCTGCCATGACCTTTGGGTGTCCAGGTAGGTCCGCAGAGTCACGATGAGGTCCCCCTCCTGGCTCTGTTCGTACGCGAAGACCGGCCCCAGCAGCCGCTCTACCAACGCGGTCCCTTCCTCGAAGCTCGTGAGCCCCAGCCACGAGGGACCCTCGGCGTACCGGGCCAGATTCATGGCGTTGCCCTTGGCCGAGCCGAGCGCCCACAGCGATTCCTGCAGGGCGCGCTGGATGCCGGTGGCGGACGTCGGCGAGCTGATGCCGATCCGGACCTCGGGACCCGCGCTGTGGATCAAAATATCGTCGGTCACCGCCGCGGACACGGCCACATGAAGTGTGTTGAAGCGCCGCAGGCAAGCGGCCGGAAAGCCGTGGCGCCACAGTTCGACGTGGACGTCCGCCAGCCGCTCGCCGTCGTCGGCCGATATCGAAGCCACCACGAAATCCTGCGCCGGAACATCAAAAGCCGTGAGCCGGCTCTCCAGTTCCGCCGTTCCCAGGCGACCGTCGGCCGCTTGCGACAGGAATTCGCCCGCCAGGCGGTGCTGGCTTTCCAGGGACAGGACTTTTCGTGAAAGTTCCAGGCCCAGCACCGTTGCCGCATGCAGAAGCACGACGGCATCCGGGTGCGGTTCGCTGTTGGGCAGCACCACCAGGAGCGCATTGGTGTGCGTGGGGATATCCATCATCAACACATGCCTGTCCCGAAGCCGATGCCACTGGAACTTCTTCCCGGCCAAGGATATTCGCCCGGTCAGCTGAGCTAATTCCGCCTGCAGGAAATCCGGCAGCGGCCGGCCGTCCGGATGCCATGGATGAAGGCATCGCCGGTCCACGACGAACAGTTCTGCATCGAGCTCAGCCGCGAGGCCCACAAGGAGGCTTTGAATGTGGTCTTCGGATGCTCCGGCAGTGCGGAGCAGGTCGTAAATCCGGGCGGTCTGTCGCAGGCGCCGTGATTCCTCCAACAGGGAGGACTCGGCCACGGTGCGCGCGATGGCGATGAAGGGCAGCGGATAGGGCACGTTGATCAGCGGCAGCGGCAGCTTCTCACAAGCAGCCAGGAATTCCGGCATCAGCTCCGGCGCGTGCATCTTCTCTCCGATGGCCAGCGCACTGGCGCCCGCATCCACCAGCGCTTCGGCGAGCGCAACCTGCCCGGCAGCATCGGCCGGGATGGAGAGGCCGTTGGTCATCATCAGTTCGCCGCCGGTGACCCATTCCCACAGCCTCGGCAAGTCAGATGTGTGGGCCCACGTGATCCGGTTGCCACTCCCTGCGGATCCGGCCAGCAGCGTGAGTCCCAGCTGGGGTTCCGCCACGAGCTCGGCCACTGTAATCGCCATGGAATTGCACTCCCAGCTCTTTGGTTTCCGGACCGTCGAGAGACTCTTAGACATATGTACAAGAGCCTCGGCCATTTGTAGTCAATCTACCGCTATACGCCGTGATGCGCGTCACCAAGAATTGGATTACTTACTTCCCGCTCAACAGTCCCGCTCAACGGCGAGCGTCCCACACCTCCCCACCGAAAGCCGCCGGCGTCACCGCTCGGCAGCACAGCAACTGAAGGATCCCGGCATGACAACGCACAAGCCCATCGGCCCCGTCGACGCAACCAAAGTCCCCCGGTATGCCGGCCTTGGCACCTTCGCCAGGCTGCCCCAAATCGACCGCGTTCCGGACTACGACATTGCGATCGTCGGCGTCCCGTTCGACGGCGGGACCTCCTTCCGGCCCGGCGCCCGTTTCGGTCCTGCCGCAGTCCGCGAGGCCTCCCGACTCCTGCGCCCCGGCTACCACCCCGAACTGGACGTCGAGCCGGTCTACGAAGCCCAGGTTGTGGACGCCGGCGACATCGCCTGCACGCCTTACGACATCACACGGGCAGTCCGCGAAATCGAAGAGCAGGCCCTGCCCCTGATCAGTGAGGACAAGAGGCTCATCGCGATCGGCGGCGACCACACCATCGCCCTCCCGATGCTGCGGGCTTTGAACACGGTCCACGGACCCGTGGCCCTGCTGCACTTCGACGCGCACCTGGACACGTGGGACACCTACTTCGACCAGCCGGTCACCCACGGAACCATCTTCCGGCGGGCATTCGAGGAAGGCCTCCTGGTGGAAGACAAGTCCATGCACGTCGGCATCCGCGGGCCGGTCTATGACCGCAACGACTTCCTCCGCGACCACGAATTCGGCTTCCAGATCATCCGCTGCTCGGACCTGGACGTCATCGGCGTCCCGGCAGCCATCGCGCAGGTCAAGGAGCGGCTCGGCGACACCCCGGTCTACGTCTCCATCGACATCGACGTCCTGGACCCGGCCTACGCGCCGGGCACCGGCACCCCTGAAATGGGCGGGCTCCACTCCCGCGAACTTTTGGCACTGCTCCGCGGGCTGAACGGCATCAACATTGTGGGCGCCGACGTCGTCGAGGTCGCTCCGGCCTACGACCACGCAGACATCACCACGGTCGCGGCGGCCACTCTCGTTTTCGACCTGCTCGCGCTCATGGTGAACCGCAGCAAGGCCGAAACGAATACCGTCCGTGAACTGCAAGCAGCCTCCTGGAACGCATCATGAGCACCCGCACCCCTCCCACCACCGAAGTTCCCCGCCTCGAGGACAAGACCATCCAGCCCATCCCGGCCAACGAACGGCACGGAAAAGCCCGCGACCTGTTCACCATCTGGTTCGGTTCCAACATCATGATCATGACCATCGTGACCGGCGGACTCGCCACCACGGTGTTCGGCCTCGGCTTCGTGCCCGCGCTCGTGGGCATCATCATCGGAAACGTTGTCGGCGGCATCTTCATGGCGCTGCATTCCGCTCAGGGCCCGCAACTGGGCGTGGCACAGATGATCCAGACCCGCGGCCAGTTCGGTTCCTTCGGGGCGCTGCTGATCGTGGTGATCGTGGTGGTCATGTACATCGGCTTCTTCGCCGCGAACCTGGTCTTCGGCGGCGAAGCGATGGCAGCGGTCAGCCCGGGCATCAGCGTCGACGCCGGCATCATCATCATCGGCGTGGTCAGCGTCATCGCCACGATTTTCGGCTACCGCCTCATCCACGCCTATGCCCGCATCCTGAGCGTCGCGGCGGGCCTGGCACTGCTGCTGGCCTTCGTCTGGATCCTGTTCGTCAACGGCTTGCCTGCCGGATTCCTGGAGCAGGGCGACTTCAACTGGGTGGGCTTCATGGGCACCATCTCCGTCTCCGCGCTGTGGCAGCTCGCGTACGCCCCCTACGTCTCGGACTACTCCCGCTACATGCCCCAGGGCACGGGCTCGGCCCCGGCCTTCTGGGCCTCCTACTCGGGCTGCGTCCTGGGAACCCTGTTCCCGATGATCCTGGGCGCACTGGTGGGAACCCTCGCCGTGACCATGAGCGCCGAAGCCGGCAACGTCGAAATCGTCGGCAGCCTGGGTGCGTTGCTCCAGCCATGGACCCTGATCATCGTGGGCATCTTCTGCCTGGGCGTCGCGGCATCGAACGCCATGAACCTCTACTGCGGCGTCCTCTGCACCCTCACCATCGGCCAGACATTCCGGCCCAGCTGGTTGCCGCACGCCAAGACCCGCAGCATCGCGGCAGTGGTCCTCTTCGCCCTGGCGCTGCTGATCGCCCTGTTCGCCCGCGACAATTTCATCCTTTTCTACACGAACTTCCTCTCCTTCCTGATGTACGTGCTGGTTCCCTGGACGGCCATCAACCTGGTGGACTACTACCTTCTCCGGCACGGCGATTACAGGGTTGAAGACTTCTTCAAGCGCGACGGCGGGGTGTACGGGCGGTTCAACTGGGTCGCCATCGGCTCCTACGTGGCCGGCGCCCTGATCCAGGTCCCCTTCTCCGCCACGGCGATCTACACCGGCCCGCTGGCCGCCGCGATGGGCGGCGTGGACATCTCCTGGATCGTCGGCCTGGTGGTTGTTGCCCCGCTCTACTACTTCGCGGCACGAGTGTTCCGGAAGACCACTGAAGCCGCCCCCTTTCAGTCCCCCGTACTTGCAACCGACCTCATCTGAAAGCGAAACACCATGACACCCACAAGCACCCAGCAGTTCACGGTCCGACGCGTCAGCGAAGGCCACAGCCCCTTTGAGGGCACGCCCGCCGGCATCCTGCCGCCCGCCGGGCACTTCATCAACGGAGCGTTCGTCCAGGGTTCCTCCAACCAGCTCCTCGACGTCGTGGATCCCACCACTGAACAGGTCATCGCCTCCGTGCAGGCCGGCACCGCAGCCGACGTCGACGTCGCCGTTGCAGCCGCCGTCGCGGCCCAGAAGAGCTGGGGTGCCACCACCCCGAAGGAACGCGCCGATGTCCTGAACCTGATCGCCAACATCATCGAAGCCAACCGCGAAGCCTTCGAAGTCATCGAGTCCGCCAACACCGGCAAGCCGCGTGCAGTGGCCGAAGATGACGTCACCAGCACCATCGACACGTTCCGGTTCATGGCCGGAGCTTCCCGCACCCTGACGTCCATGGCCGGCGGGGACTACGCCACCGGCCACACCTCGGTGATCCTCCGCGAGCCCGTGGGCGTCGTCGGCGTCATCACGCCCTGGAACTACCCGCTGCTCATGGCCGCCTGGAAGATCGCCCCCATCCTGGCTGCCGGAAACAGCATCGTCATCAAGCCGTCCGAGCAGACCCCGCTGTCCACGCTGAAGCTGGCAGAACTCGTGGCCGGGCACATTCCGGATGGCATCCTCAACGTGGTGACCGGACAGGGCCGCACGGTCGGCCAGCGGCTGTCCGAGCATCCCGGCGTTGCCCTCGTCGCCCTGACCGGCAGCGTCGTCAGCGGACAGGCCGTCGCGGAAACCGCGGCCAAGTCCGTCAAGCGCGTCCACCTGGAACTCGGCGGCAAGGCCCCGGTTGTGGTCTTCCCCGACGCCGACCTCCAGGCTGCCGCGGCCGGGGTACGCAACGCCGGCTACTGGAACGCCGGCCAGGACTGCGGCGCCGCCTGCCGCGTGCTGGTGCACGAGTCGGTGGCAGAGGAGTTCACGCAGCACCTGGTCCGCGAGGTCGGGACCCTGGTGGTCGGCGCCCCCGAGGCAGGGGACGACGTCGAAATCGGCCCCATGATCTCGCGCCCGCACTTCGAACGCGTCAAGGAATCGCTGGCCGAGGCACGCGCTGCGGGCCTCAACATCGCGATCGGCGGTTCCGCACTGGAGGGCCCCGGCTACTTCATCGAGCCCACGGTCATCAGCAGCGTTCCCGCCGGGGCCCACATCGCGACCCACGAGATCTTCGGCCCCGTCGTCACCGTGGAAACCTTCAGCACTACCGAAGAGGCCATCACCCGTGCCAACGAGAGCCCCTACGGCCTGTCCGCCTCGGTCTGGACCAAGGATTCCAGCCTCTCCCTGCGGGTTCCGAAGCAGCTCGATTTCGGCACGGTCTGGGTCAATGCCCACCTCGTGCTGGCCTGCGAGGTACCGTGGGGCGGGTTCAAGGGATCCGGCTACGGCCGCGACCTCTCGCTCTACGCGCTGGATGATTACTCCCGCACCAAGCACGTCATGATCAACCACGGCGCGTGAGCGTTCAAACAAGCAACGGAGCTTAGCAATGACCACCACCAACGTTCCCCGGACCGGGTCCCCGGCCCGGGCGGCAACCCCATCCGCTCCCTTCGGGACGGACGTCACGTGGACCAACTGGGGCGGTAACCAGAGCGCTACGCCCGCCTTCACCGTCCGGCCGCGGACCGAACAAGAAGCGCTCGACGCCGTCCGGTTCGCCATCCGGGAAGGCCTGCCTGTGCGGGCGGTCGGCTCAGGCCACTCGTCCTCGCCGCTGGTTCAGACAGGCGGCGTCCTGATGGACATGTCCGGCCTCTCGGCGATCACCGGGACTGACAAGGTCCGGCGTCGCGCCCGGGCCCTTGCTGGCACCACCATCAATGCCTTTGGGGACGCTCTCTGGGAACGGGGACTGGCACTCAGCAACCAAGGCGACATTGACAAGCAGCAGATCGCCGGTGCGCTGGCGACCAGCACGCATGGCTCCGGAAAGGACCTGGGCAGTTTCTCGTCCAAGCTGCGCTGGGTGAAGCTGATCAACGGCTACGGCGAGATCGTGGAAATCGGCGAGGGGCAACTCCGCGAACTCCGGGCTGCCCAGGTCGCCCTGGGTACCCTCGGGATCTTCCTGGAGGTCGAGTTGGCCGTCGAGGACAGCTACTACCTGCAGGAACAGATCACGTATCCCACGTGGGCCGAGACTGCAGCTACGTGGCAGTCCGACATCGATGCGAACAGGCACTACTCCTTCCTCTGGTGCCCGGACGACGATTCCTGCGAACTCCTGGACCTTCCGGGTTCGCCGGGCCAGAGCATGGCGGACCGCAGCTACACCAAGCGGTACAACGTTGCGCAGATCCAGGATGAGAGCGAAATCTCACGTACTGAAGGTGCCCGGCTGGACCGCTCGTACCGCATTTATCCGGGCGGCTTCACCACGCAGTTCCACGAACTCGAGTACTTCGTTCGCAGCGAGGACGGCCTGGCCGCCGTGGAGGTCATCCAGGACCTGATCCGCACTAAGCATCCCGGGCAGAAATACCCGGTGGAGGTCCGCTGGGTGAAAGCCGATGAAGGCTACATGTCCCAGTTCCAGGGGCGCGACAGCACCGTTATTACTCTGACCACCGAGCCCGGGACAGACTACTGGCAGTTCTTCCGGGATGCCGATGCGGCACTGCAGGAATTCGAGCCACGTGCGCACTGGGGGAAAATCCACTTCATGACCAGGAGCCGCTTGGAACGCCTCTACCCGGAGCTGGACACTTTCATCCAAGTACGCCGCGAGTTCGATCCTCGTGGAATGTTCCTCAACGACCACACCCGCGCCCTTGTAGGCTAAATCAGCAATCCCGGAGTATGCCCTGGAGCCTTGCTCCGGGGCATACGTCGTGATTGCTCCCGCGCCTCCGTTCAGGCCTGGTCGGTGGGCATGATCCAGAGCTCTCCGATGGAGGCGTGCCGGGGCCGGGTGACCATGTAGGCAACGCCGTCGGCAATGTCCTCCGGGGCCAGGACCTCTGTCTGCTCGAAGAAGGGGTCGATCATTTCGCCGCGGACCTCGGCGGTGTTGTGCGAGCCCAGTTCGGTGTCGACGCCGCCGGGTTCCAGGACTCCGACGCGTACGTGGCGCTGCGTGACTTCCTGGCGGAGGGACTCGGTGAAGCCGTTGACGCCGAATTTGGTGAGGTTGTAGACGCCGTACCCGTTCCAGGCGACGCGGCCGGCGATCGAGCTGATGTTGACGATGTCCGCGACCCGGCGGGCACTGTCCTCGGCGGCTTTGAGCAGGTGCGGGAGGGCGGCGTGGGTGGTGTGGAGCAGGCCCTGGACGTTGACGGCGATCATGCGCTCCCAGTCCTCGGGGTCGGCGCCGACTACCGGGCCGAGGAGCATCAGGCCGGCGTTGTTGACCAGGATGTCCAGTTGCCCGAAGCGCTCCACGGTCTGGTCGACGGCGGCCTGGGCCTGGGCGCGGCTGGTGATGTCTGCCTCGATGACCAGGGCTGTGCCGCCGGCTTGTTCGATTTCGGCGGCCAGGGCTTCCAGCTGGTCACGGCGTCGGGCGACGAGTGCCACGGAGGCGCCGAGGGCTGCGAGCTGCCGTGCGGTCGCGGCTCCGATGCCACTGCTGGCGCCGGTGACGAGGGCGGTGGTTCCGGTCAGTTTCGATGTCATGGGAGGTTCTCCTACGGGGTTGGTGCCGGTTTTTGGGCAGCAAGAAGCTGCTGGCGTCCGGCTGGACTGTGGTGGTGGGGCGTTGCGGTGGTGGGTGATGGACGACGGCGGGACCTCCCGCCGTCGTCCGTTTCCGTTTTGTCAGGCGTCGCTTAGTGCGAGATTGCTGGAGAGTTCGCGGTGCGCGTCGGCCTGCTCTTGGAGAGCCTTGCCCCGGGTCTCGAAGACGCCCACGGCGTCGGCTCCGGCGGCGAACCGCAGCGGCGGCTCGTCCAGTTCTGCGAGCTGGATCAGGGCGTCGGCGAGTTTGGCCGGGTCCCCGCCCTGCAGGCCGTTCATGCTCTTCCATCCGGCGACGGTCTGGGCGGTGCGCTCGGCGTAGTCTTCGATGGTGGATTCGGCGTAGCTGGTGGATTCCGGGGTGAGCAGCTCGGTGCGGAAGAACCCCGGCTCCACGATCATGGAGCGGATGCCGAACGGTGCGACCTCAGGGGCCAGGGACTCCGCCCAGCCTTCCACGCCGAACTTCGACGCGGCGTAGGCGGACAGGAACTCGCCGCCTGCCAGGCCCGCGGTGGAGGAGATGGTGACCACCAGGCCGGAGCGCTGGGCGCGCAGGACCGGCAGGGCCGCGCGGGTGACGTTGATGGGCCCGAACATGGTGGTTTCAATCTGTGCCCGGAAGTCCGCCGGGGTGATTTCCTCGAAGAACCCGGCGTAGAAGTTGCCGGCGTTGTTGACCAGGACGTCGATCCGGCCGAACCGGTCCACGGCTGCCTGGATGGCGGCGGCCGCGTCGGCAGGGTCTGTGACGTCGAGCTTCACTGCGAGGAGGTTCGCGTTGTCGCCGACGGCCTGCGTGACCTTTTCGGGGCTGCGGCCGGTGGCGACCACGGCGTGGCCGGCGGCGAGGGCTGCCTTCGCGATGTCGGTGCCCATGCCGCGGCCGGCTCCGGTGATGAACCAGACCTTCTTGCCCGTGGTGTTGGCCTGCTCGGTGGGGGTGTTTTGTTCAGTCATGGGAGGGTTCCGTCTTTCCTGTGGTGAGCCCTGGCTGCGCGTGGGAGCGCACGGGGGCGGTGGATCCGCCGGCAGGATCGCCGGCGGTGGCTGTTTGAGTGACTTCTTCGGGTGGCGATGCCGCCCAGCTGGCAAGGAAGGCCAGCGCGTTTTCGGAGGCGGAGCCGGGCTCGGCGGTGAAGGTGAACACAACCTGCCCTTCGTCGCCGGGAAGGTCCAGCGTTTCGTACTGCAGGGACAGGTCGCCGGCCACCGGGTGGTGGAAGCGCTTGGTTCCCGTGGTGTGGATCCGCACGTCGTGACCGGCCCACAGCGAGGCGAACAGTCCGCTGCGTGTGGTGAGCTCGCCGACCAGCTCGTTCAGCGCCCGGTCGTGCGGATTCCGGCCGGATTCCAGGCGCAGCATCGCGACCATGATTGCCGCGATGGCATTCCAGTCGGGGTAGAAGTCGGCTGCGCGCGGATCGAGGAAGATGTAGCGTGCCTGGTTCGGCAGCCGGCCCGGAACGTCCCGACCAAACGACACAGCTGAGTTAAATACCTCGGAGTACAGGGCCCGGCCCAGCATGTTGCCGGCGAGCACGTCACCTCGGCCGTTCTGCACCATGGCGGCCACTCCGGTCATCCCGTCCAGCAGGCGCAGCACTCCGGGACGGACCCGTTGCTGCGCCGGACGGCGGGGAGTCCGTCTCGACGGCGCGTTGGCCGTCCGCGCCAGGTCCATCAGGTGTGCCCGTTCGGCCTCGTCCAACTGAAGGGCCGAGGCCACGGCCTCGAGGACTGACTCTGAGACGCCGCGGAGGCTGCCGCGTTCCAGCCGCGTGTAGTAGTCCGTGCTCACCCCGGCGAGCTGCGCCACTTCCTCACGGCGCAGACCCGGCACACGCCGCAAGTCCCCGTAACTGGGGATCCCGGCCTGCTCCGGGCTGACCTTCGCACGACGCGAAATCAGGAACTCACGAATCTCTTCTTTTCTATCCACAAGTTCCACGGTACGCAGGCTGTTTTGCCTGCGGCAGTGTCTGCTGGACACCCCCAGCTCTGCCGGAATCAGAAGCAGTCAGAAGGGAAGGAAACGGACGACGGCGGAAGCTCCTCCGTGAGGACTTAGGCTGGCCTCCCCAGATTGGCGCCCCGGCGGACTTGCCGTATCAGCGCAGCCCCGGTCGCCAACTCCACGACGTAGACCAGCAGGGGCGGCAAGTCACCGGTACCCACCAGGACGGCGGCGAAGACTCCGGCCCCGCCCACATTGAGCCAGCCCGGCCAGCGCGGGTCCCTTGGCATGGCGCCGGAATCGGTGTGAGCACGCGCCCGTGCCAGCAGCCCGCCACCCAGGGCAGCCATGCCGGCAAGGCTCAGCCCCATGTACCCCTGAAAGGGCCAGCCCGGCATATTCCCCAATGCGAAGGCCTCCGGATCCGTGTATCGCGCCTTCAGATGACCCAGGAACAGACCAGCTCCCGCGACCCATGCAAGCGCGGCGCCTTGGGCAAGCCGCTGCCCCGCCAAAGGTTCCGGGCTGCCCCGATCGCTTCCCGCATCCCAGTGACGGGCGAGCAGCACCACCCCAACGGGCAACGCAGCTGTGCCTGCGGCCAAGAGTATTTGCTGGGCACTCCACTGCCCCGGGTCCGCCAGCAGAATGGCCAGTTTGCGCTGCGGGTCTCCTTCGACATACACCCGCGAGACTGGCATAAAGGCCCCGGTCAGGAACGTCGCCGATCCCGCCACCATGACGGCCGCCGCCGCTGTCGCATCTCCGCGAATTCGCCGAGCCATGGGATTAAGGTAAACCTCGACGTCGGCAGACACAAGGTTGCGAAATTGGCTCATAAAAAGCCTCCGCCTGGGCACTGTTGTCGGATGCGTGGTTGAAGTGTGGTCGCTCCACCGCCCAAAGGGAATGACGCCTGCTGCTCAAGGCGTCATTCCTGGATTCAGTGGAGAACTAACGTCACACAACGCGACGGCATCCCGCTCCGGGCAGGCAACGTCCTACCCTTGACACGTGACTTTGACTAAGATCCGCACCGCCGCCGCGAGCTCCCTCGCCGCCGCCGGTCTCCTGTTTACCCTTGCCGCCTGTTCCACGCCGGCCGCCACCCAGCCCGCCTCCTCCGCGACGTCGCAGGCAACGGCATCACCCAGCGCAGCCTCCGGGCCCTGCGCCGGCGTGAAGGTGATCGTCGATTCGGGCGCCCTGAAGCAGGATGCCGCTGACACGTCCGTCTGCGTCCCCGTGGACGCGGCGACTCCCGCCTCCAAGGTGCTCGAAGAGGCAGACGTAAAAACCGTAGGCACCACCCAGTACCCCACCGAACTCGTATGCCGTGTGAACGGCGTGCCCGCTGCAGACCTCGCCATCACCCACAAGGGCGGCACGTACAAGGAAGAATGCAGTGGCATGCCCGCCGCATTTGCCTACTGGTCCCTCTGGGTGAAGCCGGCCACCGGTGACTGGGCCTACGCCCAGGAAGGCCTCGCTACCCTGCAGGTCAGCCCGGGCGAGAGCCTTGAACTGCTCTACGCGGTCGACGGCGAACCGGCAGCCCCCGCAGCATGACCTTTCGACCCGCGCCGTTACGTGCAGGGGCGGCTCTCGCCGTCGTCTTCATCGCGGCGCGGGTCATCTACCGCGTCCTTTTCAACGGGGCGGGCATTGGTGACCCCGTCCTGCTCGACCTGCCGGCGGTTCGACTGGCTGCCCCGTACGCACATGTGGTCCTCCTCGGCCCGGTCACCGGACCTGGACTATGGGCGGCGGTCCTGTCCGCCCTGCCGATCGCCGGGATGCTCCTCGGTTTCGGCGTGATCAATGCGTTTGTGGACGTGGCGCGCGGCTTTGTCCACCTGGCCCGCCGCGGCCCCATGCAGGGCGTTGCCCGGACCCTCGTGGTGGCGTGGGCGGCGCTCCCCGCACTCGCCGACGCCGTGACCTCCGTCCGTCTGGCGTTCCGGTTGCGGGGCGAACGGTTCGGAGCGCGCGCCCTGGTGCCCGTGCTCGAGCGCACCCTGGAGCACGCAAGCCGGGTTGCCGCGGCTCTGGAGTTGCGCGGCTTCGGGAGCCGGGAAGCACAGCAACCCGGCCCAGCCACCGAAGCGCCGGTTCTCGTCCGGGACGCACAATTCCGTATTGGTGACGCCCAGGTGCGCGTCGCAGCGTTCACGCCGCCCAGCGGTTCCATTACGGTCATCACCGGGCCGACGGGCTCCGGCAAGTCCACCATCCTGCGGGGCATCGCCGGCCTCCTCTCCCACGTTGACGGTGGCGAAATCTCCGGCACGGTGCGCATCGCCGGAACAGACCGTGCCACCACGCCGCCGCGCGACACCGCCCGCCTCATCGGCGTCGTCCTGCAGAATCCCCGCGCCGCCTTCGCCTCTACCCGGGTCCGGGACGAAATCTCCCTCGCCCTTGAGCTGCGCGGCCTGGCCTCCGCGACCGCCAAAGCCCGGGTGCTGGACGTCGCGGAGCGGATCGGAGTGACGGCGCTGCTGGACCGCAACATCAGCACCCTCTCGGCCGGCGAGGCAACACTCGTGGCCATCGCCGCCGCGGTGGTGGAGCGGCCCGCACTGCTCCTGGTGGATGAACCCCTGGCCGACCTCGACACCGCGGCCCGCAGACACGTCATCGCCGTACTCAACGCCCTCGCCGGCGACGGCGCCTGCGTCATCGTGGCGGAGCATCGGGCAGAACCGCTGGTCCCCGTTGCAGACTCATGGTGGACCATCGACGACGGCGCCCTGGTGTCGGGTGCTGCGCCCTCCCCGACGTCGCCCCCTGCCGTTGCCCGTCCGACGCCGGCACAGCCAGTAGTGCACGCGCCCGTCCTGACTGCCACGAACCTCGCGGTGCACCGCAAGGGCAAGCCGCTGGTGCGCGAGGCATCCCTGACCCTGCACCGCGGTGAAGTGGTGGCTCTCGTGGGGCCGAACGGGGCCGGGAAGTCGTCCCTCCTGGTGGCGCTCGCCCTCGGTGAAGGGACGGCTGGTCAAGGCACCGGCAGTGAAGGCAGGGGTGGTGAAGGAACGCTCGACGGCGGCCGCGTCGCCCTCGTGCCGGACGCCTCGGACGACCTCTTCACCAGGGATACCGTCGCAGCAGAGCTCCGTGCGGCCGACCGGCGCCAGGCGCGCGCCCGCCGCGCAGACCGGCGTCACCCGGACCGGCGCCCGGCCAGTGACCGGCTTGCCGCTGTGCCCGCGGAGTCACGCCTGGCCCGCTTGCGGGGAGATGTTCGGATGCCTATCGGACAGGAGCACCCCCGGGACCTCTCTGCGGGAGAGCGCAGGATCCTTGCCATCGCGTTGCAGACCATGGACGATCCCCAGGTGCTCCTGATCGATGAGCCCACCCGCGGACTCGATCCTGCGGCGCGCACGGCAGTGTCGGCGGCGCTGCGGGCCGCTGCGGACTCCGGCACGGCGGTCCTGATCGCCACGCACGACCTCGCCTTTGCCCACGGCCTCGGCGCCCGCATCCTCCCGATGCGTGACGGCATCGCGCCCTCTTCCAAGGCGGCCGAGGTCCCCGAAGCGCCCCTCCCACTCCCCCGGCCAGCGGGGGCCAGACTAAAACCGCGGGTCATCGAACCAGACTCCCCAGGTCCGGCAAGACGGCGCCGCATCCGCATGCCGCGGGGAGTCGAGCTCGCCGTCCTCGCGGCGGCAAACCTTCTGGCGCTCGGTGCCTTCTGCTGGCCGCTGCTCGCCGCGGCCTTCCCGGAGGATGCCGCCGCTGCCCTGCCGTACGCGGCGCTGGCCATTGCGCCGCTCGCCGTCGTTGCCATCGTGGTGTCCATGGACGGCTCGGTCAGCTCCGCGCACACGGTCGCATTGCTCGGTGTCCTGGCCGCAGTGGGCTCGGCAGTGCGGGTGGCGAGCACCGGCGTCGGGGGCGTGGAGGCAGTCTTTATCCTGCTGATCCTGGCCGGCCGGGCCTTCGGTGCCCGTTTCGGCATGCTCCTGGGCGCCGCCACCATCGCCGTCTCAAGCGCCTTGTGGGGCGGGATCGGTCCCTGGACACCGTTCCAGATCTTCGCGTGTGCGTGGGTGGGCGCGGGCGCAGGCCTGCTCCCCCGCCGGGTGCGCGGATGGGCCGAACTGTGGATGCTGTCCGCCTACGGCATCGTCGCGTCCTACCTGTTCGGCCTGCTGACCAACCTGTGGTTCTGGCCCTTCGCCGTCGGCGCCGGAACCGGCATCTCCTACGTGGCCGGCGCGCCGCTGGGCACCAACCTCAGCAGCTTCCTGCTCTATTCCCTGGTGACGTCGACGGCGGGCTGGGACACCCTGCGCGCGGTCACCACGGTGATCGGAATCGCTGTGGTGGGGCGGGCCATCCTTGCGGCACTCCGGCGGGTGAAGCCGGTCTTCAGCCAGGTTCCTGGACCAGGCGGGCAGGGCGCGCAGGCACAGCCCGCGCAGGCCAAGGACCGGCTACAAATCGGGGCTTGAGGACAGTTCCATGGTGCGTTTGGGCTTGGAGCCGGTCCCACATTGCGGCTGTCTCGCGGCCGAAGCGGTCAGGGTCGACGTCGGGATGGCTAGGGCGTTCTCCTGGCGGCTGTGCAGCAGCCTGACTGCGTAGGCCAAGGACACGGAGGATCCTAGGATTCGCTATTTCCTGTGGATAGTCTGGGACAGGACGCCACCCTACGGAGGGTCAGTGAGGATGTGATCGAAGCAGTTGCTGCGGTAATCGGCCGGAACAATGTCACCATATTTGGCCGGGATGATGGGCCTGTGATGATGTTTGCCCACGGTTTTGGCTGCGATCAGGCTATGTGGCGGAAGCTGCTGCCCTATTTCGTAGACGATTACCGGCTGGTGCTTTTTGATCATGTTGGTGCAGGAAACTCCGACATCAGTGCCTATGACTGGGAGAAGTACGGGTCCCTGGATGGGTACGCGTCGGACCTGCTGGAGATTTGCGCCGCCCTTGAACTTGAGGACGTCATCCTGGTAGGCCACAGTGTCAGCACGATGATCGCCGTGATCGCCGCAGTGCAGGACCCCAACCGTTTCTCCCACCTGGTCCTGCTTGCTCCTTCACCCCGTCATACGGATGACCCGTACGACGGCTACGTGGGCGGGTTTTCGCGGGAAGACATCGAGGGCCTGCTGGCATCTCTGGACAGCAACTATTTCGCCTGGGCCGCGGCCTTGGCGCCCATGGTTATGGGCAACCCGCAAGAGCCGGAATTAGCGGAGGATCTGCGTGGCAGCTTCTGCCGGACAAATCCGACCATCGCACGGCACTTCGCCGGGGTAACCTTTTTCTCCGACACCCGCCCTGAACTGAAAAAGTTGCGCACCAGCTGCCTGATTCTGCAGTGCTCCGACGATCGGCTTGCCCCGCCGGAAGTGGGCGCCTACCTGCACAAGAATCTGGATCACAGCACCCTGGTGCAGCTCCAGGCCACCGGGCACTGCCCCCACGTCAGCGCTCCGGAGGAAACGGCCCGGGCGATTCTGCACTACCTCGACACCCGCTCGTGACAGGCCTTCTGTTATCAAGCACCCTGCGGGTGCCTGATAACAGATGTTCACAGGGCTGCGCTGGTGCGCTGTGCAAGGGTCCGGAGGATTCCTGTGTGGTCAAGGGCGCCGTCGCCCCGCGCGACCATATCCTCGAAAAGATCCCGGATTACCGTGCTCAGGGGCAGCTCCAGGAGTGCTCTCCTAGCCGCCCCCAGCACGAAGTTGAGGTCCTTCAGCTGGTTTTGGGCGCTGCCGCCACCAGTGAAATCGCCGTCTATCCATCTGTGCCCTTTTTGGCGCAGCACCTCGGAGTCGGCCAGCCCACCCCGAAGCAGTTCAAGCATCACTGATGGATCCAGTCCCCCGCCGCGCGCGAGAAGCATGGCTTCGGAAACTGCCGTGACCGTGCCGGCGACCACGATCTGGTTGCAGGCCTTGGCCAGCGCGCCCGAACCTCCCGAACCCATGTGCCGGATGGTGCTGCCCATGAACCCGAACGCCGGGGTGACCGAGCTAAACGTGTCTTCGTCCCCGCCCACCATGATGCTCAGGGTGCCGTTTTCGGCGCCCACGGTGCCGCCACTGACGGGGGCATCCAGGACTCGGACGCCGTGTTCGCGAAGCATCCGTTCGCCAAAGGCCGCCACTGCCCCCGGCGAGACGGTTCCGTGCACGACGAGTATCGGTCGGGCAATGCCCTTGGCTGTCCATCCGGCTATCAGGCCCTCTTCTCCCGGAAGCAACGCTTCGACGTGGCTTAGGTCTGGCAACACGGTGAGAACGATGTCGGCGGCCGCCTCAAAGGGTGAGGTCGCAACGCGGGCGCCCAGGCCCACCAATGCTTCGGCCTTCGAAGTAGTCCGGTTCCAGACTGTCAGTTCGCCGTAGCCCTTCAGCAGCCGGCGCGCCATGGGTTCCCCCATCGGCCCTAATCCCATCAGGGCAAGCGCTGGGTGGTCATGTTCAGGCATTGGGGATCCTTTAGCGATTAGGGCGTGCAGGACCGGCAATGTAGCCGCTGACGGTTTTCCGGATGGGGGAAGGCATAGTTGTCCTGTTTCTGTGACTGTATGGGATAGCGAATTGGGGGCGGCGTTACTGCTTGGTCAGGAGATCAGACGGCCACAGGATGAGTTGCGGGAAGATGGCCAGCATGACGATGGCAATCACCATGACCACGTACAGCGGCACCGCGGCCTTCACGATCTTCTCCATCGGCAGCCCGCTGACATAGGATGCCGCGAACAGGCAGACGCCGACAGGCGGCGTGACCAGGCCAACGGCAAGGGCAGCAACGAGGAAGACGACGAAGTGGATGGGATCCACACCGGAAGACACGGCCGCGGGCATGAGCACCGGTGTGCAAAGCAGGATGGCTGCGACTTTGTCCATCACGGTTCCGATGACGATCAGGATCAGGCCGATCAGTAGCATGACGATGGTGGGGTTAGTGCTGACGCTCAGCAGCCAGCTGCTGACCTTTGCCGGCAGCCCGTCAATGGTGAAGATGTAAGAGGCGACGCCGGCGATCATGGCGATGAGCAGGATGGTGCCGGTGGTGAGGCCGGCGTCCACGATCATCTTGGGCATCTGGCGCCACTTCATGTCCCGGTAGACGTAGATGCCGACCAGCAGGCTGTAGAAGACGGCAACGGCGGCCGCCTCCGTGGGCGTGACGAGCCCGCTGAACATGCCCACCAGGATGATCACCGGGCCGCCCATGGCCGGGATTCCCCCGAGGACGATCCGAAGGCCCTTCTTGAAAGGCGTCCTTGAGACCTCGCCGTAACCATGGCGTGCCGACAGGAAGAAATTCACAAGCATCAGGACGATGATCAGGACAATGGACGGTCCAAATCCTCCCGCGAGTGCAGCGCCTACCGAGACGTTCGCGGTCGAGGCGGCGATGATCATGAGGATGCTCGGCGGTATCAGTGAGGACAGGGTAGCGGTGACCATGGTCATTGCTGCCGCGTAGGGCCGCGGGTACTTATGGTCAGTCATGGCCTTGATCTCGATCTTGCCGAGGCTGACAATGTCGGCAACGGAGGAACCGGAGATGCCGCCGAAGATTGCGCTCGATGCGATGTTCACTTGGCCAAGGCCGCCGCGGAAGCGGCCGAAGATGACTTCGGCGCCACGGAAGATCCGGTCCGAGATACCCCCTCCGGCCATGAGGTTGCCGGCCAGGACGAACAAGGGGACAGCAACCAGCAGGAAGCTGTTCATGGAGCTCATCATGGACTGCGGTAATAGTTCGAGGGGGATGTCGAAGATCAGCAGCGTGGCGATGACGCCAATGCCGAGTGAGACTGAGAGCGGAACGCCCAGCAGCAGCAGGAGGAGGAATATGCCCAGCAGGGTCAGGCTCATGCGATCATCTCTCCTTCGAGGATTCTCTTACGCATATACGGGGAGAAGTAGACGGTTGTGATATGGGCGACGATGGCCAGTGCCGCGCTGATCACCAGGGGCAGGGTTACCAGGAACATCTTCAGTCCCAGGGCAGGACTGGACTCTCCGGCGGCGTACTGCTGCAGCATCAATTCCCACGTCTTGTAGAGCAGGACACTGAAGAACACGGTCCCGCAGATGGCGTAGAGATGCATGCTGACTTGCTTGAGCCAGGCTGGTCCCCACGCCACAGCGAAGTTCACACGCGGGTGCACGGCGGCCCGGAAGCCTGCTGCCATCCCCAGGAAGGTGGTGTCCATGAACAGGAAACGGGTCAGTTCCTCGGTCCATGGCAGCGAGGCTCCCATCTGCCGGCTGACCATCTGGGCAGCAAGGCTGAGCAGCATCGCGCAGATTCCGACGAAGAGGAGAGCATCCACGGCCTTCCAGATCAGACCATGAGGTTCCGAGACTTCGCCTACCGGAACCACCTTGATGCTATGTTCGGCCGCCTGGTGTTCGGCCCCCCGGGTTGGGGTGCTTCCATCATCATGCACTGAACTCGTCTCCTGCACTGGACCCGTCACCTCAACGTCCAAGGAATTCAAGGCTTGACTGGACGAATTCCTTGCCTACCTTGCCCTCAAGCTCGGGGTAGACCTTCTGCGCTGCCGCCTGGAACTTTTCCCTGGCTTCGGGCGTCAGCTCGTTGATCTTCACGCCTTCGCCCTTGAGCTTGTCGAGGGTTTTGGTGGCTTCGTCGTTGTCGTACTTTGTCTTGAAGTCAGCGGTCTCGTCCGCTGCTTCCTGCAGGACCTTCCGGGTGTCCTCATCGAAGGAGTCCCACTTCTTCTTGCTGAACCCAAGGACGAAGCCGTCGGAGATGTGGCCCGTCAGGGAGAGGTAGTCCTGGACTTCGAAGAACTTGTTGTTGACTGGAACTTCCAGAGGGTTTTCCTGGCCGTGGATAGTGCCGAGCTGCAGGGCGGTGTAAACCTCTTTGAAGTCCATCGGCGTCGGGTTGGCGCCCAGTGAGCCAAAGAACTTAACCCAGAGGTCATTCTGCGGTACGCGGAGCTTCAGGTCCTTGAAGTCCTCGGGCTGGGTGATGGGACGCATCGAGTTGGTGGTGTGCCGTGGAGTACGGGTCAGCATGGACACGCCCTTGATGCCCAGCTTGTCCAGTGAGCCCAGCAGTTCCTTGCCCGGTTCGCCTTGGAGGTACTTGGTGACCTCATCCGTGTCCTTGAAGAGGTAGGGAAGGCTGATGGCATTCATTCTTGGTTCGAAGGACGCGTATACCGAGGTGGACATGATGGTCGAGTCCAGCGTGCCGTTTCCAAGCAGGTTGACGGCGGCGTTCTGGTCTCCGCCAAAAAGGGTGCCGTCGGGGAATGTCTCGACCTTGACCTTGCCGTCGCTCAGCTCGGCAACCTTGTCGGCGAAGTGCTTTCCAGTGACGCCCACGGAAGAGGTTGCGGGGTCGCCGAGGCCGAGGCGGATGGTGGTGCTGGGCGCGCCGGCGCCGGGCGCCCCGCCCCCGCCGCAACCGGTGAGGACAGTAGTAACGGTGAGTGCAACGGCCACAGCTACGGTGGCGAGGATGCGCTTGGGCATCTGATTCTCCTTTGAATACTTGCTGGTTCCTGGCCTACACGGACAGGGGTACTGATGCTTTGATGGCGGTGATTAAGCGTCCTGGGCTGTGCGGATATGGTCGAGAAGGGCTGCTCTTGCTGCTTTCTCGTCCCGCTTGCCCAGTGTTTTGTAGACGCGGCGGTGCTCGCGCAGGCTGCCTTCCCGCCGTGAATCATCCCGAAGTGGAACCGGTACACTTTTTTACCACACGCCGGCGGGGCTGTAAACCGTTGGGAGCGGATGCCAGCTTGGATTACTTTGTGAAGTGCACCCGGGCAACGCTGGACCGTTCGACCAGTTCGGCGGCTACGCGTATGATTTTGGGTTCTCCCGACGTCTTGCCCTGCGTGTTGGACAAAGCGAGCTGCACAGAGTGCCGGGCGAGCAGATCTATGGGTTGCCTGACGATTGTCAGGGCCGGGGTCATGAGTTCGGTCCAAGGTGAATCTTCGAAGACGATGACGGACAGCGTCCCAGGGATGTCTATTCCGGCGTGGGAGAGGCGCCGCAGAACTTCGGTTACCTGGGCGGTATTTGCCACCACCAAAGCGGTGGGCGGCTCCTCGATGCTGAGCAGCGCCGACGCGGCATCTCCTCCCGCCGACCCGCGGAACGCGGCGTGCCGGATGAGGAGCTCATCCTGCTCCAGGCCGGCTGTTTCCAGGGCTTGCCGATAGCCGGCGATCCGGTCCCTTCCCGTAGATGAGGCAGCGGGCCCGGAGATGATCCCGATGCGGCGGTGGCCGTGGGCGGCGAGGAGCGCAGTAGCAGACCGCGCGGATTCAAAGTTGTCGATGCTCACCACGTCAACTTCGGGAAGCGAAGGAATTGATCTGTCGACAAAAACCACATCAGTCCCGAGGTCCTGAAGCTGCTTCCAGATGGCCAGGTTGTTGCCGGTCGGGGTGGCGATAATCCCACTGACCCTGCGTTCGATCAGTGTCGCCAGACGCTCTGACTCCAGCTGGTCATCCTCCTGCGTGGTCATCAGCAGCACCTGAATTCCGCGGGCGTGCGCCTCCTGCACCACCCGGTCGGCGAGTCGGGCGAAAAAGGGGTTCGAGACATCGGCGAGCAGCAGCCCCAGCGTAGTAGGCGGGCCAAACTTGAGCTCCCTGGCCGCCGTGCGGGGATGGTAACCGAGGTTCTTCATGACGTCGTTAACCCTGCCCCGTGTGGCTTCAGCGACTGGACCTGATCCCGGGTTCAGCACCCGGGAGACGACTGCAACGGACACCCCGGCCACCTGGGCAACATCGCGGATGGTCGGTTGTTTCTGCACGCCTACTCCTTAGGTGGCACTTCCTGGACATCTGGAACCTTTTTCAGCCTAGGGCTTGACCTTGGCCCTGCCCCTGTGACATAAAAGTGTACCGGTTCCACTTATTTTACCTTAGTTCGATCCCGGTTGGTCTGCAGCCTCACCACCAATGGCGGCGAGCCGCAAGGTGAAAAGTAGGAGCCCAAAAGCTGCGGTTGATCCCAGACCAGCCCGCATCCCTTCCGGAACAGCGCCGTATCCCTTGAAAGGCAACCCATGAATCTGCACCATCTCCTGACCCAGCGCGAGGCCGACGGAAAGCCCATCCGGGTTGGCCTGATCGGCGCCGGACGCTACGGGACGATGTACCTGGCCCAGGCAAACAACATTCCGGGCATCCACGTCGTCGCCATCGCAGACATCAACGTCAAGCGCGCTGAAGGTGCTTTTGAACTCGTTGGATGGCCCAAAGACCAGATCGCTCCCGACATAGCAACCGCCCTGAGGGACCGCTCAACCGCGATCGTGGCCAACGCTGATGAGCTTTTCGACGTCGACATCGACATCATCGTGGAAGCCACCGGCAACCCCATCGTTGGCGTCAAGCATGCACTGCGCGCCATCGAAACGAAAAAGCACATCATCATGGTCACGGTTGAAGCCGACGCCCTGGCAGGGCCCGCCCTGGCCAAGCGGGCAGAAGCAGCCGGCGTTGTCTACTCAATGGCATACGGCGACCAGCCGGCCCTGATCATGGAACTCGTCGACTGGGCCCGCACCAGCGGATTCGACGTCGTCTGCGCCGGCAAGGGCGCCAAATTCCTCGAGCACTACCACGAGATGAACCCCGACAACGTCTGGGAAAACTGGGAATTCTCCAAGGAACTCACCGACTCCGGGCAGCTGAACCCCAACATGCACACCTCGTTCCGGGACGGCACCAAGGCCGCCATCGAAATGGCCGCCGTCGCCAACGGGGCAGGACTGGTCCCCTCTGACACCGGGCTGACGTTCACGCCGGGAGACGTGGAGGAAATCGCCTCAATCTGCCGGCCCGCCGACGTCGGAGGAGCCCTCGCACACGAAGGGACCGTCGACGTCATGTCCAGTGTCAACCGCGACGGCACCTGGATCCCCCACAACACCCAGGAAGGCGTTTTCGTCGTCGTGAAGGCCACCAACGCCTACGTCTCCGGCTGCTTCAACGAATACCCCTGGCACCCGGACCCCACCGGCCAGTACGCTGCCCTGTACCGCCCCTACCACTACGTCGGCCTGGAACTGAACGTATCCATCGCCAACGCCGTCCTCCGCGGAATCCCCACGGGTTCACCCATCGGGTTCTTTGGCGACGTGGTCGCCACCGCCAAAAAAGACCTTAAAGCCGGTGAATTCCTCGACGGCGAAGGCGGATACACCGTCTGGGGCCAACTCGTTTCCGCGAAGCACTCCGTGACTACCGGTGCACTGCCAGTCGCGCTGGCCCACCACGTGGAACTGCGCAATGACGTGGCCAAGGGCGGAATCGTCCGCTGGGAAGACGTCATCATGGACGACTCGCTCGACCAGGCCCTCGAACTGCGTCGCGAAACCGAGGCCCTTGCCCTTGAGGAAAACCTCGCTGTCCGCAGCTAAGTCTGAAGGACACTCAGCGGATGTTCGTCGCGGACTGACGCACTTTAGCCGTCGGTCCGCGCCGCGTCCTCAAGGACCCTCCCACGCCCCTCCAGGGCACCCTATGAAGCAAGGAGAACCTCACCGTGACCATCGTCGTCACCGCTGCTTTCAGCCCGAAGGAGGGCGCCTTCGACCAGGTCGTCGCCGCCCTCTCCCCCGCAATCAGCGAAGTCCACCAGGAACCCGGCTGCCTGCTCTACGCGATACACGAAGCCCCAAACAACCAGATCCTCATGATCGAGAAATGGGAATCAGCTGCGCTGCTCGACGCCCACGGCCAAGGTGAACCGGTCAAACGCCTGAACGCCTCCCTCGAAGGCCTGCTGGAAAAACCCGTCGTCGTGACCCGGCTGGTGCCGATGCCCGCAGGAACAGCGCAACAGGGAGCGCTGTAGTGCATGGCCCCCTTGTCGTCATGGGCGTGTCGGGCTCGGGCAAGACTAAGGTCGGCGCTGCCCTGGCAGCCCGGCTCGGAGCAACCTTCAAGGACGCAGACGACCTGCATCCCTTGGCGAACGTCGAAAAAATGACAGCTGGCGTACCGCTCACCGATGAAGACAGACGGCCCTGGCTTCGCCTGGTCGGCGCAGAACTCGCGGGCGAACACCCCCATGGGATCGTGGTTGCCTGTTCGGCCCTCAAACGCGACTACCGTGACGCTATCCGCGCAGCCGCTCCTTCCACCAGGTTCGTCCTCTTAAAGGTCGACCCTTCGGTATTGAAGGAGCGGTTGGTCCAGCGTCCAGGACACTTCATGCCTGTATCCCTTCTCACCTCACAGCTGGAGACGCTCGAGGCCCTGGAAGCAGCGGAAGCCGGAATGACCGTGACATCCGAAGGCGGCATTGAAGCGCTCACTGATCAGATTCTTGCAAATCTGTGCCAAGGACATTTCGCAGTACCGGTCGGTACCGATCAGAACGAAAGATGAGACTCCAATCCGACGCCCCGGGCGCCATCGTACGTCAACTCACGTACACCCAAACCTGACGTCAGGAAGCCCCACAAACACTGTCACGATAGGGTCCAAATCGTGTTTCCTAATTGCCTTCCGATGGACAGCTCAGATTCCAACCAGCTACGTGGATGCATTACATCCGCCCAGGCCAAAGACCGGCTTCAACTCACACCTTGAAGTACTTGGCCTCCGGGTGGTGGAACACGAACGCGTCGGTGGACTGTTCGGGGTGCAGCATCAGCTCATCGCTGAGGACCACGCCCATCCGCTCGGGTTTCAGCAGGTCCGTCACCTTGCGGCGGTCCTCCATGTCAGGGCACGCGGGGTACCCGAGCGAGAACCGCGCACCGCGGTATTCGAGCTTGAACAGGCCGGCCTTGTCCTTCGGCTCCTCGGCGGCGAAACCCAGCTCCGAGCGGATGCGCGCGTGCCAGAATTCCGCCAGCGCCTCGGTGAGCTGCATGACCAGGCCGTTGAGCTCGTAGTAGTCGCGGTACTGGTTGGCAGCGAACATCTTGGACGTGAACTCTTCGATCTTGGCACCGGCTGTGACCAGCTGCACCGGCAGCACGTCCACCTGCCCCGATTCGCGGGACCGCACGAAGTCTGCCAGGCACAGGTGCCGGTCCCGGCGCTGGCGCGGGAAATCGAAACGCAGGCGCTCGGTGCCGATCGGACCGCCGGAACCACCGTCGGGGGCGAGGAGTCCCGCGGTGCCGAGGACGCCGTCGTGATCCTCCCCATGGTGCAGCACCACCACCTGTTCCCCTTCGGCGACCACCGGGAAATAGCCGTAGGCGACGGACGCATCAAGCATTCCCTCGCCGAGGATCCGGTCCAGCCAGTACCGCAGGCGCGGCCGGCCCTCACGTTCCACCAGTTCCTCGTAGGAGGCGCCGTCATCGCCGCGGCCGGGCTTGAGCCCCCACTGCCCCATAAACGTGGCGCGCTCGTCGAGCATGGCCGCGTAGTCGTGCAGTGCCACGCCGCGTACGATGCGCGTGCCCCAGAACGGCGGCGCGGGCACGTGGTTGTCGGCGGCGACGTCGGACCGGCCGGGCATGGCCTCGGGCTCGGTCACGGTGAACTTGGGGCCGCCCTTGTGGATCCGCTTCTTCAGCGGCGGAAGGCCGACGGCGTCCGGGTCGGCGCCGCGGGCCACCTGCACCAGCGGTTCCATGAGCGCGAGCCCCTCAAAGGCGTCCTTGGCGTACCGGACGGTTCCTTCAAACTGCTCCGCCAGGTCCTGCTCCACGTAGGCGCGGGTCAGGGCTGCGCCGCCGAGGATGATGGGCCACTTCTTCGCGAGGCCCCGGGACTGGAGTTCGGCGAGGTTTTCCTTCATCACCACGGTGGACTTCACCAGCAGGCCGGACATGCCGATCACGTCGGCGTTGTGCTCCTCAGCTGCGGCCATGATCTCGGCGATCCCCTGCTTGATGCCGATGTTGATGACTTTGTAGCCGTTGTTGGTGAGGATGATGTCCACCAGGTTCTTGCCGATGTCGTGCACATCGCCGCGGACGGTGGCGATCACCATGGTGCCCTTGCCCGAGGAATCCGACTTCTCCATGTGCGGCTCGAGCAGGGCGACGGCGTTCTTCATCACCTCGGCGGACTGCAGCACGAACGGCAGCTGCATCTCGCCGGCGCCGAAGCGCTCACCCACCACCTTCATGCCCTCAAGCAGCTGGTCGTTGATGATGGCCAGCGGGGCCATGCCTTCGCTGCGTGCAAGGTCGAGGTCCGCTTCGAGTCCCTTGCCTTCGCCGTCGATGATGCGCCGCTGCAGGCGTTCGCCGGTGGGCAGCGCCGCGAGTTCCGCGGCGCGCTGGTCCTTGAGCGCTGCGGTGTCGACGCCGGCGAAGAGGTCCAGCATGATGTTCAGCGGGTCGTACGTGACGTTGCCGTCGGCGTCGTATTCGCGTCGGTCATAGACGAGGTCCAGTGCCACCTTGCGCTGCTCCTCGGGCAGTGAAGCGAGCGGAACGATCTTGGCCGCATCGATGATGCCGCTGGTCAGTCCCGCCTGCACGGCCTCGTGCAGGAACACCGAGTTCAGGGCCATGCGCGCTGCCGGGTTCAGGCCGAAGGACACGTTCGAGACGCCGAGGGTGGTTTGGATGCCGGGGTACTTCGCGGTGATCTGGCGGATGGCCTCGATGGTTTCGATGCCGTCCCGTCGGGTTTCTTCCTGGCCGGTGGCGATGGGGAAGGTCAGGGCGTCGACGATGATGTCCTCGACGCGCATGCCCCATTCGCCCACCAGGGCGTCGACGAGGCGGGAGGCGATGGCCACCTTGCCCTCGGTGGTGCGTGCCTGGCCCTGTTCGTCGATGGTCAGGGCGATCACGGCGGTGCCGTGTTCCTTCACGAGCGGCATGATGCGCGCGAAGCGGCTGTCCGGGCCGTCGCCGTCCTCGTAGTTGACGGAGTTGACCACCGGGCGGCCGCCGATGTGTTCGAGCCCGGCCTGCAGTACGGCCGGTTCGGTGGAGTCCATGACCAGAGGGAGTGTGGAGGCCGACGCGAAACGCGAGACGATCTCCTTCATGTCGGCCACGCCGTCGCGCCCCACGTAGTCGATGCACACGTCGAGCAGGTGCGCGCCGACGCGGACCTGCTCGCGGGCGATGTCGACGCAGTCGTCCCAGCGCTCTTCGAGCATTGCTTGGCGGAACGCCTTCGAGCCGTTCGCGTTGGTGCGCTCACCAATGGCCAGGTACGCGGACTCCTGGTCGAAATTCACGTGGTGGTAAAGGGAAGCGATGCCTGCTTCACGCTCCGTGGGAACGCGGCTGCCGTCGGCGCCCCTACCGCCGCTGGTGACAGCGGCGCTGGTGCGGAAGGGCGCAAGACGCTCGACGACGGCGGCCATGTGTTCCGGCGTCGTACCGCAACAGCCGCCCACGAGGCCCAGGCCGAATTCGCGCACGAACTGCTCGTGCGCGGTGGCGAGTTCACTGGGCGAGAGGGGGTAGTGCGCGCCGTTGGGGCCGAGGACAGGGAGGCCGGCGTTGGGCATGCAGGCGATGGCCACGGAGGACTGTTTGGCGAGGTGGCGCAGGTGCTCGCTCATCTCGTCCGGCCCGGTGGCGCAGTTCAGGCCGATGGCGTCGACGCCGAGCGGCTCGAGCGCGGTGAGCGCCGCACCGATCTCGGAGCCCATCAGCATGGTGCCGGTGGTCTCGACGGTCACCGTAACGAAGATGGGGAGCCGGATGCCGCGGGTCACGATGGCTTGTTTGCAGCCGTTGACCGCGGCTTTGGTCTGCAGGAGGTCCTGGCTGGTCTCGATGAGGAAGGCGTCCGCTCCGCCGTCGATGAGGCCCTCGGCCTGCAGGGCGAAGGTCTGCTTGAGGTAGTCGTAGCTGGTGTGCCCGAGGCTGGGGAGCTTGGTGCCCGGCCCCATGGAGCCCAGGACCCACCGCATCCGTCCGTCTGTTTTTTCTGCCGCTTCTGCTCGCTCGCGGGCGATCTCTGCGCCCTTCCGGGCGAGTTCCTCGATCCGGTCATCGATGCCGTAATCAGAGAGGTTGGACCAGTTGGCCCCGAAGGTGTTGGTTTCGACCGCGTCGATGCCGGTGGCGAAATACGCGTCATGGATGTCTGCGAGGACATCAGGGCGCGTGTCGTTGAGGATCTCGTTGCAGCCTTCCAGGCCCTGGAAGTCCTCCTCGAGCGACAGCTCCCTGCCCTGCAGCATGGTGCCCATGGCCCCGTCGGCAATAACGACCCGGTGGTTCACTGCATCCAGGAGCTCCTGGGCGCGGACGGGGCGGGGGACGGAGTCTATATCAAGCGCAAAACGAGGCATTTAGACAGGTTACGTCTGGCGACTGCAACGTTGCGCTGTGTGTCCGTGTACTACGGGGGTGGATGGTGGGCTACCTACGACCTCGCTCCAGTGATTGGTCACGGCTGCGAGGCCGACAGTTGACATTCCGTAACGTGAATATCTTTCCGAGGGTTCTGACAACCCGGCCCGTAGCCGTATCCGGAGCGGCGGAGATTAAGATGAACGGCGAAGCGGTTGCTATAAAGTACTTCGGGGCGAAAGCCCACATACTTCAAAGGCGTAGGATTGAATCGTCAGACAGCGACTCGCCTAATGGCTCCGGCATGCTGATCGTTGCGATCGACGCATCGGCAGGGCTCCCGACGGCGCTGCCGGATCGGCTACCGCCCAACGCCTCTGGCTTTGACCATTTCAACTTGGCCTCACTGGCGACACAGGCAGCGACCGCGGCCAGCAGAACCTGTCCTAGCAAATCAAGGGCCATCGGGGACGTGGCCTCGGCAAGGCACGGGTGCACTGGACCTCGCGGACAACGCAGCCCAACTCTTTACAACCGATGACGCAACCGACAGACCGCAGGCCAAAGGCAACGCCAAGGAAGAGATACGGATACTACTCAAAGCCCGCTGTCGCGCCACGCCTCCACGCTACATCGGAACTCAAGCCTTGTTGAAAATGGCAAGGGTGCGCCGTCACGACAGGCCTCAAGGTTGTGTGGTGACCCTGGCTGCGGGCACGGGCAGGGGCGTAAGAATCGGGAATTGACTCCGAACTAGGTCGTGCATTGCTACATCCTTTGGCCCTTCAAGGGTCACCAACAGCGCCCATGACAAGTCCGGGGCATTATTCGTGAGACGCCCATCTTCCCTGGCGAGATGGGACAATTCAACTCTGGGCCTATAGACGTTGCCGGTTTGGAATTTCCGCGAAAAGGTCCGAAGTGTGTCCCACTTTCCTTCTTCCCTCAGCACAGTTTCGGTGTTGCCACGGTAGCCTAGTGACATCGATACGGGATCTGTCGCCGCAGTCCAACCATTTGCAGTTAGTTGTGCAATCAAAGCTTTGTCACGAACGAGATGTAGATTATATGTTTTGGCATTCTTTTTAGAAAATACAAACTTCCGCGCATCCGGGCGTATGCGAATAGTTAAACCTGCTTTTGTATATTCCACGGGATCTTTAGGATCCACAGCAGTGCTTGTTGCCAGAGTATAACGGAGCGATATAGAACTACTGGTTGCGGCATCAGGCACTGGCAAAAGAAGCGGTATGAACTCATCACGAGAAATTACGCCCTCAAAAAGCACATGTGCGATTTGGCCTTCGTCATCGCTGATGAATTCCCAATCCTCACGGAGTGCGCCATGACCAACTTCGGTGACGGGCAGTCTGGCCGCTACAGGAAGAGCGAAGTGCGCATTGAATGCCCTGAGACTGACGGGATTTACACGGCGGGGGCCCAACCTCTGCGCCAAGTCGGCCATGCCGTGGACGACGTGCGGGGCGGAAGCGCTAGTACCCGCCATCGAAGCAACGGTTCCATTGTTGCGAACGAAGTTGAATCCAACTTGGTCCGTCCCACCGAAAGCGATTCCATCAGGTCGAACTCGCCCGCCGACGCGGCCTGGGCCTTTGGCGCTAAAGATTGCTCGTCGAGGCCTTGGAGATCTGGATGAACTCGCCCCCACCGCCATCCCATTAACCATGTCTCCTGGCAATAGAATTCCATCTTGGCCTGTTTCGGAGCTCTGCTCTCCGTTGTTCCCTGCCGCGGAGACAAACAATACATTTCGCTCATGGGAAAGTTGATCCAACTCATGTGTCCATCGATCCACTATGTCCGACTCTGCGAAGCGTTCGGGCGCAGTTGATATAACGACAACCTGGTAGTCGTTCTCAGCGACACGCTCCTTGATCATGTCGAGGAGCCAATACATTTCAAAGCTATTTTGATTAACTTGCGGCCATACACGGTAATGATCAATGGTCATATTAGCGGGCATCAAAGGGTTTTTGGGATCGGGACCGTACAGCAACGCACTTGTAACTAGCGAACCGTGATCATCAGCTCTTGAGTCAGGAAGAATGTGACCCAGAGGAATTTCCCGCACCCTGCCTGCCCAGTATGGTGAGGCAGCATCTACCCCACCATCAAATACAGCTACTCGCAGCGGTCGTGAAGTTTCTACTAGGCTCATTGGCACCGGGAGCAGGATGCTTTCTGGCAATTCGACGACCGTTTCAGCATGTCTTGGTCGAGGCATTGGCGACAATTGCCTGAGGCCATTGAATTGCAGAGCCTCTTCTACCGATTCTTGATCGAGGCGTACTGGAACGTAAGTGAGTCCGCCGCTTTGCCGGATCCAGTCTTGGACGTGCGATCCTCCAAGGCTTGCGATGAGCTCAAACCAACGCTGCTGCGTGACCTCTGACGCGTAGTCGGCCGCTCCGCTCTTCCCCGCCTGAGGGTGGAGTACAGCCTCCCAAGTCTCAAGTTGCCCAGTGCTGGCTTCATTTGGCGGACCGGCGTACTTTGGGTGTGCCAGTTCTATCCGTTCTATCGCTTGGATGTTGAGCCTCACCCTCTCGGACACGGCGCTGCTTTCGGGATGCTCCAAAACCTCGATCAAGGCGGCCAAACTTTCAGCGTCACCTGAAGCCAATACCGTCTTCGTATCCGCATCACTGATTTCCAAGCGGGTCTGCGTTGCCTGCCGTGTACCTCGGGCCGGAATACTCCCAATCGCCGTTGCCGAAACGGCCTTCAGTAGGTCGACAGGAAAATAGCTATTGGCTAGGAACTCGGGGCGAAGAGTAGCCCGAAAAACAAGTTTTTCACCCTTCAGTCGGTCAGGTAGGTTAAGGGCTTCCTCGTAGGTCTTGACTGCTTGTGGCAGTAACTGCACAACGCTATCCTTCAAAGAGACCGGATAGTTTTTGGGTCCACCGCCTGAAGGGCGAACGGTAAGTTCCTCCCTAAGCTTCTCGCCACCAGTTAGTAGGGGGCGGGCAGAAATAGGCCTGGAGTCAGGTGGAGTCAAGTTTTTCCCCTAGAAATACGATGCGATGACAACCGCAGATGCTTAAGTGGTGCCTTCATCGCTTTTGAGCACTGCAGCGACGGTGGGATGCGTTATCCCAATGATTGATGCTATCGCGCGAGCACTCATTCCCTGCGCGTGGAGTACCGTAATCATCCGGTCTCGCTGACGTTTTGTAACACTGGGGTTTGGATGAAGACAAATAATTGCATCTGCTAGGCCCACATCACGCGAGCCTTTGGCCGCTGCACGTCGTCGGGCAGCCAGAGCCAACGAACGTAAATCACTCCCTGTAGCATTTGGCGTAAGCTCCGCCAAAAGTACAGCATCATGCGTCTCCCAATACGGGAACATACGCATGATGATTTCAGCGCGAACCTTATTATCTGGTGGCGAAAGATTGACTCTGCGTTCGAATCTACGGCCTACTGCTCGGTCTAAGAGCTCGGGATGATTGGTGGCTCCTATTAGTAAGTGGCCCTCAGGCCACTGATCCAACTCTAGGAGAAATACGTTTACCAATCTTCGCGCCTCACCGACATCCGACGAGTCGCCTCGTGACTTTGCAACGGCGTCAAGCTCATCGATGAAGAGAACGGCAGAATGGCGTGCAGCTGTTCGCATAGCTAGCTGCAAGTTTGCGGCGCTTTGGCCGAGTTCGTGACTCATTAGGGCACCAAGATCAATGGTGTAAAGCTCACGTTGGAGTGAAGCCGCGATCCACTTCGCGGTCATTGTTTTGCCCGTACCTGGTTCCCCGGTCAGCAATAGAGTGCGCGTTGGGGGGACCCCCATTTCCGCAAGTAATTTTCCGACGTGCTCTTGAATAACGTCGTCCACAACGGTATCTGCCGGAGCAGAAAGAATTGGCTTTTCAATGTCCTCCAAGTCTTCACGGGTAAGGGAGTCAGGGAGATCGATACGTGGACGATCAACTCGGGCATACTCCCGCATAAGCTGCTTCGTAGGGGCAACAAGGGGGGACGTATTGACTTCCCTAGCTTGTGCTCGCCCTACACCGGCTTCACGGACCGCTCGCAGCGGCATGGAAGGGGGCACAGCCTCGTTCGTCACAGCGGAGATGATAGCCAGCAGATCTGGGCTTTCCGATAAGCTTGCCGGTGGATTTCGCAAAAGCTTGCGGAGGAGTTGCAGCATCCCCGCTCCGTTACCCTCAATGCCTGAACGCAAGGCTCCACCAAATATCACTAGTGGATCACCCGCAGATTTTCGAGCGGCGCTGGTCCCACCCGGACGGGAACGAGCATCTGGGCGAGGGCTTTTTTCCATGTCTGGCACATGCAAATCCTAGCCTGATACTGGCCAGCGACAAGCATGCTGGTAAGAACGACAGCAAAGGTTTGCAGTTTTACCAGGAAAGTCAGGTCCCGATGTCTACCAAGCTGACGAGGTTGCGAAGTCGCTGAGCAAAGGCCACTGCACTGGACAAATCCGTGCCAGCGAGCTCACTCGGATCAGCGCGGGTGATTTCTTCCAGTGGTTGACGCAATACGTCCTCAAAGACAGCGGCATCTGAAAATCGTTCTTGATCGTCTGACGACGCAGCGTTCAACGAAGTAAGCACGGGCGCAAGAGCCTCGATATGAGCCCGCAGCCGCACCCTGTCCTCGGTCTCTTTGGCACGTGTCGCGAAGGATAGAGGTGTGGGTGTAGGTGCCGCACGTGACTGCAGAGCCTGGCCTCCTGCGACACCCGCTGATCGCGTCGGGACTGATGGCGAGACAGATGCCAGGAACGGCTGCAAATCCTTGTAGTCCGCCCCGTAGGAAACTACCTTGATGTTCTCACCAGCTTCGTGCTGAGCGGCTATGGCCGCCAGTTCGCCTTCCCTAGCTAGGCGGTAATGCGGATCGCCTGTATTACCCAAAATTGCTGCACACCACTTGCGTAGTCCTTCAAAGTTGGGATCGCACAGGCCTTCTCCTACGCCCACGAAGACAATAGTTTCTGCGTAGAGGAGGGTTGTCATGAAAGCTTTAGCGGATTCACTCGAAGCAATCCGCGTATACGAACTGGTTCCAAAGACAACCGAGTTAGGAAATTTCCAGTGTCCGTGCAAATGAACGATGGCCGCTGAAAGTCTTTTCGCAGCTTTTCTGAGCTCCGCTCCTCCGTCGGACTCGGTAACGATTTTGAGGGCCCCAGCGTCAGCAAGGATGTCGTCATAGTTTGTAGTGACAAGCAATGCGCCGTCGCGGGCGAGCCGCGCCAACTCGTTGGGCAAGGCGGGATCCTTGCATTTCAAGGAACCGACGCTTTCCTCTAACCACTTTTCAAATAGTCCGGGTTGTTCTTGGAGGGCGGCAGTGACCTTTTCCGCCGCGACGATCATGTCGGTCAGTATGTTGCTGTCGACGTCGCCCATCGCCCGAGCAACCCAATCCGCGTTCCGTAGACCTTCTGCCTCGGCCCGTCGGATGCCATCCTCGATAAGGCCTTTCCAGCTAGATGTCTTCACGCCACCGGTGGCGGACGCAGTCACGCCTGTACCGCAGATGATAACTAGTTGTTGGCGCCCAAGGGCATGGCTCATGGCCGAGGCTGCGTTTGCAGGAAGGATTATGGCGGCGGGCATCTAACCAGTTTGGCACGGGCACACTGGCTAGCCGTGAAACCACTCAGGGTGATTCCGTGTCGCTATCCGAAGCTTCGGACGACAGCGGGGAACTCCTCGCAGTTGCGACGAATGATGGGCGAATGGTCGTCAGCACATAAAGGTGTTGTCACCAATGAGGCGGTGTACCTAAACCTCCGCCACTGGAGCCGCGAACTGCGCCTCGTACAGCCGCGCGTAAGCGCCGCAGATCGCGGCTGGAGACTGAGGTGACGTCCACGCCGTCGAGCGTTATCCGCCCCGCATCCAGCTCGTAGAACCGCATCATCAGGTTCACCAGCGTGGTTTTTGCCGGCCCCGGTCGGGCCCACAATTGCGACCGTCTGCCCCGGCTCCGCCACGAGGGAAAGCGAGGAAATCAGCGGCTTATCCGGCGAATAAGAGAACGAAACAGATTCAAACACCAGCCGCCCCCGCCCAAACACCGGACCAGAAGCTGCAGGCTCAACAGATTCCTCCTCCTCGTCCAACAACGAGAACACCCGCTCCGCGGACGCCAGCCCGGACTGCAGCAGGTTGGCCATGGACCCCAGCTGCGCCAGCGGCATGGTGAACTGCCGCGAGTACTGGATGAACGCCTGCACGTCGCCCAGCTGCATGCAGGCCGCCCACCACCGCGGTCCCCACGGGGACGTTTGACAACGTAGTTGGCTCGGTTGGGCTTCGTCCGGTGAGGAGACCGCCTCCGGGATTTTGGTAGCAGAGCTGTCCGGGTTGAAGTATTTGGGAGTCGGCTCCTGGCCCGCGGGACGGTAAGGCCAGACCTTTCACACATCGACGGCTTGCCATTAAACGAGCAAAACCAAGGGGCAATGCGTCTCGGTCCAGTGGAACCTGTAAGGATGGGCCATATGAGGAAGTTTCCGTGACGAATACCGATCAGACGCAAGCACCTTGGGTCTTCGTCTCTTACTCTTGGGACAGTGCCGCTCACTCGGATTGGGTGCTCGCCTTGGCCACTCGCCTCCGAAGTGACGGAGTCAACGTGATCCTTGACCGCTGGGACACCCGCCTTGGGAGCGACCTGAGCCTCTTCATGGAAAGAGCAGCCGACAGCGAATACCGCATCCTCGCTGTGGTGACGTCGGCCTACGTGAGGAAGGCCGACGCCGCGGAAGGTGGAGTTGGTTACGAACGAAAGATGATTACACCCAGTCTCATGAAGGATCTTCATGGACACCGAGTGGTCCCCGTGATTCGGGACAACCCGGAAGGGGAACTCCCGCGTTTCCTCGGTGCGGCCAAGTACGTCGATTTGCGTGACGATGAACTGCACGAGGACGGATACTACGCGCTACTCCAAGAACTCCATGGTCTCCAGCCGACGCCAAAGCCTCCACTCGGGAAGAACCCATTTCGACTGCTCGCCGAGGACGAAGTGCCCGTCGCGTTGCGGCACGACCCTAGCCGCTACGTAGCGCCCGCTTTCGAAGGGAAAGTCTCGTTCGACTACAGCAACAACGACGGACGCTTCGTGATCGGGACCGGGGAACGATCATTTACCATCGCGTTTTCCACCGCAGGACACGGTGCCATTTATGTGTACACCGACCCGTCAGATATTTTGACAGTTGCCCTGGCTCCGGGGGTCAAGAGCCCGGGAGAGGTAAACGACGCATCTGCATACGACGGGTCCTCCCGCATCCGCACGATTCAAGTCGGGGACGCGGCGATCCTACGCAACCAAAACAACTATTGGGCCGCCGTTTTTGTGGATGAGGTTCTCACGAGAGAAAGCAGTCCCACGGGTAAGCCCAAGATCGCGTTTCGTTACATCATCCCCGCGGTTCCTGCGCCGGCGTTCGTGACACCGGCCTCATAAATTTTCTATTCGAAGTATCTGGCAGCCCGGCGTCCTTAAACCTCCGCCACAGGAGCCGCGAACTGCGCCTCATACAGCCGCGCGTAAGCACCGCCGGCAGCCAGCAGTGAAGCGTGCGTCCCCTGCTCCACGATCTGCCCGGCCTCCATCACCAGGATGAGGTCGGCGTCGCGGATCGTGGACAGTCGGTGGGCAATTACGAAGCTCGTCCGATCGGACCGCAGCGCGCTCATCGCCTTCTGCACCAGCACCTCGGTCCGGGTGTCTACGGAAGAAGTCGCCTCATCCAAAATCAAAACAGAAGGCCGGGCCAGGAACGCCCGCGCGATCGTCAGCAGCTGCTTCTCCCCCGCGGACACGTTCCCACCCTCATCCTCCAAAACCGTGTCGTACCCCTCCGGCAGCGAGTGCACGAACCGGTCAACATACGTCGCCCGCGCCGCCTCCAGGATTTCGTCCTCCGTAGCGGTAGGCCGGCCGTACGCAATGTTGTCCCGGATAGTCCCGCCGAACAGCCACGTATCCTGCAGCACCATGCCCAGCCGCGAGCGCAGCTCGCGCCGGGAGACTGAGGTGACGTCCACGCCGTCGAGCGTTATCCGCCCGGCATCCAGCTCGTAGAACCGCATCATCAGGTTCACCAGGGTGGTCTTGCCGGCGCCGGTCGGCCCCACAATCGCCACGGTCTGCCCCGGCTCTGCCACCAGGCTAAGGGAAGAGATCAGCGGCTTGTCCGGCGAGTAAGAGAACGAGACGTCCTCAAACACCAGCCGGCCCCGCCCAAAATCAGGACCAGAACCAGGAGGCTCAGCAGACTCCTCCGGCTCGTCCAGCAACGAGAATACGCGCTCCGCGGACGCCACCCCGGACTGCAGCAGGTTGGCCATGGACCCCAGCTGCGCCAGCGGCATGGTGAACTGCCGCGAGTACTGGATGAACGCCTGCACGTCGCCCAGCTGCACTGCAGGCCGCCCACCACCGCGATCCCCACGTACACCAGGTTCCCGATGAACGTCATGGCCGGCATGATCAGCCCGGAAATGAACTGCGCCCCGAAACTCGCGTCGTACAGCTCCACGTTCTTCTGCCGGAACCGCTCCTCCACCTCGCGCTGCCGGCCGAACACCTTCACCAGCGCATGCCCGGTGTACGTCTCCTCGATCTGGCCGTTCAGCTCCCCCGTGTGCTTCCACTGCGCCACAAACAGCTTCTGCGAGCGCTTGGCAATCAGCGCGGTGATCCCCAGGGTCAAAGGGATGGTCACCAGCGCGATCAGCGCCAGCGTGGGCGAAAGGATGAACATCATCACCAGCACACCCACCACGGTCAGCACCGACGTAACCGCCTGGCTGATGGACTGCTGCAGGCTCTGCGAGATGTTGTCCACATCGTTGGTCACCCGGCTCAGCAGCTCGCCGCGCTGGATCGAATCGAAATACCGCAGCGGCAGCCGGTGGATCTTCGCCTCGATCTCCTCGCGCAGCCCGAACACCGTCCGCTGCACCACCCCGTTCAGCACATACGCCTGCACCCACATAAACGCCGACGCCAGCACGTACAGCACCAGCGCCCACATCAGCACGTTGGACAGCGCCGCGAAGTCGATCCGCTGCCCCGGCGTCAGCGCCATCGGCGTGAGCATGTCCGCCTTCTGGTTCTCCCCCGCGGCGCGCAACTGCGCGATCAGCTCCGCCTTGCTCACCCCGGCGGGCAGCTGCTTAGACACCACGCCGGCAAAAATCAGGTTGGTGCCCTCCCCCAGCAACCGCGGCCCGATCACCGAGAGCGTCACGCTGGCCACGCCCATGACCAGCACCAGCAGCAGCCACGCCCGCTCCGGCCGCAGTGTCCCCAGCAGCCGCTTGGCCGACGGCCCGAAGTTCATCGCCTTCTCCGCCGGGACGTTCATCCCCGCGAACGGCCCGCCGCGTCCCGGTCCGCCCGCCGGACGGGGAATACGTACGACGTCGGCAGTCCCGGTTTTCGAGGCTGCTGCGGTTCCGCCGGGGGCGGCGCTGTTGGTGGAAGCACTGTGGGGAGCGCCCGACGTCGGCCGGTTCTGCGTGCTCATACCGTCTCCTCCGCTGCCAGCTGGGAGGAGACAATCTCCCGGTACGTCTCGGATGTCTCCAGCAGCCCGCGGTGAGTTCCGCGCCCCACGATCCTGCCGTCGTCGAGCACTAAGATCTGGTCCGCGTCCACGATGCTGGAGACGCGCTGGGCGATGATCACCAGCGTGGCGCCGGCGGTGCTGCGCTTGAGGGCCTGGCGCAGCCGGGCGTCGGTGCCGGTGTCGAGCGAGGAGAACGAGTCGTCGAAGATGTACAGCTCGGGCCGTTTCACCAGCGCCCGGGCGATGGCCAGCCGCTGCCGCTGCCCGCCCGAGACGTTGGTGCCGCCCTGGGAGATGGGCGCATCCAGCCCGCCCTCCATCTCCTCCACGAAATCGCGCGCCTGGGCAATCTCGAGTGCAGACCAGAGCTCGTCCTCGGTGGCGTCCGGCTTGCCGTACTGCAGGTTGCTGCGGACGGTGCCGGTGAACAGGTAGGGCCGCTGCGGCACCAGGCCGATGTGCCCCCAGAGCAGGTCCGGGTGCAGCTCGCGGACGTCCACGCCGTCCATCCGGACCGAGCCGGTGGTGGCGTCGAACAGCCGCGGCATGAGGTTCACCAGCGTGGTCTTGCCGGCACCGGTGCTGCCGATGATCGCCGTCGTCTGCCCGGCCCTGGCGGTGAAGCTGAGACCGGAGAGGACGGGCTGGTCGGCACCCGGGTAGGCGAATCCGACGTCGCGCATTTCCAGCTGACCCCGGCGGTGGCCGTCCGACGAGACCGCGCTGCTCACGGGATGCAGCGGCGGCCGGACGCTCGACTCGGTGTTCAGCACCTCGCCGATCCGGTCCGCGGAGACGGCGGCGCGCGGGATCATCACCGCCATGAACGTGGCCATCATGACGGACATCAGGATCTGCATCAGGTAGCTCAGGAACGCGATGAGGGTGCCCACCTGCATGGAGCCGTCCTCGATCCGGAACGAGCCGAACCAGATCACGGCCACGGACGAGACGTTCAGCACCAGCATCACCACGGGGAACGCGAGCGCCATCAGCCGGCCGGCACGCAACGCGGTGTCCGTGACGTCCTCGTTGGCCTGGGCGAAGCGGGCGGTCTCGATGTCCTCGCGGACGAACGCGCGGACCACCCGGATGCCGGTGAGCTGCTCGCGGAGCACCCGGTTCACAGTGTCGATCCGCTTCTGCATCTTCCGGAACAGCGGCACCATCCGGGTGATGATCAGCCCCACGCCGATCATGAGCACGGGCACGGCGACGGCGATCAGCCAGGACAGCTGCACGTCCTGCCGCACGGCCATGATCACCCCGCCGATGGCGAGCATGGGCGCGGCCACCATCATGGTGGCCGCCATCAGCACCAGCTGCTGGACCTGCTGGACGTCGTTGGTGGACCGCGTGATCAGGCTGGGCGCGCCGAACTTCGTGACTTCCTGCTCGGAGAACTCCCCCACCCGGGTGAAGATGGCACCGCGCAGGTCCCGGCCCACGCCCATGGCCGCCTTCGCCCCGAAGTACACGGCAATCACGGCGCACACGATCTGCAGCAGCGTGATTCCCAGCATCAGGGCGCCCAGGCTGAGGATGACGTCGGTGTCGCCCTTGGCCACGCCCTCGTCGATGATGTCCGCGTTGAGTGTGGGCAGGTACAGCGACGCGATCGACTGCGCCAGCTGGAAAATCACGACGGCGATCAGCAGCTGCCGGTGCGGCCGCAGGTATTCAACAAGCAGTTTCCAGAGCATCCGCGCTCCAAAGGTTCTGTCCCCCTGGAAGGTCTAGCAAGGGGTGGTGCGAAGGTCAGTTTACGTCCGGCGGCTGGGATATAGCCGGGCACCGGTGGGAGAAAGTGGGCCGGTTCTCCGAGAGCGTATTCGCGGGCAGTGCCGTGAGGACCGTTACCCATCGGGGCACTGGCCTCAGCCATGCCCACACGGCGGCCGCCGCAAACCCGAGGGCTCCGAGCAGCACCAGCCGGTGCCCCACCGGATACGTGGGCGGCTCAACGAGGAAAGTGAACGCGTCGGCCAGCCCGCAGGCCATCATGACCGCCGCCAGCAACACAAGCAGCGCCCATGCCCCTTCGGCCCAGCGGATCCGGTTCATGGAATGACGGTAGCTTACGCGGCGGGCCTGCCCCATTAGCGGCGACTATCCGGTGCCGGGGAGGGCGTAGGGTTCCCTCATGGACATCATCCTGGTACTAGGTTTCCCGTTGGACGCCGCGGCAGACGGCAAGGGCTGACCGTGGCCAGGGACCGGTTCCTCCGCCGCTGGGTTGTGTCGGTGATGCTGGCGGAAGCCGCGGGGTTTGCGATTCCCGCGATGGTGGGCGGCATCCTGAGCCTCCTTGCCGCGCCGGCTGGCGTGGTCTATCCGGCCATGGTTCTGGCCGGGGCGTGTGAAGGCGTTTTGCTGGGATTCGGCCAGTCCATCGGGTTAGGGCCCGCGATACCCCGGACACCCTGGATCCTCGCCACCGCGGCGGGAGCGGCCGCAGCCTGGTCCATTGGGATGCTCCCCAGCAGCCTGGGCGGGATCGACTTTGGCTCGCCCTGGATGATTGTCCTGACGGCCGTGCTCGGCTGTGTGCTTCTGCTCTCCATCCCGACACTCCAATGGTTGGTCCTGCGGCGCCAAGGGGTGCGGAGCGCCTTCTGGATTCCCGTCAACGCGGGCGCCTGGGCTGCGGGAATCCTGTGGACACTTGCCCCATCGCCTTTCATTGACGAAACCACCCCTGCGCCGGCCCTGTTCGGCGTCTACCTGCTGGCGGGGCTGCTCATGGCGGCCACCGTAGCGGTCCTGACGGGCTTCGCCGCACGGCGCATTGCTTCCGGCGCCGCCCAAGGTGGACCTGTGCAACCTTGACTCAGGTTCACCTTGCAAAGCAGTCTCCAATGCGGCGGACGGGACCCGCACCAAAGAGCAGCGGACGACGGCGGTTCGTCCCGCCGTCGTCCGCGTCCCGTCAGCACCCGGCTCAGTAAGCCTTAACGCGCTGTTCCACGATGAGATGGATGAGGGCAAAGACGCCGTCCTCGTCGATGGCCGCCAGGGCGGCGTCCAGTGCCGCCGGAACGTCACAGTCCTCGGTGACAGTGATCCCGAAACCGCCGAAGGCCCGGGCCATCAGGCCGAAGTCCGGATTCTTCAGCTGGGTCCCGGAGACGCGTGAGGGATAGTGCCGCTCCTGGTGGGTGCGGATGGTGCCGTATTCCTGGTTGTCCATGACTATCACCAGCGGCGTGGCCCCGTACTGGGCGGCGGTGGCCAGCTCCTGGCCGTTCATGAGGAACTCCCCGTCGCCGGCAATGGTGACCACGCGGCGCCGGGGGTCGGCCAAGGATGCCGCGATGGCCGAGGGAACCGAGTAGCCCATTGAGCCGTTACGGGCACTGATCATGGAGGCGTAGCGGCGGGTGGGGAAATAGCGGTGGGCCCAGTTGGTGTGCTCGCCCGCGCCGAACGTCACCATTGAATCCTCGGGCAGCCTGGGCACCAGGTTCGCCATCAAAGTGTCCATCCTCGCCTGCCCCGCTGCCGGCGCCGCCGGGGGTAGCGCGGCGAACCTTTCCTGTTCGCCCCGCATCCGGTCCGTCCACGCCTTCCACTCTTCCTTCACCGGCAGGTCAAGGCCCACAAGGTCGTGGACAAAGGCCTCGGGCTTGGCCAGAATCTGCCGCGACACAGGCCCCGACCGGCCACGGAGTGAGGGGTCCACCGTGACCAGGAAGTTCTTTTTGTTCCAGTCCTGCCGGCAGACGAAGCCGTCCGTGATCACGTCGCCCGGCACTGTCCCCACAAACACCAGCAGGTCCGTTTCCTCCAGCAGGTCGTAGGTGGGGCGGGGGCGGCCGTAGCCAATCGGGCCCACATAGGAGGGGGAATCGAACGAAACCGTTCCCTGCGTCCGCCATTCCGCTGCGGCCGGGATATGGTGCCGTTCCAGCCATCCCGTCAGCTGGTCCGCTGCTGCCTGCGTCCAGTCGTTGCCGCCGGTGACAAAGAGCGGCTTGCTGGATTCTGCCAGCGCAGCCTGCAGGGCGGCGGCATCGGTGCTGCTCATCCCGCCGGCTGCCACCGGAATGGCCGGGTGCAGCGCCGGGTCAATCTGCTGCCGGATGATGTCCTCAGGCAGGCCCACCACCACAGGGCCCGGCCGCCCGCTCATGGCCGCAAACATCGCCTCGGCCACGATCTCGGCTGCCCGCTCCGGGTGGTCAAGGACCATGACGCGCTTCGCGCCCGTATCGAACCAGGCCTTGATGTCGAATTCCTGGAACGCCTCGCGGTCCCGGTGCGCGAAGGGGATCAGGCCGACGAACAGCAGCATGGGGGTGGAGTCCTGCCATGCAGTGTGCAGCCCCACGTGCGCGTTGGCTGCGCCGGGCCCCCGGGTCACCATCGCTATGCCCGGGCGCTGGTGCATCTTGCCGTCGGCCTCGGCCATGTAGGCGGCCCCGCCCTCGTGCCGGCAGACGATGGTTTCAATGTCCGAGTTGTGCAGGCCGTCCAGGACGTCCAGGAAGCTTTCGCCGGGGACCACGTAGGTGCGCTCCACCCCATGGGCCACCAGCGAATCAACAATCACGTGCCCGGCTGATTTCAGTGCCTGGCCGGTACCGGCCTGGGGCACCTCCGCATGGTTTGACTGCCGGGAGCCGTACTGGGAATTCCCGACGGCGGCGGGCAGGGTGTGGGATGCGGTCAGGGTTGCTTCGGTTTCCGTAGTCATGGGCTTTCTTTGGCTGTTTGGACTGGTTTGGCGTTCGTAGTGGATGGTGCGGGGTTTATCTGAAGCTCTTCGCGGGTGGGTTGGCGATGACGGGGGCGGTGCCGGTGAAGCCTTCGCGGGTTTCGGCGATTTCACGGATCCGGGCCCGGCAGGCGTACCAGCCGAACACCATCAGCACGCAGGCGATGGCGGTGACGAGCATGGTGAGCGGTGAGTCGATGAAGACCATGACCAGGACCCCTGCGAGGAAGAGCAGCGAGAGGTAGCCGGTGTACGGGGCGCCGAACATCCGGAAGGACGGACGTTCGAGCCAGCCCTTGTCTGCCCAGCGTTGGAGCTGGATCTGGCAGAGGACGATGGTGGCCCAGGTCATGATGATGCCGACGGAGGCGACGTTGAGGACGATTTCGAAGGCCTGCGCCGGCACCAGGTAGTTCAGGGGGACGCCGAGGAGGGAGACTGCGGCGGTGATGGCGATGCCGCCGTAGGGGACGCCGGCCTTGTTCATGCGGCCGGCGAACTTCGGGGCGGAGCCGTTCACGGACATGGAGCGGAGGATGCGTCCGGTGGAATATAGGCCCGCATTGAGCGAGGAGAGGGCGGCGGTGAGGACGACGAGGTTNTCCCGCCTCAGTTCGGACGAGGGCATCAGGGAACTTCGGGGCGGAGCCGTTCACGGACATGGAGCGGAGGATGCGTCCGGTGGAATATAGGCCCGCATTGAGCGAGGAGAGGGCGGCGGTGAGGACGACGAGGTTCATGATGACGTCCACGCCTTGGATGCCGATGGAACCGAAGAACGTCACGAACGGGCTGACGCCCTTTTCGTAGGAGGTGTAGGGCAGCAGGAGGGCGAGCAGGATGACGGAGCCGACGTAGAACACGGCGATGCGGAAGACCACGGAGTTGATGGCCTTGGGCATGATCTTTTCCGGGTTCTCGGTTTCGCCGGCGGCGGTGCCCACGAGTTCGATGGAGGCGTAGGCGAACAGGACGCCCTGCATCAGGATGATCATGGGGAGCAGGCCGTTGGGGAAGACGCCGCCGTTGTCCGAGAGGAGGCTCAGGCCCACCGGCTGGCCGTCCACCGGGGTGCCGAAGATGACAAAGTAGGTGCCGACCACGAGGAAGACCACCAACGCGGCGACCTTGATCAGGGCGAACCAGAATTCCATCTCGCCGAAGACCTTGACGGAAACGAGGTTCAGGGCGAGGACCACCACAAGGGCAATCAGGGCCCAGGCCCACTGCGGGACGGCCGCCATCCAGGGGATGCGGTGATGTCCACGATGGTGGTGGTGGCCCAGTTGATCCAGTAGAACCAGCCGGAAACGAACGCGGCTTTCTCGCCGAAGAATTCGCGGGCGTAGGAAACGAACGAGCCCGACGAGGGGCGGTGCAGGACCAGTTCGCCCAGGGCGCGGAGGATGAGGAATGCGAAGAAGCCGCAGACGGCGTACGCGATGACCAGCGACGGGCCGGCGGCGTTCAGGCGGCCGCCGGCGCCGAGGAACAGGCCGGTGCCGATCGCCCCGCCGATCGCGATCATCTGGATCTGCCGCGGTTTGAGGTTCTTGTGATACCCCTTGTCCTCCGCGTGCAGGGCCGCCTCGCTGGCGTGCGCATGGCCGCCGTCGGCCTGGTTCAGTACAACCTCGTCATTGGGGTTGATGGGCATGGTTGATCCTTTCGATACGGAGAAGATCCTGCTGGATTGGGAAAGAAGTTGAGGGGGTATGCAGCCTGCGGGTTAGAAGCAGGTTAGAAAACAGACCAGCCGGTGCGGTCGGAAAGGTCGGCGAGAGCCGCGGTTCCGGCAAGGGAGTTCCCTTTGGCGTCCAGCCGCGGGCTCCAGACGCAAATGGCACCAACACCTGGAACGATCACCAGGATTCCGCCGCCCACCCCGCTTTTCCCGGGAAGGCCCACACGGTAGGCGAACTCGCCCGCGGCGTCGTACATCCCGCAGGTCAGCATGATGGAGCCGATGCGTTTCGCGTCGCTGCGGGACACTACGGTTCCGAGCGCTCCCTGGCCGTCGCGGGCGAGGAAGAGTCCCGCCTTGGCCAGTTCCACGCAGGACATCATGATGGAACATTGGCGGACGTAGTTTTCCACCACTGATTCCGCGGGCTGCCTCAGGTTGCCGAAGCCCTTCAGGAAGTGCGCCAACGCCAGGTTGCGGCTGCTGCCGGAAAGCTCGCTGGCGGCCGCGGCCTCATCGATGAAGGGCCCTGTGGTGCCCGCCTGGGTGGTGAGGAACCGCAACACCTGTGTGGCGGCGTCGGACGTTTCTTCCATCAGGTGATCGGTGACCACCAGGGCGCCGGCGTTGATGAAAGGGTTCCGCGGTATGCCGTGCTCCACTTCCAGCTGGACCAGGGAGTTGAACGGGGTGCCGGACGGTTCGCGCAGCACCCGGGACCACAGTGTTCCTGAGCTGTCGCCTCGAAGCGCCATTGCCAGCGTGAACACCTTGGAGATGCTCTGGATGGAAAACGGGACCTCGGCATCGCCGGAACTGAACACCTCACCGGAAGTGGTGGCGACGGCGATCCCGAACCTGTTGAAGGGTACCGCTGCCAGGAAGGGGATGTTGGCCGGGACAGACCCGGTTTCCCGCTGTGGCCGGTGGTTGCGGACGATGTCATCCAGTATCCGGTCCAGCGGCGGTGCCTTGAGTGCTGTGGTCATTTCCTGCCCTGTTGTTCTTTAGGAGTGCTGGCCCATTCCTGGATGTGGAGCAAGGCCACCAGCGAGTCCCGCGGGTTGCCGAAGTCCAGCCCAGTCGCCCGGGATGCCTTGCTGATCCGGTAATAGACGGTGTTCTTGTGAAGCCCCATCCGGCTGGCGCACTCGGCGACATCGAGCGATGCTTCGAAGTACGCGTGCAGGGTTTCCGCGAGTTCGGTGTCCTGCCGCAGCAGGGCGGAAAGACCGCGGTGGCGGAACGTGGAGGACGTGAAATTCTGGACCGCCTCGCGGAAGAGGATCTCTCCCTCGAAGTCGTCCACCGTGGCAACGCCCCGGTCCGGAGACGTGCCCACACACCTCAACAGGGCCTCGGTGATACGGGTGGTTGAGTGCAGGGACAGCAGGTCCGGGACTACCGGACCGACGGCTGCGAACGGGCTGATGCCGAGGTGCTTGCCGGCATCCCGGACAATGGACTCGGCCAGGCTCCGCAGCCCGGGCTCTGCCGAGGTTGACTGCAGGCCGGGGACAATGACGGCAGTGTCGCCCTTGAACTGGCCCACGACGGCGGACGGCTTGTAGGCGGCCGCGTGGATGGACGCCAGATTGGCGAGTTCGCCGTGCTTCAGTGCTGCGTCGTCCGCTTGGGCTTCGGAAACGGGCATTCCTATCAGGATCAGTGCGGCCGGGCGCTCGGCGGAGATCTTCTCGCTGTGGGCACTGGCCGCGGCTTCCGCCGAACCTGACAGGATCCGCACAATGCGGTCCTCGCGCATGTGCACGGACTGCTGGTTCCGGTGCCGGATCAGCTCGGCCGAGGCCCGTGCAGCAGATCCTTTCAGCACATAATCAACGTCCGGGCCGAAGCCGTCCCCGGTTTCCTGCAGCCAGATGTAGCCCATGATCCGGTCGCCGGCGAACAGTGTGATGGCCACCCGCTCCCGCAGCCCGTCCTGGGGCCGGGCCGGTACCCGCACCGGCAGCCGGGTCCTGTGCAGTTCACGGTAGGCGCCCAGGTCCTTCAGCAGCAGCTCGTATTTACGCGGACCACGCCGGGCGAGGATGGAGGCCTTGCGCAGCTCGTCGATGTCGTTCGAAACGGTGGAGTATGCAAGCACTTTATTGGCGGCATCCTCGATGAGCACGTGGCTGGATGTGAGCCTTGCGGTGGTCTGGGCGATGGCAAACAGGTCCTCTTCCAGCAGCGTCAGCACTTCGCTCTGGTAGCTGCGCGGCTGGATGCGGTCCTTGGCGATGGACAGCAACCGGTCCCAGTCAGCCCCCGGATCCACCAGGAGCAGCCCCGTGCCGGCGTCACGCAGCAGCTCTTCAGCTTCGGCGAGCTCTTCACGCCTACCCTTGACGGCCACCACCGCCGGAGGTTTCTTCAGGAGCCGCCGCAGCGCGGGCAAAGCCGAGCGGCCACGGACGCCGATCAGCAGGACAAAGGCCGCGCCGCCGTCGGGCGTTTCATCATCCGCATCCACTATCAGGAACCGGTCGATCGCAGAGCCGGCCGGGGCAGGCCTGAGGATGAGGCTGGCGAAACCCAGGGGGAGATCCGAGAGGATATCGTCCACCGTAACCGCTGCCATGGGCATCCTTCTGCGTAGAGCTGGCCGGACGGCTCTGTCCGGTCACATCATGCTATCCAGCCAGGCTCCCCCAAAATATGGAACGGAACCCAAATGCAGTGGCAGCTTTTCGGTTGGCGGACCAAGTTTCTGCACGGCGGGGCCCTGTATGGCCTCGATGAGTAATTCCTATCGCCTCGGCAAAAGAACGGCGACGTGCTCTGAGATCTCGGCGAGGATTTCGTCAACGGAGCTGGAGATGTTGATCGTGGCCGCCATGCTGACGAACATGACCGCGGAGACCATGTGCGCGAGCGTTGCAGCATCCCTGGGCTCGATGCGCGGGTCACGCCGCAACACGTCGGCAATCGCTTCCTCGGTCTGAACGGTCAGGGCGAGGGCATCGCGGTGGTGGGGCTCCTCGGGGTCGCCGAACACGATCTCTCGAAGGTAGGTTCGGCCGTTGTCGATCTGCTTGCGGTTGCACTCCACGACCGGGCGAACGATCGCCATTACTGCCTCGAACACATCAGGGATGGCCTCGGCGGCCGTTTTTCCCTCCACGAGCGCGTCGGCGTAGCTGGAGTTCTGCACGAGCAGGAGCAACTCGGCTTTGGTTTTGGCGTACAGGAATAGAGTCCCCGTACCGATGTCAGCCTTGTCGGCGATCTGCTGGGTGGTGACGTCATCGACACCATGCTCGGAGAAGAGCTCCCGCGCGGCGGCCGTGATGCGGTCGAGCTTGTCCTGCTTGTTCCGCTCGCGCCGTCCGACGGACTGAGGGGCGACTGACATTGAATGTTCCTTCGGGAATAGAATCTGACCACACTCAGTTATGAGCATAGTCGCTACTGTTGGCGGCTCAGAAGTGCCTTCGCTCATTCTCTCACGGCCCAGGCACTTCGGGCCGGCGCAGCGGTGATGTTCATGACCCACACCAACCGGTACGGATAGCCTCACCAGAAGAAAGTCCATAAAAATGCCTTCACTTAAAGGATCCATCGTTCTCGTAACCGGTGCGAACGGAGGTATTGGAACGGAGTTCGTTCACGACGCCCTCGCCCGCGGCGCCAGCAAGGTCTACGCCACCGCCCGCACCCCCCGCACCTGGGAGGACGAGCGGATCGTCCCGCTCACCCTCGATGTCACCGATCCCGACTCCATCCAGGCAGCGGTCGAGGCCGCGGGGGACGTCACGGTGTTGATCAACAACGCCGGAGCCTCTGTGGCCAGCAGTGGCATCCTCACCCACACCATTGAAGAAATCCGGACCAACGTCGAGACGAACTTCCTCGGCCCGCTGTTCCTCACCCGGGCATTCGCTCCGATCCTGTCAGCGAGGGAAGAGTCTGTGATCATCAACATCCACTCCGCCCTGAGCTGGTACGCCGTCGCCGGCATCTACAGCGCCACCAAGGCCGCCCTCTGGTCGGCCACCAACTCACTGCGCCTGGAGCTCGCCCCCGCAGGCGTGCACGTCGTCGGAGTGCACGTCGGCTATGTCGACACCGCGATGGCAGCACACACCAGCGAGCCCAAGACAGACCCGGCCGATCTCGTGCGCACCGTATTGGATGCTGTGGAAGCCGGTGAGTACGAGGTTCTCGCCGACGACACGTCCTTACAGCTCAAGGCCGGACTCAGCGCCCCCATCGAGGCCGTATACCCACAGCTGACCGCCAAGAACGCCTAATACACCGGTGGCGCCGTGGTCATGACACGATCTCATGACCACGGCGCCACCAATCCCCGATTAAACGAGGGCGGGTATCGTCGACACTTTTTGCGGATCCTGTCTACTCCTCGTAGTGCGGAAGGATGCGACCGTCTTTGACGTAAGTCAAGGCCGCAGAGACGTCGTAGGCGTGGACCGCGGAGGCGAAGGACGCCAGGGGGTCGGACAGGCTCTTAACCTCTGGACTCTCGAAGAATGCCGCCCGGGCTGACTGGTCTGCGAAGCCGAGGATCAATGAGGCGTGAAAGTGCTGGTCTTTCGGGTTGTCGTGCGCGACGTCCGGGGTGTCCCATAGCTTCTCGTACCAGGGCATAAAGGACTGCGTGCGGAGTTCGGTCAGCGCCTGCGGAGGTAGACAAGCGCGCGGGCACCGACCTTCTCGTCCGGGCCAGCGACGTCGTACCATCGGGACGAGCTCGGCGGGCCGGCGTAGAGCAGGGTGCGGCGGAACACGTTGATCTCGTCCTTGAACGCCAACCGCGTCTGCCTGCGGCCAATTAGCGGCGACAACGCGGACTGGAAGGTGACTTCCGCGACGCCGTCGGTCTTTCGATCGACGGGGATGTCGGTTTCGATGCCGACGGCCGCCGGCCAGAAGCCCGGATTCGTCTCGGCGAGATGGAGCTGCCGGTACTCTTCCAGGCCGGGTGTGGCAGAGATGATCCCGGAATGCGGGCCCTTCCAATAGTCCATCCCGGTTTGGCGGGGTTGGTCGGTGCGTATCCACAGCAGGATCGAGGAGGAGAGATGTTTTTTCAGGCTCAGCTGCCCGCCGTCGGGGGTGGTGTTCATTTCCGTCAGCGGGAGAGGAACTGTGCCGCGACGGGGGCGAACTTGTCGTGGAACTGAAAGATACCGCCGTGGCCGGAGCCGGGGTAGATGATCAGTTCGGAGCCGTTGATGCGGCGGTGCAGGTCCTCGGAGAGGACCGAGGGCACCATCCGGTCGTTGTCCCCGTTGGCGATCAGGGTGGGCTGGGTGATCTTCGACAGGTTTGCCGGCGTCCCGCGACCCCACTTCTTGATGGCTTTCAGCTGGGTCTGGAATGCCTTGACCTTGATAGGGGAGTCGCGGTCCGCGGTACGCTCCTCGAGTCGCCTCACGAATGCCTTACCGGCTTGCTTGCCGGCGGTGTCGCGGTTGAAGAACAGGAACTCCTTCGGGTCGGATCGGGTCAGGGCCGCGCGAAGCATGTCGTAGTAGGTGGTCCCGGCGACCTTGTCCATGTCCTTGCCGCCCTTGGGGCCGGTGCCGGTGAGGACCAGCTTGCGGACGAGATCCGGGTGCTTGAGCACCAGGGCCTGGGCCACCATACCGCCGAGGGAGAAGGAGAAAATGTCGATCTTCTCAAATCCGAGCGCCGTGATGAAAGTGTAGGCGTCGTCGGCCATCGCCTCGATGCTGTCGGGCACCCGGCCGGTCGAGGCGCCGACACCCTGGTTGTTGAAAGTGATGACGTGGCGGTTTTTTGCGATGGGGTCGATGATGCGTGGATCCCAGTTATCCAGGGTCGCGGCGAGATGGACGAAGAAGATGACGGGGATGCCGCCCTTGGGGCCAAGCTCCCGGTAGGCGTAGGTGACGCCGCCGGCGCTGATTCGGCGGGACGGCGCTTCGGCATAGGACGTAACAACGGGTTCGTTTAAGGGTTTGCGGGTGTTCACGGCGGTCCTCTGTGAAGTTGGTTGGTAGTTGTCTGATGAAGATGGGGCGGGTGCCCTGGAAGGCTCAGGGGTTGCTGACGACTGCCTTGCCCCGGATGCCGCCCTTTTCCAGGCCCTCGAGGGCCTCGACGGTCTGGCCGAAGGGGAAAACTCGGCCGACGACGGGGCGGAGCGCGCCGTCGTCGATCAGTGCGGTGATCTGGCGCAGCTGGTCGCCGCTGGCGCGCATGAAGAGGAACTGGTAGCTGACGCCGAGCTTCCTGGCCTGCCGGCGGATACCTGCGCTGAGGCCGCTGATCGCCAGGCGGAGCACCGGATTCAGGCCGGCTTCGCGGGCAAAGGCCGGGTCCGGAGGCCCGGCAATGCCGATCGCCTTGCCGCCGGGCTTGAGCACACGAAGGGACTTTTCGAGATTTTCGCCGCCGAGGCTGTCCAGCACCAGGTCGTAGCCGCTCAGGAGCTGTTCGAAGTCTTGGCTGCGGTAGTCGATGACGATGTCGGCGCCGAGCTCGCGCACGAAATCCATGTTTGAGGCACTCGCTGTGGTCGCGACGGTCGCCCCGAGGTGCTTGGCGAGTTGGATGGCGATCGATCCGACTCCCCCGGCGCCGGCGTGGATGAGGACCTTCTGGCCGGGCCGCACGTTGCCGCGCTCAACGAGCGCCTGCCAGGCGGTAAGTGCGACCAGTGGAAGCGAGCCCGCCTCCTCCATGCTGATTGTTGCCGGTTTGAGCGCAAGATCGGCCTCGGCAATGGCGATTCGCTCGGCGAACGTGCCGATGCGGTCCTGGCCGGGGCGTGCATAAACCTCGTCGCCAGACTTGAACGCGCGCACCTTCGAACCGACACGGATGACGGTTCCCGCCACATCGTTTCCGGCAATCAAAGGAAGCCGGTACGGCAGGATCTGCTTGAACTCGCCCGCCCGGATCTTTTCATCGAGCATGTTGAGACCCGCGGCCTGCACCTGCACCAGCACATCCTGCTCCCCCACTGTGGGCTCAGGAACATTCGATTCCTGCAGTGGGCCTTTGTACTTTTCGACGACGAACGCTCTCATGGATCCGACTCCTCTTGGTGATGTTGCATCACCCCAATTACTGACTAAACTCAATTATGAGTTTAGTCAGTAATGTTGTCAAGGGAACCTACCTCTGCCCAACATCCGACGTAGGCGTCAGCCGGTCCGGGTGACGCGGTAGAGAACCACCTGGTCGGGGTGGATCCGCGCGGATGCGACACCCACCTTTGACAGCACCCTGCCGGGCAAGCTGGATCCGGGAAAGATCACGTCATCCCGGGTGGTTCGCTTCCGGGTCGAGTCCGCGGAGCTTCAGCCGCCCGGCAGGATCCGGGTAAAGGCCGGGCAGGAGCAATTCCCCGCCGCCGAGCAGCTGCTCGCCGGTGAAGACGCGTTCGGCGTAGTGCTGGTGGTTGCCGCTCCAGGCCGTGTGGACGGCCCAGACCTCACCCGTTCCGCCCGGCCCATAGAAGAGATTCAAAAAAGGATCCGCTAAAACGCTTGATCACGACGGTGCCAACACTTATCTTTAGCTTGATCAAACGCTTAAGCAATACCGGGCATCAAAGTTGATGCCTGCAGCTACCACCCTTTGCGAGGAAGCAAAACATGACCCATGATTTTTCTCGGCGCCACGTCCTGCAAGGCACAGGAGCAGGAGCACTCGCCCTGTTCATGAGCAGCGGCATGCCCATCACGGTCGCCCAGGCCCAGGGATCACTGCGCGCCGTCTACCACCTGACCCCGGCGTGCGGCTGGCTCTGCGACCCGCAGCGCCCGGTGTATGCCAACGGCGCCCACCACCTGTACTACCTGCACTCCGGGCAGAACAACGGCCCCGGCGGATGGGACCACGCCACAACCACCGACGGGGTGACCTTCACCCATCACGGAGTCGCACTGCCGCTGCAGGCAAACTTTCCCGTGTGGTCGGGCTCGGCAGTCGTCGACACGTCAAACACTGCGGGCTTCGGCGCGGGGGCCATCGTGGCGCTCGCGACGCAGCCCACCGACAACATCCGCAAGTACCAGGAGCAGTACCTGTACTGGTCAACCGACGGCGGCTACACCTTTACGGCACTCCCCAATCCGGTGATCGTCAATACCGACGGCCGGACCGCGACGACACCGGCGGGGATCGAGAACGCGGAATGGTTCCGCGACCCGAAGATCCACTGGGATGCGGCGCGCAGCGAGTGGGTATGCGTCATTGGCCGAGCCCGATACGCAGCGTTCTACACCTCACCGAATCTGCGCGACTGGCAGCTGAAACGCAACTTCGACTACCCGAATCACGCGCTTGGCGGCATCGAGTGCCCCGACCTTTTCCAAATGACCGCCAATGACGGCACACGGCACTGGGTGCTCGGCGCAAGCATGGACGCCTACAGCATCGGCCTGCCGATGACCTTCGCCTACTGGACAGGCGCCTGGGATGGCGAACAATTTATCACCAACAACCTCGACCCGCAGTGGCTCGATTGGGGCTGGGACTGGTACGCCGCCGTGACCTGGCCGGCGGTCGATGCACCGGACGAGCGACGGTACGCGGTCGCCTGGATGAACAACTGGAAGTACGCCGCGCGCGATGTTCCCACCGATGCATCCGACGGATACAACGGCCAGAACTCGATCGTGCGCGAGCTGCGGCTGGAGCGTCAGCCAGAAGGCTGGTACAGCCTACTCAGCGCCCCTGTCGGGGCGCTCTCAAACTACGTCAGCTCGACAACCGTGCTGCCCGACCGCACCGTGAATGGCAGTGCCGTGCTGCCGTGGAGCGGCAGCGCCTACGAACTCGAACTCGACATCTCGTGGGATGCTGCCGCGAACGTCGGCGTATCGGTGGGGCGCTCCGCCAACGGCACGCGCCACACGAACATCGGCAAGTACGTTGACGAGGTCTACGTCGACCGCGCCCCTTCGGACCAGGGCGGCTTCTCGCTCACACCGCACACTCGTGCGGCGGCGCCCATCGACGCCGCCGCACGCTCAGTGCACCTGCGCATTTTCGTCGACAAACAGAGCGTCGAAGTCTTCGTCAATGCCGGGCAAACGGTGCTCTCGCAGCAGGTGCACTTCGCAGACGGCGACACCGGAATCTCGCTGTACGCCGACGGCGGCCCTGCGATCTTCTCCGGAATCACCATCCGCGAATTCAGCTAGGACCTGAACCAGACTGCCGGCCCTCAGGAGCTTCCTGTCGGCCGGCAGTGCTGCGTCGTCCGAAGCTTCTGGAACCGCGGTCCATAGGAAGTACGAGGCTGCTGCCGCGCTGTCCGCACCTTCCGGATTAAGACCAGCGAAAGAATAAACTAAACTTTGCTAAAACGCTTGATCAGAATTCCGATTGGGGCTAGATTACAAGTGATCAAACGTTTTAGCAGAAATGGACATCAGCGCCGATGAAACGCTCAGTATTCTTCCAGCCCTCCGATGGATGGGTTGGCGATCTTATCCCCTTCGAGAAGGACGGGGAGTTCTGGCTCTTCTACCTTCACGAGGTCCGCTCAGACCCGAAGCCGGGGACCTCGTGGAACCTGGTCACCACCAAAGACCTCACGCAGTTTGCGGACCAGGGTGTTTCGCTCCCCCACGGAAGCGACACCGACCTGGACTTCAACGCTTACACGGGCAGCGTCGTCGTCGATGAAAGCGGCAACCACCGCCTGTTCTACACGGGACAGAACCCACGGAACCTCGGACCGGACGGCGTTCCCCTGCAACTGGTCATGCAGGCCACGAGCACCGATGGCATGCAGACCTGGGTGAAGCACCCCGAGCTCACGTTCGGCGCCCCGGACGGCTATGAGTCCGGGGACTGGCGGGATCCGTTCGTCTTCCGGGATGAGGCGGCAGGCCAGTGGCGGATGTTGCTGGCGGCACGGCACTCCACAGGTCCTGAACGCCGCCGCGGCGTCATTGCGCAGTGCGTGTCCGGTGACCTGGTGAACTGGCGGCACACCGAACCGTTCTGGGATCCGCGCCGCTACATCACGCATGAATGCCCGGATGTCTTCGCGTGGGGTGACTGGTGGTACATGGTCTACTCGGAGTTCTCCGAATCGTTCACCACCCGGTACCGCATGGCCAGGAGCCCCGACGGCCCGTGGACGGTACCGGACCTGGACAGCATCGACGGGCGCGCCTACTACGCCTCAAAGACCGCGGAGCGGGACGGGCGCCGCTTCTTTTTCGGCTGGATCGCCAGCAAGGAAGGCAACAGCGACGACGGACCCTGGCAGTGGGCAGGCACCATGTCCGTCCTGGAAGCCCGCCAGAATGCGGACGGAACGCTCGGGTTCGCCTTCGCCAACGAACTGGTGGACAGCTTCTGGGAGGACGTCCCGGTGTCTCTGGCGCACGAACTGCCCACCCGGCTCAACGTCCCGGACGGATACACCGCGGTCGTCTCGGAGGAAGAACTGCCCAGCCAGTTTTACGCGAAGGCAGTGCTGGACATTGCCCCCGGGACAACGGAATGCGGTCTGCTGCTGCGCTCAGGGCCAGACGGTGACCAGTCCTACGTGCTGCGCCTGGAACCGAAGCGCGGCAGGCTCGTCTTCGACCGATGGCCAAGGACCAGCACCGGAGACGCGCAATGGCATGTCTCCGGCGACATTCCGTTCCACATCGAGTTGGAACGCCCGTGCCACCTTTCCCCCGGCGAACACACCCTGGAAGTCATCGTCGACGGCGACATCTGCGTTGCCGTCCTGGACCGGCAGGTGGCCCTCAGCACCAGGATCTACGACTTGCCCGCGGGGCGGATCGGCGTTTTCGCCGGCGAAGGATCCGTCACCGTCACTGAACTTCAAATACGTCAGCGCACCGACAACTAAATACACACCACCCTCATCCTCCGTTCCAATCAAAGGAGATTGCCCTCATGAAAAAACTCTTCCGTGCTGCCGCTGTCGCAGCCGTCACCGCCCTGGCTTTGACAGCCTGCGGCGGCGGAGGGTCCAGTGACCCTTCCAATGTCAGCCCCACCGGGGAAATCAAAGCCCGTGAAATCTCGTGGCTGCTTTCGCGGCCGGCCGACGGGGCCGTCATCAACATCATGAAGAAGCTGGCGGACGAGTACGCCAAAGACCACCCCGGCTTCGAACTGAAGCTCATCACCACTCCCGACCGGCCCTCCTACATCCAAAAGCTCGAGACGCTGGCCGCGGCCAACAAACTCCCCGAGCTCTTCGACACCGACGCCACGCCCTTCGCCCAGCAGCTGGCCAAACAAGGCAAAATGGTGGACGCCGAAAAGCTGCTGAAGTCCCTGGACGTTTACGACGACTACCGGCCCAGCGCGCTGGATTACCAACGGTTCGACGACGGGTCACTGAACATGATCCCGTTCCAGTTCGAGCTGGAGTTCGTCTGGTACAACAAAGCCCTGCTCCAGAAGGCCGGGGTCTCCGTCCCGAAGTCCCTCGATGACATCCCCGCCATGTGCACCGCCCTGCGCGATGCCGGCATCACCCCCATCGCCATCGACGGCCAGGACCAGTGGCCGCTCGAGCGGTACGTCGCCTACCAGCCGTTCCGTGAAGCCGGGCCGGACTTCATCCAGAAGCTCAAGAAGGGCGAAGCGAAGTTCTCCGACCCCGCAGGCCAGAAGACCGTCGAATGGCTGGCGGCGCTCGGCAAAGCCAAGTGCTTCCAGGACGGCTTCTCATCGCAGGGCTACTCCGACGCCCAGAACCAGTTCACCTCCGGCCAGGCAGCGATGTACAACATCGGCACCTGGGAGCTGCCCAGCCTGGCAACGGACAAGCTCAATCCTGCCGTACGCGAGGACATCGATTTCTTCACCTTGCCAACCACTGCAGGATCCGTCACGGCGGCAAACGAGTTCGTGTCGCCGTCGGGCATTGGAATGGCCGTCAACTCCAAGACCTACGACCCGCTGGTCAGCGACTTCCTGAAGTTCGCGCTGAAGAGGTACCCGGCCGAATACGCGGCCACCGGTGCACTCTCGCCGACCACCAATGTGGAGACCGCCCTGCCGGCCAACGCCGCGCCCTTGTACAAGAAGGCCCTGGAGAAGGCCAACGACCTCGGGGGCAAGCAGGCCATGCCGTGGGACACCCAGCTTGACCCGACAACCAACGGCCGGCTGCAGCAGGAGCTAGTGCTCCTCGTCCAGGGCAACATCACGCCCGAACAGTTCACCAGCACGATGGACAGCACCATCGCGCAGAACGCCCCGAAGTTCTTCAAGTAATCACAGCGGTGGGGGCTGCGGCTGCGGCCCCCACCCGAAAGGCCTAGCCATGCTCCCCAACAGGTCACGACTTTCTGTCCTGGTGTTCCTGCTCCCACCCTTGCTCCTTTACTGCGTCGCCGTGCTGTTCCCCATCGTGCAGTCGCTGTTCCTCAGCTTCTTCTCCTGGAACGGCATCAGCGACATGGAGTTCGTAGGGCTCGCCAACTACGTGCGGATGCTCACCGCAGACGACATCTTCTGGCGCTCCTTCTTCAACGCCCTCGGATATCTCGCCATCTGCCTGGTGCTGCAGCTCGGCGGCGCCCTGCTCGTGGCCAGCCTCCTCACCTCAATGCGACGCGGCCGCGAGCTCATCAAGACCCTCTACCTGCTGCCGGCCGTGATCTCCACCGTAGCCATCGCGTTCCTCTTCGTGCGCATCTACTCGATCGAACCGGTTGGCCTGCTCAACCAGCTCCTGCACTGGATCGGCCTCGGCGCCCTTGAACGGCCCTGGCTCTCGGACATCAACACTGTGCTCACCGCAGTATCGGCTCCGGAAGGGTGGCGGTTCACCGGCCTGTACATGCTCATCATCTACGCGGCGCTGCTGTCCGTCCCGCAGGAACTTGAGGAGGCGGCCCGCCTCGACGGCGCCTCGCGGTGGCAGCTGTTCACCAAGATCCGCTTCCCGCACATCATGCCCGTCTGGATCACCACCACGATCATGGCAACCACCTACGGCCTGCGCGGATTCGACATCCCCTACCTCATGACCAACGGCGGCCCCGGACAGTCCTCGGAGCTGCTGACCACCTACATGTACAAGACGGCCTTCTCGAGCACCGATTTCGGATACGCCAGCACCATCGCCGTATTCATCGTTGTCGAGTGCCTGGTGGCCGTAGGGCTCATCCTCTTCCTGCTCAAACGAAAGGCGGACGCATGACCGCGCCGGCAGCTCCGATCACCAGGCCTGTGGCAGTCCCATCAGACAGCCCGCCGCCGCTCCGCAGACGCAAGCCGCCCAGCCTTCACAGCACCCTGTCAAGGGTGCTTATCGCCCTCATCGTCATCGTGCAGGTCTACCCTCTCGCCTGGCTTTTCATCACCAGCCTCCGCACCGAACACGACTTCGCGACCGGCGACCCCTTCGCACTGCCAAAGTCCCTGACGTGGGAGAACTACGCCCGCGCCTTCGAGACGGGCAACCTCTGGTTGAACATCCTGAACAGTTTCATCGTCACCATGGGAGCCAATGTCCTGATTGTGCTGCTGGGAATGATGGCAGCCTATGCGTTGCAGGTCCTCGGGTTCCGGTTCAGCAAGTTCGTCCGCAGCCTTTTCCTGGTCGGCATCATCGTGCCCGTCCAGATCGCCCTCGTGCCGCTCTTCATCGACTACTCAACCATCAACCTGCTCGACACCTACCCGTCGATGATCATTCCCCTGGCCGGCTTCGCCCTTCCGATGTCGATCTACCTTTTCTCCTCATTCTTTGAATACATCCCCCGGGAAACGTACGAGGCCGCGTCCCTTGACGGAGCAGGTCCATACCGGATCTTCGGACTCATCACGCTGCCCCTTTCGGTAAATACCGTCGTGACGGTCGTCCTGGTCAACAGCATCTTCATCTGGAACGATTTCATCTTCGCCAACACCTTCGTCCTTTCCGAAGAACTGAAGACCATTCCACTGGGCCTGCAGAACTACATCGGCGCCATGGGAAAGACGGACTGGACGGCCACGTTTGCCGCCGTCTGCATCACCATCACGCCCCTGCTGCTGGTCTTCCTTGTGCTGAACAAAGCCATGATCCAAGGCCTGGAAAGCGGTGGGAGCAAGGGATGACAGCAGGAACAGCCGGATATACTCCTCAAGGAGGGCTCATGAATTCGCAGGAGAATAGTTCGGTCACACCACTGGGTGCGGCTGCACCCCTCGGACGTCCCGGGCGCCCTCAGCCCGTCACGCTCCGGCAGGTAGCCGAGGCCGCGGGCGTTTCGACTGCCACCGTCTCCCTGGTAGTGAACAAGAAAAAGACTGCCCGGATATCCGACGAAACCCGCCAGCGTGTGCGGGACGCCATCCGGGACCTGGGCTATCGGCCGAATGCCATGGCGCAAACCCTGGTCAGCGGGAGTTCGCGGTTCATCGGGCTCGTAGCCGATGCCATTGCCACCACCCCTTTTGCCGGCCAGATCATCCACGGCGCCCAGGATGAAGCCTGGAAGCACGGCTACGCACTTCTCATCGCCAACACCGAAGGCAACCGCGAGCTGGAGACGGACGCCATTGCCATGATGCTCGAATACAAGGTGCGCGGAATCCTCTACTCCACCTGGTTCCACCGGCCCACGGACATCCCGGCCTCCCTCAAGGAGTCGGACTTCGTCCTCGTCAACTGCTTTTCCACGGAACCAGGCTCCCGGGCCGTGGTCCCGGATGAAGTACAGGGCGGCCGTTCAGCCACGGAGATCCTGCTGAAACACGGTCACCGCCGGATCGCCTTCATCAACGCCACCATCCCGGCCCCGGCTAAGGACGGACGGCTCCAGGGCTACAGGGAAGCGCTGGAAGCGGAAGGCATCCCGTTCGACGCGGGCCTGGTCTTGGAAGCCTACCCAGACCAGGAAGGCGGGTACGGAGCGACCGAGGAACTCCTCAAGCGCGAAGCCACTGCCGTGTACTGCTACAACGACCGAATGGCGATGGGGCTATACGACGGGCTACGCGAGCACGGGCTCTCCATCCCCGAGGATATGGCAGTGGTGGGATTCGATAACCAGGAAGTCATCGCCGCCCACGTCCGGCCCCCACTTTCCACCGTAGCTCTCCCCCACTACGAACTGGGCGCAGCCGGAGTGCGGATGCTCCTGGGCCTTGATGAGGCACCGGCCGCGGACCCCACAAAAATCCACTGTCCCACCGTGGAACGAAACTCCGTGCGGGCTCTGGCCCCCGCATAGGCGCACCCAGGAATTTGCCAGTGCCGCCGTCCAACGAGCCGTGCGTTCGCCCGTACAGCCAGGTCGAGCCTGTCGGATTCCGGTGGCGGTTTCCGACAGGCTCGATCACCGCTACTCATCAGCGGTGCAGGCGGTTGGGTACTACCGTCCGATTACGGCGGAGACCTTAAGAAGATCTCCGAGCGTGCTCATCACCCTGTCCGTGACCTCGCCGACCCCGCCGATGCCGTCAACCTGGGTCAGGATGCCGCGTTCGGCATACTTGGCCACAACGGCTTCGGTCTGCTCGTGGTACAGGTCAAGGCGGTGGCGGATCACGGCTTCGTTGTCGTCGCTCCGGCCGGTTTCCTTGGCACGGCCCAACAGGCGCGAGACGAGTTCCTCGTCATCGGCAGTGAGCTGCAGGACGACGTCGAGCTTTTCTTCGCTGTTCGCGAGGATCCCGTCAAGGTAGTCCACCTGCGCCGTGGTGCGCGGGTAGCCGTCNATCGGCAGTGAGCTGCAGGACGACGTCGAGCTTTTCTTCGCTGTTCGCGAGGATCCCGTCAAGGTAGTCCACCTGCGCCGTGGTGCGCGGGTAGCCGTCCAGGAGGAAGCCGTTTTCGACGTCGGACTCGCTGAGGCGGTCCCGGACCATCTTGTTGGTGACGCTGTCCGGAACGAAGTCCCCTGCGTCCATGTACTTCCTGGCCTCGATGCCAAGAGGAGTTTCGCCCTTCACATTGGCGCGGAAGATGTCGCCGGTGGAGACCGCGGCTACACCGAGGCGCTCCGAAATCCGTTCGGCCTGTGTTCCTTTTCCGGAACCGGGAGGTCCGATAATCAGCATTCTCGTCATGTAAAAGCCCCTTCGTGGTACCAGTTTGTTGAACGCTAGCTGTGCTATCTGCCCGGGCTAGAAGAAGCCGAGCTTGTTCTCTGAGTGGCTGACCAGGAGGTTCTTGGTCTGCTGGTAGTGGTCCAGCATCATGGAGTGGTTTTCACGGCCGATGCCTGAGGACTTGTAGCCGCCGAACGCTGCCCCGGCGGGGTAGGCGTGGTAGTTGTTCACCCACACCCGGCCGGCCTGGATCTCGCGGCCGGCACGGTAGGCCACGTTGCCGTTACGCGACCAGACGCCGGCGCCAAGGCCGTACAGGGTGTCGTTGGCGATGCTGACTGCGTCCTTGTAGTCGCCGAAGCGTGCAACGGAGACCACCGGGCCGAATATCTCCTCCTGGAAAATCCGCATGCTGTTCTGACCCTCAAAAATGGTCGGCTGGACGTAATAGCCGCCGGCCAGGTCCCCATCTAGCTCCGTCCGCGCACCGCCGGCCAGGATTGTGGCGCCCTCTTCGAGTCCGACGTCGATGTAGGAGAGGATCTTCTCCATCTGGCCCACGGATGCCTGGGCGCCGATCTGGGTGTTGGTGTCCAGCGGGTTGCCCTGGATGATCTGTTGCGTCCTGGCCACGGCATCAGCCATGAAGGAATCGTAGATACCGTCCTGGACGAGGGCGCGGGAGGGGCTGCTGCAGACTTCGCCCTGGTTGAAGGCGTACAGGGTGAAGCCCTCCAGCGCCTTGTCGTAGAACGCGTCGTTGGATTCGGCAACATCGTTGAAGAAGATGTTCGGGCTCTTGCCGCCGAGTTCCAGGGTGACCGGGATCAGGTTCTGGCTGGCGTACTGGCTGATCAGGCGCCCGGTGGAGGTCTCGCCGGTGAACGCGATCTTGCGGATCCGCGGGCTGGAGGCCAGCGGCTTACCCACTTCCGCCCCGAAGCCGTTGACGATATTCAGCAGGCCCGCAGGCAGCAGGTCCGCAATGAGTTCCGCCAGGACCAGGATGGAGGCCGGGGTGTTGGAAGCGGGCTTGAGCACCACCGCGTTGCCGGCCGCGAGGGCAGGAGCCATCTTCCAGACGGCCATCAGGATGGGGAAATTCCACGGGATGATCTGGCCCACGACGCCGAGGGGTTCGTGGAAGTGGTAGGCCGTGGTGTCGTCGTCGAGCTGGGACAGCCGGCCTTCCTGGGCGCGGATGGCGGAGGCAAAGTAGCGGAAGTGGTCCGCAGCGAGGGGAATGTCCGCATTCAACGTTTCGCGGATGGGCTTGCCGTTGTCCCACGATTCGGCGACGGCGAGCATCTCCAGGTTCGCGTCGATCCGGTCGGCGATCTTGTTCAGCACGGCGGCGCGCTCTGTGGCCGAAGCCTTGCCCCACGCCGGTGCGGCCTTGTGCGCGGCATCGAGCGCGAGCTCAACGTCCGCGGCGGCGCCGCGGGCCACCTCGGTGAATTGCTTTCCGTTCACCGGGGAAACGTTCTCGATGTATTGGCCGGTCGTTGGAGCCACCCATTCTCCGCCGATCCAGTTCTCGTAGCGGTCCTTGAACTGGACCTTGGATCCTTCTTGGCCGGGCTGTACATAAACAGTCATGGTCACTCCTCTGGAAAACAGACGTCTTCGTCCTGGCCCCATGCTAGAACTTCAAAGGTTGCGACCAGGCTGCGAAGGGTACCGCCAGCTACCGACCTCGGACCGGACGCGTCGTCCCCGTCACTTGACTCGGCGGCCGCGACAACCTTGGCCCGTTCCCTACGGAAAGGCCCGCCAGGACCTCCGGTGTAGGCAACAGATGGTCAGTTGTCGGCGGTAATGATTCACACCCTTGCGGGCTCAGCTTCACTGGGAAACGTCCGCCTTGGTCAGTATTTGCCGAGGTTTTCCCTGAGCAGGGCGCGGTGTTCGATGGCGGCTTGCCTGTGGAGTGCGCGGCCGGCGTCGGTGAGTTCCAGGAACAGTGAGCGGCGGTCATCTGCGCAGGACTGGCGGGAAATCAGTCCGGCTTTGTCGAGCCGGTCCACCACCTTGGACATGGCGCTCTGGGTCATGGGCGTGCGCTCACCGAGTTGCTTCATGCGGCATGCCGCGTCGGTGCTTTCGGCCACGAGGTCCAGGATTTCAAACTCCGTCAGGCCGATGCTGAACTTCGACTCCAGCGCACGCTCCAGCGCCCCCGCCGTGTGAAAGTACGTGGTCTGGATGCTGCGCCATTGCTCAACCAACTGGCGGTCCTGCGGTTTTGCCATGCAGCGATTCTAGTTCATGACGAATTAAAAGTCCACGTCATAATATTCCTTGTCATTCAATGACGTGTCATATAAGTTGTTGCCATGACTTCAACTTCAACCCTTGAAAGAACAGCCGGAGACCGGCTTACAGCTGTGCGCTGGACCCGTGCACAATGGATGCTCCTCCTGGTCCTGTGCACCGTTCTGGCACTCGACGCACTGGACGTATCAATGGTCGGTGTGGCCCTGCCCTCGATCGGCACCGAACTTCATCTCGGAACCGAATCCCTCCAGTGGATCGTCTCCGCCTACGTGCTCGGCTACGGAAGCCTGCTCCTGCTGGGCGGTCGCATGGCGGACCTGCTCGGCCGGCGGCGCATCTTCCTGATTGCGCTCAGCGTTTTCGCCGCAGCATCCCTGCTCGGCGGGCTGGTGGATGACCCGGCCCTGCTGATCGCCACCCGTTTCGTCAAGGGCCTGGCCGCCGCATTCACGGCTCCCGCTGCCTTCTCGATCATCACCACCAACTTCGCTGAAGGGCGCGAGCGCAACCGCGCCTTGTCCATCTTCACCACGTTCGGCGCCAGTGGATTCTCCCTCGGCCTGGTTGTAGGTGGCCTCATGACCTCCTTGAGCTGGCGCTGGACCTTCCTGGTCTCCGTTCCGGTGGCAGTCGCCGTTGTGATCCTTGGCCTGAGGTTCATCCCCCGGGACGGAGCCGCGGGCCAGGCCGCAGGCCAGGATACAACCGGGGAGCAAGAGAGCGGGCATGACGTCTGGGGCGCCATCACGCTCGCGGGCGGCATGCTGGGGCTGGTGTACACGCTGGTAGCGGCGCCGGGGAACGGCTGGGGATCTGTGGCAACTATCGCCGGATTCGTGGCCTCCACCGCGGTGCTGGCAGCGTTCGCCGTGATCGAAAACCGCGTCAAACACCCCCTGATCCGGTTCAGCATCCTCAAGGAAGGCTGGGTTGCCCGGGCCAATCTCAGTGCCGTGGGGCTGTTCGGTTCCTACCTGAGTTTCCAGTTCATCCTGACGCTCTACCTGCAGTCCGTGCTGGGATGGAGCCCCCTGGGCATGGCCCTGGCGCTGCTCCCGACCGGCCTGCTGGTTGCCTCGAGCGCACCCTTCGCGGACCGGCTCATCGAGAGATTCGGCGCCCCTCGGCTGATCCTGACCGGACTGGCATCGTTGACGCTCGGATACGTCCTGTTCCTTCGAGTAGGCACCTCGCCCAACTACGTGACCGACATTCTGCCGTCCGTCCTGCTGTTGGGGGTCGGTTTCGCCCTGGCCTTCCCGTCCATCAACGTCCAGGCCACCGCTGGCATCCGTGATTCCGAGCAAGGTCTGGCCGCAGGCCTGATCCAGACCAGCACCCAAGTCGGCGCCGCCCTGGTGCTGGCCGTCACCACGGCAATGGTGAGCGGTCACGGCAACGCGCCAGAGGCAGGTGCCGCCGTCGATGCGGCCGCGATGCTGGAACAGTACCGGCCTGGCCTGATCCTGAGCGCCGCGGTGGCCGTGGCTGCCCTCCTCGTTGCCGCGACGCCCAAGCTATCGCTGGGCAAACGGCAAAAGCCGGTGGTGGAAACCGGCGGGCGTCCATAGATCCATAGTGAGCCTTGAGGAACCGAGAGCAGCTGAAACCGGCCCCAACCGCGCCGAAGCCAGCGGCTACTCTTCGATCTCTCCCCCGAACGCACGCAGGTGCTGACGGAAGGTGAAGCTGGGGTCCGCGGCGCGGGCTGCGAGGTACGCCCCCAGACGGGCCTGAGACCGGAATGTGGTGTCCATGTGCATTTTCGCCGCCTGGGAGCGTTCCGTGTCCCGGATCGCGGCGGCCACTTCTGCGACGTCGGCGGCGCGGCTGAGCGGGATGAACAGGACACCAGCGCATCGGGGTCACGTGGGTCCAGCCGCTGCGGGCCCACCGGCAGCGTCCCCTGACTGAAGACCGGCAGGCGGATGGTCCGCAGCTCTGTGGTGTCGCGGTGCAGACCCCAGATGAGGATGCCGGCCAGCCCTGCCCGGCTCGCCTCCAGCGTCACGAGGTCCCCGACGCAGGCTTCGTCCTGGCGGCCGCCGTTGTCGACCACCAGGACGTCGCCGGGTTTGGCGCGTTCGATGGCCTCGAGGAAGACGTCAACGCTGCCGTAGTGCCGGGCCGGACGGACCCTGCCGGCCAGGTGCGTGCCGCTCCAGAGCGGGCCGGTTCCAGGCGGGGCGCAGCGGACTTCGATGCCGAGCCGCATGCAGGCATCTGCGACGTGCGGGGTGGTGAGGTCAAGATAGGTCCGGTGAAGCTGTTCGGGGCGCAAGGGTACTCCTGGGTTCTTTGATGGTTCTTAGGGGTCTTCGGTGATGTGCCGCCGTCGACTCTTCCTTGGTCAGTGCATCAGCTGCTCCACGAGGAGGAACAGCCCGATCACCACCATCGCGGCGCCGGAGATCCGGGTCACCGTCCGTGCCGCGGCGGGCCGGGTGCGCAGCACTATCCGGGCGCCGGCGCCCACCCCGGTATAGACGACGGCGCAGCTCGCCACGTGAACCAAACCAAGCACCACGATCTGCCCGGCCATGGGCCACTGGGCGCCGGGGTCCGTGAACTGCGGCAGCAGGGCCAGGAACAGCAGGAAAAGCTTCGGGTTCAGTCCGCTGATTCCCGCGCCTCTGAGTGTCTGGCGGAACCACGAGCCGGAGGCCTGTTCCTCTCCGGCCTGCGGGATGGCGGGGCTCCGGAGCATGCCGATCCCCATCCAGACCAGGTACGCCGAACCGGCCACCGTCAGGACGGTCAGCACCACAGGTGAACCGGCCACCACCGCCCCCACGCCGGCGGCGACCACGGCGGTGGCTGCCAGGTGCCCCGAGAGCAAACCCCCGACGGCGGGCAGTACCGTCCGGTGCCGCAGCCCCGCCGAAATCGCGTAGGCCCAGTCAGCCCCAGGGGTCAGCACAAACAGGAAGGACACCGCCCAGAACGCCGCGACAGTACCAAATGCCATTCCATCTCCTTGCAAGCTGACCCGCGGAGTGTCCGAAGGTCTCTTCCAAGCCTAGGAAAGTCAGCCCCAAAGGCGCTTCCAACTTCTCCCCCTTCAGGCGCCTAATGGGGAAGAATATTCTCCATGGACAACGTTGACAGGAAAATCCTTGCCGAGCTGCAGATGGACGGCCGCCTCTCGCTGACTGAGCTCGCCGAGCGCGTCAACCTCAGCCTCTCGCCCTGCCACCGCCGGCTGCGGGCGCTGGAAGAGTCCGGCGCGATCAGCGGCTACCGCGCCCACCTCGACGCCGAAACCCTGGGCCTCACCTTCGAAGCCCTCGTCTTCGTCACCATGCGCGACGCCGACCACGACACCGTCGCATCCTTCGAACAGGCCGTCGCCACTATCCCCAACGTCCTGCAGGCCCAGCGGCTGTTCGGCGATCCCGACTACCTCCTGCAGGTGGTCGCCCGGGATCTGCGCGCCTTCCAAAAGCTCTACGACGACCGCATCTCCACGCTCCCCGGCGTCCAGCGCCTCAGTTCCACACTCGTCATGAAAAGCGTCGTCGAGAACCGGCCCCTGCCCTTGTGAACCTCTCGCTTCCCTAGCGCTGGATAAGCCACGATATGGACTGCGCCACGGAAAACACTGGGTGAACGTCTGGCTAACCAGGCCAAAAAGCCGCCCCCTGACCCGTTGAGCGTGCGGATACTGGAAGGCATGACTAACTTTACTCGTCGTCAAGTTCTGCGCTCAGCAGGGGTCGCTGCCGTGGCTGGGGCCATGGTCTCCGGCACCGCAGCAAGTGGCTTTTCCGCCTCCCAGGGTGGCGTCTTCTGCCACGGGGTCGCATCGGGAGACCCGATGGCGGACAGCGTGCTGCTTTGGACCCGCGTGACACCAGCGCCCGCGGCGCTGCCAGGCACCGGGCTGGGCCCGGATGTGTCCGTCGGCTGGGAAATCGCTGCGGACGCTGGCTTCAAGAAGATCGCGGCCAGGGGTACTGCCGCCACCGGCGCGGCCCGGGACCATACGGTCAAGGTCATCGCGGGCCGGCTAGCCCCCGCCACCGACTACTGGTATCGCTTCACGCTGGGACAGGCCGTATCGCCGGCGGGCCGTACCCGCACCGCCCCCGCGGCGGGTGCGGTCGTGGACCGGCTGAAGTTCGGCGTCGTCTCGTGCGCCAACTGGCAGGCGGGCTACTTTTCGTCCTACCGCCACCTCGCCGCGCGCGGCGACCTCGACGCCGTGCTTCACCTCGGCGACTACCTCTACGAATACGGGCCCGGCGAATACCAGGCGCGCGACGTCGTCGTCCGCCCCCACGAACCCGCCCACGAAATGACACAGCTCGCGCACTACCGGCGCCGTCACGCCCAGTACAAAACCGACCCTGACCTGCAAGCCCTGCACGCCGCCGCCCCGTTCATCGTGACCTGGGATGACCATGAATCGGCCAACGACGCCTGGAAGGGCGGCGCCGAAAACCACACCGAGGGCGCCGAAGGCGCGTGGAGCGAACGGATCGCCGCCGCGCACCAGGCTTACGCCGAATGGATGCCCGTGCGCTATGAGCCGGGGGGCCAACTGTACCGACGCCTGGACTTCGGCTCCCTCGCCAGCCTGTCCATGCTGGACCTGCGCTCCTACCGTGACCAGCAGGCCGCCAACGGTGCGGATCCCTCCGTCAGCAGCCCCGCCCGCACTATCACCGGTGCCGCACAGATGGACTGGCTGCTGGGCAACCTCAAGTCCACGGGCCCGCAATGGAAGCTTGTGGGCAACCCTGTCATGATTGCGCCCGTCCGCGTTCCCTCGACGCTGAACACCGCAGAACTGGCCGGTGTGCAAAAGCTGATGGGCGGCACGAGCATCAGCGGCGTGCCTTATAACGTGGACCAATGGGACGGCTACGAGGCGGACCGCAACCGCGTGGTCCGCCACCTGCGGGATAACGCCGTCAAGGACACCGTGTTCCTCACCGGCGACATCCACTCCGGCTGGGCCTGCGACATCCCCGCGGATCCGGCCAGCTACCCGGCCACGGGCGATTCCGTGGCCGCGGAACTCGTCTGCACTTCCGTCACGAGCGACAACCTCGACGACATCCTGAACGTTCCGCCCCGGACCGGATCCGTCGGCGTCGAGAACGCCATCAAGGCGGCCAACCCGCACGTGAAGTACCTGGACTTCGACTCGCACGGCTACTCCGTCCTGGACGTGACAGCCGCCGGCGTTCGGATGGACTGGTACGTCCTCGCCGAACGCACCTCCGCCAGCTCAGGAGCCACACTGTCCACATCATTCAACGTCCAAGCCAACTCCGGCAAAGTCACCCCGACGCAGGGAGGACTTCAGTGAGCCGTTCACCGCAGCCGGGCACGCCCGCCAGCAGCAGACTTTCGACGCCGGGACGCCGGCAGTTTCTGCAAATCGCCGCCGCCGGCGGGGCCGCCGTCGTCCTTTCAGCGGCACCGGGCACCGCCTGGGCTGCCCCCGCCGCTGGACGGACCCGAAGCTACGTGCTGGTGGTGGACGGCTGCCGGCCGGATGAGATTACGCCCGCCCTGACGCCGAGGCTGGCTGCCCTCCGCGATGCCGGCACCAATTTCCCGGCGGCACGCTCCCTGCCGGTGATGGAGACCATCCCCAACCACGTCATGATGATGACGGGTGTCCGCCCGGACCGCTCGGGCGTGCCGGCCAACTCCATCTTCGACCGGACTGACGGCGTTGTCCGCGACCTCGACCGGTCCACGGACCTGCACTTCCCGACCCTCCTGGAGCGGCTGCAGGAGCTCGGCCTCACCACCGGCTCCGTGCTTAGCAAGAAGTACCTTTACGGCATCTTCGGTGCCCGCGCCAGCTATCGGTGGGAACCCGAGCCAGTGCTTCCCGTAACCGGCCACGCGCCCGACGCCGCCACCATGGACGCCCTGCTGGCGATGGTGAACGGGCCGGACCCGGACTTTGTGTTCACCAATCTGGGCGACATCGACCGCGTAGGCCACTCGGACGTTTCCGGAACCACGTTGCGTGCGGCGCGTGAGGCTGCCCTGGCGGAAACAGACCTGCAGGTGGGGCGCTTCATCGACCACCTCAAGAACGCCGGCAAATGGGGCTCCAGCGTAGTGATGGTCCTCGCCGACCATTCCATGGACTGGTCCATCCCCAGCAACCTCATCTCGATCAACCTCATCCTCCAGTCCCGTCCGGAGCTGCAGTCGAACATCACGATTGCCCAGAACGGCGGCGCGGACCTGCTCTACTGGACCGGCCCCGAACCGGACCGCGCGGCCGGACTGGCCGCCGTCGAACAGCTGGTCAGAGCGCATGAGGGCGTGCTCTCGGTCAACAGGCCGGCGGACCTGCGGCTGGGCCACGAGGCCGGGGACCTGGTGGCCTACTGCCGGGCGGGCTGGCGCTTCTCCGACCCGTACGTCGCGTCCAACCCGATCCCTGGCAACCACGGTCACCCCGCCACAGAGCCCATCCCGTTCTTCATATCAGGCGGCAGCCCGCTGGTAGTGAAAGGATCGGTGTCCTCCGAGGCTGCCCGGACCGTCGACGTCGCGCCCACCATCGGCGGAATCTACGGACTCAAGGCCCCCGCGGGAGGCTACGACGGCACGGGCCGGGCCTCTGCCCTGACGAAACCGCGCAACTGAGGACGCACTATTGGGCTCTGCTGCCCGGTTGGTGGTTCCCATGCGCGGTCTCGCCGTAGCGCTCCCTTTTGACCGCGTGACGGTCAGGAGGGCGCCGGCGAGTATGGAGAGGGTGCTGTGTTGGTACCAGCCGGTCGATTGCCGTCCGGGGCGCGCTGACGCGTCCGTCCCGGTCAGTTTGATACCGATGAAATAGTGCCTCCCGGCGGCGATCTCCAGTACAGGCTCACCGAAAACCGGCATCATGCAGCCCACCGCGTTCCAACTACAACGAAGGGTGGTACTGACAGGCCCTCCCGCCGGTCTCGAAGCGCCGTTAGCGTTGTTGGAACGGGCAACTCCACTTCTCAGAAAGTGCGACCCGCCCTCCCTTCGACCTCAGGAGCATGACATATGGACAAGCGCACCCTCGGCACCAGCGGCCTGGAGGTCTCCGCCATCGGGCTGGGCTGCATGAGCATGAGCGGCGGCTACAGCGACCGGCCCGACCGGCAGGAAATGATCGCCCTGATCCGCGCGGCCGTGGACCGCGGCGTCACCTTCTTTGATACTGCCGAGATCTACGGCCCCTACGCCAACGAGGAACTCGTGGGCGAGGCGCTCGCCCCGTACCTGGACGACGTAGTGATCGCCACCAAGTTCGGCTGGGACATCGACCCGGCACAGCGCAAGGCGAGCGGTAAGGTCACCAGCCGGCCCGACGTCATCAAGCGTGTGGTGGAAGGATCACTGCAGCGCCTCGGCGTGGACGCCATCGACCTGTACTACCAGCACCGGGTGGACCCCGATGTCCCCATCGAGGACGTGGCGGGCGCCGTCAAAGAACTGATCGACGCCGGCAAGGTCAAGTATTTCGGCATGTCCGAGGCCGCCGCCAGCACGATCCGCCGGGCCCACGCGGTCCAGCCCGTGACCGCCGTCCAGAGCGAATACTCGCTGTGGTGGCGGCGCCCCGAAGAGGACGTCCTGGCCGCCTGCGAGGAACTGGGCATCGGATTTGTGCCTTTCAGCCCGCTGGGCAAGGGCTTCCTCACCGGGACGATCGACACCTCAACCAGCTTCGAGGCCGGCAACGACATCCGCGCCACTATCCCCCGCTTCACCCCCGAGGCCAGGGAGAACAACCGTGCTGTGGTGGACCTGCTGGCCGGGATCGCGGAGCGCAAGGGCGCCACTCCGGCCCAGATTGCGTTGGCCTGGCTGCTGGCGCAGAAACCGTGGATCGTCCCGATCCCCGGCACCCGGAAGCTGCACCGGCTGGACGAGAACCTCGGCGCCGCCAACGTAACCCTGACCGCGGACGAACTCGCTGAGATCGAAGACGCCGCCGCCAAAATCCAGGTTCAGGGTGGCCGTTACAACGAAGCCGGGGAACGGATGACCAACCTCTGACGCGGCAGCTCCAGCTGCAGGCCCCCTGGTTGGAAGCCCCCACGCGAGTTGAACTCGAGCGCGGGGGCTTCCGGGTTTCGGTGGGGGGAACGAAACCGAGATCAATCTACCGAATCCGCGCGGGCGCAGTCACGGAAATGACCGTTTCTCCCAAATCTTGTGTGAACCTTGAGCCGGCCCGCCTCGAGCCCCCGGGCAGCCCAACCCCCAGCCGTCTAAACCGCTGGCCGCAGCGAGGTGATCATCCGTTTGATGTCCCGGTACTCAGGGGTTGCCGCGTACTTCTTGGCCTGTTCCAGATACGGCAGCGACTCCGCCCCCGGCGTCACGTTGTTTCCGGGGTTGTAGAACGCGCCGAACATGGCAGCGGTGGGCGGCCACGTGAAGAAGTGGAAGATGGCGCACGCCGAGTCACCGTCCGGTGCAGGGACCGACGTGATGCCGTAGGCCGCGGCCGGCGTATTGGCCGGACCCGGCGCAGCATCGTTGCCGCGGGTCTCAAAAACGAACCAGGGCGCCGCGCCGCCCTGCGCCAGCAGCGGCAATTCTTCAGCCTCCAGTACCTCGTACGGGAACCGCTCCAGGCACGTGGACCCGGTGGCCATGTTGGTGCGGAGTGTCGCCAGCGGCTTCCCTGCCTGATTGGTCACCTCGGCGAACGCACCGCCGCCTTCGGGCAGTTCGCCGGCCGGGTCCCTGATGCTCCACGCGGCGGGGTGCTCAAACGTCAGTTGGCCGTCCGCCGTGGTGTAGGCGGTCCAGGCGGCCGACGCCGCTGCGGTGCCGGTGGCACTCGGCGAGACCGCCGCCGTCGGCACGGCAGTGGTGGTTCCGGTGGCCGCGGACGTGACCGTGGGGCTGGGACTCGCCGTCGGGCCCGGCTGCGGGCCGCACCCCGCCAGCAGCAGCGCCATCAGAATAGCTGTGGGAATTACCGCGCCCGACACGGCCGGACTGCGCATCACACCCTCCTTTGGGCCTGACTATTGGTCCTTAAATTGTGGTGCTCCGGGTGCACAAGGATCCAGCGGCGGCCCGATTGGCGCCGAACCGTTGCGGGGATAACGAACGGATCCCCCAAACGCCCCGGTCAGGAAGCAAACGCGCGGCTCAGGAATAGAGGGCCGCAAGCAGCTCGACGACGCCCTGCGTCCCCGAAGGCGGGTCGGTCTTGGACCAGGCGACGTAAACGGGGACCGGGGCGGCGTCGCGCACGTGCCGGTACACAACACCCTTGCGCCGGTACTGATGCGCCGTTGATTCCGCAGTGATGCCCCGCGCCTTGCCGCTGCCGATCACCGTCAACCAATCGTCGACGTCGTCCGTGGCGATAGTGCGCTGCGGCTGCTGGCCTTCGGGCCACAGGTCCAGGCGCGTGCTTCCGGTGCGCCGGTCCAGGGCAATCGGTTTGCCCGCGGCTTCGGCAAGGCTGATGCTTCGCTTGCCGGCAAGGGCGTCATCCGCTGCCATGGCGCAGAAGCGGCTCTCCAGCCCGATGAGGACAAGGCTGATGGACGCCGTGTCGGGGACTCGCCGCAGGATGGCCAAGTCGCTGGTTCCTTCCGCCAGTCCCGCCGTCGGGGTGTTGGTCCGGATGAGGCGCAGCTCCGTATTGGGAAACGCGTCCGCCCACCTGCGCTGGAATTCCGTGGTGTGCCGGCCCAGCGCGGACCAGGCGTAGCCGATCCTTACCGTGCCGCCGCCGTCGGCCGCCTCCTGCTGGATGGCCTCCATAATCGAGAGAACACGGCGCGCATGCCGGACCGTCCGGTCGCCGGCGGCGGTGAACTCAATGCTCCTGGTAGTGCGGTGCATGAGTCGCACACCCAGGGCGCGCTCCAGGGCAGCGACGTTGCGCGACACCGCCGCCTGCGACATGCCCAGCTCAATGGCGGCGTCAGTAAACGTGCCCGCTTCGGCCACACCAACCAGGCAACGCAGGTGCCGCAGCTCCATGTCCATAAGCTCATTCTATTCATACGCTGGACGCATAAGAGCGCCCGTCTATGCATTTTGGACGCAACCCCGGCGGCCCCACACTCCAAGGATGGACAACACATTAACTGCCGGCCGAGGCCGGGCTGGCGCCATCCTCGTGGCGAGCGCGCTATCCAACCAGCTGGGTGCGGCCAGCGGCTCCCTGGCCTTCCCTGCGATCGGCCCGGTGGGCGTGGTCGCAGCGCGGCAGCTCATTGCCGCGGCGGTGCTGCTGCCACTCGTCCGGCCACGCATCTTCTCCTTCACCCGCCACCAGTGGTGGCCCGTTCTTCTGCTGGCACTGGTGTTCGGGACGATGAACCTCTCCCTGTACGCGGCGGTGGAGCGCATCGGGCTGGGCCTGGCGGTCACGCTCGAATTCCTGGGTCCGCTGGCTCTTGCCCTGATCGGTTCACGGACCAAGGCGAGCGCGGCCTGTGCCCTTCTTGCCGCGGCCGGGGTTGTGGCCATCACGCAGCCGGAGGCGTCCACGGACTATGTGGGCATCGGCCTGGGACTGGTCGCCGCGTGCAGCTGGGGCGCCTACATTCTCCTGAACAGGACCGTGGGCAAGCGGATCCCGGGCATCCAGGGGACGGCGGCCGCAACCGGCCTCTCCGCCGCGCTCTTCCTCCCCGTGGCGCTGGTGACGTTCATCAACCACCAGCCCGACGCGTTCACCCTCCTCTGCGCAGCAGGCGCCGGCGTACTGGCGTCCGTGGTCCCGTACGTCGCGGACGTGATCACCCTGCGCCGCATCCCCACCAGCCTGTTCGGTGTTCTGATGAGCATCAACCCGGTCTTCGCAGCATTGGTCGGAGCACTGGCCCTGGGTGAGGCCCTGGGCATTGTGCAGTGGGCCGGCATTTTCCTGATCGCGGCGGCCAATGCGGCCCTGACCGCCGGGGCCGGGCGGCGCCCACCAGTGCCGCAGATGCCAGCGGCAAACGCCCCGAAAAATTGATCCAACCTTGAGCCAACCCTTGGCAACTCATGCAGTTGGCGGTCCACGCTGGATTTATCACCACAAGAATACGGCGGGGAAGCAGGAAGATTCATGGGGAAGGAATCAGCTCTGGACGAGGTCGTCGCGGTGGGAGGACTGATCACTGATCACCACCCGCTCGACTTCCACACCTTGGGGCTGGCCGGTTGCATTGACCGGCTGACCGGACCCCTCCGCCAGCAAGGAACGGCAGTCCGCTGGGATACTCCGCACTGGGGCATCGAGATCCCGGCGGACTGCGCGTCCCTCCTCTACCAATCGGCCCGCGAAGCGCTGAGCAACGCCTTCAAGTACTCCGACGCCGCCGAGCTCACCGTCCAGTTGTCCGCCGTTGACCACGGCATCCGTCTCGTGGTGTCCGACGACGGCACGGGCTTTGACTGCGACCTCGCGTTAAGCGGCAAGAACCACGGCTACGGGCTGCGGCTGATGTCCGTGGCAGTGCATGAGGCCGGCGGCACTGTCAGCGTCTGTTCGAAGCCAGGGCAGGGCACCACCGTGACGGTAACCCTGCCCCTCGACTGAGCCTGTGGGCTTGGGAAGGCTGGACTACAGTGAAAGCCTGTCCGGATCCGGCTCCGGATCACCGATGTGGCCCGGCGCATTGGCGGCCAGTGCCCGCTGGACGAACGCGCTGTTTTCCTCCATGTAGTGCTGGAGGAACTTGGCAGTCGATTCATCCCGCATCTCGCCGCCTTCCCCGAAAACCTCGGGCTTGAAGTGAATGTAGACTTCCGGGGCGTTCAATTGGGGGGCGTCCAGGAAGCTCAGCACACTCCGCATGGAGGACTGCATCACCGCCGTGCCGATACTGCTCGGCGAGGGTGCGTCCGGCACAAAAAACGTGCCGCGGCCAGTGCTCTGGAAGGGTTCTTGACACCCCGCTTCGTGAGGCGCTGAATGATGGTTGAGGCACATTCCACACACCATAGGAGCGGTTGAGATGAAGGAAAAACCAGTCGTGGCGCAGCGCATCCACAGCGAGGCTCCGGCCGAAGGGGACGAGTTGGCGGACCCCACCGACATTCGCATGCACTCCCAGGAACCCGCCGAAGGCGCCGACACCGATGACGACTAGCCGCCGTCGCCCTCCCCTCTGGCTCGCCCCGCCCATGAAGCCCCGCCCCTGAAGCCTTGCCCGCAACAGCGATAGGTAAGCATACTGACTGTATTCAGTTTGTCACCAGACCGTTCCAGTCATAGGAGACGTTGTGAGCAGCAAAGTCGAGAAGCGGATTGTGGTTGACGTGCCGGTCAGCACCGCCTACAACCAGTGGACCCAGTTCGAGGATTTTCCGCAGTTCATGGGTGGCGTGGAGAGCGTGACCCAGCTCAGTACCGACCGCCTGAAGTGGGTGGCCCATATTGCCGGGGTCCGCCGTCAGTGGGAAGCCACCATCGTGGAGCAGATCCCGGACCGCAGGATCGAGTGGGCGTCCACCGAAGGGGCCACGAACTCCGGCGTTGTGGAATTCTCCGACGCCGGCGGCAACAAAACCGAACTCTCCCTCACCCTGGAGTACCAGCCGGAGGGCATGGTGGAGAAGGTGGGCGACCTCCTCCACGTCGTGGCCCGCCAGGCGGAGCACGACCTGAAGAAGTTCAAGGAATTCATCGAGCACGAGGGCCATGCCACGGGCGCCTGGCGGGAATCCGTGCCCACGGGCGAGCCGTCGGCGTACAACCGGTACACCCACCCGTTCGACCAGACCGGCGGGATGGTCGATCTCGAGGGCGAGTCGGACGGCTCGGCGGAGGGCGAGATCCGCAGCGCGGCCGAACGCAAGGTCCGTAAACCGAACGACGGCGGCACTATCCCGCCGCTCGGCGGCAACCTGGGCGATCGCTAAGGGCGCAGTCGCACCTAAGGCGCCACCCCGCCGTCGTACGCGGTTTCAGGGTGCGCGGCAGAGCGTACGTGGCAACAGCTGCCCTGCCCCGCACGCGCGGCGCTGCCCCACACCGGTCATGCGGGGGCAGCACCGTCCCTACGTAAGCGGCCTAATCGCGGGCCGGCACAAGCACCACTTCATGCCGACTGGCTGGCTGGTTGAACTGCGCATTCACGGCAGCCAGCGTGTTCCCGAACCCCGCAACCGTGGTGGGAACATCGAAGTGGGGACTGGTGATGGTGTCCTCGATCTCGCCGGAGGAGAGATCGTTGGACAGGTCGATCCGGACGATCTGGTTCAGGAAGTTCTGCACCACCCAGACGGTATGACCCCGGACCAGGATGCCGTCAGCATTCGGCACCTCCACACCCTCAATCAAGGCGCTGGCGCCGGTCTCCGGGTCCACCGTGTAGAGAGACTTGTTGTTCGAATGAGCCACAATCAGGACCCGGTCGCCATTGGCGGCAGCAATGCCGTTGAGGTTGAAGGGACCGGTCAGCCCGGCAGCCGGTCCGCTCAGTTCCAGTGTCTCAACACGACCCAAGTCGCCGTGCCTGCCCACGGGGAGGAAGTAGAGCTCACCGGCGGCGGAGTTCGTGAACCAAGCGCCGTCCCGCGTCAGGGCGACGTCGTTAATGAACCCCGGAGCCAGCGTGAAGTCATCCACCGGCTCGCCCGATTCAGTGTCATAGACGAACGCCTTGCCGGTGGCGCCGCCCGCTACAAACAGCAGGTCGTTGCGGGTATCGGCCTTCATCCCGACGGCGGCCCTCGGCTGCGAATCAAAGTCAGATACGTCGATGAACAACCGCGCTTTGCCTTCACGGATGTCGCCGCGGTAAATGTCTCCGAGGGCCAGGTCTCCGGCGTAGAAAGTGGTTCCCTTGCCGGCGGCGATCCCCTCGGCGGAGGTGGCGCCCTTGAGCACAATGACCGAGTCATCCGGCGGCGACGCCGAGGCCGGGAGGACAGGCGCCAACAGCCCCATGAGTGCAATGAACCCAATGGCGGTACGGCGCTGTACTTTTCCTGAATTCTGGGTTGTGCGGGCCATGATTCTTCCTTGAATTTAGGTGATCCGCGCGGGCCAACCTGCGGCAGGCCCGCACGATTGTCCTGCCAGTCTATGCACCCCGAGAACCGCCCCGCCAGAGGCCGGAGCCCCCTCTCTGCCGGGTCACACTCCGCCCTCCGGAGCCCCGGAGCGGCAAGCTGCCGCGGTCTCTGCTTACAATCGAAACCTCAATCAACTACTGAGGGACCCATGAAGAAACTCGCCACCGCCCTGATCGCTGCCGGCCTCGTGCTTTCCGCTTCTGCGTGCACCACGCCCACCAAACTTTCCACCCCCGAAACCTGCGACCGCGTCAAGGCTGTCCTGGCGAACCCCGCGAACAACGTGGGCAAGACCGGCCTGGTGCGTCTCGCCAACCAGATCCGGCCCATCGAAGTTGTGGCATCGGATGACCTCAAGCCTGCGCTCGGATCCATCATCGCGTTCACGGACGAGTCCGCCAAGGAAGCCCCGGACGAGGCCAAGCTCGCCGAGCTGGAGGCGAAGTACCAGGAAGCCGGCGCCGCCTTCACGAAGCACTGCAGCTAAGAAGCCTCCTGCGTTAACGTTCGACGGCGGCCGGTTGGCCGCCGTCGTTGTCTTATCCTTGGCTCGTGGATCTTTTTCAGTCACTGCTCGCGTTCGGCCTTGTGGCCGGGCTCCTGACGCTGGTTCCGGGCATCGACACGGCACTGGTGCTCCGTTCGTCCCTCGCCAGGACCCGCGGCTTCGCCTTCGCCACGGCCTTCGGCATCTCCACCGGACTGATGGTGTGGGGAATCGCGGCAGCTGTGGGCGTTTCGGCGCTGCTGGCGGCATCGGAACTGGCGTACCGGACACTCACAATCGCCGGTGCCGCCTACATGGTTTGGCTTGGCGCTTCCCTGCTGTGGAAGAGCCGGGCCAAGGACCCTTCGTCCGCCTCGCCTGCTGCGGAGGTTGAGGTCCCGGCCGCCTCCCGCCATCAGCTGTTCCAGGGCTGGCTGACCGGGACAGGCACCAATCTGCTCAATCCGAAGGTCGGCGTTTTCTACATCGCCACGATTCCCCAGTTCATCCCGCCGGGGACGCCTCCGCTGCTGATGGGAATTCTGCTGGCCGGCGTCCACTGCGTCCTGGGCCTTGCGTGGCTGACCTTCCTGATTTTCGGAGCAGGTTTCGCCTCCAAATGGCTGAAAAGCGCCCGCAGCCTCCGAATCATCGACCGCATCACCGGCACCGTCCTGATCGGCTTGGGGCTGCGGCTTGCCCTCGAACCACAGCACTGATTCCGGTCACCTGATACGGGTCGTCTTAATTCAGGGACAGGACCAGGTAAAGGACTGTCAGGATCACCACTGTGGGCGTCATGACCAGGCGCTCCGGTTTGCTGCGGGAGATTCCGTTCAGCACGATGCCCACCGCGAAATAGGCCGTCAGCACCCAACAGAAGACGTCCGTGAAGCCTTGGTTCACCAGCGGGGCCGCCATGCCGGCCTTGGCCAGGGCAACATAGGCGAAGAGGATGTAGAGGATGATCGAGGTGGCGCTGCCGATCCGAAGCTTGGTGGGCAGGATGTTGTGCTGGCCGCCCCACGCGAACCGTCCCAGTGGCGCTCCCTCGATCAGGGCGGCCTGAAAAACCGCGAGCGCGGCCAAAAGTACACACGCAACAATCGCGGCTAGCTGGGCTAACTGCATCGAAGATCCCCGTTCCCCGTGGTGGCTGCCGGCCCGTTGCAGGCACCATCCGGACGCCAGTTTAATGTGACCTCCACCTCATGATGGGACGATCACACTGTCCCTTCCGTTAAACCATTGGCGAAAGGAGGCCATGTGCTTATTGTCTTAACCGGAATCGACGGCTCGGGAAAATCCACGGCTGCCCGCGCCTTGGTAGATGCGGCCCAGGCTGACGGCGAAAACGCCCTGCTGCTCAGCAACCATGCCGGCAGGCGGAGCATGTCCGTGCTGGCTGAACGGCTGGCCATCCGCTGGCCGCGCCGCCTGGCCGACGCCGTGGAGACCACCCTCCGCGTGGCCAACGTGCTGGTGTCCCATGCCCGGGCCAGCCGTGTCGACGGACTGGTGGTGATGGACCGGCACCTCCACTGCCAGCTGGCCCTGCGCGCGGCCAAAGGACTGCGGCGTGGCCGCCTGCTCCCCTGGCTGATTTCGTCCCTGCCGGAGCCTGACGCCGTGGTGCACCTGGACGTTGAGCCTGCGTTGGCACACGAGCGCATCATGGCCCGCGGCACCGATTCGGAGACATTGTCTGATCTGGTGGACCTGCGCGACGCTTACCGTTCCATGCCGGAATACCCGGGTTTCGTCCAGCTCGAAGCGGACTGCCCGCCGGCCGAGGTTGTGGCCAGGCTCAACCGGATCGTGCACCACGGAATCATGTGCGCGGAACCTGCCGTGGCTGTATAGCCCCCACCCTAGCCCCGGCAGGCCGGCTCCGGCTCAAATCAGCGCGCTCAAATCAGCGCGTGGGATCCCCTGCTCCGCGGCCGGCCGAAGGACGCCGTACCCAGGAATTCAATGGCGACGAACGGCTCGGAGCCAACCACCCACTCATCGTGCCCGGGAGGCAGCGCATAGGTGTCATGGGCGCGGATGGTGGACCTCACGCCGTCGGACGTTTGAATCTCCAGGCTCCCGGAGACGCAGTAACCGAGGTGGTTGTGCTCGCAGAAATCCGTCAGTTCAGTGGGCTTGGCAGACTCGGACCAGCGCCAGCCTGGAGCGAGGATGAGGCGGGCCACCGAGTAGTCGTCAACCGTGACGAGATCGAACTCGGCCTTGTCCGGACACCGCTTCTTGTCCGGGATGTCAAGGGATTTTACGGCCAGTGCTCTGATGAAATTTGCGGTCATGGGGAAACAGCCTTGGGATCATTTGCGTCGGACGCTTATGGCTGGGACCAAGCGGTTGTGCGTGGATGCCGGCTAGCGGCTACGTAGTGCGGATCACGTACTGCGGAGACCTGAAGTGCGTACCTCTAACCGTATCCATCCGGCGCCTCAAGTCAATGGACCGCCGGACATTCGCGGAACGGGTAACTGACCCCCACACAGGTCCCTGCCCCGGACCAGCCGGAATACTTCAAATGACGCCGGAGTTGTTGTTTAAAGTGGAAAGCCGATTCACTGGTTTCCTGTCTTTTGCCATCAGAGTCTCCCGAAGGAACGCCATGAGCCCCCAACTGACCATCAAACTTCAGCCAGGTACCCAGGCCCCCGATTTCACGCTGCAGGACGCCGAAGGCACCGAAACCTCTCTGGCCACGTACCGCGGCAAGAACGTCATCGTGTACTTCTACCCGGAGGCGGCAACCCCCGGCTGCACCACCGAGGCCTGCGATTTCCGCGACAGCCTCTCATCCCTGCAGGGCTCCGGTTATGAAGTCCTGGGCATCTCCCCCGACGCCCCGGGGAAGCTGGCCAACTTCACCGGCGACTTTGACCTGACCTTCCCGCTGCTCTCCGACGAGGACCACGCGGTAGCCCTCGCGTACGGCGCGTGGGGCGAAAAGCTGGTGGACGGCGAGATCGTCGAAGGCCTCGTCCGCTCCACCGTGGTGGTGGACCCCGACGGCAACGTGTCGCTGGCCCAGTACCAGGTCAAGGCGCAGGGCCACGTCGCAGCCCTCCGGGAGTCCCTGGGGGTCTAGTCTGGCTGGGCACAGGTGGCCCACCAACCGGGAGTCAGGCATGGCGATCGAAGTCCGTCCGGGAACGCTGTTCGAAGACGTCAAAACGCTGGTTGGACCCAAGCGGCCCGATGCCAACGTCTGCTGGTGCCTGAGCTACCGCATCCCGTCCAAGCAGAACCTTGCGCTGCGCGGAACGGCCCGCGGCGACCTGGTGAAGGAGCTGGTGGCGCAGGATCCGCCGCCAGGGGTTCTGGCGTACGACGGCGACGAAGTAGTCGGGTGGGCAGCTGTCCATCCGCGCGCCGACACTAGCTTTGCCCGCAACCGCAGGATTCCGCACGTGGACGACCTCGATGTTTGGTCTGTGTGGTGCATCCGGGTCCGGCCCGGCTACCGCGGCAAAGGGATCTCCCATCACCTGCTCAAAGGTGCCGTGGAGCTGGCCCGCGGATACGGCGCGCCCGCCATTGAGGGGTACCCGGTGGACAACGGCGGCAGCAAGGTGGACCTCACTATGGCGTACGTGGGCACGCGCAAACTCTTTGAGAAGGCCGGGTTCGTCAAGGCGGCCGATACGGATTCGGTGCTCAACGGGTTCCCGCGCGTCCTGATGCGCCTGGACCTGCGCTGATTCCGCGCATACTGACGCGGGACCAGCTGACGCAAACTGCGCTGAATCAGGGTTTCTTCCACCAGCTGCTCGGCCAGTCGTTGTCTATGAACCACAAGGCCAGCAGCATCGCGTCCATGGTCAGAAGCCCAGCTAAAAGATAAGCCCACCCTGTGTACCAATGCACGGCAATCTCCTGACCTGGTATCCCCCAGCCACTTGATTGTCCTCAAGTGTGGCACGGAAAAGGTCAGCAGGGAACGGCTACTTTGCGAGCGCCGCCAGGCGGCCGTGAACTTCGGTTTCGCGGTTGAGGAGGCGGGTCAGCTGCTCGACTTTTTCCGAGAGCTCGACGCCGACCTCCAGCCGGTCCCCGGGCCAGCTCGAGGCCTCCCAGGACTCCCCCAGGGCTTGGGCCAGCGAGCGGGACAGCGAGCGGAGCTTCCAGGAATGGCTCAGGTAGTGAACGGTGCTGCGCGGGCGGCGGCCCTGCTTCAAGAGCCGCCGCCACCAGTGCCCCAGCCCGCCCGGCAGTCTGACGGATTCCGTTGGTTCCATGAGTCCTGCACCGTCCTCCGGCAATCCGCACATTCCTTCAAAGCTGGTCCTTCGAGTGTGGCCAAGGAGCCTCAAGGTCCCATCAAGGGCGGGCAAGTATTCCGGCAAGTCCGGGCCACGCCAGGCCGGTCAATGGCCGACCGCCCCGGAATGTCGAGTGCTGCACCCGACTTTCAACCCTCGTTGTCAGGTCTATGACATGCTTCAGGGGCCCCAATACTGTAGAAGTAGAGGCATGCCTTCCATGCCCGAACCGCGCCGTGCCGTGCCGTTGTGATGAGGACGATCCGGACATCCGAGGCCTCCTTGTCCGGATCCTGACCAAGCAGGGTTTCGACGTCACCCACGCTGAAGCCGGCCTTCCCGGCGTGGAGGAGGTCCGCCGCGCCAAGCCGGATCTCATCACACTGGACCTGAACCTCCCGGACGTGGACGGGCTGGAAGTCTTCAAACTCCTCCGTGAATTCTCTGATGCCTTCATCGTGATGCTCACCGCCCGTGCCGACGAACTGGACAAGCTCACGGGCTTGGACAATGGCGCCGATGACTACATCAGCAAGCCATTCAGCCCGCGCGAACTCCAATCCAGGATCAACGCCCTGTTCCGCCGCCGGCAGCCGTCCGCCGCGGACACAGCCGTGGCGAGCGAGCTGGAGCGCGCCACCGAGGTCCAGCAGAGCCTGCCCCAGGAGGACGTCCGGGTGGACGGGTACGATGTCGCCGGCGTCTTCCGCCCCTCCCGCGGCGTCGGCGGTGACTTCTACGATTGGTACCGCACACCGGAGGGCCTGCACCTGACGTTCGCCGATGCCATGGGCAAGGGCATGGGCGCCGCCCTCATCGCGGCCACCGTCCGGGCCGTCATGCGGTCCACGGGACAGCGCCAGGACCTGGACGCCGCCTTCGCCTCCGCCAGCACCACCATCGCGGCGGACCTGGATTCCTCCAACTCATTTGCCACCCTCTTCCACGCCCGCCTGGACGCCGCTTCCGGCGTCGTCAGCTATGTCGACGCCGGCCACGGACTGGCGCTGCATGTCACCGCCGAGGGGTCGGCGCACCGTCTTCCCAGCCGAGGATGACGTCACCGTAGTGGTGGTCCGCCGCCTGCCTGAGCCAGCCCCGGCATGACGCGCTTCTGGACCCGCCTGGTGGTGGTCCTGACGGTCATATTCGGCCTGAACTATGCGGGATGGCGCTGGGCGTCCTAGCTGAAAACGTGCCGCGATCCACTCGGCAGCCAGGCACCCCTGTTCTACGGCCCGATCCAGCAGGGCAAGGACGGCTGGAACCGCCCCGTTCGTCCAGGCCATGGACCAGATGACCTTCACCACGGCGGTGATCGAGTCCGCGTCCAACATCGTCCAGCACGCGCGGCCAGCCAAGGCGCAGAAACCCGTGGAGCTGGGAGTGGACATCAGCGTCCAGCCCACGCTCCTGCAGGCCCGGGTCAGTGCGTTCTTCGCCGAGCCCCCGTTCGGCCCCCTGGAGCCTGGGACCCCGGACGACGATTCCGAGTCGGGCCGCGGCCTGGCGCTCATCGAGGCGCTGGTCACCACAGTGACCTTCGAACGGCAGGACGGCACCAACACCTGGATCCTGACCCGGACGTCACAGCCCTGACGCCAATGATGAGTAGGCTAGAGGGCATGGCTTTTGAAGAAACCCCCGCTGAACGCCGCGAGGTCACCGTCCGCCGGGCACCGAAATATGTGCCGTTCCTCATCCTCGGCGCCCTGGTGGGCGCAGCGGTGGCTGCCGCCGTCGCATACGGTCTCCCCGGTGACGAATCCTTCGAGCGCGGCTCGGTGTTCGGTTTCTTCCTGGTGATGTTCGGCGCCGGCGGCGCGGTGCTGGGCGCCGTGGGGGCCCTGCTGCTGGACCGGCGGAGCGTCAAGCGCCAGAAACGCGCCATCGTGGAAGCCGTCCCGGATTCAGAGCCCGACGACGGCGCGCAGCCCTAGGTTCCAACACCGTCGTCCGGCCTCCGGGCACAGTCACAATGCCGGCGGCGGAAAAGTCGTACCGCATCTCGTGAGATAATCGACCAGTGGCACGCGGCGATGGAAAACTTTCTCATGATCTTCTCCCTGGCGAAAAGGGACCTCAGGACGCTTGTGGCGTTTTCGGGGTCTGGGCACCAGGTGAAGAAGTAGCAAAACTAACCTATTACGGGCTGTATGCATTGCAGCACCGCGGTCAGGAGTCGGCTGGTATAGCTACCAGTGACGGCAAGCGGATCAACGTCTACAAGGACATGGGCCTCGTATCCCAGGTCTTCGACGAGACCACGCTGAACACCCTGACCGGGCACCTGGCGGTGGGACACTGCCGCTACTCCACCACCGGAGCCAGCCACTGGGCCAACGCCCAGCCCACCCTCGGCGCCACCAGCACCGGCACGGTTGCCCTGGCGCACAACGGCAACCTGACCAACACGGCCGAGCTCAACGCCATGATCATGGAACGCAACGGCGGCCAGCTCAGCGGCGAAATGAAGCAGGGCAACACCTCGGACACCGCCCTGGTCACGGCGCTGCTCGAAGGCGAGGAGGGCAAGTCCCTCGAACAGACCGCAATGGAGCTCCTGCCGAAGATCAAGGGCGGCTTCTGCTTCGTGTTTATGGACGAAGGCACCCTGTACGCCGCACGCGATACGTACGGCATCCGCCCGCTGGTTCTGGGCCGGCTGGAGCGCGGCTGGGTGGTTGCCTCCGAGCAGTCCGCCCTGGCCACGGTGGGCGCCAGCTTCATCCGCGAAATCGAGCCGGGTGAATTCATCGCCATCGACGAGGACGGCGTGCGTTCCAAGCGCTTCGCGGAGGCGACGCCGGCCGGCTGCGTTTTCGAATACGTGTACCTCGCCCGTCCGGATGCCGCCATCGCGGGACGCTCCGTGTACGAGTCCCGCGTGGAGATGGGCCGCCAGCTGGCCCGCGAAAACACCCAGGACGCGGACATCGTCATCCCGGTCCCGGAGTCAGGCACGCCCGCGGCCGTGGGTTACGCCGAGGAATCAGGGATTCCCTTCGCGCACGGCTTCGTCAAGAACTCCTACGTGGGCCGCACGTTCATCCAGCCCTCGCAGACCCTGCGCCAGCTGGGCATCCGGCTCAAGCTGAACGCCCTCGAGTCCGTGATCCGCGGCAAGCGCGTCGTGGTGGTGGATGACTCGATCGTCCGCGGCAACACCCAGCGCGCCATCGTCCGGATGCTCCGCGAGGCCGGCGCCGCGTCCGTCCACATCAAGATCTCCTCCCCGCCGGTCAAGTGGCCGTGCTTCTACGGCATCGACTTCGCCTCCCGCGCGGAACTGATCGCCAACGGCGCCACCATCGAGGAAATCTCCCAGGCCATCGGCGCCGATTCCCTGGCGTACATCTCCGAAGACGGCATGATCAACGCGACCATGCAGCCGCGGGAGCGCCTCTGCACCGCCTGCTTCACCGGCCAGTACCCCATCGCGCTCCCGGGTGGGGACAAACTGGGCAAGAACCTGCTGGAGCGCACCGACCTCGGCGGCCTCACGCCGTCGCCCTCTGCCCTCCCCGGCGCAACGGCCGCGCTTGCGATCGACGCCGAGGAGGACCCGGCGGACAAGGCCGGCGCCACCGGCTGCGATCCGGGACCGGACGCCGAGTTCGAGAACCTGCTCACCGAAGAAGACCACGTGCCCGCGATCCGCCACGAAGCCACCACCCCCGGCGCTGAAAAGAAAGAGTCCGTATGACTTCCGCAACCCCCGCCGCCGGTAACAGCCCACTGAGCCCTGCAGGCATCACGTACGCCTCCGCCGGTGTTGACGTTGAAGCCGGCGACCGCGCCGTGGAGCTGATGAAGGGTGCCGTGAAGGCCACCCACAATTCCTCCGTCATCGGCGGAGTGGGCGGCTTCGCCGGCCTGTACGACGTCTCTCGCCTGCTGACCTTCAAGCGCCCGCTGCTGGCCACGTCCACCGACGGCGTGGGCACCAAGGTTGCCATTGCCCAGGCCATGGACATCCACGACACCATCGGCTTTGACCTGGTGGGCATGGTGGTTGACGACATCGTTGTGGTGGGCGCCGAGCCGCTCTTCATGACCGACTACATTGCCTGCGGCAAGGTTGTCCCGGAGCGCATCGCGGACATCGTCCGTGGCATCGCCGCGGCCTGCTCCGTGGCCGGCACCGCCCTGGTGGGCGGCGAAACCGCCGAGCACCCCGGCCTGCTGGGCGAGCACGAATACGACGTTGCCGGTGCCGCCACCGGTGTTGTCGAGGCTGCCGACCTGCTGGGCCCGGACCGCGTCCGCGCCGGCGACGTTGTGATCGGCATGGCGTCCTCGGGCCTGCACTCCAACGGCTACTCGCTGGTCCGCCGCGTCATCAACCACGCCGGCTGGGCCCTGGACCGCCAGGTCTCCGAACTCGGCCGCACGCTGGGCGAGGAACTGCTGGAACCCACCCGCGTCTACGCCGCGGACTGCCTGGACCTCGCCCGCACCTTCCCGGTCAACTCGGCGCACGGTGTGCACGGCTTCAGCCACGTCACCGGCGGCGGCCTGGCTGCCAACCTGGCGCGCGTCCTCCCGCAGGGCCTCGTTGCCACCGTGGACCGCGCCACCTGGGAGCTTCCGGCCATCTTCAAGCTGGTCTCTGAGCTGGGCAACGTGCCGCTGGCCGACCTGGAGCGCACGCTGAACCTCGGCGTGGGCATGGTGGCCATCGTGTCCGCCGAAGCTGCCGACGCCGCCGTGGCCCGCCTCAACGACCGCGGCGTGCCGTCCTGGATCATGGGCACCGTCACCGCGGACTCGGATTCCATCCTCAAGTCCGGTCCGGACTACGTCCAGGGCGCCAAGGGTGTGGACGGCGGCGCCGTCCGCCTGGTCAACGCCTACGCCTAAAACCCTCATCGACTGCTCCGTAACCGCCGTTTTGAGGCTTCAAAAGGGCGGTTACGGAGCAATCGACGGTTAATCAGGCTTAGACCTCCAGCAGGCTGAACTCACCGCCCTGCGGGTCCTTGAGGGTGGCCGTGGCGCCGGGCGTATCGTCGTCATCGGGCTCCGGCGCGATCAGGACTTCTGCCCCCGCCGCCACGGCCTTCCGCACGGCATCGGCCACGTCGGTGACGCCGAAGTAGATCTGCCACCTGGCAGGCGCCTCGGCCGCGACGATCCCGGCCACCTCCGCGCCGTTCACCATCAGCGTGCTGTACGTCCCGCCGTCGTCCTGGGGATACTCGGTCACCTCGTGGCCGAACAGCTGCTGGAAGAACCCGACGGCGGCCCGCGGCTCGGGCGTCAGCAGCTCCGTCCAGGACAGCGCACCGGCCTCGTTGTACCGGCCGGAGCCCGTGTGCGTTCCGGGCTGCCACACGCCGGTGGTCCCGCCGCCGGGAGGATCCACAAACACCATCACGCCGGTGTCCGCCACTTCCTCGGGGCCGAACTGCACTGCGCCGCCGGCGTGGGGAACTTCCTCGGCCAGCGCACCGGCGTCCTCGGCCGCGAAGTAGATGTTCCATTGGGCGTGCGTGCCGAGAGATTCCTGGTGCGGGTTCTGCGGCGCCACCACGGCCACCAGGTCCTCCCCCACGAACGCCTGGGCATAGCTGCGGCCATCGGGCGTGGGCAGGTCCTTGAAGGTCCACCCGAACACCGCCGCGTAGAAGGCCTTGGCTGCCTCCACGTCCCGGGTCTGGACGTCAGCCCAGCATGGTTCACCGTGGCGGTACCTGGGGGATGAGGAGTTTCCTGGCATGGGAGGTCCTTTCGCGGGCGGCACACGCATCAACGCCTCCAGTCAACACCAAAAAGCCCGCCGCCGGCACCGGGTTCCGGCGCAGGCAACGGGCCTGATAACTGAGGCCAGCACCGCGGTTCCGCTGGGATCCGGGGTGCTGAAAAGAAGCGCTGTACTAACGAACGGCGTCCGAACGTACTGCAGCGTCGCGGGGCCGGGCGCCTTGCGGCGGGGCCGGCGTGCAACAACTAGCCGATCCGACGGGTGTGTACCTCGTCGTCGTCTTCTTCCAAATCGTCCGCGTACTTATCCACATAAGCCGAATAGTCCGGTTCAACCGGGTCATTCGCGAAATGGCTCGTGGCACGACCTTCAGGACCTTTGAGCTCTCGCTGAAGGGCCGAATAGTCAGTGTTCGGGGAATAGTACTTAATATCCCGAGCCTGCTTGGTAGCTTTTGCCTTTTGACGGCCGCGCCCCATGGCGTGACCCCCTTTTGTACTCGGACCGGAGGTGGTCACCTTGGCTATCGGTGAGGCCCCGGAATGTTTGGTCAATTTGTCGTAACACCTAGATTACATGCTTTCCGCGCACGGTGCGCCCCGGCCCGTGCGCACGGACGCCATGTCGGGTACCCTTTCCGCCGCGACGCGCACGGTTCCCGGCTTTTTTGTTGGATAGAGTCTCTTCATCAGCTGCCGATCCGGGTGCCCGGAGAATCCAGCATCCCGAGGCGAAACCCAGGAGGGGTATCCGGATGGACAACCAGGAACCGCGTCCCGTCCCGCCCAAACCTGCCGCTCCGCCCACCGCCGGATTGCCGCAGGTGGCTGCTCCGGCAACTGCGGTGGAGCCCCCGGCACGGAAGCCCCGGCGGGTCGCATCTACGCTCCTGAAGGTTCTCTTCGTGGTGGTCCTGCTCGGTGTGGTGGGAGGCCTGGTGTGGCTCGCCGCGTGGCTGGATTCCGGGGCACCGGAAACGACCGGCGACGGCGGCTCCGTGATCGTGGAAACCTCACCCACTCCCCTGGCCACCCCGCTCCCCCTCCCCCGTGAGGGTGTGGAGCCAGCAAACTACCGGCTGGGCGACTGCTTCAAGGATTTTGACCCCGAGGCTTTGCGGTCAACGGTGGTGGCCTGCGATGCCGGCCACTCGGCCCAGCTCGTCGCCGTCTTCCGCTACCCCGCCGTTGGCTCCTATCCGGGCCGGGAGGCCCTCGCAGCCAAGGCCCTGGAGGCCTGCCAGGCGGCGAAGCTGGGACCGGCAGCGAACGAGTACACGCTGAACTTCCAGCGGGCCTACCCCAGCAGCACCAGTTGGGAATCCGGCGACCGGCGGGTGGACTGCTACGTCACGGCCGACGGCGGGAACGTCATCAACGCCAGCGCGCTGCCGTAACAGACTGTATTAGAAGCGAGCGGATACAGAGCCTACGGCTTCATTTGCATTAGGCGGTTCGCTGGATTGACCTTTGGGCTGGGGGTTTAGACTCGGGACATGTCAGCTCTTTGGGGGACGCAGACTCAGCGCACCCGGGTCCTGTTCGTTTCGGCCGCACTTGTGGTGTGGCTGACGGGCTGCGAGTACGGTGGCCCGGCTGACGGTGCAGCTGGCTCCTCGTCCCAAGGCGCAACGGGGCAGCCCCGGTCACCCGGCGTTACTTTGGCGCCGAACAGCGACCCGCGGGCATCATCGCTCGAAGACATGAGTGACTGGTCATCGCAGCAGCTGAAACCGGCGCTGCCCGGCCAAGTGGCGGGCAGCGCCAGTTCGAATTCAACCACCGGCTACGGGATGACGGCCAAGCCCGGCAATTACGAACTGCACTTCCTCTGCGAAGGGCCCGCCGACGTCGAGTTGTCAGTGGCGAGCTGGGCAGGCGCCGCCGTTATTGAACCAGTCCGTGTCGCGTGCGACGGCGGGGTGTTCGCGGCGCAAGTGAAGCTGGACACCGACGGTGCAGACTTCACCATGAATCCCGGCAGCGGCCCAGACGGACGCTATGCCTTCCGGCTCGTTCCCACTTCGTAGCGGCTTGGAGGAAATTGAGCGCAGCGCTCACGACGGCGAGCGCTTCGTGACGCGGCTAGCCTGATCGGATGAAGAAGCTTGCTGTCGTCACTGGCGCTAACCGAGGGCTGGGATTGTCCCTCGTGAATGAGTTCTCGGAGGGCTGGATGCCCTCCTCAACGGGCATGATGCGGAGTCCCATCTGCCACGCCACTTCGTCAAAGGACAGCCGGACCATACCTTCGGCCGCCAAGCGACGTGCAACAGCGGATTTGCCGGAGCCCCGCCGGCCCGCACATGAAGATAACTCGACTCATACTCACGATCGTTCGCAGGGCAATCTCGCACCGACGGGGATCTTGACCCCGGTACTGTTTTGTTTCCTGCGGATGAGGCGCCGACGGTAACCGTCACCCTTCAGTGCGATAGTTCGCTAATTCATCGGAGAGCCCGCAAGTACCGCCTCCGCACGATTCGCTGCGCCACCAGGAGGAGCGGGTAAAGCACCCGCCACGGTTGCCGTACGGCCGCCCGGGTCAGGGAGCGGATGGTGAGGTGCACGTCGTCGCCAAGGCGGTGGACGATGAAGGCTTCTTCGCCGTCCACAGGGTGCCCTGGCAGCGTCCGGTACGAGAACCCGCTTCGGCCAGGCTTCCCCACAACCGCCACCACTTCGACCGGCTCTAAAATAGTGAGGCAGAACGTGCGCGCTGTAACGACCACACGGTCGCCTGGCGACACCGGACCCGTGGCGTCCGCGTCAAACCCGCTCGCGGTTTTTACCTTCCAACGGAGCACGTCTGTTGCGGCGCGCTACCAAACCCTGTCGCCGCTTGCAGTTCCGTTCGGACGTTGAAAGCCTACGTCAGGTGGCCACCATGTTGTTTGCGGCAATAAGCGTCGCCCTAGGGCAGAGTGAGGGATATGGATCAAAAGGCTGACTTACTTGGGTACCTTCGCATTCGAAGGGCAGATCTTCTCGCGAAACTCGACGGCGTCAGCGAGTACGACATTCGCCGTCCGATGACGCCCACAGCTACCAACCTCCTGGGGCTGGTCAAGCACGTCGGTGGAGTGCAATTGGGATACTTCAGCGACGTGTTCGGCAGACCGCACGGCCGGGAAGTGCCCTGGTTGTCCGAAGCTGGGGAGGTTGACGATGATATGTGGGCAACGGCCGACGAGAGCCGGGCAGACATCATTGACTTCTACCATTTCTCCGCCCGACAAAGCGACGCGACGATAGAGTCACTCAGCCTCGACTCTGCAGGTGAAGTACCTTGGTGGACGCCCGAGCGCCGACGCGTGACCCTCCATCAGATCCTGGTTCACGTGTGCGTCGAGACAGCCCGGCATGCAGGGCATGCCGACATTTTGCGCGAGCTGATAGACGGCACAGCGGGCAACGGACCGCAAGATCCGAACGTACCAAGCCGCACATCTGACGAATGGGCAGCCTATCGGTCCCGGATCGAGGCCGCTGCACGCCAAGCCGGACGATAGAGTCAGCGCCTACGAATTTCGGACAGGTGATCAGTTGGGAACCATGGACTCGAAGTATGTGCGCTACCAGGCAGGCATCGCCAATGGCCGTGGACGCTACCCGGGCATCTTTAATCTCGCCAACGGTTTAGCAAACTGCGGCAGACTCAGCACCCAGGACTGGGCTTCCTGGCGGCGCTCAAATGACCATTACGATTCCGCATATTTGAACCCGTCGACGGTGGATAGATCGATTTACGACCCCGCAGTCAACCCAACAGCGGAGGCTTGGTTCAAGTGCACAGCTGTGCGTTTGCTCGTCCGCGTTGAGTTCTACACGGACCTCCTAAGCCGGTATGAAGTTGGGTGGCAGGTGCTCCATTCAAACGATCCAGGACGGCTGTTGTATGAAGACGACGTCCAGATAATTGTCGCGCCCCATGACCGGGAGTGACCTCAAGTTGCACCTTATGATGCTGGAATGGGGGAAAACTTTGGCGGGAATGAGCCTGCGAAACACAAGCCGATCTACGTTGAGACCAGCATCCGTGCCCCTATGGAACGCGTATGGACTCTTAGCCAGGACCCCGCACTGCACGCCCGGTGGGATCTGTGATTCTCCCGAATAGTCCCCACCGGAGGAGATGATCAGGGACTTCTGCATTTTCGTTACGAGTCCCGCCTTCCTCTACACATCATCCGGGGGAACGGAACATCGCTGGGGCATAAGCATCGATCCGATGGGCAGGCCACATCGGTGCTGAAATTCGATTCTGCCGACCCCTTGTCTCCGATTGGGTCTGGTTCGGGTTATTGGCGGTATGTGCCGACAGAGGACGGTCTTCGGTTTATCACGGGGTACAACTATCAGCCGGGGATGGGCGCTCTCGGCAAAGTCCTGGACTCGCACGTGTTCCGGCCCGCTCTGGGTTGGGCAACAGCAATAAGCTTCGACCGCCTGAGACTGTGGGCGGAGGCAGATCTGGATCCCAGAGGCGCCCGCAACCGGTGGTTTGTCGACGCCGCAGCGCGAGCAGGCGGCATTCTGGCAGCCGGCGCCCTGCTCCGCAGCGCCCTCGCCAGTCGAACCGCTGGCCTGGCAGCCCTGGGAGTGACGGTGGCTCTGACCACCTGGATGTTCCCGTCCCATTGGACTGTGCCGAGGGCAGGGCGCTGCCTTCGGAGTGCTCCGGACGCGCGCTCGGGCCGTGCCCCCTCTGCCCTGGCCGGGTTGGCTGCACCCACAGGTGATTTCCGCTCTCAGACTGAAAGAGGCGAATAGCCGTGGCTTCGATCTTTGAGGTGGCATTGGGGCAAGACTTCCAAAGGCTGCACCCCATGCTGCAGAAGCGCTTCGGCGTTGACACCGAAGCGGGCTACGGATGCGTCGGGCACGGGGTCTTCTCCGAAGTCCGCCGGGGTGCGTGGTGGACGGTACTGTTTCTGCGACTGGGTGCCTACCGCAATATTCTCTTCCCGGACCAGGGCAATGACATCCCGTTCACGATCGAGAACTATCCCTACATTGACAGGTTTGGCCGCCCTACCGTCACGTTCGTCAGGACCTTGGAACTGCCCTCGTCCAAGAGACGCCGCTTCGACGCCACTATGGTGCACAGCGAACGAAGTGGTGGGATTGTCGACTACCTCGGCACCCACCAGCATCTGGCCACCGACCTCGAGCTGGAGGTCTTGGCCGATGGATCGCTGCACCTGCAATCGGGGGCGCAGCGGTTCTACGAAGGCTTCGCAGGATTCACGTTTCCGGCCTTCTGCACAGGTACTGCTGACCTGTACGAGAGCTTCGATGACATTCGCGGGGTGTTTACGATTCAGATGCAGGTGCGGAACCCCGTCGTCGGATTTCTCTTCGGATACCGGGGAGAGTTCACGTGCACGTATCCGACCCTTTCCGGCAGAGCGATCCCGGCGCACCTCAAACCGCTAAGGGAGGAATGCCGCGAATAGCAGCCTGCTGCCCGCGAAAATTGTTGAGCGGCGATAACCGTCGGAGACGAGGATGTTGTCGTGAATTCTTGTCCAGCCGGATGCTTCTAGCTCTCTGGTGTTATATCCGTCGGAAACAAGAATGAACGATTCCTGGCTGCTTGCCGTTTGCACGTTGCTACTTCCCCGCAGCCCAGCGTTCATGCGGGACCCCTGCCGGACGCCAGCTGAACTCCGAGAACCATCCGTGTCGCGATGGTGCCGCCATGATCGTTCTCGATGTAGCTCATGCCAATTTTCTCCGCCACCCGACGAGAAGCCACATTTTCTGGATGGATAATGGCGACGAGCTGCTTAACAGCGAGCTCGTCGCGTGCGAATTCCAAGCAGGCCGCGGCCGCTTCGGTCGCATATCCCCGGCCCCACGCCTCCGCGCGGATGTGAAATCCGACCTCCAACTCGCTGCGACCATTGACCTGCTGCCAGGTAAGTCCGCAGTCACCCAGAAACTCGCCATCGAGAGTTTCCACAATCCAAAGGCCGTAACCATGCGTGGCGTAGTTCGCTTCATTCCAGGCGATCCACTGCGCGGCTTCTTCCCGCGTCTTGGGCGCAGGGTAATAAGCCATGACAGCAGGATCACCCAGAAGCGCAGTCATGTTGTCCAGGTCTGCTGACGCCATCGGCCGGAACCGAAGCCGGGACGTCTTTCCGGGAATCACTTACGAAGCCTACAGGCGCCCCAGCACGCTCGCCCTGGTGCTCACCGCAGAGCGACTACGAGCTGCCGGATATGCCCCGTCGGACATCACGGACGAAACGTTCGGCCGTTTCTTCACGGTCAATGACCCCGACGGATACCGCATCCAAGTCAACGAAATGGATGCGGACCACCAAAACCTCAGCTATGAAATACGGGAATCTGCTGCCCTGAAATAGGGTTCGCCCGAGCCTTGCAGAACCGCTATTCCTTCCGGCGCACCACCAGCCCCGTGCCGGCGGGAGCACCGCCGTCGGGCGCTGCCAGCGCCTCGAGTCCTTCGATGGTGAGTTCGTCGACGTCGGCCGCGGTGTCCACAAGCACCGTGTCGCCGTCCGCGATCCCACCGGACAGGATAGCCTTGGCCAGGCGGTCGCCGATCTCCTTCTGCACGAGTCGGCGCAGCGGCCGGGCACCGTACGCGGAATCGAAGCCGGACATGGCCAGCCAGGCGCGGGCACCCTCGCTCACCTCAAGGGTGAGCCGGCGCTCATGCAGCCGCCTGCCCAGCTCAGCCACCTGCAGTTCAACGATCTTGGCCAGTTCGTCCACGGACAGGGCGTCGAACAGCACCACTTCGTCCAGCCTGTTCAGGAACTCCGGCTTGAAGGAGGCATTCACCGTGGCCATAACAGCGCTCCGCTTGGCCTGCGCGTCGAGCGACTGGTCCACCAGGAACTGGCTGCCCAGGTTGGACGTGAGAACCAGGATGGCGTTGCGGAAGTCCACGGTGCGGCCCTGCCCATCGGTGAGGCGGCCGTCGTCGAGCACCTGCAGGAGGATGTCAAAGACCTCCGGGTGGGCTTTCTCCACCTCGTCCAGCAGGATCACCGAGTACGGCCGACGGCGGACGGCCTCCGTCAGTTGGCCGCCCTCCTCATAACCGACGTACCCCGGAGGGGCACCTACCAACCGAGCCACCGAGTGCTTCTCGCCGTATTCGGACATGTCGATCCGCACCATGGCGCGTTCGTCGTCGAACAGGAAGTCCGCCAAGGCCTTAGCAAGCTCCGTTTTGCCCACGCCGGTGGGGCCCAGGAACAGGAACGAACCGGTGGGCCGGTTGGGGTCGCTGATGCCGGCCCGCGCACGACGGACGGCGTCGGCAACCGCCGTGACAGCCTTCGCCTGGCCGATGAGCCGCTTGCCGAGCTCTTCTTCCATGTGCAGCAGCTTCTGGCTTTCGCCCTGCAGCATGCGCCCGGCCGGGATCCCGGTCCAGGCGGAGATGACTTCTGCGATGTCGTCCGCGGTGACCTGTTCGGCCACCATCTGGCCCGACTTGTCCGTGTTCGCTTCCTCAGCGGCCGCTGCGGCGTTGAGTTCGCGTTCCAAGGCCGGGATCTCGCCGTACATGATGCGCGAGGCTGTTTCCAGATCGCCTTCCCGTTCGGCCTTTTCCTGCTGGGAGCGAAGTTCGTCCAGCTTCGCCTTCAGGTCACCCACCCGGTTCAACCCGGCCTTCTCGGCAGCCCAGCGGGCGTTCAATGCGTCCAGCTCTTCAGTCTTGTCGGCTTTGTCCGCTTGGATCGCGGCGAGGCGTTCCACGGACGCGGGATCCTTCTCAGCGGCAAGAGCCAGCTCCTCCATGGTGAGCCGGCCCACGGCCCTCTGCAGCTGGTCGATCTCCTCCGGCGCGGAGTCGATCTCCATCCGCAGCCGCGAAGCTGCCTCATCCACCAGGTCAATGGCCTTGTCCGGCAGCTGGCGGCCGGAAATGTAGCGGTTGGACAGGGTTGCGGCGGCCACCAGCGCGGAGTCGGCGATGGTGACCTTGTGGTGCGCCTCGTAGCGCTCCTTGAGTCCGCGGAGAATACCGATGGTGTCCTCCACACTGGGCTCGCCCACATACACCTGCTGGAACCTGCGCTCCAGCGCGGGGTCCTTCTCGATGTTCTCGCGGTACTCATCCAAGGTGGTGGCACCGATCAGCCGCAGCTCACCGCGGGCCAACATGGGCTTAAGCATGTTGCCGGCATCCATCGAGGACTCCCCCGTGGCACCGGCACCCACCACCGTGTGGATCTCGTCAATAAACGTGACGATCTGGCCGTCCGAGTTCTTGATCTCCTCCAGCACGGCCTTGAGGCGCTCTTCGAACTCGCCACGGTACTTCGCACCGGCCACCATGGATGCGAGGTCCAGGGCGATCAGCGTCTTGCCCCGCAAGCTTTCCGGGACATCGCGGGCCACGATCCGCTGGGCGAGCCCTTCGACGACGGCTGTCTTGCCCACCCCCGGTTCGCCGATGATGACGGGGTTGTTCTTGGTGCGGCGGCTCAGCACCTGGATGATGCGCCGAATCTCGGTATCGCGCCCGATCACAGGGTCCAGCTTGCCCGCACGCGCCATTGCGGTGAGGTCAGTGCCAAACCTCTCCAGCGACTGGAACGTGTTTTCCGGGTCCGGCGTGGTGACCTTGCGGTCGCCGCGGACACCCGGCAGGGCGGCGAGCAGCGCTTCATGGGAGGCACCGGCGTCGCGCATTAACCGCCCGACGGCGTCACTCCCGGCGGAAAGCCCCAGCAGCAGGACCTCGGTGGAGACATAGGTATCGCCGAGCCTGTCGGCCTCGTTTTTGGCGTTCTGGATGGCCTGCAGCGCGGGCCGGGACAGCTGGGCCTGCTGCGTGGAGCCGCCCGACGTTGCCGGCAGCGCCTTGATGGCGCCGCTCGCCTGCACGCTGACAGCATCCGGGTCTGCGCCCGTAGCCCGGAGAAGCGCGACGGCGACGCCCTCCCTCTGATCCATCAGCGCCTTGAGCAGGTGGGCGGGTTCCACCTGGGGATTCCCCGCCGTCGAGGCGTTCATGGCTGCTGCCGAAAGAGCCTCCTGGCTCTTGGTTGTGAATTTGACGTCCAAAGAGAGCTCCTTCCGGGATACGCATTTTTCGTTAAGTTGAGTCTACTACGCTCAACTTTGAGGATGTGCCCTCTACGCCCCATGTTTGCCGACGGCGAACTGCCTGTCCAGAGCCGTCCGCTGCCGAGCGGAAATCCGCTCCCGGCACCCCTGCCGCCACGGCCGGCAAGGCCCTGACCGAAGCGAGTCCCGAAGCGGCCGAGGCCGGCATGAAAACATGCCGGGCAGGCGGCTCCCCCAATGAGCCACCCGCCCGGTGGTCTGTTAGGCCAGCCGGATCAGGAGCAGGACATCGCCAGCGCTGGACGGATAGCGGGCGGCCACCGTTTTCACCGTTCCGCCGGTTTCCAGGTACGTGATGCCCAGGCGGACGGACTTCAGCGATGTTGAGTTGCAGTGCTTGGCCGTGATGACCCGGCTTGCGGAGATCGGACCGGCCATCGGTGCGGGCGATCCACAGGCGACATTACTGCCAGATGTGAAGCATGTCACGTTAAATGACAAAATCAGTCAACTACATTTTCGCGCGGGCCAAGCGGATCACGGATAGCCGGCAGCCGGTTTGGTTTCGATGTAGTTGATGACCAGGAACTCCCCCGCCGGGACGAGCTCCACATACCAGCGGGTCGGTTTGTCCAGGTCCTCCCAGCTGCCCTGCCCGGCAGTCACGGGGCGGTAGACGGCGTCGAACTTCAGGAACGTGCCGGCGTCTGTGGCGCTCGAATCGATCTCCTGCAGCAGCTCAAACGTGCCCCGCCCGCCCGTACCTGCCTCGGCAATGCGGACCGCCGCCAGGTTCTGCTGGTTCATCACCTTCACCGCCGCGAAGTATTCCTGCCACGCGACGTCACCGTGGGTGGTGAACAGGGTGCTCGAATAGGCCTCCGCGTTTTTCGCCGCGAGGTCCGGGACGCAGTTTTCCGGGACGGCCTTGCCCGGGCTCCACGCCGTGACCAGCTCGGAGCCAGCGTTGAGCCAGCCGCTGTAGGCGTTCAGGACGCTGCCGATGGTTTCGCGCGGCGAGCCCTTGGGGATCCGGACCGGCGACACGTCGTCCCGGCCCACAAACGGGCACTCCGGCGGCAGCACGGACACGGGCGTTGCCGGGGCGATGTCCGGCAGCGGCGTCGGCGACGGGAACAGGCTGCACCCGGACATGCCCGCCAGGAGCGCAAGGACGGCAGCCGCCGTCGTAATTCTTCTCATGGTTCTCCCCCAATACCGCCGCCGCGTCCGGGCGACGCCGACCAGCCTACCCGCGGATCCCCGCCCCTTCAGCTGGGGTAGATGGCGACCGCGCCAGCCTTGATCACGAAGTACACCTGCATGCCCGGCGCCAAACCGAGATCAACAGATGCCGCCGGGGTGATGTCCGCGCTCAACTGCCCGCCCACCCCGGCGCGGACGCGGATCCCGTCCCCGTGCGGTTCCAGGTCGGTGATGGTCACGGCGAAGGAGTTCCGCGGGCTGCCGTGCGCCTCGGTGAGGAATACGGAAACGGCCGACGGCGGGAAGACAGCCACGCCCGGCTGTCCGGTGGGGAGCGGGGCGGCTGCGTCGTGGTGTCCAAAGAGGTTGAGGGCGCCGGCCTGCAGACCGTGTTCGGTGATATGGCCGGCCACAAAGTTGAGCCCGGCGAGCCCGGCCGCGAAACGGCTGCGCGGGCGCTGGAGGACGTCGCGGGTTGGACCTTCCTCGCTGATCCGCCCGTTTTCGAAGATGACCACACGGTCGGCCAGCATCAGGGCATCGAGGACGTCGTGCGTGATGATGATGGCGCGCCGGCCGGCCAGCACGCGCTTGAGCAGGCGCCGGAGCAGCGGCGCGGCATGGATGTCCAGCGCGGCCATCGGTTCGTCCAGGAGGAGCAGTCCGGGGTCGGCGGCGAGCGCCCGCGCCACGGCAACGCGCTGCGCCTGGCCGCCGGAGAGCTCGGCCGGGCGGCGGGACTGTAGCTCGGTTGCCTCGACTTCACCGAGCCATTTCAGGGCGGACTCCCGGGCAGCCTGCTTTGACACGCCTGCACTCCGGGGACCGAAGGCCACGTTCTCCAGCACGCTCAGGTGCGGGAACAGCAGCGGTTCCTGAGCCAGGAGCGCGGTGCCGCGCCGGTGCGGAGCCGTCCATTCGCCGCGGCCTTCGGTGAGGTCAAACAGGGTTCTGCCGTCCAGTTCGGCCGTGCCCGAGTCCGGCTGCAGCAGGCCAGCGATAACGTTCAGCAGGGTGGATTTGCCCGCGCCGTTGGCTCCCATAACGGCCACCGTTTCGGCAGGGCCCAGCGCGAGGGAGACGTCGAACCCTCGGCCTGCCACGGCGGCCTGAACCGAGAACGTCACCGGGCCGCACCGCCCGGGGCGCGCGCCGGCGTCGTACGTTCCCCGTTGCCAGACGGGGCCCGTTCAGCGGCGCGGGGACTGCGGTACGCGAGTGCCACCACAGCCACGGCCACCGCCACGAGGACAAGGGAAAGCGCGACGGCGGCATCGGCGTCCGTTTCCCGCTGCAGGTAGATTTCCAGCGGCAAAGTCCGCGTCACCCCCTGCAGGCTGCCCGCGAACGTGAGGGTGGCGCCGAATTCGCCCAGGCTGCGGGCGAAGGACAGCACGGCGCCGGACGCGAGCCCCGGCAGCACGAGCGGAAGCGTGACCCTGCGGAGCACCGTGGTGGGCCCGGCGCCAAGCGTCGCCGCCACCGCCTCGTACCGGTTCCCGGCGGTCCGCAAGGCGCCCTCGAGGCTGACCACCAGGAACGGAAGGGCCACAAACGTCTGGGCCAGGACTACCGCCGTCGTCGAAAAAGCTATCTGCAGGCCTGCCACCTCCAGGGTCCGGCCCAGGAGCCCCTGCCGCCCGAAGGTGTACAGCAGGGCGATGCCGCCCACCACCGGCGGAAGGACCAGCGGGAGCAGGACCAGCGAGCGGAGGAAGCGCTGGCCGGGGAAGCTGCCGCGGGCCAGGACCAGGGCGAGCGGCACACCCAGGACGATGCACAGGACGGTGCTGGCCGCGGATGTGCGCAGGCTCAGGCCAAGGGCCTGCAGCGACGCTTCCGATGTGACCAGCGGGATGAACTGGGTCCAGTTGACCTTGGCCACCATGGCCGCCAGCGGCAGCACCACGAACAGTCCACCGGCAGCCGCAAGGACGTAAATCCAGCGTGGGACGCCGCCGTACCCGCCGTTCCTGGTCTGTCTCATGATCTCCTTGTGTGCGGGTTACTTACGGGGCGGGTGGCTACGGGGCGTGGTGCCTACGGGGCCCCGAAGCCGGCCTCGCTCAGGGTTTTCTTCCCGTCGGCGCCGGTCACCATGGCGATGAAGGCTTCCGCCAGTTCCTTGTTCCGGCTCGAGCCTACTGTGGCGATGGGATAGGTGTTGACCGCCCTGCCGGATTCGTCGAACGGGATTCCCCTGACCTTGCCTCCTGCGCCTTTGACGTCTGTGACGTAGACCAGGCCGGCGTCGGCCTCGCCCGAGGTGACCTTGCCCAGGACGTCCGTCACGGATGATTCCTCACTGACCGGCGCGAGGGTCACGCCCGCGGCCTTTTCCACGGTGTCCGCGGCCGCCCCGCACGGAACCTGGCTGGCACAGACAACCACCTTGACACCGGCTTTGGCCAGCTCGGCGAAGGACGCGATCGACGCCGGATTGGACGGCGGGACGGCGATCTCCAGGACGTTGGTGGCGAAGTCCTTCGCGGTCCCGTCCAGGAGCTTGGCATCGGCCAGCTTGGTCATGTTCTTGGTGTCGGCGGAGGCAAAGACGTCCGCCGGCGCTCCCTGCGTGATCTGGGTGACCAGGTCCGAGGACCCGGCAAAGCTCAGTACGATCCTGGTTCCAGGGTTCTTCGCCTCGAAGTCACTCGCCAGCTGGGTGAACGTCGCCTTGAGCGACGCGGCTGCGAACACCGTGATCGTCCCGGACACCTGACCGGTGGCGCCCGGCGACTGCGACGCGGGGGACTCCGAGCCTGCGGACTGCGAGGCCGAAGGCGTCGTGGAAGCCGGTGCGCACGCGGCCAGGCCCAGCATAAGGACGGCCGTGATGACGACGGTTCTGGCGTGTGTGCGGGTGCTCAAATGATGCTCTTTCCGTGCGGGGTTTCGATGATGACCGTGGTTGCTTTGACCACCGCTGTGGCCACGGAGCCGAGTTCCAGGCCCAGGTCGCGGACGGCTTCACTGCTCATCAGTGACACCACCCGGAACGGCCCGCACTGAAGTTCCACCTGGGCCATGACCTTGTCCGCAGTGATGCCTGTGACCAGGCCAACGAACCTGTTGCGCGCCGAACTCCCTGAACGGTGCGGGTCCTCGGGAAGCTGGGCGAGCTTCTGGGCGTGCCGGGCCAGTTCCAGGCCGTCGACTGCCAGCCTGCCGGCGTCGTCTTTCACGGGGGTGAGGCTGCCGTTCTCAGTCCAGCGCCGGACGGTGTCATCACTGACGCCGAGGAACCGGGCGGCTTCGGATACGCGAATAGTGGGCATTTTATGATCCTAGTCCGCATTTGCGGGTTTTCTTAGTAGTTTTCTCCGCGGATCAGAAGAGGACGTGAACGCTGGTTTCGCCTCCGCGTGAGGCTTCGATCAACTGCCTATGGAAGGTGGTGGGCCGAAGTCCTACGCTATGTGGAAGGGGAGGGGCCGCAGTCGCTGAGGAGCGTTGTAATGAAGTGGATCAGGCCCGACAGCCCCGACTATGACCCCGCCCGGAAGGTCTTCAACGCCATGATTGACCGGCGTCCGGCGGTGATTGCCCAGTGTTCAAACGATGCCGACGTAGCCGAAGCCCTGCGCTACGGACGGCAGAATTCCCTCGCCATTGCCGTCCGCGCCGGCGGCCACTCGGTGGCCGGAATGTCCATGAACAACGACGGCCTGGTGATCGATGTGCGGCCCATGAAATCGATCGACGTGGACCCCGAATCCGGCATCGTCACCGCGGGGGCCGGCGTGACGTGGGGCGAGTTCGACCGCGCCACCCAGGAGCATGCCCTGGCGGTCACGGGCGGGCGGGCCTCCACCACCGGAGTCGCCGGATTCACCCTGGGCGGCGGATCCGGGTGGCTGGAGCGGTCCTTCGGGTTCGCGTGCGACAGTCTCGTCTCGGTGGACCTGGTGACGGCCGACGGCGAGCGCGTCACCGCGAGCGCCCGGGAAAACCCGGAACTCTTCTGGGCTCTCCACGGCGGCGGCGGCAATTTCGGCGTAGCCACGTCCTTCACGTTCCAGGCGCACCGGCTCGGTCCGGTGGTCCACGCGGGGATGTGGCTGTGGCCCGGGGAGGCGGCCACCGACATCTCCCGGGCGTTCCGGGACCTGGCTCTGGCCGCCCCTGATGGAGTGGGCCTGGGGCTGCTGTACTTCACGGCGCCGCCGGAGCCGTTTGTTCCGGAGCACCTGGTGGGGAAGATGGCCACTCTCATCGCGTACCTCTACGCGGGTGAACCCGAGGAGGGCTCCGAACATGCCAGGCCGTTCCGCGAGCTCGGGCCGGCCGTTGACCTGGTGGGCGACACTCCCTATGCAGAGTTCAACGGCTCCCTGGATGACCCGCCGGACCACTACAACTACTGGAGCGCGGACTATCACGACGAACTTCCCGACGCCGCCCTGGACCTGTTTGTGGAGTCGGCCCGGAACCTGCCCGATGCCACGTCCCAGCAGCTCATCGCCCGGTGGGGTGGCGCCGTCGGCGGGAACGCGGGGGCGGCCACGCCCTTGAACAACCGGAACGCGGCCTGGGTGAGCCACCCGTACGGCATCTCGCCAACACCCGAGGAAGGCCAGCTGGCCAAGGCCTGGGTGAAAGACTTCCGCGGCAAGATCGCCCCGTATGCCACGGGCGGGGTGTGGCTCAATTTCATCGGCAACGAAGGACAGGAGCGCATCAAGGCCGCGTTCGGCAACGGGAACTACGCCCGGCTGGCCAGGGTCAAGCGGGACTTCGACCCGCGGAACGTCTTCCAGGGCAACCAGAACATCCTGCCGGCAGGCTCCTGACCCGCCCCGCGAAGAGCCGCCGCACTAGACTTCCCCCATGGCGATTTACCTGGATCCGCCGCTGTGGCCCGCCCACGGCACGCACTTCTCGCACCTCATCTCGGACACGTCGCTCGCGGAACTGCACGCCTTCGCCGCAGCGGCCGGCATCCCGGACCGGGCGTTCGACGGCGACCATTACGACGTCGCCGAGCGCCGGTTCGACGACCTCGTCGCCGCGGGCGCCATTCCGGTGGAAGGCCGGATCCTGGTGCGCAAGCTCATCGCCAGCGGGCTGCGCATCCCGGCCCGACAGCGCAACAAGTCACTCAAGATCCCGTTGCTGAACCGCTGGGAAACCATCATGCCCGGACACGACGCCCTCTTCCTGGACCTGCTGGACCGCTGGAGCGAGGAGCACCGCCGGTATCACGGCTGCACTCACCTGCTGGCAGTCTTGGAGGCTTTGGACCTGCTCGCCGACCCTGCCGATCCGCCGCGGACCGTGCTGCTCGCAGCCTGGTTCCACGATGCCGTGTACCGCGGGATCGCCGGCCAGGACGAGGAGGAATCGGCCCGGCTCGCCGAAGACCGCCTCGCGGACGCGGGGCTTCCGGCCGCCGAAGTCGAGGAGGTGGCACGCCTGGTGCGTCTGACCTCGGACCACCGCCCGGAACCAGGGGACGACGACGGCGCCCTCCTCTGCGACGCGGACCTGTCAGTCCTCGGCGGCGAACCTGAGCCGTACGCCCGGTATGTGGCCGCCGTCCGGGAAGATTACGCGCACATCGGCGACGCCGACTTCGCGGCCGGCCGCGCCGCCGTCGTCCGTCATCTGCTGGAACTGGACCCCCTCTTCCACAGCGACCGCGCAAGGGAACTGTGGCTCGAGGCCGCCCGCCGGAACCTGCGGGGCGAGCTGGCCTGACTCTTCCCCGCAACCGCCGGAAGCCTTTACGGGCGCCCCGGCCGGTGCAAGACTGCTCGGATGAACCTGCGCATCCAATCTGTCAGCGTCGACTCCACCGACCCCAAAGTGCCCGCCGATTTCTGGGAGAAGGCCCTGGGCTGGCGCCGCACCTACGAGGTGGAGGACGAAATCGTGCTGGAGCCGCCCGCAGGCAGCCCGGCCGACGGCGTCAGCCCGGACCTGCTGTTCGTGAAGGTGCCGGAGCAGAAGGAGATCAAGAACAGGCTGCACCTGGACCTGCGTCCGGATGACCAGGCCGAGGAGGTGCAGCGGCTGGAAGCCCTTGGCGCGTCGCGCATTTCTATCGGGCAGGGGCCGGAGGTGACCTGGGTGGTCATGGCCGACCCGGACGGGAACGAGTTCTGTGTGCTGCGGGCGCTCCGGTCAGAGGAGCTCGAAGCCCAGGGACTCGTCCCCGGGTTAAGCGAAGCCGCGGGGAATGCCGCCGGCTAACGGTATGCGGTAACGAACGGGCTGTTGGTGGGAACGATCTGCTTGCCCAGCGGCATCAGGCTGACCGGGATGAGCTTGAGGTTGGCGATGGCCAGCGGGATGCCGATGATGGTGACCGCCATGGCAAAAGCTGTGACCACGTGGCCGATCGCGATCCAGATGCCCGCCACTACCAGCCAGATGACATTCCCCAGCAGCGGGAACACGCCCGTTCCGCCCGGCTTGTCCACCACCATCCGCCCGAACGGCCAGAGAGTGTACGCCGCAATGCGGAACGACGCGATGCCCCACGGAATAGTGATGATCAACAGGCAGCAGATGATGCCCGCCAGGAAATAGCCGAGGGCAAGCCAGAGTCCGCCGAATACCAGCCAGATGATGTTGAGCAGTGTCTTCATCTGTCCATTGTGCCCCGCGGCGTCTGACAAAAACGTAGGGGTCTGCCCTGATTGGCCCCTGATCTTCGGCCCTGGAACTTGGACCCTAAACCTGGACCGGGCCTCAGCCCTTGGCGGCCTTCACGAAGGCCCGGATCTTGTCCAGGTCCTTCACGCCCCGGGAAACCTCGACGCCGGAGGAGACATCCACGCCCCAGGCGCCTGAGGCTGCAGTGGCGTGGGCTACGGTGTCCGGATCCAGCCCGCCGGCAAGCAGCCATTTGCGGTCCTGGAGCGCCGTCACGTCCACCATGGAGGCGTAGTCCCAGGCCTCTCCGGACCCTGGCACGGCGGCATCAATCAACAGGAGTTCTTCCCCCCAGTTAGCGAACGCGTCTGCAGTGGCGGCCATAGTGACCGCCCTGATCAGCTTCATGCCGGCGTGGTGCACTGTTGTGACGTCTTCCGGTGTCAGGTCCGCGTGGAGTTGGATCCATTCGAGTCCGGCGGAACGGGCGATGGCAATGGCATCGGCGACAGGTTCATGCCGGAAAACGCCGACGGCAACCACGCCTTCCGGCACATCGGCCAGAAGAGTGGAGACCTGCGACGGCGAGACCACCCGAGGGCTCGCGGTGAGGACAAACCCGACGGCGTCCGCCCCGGCCTCCACGGCTGCACGGATTGATTCGGGCGTACTGAGACCACAGACTTTGACGAACATTTTCCGGCTCCTTCAGGCTGTCTTCGCATAGTCCCCCCGGAGGAGACTAACAGGCAAGTACCCGCGGCGCCGATGTTGGCCTGTTCCATTTCAGACGCCGGACAGCACACGCTCCACCATGGCGCGGCCCGTCGGCACGGTCCATCCATGCCCGGGTCTTTGCTGTGAGGGCTTTTGCTTAGGTGGACGAGACCCCGGCAGGAACTCCGTCACCAGGATCCCGGCCTCCGCTGAGGCATGCCGTAACGCCGGAACCCGGCCGCGAAGCCCGTCGAACCGGCCGGCATGGGCGGCGATCTCGCGGCGAATATGGTGGCTTGTGGTGCTCGCCTTGACGATGAACCCTTCGCCCGACGGCGTTACAACGTGGAGGACGTTCGTGTCCTGCAGGGGCCACGAGTAGTCCTGCACCACGCTGACTTCCCCGAGCCAGGATGTCAGCAGGCGGCTCTGCCCGTCGGTGATCCCCTGGCGCATTTGCCCAGCATGCCACGCGTGGCGGGGACGCCCAAACAAACTAGGCTGGTCCGATGGAGATCATCCGCTTCGCAGAACTCAGGTCCGAACCGTGGCGCAACGGCGGCGGGGTGACCCGTGAGCTTGCCAGCCACCCGAAAGCCGCCTCGGCGCAGGACGGCGCCTGGGACTGGCGGGTCAGCATCGCCGACGTCAGCAAGGCCGGGGATTTCTCGGCGTTCCCGGGCATGGAACGCGTACTGACGGTGATCGACGGCGAACTGCTCCTTCTCACCGTGGACGGCGCCGAGCACCCGCTGGAAAAGTACCGGCCGTTCAGGTTCTCCGGCGAAGCTGCCGCGCACGGCGCCCTGCCCACCGGGGACATCCGCGACCTGAATGTCATCACCCGGACGGGGTCCTTCAAGGGCTTCACGTCCATCATCGAGCTTTCCAAGAAGCGCGCGCACCCGGTTTTTGAGGGCCAGCTTGCTGTGCTGCTGCAGGGCCAGGCCACCGTCAGCGCGGGCAACCTCAGCGTCAGCGCGGACGCCGCGGGAGCCGCTGCCGCCGCAGAAGCCGACGCCGAGGAAGCTGCCCCCAGCCCCACGGAACCCGAGGCACTCAACAGGTATGACGCCGTCGTCGGCTCCGATACCGGGACCCCCGAAATCCTGGGCCGCGGCTTCCTGGCCGTGGTGTCAATCGACCGCGTGACTGCCTGATCAAGCGCTGCAGGCTAGCCTCCCCTTCGTTATCTGAGCCTTTCCACACTGGTCAGTGGCACGCGGCGCTCCTAGACTCTGGCTATGACTTCCACACCCTTTAATGCGCTCCTGTCCACCCAGATCGGCAACGAATTCGCGGCCTCGCAGCAGTACATTGCTGTGGCCACCTGGTTCGCCAACCAGGACCTCCCGCAGCTGGCCCGCTACTTCTACCGGCAGTCGGTGGAGGAGCGGAACCACGCCATGATGATGGTGCAGTACATGCTGGACCGCGACATTGAATTCACCATCCCGGGCGTCCCCACCGTGCGCAACGACTTCTCCTCCGTGACCGAGCCGCTGGCCCTGGCGCTGGATCAGGAGAAGGAAGTGACGGCCTCGATCGAGGCACTGTTCCGCGCCGCCCGTTCCGAGGACGACGCCCTGGGCGAGCAGTTTATGCTCTGGTTCCTCAAGGAGCAGGTGGAGGAGGTCGCCGCCATGACCACCCTCTTTAACATCGCCGAGCGCGCGGACAACCTGTTCGACATCGAGAACTTCATCGCCCGCGAAACCGTGGGCAACGGCGGCCGCGACTCCTCCGCTCCGGAAACCGCCGGCGGCGCGCTCTAAAGGTCCTTGCCCCGCCCGGCGGTGAGGTTGGCCACCAACCCGGCCACCCGCCGTCTGGCGTTGCTATGCTGGAAACAAGGCTCCGCACAGGACCCTCCGGACGACGGTTCAGTACCCGGCACGCGACAAGACTGGCCAAAGGATCTGTCATGTCGTGGTTAATTCTCATTCTTTCCGGGGCGCTGGAGGCCGTCTGGGCCGCAGCTCTGCACCGGACATTCCAGGCCTCCGGCCGGCGCCGGCTCGCGCCCGCCCTCCTCTTCCTGGTCTCCGTCCTCGCCAGCATGGCCGGCCTCGCCATCGCCATGCAGTCCATCCCGACCGGCACCGCCTACGCCGTGTGGGTGGGCGTGGGCGTGGTGCTGACGTCCGCCTACGCGATCATCACCAGGGCGGAACGTCCGACGACGGCGCGCCTGCTGCTGCTCACCGGCATCGCCGCGTGCGTGGCTGGCCTGAAGGTGGTGGCGTAATGAATAAGCGTTCCGCTGCGTGGCTGATGCTGCTGGCCTCCGCCGTGCTGGAAGCCGTCTGGGCCACCGCCCTGGGCCAGTCCGACGGCTTCACCCGCCCCCTGCCCACTCTTGTTTTCGGCGTGACGGCCACCCTGAGCATGATCGGCCTCGGCCTGGCCATTCGCAGCATCCCGCTCGGCACCGCCTACGCCGTCTGGGTGGGGATCGGGGCTGCCCTTACGGTGGGCTGGGCGATGGCCGCCGGCGTCGAACCCTTCAGTGTCCTGAAGGTGCTGTTCATCGGGGGGATAGTGGCCTGCGCGGCAGGGCTGAAGGCGCTGCCGGCTGGGAAGAAAACTGAGCCAGCCACCGATGACACGCCGGCGTCGGGAACCGTGGCAATCAGGCCAGAGCGCCTTTGATCAGCAGGCTCACCCCGGCAACCAGACACAGGCTGAGAGCCGCGGGACGGATGGTGGCGGCGGAAATCCGCTTCACCACCGGCCGCGATGCCAGCGCCCCGAGGGCAACGCCCGGCAGCAGCCAGCTGGTGAGCAGCAGCTCCTCCGTGCCGAAGGAACCGGCGCCCGCCAGGGCGAGCAGCGAGACCAACGACGACACCAGAAAAAACAGGGAGAGGTTGGCGCGGTAGCGGGCCGCGTCCTCGCTCCGGTAAACCACCACAAGCGGCGGCCCTGAGGTGGAGGCAACCGTACCCAGCACTCCGCCGAGCAGGCCGGCCGCGAACAGGGAAAAGCGGTTTTGCGGGATGCGGAATCCCTTGAGTCCGGTGAGAACGCTGGCCACCACGAGCCCGCCGACGATCATTCCGGTCCATTTGCCGTTCAGCAGGGGCAATACACATAGTCCGGCAACGGCACCGGGCAGGCACCCGGCAATGGCCACCTTGAGATCCACGTGCCTTAGGCCCCTCCGGTTCTGCCAGCTCACGAACATCATGACCACCACCGAAACGAGAAGCAGTGGGCCGGGCACCAGCTGCGGGCTGATCATCAGCAGCAGCGGCGAGGAGACGATGCCGAATCCGGACCCGGTGCCGGCCTGGGCCACCACGGCGACGGCAACTATGAGAGCCGCGATGGTGAGTTCCGTGGTGGTCATGATGTCCGTTCCTAGATGAATTGCACTCCCACGTAGGCGAGTACTCCGATGAGGCCCCAGGAGAGCATGGCGACGACGATCGCCCTGCCGCTGGTGTGAAGAATTGACCGTATTTGCACGGACGCTCCCAGCCCGAACAGCGCCGCAGCGAGCAAAAGGTCCTGGGCGAGCGCAGCACCTTCCAGGACCGCATGCGGCAGGATTCCCAGCGTCCGCAACACGATCATCGCCATGAACCCGGCCACGAACAGCGGGATCAAGGGTGGGAATTTGAGCTTGCCTCCTTCGATGCCGGCGGCCGCCTTGCTGTGCTGGGAACGCTTGCGCCGGGAACGATTGCGGCAGCGCTGCACCAAAGCGGCAGCGGTGACCATCGGGGCGAGCATCAGTACACGGGTGAGCTTGATGACCAGGGCCCCGGCCAGGGCCGCGGTACCTGCCGTCTGTGCCGTCGCGACAACCTGCCCCACGTCATGGACACTGGCCCCCACCCAATGCCCGAACTGCACCTCGTCCAGGCCGAGAGGACCCTTGAGGGCCGGTAGCACGGCGATGGCAAGCGTCCCGCACAGGGTCACAAGCGCGATGGGCACCACGGTGCCGCGGTGATCCGTCCTGGTCACTCCGCTCATGGCGCCGATGGCGGAGGCGCCGCAGATGGAAAAGCCTGCGGCCAGGAGCAAAGGCTGGTCCCCCGGAAGCCTGAATGCCTTGCCCAGCAGCAAGGTGCCCACGAAGGTCAGCAGCACGATGCCCACTACGATCCCCAGCGTCGCCCAGCCGAGGGCCGCGACGTCTATGAGGCTCAGCTTCAGTCCGAGCAGCACGATTCCGAGCCTCATGAACCTCTTGGCGGCCAGCACCAGCCCGGGCTGCATGACTCCTTCGACTGCCGGGCCGATCCCGGGCAGGTTGGCGGAAAGGATGCCCAGGATGACGGCCACCGTGAGGAAGGGGAGGACCGGGACGGCCGCGTGGACAAGCCACGCGACGGCCACGGCAGCGGCCGCCAGTGCGAGCCCGGGCAACCGCCTGTCCCGCAGGCCTCGCGGGAGAAATCCACGCTGTTTGCCGCTTCCTTCCGGCTTGTAGCGTCCTACGGGCGTGGCAACGTCTTGTGTCATGGTCGTCTGCGATCCTCCCGGAGCGGGCTTGCGCCGTGCTCAGGCCGGATCTCCTTTCTTTCGAGTACGGAGAGCGACTGCATGGCGCTCAACAGGCCAACGGACGCGATGTCCCCGGCGCTGCAACCACGGGACAGATCGTTCAGGGGCGCCGCCAGCCCCTGCAGGATCGGGCCCACGGCCACGGCTCCCCCGAGCCGTTCGGTGATCTTGTAGCCGATGTTTCCGGCGTCCAGGCTGGGGAACACCAGCACATTTGCCTGACCCGCCACATCCGAGCCAGGCGCTTTCGCCGCCCCGATGGCGGGGACCAGCGCGGCATCAAACTGCAGTTCGCCATCCACGTGCAGCAGCGGGTGGCGGGTCCGCAGGATTTCCATCGCGGCCCTGACCTTGTCCACGTGCGAGTGGATAGCGCTGCCCCGGGTGCTGAAGGACAGCATGGCCACCTTCGGCGACTGCCCCGTCAGTGCCTGGTGCATGGCGGCTGCCGAGGCGGCGATGTCCGCCAGCTGTTCGGCGGAAGGATCGGGAACGACGGCGCAATCGCCGAACGTCAGTTCCCTTCCGTCGGGCAGCAGCATCAGGAACGAGCTGCTCAGGGTGGTGCAGCCGGGGTCCAGGCCCACCACGCGCAGCGCGGCCCGGAGCACCAGCGCCGTGGGCGTCCCGGCACCGGCAACACAGGCGTCCAGATACCCGGCCCGTAACGCGGCCGCGGCAACATGGACCGGTTCCTGACTGGCGTGGGTCAACTGCTCGGGTTTGCGGGAGTAAGCCTCCCCGATCAGAGCGGCGATGCTGCTGTCGCCGGCCAGCCCGCCGACGTCGAGGATGGCGTCGCCGGGCAGCACACAGTCCAGTTCGGCCGCCACCCGCCGGATTTCACGGCTCCGGCCAATGAGCCTGGGGCTGATGATTCCTTCCGCGGCCAGCGCACTGGCAGCGCGGACGGCACGCTCGTCCTCGCCGTCGGCGAATCCGACCACCCGGCCCCGGCCGGACAGCTCCTGGCGCCAGCGCTCAAACAGCGCGCTTCCCGCGGGCGGCGCTGCCTGCGGAATGCGCTTCTCAACAATCGCCGTCGCCATGGTTGTACCTCTTATCTCGAACCTGCGGAGGTCACATCGAATCCTGCGGAGGCGTCCACGAGGGGGCGCCTCCGCAGGCGAAGAACCGGATGCGGTGGTTAGGGCTGGATGGCCTTCTCGATGTCGGTGAGCATGCCGTCCACACCATGCAGCAGCGCGGACAGAACCTCTGCGTCGGCCACGAGCGGCGGGGAGATCATGATCATGGTGGCACCGCGGTCGTCCCCGCGAAGGATCACCTTGGTCCGCTTGAAGGACTCGGGAAGGACTTCGCGCAGGACCTTCAGCGACTCGGCCTGGGTCAGTTCGCGGCCGCTGAAGCTGTCCGCCATGAGTTCGATCGCGTAGAAGAAGCCCATGCCCCGGACTGCCTTGACGCAGCGGTGCGAGTTCTTCAGGGATTCCAGGGCCTCCATGAGCTTCGGGCCCTGTTCCTGGACATTGCCCAGGACGTTTTCGTCGCGCATGGCGGTGATGTTGGCGACCGCGACGGCGGTGGAGACCGGGTGCCCGCCCCATGTGGCGCCGTGCGTGAAGACGCCGCCCGTGGAGGAGTCGAACAGCTCCTGGACCAGCTGCTCGCGGACGATCAGGCCGCCCAGGGGTGCGTAGCCGGAAGTGGAGCCTTTGGCGAAGGTGACCAGGTCCGGGACCACGCCGGTGACGCCGTAGCCGAAGAAGTGGCCAAGCCGGCCGAAGGAGCAGATGACTTCGTCGGAGACCAAGAGGATCCCGTACTTGTCGCACAGTGCGCGCAGGGCCGGCCAGTAGCCATCAGGTGCCACGAGGGCTCCACGGCCGTTCTGGACCGGCTCGACAAAGATGGCCGCAACGGTTTCCGGACCCTCTTCGAGGACCACCCGCTCAATGGCACGGAAGCAGTCGAGTTCCGTGACCGGGCCGCAGTCGCCGGTGAAACCGAGGGTGTTCGGGACGCTGCGGATTCCCGGCAGGAGCTCGCCGAACGGCTCCTTGATCTTGGGCAGCTGCGTGATGGACAGGGCACCCATGGTGGTGCCGTGGTACGCCATGTCGCGGCTGATGACTTTGGTGCGCTGCGGCTGGCCCTGGCTGCGGAAGTACTGGCGGGCAAACTTCAGGGCCGTCTCCACGGCCTCGGAGCCTGAGTTGACGAAGAATGTGGTGCCCAGGTCGCCGGGGGCCAGGTCCGCGATGAGGGCGGCGGCCTCAATGGCCGGCGGGTGTGCCGAGCCCCAGTTGGACGCGTAGGCCAGCGTGCTGATCTGCTCGCTGGCGGCCTTGGCGATGTCCTGGCGGCCGTGGCCCATGTTTACGCAGAAAAGCCCGGCGAGGCCGTCCAGATAGCGGTCCCCTTCGGTGTCGATGAGGTAGCTGCCTTCGCCCCGGACAAAAATCGGGAACTCGCTGTCCCAGGTGTCCTTGCGGGTGAAGTGGGGTCCGAGGTGGCGCCGGGCCTGGGCCCGGAGTGTGGTGGCGTCCAAAACTATCTCCTTCTTGTCGAGGTGAGTAGCGATGATCGAAGCCTAGGCCGGGGGCCACACCGGGCATCAGGGCCACATGGAGCCTGGCTGATGGGTCCAGTTTGGTCCCTTCGGTTGCCGTGTATCTGGTGCTTCTGGTCCCATCCTGGACCGGACCATACTTCGATAACGCTGCGCAGCCCGCACGGCGGACTTATTGCAGAGCACCCATCAACAACACGGAGGTCACAATGAAGATCGGCATCCCGAAGGAAATCAAGTCCCACGAATACCGAGTAGCCGTCACGCCTGCCGGCGTCCACGAGCTCGTTGCCCACGGGCACGATGTGTTTATTGAAGCCGGCGCCGGAGAGGGCTCGTCCATCTCCGATGACGCGTACACGGTAGCGGGAGCCGCCATCCTTCAGACGGCCGACGAGGTCTGGGCCACCGCCGATCTCCTGCTCAAGGTCAAGGAGCCGATCGCGGCGGAATACCACCGCATGCGGCCCGACCTGACGATCTTCACCTACTTGCACCTGGCCGCCGACGAGGCCTGCACCCGGGCCCTGCTCGACGCCGGCAGCACCTCAATTGCCTACGAGACGGTCCAGCTCGAAGACGGCTCGCTGCCGCTGCTGTTCCCCATGAGTGAAGTGGCCGGCCGGTTGGCTCCCCTGGTGGGCGCACAGTGCCTGACCCGCCCCGAGGGTGGCCGCGGCGTGCTGATCGGCGGCGTCTCCGGTGTGGCACCGGCCCGCGTGGTCATCATCGGCGCCGGTGTGTCCGGCATGAACGCCGTTGCCGTGGCTGCCGGCATGTGGGCGGACGTGGTCCTCTTCGACAAGAACGTGGACAAGCTGCGCGCAGCGGACCGCATGTACCAGGGCCGGGTCCGCACGCTCGCCGCCAACCAGCTCGCCATCGAGCAGGAGGTCATCCAGGCCGACCTCGTCATCGGCGCCGTGCTGGTCCCCGGGGCCAAGGCGCCAAAGATCATCTCCAACGAACTGGTCTCCCGCATGAAGGCCGGCAGCGTCCTGGTGGACATCGCCATCGACCAGGGCGGCTGCTTCGAGGACTCGCACCCCACCACGCACCAGGAACCCACCTTCCGCGTCCACGGCTCGGTCTTCTACTGCGTGGCCAACATGCCGGGCGCCGTTCCCCACACCTCCACCTACGCGCTGACCAACGTCACACTGCCGTACGTGCTGCAGATCGCTGACAAGGGCGTGGAGCGGGCCGTGGCCGAGAACGCGGCACTGCGCGCAGGCCTGAGCACCCTGGGCGGGCGCCTGACCAACGCGGCCGTCGGCGCAGCCCACGGCATCGACGTCGCTGATGCACTCGAATCTTTGGCCCGTAGCTAAAGTACAAGGAGTAATTCTTGGCGGGGGAGTTCATACTGAACTCCCCCGCTTCTTTCGGTCCTGATACTTCATCGCGCTGCTTGGGAGGCGAAACGTGCCACGGACACTCATAGAGATTGACCGCAGCTCCAGCGAACCCCTATACCGGCAGGTCCGCCGCGTCATTGAGCACGGCATCGCCGTGGGCATCTTCGATTCGCGCCGCAGGCTGCCCAGCTCCCGGGAGCTGGCCGCCGAGCTCAAGGTTGCCCGCAACACCATCAACCTGGCGTACCAGGAACTGCTCACCGAGGGCCTGGTGCTCAGCCACGAACGCAGCGGTATCTTCGTGAACCCGGAGATGCTGGCCGCGGCGGAAGCTGACGTACCGGCCACGGATTCGATGATCGACTGGTCCTCCCGGATGCGCCGCTACGCGGACGAGGGCGTCCCTGAAGTGGAAAAGAACGCGGACTGGCACACATATCCGTACCCGTTCGTCGCCGGCCAGGTGGACGTCCACAGCTTCCCCGCCACGGCCTGGATACGGAGCCTGCGCGAAGCCCTGTACCAGCCCCACCGCTTCGCCAGCCTCCAGGACAGCGTGGGCGCCGACGACCCGATGCTGATCGAGATGATCCGCCGCCAGATCCTGCCGGCACGCGGCATCGAGGCCGGTGCGGACGAAATCCTGATCACGGTCGGATCCCAGCAGGGACTGGACCTGCTGGCCAGGACGCTGCTGGGCCCCCACCAGCGCGTCGGCATCGAGAACCCCGGCTATCTGGACGCCCGCCACATCTTCCTGCGCACCGGCGCCCAGGTCTACGGGATCGACGTCGACCAGGACGGGCTTTGCCTCCCCGGGACCCTCAGCGGCACCGCCCTGCTCTACGTCACCCCCAGCCACCACCACCCCACCAACGTCACGCTGAGCATGGAGCGCCGCCGTCGTCTGCTCAAGCTCGCCGCCGCGTCCGGAACGGTCCTCATCGAAGACGACTACGACAGCGAGTTCCGCTACGAAGGCAGCCCCAGCCCCGCGCTGAAGGCCCTGGATTCCACCGGCGACGTGCTGTACCTGGGCACGTTCTCCAAGTTCCTCTCCCCCGGGCTGAGGCTCGGGTTCCTGGTAGGGCCCGCAGAGCTGATCACGGAACTGCGGCGCGTGCGGCGGTACCAGGTGCGCCACCCTCCGGGGCACACGCAGCGCGCCCTCGCCCTGATGATCGACAGCGGCGATTACCACCGCGCCCTGCGCCGTCACCGGCGGCAGCTGAAGACGCGCTGGGAGACGGTCACCGAGATCTCCGCACTGTGCCTGCCCTGGGAGCAGGGCCCGTACCCGCCCGGTGGCGTCAGCCTCTGGATGGAGGGCCCGGCCCGGCTCGATGCCGTGGAGCTCGTGCGCCGTGCCGAAAAGCGCGGCGTGCTGATCGAGCGCGGGGACGTCTTCTTCAGCCAGGAAAATGCGCCGCGGAACTTCTTCCGGATCGGCTTCGGCGCCATTCCCACGCGTTCGATCCCGGAAGGCCTGGCCCGCGTGGGCGAGGTGGCCACGAAGCTGCTCGCCGAGGGGTAGTCCGATGCCGCGGCGCTGGGCCCGGCGCCGGCAACGGTCCGTCCGCTCAGCACCGGCAAAGCCAAAGACTCCCCGGACCTTTCGGTCCGGGGAGTCTTTGTGTCAGCTACGACTGGCTGTCCGGTTTACACGTAGTCCTTGTACTTCTCGAGCGTCCGGACCGGCTTCGCGAGGGCATCGCGGCGGAAGGGGTCTCCCAGTTCGCGGGTGCACATAATCTCGATGACCGTGGTCTTGCCCTCTTCCATCTGGGCGGCGAGCGCCCGCTTGAGCGCGGGGCCCACCTCGTCGAGCCGGTCGACCACGATGCCTTCGGCTCCCATGGTCCGGGCCATGGCGGCGAAGCTCTCGCCGTTGTCCAGTTCGCCAGCAATGAAGCGGCGGTTGTAGAACTCCACCTGGTTCTTCTTCTCCGCACCCCACTGCCGGTTGCGGAAGACGACGGCGGTAACCGGGATGTCGTGCCGCACTGCGGTGAGGACCTCCCCCATGCTCATGGCCCAGGCGCCGTCGCCGGCGTAGGCCACGGCGGGACGGTCCATGGATGCCGCCTTGGCGCCTATCATGGTCGGCAGGGCGTAGCCGCAGTTGCCGAAGCTCATCGGGGCGAAGAAGCTGCGCGGTTTCTCGAAGCGCAGGTAGCTGTGGGCCACGGAGTTGATATTGCCGATGTCCGTGGAGATCATGACGTTCTCCGGCATGGCCTTCTCCAGCTCGCGGAGCACCTGGCGCGGGGACAGCCAGTTACCGTCCTCGTTCTTGTGCTCCTCGAGCATGTCGAGGCTGTACTCATCCTTTTCGTGCGTCCACGCGGTGAGTTCCTCTTCCCAGCTTTCCTTCTCAGCCTTGATGGTGGCGGCACGCTCGGCCTTCGTGGCGTCGCAGGCGAGGGTGAGCTGGTCCAGGCGCTTGCCCAGTTCAAGTGCCACGGCCTTGGCATCGCCACAGATGCCCACGCTGATCTTCTTGACCAGGCCCAGCATGGTGTGGTCGGCGTCGATCTGGATGATCTTCGCTTCGGTGGGCCAGTACGCCTGGCCGTACTGCGGCAGGGTGCCGAACGGGCCCAGGCGGGTCCCGAGGGCGATCACGACGTCGGCCTGGGAGATGAGCTTCATTCCCGCCTTGGATCCCTGGTAGCCCAGCGGTCCGGCCCAGAGGGGGTGGCTGGCAGGGAAAGAGTCGTTGTGCTGGTAGCTGTTGACCACCGGGGCGCCCAGGCGTTCGGCCAAGGCCTTGCATTCCTCCACGCCGTCGGCCATGACCACGCCGCCGCCGGAGACGATCACGGGGAACTTGGCCGTGGCGAGCAGGGCCGCTGCCTCGTCCAGGCTCTTGGTACCGCCGGCACCGCGATCCACGCGGCGCGGCTGCGGGATCTCCACAGTGATCTCGCCGTAGAAGTAGTCACGCGGGATGTTCAGCTGGGTGGGTCCGTTTTCAGACATGGCGCGGTCGAAGCAGCGGCCGGTGAATTCGGCCATGCGGGCCGGGTGGGTCACGTGGCCCTGGTATTTGGTGAATTCCTGGAACATGGGCAGCTGCTTGGCCTCCTGGAAGCCGCCGAGGCCGATGCCCGTGGTGCCGGCTTCCGGCGTCACGATGACCACCGGGCTGTGCGCCCAGAATGCCGCGGCGATGCCGGTGACGCAGTTGCTGATGCCCGGGCCGTTCTGGCCGATGACCACGCCGTGGCGGCCGCTGGCACGGGCATAGCCGTCAGCCATGTGGGCTGCCCCCTGCTCGTGGACCACCGGAACCAGGCGGATGCCTGCGGGGGCGAAGATGTCCATGGCGTCCATGAAGGCTGAACCCATGATGCCGAAAATGTCGGTGACGTCGTTGGCGACCATCGTCTCCACGAAGGCCTCCGACGGTGTCATTTTCTGCACGCCCTTGGCGACTTCGCGGGCGGCCTTGGCTGGTGCTGCCTGGGCCGGGGCGCCTTTGCCCTGACCCGCGGATGAGTCGGTGACGAGCGCTTCTGCCGTGCCGTCGTTGGCAACGGATGAGAGTTCGACGGTGTCTTGGCTCATGATGATTGCTCCTCCTCCAGGATTTCGCCTAGATACGTTTGACTATAAAATATGGAACGTAGCGTTCCTGTTTTGGTGCTGATGCCGAGATTATGGCAAAAGGCCAACAACGTCAACGGATATTTCAATTATTCGGAACGCTGCGTACGATATTCTTGAACCAGATGCCAATTATGGTGCGGCTTGATCACGTGGAGGACAAAAAATGGCTGAGATTCACAGGCTGGGCGAGCCCGCCCTGCAGGCGCCGACGGAGCTGGCCGGGGACACCCCCACCATGCGGCTGTTCTCCCTGCTGGAACTCATCGCCACCAAGGACCAGCTCTTCACGCTCCAGGGCCTGGTGGAGGAAACCGGCACACCCAAGCCCACGCTGCACCGCATGCTGCAGCAACTGGAGAGCTCCGGCCTTCTGATCCGGGAGAACAACGGCCGGCACTACGGCACCGGCGTACGGCTGCGGCGCATGGCGGAGAACCTGCTGATCAACGACATGCACCACGGCGCACGCCACGCTGTGCTGCGGAACCTGGTCGCGGAACTGGGCGAGAGCTGCAACGTGACGGCGGTGTCCGGCAGCGAAGTGGTCTACCTGGACCGCATCGAAACGTCCGAACCGCTGCGGATCACCCTCCAGCCCGGCTCCCGCGTGCCCGTGCACTGCTCGGCCAGCGGGAAGATGATCCTCTCCCAGCTCAGCCCCGCACAGCGCAGGCGCCTCATTGCCGCCGCGCCGCTGGAGCGCTACACGAACAAGACCGTGACGGACCCCGAGCTGATCGAGGAAGAACTCCAGCGCGTCCGCCGGGACGGCTACGCGATCGACGACGAGGAATTCCTCCCAGGCATGGTGTGCGTGGCCGTGCTGGTTCCCACCGCAAACGCCGTGTCCAACCTTTGCGTCGCGGTCCAGGCGCCGGTCATGCGGCTCACCCCCGAGAAGGGGCTGAAGCTGCTCCCGGCCCTGCAGCGTGCCGCAGCGGCGATCGGTCTGATCGAGGCCGAGGCCGGTTCCGGCACCGCAGACGGAAGCGCGGACGACGGCAGCACCACCGGGGGCAGCAAGGCCGGAGCGGCCGGCATCGACGCGGGCCGCACTGACGGCGTGGAGGAGGAGCTGTGGACCAGCTGAACCGCCTGATGCCGGACGAGTTGGTTTCAGTCCGCGAGGTGTTCAATCTCGATTCTGACCTCAAGGTGGCGGCCTTCCGTGAAGCCGACGAGCACGTCCCCGAGGTGGACCCCGCCTACCGTTTCAACCACGACGTCACCCTGGCCATCCTGGCCGCCTTCACCCGGAACCGGCGGATGCTGCTCCAGGGCCTGCACGGCACAGGCAAGTCCACGCACATCGAGCAGGTGGCCGCGCGGCTGAACTGGCCCTGTGTGCGGGTAAACCTTGACGGCCACATCAGCCGCCTTGACCTGGTGGGCCGCGACACCGTGGTGCTGAAGGACGGCAAGCAGGTTACCGAGTTCCAGGAAGGGATTGTCCCCTGGGCCATCCAACGGCCGGTTGCCCTGATCCTGGACGAGTACGACGCCGGCCGCCCGGACGTGATGTTCGTGATCCAGCGGCTCTTGGAACGCGACGGCAAGCTGACCCTGCTGGACCAGAACCGGGTCCTGGACGTGCACCCCGGGTTCCGGCTCTTTGCCACGGCCAACACCGTGGGACTGGGAAACCTCAACGGCATGTACCACGGAGTCCAGCGGCTCAACCATGCGCAGATCGACCGCTGGAACATCGTCGCCGCCCTGAACCATCCCCCGGCGGAGGACGAGATCGGGATCGTGCTGGCGCGGGTCCCTGAGCTGGACGACGCGGCCGGCCGGAAACTGGTGGCGTCCATGGTGGCCGTGGCCAAGCTGACGCGGGACGGTTTCCGGGTGGGCGATCTGTCCACGCTGATGTCCCCGCGCACCGTCATCACCTGGGCCGAGAACATCGGGATCTTCGGCGACCCCGGCAAGGCGTTCCAGCTGTCCTTCGTCAACAAGTGCGATGAAGCCGAGCAGCCGCTCATTGCCGAATTCTTCCAGCGATGCTTTGACCGGGAGCTGGAAGCGCCACGGACCTCGGGGTACCTGCCCGCCGACCTGCCGCCGACCCGCGCCTTCGCTGCCGCCGCGGCCAGCTAAGGGCCGCGCATGGCCTCCCTGGCGGAACAGACGGAGCAGGCGGAGAGGGAACGGGCGGAGACCGCCTCCCGGCAGCTCGCAGCCACATCGCTGCGCCGCCGCAAGCAGACCCTTGAACTCTGCGCCGCAGCCATGCGCGGGCTCAGCGGGCAGGGCGGCCTGCACTTCCGCGGCCCCGCGCTGTACCGGGAGAGCACCCCGGTGGCCATGCCCGCGCCCCATCTCCACCCGGGAACGGACGCCGTTACGTTGGACGCCTTCCGCGGCGCGGCGGACGGCATGGCGCTGCGGCTGCAGCACAGCGATGCCGCTCTGCATGCGGAGTTCTGCCCCGCAACGCCGGCACGAATGCTGGTGTTTGAGATGCTCGAACAGTTCCGTACCGAGTCGCTGGCCGACGCCGCCATGCCGGGGGTCCGGGCCAACTTGAACCACCGCTTCCAGCAATGGTCCCGGGAGTTCGAGGCGTCCACGCTGGCGGACACGGACCTGGGACTCATTCTCTTTACCGTGGCCCAGGTCTGCCGGGCGAGGATCACCGCGGAGCCGATGTCCCCGGACTTCGAGGACCGGATTGAATCCACCCGGGCCGAGCTTGCCCCGCACGTCGGCACGCATCTGGCCGCCCTGCGGCGGGAACGGTTCTCCCAGCCGGGCTTCGGCCGCCATGCCCTCGCCATCGCGGAGACCGTCGGTGCCATCAGCGAGCACCTGGAAGCCCGGGAAGCGCGGCCCTCCCGTTCCGGCGGCCGGGTGCCGCAGTTCCAGCTGCTCTTCGATCAGGACAGCAACGACGACGCCGTCCCCACCGCCGCGTATGGGCGCAGCCATGCGCTGGAGGCCGGAGGGGACGGCTACCGAAAGTTCACCACGGTCTATGACCGCGAGCTCCAGGCCACGGACGTGGTCCGCGCCGAACTGCTGCGCGGTTATCGGCAGCAGCTGGATGACGACATTGCCAGGCAGGGCATCAACGTGCCCCGGCTGGGCCGTGCCCTGGGCGCGGCCCTGTCCACGGCCGTCCACGACGGCTGGGACGGCGACGCCATTGAGGGCCGGCTCGACGGCAGCAGGCTCGCCCGGCTGGTCACGGCATCCGGGGACCGCAGGGTGTTCCGGACCGAACGGATCGAACCCCGGACCGACGCCGCGGTGACGTTCCTGGTGGACTGCTCCGGTTCCATGAAGGAGCACAGCGCCGCCGTGGCCGCGCTGGTGGACGTATACGCGCGCGCCCTGGAACTGGCGGGGGCGCGCTGCGAAATCCTCGGCTTCACCACAGCTGCCTGGAACGGCGGCCGCGCCGGGAAGGACTGGATCCGTACCGGCAGGCCCCCGCATCCGGGGCGGCTCAACGAGGTGCGGCACCTGGTCTTCAAGGACGCAGACACCCCGTGGCGGCGGGCCCGCCCGGCCATTGCCGGGCTCATGAAGAAGGACCTGTTCCGTGAAGGAGTCGACGGCGAGGCCGTGGACTGGGCCTGCGCTCGGCTCAGGGGCGGCCCTGGTAACGCCAGCACAGAGAACGGCGGCACGGGGCGCAACGGCTCCGAACGGCGGATCCTGCTGGTGGTGTCCGACGGCAGCCCCATGGACGGCGCCACCGCCCTGGCCAACGACGGCCACTACCTGGAACAGCATCTACGGGATGTCGTGGCGGCGCACGAAGCTGCCGGCAACGCAGAGATCTTCGGACTGGGCGTGGGGCTGGATCTCTCGCCGTATTACCGCAGGAACATCGCACTGGACCTCTCGCGCGGAAGCAGTGCCGCCGTCGTCGGGCAGGTCCTGGCCATGCTTGCCGGACGCCGCTGAGGCTACCCCCATGCGGCGAAGCCGCTCAACGCAAAAGCCCGCCGCGGGGACGTGCCTCCATTGGCACTTCCCCGCGGCGGGCTTTATGGACCGGACGGACATCCGGCCTGAAGATCAGGTGCGGGCCGCTACCGGTTGCTTGTCGGGCTCCTCCTCGAGCCCTTCAGCCGAGGAGTCCAAGGACGGATCCGCTGGAAGGTCGGCGGCGTCGTTGCCGTCCTCTTCTCCGGGCTTCCTGCCGTAGCGCCGGCGTAGCTCGTAGCTGAGGAGGATGATCACGAGCGTCACGCCGCTCATCACGAACTGGGTCTGGGTGCTGGGCAGCAGGGCCATGGCGGCGATGACCAAGAGCATGAGCGCAATGGTTGCGTAGCTGAGCCACGGGAAAAGCCACATCTTAAGCTTCAGCGCCCCGGGGTCGTCGCGGTCCAGTCTCTTGCGCAGCACCACCTGTGACAGTGCGATCGCCAGGTAGACGAAGAGCGCCACGGCGCCGTAGGAGTTCACCAGGAAAGCGAACACGACGTCGCCCCACACGTAGACACAGACCACCGAAACGTAGCCCACGGTGGTGCCCAGCAGGATGGCACGGCGCGGAACGCCGCTGCGTGACAGCTTCGTGAAGAACTTGGGGGCATCGCCGTTGCGGGTGAGCGCAAAAAGCATGCGCGAGGTGGTGTACAGGGCCGAGTTCAGGCACGAGAGCACTGCCGTGAGGACAATGAAGTTCATGATGGTGGATACCGCCGGGATACCCAGGACGTCCAGTACGGCCGCGTAGGGGCTCACGCCGACGCTCTCGGCATCCCACCGCTGGATCGCCACCACCACGAAGATCGAGCCGACGTAGAAGGTCACCACCCGGGCCACGATGGAGCGCATGGCCTTCTTGACGGAACGCTCGGGGTCTTCGGACTCGGCGGCCGCAATGGTGATGATTTCCGCGCCGGTGTAGAAGGCCACACAGGGAACGACGGCGGCCAGCACGGCACCCCAGCCCAGCGGTGTGAACCCGCCGTGGTCAAACAGGTTGCCGATGCCCGGCGTCGACTCGGGCCACAGGCCGGTGATCCAGAGTACGCCCAGCCCCAGGAACAGGCCGATGGCCACAACTTTGATGGAGCTGAACCAGTACTCGAACTCGCCGAAGGATCGGGCCGAAGCCATGTTCGTCGCGCTCAGTACCACCATCAGGCCCAGGCTGAGCATCCACAATGGAACCATGGGGAACCACAGCTGGATGATCCGGCCACCGGCAATCGCCTCGACTGCCACCACAATCACAAAGAAGTACCAGTACATCCAGCCGGTGGCAAACCCGGCCCGCTGTCCCAGAGCCTGGCGTGCGTAGACATAAAAAGAGCCCACCACCGGACGCGCTACGGCCATTTCGGCCAGCATCCGCATGAGGAGCAAGGTGATGACGCCTGCGATCGCAAACGAGACGATGGCCGCCGGGCCGGTGCTGCTGATAACAACGCCACTGCCGACGAACAACCCGGCACCGATGACGCCCCCAATGGCGATCAAATTCATGTGTCTGTTCTTGAGGCCCTTGCTAAGGCCGGCGTTGTCGGCCTGCCGGGGTTCGGCTTGATACACGTTTCCTCCAAGATGCTCTGACGAAACCCGTTGAAGTGCACTTCGGTGCCCGCGCCACGAAGCGCGAAGCCAGGTCCACCGGAGGTTCGGACCGTATTGCACTCACTGAGTGATTCAGATCACTCCTCCTGGTGTAGCCATAAACCTACGGAGCCGACGTAGGGGTGCACAGGGCCAGATCAAGCGGAAAAGAGGGAGCCAGCGGTGAAAGCGTGAGTCCACGAAGTCTCTCATGGCTGCAGTCCGGTCCGAAGATGACTGCACCGACACCGCTGTGACCTCCGCGTTCCGCTAGTGGAAGCGGGGGAGGACCAGCGGCCGGTTTGGACTTTTGCCATGGACTCCCCCGAAGTACAGCAGGCACTCGACGCCCTGCAGCACAGGCTCGACGGCGGCCGGCGGCCACTCCTGGGCATCACGGGCGCGCCCGGCTCCGGCAAGTCCACCTTTGCGGCCCGGCTGCAGCAGGAATTCGGCCCGGACCTCGCCGGCGTCGAACCCTTCAGTGTCCTGAAGGTGCTGTTCATCGCCGGGATGGTGGGCTGCGCGGCGCGGTTGAAATCCCTGCCGGCTGGGAAATCCGCGAACGCTACGCCTCGCTCTTCTCCGTAATCCACCAGCCGATGCCGAGGGGAATCAGGTACCAGAGGGTTAGGGACGACGCCACTTCCAGCGCCGTGGGTGCATCCGGTCCACCGATCAGCGCACCCAGCGCCGTAATGGTGCTGAAGTAGCCGCTGGCATCCGGCAGGAGGGTGAGGATGAGTCCGTTGCCCACAAGGCTGACCAGGATGACGGCGACGATTGCCAGCGCGGTCCGGCGGATCGCCGCGGCGAGGGCCACGCCGAACATGGTGCTCAGCACGCAGGAGGCCAGGCCGGTTGCCAGTTCCTGCCCTACACCGTCGAATGCACCAGCGGCACCTGGTCCGGCAACGGCACCGGCCAGGGCGGCAGCCACAACAGCGGACAGCAGGAACACAAAAACCTGGAGGGCAAGGGCCAGGACGGCGGCCGCGAGGACCTTGGCCCAGAACTGCGCGGTCCTGCCCCGCAGCAGCGGGTAGTAGACCAGCGTTGTCCGGTACGCAGTGTCGGACGTCATCCCCAGGATGCCGATGAGCGGCATCGCCAGCGCCGTGAAAAGCCCGATGCTCCCGGCCAGGCTGGCGAAGGTGACGGGGGTGCCTTGCCCGGATCCGACAACTGCCAGCCCAACCACCAGCGCCACGGCAATGACAGCGAGCACTGCGAAGATCGCCAGCGAACTGCGGGTGTCGACCAGCTTGCGGACTTCGAAGGCAACCAGGCGCGCAAACCCGACTTGCCGGTCCCTCCCGTTCCGGACGGGCGTTTGCTGGAGGGTGTGCTGGCTCATCGGATCTGCTCCAGAGTGTTGTTGCGGCTGCTGAATTCCCCGGACGTCAAGGCAAGGAATTTCTCCTCGAGCGCTGACTCCGTGATGTTGGACAGATGCGTCAGCACCACCCCGTACTCAAGGCATGCCCGGCCAATGTCCTCGGGCGTGGCGTCAACCAGAAATTCCCGCCCGGAAAGGTCAAAGCCCCACCCACGCGTCCTGCAGACTTCCGTGAGGCGCTCCGGTTCGACGACGGCGGCCTTGGTCCTGGAGCTGACGCTGAACTCTGCGGCGGTGCCGGTGGCGACGATCCGCCCGCGGTCGATCATGACAATGTGGTCCGCCACTGCCTGCATGTCGCGGAGAAGGTGGCTGGAGAGCAGAACGGTGCCGCCCTGGGCGCTGAAATGCTTCAGGAAGTTCCGGACCCAAAGCGCACCATCGGCGTCGAGTCCGTTGGTGGGCTCATCCATGACCAGGAACTGGGGTCCGGTGAGCAGGGCCATGCCGAGGACCAGTCGCTGTCGCATCCCCAGAGACAGCGAGCCCACCCGCTTTCTCCGCACTGACTCGAGGCCCGCAACGCTGAGGGCATTTTCGACGGCGGAGCGCGGCGCGCCCAGCAGCATTGCGTTCAGCTTCAGGGTCTCCTGCAGCGAGCGGCCCGGGTGCAATGCCGTGGGGTCCAGGACGAAGCCGATGGTGCGTCCCGGGTTTTCCAGGTCCTGGCGCCGGTGTCCGTTGAAAAGGACTTCGCCGGCGTCAGCGCGGGTCAGGCCGGCCGCAACGCGCAGCGTGGTTGATTTGCCCGCTCCGTTCGGCCCGAGGAATCCGGTGATGGATCCCCGCGGGCAGTCAAAGCTGACGGAGTCCACCACGTTCCGCCCGGCGTATGCCTTGGTGACCCCCGCGAAGGAAATCCCTGAAACGGCCTCAGATGCTAACCCCAATGGACAGTTCCTTCCGTACACGCAGGCGCATCCCCTATGGCCCCGTTGAAAGTATCACTAAAGACGGTTGATTAAAGGTGCTTCTTGTGACTTGACGCCGGGCAGAACCGGCCTCCGGTTTAGGCTTTTGCCATGGACTCCCCCGAAGTACAGCAGGCACTCGACGCCCTGCGGCACAGGCTCGATAGCGGCCGGCGCACACTCCTGGGCATCACCGGCGCACCCGGCTCCGGCAAGTCCACCTTTGCGGCCCGGCTGCAGCAGGAATTCGGCCCGGACCTTGCCGTGGTGGTGCCGATGGATGGCTTCCACCTGGGCAACGCGATCATCGAGGGCACACCGCTGCGGCAGCGCAAGGGCGCAATGGACACGTTCGACGTCGGCGGGTACCTCTCGCTGTTGCAGCGGCTCGTGCGTCGGGATGAGGCAGTGGTGTACGCGCCCGAGTTCCGGCGGACTTTGGACGAACCGGTGGCTGCGTCGATCGCGGTCCCGGCCTCCGTGCCGCTGGTGATCACCGAGGGAAATTATCTGCTGGCGGAGACACCCGAATGGAAAGAGGTCCGGGCACAGCTGGACGAGGTGTGGTTCATGGACACGCCGCCCGCGCTGCGGCTGGGACGGCTGGTGGACCGGCACGTGGAATTCGGCATGGAGCGGACAGCGGCGGAAGCCTGGGCGTTGGGCCCGGATGAGGCCAACGCCGTGGTGATCGAGGCCACGCGCCAGGACGCCGACCGGATCATCCCGTGGGGCCAGGACACCGGCCAGGAATCCAGGACACTTCCTAGGAATACTCGGGCAAGGGCCGGGGTTCTTGGCTGGGACGAGAGCCCACAAACGACTGGAGAGCACTCATGATTGCACCATTGGTACACCTCGGCGACGGCCTCAACGTCAGCCCCCTCGGCTTCGGCGGCATGGCCCTCACCCCGGTCTACGGCGAAGTTGACCCGCAGGAGGCCCTCAAAACCCTGCACCATGCGGTGGATGCCGGCGTCAGCTTCATTGACACCGCGGACATCTACGGCGGAGGCAGCAACGAGCAACTCATCGCGCAGCTGCTCAAGGACCGGCGGGGTGAAGTGCAGCTCGCCACCAAGTTTTCCCTGGTGGGCTCGCCGGCTGATGGCTACACGGATGTCCGGGGAGATGCCGCCTACGTCCGGCAGGCCGTCGACGCCAGCCTAAAGCGGCTTGGCACGGACGTGATCGACCTCTACTACATGCACCGCCGTGACCTCCGCGTTCCGATTGTGGAAACCGTGGAGGCCATGGCGGGGCTGGTGCAGCAGGGCAAGGTCAAACACCTTGGCCTGTCAGAGGTGACCGCGCAGGAGCTGGCCGAAGCCCACTCCGTGCACCCCATCGCCGCGGTCCAAAGCGAATGGTCCATCTGGAGCCGCGACGTGGAACGCAACGTAGTTCCGGCCGCGGCCAGCCTGGGCGTGGGCTTTGTGCCGTATTCGCCACTGGGCCGGGGATTCCTCACCGGCACGGTGGACGCTTCCAGCCTGGGAGCCAACGACTTCCGACGCCGGATCCCGCGGTTCGCCGCGGACGCCTTTGACGCGAACCAGGGAGTCGTGGCGGCCGTGCGATCGGTCGCGGCCGAGCTGTCCGCTACGCCCGCCCAGGTTGCACTCGCGTGGCTGCTGGAGCAGGGCAAACGGCGGGGACTGGCCGTGGTCCCCATCCCCGGCACGCGCAAGACGTACCGGATCGACGAAAACCTGGGCGCACTGTCCCTGGACCTGACCCCGGCGCAACTGGAGTCGCTGGACCAGGCTGCGGACGCCGTCGTCGGCTCCCGCTCGGCGGACCCCAAGTGGGTGTCCCAGGGCCGTGAATAGACTGAAGCCCATGGACACGCTCATTCAAGACCTACGCGACATCACCATCCGCAGCATCTCCGTCAGCGAGATGAACAACAACGTGTACCTGCTGACCGCGAAGGCCAGCGGCGAACAGCTGCTGATTGATGCCGCAGACGACCTTCCGGCCATCCAGGCGATGCTGCAGGACGCCGCTGCGGATACCGCGGCCACAACCAAACTGGCGCAGATTGCAACGACGCACCAGCATTGGGACCACGTCCGCGCACTGCCGGCGTTGGTGGAAGCGACCGGCGCCCCAACCGTTGCCGGAAAGGACGACGCCGCGGCGCTGCCAGTACCCGTGGACCGAGCCCTGGAGCATGGGGACACCTGCGCCGTGGACGGCTTCGGGCTCACCGCCGTGCACCTGCGCGGCCACACCCCGGGATCCATCGCGTTTGTGTACCAGGACCCCGAAGGGCCTGCCCACATTTTCAGTGGGGATTCATTGTTCCCGGGCGGCGTGGGCAACACGCAGAATGATCCGGCGCGGTTCACGTCGCTGCTGGACGACGTCACCGCGCGGTTGTTCGAGGCCTACCCGGATGACACCGTGGTGCACCCCGGCCATGGCAGCCCCACCACCCTGGGTGCGGAACGCCCGCACCTTGAGGAGTGGCGCGCCCGCGGCTGGTGAACCCGGTTAACAACCAATCGAGTGCTCCGTAACTGCCGTTATGAACCTTCTAAACGGCGGTTACGGAGCACTCGATGGCGGTTAAGGAGCGTGCTGGCTAGCGGCTGCGGCGTTCGTTCGAGGCCGGAGCCGACGCGCGGCGGGGACCGCTGCGTGCCGGACGGCCACTGCCACCACCGTTACCGGCGTACGAGCCACCGGACGTGCCGCCGGTGTTGGAGGACCAAACAGCCTTGTTGCCGGCATTGCCGCCGTTGCCGCCGTTGCCCGAGTTACCTGTGGAGGCTCCGGCGCGCTGGCCGGATCCACCCGTGCGGGCACCTGCACCGGCGCCTGCGGTGCGGGCCCCGGCTGCGCGCTGGCCCGTTGCCGGACGTCCGCCGCGCTGTCCGCCGGAGGTAGCCGGGCGGCCCGTGCCGCCGCGGGGAGCATCGCTGCGGGTAACGCGTGAATCCGTGCGGCCTTCAGCAGAACGGCCGTCTGAACCGCGGCCAGCCGCTGCACGGCCACCTGCTGCGGGGACGTCGTTGCGGTGCGTGGAGCCTGTGGCGCCGTGGCCGCGGGAATTGCGGCGAGCAGCAGCTGCTGCAATGGCGCGGTCCTCGTTCTGCTCGGCTACACGGTCAAATGCTGCCCGTGCCTCCGTGCGGCCTTCGTAGGCAACAGCGCGACGCTCGGCGCGCGGAAGATCGGAGCGGGTCGGCTCAGCGGAGACGCGTCCACGTCCACCACGGCCGCCACGGCCACCGGCGGTGGGGCCTTCCTGGCTGCGGCGTGCGCGCTTGCGCTCGGCGTTGGCACCCGTGGAGGTGCCGCCACCCTGCTGTGCGGACTTCTTGGCGAGAAGAGCGGCGCGCGTGCGCGGATCGATCTTGTCGGCCATTTCGCCCACGAGTTCGGCAACCAGCGGGGAGTTGGCGGTGACGCGCTCGAAGTTGACCTCGACGCCGGCAGCCTTCATCAGCTTCTTGACGTCGGACTGCTGCTCCGGGAGGGTCAGCGTGACAACGGTGCCGTCCGAACCTGCGCGGGCCGTACGGCCTGAGCGGTGGAGGTATGCCTTGTGCTCTGTGGGCGGATCCACGTGGATCACCAGTTCGACGTCGTCCACGTGGACGCCGCGGGCTGCGACGTCTGTGGCCACCAGGACGCGGACGTCACCGGAGGAAAACTCGGCCAGGTTGCGGTCACGGGCGTTCTGCGAGAGGTTGCCGTGCAGATCGACGGCGGGGATCCCGGCGTCGGTCAGGGTCTTGGCCAGCTTGCGGGCGTGGTGCTTGGTCCGCATGAAGAGCACGCGGCGGCCGGCGCCGGAGGCGAGCTCCACGATCAGCTGCTTCTTGACGGTCTGGTCGTTGACCACCAGCACGTGGTGCTCCATGGTGGTCACGGCGGCCTGTGATTCGTCCACAGCGTGCGTGAGCGGGTTGGACAGGTAGCGCTGGACGATCTTGTCCACGCCGTTGTCCAGGGTTGCGGAGAACAGCAGGCGCTGGCCCTGGCTGGGGGTCATGTCCATGAGCTTCTTGACCACCGGGAGGAAGCCGAGGTCGGCCATGTGGTCGGCCTCGTCCAGTACGGTGATCTCGACGCCTTCGAGGGTCAGGATGCGCTGGCGGATCAGGTCCTCCAGGCGGCCCGGGCAGGCGATGACGATGTCGACGCCGGCGCGCAGTGCCTTTTCCTGGCGGGCCTGGGAGATGCCGCCGTAGATCACGGTGGTGGTCAGGCCCATGGCCTTGGCCATCGGCTCGATGGTGGCGTTGATCTGGGTGGCCAGTTCACGGGTCGGTGCGAGGACCAGGCCCATGGGGCGGCCGGGCTTGCGGAAGTGCTTGGCTTCCCGCTCAGCGAGTCGTGCTACAAGCGGGATGGCGAAAGCGATGGTCTTGCCGGAGCCGGTGCGGCCGCGGCCCAGGACGTCGCGTCCGGCCAGGGTGTCCGGGAGGGTCTTGACCTGGATGGGGAACGGCTCAACAATTCCCTGTGCGGTGAGGGTGTCGGCAAGTTCTTTGGGCGTGCCGAGGGCAGCAAAAGTAGTCATATATTTCATGGTCTTTCAGGCGGTATCCGTACGGATATCGGCCCCCGATGCCGGTTGGCTCAAGGGTTTCGCCGAAGAAAAGTCAGGTGATCAACCGTGCTGCTGCCCAATTCTGGGCGGCGGCTGGGACCAAATGGAACGCGTTCATCGACGCAGGATGTGCCTCTCACATGAAAAAACCCGCTTCCCAAATCAAGGGACGAGCGGGCATCACTGCACATCAAGTCCCATAAGCATACCATCCCCGCGCCTGGGCCTCTTTCAAGTACGTCGCTCAGAGGCTGCGGCGTTGCCTTCAAAGCCCGGCAGGCGCAGGCTTGAGGCATGACTGAACAGGGTGCGGACCACCACCACACAACGGACGACGGCGACACCCGGCTGGGGGATGCACCGCAGCGCAGTGCCGCCGAGGCGTGGGACGAAAGCTACCGGAGCAAGCCGAAATTCTGGAGCGGGAAACCCAACCCGCAACTGGTCCGCGAAGGCGCTGGACTGAAGCCGGGGAAGGCTCTGGATCTGGGCTGCGGCGAAGGTGCCGACGCCATCTGGCTCGCCCAGCAGGGCTGGACCGTCACCGCCGTCGACGTTTCCGCCGTCGCTCTGGAACGGGCAGCAACCCACGAAAAGTCGGCCCTGGACCGCGAGAGTGTGCACGCGCAGGGAGCCGGTGAAATTCCCAGCCGCATCCACTGGGAAAAGTGTGATCTGGAGGAGTGGCAGCCTGCGGCCACCTTCGATCTGGTGTCTTCCCAGTTCTTGCATTCGCCGCACCTGGCGTGGCAGGGTCCGCTGCGGACAGCGGCTGCGGCGGTCAAACCGGGTGGCACGCTGCTGATCGTGGGCCATCATCCGGACCACCTGCCGCCGTGGGGAAACGACACCAGACCGGAGATGTTCTACACCCCGGCGCAGCTCGTGGCGGAGCTCCGCCTGGACTCGCCGGACTGGCAGCTGGAGGTCAACACCACGCGGGAGCGGACGGCTTCGGGTCCGGACGGCGAGGAAGCCATCATCGGCGACACCGTACTCCGCGCCACCCGGCTGGCTTGAGTTTTTGTCCAGATAAAGCGCCTTCCCGGGCGCGCAACTCGGATTATCTGGACAAAAACGCCGGGGGTCAGCGGGAAACCCGCGGCGCCACCGCAACCGCGGCGACGGCCACCACCGCTGTCAGTGCGAAGACCCCCGCGAACGATTCCGCCGTCGTCGTAAACGCCGCGAACACGATGCCCGTGGCGGCGAGCGCCAGCGCCCCGCCCAGCGAGTCCGAAATGGACATCGCCGAGCTGTTGAAGCCTTCGTTTTCCTTGGTGGACATGGCGAGCGTCATCACGCTGAGCCGCGGATACAGCAGCCCCATGCCGCCGCCGGCGAAGAGCCAGCCGGCAATCGCGACGGCGGCCGGCCAGTGGAGCGCCGACGTCGCCAACGTGAGGAGAATGGCGCCCAGCACCAGCGCTGAGCCGATGCGCACCGCCGCCCGGTGCTGCAGCCGGGTGCCGAGGCGGCCCTGAATGGCGGCCGCGGCTGCCCACGACAACGCGCCTCCGGTGAGTGCCAGGCCGGCGAACGTCGGCGGGAACTGGTACTCCTCGATCAGCAGGTACGGCAGGTAGACCTCGGCACCGAAGAATGCTGCAGACGCCAGGCCGCGGGTCAGGATCACGCTGGGCAGGCCGCGGCGCGCGAGCAGCGTTCCACGGGGAACCAGGGGCCGCACGGCCACGAGGGCAATCACGACGGCGGCCGCGGCCACGAGTGTCGGGGCTGCGGGAACGCCCGCGATATTGACTCCGGCGGAGAGGTTCAGCCCCAGCACAGCGAGCGCGGCGAGCGCCGCCCAGGCCAGGCGGCCCAGCGCCCAGGGCGGGACTGCGGCCTGCTCGGACGGCCGGTCGATGCCGCGGAGCACCGGAAAAATCATCACCACAGCCGGTACCACCAGCCCCACCACACCCAGGAACACCCAGTGCCAGCTCAGGACCTCCGCCACAATGCCTGCCGCGAACGGGCCCACCAGCGACGGGATCACCCACGCCGCGGAGAAGGCAGCGAAGATCCCGGGGTGCAGGACGGCCGGGTAGACGCGGGCCACCACCACGTAGAGCGCAACCGTCAGCGCTCCGCCGCCGAGCCCCTGCACCAGGCGGCCGGTAACCAGCATGGGCATGGACACGGCCGTTCCCGCGATGATCAGGCCCAGCACGAACAACGCCACGGAGGCGTACAGCGGGACTGTTGGGCCGCGGCGGTCCGACCAGTTTCCGGCCGCCACCATCCCGATCACGCCGGTGGCCAGCGGCCCGGCGAAGGCCAGCGCATACAGGCTGGCGCCGTCGAGCTCGCGGCTGACGACAGGCATGATGGTGGTCACGGCGAGCGATTCGAAGGCCGCGAGGAACACCAGGGCACATGCGCCGATGGTCACCCACAGGTACGGTCGCTGCAGGATCCCGGCTGTGGTGGCGGAATGCGTGGCCGGCAGGGCGGGATCCTGCACGCTAATGGCCCGATCGGCTGGAGTCGCCGATGTGGCGGTTCCGGCCCGCGCGGTAACCGAACACCGCGGCCAGCGACCCGACCACCAGGAACAGCACCCCGGCGGCCGTGAACGATCCCGTGGCCTGGTGCAGCTGGCCCACCATCAGCGTGCCGGTGGAACCCAGCCCGTAGCCCACGCCCTGCATCATCCCGGACAGGTGCGCCGCCGTGTGCCCGTCCCGGGTCCGCAGCATGATCATGGTCAGGGCCACCGCGGTGAGGCTTCCCTGGCCCAGGCCCAGCAGCCCGGTCCACACCCAGATGAGTTCCAGGGGCCCGAAGATGCTCAACGCGAACCCGCCGCCGGTCATGAGCGCCACTACCACGTTGATGGCCCGCTGGTCACGGAACCTCGCCGCCAGCGCCGGGGCGAACAACGAGCCCATCATCTGGAGCACGATCGAAACAGAGACCATCAGGCCTGCCGTTGCGCCGTCCACGCCGCGTTCGCGCAGGATCGGTGCCAGCCAGGCAAAGACGCTGAAGGACATCATGGCCTGCAGCACCATAAAGATGGTCACCTGCCACGCCACCGCCGAACGCCACACATTGACGCCAAGGTTGGCGGCCTGGTGCCGGACGGGGTGCTGGCGCAGTGCCACCGGAAGGAACAGCAAAAGTACGACGGCGGCAGGAACGGCCCAGAACCACAGCGCCGAGGTCCACTCCCCCGTCGCCGTGAAGACGGGGTAGGTGAAGCCGGCTCCGAGGGCGGCCGAGGCGCAGATGGCCGTGGTGTACAGGCCGCCCATGAGGCCCAGCCGGTGCGGGAAATCGCGCTTCACCAGCCCTGGCAGCAACACGTTGCACAGGGCGATGGCAGCACCGCAGGCAGCAGTTCCCGCCAGCAAGGCAGGGAGGTGGCCGGCACCGGGCACCAGGCCGCCGATGTCCGCGGGCCGCAGCAGCAGCCCCGCGGTGAGTACGGCCATGGCACCGAGCAGGACGCGTTCGGCGCCGAACCGACGGGCCAGGACAGGGGCCAGCGGCGCGAAGACACCCAGGAGCGTCACGGGCACGGTGGTGAGCACCACGACGGCCCAGCCCGGCAGGCCGGCGTCGGACGTGATCTCCGGAAGAACCGCAGCGAAACTGGAGAAAACCGTGCGGAGGTTCAGCCCGATAAGCACCAGGCAGAGGCCCAGGTACACGAGCGAACGCCGGCTGCCCTGCGGGCTCTCCGGTCCGCCGCCCGACTGGCCCGGAAGGCGCGTCGGGGCCGCCGGGGGGATGTCGTCGATTTCGGCGTCGATCAGCAGTCCAGGCACGTCAACGTTGTCAGCACGGGTCACGGGACCCATTCTGTCAGGCTTCGTTGCCACGCGGAGTTATCCACATAGACCAGAAAAGGGCTGGTTGCCCACCTGGAGCGACCCTACCGTGGGATCAGCATGCGGTACCCAGCCATAACATTCGGGAGAAGCCATGAGCCTTGCACCATTGCACGATCAGTCCATTGCGTCCGCACCGGCCTCGCAGAAGGCCCATGGCAGTGGCGAGGGCACAGCCAGCCTCGCTTTCAGCCTCATCGCCCCGGCGAGCATGTTTCTGACTGTGCCCTTCAGCCTATTGGCGGCCTTCTTTACGAGGCCTTCGGAGGGGCCTGGCCGGCTGGACTGGGTCGCACCGTTGGTGCTGTGGAGCTATCCGGCGCTGTTTGGCCTGCTCGCAGTGACGCTCGGCATTGTTTCGCTCCGCGTATTTGTGCGTCGGTCAAACGGTTGGCGGGCTGGTGTGGCTGCGTTGTGGATATCGGCGGCCGAGGTTGCCGTGGGCATGGTGCTCGTGCTTAGGGACGGGGACTTTATGATCCTCTTCTGAGATTTCATTTCCTTTCCGACCTCGCAGGGCGACCATTTTCGCGTACCATCGCGTCCCGTTCGAGGCTCAGGTGAGTGCCCAAGCCGTGGGCGTGGGCCCCGGGTATTCTGGAAGGGATGAGCGAATCCCCAGAATCCCCCCAGCCTCCGCATGTCCCGCGCCCGGTAACGCCCGGTACCCAGGCGTCTTTCGGCACTTACGGCGGCAGGCCGGTGAGCTTTGTGCGCCGCGGAACCCGCCTCCAGGGGCGCCGCCAGACGGCATGGGAAGAGCATTCGGACCGGTGGGCGCTGGACGTGCCCCGGCACATTGCGAACACGTCAGTCCACCCGGACTACAGCTTCGACGCTGAGGCCGAGTTCGGCCGCAAGGCACCGCTGATCGTGGAAATCGGTTCGGGGCTGGGCGATGCCATCTGCCACGCCGCCGAGGAAAACCCGGACACGGACTTCCTGGCGGTCGAGGTCTATACCCCGGGGCTGGCCAACACCATCATCAAGATCAACAGCCGCGGGCTGAACAACGTCCGGGTGGTGGAAGCCAACGCGCCCGAGGTCCTCGCCACCATGCTGCCGGCAGGATCTGTCAGCGAGCTGTGGGTGTTCTTCCCCGATCCCTGGCACAAGTCACGGCACCACAAACGCCGCCTCATCCAGCCGGAATTCGCCGAACTGGCAGCACGGGCGCTCACCAAGGGCGGCCTGTGGCGGGTCGCCACCGACTGGTCCAACTACGCTGTCCACGTCCGAGACGTGCTGGCGGACTCGCCGGACTTCGAAAACCTCCACACCGGCGAGCGCCACGGCCCGGAAAGTCCGCTCACCCAGGTGTGGCAATCCGGCGTCGAAACCCTGGTGGGCGGCGCCCCCGTCCGCGAAGGCCGGGCGCCGGTGAGCACCGCGCATACAGGCCCCAACGAGGGTGTTGATGAAACGGGCGGCTGGGCGCCACGCTTCGAAGGCCGGATCCGCACGAGTTTCGAGGCGAAGGCGCACGAAGCAGGCCGGCTGATCTTCGACCTCTGCTACCGCCGCCGCTGAGCCTTGAAATGTAAGTAGCCTTTATGGCCCTTGCGGGACGCCAGGGCCATAAAGGCTACTTAGTTGGGGTCAGTTCACGCTGATGGAGGCGACGATCTCCTTGAGCATCCCCAGCCGCGGCTCGATCTCCGGGTTCACGTACGGCCAGATCACCACAACACCGATGAAGCGGTTGTTCTCCCAAACACCCACAGTGGCCGCGACCCTCGCCTCGCCTGCCGGATCCGTGTATCCAACCACGACGGCGTACGAGGACTTACCGGGTACGTTCAGTTCGCCTTCGGTGAGGATGCTCCCGGCCCGGTCTTCAAGGTAGAAGCCTGACATCAGGTGTGCCCAGCCGTTAGCCTGCGCGGCGCCGGTCACGGAGGTGTCGTCCTTGATGACCGTCACCAGGACACCGCCCAGCAGGCCATACTGCTCGGTGTTTGGCCCGGCGGCGGAGTCCTCCAGAACCTGGGTGTGCTCGGGGAAGTCTGCCGTGAATCCCAGCGGGGACTCGATATGAACTGACATGGTTGCTCCTTAGCGGTAAGTCTTGGCTGGGCTGGCTGGCACGTGCGGATCCGGCACGGGGACGTCAGAGCTTCTCGAGCTTGGTGTCGTTCGGGACCTTATAGTACGTGGACACGTTGGTGGTTGCCTTGTTCTCGGTTTTGACCTCCACCTCGCCGGCCTTGAGGTCAACGCCGAACTCGTTGGATGCTGTCACCACACTGTTCACCTGGACCGTGGCGGAACCTGCCGCGTAGAGCCTGGCGGCGTCGTGGCCCGCCGCAACCGTGTCTCCCAACGCCATATTGCGCAGGTAGCTATCGATCACAGGCGCGTTCTCCGGCGAGTACTCAACATTGATCTTCACGGTGCCCTGAGTGCCCGCGGTCACGCTGGACTCAGCCTTTGCGCCCTGGAGGTCGGCACCCGCGCTGGCGCCCCCCGCAACCGTGCCCTCCATGGATACGGCGACCGATTCCATGTTGCCGTTCTTATCCAGGTTCACTTCCAGGCCGCCCTTGCCCGAGGCCTCGAACACCCTGCCGTCAAGGTCCAGCTTGCCCTGGGCCGACACCTCGGCGCTGGCGGTGGCCGTGCCGTCCGTCAGGTTCCGCTCGTAGGCAAGATCCAGCTTCGCCGAGCCCGACGCCGGGCCGGATTCACCTTTGGCTTCGAGGGAGAGCGTTCCCTTGGCTTTGTCGTCGTGGCCGGTGGAGCCGTTGCCGTCCGCAGCATCGTTGATGGTGTCCAGGATGTAGCCGGGCGGGTTGCCCGCCACTTCCTTGATCTCACCGACGCTGTCCGGCGGGAGATCCGTATAAATCTGGTTGCGGGCGGCCATGGCCTCCTCCAGGCTGCCGAATTTGTACTCGCGCGAGGCCTCTCCGTTCAGCGTGACCCCGGCCGTGCCGGTGGTGTCGTTCACCCCTACACCCACGTTCCCGTAGACCTTCATGGTGGCCGAACCGTCTGCATTCTCTACGACGACGGTGCCTACCTCCGTGCCGGCGTGGAACCAGGCAACCCGGGCATCAAGGGAGGCCTTGCCGGTCTCCGTGTATACGGGAGTTTCGGTCTTGGCGAGTTCCCGGAGGTGGGCGCTCGCCTGATCCTGGGCGGACTGGGGAATCCCGCCGTCCATCCTCATGAGGTCCTCGGCGAACGGGCCGTTCCCGTCTTCGCCTTCGATCAGGTATTTTCTGTCCGCCTCGGACAGGCTGGCCCACCACTTGGCTTGCTCTTCCGGGCTGGCCTTGAGCATGTCATCCATACCCTGTTTCAGATCCTGGCGGTGGGCATCAGCCGCTGCGGCCTTCGCTACCTGTTCCTCCAGCCAGTTCTGGGCGCGGCTGCCCAGGTCCTTGATTTTGTCCAGGACGCTGGTCCCGCCACCGCCACTGCTGCCGCCGCCGCCGGTCGCGGCAGAGGACTGTTCCTGTTCGTTTGCGTGCTGCAGGAGCAGCTTGGAGTTGTGGCGGAGGCTGGATGCCACCCGCTCCAGGCTGGGGCGGTGGTTGCCGGACCAGTCCTGCCGGAACAGCTCGCCGTCGGCACCCTTCCATGGCGCGGACTGGATCTGGCCCTGCAGGGAGCTGGCCCGGCTGGAGAGCAGCGCGGCCGCCTTGTCAACGGCCCTCGCCAGCTCCCGCAGCTGGCTGACGTCCGCGCCGTAAAAAGTCATGTGTCTCCCCCGGAGAGTATTAAGAGTTAGTTCTATCGCTGGACATATCGTCGCATGGTGGCAATTCTCCCGCGATGGGGAACACTCCCCATCGCCGGGCACACCAACGCACACGCAGTTATTGTCGGTCCGCGGTGCACAAGAATTGGTACTGTTCGCGGCCGGCTTCGCGTGGCACGATGGGGTTGTGCTGGGGGGGCACGCAAATCTGCGCCCCTGCGGCGCTGGCCCGAAGGAAGCGCCATCAAAAGAGAACTCAGGGACGCCGCAGACGCGGCGGAGGACGTCACCAACTCACGCGCACTGGAGTTGCTGGCGAGGGTGGGTTTCGCGGTAAGCGGCCTACTGCACTTTCTGGTGGGCGCCATAGCCATCCGCCTCGCCATGGGCGGTTCGGGGAATGCTGACTTCAGCGGGGCTGTTTCGGAACTGGCCAGCCAGCCAGCCGGCCCGTTCCTCCTGTGGGCAAGCTTTGCCGCCTGCGCGGCACTGGCCATCTGGCAGGCCAGCGATGCCGTCTTCGATTACAACCGGCTGCCCACTAAGGACAAAGTCGGCAAGAAGGCCAAAGCGGCAGCGCAGACCGTGGTGTTTGCCGGGCTCGCCGTGACCCTGGCCAGCTTCGCCATGGGCACAGGGTCCGGAGGCGACAACCAGCAATCAGCGAGCGACCTCACCGTCGCCGTCATGAAAGCCCCCGGCGGCATAGCGCTGCTGGTCCTCGTGGGACTGGGCGTTGCCATCACCGGGATCATCTACGGCATCCGCGGAATCAAGAAGACCTTCGAGAAACACCTCACAATGCCCGTTTCCAGCTCTGCCCGGACGGCCGTCTCAGCCTTGGGCGTGGCCGGCTACGTCGCCAAGGGCATAGTCCTGCTGCTGACCGGGATGCTCATCACCATTGCCACCCTGCAGGCCCATCCGGATGAATCCACGGGCCTGGACGGTGGACTCAGGGCCCTGCGCGAACAGCCCTTCGGCGTGTACCTGCTGGCCGCAGTGGGCGCCGGCCTCATCTGCTACGGCGTGTTCATGGTGGTGCGGGCTCGCCTGGCCAAAATGTAGGGTGGGGCGCCATCTCCGGGGCCCGGTCTACCCGCCCACCCGGAATACCGGCCTCCGGTTAGGGTGGGTCCATGCCCCAGGTACGCGCCGAACGACTCATCCGCCTCGATCCGGAGACAGTCTTTGCCCTCTCCCAGACCACCGGCGCGTTCCGGCTCAAATGGGACCCGTTCATCTCGGCCCAAGGTTTCCTGAACGGCGCAACGTCCGCCGGAAAGGGCGTCCGGACACGGACCGTGTCCCGCCTGGGCCTGGTGATGGTGAGCGAATACGTTTCCTATTCGCCACCCAGGAACGTGGGTATGACCATGGTGTCCGGACCGTGGTTTTTCGGGAAGTTCGGTGGCGGCTGGCGTTTCACCGCAGACGACGGCGGCACCCGCGCGGTCTGGAAGTACACCTTTTCGTGCCGCCCGGCCTGGTTGCGGCCGGCGGCGGAGCGGTTGGGCGCCTGGCTTTTGGGCCGTGAGATCACTACGAGGATCGACGCGTTTGCCCGGGCCTGCGAGGATCCGGCCCTGGTGGCCGAGTTCCGCGCCCGCCAAGCACCGTGATCAAACCAACGTGATCAAACCCCGTGATCACAGCACCGTGATCCCCGGCAATGGGATCAGGGCACCGTAATCACAGCAACGGCGCGCTGGGTTTCGTCCCGCAGTTCCAGGCTGGCGATGCTGGCCAGCTGTAGGGGCGTGGCGCCCATGACCTTCACTCTCCCGCTGGGCGTGGCGGTCCAGGCGCACGCCCGGTCTTCGCCGCCGTCGCGGTCCCGGATCCAGAGCGAGAGGGTTCCGTCCAGCGGCAGTTTGCTGCCGTTCACTGCCAGCTCGGTGCCCCAGGTTTTCCGGGCAAGGTCGATGCTGAACTGCAGGCCATTGCCGGACTGCACCGAGTAGCTGGCGTCCGGCTCCGGCGGCCGGCTCAGCAGCGGGGCCGCGGCCACCCCCAAGGCGAGGGACGCCGCGGCGACGGCGCCCACCACGGCCGCCCACCGCCGTCGTAATTTACGACGCCGGGTGGCCAGTTCATCGAGGACCCTGCGCGGCACGGAGCTGGCTGGCTCGGGGGCCACCCCGGGGCGGGCGCTCCCGGTGAGCGCCACCGCGTCCGGGACGGGAACCGCATCCAGCAGGGCCGGCAGGCTTTCAAGCTCGGCGAGTTCGGTCCGGCAGTCCGCGCAGTCCTCGAGGTGGGCTTCGAAACGTTGCGAATCCGCGGGGTCAAGCCCGCCGAGCACGTAGGCGCCCAGCAGCTGGTGCAGCTCAGCGGCGTTCACCGCTCCACCCCCATCTCATCGAGGATGGTCCGCAACGCCCTGACGGCGTAATAGGCCCGGGACTTCACGGTTCCGCTGGGGATGTTCAGCTGCACGGCGGCCTCGTTGACGGTGAAACGGCGGTAGTGGAGGGCCACGAGGACATCGCGGTGTTCGGTACTGAGCCGCAGCAGCGCCTCCTCCATCAGCACACGGTTCAGGAGTTCATCCACGCGTTCCACGGCTTCGGCGGGATCGGCGAGTTCGCGTTCCATCACTTCGGCCGGGCGCCTTTGGGCTTTGCGGTAGTTGTCGATCATGATGTTCCGCGCTGTACGGAACAGGTAGCTGCGCAGGCTTCCGGTGATGTTCGGGGCCTGCTGCCAGACGCGCAGCACGGTCTCTTGGACCACGTCCTCGGCCAGCTGCGGGTCCCGGGACGCGCTGAGCACAAAACGGCGCAGGGCGGAGCCGTGTTCGCGGTAGATCGCGGCCACCACGTCCTCGTCCAGCGGCATGCGGCCCTCCTGTCCCTGATCCGGTCTGCGGTTACAAATGCGCGACTACAACGACCCTGAGGGTCCGTGCACTCATGCGATATAACGTCGGCGGACGGCAAACGGTTCACTTTGAACCATTCTTCACCTTGGTGCGTCGTACCGGTTAGCGTCCGGTGACCTACGCCGGGCCCCAGCCGAGGAGCATCCCATGAAACAGCATTTGTGCACAGGTCTTGCCGCAGCGGCTCTCATAGCCGCACTTTCCGGCTGCGGCGGCAGCCCCGGAACCACCACAACCACTCCGGCGGCCACCAGCCCGGCGGCCACGTCCGCCGCCCCGACCGCCGGCTCCCCCACCGCAGCGGCCGCCGTCGACCTCAAGACAGCATCCTCCAGCGCCGGCAACATCGTGGTGGATGCCGCGGGCATGAGCGTCTATTTCTTCACCAAGGACGTGAAGGATTCCGGCACCAGCGCCTGCACCGGAGCGTGCCTGACCGCGTGGCCACCGGTCCTCACCATCGCAGCCAAGCCTGCCGCCGAAGGCGTCACCGGCACACTCGGAACAATCACGACGCCGGACGGGGCCAAGCAATTGACCCTGAATGGACTGCCGCTGTACTACTTCGCGCAGGACAAGAATCCCGGCGACGTCCTGGGGCAGGGCGTCAACAACGTCTGGTACCTGGCCACGCCGGCCGGGGAAATGATCCGGACAGCGGCGTCAGGCTACTGACAGTTCAGGCTACTGACAGTTCAGCTAGTCAAAGTTCAGGCGCCTACGGATTGACCGCCTAAGGATGGAGGCCGGGCAGCGGGACTGGAGGCGTGGCCGGCAGGGGCAGAGCGGGGGGCTGTCCCTCGCCATTCAGCGGCCCACCCGGCATACCCGGTGTGACATTTTCGGGGAGGGGAAGGTCCGGCAGGGGCACTGCCGGCGCTGAACCTAATGGGGCCGGAGCGGGCTGCGTGGCCTGGCTGGAACCGGATCCCGGTACGGCCGGAACCGGCACAGTGTCAGCCGTCCCGGTGGGTCCTACGGCAGGGACGGCGGGCTGGCCCGGTCCCGGAGCCGGGGTCTCCACCGGCGCGGGGGCAGGCCCGCCGCCAACGGTGGACACGAAGGATGTTACTGCGTGGTTGACCTGGCCGATGGAATCCCGGATCCCCTGGTCGGAGGCCACGGCAACGGCGCCGCCGGCCGCCAGCGAGACGGCCACGGACAATGTAGTGAGGGTGATTCTGCGCTTGGCACGACGGCGGGCGGCGAGGTCGTCGGTGGCGGTCGTGAGCTGGCCGGTTGCCTCGGCGGGGGCTACGGTGGGCTCTGATTGAGGGGATGCCGCAACCGCCAGGTGACGGGTGGCTGCCGTGCGGCTCGGCGCAGGCGTCGGGACAGCAGTGTGTGTCACGGTAGGAGTCTGTGTCACGGCAGGCCTCATAAGCGCGGCAACCGCATCGGAAGGTACCGGCCGCTCGGCTGCGAGCGCCCGGAGCTCCAGCAGCACGGGGCGGAGGCCGCCGTCGTCGTGCAGCCCTGCCTCCAGCAGCAACCGGTCAACAGACGCGTCCTCGCGGGAACCGTTGCGTGAGCCTGCGGTGTCACTCATGATCTGCCTGGTTTCTTCTAAGAGTCTGGTCCTTGAGGTTCTGCAGCGCCCTGCGTTGGAGCTGCTTGATGGCACCCTGGGACTTGCCCATGATGCCGGCCACCTGTTCGATGGAGAGGTCGGCCACCACCCGCAGTGCCAGGACCTGGCGGTGTTCATCGGTCAGGCCTGCCAGCAAGTGGGCCGCGCCGCCGTCGTGGCCCAAGGCGTGGTCCTCCGCGGACGCCGTGCTGCGCCCGTCCTGCAGGGGGTCGTACGGAGTGAAGTCCGGCCTGCGTTCAACCCGCCGGTAGTAATCCACCATCCGGGCGTGGGCGATGGAGAATACCAACGACTTGGCGCCCTGGAGGCCGCCGGTCAGCTCACCAATCTTGGGAAAAAACGCCAGGAACACATCCTGGGTGACAGCCTCGGGATCATCCACGCCACGGGCCTTGAGGTAACCCAGGACCGCTCCGGACAAGGTTCGATAGACAGCGCCGAAGAGCACAGCCGGATCAGCACCGGCTGTGTCTGCAAATGTATCTATGTCTTCTTCGGCCAAAGTGTCTAGCACCAGTGGCTCCTTCATCCCGGGCAGCGTAGTCGCTCATCCCGGTATTCGGCGCGGCGTGCTCCGCTGCTGTCGGTCAGCTGCGGTCGGTCAGCTATCTGGCTGCCATGTGGACTGCGGGAATCCGGTCCGTCCGGAGCCGGTTCCCGCAGTCCACACTAGCTGAGCAGGTCCTAGCGGCCCGAAACGGCGGGAACGTCTACAACGTCGCCCGGCACGGCGGGAACAGCAGGAACGGCGGGAACGGCAGGCTCGCCGTCGACACCCGGAACTGCCGGCACGGCGGGAACAGCGGGCAGCTCGGGGCGCTCAGCCGTTACGGCGGCGGAACCCTCGCCGGAAGCGTCGGCGTCAGCGGAACCGGCACCCTTAGCAACAACATCGGCGCAGAAGGCGTCAACGTTGGTTTCACCCTCAGCTGCGATGACCAGCGACGAGAAGCCCTCGGACGACGCGTTCAGTCCACCGTTGGTGAAAGCGGTGCAGAGGCCAAAGGCTGCGGCACCAGCGGCGTCCACTGCGGTGCCGGCGGCGGCGGAGGCGTTGGCCTCGGCTGCGACCTTATCGCCGGAGACTGCTGCTTCGCCGGTCACTGCTGCATCGCCGGAAGCGTTTGCGGAGGCGGACTCGGTGGCGTCAGCTGCCAGCTTCGGGGCCGGGGCGCCGAGCAGTTCGTGGGCGGTCTGCTGTGCGTCGGCCGGGAGGGCGCCGGAAACAGCTGCGACGCCGGTTCCACCGACGGCCAGGGTGCCCGCGGCGAGAACTCCGGCGGCGATTTTGCTGGTGGCGAGAACAGTGAACAACGACATGTGACACTCCAAAACCTAGGGAACAATTCAGATCCGGCTCCGTGAGGAACCCTTCACCCCCTTCATCGCTGGCCAGACCGGGAAAGTTACGGCGCCTCCCAATTTTCTTTCCAGGGCCCGGCCCCCGGCCCATGGACCGCACTTGCATCGAAGCATGGCGATCACTCCCGAACACCAGAAAACGGCCAAGACCTGGCAGACCATGGTGGACAGCAACAAAGCCCTGCTCCTGCGAAAGACCGGGCACGATGTCGCCTACTGGGCCGGGCAGGCACGCACCGCGGGCCTAAGGAACGACGCTGAGCTCCGCCACTGGATGCGCGACGAGCACGGCGTCACAGGCTATGCGCAGTACGCCGTCTCCTGGGAGCTGTTCGGCTGGAGGGCGCTTGGAAGCCCTGAAGGCCCGGGCCGATGATCCCTTCGGCCGCCGCGTCCGGCTCACCTCTGTGGACCAGGTGGATGAGGAACTGCTGAAAATCCTCGCCAAAGCGCTGGACCAGAACACCTAACAGCTGGAACGACGGAGGGCCGGGTCGCCGGAAACTTCCGACGAACCCGGCCCGGGACCGTGGTGAGGGGTCCTACGCGTCGATCATCTCGTCGTCGTCCGCTTCCTCGAACTCAACGGCGGCGACGATTTCCTGGGTCTCCGGGTTGATCATGAACGCCTCTTCGTCGTCCTCGACCATGATGAAGTCGCCGTGGTCCGTGGTGAAGTGCCAGGCCAGCGTCTTCTCGCCGTCGTGCATGTAGTTGGGGTCACCCATGGTGATCTTCTGCAGCGTGTAGCCGGCGATGTCGCACAGTTCGCGGATGATGACCTCAAAATCCGGGGCGTCCTCCAGCGCTTCCTCGTCGGCCGCGGCCTGGCGCTCCTCCAGGTTGGGGATGAGCGCCACCTGACGCTCAATGTAGGCGTCGAGCTCCTCGTCGTCGAGTACCAGCAGGCCCTCCTGGGACAGGAGCCAGGCGGCGTTGAGGGCGGTGATGTTTTCGGTTTCGAACAGCTCCTCGAACTCGCCGTCGAGCTCTTCGATGGTGCGCACGGCGTCGGTGGACTCTTCCTCGGTGTCCAGGTCGCCGTCGAGGTAGCGCTCTTCGTCCTCTTCGGACAGGGCATCAAACGCCGCAACGGTCCGGTTGAAGAGTTCCAGGTGGGCCGTTGCGCCCATCCCTGCGAGGCCCTCGCGGATGAGCGGGTCCACTTCGTCGCGGTCCGCGGTGAACACGTACTGGGCGAAGCCGCCCTCCAAGGACTGCGTGACGTAGAAGTCAACGTAGTAGCTGCCGAGGGCCGCGGGCGCGATCTCGCCGGCGTCGAGCAGTTTCCCGTACATGGCGTTCACCACATGAACGTTGGCATCTACGACCTCCTCGCTGCCTGCATCGATGCTGGCCTTGGTCAGGACGACAGGGTTCTGGCTCATGGTCATGGGATTCCTCACTGCTGAATGCTTCGGTGCTGCTCAGGACACTTTCACGCTACTTCGGCGGGGGCGGCGCCGTGTTGAGGCGGAAGTGAACGTCAGGCGAAGTTTCAGGCTCCCGCCGGGCGAACTAAGATGAAGCAGATAACCTCCGATCGGACACGGCACCCCCGTGGCCAGCTGAAAGTAGCGCGCACCATGCCATCCCAACCGGACGAGAGTGCGGCACTGGCAATACAGACCCCCGCCATTAACGACCGCTCCCTCGCGGCCGGGTTGGCGTATGCCATGGGAAGCCGGGTTTCCGGAATGTCGTTCGACGCCGCCACCGGGCTGATGCTGGGCAAGGTCCGGGGAGGTGCCGACGTCCCTTACTCCACCACGGCCAAGCTGGTGCGGAAATCGGGCGGCTGGAGCTGCACCGTGGGTGTCTGCAGCTGCCCCGTCCGCAAGGACTGCAAGCATGTGGCCGCGCTGCTGTTCGCCGCCGAGGACAACCCTGCCATCCGCGTCCAGCTCCTGGCCCCGGCTGAAGTTTCCCGGCTTTCCCGCCAGCCCGCCAACCTGGACCTGGCCGACTGGGAGCAGGCACTGAGCCCGCTCATTTCGCAGCCCGGCATCACGCAGTCCATCAGCGGCATCCCGCTGGCCCTCCAGTTCGAGATCGAGGAGCCGGCGCCGCACTTCTCCTACACAGGCCGCCGCGACCCGCTCCGCAGCGTGCGCCAGCTTAAGGCCCGACCCGTGATCATGGGCGCCAAGGGCAAGTGGATCCGCGGCGATGTCTCCTGGAACACCCTGAGCTACCTGAACTTCCGCCGCGAATGCAACGAGGCGCACATCGAATGGATGCAGGCGTTCCTGGCCGCGCACACTGCCGCCGCCAACCGGGTTCACAACTCCTCCGCGCTGTGGCTGGGGCTGAACACGTTCGCCGGCAAGAACATGTGGAGCCTGCTCACCGACGCCAAAAAGATCGGCCTCGCCCTGGTTCACAGCCGCGGCACTGAGCCGGTGCGGCTCGCTGAGTCTCCCGCCGCCGTCGGGCTTAATTTGAGCCGTTACGGCTCGCCGGTGAGTGGGGACGCTGCGGCTCCGGAGGTCGCTCCCGGCACAGGGGCCGACGACGGCGGGCTGGAGCTCGCACCCACCATCACCGTTGAGGGGGAAGACGTTGATCCGGCGTCGGTGGGGACCATTGGCCGCCCCGCGCACGGCATTTTCCTGACCACGGGCGGGGAGGCTTTGCCCGGCGTTTCCGCGGAGAATGTGATCACGCTGGCCCCGCTGGAGAGCGGGCTGAGCGAGGAACTGCTGACCTTCGTCACGGCCGGCAGCACCCTGCATATTCCGGCGAAGGACGAGACGCGCTTCCTCACCGGCTTCTACCCGAAGCTCAAGCAGGCAGCCCGGGTCACGGCGACGGACGAGTCGGTGGCCCTGCCCGCCCTGGCCCTCCCGACCCTTTCCCTGCTGGCCAATTACGGCGCGGACCACCGGGTCCGGCTGCATTGGGAATGGCACTACAAGTCCGGAAACCTGGTCACGGCCCAACCGCTGTGGCGGCACCCCGGCGACCACGGCTACCGCGACGACACCGCCGAGGCCCGCATCCTGGAGGGCATTGGCCAGCCGTGGAACGTTGTTCCGGCCCTGGGCGAATCGGCCACAGGCGGCTGGGGCACGCCGCGCCTGTCCGCGTCCGCCGAACTGAACGGCCTGGACACCCTGGCCTTCACCGAGGACGTCCTGCCCGAGCTCCGGAACGCCCCGGACGTTTCAGTGGACACTGCCGGGGACATCGCCGACTACCGCGAGGCCGAGGAAGCGCCCGTGGTCTCCATCTCCACCAAGGCCACCGAACAGCGCGACTGGTTCGACCTTGGCATCCAGATTTCTTTGGAGGGGCAGCCGGTTTCTTTTGCCGCCGTATTCTCCGCGCTGGCCGCGGGCCAGACCAAGATGCTCCTGCCCAGCGGCGCCTACTTCTCGCTGGATTTGCCGGAACTGCACCAGCTGCGCGCCCTGATCGAGGAGGCGCGCTCGCTGCAGGACAACAAGGATGCCCCGCTGCAGATCAGCCGTTTCCAGGCCGGGCTCTGGGACGAGCTCGCGCAGCTTGGCATTGTCGATGAACAGGCCGCCGCCTGGCGTGAGGCCGTGGGCGGGCTCCTCGAAGGCGGGATCAACGGGCTGCCCCTGCCCCCCTCGCTCAATGCGGAGCTGCGGCCGTACCAGCTCGAGGGCTACAACTGGCTCAGCTTCCTGTACCGGCACAGCCTCGGCGGGATCCTCGCCGACGACATGGGCCTGGGCAAGACCGTGCAGGCACTCGCCCTGATGTGCGCCGCGAAGGAGCAGGCTGCGTCTGTGTCTGAGGGTGCTGAAACACCTGCGTCCGACGTTCCAGCGCCGGCCCCAGTAGCAGCGCCCGACGGCGTGACTCCCTTTTTGGTGGTGGCTCCCACCAGCGTAGTGGGCAACTGGGCGGCGGAAGCCGCACGCTTCGCTCCCGGCCTCACGGTTCGTATCGTGAGCGAAACGTTCGCCAAAAACAGCCAGGACGCGGCCGTTGAACTCGCCGGAGCGGACATCGTGATCACGTCCTACGCGCTGTTCCGGATCGACTATGACTCCTATGCCTCCAAGACCTGGGCCGGGCTGGTGCTGGATGAAGCCCAGTTTGTGAAGAACCACCAGTCCAAGGCCTACCAGTGCGCCCGGAAGCTGCCCGCGGCGTTCAAGCTGGCCATCACCGGCACCCCGCTGGAGAACAACCTCATGGAGTTCTGGGCGCTGACGTCCATCGTGGCGCCGGGCCTGTTCTCCAGCCCCAAACGGTTCGCCGAGTACTACCAGAAGCCGGTGGAAAAGAACGGCGACAAGGGGCAGCTGGACAAGCTCCGCCGTCGGGTCCGTCCGCTGATGATGCGCCGCACCAAGGACCAGGTCATCCAGGACCTGCCGCCGAAGCAGGAGCAGATCCTGGAGGTGGTGCTGAACCCGCGCCACCAGAAGGTCTACCAGACACACCTGCAGCGTGAACGGCAGAAGATCCTGGGCCTGATCGAGGACGTGAACAAGAACCGGTTCACCATCTTCCAGTCCCTGACCCTGCTGCGTCAGCTCAGCCTGGACGCGTCGCTGGTCGATCCGTCGCTGTCCGGCGTCCGGTCTTCGAAGCTGGACGTGCTGTTCGAGCAGCTGGAGGATCTGGTTGCGGAGGGCCACCGGGCGCTGATCTTCAGCCAGTTCACCGGGTTCCTGGGCAAGGTCCGCGAGCGGCTTGTGGAGGAGAAGATCGAGTTCTGCTATCTCGACGGCGGCACCCGGAACCGAACCGACGTCGTCAACGAATTCAAGAACGGCAGCGCGCCGGTGTTCCTGATTTCGCTGAAGGCCGGCGGCTTTGGCCTGAACCTGACCGAGGCCGACTACGTGTTCCTGCTGGATCCCTGGTGGAACCCCGCGTCCGAGGCGCAGGCCGTGGACCGGACGCACCGGATCGGGCAGGCCCGGAATGTGATGGTCTACCGGCTGGTGGCCAAGGACACGATCGAGGAAAAGGTCATGGCCCTGAAAGCCCGGAAGTCGCAGCTGTTCGCGGATGTGATGGAGGGCGACGCCCTGTCCAGCGGGTCGATCACGGCCGAGGACCTCGCGGGCCTGTTCAAGGACTGAGCGCGGTCAAGGCCTAACTGCAGGCTGTCAGGATACCTGCGATCGCGTCCCGCTCGGCCTGGGTGACCCACAGGCTGTAGTTGGCCTTCACGGCGGTCTGGCGGGCTACGTATTCGCACCGGAACGCCTTGTTTGGCGGGAGCCAGGTGGCCGCATCCTTGTCGCCCTTGGCGCTGTTGGTGGGCCCGTCGGCAGCCATGAGGTTCAGGGGATCGTTGGCCAGCTGCCTGCGCTGTTCGGCGCTGAGCTGCTGGGCGCCCTTTTGCCAGGCGTCGCTGAGGGCGATGAGGTGGTCGATCTGGACGGCTGAGCTGGTGGTGTTGCCGCGGACGAAGTTGATGGTTGTGCCGGTGTACTTATCGGCCAGCGTCCCGGTGGCAACAACGCAGTTCTGGGTACCGGGCTTGAACGACTCACCTTCGAGGTCCCTGGCGAGGATGTCGTTTCGCGTGTCGCAGCCGTTTCGGTTAACGTCGGCCCAGGCGGGGCCGAATTCCTCGCGGGTGTAGCCGGTCTTGGGGGCACGCCCCTTCACCGGGATGGTCTCCAGCTGGGCGAGGGCCGTTGCCACGTCGGCTGGGCTCACAGATGATTCGCCGGGGTTGCCCGACGGCGGTCCTTCCCTGACAGCTTCGGCCACCTTGTTTGCGGCCTGCGCTGCGGCGTGCGCTGCGGCGTCACAACCGGTGAGGGCGCTAGCGAGAAGCAGAGTGGTGAACAGCGTCAGTGCTTTGGTGGCGGCGGAGCGGTTGATGGTTAGGTCCTTCAGGAGTGCGGCGGAGATGAACACGCTACTGCCGCGGGACGTTCTCACCTGTCATGCCGGGGTGTGGAGTCTGTCACCCTAAATGTCGTACCCCCTCGACATGATGGAGGTATGGACAACACGGCAGCGGCAGAGATTCTGGAGACCATCGCGGTCTCTGCTCTGCAGATGGCCGGCGTGCTTCGCGGGACGGCCGGGGAACCGGCCGGTGGCTTGGCCGCGGACCCGGCCGCCAGCCCGGCTGCATCTGGTCCGGCTGATGCCCCTTCAGCGACTGGTCCGTCCGCGACGGGTGGGGACCAGGCTCGCTGGCAGGCTGAGCTTTGTCTGACCGTCCTGTCGGGGACCGTGGGGATGGAAGCCATGTTCGCTGCCGTAAAGGTCCATGCCGCCAGCGGTTACGACGAGGCCGCCCAGACCATCGCGGCGCCCATCACTTCCCCTCAGGAGCAGACCGCCCAGGACATGGGTATCGTGGCCGAGGTCGCCTGCGCCCTGACCATCAGCGAACGCACGGGTGACGCGCTGCTGGGCGAAGCACACCGCCTGACCACCGCTCTGCCATTGACCCTCGCCGCCCTGGAAGCAGGGACCATTTCGTGGCAGCACGCCCGGATCATGGCCGACGAAACCCTCAACCTGGATCCTGCCGCCGCGCACGCGTTGGAGGCGCACTTCCTGGATCCCGACGCACTCAACCCGGCGCGGGGTGGCCCGGTCGGGGAGATGGTCCCGTCCCGGTTCCGTCACAAGGCCCGGACCTGGCGCGAACGCCACCACCCGGACAGCATCGAAAAACGCCACACCCGCAGCACAGCGGACCGGCGGCTTGAGTACTCCCCGGACCGTGACGGCATGGCCTGGCTCTCCGCCTACCTCCCGGCCGATCAGGCCTCCGGGATCGGGGATCGCGCCACCACCGCCGCCCGCGCCCTGCAGGGACCCACCGAGTCCAGGACCCTCACTCAGCTCCGGGCCGACAGCGCCGCCGCTTGGCTTCTGGGCGGGCATGCCAATCTGATCCCGTCCCCCAAGGCCCAGGTCCTCGTGACCGTGCCGGTGTTTGCGCTGATGGGCCTGACTGATGAACCCGCGATGCTGGATGGGTACGGGCCCATCCCGCCCTCCATGGCCCGCGCCCTCGTGGCCGACGGCGCCGATTCGTTCCACCGTGTCCTGACCGACCCCAGCGACGGAGCAGCGCTGGAAATCGGCCGTGACAGCTACAGGATCCCCAAAACGATGCGCCAATGGCTTAGATTGCGGGACGGGAAGTGCCCGTTCCCCGGCTGCAACAACCAGTCCCTGGACAACGAAGCCGACCACCTCCTCGCCTGGCACCAGGGCGGAACCACCGGGATCAGCAATCTCGGTCAGCCTTGCCCCAAGCACCACCGGCTCAAACACACCACACCCTGGAAACCCACCACGGCGAGTTCCTCCGAACCACCCGGCTGGATTTCACCCACAGGCCGCCACTACGCCAGCGAACACCCCGACTGGGAACCACCCATCTGGCCAAACCAGATAGTGAACCAACTCCCCCATAAGGAACCTGGCCCCGCCCTGCCCGAAAGCTATCTGCCGGCAGACCCAGAGCCGGAGCGGAAATGGCTGCGCCGCTTCCAAGAAGCAGAGCCGGCACCTTACCCATCCGTACCCGACTTCCTTTGGCTGACACAACAGCCTGGGGCCGGTGCGGCACCTCCAGTCCCCTGCGCTGGCACTGGCTGAGCCCTGTCACGCAGCCGGGAAGCAGCTGCGGGAAAGCACTTTCCCGCATATGCTGTAGGGAATTCTGACTTCGCATCCACCTGGAGATTCCCGTGCGCACCGAAGCCACCGCTTCAGATTCAATCCGTGAACCTGCAGCATCCAGCGTCTCGCCACTCAGGGCTGATGCCTTCAGGACTCCCTACCGGGATCCCATCTGGGACGGCCCCACAGATCCCGTCCTGGTGCCCGACCACTTGACCGGCGGCTGGGTGCTTTTCTACACGCAGCGACGGGCCACGGAAACCGGGCTGACCGGCGTCGAGTGGGTCCACGGCACGGCCATTGGAGTGGCCCGCTCATCCGACGGCGGACTCACTTGGGCGTATCAAGGAACCCTGGACGGACTGGTTCCGCCGGGAACCGAACTGCCTGCCACCTTGTGGGCGCCCGACGTCGTCCGGATCGGCGACCAGTGGATCATGTACCTGACGGTCCTCGGCGGCGTCCGTACGGACTGGACCGGCACCGCATCCGTTGTCCAGTTCGCCAGCCGGGACCTGGTTACCTGGGAACACCTGGGGCCTATCGATCTGGACTCCCCCCGCGTCATCGATGCGGCAGTGGCCCTCTGCGGTGATGGCCGGCACCGTCTCTGGTACAAGGACGAGGCCCGCGGATCCAACACGTACAGCGCGGTAACCGGCACGCCGGCCGATCCGTCGTCGTGGGTTTTCGAAGGCCTGACCATCGCCGGGCGTCCGCACGAAGGACCCAAAGTCTTCAAACTCGGCGGGCAGTTCTGGATGATCGTGGACGAATGGCGTGGCCAGGCAATCTACCGGTCCGAGGACGCTTCTGGCGGCTGGACCCGGCAGGAGTACCTTGACGGCCTCATCCTGACGGCTCCTGAAACGGCCGACGGCGGTCCGGTCGCGGGCAGGCATGCGGACGTTGTGCCGCTGGACGCAGCGGCGGACGGCAAGGAACGAGCCCTGATCATTTACTTCACACATCCGCACTGGAATGGCGAGGATATTGACGCCATGGCGGCAGACCCGAAGACCCACCTCAGCCACGTCCGGGGGGCCGTCCTGGAAGTTCACAACGGTGCCCTCGTCTGCACAAACATCTGACGCCGAAGCATCCCAAGCCAGGCTCGAGAACAGGGTATCGAGGCCGGCACGACAAAAGGCCGAACTGCGGAACTATAAGCCAGCCGCTGCTGGCACCGGTCCGATGTTCGGCCCTTAGCCGGGCTCGCGCCGGGCGGCGCCAATGGGCGCCGCCCGGGCATATCTATTTGAGTTCAGGTCCCACTGGTTATCCAGCCCGGTGCGGCGAACCGAGCTCCACCGGGTCTTCATCAGTGAGGTAAGCAAGTTCCGAGTGCGCGGCGATGTCGATACCGCGCATTTCGTCCTCAGGCTTGATCCGCAGGCCGACAACGCGGTCGAGGATCTTGGCCAGGATCCACGTGATGCCGAACGAGTACGCCAGGACCGTGACTGTGGCCAGCGCCTGGACACCCAGCAATTCAACGCCGCCGCCATAGAACAGGCCGTTGACGGCGTTCGGAGCAGCGTCGGTGGCAAACAGGCCGATCAACAGGGTGCCGATGATGCCGCCCACGAGGTGAACGCCCACGACGTCGAGCGAATCGTCGTAGCCCAGGCGGAACTTCAGTTCGATGGCGAGGGAGCAGACGGCACCAGCGATGGCACCGATGGCCAGTGCACCCAGCGGGCTGACCGCGCCGCAAGCAGGCGTAATGGCAACCAGGGCCGAGATCAGGCCGGATGCCGCTCCCATGCTGGTGGCTGCGCCGTGGCGGAGGCGCTCAACCAGCGCCCAGGCGAGGAGGCCGGCCGACGCTGCCACCGCGGTGTTCAGGAATACGACGGAGGCGGACTGCCCGGCCGAGAGTGCGGAGCCTGCGTTGAAGCCGAACCAGCCCACCCAGAGCAGTCCCGCGCCCACGAGCACAAGCGGCCGGCTGTGCGGCTTGGTGTGCTCCATCTTGGGCCAGCCGGAGCTCTTGCCGAGCACGAGTGCCAGTGCAAGCGCCGCAGCGCCGGCGTTCATGTGCACGGCGGTTCCACCGGCGAAGTCGATTGCCTTGATGCCGCTCGCGATCCAGCCGCCCGTGACGCTGCCGTCAGCAGAGGAGAAAGCGAACACCCAGTGTGCGATGGGGAAGTAGACGATGGTTGCCCAGATTCCGGCAAACAGCATCCAGGCGCCGAACTTCATACGTCCGGCTGCCGCTCCCGCAACCAGGGCCGTAGTGACGCAGGCGAAGAACAGCTGGAAGGCCGCGAAGAGAATCACCGGAATGGAGGCTGCCTCGTCTGCGGCGAGCAACTGTCCCATGCCGGGGAATTCCGTGATGTCCCCGATGAGTCCGAGGCCGCCCACGGAGTTTCCGAAGGCCATGGAATAACCGAAGAGCGCCCAGAGTACTGCCACCAGGCTCGCGCCGCCAAAGCACATCATCATCATGTTGAGAATGCGACGAGACCCCACCATGCCCCCGTAAAACAGGGCCAGGGCGGGGATCATCATACATACCAGCGCTGAGCTGGCCAGAATCCAAGCGACATTTCCCGAATCCATAGGAAACCCCTTTCGTGATGCGAAGAGAGAACGGAAATTGCCCGTCAGAGCCGCTCCGGAGGAGGGACGCGGAGTCAGTACCGCGTTCATCGGAGGGCAGCTATTGCCGTCTGGTTCCAACTGTATGGCTGCAGTTCCGCGATGGGTTTCTGGCTGGTTAAATCAACGTTTCAGTCACGGGCACGCGAGTTTCACAGGTCACTCAAACGAACTTTGGATTCAGGGAATTCCGGACCGCAGCCGAGCAGGAGTGAGTCGCCCGTTTCCATGGTGAATTCGCGTGCTGAGCGTGCGCTAGATGAGCCCCTGCGCGAGCATGGCGTCAGCCACCTTGACGAAGCCGCTGATGTTGGCGCCCAGTACGTAGTTGCCGGGGTCGCCGTACTCGTCCGCGGTTGAGGCGCAGCGGTGGTGGATTCCCACCATGATCTCGGTGAGCCGCTGTTCGGTGTGCTCGAAGGACCAGGAGTCGCGGCTGGCGTTCTGCTGCATCTCCAGCGCCGATGTCGCCACGCCGCCTGCGTTCGCGGCCTTGCCGGGCCCGAACAGCACACCGGAATCCTGGAACACCGAGACAGCGTCCCGAGTGGAGGGCATGTTGGCGCCTTCGCCGACAGCGACCAGGCCGTTACGGACCAACCGCGCGGCAGCATCGCCGTCGAGCTCGTTCTGCGTGGCGCACGGCAGCGCCACCGTCGCGTCGACATCCCACACCGATCCGGCTTCCACATAGGAAACGCCGGGACGGCGCACTGCGTAATCCTTCAGGCGTCCGCGCTCTACTTCCTTGACCTCGCGAAGAAGCGCGACGTCGATGCCCGCCTCATCCACGATGTAGCCGGAGGAGTCGGAGCAGGCCACCACGCTGGCACCGAGCGTCTGCGCTTTGGCAATGGCGTTGATGGCCACATTGCCGGAACCTGACACCACTACGCGCTGCCCGTCGAAGGACGATCCGCGCGTTTTCAGCATCTCCTGGGTGAAGATGACGGTGCCGTAGCCGGTGGCCTCCGGCCGCACCAGGGAGCCGCCCCAGGACATGCCCTTGCCGGTGAGGACGCCGGATTCGTAGCGGTTGGTGATGCGCTTGTACTGCCCGAAGAGATACCCGATTTCACGGCCGCCCACGCCGATATCCCCTGCCGGCACGTCCGTGTACTCACCGATGTGCCGGTAAAGCTCGGTCATGAACGACTGGCAGAACCGCATCACTTCGGCATCGCTGCGGCCGCGGGGATCGAAGTCCGAGCCGCCCTTACCGCCGCCGATGGGCATGCCGGTGAGCGCGTTCTTGAAGATCTGTTCGAAGCCCAGGAACTTCACAATGCCCAGGTAGACGGAGGGGTGGAAGCGCAGGCCGCCCTTGTATGGGCCGAGGGCGGAGTTGAATTCAACCCGGAAGCCTCTGTTGATTTGCACGCGGCCGGAGTCGTCGGACCACGGAACACGGAAGATGATCTGGCGTTCGGGCTCGCAGAGCCGCTCCAGGATGGCGGCTTCAAGCAACTCGGGGTGCCGGTCGTGGACGGGGCCAAGGCTTTCAAAGACCTCGGTCACTGCCTGGTGGAATTCAGCTTCACCTGGGTTCCGTGCCAGTACCGTATTCCGGATGGCCTCAAGCCGAGCGTCCACGCCGTCTCCTCTAGTTCAACAGATATTCCATACAATGGTAGCAAAATTTCATTTTGCGGAATATTATGCGACGGGCGTCACACACTTCAACGGCTGACCGGCTGCCGGAGCCAGGGCCTTGTTGGCGTTTGGCCCAGCCTGTCGTTGAATTCCTGGGCTTCCCGGTAGTAGTCCAGCAGGCTCAGCTGCGAAGCCGCTCCCGGGTCCAGGATGACCACGGCCCGGCGGTGCAGCTGCAGCACCGACGCGGGGCAGTGGGCGCTGACCGGTCCTTCCACCATGGCCCGGACCGCGGCGGCCTTGTTCTCCCCCATCGCCACCAGCACTGCCAGTTTGGCTTCGCAGATGGTCCCGAGGCCCTGCGTCAGGCACAGCCGCGGAACATCGCCGTCGGAAAAGAACCGCGCGTTGTCAGCCCGCGTGGCCCCGGCGAGGGTCTTCACCCTCGTGCGGGAAGCAAGTGACGACGTCGGCTCGTTGAACCCGATGTGGCCATTGGCCCCGATGCCCAGGATCTGAATGTCCACACCCCCACCGCCGGCAATGGCTGCGTCATAACGGTCAGCTTCCGCCACCAGGTCCGACGCGTCCCCCTGAGGGGTAAAGAGCCGTTCCAGGGGCAGGTCCACCTGGTCGACGAACTCCCGCCGGATGGTGGAGTAGTACGACTGCCCGTGCTCCGGCGGCAGACCCGCGTATTCGTCCAGCGTGAAGCCGGTGACCCGGCTGAAGCTGAGCTGCTCCTCGCGGTGCCGCCGGATGAGCTCCTGGTAGGTGGATCGCGGGGAGCCGCCGGTCGCCAGCCCCAGCACTGCCGGTCCTTGCCGGACCCGGGCTTCGATGATGTCCGCCGCGCGGGCTCCTACGTGATCGGCGGACTCACACAGAACTATCTGCACGGTCATTCCTTTCCTTGGTTTGTGGTGTGCCGGCGCGGTATGCCTGCACGAGTTCAAGTTCTTCGGTGGTCACCAGCACGTCCGCCCGGAACCCTTGGGCAATGGCGCCCACCTGGTTGGGGCCAGGCCGGTCCAGGCCCATCAGCCGCGCCGGCGTTGAGGTAGCCGCCATGACCGCATTGGCCAGGGGAACGCCCCACTCGACGCAGCGGCGGACGTTCTCCAGCAGGTGGCTCGTCGCGCCGGCGATCGCCCCGGGACCGGCCCCGGGACCGGCGTCTGCGGTGCCGGCCAGCCGCGCCACCCGGCCCTGGACCAGCACGTCCAGACTGCCGAGAGTGTAGTGGCCATCGGACATGCCCGCCGCTGCCATCGCATCCGTGATGAGGGCAATGGAGCGGGGACCCACCAGCCCGAAGACCATGCGGACGATCTCCGGGTCCAGGTGCACGCCGTCGGCAATCAGTTCCAGCACCATCTGCCCGGGTGACTGCTCGGCCGCCTGCAGCAGAACCGCGATGGGTCCGGGCGTGCGGTGGCCCAGCGGGGGCATGCGGTTGAACAGGTGCGTGGCCGACCACGGGCCGCCAACCCCACCGGTTACGCCGCCCAGGACTTCCCGGGTGCGGGAAGCCGTAGCGGCGGTGTGGCCAAGGGAAGGCACAACGCCGTGATCCCGGCAGAGCTGCACCAGCTCGGCAAAGTGCGGTGTCTCGGGGGCAAGAGTCATTGACCGCACGGTCCCGCGTCCCGCCTCAAGCCACTGCTGCAGGAGCGCCGGGTCTCCGTCGATGATGGCTGCCGGGTCCTGGGCCCCGCACATGCTTGTGGTGATGAACGGCCCTTCCAGGTGCAGGCCGGCCAGCGTGCCATCCTGCACCAGGTCCCGCAGCACCTCGATCTGTTCCAGCAGTACCTGCGACGGCGCCGATACGAGCGAGGCGAGGACCGACGTCGTGCCTTGCGCTGAGTGGTGGCCGGCAGCCAGGCGCGCGCCGTCCGCATCCGCGGAGAAAGTGTGCCCCACGGCACCGTGGCAGTGCACGTCCACGAGTCCGGGCAGGATGAGCGGCACCTGCCGGAGGTCGGCGTCGAAACTGTCCGGCAGGTCCGACGTCGGGCCGCACCACACGATGTTCCCTCCGGCCATCACCACGGTGGCGTCGTCGATTACCGGATCGCCGGGGAGGCCGGTGACGAGGCGGCCCCGCAGCCCCACCCCGCCGCCGGCCCCGCCGCCCCGGGCCGACGAAGGCTCAGCTTGCATCGGCCTTGGCCATGGAGCCGTTCTCGTCGGTTTCGTCTTCGCGGCCCATGGTGCGCAGGTTCCAGCGACGGATCACAAAGCGGAACACCACATAGTAGATGGCGGCATAGGCCAGACCGATGGGGATCAGCCATAGCGGGTTCTGCGCGATGCCGAAGTTGAGGACGTAGTCGATGGCCCCAGCCGAGAATCCGAACCCGTGGTGGATGCCCAGGAAGTTGACCAGCATCATGGAGGTTCCGGTGAGGAAGGCGTGGACGACGTACAGCGGCCAGGCCACGAACATAAACGAGAACTCGAGCGGTTCGGTGATGCCCGTGAGGAAGGCTGTGAGGCCGGTGGAGAGCATCACGCCGCCCACGATCTTGCGCTGCGACGGCTTGGCTTCCTGCCAGATGGCGAGGGCGGCCGCGGGCAGGGCGAACATCATGATGGGGAAGAATCCGGTCATAAAGACGCCTGCAGTGGGGTCCCCGGCGAAGAACCGGTTCAGGTCGCCGTGGGCACCGTCGTAGTCGCCGATGATGAACCAGACGATGGAGTTCAGGATGTGGTGCAGGCCCAGCGGAATGAGCAGCCGGTTGAGGACGCCATAGACTCCGCTGCCCACCACGGTGTTGTCCGCAACCGTGTTGCCCACGGCCGTCAGCCCGTTATTGAACAGCGGATACAGCAACGCCATGGCCACGCCGATCACGATCGCGGCGAAGGACGTCAGGATGGGCACCAGGCGGCGGCCCGCGAAGAAGCCCAGCCAGTCCGGCAGGGTGGTGCGGTGGAAACGCTGCCACAGCAGCGCCGTCGTCAGGCCCATCACAATGCCGGCCAGCACGCCGTAATTGATGACGGGATCCTTGCCGCCCTCCGGGGCGGCTCCCAGCACCAGCGGGGCCATGACCTTGAAGACGTTGGTCAGGACCAGGTATCCGACGACGGCGGCAAGGGCCGTGGAACCGTCACCCTTCTTGGCGAAACCGAAGGAAATGCCGACGGCGAAGAGCAGCGGCAGGTTCTCGAACAGGGCGCCGCCGGCGGCGCCGATGACCTGGGCGACGGTGGTCAGGGATTCGAACCTGCCCAGCAGGTCGTCTTGGCCCAGGCGCAAAAGCAGCGCCGCGGCAGGCAGGGCGGCGATGGGGAGCATAAGGCTGCGGCCGAAGCGCTGCATGTTCTGCAGCGCTTTTCCGCTGCCCTTGCCCTTGCCCGGTGCCGGGGCGGCCAACTGGCCGGCCCCGGCGGAAGCTGATGGGTTTTCCGTGGTCATGATGTTCCTCGTCTCGAAGAGGGTGGTGCTTGTGCGTGGATGCTTGATTCAGTAGAGTCTAGCTAACTGGTTATAACCAGTGACAACCATCACTGTGAAGGGCGCCGACCTCGGTTGTCAACCTCAAGCCGTAAAAAAGCTTCCGGGCCCGGCGTCATTCACCGCGAAACGAACTCAGGAGTGGACATGTCCAAAGCAGAAATCATCCTCGCCGCCCTTGGCGGCGCCGAAAACGTCGAAGAAATTGAAGGGTGCATCACCCGCCTTCGCACCGAGGTGGTGGACTCCTCCCGGGTTGACGAGGCCGCCCTCAAGGCCGCGGGTGCCCACGGCGTCATGATGTCCGGCACGGTGGTCCAGGTGGTTGTGGGTCCGGAAGCCGAAAGCCTCGCCGAAGACATCCAGGACCTGATGTGAGCACGCCCGATGTGGGTACGGAAGCACCGACGCAGGTCATCAGCGTCGTCTCCCCCCTGCCGGGCCGGCTCATTCCCCTGAGCGAGGTCCCTGACCCCGTGTTCGCCAAGGGGCTTGTAGGTGGCGGCGCCGCCGTAATTCCGGACGACGACGCCGGCGTCCTCACCGCCGTCGCACCGCTGGACGGCCGGGTCGTCAAGGTCATGCCGCACGCCTACATCGTCCAGCACGCGTCCGGGCCTGCCGTGCTGGTCCACGTCGGCATCGACACCGTCGGCCTGAAGGGCGAAGGCTTCACCGTGCTCGCGCAGAAGGGCGACCAGGTCCGCGCCGGCGACCCCATGATCACCGTGGACGTCACACTGGTCCGCTCAAAGGACCTGAGCATGTGCAGTCCCGTGGTGATCCTGGACAGCGCGGCGGACGCCATCGAACCTCCGGCCTCCGGTGGCCGCGTGGAAGCAGGCGGCCACCTGTTCAAAATTCCCGGAAAATAGGAGACATGGATACGGCAGGGGAACTAAAACACGTCTGGGTCCGCAGGCAACTCCAGCATCTGGTGGCCACCACAATGCGGCCCGGCGATGCCCTGCTGGGTGAGCGCCAGCTGGAGGAGCAGTTCGGCGTCTCGCGCATCACGGTGCGCCGTGCCATTTCGGACCTGGTCCAGGACGGCGCATTGGTGCGGATCAAGGGGAAGGGCACGTTCGTCTCCCACGGGCTGGTGCGTTCCACCCTGCACCTGGCCTCGTTCAACGAGGACATGCGGGCCGCCGGATTCGAACCCAGCACACGGGTCATCAACGCCTCCACGGCATTGCCGCCGGCGGCGGCCGCCGATCACCTCGGGCTGGCGCCCGGGGAAACTGCCTTTCGCGTCCGCAGGCTGCGGCTCGCGAACGGCGCTCCCGTCAGTGTGGACGAATCGTGGCTGCCGCCCGCGCTGGTCCCCGGGCTGCTCTCGGAAGACCTGACAGGGTCCCTTTACCGGGCCCTTGGCGCCGCAGGGCACCCGGTGCAGCATGCCGAACAGACCGTCGAGGCCGCCGCCGCCCCTGACGAGACCGCCGCACTGCTGGACATCGAACCGGGGGCACCCGTCCTGCTCTTCCGGCGCCGTTCGTTCACCGGGCAGGAGGACCCCGGCACGCCCATCGAATACGCCGTCTCAACGTACCGCTCCGACCGGTACCAGGTATCCATGCGGCTGGGCGCGGGCTAAGCCAAAGCTGCTGCGTCGCACCAATACGTCTGGCTCCGCGTCATCCCGCCTCTGATTCCCAACTGAGTAGCGCTATCAGTCGTTTTGGACCCTCATAACGACAGATAGCGCTACTCAGTTGGGTGGGTGGGCACCTGCCGTGAAACCATACGGACCATGGTCCAGAAGATTGCGTACCAGGGTGAGCCCGGCGCCAACTCCAATATCGCGTGCATGCAGATGTTCCCCCAGCTGAAAAGCGTTCCCTGTGCCAGCTTCGAGGACGCCTTCGAGCTGGTCTCCAGCGGCGAGGCGGAGCTGGCCATGATCCCGATTGAGAACTCGATCGCCGGCAGGGTGGCGGACATCCACATCCTCCTCCCCCAGTCGCACCTGCAGATCGTGGGCGAGTTCTTCCTGCCCATCCACTTCGACCTGCTCGGCATTCCGGGCAGCACCATCGAGGCGGCCACCGAGGTCCACAGCCACATCCACGCCCTGGGCCAATGCCGCCGCCTGATCCGGGAGGCCGGACTGCGTCCTGTCATTGCCGGGGATACCGCCGGTTCCGCCCGGGAAGTCCGCGAGTGGAACGACCCCACCAAACTGTCCCTCGCTCCCCCGCTCGCGGCCGAGATCTACGGCCTTGAGGTGCTGGCGTCGAGGGTCGAGGATGACCCGTCCAACACCACCCGTTTTGTGGTCCTGGCGCGGGAAAAGGAACTGCCCACCCGGGAAGAGCTGACCGGACCGGCGGTGACCAGCTTTGTATTCCGGGTCAGGAATGTCCCGTCGGCGCTGTTCAAGGCCTTGGGCGGGTTCGCCACGAACGGCGTGAACATGACGCGGCTGGAGAGCTACATGGTGGGGGACGAATTCGCGGCCACAATGTTCATGGTGGACGTCGAAGGCCACCCCGAGGACCTGCCGTTGCGCCTGGCCCTTGAGGAGCTGGATTTCTTCACCACGGAAGTCCGCATCCTGGGCGTCTATCCTGCTGCCGAGTTCCGGACCGCGCAGACAGTCACTGCCTGACCGCTGGCCGCTGGAGGGGAGCGAAAAACGCGGCGAGTTCCGCCGTCGCGCCCACGGGCAGGACATTGGCCACGTACTGGTCCGGCCGCACCACCACCACCACGCCGCCGCGGTCCAGGCCGCGGAGCTCGAAGATGTCAGCTGCGGGATCGGTGGCGTAGACCTTCTCGTAGTCCGTCAGCTGGAACGGCCCGACTGATGGCTTGAACGCCGGCGGAACGGCCCCGATATCAACGTTTGTGTGGTCCTGCTGATAGATGACCTTCACGTCGAACCACGCGTCACGGTCAGCGCCCGACGGCGTCGCGGCCAGCGGCGATTCCGGCGAGTTCGCGATCCACTCGGCGAAGGCGGAGACGGACGACGGCGGCGCGTGCTGTCCCGCCGTCGGCTGTCCGGCATCCTGTTGTCCAGCCGTCGGCTGTTCTGTGGGCGGCGTCGAAGAAGCGGGTGTCGCCGCATCAGGTGCTGCCGCGTCGGCGAAGACGTAGATGCGCCACCGGCCGTCCGCTGTGGCGTGGTGGCCGAGGTGCATCGGGTTGCCGTCGCACACCCGCACCACGGGCGCGGACTTGAACCGTTTGCCGATGGGGAAGCCGGCGGCCAGGTGCTGGTGCACCGGTTCTGCGGTAATCATGGACGGCGTGTACTGGGTCATGAAGCCCGCGGGGAACTCTGCGGTGCTGACGTAAAAGTCCTCAAGGTCGGAGGGGTTCGCAAACTCCTCCGGCTTCTTCGCCATCATGGTGGACCACTCTTTGTCGAAGTCGATCAGGTTCTTCGCCACCACCTGGCGCTCGGCCGAGTACGTGGCCAGCAGGCTTGCCGGGCTGCGGCCCTCGAGCACATGCCCGAGCTTCCAGCCGAGGTTGAAGCCGTCCTGCAGCGAGACGTTCATGCCCTGGCCGGCCTTGGCGCTGTGCGTGTGGCAGGCATCGCCGGTGATGAACACGCGGGGTGTGCGCGTCCCGCGCTGGTCCGGAAGGACGTCGTCGAACCTGTCCGTGAGGCGGTGGGCAACCTCATACACGCTGTGCCAGGCGACGTTGCGGACGTCCAGGGTGTAGGGGTGAAGGATGGTGTTCGCGTGGCTGATGATCTGCTCGATGGTGGTGCTGCGCACGGCCCCGCGGTCCTCCGGCGCGACCTCACCGAGGTCAACGTACATGCGGAAGAGGTGCCCGCCTTCGCGCGGGATCAGCAGGATGCTGCCGCCCGCACCGGACTGGATGGCGCATTTTGTGCGGATGTCGGGGAAGTCCGTGACGGCGAGAACGTCCATGACTCCCCACGCGTGATGGGCCTGGTCGCCGGCCATGGTGCAGCCGATCGATTCGCGCACCTTGCTGCGTGCGCCGTCCGCGCCGACGACGTACTTGGCGCGGACAACACGGGTCTTGCCCTCGTCAGGTCCTGAAGTGTGGGCGAGCCTCACGGTGACGGGGTAGTCGCCGTCACCGATATCGAGGCTGCGGAACTCGTAGCCGTAGTCGGGCGACATCCGCGCTGGCGCGTTGGCCATGTACTCGGCGAAGTAGTCCAACACACGGGCCTGGTTGACGATCAGGTGCGGGAACTCGCTGATACCCGTGGGGTCGTCCGTCGTGCGGGCGGCGCGGGCGATCCGGGAATGGTCGGCGGGGTCCGGCTTCCAGAACGCCATTTCGGTGATGCGGTACGCCTCGGCGATGATGCGCTCCGCGAACCCGAACGCCTGAAAGGTTTCGACGCTGCGGGCCTGGATGCCGTCCGCCTGGCCGATGACAAGCCGCCCGGGGCGGCGCTCCACGATGCGCGTGGTGACGCCGGGAAACCGGGAGAGCTGGGCTGCAGCGAGCATGCCCGCAGGACCAGTGCCCACGATGAGCACGTCCACTTCGTCGGGAAGCCCGGTAGGCCGGTCCAGACCGACGCCGGATGCTGGCTGGACCCGCGGGTCACCGGACACATAACCGTGGTGGTGGAATTGCACGGGCTTTCCTCACTTCGTTGTGTGGCTGGCAGAGATCGAGTTCGATAATAGAACTCAATGTTCGATATATGAATCCTGCCCTGAAGTGGCATTCTACGTGGCCGTGATGCAAGCCACAACCGACCCCTTCGACCGTGGGCCCGGGTCGCCGGAGTCCTACCCCATCGCGGGCGCTACCGACGTTCCGGAGCTGAACTGGCGGCGGGCCCAGCGAGCGAGTTTTTTGCCCTTGCCCTTCCACCAGTTGTCCTCGTCCTTGTCGTGGTGCAGACGGAAGATGATTGCCACCATCACGAACATCGACATGCCAACGTCCATCCAGGACCAGGCCAGCGCGTCAATCAGCACGCTCATGCCGGCGGCGATGATGGACGGAACGGCCAGCGTCCGGAAGACCGTGCTGGCCACATAGCGCCGGTGCGACCGCGGCACGGACAGCGCCCGCACCATGTCAAAGCACATGCAAACCACAACGACGGTCTGACCGATGGCAAGCAGGATCAGCCCGGCACTGGACCCTGCGAACATAACGACTGAAGAACCAAACACGCGAAAACCCCCAAAGGCTCGAACCTGCACTGTGAGACCTAGCTGAAGTTCCATTCAAGCCAGTGGGGGGTGGTCCGGTCACGAGTAGTGAGTACTCGCTTTTCGGCATCAGACAAGCATTGTTCTCGCCTCAGATGAGCATCGCCTGCCGCACATTGCCCGCTGATCCGGCGCCGCCGGCTCCCGAGGAGGAAACCCTTCCGGCCGAAAGGACGTAGTAGCTGTCCGCGGCATGGAGAGCAAAACCGATGTGCTGCTCCACCAGGAGGATGCTCATGCCGTTGCGCTGGGACAGCTTGAGGATGGTCGCTTCGATCTCGGCCACAACGTTGGGCTGGATGCCTTCGGTTGGTTCGTCCAGGATCAGAAGGCGCGGCTCGGTGATCAACGCCCGGGCAATGGCAAGCTGCTGCCGCTGGCCACCCGACAACAGCCCGGCCCGCCGTGCCAGCAGCGGCCGGAGCGCGGGAAACATATCGAGGGCCTCTGCCACGCGTTCATTGCCGTTCCTGCGCCCGTCCGCGATGAGCTGCAGATTCTCCACAACGGACAGCTGCCCGAATGACTGCTGGCCCTGCGGTACATAGGCCATGCCCCGCGCCACCCGCTGGTGTGGGCGGAGGGCCGAGATGTCCTCCCCGTCCAGGGTGATGCGTCCGGCCATGGGTTTGAGGAGCCCGACGACGGCGCGCAGCAGCGTCGTTTTGCCGGCGCCGTTGTGCCCCAGAACCGAGACGACGGCTCCCTCCCGGACGGTCACGCTCACCCCGGAGATCACCTGGGTACGGCCGTAACCGGTCTGCAGATTTTCGATTTCGAGCATCATTGGCCTTCCGTTGCCGAGGTCCCCAGGTACACGTCCTGCACCTTCTTGTCGGCCTGCACCTGCGCTACGCTTCCCTCGCTGAGGACCTTGCCCGCGGCAAGGACAGAGACCGATGTGGCGAACTCCCGGACGAAGTCCATATCGTGCTCAATTACCAGGGTGATCCGGTTGGCTGCGATGCGGCGCAGCAGCTCGCCGGTTTCCCCGCGCTCGTCCTGGCTCATCCCCGCGATTGGCTCGTCCAGGAGGAGCACGTCCGAGTTCTGCACCAGGAGCATGCCGATTTCCAGCCACTGCTTCTGTCCGTGGGCGAGGATGCCTGCCTTCTTGTCCGCCGCGCCTGCCAGGCCGATGATTTCCAGGGCCTCTTCCACGGCTGGTTCCACGGACTTCCGGCGGCGGAGCATCTGCAGCGGGCTGCGGCCGGAGCCGGCAGCGATGTCGAGGTTCTGGAGCACGGAGAGGTTCTCAAACACGCTTGCGGTCTGGAACGTGCGCCCCACACCCAGCCGGGCGATCTTGTGCACTTTGCGGCCGAGGATCTCTGTGCCGGTGTGGTTCACCGATCCCGTAGCCGACACCAGCCCGGTGATGGCATCAATTACCGTCGTTTTCCCGGCACCATTGGGTCCGATCAAGAACCGCAGGTCGCCCTGGATCACATCAAGGTTGACGTTGTCCACGGCCAGGAATCCGTCAAAGGAAACCGAGAGGTTACGGACTTCGAGATATTTTGGCCGGCCGCGGCGCCAACCCCCGGCCTGGGGCTCCCCGTCAGGGAGCAGCGTGGGCGTCGTCATCTGCTGACCTCCTCAGGCTTGGTGGCTCGCTCTTCAACGTCGGGATCTGGCGCGTCGGGCGGCGCTACGGGATCTGGCGCGTCGGGCGGCGTTCTGCTCCGCCTGCCCAGCAGCGCCGGCAATGAGGCAAGCCCGCCCGGCATAAACCCGATGACGAGGACAAACAGCAGGCCCTGGAAGTACACCCAGAAGGACGGGAAAGTGGATGACAGGCTGGACTGGGCCGCGGCGACGCAGACGGCGCCGAGGACCGGCCCCAGGAGGGTGCCGCGGCCGCCGATTGCGACGCCGATAAGGAATGCGATGGACGGGATCACGCCCACGTCCGCAGGCGAGATGATCCCGACGATCGGGACGAACAACGCCCCCGCGACGCCTGCCAGGACGGCGGCAGCCACGTAGATGACGGTTTTGACGGTCGCCGGATCGTAGCCCAGGAAGCGGACGCGCTCCTCCTGGTCCCGGACCGCCACCAGCAGCTCGCCGAAACGGCTGTGCATCAGCTGCCGGGCAATGGCGACCGACAGCAGTAGGACCACCGCCGCGATCATGTACAGCATGAGCTTGTTGTTCGGGTCCTTCAGGTCAAAACCGAAGAAAGACCGGAATCCGTTCAGTCCGTTGGACCCTCCGGTTGTAGCCTGCTGGCCAATCAGGAACACTGCGAAGGCCGCTGCCAGCGCTTGGCTGAGAATCGCGAAATAGGCCCCTTTGACGCGGCGTTTGAAGATCGCCAAGCCCAGGACGAGTGCCACCAGCCCCGGAACCAGGACCACGGCGAGGAGCGTCACTGCGGGACTCCGGAACGGTTCCCACCAGCCGGGAACCTCGCCGCTGCCGTAGAGGGACATAAAGTCCGGCACCCCGGAGCCGCCGAAGAGCGATGCGTCGGCCAGCTTCATGTGCATGGCCATGATGTAGGCCCCGAGTCCGAAGAACACCCCCTGGCCCAGGGTCAGCATGCCGCCGCGTCCCCACGCCAGGCCGATGCCGACTGCCACGATGGCAAAGCAGAGGAACTTCCCTAGCAGGCCGAGGCTAAACGCCGGAAGCAGCACGGGTGCAACGCCCAGGAGCAGGACCGCACCAAGGGTGAATCCGGCCACGGTTCCCAACCGCCCGCGCAACAGGCTTTTCATGCCAGGCTCCTTGTTTTGAGGCTGAAGATGCCCTGCGGCCGAAGCTGGAGGAACACCACAATCACGATCAGGATCAGGACCTTGCCGATGCTGGCCGTCGTCGAGTACTCGAAGACGGACTGCAGCACTCCCAGGGCAAAGGCAGCGATGACGGCCCCCTTGATCTGGCCGATACCCCCGGCCACCACCACCAGGAATGCATCCACTATGTAGTTGGTGCCGAGGTACGGGCTTGTTGAACCTATGAGGGTGACCGCGACGCCGGCGATGCCGGCCAGGCCCGAACCGATGAAGAACGTCAGTTGGTCGCTGCGCCGGGTTGACACCCCGCTCGTTTCCGCGAGGTCCCGGTTCAGCACAACGGCCCGGATACGGCGCCCTAGCGGCGTGGCCTTCAGGAGGAGGACCAGGCCGGCGAGGCACAGCAGCGAGAGCCCCAGGATAAAGAGCCGGGTCAGCGGGATGGGAGCGCCCAGCAACTCGATGTTCCCCTGCAGCCACCCCGGGGCGCGGACATCGACGCTGGGTGCCCCGAAGATGTCTCGGGCGGCCTGCTGCAGGATCAGGGCCACCCCGAAAGTGACCAGAAGGGTGTCCAGGGGCCGGTGGTACATGCGGCGCAACAGCACCGCTTCGAGCACCAGCCCCAGGACACCTCCCACCAGGAAGCCTGCGGGAATGGACACCAGCAGCGATACGCCGGCGTCGGAGATGGCCTGCTGGACCACAAAGGCCGTGTAGGCCCCGGCCATCATGAACTCGCCGTGGGCCATGTTGATGACCCCCATCTGGCCGAAGGTCAACGACAGTCCCAGTGCCGCCAGGAGCAACACGGAGCCGAGGCTGAGTCCGGCGAACATCTGCCCTATCAGGAGTTCCATTCCAGCAGGCCTTTCCTCGATGTTTCCGCGGCCGCTACTTGGTCAGGTCCTTGGCCCAGTCGTAAGTGGCCAGGAACGGATCCGGTTCAACCGCCGCGGGCGATGACCACACCGTGTCGATCAGGCCCTCCGCGTTGATCTTGCCGATGCGGGGGGTCTTGGTGATGTGGTTGTTCTCCCCGTTGACCGTGACCAGGCCCTCAGGCGCCTCGAAGGTCACCCCGCCCGCGGCGGCCTGCACCTTGTCCACCTCAAAGGATCCCGCCTTCTCCACCATTGCCTTCCAGAGGTACAGGGAGGTGTAGGCGGCTTCCATGGGGTCGCTCGTTACGCGCTCGGTGCCGAACTTCGACTTGAACGCCGCCACGAACTTCTTGTTGGCCGGCGTGTCCAGGGTCTGGTAGTAGTCCCAGGCAGTCAGCTGGCCTTCGACGTTGTCCAGGCCGACGCCGGGGACTTCCTCCTCGGCGATGGACACGGAGACCACGGGCATGGTGTCGGCGGTCAGGCCAACGCTCTTGTACTGGCGGAAGAAGGCCACATTGCTGTCGCCGTTGAGGGTGTTGAAGACCGCGTCGGCCTTGGAGTCCCGGACTTTGTTGACGATGGTGGAGAATTCCGTGGAGCCCAGCGGGGCGTACTCCTCGCCGAGGACTTCGATGCCCTTGGCCGCGGCGTAGGCCTGGATGATCTTGTTGGCTGTTCGCGGGAAGACGTAGTCACTGCCGACCAGGAACAGGGACTTGGTTCCCTGCTCGGCCAGGTAGTCCAACGCCGGGATGATCTGCTGGTTGGTGGTGGCGCCGGTGTAGAAGATGTTCTTCGACGACTCCAGGCCCTCGTACTGCACCGGGTAGAACAGCAGCGCGTCGTTGGCCTCAAACACAGGGAGCATGGCCTTGCGGCTCGAGGAGGTCCAGCCGCCGAATACCGCGGCCGTGCAGTCCTGCTGGATCAGTTTCCCGGCACGCTCCGCGAACTTGGTCGGTTCGCTGGCGCCGTCCTCGCTGATGACCTCGAGGTGCTTGCCCAGGACACCGCCGGAAGCGTTGATTTCCTCGGCAGCCAGGGACAGGGAGTCGAAGACGGTGCTCTCGCTGATGGCCATGGTGCCGGACAGCGAGTTGATGAACCCGACTTTGATGCTGCTGCCCGAGGTGTCCACACAGGAAGTGCCGCTGCTGGCGGTGGAGCCTGCGGACGCCGGATCCGCGATCTGGCTGCCGCAGCCTGCCAGGACAGTGGCCATGGCGGTTGCCGCCAAGGAATAGAAAGCGCGTTTGGTGACCGAAACCCTCATGTGTACCTGCTTCTCACTCCGCCGTTGCGCTGGGCAGCGGCTCGCCTCCGAGGTCCGTCAGAAGTGACCCCTTGCGATGAACGTAGGAGCGAATTGTTTCAGCGCCTGCCCGGTTGGTTTCGAGACCGTTTCGGGGCGCTCGCCGGGCCGGCCGGGAGTTGAGGTGCACGGCAGGCGTGCGGGAGAAAACCGCGGGAAAGAGGGCCCTGGGAGAGTTAACCTGCGGGAAACCTGCCGCGGCGTAACTTTGGCCCGGTAGCCGGACACAATCCGGCCCGGGCGCCGTGAAACGGGTCTCACCTGCGGCTATGCGCAACACCCGAGCGGCGGGCAGGGCTATTTATGCGTCGGCCGAGTGCCTGAGTGGCGACTATTCGCCCAGTGCCCTGGGCCGCCAGACCACCACGGCTTGGGAGCGCGCACGGGGGCGCTGGCCCCGGGCCAGGCTGATCACATCGCCGGCGGCACCGGCTGCGAAGATCCGCGAATCGAGGGGATCACGACGGCGGCCCAGCTCCTCGGTCAGCTCGCCCACCCTGAGCTGCAGCGCGGCCACCTGGTTCTCGAGCTCAAGGATCCGTTTGATGCCTTCCAGCGAGACGCCCTCGTGGGACAGCCGCTGGACTTCGCGCAGCATGTTGATGTCCCGCTGCGAATAGCGGCGAGACTTCCCCGGCGCCCGGCTGGGCGACACAATGCCCAGCCGGTCATACTGCCGGAGCGTCTGCGGGTGCATTTCCGCCAGTTCAGCCGCGACGGAGATCACGAAGATCGGCTGGTCAGCGCTGATGTCCACGGTCTGCTCCGTTGCTTAGAGCCGGGCCTTGGCGGCCAGGCCTTCACGGACATCGGCGTCGGCGGTGGCTTCGGCAAAGGCCTTCACGGCTGCTTCGGCTTCCTTGTTCAGGTTCTTCGGAACCGCGACGTCGATGGTCACCAGGAGATCGCCGGTGACCTTGGACGTCTTCACGCCGTGGCCTTTGACCCGGAGCGTACGCCCCGAAGGCGTGCCGGCCGGAACACGGACCTTGACGGTCTCGCCGTCGATGGTGGGGACCTGGATGTCGGCGCCCAAGGCAGCTTCCGGGAAGGTAACCGGGACATGGATGCGGAGGTTGTCGCCGTCGCGCGTGTAAAACTCGTGCGGCTTGACGGACACGGCCACCATCAGGTCGCCGTTGCCGGCGGGCCCTGGCTGGCCTTTGCCGCGGACGCGCACTTTCTGGCCGTCCTTGATGCCGGCGGGAACCCGGACGTCAATGACGTCACCGCTGGGTTCGCGCAGGCCGATGGTGGTGCCGCGGATGGACCCGGAGAAGGAAATGCTGGTGGTAGCCGTACGGTCGGCACCTTTCGAAGGCGGACGCTGGAAGCCGGTCTGGCCGCCGAAGCCGCCGCCGCCAAACAGGTCAGCAAACTCGGGCGGGATGCCACCTGACGTGTTGAACCCGCCGGGCTGACGCCGCGGGCCGCCGGTGAACAGGCCGCCGAACATGTCCTCGAAGCCGCCGTTACCGGCACCGGCACCGGCACCACCGGGGGCAAAGCGCGCGCCGCCACCCATTGCCCGGATGGCGTCATACTGCTGGCGCTCGTCCGGATCAGACAGCACTGAATAGGCCTCGGAGATGTCCTTGAACTTCTTCTCCGACGCAGCGTCCCCAGAGTTGGTGTCAGGGTGGTGCTGGCGGGCAAGTTTCCGGTACGCCTTCTTGATGTCGGCGTCGGAAGCGTCCTTGGCGATACCAAGGATCGCGTAAAAGTCCTTGTCCACCCAATCCTGGCTAGCCAATGGCGTTTCCTTTCAAAAAGTTAATGGGTCAGTGGTTGAGCTTGCCGAAACCTGGGTTTCGACAAGCTCAACCACCGGGGTAATGCTAGGCCGGAACTGCGACGATGACCTGTGCTGCGCGGAGGACGCGTTCGCCTGACCGGTAGCCGGAGCGGAGGACCTGGCTGACGGTGTCAACCTCGATGTCCTCGCCCGGCTGCTGGATGAGGGCCTCGTGGATCGTGGGATCGAACTCCACTCCGGTCTCATCAATGCGGACCAGGCCGTACGTCTTCAACGCGTTCTCCAGCTTGGTGGCGATCGCGGCGAACGGGCCGTCGGTCAGGTCACCGTGCTGGCGGGCAGCATCGACGTCGTCCAGCACCGGCAGCAGCGAGTTCAGAACGCCGATAACGGCCATCTCCCCGGCCACGGCCCGGTCGCGCTCAACGCGCTTGCGGTAGTTGACGTATTCAGCCTGGAGGCGGAGGAGATCGTTCTTCAGCTCGGCGGCTTCCGCCTGTCCTGCACCCTGTGCCACCGATTCCTCGGCCGGCACCTCGATGCCGTTGAGGATTTCCTCGGCCTGGGCGAGTGCATCGCCGTCGCTGTCCACAGGCTCGCCCTTCGACGCGTCAGCGGGCTGCTCGCCCTCCGGGTGCCGGGCCTGCCCGGTCACCGGATCAACCTTGCGGTTGTCCCGAATGACCGGCTCCTGGTGGCCACTGCCTTGGTCTGATGAAGAGTTGTGCTCTTCCTCGCTACCGTGGTGCGGCATGGCTACTTCTTCGCTTCGTCTTCGTCGATGATCTCGGCGTCGACGATATCTTCATCGGCAGCCTTGTCACCGGCGGTGGAGCCCGCGGCGCCTTCGGCACCTGCGGCACCGGTGGCACCGTCCGGCGATCCGGCCTGGGCGTAAATGGCTTCGCCGAGCTTCGACTGGGAAGCCTGCAGCTTCTCAAACGCGCTCTTCACGGCTGCGTCGTCGGTGCCCTCGAGGGCCTTCTTGAGCTCGTCGACGTCGGCCTTGACCTGGGTCTTGACCTCTTCGGGCAGCTTGTCGGCGTTGTCGGCGATCAGCTTGTCCACGGAGTACGCGAGCTGCTCGGCCGTGTTGCGGGTGTCGGTTGCCTCGCGGCGGGCTTTGTCCTCGGCGGCGTGCTCCTCGGCGTCACGGACCATGCGGTCGATGTCCTCCTTGGAGAGCGCAGTGCCGCCGGTGATGGTCATGGACTGTTCCTTGCCGGTGCCCTTGTCCTTCGCGGAGACGTGGACGATGCCGTTGGCGTCGATGTCGAAGGTGACCTCGACCTGCGGGACGCCGCGCGGAGCCGGCGCGATGCCGGTCAGCTCGAACGTGCCCAGCGGCTTGTTGTCGCGGGTGAACTCGCGCTCGCCCTGGAAGACCTGGATGGCCACGGACGGCTGGTTGTCATCAGCCGTGGTGAAGGTCTCGGACCGCTTGGTGGGGATGGCGGTGTTGCGCTCGATCAGGTGCGTCATCACACCACCCTTGGTTTCGATGCCCAGGGACAGCGGGGTGACGTCGATCAGCAGGACGTCCTTGCGCTCGCCCTTCAGAACGCCGGCCTGGAGTGCTGCGCCAACGGCCACAACTTCATCCGGGTTGACGCCCTTGTTCGGCTCCTTGCCGCCAGCCAGTTCCTTGACCAGGTCGTAGACAGCAGGCATACGGGTGGAACCGCCCACGAGGACAATGTGGTCGATCTCGGAGAGCTTGATGCCCGCTTCCTTGATGACGTCCTGGAACGGCTTCTTGGTGCGCTCCAGCAGGTCCTTGGTGAGGTCCTGGAACTTGGCGCGGGTCAACTGCTCGTCCAGGTGGACCGGGCCATCGGGGGTGACGGAGAGGTACTGGAGCGAAACGTTGGTGCTGCTGGAAGAAGAGAGTTCCTTCTTGGCCTGCTCCGAGGCTTCACGCAGGCGCTGCAGGGCGATCTTGTCCTTTGACAGGTCAATGCCCTTGACCTTGAGCTGGTTCAGCAGGTAATCAACAACGCGCTGGTCCCAGTCGTCGCCGCCAAGGTGGTTGTCACCGGCGGTGGAGCGGACCTGGATGGTGGAGAAGTTGTCTTCGTCCTTGCCGACTTCCAGCAGGGAGACATCGAAGGTTCCGCCGCCGAGGTCGAAGACCAGGATGAGCTCGTCTTCCTTGCCCTTGTCCAGGCCGTACGCCAGGGCGGCCGCGGTGGGCTCGTTGACGATGCGCAGGACGTTGAGGCCTGCGATTTCGCCGGCCTCCTTGGTGGCCTGGCGCTGGGCGTCGTTGAAGTACGCGGGAACGGTGACGACGGCGTCGGTGACCTTTTCGCCTAGGTAGGACTCGGCGTCGTTCTTCAGCTTCATCAGGATGCGTGCGGAGATTTCCTGCGCCGTGTACTTTTTGTCATCGATGGAGACGCTCCAGTCAGTGCCCATGTGGCGCTTGACGGAATGAATGGTGCGATCGATGTTGTTGACGGCCTGGCGCTTGGCGATCTCGCCAACCAGGACTTCGCCGGACTTGGAGAATGCAACGACGGACGGCGTGGTGCGGCCGCCCTCGGCGTTGGCAATAACGGTGGGCTCGCCACCTTCGAGAACGGAGACGACGGAGTTGGTGGTTCCGAGGTCGATACCTACTGCACGTGACATGTGTTGCTTCCTTCTTTCCTTGGAAACTTGCTGGCGCTCGAGTGTTGAGCGTTCTGCACTCAACTTTACTCAAGGCGCAGACGATGTCAATCCAAAGTTGAGCGAAGTACGCTCAACTTTGGATTTCTTGGGTCACGGCAGCCTCAGGCGACCCCCGGAAACCCGGGGATTTCAGGCGGGGAATTCCGCTTCCCTGGCAGTAGTTCGCTGTGCGTGAACGGCCGCTACCGGTTCTTATCCTCATCCACTTCCACTTCGCGCGCACTGTCAACAGAGCCGGCCTCGCCGTAGTCGCCTTCCGGATAGCTGCCCTCCTCGGACTCGTTCTCCGCCCTACCCACGACGCCGGCCTCGCCGTAGTCGCCTTCCTCATACTGGCCGCCTTCACCTTCCAGCCCGGGTTCGGTACTGCCCTTGCGGCGATCTTCTTCAGGTGCGGTGTTCTCAGTCATGATGCGATCTCTCCTTTGAGTTTCCGCGTCCATCCGGGCGCATTTGGAGTCTACTCAGCAGAGGGCGGGCTAAACAGGGGTAGCGGCAGGCTCCAGCCGCTCCGCGGGTTCGTGTCAGGCGCCGAGCCCGGCCACCCCTGCGAGGACGGCGAGGTGGTGGTCAAAGAGTTCGTCCCGGGCACGGAACGTGTCCGGGCCGTATTGGCCAAAAACCTCGAAACTCACGGCCCCGAAGAGCGACGTCCACACGAGGGCGCCGTTCGCCTGGAGTTCGTCCGGCATGGCCAGCCCGAGTTCGCTGCGGATCGCCTCCAGGTCGGCGGAGAGGGCAGAAGGCACGACGGCGGTGCGCGCCGCCGCGGTCAGCGCACCTGCCTGGTAGGCGCCATCGAGAATGCCGATCAGGCGGTAGATCACACGCGTTCCCGGGCGTGTGGTCTGAACCGCCGGGGCCTGGTAACCCGGCACCGGACTGCCAAACAGGAGTCCGTAGCGCGCCGGCTCCCGCAGCGCCCAGGTCCGTACAGCCCGGCCGAGCGCCTTGAACCTGCCATCAAAGTCGAGCTCAGGCAAGGCGTTCACGGCAGTATCCACGGCGTCGCCGAGCTCGTTGTACGCGTCCACCAGAAGCAGCGTGAGGAGCTCGTCACGGTTTGCCACGTAGCGGTAGACGGCGGACGAAACAACACCCAGGTCCCTTGCCACGGCGCGGAGGGACAGGGCCGCGGCGCCCTGCGTGGCCAGGTGCTCCCTGCCCAGCCGGACAATGTCAGCAATAGTCTGGGCCCGGGCGCGCTCCCGCGGTGTCCGAAGGGTGGTTTCCGCGTCCGAGGCAGGGTCATTCATTGGTCCAGCATCGCATAAAGCAAAGCAGTGTCAACAATTGAGAGCACTGCTCTTGACAGACTTCCCGAGCAAGGCGCACGCTTGCTTGAGAGCAGTGCTCTCTAGCGGAAATTCCTTGAGGAGAAGTCATGAACGATCTATACGTAGTTACGGGCGCGGGCCCCGTGGGCTGGACGGTCGCGGAGCAGCTCGCGGAGCAGGGGAAAAACGTCAGGATCCTCACCCGCTCCGGCAACGGCCCCGAGCATCCGCTGGTGGAGCGTGTGAAAGCGGACGTCCAGGAGGCCGCCCAACTGCGGGACGCCTTCGCGGGCGCCACAGCCGTCTTTCACTGCATCCACGGCTCCTTCTACAACGTGGATGCCTGGCAGGCGGAACTGCCGGCGGCGGATCAAAAGGTGCTGGCTGCGGCAGGCGAGGCGGGCGCCGTCGTCGTCTTCCCCGAAAGCCTCTACTCGTACAGCGAGCCCGAACGCCCCATGGTCGAGACTGGTCCGCGGACTGCCACCGGCGGCAAGCGCGGCGTCCGGACCGCGCTGCTCAAGGCGCGGGACGCCTCTCCGACCAGCACCGTCAGCGTGGTTGCCGGCGATTTCTTTGGCCCTCGGGTGCGAACCTCACATGCCGGAGAACGCGTGGTCCCCGCCGTCCTGGGCCGCAAGAAAGTCTGGGTCATCGGGAGCGCCGATCAGCCCCATTCATTCACGTACGTCCCGGACCTGGCCGCCGCGATGATCCATGCCGCGGCGACGCCGGCGCTGTGGAACAAGGTGTGGCACGCGCCCACGGGTCAGGCAGTCACGCAGCGGCAGCTGGCCACAGCGTTCACCGAGGCTGGCGGAGTGCAGGCGCCGAAGCTTGGAGCCATTCCGGGCTGGGCGCTCCGGACTATGGGTGTGTTCTCGAAAGACTTCCGCGAAGTTGCCGAAATGCTCTACCAGTTCGAGCAGCCGTTTGTGATGGACTCCGCGGCCAGCGAGGCCGTGTTTGGCCTGCAGCCGACACCCCTGCCCGAGGCGGCCGCGGCCACGGTGGCCTGGTGGCGCGCACAGCCATAGGACGCCCTACCGGCGGCCGGCACTCTCTGACGCGTGGTGAAGATCGGGCTCGGGATCACGAGCATCCCGGCCGGCATCCAGCCGCACGGTCACATCCAGCTCCGGCCTGCCAAGCTTGCCGGGCCACCAGATACGCGGGCCGATGTCGTACGCCAGCGCGGGGACCAGCAGCGAGCGCACCAGCACGGTGTCCAGCAATACGCCGAACGCCACAATGAAGGCGAGCTGAACCAGGAACATGATGGGGATGACGCCCAGCGCGGCGAACGTGGCAGCCAGCACCACGCCGGCCGAAGTGATCACTCCGCCGGTCACTCCGAGTCCGCGCAGGATACCCGGCCGGGTCCCGTGTTTCAGCGACTCTTCCCGCACACGGCTCATCAGGAAGATGTTGTAGTCCACGCCCAGGGCCACCAGGAACACAAAACCGAACAACGGGACGGTGGCGTCAGCGCCCGGGAATCCGAAGAGGTTGTTGAAGACCAGCGCCGAGACACCCATGGCCGCCCCGTACGACAGGACCACCGACAGCACCAACAGGACCGGCGCCAAGACTGATCGCAGCAGCAGCATCAGGATGAGCAGGATGACCGCCAGCACGATGGGGATGATGATCACCAGGTCGCGCTGGGCGGTGGTGTTGGTGTCCAGCGCAGTGGCGGTCACGCCGCCAACCAGCGCGCCGGCGTCGACCGTTCTTACCTCGTCGCGCAGCGCCTTGACGGCGTCCTCCGCCTCAACGGAATCGGCCGCAAAGTTGAGCGTGGCGTTGATCAGCACCTTCCCGTCACGTATGTCAGGCGCGCTGGGAGTCCCGGGGGCGCCGGTGATCGGCACACCGCCTTCAGCCAGGAGGTAGGCGTCCCCCACGCCGTCGGCCGCTTTGACCTTTGCCAGCACTTCATCGGCTTTACTTTCGTCCGCGATCACGACGGCGGGGCTGCCGCTGCCGGCGTCGAAATGCCGCGCCAGCGCGTCCTGGCCGTCCACCGCATTGGACGCGGTAAGGATGACGTCGGTCTGCGGCACGCCGTTGGCCTTTAGCTGCAGCACCCCGGCCGAAGCGACCAGCAAAAGGAGGGCCGACGTGACCCAGACCGTTCGCGGGCGGCGGGAGACCAACGAACCCGTGGCCCGCCAGACGCCTTTCTGCCCTTCCAGGCCGGTGACCAGCTCGGGCTCACGCTCGCCTGCCGGAACCAGCTTGGGGCGGAACGGCCAGAACGCAGCCCGGCCCAAAAGCGCCATCAGCGCAGGCAACAGCGTCAGCGCGGCGAAGAGCGAGCAGAGGATGCCAGCGGCCGCCACTGGACCAAGCGCCTTGTTGGAGTTCAGGTCGGAGAACAGGAGGCAGAGTAGGGCGATGATGACGGTGGCGCCGGAGGCCAGGATGGGTTCGAACGAAGCTTTCCACGCTGTGAGCACGGCTTCGGTCCGGTTGCGCGTGTGGGCCAGGGCCTCGCGGAAGCGGGCCACGTACAGCAGGGCATAGTCCGTGGCCGCGCCGATCACCAGGATGGACAGGATGCCCTGGCTTTGGCCGCTCAGCTGGATCCAGCCGAGCTTTGCCATGCCGAACACCAGCAGGATGGCGGCACAGAGCGCAAAAACCGAGGTGAGCAGCACAGCGATGGGCAGCAGGAGCGAACGGTAGACGATCAATAGGATCAGGAAGACCGCGCCGAGTGCCACCAGCAGCAGGATGCCGTCAATGCCGGCGAAGGCGCTGACCAGGTCTGCGGTCAGGCCCGCGGGTCCGGTGACGAAGGTCTGCATGCCGGCGGGGGCGGAATCCGCCAGGAAGTCCCGCAACTCCTGGACGGATTCCTTCAGCTGGTCGGAGGACCCGATCGGGGCAATGAACTGGACCGCTTTCCGGTCCTCGGACGGGATGGGGCCGACCACCGCGCTGCCCAGCTCCAGGCCCTCCAGCCCAGCCTTCAGGGATGCCAGTTCGCCAAGCTCCGTGGGGCTGATGGCGGCGTCGTTTTCGATGACGATGACCGCCGGCACTTCGTCTGAATCGCGGAACTTTGCCTGCCAGTCCTGGGCCGCGGTGGCCTCGGCGCTCGCCGGCAGGAACGAGGCCTGGTCGTTCGAGGAGACCTCGTCGAGCCGGCCGAACGTGGGTCCACCCACCCCGGCAATGGTCAGCCACGTGAGAACCAGCAGAACGGGAAGGAGCCAGCGCAGCCAGAACGGAACCCTCGCACTGTGTAGGGGACGGGATTTCATGATTCCTGCTTCGCTCGGGGTGGCCGCGGTACAATTGATTCCATCCTAGAGTATATCTACCATGGAGATAAATGCCATGGGTTGGGTTTCCTGCTTGAAACTACTCATCGGGCGTCGCTGCAGTAATATCCGTCAGGGCATCAGATCACGGGGACAGGCAAGCGAGCGGAGGCGGGGCGACCATGACAGACGAAGCGTTCCAGCGCCCACCGGACTCCGCGCCCTTCGCCCTGGTCCGCTTGCTTCAGGACTTCACGCTGGAGGCCAACCGCTACGTGGACACTGCCGGCGGCCGTAACGACATGCACCGCACGGACCTCAACGCGCTGGCGGTGATCATGCGGCACAGTGCCAAGGGCCTAGTGGTCACGCCGGGCATCCTGCGCAAGGAACTCAACCTCAGCTCGCCCGCCACCACCGCCCTCATCGACCGGCTGGACAGTTCCGGGCACGTGGTCAGGGAGCGTCTCGGTCCGGACCGGCGGCAGGTCCAGCTCCGCATGACACCCAAGGCGTTCCGGGACGGCAGTGCCATGTTCATGCCGCTTTCGCGCCACATGGGCACCGCCATGGCGGACTTCTCACCCGAAGAGCTGGAGCTCGTCAGCCGGTTCATGACCGCCATGGTGGATGCCACCGTCGCGGCCCGGCAGGAAGCATCCGACGGCGGCCCTGCCTCCCCTGCCCCGCCCAAGTAAGCAGCCGCGCGGAACGATCCGCCTGTTTTTCACTGCGGAGAGGTAGCGTTTCATTATGAGTACGCAGCAGCCTGACGACGACGATGTGTACACGCACGGCCACCACGAGTCGGTGGTCCGCGCCCACGCCTCCAGGACCGCGGAGAACTCCGCGGCTTTTGTCATTCCGCACCTCACGCCCGGGGTTTCAGTGCTCGACGTCGGCTGCGGCCCGGGGAGCATCACCTGCGATTTCGCCGGGCTGGTGTCGCCCGGAAAGGTCACCGGCCTGGACCGGTCGCCGGACATCATCGCCCAGGCGACGGCGCTTGCCGTCGAGCGCGGTGTGGCCAATGCGGAGTTCCTGGCTGGCAACATCTATGACCTCGACTTCGAAGACGAAACGTTCGACGTCGTCCATGCCCACCAGGTGCTCCAGCACCTGACGGACCCGGTGGAGGCGTTGCGCGAGATGCGCCGGGTGGCGAAGCCGGGCGGCATTGTGGCAGTGCGCGACGCCGACTTCCACGGCATGAGCTGGTACCCCGCCATCCCTGAGCTGGACGAATGGATGGACCTGTACCAGCGGATCGCACGACGCAATGGGGCCGAGCCCGATGCCGGCCGCCGGCTCGTTTCCTGGGTCCAGTCCGCGGGCTTCGGAGATGTGGCGCCCACCAGCAGCAACTGGCTGTATGCCACCGGGCAACAGCGGAGATGGCAGGCCCGGGTCTGGGGCGAACGGGTGCTGCATTCGGCATTCGCGGAGCAGGCCCTTGAATACGGCTTCGCAAACCCAGCGGACCTGGCCCGGATTTCGGCAGGCTGGCACCGCTGGGGATCCACCGACGACGGCTGGTTCCTGATCCCGAACGGCGAGGTCATCGCCCGGGCGTGATGCGTGCCTGCCGTTGTCCACATATGGCAGTTGACCTGTTCCGGCGGCTGGAAGCCGCAAAGAGCCTCGAACCATGATTATTCAAGCAGGCTTCGACCTCCAGATTCTCGTCCGTCCGCTAATTGTTCAGGACGGAAGGGTCCTCCCCAAACTTGTGGTGATCGGCCTCGATGCCGACATGCAGCTGGACGGCATCAAGGTCGTCAGTGACGAGTTTGCAGGATTATTGGTGCCGTATCACATCTGCAGCTCAGCGCGGGCTCCGAATGATCGGGCGTCTCCGCCCCGCACACTTTGGCCGCCGGTCAGCTGGACTGGGATCATAAGGACCCCTTTGACCGGATCCTGGCTGCGCAAGCCATGGTGGAAGGACTCACGCTCGTTACAGCAGATGAGGATCTTCACGCCTTTGAGCCCGTGACCACGCTGTGGTGAGGTCGGCACTAAACTTGCCAAGTGCAATTCTCCCTTTGGCTCGCCCTCGCGGGCGCCGGCGCCCTGATCAGTTTCACGCCCGGCGCCGGTGCCATCAACACCATGAGCAACTCACTCACGTCCGGATTCCGCCGCTCAATCTGGGGAATCCTGGGCCAGCAGGCAGCCCTGGTTGTCCACGTGGTGATCGTGGCGTTGGGAGTTGGCGTGCTGGTGGCGAGCTCCCCGGTGGCCTTCAATGTGATCCGTTACGCCGGAGCCGCCTACCTGGTCTACCTGGGCATCCGTCAGTTCCTGAGCAAACCGGTAGTGGACCAGCAACAGGCCGCCGCCCTCCGGAACGAGCCCGCCTGGTCAATGTTTCGGCGTGGCCTCTGGGTCAATCTGCTCAACCCGAAGGCCATCGTTTTCTTCCTCGCGTTTATGCCACAGTTCATCCGTCCGGAACAGCCGCTCCTGCCGCAGTACCTGGTGCTCACGGCCACCGTGGTGGTGATCGACATCCTGGTCATGTGGTTCTTCTTCGCCTTTGCCGCCAAATCCTTCCAGCGGTTCACGCACAACGCCCGTGGCCAGAAGATCCTTAGCCGGATCTTTGGCGTGCTCTTTGTGGCCGTAGGCATTCTCCTCGCGCTGATCCACTGAAGTCCACTAATCCACCAACGCGCAGATGTCTGACATTTTTGCCCGGAGCGTGGTCATGGAGTGGCCACCTGCCGGACATCAATGCCACGATCGATAAATGCTTGAGGCAACCAAATCCCCCACATCGACAGAATCCGGCACTGATCACGCCCCGGTACCCACCAACCCGGCGCTGGACGCCGAAGCGAAAATCGCGCGGCTTGCCGTCACGATCTTCCCGGCGCTGGTGGTCCTGGCAGGCGTCGCTGGCTTCCTTGTGCCGGCAACCTTCCAGCCGCTGGGACCCAGCGTCCCGTACCTGCTGGGCATCATCATGTTCTGCATGGGCCTGACCCTGACGCCGCCGGATTTTGCCTCCGTGGTGAAGCGCCCGTGGGCAGTGGTTCTGGGCATCGTGGCGCACTATGTGATCATGCCCGGCGCGGGCTGGCTGATTGCCGTGGCGCTCCAGCTTCCGCCGGAGCTTGCCGTAGGCCTGATCCTGGTGGGCTGCGCACCATCCGGCACTGCCTCGAACGTGATGGCATTCCTGGCCAAGGGGGACGTGGCCCTGTCGGTAGCCGTCGCCTCCGTCTCCACCCTGATCGCACCGGTGGTTACGCCACTGCTGGTCCTGTTCCTGGCCGGATCGTTCCTGGAAATCAACGCCGGGAGCATGGTCCTGGACATCGTCAAGACGGTACTCCTGCCCGTCATCGCCGGGCTGCTGGCGCGGCTGTTCTTCAAGAACCTCATCGCCAAGCTGCTACCGGCGCTCCCCTGGGCATCCGCCGTCGTAATTTCCTTCATTGTCGCGATTGTTGTGGCGGGCAGCGCCTCCAAGATCGTGGCCGCGGGCGGCATTGTGTTCCTCGCAGTGGTCCTCCACAACGGCTTCGGCCTGGGCCTGGGCTACCTGGCCGGCAAGCTGGGCCGGCTGGACGATAAAGCACGCCGGGCCCTCGCCTTCGAAGTGGGCATGCAGAACTCCGGCTTGGCCGCCACACTGGCCACCGCGCATTTCACCCCGCTGGCCGCACTGCCTTCCGCAGTTTTTTCACTCTGGCACAACATCTCCGGCGCGATTGTGGCAGCATGGCTGGCCCGGCGACCGCTGCGTGACGCCTAGCAAGGCCGATCCTGGAAGGCAGCAGCCGATGCAGCAGCAGGTACGCTCTATTTCATGACCCCCGCACCTGTGATCATCGCCATTGACGGGCGATCCGGCGCAGGGAAAACCACTCTGGCCATCGAACTGGCCGCGCAGCTGCGGAACCATCACAAAGTCGCGCTCTTCCACCTGGAGGACATCTACCCGGGCTGGAACGGCCTCACCGCGGGCATCGAGCGCTACGTTTCCACCGTGCTCACGCCGTTGAGCCGCGCCGAGCCCGCCACCTGGACCAGCTGGGACTGGGAAAGGCATTACGACGGCGACACGCGGGTCACGCTGCCCGCCGAGATCGTGATCATTGAGGGAGTGGGGGCGGCGGCTGCGGACGCCCGGCCCCTGCTCAGCGCTGTCATCTGGGCAGATTCGCCGGACGACATCCGCAGGAAGCGGGCCTTGGACCGCGATGGCGGCACGTATGAGCCCTTTTGGGACCAGTGGGCTGAGCAGGAGGAAGCCTGGCTCGCCGCCGACGACGTCCCTCACGCAGCCGATATCCGCGTCCTCAACAATGCCGACGGTTCCGCCACCGCCGACGTCATGCAGGCCCTCGCGTACCTGCCCGCACTCGGACCGGCGCTTGTTCCCGAGCTTGCCGCCCGCCGCGGCCTCAGGCTGCGCGCAGAACGGCTGGACGCCAGGCCGGACGCCGCGGTGCTCTTCGAGAACCTGTACGGCGGCTCGGCAAATGCCGTCTGGCTGGACTCCTCCAACGCGGACGTCGGCGGCGCGGACATGGCCAACGCAGGCTCCCCCAAACCGTCCGCCGGCGCACCCGCAGGGCCACCCCCGGAGTCGTGGCCAGCGACGCAGCCGTCGCCCGCCACCGTGCGCAGCCGGTTCAGCATCCTGGCGGACGACGGCGGGACGTACGGCCAGGCGGTCACGCACCGGTCCGGCGAAAGCGTCATCACGGCAGGCTCCGCCACGGCGCGCGTGCCGGGACCGTTTTTCCGCTGGCTGGACACCGTCTGGGGACGCCGGGCGGTCCGCACGCCGGACGGCTACCCGGGCGACTTCACTCTGGGCTGGCTGGGCTGCCTGGGTTATGAGCTCAAACGCGAAACCGGCGGAACGGACGTGGCAGCGCCGACTCCCGACGCGGCCCTGATCTTCGCCGGCCGCGCCGTCGTTTTGGACCATGTCGAAGGATCGGCCTGGCTCCTGGCGCTGGAAGCGCCCGACGCCGACAGCTGGCTGGCCACCGCCCGCGCCGCCGTCGCCGCAAGCACACCGGATTCAGGCGCCCAAACTGCGCACGCCGGCGGCAGCAACGGCGTCGTACGTCCCGTTGGGGCCGCGTTCAGCAGCAGAGACACGGAGCCCTCCTACCTGGCCAAGATCGCGGCCGCCCAGCACGAAATCCATGAAGGAAACTCCTACGAGGTGTGCCTGACCACCACGCTCACGGCCCGGCTGCCCGCCGCCGCTGTGGCCCCCTGGCCCACGTACCTCGCGTTGCGGCGGAAGAATCCCGCGCCGTTCGCCAGCTACCTGCGGTTCGGCGGGCTGACGGTGGCCAGCACGTCGCCGGAGCGGTTCCTGAAGATTACGTCCGACGGCGGCATGCGCGCCGAACCGATCAAGGGCACCCGCCGCCGGGGTGCTGATCCGGAGCGTGACAGGCAGCTGCGGGAGGACCTGGAGACCTCGCTGAAGGACCGCGCGGAAAACATCATGATTGTGGACCTGCTGCGGAACGACCTCAGCCACTTCGCGGAGCCCGGATCGGTGACGGTCAGCAGGCTGTGCGAGATCGAAAGCTACGCCACGGTGCACCAGATGGTCAGCACCATCGACGCGCGGCTCCTGCCCGGCTCGCCGCGGGCCGAGGCGGTGGCCGCCTGTTTCCCGGCCGGCTCCATGACCGGCGCCCCGAAAATCAGCACTATGGCCATCCTGGACCGGCTGGAGGAAGGCCCGCGCGGCCTGTATTCCGGCGCGATCGGCTACTTTTCGCTCAACGGGGCCACGGACCTGGCGGTGGCGATCCGCACCCTGGTAACCACGGCGGAGGCCGGGGACGGCAGCGGACAACCGTCGACTGCGGAACTCACCCTCGGCGTCGGCGGTGCCATCACTGCCGACTCGGTACCTGACGAGGAGTACGACGAAATCCGCGTGAAGGCGCACGGTGTGCTTTCCGCGCTGGGTGCGGACTTTCCCACCGACTGACCCCGCCCCGGCCCGGCCCCCGCCCGGAGTTACTGGAGCGTGGCGGTCAGCCTGGCGACGTTATCGACATAGCGGGCAGCGAGGGGGCGCTGCAGCCAGTCCTCGAGTATGAGCTCGTTGGAAATGTCACGGTAGGTGTCTTCGACCGCGCGCATGTTGTTCACGATTTCCGCGCCGAGCAGCATCACCGAGACCTCCATGTTCAGCGAGAAGGAGCGCATGTCCATGTTGCTGGAGCCCAGGACGGCCACTTCGTCGTCGATGGTGAAGTGCTTGGCGTGGAGCACAAAGGGCGCTTTGTAGAGGTAGATCCGGACGCCGGCCTCCAGCAGTGCCTCGTAATAGGAACGCTGGGCGTGGTGGACCAGGAACTGATCGCCCTTTTCGGAAACGAACAGCTCCACGTCCACGCCCCGCTGGGCCGCTGTGGTGATGGCGTAGAGCAGGGAGTCATCGGGCACGAAATACGGGCTGCAGATGGAGATCCGGTGCTGGGCCGAGTAGATCAGGGTGTTGAAGAGACGCAGGTTGTTTTCCGTGATGAACCCGGGACCGCTGGGCACCACCTGGGCCGTGACGTTGCCCGGTTCGGGGTTGGCAGGGAGCTGCAGCTGGTGTTCCAGGGACTCGTCGGTTTCGCTCAGCCAGTCCGTGGCGAACACAACGTTCAGCGTGGTGACGATCGGTCCGCGCAGGCAGGCCATCAGCTCCACCCATTCGCGGCCGGCCTTGCGGTGTTTGGGGTTGTTGTAGGAGGGCTCGATCAGGTTCTGAGACCCCGTGAAGGCGAGTTCGCCGTCGACCACCATGATTTTGCGGTGGTTCCGAAGGTCCGGGCGGCGCCATTGTCCGTGGATGGGCAGCACAGGGAGCATGCGCTTCCACTGGATCTTTCCCGCCCGCAGCCGTTTGAGCAGGTCGCGGTAACCCCTGACACGGAGCGTGCCGATGTGGTCAAACAGCACGCGCACTTCCACGCCCCGCTCGGCGGCCTCCTCCAGGGCGGTCAGCAGGTCATCGGTGATGTGGTCCGTGCTCATGATGTAGAACTCGGCGTTGACGAACGTCTTGGCTTTGCGCACGGCCTGGGTCATGGCCAGAATCGAGTCCGGGTACCCGGGAAGGAGGTCCACGGAATTGCCGTCCACCATGGGGAGGGAGCCGAGACGCTGGTTCAATTCGCCAGCCGACTTCACCCATTCGGGCCCGGGGTACTCACTGACGACGTCGGCGAGCGCCGAGATGCCGGACCGCACCCGGGAGTTGATGATTTCCTGCTGCTGGCGGCGGCGGCTGGAGAGCTTGAAGTTTCCGAACAGCAGGAAAAGGACCAAACCCAGGAACGGTATGAAGAAGATACCCAGCAGCCAGGCCATGGCCGTGGTGGGGCGCCTGTTGCCGGGGATGATGCCGATGGCCAGAACCCGGATCACCAGGTCCGCAATGCTGAGCACCACTACCACCCACATCGGCGCGGTACCGACAAGCGAAACTGGCCACAGCACTGGAATACCCCCGGATTGCGCGCACCCGCGGACCGGTTCCGGCGGGGCAATGACCACAGCTTAGCCGCGGCGGGTCCTACTAAGCTGGAGCCATGACTTCTCCTGCGCCCGTGGTGCTCGTTTTCCTTGACTCCGCGTTCCCGGACGGCCGGCTGGCCGACGCTTCGCGGCCCCAGCTGATGGCCACGGACCAGGGCGCCACCCGCGGCGACGGCGTGTTCGAATCGATGCTTGCGGCAGGCGGCGCGGTCCGGAAGCTGCAGGCGCATCTTGACCGGCTCGGCGGGTCCGCGGACGCCCTGGACCTGGTGATTCCGGCGCAGGATGCGTGGCGGGCGGCGATCGCCACGGGCCTCGCGGCGCACCGCACGCAGCACCCCGCGCCGTCGCCCGCCGAGGACGAGCTCGTGGTGAAACTCGTGGTCACCCGCGGCCCGGAAGGCGCAGAGTCCCCCACAGGCTGGGTTCAGGTCTCCCCGGTAGGCGCCCTGGGACGCCGCCAGCGCGAAACCGGTATCGACGTCATCCTCCTGGACCGCGGCTACGACAGCGACGTGGCTGACCGTGCCCCGTGGCTGCTGCTCGGCGCCAAGACGCTGTCCTATGCCACGAACATGGCTGCCCTGCGGTACGCCCACAAACAGGGCGCCGACGACGTCATCTTCACCTCCTCCGACGGCCGGGTCCTGGAAGGCCCCACGTCCACTGTGCTGCTGGCACATCTGGAAACCTCCGACGACGGCGCCGGCGCCACCCGCACGGTGCGCCGGCTCATCACCCCGCAACTGGACAGCGGGATCCTCCCCGGGACCTCCCAGGGTGCCCTGTTCGCGGCGGCCAAGGCAGCCGGCTGGGAGCTCGGCTACGGGCCGCTGGAGCCTCGGGACCTGCTGGACGCCGACGCCGTGTGGCTGATTTCCAGCATCAGGCTGCTCGCGCCGGTGAACCACATCGACGGCAAGGAAGTCGGGACCCCTGCCGTGCAGAAGCAGCTGACGGCCGAACTCAACGCATTGTTTGCCGGGATCCAGTAGGTTCCGGGATTCAGCAGGGAGGCCTTAAGCCATGGCGGTCCGCAGTGCAGGGATCCTGCTGTACCGGCGGGGAGCAGACGGGCTGGAAGTGTGGATAGCGCACATGGGCGGACCGTTCTGGGCCCGCAAACAGACGCAGTCGTGGTCCGTTCCCAAGGGCGAGTACCTTCCCGACGAGGAACCCCTGCTGGCCGCGCTGCGCGAGTTTGCCGAAGAAATCGGCACGCCGCCGCCAGCTGTTGCCTACTTCGAGCTGGGCGCGTTCAGGCAACCGTCGGGAAAGATCATCACGGTGTTCGCCGCGGAGTCTGACTTCCAGCCGGAACGGATTGTGAGCAACACGTTCCCGCTGGAGTGGCCCAAAGGATCCGGCATCATCCAGGACTTTCCCGAGGTGGACGACGCCCGGTGGGTGACGGAATCCGAGGCCCGCAGCAAGCTGGTCAAGGGCCAGCTTCCCCTCCTGGACGCCCTGCTGGACCATGTTCAATGGCCCTAAATCGACCAGCCCGGGCCCGGGCCGGGGAGTTCACACGTGGCACTGCCCTGTTGGTCCGTCGCGCAGGTCCGTATGGTTTGGTGCATGAACTCTCACGAGCAGCCGACCAACACATTGACGTTTGACGAATGCTGGGAATTGCTGGCCGACGACATCCTGGGACGCCTGGCCCTCGTGGTGGACGGCCATCCGGAGATCTTTCCGGTCAACTACGTCCTGGACCGCAGAAGCATCGTCTTCCGCAGCGCCGGTGGCTCCAAACTGTGGGGCGCCCAGGCGGACCGTCCCGCAGCGCTGGAGATCGATGGATACGATCCCCGCACGGAGGTGGCCTGGAGTGTGGTGGTGCGCGGAGACACCGAAGTGATCGAGGCCCAGGCTGACAAGGACGCCGTCGACGCCCTGCAGCTGGAGCCCTGGCAGCCCGGGCCCAAGGACTACTACATCCGGCTAAACCCGCTCGCACTTACTGGCCGCCGCTTCCAGGTTGCCAAACCGGACGTTTGGAACACCCGGTTGTCGGACCGCCGTCGTGCTTCCTTCGAGTAGCGCGGGAGAGCTTATGGACAGCGAAGCCCCCGCTCCGCTCGTCCCCGGGGTCCGGATCCGGCTGCTGCGGCGGAGCGATGCAGCCGGCCTGAGCAGGGCCTACCTCCGTAACCGACAGCACCTCGCTGCGTGGGAACCGGAGCGGGACGAAGCTTTTTTCACTCCCAGGCATCAGCTGGACATCATCCGGGCCAAGCTCGCCCGGCATTCCGTGGGCCAGGAAGTTCCGTGGGTGCTGGTGAACCGCGACGATCCCGCGTACATCGTCGGCGCCGTCACCCTTACTGGCATCGTCCGTGGGCCGTTCCTCAACGCCAACCTCGGGTACTGGGTTGAATCCAGCCTCAACCGGCGGGGCATCGGAGCTGCCGCGGTCCGCTTCGCCACGGATCATGCCCGGACAGAACTGGGCCTCCACCGGGTCCAGGCGGCAACGCTGCTCCACAATGAGCCCTCACGCAAGATCCTCAAACGCACGGGGTTTCGGGAAATCGGCGTGGCGCCGCAGTACTTGAAGATCGCCGGCCGCTGGCAGGACCACCTGCTCCACCAACTGCTCCTCCACGGCTGACGCGATCGCGGCCGAATCCACAGCGCCCGCGCCACCTCACCGGCCCTCAAGGTTCGCCTAAGCTGGCCCCAAGCACTCTTGAATCCGCAACCGAAAGGCAGACCATGAGCAACGACGCTCACATCCCCGTCATCCTGGGCGGCGCACGGACCCCCTTCGGCAAGTTCCGCGGCGGCCTCTCCGGGCTCACCTCCAGCGAACTGGGTGCCCACGCCATCCGGAACGCACTGCAACGGTCCGGGGTGGCGCCGGAACAGATCCAGGCCGTCATCGTGGGCCAGGTTATCCAGGCGGGCGCTGGCCAGGGACCCGCCCGGCAGGCCAGCCTCGCCGCCGGCATCGGTTGGGATGTGCCCACCGTGACCATCAACAAACTGTGCTTGTCCGGCCTGACTGCCGTGATTGATGCCGCCCGGATGATCCGCGCCGGCGAGGCTGATTTTATTGTGGCGGCGGGCCAGGAGTCCATGACCAACGCCCCGCATCTGCTCCCCCGGCTTCGCGGCGGCGTGGCCATCGGCGATGCGCCGCTGCTGGATTCGCTGAACTTTGACGGCCTGCAGGACCCCGTTTCAGGTGAACTGATGGGCTCCGCCACTGACGCCGGGAACGCCCGCCTGGGCATCAGCCGCGAGGACCAGGACGCCGTCGCCGCCCTTTCGCACCAGCGGGCGGAGGCCGCCCGGGCGGCCGGCATCCTGGCTGAGGAGATCGCTCCTGTGGAGGTCCCGCAGCGCCGGGGACCCGCCGTCGTGATTGATGCCGACGAAGGCATCCGCGCCGGCACCACCATCGAGACGCTGGCGGCACTGAAGCCCGCCTTCTCCAAGGATCCGGCGGCCACCATCACCGCCGGTTCTGCCTCCCCGCTGTCGGACGGCGCCGCCGCAGTGGTAGTGGCCAGCAAGGCAGCCGCGGAAGCGGCCGGCCTCAGCTGGATCGCGGAAATCGGCAGCCACGGCCAGACCGCTGGACCGGACGGTTCCCTGCATTCCCAGCCGTCCCGCGCCATTGAGCGGGCCCTGAAACTTGAAGGGCTGACCATTGACGACGTCGACCTCATTGAGATCAACGAAGCTTTCGCCTCGGTGGTGCTGCAGTCCGCCAAGGACCTGGGGATCGACGCGGACAGGATCAACGCCGACGGCGGCGCCATCGCCCTGGGCCACCCGGTGGGCGCCTCGGGGGCCCGTCTGGTCCTGCATCAGGCACTCGCGCTGAACCGGCGCGGCGGCGGGACAGGCGTGGTTGCCTTGTGCGGCGGCGGTGGCCAGGGCGACGCCCTGATCCTCAAAGCCTGACGCCAGGTTCAAGGGCTCCGGGTCCAAGGATCACCAGCGGCACCAGGCGTTCCGCGCACGAAACCCGGACCAGTTCCGCCTGCCCCCGCGCCGCCCGGTTCTTGACGGCCGCCCGGTTGTTCACCCCTGTGTCGTCGCACCAGTCCAGGTTGTACGGGTAAGCGGTGACCCCGGCCTTCCCGGGAGCCACGCCAGCCGGGACGGTGAACATGAACGCCCCCGAATGTTCCCCATGACCCCGATTGTCCCGTCGGCGCCGGGGCTACGGAAGCACGGCGGGGTCACGGAAACACGCGTTGGTTACGGAACATGACGACGGCGGCGGTGCGGCGGGGCGGGCCGGATGTTACGTTTTTGGGGAGTAATGAGTACCGGCGCCAAGCCCTGACTGGCCGGTCGGCAACCCTCCCTTTCGCGGCGGGGTGCCTCAGGTGAATACTCGGCATATCGACCCATTCGAGCTGCAAGCGTGAAAGAAGGAGTTCCGTCGTGTCTGACGCCCCCGCCCCTGAAGAGAAACTGTCGTACCGGCTTGTCACCGGGCCCGATGACAGGTCGTTCTGTGAACGGATTTCCACCGCCCTGGCCGAAGGGTACGTCCTGCACGGCAGCCCCGCCGCGACGTCCAACGGAGGCGTTGTGATTGTTGCGCAGGCACTCATCCTCCCGTCGGCCATCGCCACCGCCGACGCCGCCGTCGCCTCCGCCGTGGATGACCTCGATTTCGACGGCGAGGGCCACGCGTGAGCTACGCCGGAGACCTCACCCCGCAGGAAGCCTGGGCCAAGCTGGAGCAGGGCGCCATCCTGGTGGATGTCCGCACCGAAGGCGAATGGGCCCACATCGGCATCCCCGACACCAAAGCCACGGACAACGATCCCCTGTTCATTCCGTGGACGTTCCCCGGCGGCATCCCCAACCCGGATTTCATCACCGACCTGACACAGCAGGCACCCCAGGACGACGGCACTGAACTCGTGTTCCTCTGCCGCTCGGGCCAGCGCTCCATCGCCGCCGCCGTCGCCGCGACGCAGGCCGGTTTCACCTCCTACAACGTCCTGGAGGGTTTCGAAGGCGAGCCGGACCGCTATGGCGAGCGCACCGTCAACGGCTGGAAGAACCGCGGCCTGCCCACCAACCTGGGAATAGCCAAGTGACCTTCAACCCAGACGCCGCCGGCTGGAGCGCCGAGACGCAGGCCGTCCGCGGCGGGCTGGACCGCACCAACTTCCAGGAAACCACCGAGCCCGTCTTCCTGAACTCGGGCTTCGTCTACGAGTCCGCTGCCGCCGCCGAGCGCGCCTTCACCGGCGAGGACGAACGCTTCGTCTACTCCCGGTACGGCAACCCGTCCGTGGCCACCTTCCAGGAGCGCCTCCGCCTGCTCGAGGGCACCGAGGCGTGCTTTGCGACGGCGTCGGGCATGTCAGCCGTGTTCACGGCACTGGGTGCCTTGCTGGCGGCCGGTGACCGGGTGGTTGCCGCGCGCTCACTGTTCGGCTCCTGCTTTGTGATCCTGAACGAGATCCTGCCGCGCTGGGGCGTGGAAACCGTGTTTGTTGACGGCCCGGACCTCGAACAGTGGGCTGCTGCATTATCGGAGCCCACCACCGCAGTGTTCTTCGAATCGCCGTCCAACCCGATGCAGGAAATCGTGGACATCGCCGCGGTCAGCGAGCTGGCGCACGCCGCCGGGGCCACCGTCGTCGTCGACAATGTCTTTGCCACTCCCCTGCTGCAGCGCTGCGGCCAGCTGGGCGCGGACGTGATTGTCTACTCCGGCACCAAGCACATCGACGGCCAGGGACGCGTCCTGGGCGGCGCCATCCTGGGCACCAAGGAATTCATCGACGGCCCGGTCAAGCAGCTCATGCGGCACACCGGCCCTGCGCTCTCCGCGTTCAACGCCTGGGTGCTCACCAAGGGCCTGGAGACCATGGCGCTGCGCGTGAACCACTCGTCCACGTCCGCGCTGCGGCTGGCCGAATGGCTCGAACAGCAGCCGGCCGTCAGCTGGGTCAAGTACCCGCTGCTCAAGTCACACCCGCAGTACGAGCTCGCCGCCAAGCAGATGAAAGCCGGTGGCACCGTCCTCACGTTGGAACTTGCGACGACGGATGGCCGCTCGGGCAAGGACGCCGCCTTTGCGCTGCTGGACGCCTTGCGGATCATCGACATCTCCAACAACCTGGGCGACGCGAAGTCCCTCATCACCCACCCGGCCACCACCACGCACCGCGCCATGGGTCCCGAAGGCCGCGCCGCCATCGGGCTCAGCGATGGAGTGGTACGGCTGTCCGTGGGCCTGGAGGACGTGGACGACCTCATCGGCGACCTGGAGCAGGCCCTGAAGCACATCTAGTCACAATTCGCTCGCGCGGAACCCGATGTACGTGGGCTGGGCCCTGGCGCACCTGGGAATTGGGCTGCTGCGCGATGATGCCTGGACGGTGGCGGCCCTCCCGGCGGATTCCGTCGCAGTGCAACGCGGGGTGCTTGGAAAAGAAGAGATCCTGGCGGCGTCGTTCCCGGTGGAGGTCAGCCAGTACCGCTTGTCCGTTCCCCGGTACGTGCCTCGCCTTCGCCGTGGATCGCGAGCCGGACTGCCACATCATCCCCGTCACTGATGCCTGCCGCGTCCCGGACGGCTTTCTTGACGGGCAACAGGTAGGAGCCGCTTTTGCTGTCCGGAAAGACCGAGGTCTGCCAGCTGCAGCCGGAGATTTCCGCCGTGACTCTGACCGAGCCGAAGCCCTTCCGGAATGCAGCTGCTTCCTCCCGGAGGTCGTCGGCAACGTCAGCCGGGAGGGTCAGGAAGTGCCACCCGGCTTCTCCGGGGTAGAGCCACAATTCGGCGCGGAACGAGTACGACGACGTCACGGCCTGAGTATGGCATGCCGCGTTGCCGGACGCATCCCCTGTCATGGCCGGGTCAGGCGAACGGCGGGTGAGGGAAACGGCGGCTCAGGCGCCCGGCTGGCGCAGTTCCCGGGAGGCCGTCTCCCGGACGGCGGCGGTCAGCTGGTTGAGCACCGGGGAGTCGATCTTCCAGCGTTGCCAGTACAAGGACACGTCAACGGGGTTCGCGGGGGCCAGCTCCACAAGGGCACCGCCGCGGAGGTCTGGCAGGCACTGTTGCTCCGGCAGCAGCCCCCATCCCAGTCCCAGCCGGATGGCCTGGGCAAACTCGGCCGACGACGGCACATAGTGCCGCGGCGCTGTCAGTTCCGCGCCGGTCATCGTGCGGAAGAACCCGTCCTGCAGGTCATCCTTGCGGTCAAAGTCCACCACCGGAGCCTGGCTTCCTGCAGCAAGTTCCGGCCCGTCGGGCCACCAGCGCCGGAGGTAGCCGGGGCTTGCCACCGCACGGTACCGCAGGGAACCCAGCGGTTCCACACTGCAGCCCTGGACCGGTTCCGGCGTTGCGGTTACTGCGGCCATCACCGATCCGGTCCGCAGAAGCTGGGTGGAATGCTGCTCATCCTCCCTGCGGAGTTCAAAGCACGCGCCGAGGTCCGGCGGAAGATTTGCCAGCGCAGGCATGAACCAGGTGGAGAGCGAGTCCGCGTTCACCACCAAGGGGATGGGCGCCGTCGGGCGGTCCCGGCTCCCGCCGAGCTCGTGCTGGGCGTCCCATTCGAGCTGCCGGACCTGCCGGGCGAACCGCAGGATGGCTTCTCCGGCTGTTGTGGGGCGGACGGGGTTGGTGCGCTGCAACAGGATCTGGCCGGCCGCGTCCTCCATCGCCTTGAGACGCTGGGAAATGGCCGACGGAGTGACGTACAGGCTGCGGGCCGCCGCCTCGAGCGTCCCCTCGTCCACGACGGCCGCGAAGGTACGGAGCTGCTCGAACTGGAACATCTTCATTAGCTTTCCTTAATAGAGCTAAGAATATTTAGCTGGAGTAATCATACGTCCGCCCGTACGTTGGAGGATATGGATCTGACTGCATTTATCGGCCCCACCGTGCTGGGCTTCGGCACGGGCCTCGCCCTCATCGTGGCCATCGGCAGCCAGAACGCCTTTGTCCTCCGGCAGGGCATCCGCGGCGAGCATGTGGCCGCCGTCGTCCTGGTCTGCAGCGTCTCCGATGCGCTGCTCATCGCTGCGGGCATCGCCGGAGTGGGGGCGCTGCTCCAGTCGAGTCCCGTGATCGTGGACGTGGTCCGGTTTGCCGGCGCCGCCTTCCTGGTGGGCTACGGCGTTATGGCGGCGCGCCGGGCGATTCGTCCGGGAGCATTAACGGCGTCGGGGCGGCAGCCCGCCGTCGGCCTCGGTGCCGCACTCAGTACGGTACTGGCCCTGACGTGGCTCAACCCGCACGTCTACCTGGACACCGTGCTGCTGCTCGGATCGGTGGCCAACCAGCAGGCGCAGGATCTGCGTTGGTGGTTCGGGGGCGGCGCCATCACCGCCAGCATCGCCTGGTTCAGTGCGCTGGGATTCGGCGCCAGGGCCTTGCGGCCCTTCTTTGCGCGGCCCTCCTCCTGGCGCATTCTGGACGGGCTCGTCGCAGCAGTCATGCTCACGCTGGGTGTGCGCCTGGCTGTCGGTGCATGACGTCGTCGTTTCTTGGCGCGAATGGACACTTGGGGCCCTCACACAGCGAAGAACAGGCCGTATCTGCCCGTTTCGCGCAAAGCCTCAGGAAGGACTCAGGACAGGCGCACGCGCAGCAGCTCCGGGACTTCGTCCGCCTCACGCAACCCGGAGGTGCCGCGCATCGTGACACGCACGGCGTGGGCAACCACGGCCCCCAGCCCGCCGTCGTCGGGCGCCGATTCTTCCATCACCGCGTCCCGCACCCTGCGCTGTTCGGTGGAGCCGGTGCCGCGGGCAATGATGTCCTCGACGCCCTGCCGGGCCAGGGAAAGTTCGTCCTGCTCGGCGAGGACCGGAGCCAGATAGTCCACCAAGGATCGCACCACGTCGACGGCCGGCGCCGGCCTGAACGTGCCAAAATCCAGCAACTCACCATTCAGGCCACTGCTGCTCGCCTGCCATGCCGCCATCCGTAGCAGCACCGTGGGCACCGGGGCCGGCTCCACGCCGTCGCGCCATTCACGGCTGGCCGATTCGACCAGGGCCCGCACCAGCACCGCGATCAGGGCAGCGTCCTCGGCGCGGAGGCAGACGTCGGCCACCCGGACCTCAACCGTGGGGTGGTTCCGGGACAGCCGGGCGTCGAAATAGATCATGCCTTCATCCAGCAGCACGCCACTGTCCAGCAGACGCGTGACCACCCTCCGATATGCGGAGTACGTGCTGAAAATGGCCGAAGGGCCGGACATAGGCCAGCGGTTCCAGGCCTGGGTTCGGTAGCTCTCGAATCCTGTGGGCATCCCGTTCCAGAACGGCGAATTTGCGCTCATTGCCGTGAGTACTGCCAGTTTGTCCCGGATCCTGTCCAGCACGGCCACGCCCTCGTCCTTGGATTCGATGAACGTGTGGACGTGGAAGCCGCAGGTCAGCTGCTCCTGCGCGGTCAGGCCGAAGCGTTCCAGCATCCGGGCATAGCGGGCGTCCGGAGTGGTGTGGCTCGCAAGGCCAAACGGAGAAGTGGCCAGCGCGGCGACCCTTGCACCGTTCTTGATGGCCGCCTGGTCCGCCAGCAGCCGGCCGGCCCGGATCTGCTGCAGCAGTTCTGCGTACTCGAGGCAGGGACGGGTCTGGGTCTCGATCTGCTCAAGCTTCAGCTCGGCAGTCAGGCCAGTCCAGTCGTCCTGAGGGGTTTTTTCCTTGGCTGCCAGCGCATAGGGACGTTCCGGGGCGTCGTCGGCTGCCATCCGCCGGCCGGACAACATCGCATCCGCGAGGGCAAGCGGCTCCCCCGTGTCCGGATCAACGATCAGGAGCTCTTCCTCGACGCCGAATGTACGCATTCTTATATTGTGCTGCAACGGTCAAGGAGGCGGCAGCCCACGGGTCGTCGGATTCTGCTCAATCATCGGGTATGCAGAGACGGAAAGGCCGGAATGCCACGGCCTGATGCCGGGCCAGCGCGAATGATGGTGCAGAATCCGACGAAGCCTAGTCCTGGAAGTACTCCACCTTGGCTCCGATGGTGTTGAGCCGCTCGGCCAGGTCTTCGTAGCCGCGCTCGATCACGTAGATATTCCGCAGCTCCGAAACACCCCGCGCCGCAAGCATGGCAAGCAGCAGGCAGGCGGCGGGGCGAAGTGCCGGCGGGCAGCCCACCTCGGCGGCCCGCCACTTCGTGGGGCCGTTGACGTAGATCCGGTGCGGGTCCAGCAGCTGCACCTGGGCGCCGAGCCGGTTGAGTTCCGTGAGGTAGATGGCCCGGTTCTCATAGACCCAGTCGTGGATCATGGTCTGGCCGTGGGCGTTGGCGGCGATGACCGCGAAGAAGGGCAGGTTGTCGATGTTCAGGCCCGGGAACGGCATGGGGTGGATCTTGTCCTCGGGCGCCCGCAGCTCGGACGGTTTGGTGGTCACATCCACCAGCCGGGTGCGGCCGTTGCGCGCCACGTACTCGCCGGAAATCTCCAGCTGCTGGCCCATCTGCTCCAGTGTGGCCAGCTCGATCTCCATGAACTCGATGGGGACGCGGCGGATGGTCACCTCTGAGTTGGTGACGATCCCGGCGGTGATAAGGCTCATGGCCTCGATGGGGTCCTCGGACGGGAAATACTCAATGTCGACGTCGATGAGCGGCTGCCCGGTGATCTTCAGTGTGGTGGTGCCCACGCCGTCGATCTTCACGCCCAGCATCTCGAGGTAGAAGCAGAGGTCCTGGACCATGTAGTTGGGGCTGGCGTTGCGGATGACGGTGGTGCCGCGGCGGTGCGCCGCTGCCATGATCGCGTTCTCGGTGACAGTGTCCCCGCGCTCGGTCAGCACAAAGGACCGGTCGCGAGTGTCCGGCAGCGGAGCCTGCACGGCGTAGAAACCGGCAGTGGCCTCCACGGAGAGCCCGAACTGGCGCAACGCCTGCATGTGCGGCTCCACGGTGCGGGTGCCCAGATCGCAACCGCCGGCATACGGCAGGCGGTACTCCGCGGATTCGTCAAGAAGCGGGCCCAGGAGCATGATCACGCTGCGGGTGCGGCGCGCCGCGTCCACATCCATGGCATTGAGGTCCAGGACGGCGGGGCGCCGGAGCTGGAGATCGGTGTCGTTAAGCCACGTGCACTCGACGCCGATGCTGGTCAGGACCTCCACGATCCGGTTGACCTCTTCGATCCGGGCGAGGCGGCGCAGGACAGTGGTGCCGCGGTTGATCAGGCTGGCGCACAGCAGCGCCACACCGGCGTTCTTGCTGCTGTTGACATCCACCGCCCCGGAAAGCGTGCGGCCGCCTTCGATCCGCAGGTGCGTCATCTGCGGTTTGCCCACTTTGACGATGCTGCGGTCGAGAATGGCTTCGAGCCGCTGGATCATCTTCAGGCTCAGGTTCTGCTTGCCCTGCTCCATCCGGGCGACGGCGCTTTGGCTGGTTCCCAGCGCTGACGCGAGCTGGCCCTGGGTCCAGCCCTTCTCGGTCCGGGCGTCCCTGAGTGTGGCGGCGACGTGCTCGGCAGTTTCCTGAATCATAAACAAAAAATATCACAGATGAGCTATTCGATGCGATATAAACCGGAGTGGCGACTGAACTCCCAGCAAATACCCGATTCATGAGATAGCCGCTCTTTGATGCTTGTCCTTGACCCTGCCACCCGCTCGGCGGGAGACTGAAGCATCGGGCTCGCCCGACAAGCGGAGGAATGCCCTGCATGAGGCCTGCCAGGTATGGGAATGCGGCTACAGCATCCCGTGCTTTAGCGTGATCGTGGGCACCGTCAGCACCTCCAGCAACCTTTATGCCCTGCCCAGCTGGCCGGCAGGCGCCCGCACGGCCTTCGGAGCCACGGCCAACTGCTCGAATGCGCCGCTAACGCCTGGCGGCAAAGTCACCCTGACCCAGTTCGTCTCAAGGGGCTTCGACTACGACCACTCGTGCATTTAGCAAGCACAGCGCGGCGTAGCCAGAATCCAGAAGCATGGCCCGCCCGGGCTAGCGCCAGACGAAGTTCCAGGTCCCCATCCCGGCCGCGGCAACCACAGCAGCCGCCGCGATCAGCACGCCGCCCACCAGTACCCAGGCGTCCAGCGGCGAATACGTGGATTCCCGGGCCCACGTCCGCTGCCCGGTGCCGAAACCGCGGGCTTCCATGGTGATGGCCAGGCGGGAAGCGCGGCGGATGGCCTGGACCAGCAGCCCAAAGCTCTGCCCGAGACTGGCCCGCAGCCGTTGCAGCGGACTGCCCTGCGAGCCGACGCCGCGGGCTCGCCGCGCCATGCCGATGGTCTGCCACTCCTCGGCCATAAGTCCCACGAGCCGCATCGCTGCCAGCGTGCCAAGGACAAAACGGTGCGGCAGCCGGGCCTTCTGGGCCAGCGCATCGGCGAGGTCGGTGGGGTCTGTACACGTCATGAGAAGGATCGCCGGGAGGGCAATCGCGAGTCCGCGCAGCATAAAACCGATTCCCAGCTGCAGGGAACCCTCGCTGATGGACCAGATCCCGACGTCGAGCAGCACAGCGCCGCTGTCCGCCGCGACGATCGCCGTGCTCCAGCCGCCCAGGGCTGCCGCGAGGATGAGCGGCCAGCCGCGCTGCCACAAGAGGCGCAGCGTGAGGCCAGCCAACGGAAAGAGCGCCAGTTCCGCCGCAAGCGCCACCGAGGCCGACACCCAGTCGATGGAGAGCGCCAGCACCAGGGTGATGAGGAAAACGACGGCGAACTTGGCCAGCGGGTTGGCACGCGTCAACAGCGCGTGGTTGCCACGGAGGGTCAGGGCATCCCTCATGCCGCACCTGCTTCCTGGCGGGCGCCGCCGCGGGAGGCCGGGCCCAGCCGCAGTTCGGCCCCGCCCAGGACGGCGCTGAATTCCTGGTCGTGGGTCACGGAAACCACGGAGGTCCCGGCGTCGAGCAGTTCTGAGAGGAACGATGCGAGCTCGGCCCAGGTGTTGGCATCCTGGCCGAAGGTCGGCTCGTCGAGGACCAGCACACGTGGGTGGGCGGCCAGAACCGTGGCAACCGACAGGCGCCGCTTTTCGCCTCCCGATAGCGTGTACGGATTGGCGTCCACCAGGTGCGTCAGGCGCAGCCGTTCCAGCAGTTCTTCAACCCGCTCCTCGCCATGGCCCAGGTGCCGCGGGCCGAACATCAGCTCGTCCAGCACGCGGCCGGTAACGAACTGGTGCTCGGGCTCCTGGAACACGGTTCCGATGCGGGAAATCAGCTGGTTGGCTTTCCATTTGAAGGGATCGATCCCGGCCCCCTCGGAAAGATCGACGGCGGCGGACACGTTCCCCGCCACCGGCGCCAGAAGTCCGGCGAGCGTCAGCGCAAACGTTGACTTTCCGGCGCCGTTGGGCCCCGTGACGGTGAGTGCCTGGCCGGAACGGACCTGGGCTGTGATGCCCTGCTGCACCGGCACGGGAGGGATGGTCCGGAAGCCACGGCGCCGCGGACGCTCGCGGGAGACGGCAAGGTCCTCGGCAGCCAGCAGCAGGTCACCGGAGCCTGCGGACACGCGGCGGCGGGTTGCCGGAACATGGCCCGGCACCCAGACGCCCGCGCCGATCAGCATGTCCCGTGCCTCCGCGAGCACCTGGTCCGGCGGCCCGTCCAGCAGGACCGCGGACGTGGCGGCGGAACTTCCAGCGGAGCCCGCTGCCGAGCCCGGCTGCAGCACCACAATCCGGTCCACCAGGTCCTTCCAGACGGACACACGGTGTTCCACCACTACGAGTGTGGCGCCGGTTTTGTCCAGGCAGCGGCCCACGGCGTCCCGGACTTCCAGCACACCGGCGGGATCCAGGTTCGCGGTGGGCTCATCCAGCAGGATCAGCCCGGGCCGCATCGCGAGGATCCCGGCTAGCGCCAGGCGCTGCTTCTGCCCGCCGGACAGGGCCGACGTCGGGTGGTCCAGCGGGAGCCCGCCGGCACTTGGCCCGCCCCCGGCGTCCAAACCTGGCCCGCCGACGTCGTTCAAACCGCCGCCGGCACTTCGCAGCCCGACGTCGTCGAGCGCCTCGTGGACGCGCCGCCAGATCTCGTCCCGCGGCACGGCGAGGTTCTCGGCGCCGAAGGCGACGTCGTCACCCAAGCGGGAGAGGACCACCTGCGTTTCGGGGTCCTGCTGCATCAGGCCGGAGCGGCCGCGCTGCCCGCGGGGCACCACGCCGTCGATCAGCAGCGAACCGGTTTCGTCGGCGTCGTCCCCTTCGTCCCCCAGCACCCCTGCGAGCGCGTGCAGCAGCGTTGACTTGCCGGCGCCCGAGGGGCCCAGCAGCAGCACCCGCTCGCCGGGAGCGATGTCGAGGTCGAGCCCGTGGACGGCGGGCGCGGAACGTCCGGCATGCCGCCAGCCCCAGCCGCGGGCGGACACCGCGGCGGGGCGCACTGCGGAGGCGCCGGCGTCGGAAGCGGTCATCAGTTGAAGACGGGCTCCGACGCTGCCTTCCGGGACGCGAACGAGCTCAGCACGCCGGTCTTGGCCAGGCCGCGGGTGGCGATCCAGGACAGCACACCCGCAATGACCGCGCCGGAGATGGTGCAGAACACGATGTACGCGAGCTTGTCGCCGGGCTCGTAGGCGATGTTCCAGCCCCACGGCAGGAAGGAGTCATTGAGGCCGCAGAACAGGCCTGCCCCGGCACCGGCCAGCAGCGCGGCGATGAGGTTGTACTTCTGGTGCAGGAAGGACTTGAACCGGAAGTTGCCGTACACCAGCAGGAAGAACACCAGTTCGGCGCCCAGGCCCTGGAGGAGTCCGGAGATCAGCACCGTGGCGCCGTACTGCGAGCCCATGATGAGTTCGCCGGTTGCGGCCACCGCTTCGCAGAAGAGCGCCGCGCCGGGTTTGCGGATGATGAGCATGCCCAGCACGGCCGGGATCATCCAGCCGCCGGCGATCAGGCCGGTCAGCGGGGGGTAAACGGCGTTCATGGGTGCGGAGACGATGCCGGCGCCCTGGGACCAGGCCCAGAAGATCACGCCGCCGGTGATGGCGATGAGTGCCGCCACCACGATGTCCACAACGCGCCAGGTGTTGCCGTTTTTTTTGATTGCTGCAGTTGTCATTTTGGTCCTCCTGAGGAACAGGAGGGGAAAGTGCCCCGGCGTGCGGCGCTGCCGCCGTTTCCGGACACTTCGAGAACTCGACTCCCTTGCGCCGGTACTAACCGGATCAGGTTCGAGGGTCTGCGGCTGTCCGCACTCTCAGCGCCCACCTGCGGTTCCCTGGCAATGCCAGGATGTCCGACGGCGGCGCTCCCCTGTCGTAATAAATCTGCCCTGATGGGCGTGCTCCAGTTTACACCGCGGGCGGGGTAGATTGTGGGCCATGACTGCCAACAACCCGACTGTGACTGCGTTCAATCCCGATTCGACAGTGCCCCAGCCGGCGGGGCGGCTTGAGGCCCTGATAGCCCGGGTCGAAGCCGAGATCAACGAGCTGCAGTTTCCGCATTTCAGCAAGGACGACTCCCTGAACCTCGGGCTGCTCCTGGTGGAGTTGGGCAAGAGCCGGAAGCTGCCCATCGCGATCGACATCACCAAGGGTGACCAGGTCCTGTTCCACGTGGCCCTGGACGGCGCCACCCCGGACAACGGGCGCTGGATCCGGGCGAAGCAGCGCACCGCCGCCAGGTATGAGGTCCCGTCGTTGTTGGTGGGCCTCCGCGGCCGGCTGCACGGCGGCCGGATCGAGGACCACGGCTGGTTCGACGAGTCCACCTACGCCCCGCATGGCGGCGCCTTCCCGGTCTACGTCACCGGCGTGGGCGCAGTGGCCACAGTGACGGTCTCGGGCCTGCCCCAGCAGCAGGACCACGATCTGGTGGTGGAGGCCCTGCGGGAGATTCTGGAGTCGATGCGGCCGGGTTAGGCTAAAGGCAGTCCCGGATCCGCTCACAAGGAGTTCAACGAATGAACCTGTTCATCAAGCTGCTCGGCACTGCAATCAGCCTCGGCGCCGGATTCGTCGGCACCAAGATGGTCAATACCGTATGGGAAAAGTCCACCGGCCGGAAGCCCCCGACCGGCAGGGATGAAGACACCCCCACGAGCCTTCGCTCGGCGCTGACGTTCGCGCTCATTTCGGCCTCGGTCAGCACTATCATCCAGGTGCTCGCCAACCGTGGCACGCAGCGGGCCATCACCCGCTTCGCCAAGTCCCAGGACATCGTCTAACCGCATCACCACCCCCGGAGTTTTGTCCAGATAATCGGCCCAAACGGCGAATTCAACCGGCCGAGATACCCGATTATCTGGACAAAACTCACACGGGACGCTGGGGCTGCGCGTGACGCTCAGTCCCGCCGGCCGCCGTCGGACTCGTCATCCCGGGAAGACTCATCCCGGGCCGACTGGGCCGCTTTCTGAACCACGGCCTCGAGTTCATCGGAGCTGAGGAGCTCACGGTGCAGGTGTTTGGTGCGGTACCCGGCGCGGCCCACCATGTGGGCGGAAACCGGCACCGTCAGCAGCTGGAAGATCCAGGCCACCAGCAGCACCGGCCACACCCACCAGCTGCGCAGCTGCAGGCCGATCGCCGCCAGGAGCAGGAACAGCCCCAGCACCTGGGGCTTGGTGGCCGCGTGCATGCGGCTCAGCAGATCCGGGAAGCGGAGCAGGCCCACAGCGGCGGCGAGCGACATAAGGGCACCCGCCACCAGGAACACCGCCGAGACGGTGTCGATGACGTTGTCAACCACGCTGGCCTCAGGATTCATTGGCTTGCTCCCGCCGGTCGGCCACGAAGCGCGCCACGGTCACCGAACCGATGAAGCCAACCACGGACAGCGCCACCAGCAGCATCAGGTTGTTCAGGTGCCGGTTGACGGCCATGTCGATGCACAGGGCAGCGCCGAGGATCGCGAGCAGGACGTCGGAGGCCAGCACCCGGTCCAGCAGCGACGGGCCGCGGGAGATCCTGATGATGGCTCCTGCCGCTGCCAGCGAAAGAATGACTGCCGTGACAGCCAGGACGGTCTGCATCATGCTGCGGCCTCCTGCCGGATTGCTTCGAGTTCTTCGCGGGTGCCCATGATCCTGATCAGGCCCGCTTCGATGGAACGGACTTCCTTGCGCAGGCTTTCCACTTCTTCCGGGCTGCTGACGTTGAGCGCGTGGAGGTAGAGGGTGGACGTTGACCGGTCGACCTCCACCACCAGGGAGCCCGGGATCAGCGAAATCACGTGCCCGGTGGCGGTGACCATCAGGTCCTGGTGGCTCCGCAACGGCACCGCGACGACGGCGTTGATGACCCGCGGACCGCGGACGGCCGCCAGATACATGACCTCGACGCTGGCTGCCGCCACCCTGCCCAGGAAATGCAGGGCGAAAGGAATGGCGTGAAGAATGTTGAAGCGGCCGCTGAGCTCCACCGGCGGCAGGTAGAACATCCGGGCCACAAGCACGGCCAGCAACGCGCCGAATAGCAGGTTGCCGGGGCTGAAGTCCTGCCACAGGGCGCCCCAGACAATCACCAGCCATACCAGGAGGGGCAGTTCCTGGCGCAGGGAAATCCGCCGTCGGCTCATTTGCCGCCTCCGTCTTTCAGGGCCAGCGGGGGAACTTGTGTATCCTCGCCCAGGACGGCCTGGATGTAGGCGGACCGGTCCAGCATTTCGTGGGCGGCCTGGTCCGAGAGCGTGAACAGCGGGCCCGCGAAAACAGTGAGTGAGACGCCCAGGACCACCAGGCCCAGGGTTGAGCCCACCATGGTGCGGGGCAGCAACGTGACGTTTTTGCGGCCTGCCCGGCTGCCGGTGTCCGAATCCTCCGGCTCGGCCAGCAGGACCGGGTCCGGGTGCTCGGCGTCCGAGGGCTTGCGCCAGAATGCGCGGTTCCAGACCCTCGCGACAGCCAGCAGGGTCAGGAGGCTGGTAACCACGCCGCCGATCACCAGGGCGTAGGCCAGGGGCGTGCCCAGCTCGATGCCCGCCTGGATGAGCCCCACCTTGCCCAGGAAACCGGAGAACGGCGGGATCCCGGCCAGGTTCATGGCGGGGATAAAGAACAGCAGGGCCAGGATGGGTGACAGCTTGGCGAGGCCTGCCAGCCGGTCCACGGAGGAGCTGCCGCCGCGGCGCTCGATCAGGCCCGTGACCAGGAAGAGGCTGGTCTGGATGGTGATGTGGTGGGCCACATAGAACACGGCGGCGCCCAGCCCGGCCACCGAGGACATGGCCAGGCCAAACACCATGTAGCCGATGTGGCTCACCAGGGTGAAGGACAACAGACGTTTGATGTCGCTCTGGGCCAAGGCGCCAAGGATTCCCACCACCATGGTCAGCAGCGCCGCCACCATCAGCGGAGTGTTCAGGCCGTCGCCGGGGAAGAGCAGGGTTTCCGTGCGCACCATCGCGTACACACCAACTTTGGTCAGCAGGCCGGCGAACACGGCGGTGACCGGCGCGGGCGCCGTGGGGTAGGAGTCAGGCAGCCAGAACGAGAGCGGGAACACGGCCGCCTTGATGCCGAAGGCCACCAGCAGCATCACGTGCAGCAGGGTCCGGGTTCCCTCGTCCAGGTCCGCGAGCTTGATGGCGAGATCGGCCATGTTCACGGTTCCGGTGGCGCCGTAGACCATGGCGATGGAGATCAGGAACAGCACCGAGGACACCACGGAAACCACCACGTAAGTGACGCCGGCGCGGATACGCGGGCCGGTTCCGCCAAGTGTCATCAGTACGTAGCTTGCCGTCAGCAGGATCTCGAAGCCGACGTACAGGTTGAACAGGTCCCCGGACAGGAACGCGTTGGAGACCCCTGCCACCAGGATCAGGTAGGTGGGGTGGAAGATCGACACCGGGGCGTCCTGGTCGCCGTCGGCCATGCCCTGCCCGGTGGCGTAGACCAGCACCGCGAGGCTGATAGCGGAGGACACCACGAGCATGAGGGACGAGAACTGGTCCACCACCATGGTGATGCCCCACGGCGGCAGCCAGCCACCGATGTGTACTGCGGCGGTTCCGCCGTCCCATACAGAGGCCAGCAGCAGGCACTCCAGCAGGAGTGTCAGGGATAGCACGCCGATGCTCACCGCGCGTTGGGCGCGGGAGTGCCGGATCAGCAGGAAGGCCAGGGCGGCACCGAGGATGGGAAGTACGACGGCGAGCGGGGCAAAGCTTGCGATGTTCACTTCACACCTCCTTCGGGACCAGGGGTTACGTTCCGCGAGCCGGGTTGCTCTTCAGCGGCGGCATCCGAGGCAGGAATCTTCTTGGCACCGGCGGTGACGGAACCGGTCTCATCCGGGGCGTCCGCCGCCGTGGGGTGATCCGAGACCGTGCGCCCGTCGCCGCCCAGCATGGTCAGGGGAAACTCGGAAGTTTCGGCCGGAATGGGGGCGTCATCCTCGGCGTCGAAGCGGGGTGTCTCGGCGACACGGAGGTCCTCGATGTCGTCCTGGATCTCATCCTGGCGGGCCAGGACCCACGTGCGGTAAATGATGCCGAGCATAAACGCCGTCACTGCGAACGAGATCACGATCGACGTGAGGATCAGGGCCTGCGGAAGCGGGTCCGAGTACTCCTGGGCGCCGGTGTCCTTGTTGTACAGCGGCGCCAGGCCTGCGTAGCCGCCGGTGGCCAGGATCAGCAGGTTGGTGGCATTGGCCAGCAGCATCAGCCCTAGCAGCACCCGGGTGAGGCTGCGTTCCAGGATCAGGTAGATGCCGCATGCATACAGGGCACCCATCACGGTCAGCAGGGTCAGGTTGACGCTCATCCTTGGCCCTTCGCGGTGCTTTCGGCGGGGACGCCCGCGGGCTGCTTGGCGTGCACGTCCGCGTGCACCCCTGCAGCGGCAGGAGCGTCGTCGCTTGGCGCGTCCTCGGCGGGCGCAGTTCTCTGCTCTTCGAAGTGTTCGTCGATCTCGGATCCCAGGCTGCGCAGCACGTCCAGCACCAGGCCGATCACCACAATGTAGACGCCGATGTCGAAGATGGTGGACGTGACGAATTTGATGTCCCCGAACACCGGAAGCCAGAGTTCGATGATGGCGGTCTGGAACGCCTGGCCGCCCAGCAGCAGAGGAACCACACCGGACGCCGCCGCAGTAGCGAGCCCGATCCCCAGCAGCGTTCCGGCGCCTACGGGCGTGGCCTCGCGCAGTTCGAACCGGCCGCCGGCCAGGTAGCGGATGGCCAGGGCAAGCCCGGCAGTCAGGCCGCCGGCGAAGCCGCCGCCGGGCAGGTTGTGGCCGGCCAGGAGGAGGTAAAGCGAGAAGATGATCAGGGAGTGGAAGATCAGGCGCGTGACCACTTCAAAGATAATGGAACGCCGTTCCGGTGCCAGCGTGCGCCCCGCCACGATCCAGGCATCCCGGGCGGAGGCGGCGAATTTGCGGCTGATGGCCAGGGCCGCGGCTTCCCGCGATCCGGGATCCACTGCGACCTGGCGGCCGACGCTGCCCTCGGCAATGGTTTCAGAGACCCTGGTCCGGTCGCCGCGGCCGCGGACGAAGATGAGGCTGGCAACACCTGTGGCGGCCAGGGCAAGGACGGATATTTCACCGAAAGTGTCCCAGGCGCGGATGTCCACCAGGGTCACGTTGACGATGTTCAGCCCGCCGCCGCCTTCATAGGCAAGGCGCGGGAATTCCAGGGACACGGGGACGGCCACCCGGGCGCCCATGGCGTGGATAGCGGCGAAGACCATGGTGACGCCGAACGCCGCCCCGATGATCACGCGGATCACCCGGTACTTGCCGCCGGTGCGGTCGCGGAGTTCCGCGGGCAGGCTGCGCATGGCCAGGACAAAGGCCACCAGGATGATGGTTTCCACAAGCATCTGTGTGAGGGCCAGGTCCGGCGCGCCCTGGAGCGCGAACATCAGGGCGATCCCATATCCGGTCACGGACACCATCAGCACGGCGAGGAACCGTTTGTTGGCCTTGACCGCGGCCAGCGCGCCGATCACAATTCCCGCCCCGACCACGGGCTGCAGCGGCGAGTAGGGATCGATGAAGTACAGGTTGTCCGGCAGCGGCTTGCCCGCCAGCACCATGGCGGTCAGCGGCAGCGCGAACGCCATCGTGAGGATCACGGCGAGGTAGAAGTACAGGGAACCACGCTGCGTGCGGCCCGTAATCCAGACCGCGGTGTCGTCCAGGGCGCCGATGGTGAGCTGGTACATGCGGTCGCCGTCGATCCAGCCGGGAATGCGGGACTGCGCGCGGGCCACCAGGTTCCGTCCGAAGTACATCGCCAGGCCCAGGGCGAACGTGAGAGCGGTCAGTCCCAGGGCGGGGGTGAAACCGTGCCACAGCGCAAGGTGGCCGGCCTGCTCGGCCGGTGTGCCGGCGTCGGACGCGGTGGAGGCGAACAGCGCGGCGTAGGGCTGGACCCAGGCGTCCACCGGCGCCGGCCAGAGGCCGTAGACGATGCTGAGGAGGCTGAGGAGGGCCGGGGCCGCCAGGAAGGAAGGCTTGACGGCCTTGAACGTGGTCCGCTCAATCCCAGGCTTCACCGCGAACGCTCCCCACATAAAGCGTGCACTGTAGGCGAAGGTGAGAATGGACCCGAGGACGATACCCGCGAGCACCACCATGCTCCAGGCCTCGCCGCCGGAAGCGTGGTGGACAAAGGCTTCCAGGACTGATTCCTTGGCCACAAATCCGGCGAGCAGCGGGACGCCGGCCATCGAGGCGGCACCGATGCCGGCCACAATTCCGAGCGCGCGGGACTGCCGGAAAACGCCGGACAGCTGGCGCACATCGCGGGTACCGGCCTGTTGGTCGATGATGCCCACCACCAGGAACAGGGTGGCCTTGAACAGTCCGTGGGCGAGAAGCATCGCGAGGCCGGCGAGGGCCGCGTCCGGAGTGCCCAGCCCCACCACCATGGTCAGGAAACCCAGCTGGCTGACGGTGCCGTACGCCAGGATGAGTTTGATGTCGGTCTGCCGGAGCGCCCGGTAGCCGCCAACCAGCATGGTGGCCAGGCCCAGGCCCAGCACAATGGACTGCCAGTTGGCGGTGTCGGAAAATCCCGGGGCGAGCCGCGCCACCAGGTAGATTCCGGCCTTCACCATAGCCGCGGCGTGGAGGTACGCGCTCACCGGAGTGGGGGCCGCCATGGCTCCCGGGAGCCAGAAGTGGAAAGGAACCAGCGCGGACTTGCTGATGGCGCCCGCCAGGATAAGTACGACGGCGGCGGCCACGATTGCGCCGGAAGGTCCACTTATCAGCGTGGGAGCCTGAGCCAGGATCGCCGAGATCCGGTACGTGCCGGCACTGTGGCCCAGCATAACCAGGCCCACCAGCATGGCCAGCCCGCCCGCGGTGGTGACCATCAATGCCTGCAGCGCCGAACGCCGGGCCGCCAGCCGGGTGCGGGCGAAGCCGATCAGCAGGTAGGACAGGATGGTGGTGAGTTCCCAGAAGATGAACATCAGAAGAAGATCGTCAGCGATCACCAGGCCGAACATCACTCCCGCGAAGGCAAGGAACTGGGCGCCGAAGCCTCCGAGGTCCTGGTCCTTGACGCTGAAGTACCGGGCGCAATAGACGAGCACCAAGGCGCCGATGCCCAGGACAAGGAGCGACATCACCCAGGCAAGGGGATCGAGCCGGAAGGCGAATTCAAGGTCAAGCCCGGGGATCCACGGGAAGACTTCCGAGACCGCGCCGGCGTCCGAGTACACGGCGCCGTGCTGGAACAGCAGCCAGCCAAACGAAGCAGCGGGTACAGCGGCCAGCGCATAGAAAGCGTTGCGGCCCCATGCCCTGAAGAGAAACGGCGCCACGGCAGCCACCGCAAAGTGCACGGCAAGGACTGTGATCACTGGTATCTCCGCAACGTCAGGGATTCGATTGTCAAAAGTCAGGGCAGGCGGTCATTCGTCAGGTTCGGTGGCCACAGTTTATCAAGGCACCACTGACACTTTTCCCGCCCAGATCGCGGGTCCCTGGAATTTCCCGGGTGTCCGGCGTATGATGACCGCGATGTTCGCCAGGGGCGGATACGATTCAGCCTATGAACACCGCCAGCGCTCCTGAGGCCATGCAGCCGTCATCGGAACTCGCGTCCGGAACTCAGGCCACCGGCAAGGCCCGGGTCCTCGCCTGGGCCGCCTGGGACTGGGGATCTGCGGCCTTCAACGCGATCATGACCACCTTCGTTTTCACCGTCTACCTCACCTCCAATGCCTTCGGCGGCAAAGATCAGGCGTCGGCCGTTCTTGGCGGTGCGCTGGCCATTGCCGGGATAGCCATCGCGCTGCTCGCTCCGGTGACGGGGCAGCGCTCGGACACCGGCGGGCGCCGTAAGCTGTGGCTGGGGGTCAACACGGCCGCCGTCGCCATCCTGACGGGCCTGTGCTTCTTTGTATTCCCGCGGCCGGAGTTCCTGCTGCTGGGCGTTTCCCTGATCGCGCTGGGGAATGTGTTCTTCGAGTTCGCCGGCGTCAACTACAACGCCATGCTGGCCCAGATCTCCACGCCGAAAAACATCGGCAGGGTCAGCGGATTCGGCTGGGGCATGGGCTACCTGGGCGGCATTGTGGCGCTGCTGATTGTGCTGCAGCTGTTTGTGCAGCCGAGCTTCGACTGGTTCGGCGCCTCCACCGAAGACAGCCTGAACATCCGGCTGGTGGCCGTGTTCTCCGCCCTGTGGTTCTTCATCTTTGCCCTGCCGGTACTGTTCGCCGTCCCGGAACTGCCGCGGCCGGGGCGGGCCCAACCCCTGGGTTTCCTGGCCTCCTACGGCCTCCTGATCCGCCGGATCAAGGCAATCTACGCCACCAGCCCGCACACCATTTACTTCCTCCTGGCCAGCGCAGTGTTCCGGGACGGCCTCGCGGCCGTGTTCACCTTCGGCGGGATCATCGCGGCCGGCACGTTCGGTTTCGAGTTGTCCCAGGTCATCTTCTTTGCCATCTTCGGCAATGTGGTGGCTGCCGTGGGCGCCATCATCGGCGGGTTCCTGGACGACCGGGTGGGGCCCAAGGCCGTGATCATGGGTTCCTTGGTGGGGCTGCTGGTCGCCGGGACCATGATCCTGGTCCTCGGCAACGAAAACTACATCTTCTTTGGCACACCGTGGGCCGGCAGCACCACCTTCTGGGTCTTCGGGCTGTTCCTGTGCCTGTTTGTGGGGCCTGCCCAGTCCTCGTCGCGGGCGTACCTGGCCCGGCTGGCACCCCACGGCGAGTCCGGCGAGCTGTTCGGCCTTTACGCCACCACCGGCCGGGCCGTCAGTTTCCTGGCCCCGGCGCTGTTCACCCTGTGCATCGCGCTGGCCACTCCACTGGTTGCGCCCGGCGAGGCCCAGCGCTGGGGAATCCTGGGCATTATGGTGGTGCTGCTCGCCGGCCTGCTGGTCCTGCTGCCGGTGAAGTCGCCGGACAAGACCGCCATCGCCGTCGTTCCAGCCTCCTAGCGCGAACGGCCACTTCAGCCGCACCCCCCGCCCGAAACCGGCCTGCAAAGACTAGGCTGGTGGTATGAACGTGGACGAGACTGACCTCCCCGGCCTGGGCCGGCGGAAGGACTTCATGACGACTTCCGGCCGCCGCATTGGCGTCGTGGAGCTGCGCGAGGGCACGATGGAACTCATCGTTTCCACTTGGGACGATCCCGACACCTGCCAGGCGTCGATTCCCCTGACCGGCGATGAGGCCGCCACCCTGGGTAACCTCCTGGGCGGGCAGCACCTTGCCATGAAGCTGACTGAAGAGCACCGGGAGATCCCGGGCATCGTGACCCGGCAGTTCTCCATCGCGCCGGAATCCCCGTTCCAGAACCAGCCCATGGGGAAGGCCTGCATCCGCACCCGGTGCGGAGTCTCGATCGTGGCGATCATGCGTGAAGGCGAAGTGCTCCCGTCGCCGGGACCCGACGTCGTACTTCACTCCGGTGACCTCCTCGTTGCAGTTGGAACGCAAGAAGGCCTCGATTCGGCGGCCGATATCCTGCGCAACGGCTGAGCGTCATGGACCCGCTGGCCCTGACCCTCATTGAACTGGGGGCCGTTGTGTTCTGCCTCGGCCTCCTGGCCAGGCTGGCCGGACGGATCGGAATGTCACCCATCCCGCTCTACCTCGTTGGCGGACTCGCCTTCGGCGCAGGCGGTGTGGTCAAACTCGAAGGTATGCACGAATTCGCACATCTCTCCGGCGAAATCGGCGTGATCCTGCTGCTGCTGATGCTCGGTTTGGAATATACGGCTGCCGAGCTTTTCACCGGTCTGCGCAGGTCCTGGCAGGCCGGTGTTCTTGACCTGGTGCTGAATTTCATCCCGGGCGCAGCACTGGCGCTCCTGCTCGGATGGGGAACGGTGGGCGCCATGGTTATGGGCGGCGTCACGTATATCTCGTCCTCAGGGATCGCCGCCAAGGTCATCACGGACCTGGGCCGGATCGGTAACCGCGAGACCCCCGTGGTGCTGTCCATCCTGGTGTTCGAGGACCTGGCCATGGCTGTGTACCTGCCCATACTCACCGCCACCCTCGCGGGTGTGAGCTTCCTGGGCGGGCTCAGCACGGTAGCAATCTCGCTGGCGGTGGTCACCGTCGTGTTAATGGTGGCGCTGCGGCACGGCCACCGTGTATCAAAAGCGGTGCACAGCGAAAATTCCGAAGTCTTCCTGCTCAACCTGCTCGGCGCCGCACTGCTGGTGGCCGGCGTCGCGTCAGCCTTGCAGGTTTCGGCCGCCGTGGGCGCGTTTATGTTGGGTATTGCGATCTCGGGGGCTACCGCCCACAGCGCCACCCGGATCCTGGAACCGCTGCGGGATCTTTTTGCCGCCATCTTCTTTGTGGCATTCGGGCTCAACACAGACCCGTCGACCATCCCGCCGGTACTCGGCTGGGCTCTGATCCTGGCGGCCATCACTGCCACTACCAAGATGCTCACGGGCATCTGGGCTGCCAAACGGGCCGGAATTGCACGCCGGGGCCGCTTCCGTGCAGGCGCCGCCCTGATTGCCCGCGGCGAGTTCTCCATCGTGATCGCCGGCCTGGCCGTGGCGTCGGGCGTGGTCCCGGACGACCTCGCCGCCTTGGCAACCGCCTACGTGCTGATCATGGCCGTCCTCGGGCCGCTGGCCGCGCGCTATGTGGAACCGGTACTCAAGGCGTTCGGCGGGCCTGTCCGGTTGGCCGCGAAGGCGTAGGCCACCACGCTCCCCGCACCGAGACGTGAGATCTCGGCGCTATAATGGACCGTTGGCGCCGAGACCTCACCCCTCGATCCGCCATCCCGCCCGAGCAAGGGAGTCCAGTACGCGGTGGGCGCACCCATCGAAGCCCCACTGGCGTACATGCCCGGCTGTGACGGTCACCGATGCCCAGCCGATGGCCGCGATGGACTCGTCCCGCCGGATGTCTGACTCACGCTGGCGTTCTTCCAAGTGATGCCGGCCATCGTAATTTACGGCCACCTTGAAGTCCGGAAACGCCACGTCTGGCCAGGCAAGTTCCCACCCAGTAGCGTCCTGCACCACGTACCTCAGCGCGGGTTCCGGCAGTCCGAGCCTTCCGATGGCCAGCCGCAGCCGGGTCTCCGGCGCGGAATCGGCCCCGACCCGGCACAGTTCCAGAGCCTGCCTGGCTTTCCGGATACCGCGGGCGCCCGGGGTGGAGTGGACCTGCTCGAGAAGGTCCCCGAGTGAACACAGCGCGTCCTTCTGAGGCCCGAAGCTCCTCGATTGGCTGCAGATGAAGTAGTCCGCCGCCGCCACCAAATCCTCCAAGTCCAGGACCGCGGCCAAGTCCAGCCACGTCCGCGCAGGGCAGGTGACCGGGACGCCGTCGAGTTCCCCCACATCCTGGCTGCGGAGGCCCAGCCGGTGACCGGATACCCCCTTGCGCACCGGCCGGGCGCCTCCGCCGATCTTCGCCAAGTGGATTTTCAGTTCGTTCTGAAGTGCCAATGGCAGCGGGCAGCCCCACAGCAGCGCCGCGGTGGCCAGACAGCAGACGAGACCGGGAGAAAGTGTCGCCAGCAATGCGCACGTGTGGTGGAGAGGTTGCGACGCACCCCAGGGAACCCGCACTCCGCGGCTTGCCACGCGGAGATCACTCCGCCATGCACGCGCAGCGGGGACGCCGGCGTGGACCTGCTCATGAAGGGTGAAGGAACGTCCAGCGAGGTGGTCCGGAAGAGGTGAGGGCTGCCGCATGACCCATTGTTGGCACAGCCGGGCTGCCCCAACCCGGTTATCCACAGAGTGGAGGAGTAGTGGTCCCAAGCTGCCGCACCGAAAGGTTAGATCTCGGCGCCAAGACGGACGGTTAGAGCCGAGACCTCACCCCTCGATGGAAAAGGCTCAGACCTCGGTGCGGTGGAAGTTCAGGTGGCTGCGGCTGGCTGTCGGCCCGCGCTGGCCCTGGTAGCGGTTTCCATATTCGCCGGAGCCGTAAGGGAACTCAGCAGCAGAGGTCAGCCGGAAGAAGCACAGCTGGCCGATCTTCATGCCGGGCCACAGCTTGATGGGCAACGTGGCCATGTTGGACAGCTCCAAGGTGACGTGGCCGGAGAATCCCGGATCAATAAAGCCGGCGGTGGAGTGCGTCAGCAGGCCCAAACGGCCCAGGGAGGATTTGCCTTCCAACCGGGCGGCAATGTCATCGGGCAGCGTGACGGCCTCGTAGGTAGAGCCGAGGACAAACTCGCCGGGGTGCAGGATGAACGGCTCACCGCTCTCCACCTCCACAAGCCGCGTCAGCTCGGGCTGCTCTTCGGCGGGGTCGATATGCGCGTACTTATGGTTGTCGAAGAGGCGGAAAAACCGGTCGATCCGCACGTCCACCGAGGATGGCTGGACCATCGCAGGATCGTACGGTTCGAGGACGATCCGTTGGGAGTCTAGTTCGGCACGAATGTCGCGGTCAGAGATCAGCACCGTCCCAAATTACTATGCGTTGTCCACAGCTCACACATTTTCGTTGTTGCTGTCGCCTACTGGGGCTAATGTTGCCTCAGCATGTCAGCCGCCGGATGGTCTCCCGGTTGGTACAACTGAACTGATCTGGGGTTGGTTTTGAATAAACTTGCGGCGCCCGCCGTTGTGGCGATGTTGTGCGCGCTGGCACTCGTGTCCCCGGCCGCCGGCATGTATTCCGGTCCGCCGGTTAATGAGCCGTCAGCACAGGCCGGCGCCTTGGGGCCCCGCACGGTCGCGTTGGGCCCGGCGAGAGCAGCAGACGACGACGGCGCAGCCGACGCGGACACCGGCACCGGTTCGCCGCTCGCCCCAGCCGTGGAACCGGTGATCACACCGGCGGCGCCCGCCGGAGAAGGCACGTCAGGGACCGCAGCGGCGCCGCCGGCGTCAGCGGAGGCTGCACCCGTCACCACCGCCTCCGAACCAATCGCGCCCGAGCCACCCTCCGTGCCACCCCTTTGGGCCCCCGAATCCGAACTGGCCCACAACAAAACTGCGGCGCCAGCCCCGCCGGCCCCCGCAACGGAATCCCTCACCACCGAATCTCTTGGCACCGAGGCCCTGGTACCGGACAGCAACACGGCCGCCATCCTCACGGTTTTCAACGAGATTAACAATTACCGGGCATCCAAGGGCCTGGCACCGGTCAAGTACCACCCCACGGTGGCCGGCATGGCGCAGGAATGGTCCGACAGCATCGCTTCCCGGGAAGTCATTGAACACCGCGCCAGCTTCTGGACCGATCCCCGCGCCCTGAACCCGAGCAGCGGCGGTGAGGTCATTGCCATCCGCACGGACCGCAACGCGGCGCAGCTGGTGGAGTGGTGGAAAACCTCGCCCGGCCACAACGCCATGCTGCTCGATCCGCGGTTTAACGTCATGGGCGCCGGGATCTCCTACACGAACAGCCTGTACACCATCTGGGGCGTGGTGAACTTCTTCGGCTACACCACCCTGCCCGCCGGTACCGTCACCTCTCCCGGAGGCAGCTCCACCGGCGGCGGCGCTTTCCCGGCCCCAACGCCAACCGTGTGCGATCCGGCCGTCAAACACATGCCGCCCACCCTGAATCTGGCTAACGCGGCGATCAACAGTGCCGCTGATCTGGTGACCATCAACGCCTCAGGCCAGCTCATCAACCGCCCCTCCACAGGGAACAGGACCTTTGGTGCTGCCAAGGTCATCGGCTCCGGATTCGGAACGGCCAAGGACGTGTTCACCACGGACTGGGACCGCGACGGCGCCTATGACCTCCTGACGCAGTGGAACGACGGCCGGCTGACGCTCCACCCAGGTCTTGCCAGTGGAGGGTTTGGGAGCCTCGTCACGCTGGGTCAGTCCGGCTGGGCGACCTTGACGCTGGCCGTCGGCGGCTGGTGCGCAAACAACCGGCTCCCCCAGCTCGTCGCCCTGGAGGGCACCACCCTCTATCTTTACCCGAACGTGGGCCTGGCCGACATGTCCTCGCGCACCCTTATGGCGACCGGCGTGGCGGCCAGGAAGCTGAGCATGGTGGATTATGACGCCGACGGATTCCAGGATCTCCTGGCCATTACGTCCGACGGCGGTGTGCAGCTTTACCGCGGAGCCGGCACTCCGGCGCCACGCGCCGAAGCCCGGCCCACCGTCACCACCGGTTGGACTGATGTCACCGGGATCCGTCCGCTGCGCGACGTGACAGCCCTGAACTCCACGGGGGTGGCGCTGCGCCGGGCCAATGACGTGGTGCAGTACTGGAACCTGAGCACTGGAACCCTGGCGTCGCCGTCGAACATCACCGGAAGCTGGGCGGGCCAGCGGCTGGCGCAGTAGCCCTCAGGCGGCCGTCCGTACTTCCAGGACATCTTTGAGCCGTGCGAGCTGGGACACTTCGGCCCTGATGGTGCGCTGGATGCCGGTGTTCATCAGGCCCAGGAGGCCTTTGGGCTGGTATTCGAGGGCGAACCTGACCCGGGTGCCGGCCGGTTCGGTGCTGAGGTAGTACCCGCCGGTGGGCTGCGACGGTCCGGAAATCACACGGAACTGGATCTCGGCGCCCGGCCTGGCCTGCGTTATTTCGAAGTCGGCGGGGATTGTCCGTCCTGACCGGCCCGTGGTTGTCTGCCGGTACACAGCGCCCTTGGTTCCGGCGGCACCGGACATCAAGCCGATGCTGCGGATGCCCTTGCGCCATAGGGGAAGGTTCATTCCGTCCACCAGGAACGCATACACGGTCATTGCGTCGCACCGGATAAGCACCTCGTGCTCTGCAAATGCCATGGGAGTCCTTAGTTAGCGGCTGGTCAGGTGGTAGCCCGCCCCACCCCCATGACACCGCAGCTAACGGGTTCAGAGTAGCCACTCGGCCCGCCCCGGGCCTAGCCACCGACGGCGCCGTTATTGAAGAGTTACTGGATGACGCGGCCGGTAGCGGCCATCCCGGCGGACACGGGTCCAGTGCGTGGTCACGGTTGCTGGCGCGTGATCGCATCTGCGCTAAGCTAAGTTCTGCCCCGCTGAAAACGGGGCGATGCGGCTGTAGCTCAATGGTAGAGCGCTAGCTTCCCAAGCTTGATACGCGGGTCCGATTCCCGTCAGCCGCTCCAATATTTCTCACCACCGTTTTTCGCACCACAGCAGCTGGCGCGCCGGCGCGGCAACTCCCACCCCATACGGCCATCACCCCGTGGCCGTTAGGCCCAGCCGTGTATCGTCAGAAGTCAGGAACCTCTTCGGTTCCGCTACAGGAGCAATCATGGCTGACAAGTCCCCGCGTCAAGCAGCATCCAAAAAAGCCGGCAAGTCCATCAAGGAAAAGCGCGCCGACAAGCGGGCCGCCGGAGCGCCGGCCACCTCCCTGGACATCACGTCCAAGGCCGCAAAAAAGAAGTGAGTGGCCAACAGAGCCACCTGACCCTGGGCGTCCTGGCATCCACCCGAAAACCGGACGAACGCCGCCTCCCCATCCACCCCCTGCATTTCGAGCGGATCGCTCCGGAACTCCGGCAGCGCATCATCCTGGAGCAGGGCTATGGCGAGCGCTTCGGCGTCTCGGATGACCAGCTCTCAACCCTCGTGGGCAAAATGGCCACCAAGGAAGCGCTGCTGGCGGAGGCCGACGTCGTACTCCTGCCCAAGCCGCAGCCGGAGGACCTCGCGGAACTGCGCGACGGCCAGATCCTCTGGGGCTGGCCGCACTGTGTCCAGGACCGCGCCATCACCCAGCTGGCCATCGACAAGAAGCTCACACTCATCGCCTTCGAAGCGATGAACCACTGGGCGAGCGACGGCGGATTCGGGCTGCACGTGTTCCACAAAAACAACGAGCTGGCCGGCTACTGCTCGGTGCTTCATGCGCTCTCGCTCACCGGCTCCACGGGTGACTACGGCCGCCGCCTCAGTGCCGTGGTGATCGGCTTCGGCGCGACCGCCCGCGGCGCCGTGACCGCGCTGAACGCGCATGGCATCCACGACGTGCAGGTGCTGACCAACCGCGGAGTTGCGGCGGTTGGCGCCCCGATCCACTCGGTCAACATCGTCCAGTTTGATCACGACGACAAGGCCCCCTTCCTGAGCCAGGTCATCACCGAGCGGGGCCGGGTTCCGCTGGCACCGTTCCTGGCCGAGAGCGACATCGTGGTCAACTGCACGCTGCAGGATCCGAACAATCCGCTGACGTATTTGCGGACTGAGGACCTCGCGGCGTTCAGCCCGGGCAGCCTGATCGTGGACGTTTCGTGCGACGAGGGAATGGGCTTCAGCTGGGCGCGGTCCACCACGTTCGCAGAACCGATGTTTACCATCGGCGACCACATCAACTATTACGCGGTGGACCACAGCCCGTCCTACCTCTGGAATTCCTCCAGCTGGGAGATCAGCCAGGCCCTGCTGCCGTTCCTTGAGACGGTCATCGGCGGCCCCGCGGAGTGGGACGGGAACGAAACCATTTCCCGCGCCATCGAAATCCGCGAGGGCGTGGTCCTCAACAAGGACGTGCTGGAGTTCCAGCGGCGCGAGGCCGAGTACCCGCACCTGCCGGCTTAGGCTCTGCCGCTTTGGGCCGCGGCGTAGACGCCGCGGCCCTTAGTCTGCAGCCCTTTACGCCGTGGCCCTCCGGCGGACGATCCGCAGCGGGTGGCGGCGGTCCTTGAGGTCCACCCTGAGCGCCAGCGCGCCTTTTCGGGCCAGGACGACGGCGACGGTCACCGCGGCGAGCGCCGGCACCCCGCCGGACACCATGAGTGCCACGTGCGGGTCCACGTGCTCGGCGATCCAGCCGAGCATGGGCCCGCCGATGGCCTGGCCGCCGATCAGCACCATGATGTACAGGCTCATGACTCGGCCCCGGATGCCCATGTTGGAGCTGATCTGGACGAGCTGGTTGGAGCCGGTGAGGAACATCAGGCACCAGAATCCGGACAGGACCATCACCACGCTGAACCAGAGCATGGACGGCGCCACCGCGGCCAGACACAGCATTAGGCCATACATTCCGGCACAGAACACCACGGAGCGGAGCCGCAGCTGGCGGCGCCGTGTGGACGCGACAGCACCGGCCAACGCCCCCAGGGCCACCAGGGCGTTCAGCAGGCCATAGCCGCCGGCGCCGACGTCGAACACGTGGTCCGCGAATGCGGCGAGCAGCACGGGCAGGCTCATGGCGAATACGGAGATGAAGCCGGCCATCAGCCATGGCCAGTAGATGGTGGGCTTGCTGAGCGCGTACTGCAGTCCTTCGCGCAACATGCCCTTCTTCTTGGGCGCGGGAGCGCTGACGAACAGCTGGTCCTTACGCAGGAGCAGCAGCATGGCCACCGTGGAGCAGCAGGCCAGCGCATTCGCGGCGAAGGCCCAGCCGGCGCCGACGGCGGTGAGCAGCAGTCCCGCCAGTGCCGGGCCGATCAGCCCGCCCAGCTGGAACGTAGTGGAGTTGACGCTGATGGCGTTCCGGAGATATTTGGGGCCCACCAGCTCGTTGACGAACACCTGGCGTGCGGGCTGATCCAGCACGGTGACCAGGCCCAGCAGAAGCGCGATGACGTACACGTGCCATACTTCGATGCCACCGGTCAGGGCTAGCGCCGCGAGCGCCGCGGCGAGGACCGCGGCGAGACTCTGGCACAGGATGAGGATCCGGCGCTTGGCGAACCGGTCCGCCATCATGCCGCCCCACGGCCCCAAGAGCAGCGACGGCAGGAACTGCAGCGCCACGGTGATGCCCACGGCGGTAACGGAACCGGACAGTTCCAGCACCAGCCAGTCCTGGGCGATCCGCTGCATCCAGAGGGCGATCACGGCGACAAAGTGCCCGATCGCGAAGATCCGGAAATTGGAGACTCTGAGGGAGATAAACGTGTGCCGCCAGGGAAGGTGTTCACTGACGACGGCGATGGGTTGGGTCTGGGTGGAGGCGGCGGTAGCGGAGGCGGAGTCGATGACGGGCTGGCTGACGGTTGCCGACGTTGGCGGTGGGGGTGCCACAGGGATGTCCTCAGGGAAGCGGGCGGACTGGGATGCTTCCCACGCTAGGCTGGTTCCAGGTGATTATGTAGTCCTATCGCATCTATAACTACCATTGCAAAACGTAATAACTCCCACTCTGACGTGGGTGGACAGTCAGCCCAAGCCAAAGGAGTCCGCTGTGTACGAACCCACCCAGCTCCGTTCCTTCCTGGCCGTGGCCGAGACGCTCAGCTTCACCAAGGCTGCAGAGCGCCTGGGCTTGGCACAGCCGACCGTCAGCCAGCATGTCCGCAAGCTGGAGACGGCGGCGAAGCGCATCCTCATCAGCAGGGACACCCGCGATGTCCGGCTCACGGACAACGGTGACGCGATGGCCGGCTTCGCCCGCACCATCCTTTCGGCCCACGATGCCGCCACCCGATACTTCTCCGGCTCGGCCATGCGGGGCCGGCTGCGGTTCGGCACGGCGGACGACCTCGCCATCACCGGCCTCCCCCGGATCCTTCGCGAGTTCCGCCAGGTCTATCCACAGATCAACCTTGAGCTCACCGTTGGCCAGAGCGACCAGCTGTACAAGAAACTCAATGCCGGCCAGCTGGACCTGGTGTTTGTGAAGTGGGTGGCGGGCGTCAAGGACGGCACCGTGGTCCAGCACGACACGTTTTCCTGGGTGGGGCTGGAGCAGACGTCCCTGGAGCCCGGGCATCCCGTACCGCTGATCTCCTACCCCTCCCCCAGCCTCAGCCGGAAGCTGGCCATCGATGCACTGGAATCAAGCGGCCGGACCTGGCGGATCACGTGCACTACCCGGCAGATCAGTGGCGTCCTTGCGGCACTGCGGGCAGGCATCGGCGTGGCTGTGATGCCGACGTCGCTGGTTCCCGAAGACCTAAAGATCATCACCCGCCGGTTCGACCTGCCTCCAGTGGGCGACGTGGATTTCACCCTGATCCGTAACCCGCTGGCCAACGCCGAAGTGATCGATGCGCTGACCCAGACCATCGTCGGACGGACGCTCAAGAAGTCGGTTTGACCGAATTTGCCGCAGGAATCAGGGCTGGAAACGAACCATTGAAGTAAAAGCCCGCCTCGCCTATGCTGGAATATCCATGGGTCAAGCAGTGGCCGGTTCAACACTACGAGTGCGCCATGCAGCCCATGATGCGGCCGCACTCGGGATAGGCAGCCAATGACGACAGCCGAGAACACCCATTTACACACTGTATATACCCAGCGACATAGCACTGTACGGCCGCTGGTCACGCATCATTCCAGCCACAACGCCGGTATTTCGCGAGCCGCCGAGTACATCGGCAAGCCCACGTGCGACAAATGTGGCACGGATGAATTCATCTATCTCGAGTCCTACATTCCACCGGTTTACCGGCGTGACGGGGCGGTCAGGACACTGGGCGAAGTCGCCTACACCTGCACCCGTTGCGAAGATTTCTCCGCCCACAATGTTCCGGCATCGTGGACTCCCCCAGGCTGGTATCTGGGCTGATTAGCTACGGTCTCCAGGCTCGCCGAGCGCAGCCACTTGATCACTGCTCAACTATTCAATAGCGAAGGCCCGGCAACCGCCCCGATGGCGGCCACCGGGCCTTTTTGTGTTTTGCTGGGGGTTTCGGTCCGCCTAGATCAGCTCATCGGAGAGGTGGTTCGGGGTGCCGAAGCGGTGGGCCGTGATGCTGATGGCCTGCTCATGCAGGAACGGCAGCAGCTCTACCCGTCCGGCTTCGGTGACCGCGTGGGCGTAGATCGCCAGGTCCGGACGCCCGTCCGTGGCCTCGGCGAGTGCCGTGGCGTCGCCGCCGATCAGGCGGATCCGCGCGCCGGAGAGTTTGCCCGCCGCGGCGAGGCGTGCCGCCGAAGCCAGCCAGCCGGCGTCGGACTCCACAGTGACCGTGATGTCCAGCCCGGTGAGCACGGCGCGCAGCTGGGCGGGAAGTTCGACGGCGGTGGAAACAGTCAGTGCCGAACCGGCCAGGACACCGGCCGCCACGGTCCGGGCCAGGTGGGCCAGCGGGGCACCTTCGGAGAGCCGCACGGTGACCGGCAGCGCACGGTAGCGGAAGATGTTCCGTTCCGCGCTCAGGCCGGACACGTCCTTGGCGGTGCCAAACTCGTGGGCCCAAGCCTCGGCGTCGGAGCCCAGCGCCCGCTGCAGGGATTCCAGTTCGGCCGGCTGCAGGGAGCCTGCGGCCGCGTCGAGGACGCGGCGTACGGCCGCATTGGTGACGGTGGCCGTGGCTGACGCTTCGGTGCTCTCCCAGTCGCCGAGGCCGGCGAGGTAGTTGGGTCCACCGGCCTTGGTGCCGGCGCCGACGGCGGACTTCTTCCAGCCGCCGAAAGGCTGGCGCTGCACGATGGCGCCGGTGATGCCGCGGTTCACGTAGAGGTTTCCGGCCTGGATGGAGTCCAGCCAGGTGCCGAGCTCGTCCGGGTTCAGGGAGTGCAGGCCGGCGGTGAGGCCGTAATCGACCTGGTTTTGGATGGCGATGGCCTCTTCCAGCGTGTCAGCGGTCATGACGCCCAGGACCGGGCCGAAGAATTCGGTGAGGTGGAAGTAGGACCCGCGGCGGACACCGTAGCGCACGCCCGGGCTCCAGAGGCGGCCGGTTTCGTCGAGCTTGCGGGGTTCCACGGCCCAGGTTTCGCCTTCGCCGAGGGTGGTGAGGGCGTTAAGGAGCTTGCCGTTGGCGGGCTCGATGACGGGGCCCATCTGGCTGGTGGGGTCCTGCGGGTAGCCCACCTTGAGGGAAGTGACGGCGTCGACGAGCTGGTTGTGGAAGCGCTTGGACTTGGCCACTGAGCCCACCAGGATCACCAGGGACGCGGCGGAGCACTTCTGGCCGGCGTGGCCGAACGCGGAGTACGCCACGTCCTTGGCGGCCAGGTCCAGGTCAGCGCTGGGGGTGACGATGATGGCGTTCTTGCCGCTGGTTTCGGCCAGGAGCGGCAGGTCCTTGCGGAAGGAGCGGAACAGCTCGGCGGTCTCGTAGCCGCCGGTGAGGATCACACGGTCCACGGCGGGGTGGGAAATCAGCTGCTGGCCGAGCTCACGTTCGCCGAGCTGGACCATGGTCAGCACATCCTTGGGGACGCCGGCCTCCCACAGGGCCTCGATCATCACGGCACCGCTGCGGCGGGCCTGCTTGGCGGGTTTGATCACGACGGCGGAGCCGGCGGCGAGTGCCGCGAGGGTGGACCCTGCCGGGATGGCCACCGGGAAGTTCCATGGCGGGGTCACCACGGTGAGCTTGGCCGGGACGAACGTGGCGCCGTCGACCTTTTCCAGCTTCCGGGCAGATTCGGCGTAGTAGTGGGCAAAGTCCACCGCTTCACTGACCTCGGGGTCACCCTGATCGATGGTCTTGCCGGTCTCGCTGGCCATGACCTCCAGGAGGTCCGCGCGGCGGGCCTCGAGGACGTCGCCGGCGCGGTGCAGGATCTCCGCGCGCTCGTCGCCGGAGAGTGCGCCCCAGGCCTTGCCCTTTTCGACGGCGGTGGCGATGACGGTGTTGAGGGTGTCCGCGTCCGTGATGGTGGCGGCCTCGACGGCGGCGTTCCCCAGTGTCGAGGACGGGATACGGCCCAGGATGGCGCGGCCCCAGTCGCGGTTGGCCGGCAGCGACGGGTCGGTGTCCGGGGTGTCCTTGAATGAATCGTGCGGCAGGGGCTGCGGCGGCAGGCTGCGGTTCTGCTGGCGGTTGGCCGGGGGCACGGCGTCGTCGAGCTTGTCCAGGGAGGCGAGGAAGCGCTGCTTCTCCCGCTCGAAGAGCACCTCGTTTTCGCTCAGCTCAAACACGGCGGACATGAAGTTGTCCTGGCTGGCGCCTTCTTCGAGGCGGCGGATCAGGTAGGCGATGGCGACGTCGAACTCGGCCGGGTGCACCACCGGCGTGTAGAGCAGGAGCGAGCCGACGTCCTTCTTGACCGCTTCGGCCTGGCCCTGCGCCATGCCCAGCAGCATCTCGAATTCGATGCCGGATTCGACGCCGCGCTGCTTGGCCAGGAGCCAGGCGAAGGCGATGTCGAAGAGGTTGTGGCCGGCCACGCCGATGCGGATGTTGTTGATCCGGTCCGGGTGCAGCGAGTAGTTGATGACGCGCTTGTAGTTGGTGTCCGAATCCTGCTTGGTGTGCCAGGTGGCCAGCGGCCAGTCGTGCAGCGAGGCCTCCACCTGTTCCATGGGCAGGTTGGCACCCTTGACCACGCGGACCTTGATGGCGGCGCCGCCGTTGGCGCGGCGTTCGGCGGCCCAGTCCTGGAGGCGGATCATGGCGGCGAGTGCATCCGGGAGGTAGGCCTGCAGCACAATGCCGGCCTCAAGGTTCTTGAACTCCGGCTTGTCCAGGATCCGGGTGAAGACCGCGATGGTCATGTCCAGGTCCTTGTATTCCTCCATGTCCAGGTTGATGAACTTGGCGGTCTTCCCGGCGCCGGCGCCTGGAGCAGCAGCGGCGAAGGACGCGGCTTTCGTGAAGAGCGGAGTGAGCTTCTCAACGACGTGCTCCACTGCCTCGTCAAAGGCCCAGGCGGAGTGCGGGGCGACGGTGGAGGAAACCTTGATGGAAACGTAGTCCACGTCCGGGCGGGCCAGGAGTGTGTGGGTTCCCGCGAGCCGGCGGGATGCCTCGTGCTCGCCCAGGACGGCCTCGCCGAGGAGGTTCACGTTGAGCTTGATGCCGTCCTTGCGGATCTTGGCGATGGCCGGGCCCAGCTTGGCATCGGTGGCGTCGACGATCAGGTGGCCCACCATTTCGCGGAGCACGCGGCGGGCGATCGGGATGACCACCTGCGGCAGGACCGGGGCCATGGTGCCGCCTAGGCGGACGGCGCTGCGCATGTACCAGGGCAGGAACGCCGGGACCTTCGGCGCCAGGGCGGCAAGGTTGCGGGCCGCCACGTGCAGGTCTTCGGGGCGGACCACGCCGTCCACGAAGCCAACGGTGAAGTCCAGGCCGTTCGGGTCCTTCAGCACACCGGCGAGCTGCTCGGCCGAGGCATCAACGGGAACTTTCGAAGCCTCGGTCAGCCAGCGGCGCACAAGGGTAATAGTGTCCGCCGCGAGGGCACGGGCCTGCGGGACGTCTGTCTGTCCGGCGGTTTCCGTTGCAGTGTGAGTCATGGTTGCTCGTTCTTTCCTTGGTCTGGAAGGGGTCTTATCCATCAGTATGAGCTTGCAGTCACATAAGATAAAGCGATGTTTTCTAAGCGATACAGGTTAGGAAAACCAACGGTTCAAAATCCCGTCCGAACAGTCAGGAAATCCCCACTTTTTGAGCAACGCTCTCTCACTTCCTGCGCGTTTTGGCCCAACCCTCTCTCACTTCCTGCGCGTTTTGGCCCAACCCTCTCGCAGTCCCTGGAAAACGAACGAACGAACCCTCCCCCACAGGATGTGAGAGAGGGTTCGACGTTCGCGCCCCAAAGGTGAGAGAGCATCCGGGGGGAGTCAGCCAACCGGGCGGTGCATCTCCACAGCTTCTTCGTGGCGCGGGCTGTTGGGGTTCATCAGCGAGTGCTTCCTGCCATAGAAGAAGTAGATGGCCAGTCCGACGACGAGCCAGACGCCGAACCGTCCCCAGGTTGCCAGTGGCAGCTGGGTCATGAGGAATCCGGAGGACAGGATGCCGAAGGCGGGCACCAGGGGCATCAGCGGCAGCCGGAAGGAACGCGGAGCGTCCGGCTTCTTGTAACGGAAGACGATCACAGCGAGGCAGACGACGACGAACGCGGCCAGGATGCCGATGTTGGTCAGGTCAGCCACTTCCTTGATCGGGAACACGCCCGCCAGGAACGCAGATGTGACGCCGGCGATCCAGGTGACGCGCTGCGGAGTGCCGTGCCTGTCTGTCTTGGCGAACCAGCCGGGCAGGAGCCCGTCGCGGCTCATGGAGAACCAGACGCGGGTGACACCCAGCAGGAAGGTCAGCATCACCGTGAGGATGGAGAGGACGGCGAAAACAGAAATGATGGTGGCGATGACGGGCAGGCCCACGCTGGTGAAGGCGGAAGCAAACCCGGCCTTGGGATCTATGTCCCGGTAGTTCTGCATGCCGGTAAGAACCAGCGTGGCGGCAACGTAGAGAAGCATGGCCACAATGAGGGAGAGCACGATGGCCTTCGGCATGTGCTTCTTGCCGTCGGTGGCCTCCTCCGCCGCAGTGCTCATGGCGTCATAGCCGAACACTGCGAAGAACACAGTGGCCGAGCCCGCAAGCACGGGGCCGAAGCCACTGGGCATGAACGGGTTGTAGTTGTTGGTGTCGATGTAAAAGACGCCCAAGCCGATGATGAACAGGATCAGGATGACTTTGATGGCTACGGCCACGAGTTCAAACCGGCCGAACGCCTTGGTGCCGCGCGACAGGATCCAGGTCACCAGGAGGCAGACCAGGATGGCGGGAAGGTTCATGATGCCACCCTTGCCCTCATCCGCCGTCGAAGTCATCCAGGCGGGCATATGAATCCCGATTCCGGACAGGAAGGCGTCGAAGTACCCCGAAATGCCAATGGCCACCACGGCCACAATGGCAATGTATTCGAGCAGCAGGTCCCAGCCGATGAACCATCCAATCACCTCACCCAGGGCAACGTAGCCGTAGGTGTAGGCGGACCCTGCGCGCGGAATCATGCCGGCGAACTCGGCGTATGACAGGGCAGCCGCGGCGGATGCGAGGCCGGCGATCAGGAAGGAGAAGAGCACCGCGGGCCCCACACCCGGTGCATCTTCGCTGCCTGCCGCCACCAGCCCGGCCAGGGAGAAGATGCCGACGCCGATAATGCCGCCGACACCGATGGCTGTGAGCTGCCAGAGGCCGAGGGACTTGAAAAGCCCGCTGTGCTTGTTCTCCACTTCAATGTCGTCGATGGGCTTGCGCCTCATGATCGATTGGGTCATGTCTTTAGTGCTCATCAGGAACTCCTGCTTGGGGTGCGACCCCGTCGCGGCGCCCTGTGAACGGACTGTGACGGGGGTAACTCAGGTACACCAGTATGCAAGTGCAATTGCGTTAGATAAAGTGACTACTTCTAACCAATATTCATTAGATTCATCAAGGAATGTGGCCATGCTCGATGTCCGACGCCTGCGGCTTCTCCGCGAACTGAAGATCCGGGGCACCCTGGCGGAGGTGGCGGAGGCACTGCAGTACAGCCCGTCGTCGGTCTCCCAGCAGCTTGCCCTGCTGGAAAAGGAAGTGGGCGTGGAGCTGCTCCGGAAGACGGGGCGGCGCGTGCAGCTGACGCCCCAGGCCGAAGTCCTGGTGGCCCACACCGCCCAGCTGCTCGAAACCATGGAGCAGGCGGAAGCGGATCTGGCGGCGTCGCTGACCACTGTCACGGGAACGGTCCGGATTGCGGTGTTCCAGTCCGCGGCCCTGGCGCTGATGCCGGACACGCTCTCGCGGATGACGGCGGAGTACCCGGAGGTGCGGATCGAAATGATCCAGCGCGAACCCGAAACGGCACTTCATGAGACGTGGGCGCGCGATTTTGACCTGGTCATCGCGGAACAGTATCCGGGCCACGCCGCCCCGCGTTACCCGGAGCTGGACCGCATCAAGCTGACCACTGACGCGATCCGGCTGGCCGTTCCGCCGGCGGCTCCCGGCCGGCCGCCCATCACGTCGCTGGAGGATACTGCCGCGCTGCCCTGGGTAATGGAGCCCCGCGGCGCGGCCTCCCGACACTGGGCGGAGCAGGCCTGCCGGAGTGCCGGATTCGAGCCCGATGTGCGCTTCGAAACAGCGGACCTGCAAGCGCAAATCAGGCTGATTGAGTCCGGAAATGCCGTGGGGCTGATGCCGGACCTCGTCTGGACGGGGCGGGGCACAACCGCCCGGCTGCTGGATCTGCCGGGGCATCCGCGCAGGACCGTGTTCACGTCGGTGCGCCGCGCCAGCGCGCAGCGGCCCGCCATCCTCGCCGCCCGCGAGACGCTGGCCGCCACCGCCATCTCAGTAGCAATGACGGGCGACGGCGGCGCATCCAGTTAGGTGCCGGATGGCCCGGTCACCTGCGGGTAAGCCGGGGAAACAGTCTCCGCCGGCATGTTCAGTGCGTCACAGCGCGATCGGGGTGCCGGCGCTAGACTGGGCGGGTTATGAATCGCACAATGTTCAAGTCCAAAATCCACCGGGCCACCGTCACGCACGCCGACCTGCACTACGTAGGATCGGTCACTGTTGACCTGGACCTGCTGGATGCTGCCGACATCCTTCCCGGCGAGCTCGTGGCCATCGTGGACGTGACCAACGGTGCGCGCCTGGAGACCTATACCATCGCCGGCGAGCGCGGCTCGGGAGTCATCGGCATCAACGGTGCGGCCGCGCACCTGATGCACGAGAACGACATCGTCATCCTGATCACTTACGCCCAGATGACCACGGAAGAGGCCAACGCCTACGCCCCGAAGGTTATCCATGTGGATCAGGACAACAAGATTGTCCAGATCGGCAACGACCCCGCCGAGTGCCTCACGCCGGGCCTGATGCGCCCGCCGTTCGCCCTTAACAACGCCGCCCTGTAGCCGGAGCGTGAGCCCGGGCAGACACCGCCGCCGCAGCCTTGGAGACTTTTCTTGGTAGGCGTGTTGCAGGGCTTCTTTGTTGTCTGGTTCATCATCATGGTGGGCTGGTTTGTGGGCCGCCAGCGGATCCTTGGCGACAATGCCCGCCAGGTCCTCAGCGGCCTGACCTTCTTCGTAGCCAGCCCTGCCCTGCTCTTCGAGACCCTCAGCAAGGCGCAACTGAGGGAAGTCTTCGCGGAACCGCTGCTGGTCACGGCAGTCTCCGCCGTCTGCACCGCCCTTGTCTTCTTCAGCATCGTGAAGTTCGTCCTGAAGCGCGCGTTGCCGGAAGCCCTGATGTCCTCGATGGCCGCCTCCCTCGCCAACTCCGCGAACCTTGGCATCCCCATCGCCGTCTACGTCCTGGGCGACGCCAGCTACGTGGCGCCCCTGCTGATCTTCCAGCTGGCGTTCTTCACGCCCATCTTCCTGATGATCCTGGACGCCAGCACCAGCTCACACCGCACCACGCCCTGGGGATTCATCCTGATGATCCTGCGGAACCCGATGATTGTTGGCTCCGGCCTGGGCCTACTGGTGGCAGGGACGGGCTGGGAGGTACCGGCCCTGCTCCTGGAGCCGATCCACCTCATTGGCGGTGCCGCGATTCCGGCAATGCTGATCGCCTTCGGCATGAGCCTGAACGGCAGCCGGCCATTGCAGGCCGCCACCGGCAGGCGTGCTGACACCCTCCTGGCCAGCGCCTTCAAACTTGTGGTCCAGCCGGCCATCGCCTACGTTTTTGCCCGCTTTGCCCTTGGTATGGACGGCCCCGCCCTGTTCGCGGCCGTGGTGGTGGCATCCCTCCCCACGGCGCAAAACGTCTTTGTGGCGGCCAGCCGCTACCAGACCGGCATCACCGTAGCCAAGGACACCGTCCTGATCACTACGGTGGTGGCGGTACCCGCCATGATCGGCGTCGCCCTGCTGCTTAACTGACGCCAGACCTGAGGAGCCCTATGGAAACCATCCTGGATACTGTTGTGATCGGCGGCGGAGCAATGGGCTCTGCGGCCGCCTGGGCGTTGGCCCGCCGTGGCCGCCAGGTCACGCTGCTGGAACAGTTCGGCCCCGGCCACCACAACGGGGCATCGCACGGCAGCACCCGCAACCTGAACCCGGGCTACCACCGGCCGGAGTACGTGGCGATGCTGGCCGAGGGGCTGGCGCTGTGGGAGGAGCTTGAGCAGGACAGCGGAGAGCTGCTGCTCACGCGCACGGGGATCGTCAACCATGGCCCGGATCCGCGGCTAGCGCTGGTGCAGGCGGCGCTCATCGAGGCAGGCCTCCGGGCGGAGTTCCTGAAGCCGGAGGAGGCCTCCGAGCGGTGGCGCGGCATCCGCTTCGGCCAGCAGGTCCTTTACATGCCCGACGGCGGCCAGCTGAATCCCGAGGCGGCGCTCCCCGTCTTCCAGCGGCTGGCCGCAGCCCGCGGCGCCGAGATCCGGCACCACACCCAGGTGGTGGGGCTGAAAATCATGGACGACGGCGTCCGGCTCACTTTGGCGGACCGAAGCCCTGGCGCCTCGTGGCGGACAGAGGTGGTCACTGCCGCGCAGGCCGTGGTGACGGCCGGCGGCTGGACGGAGAAGCTGCTGTCCGGCGCGGCCGGAAGCGGGAAGCTCAGGATTCCCCGGCTCACGGTCACCCAGGAGCAGCCGGCACACTTCCGCATTGCCGACCAAGGAGCGGTGTGGCCCGGCTTTAACCACACGCCGGGACCTGGACCGGCCTACCAGGACTGGTATTCGCCCGTCTATGGGATGCACACGCCGGGCGAAGGCATCAAGGCCGGCTGGCATGGCGTCGGCCCCGTGGTGGATCCGGACCGGCGGTCCTTCGTCCCCGAACCGGTGCAGCTCTCGGCCCTGCAGGACTACGCCCGGACCTGGCTGCCCGGCGTGGACGCCGAGTCATTCGAGGCCATCAGCTGCACGTACACCACCACGCCGGATGAGGACTTCATTCTCGACAGGGTCGGTCCGGTGGTCATCGGCGCCGGCTTCTCCGGGCACGGCTTTAAGTTCACTCCCGTGGTGGGGCGGATCCTCGCGGACCTGGCCACCGGGACCCGGCCCGCCCCGCAGATCTTCTCCGCGTCGCGCTGACGCCGCGGCGCAAAGCGCGAACGAACAGTTGGGCCCCTCCCGGCCGGGCCTCGTGAGACTAACGCCTTCGCTGCTACCCGCGCCGCCGCTGCCATTGCACCGCGTGCCAGAAAAGCAGGCAAAAGACGAAGGCAAGTCCAATGAGAATCGTGTGGGGCGCAAAAGTCATCATGAGGAACGAAATGGCGGCCGGCCCGCTGATGGGGCCCGGATTGAAAGCCCCGTTCGACAGAACCCAGATGCCGCCACCGACCAGCATGGCGGCCAGCAGCCACAACACGGCGATGAAAGGATTGATGGGCAAGTGAGGGCCTTCACGGGACGGCTCCTGCGCAGCCGCTGGCGCGCCGCCCTCAGGATTCCCCTCCTGGTCCACTTCCCGAAAGCTGATTCCGCTTGCTGATGGCTGCTTCATGTTTCCCCCAAAGACCTGCAGCACGTCGTGCTGCTGTGTGCTGCCAACCCTATCGTCACTTAGGAGACATGCCTTAGGTCCTTTTTTGCCTCCGGCTTGTGCCGGTCCAGGATCCGGGCGCAGCGGATGAATCCCAGGTGTGAGTAGGCCTGCGGGTGGTTCCCCAGGTGCGTCTCCGTACTGGGATCGTATTCTTCGGGCAGCAGGCCGGTGGGGCCGAAGAGGTTCACCAGCTGGTCGAACAGGTCCCAGGCCTCCTCGATCCTGCCCACCGCAACGTAGGCCTCAATCAGCCAGGTGGTGCAGATGTGGAAGCCGCCCTCCAAACCCGGCAGTCCGTCGTCGTACCTGTACCGGAACACGGTGGGACCCACCCGCAGTTCCCGTTCCACGGCGGTGACAGTGTCCAGGAACCGCTGGTCGGTGACATCCAGCAGGCCGGAGAGCCCGATGTGCAGGACGGCTGCATCCAGGTCGGGGCTGTCGTAGGCCACCGTGTAGGACGCGGCCGAGTCATCCCAGCCTTCGTGCAGCACTTCCTCCCTGATGGTCCGGGCGGTGGGTTCCCACGACGGGTCCGGCGCCCTGCCGTGCCGGGCGGCGGTGCGGAGTGCGCGGTCCAGGGTCACCCAGCACATCACCTTGGTGTAGACGTGGTGCCGCGGTGGGCGCCGGGCTTCCCAGATGCCGTGGTCCGGCTCGTGCCACCGGGCCAGGACGGCGGCCGCCATCTGCACCAGCAGGTCCCAGTGCTCATCCTCGAGGGCACGGTTCCGTGAGCTGACGCTGTGGATCAGTTCTGCCACCGGCCCGAAGACATCCAGCTGGACCTGGTGGTCCGCGGCGTTGCCGATCCGGACCGGCCGGGAACCCGCATACCCGGGCAGGCTGTCGATAACGGCTTCCGTGGACAGCGGAGCCCCCGTCACCGAGTACAGCGGATGCAGCCATTCCGGGCCCGGCGCATGCTCAAGGATCCGGCCCAGCCAGCTCAGGAACCCGGCCGCCTCCGCCGTCGAACCCAGGTCCACCAGCGCGTTCACCGTCATGGACCCGTCCCGCAGCCAGCAATAGCGGTAATCCCAGTTCCGTGTGCCGCCGATTCCCTCGGGCAGGGACGTGGTGGGCGCGGCCAGCACGGCACCCGTGGGCTCGTGCACGAGGGCCCGGAGAACCAGCGCTGAGCGGCGGACCAGCGATGGTTTGACCGAGGGCAGCTCCAGTTCCTGCACCCAGCGTCGGGAATGGAGCGCCACCCCCGCCCGCCGGTCGGCTTCCCCGCCGGGGTGCGCCTGCGCAGGTTCGGTGTCACCGCAGCGCAGGTTGAGGACCACCGGGCCGCCCTGGAGGTTGACCGAAGCGGTGGCGGTGGCGTGGAGGCCGTCCGAGGTGATGGCGAAACTGACGCCCGGGGCAAACAGGAAGATGGGATCGGAGGTTCCCACCACGTGGAGTTCGTCGCCGCGGGCTTCCATGCTGAACGGCGCATTGGCGTAGTCCGGGCGGGGCGCGAAGACGATCCTGGCGCCGCCGGTGCCGGAGAGTACCCGGACCAGGCTGGTGATCCCTTCCGGGGCCGGCTCCAGGTAGTCCGTGACGGTCACGTCCGCCCAGCGCGTCTCCACGATCATGGTGCTGTCCACGTAGCGCTGGCCCAGAACCTGCGAGGCCTTGACCGGCTCAACGGTGAAGTGACCGGCCGCGTCCCCGCCCAGGATGTGGGCGAACAGCGACCCTGAATCCGGGAGCGGGTGGCTCATCCAGCAGACCTTGGCATCCGGCGTGACCAAAGCGGTGGAGGATCCGTTGCCGATCATCGTGTGGCGTTCCAGCCCTACGGCGTCCTCGCCGAAAAGCCAGGCCCGCCGCAGCTCGAACAGGAGGGCAAGGACCCGGGCGAAGGATTCCGGGTCCCGCAGCCGGTGCGAAGCCCGGGTCTCCCCCTGCCCCACGCGCAGCCCCAGGTCCGGGCCGCGGAGCGTGGCGATGGCCAGTTCGTCGCTGTGGGCGTCCCCGGCGTACAGCGCAGCACTCGCGCCCAGCCGGGACCGGAGATTTTCCAGGGCGTCCGCCTTGGCGGGTTCGATTACCGAGAGGTCCAGTACCGAACCGTCCACGATGAAGAACAGCCCATGGGCCTTGGCGATCTCCCGGGCCGTTTCCGTCACCACCTGCACCACCGCAGGCGAGGCCGGCCGGGTGTGCACGGACACGGCCACCGGTTTCCGCTCGATCCAGATGCCCTCCTGGAAACCCACGGCCTCAGTCAGTGCGGTGCCTACCTTGTGGAGGGTGGCTTCGGTGGCGAGGTCCTGGACGTGGGCGAAGGCCATGTCCGACTCCGCCCCGTGCGATCCGATAAGGTGCACCTCCGCGGGCAGCCGTGACACTGCGGCGAGGTCACGCAGCGAGCGCCCTGAGATGACGGCGGCATGGGTGTTGGGCAGGGCGGCCAGGGCGCGGAGCGCGATCGCAGCGCTCCCCAAGGGAAGGGTCTCGGTGGAGATTCCCTCCGCATCGCACAATGTTCCGCCGTAGTTGCAGGCCACCAGCAGCCCGGGGACGCGGGCCAGGACCTTCAGTTCTGCCAGGAGGGTGGGCGTGAAACCTTCGTCCGCCAGGTCCGACTGGATGAAGGTCCGCAGCATGCCCAGCGGCAGCGACCTGGTCAGCAGGGCGGAATCCGCCACACTCTGGTTCAACGGCGTAGCCATGCGTGCACTCCTTCAGCAGAGCCTGGCCCGGAAAGGCCGGAGGGGCCGCACACCATCTTTCCGTCTGGCGGTTTCGCCTGAATGTCCCCGCTATTGCCACCTTGTAAAGTCCGACGGCGGGTCCGCCCTCCGCCGCTGGCCTCACGTCACGCCGTGTCACGCAGGGCAGGCTTTAACGCCCGACGACGGCGCCCCGCCGCGCGAATCCGCGGCAGGGCGCCGTCGTGCTTTCCAAAAGGGTGCCGTGCGTGACGCTGGTCCGCCGGCGGTGAGCCTCAGCCGGCGGTCAGCGTCCCGCAGTCAGCCCGAAGCCTCAGCCGGCCGTCAGAGTTACTAGGGTGAAGCCGCCCGGGGCCACGGTGACGCGCCCGGACGTGCTGCCGGCGTTGTCCGTGGAGCCCTTCACCGGCTGGCCGGCGGAGTCGTACTGGCGCTGGACCAGCACAAACCCTGCCGGCACGCTCACCTGCTGCACGGTAACGGCTGTCGCCGCGCTGACGTACAGCGTGGTGTCGCCGCCGGAGCCGGAGACCCGCACCGTGGAGATCAGCGGCTGGACCAGGAGTGCGTCCAGTGCCGCCTGGCCGTCGGTGCTGGCGGTGACGGAGGTCAGGCCAGCTCCCAGGGCCCGCCGGAGGGTGAACGGGATGAGGATGCCGGGTGCGTCGGTGATGCCCTGCGCGCCTGCCCCGCCGTTGGACGTGGTGCCCAGCAGGCCCTTGGCCGATGTCCAGGTGGTGGTGCCCGAGGGCGCGATCCCCTGATTCACGATGGGGAATATGTTGCTGGGCTGGTCTGCTGCGGGCAACGGGATGGAAAGACTGCCACCAGCGCCCAGGTCAACATATGCCCCGCCGGAGATATTCGCTTCGCCGGTCCAGGACGACGGCGGCCGTACCACGGTGCCGTTGCCCGTGATGGTGCCGGCCTCGGCTTCAACGACGTTGAGTCCGTTGGTCCCTTCCGTCACGCTGATTCCCAACGCCTTGGCCCGGAGTTCCGGGTCGGCGTCGAGGGCCAGCATGGTGAGCAGTGCGTGGATGGTGGATTCGGCGCCGGAGTTGGGGTTGATCCGGCCGTCCGTTTCGATCCCGTCGATGGCCGTGCCGGTGGCGGGGTTGTACGCGGGGGCGCCGTTGGGGTTGGCGCCGAAGAACCAGCCGGCAGCAATGGCGGCCACGTCCAGGAGGCCCGGAGCGTCCGCGGCTTCCGCCGTCGCCACCAGGCTTTGGACGCGGGAGTCCACGCCGTACGCGATCTGAGCCTCGCCGGGAGCGGGGCTCCAGGCGTTGTCCGGTCCGCCCGCTGCGAGCAGCTGCGGGGTGAACTGGGCGGTGTCCTTCACGGCTGCCGTCAACATTTCGGGCCGGTCCAGGACGGTGGACGCGGTGGCCACAGCGGCCGGAGCCATGCCGCCCCACGCGTGCCAGAGGCTCTGGGACTTGTTCCACGGCATGATCGCGCCGAACGGCCATTGCGTGGCCGAGCCGGAAGACATCGCGGCCACGCCCTCGCTCAGCTGGGACAGCGCGGTGGTGGCCATGGCGTCGGACGGAACGGTCTCCACATAGGCGGCCAGGCCCAGCACGGCCTCGGCGGAGGCATCCGCGCCGCCGGCGATGAGCCAGGCCGGAACCTGGACGCCGTCGGCGGTGTCGAACGTGCCGTACTTGGCGAGGGACTGGCGGTTCAGGGCACCCAGGGAAAGGTGCAGCCTGTCCTGCAGGAACGCGGCAAACTCCGGATCGGACTCTGCAAACCCGGCGAAGCCTTCGCCGAGGGCCCAGACCGTGCGGGCCAGCCAGTAGGATTCCGCGGAGTCGGAGGGGTCGGGCAGCTCCACGGGAATGGCGCTGGGGTTCAGGCTGCCGTCCGCCTGCTGCCAGAGGACGACGTTGCCGGCGTTCGGGCCGTCCACTGTCTGCAGGTAGGTCAGCGCACGAAGGTTCTGGAAGGCGTGCTCCTTGCTCGCCGGGTCCCCTGTCTGCTTCCAGTGCCGCAGGTACACCACGGCGGTGCGGGCAATATCGTCCGCATTGTAGGCGCCCTGGGTCCAGTCGCCGGTGGCCGGGTCGAGGTTCCCGCCGCCCACACGGTCATAACTGCCGTCGTCGTTCCTGTCGGCGTAGGTCCACGGCGCTTCAGCGTCGGGGTCCTGCTCCAGCTGGTAGGTGGTGTGCCCGGCCACCGGAGCCAGCGGAACCGTGTCCAGCAGGAAGTCCAGGTGGTCCAGGTTGGTCAGGCTCCCGCCGTCGGCCAGTGCAGGCGCCAGGACGGGTGCCGCCGGTGCAGTGTGCGCACTGACGGACGACGGCGGCGCGGCAGGGGCCGCCGTGACGGCACCGGCCTGCAGCGAAACAGCCAGCAGGGAGACGGCCACGGCCGCCACCACCGGCCGCGTGGCCTTCGGTGAAGCCGTCACCGTCAGACCCTGTCCAGTTTGGCCACACCGATTTTGGAGTCCGCCATCCCGTAAAACACAAACAGCTGGTCGCCGATTTTTTCGATCGCGGTGGGGAACACCACGTTCGGCACGATCCCGGAGATCTCGTCCTCGGTTTCCGGCGCCAACAACGGCTTGTCGCTGCGGGCGATGACCTTGGACGGGTCCTCCGCGGACAGGATCATGGCCGCGGCGGTGTAGTTGACGTTCTGCTGCTGCTCGAAGGCGGAGGCGGCCATCTTGCCGGCCACGCCGTGGTGGATCAGGAGCCAGCCTTCGTCCACGCGGATGGGGGGCGGGCCGCCACCGATCTTCAGGTCCTCGAAGGGGAACTCGCTGAGGGCCACCAGTCGGTGCTTGCCCATGTGGACCAGGTTGCGCAGGTCGCGTTCGACGTCGGCAACGGCCACGTAGGAGATCCAGATGCCGGGGCGGTTGTCCGTGACGCCGGCGGGCAGGTGCTCGCCTTCGCCGGGACGGATCCAGCCCAGGTCCCACATGGGGCGGTGCAGCATCGCGTAGGAGGGCACGCCGTCGGGATCGTTCACCGGCTCCGGGAAGAACACCGCATCCTTGTTCGGGAACAGGTTCAGGTCCATGGAGAGATCCGCCTGGTACTCGAAGAAGCACGGGCCAAGGCGCTCCCAGCTCCGGAGGTCCTCGGAGTGGGCGAAGGCGAGGCGGGGGCCCAGCGGGCCGTAGGCCACGTAGGTCATGAGGTGCTTGCCGAGGGCGGGCACCCAGGTGGTGCGCGGATCCTCGGTGCCGGCGTTGTTCATGCCGCGTTCCCAGCCCTCGTCCGGAGCCAGGACCACGCCCTCACGTTCCACGCCGGTGGGCACGCCGTCGTCGTTGATGACCACCTTGGCGAGGCCCACGCGGGACACGTTACCGGTGGCCACAAGCCGCGGCAGCAGGTACAGCTCGCCGTCCGGGCCGCGGCCGCTGGCGGGGTTGAGGACGCCCTCGGCCTCGAAGTCGTTGCCGGGCTCGGGGGTCATGATAACGCCCGCGCGGGTGAGGGTGAACGGGACAGTGGGCAGTGCTGGAGTCTGGGGGGAGGTCATTGATTAGCCCTTTACGCTGGAACCGATATTGGTGGAAATGAACTGGCGCTGGAAGAAAATGAACAGCGCGACGGCGGGGGCCGCCAGGACGCAGGCACCGGCAAGGATGGCACCGAACGGGTTGCCGGCCTGGCCGGCGATGTTGGAGATGAAGTTGGCCAGTGAAACGGCCAACGGCTGCAGGGACTGCTCCTTGGTGACCAGGAACGGCCACAGGAACTCGTTCCACGGGCCGATGAAGGTCAGCAGCACGGCTGTGACGATCGCTGGCCGGACCAGCGGGATGGCGATCTGCCACAGGATCCGCAGTTCTGAGGCGCCGTCGATCCTTGCAGCCTCGAACAGGGTCGAGGGCAGCTGGAGGAAGTACTGGCGGAACACGAACACGGCAGTGGAGTTGATGGCGAACGGCAGGATCATGCCCAGGAAGCTGTCCGCCAGGCCGTAATCGCGCACGATCATGACGTAGAGCGGGATGAGCAGCAGCTGGAACGGGATCATCTGCACCAGCAGCATCATGCCGAACACCACGCCGCGGCCACGGAACTTCATCTGCGCCAGGGCATAACCCACCAGCAGCCCGAAAATCACCGTGAAGAAGATGACCCCGCCGGTGAAGATGCCGGAGTTGAGCAGGCCGCGGAACAGGTTGATGGACTCGTTGATCTGCACATAGTTCGCGCCGGTGATGTTGGCCGGGTTGGGAAACGCGCCGAATATCGAGGTGTCCGGGGCAGTCTGCAGCGACCCGATGAGCATGTAATAGAAAGGGAAGAGGAACACAAAGGCGCCCACACCCAGCAGGATGAAGCTGCCCACGCCCAGGTTGCGGCGCTTTTCGACGCCGGAGCCGGGACGCAGGACCGGTTCCGCTGGTTCCGGGAGCCGGCTGGCGTCGTCGTCGTTCTTGGCGTTTTGTGCGTTGGTGACGGACATGTCAGTCCTCCTTCCCGCCCACGAGGCGTTTCTGGATCAGGGCGATCAGCAGGACGCCGATCACCAGCACCACGCCCAGTGCGGCCGCGACGTCGGGGTTACCCTGCAGGAGGCCACGCTGGTACATGATGAACACCGGGGAGGCCGAGGCCCCGTCCGGGCCGCCGCCGCCGGTCAGCAGGTACGGCTCGGTGAAGAGGTTCGCGCCGGTGATGGTGGCCAGCAGCGTGACCAGGACGCTGGCAGGCCGGACGCCCGGAACAGTGATGTTCCAGAACTGGGCCCACTTGTTGGCGCCGTCCACGGACGCTGATTCGTACAGTTCATCGGGAATGTTCTGCAGCGCCGCGAGGTAGAGCAGGATGAAGAATCCCAGCTGCTTCCACGTCACGTACAGGGCCACGGTGGGCATGGCCAGCCACGAATTCACCAGCCAGGACGGGGCCGGCGCCAGCGGCCCCAGCAGCGTGTTCAGCAGCCCGTTTTGTTGGAAGAGGAACAGCCAGACCCCGACGACGGCGACGCTCGCCGTCACGTACGGGACGTAGTAGCTGAGGCGGAAGAACGTCTTGAGCCGGGTCACGCGGTTCAGCGCGTTGGCCAGCAGCAGGGACAGGGCCACCGTTAACGGGACGTTAATGATCATGAAAACGCCGATGTTCAGGAATGAGCGCTGGACTGCGGGGTCGGACAGGACGGTGATGTAGTTTTCGAACCCTACAAACGGCCGGTCCACCTTGACCCGCGGTGCCGTGAAGAAGAAATCGTGGAAGGAGATGTAGACGGCGTAGCCGAGCGGGAACGCCAGGACAGCCAGCACGTAGATGACGTAGGGGGCGCTGAACAGCAGGCCCAGCGGCTGGGGGCCCAGGAAGTTCTTACGCTTCCTGGGCACCAGCCGCCGGTCCGCCGGTCCACCAGCCGGTTTCCCCGTGACGGGGTTCCCACTAGAGGAGCGGAGTGACATTGGGGGTCACCGCTACTTCTGGGCTACCAGTTGGTTGATCTTGTCGGCCGCGGCCTTGAACGAGGTGTCGATGCTTTCGTTCCCGAAGATGACGGCCTTCGCGTAGGCGGTGCGGAAGGTCTGCCAGACTTCAACCGAGTTGGAGACGTTGGGGACCTCCACGGTCCGCGCAGCCTGAGCGGCGAACTGGGTGTACGCCGGGTTCTTGGCGAAGTAGTCCGCGTAGACCGTGGGAAGGTCCTTGCGCATGGGCATCTGGCCAGTGTCACTTAGCAGCTTGCCGTCCTGCTCCTGGCTGGTGGCGAACTTCATGACCTCCCAGGCGGTGCCCTGGTTCTCGCAGGCGGAGTACATGGCCACGTTCTTGGCGTCGGAGAAGGTTGACGTATCAGCCTTGGCCGCGGCCGCGGGTACCGGGACTGCGCCCCAGTTCACCTTGTCCTTGTAGGCGGCGATGGCCCACGGACCGGCCATGGACATGGCGGCCTTGCCTTCGGCGAAGGAGTCACCCTGGTAGACCTCCTTGGAGGCCAGGTTCTCCTTGTAGAGCGTCTCGAACATGGTGGCGACCTGCTTGCCCTCCTCGCTGTCGAACGTGACCTTGCCGTCCTTCACCAGCGGGGTGCCGTCGGAGTTGGCGGCGTAGAAGGAGTAGAAGTCGAACCAGGCCTGGAAGAAGTCACTGGCCGGTGATGGCCACATGGCGTTGGTGGCAGCACCTGAGGACACCAGGGTCCGGGCGGTGTCCAGCAGTTCCTGGTGGGTCCCCAGCTTCGGGTTCTCCGGGTCCAGCCCGGCCTTGGCGAACATGTCCTTGTTGTAGAAGAGGACTACGGGGTTGGACTTCCAGGGCAGCTGGTACATCTTGCCGTCCGCGGACTTGTACTGGTCCGCCAGGTCGCCGGTGCGGTCCTTGATGTACTGGAGCCCGTCCGGGAATTCATCCAGGGCCACCAAACCGCCCTGCTTCTGGAACTGCGGAACGGCCACAGGGGCGGTGTTGAAGACCAGGCAGGGAGCGTTGCCCGCGGTGATGGCTGCGCCGATGACCTCTTCGGAGCTCTTGCCGGCAGGGATCTCCTGCGCCTCGACCTTCTCCTCCGGGTGTGCGGAGTTCCAGGATTCCACCATGGCCTTGCCCCACTTAACCTCGAACTCGTTGTTGGAGTACCAGATCTTGATGGGGCCCTTGGCGGTGGTGGCGGAGCCGGAGCCGCCGTCGCCCCCTCCGCTGCCGCCGCAGGCAGCCATGCCCGCCCCCATTACGGTCAGGGCGGCCACTGACAATATTCGCGTGGCTTTGGTAAAGCGCTTCATTGCGACTCCTTGGTACTGGTCCCGGTGGGGATCTTTTGCTGGGTGATGTGCTTTTGGGCTTACTTTGTAGCTTGCTTGATGGTTCTGGATGGGGCGGGACCGGTGGAGGCGCGGACCAGCAGGGTAGGTGCCGGCAGGTCCGTATCCTCGCCGGAGTGGGTGCCGTTGAGCTGGTCCAGGAGGGCCTGCGCAGCAACTCTGCCCCAACGCATGGGGTCAGTGGCGATAGTGGTGAGGGGCGGGTTGAGGTACTGGGTGAACTCTGCATTGTCGTAGCCGGTGACTGACAGGTCACCCGGAACGCTCAGGCCCTGGGACTGGGCGAAGGACTGGCCGGACGTCGCCATGAGGTCGTTCGCATAGACAATCGCGGTGGGGCGGTCCGGCCGGCGGAGCAGTTCCGCGGTGGCTGCCACTCCCCCGGGGGCCGTGAAATCAGCCTCCGCGAACAGGTCCGCTGCCAGGCCGGCACGTGCCATGGCCGACTCCCAGGCCCGGCGGCGGCTGCGGCCGTGGATGTATTCCTGGGCGCCGCCCACATGGCCGATCCGGACGTGTCCCAGGGCGATCAAATGTTCGACGGCGGCCGTGATGCCGTCCGTGTCATCCATGGACACCGCCGGGAACGGTGAGTCGGCATCGGGCCTGTTGAGCGTCACCGCCGGCAGCTTGAGCTCGCGCAGCAGGCCGATCCGGGAATCGTTGTGCCGCACATCGGTCAGGATCACGCCGTCCACGCGGCCGCCGTCGGCCAGTTTGCGGTATGCCCGCTCTTCGGCGCCGGGGGCGGTGGCAACGCTCAGGACCAGCGTGTAATCGTGCTCGGCCAGCGTGATCTCGATGCCTGCAATAAAGGCTGGGAAGAACGGGTCCGTGCCGAGGAGCTTGGGATCGCGGGCCACCACCAGGCCCAGGGCGTAGGCCTTCGCGGAGGACAGGCCCTTGGCGCGGAGGCTGGGCTTCCAGCCAAGCTCTTTCGCGACCTGCAGGATCCGGCCCCGGGTGGCGTCGCTGACGCCGGGCTGGCCGTTCAGCGCATACGAGACAGCACCTTTGCTGACGCCGGCCGCGTGGGCGACGTCGCTGATGGTTACTGCCATGATGTGGGGCCCTTCGGGTTTCGGGTCCCGTGACTCACGCCACTGAACCGGTTCAGTAGGCTCTACTAAACCGGTTCAGTTGGTAGATGTCAAGGGCCCGCCGCCACATTGATGTTTTCCAGCGGCCGCATTGGTTCCGTCCTGGCCGGCCCCCGCCGTCACGCAGGGCTTGCTTTTGGAGTACGACGGCGGCGCCCACCGGGTGATTTCGGGGACCCCGCCGTCGGGCTTCTAAAAGGGTGCGCTGCGTGACGCGAGTGCGTCCCCGCTTGCCGGTGGCGCCGGACCTAGACCCGGGCGAGTCCGGCGGCCTGCGCCAGCAGCTCCACGGAACGGATCCTGGCTTCTGTGCCGGTGTTCTGGTGCGCCACGATGAGTTCGTCGGCGTCGGAGTGCTTGGCGAACCCGTCCAGGTAGTCGATCACCGCGTCCGGGGTGCCGATGGCCGAGTACGTCATCATCTGGGACACATGCTGGCCCTGCGGGGAGTCCAGGATCATGTCGGCCTCGTCGTCGGTGAACTCGCGCCCGCCGCCGAAAAACAGGGACACGCGGGCACGCTTGGTGGCCTGGAACGTTGCCTGCGCCTCGGCGGCAGTATCCGCGGCAATGACGTTGACGCCGGCGATCACATGGGGTGCGTCCAGCTGCGCGGACGGCTTGAATTCCCGGCGGTACACGGCCACGGCATCCTGCAGGGCGTTGGGCGCGAAGTGCGACGCGAACGCGTACGGCAGGCCCAGCTGGGCCGCGAGCCGGGCGCCGAACAGCGACGATCCGAGGATGTACAGCGGAACGTTGGTCCCCTTGCCCGGGGTGGCCTCCACGCCCTGGATCCGCGTGGGACCGGTCAGGTAGCCCTGCAATTCCAGGACGTCCTGCGGGAAAGTGTCCGCGGACATGGGGTCCCGGCGCAGCGCGCGCATGGTGTTCTGGTCGCTCCCCGGGGCACGGCCCAGGCCGAGGTCGATCCGGCCCGGGTGCAGCGTTTCCAGGGTGCCGAACTGCTCGGCGATGGTCAGCGGCGAGTGGTTGGGCAGCATAACGCCGCCGGCGCCCAGCCTGATGGTCTTGGTGTGCGCTGCCACGTGGGCGATCAGCACGCTGGTGGCAGAGGAGGCGATGGCGGACATGTTGTGGTGCTCGGCGTACCAGATCCGCCGGTAGCCCAGCTCCTCGGCCCGCTGCGCCATGGCCACGCTCCCCGCGAAACTCTCCGCCGCCGTCTGGCCTTTGCCGATGGTTGCCAGATCAAGGATGGAGAGGGGAAGCGTCACGTCGGTGCCGGCCTTTCAATGCGTTGCGTAGGGTGGCCGGCCGGGTCGCGGCGGGCACATTGTGGACAACGACGGCGGCGCCCGGGTTATTTCTGCGGCCTGCGGTGGCGTGGCCCACAGCCTCATTTGTGACCGCCGCGGTCGCCCGGTGAACTGCCGTTACTCCCGGTATCGCACCGTTTCGGCGGCCTTTGATCCCGCGCGCGTACTCCCGGATAGTTGCTGCCAAGAACACCGTTCCGTTCCGAAAATCAGCAACTTGCAAGGGGAAATCATGGCGAAAATCAAGACAAAACGGGCTGCAGCCGCAGCACTCGCAGCAGTCACCCTCCTGGCGCTTGCCGCCTGCTCGGACCCGGGCGCGACGGCGGCGACAGCACCGTCGTCGGGCTCTACGGCGAGCGCAGCAGGCAAGACGTTCAACCTGGCACCCGAGCAGAACCGCGTCAAGGTGACCGTGGATGCGAAAGCTGCCGCCCTGGTCCCCGACGCCATCAAGGCGGACGGCAAGCTCACTGTGGTGAGCACCGGCGGCACGGCCCCGCTGAGTCTTTTCGCTACCGACAACAGGACGCTCATCGGCAGCGAGGTGGACATCGCCTATGCGGTCGGCGAGACCTTGGGCTGACGGTTGAGGTGCTTCCGGTGGCCTGGGCCGACTGGCCGCTGGGCGTTGAATCGGGCAAGTACGAGGCAGTCCTTTCCAATGTGACCGTTACGGAGGCCCGCAAGGAGAAGTTCGACTTCGCCAGCCACCGCAACGACCTCCTGGGCTTCTACGCCAAGACCGATTCCACCATCGGCGAGATCAAGGAAGCCAAGGATGTTGCCGGCAAGCGCATCATCGTCGGCTCGGGCACCAACCAGGAAGCGATCCTGGTGCGCTGGGACGAAGAGAACAAGGCGAAGGGGCTGGCGCCGGTTGAGTTCCAGTATTACGACGACGACTCCGCCTCCACGCTGGCCCTCCAGTCCGGCCGGGCGGACCTGACGTTCGGCCCGAACGCCGGCGCGGCCTACAAGGCAGCGAAGGACGGCAAGACGAAGGAATTGGGCACGCTCAACGGCGGGTGGCCGCTGACCGCCGAAATTGCCTTCACCACGCAGAAGGGCAATGGCCTGGCAGTCGCCGCCCAGGCTGCGCTCAACCAGCTGATCGAGAGTGGCGCCTACGCCGAGGTTCTGGACCGTTGGGGCCTGTCGTCGGAGGCCATTAAGAAGTCCGAACTCAACCCGCCAGGCCTGCCCAAGAAGTAGGCCCGCCGCCAATGCATCGATTGCTCCGCAAATGCCCTTTTGCACCTCCAAAACGGCGGTGGGCCCACGCCGGCAGGGTTCCCTGGCCGAGCTTGCGAGGCGAGGGTGCCGGTGGGGAGGAGCACTCGATGCATTTGTGGGTTAAATTTGTGGGTTAAATGGTCGGGTGAGTGCCGAATTTTCCCTTCGTCCCAGCCAGGCCTCTGACGGCTCGTGGATCGCCGAGCTCCGCGCCGTCGTGATGCGTCCGGACCTTGAGCGGCTGGGCCGCTTTGACCCGGTCCGTGTCCGCGAGCGTTTCCTCAACGGGTTCGAGCCGGGGCACACCTTCGTCGTCGAGGTGGCTGGGCAGAATGCGGGCGTGATCGCTGTCCGCCCGGAGCCCGACGCGCAGTGGATCGAACACTTTTACCTGGCCCCGGAGCATCAGGGAAAGGGCCTCGGCGGCGCCGTGCTCCGGCAGGCCATGGACGGGTCCCAGGACCACCGGCCCTTCCGTCTGAACGTCCTCCAGGGAAGTGTGGCCCGGCGGCTGTATGAGCGCCATGGCTTTGAGGTGGAGTCGGAAGACGCTGTGGACGTCTATATGGCGGCGAAAAGTTAGGCAAACGGCAAAGACCCTCTGCCACGGATCGGACAGGTGTGTAGTGGTTGACGACGTCCACCTCTTCCGCAAAGTGCGCTCCTGGCGGGTTTGGCAATAGTCTGGCCAGATGGGGACAAATACAGTGAACTCCGGCGAACAGATTGACAGGCAGTCGCGCATTCTCGAAGCGGCGCTCGATCTGCTGTCGCGCCACGGCATCTCAGGTGTGAGCATGCGTGCCGTGGCCCGCGAAGCCGGCGTCGCACTGGGCCTGGTGAACTACTACTACGACGATAAAACGAGCCTGATCCGGGCGGCCCTGCACCGGGTGGACGAGCAGGACCTCCAGCTGGTGGCCCGGGACCCCTCGTTGACGCCGGACGAACAGCTCCGCAAGGCCCTGCGGCGGGTTGCCGGCGCCGAGCTGCTGACCACCCGGTACCTGTCCCTGCGCCTGCACCTGTGGGCGCTCGCCCAGGCCGACGAGGGCTATGCCGAGATCAACGCCGCAGCCTTCGACCGGTACCTCGACGGCGTTGCCGCGCTCGTATCCAACGCCAAACCCGAACTCTCCTGGGAGGAATGCCGGGAGCGGGCAGCGGACATCGTCGTTATACAGAACGGCATGTGGCTGACGTCGCTTCTAGGCGTGGACAACGCCTCCATCCAGCGCAGCATCGCCCGCACGGAGGAGATCGCCTTCCTCCCGAGCCGCGGGAGTTCCAGCGGGGACGCAGCACTCAGGGAACTCTAAATCACACGCCGCACGGCAGTGCAGTAGCGCGCGTCACATTTGAACGAGTGTTCAAGAAAGCATTGAACACTCGTTCAACTTCAATTACTGTCCTCCGTATGACTTACGCCACAACGTCCCATGACGCGACAGCATCCACCCTCTTCATCAACGGCTCGTGGGAGCCGGCCGTCTCCGGCGCGGTGCGCCACATCCACAATCCCGCCGACGGCGAGCTGGCCGCCACAGTGTCAGAGGCCGGCCGGGAAGATGCCGGGCGGGCCATCGCTGCAGCCCGGGCAGCCTTCGACTCCGGCGTCTGGGCTTCGGTACCGGCACCCGAGCGCGGCACTTTCCTGCTCAAGGTCGCCGCCGAACTGCTCCAACGCCGGGAAAAGTTCGCCCGCGCTGAATCACTGGACACCGGGAAGCGGATAGCCGAAAGCCGCATCGACATGGACGACATCGCCGCCTGCTTCGAATATTTCGGACGGCTGGCCGGACAGCAGGCGGGCCGCATGGTCGACGCCGGGAACCCCGCCGTCGTCAGCAAAATCGTCTATGAGCCTGTGGGCGTCTGCGGCCTCATCACGCCGTGGAACTACCCCCTGCTCCAGGCCGCCTGGAAGATCGCACCCGCGCTGGCCGCAGGCTGCACCTTCGTCCTGAAGCCCTCCGAGCTCACCCCGTCCACCGCCATCCTGGCCATGCAGCTGCTGCAGGACCTCGGTCTGCCGGACGGTGTCGCCAACCTGGTGACGGGAGCCGGCGCGGAGGCGGGGGCACCGCTCTCCGAACACCCCGACGTCGACCTCGTCTCCTTCACCGGCGGACTGGAAACCGGCAAGCGCATCGCCGCGGCCGCAGCCGGCACTGTGAAAAAGGTGGCGCTGGAGCTCGGCGGCAAGAACCCCAACGTGGTGTTCGCCGACGCGGACTTCGACGCCGCCGTCGACAATGCCCTGAACGGGGCCTTCGTCCACTCCGGGCAGGTCTGCTCCGCCGGGGCGCGGCTGGTGGTGGAGGAATCAATCGCCGAACGCTTCGTCGATGAGCTGGTCCGCCGCGCACAGGAGATCCGGCTCGGTGGCCCGTTTGATGATGCTGCCGAAACGGGGCCGCTGATTTCCGCGGCCCACCGGGAGAAGGTCAACGCCTACGTCCAGCGCGGCATCGCCGAGGGCGCGCGGCTGCGGTGCGGCGGCGCTGCGCCTGAGGGAGAAAAGTACGACGGCGGCTTCTACTACCAGCCGACCGTCCTGGACCACGTCCAAACGGGCATGTCCGTGGTGGTGGATGAAGCCTTCGGCCCGGTGGTGACTGTTGAGACCTTCCGCACCGAGGACGAGGCCGTGGAAACTGCCAACGACACCATCTACGGGCTGGCCGGCGCGGTCTGGACCCAGGACGCCGGCAAGGCGCAGCGCGTGGCATCCCGGCTGCGGCACGGGACGGTCTGGATCAACGACTACCACCCCTACCTGCCCCAGGCCGAGTGGGGCGGCTTCGGCCAGTCCGGCGTTGGCCGCGAACTCGGGCCGACCGGCCTGGCGGAATACCAGGAAGCCAAGCACATCTACCAGAACACCAGCCCCCAGGTGACCGGCTGGTTTGCTGACCACGGCAAGGAGAACTAGGTGCATTACGACAACATCGACGACGTCACCGACCGCGGGTTCGACTACGTCGTCATCGGCGGCGGATCCGCCGGGGCGGCAGTGGCCGCGCGGCTGAGCGAGGATCCGGACGTGTCCGTTGCGCTGGTGGAGGCCGGCCCGGATGACCGCGGCCTGCCCGAGATCCTGCAGCTGGACCGCTGGATGGAGCTGCTGGAATCCGGCTACGACTGGGACTACCCGGTGGAACCGCAGGAGAACGGCAACTCATTTATGCGCCACGCCCGCGCCAAGGTCATGGGCGGCTGCTCCAGCCACAACTCCTGCATCGCGTTCTGGGCCCCGCGCGAAGACCTGGACGAGTGGGAATCCAAGTTCGGCGCAACGGGTTGGAACGCTGAAACCGCCTGGCCGCTCTACCAGCGGCTGGAGACCAACGAGGACGCCGGCCCCGCCGCGCCGCACCACGGTGACTCAGGCCCCGTGCACCTGATGAACGTTCCCCCGGTGGATCCGGCCGGCGTCGCGCTCCTGGACGCCTGCGAACAGACCGGCATCCCCCGGGCAAAGTTCAACACCGGAACCACGGTGGTCAACGGCGCCAACTTCTTCCAAATCAACCGCCGCGCGGACGGCACCCGCTCCTCCAGCTCCGTCTCCTACATCCACCCCATCATGGAGCGCGAAAACTTCACCCTGCTGACCGGCCTCCGCGCCCGCCAGCTGGTGTTCGACGCGGACAAGCGCTGCACGGGCGTGGACGTGGTGGACTCGGCATTTGGCCGGACCCACTTGCTCACCGCCCACCGTGAGGTCATACTTTCCACCGGCGCCATCGACTCACCCAAGCTGCTCATGCTCTCCGGCATCGGCCCGGCAGCGCACCTCGCCCAGCACGGGATCGAGGTCCTGGTGGACTCCCCCGGCGTAGGCGAGCACCTGCAGGACCACCCCGAGGGCGTGGTGCAGTTCGAGGCCAAACAACCGATGGTCCAGACGTCCACGCAGTGGTGGGAGATCGGCATCTTCACCCCCACGGAGGAAGGCCTGGACCGCCCGGACCTGATGATGCACTACGGCTCCGTCCCGTTCGACATGAACACCCTGCGGCACGGCTACCCCACCACGGAGAACGGCTTCAGCCTCACCCCGAACGTCACGCACGCCCGCTCCCGCGGCACCGTCCGGCTGCGCAGCCGCGACTTCCGCGACAAGCCCATGGTGGACCCGCGCTACTTCACGGACCCGGACGGCCACGACATGCGGGTCATGGTGGCCGGCATCCGCAAGGCACGCGAAATCGCCGCCCAGCCCGCCATGGCCGAATGGACCGGCCGCGAGCTCTCGCCGGGCGTCGAGGCGCAGACGGACGAGGAGTTGCGGGACTACATTCGCAAGACCCACAACACCGTGTACCACCCGGTGGGGACAGTGCGGATGGGCCCGACCGACGACGGGATGTCACCTTTGGATCCCGAGCTGCGGGTCAAGGGCGTCACCGGATTGCGCGTCGCGGACGCCTCAGTCATGCCTGAACACGTCACCGTCAACCCCAACATCACCGTCATGATGATCGGCGAGCGCTGCGCCGACCTGATCCGTGCCAGCCGGTCCGGCAGCGTGACGGAGGAAGAGGTGCAGCTCAGCGCATCCTTCGCCTGAGGATCAGGCCACACCACTATCGTGCTTTTCTGATTGAGGAGTCCAAATGATGGAACCCAGCAAGAGTATTGATTCAAGCGGCATGGACGAATTCGGCTATACCCAGACCCTGGACCGGAGCATCGGCAAGTTTGCCAGCTTCGCGGCAGGCGTCAGCTACATCTCCATCCTCACCGGTGTTTTTCAACTGTTCTACTTTGGTTTTTCCATGGCCGGCCCGGCGTACGCATGGTCCTGGCCCCTCGTTTTCGCCGGCCAGCTGATGGTGGCGTTGTGTTTCGCCGAGCTGGCGGGCCGCTATCCAGTTGCAGGATCGGTGTACAACTGGGCCAAGCGGCTTACCTCCGGGACCTGGTCCTGGCTGGCGGGCTGGCTGCTGCTCATCTCGTCCATCGTGGCGCTCGGCGCCGTGGCCCTGGCCTTGCAGCTCACCCTGCCGCAGCTCTGGTCCGGCTTCCAGGTCATCGGAGACGGAACGGGCACCTACGACTTCGCCCTCAACGGCGTGCTGCTGGCGAGCATCATGATCGGCATTTCCACCATGATCAATGCCTTCGGCGTGAAGCTGATGACCAGGGTCAACAGCGTCGGCGTTTTCGTGGAGCTGATCGCGGCCGTCCTGCTGATCCTCGCGCTGGGCTGGCATGTGGTGCGCGGGCCTGAGGTCTTCTTCGACACCGCCGGTTACGGCGAAGGCCATGACCTGGGGTTCTTCGGTGTGTTCCTGATCGGCGCCATGGCCTCCGGCTACGTCATGTACGGCTTCGACACCGCCAGCTCCCTTGGCGAGGAAACGAAGGATCCCAAGCGCACGGCACCCAAGGCCATCCTGCGCGCCATCACGGCATCCTTCGTGCTGGGCGGCCTTATCCTGCTCTTTAGCATCCTGGCAGCCCCGGACCTGGCCGACCCCAAGCTCGGGGCGGCCGACGGCGGCCTGCAGTATCTGGTGCTCTCCGTCCTCGGAGGCCCCTTCGGCAAAGCATTCCTCGCCTGCATCGTAGTTGCCGTGGTGGTCTGCACCCTGGCGGTCCACGCCGCCGCCATCCGGATGATGTTCGCCATGGCCCGGGACAACAACCTGCCCTTCAGCCGCCAGCTCAGCAAAGTGGACCCGGTCCGCAGGACCCCAGCGGTCGCTGCCATGGTGGTCGGAGTCCTGGCCGTCATCCCGCTGCTGGTCAACGTGATGCAGCCGGCCATTTTCACCATCCTGTCCAGCATCAGCATCGTCCTGATCTACCTGTCCTACCTGCTGGTCACCGTTCCGATGCTGCGCAACCGGCTCCTGGGCAGGTGGCCGGGTGATGATTCCGACGCCGGATTCAGCATGGGCAAATGGGGGCTTCCGGTGAACATCCTCGCGGTCCTGTGGGGCGGCGCCATGACGGTGAACCTGATCTGGCCGCGCCCGGAGATCTACAACTCGGTGCCGCCGTTCGAGTGGTACCTGCAGTGGGGCGGCGTGCTGTTCGTTGCCGCCGTCACCGTGGGCGGGGCCCTGCTGTACCGCCTGAAGATCCGGCACCAAACGGGCGTGCTGGCCGAGCACGCCGCGGCCGTCGCAGCACATCCGTCGTCGGGCTCCGACCTGCAGTTAACATCGGCTGAAAGCGGCGTGGCGGACGCCAAAGTACCCTAGAGCCGCTGTTCCCAGACCGTCAGCTGCAGCTGCACGTTCCCCAGGGAAAGGTCGACGACGGCACTCACCGTGCCGCCGTCGACCCTTCACCGTCGGCTGTCGACAATTGCCACGCAACCGCGACAGCACGAACCCACTTCATCAGGGAAACAGCAATGACTCGACAGATCTTCGACAGCCATTTCCACATCATCGATTCCCGCTTCCCGCTCGTGCGAAACAACGGGTACCTGCCGCCTGAGTTCACGGTGCCGGATTATCTGCGCGCCGTTTCAGATCTGGGAGTTACGGGCGGTGTCGTGGTTTCAGGTTCATTCCAGGCCTTCGACCAGAGCTATCTGACCGATGCGCTGGCTACGCTCGGCCCGATGTTCGTGGGCGTTGCCAATATTGCCGAGACGACAAGCGATGACGAACTTCTTCGTCTCGCTGAAACGGGAGTCCGCGGCGTTCGGTTCAATCTATATCGGGGCGGCTCGGCCGAAATGGAAAGTGTTTCGTCACTTGGGCGACGAGCATGGGATGTTGCAGGAATGCACGTCGAGTTCTATCTCGACGCGAATGACCTGGTGGAGTTGGAACCGGTCATTACAGCACTTCCGAAGGTGAGCATCGATCACTTGGGCATGACTTCGGTGCATCGCGACGTGCTGCTCCGCCTCGTGTCCCACGGCGTACGGGTGAAGGCCACGGGGTTTGGTCGGGTCCAACTCGACGTCGCTTCCACTATCCGGGAGATCCACAAAGAGAACCCGGAAGCTCTAATGTTTGGAACCGATCTTCCCAGCACGAGGGCCCGGGTGCCGTTTCAACCAGCGGACTTGGAACTCGTGGCGGACATTCTTGCCGACGACGCGAGTCTCGCCCTTTACGACAACGGGGCACGCTTTTACAGCTTGAAGGCATAACTCGCCGAAGCGCACCCTCTCAGATCTCCACGTATTTGGTTCCCGTGGCGCTGGCTCCTTAAAACCAAGGGATGGTTGCTCTCCGGCGTCGTGAGGTTCGCGGTCGATGAACTTATGCAGCATTCCTTTTACGCGGTCAGTTTCTCCGCACCTTGCGAAAAAGCGGCCCGGTTGGGCTGTGCTGCCTGGGCCGAAGATCTGATTGGCGGGCTGCTTTCGGCGATATGGGACTGCTCGATTGCCGTCAGCCGATGGTCCGCCCAAGCGCCCTTTCGGCATCCTCATAATGCGAAGTCCACTAACGCAGGTGGCGCGAAATCAACAGCGGGGCTATCACGTCCCTCTCGCCGGCTGACTTAGTCCACCATAAACGTGCTTCGATGACGGCTCCGCGAAGGGCCGCAAGAAGACCGAGTATGTTCATACTGTCGGTGTCGCCTGCCTGGGCACGTTTCAAGACTGCTTTAGATGCGTCGTCGCTGGTTACCCCGGCGGTGTCCGGACCAAAAATCTGAAGCGAATGGGCGGCGACACTGTTGCCCAGGACCGCCGCCTGCTGTAGCAGCAGACGGGCTCTCAGCACTTCCCGTTCGGCGATGTAAAGCTCAGCGAGACTCAGGAGTACGTCGGGGTTTCCGTAACGCGCGGCCTGATCGCGGAAGTGCTCACGGGACCGCAGGTCTCCGCCGGTGAAGTGCTCGCCTATCAGCAGCATCGCGAAGGGTGCGTGGTCGGGGTGTCCACTGTCAATTGCTGTTTGGTAGGCCACTTGGGCGCTGATAGCGTCACCCTGTCCTTGGAGGAGTAACCCGAGTCCGACCGCGGCCAAGGGTGCATATTCTGAGTGTTCACTGTCAACGGCTGCCCGGTATGCTCCGTTCGCAGCAACTGGATTTCCTTGTCTTTCCAGGAGCATCCCCATCGTGATCCAGGCGGAAGGCGCATGCTCTTGATGCCGGCTGAGAATGGCCTGCTCATACGCGCGGCTGGCTCCTTCCCAGTCGCCCGCCTCCATGAGTCTTATCCCGACAAGGACCGCACCTCTTGGTGCGTACTCGTGGTGGCCGCTGTCCCTGGCAGTTTGGAACGCCTTTTGTGCACCGGCGGGGTCACCAAGTTCCAGCCGCAGCGTCCAAAGGTACCGCCAGGCAGCGCAACTTGCTGGATGTCACCGGTCCCTAAGCAATCAAGCTGTCCATGGCACTTCGTTCCGGATGCTGGATCGGTTTCAGGGCCTTCTTGACCATCTTATGGAAGCGGCGCAGAGAACTGCTGACGACATCCATAGAGCTCCCCCCGGTCCGGCTGGGGCTGCCAGCAGCCCTGCCCCGATCGGCAGGGCAACCTGTCCGAGGCGGTTGCCGAGCAGCCTTAGTGCCAGTGCAGCGCCTCGCGCGTCTGGAGGAACCGCCTGGGTGATGAGTGTCATCGTGATCGGTTGTCCTAGTCCGAGGAAGAATCCAACGATGGCTAAGATGACCGCCCCCACCACAGGATTTCCGAACAGCCACGGCAGGATCGCCAGGGTGGTGCCTGCCCCCGCCAGGCTGGCAGTGATGAGTCCGGTTCTGCTCCATCGGGACAGCATCACGGGTAGGAGCAGACGGGACGTGATCGAGGCGGCCGCCCGGATGGCCAGAAGGACGCCGATTCCGACGGGGGCGATCCCGTTTTCCTCTCCCAGTAGAGGGAGGAACGCAACGATGATGTCGGTCGTGGCCAGTAATGCAAGGCTGGCGAGCATATTGGTCTTCACGGTGGGGATACCAAGAAGGTGGGCCACAGACTTCGATATCGGCGCCTTCACTGGAGCTGCCTTTGTGGTTTCCCGGGCACTTGCGCGTTCCTTCGACGATGCCCCGAGAGCGACCGGAATGGCCAGCACCGATATTGCCCCGGCGAGTATCAATGCAGCGTTGGCGTCCATGAGCCGGGCGGCGGCGGGCGCGTTTCCTGCAGATCCCATGGCCAGACCTGCAACTAGTGGACCAACGAGCTGGCCAAGGGAGAATGCCGCAGTGAACCAGCCGAAGGCTGCGTCCATCCGGCTGAGCGGAACAAATCGTGCGATGGCAGACTGTCCGGCAATCGTGAAGCACAGGTGTCCGATACCCAGTACCGCGCTGGCGACGCCGACGAGCAGAAGAGATGGGGCGGCCGAGAGCAGGAACGGGCCGGCCGCGAGCAGGAGCGTCCCTGCCAGGGTGATGCCCTTCATCGACGTTCGGCGGTCTGACATTCGACCCAGCCATAGGGCGATTGCCACCGGAAGGAGGGCGAAGGAGGCAGAGGTTAAGCCGACTGAGACCGAGTCGCCACCCAGGGCCAACACCTTATATGAGATGAGTGGCCTTGCCAGATTGAGAGCGATTTGGCAAAGCACCGCGGATGCGATCAGCATCCATAACCACCGTTTCGACTTCCTCTCGCTCACCACTCCCCCTTTGGCTCCGTCAGGTCAGTCGATGCCAAGCGAAACGATGCGGATGCGAAGTGCCTCACTGCCGGCACGGAACTTCTCGGACGCGGTCCTTCACCGGAAGTCCGCGGTCGTATCTTTGGCAACCTCCAGGAGCGTTGCCTGGAAGGCCATTTCAGCGGCAGCGCGTACTCTGTCGTGGCGGTGAGCGAGGAGCACCCTTCGGGACGGGGCACTCGAACCCAGTGAAACGATGCTGACACCGGGATGCTTATTGACGACGGCGGTTCGCGGAGCAAGCGCTATGCCCAGGCCAACACTTACCATTGCTTGGGCCTCCTGGTAGTCGTTGGCCTGGAATGCGATCCGTGGCGTGAACCCTGCCGCGCGTGCGCTTCTTTGCAGTACTTCAACCACGGGGTGGGCCTCACCGCGAACGATCCATTCTTCTGTGGCCAGGTCTGCCATGTCCACCTGCTTCCGGCGCGCTAGTCGGTGGTCCTTGCCGACAATGAGCGCGGTTGCGTCTTCGAAGACGGTGGTGAGGGCAAAGTCCCCCGGATTGATCCGGTTCCATTCGTAGTCCCAGAGGAGTGACATTCCAACCTGCCCGTTTTCCAGCATTTCAACCAAGTCCTCGAAACGGCTGCTGCGGACGTGCAGCTCAATCGCCGGGTACTCCTTCTTGAACCGGCTGATCACGAGCGGGAGAAAGGATCCACCCAGGGTCGGGAAGGTTCCCATGGTGAGGCTGCCCCGGTGGAGTCCTGCGATTTCAGCCAGATCCGCCTCAGCGGCAGCCATTTGACGCAGGATACGTCGCGTGTGCGCTGCCAGAACATGCCCGGCATCCGTGGGGACCATGCCACGGGTCTGTCGCTGAAGAAGCGGCTGCCCGATTTCGGCTTCCAGGCGCCGCAGCTGCTGCGAAACTCCGGACGGGGAGTACACATGCTTTTCTGCAGCAGCGGTAATCGATCCAAGCTCGACCACATCCAGCAGCAATTCAAGCCTCCGAATGTTCAGCACAGCTGCACCTCCTTTGAAGTATTTCTTAAGCCCCCCGCACAATACTATGCCAACGCTTCATCTAGAGCGGAATTTGGCACTCAAAGTCACTGCTGGTGTCCTCGGCCACGGTGCCCGACCCTACGTAAGTGTATTCAAGGCCTACCTGATTGAAGTAGAAATGCATGGTGGTGCAGTATTTGGCGTTTGTAATTCATCTGAGGTTCGGATCACACTTGGACCAGCCGACAAGGCTTGCAGGCCCGATGAAGGGCCCAGGAAGGTGTGAAAGCAATCATGTTTAAGATCCCAGCAGCGTGGATGCGGGGCGGAACCAGCAAATGCTGGGTGTTCGAGTGGGACAACCTGCAGGTCCCCGGAAAGAGCGTGGACGAAGTTCTTCTGCGTCTCTTCGGCAGCCCCGACAACCGTCAGATCGACGGGGTCGGAGGCGGAACATCCACCACGAGCAAGGCCGTCATCCTGTCCCGCGCCCTCAGTGACGAGGCCGATGTTGACTACACGTTTGCACAGGTCGCCATCGACGAGCAGAGGGTGGACTGGGGCAGTAACTGCGGCAACTGCTCAGCCGTGGTCGCCCCGTATGCAATCCAACGGGGTTGGGTGGCACCCGGACAGGAGAACACGTCCGTCCGGACCCTGAACACCAACACCGATCAGCTCATTCTGCAGAAGGTTCCGACCCCGGGCGGCAAACTTCAGGATCCGGGCACCCAGATGATTCCCGGCGTCCCGTTCCCCGGACTGTCAGTCGGCATGGGATTCCTGGATCCCGCAGGGAGGACCACCGGGAAACTTTTCCCCACCGGCGAACCGGTGGAGAAAGTGAGCTTCGACGGGCGTGAGGTCTCGGCCACGCTCATTGATGCCGGTGCTCCCCTGATCATTCTGGACGCCGAGTCCATCGGCCTCCACGGAAACGAGACAGCCGCGGACATCGACCGCAAGGCTTCACTCCTTGTGCATTTGGAAGACATTCGCAGAGTTGCCGCCGTGCGCATGGGCCTTGTGGCCACACGCGCTGAAGCTGCGCGGGCGATACCGAAGCTGGCACTGGTCGGCAGAGCGGGCCCGGACGATGAAGCCGACCTCAAGGTCTGGATGCTGTCCATGGGCAGGCTCCATCCGGCCCTGGCTATTACGGGAAGCGTAGCGCTGACCATGGCGGCCCAGCACGAAGGCACAGTAGTCCGCGACCTCCTCACAACTGATCCTTCGTCCGGGCTGATCATGCGCACCCCCGCCGGCCTCGTCCAGACGTGGGCGGAAAACCGAGACGGCGTGCCCGTCGTCGGAACCATTCGAAGCGTCCGCCGCATCGCGGACGCCGAACTGCTGCTTCCAGAGTCCTGGTAAGCGGAACACAAGTTAACAGCCTGTCCTCTTATTGACGCCTGAATGGTGTTGCATTGAGGTAGGCCCCAAGCAAAGGATTCCTCAATGACGAGCAACAAGTCATCCTTGGAGCCGCCCGGATTCTCCCCGGCTGGCACCGACCCGCAGATCGAGCCAAGCGAGCAGCCCGATCCGCCCAAACACTCCCGGCGCACCATCCTTACAGCTGTAGGCGCCTTCGCACTGCTGGGAGCTGCAACCACTGTCCTGGGTGGCAGCTTACTGAACCCGCCCTCCAGCACCGAAGACGGCAATTTCAGCGGCGAAACCCTCGAATTTCTCATCCCCCTGGCTTCCGGCGGTGGAACAGATACCTGGGCCCGGTTCATCGGCACCGAACTGACTAACTACGTCCCCGGCCGTCCCGGTTTTGCACCAGTAAACGAAGCAGGCGGTGAAGGCATCCTGGGCACCAACAGGTTCGCCCGCTCAGCCAAGACCGACGGCACCGAAATCCTCGTCGGGACAGCATCGACAGTCGTTCCCTGGGTCTTGGGACGCTCAGCCGTTAAATACTCCTTCGAGGACCTCAGGCCCGTCGTCGTCAACGGCACCGGCGGAGTCATTTACGCCCGGGCCGAAGCCGGGGTAGCCGGTGTGCAGGACCTGATTAACCGGGACACCCCGCTGGAGTTCGGCGGAATCAGCGCCACAGGCCTGGACATCACCACGCTGGTCGCCTTCGACCTGCTCGAGGCCGACGTGACAAGCACGTTCGGCTTTGAAGGCCGAGGACCGGTCAACTTGGCCCTGCAGCGCGGCGAAATCGACCTGGACTACCAGACGACCTCCGCCTACGGATCCGCCGTCGCCGGCATCGTCAAGGAAGGCAAAGCCGTCGTCCTCATGTCCTTCGGCCAGCTGAACGAAGCCGGGGACGTCATCCGTGACCCCAACTTCCCCGACGTGCCCACGGTCGCAGAAGCGTACGAAACTCTCCACGGCAAGAAACCCTCCGGCGAAAAGTACGAGGCCTACAAAACCCTGCTCGGCCTGACTTATACCTACCAAAAAGGACTCTGGGTTCCACAAGAGACACCGGAGAACGCCTACGAGCTGCTGCGCCAGTCCAGCGAAAAACTCGGCACCGACACAGGTTTCCAGGAAAAGGCCTCCAAAGTACTCGGCGGCTACCCCCTCGTCGCGGATACCGGCATGGCCGACCGCGTCCGGGACGCCTACAAAGTCAGCGGCTCCGTCCGGTCCTATGTCACAGGGCTGCTCGCGAGCAAATACAACATCCACGTTGAATAAGGACCATCATGCTTGACTCCGCAATGGCAGCGCTGGCATCCCTCGCTGACCCCTCCCTCCTCATCATGCTCCTGATCGGCACCGTCGCCGGTCTGATCATGGGCCTCATCCCCGGTCTGGGCGGCACAGGCGCCGTCGCGATCCTCCTGCCCATCACCTTCGGAATGGAACCGCCCCAGGCCTTGGCACTCCTCATCGGCGCCCTCGCTGTCGTCCACACCTCAGACACCGTCTCCGCGGTACTGCTCGGAGCCCCCGGCTCCGCATCGGCCAGCGTCACCATGCTCGACGGCTACTCCATGGCCAAGAAGGGGCAGGCAGCCCGCGCCCTGACCCTGGCCTTCCTCTCCTCCATGGCCGGCGGCATCATCGGCGCGGTCGGCCTGACCCTCGCGATCCCACTCGCCCGGCCCTTGGTCCTTTCCTTCGCGAGTCCCGAACTGTTCATGCTGACCGTCCTCGGTGTATCTCTGGCCGCAGTCCTGTCACGGGGAAACATCATAAAGGGAGTCTCGGCAGGCCTCCTCGGCCTGATCCTCGGCATGGTCGGAACCTCTCCGACCACCGCAGAGGAACGCTTCACCTTCGGCAGCCTGTTCCTCGGCGACGGCCTTTCACTCGTGGCCGTTGCCCTCGGCATCTTCGGACTGGCTGAAATCGCATCCCGCGCCAGCCAACGCCGCGGACAGAAGCAAATCATCACCCTCGGCGGCGGCTGGGGACAAGGCATCCGGGAATGGCTCACCCACTGGACCCACGTCATCCGTGGAGCGCTCATCGGCATCTGGGCAGGCGTGCTGCCAGGCGTCGGCGCCACCGCCGGAACCTGGATGGCCTACGGGCAGGCCGTCGCAACCGCAAAGGACAAGCGCCAATTCGGCAAAGGCGACCCCCGCGGAATCGTTGGCCCCGAAAGCGCCAACAACTCCGTGGAAGCCGGCGACCTGATCCCCACCCTCCTGTTCGGCATCCCCGGCGGAGTCCCCTCCGCGATGCTCCTCGGAATGCTCCTCACCTATGGCATCCAGCCAGGCCCGTCAATCATCACCGAACACCTTGACCTGATGTATCTCATCGTCTGGTCCTTCGCCATCGCGTCCGTTCTCGGCGCACTGCTTTGCTTCCTGAGTGTCAAGCAGCTCGCCAAGCTGACAAAGGTCCCCTTCGCCATACTCGCAGCAGGCCTCGTCGCCGTCATGCTCCTGGGCTCCTTCCAGGAAGGCGGCCAGCTCGGCGACCTCTGGATCATGATCATCCTGGGCGTCTTCGGCTGGCTGTTGAAGTCAACTGGCTTCCCCAGGGCACCCTTCCTCATCGGCTTCGTCCTGGCCATCCCGCTGGAACGCTACTACTTCCTCACCGACAGCCTCTACGAAGGATTTGACTGGATGGCCCGCCCCGGCGTACTGGTCTTCCTGGCAATCCTGATCTTGCCGATGATCTGGGCGTTCATCAAGTTCATCCGTACCCGCCGCAAGACCAACCTTGACGATGGTCACCGGGACGAACAGCCCGAGGACGACGAAGCTCCGCTGAAGAATTCAACCTGGTCCCTCACAGCATCAGGCATCTTTTTCGTCGCCTTCGCCGCCGCCTTAATCTCGTCCGCTTCATTCTCGCCGGAAGCCAGGCTGGTCCCCCAGCTGGTGAGCACCGGAGGCCTTATCTTCTCCGGTTTCCTGCTCTTCATTGAGATCCGGAGAAGGCTTCGCGACAGAACCCCGAAGGCAGGTGAGACCCTTGCTGAGGAGGCAGATGGGATCCGTGGCACACAGCCTGCGAAGGCAGGTTGGACCCTTGACGCAAAGTTCGCGTTGAAGACCTTCCTATGGATGACAGGCTTCCTGGCTCTCACGGCCGCCTTCGGATACCTGATTGCAGTCACGATCTTCATCCCGGCCTTCCTCCTGATAGTCGCAAGGGCCCGGCTCAAGGTCGCCATCATCTACACCGGCGTCCTGTACGTCGCGCTCCTGGCACTGCCCTCACTGCTGCCGATTGACCTGCCGCAGGGCTGGCTCAACACCCTCGTCTAGCATCCGACACCCTGCACACCCAAAGCCATTGGAGAATCAAAAAATGACGGTACTGGTAGCCTACGCATCCGCTCCCGAAGGCAGGGAAGCGCTAACTGAGGGGATCAAGGAAGCCCATCGGCGGAAGTCAGACCTGCTCATCGTGAACATCGGACGTGGCCACCACGACCTGGACGCGCAGGAACTGCAGGAGTTGGAAGGCCAACTGACCGAGGCCGGTCTGGCCCTGACCATCGAATCCTCGATCCTGGCCGATCCGGGGGACGCGGTCATCCAAATCGCACAGGACCGTGGCGTGGAAGTGATTGTCATTGGACTGAGGCACCGTTCCATGGTGGGCAAGCTCATCTTGGGAAGCACCGTTCAGCGCATCCTGCTCGACGCCACCTGCCCCGTACTCGCAGTCCGGGCCGACAAACTCTGACCCGGCGCCACTGACTGCCGGACCCACCGTCCGGCGCGTGTGCTGCCGGTCCCGCACTCCATCGCAACAGGTAGCCCGACGGACGGGCGCGAGGACAGCGCAGCATGCAAACGGAGGCAGGGTGACCAAAACGGTCACCCTGCCTCCTCCCACAAGTACCCCAGAAGAACTATCCGCCCGAACCGCCCTAGACCAAGGACAACCGAGATGAACACCCGCTCTCGCATAGCCAAGTCCCACACCGGATCCCCGAGGCCTGAACCCATTCCCAACTGGTCCACACTCTCCCGCACCGACGAGGTGGAAATCCACAATCACGGACAAGTACTAACGTCCGGCCGCATCGACATGCTCGCCATGGACGGCAGCGTCCTCTGGCTTCAGCAGGACGACGGAAAAGGCCGCGCACTGTTCCTGCACAGCGATGGATTACGTGTGTACCGGCGACCAGTCAATCAAAGCTGAGCTGACAACGTCCCAAAGCAAATTGGACTCCCCCAACCGCCCCGCTCATTGTCTGAAGCGGGACTATCTCTTTAACGGTGTATCCGGCGTTTTCTTTTAGTAGCTTTCAGCTGCCGGGAATCGGTCGCTGAAAGTGATGGCGAATGCGTTCAAAGCGGGCTTCCAACGCACGGCCCATCGGGTCTTGCCGGCACCGGTCGGATCGAGGGATCGGATGACCAGATAAAGGCACTTTAGCGCAGCCTGCTCGGCGGGGAAATGACCCCGGGCCTTGACGGCGCGCCGGTACCTGGCGTTGAGGGATTCGATCGCGTTGGTCGAGCAGATCACCCGCCGGATTTCCACGTCGTAGTCCAGGAACGGGATGAACTCCTTCCACGCGTTCTCCCAGAGCCGCACGATCGCCCCGTATTTCCTGCCCCAACGCTCCGTGAGCTCCTCGAACGCCGCTCTGGCCGCGGCAGCATTCACGGCGGTGCAGATGGGCTTCACGTCCCGTTTGAGCGCGTCCCAGTCCTTCTTCGAGGCCAGCCGGAAGGTGTTCCGGATCAGGTGGATCTGATGCCGACGTCGGCATAATATCCATTATGCCGACCTTCGGATTATGCCGATGTGGTCGCGGGATCCTTTTCCGGACAGGGGTTTGGCGCTGGCGAGGTCGGCATAATCCAGTGAGCTGGCCCGTGCTTGCCTTTCCGATCTGGAGAGGAGAGCGTCATGGTCAAGGTGTTGCGGTCGTTTGTTCGGGGACCGTTGGAGCCGCACGTTGCGGGGTTCGCCGAGCAATTGCGTCGACAAGGGTATTCGCGGGCTTCGGCCGAGCAGCACGTCTGTTTCATCGCGCATCTGGACCGTTGGATGCAGGGTGCGGGCGTCGGTCTTGGCGATCTGAGCGGGCAGGTGCTTGACCGTTACTGAGCTGATGTCACCGGGTTCGTGCGGTCTGCTTGTCCTGGCCGGGCGATCGGGTCGGCGAAGCTGATCGTGTGCGCGTTGCGGTCGCTGCTGGGCTGGTTGCATGTCACCGGTCAGGTTCCGGTGTCGTTAGCCGCCGCGGCGCCGTCGGTGGCGGGTTGGCGGCTGTCAGGCTTGCCGAAAGGGCTGGAGCCTGCCGAACTGCGGCGCTTGCTGGCCGGCTGCGATCGGCGCACCGCGACCGGGCGGCGCGATTTCGCGGTGATGCTCAACGCCCGGTCCCAGCAGACCGTCCACAACTGGTGGCACGGATTCTTCAGCTTTGTAGACTCCGGGCCGCCACCCCGCAGGCTCCGGGAGATGCTGGCCCTGCACCGGACCGGGCTGCTGCGATTCCTTGGCCCGGGCCTTAGCGTCGCGGCGGACGAGTCCACCGGCGAGTTTGTGGCTACGTCCCCGCAGGCAGGTTTCGCCGTCCGGGCCGCAGCGTTCATCGAGGCGCGCCTGCCGGCAACATCGGTGGCCCGGTCGCTCAATCCGGTACTGGCGTCGCCGCACCTGTCCGGGCTGGGAAGCGAACAGCAGCTGCTCACGGCGGACGGCATCCACTCCACCGGAAAGCTGCTCGTCTCGGACCGGCACGAGCTGCTGGACGGGCACGGCAGGGCAGCCGGCCGGCTCTTCGGCGTGGGGCCGGGAACATCCGGCCGGGGTGCCGACGCCTTTGCCAGGCCGGGCACCAACGCCGCCCCGTTCCGCGAGAACGATGCCCTGGCCAGGCCTGTCCTGGGCGTCGCGGCGGAACTTGCTTCCTCCCGCGCCGCCGGCCAGAACGCATCTGCCGAACCCGCCGCCGTCGGAAGGTCCTGAAGAATGAACGTGCAAACCAGCATCCCCGCCAGCCCGGCGGCACTGAGGCCGGACGCCCGCCAGCAGGCGCCACTGAACCAAGCGCCGCCGAACCCGGCAGCCCTGAACAGGTCCGCGCTCAACCGGTCCGCACTGACCGTCCACAACTTACCCATGCACGATCCGCGGGTCCGCCCGCTCCTCGATGAGCTGGCCGTGGAATACGACTCCCGCTACGGCGACCTCTTTGGCCGCGGAGCCGCGGCCGAGGAACTCAACCGCTACCCGGCGTCGGAATTCACGGGACCGGGCGGTGCGCTGCTGATGGTCCAGGAAAACGGCGAGTCCATAGCCGGGCGGGGCTTTCCGCCGGTACAACAACGAGACGGCGGAGTTCAAACGGATCTGGACGCACTCGGCGCACCGCCGCCGCGGGCTCGCCCGTTTCGTCCTGGCGGAGCTGGAGGCGCTGGCGGCCCGCCGGGGCTACCGTCGAGTCTTCCTGACCACCGGTCCGCGCCAGCCCGAAGCCAAGCACCTGTACCTCACTTCGGGTTATGAGCCGCAGTTCGACCTGGACCAGGATCCGGAGATTATCAGGTCGCTCGCGTTCACCAAGGATCTCCCGGCGGCCCCGCTAAGCTAGCGGCATGGCCAACAAAACCACTGCAGAAAAGCTCGCCACCATCCGGAAGGGCTACACCCTGGAAGGTGCCACCATCGAGTTGGGTGCCGCCATTGTGGACGGCGAACTCCACAAGGAAGCCCAGGTCCGCCTGCCGCTGGCCATGATGAACAGGCACGGCCTGGTAGCCGGCGCCACCGGCACCGGCAAGACCGTCACGCTGCACATGATGGCCGAGCAGCTGTCCGCGGCCGGAGTTCCCGTGTTCCTCGCGGACATCAAGGGCGACCTGTCCGGTCTGGCCACGGCGGCCGCCGGCAGCGAGAAGCTGAAGGCGCGCACCGACAGCATCGGCCAGGTCTGGGCCGGCAAGACGTTCCCGGTGGAGTTCCTGGCCCTGGGCGGCGACGGCAACGGCATTCCCGTCCGTGCCACCATCACGTCGTTTGGCCCCATCCTGCTCTCGCGCGTAATGGAGCTCAACGACACCCAGGAATCCAGCCTGCAGCTGGTCTTCCACTTTGCGGACAAAAACAACCTTGAGCTGATCGACCTCAAGGACCTCCGCGCGGTCATCCAGTTCCTCACCTCGGACGAGGGCAAGGTCGAGCTGGAGGAACTGGGCGGCCTGTCCAAGGCCACCGCCGGCGTCATCCTCCGCGAACTGGTGAACCTCGAAGCGCAGGGCCTGGAACGGTTCTTCGGCGAGCCTGAGTTCGACACGGCCGAGCTGCTCCGGACGGCCCCGGACGGGCGCGGCGTTATCACCTGCCTGGAACTGCCCACGCTGCAGACCAAGCCGATGCTGTTCTCCACCTTTCTGATGTGGCTGCTGGCGGACCTGTTCGAGGACCTCCCCGAAGCCGGCGACCTGGACAAGCCCAAGCTGGTGTTCTTCCTCGACGAGGCCCACCTGCTGTTCAACGGCGCATCCAAGGCATTCCTGAACGCCATCACCACCACAGTCCGGCTGATCCGTTCCAAGGGTGTGGGGATCTTCTTCGTCACCCAGACACCCAAAGACGTCCCCGCCGACGTCCTGGGCCAGCTGGCCAACCGCATCCAGCACGCCCTCCGCGCCTTCACCCCGGAGGACGCCAAGGCCCTGAAAGCCACCGTGTCCACGTTCCCGGTCAGCGACTATGACCTCGAGGAGACCCTCACGTCCGCGGGGATCGGCGAGGCCGTCATTACCGTCATGAATGAGAAGGGCGCCCCGACGCCGGTCGCGCACACTCGGCTGCGCGCCCCGGAATCCGTCATGGGCCCCAGCACCGAGGAGCTCATCAAGAGCACGGTGGGCGGGTCCGCATTGCTCGCCAAGTACGGGACCGCCGTGGACAACGTCTCCGCCTACGAGAAGCTCACCGGCAGGGGCGCTGCGCCCACCGGCGGAGCCGCGCCCGGCGAGCCCCCGGTTCCGGGGACTTCCGGGCAGCCAGGTCCGGGGCAGGCAGGTTCGGACCAAGCCGACATCGACGCCGAGGCCCGCAGGATCGAAGAGGAAATCCTGGGCCGGCCCAGCAGCCGTCCCGCGCCGGATCGTGGTGCCGGCACTGATGCGGCCGCGCGGCGTGCACCGGAGCCGGCGGCCCCGGCCGGCGGCGGGATGGTGGGCGACATCGCCGGTGCACTCGGCGGGGCACTGGGCGGCGGGCTGAAGAGTATGGTCCGTTCCCTGGGCACCCAGCTTGGCCGGGAGCTGCTCCGCGGCGTCTTCGGCACCTCGTCCCGGCGCCGCCGGTAGGCAAAACCGGACGATGTCCCACCCTGGACTTCCCGCCGTCGGGCGTCAGGAAAGCCGCCGCACCCTGCTACACGGGGCGACGGCAACACCTGTGTTCAGCGGGCTTGCAGGTAACGTAAGTGAAGTGCAGATGAGTCAGGCGTTGGTGAGGATGGCAGCAGGGTGGCTGCTTGGCCTCATGCTGGCCGTGGCCGCGGCCGTCGTTGGGGTCAACGTGGTGAACAGTACGGTGGCGAGTCCACAGCAGCCTGTCCGGGAGTATCTGGACGCCCTCCACGAGGGCGACGGCGGCAAGGCGCTGGGTCTGTTGCGGGCCACTGTGCCGCCCAGCAACGCCGCCATGCTCGACGGCACAGCGCTGCAGACGGCCTCTTCCCGGCTGGCGAACGTCAGCATCGGCGATGCCGAGGAACGCTCAGGCAACCAGGTCATGGTGCCCGTGCAGTACACGATCGACGGCAGCAGGCTTCGCACCGAGTTCCTGCTGGAGAAGACCGGCACCGAATGGCTGTTCTTTAACACGTGGGCGTTTGTGCCGTCGCGGCTGCCCACGGTGGGCCTGACAGTGGTGAACGCCAGCGAAGCCAATCTCAACGGCGTCCCCGTGAACATGCCCCAAGGTAGAAATTCGTTCGCCGTGTTCTATCCGGGTGAATACGAAGCCTCCCTGAACGGTGAATACTTCGCCGCGCCCGCCACACGCGCCACGGTGACATCCCGCGATGTCCCGGCGGCTCCGTTGAACCTGCTGACCGAGGCCACCGACCAGCTGCGGAAGGATGTGGGCGCGAAGGTACAGGAGTTCCTGGACACCTGCGCCGCCGAAGCCGTGAAGCAGCAAAAGCTGCAGCCGGACTGCCCCTTCTACTTCGCCAGCACCAACAACGTGGACGACGGCACCATCAAGTGGACCATCACGGAGTACCCGGAGATATCCATCGAGCCCTTTGACGGCCGCTGGGTGGTTGCTCCCCTCGACGGGAAGGCCAAGGTGGAGGCGGTCCAGCAGAGTTCCTTCACAGGCGCCTGGTCCCCGCTCAACGAAGAGGTGGACTTCAGCTTCACCACCCGCCTGGACGTTGCCGGCGACACCATCAGGGTCACCCCGCTCCTGAGCTACTAGCGCCTCGGCTATCCCCCGCCCGCGGCGCGCAAAAGACTGCCTCCCGTGACATCAAGTCACAGAAGGCGGCCTCTTCACAGCGGCTCAGCAAGCCGGCGCCGCAAAGCCGTAGCGGCGGCGGTGATCAGTCCATTCCGCGCAGGTCCAGGACCAACTCCGTGTCGCCGTCGTCCGTCAGGAGAACAGGGATGCCCCAGTCCTGCTGGTACAGGTGGCAGGCGGCGTGGTCCGGGATCTCGCCGTCCGCATCTTCCGGGCCGTCGCAGGCCGCGGCGCGGGCGGTGATGTGCAGGATGCCCTCCGGGATGCCGGAAGACAGCTCCAGCGTGCGGAGCAGCCCCACGGAGGTTCCTCCTCCGGCAACAAGCAGCTCCGGCGGGGTGGAGGAGATCTTCAGCTGCGTGGGATCGCCCCAGCGGTCGTCGAGCTTCTGTCCGGTGGGTGCGGTGAAGCGCACGGTCAGCTCGAGCAGCCCGGGGGCTACCGGGCTCTTGGGCCGGTGGGTCTGCGAGGCGCCCTCGTCCACCTGCTGGGCTTCCTTGGGGATGGGCACGTAGACCAGCTGGTGCTTGTTGGCCTCCACCACTACCAGCAGCGGTTCGGAGCCGGCGGCGTGGGTGTGGTCCACAATCACGTCGGAGGGTTCCGAAAGTCCGCGGGCCAGCGTGGATACGGTCCCCGCGGCGGGGTCGTAGCGCCGCACGGCACCGTTGTAGGTGTCGGCGATGGCAATGGAGCCGTCGGGCAGGACGGTGACGCCGAGGGGGTGCTGGAGGCGCGCCTCGGATGCGGGGCCGTCTCGGAAGCCGAAGTCGAACAGGCCCTTGCCCACGGCAGTCTCCACGGTGACCGTGCCGCCGTCATCAATGACCAGCTTGCGGAGGGCGGAGGTTTCGGAGTCCGCCACCCAGATGTTGCCGTCGGCGTCCTCGGCCAGGCCGGAGGGCTGCGCGAACCAGGCTTCGTGGGCGGGGCCGTCCAGCAGGCCTTCCAGTCCGTTGCCGGCAATAATTGCCACCGCGCCGGTGAGGGGCTCGAAGCTGAAGATCTGGTGCGTGCCGGCCATGGCGATCACCACGGCGTTGAGCTTGGCGGACCAGACGACGTCCCACGGCGAGCTAAGGGACACCTCCAGCGGGTGCTCGCTGAGCTGGCCCGTGAAACCGGCCGCGTCTTCGTCCACGCGCGCGGGGCCGGTTTCCAGCAGGCGCTGCACGCCGTTGCCAACAATCGTCGTGGCTGTTCCGTCCGTGAGTGAGAGTCCCCGGAGGCGGTGGTTGACGGAGTCTGCAATGACGACGTCGTAGCCCGCCTTCGCGGCCACCTCTTGCGGAAGCAGCACGAGGCCCTGCGGCTCGTTGAACCGTGCGGTGGGCTCCACGGAGTCGACGGCGGCGGCCGGGCCGTCAGCGTGGCCCCTGGTACCGGAGCCGTACGTGCGCAGCACCGTCTGGAAGTCGTTGCCCAGCTCCACGAGACGGTGGTGGCCCGTATCGGTTACCAGCCAGGAACCCCCGGTGGCGGTATCCGCGGCAGCCGATGTACCGCCGTCGGACGCTCCCTGCGCGACTGAACCCTGGACGCCGGAACCGGGCCCTGCGGAACCGCGACCGGTCGGCAGGAACAGCGCCTTGCCGGGGAAGCGCAGCGTGCCCGAGGTGGCCTCCGGCGCCACGTAGGGCCCGGAGCCGCGGTGCAGCGTGCCCTTGGCCTCGTGCTCGGCGATCAGTTCGGGGATCAGCACGGCCAGGCCGTCAGCGTGGCCTTCACCGGACAGGTGCGCCACGATGTAGCCCTCGGGGTCGATGACCACCAGCGTGGGCCAGGCGCGGGCCGTGTAGGCCTTCCAGGTCTCCAGCTCGGGATCGTCCAGGACGGGGTGGTGGATCTCGTAGCGTTCCACGGCGGCGGCCAGGGCCACGGGATCTGCTTCGTGCTCAAACTTGGGCGAGTGCACACCCACGGTGACCAGGACGTCGGAGTACTGCTCCTCGAGCGGGCGCAGCTCATCGAGGACGTGCAGGCAGTTGATGCAGCAGAAAGTCCAGAAGTCGAGCAGCACGATCTTGCCGCGCAGGGCTTCGAGGTCCAGCGACTTGCCGCCGGTGTTGAGCCAGTTGCGGCCCACCAGTTCGGAAGCGCGGACCCGGTGTTGGGTGCGTACGGTTTCGCTCATCAGCGTCCTTCCAGCTTTGAGTTGCGTTCAGCCAATCTGGCATCGCGTTCAGCCAATTTGGCAAACATATCGTTGTAAGCGGTGAGATCGGCGTCGTTATTCCTGTCCGCCGCCCGATCGGTCCGCTTGGACTCCCGGGCATCGGAGCGGGACCACATGATCGCGACGCCGATGGCCACCAGGAGCGTGGGCACTTCGCCGATGCCCCAGGCCACGGCCCCGCCCATTTGCTGGTCCAGGAGCGCGGACGGCCCCCAGGCGCGGCCAAGGTTGCCGAAGTAGTCGGCCGCCAGCAGGCTGGTGCCGCCCATGATGGCGACGCCGAAGAACGCGTGGAAGCCCATGGTGGCCAGCAGCAGGAGCAGGCGCATGGGGTACGGTGCGCGGCGGGGCAACGGGTCCGTGCCGATCATGCTCAGGATGAAGATGTAACCCGTGAGCGAGAAGTGCAGGATCATGAGCTCGTGGCCCACGTGGTCCCGCATGGCGAAGCCGAACGCGTCCGAGTAGTAGAACAGCACGATGGAGCCCGCGAAGTTGGCCGCCGCGAAGATGGGGTGCGTGACCAGTTGGGAGAACTTGGAGTGGATAAACACGAGCAGCCACTCGCGCGCCCCCCGGGTGCCGTCGCCGCGGGCCGGCAACGCCCGCAGGGCCAGCGTCACCGGGGCGCCGAGCACCAGGAAGATGGGGGCCACCATGGTCAGCGCCATGTGGTCCACCATGTGCGCGGAGAAGAGGATCCTGCCATAGACCGACGGCGGCCCTGACGTGATGTACGTCAGCACCAGGAGGCCGATCACCCAGTTCACGGCGCGGAACCACTGCCACTTGTCGCCGCGTCGGACCACCTTGGCGACGCCCAGGAAGTAGGACACCAGCCCGAAGAGCACCACGGCCACCCAGAGCCAGTCAAAGCGCCACTCCGTCAGCCAGCGTTCCGGCGTCAGTTCAGGCGGCAGCTCATAGCCCGTGAGAATGAAGGCCGGCGACGCGTCCGGTGCAAACGTGGTGGGCTGCGGCGGTGCCGACCGGCTCAGGGCCACGGCGACGCCGGAGGTGGCTCCCATAACCAGGAGTTCCACGAGCACCAGCTGCCACAGCACGCGGCGTGAGGACATTGCCGAGCCCTTGCGGCCGAGCTGGGGGATCACCCATTGCCGGTGCATCAGGCCGATGCCGCCCAGGACCAGGGTGGCAGCAGATTTCGCAAGGATCAGCTGTCCGTAGGGGGAACCAAAAAGGTCACCCCAGTTGGTGATGCGGATGCTGGCATTGATGACGCCGGAGGCAAAGACGAGCACAAACGCAAAGCCGGCCAGGGAGGAGAAACGCCGCAGCGTCGGTTCGGTGATGTCAGCGGCGGCCCCGGGCTTCGAGCCGGTCAGGATTCCGGACAGCAGCGCCAGGACGACGATCCCGCCAACCCAGGCGCTGACGCCCACGAGGTGCAGGCCCAGGGAGTTGATGGCGCCTTCGTGGTCCGACGAGCTTGAGGAGTGGCCGATCAGCGCGGCGGGGACCAGTCCGGCCAGCGCCAGGATCAGCGTGAGGGCAAGGCCGCCCAGGGATCTGACGCCGAACAGTGCGGTGGTCACCACGGCCGCGATGATGGTCACGCTCAGCCATGCCCGGCCGGTCTCGATGTCCGTCATGAAGTACACCAGGGCGCGGGTGAACTCCGCGTCCCCGCCAACGGCCTGGCCCGCAACGTCTGAGTAGGTGAGGACCAGTACGGCCACCGCCGACAACGTCCAGGCAGCACCCGCAGCGGCAGCAATGGCCAGGGCCCGGGCGAACGCCGGATGTTCTCGAGCGTCGCCGGTGTGGGTCCGTGCCCGGGGACCCGCAGTTCTGGGGAGGATGCCGACGGCGAAGATCAGTCCGCCGATCACCGTCGCCAATGCCACGTTGTGGATGGCCTTGCTGACGGGAAGCCCCCAGCGGACCAGGGCTCCGGGGTCAGAGACCTCACGGGCCGCGGCGGCACCGGAGAAAAGGAGTGCCGCTGTCAGTCCCAAGACGAGGGCTGCAAGGCCCGCGAGCTGCCACGGCCGGGAAATCCCCACGACGCCGCCAGCCCTGGCTGAGGCGCCCCTGTCGGGGCCTGGTTGGGGTGCTGCGGGACGGGATTTTGCTGCAGAAGGCACCTATTCATTGTCCGCTACGGGTGCCCGCGCGGCGAATCGGATTAAAGCAGAATCGGCTTAAAGCAAAGGAGCGGCAACCCTGAGGTTGCCGCTCCTTTGCTGCTGTTGCTGAAGAAGACTACTTCTTCTTGGCGACTGCAGCCTTCAGCTTGGAGCCGGCGGTCAGCTTGACGCTGTGGCCTGCCGCGATCTGGATGGTCTCGCCGGTCTGCGGGTTGCGGCCAGTGCGTGCTGCACGGTCGGTGCGCTCAACTGCGAGCCAGCCCGGGATGGTGATCTTCTCGCCGGCGGCGACGGAAGTCTCGAATACCTCGAACAGTGCATCGAGGACGGAGTTGACGGCTGCCTGGCTGGTGCCGGCCTTGCCTGCTACCTCTGAAACAAGTTCACTACGGTTCTTAGCCATTGATGTCCTCCTGGACGGTCACGATTTCTGGAGCCTGAACGCGGCATGCGTGCAAGCCACTCTTCGAAAACTTACCAGCTTGGGCCCGCGAGGTCCGCAAATTCCGCGTGTTTCCGCCGTTTTTTGACTAAAATCACCGGTTTTCCGGGGAATTGCGGGGGAATTGCGCCCTCAGCGGACGCTCTCGCAGTTCCTGCAGTGTTCCGCCGGATGCTCTCTCAGTTCGTGCGACGTTCAGCCGGACGCTCTGTCACTTCGGGTGCCGGGTTGTGTGGTGCACGACGGCGGAGCGTGTGGTGGGTGCGACGGCGGCGGGTGTGTTGGGTGCTGCGTCTTAGGTTGGGTGCCGGGCCTGGTTGTCTGTGCCGGGCTGGGGTGTTTGTGGTGTGGTGGTTAAAGTGGGAGAGCCCCCCAACCTGGTGGTTGGGGGGCTCTCGACCGTAATGATGTTCCGGCGGTGACCTACTCTCCCANGGGGGTGTTTGTGGTGTGGTGGTTAAAGTGGGAGAGCCCCCCAACCTGGTGGTTGGGGGGCTCTCGACCGTAATGATGTTCCGGCGGTGACCTACTCTCCCACACCCTCCCGGGTGCAGTACCATCGGCGCTGTGGGTCTTAGCTTCCGGGTTCGGAATGGGACCGGGCGTTTCCCCCACGCTATGACCGCCGTAACCCTTTTACCCGTCCCGCCGGCTGTGTGGCTGGGGGTGGGAAATCTGGTTACAACATGCTTCCTGCAATTTTTTGGTTGCAGGTGTGGTGTTGTTTATTTAGTTGGTGTTCCCTGCAACAAATGGTTTGTTGTTTGGGAACCACATAGTGGACGCAAGCAGTCTTGTTTTCTTTTTACCACCCGTTGGTTGTAAACGCTTTTGAACCGTTTACAGGGGTGGTGTGTGGTGTAAGTTATCGGCCTATTAGTACCGGTCAGCTTCACGAGTCGTTAGTCCTCGCTTCCACATCCGGCCTATCAACCCAGTGGTCTGGCTGGGGGCCTCTCACACACAAGGTGTATGGAAATCTCATCTCGAAGCGAGCTTCCCGCTTAGATGCTTTCAGCGGTTATCCCATCCGAACGTAGCTAATCAGCGGTGCACTTGGCAGTACAACTGACACACCAGAGGTTCGTCCGTCCCGGTCCTCTCGTACTAAGGACAGCCCTTCTCAAATTTCCTGCGCGCGCAGCGGATAGGGACCGAACTGTCTCACGACGTTCTAAACCCAGCTCGCGTACCGCTTTAATGGGCGAACAGCCCAACCCTTGGGACCTACTCCAGCCCCAGGATGCGACGAGCCGACATCGAGGTGCCAAACCATGCCGTCGATATGGACTCTTGGGCAAGATCAGCCTGTTATCCCCGAGGTACCTTTTATCCGTTGAGCGACGGCCATTCCACAATGTACCGCCGGATCACTAGTCCCGACTTTCGTCCCTGCTCGAGATGTCTCTCTCACAGTCAAGCTCCCTTGTGCACTTACACTCGACACCTGATTGCCAACCAGGCTGAGGGAACCTTTGGGCGCCTCCGTTACTTTTTAGGAGGCAACCGCCCCAGTTAAACTACCCATCAGGCACTGTCCCTGACCCGGATTACGGGCCGAAGTTAGATGTCCAAAGTGACCAGAGTGGTATTTCAACGATGACTCCACCCGAACTGGCGTCCGGGCTTCAACGTCTCCCACCTATCCTACACAAGCCACTCCGAACACCAATACCAAACTATAGTAAAGGTCTCGGGGTCTTTCCGTCCTGCTGCGCGTAACGAGCATCTTTACTCGTACTGCAATTTCGCCGAGTTTATGGTTGAGACAGCGGGGAAGTCGTTACTCCATTCGTGCAGGTCGGAACTTACCCGACAAGGAATTTCGCTACCTTAGGATGGTTATAGTTACCACCGCCGTTTACTGGGGCTTGAATTCTCAGCTTCGCCTTACGGCTAACCGGTCCTCTTAACCTTCCAGCACCGGGCAGGAGTCAGTCCGTATACATCGTCTTGCGACTTCGCACGGACCTGTGTTTTTAGTAAACAGTCGCTTCCCCCTGGTCTCTGCGGCCCCGATCCCCTCCCACCAGCAAGTRGTGTTCAAGGTTGGGGCCCCCCTTCTCCCGAAGTTACGGGGGCATTTTGCCGAGTTCCTTAACCATAATTCTCTCGATCGCCTTAGTATTCTCTACCTGATCACCTGTGTCGGTTTGGGGTACGGGCGGCTAAAACCTCGCGTCGATGCTTTTCTCGGCAGCATAGGATCACCAAATCCCCCCGTGAGGGGGTCCCATCAGATCTCAGGCATCATGAACGGCGGATTTGCCTACCGTTCGCCCTACATCCTTAGACCGGGACAACCATCGCCCGGCTTGGCTACCTTCCTGCGTCACACCTGTTAATACGCTTGCCTCCCAGGATCAGGTCCCGCGCTCCACCAAAACCCACATCACCCCGAAGGGTGGGCGGGCAGGTATCGGGCGGTTAGTATCCCCTGTTCAACATGGACGGTTTTTCGCCGGTACGGGAATATCAACCCGTTGTCCATCGACTACGCCTGTCGGCCTCGCCTTAGGTCCCGACTTACCCAGGGCAGATTAGCTTGACCCTGGAACCCTTGATCATTCGGCGGACGGGTTTCTCACCCGTCTTTCGCTACTCATGCCTGCATTCTCACTCGTGTAGGCTCCACCGCTGGTTTACACCGCGACTTCACTGCCCACACGACGCTCCCCTACCACTCCAGACGCCTGAACCAACCCACAAGGGGCGGCTTAGCTAATATCTGAAATCCACAACTTCGGCGGTGTACTTGAGCCCCGCTACATTGTCGGCGCGGAATCACTTGACCAGTGAGCTATTACGCACTCTTTTAAGGATGGCTGCTTCTAAGCCAACCTCCTGGTTGTCTTCGCAACTCCACATCCTTTCCCACTTAGCACACGCTTAGGGGCCTTAGTTGGTGGTCTGGGCTGTTTCCCTCTCGACTATGAAGCTTATCCCCCACAGTCTCACTGCTGCGCTCTCACTTACCGGCATTCGGAGTTTGGCTGACGTCAGTAACCTTGTAGGGCCCATTAGCCATCCAGTAGCTCTACCTCCAGCAAGAAACACGCAACGCTGCACCTAAATGCATTTCGGGGAGAACCAGCTATCACGAAGTTTGATTGGCCTTTCACCCCTACCCACAGCTCATCCCCTCCATTTTCAACTGAAGTGGGTTCGGTCCTCCACGACGTCTTACCGTCGCTTCAACCTGGCCATGGGTAGATCACTTCGCTTCGGGTCTAGATCACGCCACTGCAACGCCCTATTCAGACTCGCTTTCGCTACGGCTTCCCCACACGGGTTAACCTCGCGACGTAACACTAACTCGCAGGCTCATTCTTCAAAAGGCACGCCGTCACAACTACAAGGCTGCTCCGACGGATTGTAAGCACACGGTTTCAGGTACTGTTTCACTCCCCTCCCGGGGTACTTTTCACCTTTCCCTCACGGTACTGGTCCGCTATCGGTCATTAGGGAGTATTTAGGCTTATCAGGTGGTCCTGACAGATTCACACGGGATTTCTCGGGCCCCGTGCTACTTGGGATACTCTCCAGGCGGCACAAAACATTTCGGTTACGGGGCTCACACCCTCTCTGGCCGGCCTTTCAAGACCGTTCACCTATGCCTGCACATCACACCTCACCAGTCCGGCAGAACTGGTATGGAAAGTCCCACAACCCCGACCATGCAACGCCCGCCGGCTATCACACATGGAACGGTTTAGCCTGATCCGCGTTCGCTCGCCACTACTGACGGAATCACTATTGTTTTCTCTTCCTGCGGGTACTGAGATGTTTCACTTCCCCGCGTTCCCTCCACGCACCCTATGTGTTCAGATGCGGGTCACCAGGCAGCTCGCGCCCCTGGCGGGGTTTCCCCATTCGGAGACCCTGGGATCAAAGTCCGGTTATCGACTCCCCCAGGCTTATCGCAGATTCCTACGTCCTTCTTCGGCTCCTAATGCCAAGGCATCCACCGTGTGCTCTTAAAAACTTGACCACAAAAGATCAAAAACGCTAATTTTCGAGAGAACCACAGAAACCACCCGGACACCACCACCACAACCCCAAAAGGCCACAGCAACAGACGCCCGGACAGATCCAGGTTCATAATTCTTGGAAATTGCTTCTTATAAAAGATGCTCGCGTCCACTATGTAGTTCTCAAACAACAACCCCAAACCACACACCCCACACACCAGCCCCCACAAAGGAGAACCAAACGCGCATGATCGATGCAGCCAGGAAACCAGAAACAAACAAGCACCGGGAAACCCCGGCCCTGTTGCCTCAGGACCCAACAGTGTGCCAAACACTAAACCACCCATACCCACACCCACACCATTCCAAGCAGCAGCAATCCCGAAGGAAAACCAACCACCGTACTAGGCGAGGCGCAAAACAAGCGGCCGCTATTCATTGATATTCCACCCTTGAGCACCCGCCGCAGAACAAACGTCTGCGCAACGGGCATATACTCCTGACAAACCCCGCCCACCACATACGTAGTGAACAACAGTCTGTAGGTGCTCCTTAGAAAGGAGGTGATCCAGCCGCACCTTCCGGTACGGCTACCTTGTTACGACTTAGTCCCAATCGCCAGTCCCACCTTCGACAGCTCCCTCCCACAAGGGGTTAGGCCACCGGCTTCGGGTGTTACCAACTTTCGTGACTTGACGGGCGGTGTGTACAAGGCCCGGGAACGTATTCACCGCAGCGTTGCTGATCTGCGATTACTAGCGACTCCGACTTCATGGGGTCGAGTTGCAGACCYCAATCCGAACTGAGACCGGCTTTTTGGGATTAGCTCCACCTCACAGTATCGCAACCCTTTGTACCGGCCATTGTAGCATGCGTGAAGCCCAAGACATAAGGGGCATGATGATTTGACGTCGTCCCCACCTTCCTCCGAGTTGACCCCGGCAGTCTCCTATGAGTCCCCGCCATAACGCGCTGGCAACATAGAACGAGGGTTGCGCTCGTTGCGGGACTTAACCCAACATCTCACGACACGAGCTGACGACAACCATGCACCACCTGTAAACCGACCGCAAGCGGGGCACCTGTTTCCAGGTATTTCCGGTTCATGTCAAGCCTTGGTAAGGTTCTTCGCGTTGCATCGAATTAATCCGCATGCTCCGCCGCTTGTGCGGGCCCCCGTCAATTCCTTTGAGTTTTAGCCTTGCGGCCGTACTCCCCAGGCGGGGCACTTAATGCGTTAGCTACGGCGCGGAAAACGTGGAATGTCCCCCACACCTAGTGCCCAACGTTTACGGCATGGACTACCAGGGTATCTAATCCTGTTCGCTCCCCATGCTTTCGCTCCTCAGCGTCAGTTAATGCCCAGAGACCTGCCTTCGCCATCGGTGTTCCTCCTGATATCTGCGCATTTCACCGCTACACCAGGAATTCCAGTCTCCCCTACATCACTCTAGTCTGCCCGTACCCACCGCAGATCCGGAGTTGAGCCCCGGACTTTCACGGCAGACGCGACAAACCGCCTACGAGCTCTTTACGCCCAATAATTCCGGATAACGCTTGCGCCCTACGTATTACCGCGGCTGCTGGCACGTAGTTAGCCGGCGCTTCTTCTGCAGGTACCGTCACTTTCGCTTCTTCCCTACTGAAAGAGGTTTACAACCCGAAGGCCGTCATCCCTCACGCGGCGTCGCTGCATCAGGCTTTCGCCCATTGTGCAATATTCCCCACTGCTGCCTCCCGTAGGAGTCTGGGCCGTGTCTCAGTCCCAGTGTGGCCGGTCACCCTCTCAGGCCGGCTACCCGTCGTCGCCTTGGTGAGCCATTACCTCACCAACAAGCTGATAGGCCGCGAGTCCATCCAAAACCACAATAAAGCTTTCCACCCCCCACCATGCGATGAGGAGTCATATCCGGTATTAGACCCAGTTTCCCAGGCTTATCCCAGAGTTAAGGGCAGGTTACTCACGTGTTACTCACCCGTTCGCCACTAATCCAGGAGCAAGCTCCCTTCATCGTTCGACTTGCATGTGTTAAGCACGCCGCCAGCGTTCATCCTGAGCCAGGATCAAACTCTCCGTTGAAGTAAAACAGACACAACCACCAACCCCGGAAATAACAGGATAAAATGGCTGCACAAAATTTGAAACCAGCTGTAAAAACCAGACCACACCACGGGGTGGCGGATCCAGTCAATTCAACCAATTCAATACAATAAATTGGTATCAACAAACTTGGCACACTATTGAGTTCTCAAACAACAGACACA
>NZ_LMSG01000002.1 GCF_001428335.1 Arthrobacter sp. Soil762
ACATGCCGGGCAGGCGGCTACCCCACTGGAGCCGCCCCTGATCGTTGCCGTGTACGTCGTACCCGGCGCCAGATCCGCACCCGGGTTCAACGTCGCAACCCTGTCCGTGCTGTTGTACGTCACGGTCGGCACCGGCGTCGTCCCCGGCGTCAATGTGAACGTGCTCGACGTGACCGTCGACGCGTTCATCGCCTCCGAGAACGTCCCCGTCACATTCGCCGTCACCGCCACAGCAGTCGCACCAGCAACCGGAGACGTAACCGTCACSGTCGGAGCCGTAGTATCACCGCCGCCCGCGGGAGCCGTGGTGAAGGTCCACGTCCTGTCCGTCGCCAGCGCGTTGCCGGCAACATCCTCTACCCCATTGGGGCCGCTCTCGATCGTCGCCGTGTACGTCGTATCCGCCGCCAGATTAGCAGTCGGGTCCAACGTCGCAATGTTGCCCGCGCTGCTGTACGTCACAGCGGCCGGCACCGTCGTCGTCCCTTCCTTCAACGTGAACGTGCTCGACGTGACCGTCGACGCGTTCATCGCCTCGGAGAACGACCCCGTCACATTCGCCGTCACCGCCACACCAGTCGCCCCATCAGTCGGAGACGTACCCGTCACCGTCGGAGCCGTCGTATCACCACCACCGCCGCTGGGGTCGTAAGAGTGCCAGTACCGGCTTGTGGCGTTCACATCGGCGAGCACCAGCAGACCGCTGTTGGCCGTGCCCCGCGCCCCACTGTTGAGGTTCTGCTTCGTTGACGTCACGTTGTGGACATACTGGTCGGCGTCCACGATACGAGCCGTCTTCGCGGTGGTGAAGCTGATGTTATTCAGCGGCGAGGACTTCTCGAAGATCGCACCCCCCGAGGTAGTGCAGACACCAGCGTTCGTCGTGCCACTCGGCTTCGGATAGGTAGCGAAGGTACGCAGTCTCTGCGAGAACTCATCAATCAGGACGATCACCCGGTTCGGGCACTCCGACACAGTCGCGATCTGGTGCGCCGACCACGTCGTACCACTCAATGCCAGAAGCTGGATCAGCGGCTGAGGCGCCGACGTGAACGACGTCTTGACGGCGGCGAAAACCCGGTCACCCGAGGAGTCCAGCCACTTCAAGTTCATATGGTCATCGCCGCTGCCCTGCCCCGACACCGCTGCCACAGGAGTGGTCCAGGCGGTGTTCGACGCTCCGTCGACGTGGTAGCTCCAGTACATGCCGTCGGTGGAGCCACTGACCTGCCGGCTCCACATCAGACCCATCTTGCCGGGTCCGAACGCGATCACAGCCGAGGTGTCGTCCACAGACACGTTGCTCAACGACGCCGGATGCGGGAACGGCGTCCCCCAGGTCTTGCCATCCGTGCCAGTGACGTTCAGATAGATCCGGTTCCCCTGCTGCCACGTGGCCCACACCCGACCCGTCGAGTCCTTATCGATGGTCAGGGTCTCAACTTTATAGTTGTTGATCTGTGTAGAACTCAGCAGCGAGTACGTCTTCGTACTCGAGTTGTAACTGTAACGCCGCATCAAAGTCGGGAAGTTCGGCTCAGCCGGCAGACCGTCGTTGACGAACTGATGGCTCGCCATATACAACGTCGTCCCGTCCCACAACACGTCATGATGGGTGTTCGCCCGCGTCTCCGTCGCCACACCCGTATTCACCCACGAGCTCGTCGCGGCATTGAACCGGAAGATATGAAAATCCGAGCTGGCAGTATCCCACAGGTTCCCCCACCAGAGCCCGTCATTAAACCACAACGCACTCTCCGCCCGCTTCGTACCCGTCGGCGTCCCCGTCCCCGAATGCGACGGACCCTCAACCCCAACATCACCCGCAGCAGCCGACGCCGCAACCGGCACCACCAGAACACCACCCAGCGCAAGCAGCAGCGCTGTCAGCAGTGCATGCAGCCGCAGATTCCGCGACCCGCGTAGACGAAGACCAGCCGAGCGACCACCTCCCCGCCTTACGCCTAGGGTGCTAAGGGCGAGTGCCTGGCTTAGCCACTTGACGGGCCTATTTATCTTCATGGCTGATCTCCTGGGTTCTTGGATGTCACGCCTGAGCTCCGCATATGCGTCGACAGAAGCGACGGCAGAAGCCCTAGGCACCCAGCGTAGGAGCGCCCAATGAGGCCGCACAATGACAGCCCTGTACCTAATAATTACTGGGTTCCCAATACCCCATACCTAAAGAATTCACCCGTTGGTAAATCCCTGTACTTACGAACAGGCAGCGGGAGTGCCCTTAAAAGCGAGTACTGACTACTCGTGATAGCTCATGGAGCGCCACGTAGGCTCTTTTCACGGCCAGAGTCAATGGCAATAAATGAGAGCTGGGCCAGAGACCAGACCCATGACCGGATGAAGCGCTAGTGCCGCGCCCGACTTCCGAGCCGAGCGCGGAGTTGACTAAATCCGCAAGCGTCATGAAGTGGTGAGGCATTTGTCTATTTCAACCCAGCTCCCAATAACATTCCCGATGCTGGCCTTCGAAGCTCCGAGGGCGTCAGTCAGTGTCGTCATYCCCACCCTGAACGAGGCSAGGAATATCCCGTGGGTTCTTCGCCGGATTCCCTCGTATGTGGACGAGGTTGTCATCGTGGACGGCCGTTCCACGGACAAYACGGTGGGAGTAGCCCGCGCTATCCGTGACAACCTTGTCATYGTCGATGAGCAGCGCAAGGGTAAGGGCGTGGCCCTCCGTTCGGGTTTTGCCGCAGCCTCAGGGGACATCATTGTCATGCTGGACGCGGATGGCAGCATGGATCCCCNGTCGATGAGCAGCGCAAGGGTAAGGGCGTGGCCCTCCGTTCGGGTTTTGCCGCAGCCTCAGGGGACATCATTGTCATGCTGGACGCGGATGGCAGCATGGATCCCCAGGAGATCGGCTGGTTCGTTGCCCCGCTTCAGCACGATTTCGACTTCGTCAAGGGCTCGCGCCATGTCACGGGCGGAGGATCCGAAGACCTGACCCGGCTGAGGAAGGCCGGCAACCGCGCTTTGACCGGATTGGCCAATGCGGTCCTGCATAGCAACTACTCTGACCTTTGCTATGGATATATTGCGTTTCGGAGGGAATGCCTGGAGATCCTTCAGCTGGAATCGGACGGYTTTGAAATTGAGACCGAGCTGATTGTCCGGGCGGCAAAGGCCGGTCTGCGCATTGCCGAAGTCCCCAGCCTGGAGCTGGACCGCATCTCCGGCGCGTCGAACCTGCAGACGTTCCGTGACGGCTGGCGGGTACTGGGAACGCTGGCACGCGAATGCACCATGTGGGAGGCGCCCACCGCAGGCGCCAGNCCATGCCCATCGGCTTCAAGAACGGGACCGACGGCGACCTCCAGGTCGCGCTCGACGCGTGCGGCGCATCTCCGGCGCGTCGAACCTGCAGACGTTCCGTGACGGCTGGCGGGTACTGGGAACGCTGGCACGCGAATGCACCATGTGGGAGGCGCCCACCGCAGGCGCCAGRCCTGAAGCCCTCCGCCGGGTGAAATATACCTACGCAAATGTCAGCGTCCCGCGAACGCCTATGGATCCCCAAACGGTTCTCTCCGCGGCTCGGGGAGGCCAGCATGTTTAGCCTTAACCCGACGCCGACGGCCTCTATTGTCATTTGTACCTACACCGCGAAGCGTTGGGACCTGCTACTGGATGTCATCGAGTCCGTCCGGGCCCAAACTGTCGCACCCCAGGAGGTCCTGGTGGTGATTGACCACAACGAGGCTCTGTATGAGCGGCTCATCGAGATCGTGGACAACGTGACAGTAGTTGAGAGCTCCGGCCCCCCGGGGCTCTCAGGCGCACGAAATACCGGGGTGGGCCTGGCAGATTCAGACGTCGTGGCTTTCCTGGACGACGATGCCGAAGCAGCCCCGGACTGGCTGGAGCGGCTGCTTGCCCTTTATGACGATCCTGATGTCCTGGCCGTCGGCGGCCGCGTGGAACCGGTGTGGGAAACGGGCCGTCCGGGCTACTTCGGTGAAGAGCTCGACTGGATCGTAGGATGCAGCCAAGGCTCGAAGTCCTCCGCCAAGTGGGCGGCTTCAATGTCTCCCTCGGCCGGCAGGGCACGAAACCGCTCGGGTGCGAGGAGACCGAAATCTGCATCCGCTCCAAGATGGGCGCGCCCGGATCGCGGATCGTCTACGAACCGGCCGCTCTGGTTCGTCACCACGTCCCTGCCGACAGGGGCACCATCCCCTACATGTTGTCGCGTTCCTGGTCCGAAGGTATCTCCAAAGCCCAGGTCAGCCAGATCGTTGGCCACAAGCGGGCACTCGGCCCTGAGCGGCGATACGTGCGCAGCGTACTGCCACGGGCCGTTTTTTCCGGGATTCGAGATTGGGGCCGGGGATCAAACCCGCAGGGCTTGGGCCGCGCCGGTGCGGTGATGGCCGTTCTGGCGTGCACTGCCGCTGGCTATCTGCGAGGGCGCCGGATCGCGCATATCGAGGGCCGCGCATCGGCCGGGACAGCGCTGGTAGGCACACCCTGGAGGGAGGTCCAGTGAGCGAACGCGTCGACGAACTTAGCCCAGTCGCGGGGCGGGCTGCACTGAAGCTGGCCCCCTCCATGGAGTGCGCCTTGCCGCCGGAGTGCTTTCCCTGCCTCATTCCTGATCGATAGGGTGGGCTGGGACGCCGACCCATGTTTCGCCGTCGGGTACGTTGCTCAACACTGCCGCCCCATTTCCAACGGTCGCGTAGGACCCCACTGAAGTCCGTGCACGTACGCTGGAATTCAGTCCCAGGTAGGCCGCCCGGCCGATCCGGACTCCGCCGCCCAGCGACACACCGGCCGCGAACGTCGCGAAGTCCGCCACGTCGTCGTCGTGCGTGAAAGTCACGGATGGCATGGCCACAACATGCGCCCCAAGCGTGACCGAAGCCGTCAGCGTCACATTCCGCAGCATGATGCTGCCCCGGCCGATCCGGCAACCCTCGGGGCACTCCACAGTGGGGTCGATCGCAGTGGCGTACCGGGCATCGCGCACGCCCTGGGCCGCCAGCCGTTCCACCACGGTTTCCCGGGATTTTCCCGAGGCCAGGCATACCAGCACCAGTGCGTGCGTGAACTTGGAGGCGTCGTCAATGGTCCCCAGCACCGGCGCGCCGTCCACGGTGACGCCTGCCATTTCCTTGTCGTCGTCGAGCAGCCCGACGACGTCGTACTGCCCGCTGGCGCGGACCATGGTCAGGACCTCCCGGGCCAGCCCGCTTGCTGCGATCAGCACGAGTTCGCTCACCGGCGTACACCGGCGGCCGCCCGTACGCTGTTCATGACCCGGTTCAGGCCCACGTTGTCCAGGCCGTGGAAAATCGGGAGAACCAGGGTCCGATCCGTCAGCCGTTCGGTGTTCTGGAGCCCTGCGTTGCCAGTTTCGCGCCACCGGTAGGCAGGCTGCCGGTGAGCCGCCATGGCGCCGCGGCGCGCCGAAATTCCGGCATCGGCCAGGCGGGCCAGGAGCCCTTCGCGGTCAATGGCGAAATCCGGGAGGACTTCGACCCAAAAGGACTGGAAGTTGGCCGTCCCGTAGGGTGGGTCGGCCACAAACCGCAGACCAGCCAGGCCGGAAAGCCCTGCCTCATACTTCGCGGCGATCTCCCGGCGGCGAGCCACTATCTCGCCCAGCCGGCCCAGCTGCACGATGCCGACGGTGGCCTGCAGATCCGTCATCTGGTAGTCGAAGCCGACCTCGACGTACACCTCTGGCGCGGCAATGCGGGATCCGCGACGGTCCGCCGTCGGCACGTTCAGGGAGTGGCCGCGGAGGCTCCGGGCCCGTGCCGCCCAGTCCGCCCGGTGGGTTGTCAGCATCCCGCCCTCGCCAGTGGTCAGCACATTGTCCTGGTGGAACGACCACACGGAAATGTCGGCCCCCGTACCCACGGGCCTGCCCTTGTATTCCGAGCCAACGGCGCAGCCGGCGTCTTCGATCACAGTGATTTCGTGACGGTCGCACAGTTCGCGGACGGGGTCCAGGTCAACGGGGACGCCGGACTGGTCCACCACGATCACGGCTCGCGTGTCCAGGGTCAATGCCGCCCGGACCGTGGCCGCAGTCACAGTCCCGGTGGCGGGGTCCACGTCGCAGAAAACCGGCCGTGCCCCGACATACGTCACCGCATTCGCCGTGGCGATGAAGGCCAGCGATGGCACCACCACGTCATCGCCGGGACCGATGCCGGCCACTATCAGCGCCAAATGCAGTGCGGTGGTACTGCTGGAGGTTGCGACGGCGTGGCGCACTTCTTGAGAGGCGCTGAACCTCGCCTCGAACTCCCTGACCTTGAGCCCTTGCGAGAGCAGACCGGAGGCCAGGACGTCCGCCACGGCTCGGGCTTCTTTGTCGCCGAGCCAGGGTTCCATGACGTTGATGCGGGCAAGGACGGTTTCCGCAGTCACCGTGCACCGGCCTTCCTGGTGGCCGTTCTCATGTCCGAGTCCTTCCCACGTGCAGCTCCGGGATGTGCATTGCCTATTGCAAAATTAGTCCGTTCCGTCCCGTTCCGGTGCGGAACGGAGACGGTACTGCGGGCGCTGACCGGGAACAATGCGGGAACTGCGGGTACCTGCAACGCCGGCGCCTCACCCGGGGGCGTTGCGGCGGGGCGCACCCCATCCGGGGGCACGCCGCCCGGCCCGTCCTAGACGGCAGGAAGGACGAACGGCTCCTTAGCCCGGGCGGCTTCCTTGCCGGCCGCAAGGGCCGTCAGCTGGGCTCGTGATTCGACTCCGAGCTTCCTGTAAATCGCAGTCAGGCGCACCTCCACGGTACGGACGGACACATAGAGGGTGGCCGCGATTTCCTTGTTCCGCATCCCGCGGGCCACCATTCGAGCCAGCACGCGTTCGTGGTCTGCAAGCATCAGCATCGCCGGATTGTCGGGCGTGCCAGCTGGTTCCACCCGCTCGTCGAGCAGCAGCGAGTCCACGTGCTGGGCCCAGGCATGGGCACCCGCTTCGTCGAACATCACTTTGGCACGAAGCAGACCGTCCCGGGCGCTCCGAAGGCGGCCGAAGGCGTTGAGGCGTTCGGAGTAGCAGAGCAGTGTCCTGGCGCGTTCCAGCAGGGATTCCTGGGCGCTCCGGCCGGCAAGTGCATCATTGAACATCTGGAGGGACTGCTCGCCGTCAGCCAGCATGGCCCGGCTCCGGGCAACCGCCATCATGAGCCAGGGCGAACGCAGGCCCACCGCCCGGCTTTCCAAGTGCCACAGTGCCTGCGCGGCTTCCCTGTGCCTGCCCAGCCTGACCAGGACTTCCACCAGATCGGCCTCACAGCGCAGCAGAGCCGGGTTGCTGAAGGCCTGGCCGATCTCCGCTGCCCGGGACAGCTGCGCGAAGGACTCGGCGAGATTTCCGCGCATGAGGGCAAAATGCCCCTGGCACGCGGCCAGTTGCGCCGTGATGGCCGGGTGGCTTTCCGCCCCGGAGAAGTGCTGTGCGTCTGTTGCGTAGGCGTGGGCGAGTTCCTCGTTTCCGAGCGCATTGGCCCGCCAGACCCGGAAGACGTGCCGCATTCCACGGTGGTATTTGGTTTCCGGTTCGGCCAGTTCAAGGTCCTCGATCAGTTTCACGGCTTTCCGGACGTTGCCGGCACGGATTTCGTTGTCCACAGCAAAGAAATCGGCGGTTTCCCGCCAATTGACGGTATTGGCCTCCAGGACGTTCCGCACCCGGGCAAAGGCCTCCTGGGCGGCAGCATGGTGTTCGGCATAGGCCAGCGCGCGGCCCTGCACCAGAAGGGCCGCCACCGTTTCGTTCCCGCCGTCGGGCTTGCGGCTGAACTGTCCGGCCTTCCCGCTGATCACCTCGATGAGTCGCCGGGCGCTCTCCGCCAGCGCCAGGCAGTCGGGGGAGGCATGGTCCAGGTACTTCTCGGCGTACTGCACCAGGCCGGTGGCATCCTCAAGCTCCCAACGGTCCGCGTAGTACAGCGCACCGGCCACGAGCAGGCGGGCTGCAAATGCCGGATCATGCTGTCCGAATTCCTTCACCAGCCGGAGCACCATGCTGGAGCGCACGGCGCCACCCTGGATGAACTGGATCTCGAAGGCGAGGCCCGTCAGTCGAAGGACCAAGGCAGGGTTCCGCGTCACCCGCTGGGCCCAGTCCAGGTAGCGCTTGGCGTAGACGAACTCACCCCTGTTCAACAGCAGTTCGGCCACCGTGGTGAGCCTGGCGGTGGTCTCCGCTTCCCAGGGGTTGATCGTCAGGGCCCGTTCAATGTACTCGACGGCGAAGGGCACCTCGCCGCTTCGGATCAGGTCAACGGCAAACCGGAGCAGGCCAAACGGAGTCTGCCGCTCCAAAGCGGTAAAACTCAGATGCCAGCGGTGGGCATAGGGATCCGCGGGCTCCGCCGCGGCCGCCATGGCACGGTGGCTGGCGGTCCGCGTTGCCGGTGTCATGGCAGCATAAACGTAGCCCCGGAGCAGTTGGTCCTGGATCCTCAGGTGTGGTCCGGACCTGTTGACCATGCCATTTGCCAGCAGCTCGTCGATCCCGCCCCACAGTTGGTCGTATGCCCGTTCCAAGGTGGCGATATCGCTGCGGCAGGACAGCGAGAGGAGGTCCAAAACCTGCCTCGCACCTGGCGAGAGCCCGCCCACGGTGGCGGCGAACTCGGCCTCGAAGCTGCCTTTGCCGGGGAGCGGGACGGGGAGTGCGTATTTTCCCTCGGCCTGGCGTTCCAGCAGGAGCCCAAAAAGCTCGACGGCGGCGAGCGGGTTCCCCTGGGTGGCCGCGGCAACGGCGTGGACCGCCGCTGTCGCGGTCTGCCGAGCCGGAATGGACTCCAACATGCGGACCGTGTCGTTGTAGCTCAGCGGCGCCAACTGGAGGGCCGGCAGGGAGGCGAAGGGGCTTTCGGCAGTCTCTTCCCGCACGCTCATAAACAGTGCCATGTCCGTCCCGGTCAGCCGGCGTGCCAGGTAGCCGATCACGGCCTGGCTGCTGGGGTCCAGCTGGTCGGCATCATCGATGACGATGACCGTCCGGGATGACGAGCGCTGGTGCAGCCCGTTGAGCAGCATGGTGGAGACAGTGGGGACGTTCATGGCGCCGCTGGAATCGCGCAGCAGTTCATCGGCGAAACGATTAAGGACGGGGTCGTCGATGCCGGTGAGGAGCGCGGTAAGGCCGGAGAGCGGCCAGTCGGACTCGGACACGCTCGCGGTGAGAAAAACGGTCCGGAAGTCGGAGAGGCGGGGAATCTCGGACAGGAGGGCGGATTTGCCCATCCCGCGCCGGCCCACCACCTTGAGGGCTGAATCTTTTGGACCCCGGATTACGGAGAGTATCCGGTCCAATTCCCTGCTTCTGCCAATTAACGACATGTGGTCCCCATCCATCGAAGAAGGAGACCGAACTGCTTGCTCTATCCAAAATCCTGGGTCCATCCAGCCGCTTGCGCGACACGCGGACCGGCTTTCCTGGCCGCGTCATTGCGTCCAGCACGGTACCCAGCCGTTCTTGCAAATATAGCCCTGTTCCGCGGCGGGCACCAGAGACTTTTGCCTCATACGCGGAGCCTGTTTCCCGGGTTATCCACATAGCCCGCCGGACGCTTCCGGCGACGCGCGCGCTACGCGTAGCCTTGAGTCAAGCGCGAATCGCCTATCCGGTCCAAATGCACTAAGATATTGAAGTCTGTGCTGCGCCCTGCCTCCGTTTTGTTGGCGGGGCATCGCACGGCATCGCAAATGAACCTCCTGTTACGGAAATGCCGTAACCGCTTAGCCCAAAGGAGGTGGGTTCACATATGCGTCCTTACGAATTGATGGTAATCATCGACCCCGAGGTCGAAGAGCGTACCGTTGAGCCGTCGCTTCAGAAGTTCCTGAACGTCATCACCAACGATGGTGGAACCATCGAAAAGGTTGACATCTGGGGCCGTCGTCGACTGGCTTACGAAATCAAGAAGAAGTCCGAAGGTATCTACGCCGTGGTGAACTTCACCGCCAAGCCGGACACCGCCAAGGAACTTGATCGCCAGCTGTCTCTTAACGAGACCATCATGCGCACCAAGATCACCCGCCCCGAAGAGCAGAAGGTTGTTGCTGAGTAATTTCAGCTCCGATTTTCATTCTTTACCCCGCAGGATCGAATTCTTCACCCAGGATCGAACAAGGAGGCAGTAGATGGCAGGCGAAACCACTATTACGGTCATCGGTAATCTCACCAGTGACCCGGAATTGCGGTTCACACCGTCAGGTTCGGCAGTCGCGAACTTCACCATCGCTTCCACCCCGCGCACCTTTGACCGCCAGTCCAATGAGTGGAAGGACGGGGAAACCCTGTTCCTCCGCGCAGCGGTTTGGCGTGAAGCAGCCGAGAACGTCGCCGAGTCCCTCACCAAGGGCATGCGTGTGATCGTTTCCGGCCGTTTGAAGAGCCGTTCCTACGAAACAAAAGAAGGCGAAAAGCGCACCGTTATCGAGCTCGAGGTCGATGAAATCGGCCCGAGCCTGCGTTACGCCAATGCCAAGGTCAACCGCACCCAGCGCTCCGGCGGTCAGGGTGGTCAGGGCGGCTTCGGCGGCGGCAACAGCGGCGGTGGCTTCGGAGGCGGCAACACTGGTGGAAACCAGGGCGGCAACTCCGGTGGAAGCTTCGGTGGCGGCAACCAGCCGGCTGCACAGGAGGATCCCTGGGCGACGCCCGGTGTCTCCAATGCAGGTGGTGGCTGGGGCAACGGCCCCGATTCCGAACCTCCCTTCTAAACCAATCATTTAGGCCCGACGCCGGGACCGCCGAAAGTGCCGCAAGGCACCTGACGTGGCTGCCGCCGTCGGACCACCACCATCCCGTGGATCAACATCCACGGGCTCCATAGAATAGGAGCTCCACGATGGCTAAGGCTGAACTCCGTAAGCCCAAACCAAAGTCCAACCCCTTGAAGGCCGCTGACATCACTGTCATCGACTACAAGGACGTAGCATTGCTGCGCAAGTTCATCTCCGACCGCGGAAAGATCCGCGCCCGTCGCGTCACTGGCGTCACGGTGCAGGAACAGCGCAAGATCGCCCAGGCAATCAAGAACGCCCGCGAAGTTGCACTGCTGCCCTACTCCGGCGCTGGCCGCGGCTAAGGAAGGGACTGACTAACATGGCAAAGCTCATTCTGACCCACGAAGTAACCGGTCTCGGTGCCGCTGGCGACGTTGTCGAGGTCAAGGACGGTTACGCACGTAACTACCTGCTGCCCCGCAACTTCGCCCTGACCTGGTCGAAGGGTGGCGAGAAGCAGGTTGAGTCCATCAAGACTGCCCGCGCCGCCCGCGAGCACGCTTCCCTGGAAGACGCTCAGAAGCAGGCCGCTGCACTCTCCGCCAAGCCGGTGAAGCTCGTCGTCAAGGCTGGCGAGACCGGACGCCTGTTCGGCACCGTCAAGCAGGCCGACGTAGCCGACGCTGTTGAGGCCGCTGGCCTTGGCAAAATCGACAAGCGCAAGGTTGAACTGCCGGCACACATCAAGTCGGTTGGTTCGTACCAGGCCAACGTCCGCCTTCACGCTGACGTTGCCGCTGTGATCGAACTCAACGTAGTCGCAGGCAAGTAGCCTTTCCGGTTACGCAGCCTCAAACTGCACAAAAACCCCCGTTGCCGTCACCGGCGGCGGGGGTTTTCTGTGCCGCGAGCTGTGCCATCTCGCGCGTCAGTCAGGGGCTGTGAAGGGCCGTGGTCACGTGCCTGTAGCCTGCCGTGATCAGCTCGGCCAGCACTGCCTGGTCCACGTCCTTGAGCCTGTTCACGTACAGGCACCCCGCACCGGTCTTGTGCTTCCCGAGCCGGGGCAGCAGTTCCGCGGCCTCGGGCCCGTACGTCAGCCCGTAGAGCGAGAGGCTTGCCTTCCGGGGTGAAAAGCCCACCGCCGCCGCATCCCCTTCCCTGCCGCTTTCGTATTTGTAGTGGTACCGCCCAAAGCCCACGATGGTCGGCCCCCACATCTCGGGCTCTTTGCCGGTGATCTCCCTCATGAGCGCCAGCAGCCGCAGGCCATCACGGTGCCTGACAGAGTCCTCGACTGCGGCCAGGAATTCGTCCACTGAGGCGCCGGTTGCCTGGGTCTTGTTTTCAGCCATGACGGAAGTCTCGCAGAGCCCAGGTCACTTGTCAGCCGCGCCGGTCCGGGTGGTAGCCAACGGCGGCGAGCCAGAATACTCCCCCCCGCACGCCGCCCGCGGCGAGATGCCGGGCTCAGCCACCGTCCGGACGCCAGTACCGCAGCCCGCCGCTGGTGGTGCCGTCGCGGGCGACGTCGACCACGGCGTACGGGAACGCCCGACGGTCCGACTGGTCAGGTCCGCGACCGCGGACGTCCGAACACCACGTGCCGGTGTTGACGTATCGGGTGGGGCACGCCTCAAGCGCCGACTCGAGGGCCCGGTGGGTGTGGCCCGAGACGTACCAGGCCACTCCGGAACCGTGCGCCTCGAGGGTACGTGCGAACCGGCCCGCTGCAGCAGGAGCCTTCTCGCCGGCGACCCTGCGCCCGGTGGCCGAGAGTACCATGCGAGTCGCGGCGACCGGGAGCGCCGACACCGTCCGGAACCGGGACAGGCGCGCCAGGTCCCGAACGGCCACCCCCTCGAGCGCGAGCCGCAGTGATTCGGTCTGCAACAGCTCGTCGTACGGGAGCTCCCGGACGCGGCGTTCCGCCCGCTCGGACGCCAGGCAGGCCCAGGCAACGGCCCCGGCACGGCTCAGGTGCGACCTCGATGGATGGGCGTTCCAGGCGGCGAGCGGGGGTAGGTTCAGTTCGTCGGTGCCGTTGACCGCCGCGCGGAGCACTTCGGGCGTCCGGTGCAGCGCGTGGTGCTGGTGCCCGTGCTCGGCCACGAGCACGTGGGGCACGTGCAGGAACCACGGGTGCACCCGGACCCGTGTTGGGTCGGCGGGTGACAGCACCGCCGACAGGCGGGCGGCAACCGAGGGCCGGGCCAACTCCACGTCGTGGTTGCCGCACACGAAGTGCAGCTGCACGCCGCGCGCCGCACACGCCTTCAGCGCCCGGAACGTGTCGAGGTGGCGGGCGAGGATGGACTCGAGCCGGGCCAGGCTCTCGTCCTCGGTGAACCCGACCAGCTCGAACGTGTCACCGACGAAGGCGACGTGCTGCTGCGGAGCTGAGGCTGCGAGCACTTCGCGGTGCAGGAACTCGGGCAGCACTCTGCCGGGGCACCGGGGGTCGTCGTCCGACACACCCAGGTGGAGGTCGCTGAGGAGCCACCACCGCGCCGCGTTGCTCACACGAGTAGTCCCAGCACTCGTGGAAGGAAGAGGAGCAGGTACATCGTCCACATGACGGCGACGACCCAGCGGCTCACAGTTCGGCCGAGGAGCCTCGGGCGTGTGGGCTGCCCGGTGTCTGGTCCGGCGCGTCGGACCTCGAGCGCGACGAGAGTGACCAGCAGGGCGGCAGCCGCGAGCAGTCCCGCCAGGTTGATAATGACGTCGATCATGACGCCGCCTCCTGCCGTGCGCGTGCCATGCACGCGAGGATGGTGATAACGCCCATCGTGACGACGCACGCCTGCCAGGACCACACAGCGAGGTAGAACATCGCCGTGGACACCGCCGTGAGCGTGGCGAGGCCGAGCGCCAGGACGAGCAGTGCGCCGAGCGCGAGGTCGGTCACCTGCATGAGTCGGGCCAGTGCCTGCCCCGGGAGCAGGATCAGGACAGCTATCGCGGCCACCGCCTGCAGCGGTGTCGGCAGCCCGACGAGGGTCACCACCGACAGCGCGACGGCCGCGAGACCGAGCGCCACGGTGAGCCGGCTGACGCCGCCGCCGCTCATGGCGTCACCCGGTACACGCGTGCGTCGACGTTGCTGAACGCGAGCTCCACGCCGTCCTGCACGCTCAGCCACTTCTCCAGCTCGGCGAAGCCGCCCGCGCTGCTGGCGCCCTGCACCACGAGACTCGCCTCCGACGAGCGCGTGAGCAACACGACGGCACCGCCAGGGCTGTGTCGTGCGTAGTCGTAAACAAGTGGGCCGCACGCCGCCGTCGACAAGTCGGACCGGCACATGTCGTCGATCGTCCGGGCCCGGTGTTCGAGGTACGCCTCGCTGCGCCATGGCGTCGGGTGGGCAGCCGAGATGATCGTCGAGCCGGGGGGCGCGAGACGCTGCACGGCGGCGACGGCGGCGATCTCATCATCGGTGAAGACGTCATACTGGGCGTTCCCGAACCGGCCCGTCACGGTCAGCACGGCCAGCAGGAAGCAGGTGAGCGCAAGGCCCCCAGCGGCGCGGGAGGAGGGGCGTGTGCTGCCCTCCGTGGGAAGCAGGACCGAGCACGCCTGCACGGCGATGAAGGGCAGCGCGAACAGCGAGACGCGGATGAGCATCTCCCCGCCGTACAACTGCGCGGGGAAGAGCAGCAGTGGGGTGGCGGCCAGGAGGACCACCCGGATGTCGAGACGTCCTCTGCGCCAGTCGCGCACCGCCCCCGCCGCGGCAAGCGCCCACAGCACTAGGGTGAGAACGATCCGGACCTGCACCACCAGCACGTGCCCAGCGGTCCCGTCGAGGCGGTCGATGACGTTCGCCTCGGTCGCGGCCTGCAGTCCTGCTTCCGCCAGGGGTGGGTTCCCGATGAGGTATGCACTCGCGGGGTAGGCGAGCCACAGCGTCAGCACGACCACGGCGATCAGGGGCAGCCGGCTCGGCCAGACACGTCCGCTCAGGGTGAGAGCGGTGATGGCGATAAGCACCATGAACGGCGTCAGCTGATGGCTCGCGCAGATGACCGTGACGAGCAATAGCGTCACCACGAGCGCGCTCACCCGGTGCCCCGACCGGGGCTCGGCGGGCGACCGCCCTCGCCACCACGCCACCAGGTCGGCGCGTCGGTAGCCGCGGATCTCGGGAGCCCGCGCGGCCAACGGGCCGACGAGCAGCGCGACCACGACGAGGTACAGGAAGAAGCCGAAGGCCTGGGGAGACAGGTAGTCCTGGTCCTGCCAGCTGCCGAGGCAGAAGACCCAGAGCACGAGCCAGCGCCGTCGCGGATCGCGGGTCAGGTAGCCGGTCAGCACGCCCAGGGCAGCGAGCCACAGACCCATGTTGAGCACCGGTGCCCACAGGGCAACGGCCACCGGGTCAAGACCGGTCGCCCGGAGCAGCGTCGCCAGGAGCGCGAAGAAACCCGGCCAGTTGAAGTATCCGTCGATGTCCGGGTCGATCCCCTGCGTGCGCGAGAGGGCGTCGGCGACGCCGAGGTGACGGAACGCGACCTCACCCCGCGGTACGTCCGTCACGAAGGCTGCGGTCCCGAAGAGCACAAGCACGAGCACCACGATGAGCCATATCATGACCGGGCGTCGCGCCGGGCCCGCGGTATCCCCCCGCAGCGCCACGACGAAGGCGACGTTCAGAAGCAGGACCCCAGCCCAGAACGGGTAGGGCAGCACGGCCACGAGCCCCAGATCGCTGTTCACGGGCACGGTCACCGTGGAGGCGGCCCCCACTGCAAGCGTCAGCGATACGACTCCCGCCAGCGCGCACCACACGTCACGGGGCTTCCAGCGTCCCTCCGTGCGGCTGGTCGCATCGAGCGTGCCGGTCATCGTGTGTCTCATCGTGCGTCCTTCCTTACGCGCCGGAGGACGGCGAGCAGCCGAAGGCCGACCGCCGCGGCACCGATGGAGAGCACCACCAGCCACGCAAGGGCCATGGCGCTGGGGCCCCTGTCGGCGGTCCACAGCGCTGCGGCGCAGAGGGCGACTCCGAGGATCACGCCGACCACGATCGCCTCCGTGTAGCGACCGAGGGCCCGGCACATGGCGTTGTAGGCCTGCAGCACCGCGTACGGCACGAGTCCGGCCGCCAACCACCGCAGAGCTCCGGCGGACGAGTCGGCGTACCGCTCCCCCAGCAGGCTGAGCAGCGGGTGGGCGAGGAGGACGAGGACGGCGGCAGCCAGGCCTCCTACGACGAGTGACCAACGGAGACTCGCCCAGGTGGTCGACACCAGGCGCGCCGGATCGCGGACACCCTCGGAGAACTGGACGATGCCCATCAGCATCGGGGCTGAGTAGGCGGCCCAGGCCATCATCCATGCGGGATACCAGTAGGCAGCTGCCTCCGGCGCCACCATGTGCGCGAGCAGGAGCGGCAGCACCAGCCCCGGAGCGCGCTCGGTGAGGGTGAGGAGCTGGTACGGAAGGCCCACCGCCAGCAGTGGACGGCCGCGCGCCGGGCGCAAGGACAATCGCGGCCGGTAGCCGACCAGTCTTCGCAGCTGGACTGCACCGACGACGCACGCCACGGTCGTCCCGAGGGTCCAGCAGGCCATCAGCACGTCGGCGGAGGCGCCATGCGCCCCCCAGGACACGAGTGCTGCAGCCCCGAGTGAGACCCCGCCGCCCAACGCGTACCTCAAGGTCGCGCTGGAACCGCGTCCCAACGCCACGAGCGCCTGGTCCAGCACGATGACCAGGGTGCCGGTGACGGCAGCCACGAGGAACGTGAGCCAGAAGAGAACCGATAGCGAGGCCGTGTCCGGCGTCACGGCCGACTGCAGCACGAGGTAGCCGAGGGCCAGCACGGTGCCGGCGACCCCCACGATGGCGAACGCCGCGTCCAGCACCCGCGCGGGCGGCTCCCCTCGCCCCACCGCGACGATCACGGCCGACCCGGCGCCCAGCACCGCGAGCTGCGTGCAGATCATCACCGCCGCGACGGCGGCCATGGTGAGCCCGACCTCACGGTCGGACGTCGCGCGCGCGGCCACGACCCAGAAGGCGAAACCCGCGCCCGTCTGGGCGGCTTTGCCCACGATGAGGCCGAGCGAGCTGCGCAAGGCGGAGTGCCGGACGGTCGAGCCGTCCCTGACAGTGGTCCCCCGCTCAGCGCTCACGCCGCAACCCCTTCGCCAGGCCGGCGTAGTTATACCAGCAGAAGGCGAAGTAGTAGCGCAGCCACCGAGGCTGGCCCGCGGCGAGGCTCAAGGCGCTGCCCCGGACTGCTGCGGCGAAGGGCAGCAGCGCCAACCTCGCACCGCGCCAGCCGTGCTTGCGGACCATCCGTCCCAGTCCCGTTCCGTCCATGAGGAACTGGTCGAGCGCGAAGTCGAAGTCGTCTGCGGCGAAACGATGTTCGACGACGACCCGGCGTGACACCGCCGTTCGCAGCCCTGACTCCCGCATCCGCCAACGCAGCTCGATGTCTTCTCCCGACTTGAACGAGTCGTCGAAACCCACGCCCAGCATCAGGTCCCGGTCCACGACCGTCGCCACGAGCCCGAACCAGTTGCGGCTGCGGCCGGTGCGATGGTGATGTGCCAGCGCCTGCCCCCAGTAGCCCGGTCCAGCAACACTCTCCAGACCGGCCTGGAGGGCGTCGTGGCCGCCTTCGACCAGCTCCGTGAGCAGGTCGGCAACCCCCGTGGGCCCGAACACGACGTCGGCGTCGACGAGCAGGACCCAACGGGTGCTGCTGCTCTGCACACCGAGCGTTCGAGCCCATGGCAGGCCGCGCCCCTCGTCACTCAGGACCCGGGCGCCGGCCGCGAGGGCGAGGTCGACGGTGCGGTCGGTGGAGCATCCGTCCACCACGATGATCTCGGCTACACCTGACTGACGCAGGGCCCCCAGACAGCGCGGGAGCAGGTGCTCCGCGTTGCGGGCCGGAACGACCGCGGTGACCTCGGCAGGGCTGTGACCCTCTGTGTCCCGCACCTCAGGCCTCCTGGTCGAGGACCGACGGCAGCAGCTCCTCGAGATACCGGACGATGTCGTCCGACGCTTCGTCCGCCGTGTACGCGGAGGGCACCTGCAGCAGGTGGCAGGGACGTCCGTCGAGTGCCTTGCTCAGCACGACCCCCTTCGCCGCGAAGTGCTCGCGCCACGGGAGGACGGACGTGGCCGCCAGGCCAGTCACGACCCGCTGCGAGAAGCCCGCCATCTCGATGTGGAAATTGCCGATCATGCGGTCGACCATCCACTCGGTTGTCCGTTCGACGATCCGAGACCGGGCGCCCTCGAAGCGCTCGATGTAGATGGCGGCCGCGAGCGGAGCCGAGGTCGTCACTTCTCGCCCCGGGAACGCGGTCCCCGCCTCGACCATGCGGTGCTCCGGCGACCATCGCCGGGAGAAGTCCGCGAGGCGCGGATAACGGATGACGTACGGATGCACCACCGTAGTGAGACGGCCGACGCTCCCCGAGAGCCGTGACGGGACGAGGGGCTTCCGGACACCTTCGAACAGGTGCGGGTAGATGTCCCGGTGGTGCGGCTTGATGAACATCGGCTTCGCGTAGCCGAGCAGCGTGGCGTCCTCGGCCAGGAAGGCCCAGTCGTCACCCATGAACGACCACCCCTCGCGCCGCATCAGCTTGGCGGCGGTGCTCGTTTTACCGGTCCCTCCGGCGGCGGGAAGCGCAATCGCGTGACCCCGGTACGCCATGGTTGCCGCGTGGATCATGCCGGCTCCTCGACCGACCATGGCGACATCGAGAACAGGGACCACGGAGGTCAACAGCTCGCCCGGCCCGTGAATGCGCCACTGCTCTGCGTCTCTCACGATCTGGACCCGATCGGCTTGGAAGCGCACGCTGTTCCCCGTGTACGCGAGCTCGTGCTCGAGCAGACCCGCATCCGGCATAGGCTCCGGCCCGGCATCGACGACGATGTCGGCCGGCCTTTCGGTGTCGGTGGCGAAACACGCCAACATGCTCTGGAGCTGGGTCGCTGACGGCGCCTTTGCGTCAACGCGGATCGTGATGCGGCCGTGGATGTCGAAGTGCAGTGCCTTGCTCTGCCAGGTGCGCATGGTCATCTCCTGTCTGGGTGGTCTCGGTCGGATGGTGTCTCGGCCCCGGCGACTAATCCAGCCAGTGCCTCTAGAGGAATTCGAAACCCCCGGCCGAGTGACTCTGCCCGTAAATTGAGCATATGACCAGCCCGGCCAGGTAAACACCAGTACTGAGTACTCGCTTTTTGTATCGCGTCCTACATAGGGAATTTCGTGCTCCCGCCAGAGCTAGGTGTGGAGGGGCAACGCCGAGTGATCTGTTAGGTGCATTGGGGACATATCCCGCAAGCGCCTTAGGTAGAAGGGGTGCCCGTCCCGCGCATCCCGGAAAACGCAAATGCTCGTTTCATTCCGCCCGGAGTGCAACCGCTGGTGACCTGGCACCGCTGGAATAAACGCGGACAGGCATCGGTTATCTCGATACATGCAAACACATGTAGCATAGGCTGTATCGAACCTCAGGAGTCCAAGTGGAAACCCGCCGCATCACCGTACTGTCCGCCGGCCTGGGCGTGCCGTCCTCTAGCCGGCTGCTCGCCGACCAGCTCGCCGCTGCAGCAGAGCACCGCCTCGCCGATGCGGGTTTTGAGGTGAAGGTTGAGGTCGTTGAACTCCGGGACCTCGCGGTGGACATCGCCAACAACTTTGTCACAGGCTATGCGGCCCCTCGCCTGGCGGATGTCATTGCCGGCGTGGAGGCAACCGACGGCATCATTGCCGTCAGCCCGGTGTTCAGCGCCTCCTACAGCGGCCTGTTCAAGTCCTTCATTGACGTCCTGGACCCCAAGTCCCTGGACGGGAAGGCTGTCCTCCTGGGTGCCACTGGAGGCACTGACCGCCACCAGATGGTTCTCGAGTACGCGATGCGCCCGCTGTTCAGCTACCTGCGCACCAGGATGGCCGCTACGGCCGTTTTCGCCGGCCCCCAGGACTGGGGAAACACGGACGACGGCGGCTCGCCCCTCTCGTCGCGGATCGACCGTGCGGCGGCTGAGTTTGCCGCCCTCCTCGCGGAGGATCAGCCCGGCCGCAAGCCGGCGGCACTGGAGTCCCTGCCGTTCGCGCAGCTCCTGGCAGGCATTTCCGGCGGACGCTAAGGCGTGCCGGTCCGCAAAGTCCGCGCCCCTCCGCAAAGCTCCCCGTCAGCGCCCGGGATCCCGGCTGCTGAACTATTCGGTCTCCCCGGTCGTTGACCGGAACATGAAGTGTCCTGTGGATTCAATTGACCTGATCATGAGCGAACGCAGCGGCGTCGAGATCGACTACTGCCCGCAGTGCCGCGGCGTCTGGCTGGACCGCGGTGAGCTGGACAAGATCATCGACCGCGCCAACGACGCTATGAACGGCCGCGCTCCTACGCCGGCGCGCCCGGCGGCCGCGGCGCCTGTCGCTGCTCCGGTTCCGCCCCCGCTGTATCCGAACTTTGAACCCCGCCGCGAGCAGCCGCGGTACGAGCAGCCCCGTTTCGACCAGCCGCGCTACGACGACCGGAAGTACGACAAGCCGGGGTATGACCGCGACCACGACCGCCGGCGGCCCAAAAAGAAGGAAGGCTGGCTGGGAGACATCTTCGACTTCTGACAAGCGGACGGCGCACTGTGCCGCGGCTGAGAGCCCTGGGCGTCCAGGAGCGTAGTCGCCCAGGAGCCCTAGTCGTCCAGGAGGGCGATGAACTCGCGTGCCTGCTTCATGGAGATGTCCGAGTGCTTGGTCAGGGCAGTGGCGGCGCCTTCGGTGTCGCCACTGCGCGCCAGCGTGCGGATACGGCCGTAGATCTCGTCGTTGAGCATATTGCTGCTGACCTCACGCGTCACATCGCCCTTGCTGGCAATGGCGCGGTAGCGGTAGGGGAACCGCTGGGGCGTGTCGTCATCGTCGGGCTCTGCCTCCGCCGCTTCAACGGCAGGGCTGCGGTAGGCCTGGGGGTGGGCGGCCAACGCCCCCACCGCGTCCCGGGATGCCCGCAGTCCTTCTCCTGTGGCCTCGTAGTACAGCTTGATGGCCGCCATCGCCTGTCCTTGGGCGATTAGCGCGTACAACCTGCGGTGCTGGTCCTCAGAGAGCTTGGCGGCGGCCCGGCGGGCCACCTCAACCGGATCCGGCGCAGGGGCCGTGCCGGCCTGCTTGACGGCCGCCTGCCGCCTGCTGACCGCCCGGGCAGCCAGTGCGACACCGGCGGCTACGACCGCGAGGATGATAACGGGGATCACGAGCGATTCCATTTCTAAAGCCGATCTACATACTTTTTGGCTGTCGCCAGGTCCGTTTGGGTTGCCTGGCGGAGGAGTTTGATGGCCTGGATCTTGTGCCCGTCGTGCGCCATTGTCTGCAACTGCATGGCCAGCTGAGGGTCCAGAATCCCGCCGGGGAGCGCCGCATAGCCATACTGGCCGGCACCCGCTCCGGACTGCCCGCGCCGTGCTGCCCGGGCATGGTCTTCCTGCTGCGATTGCTGCTGTTCGTTCTGGCTGGGCCGGGTGTTGGCTTCCAGGCGGGCACGCACGGCTGTTGCCACGCGTACCTGCTCGGCATAGTGCTCCGCGGAGCGCCGCGCCAGGTCCTGCTGGTACTTCTCGGCGTCGGAGGTCCCGGAATTACGGGGTCTGAGGGCCGTCGTAAATGCCCAGATTATTGCTGCCAACACGCCGGCCGGCAGAAACACCATCAGTACATCGCCCATAGTCAGAGCTTATGTCAGATGCCCGTTATCCACAGCACATTCCTGCCGTTGCATACAGCCGATTCGCTGTGGCGTCAAAAGATGCCTGGCGGTGTGCCGCGCATCACCAAGCGGGCATGAATCGCCGGTGGAGACACTCGGAAAGCCCGATCTTTCAACAGCGCCGCGCCGCAAGCTGTGGATGAAGGTTGGGAAAAAAAGAATTTAGTCCACATCCTCGACGAACGTTTTCGCAGGTCAGGCGCCTATATACGGCAAAAGTTTTTTTGTTTCCACAGGTTCACCCACAGGCTGTGCACAAGCTATGCCCCTTAGTGCACAGGTTATCCACAGTCCTCCGGGTTGGTGGGCTTGGACGCTGGGGCGGTGGCGGCTACCGTTGCGGGATACCTGCTTTAGGGGCGCTATGACGCCGTCGCGGACATGTGCTGTCGTAGCAGTGGGGGACTTCGGTCCGGCTGCTGCGGCGCTTTCTGTGGATAACTTGCGGAACATGGGGATAACTCCCGCACGCGTTGCGCAGACTCAACGTTGCGGAAGCTTCAATCGGGCCCGCCGGGCTTCATTGTCGGAGGCCGCTGATAGACCTGAACGTATGCCGTCCCGTGGAGGTCCCGCAGGAGGGCGCCCCGGCAGGTAAATGACTTACTCGCCGCATCAAGTCGCGGCACACTATGGAGGACGGCAGCTTTGTCAGTAACGCACCTGGACTCGATCGAGGGTACCCGCGGACCAGAAGGCAGCCGTAAGCCACCACAGGACATTCCAGCCGAGCAGTCCGTCCTCGGCGGCATGATGCTGTCCAAGGACGCCATCGCGGACGTTGTGGAAATCCTCCGCGGCCAGGACTTCTACCGGCCTGCGCACGAGACCATCTACGAGGCGATCATCGACCTCTACGGCCGCGGCGAGCCGGCGGATGCGGTTACCGTCTCGGACGAACTGACCAAGCGCGCAGAGATCAACCGGATCGGCGGACCCGCCTACCTGCACGAGCTCATCCAGACTGTCCCCACGGCCGCCAATGCCGGCTACTACGCCGAAATTGTGGCAGAGCGCGCCGTTCTGCGCCGGCTCGTCAATGCAGGCACCAAGATCGTCCAGCTGGGATACGGCTCCGACGGCGAGGTGGAGGACCTGGTCAACCAGGCGCAGGCCGAGGTTTACGCGGTGGCGGAACGGCGCACAGCCGAGGACTACGTGGTCCTCAAGGACGTCATGGAAGCAACGGTGGACGAGATCGAAGCGTCCGGACACCGCGGGGAAGGCATGACCGGTGTGCCCACGGGGTTCTACGAACTCGATGAACTCACCCATGGACTGCACCCGGGGCAGATGATCGTTATTGCAGCCCGTCCGGCAGTGGGTAAGTCAACGTTTGCCCTGGACTTCGCCCGCTCTGCGGCCATCAAGAACAACCTGGCCACGGTCATGTTCTCTCTCGAAATGGGCCGGAACGAAATCGCCATGCGCCTGTTGTCCGCCGAGGCAACCATCGGCCTGCAGGACCTTCGCAAGGGCACCATCAAGGACGAGCAATGGTCCAAGATCGCCACCACCATGGGCCGGATGAATGATGCCCCGCTCTTCATCGATGACAGCCCGAACATGTCGCTGATGGAAATCAGGGCCAAATGCCGACGCCTCAAGCAGCAGCATGACCTGAAGCTCGTGATCCTGGATTACCTGCAGCTCATGAGCTCCGGCAAGAAAGTGGAGTCACGCCAGCAGGAAGTCTCCGAGTTCTCCCGTGCGCTGAAGCTGCTGGCCAAGGAACTCCAGGTTCCGGTCATCGCCCTGTCGCAGCTCAACCGTGGCTCCGAGCAGCGCCAGGACAAGCGGCCCATGGTCTCTGACCTCCGCGAATCCGGCTCCATCGAGCAGGATGCGGACATGGTCATCCTGCTGCACCGTGAGGACGTCTATGACAAGGAATCCCCGCGCGCAGGCGAGGCGGACATCCTGATCGCCAAGCACCGTAACGGCCCCACCAAGGACATTGTGGTGGCATTCCAGGGTCACTACTCGCGGTTCGCCAACATGGCGGCCGATGCCGGAGGCAGCGGCTTCTAGGGTCGTTCCCGCCCGGCTGGCTGAGCCCTGCCCCAGCAGGTGGATTCCTTTGTCTTAGCTCTGCCCCAGCAAGTGGTTGGGCAGCCGGTTCCCCGGGGCGGTTCCACGAATTTCGAGCAGTTCGCGGGCGTGGGCATGCAGCCGCGTATCCTCAGCCGAGACCGGCACCCAGCCGGGGACGGGCACCGAGTTGCCGTCGGCGTCGCGCGCCACCATCACTGTGAGGCAATACGTGGTGAGGTTCAGTTCCTTGCCCTTCGGATCTCCGGAACGCACATGTACGGCGATGTGCATGCCTTTGGTCCCGGTGTAGACCAGCCTGGCCTCGACCTCCACCACATGGCCGATCAGCAGGGGCCGGTAGAAGCGCACGCCACCGGAGAATACCGCCACGGTGTCCATGCCGCAGTAGCGGGACGCGCAGACGTAGGCGGCTTCGTCGATCCACTTCATCACAATTCCGCCGTGCACTTTCCCGCCCCAGTTAACGTCCGTGGGGGCGGCAACGAACCGCAGCGTCACGCGTTCGGCGGTCCCGGCGTCGGTATATTCCTGGGCGTTCATGGCTTCGACAATGCGTTCACGGACCTTGATCCGCGCCAGGGCGTGGTCCCGCTGTTCGATTTCCGCTGCGGTGGCCGGTTCGAACTGTTTGACCGGTACCGGCTTGCCGTCGTCGCCGACCGCCACAAAGATCACCATGCACTGGCTGCGCATCGTGGCAGGCCCGCCCTTGGGATCGCTTGACGAGACGACGGTCCGGATGTGCATGGAGGAGCGTCCCGTGTAGACGATGGTGGCTTCCACTTCCACCATGTCGCCGCTGTTCACCGGGTCCGCGAAGTGGATGTTGCCCACGTAGGCGGTGACGCAGTAGGACTTGGCCCAGCCCACGGCGGCAGCGTACGCAGCCTTGTCCACCCATTCGAGGACGGTCCCCGCATCCACCGAGCCGCTGTGGCCCACATCCGTGGGGGCAGCCAGGAAGCGGAGGGTTACGGAATTGGCCGCGGTCTCAGTCATGCTGCGATCTTACTGAGGCGCGGTGTTACCGGAGGGTCGGGGCCGACACATACCCGCAACGGGAACTGCCCCGCCCGACCTTTTGGGGCGGACAGGGCAGTTCTGTCTGTGGACTACTGGAGGCTACCTTGCGCCGGTGTAGGTGATATCCGACGACGGCCACGCAATTTCCTCACGCCAGTCACCGAGCAGATCGGCCTGGATGGCCGGGGTTTCCGGGAGCTTTGATGTCAAGTGTGTTGTCTTGGGTGAAAGGCGTCGCCTTGAGCGTCCCGCCATGACGGAGCCGAGGTCATCCAATTTGCGTCACTATTGATAATGACTATCGTTAGCAATATGACAAAAGCTCACACACATCCCGGCCTCATGCGCTCTTACCCGCAGGCCCTCCCGGCACTTCTGGCGGTTTCGGCACTGCTCCTCACAGCGTGCGGGGCTGCTCCGGGCGCGGGCTCAGGACCGTCGCCGAGCGGAGGCGCTGACTCAGCCGGCACGTCCACCTCTGCCGCGGCGGGGCAGGCGAAGGAAAGCCTGGCCCCGTCCCCTCGCCTGGTCCTGACTCACGACGCGGGCATTACGGTTCTTGACGCGAAAACGCTGAAGCCGGTGGGGGACACGCCCCTGGCGGGATTCAACCGCCTCAGCCCGGCGGGCGACGGCCGCCACGTCTTGGTGGCCACGGGAGATTCCTTCCGCGTCTACGATGCCGGCGTATGGACTGAGGCGCACGGCGACCATGGGCACTCCTATGCCGCCGCACCCCGGCTGACGGACCGGGCCTTCAGTGCCACCAAGGCCGGTCACGTGGTCAACCACGCCGGGAAGACGGCGCTGTTCAACGACGGTTCGGGGAAGGTGGAGGTCCTTGATCCGGCCGCGCTGACTGATGGACTCAAAACCGGCCTGCCAGCCACCAGCACCTACACCGCACCGGACGCTCACCACGGCGTCGCCATTACGCTGGAGGATGGGAAGCTGTTGGTCACCCTTGGGAACGAGGAAAGCCGCAACGGCCTCGCGCTGCTGAGTGCGCCGGCCGGCGATGGCGGGCAGGGGCGCACTGAACTGCTCCGCAACGAGGAGTGCCCCGGCGTGCATGGCGAAGCCGTGGCAGGAAAAGAAACCGTGGTGGTGGGCTGTGAAGACGGCATGCTGGTTTACCGCGGCGGCGCCTTCACCAAGGTTGCCAGCCCCGACCCGTATGGCCGCATGGGCAACCAGGCTGGAAGCCCCGCGTCACCGGTGATCCTTGGCGACTACAAGGTCGACCGGAACGCCGAGCTGGAGCGGCCCACCCGGATCTCGCTGGTCAACACCGACACCGGGACGCTGCAGCAGGTGGACCTGGGCACCAGCTACTCCTTCCGTTCCCTGGGCCGCGGTCCGGGCGGGGAGGCTCTGGTGCTGGGCACGGATGGCGCGCTTCATGTGATTGATCCGACGACCGGCGAGGTCACCGCCGCCATTTCCGTGGTTGGCGCCTGGACGGAGCCGGATGCCTGGCAGGATCCCCGCCCTACCCTGTTTGTCCAGGGTTCAACCGCCTACGTCACGGAGCCGGCGGCTTCCAGGATCCATGCCGTGGATCTCAAATCCGGGAAGATCATCAGCAGCACGGACCTGGACCACGTGCCCAACGAACTGACCGGAGTCACGGGCTGACGATCGGACGGCTAGGGACGTTAACGCCCGACGGCGGACCGGCACCTGGGTGCCTGTCCGCCGTCGGGCGTTGCGTTTCCTTTGTGGGAGTCTGCCTTACGCGAGGACTGCCAGCTTGTTGTTCATGCGGCCGAACACTGCGCGGTCCACGGACAGCCGGCCGGCGCCGGTGAGTGCGAGTGCCAGGGCCGCGGTGCCAAGGAGCAGTACGAGTTCGTACCCGCCCTTGTCGGCGAAAACTCCTGCCGAGGCATGCACCAGGAAGAGGGCGCCGATCATATTGACGGCCAGCAGGGCTGCCACCACGCGGGTGAGCACACCCAGGATGAGGGCAATGCCGCCGGCCAATTCGAGGCCTGCGACGAAGGGCGCTGACACGTTGGCTGCCGGAACGCCCATCTGGGTGAACGCGGCCTGGGTGCCGGCGATGGTCCATTCGGTGAACTTCTGCCAGCCGTGGGCGGCGAAGAGGAAGCCGAGGGCGACGCGCAGGACGGTGATGGCAGTGGTGGTGAGGCGTGACTGGTTCATGCTTCAAGTGTTCTGCACTATTGGTTGAAGTGTCAACTAATTCCGTTGGGTTGTGTTCGTTGTCACGACTTCCGGCGTCACGGAAGCGGCGCCGCCAAGTCGTCGGGGCTGGCCGTTAGGCTGAAACCGTGCCCAACCAATCCGCCCCCGCTGCCGTCCAGCGTCCCGCCAGCCATGCCCGGGATATCCTGCGGCTTGCCGTCCCGGCGTTCGGCGCACTGATCGCCGAACCGCTGTTCCTGCTCGCGGATTCGGCCATTGTGGGCCATCTTGGCGTGGCCCAGCTGGCCGGCGTGGGACTTGCTTCCGCCGTGCTGCACACCGCCGTCGGCCTGATGGTGTTCCTCGCCTACTCCACCACCCCGGCGGTGGCCCGCGCGATGGGACACGGCCAGCTGGGCAAGGCACTCGCCGCAGGGCGCGACGGCGTCTGGCTGGCACTTCTGTTGGGCATAGTCCTGGCGGTGGCCGGATTCTGGGCGGCTGAACCGCTGGTCACCCTGATGGGCGCTGAGGGTGACGTGCGTTCCTTCGCTGTTGACTACCTGCGCTGGTCCATGCCCGGCCTGGTGGCCATGCTGCTCATCTTTGCGGGCACGGGCGTCCTGCGCGGATTGCAGGACACCAGGACGCCGCTGCTCGTGGCCACCGCAGGATTTGCCCTGAATATTGTCCTTAACCTGTGGCTGGTCTACGGGCTGGGCTGGTCCGTTGCAGGCTCGGCGGCAGGCACCAGCGTGGCGCAATGGGCCATGGCGGCCGTCTACCTGGTGATGGTCCAGCGCAATGCTGCCCGGCACGGCATCAGCCTCTGGCCCGACTGGAGCGGCATCCGCGCGATGACCCGGGTCGGTTCGTGGCTCATGCTCCGCACGCTGAGCCTGCGCATTGCCATCCTGGCCACGGTTTTTGTGGTCACGGGGCAAGGTGCCGTCAACCTGGCGGCGCACCAGCTGGCCATGACCATCTTCTCGTTCCTCGCCTTTGCCCTCGATGCCCTTGCAATCGCCGCCCAGGCCCTGATCGGCAAGGAACTGGGCGCGTCCAACCCCGTCACGGCGCGGCACCTGACCCGGACCATGATCCGCTGGGGTGTCGGATTCGGCGTGGTCACGGGAGCCCTGCTGGCCGTCGCGGCGCCGTGGGCGGGAGCGCTGTTCACGTCCGACGCCGGCGTGCAGTCCGTGCTGACCTACGCACTGTGGATCCTGGCCGCCGGCCAGCCCCTTGCCGGATATGTTTTTGTCCTGGACGGCGTGCTGATCGGCGCCGGTGACGCCAAGTACCTGGCGCTGGCTGGCGTGGTCAACCTCGCTGTGTACGTCCCCATGCTCGTGGCCGTAGCTGTCTCCGGCATGTCCGCCGCTGCAGGCCTCGTGTGGCTGTGGGCCGCCTTTGCGCTGGGCTATATGGCCGCCCGGGCGCTGACGCTGGGCCTGCGCGCCCGGTCGGACCGCTGGATGGTGCTGGGTTCGCCGTAGGGCCGGCGGCCACTAAACTGGACCGGTGAACCAACCACTGACACCCATCGATGCTCCCGCAGGCACCGCCCAGCAGGCAGACCTGTGGAAGCCGGTACTCCTCCGGGCCGTGGCCGCACTGGTGTTCGGCGCCGTGACCATTTTCTGGGCCGGACCATCGGTCCAGGTCATGGGTTGGGCGGGCGGCCTGTATCTGCTGGTCACGGGCCTGCTGCTGCTCTGGGCCATCCCGAAGACCGGCTACGCGCGTGACGGCATGCCCGGCAAGATCCTCTCCGCTGCAGGGGCCGCCCTGGCAGGCGCCGGTGTTGCCTTGGCGCTGCTTCACGGGGACCGCGTCTTCGGCGTCGTTGCGGCAGTGGGACTTGGCCTGGCCGGAGCCGTGGAGCTGTACTGCGGCCTCAAGTATCGCGGCCGGCACGTGCTGGGCCGCGACTGGCTGGCCTCGGGCATCATCGGGCTTGGCACCGCGGCGATCCTGCCCTTCTTCATCAGCCTCGGAGCCCATGCCCTGCTGGGCGTCGCCGGCGGCGGAGCCATCATCTCCGGTGTGCTCTGGGTCCTGTCGGGGCTGACTCTAAGGCACGATTCCCGGCCCGCCTCCGCGAAGCCGTAAACTAGAAGCGAAAGGTTCTACCCGGCGTAGAAAACGCGCCCGGAACAACCCCGCACACATTCGAACCAGCACGCCCTTCGGCATGGCTGTAGGAGAGGAACTACCTTGGCAGACCAGAAACCAGGAAAACCGCGCAAGCTGCGGACCTCGGTGAAGGGGCCGCTGATGTTTTCTGCGTTCTGGGCCGTCCTCGCCTTCGTTACGGTGCTGATCTTCGCCTCCGGCGGCAGCTCGAAGACCCCGCGGTTCGACCTCGCCTTCACGGGCGCCGGCATCGCGTTCATCGTCACGCTGGTGATCGCGGCCATGCTGGCCATGAGCCACAAGGAGAACTCCGAACACCTGGGCAAGGGATCCGGCGTCAACCTGAGTTCAGCCCGGAAACCGTCGCACGGATTCGGGGGACACGGCCCCAGCCAGGCCGGCGGCGCCCCTGAGACTCCGGACGCTGACAGTACCGGCTCCAGTCCTTCCTAGCGAACAGTAGCCTGCCGCGCTCGGTACGCTGCCACATGCGCGCGGTTGGCGCAGTTCCCGGTGTCGCAGTACCGTTTCGACCGGTTGCGGCTGAGGTCCAGGACCACGGCATCGCAGTCCTCGGCCTCGCACACGAGCATGCGGTCCATCTCCTTGCTCCGGATGACGTCCGCCAGGGCCATCGCGGCTTCGGTGCCCATTCGCTCTGCCAGCGGCGCGTCCCTGGCAGTGGCGTGCAGATGCCAGTCCCACTCATCGTGCTTCATCAGCTGGGGGAGTGCGTTGGCCTCGCGCAACAGGCCGTTGACGCCCGCCACAGCAGAGTCTTCGTCTGCAGTCCATAGGGCGGCAAGCCGCCCCCGCAGTTCGTGGACACTCGACAGCTCCGCCGCATCGCCGGCGCGGGCTCCACTGAACCCCTCGGACTGAAGGAAATGATCCAGGTCCGCCACCGTGGCGAGTGATTCGCGTCCGTTGGCGGCGGTGTTGATCAGGTTGACGACGGCGCGCAGGGCTATTTCGGTGTCAGGGGCAAAGACCATCTTGACTCCTTACTGAGGTGGGGCGTAATGTCAGGACCATTACCCCACTTTACTCCTGACAGGAGGCGTCGGTGACTGCCGCCCCAAACCCCGCAGCCGCGGGCGGATTCCTTGGCTCCGGCCTTGGAATCGCGTTGTTCTCTTCTGCCGTCTTCGGGCTCTCCGGCTCCTTCGCCAAAGCGCTCCTGGAAACCGGCTGGTCCCCGGGCGCTGCCGTGACGGCCCGCCTGACCGGTGCCGCGCTGATCCTCGCCGTTCCTGCCGTTCTGGCTTTGCGCGGACGGTGGTACCAGCTGCGCGACAACTGGGTCACCATCGGTCTTTTCGGCCTGATCGGCGTGGCCGCGTGCCAGCTGTTTTACTTCAACGCGGTGGCCCGCCTGTCCGTGGGTGTAGCGCTGTTGCTTGAATACCTGGCTCCCGTCCTCATCGTCCTTTGGCTATGGGGAGCCAGCAAGAAGCGGCCACGGGCGCTGACCTTCGGCGGAACAGTGCTGTCGCTCGGCGGCCTGGTCCTCGTCCTGGACCTCACCGGAACGGTCAAGATCGACATCATCGGGGTCCTGTGGGGGGTGGCCGCTGCCGTATGCCTTGCCATCTACTTCTTCATCACGGCCAAGGAGAATGATTCCCTGCCGCCCATCGTCCTGGCGTCCGCCGGGCTGCTGGTGGGGGCAGCCGTTATGTGGCTGGCGGCCGCCACGGGGCTGCTTCCCATGGCCTTCAGCACCGCGGATACCAGGCTCGGCCCCTGGATCACGCCCTGGTGGGTCTCCCTGGGCGGCCTGGTCATCCTGGCAACAGTCCTCGCGTACGTTTCCGGCATTGTCGCTGCCCGCGCCCTTGGCTCCAAGGTTGCATCCTTCGTCTCGCTGACCGAAGTGCTGTTCGCCGTGACCTGGGCCTGGCTGCTTCTGGGTGAGCTGCCCGGCGCCATCCAGCTCCTGGGCGGCGTCCTCATTGTCGGCGGGGTGGTTCTGGTCCGGCTGGACGAGCTGCGCTCCGGCATAGCCGCTGCAACTGTCGGTGCGCCAGCCCCGCTGGACCACGCGAACGACGTCGAGCCGGTGCCCTGAGTGCCGGCTGCCTTGCCCTGAAGGACTTGCCCTGAAGGACTTGCCCTAAAGGGCAGGTGCCACAGGCCGGGGCCCCGCCGTCGCCCCGCCGTCGCCCCGCCGTCGCCCCGCCGTTAAAAGCCGTGAGGGCCCGGACACTGTGTTGTGTCCGGGCCCTCACAGTACGGCTTCTGCGGTTAGCGTGAAGCCTGGTCCTGCTCGTTGGCGTTCTTGGTGGCCTTCTGGCCGGCATCCTTCAGCGCCTGGATGACCTGGTTCAGCGCCGCGGTGTGGGTGCCTGACCATTCGCCGCGGAAGTGGTCGGCGTCCGGGCCCTTCCAGTTGGTGCTGTCCAGCACGCGGGAGAGGTTGGACCTCTGCTGCTCGATCTCGCCGGCACCGGCCTGCAGCTTGCTGCCAAGAGTCCTGAGCTGTTCTACATCTGCGCCCCACATAGCCATCAGTTTTCTCCTCGTTAGTCTTGGATCCGATCCAGATCGGCATCCCCAGCGGCCCCCGGCTGATCCGGAAGATCCATACCTCGAACCTATCCCGGCCCCAAAATGCTGTCGATGGGCACCGCTGCCCATGCACCACTCCCCATGGGCCACAGCACCCGGTGGTTGAATCTCAACAAGCTCGATCACCGCACGGTTGGGGGTCGATCCGAGGCGTTCCAGAGCCTAGCATGGGCGTATGTGCCGGAATATTCGAACCCTCCACAATTACGAACCCCATGCCACGTCTGAGGAAGTCCATGCCGCCGCGCTGCAGTATGTGCGCAAGGTCAGCGGCAGCACCAAGCCGTCCAAGGCCAACGAGGACGCCTTCGAAGCGGCGGTGCATGAGATCGCCCACATCACCCAACACCTGCTGGATTCGCTGGTCACTCACGCTCCCGCCAAGCACCGGGACGAAGAGGCCGCCAAGGCCAGGGCCCGCGCGGCCGTGCGCTTCGGCACCGCCTGAGCGGCGCTTCCCCTCAAGTAAGTAGCGCCAACAGTCGTTTTGAGCGTCCATAACGACAGTTAGCGCTACCTGGTTGGAGTGGGCGCTGCCTACTTTCCGAAGCTGCGCAGCCGGAGCGAGTTTGCCACCACCAGGACGGAACTCGCCGCCATCGCGGCACCGGCAATCATCGGGTTCAAGAGGCCAAGGGCGGCCACGGGAATGCCGACGGCGTTATAGAAGAACGCCCAGAACAGGTTGGTCTTGATGGTGGCCAGCGTACGCCGGGACAATTCGATGGCCTGTGCCACCTGTCCCAGATCGTTTCCCATGACGGTAAGGTCCGCCGCCTCGATGGCCACATCCGTACCGGATCCCATGGCGATGCCCAGGTCAGCCTGCGCCAGCGCGGCGGCGTCATTCACGCCGTCGCCGGCCATGGCCACAATGGCCCCGCCCGCCTGGAGCCGACGGACGGCGTCCACCTTCCCGGCAGGCAGGACACCCGCATAAACATCGTCAGGGGAAATGCCGACGGCGGCAGCGACCTGCGCGGCCACCGCGGCGTTGTCCCCGGTCAGCAGGATGGGGCGCAGCCCCAGCCTCTTCAGCTTTGCCACAGCCTCCGCGGATCCTGGCTTCACGGTGTCACGGAGGCTGATGATGCCGGCAGGGCTACCGTCCACCGTTACCCAGATGGCCGTGGCACCGGTGGCTTCCGCGGCGGCCAGCGCCTCCAGTTGCGCGCCGGAAGGGCGGACGCCGTTCTCCGTGAGCCAGCCGGTCCGGCCAGCCAGGACCACGCGCCCATCAACGGTTCCCACCACTCCACCGCCGGGTGCCGAACGGAAGTGTTCGACGGCGGGAAGCCGCCCGCCGTCGTCGTTCCCGGTTTGCGCCTCAACGGCCGCGGCCGCGATGGCGTGTGCGATCGGGTGCTCCGATGCCGCCTCCACGGCGCCGGCTAGCCGCAGCACGTCGGTGCCCTGGTAACCGTCAAACGTGAGAGTGCTGCCCACGGCGAGTCTTCCGGTGGTGACGGTGCCGGTTTTGTCGAGCAGGATGGTGTCCACTGTGCGGGTGTCTTCGAGGACCTGCGGGCCCTTGATCAGGATGCCCAGCTGGGCACCCCGGCCGGTTCCGGTGAGCAGTCCCACCGGAGTGGCGAGGCCCAGGGCGCACGGGCACGCGATGACCAGGACGGTGACCGCGGCGGTAAAGGCGGCCCTGAGCTCGGCAGGCTCAATCACCGGGCCGCTGAACGCGAGCCACAGCCCAAACGTGAGCACAGCGATGGCCAGCACAATCGGGACAAACACCGCGCTGATCCGGTCGGCGAGGCGGGCGATGGGGGCTTTGCCGGTCTGTGCCTGCGAGACCAGGCGGGCCATCTGCGCCAGCGTGGTTTCGGCACCCACGCGGGTGGCCCGGACCAGCAGCCGGCCGGAAGTGTTGATGGTGGCACCGGTGACCTTGCTGCCGGGTTCCACCTCCACCGGGACGGATTCGCCGGTCAGCAGCGAGGCGTCCACGGCTGAAACGCCGTCGATCACCTCACCGTCGGTGGCGATCTTTTCGCCGGGGCGGACCACCACGATGTCTCCCACGCGGAGCTGATCGGCGGGGACTTTATGTTCGGATCCGTGGTGCAGGATGGTGGCGTCCTTGGCGCCGAGGTTCAGCAACGCTTTGAGGGCGTCACCCGCCTTCTGCTTGGCGCTGGCTTCGAGGAACCGGCCCAGGAGCAGGAAAGTGGTGACCACGGCGGCCACTTCGAAGTAGAGGCCGGCGGACTCCATCCCCTCCATGGCCAGGTGCTCGGTCATCCGGGGATCCAGGACCAGTTGCCAGAGGCTGAACAGGTAGGCGGCAGCGACGCCGATCGAGACCAGCGTGTCCATGGTGGACGCCAGATGGCGCGCATTGACGGCCGCCGCGCGGTGGAAGGGCCAGGCCGCCCAGCTGACCACCGGAAGCGCCAAGGTCCCGGCTACCCAGCCCCAGTTGGGAAACTGCAGGGCCGGAACCATCGAAATCGCGAGGACCGGGAGCGTCAGTATCGCGGCCACGATCAGGCGCGGGCGTAGCTTGGCGGCGGCCGGGCCGTGTTGCATGTGGTCGGTGCGGTCGTCTGACGCGGCGCCATGAGACGCATGCTCGGCGTGCTCGCTCGTGCCTCGCTTGGACGCACGCTGCCGCATGTCTCTCATGTCGCCGCTGTGGTCGTGTTCCGTTTCGTGATCGGTGGCGTGGTGCTCGTGGGCGTCGGTACTTTGGCTCGGGTAGCGCGTGGGGCGGACCGTTGCTTTGTAACCGGTGGCGTTGACTGTGTCCACTATTTGCTGGTCCGTGATGCCGGCCGGGACTGTGACGTGGGCGGATTCCAGCGGCAGGTTGACGGAGGCTTCGACGCCGTCGAGCTTGCCCAGCTTCTTTTCCACGCGGTTCACGCAGGAGGCACAGGTCATGCCCTCAATATCCAGTTCAACCACCCGGCTTTGGGGCTGGTGATGGTCTGTACTCATGTGGGATCCCCCGATCGGACGGCGTTACGCGTCGTTGGCTACAACCAGGTAGCCGGCTTCGGCTACCGCTTCGCCAATCTCGGACGGCGACAGTTCCTGGCTTGAGGTGATGGTGACGGTGGAAATGCCGCCGGCGTTGAGTTCGACGTCGACCGTTTCAACCCCGGCGAGGGATTCAAGTTCCTCGCTGACGGACGAAGCGCAGTGGCCGCAGGTCATGCCGGACACGTTGACGGTGGTGGAGGTGGTGCTCATAGCTGGCTCCTTTAACGGGGCCGGCGGTGGCCGGCCGTGAATGGGTGGCAGGTGGTCAGTGGTAGTTGGTCAGCGCAGGAGGCGGCCGATGGCCTCTGTAGCTTCTTTGACTTTGGCGTCTATGGCCTCAGCGCGAAGGGCAGGATCGGGTTCCCCGGCGGCGCCTACGACGCAGTGGCCGATGTGCTCTTCCACAAGTCCCAGGCTCACGGCGTGCAGGGCCTTGGTGGCCGCGGCGACCTGGGTCAGGATGTCGATGCAGTATTTGTCCTCATCCACCATCCGGGCGATCCCGCGGACCTGGCCCTCGATGCGTTTGAGCCTGCGTAGGTATGCCTCTTTGTTGGCGGTATAGCCATGCGGAGGCGCCGGGTCGGCGTCGGCGTGTGTGGTCAAGGTTTCCTGCAGAGGTTCCATGCTGCCAACATATACCCTATGGGGGTATAGAGCAAGTACCCCTTGGGGGTATCAAATTCGGGGATGAGCGCCACGGGCTTGGGTGGGTGCCGATGTGGGAGCGCACAAAAAAGCTCCGGAGTGCGTTATTGGGGGATACGCACTCCGGAGCAGCTTTTGGGCAGATCCACCCGGCCGCTACAGCCGGATCCTTCTGCTTGAATTAGCTTACTTGCCAGTACAGCTGTCCGCTACCACCTCGAATAACTACTTTCGCTTTATTATTTCGGTCACCCGAAAACCGCCCGAGTGGGGCGAGGCAGCCGGCTCAGGTAACGGCTTAGGCATCGTCCTGATGCGCCGGCCTCCGATAGGGAACCACCAGCACCGGCCGGCTTTGATGGTGCGTCAGCCAGAGTCCCACTGATCCGTTGAGCATCTCGGAGATCCGGTGGGTCAGGCCGCGCTCCGACGTTCCCACAATGATCATGGGGGAGTTGCTTTCCGCGGCGAGCCTGGCGAGGGCGCGGCCCGGATCCCCCGCCAGGGTCCGCAGCGTCCAGTCCACGGGAGGGGCCGGCGTCGCGGCGTCGGCCACGGCTTCCGCGATCACGCCCCTGAGTTCCGTGGTGACCGAGCGGATGTCGTCGTCGTCCTTGTCCGGGTGCAGCGACAGCCGGTGTGCGGATCTGGTGGGATCCCATTCCACCAGGTAGCTGGCCTCGTCGACATAGGCACACATCAACGGCACGGCCAGTTTGGCCGCCAGAAAGGTGGCGGTCTTCAGCACTTCCGGGTGCTGATGGGGCAACACGCCCACCAGCAACGGAGACGGACCACTGAATCGTTCGGGACTCATAGGACCATTCTGTGCCTGCGCGGAGCCACTTGAACAGGGCCGACGGCGCGTGGACGTGTCAGGCGGCAGCGGGCGACGCCGAGACAACCACGTTCTTGCCCCACGGGTCTTCCGTGTAGCAGCTGATCAGGACCACACGGCTGGGCACCATGTCCCAGATGGGGCTGTCCTTGAGGCTGTCCTTGAGGTACGTGGTGACGCTGTCCACGCGGTAAGGGATGGTGCCGGTCGCGGTGACGACGTCGAAGGTGTCGCCGACGACGGCAGCGGAGCTGAGGTGGTTGAACGGGGCGTCCCGGCCCTCCCAGCTGTGTCCGATGATGTACGTGGTGTTGCCCGACCCGTTGCCGGGAGTCCCGAACGGTGTCAGCCAATACCCGTCCATGGTGGTGGGCGGCTCCACAGTACGGGTGGCGACGGCCGAGGCGTCCGGTTCAAGGGGATGGACGGCCGTGTCGATTGCCGCAGCGGGATAGAGGATACGCAGGGGTGCAGAGGCTTCCGGCAAGGCCGGGCCGGGGGCGGTGGCGTCTGGGCCCGGGGCTGTTGCCGTCCTTGGAGCTGCCCCCGGAGCTTCGCCCGTGCCGGACAGCGGCCAAGGAGCGGACGACGGCGTGGCCCGGAACGGTGCCGACAGTTCCGCTGTGGGGACGGCGGCTTCCCCGTGCTTGAGCAGGGGTGCACCGAAGGTGAGGGACAGGAAACCCAGGACTCCGCACAGCAGGATCGCCAGATCTCCACGGTTCCATCCCCGGACGCGCAGTACTTCCAGGACACGCAGAACGCCACGGCGGACGACGCGGGTGCTGGAGTGCTTGGACATGATGTTCCTTTGCGTTCAGACGCCTTGCGTTCAGCAGGTGGAGGGTGCGCCCGCTTTGAAATTGCGCCGAGGGCGTCCCGCCGGGTTTTGGCGGGACGCCCTCGGTAACAGACCCCGGAGGCTCTGGCGGGCGTCAGCCCGCCGTCGGCGATTCCGTCCGGGACTTGCGGCGCACTGCGACCACAGCGCCCGCACCTAGCAGGACGCCCAGACCGGCCAGCCAGGTAGTACTTTCATCTGATCCGCCGATGGCGGTTTGCGCGTTGAAGCCCTCGTTGGTGCCCTGGCTGACAGCGGCTGCTGCTGCGGCGGGCGCCTTTGCGGCGGCTGCCTTCGGTGCGGGTGTCTGCGCAGCCGGTGTGACCGCGCCGGCGGTCCCAGCCACCACTGCCGGTGGGTCCACGACAACGGGCGGAACAACAACCGGCGGATCCACAACAACCGGTGGATCCACGACGACGGGCGGAACAACAACCGGTGGGACCACCACAACCGGCGGAACAACAACCGGCAGCGTCGCGGCCTCGCAGTCATTGTCAAAGTCCGCCATCCCTTGTTCGTCCCAGTTCAATCCGCCAGGCAGCAGCGGGTTGGGCGGGATGATGTCCCTTGAGTGACCGCTATGGGCACCCAGGCCGTTCACCCCGCTAAGGTCAATGCTGATGGTGTGGCCGTTGTGGCAGAGTTCGAAGTTGTCTGCCGCGCTGGCCGGGGCCGTGACGCTGAGCATTGCCAGCCCCACCACTCCCAAAGTTGCGAATGTTCGTTTCATGGTTTTTCGTCTCCCCAGGGTTTTCCGAAAGGACCATGGCGGCGGGGGAGAAGCGGCGGTTCTGAATGCCCCCAGCAGCATGATCAGTTTTGCTTGTGGCTTCAGGCTAGGGGCGCCGCCTGGGCGCCGTCGCCAGTAGCGGGTACTCGTCTTTTTCCGCCTTTGACCTGCGGAGTTACCTGCATGTACCCGGAAATGGGAGCCCGCTACTGGAGTTTTCCACCCTTGAACGTGGACAGGGCGGCGCCTAACGTTGGAGCATACGAAAGGTGCGTGACCGGCATGGAAATCTACATGTGGTGGCTGGATCTGGACCTGCAAACCAAGGAATGGCTGAGAGAAAACCTACGTGCGGCGGAACTGCCGCTGCCGGTGCTGCAGGGCATCGCCGAAGCCGGGGGGCCGCATCCGGATACCCCGGTGGCTGTCCTCACCGAAGCCGACTGGGATTTCATCGAGACCCAGTCCGAATTCGTCGACTGACCGGACGCCCCTGGCGCCGCCGGCACGGCCACGCCGGACCAGTACACCCGGAACAGTCCCCTCGGACCAGTCCACATAGCGAAGAAAAGCGTTGCAGCCCTCCGGCCGGGGTGGTTGCATGGGTGCATGGCAACCGCAGAGAACTTTGTCTTAGCGATCGGGACCAAAAAAGGCCTCTGGCTGGCCACCAGCCAGGACCGGAAGCAATGGTCCTTCTCCGGCCCGCATTTCCTGATGAGCGAAATCCCCAGCATCGGGATCGACACACGGGACGGCCGTACCCGGATCATGGTGGGCGTCAGGTCCGAGCACTGGGGCCCCACTGTGGCCCATTCCGATGACCTCGGCGCCACCTGGACCGAACCTGAACAGGGCGCCATCACGTTTCCGGAAGACACCGGCGCGGCCGTGGAGCGCATCTGGCAGATCTACCCGGACGCAGAGTCGCGGCCAGGGGTGGTATGGGCAGGTGCCGAACCGATTTCGGTCTGGAAATCCACCGATGGCGGCGAGCATTTCGAACTCAACCGCGGGCTCTGGGACCACCCTCACCGCAGCGACTGGGGTGCGGGCTACGGCGGCGCCGCCGCCCATTCCATCGTGGTGAATCCGGCCGGGGACAACGTCCACGTCGCCATGAGCACCGGCGGTGTGTACCGCTCGCTCGACGGCGGTGAGTCCTGGGAGCCCCGCAACAAGGGTATTTCGGCCTACTTCATGCCGGACCCCAATCCTGAGTTCGGCCAGTGCGTCCACAAGATCGCGTCGGATGCTTCGGTGGAAGGACGGCTTTACGCGCAGAACCATCATGGCGTCTACCGCACGGATGACAACGGCGAAAACTGGAACTCCATCGCAGAGGGCCTTCCTGCCGACTTTGGTTTTGTGATGCTGACTCACCCGCGGCGGGAAGGAACCGCCTGGGTTGTCCCGCTCAAGGCCGACGGCGAGCGGATCCCGCCGGACGGGAAGCTTGCGGTGCACCGAACGGACGATGCCGGGGCCACCTGGAAGCGCCTGGATACGGGCCTGCCCGAGCGCGAATACAACAGTGTGCTCCGTGACGCCGCGGGCGTGGATTCATCCGAGCCGGCCGGCGTCTACTTTGGAACCCGTGGCGGCACGGTCTACGCCAGCGCGGATGAAGGGGAGACGTTTGCTGAGGTTGTCAGCCATCTCCCCGACGTACTGTGTGTCCGCGCCGCCGTAGTCTCTACGGCTGGATTGCCGGTTCCGGAAACGGCAGCGGCCCGCGGTGCCTGACATCAGCGTGGTACTACCCAGCATTCTCCAGCCGCTGGCCGGCGGGCAGTCCATCCTGACTGCGCCCGCCGACGCGACGGTGACTGTGGGAAGCCTGCTGGATACGGTGACCGGGGGTTACCCGGTGCTGGCCAGGCGGCTGCGGGACGAAATCGGGGCGCTTCGCCGTTACGTGAATATTTACGTTGCCGGTGACGAGGTGCGCCGGCTCCAGGGCCTGGAAACCGAGGTGTCGCCCGGCCAGGAGGTACTGGTCATCCAGTCGGTGGCCGGAGGTTAGGGCCGAAGTATCTCTTGGGCGGTCCGGCGGGCAGTCCTGACTGACTGCGCCCGCCGTCGTCATGCAAGACTCCGGAGTACAAGATTCAAGGGTGCAAGATTCCGCAAGTGGTGCTGCGCCAGCGGCCCAAAACGCGGTCAGGCAATCCGCCAGACGCTGCATTCGTCCGTATTGATCGCTTTCCGCGAACCGGTGTGATGGTCCATGATCCAGACAACGCCGATTCCCGGTGCTGTCTCCTGGACACGGCCACGGCGGATGACCACGTCGTCGTAGCTGGGGCCTACGGAGAGGCGGGCCTCGATTTCATCGCCGCGGTGGAGCTGGTCCAGGGCGCGGACTCTTGTTACATGGGCTTTGGCTTCCTTCAACATGGGGGCCTCCTGGCTGGAGCTGGTGCCTGCGCTTGCCGGCACTTCCAGTGTGGCTGGGCAATGTTGCGCTCTGGTTTCCTCAACGTTAGGAGCCGGTTAGTTCTCCGCGATCGATTCGTTTCCGCCGGGACCACGGGCTGCGGTGAATGCCACGCGTCAAACCACTCACGGACCTTCAGTTGGGCATCGTGCCAGTTCAGGCCTATCGCCAGCGGGCCTCCCGGGCAAGAATGGGCACTATGCAACTGCCCGTGATGCCTCCCGTCCCACCCATGCTCGCCAAGGCCGTCAGCGGAATGCCCGACGGGGCCCTCAGCTATGAGCCCAAGTGGGACGGGTTCCGGTCCATCATTTTCCGCGACGGCGATGAGCTGGAGATTGGCAGCCGCAACGAAAAGCCCATGACCAGGTATTTTCCTGAGCTCGTGGAAGCCCTAAAGGAAAACCTGCCGCCCCGCTGTGTGTTGGACGGCGAGATTGTCCTGGTGGGGGCATCCGGTGACCGGCTGGATTTCGATGCCCTGCAGCAGCGCATCCATCCTGCCGCCAGCCGCGTCAAGCTCCTCGCCGAACAGACCCCCGCCAAGTTTGTGGCCTTTGACCTGCTGGCCCTGGGCGACGACGACTACACCGGCCGGCCCTTCGCCGAACGGCGGGCAGCGCTGGAAAAGGCGCTTGCGGGCAGCAAGGCTCCCGTCCACCTCACGGCGGCGACCCAGGACAAGGCCACCGCCGAGCAATGGTTCCAGCAGTTCGAAGGTGCAGGCCTGGACGGGATTGTGGCCAAGCCGCTGGACGGGAGCTACCAGCCGGACAAACGTGTGATGTTTAAGGTCAAGCACGAACGTACGGCCGATTGTGTGGTGGCCGGCTACCGCGTGCACAAGAGCGGACCGGACGCGATCGGCTCGTTGCTGCTGGGCCTGTACAAAGACGACGGCGGCCTGGCGAGCGTGGGCGTGATCGGCGCCTTTCCCATGAAGCGCCGGCAGGAGCTGTTCGAGGAACTCCAGACGCTGGTCACGGACTTCGACGGTCACCCCTGGGCCTGGGCTAAGCAGGCGGACGGCGACCGGACGCCGCGCAACGCGGAGGGCAGCCGGTGGAGCGCCGGCAAGGACCTGTCTTTTGTTCCGCTGAAGCCAGAGCTGGTGGTGGAGGTCAGGTACGACCACATGGAGGGCGACCGGTTCCGGCACACGGCCCAGTTCAACCGCTGGCGGCCGGACCGGGATCCCGAATCCTGCACTTACGCCCAGCTGGAGGAGCCGGTGAACTTCGACCTGGCGTCGGTGCTGGAAACCGGCCGGCCGTAGGCGCCCAGCCGTCCGCCGTCGTACTTTTGCTGCCGGAACAGCCCACTTTTCAACGGGGAAAGCCCGCCATTTGGTGCAATGGCGGGCTTTCCGGTCTCAAAACCGGGCTGGTGCGTTACTTCAGGCCGAGCTGCTTGGTGGGGACGTTGAAGGTCTCCTTGGCCGTCAGGGCGGAGATGGCCGAGATGCCGCAGATGATGGCGGTGAAGACGCTGATCTGGACCCAGCCGCCGGGCTTGATGCCGCCCATCGCCGCCACGATGGCCGGGGCGAAGCCTGCCATCAGGAAGCCCAGCTGGGTGCCGATCGCCAGGCCGGAGAAGCGGACCTTGGTGCTGAACATCTCGGCGTAGAAGGACGGCCAGACCGCGTTGGAGGCCGCGTAGCCGCAGGAGAAGAAGCCGATGGCCGCGAGGAACATCAGCGGGATGCTGCCGGATTCCAGGCTGAGCAGGAACGCCGGAGTCAGGATGGCGCTGGCCACGGCACCGTAGATGAAGACCGGCTTGCGGCCGATCTTGTCGGCGAGCTTGCCGAACAGCGGCTGGGTGCCCAGGGCGACCAGGTTGGCGCCGACCACCAGCCACAGCGTGGTGGTGCCGTCAACACCGGCGACGGTCTTGGCGTAGCTGATGGCGAGCGTGCCGAACACAGTGGAGACGGCGGCGATGAAGGCGCAGCAGACCACGCGCAGCACGTCGCGCCAGTGGTCCTTGAGGAGGTCGGCGACCGGCAGCTTGGAGATCTGGGCGGACTTCTGGGCTTCCTCGAAGGCCGGCGGTTCGTGCAGGGTGCGGCGGATGAAGAACGCAACAAGAACGACGACGGCGCTGAGCCAGAACGGGACGCGCCAGCCGATGCCGTACTTGATGTCGTCCGGAAGGGCGAGGACGGGGATGAAGACGAGGGCGGCGAGGATCTGGCCGCCCTGGGTGCCGGTGAGGGTCCAGGAGGTGAAGAAGGAGCGGCGGTTGTCCGGCGCGTGTTCCAGCGTCATGGATGATGCGCCGGCCTGCTCGCCCGCTGCGGAGAGGCCCTGGCAAAGCCGCGCCAGCACCAGCAGGGCCGGAGCCCACCAGCCCACGGTGTTGAAGTCGGGCAGGCAGCCGATCAGGAACGTTGAGGCACCCATCAGCAGCAGCGTGAACATCAGGACCTTTCGCCGGCCCACCCGGTCACCGAAGTGGCCCAGGATGACTGCGCCCACCGGCCGTGCCACGTAGGCGAAGCCGAAGGTGGCGAAGGACATCACGGCCGCGTTGGCCCCTGCGTCCGGGAAGAACACCGTGGGGAAGATCAGGGCGGCGGCGGAACCGAAGATGAAGAAGTCGTAGTATTCGACGGCGCTGCCCAGGAAGCTGGCGAGGGCTGCTTTCTTTGGCGTCCCGGCCGGGGCAACGGTGCCCGGCCCGGCGGACGGAAGTGTCTGGCTCATGGAGTTCCTTAGGTGTGACGACGTTGTCGCGGATGGATCTGGAGGGGCGCAGCCGCAGCTGCCTGTGTGGAGGCCTGGTGCGGTGCGGCTGGAGTCCGTTGAAAGACCCGGACTAGTAGCCACATGGTGGGAGCTACTTGTGCGATACAGCAATGATGGCTGTGAGCGCAGTCACTTGTCAAGAAAATAATCACCATCTAGAAATAGTTTCCACTATGTGGCAACATCGACGTATGAGTGTGAATCAAACCACAGTGCCCGACGACCTCGCCACTGAGCCCAAGACGCCCAAAGCTGACCGTACGGACATGGTGGGCAAGGCTCTGGGCCTGCTGGTCCTCCTGGGCGACGAGCCGCGCGGCGCCAGCGCCGCAGAGATCTCGCGGCGCGCCGACCTCCCCTTCAGCACCACCTACCGCCTGCTGGGATCCCTGACGCGGGACGGGTTTGTGGACTATGAGCCGGACGGCCGCCGCTACCACCTGGGCCTTCGAATCTTCCAGCTCGGCCAGCGCGTCTCCAACCATCACGGATTTGCCGGCACGGCACTGCCGGTCCTGCGCCGCGTGACCGAGCTGACGGGGGAGGCCACCATCCTCAGTGTCCGCGACGGCCACCACCACCTCACGGTCAATAAGGTGGACGGCCCGCAGACCTTCCGGGTCACCAGCGATCCCGGGCATCTGGGCGCCCTGCACGCGACAGCGGTGGGCAAGGCGCTGGTGGCTTTTGCTGAGGATTCGGAGCGTGCGGCGCTGCTTGAGGAGCTCGAGCTGGAACCCCTCACCGAACACACCATCACGGACCGTGCCGCGTTCCGGTCGGAGATCGAGAAGGTCCACCGGCAGGGATATGCCGTGATGGACGAGGAGAACGAGAACGGCATGCGCGCCGTGGCTGTGCCGCTGCTTAATTCACAGGGCCACGCGTTCGCCTCTCTGGCCACTGCCGTTCCCGTGTTCCGCCTCAGCATGGAAGCCCTGCTGGCCCATGTGCCCCTGCTGCAGGAAGCCGCGGCAGAGCTTGCTGCGCGCTTGCCGCAACGGTAAATAGCCCCAAAAATGTTCGTATGTAGAACATACGTGCGAGAAGTGAACAATTGTTGTACTGTAATCCCTATCGCCCGATCCGCCGCGGACGCCCCGAGCGCCGCCGCCCCCGGGTGTCGTATCAAAGGAGCTGCCCGGATGAGCAATCGAACTGAGTCCTACCTTGTGGGACTGGTCGGCGACGGCGTGATGCCGTCCCTCACTCCCCCCATGCACGAACGCGAAGGCGATGTGCAGGGCCTGCGCTACCTCTACCGCCCCATCGACCTGCTGGAGCTCGGACTCTCCGGCGACGCCGTGGGGGACCTGCTCAAGAGTGCCCGCAGCCTGGGCTTCAACGGCCTGAATATCACCCATCCGTGCAAGCAGCTTGTCCTGGCGCACCTGGACGAGGTCTCGCCGGATGCCCGCAGGCTCGGCGCCGTCAACACAGTGGTCATCGAGGACGGCCGGTTCATCGGCCACAACACCGACTTTTCGGGCTTCGCTGCCGCCCTCGCCTCCGGCCTCCCGGGCGCGCGGCTGGACCGCGTTGTCCAGCTTGGCGCAGGAGGTGCCGGTTCCGCCGTCGCCTATGCCCTGCTCACCGCCGGCGTGAAGGCGTTGGACCTGGTGGACGTGGACCCCGCCCGCTGCGCGGCACGCGCAGCAGAGCTGGCAGGCTTCTTCCCGGGCAGCACCGTCACAGCGCGGACGACGGCGGAGCTGACGCAGCTGATGCCCCTGGCCGACGGTCTGGTGCACTGCACCCCCGTCGGCATGGCCGCCCACCCGGGCGTCCCGCTGGACCTGGACCTGCTGGAATCCCGGCACTGGGTGGCGGACATCGTCTACCGCCCCATCGATACCGAACTCGTCCGCGGCGCCCGCGCCAAGGGCTGTGAGGTCCTGGACGGCGGCCGCATGGCCGTGGGCCAGGCCGCGGACTCGTTCCGGATTTTCACCGGGCTGGAAGCCAACGCGGACCGCATGCGCAGCCATTTCCTGGAGCTCGTGGCCAAGGAAGAGGTGGCTGCCTGATGCGCACCGGAATCGCCACGGTCTGCCTCTCCGGCACCCTGAAGGAAAAGATGCAGGCCTGCGCCATCGCGGGCTTTGACGGCATTGAAATCTTTGAACAGGACCTGGTCACATCGCCGCTGACGCCCGAGGACGTCCGCAAGATGGCGGCTGACCTTGGCCTTACCCTGGATCTCTACCAGCCGTTCCGCGACTTCGACAGCGTGTCCGGGGACCTCGTAGCCGCCAACCTCCGGCGCGCCGAAGCCAAATTCAAACTCATGGCGCGGCTGGGCATGGACACCATCCTGGTCTGCTCCAACGTGGCCACCGCCAGCATCGACAGCGACGACCTCCGGGTTGAACAGCTCGGCCAACTGGCTGCGCTGGCGGGGGACCACGGCGTCAAGGTTGCCTACGAGGCCCTGGCCTGGGGCAAGTACGTCAGCGACTACGAGCACGCCCACAAGCTGGTGGAAGCCGTGGACCACCCCAACCTGGGCACCTGCCTGGACTCCTTCCACATCCTGTCCCGCAACTGGGACACGGCCCCCATCGAGGCCTTCAACCCGGACAAGATCTTCTTCGTCCAGGTGGCGGACGCCCCCAAGCTCTCCATGGATGTCCTCTCCTGGAGCCGGCATTACCGTGTGTTCCCGGGCGAGGGCCAGTTCGAGCTTGCCAAGTTCATGGGACACGTGGTCCGGGCGGGGTACAGCGGCCCGGTGTCGCTGGAGATTTTCAACGACGTCTTCCGTCAGTCGGATGTGGAGCGCACCGCTGTCGACGCGATGCGCTCGCTCATCTGGCTGGAGGAACAGAGCGCCAAGTGGCTGGATGCTGCTTCCGACGGCGGGACCGGCGCCGGAATCAACGCCGGCGGTGGCACCCAAGCCGCGTCCCGCCGTCGTTATCCCATGGAACTGGCCACGCTCCCGCAGGTGGCCGAACCGGCGGGCTACAACTTCGCCGAAGTCAGGGCCGCGGACACCAAAGGACTGGAAACGGTGCTGGGCCAGCTGGGCTTCGAGTTCAACGGCCGGCACCGCACCAAGGACGTGCAGCTCTGGAGCCTGGGCCACGCCCGGATGATCATCAACGAGGCCGCACCAGCAGACGATTCAACAGCGGATGCAACGCACTCCACCGCTCCTGCCATTGCTGCCCTTGGCTTTGACGTCGCCTCCCCTGTGATTGCCGCCGCCCGCGCCCAGCAGCTGAAGGCCCCCGCGGTCCCGCGCAAGAGCCAGGCCAACGAGGAGGTCTTCCAGGGCTTCGCCGCCCCGGACTCCACCGAGATCTTCCTGTGCCAGGGCACCTCCGACGGCACCGCGGCCTGGACCAGTGAGTTCGGGGAGGGGCTGGAAAAGCCGGCCGCCGGCCCGACTGCCGTCATCGACCACGTCAACCTGGCCCAGCCGTGGCAGCATTTCGACGAGGCCGTCCTCTTCTACACGAGCGCCCTCGCGCTGGAGCCGCAGCCGTTCGCGGAAGTGCCCAGCCCCACCGGCCTGGTCCGCTCGCAGGTCATGGCCACCGGGGACCGCGCCGTGCGGCTGGTGCTGAACCTGGCGCCGCTGAACCAGCAGCGCAAGACGTACCAGGAACACATCGCCTTCGCCGTGGATGACCTGGTGGCCACCGCCAGGGACTGCAAGGCCCGCGGCCTGGAATTCCTGCAGATCCCGGCCAACTATTACGAGGACCTGGACGCACGCTTCGGGCTGGCGCCGGGCTTCCTGGCCACGCTGCAGGAACTGAACCTGCTGTACGACCGGGATGCGGACGGCGAATTCCTCCACTTCTACACAGCCACAGTGGGCAGTGTGTTCTTTGAAATGGTGGAACGCCGCGGCGCCTACGACGGCTACGGCGCCCCCAACGCCCCCGTGCGGCACGCAGTCCAGTACGACCACCTGCAGCACCGGTAAGACAACACCACTCAGTACCACCCATCCGCAATACCAACCAGAGAAAAGGAGGCCGCAGTGGAGACACAGCAGGATCTCAGTGCAGAGATCACCGCCATGGGCGACGCCTACGCGCGTGCGCTCAAGGACGGCGCCCCGGCGGAAACCCAGCCCCGGCTGGACTACGCGCCCTACCGCAGCAGCATCCTGCGGCACCCCACCAAAAGCCTGCACCACGCGGACCCGGAAACCATCGAGCTCTACTCGCCGGCGTTCGGCCACCAGGACGTGCACGCGCTGGAAGCGGACCTGACCATCCAGCACAACGGCGAACCCCAGAGCGAGCGGATCATCGTGGCCGGCAAGGTCCTGGACGGTGACGGCCGCCCCGTTGCCGGGCAGCTCGTGGAAATCTGGCAGGCCAATGCGTCCGGCCGCTACATCCACAAGCGTGACCAGCACCCGGCCCCGCTGGACCCCAACTTCACCGGAGTGGGCCGCTGCATCACCGGCCCGGACGGCTCGTACCGGTTCACCACCATCAAGCCCGGCGCCTACCCGTGGAAGAACCACGTCAACGCCTGGCGCCCGGCCCACATCCACTTCTCCATGTTCGGCACGGAGTTCACCCAGCGGATCGTCACCCAGATGTACTTCCCGGGCGATCAGCTGTTCCCGCTGGACCCCATCTACCAGTCCATCGTGGACCAGGACGCCCGCGACCGGCTCGTGGCCAGCTATGACCACAACCTGACCGAGCCCGAGTGGGCGCTGGGCTACAACTGGGACATCGTCCTGACCGGCTCCAAGCGGACCTGGACCGAAAACGAGGCGCTCGGCGCAGCAGGAGACGAGGAATAACGTGAGCACACCCACCAAGCTGGTTCCCACCCCCGGCCAGACCGTCGGCCCGTTCTACGGCTACGCCCTGCCGTTCGAGAAGGACAACGAACTCCTGGCACCCGGCTCGCCCGGCTCCCTCCGCCTCCAGGGCACCGTGTACGACGGCGCCGGGGAAACCATCCCGGACGCCATCCTGGAAATCTGGCAGCCCGACGCCGATGGCAAAATCGTGCAGCAGACCGGGTCCCTGGTCCGCGACGGCTACACCTTCACCGGCTGGGGCCGCGCTTCCGTGGGCCACTCCGGCGTGTACACCTTCACCACGGTTAACCCGGGCCCCACAGGGCAGGTCCCTGGAAAACCAGCGGCCGCGCCTTTTATTTCTGTGGCCGTGTTTGCCCGCGGCCTGATGAACCGCCTGTTCACCCGCGTGTACCTGCCCGAGAACAAGGAAGCCCTCGCCACGGACCCGCTGCTCAGCTCCCTGGACCCTGAGCGCCGCAAGACGCTTATTGCCCGCCGCGATCCCGACGGCGGACTCACGTGGGACGTCCGCCTGCAGGGCGAGGGCGAAACAGTCTTCCTGGACTTCCAGTGACGGACGCCGCCGGCATGGGAGGTACCGTCCACTTCGGAACCGCCGCGGACGGCGACGTCGGCCTGCTCAGTCCTGTCTCGGCGTCGCCCCTGGTGACGGCGCTGACCGGCGACCGCGCCGTGCTGGCGGCGATCCTCGCCGTCGAGTCCGGCTGGGCCGCAGTGCTGGAGAAGGCAGGCCTGGCGCCTGCCGGTTCCGGCGCCGTCGTGGCCTCCGCCGCCGAGGCGGGACGCTACGACGCAGCAGACATCGCGTTCCGGGCCCAGGGCGGCGGCAACCCCGTCATCCCGCTGCTGGCAGACCTGCGTAAGCACGTCACGGCGCTGGACACCGCCGGGATCGGCGCAGGAAAAGCCGTCCACACCTCGCTGACCAGCCAGGACGTGCTGGATACGGCCCTGATGCTGCTCGCCCGCAACACCGTCGAGGCGTTGCTGGCAGACCTGAAATGCACGACGGCGGCGCTCGCCTCCTTGGCGGAGCAGAATGCGGACACGCTGGGCGTGGGCAGAAGCCTGACCCAGCACTCGCTTCCGTTCACTTTTGGGCTGCGGGCGGCGCAGTGGTTCCACGGACTCGCCGCCGCAGGCGGGCAGCTGGGCAGCGTGCAGTTCCCGGTGCAGTTCGGCGGGGCGGCGGGAACCTTGGCCGCAGGAACCGTGCTGACCGCAGGCTCGGCCACCAACCCCTTTGACCTGGCCGATTCCCTGGCAGCACAGCTGGGCCTGGCTTCAGCCCCGGCGCCCTGGCACACCAACCGGTTGGCCGTCACCGCGCTCGGCAATTCGCTGGCCTCGGTGCTGGACGCCGCCGGCAAGATCGCCACGGACGTCCTGTTCCTGAGCCGGCCCGAGGTGGCCGAACTCGCCGAACCGCGCGCCGCCGGACGCGGCGTCTCCTCGGCCATGCCCCAGAAGCAGAATCCGGTGTTGTCGGTCCTCATCCGCAGCGCTGCACTCCAGGCGCCGCAGCTGGTGGCCCAGCTGCATCTGGCCGCCGCGAACTTCAACGACGAACGCCCCGACGCCGCCTGGCACACGGAATGGCCGGCCCTGCGCCAGCTTCTCCGCCTGGCACTCGGCGCGGCCGGGCATCTCCGGGAGCTCGCCGAAGGCCTGCAGGTTTACCCCGACGCCATGCGCCGCAACCTCGAGCTCGCCGGCCCGTTGCTGCTGGCCGAAGGCGTGGGCGCCGCAGTTGCCCCGCTGCTGGCCGAACAGGAAGGCCGCAGCGGGAAGGAGCGGCTGCAGGCCGTGGTGGACCGGGCGCTCCAGGCGCCCGCCGCCGAGCAGGGCGCCACCTACCGCCGGCTGCTCCGCGAGGCTATCCCGGCGGGCGTGCTCACCGATCTGCGGCTCGACGAACTCCTGGATCCCGCCAGCTACCTGGGCCAGGCAGCCGAAATCTCGCGCCGGATCCTGGCCGCGTACCCCGACTTTGCAACACCTACCCAGAACGGAGCCAACCGTGGCTAAACCGACCCTGAAGGCAGTTCTGCTTTCGCCCCAACGGGCCCTCGGCGAACGTCCCCTGCTGGTGGTTGGGCCCTCCCTGGGCACGTCCTCCATCCTGTGGAGCGGGACGGCCGCCCTGCTGGCCAACGACTACGATGTGGTGGCCTGGGACCTGCCCGGCCACGGCGTCTCGCCGGCCGCCACCGAGACGTTCGACGTCGCGGGCCTGGCGGATTCGGTGGTGGACCTTGTGGACTCGATCGCCCCGGGCGAAGCCTTCCACTACGCCGGGGTTTCGCTGGGCGGCGCCACCGGCCTGCAGCTGGGCATCAAGCACGGCGAACGCCTCAAGAGCCTGTCCGTCCAGTGCTCCGGTGCCAAGATCGGCACGCCCGAAGGGTGGCTGGACCGCGCTGAACTGGTGCGCACCCAGGGCACTCCCGTGATGATCCAGGGTTCCGCGGAGCGCTGGTTCGCGCCGGGCTTTATGGACCGCGAGCCGGAGCTGGGCAGCCGGCTGCTGCACTCCCTCCGCGATGCCGACCGCTTCAGCTACGCGTTCTGCTGCGAGGCGCTGGCCGGCTACGACGTCCGCGCCGAACTCGGCAGCATCACCGTCCCCACCCAGGCAGTGGCCGGTGCGGAGGATACTGTTGTGCCGCCGTCGTTCGCGGAAGAAGTCGTTGCCGGCATCACCGCCGGGGGCGGCACCGCGAACGCCGTGACGCTCGGGGGAGTGGCCCACCTGGCTCCGGCCGAGGCGCCCGCCCACGTTGCTGACCTGCTGCGGAGCCTCATCACCTGGAGCGAATCGCGCAGGGCAGCCAAGTGAGCGCGCCGGATATCAGCGGTGCTGAACGGAACGGCGTCGTCCAGCCGGGTGCCACCAGCAAGGAGATTTACGACGGCGGCATGGTGGTCCGCCGCGAGGTGCTGGGCGCCGCGCATGTGGACCGGGCCAACGCCAACAAGGACGCGTTCACCGAGGATTTCCAGGACATGATCACGCGGATCGCGTGGGGTGGCATCTGGACCCGGCCTGGCATCTCGCGGCAGATGCGCTCGGCCGTGACCATCACCGCGATGGTGGCGCACGGGCACTGGGAAGAGCTGGCCATGCATATCCGCGCGGCCATCACCAACGGCCTGAGCAGGGACGAAATCAAGGAAATCCTGCTTCAGACCGCCATTTACTGCGGCGTTCCGTCCGCCAACACGGCCTTCAAGACCGCCCAGCAGGTCTTCCGCGATATGGACGCCGCAGCCATGGACGCACCCACCCCGGACGACGCCCCCGCCCCACCCAACTAGCCCAATCACCCAACTAGGTAGCACTAACTGTCGTTATGAGCCCTCAAAACGACACTTACTGCTACCTAGTTGGAACCCCACGCACAGAATTTAGAGGAGCATTATGAACCAGGCATTTGTGTACGACGCCGTGCGCACCCCGTTCGGCAAGTTCGGCTCCGGCCTTGCCGCCGTCCGCCCGGATGACCTGGCCGCCCATGTGATCAAGGAATCCATGAAGCGGGCCCCCGGGCTGGACCCTGAGCGGATTGATGAAGTGGTGTTCGGCAACGCCAACGGCGCCGGCGAGGAGAACCGCAACATCGCCCGGATGGGCACCCTGCTCGCGGGCCTGCCGGTTTCCATTCCCGGCACCACGGTGAATCGCCTCTGCGGCTCCTCGCTGGACGCGGCGATCATCGCCTCGCGCCAGATCAACGCCGGGGACGCCGAGCTGATGCTGGTGGGCGGCGCCGAGTCGATGTCCCGGGCCCCCTGGGTCCTGCCCAAGACGGACAAGCCCTACCCGGCCGGGGACATGACCCTCGCATCCACCACGCTGGGCTGGCGACTGGTGAACAAGGCCATGCCGACGGAGTGGACCATCTCCCTGGGGGAGGCCACCGAGCGGCTGCGCGAGAAGTACGGCGTGACCCGCAAGGCCCAGGACGAGTTCGCCGCGAACTCGCACAACCTCTCCGCCGCGGCCTGGGACGAGGGCTTCTACGACAACCTGGTCACCCCGGTCCCGGGCACCGACCTCGTCCGGGATGAGGGGATCCGCGCCGGGTCCTCGGCGGAGAAGCTCGCGGGGCTCAAGACCGTGTTCCGGACCGAGAACGGCACCGTGACCGCCGGAAACGCGTCCCCGCTGTCCGACGGCGCCTCCGCGGCCTGGATCGGCTCCGAGGCCGCCGCCGGGCTGCTCGGGCTGGAACCGCTGGCCCGCATCGCCGGCCGCGGCGCGCACGGCAACGATCCGCAGTTCTTCGGCTACGCCCCGGTGGAGGCGGCGAACAAGGCCCTCGCGAAGGCGGGCATCGGCTGGGACCAGGTGGGCGCCGTCGAGCTTAACGAAGCGTTCGCCGCGCAGTCCCTGGCCTGCATCAACGCCTGGGGCATCGACCCGGGAATCGTGAACCGCCACGGCGGCGCGCTCGCGATGGGCCACCCACTGGGCGCGTCCGGCACCCGGATCCTTGGCACCCTCGCCCGGTCCCTGCAGGCCTCCGGTGAACGGTGGGGTGTCGCGGCTATCTGCATCGGCGTCGGGCAGGGCCTCGCCGTCGTCCTCGAAAACGTTACGGCCGGTGCCGGCACCAGCACAGGAAAGGCATAACCATGCTGACATTTGTTGACTCCGTGAACGAGGCCGTCTCCGGCATCAAGGACGGCTCCACCGTGATGATCGGCGGGTTCGGCAACGCCGGCCAGCCGTTCGAACTGATCGACGCGCTGATGGCCTGCGGCGCCAAGGACCTGACCGTGGTGAACAACAATGCCGGACAGGGTGACCAGGGCCTGGCGCTGCTGATCAAGGAGGGCCGGGTGAAGAAGATGATCTGCTCCTTCCCGCGGCAGTCCGATTCGTGGCACTTCGACGCCAAGTTCCACGCCGGCGAGATCGAGCTGGAGCTGGTCCCGCAGGGCAACCTGGCCGAGCGGATCCGCGCCGCCGGTGCCGGGATCGGCGGGTTTTTCACGCCCACCGGCTATGGCACCATGCTGGCCGAGGGCAAGGAAACCCGCATCATCGACGGCCGTGGCCAGGTGTTCGAGATGCCCATCCACGCCGACGTGGCGCTGATCAAGGCGCTGAAGGCCGACGGCGTGGGGAACCTTGTGTACCGCAAGACCGCGCGGAACTTCGGCCCCATTATGGCCGCCGCCGCGAAGCATACGGTGGTCCAGGTGTCCGAGATCGTCCCCACCGGCGGGCTCGACCCCGAAAACATCGTGACCCCCGGAATCTACGTCAACAGCATCGTGAAGGTGGCCTGACCATGAGCGCACAGACCAACAGCCAGGCCAGCATCCAGACGTCCGACAAGCCCCTGGGCCGCGAGCAGCTCGCCGAACTCGTGGCCCGCGACATCGCGCCTGGCTCATTCGTGAACCTCGGCATCGGCCAGCCCACCCTCGTTTCCAACTACCTCAAGCCGGAGCAGAACATCACGCTCCACACGGAGAACGGCATGCTGGGCATGGGCCCGGAAGCCGAGGGCGACGACATCGACGGCGACCTGATCAACGCCGGCAAGATCCCGGTCACCGAGCTGCCCGGGGCCTCCTACTTCCACCACGCGGACTCGTTCGCGATCATGCGCGGCGGCCATCTGGACATCTGCGTGCTCGGCGCGTTCCAGGTCTCGGCCACCGGCGACCTCGCCAACTGGCACACCGGCGCCCCTGACGCCATCCCCGCAGTGGGCGGTGCGATGGACCTGGCTACCGGCGCCAAGGACGTGTTTGTGATGATGACGCTCCTGACCCGCGACGGCGCCTCGAAGATCGTGGAAGCGTGCACCTACCCGCTCACCGGAGTTGGCTGCGTGACCCGCGTGTACACGGACAAGGCCGTCTTCCTGACCGGACCCGACGGCGTCACTGTCCGTGAGACGTTCGGCTGCACCTTCGAGGAGCTCCAGGAACTGGTGCCCGTCCCGCTCAAGGCAGCCGCCGCCGTCGTTGGTTGAGCCTGCCGAACCCACCGCCGAATAGGATTGGTAACCATGACCAACGCGCCAGCAGACTCACGGACCGCCCCGCAGGCGAGCGACCAGTACGTGCAGTCGCTGGCGCGCGGGCTGGCCGTGATCCGCGCCTTTGATACCGACCACCCGGTCATGACCCTCACCGAGGTGGCGGCCCGGACCGACCTGACCAGAGCCACGGCCCGGCGTTTCCTCCACACCCTCGTTGAGCTGGACTACGTACGGACCGACGGCAAGACGTTTGCGCTCACGGCCAAGGTCCTGCAGCTCGGCTACGCCTACCTCAGCGGGCTGTCCCTGCCGCAGCTGGCCCAGCCACATCTGGAGGAACTGTCCCTCAAGCTGGGCGAATCCACGTCCGCGGCGGTGCTGGACGGCACGGACATCGCCTACATCGCCCGGGTGACCACCCGCCGCATCATGAACGTGGGAATCACCGTGGGCACGCGCTTCCCGGCCTACGCCACGTCCATGGGCAGGGTGCTGCTCGCGGCCCTGCCGCCCGCCGAACTTAAGGAATACCTGGCGGCGGCGGACATCAAACCCCTGACGCCGCGCGCGTTGGGCACTGTCCCCGAGCTGCTGGCGGTGTTGGACACCGTCCGCGCCCAGGGCTGGTGCCTGCTGGACCAGGAGCTTGAGATCGGGCTGATGTCCGTTGCCGCTCCCGTGTACGACGGGCCGACCAAGGTGGTGGCCGCGGTGAACGTGTCACTTCAGGCACAGTCGGTGGCGGCCCAGCCGGACCCGGATGCGTACCTCGCCGCCGTGGCCCGCGAAATCGTGGCTACCGCGAAGCTTGTCTCGGCGGACCTGACCGCGCGGCGCTGACCGCGCAGACTGACCGCCCGGCAGTGACGCCGCGCACGGGCAGCAAATGCCCCCAAAACGCGAATCTGGGGGAATTAGCTGCCAGTTCGCGCAAGGAGCCATAGACTCGAGCCAACTACGTCCGTAAGGGAGTTGGCGGTTTGAAACTGGGCATACCGCGGGAACGTCATGAGGGTGAGCGGCGCGTGGCTGCCACGCCGGAAACGGTCAAGCAGCTGGCGGGGCTTGGCCTGGACGTCCTGATCGAAGCAGGAGCAGGGGCCGCCGCCGGCCACTCAGACCACGATTACGCCGACGCCGGCGCCCGCGTCGTCCAGGACCTGGATCCCGGCGAGCTGAACGTCCTGGTCCACGTCCGCCCGCTGGAACCCCCGACGGCGGCAGCCCTGAAGAGGGGCACGGTCACCGTTGGCCTTGCCTCGCCGTCGTCCGAGCTCGCCACCGTGCAGGCGCTCGTGGAGGCCGGCGTCACCGCCTTCGCCCTGGAACTGGTGCCCCGGATCTCGCGTGCCCAGTCCATGGACGCGCTCAGCTCCCAGGCCCTGGTGGCCGGCTACCGCTGCGTGCTCGAAGCCGCAATCCGGCTCCCGCGCTTTTTCCCGCTGTACATGACCGCCGCCGGCACCGTCCCGCCGGCCCGCGTGCTGGTGCTCGGCGCCGGGGTTGCGGGGCTGCAGGCCATTGGCACAGCTAAGCGGCTGGGGGCCCGGGTCTCCGCCAACGACATCCGGCCCGCCTCCGCTGATGAGGTCGCGTCGATGGGCGGCACGTTCATCAAGCTGGATCTGGAAACGGCGGAGGCATCGGGTGGCTACGCCCGCGAACTCAGCGCCGACCGCGGCGCCCTGCAGCGTGAACTTCTCGCCCCGCACGTCGCTGTGGCGGATGTCCTGATTACGACGGCGGCCGTCCCGGGCAGGCGCGCACCGCTCCTCGTGAGCCGCCAAATGGTGCAGGGCATGCGCCCCGGTTCCGTCGTCGTCGACCTCGCTGCGGAATCCGGCGGCAACGTGGAGGGCGCCGTTCCCGGCGAGGACATCCTGGTGCCCACCGCGGACGGACAGGGCTATGTCACCTTGGTAGGGCTGAAGGACGCGCCGTCCGCGATGGCGCAGGACGCGTCCCGCCTGTATGCCAAGAACGTGGCCAACCTGCTCGCCCTGATGGTCCGGGACGGTGTTGTTGCCCCCGATTTCGACGACGACGTGATCGCGGGTGCCTGCCTCACGCACGACGGCGCGGTGCGGCACCTGCCCACGGCCGAGGCCCTAGCGGCACTTGTGCCCGCGCTGCCCGACCACGCGCCCCGGGTCCCCATCCAGAACGAGGGGGGAATCTGATGGACGGCATGAGTCTGCTGACGGTCACCGTGCTGGCGGTGTTTGTGGGCTTCGAGGTGGTTTCCAAGGTCTCCAGTACGCTGCACACTCCGCTGATGTCCGGCGCCAACGCCATCCACGGCATCATCCTGGTAGGCGCCATCATCGTGGCCGGCCAGGCCGCGGACCCGGGGATCCTGGCCGTGGCGCTGCTGGCCGTGGTGCTGGCCACCGCCAACCTGGTGGGCGGCTTTGTGGTGACGGACCGGATGCTGCACATGTTCCGTGCCCGCAAGGACGTCGCCCGCCAGGAAGCCCCGGCTAAGGAAGCCACCGGCAGGGGGGACGCAAAGTGATCCTCCTCGATCCTGTCTGGACCTCCCTCCTTTACCTCGCTGCGGCGGTGTTCTTCATTCTGGCGCTCCGCGGCCTCAGCTCGCCCCGGACGGCCCGGCGCGGCAACCTGATCGGTGCCTTCGGTGCGCTGCTCGCCGTCGTCACGGTCTTCCTTTCCGCCCGGCTGGACAACATCCCCTGGATAATCGGTGCCATCGCAGTGGGGTCCGCCGTGGCCGCGCCGGTGGCCCGGCGGGTGCAGATGACCCAGATGCCGCAGCTCGTGGCCCTGTTCAACGGCGTGGGCGGCGGCGCCGCAGCCCTGGTGGCGCTGCTGGAACTCAGCCACACGGCCGACCCCTGGGTCCGCGTCGCCATCGTGTTCACCCTGCTGGTGGGGGCCGTGTCCTTCGCGGGCTCCGGGGTCACCTTCGCCAAACTCCAGGAGCTCATGACCACCCGGCCCATCGTTTTTCCGGGCCTTCCCGTGGTGATGGCAGCGGTGCTGCTCGCCGCGGTGGGCACCGCCGTCGCCGTCGTCCTGACAGGTTCCCTGGCGTTCGCCGTCCTGCTGATGGTGCTGGGCCTGGCAGCCGGTGCATTGCTGGTGCTGCCGGTGGGCGGCGCGGACGTGCCCATCGTCATCTCGCTCCTGAACGCGTTCACCGGACTGGCCGTCGCCGCGTCCGGCGTGGTGTTGGGCAACGTGCTGCTGGTGGTGGCCGGCACGCTGGTGGGCGCCTCCGGTACCATCCTCACCCGGGCCATGGCCGCCGCGATGGGCCGCAGCGTGGCCGGCATCCTGTTCGGCGCCTTCAAGGGAGGTTCGACGGCGGGATCCACCGCCGTGAGCGAACGTCCCGTCAGGTCCTCCAGCGCGGAGGACGTCGCCGTGCTCCTGGGCTACGCGCAGCGGGTGATCATTGTCCCCGGCTACGGCCTGGCGGTGGCGCAGGGCCAGCACACCGCGGCCGAGCTGGCCCTGGCCCTCGAAGCCCGCGGCATCGAGGTGGACTTCGCCATCCATCCCGTGGCTGGCCGCATGCCCGGGCACATGAACGTGCTCCTGGCTGAGGCGAACGTGCCGTACGAATCGCTCAAGGAGATGGGCGAAATCAACTCCGAGTTCCGCATGGCCGACGTCGCTTTGGTGGTGGGCGCCAACGACGTCGTGAACCCCGCGGCGAAGACGTCCTCCGGTTCGCCGATTTACGGCATGCCCATCCTGGAGGTATCCGACGCCCGGCAGGTGATCTTCCTGAAGCGCTCCATGCGGCCAGGATTCGCGGGCATCGAGAACGAGCTCCTGTACGAGCCGCAGACCTCCCTGCTCTTTGGCGACGCCAAGGATTCCCTGGCCAAGGTGCTCGGCGCGGTGAAGGCGCTGTAGCGAAGTACGCTGTCCCCAAGGCCCAATTCCCATGTCAGCGAAGGAAACCATGACAGCCAACAGCCGCACTTCCCTCAAGCGTCCGGCCATCATCATCAATCCAGCCAAGCCGGTGGACATCGATGTGCGGGCCCTGGCGGCCAAGCATTGCTCGGAGAACGGCTGGGGAGATCCCATCTGGCTGGAGACCACCAAGGAGGACCCCGGCGTCGGCCAGGCGAGGGAGGCACTCAAGCAAGGGGCCGACGTCGTTATTGCCGCCGGCGGAGACGGCACCGTGCGGTGTGTGGCCGAGGTCCTTTCCGGCGGGGACGTGCCCATGGGGTTGCTTCCGTTCGGCACGGGAAACCTCCTGGCCCGGAATCTGGGCATGGACGTCACGGATTTTGATGGCGCCATGGCCGGGGCCCTGGCGGGCACGGAGCGGAAGATCGACGTGGTCCGGGCCGCCCGCAATGATCCGGACAAGGAGCAGGTCTTCCTGGTCATGGCCGGAGTGGGCTACGACGCCACCATCATGGCCGACACCAATGAGGACCTCAAGGACAAGGTGGGCTGGCTGGCCTACGTGGACGCCGGGATCCGGAACCTGCCGGGCAAGCCGGTGAAGGCCACCATCGTCCTCGACGGCAAAACGGTAGTGCACCGCGGGGTCCGCAGCGTGATGGTGGGGAACTGCGGCAAGGTCCAGGGCGGGCTGGAGATCTTCCCGGACGGCAAGATGGACGACGGCCTGCTGGACGTGGCCGTGCTGGCCCCGAGGGGGAAATTCGGGTGGTTCTCCGTGGTGGCCGGCATGATCGGCAAGGGGAAAGGCAAGGACACGTCCGTGGAGTACTACCAGGGCAAATCCGTGGAGGTCACCCTCGAGCACAACGATGACTACCAGCTCGACGGCGACCACGAAGGCGACGGCAAGCACGTCCTGATGACCATTGAGCCCGGCGCGCTGACCATCCGAATGTAGCCCAACTGGTAGAGCTGACTACATGCGGGGAGCGGACGCCGGCCGGTGGGACAGGATTTCGGCGAGCTCGGCGAGCCGGTGCGCGCGGGCTGACTCGGCGGGCGTAAAGGGTTCGCCGGGACGGGCGAAGGTGATGGGTCCGTGCCAGGCGGTGGGGATCTTCAGGCGCGTGCCGGCGTCGTGCTTTTCCAGGACCGCCTCCGCAGGAGTGAGGATGCGGGCGCGAAGCAGTTCGGCGACTGCCAGCGGCAGCTCGTCCGGGGCGTCGGCGATCCTGGCCGCCAGGGTCAGCGCCTTCGTCTGGCCGTCCGCCATGGCCAGGGCGGTGGTGGGCCAGACCCGCGAACGCGAGCCGCCGCCGTCGTGCAGTGCCTCCAGCAGGTGCCGTTCGCTGAGGTTCCCCGGCGCCGAGAGCACAAACTCGTCCAGAACGCCGCCGGCAACGGGGTGGACGTGGATGCTGAGGATGTTGGTATCCAGACGGGCCAGCGCCCGCGTGATTTTCTGCAGCGAACCCGGGTGGTCCTGGATTACCGTGCGCGCCCGCCACAATGCCGGTGCGCTGCCCAGCTTCCTGTGGTGCCGGAGCGCTGGCGCGTGCAGCCAGCCCCGGAGCATCCGGGCGGCGGAGGGCTCCGCCACCCAGATCACCAGCACGGTGGCCGTGAGCGTGAGGACCAGCACCTTGGCAAGATACGGCAGGTGCGTTCCCACCACGAGGGCGTGGACCAGCAGTTCGATCGGGAGCATAACGGCCACGTTGGCCAAGGTCAGGCGGGTCTTGGTGGGTTCCGGCATCAGGCCGCAGACTTCACAGCTCAAATCAGCCGCGGCAGGGTTCCTTGCGGTGGGCTTCATGCCTCAAGGATCACAGCGGGGTGTTTCGGCGGCGTTGCCCTGCTGTTCCGATTGTGGGAACAGGCTGCGGCGTAGGATCGATGTGGACGTCAGCGCGGCCGCCCGCCAGTGATGTACCGGTTGGACTGCAGGAAGGCGCCATCAGCACGTGAAGATCCTCGCTGAGATGTTCAGCATCGCTCCCGCAAACAAGGATCACCACCCGGCGCTCCGCTGTGCTGTGGGCGTGTTTATTCCGCTCCTCACCCTGGTACTGCTGGGCCGGCTGGACTTGGCGATCTTCGCCTCCTTCGGCGCATTCGCCGGGATCTACGGCCGCGGCGAGCCGCATGGTTCGCGCTTCTCCCTTCAGCTCCGCGCCGGCCTGCTGATGTTAATGGTCATTCTCCTGGCCTCGCTGGCGGCCCGCGCCGGCGGTTCCTGGGGACTGGAGGGGGTCAGCGCCACCTGGCTTCTGGTGCTGGCCACTACCGTGGTGGCGGGCGGCTGTTCCGTGGCCATCTCGTGGCTTCGGCTGCGGCCTGCCGGTTCCCTGTTCCACATCTTCGCTTTCGCGGCCATTGGCTCGATCCCGAATCAGCCGCCGCTCTGGGAAGGCATGCTGGTGGCCATCCTCACCACCGCTCTCTGCCTGCTGATCGGCTTCTCTTCGAGGGTGCTGCCCGGCCACCGCACACCCTGGGTCTGGCCGCGCCCGCTCCGCCGGACTCCGGACGAGCGGCGGACGGCCTGGCTGGAGGGACTGGGCTATTTCGTGGCAGCCGGGCTGGCCGGGTCGTTGGCCACCCTGGCCGGCCAAAGCCTGGGTTTTGGCCACAACTACTGGGCCATGGTGGCCGCGGTGGTGCCGCTGGTGGGGCACACCACGGTGCACCGGGTCCGTCGCGGCGTGCAGAGAATTATCGGCACGGTTCTTGGACTCGTGGTGCTGGCCGGGATCCTGATGCTGAACCTGGAGCCGTGGCAGACCGTACTCGTTATGGCTCTGTGCCAGTTCGGTGCTGAGTTGTTCATTGCTCGCCAGTACCTGCTTGCGCAGGTCTTCGTGACGCCGCTGGCCCTGATCTCCACGCTCCTGGTGGCGCCGGCCTCGCCCAGCAGCCTGCTCCGGGACCGGATCGTCGAGACGGTGATCGGTGCCGCCGTCGGGATCGCCGTAGTGCTGGCACCCGCGCTCTTGCGGCGGGTGCGGCGCGCGGTGCGAGCCGCCAGGCCTCAGGAGCCCAGCCGGCCGCCGGACTCTTCGAGGTAGCAGGAACCGCAGAGGGATTCGTACCAGACGTCCTGGCCGTCGATGGCCACCTGGTCGCCGTCGAACACCACCTCGTTGCCTACGCGCCGCGTGTTGAAGATGGCCTTGCGCCCGCACCGGCAAATGGTTTTGAGCTCTTCCAGCGTGTGGGCAACCTCCAGAAGCCGGCGTGATCCCGGGAACGCATGGGTCAGGAAGTCCGTCCGGATGCCGTAGGCCAGGACCGGGACGTTGTCCAGGACGGCGATGCGGAACAGGTCATCGACCTGTGCCGGGGTCAGGAACTGTGCCTCGTCCACCAGAAAGCAGGCCACCGGCTTCTGGTCCACGTGCTCCAGCAGCGCATCCGGGTCATCGCCCGCCGCATGGGCGGCGAAGAGTTCGCGCACGGGGGTGGTGGCGGAGAGCAGGAATTCCACGGACCGTGTCATGCCCAGCCGGGACACAATGTCCTTATCGCCTTTGGTGTCCACGCCAGGCTTGGCCAGCAGGACGCGCTGTCCGCGCTCCTCGTAGTTGAAGGCGGCCTGCAGGAGTCCGGTGGACTTTCCGGAGTTCATGGCGCCGTAGCGGAAGTAGAGCTTGGCCAAGAGAGTCCTTTCAAGGGGTCCGGCTATCGATCCTATGCCGTACGACGCAGGCACGCGGCTGCCGCCCGTCCCGCGGACCGTCCGCCGCCGCCGTCGGATACTGTTCCGCAGGCCGGTCAGCGCACGGTAGCTGCAGGCTCCTTGTCGTCCGAGACGTTGCCCGAAGAAGCAGCCAACGAGGAACCCGGAACCGGTGCGGCCGGGATCCGGCGGGGGCGCTTCTGCCTGATGCGGCGCCTGCTGGTCCGGCCGTAGACCAAGTACATGGTCAATCCGGTGATGACCATCAGCAGCACTGTGTACACGAATGTGTTTGCCACGCCGACCACGCCTTCAGCGCCATCGGTGTTCGCCTTGATGACCAGGCCAAGGGGCTGGACCAAGGGGTGGGCCAGGAAGATCGCGGTGTCATAGTCGTCCAGCATGCTGTTGAAGTTCAGGGCTGTAATGGCGGCGGCGGCCGGAAGCACCAGAGGCAGTAGGATGCGGCGGAAGACGTAGAGGGTCTTGGCGCCCATGATGGCCGCCGCTTCCTCCATTGACGAGTTCACCGATGCGAATGAGGCCTTGAGCATGCGGAGGGTAAACGGGATCTTGACGGTCACGAACGCGATCAGCAGGATCACTGTGGTGCCGGTGAGCACCGCTCCGCCCACCAGTGGATTGGGGTGGTCGTAGCTGATGATCAGGCCCAGCGCGAGGAGCGCCGACGGCAGGATCCACGGGATGTGGAGCAAATACTCGAACACCGTGGTGACCCAATTCTTGTACTTTTGCAGCAGCCGGGCCACAAACAGCAGCCCGCCCACCGCGATGATGGCGGCGAGGGCGCTGTAAACGACGCTGATGATGAACGGCCGCAGCCCCGACGGCTGCGTCAGGACCCGCGCGTAGTTGTCCAGGGTGAGGCTGCCGAGCGAGATCTCCCCGGTTTGGATGGCGGCGCCGTCGGCAAACGAGTACACCACGATCAGCACCACCGGCAGCGTATACACCGCGAACAGCAGATAGGCGATGGTGTGGACGGCGGCATTGGTCACCGGGTTGGTGATCTGCTGTTTCTGCAGGGCCGAGGAAACCTTGGAGACCGAGAAGTATGTGCCGCCCTTTTCCAACCGTGACATCACCGCGAGCATCAGTATGGTGGCCACGCCAAGGATGACGGCAAGGAGGGCTGCCAGATCCCGGGACGTGGGGCTGTTGGTGAAGGTCAGGATCATGGGGGTGATGGTCTGGAATTCCCTGCCACCCAGCACCTGCGGGGCACTGAGGGCACCCAGGCCGGTGAGGAAGGACAGGATGGTGACGGCGAACAGCGTGGGCTTGAGCATGGGAAGGACGACCCGGCGCAGGATGGTCCAGTCGGACGCGCCGAGGTTCTTGGCCGCTTCAATGGTCTGGTAATCCACGCCTTTGAGCGCGTTGGCCACGAACAGCATGTGGTTGGTGGTTGTGGCGAAGGTCATCACTACCAGGACTGCAAAGAAACCGGAGAACCACGCCGGGTCCATGGTGGGAAACACTTTCATCAGCAGGGACGTGACGATGCCCTTGTCCCCGTAAATGAATTTGTAGCCTGCGGCCAGCACGATCCCCCCGTAGATGAACGTGGAGGCGTAGCCCAGGAACAGGATTCGGGATCCGCGGATCCTGAAGTACTGCGTGACCAGCACGATGAAAATCCCCACCACGTTGACCGTGACGGACAGGGCCACGGCCAGCAGGAAGCTGTTGCCCAGGGACTTCATGGCCCGCTGTGAGGAGAACAGCTTTTCGGCGGCGCGGCCGGAGAAGCTGCCGTCCGGAAAGAAGGTGGCAATCAGGACGTTGAGGTTGGGCCACACCAGGAACGCGGCGATGAACCAGGTGAGGACCACGCCCACGATCAGGACGAACGGGGAGCGGACCATGCTCTTCGCGGACGGGGTGCTCATGGCAGGGACACGGCCTGGTCCTGCCTGTCGAGCGCCTTGCCGCTGTCTGGGTGGTACTGCAGGATGTGGCCGGGCTGGACGTAAAGGGTGGTCGCGGTGCCGGTCTCCGGGTGCACGCCACCGTCCTCCTTGACCAGCAGCCGGATTTCCGCGCCGTGGCTGCGCACAACGTAGCGGCTATGGAGGCCGTGGTACGTGCGTGACACCACTTTCCCGGAAAGGCCGACGGCGGTGCCTCCGTCCGCGGGCGGGGTCAGGGACGCCTTTCCACGCGGAGGTAGGAGTTTGCCGCGGGGCTGAGTCCGGCCCCGGAGATCCGGTTCACTTCGGCCATGAACTCCGGTGTGAGGGCTGAGCTGTCGCCGATGAAGTTGCAGACAAATTCCGTGGCTGCCTGGTCGTAGATGCTCTGGGGTGTGTCCACCTGCTCCACCACACCCTTGTTGAAGACGGCCACCCGGTCGCTCATGGCCAAGGCTTCATCCTGGTCATGCGTTACGTAGACCGTCGTGATCCCGAATTCACTCTGCAGGTCCTTGAGTTGCTGGCGCAACTGGTGCCGGAGCTTCGCGTCCAGGTTGGACAGCGGTTCGTCCAGCAGCAGGATCTTGGGCTTGAGCACCAGGGCGCGGGCCACTGCCACGCGCTGCTGCTGGCCGCCCGAAAGTTCCGCCACGTTCTTGTGGAGCTGTTCATCGCTGAGCTCCACGCGGCGGGCGATATCGCGCACCAGCCGGTCGCTTTCGGCTGATTTCTCCTTCCGGACGCGGAGGCCGAACGCGATGTTTTCCCACACACTCATGCTGGGGAACAGCGCATAGTTCTGGAACACCATGCCCACCTGGCGCTTGTCGCTGGGCAGTTTCGTGACGTTTTTCCCGTCCACCTGCACGGTTCCCCTGGAGGGCTCAATGAACCCTGCCAGGGTGCGCAGCGCCGTCGTTTTGCCGCAGCCGGATGGACCGAGCAGTGTGAAGAATTCCCCGGGCCTGACATGGAGGTCAAGGTTGGGGATGGCAGTGAAATCGCCGAACGTGACTTCGATGTTGTCCAAGCGGATCATGGTAAGACCTGTCTACGTGGGACTGAGGGTGGGGATGACTACTGGATGTATTCCAGCTCGATTTTCTCCACCCACGAACCCATGTTTTCCTGGACGAATTCCCAGTCAATGTCCTGCTGCTTGAGGTCGGAGAAGAAGTCCACCACGTCGGGGTTCGCCTGCGCTGCGGCACTCTTGTTCACCGGCATCGAATTGAACTGCTTGGCCCAGGCACCCTGCACGTCCGCGCTGCCGAACCAGTCGATGAACTTCTGTGCTTCTTCCTTCTGGTCTGTCCCCTTGACGAGGGCCACCTGCTCTACAGCGAGGGGGACGCCGACCGACGGCTTGACGGTCTCCACGTTGACCTTGAAGGTCTTCTCACGTTCGGCGACGATGGACGACGGCATCTGGCCCATGTCCGTTTCGTCGCTGGCGATGCGGGCAAACAGGTCCGTCTTGGGCACAGCCGGGCTGCCGTGCTGGAAGTACTGCTCCGCCTGCTTCCAGCCTTCATCGGAGATACCGAGGTCGCCGGAGTCGTCCTTGTAGCGGGTGAGGATACCGGCGAAAACCAGCTGCGCCGTGGCTGTACCCATGCCCGTGACCCGTTCGTAGCGGTCCTTGAATTCGTCTTTGGTCCAGAGGTCCGTCCAGTCTTTGGGAGCGGCATCGGCGGCCACCTTGTCCGAGTTGTAGCCCAGGAGGATCGCCTGCTTTACCAGCGGCCAATAGGCTTCGCCGTCACCGAGTGCCTGGTCAACTTCGCCCGCCCAGGCCGGTTTGTAGGCCTCAAGGGCGTCCGCGGCCTTGATCTGTGCGAAGTACATGTTGTTCAGTCCAAACGCCACATCAGCAATCGGGTTGTTCTTTTCGGCGATCAGTTTGTTGGTGGCGTCTGCTCCGCCGGCGCCTACAACTTCGACCTTGTAGCCCGCTTTCGCGGCCTCAGCGGTCAGCCACTCACCCCGGCCTTCGCCATTGGAATTGGTGTAGATCACGAGGGTTTCGCCGGAACCTCCCGCCGGTGCGGACGAGGAATCACCGGAGGCTGCAGGGGTGGGTGTTCCTCCGCCGCAACCGGCAAGCAGGGTGATGGCGAGGACGGCGGCGGCCAGGGTTTGGACTTTACGCACGATCAGGACTCATTTCTTCACTGGAACGAACCGGAGCATATTCCGGCAACTCTATAACCGGGCCGGTCAGATGAGGGCTATAAATGCTATCGATTTGATAAACAGCCCGGCTGACTAGTCTTGTCCGGTCAAGGGAACATCCAGCGCACGGTTCATTAACTGGCCGTGAACGTTGAGGGACCTGCTCCTGATGTGTCAGTGACGGAAGACCGACACGTCCTGCCTCAGTCCTGAATGAGGGTTTCCGTCAGGTGATGCGTGGGAATCCGGTCCCGCTCATAGGTGATTTCGGTGTAGCCGTGGGGCTCGGGCTTGCCGGCCGGGCTGAGGTTCACAAAGACGATCTCTTCGATGGTGAGGATGCTTTGGCGCGTGATCATGTTGCGGACTTCGGCGCGCATGGTCAATGACGTCCGTCCGAAGCGCGTCGCCGTCAGGCCCATTTCCACAAGGTCTCCCTGCACCGCGGAGCTCACGAAGTTGATCTCCGAGATGTACTTCGTGACCGCACGGCCGTTGCCAAGCTGGAGGATGGCGTAGATTGCGGCTTCCTCATCGATCCATTTCAGCAGGCTGCCGCCGAAAAGGGTCCCGTTGGCGTTCAGGTCCTCCGGCCGGATCCATTTGCGGGTGCGGAAGGTGATGTCAGTGGATTCCATATGGCGAGGTTAGCGTGCCGCGGCGCAGGTTACGTGGTGGCAGTTGTTGTGTAACGGGCCGGCGCCCGGATTTGGCTCAGGCCATGGCCGTGTGGGCGGCGCTGTGCGAGTCAATCGACTTGGCGTAGCAGTACGAGTGCTCCACTCCCACGTAAGCGCCAAAGTTGGGGACGGAATCGAAGCCGGAGTTCTCGTAGAAGTTCCGGCCGTCCGGCTGGGCCGACCCTGCTTCGGCCTTGATGCGTGTGATGCCCTGCTTGTGCGCCTCCGCTTCGAGGGCCGCCAGGATGGAGCTGGCCACGCCAGAGCCGCGCGTATACGGGAGCACGTAGAGCCGCTTGATTTCGGCCGTGGCGCTGTCCAGGAGCCTGAGTCCGCCGCAGCCCACGGGCTGTCCCGAGCCTTTGTCGTACGCCACCAGGAACACAGCACAGTCAGCGCCCGACGGCGGGGTCCCCGGTTCGTGGTCAGGGGTACCGAAGCGGGCGTCCAGTTCCGCCTGCTGGGCCCTGCGCAGGTCGGCACCCACAGGGTTGGCCCAGGTGACCTGCCTGATGTTGAGCCGTGGGTTGGTCTGCATCGCTGCCTCGTTTCGCCGGAAGGGTGATGCAGATCAAGCCTACGAAGCCCCGGTTACCGTGGTGTTTCCTTGGCGTAAGCGTCCGGAGAACTACGGGCTACCGGCGGACCAGGGTCCGCAGCAGCTTCAGGGCGACGGAGATCGAAGCGATGTCCACGTTCCCTGGTTTGGTCACTTCGGCAAACGTGTCCTTGATCCGGGCCAGCTGCTCCTGGTACCCGCGTTCCCAGGCCACGATCCGCTCCACGGCATCAACTCCTGCGGCTTGCTGCGGAGTGGACGTCATGACGGACGTGGTCATGTCGGCGACGGCCGCATAGACATCGTCGCGCAGCGCCGCCCGGGCCAGGGCTTCCCAGCGTGTCGCCCGGGGCAGGTCCGTGATTCGCAGCAGCAGCCTGATCGCGCTGATGCGCTCCAGGATCGCGCAGTACACGTCAATGACTGCGGTGACGGGTTCGGAGACCTGTTCGGAGATTATGGATGCGTCCAGGATCATGAAGCTTTCCAGCAGGTCCGAGGCCCGTTTGCTGAGCTTCGGCGGCAGCCCGGCGCTGTCCCAGTGCGTCAGCCGCTCCTGCACAAGGTCCAAATCGGCACCCCTCAGGTAGCCCGAGATGCTGCCCTGCAGGGCGTCCAACGCGGGTGTGATCCGCGCCAGCGCTCCAGCGATCGGTTGGTCCCGGTGGTCGTGGGTCACGTACCAGCGGGTGCCCCGGTCCAGAAGCCGGCGCATGTGCAGGACCACGCCGGCGCTTTCCTTGATGGCGAAACCCGGCGGAAGGCCCGCGATGGTCGCCACCATTGAATCCAGCTTGTAGGCCTCACGCAGGACCACGAAGGCCCTGGCCACTGCGGCAGCGCTGGCCGTGGTTTCCTCGATGGCTCGGAATGCGAAGGTGATTCCGCCGATGTTGATCATGTCGTTGGCCACCATGGTGCCCACGATCTCGCGGCGCAGAGGATGCCTGTCCAGCTCGTCGCCGAAGCGTTCCACGATCTGGCGCGGGAAGTAGCTGCGCAGCGTCTGCCTGAACCAGGGGTCATCGGCCAGGTCGCTGGCGTTCAGTTCCCGGGCCAGCTCGATCTTGGCGTACGCGGCCAGCACGGAGAGTTCCGGAGAGGTCAGCCCTTCCCCGCGCTGCAGGCGGGCATGCAGCGCCTCCGTGCTTGGCAGCCCCTCAAGGTTCCGGTCCAGGTCCGTGGTGGATTCCAACCAGTCCATGGTCCGTTCGAAGCCGGGACTCCAGTTCAGCACCAGCTGCCGCTCGGCCACGAGGAGCGCGTTTTGCTCGGTGTTGTCCTTCAGGACGAGCCGGGCCACCTCATCGGTGAGTGAATGCAGGAACCCGGCCCGCTCCTCCCGGCGCATCAGTCCTGCCGCGATCATCGCATCGACGAAGATCTTGATGTTGACCTCGTGGTCCGAGCAGTCCACCCCGGCGGAGTTGTCGATTGCATCGGTGTTCAGGATGACGCCGCCCAGCGCGGCCTCGATCCTTCCCCGCTGGGTGATGCCGAGGTTCCCGCCTTCGGCAATAACCCGGACCCGCAGCTCGTTTCCGTTGATGCGGATGGCGTCGTTGGCCTTGTCGCCCACCTCCGCATGCGTCTCGGTTGAGGCCTTGATGTAGGTGCCGATGCCGCCGTTGTAGATCAGGTCCACCGGCGCGCGGAGGATGGCCTGTAGGAGTTCCTGCGGCGACATGCTGCTCCGGCCCTTTTCGAGGCCCAGCGCGATCCGGACCGTATCGCTGATCGGGACGGCCTTCGCCTGCCGGGAGTAGACGCCGCCGCCCGCACTGATGGCCCGGGCGTCATAGTCGTCCCACGAGGAACGGGGCAGCTCGAACAGCCGCCGGCGTTCGGCGAAGGAGGCGTCCGGATCGGGGTTGGGGTCAAGGAAGATGTGCCGGTGGTCAAAGGCTGCGAGCAGCAGGATGTGATGGGAGAGCAGCATCCCGTTGCCGAACACGTCGCCACTCATGTCGCCGATGCCCGCCACCGTGAATTCCTCGCGCTGCGTGTCCAGGCCCAGTTCGCTGAAATGCTGCTTCACAGACTCCCACGCACCGCGTGCCGTGATGCCCATTTCCTTGTGGTCGTAGCCCACGGACCCGCCGGAAGCGAAGGCGTCGTCGAGCCAGAAGCCGTACTTATGGGCCACCTCGTTGGCGGTGTCTGAAAATGCTGCCGTCCCCTTGTCGGCCGCCACCACCAGGTAGTAATCGTCGCCGTCGTGCCGGACAACATTCTTGGGGGCCACCACCGTGCTGCCGCTTCCGGAACCGAGCAGGTTGTCTGTGAGGTCAAGCATTCCCCGGATGAAGATCCGGTAGCTCTCCTGTCCCTCCGTAAGCCACGCGGTCCGGTCGGCTGCAGGATCCGGAAGCTGCTTGGGGTAGAAACCGCCCTTGGCCCCGGTCGGCACAATCACCGAGTTCTTGACGTTCTGTGCCTTGACCAGCCCCAGGATTTCGGTCCTGAAATCCTCGCTGCGGTCCGACCAGCGCAACCCGCCGCGGGCCAGCATCCCGAACCGCAGATGCACCCCTTCGACCCTCGGCGAATAGACCCAGATCTCGAACTTCGGCCGGGGAAACGGCGCATTGGGGATGGCCGCCGGGCTGAGCTTAAAGCTCAGGTAGGGCCTGTCCAGGAAATAGTTCGTTCTAAGTGTGGCCTCGATCAGGTTCATGAACGTGCGGAGCAGCCGGTCGGCGTCGAGGCTGGGGATTTCCTCGATCGCGGCCATCAGTTCCTTCCTGGCGGCGGTCGTGTCGCGGAGGCGCCTGGTCCAGTCAATGCCGGTAACGAATTTGGCGTGGAACAGCGCAAGGAGTGCGTGCGTGGCCCGGGTGTTGGACAGCAGGGTGTCCGCCATGAAGCCATAGGAATTCAGGGTGCCCAGCTGCTGCAGGTACTTGGCGTAGCTGCGGAGGACCACGGCCTGGCGCCAGCTGACCCCCTCCCTGATCACCAGGGCATCGAAGCCGTCCGATTCGATGTCCCCGCGCATGGCCGCGCAGAACGAATCCGCCAGCAGCATACTGGTTTCCAGGGGATCGATGCCGGGCGGGTACTTCAGCCCGAGGTCGTAGAGGAAGAGATCCTGGCCGCTGGCGCGCCGAACCTCAAAGGGGCGCTGGTCCAGCACCTCAAGCCCCAGGTTGTGGAGGAATGGCAGGAACCGGGTGAGACTCTGGGCGTTGGTCAGGTAGAGGCGCATCCGCGCGTCCTCTGCCGGCGGCCGCGTGGCTTCTGGCCGGACATACACGGTCAACAACGGGTCGTACAGTGCCCGCCCGCCCGTCCCGTCAAGGTCGAATTCCTCGAAGGCGGCGATGTCGCGGACCGCGTCCTCGGTGTCGTGGTCGGCACGGTAGCCGGGCGGAAACGCGCCCGACCAAAGTGCCGAGAGCCGCGCCGCCTCCTCTGCGGTGAACCGGTCACGGAGGGACTCGTCCAGGCCCTCCGTCCACGACCGGCTTGCCGCCACTACACGCCGCTCCAGCTCCAGGGGGTCGACGTCGGGTGCTGGCGTCCCGGGGCCCAGCAGGATCCGGAAGAACACCCGGGCCATGGGGGAGTCGCCCAGCCGGACCTCGAACTCGATGGACGGGGATTTGAAGGCGTGCCTGAGTTCCTGCTCGATCCTGAGCCGGACCGCAGTGTTGTAGCGGCGCCGGGGAAGGAAAACCAGGGCGGACATAAAGCGGCCGATGCTGTCCGGCCGCAGGAAAAGCCGCGTTTGGCGGCGCTGCTGCAGGCGCAGGATCTCCGTGGCCAGCTGGGCCAGATCGTGCTGTTCCATATGGAACAGCTCGTCGAGTGGAAACGACTCCAGCACCGCCAGCAGTTCCTTGCCCTGCTGCGAGGCAGTCGTGAAACCAAGGTGTTCCTGCACGGCCAGGACCTTGTCCCGGACCACCGGAATGCGGCGTACGGACTGGCCTGTGGCGCCCGGGGCGAGCAGGCCCACAAAGCGCCGCTCTCCGGCCACGGCTCCGCCAACGTCGAAGATCCGAAGGCGGATCTCGTCCAGGTAGGCGGGCCGGGGGACCGAGGAACGAAGATCCGATGTGGCGAGCGTGAGTGCCCGCGGGCTGAGGAGGTTTGCCTCCCCTGGCCCCTCTGTGTGAGAAGCGCCGGAGGCCGGGCCGGTCCCGCCTTCCGGACGGTCCTCCCGGAGCAGCCCCAGCCCCGCGCCCGCCCGCACCCGCAAGGCATCCCGACCGCCCGCCGTCGTGCGTTCATATTCGCTGTACCCGAGGAACACGAAGTTGCCGTTGTCCAGCCAGAGCAGCAGTTCCCGGAGCTGATCCGCGGCCGGGACGGTGCCGCTGGGAAATCCATCAACGGAGCCGACGGCGGCCGTCACCTGGGCATGGATGGCTGGGAGGTCTTCGGCGACTGCCTGCACATCGGCGAGCACCTCGCGGAGGTTCGCAATGACTTCCTCGGCGCCCGAATCCCCAGGCAGCCTGCCGATTTCCACGGCCACCCAGGTCTCTGTGGTCCGCTCCTGGTCCCCACCCAGCTCGTCCGGGCGGACGTCCGGGATTTCCGCGTGGCCCGCGTTCGCCGCTGTCAGCCCAGCCCGCGAAGGCCCATGCGCGACGTCCAGCAACGCATGCGTTTCAGGGTCCCGCCGCACCCGGAACGTGGGGTGCACGAGCAACCGGATCGACGCACTCTCCCTGGTCAGCTCGGCTGTCACCGAGTGAACCAGATGGGGCATGTCATTGGCGACAGCCATCACGATGCTCGCATCGGTTTCATTCAGGACCCCGACGACGGACTGTCCGGGAGCGCGGATGCCCGCTAATTCCGCGTGGTACCGAGCCCGCCGGCCCAGAGTCTCCGGACTGTAGTCCAGGAGGTCCTCCGCCGCGACGTGCTCGTAGTAGTCCGTCAGGAAGGATTCGTTGGTCTCGAACTGACCGGCAGCCCGGTCCCGGGCGGCCGGCGCGGTTTCGCGTGACATTCCACTGCGCCTCCACGGCAAGGGCTGGCACCACGCTTCGTGGTCCTCTGGGGAAGCCTCATGCCTGACTTCATCATGGACGCCCCGCCATACGGCGTCCAGTGTTTCCCAGCGGCTACGCGGCTCCGCCCATGGGGTCCTCGGCGGTCGGATCCGCGAGAGCGAGGCCGCCCACCGGGCTCCCGTCCCAGTGGATCAGCTTCCAACCGGCGCCGGGGCCCCCTTCCAGGGCCACGATGCCCGTGTTGGACAGGACGTGGCGGGCTGCGAACTCATGGTCGGCGCCGGCGGCGCGGAGCCCGGTCCAGGTGCGGATGGCCGCGCCGTGACTCACCACGGCCGCGACGGCGGAGCCACCATTGTTGGCCGCGCGCTCGGCAATCCGGTTGATGGCGGCGTCGTACCGTTTGAAAAACTCGTGGCCGTCCGGGCCCGCCGGCATCCGGCGGTCCAGGTCACCGGCTGCCCATGCGAACACTGTCCCCATGTAGCGCATGTGCGACTCGTGGTCGGTCAGTTTCTCCAGCGCCCCTGCTTCGATCTCGTGCAGCCCATCCAGGACTTCAACCTCAAGTCCTTGGAACCGGGACAATGGCGCGGCCGTGATCTGGGTCCGCAGTAGCGTTGATGCGTACAGGGCGCCTATCCGCTCATTGGCCAGAGACCGTGCCATGGCCTCGGCCTGGCGTTCTCCCAGCTCGGTCAGCCCCGGCCCCGGGTGGGCGGTGTCCAGCTGGCCGAGTACGTTGCCGGGGGTCTGTCCGTGGCGGATGAGGAGCAGCTTCATGACTCCAGTTTCGCATCCGGCGGCGAAATCCGGCGTTTGCCTACCGGGGTCGCGGCGCGCGTTCCTGCCCAGTTGCTGGTACCCGCTTGTGGCAAGCCACCGCGTTTCGCCCGGAGACGCCCGATCCTGATCGAGCAACTGGGCGGGAACAAACAAGCGCCGGGCCCCTCAGGAGCCCGGCGCCGCCGTCGTAGTTCTTGTGCCCGCGGGCGTGATTACTTGAGGTGGTCCACCAGCTGGTCAGCGATGCCGGTGTACTTGCCCGGCGTGAGGGCGAGCAGCCGCGCCTCGGCCTCGGGGGAGAGGCCCAGGCTCTGCACGAATTCCTGCATGCGGGCGGCATCCACACGCTGGCCGCGGGTGAGGTCCTTGAGCCGCTCGTACGGGTTTTCCATGCCTTCGACGCCGGCAATCGCCTCGGCGCGCATGACCATCTGGATGGCCTCGCCCAGGACTTCCCAGTTGGTGTCCAGGTCCCCGGCGAGCACGTCTTCGGCAACATCGAGGCGGTCAAGGCCCTTGGCCACGTTGGAGATCGCCAGCAGGGAGTGGCCGAACGCCACGCCGATGTTGCGCTGGCTGGAGGAGTCGGTGAGGTCGCGCTGCCAGCGGGAGGTCACCAGCGTGGAGCCCAGCACGTCCAGGAGGCCGGAGGAAATTTCCAGGTTCGCCTCGGCGTTCTCGAACCGGATGGGGTTGACCTTGTGCGGCATGGTGGAGGATCCCGTGGCGCCGGCCACGGGGATCTGGGCGAAGTAGCCGATGGAGATGTAGCTCCACATGTCCGTGCAGACGTTGTGCAGGATCCGGTTGAACCGCGCGACGTCGGCGTAGAGCTCGGCCTGCCAGTCGTGGCTTTCGATCTGGGTGGTCAGCGGGTTCCAGGTCAGGCCCAGGCCCTCGACGAAGGACTTGGCCACCTGCTGCCAGTCAGCGCCGGGGACAGAGGCCACGTGGGCTGCGTACGTGCCGGTGGCGCCGTTGATCTTGCCCAGGTATTCGGTCTTCGCGATCCGGTCCAGCTGGCGGGTCAGGCGGTGCGCAATGACTGCCAGTTCCTTGCCCAGGGTGGTGGGCGTGGCCGGCTGGCCGTGCGTGCGGGACAGCATGGGGACTGCGCGGTTGACCTCGGCCATCTTGCTGATCTGGGCAACGAGGGCGCGTGCGGCGGGCAGCCATACGTCCTCCACAGCACCCTTGACGCCCAGGGCGTAGGAGAGGTTGTTGATGTCCTCGGACGTGCAGCCGAAGTGGACCATGGCGGTCAGGTTCTCGATGCCGATGGCGGGCAGCCGGCGGCCGATGTAGTACTCTACAGCCTTCACGTCATGGACGGTGACGGCTTCGATTTCGGCGAGCTCGGACACCGAGGCGGAGTTGAATTCGGTGACGATCGCGCGGAGCTCTTCCTGCTGTTCCGCGGTGAGCTGACCTGCGCCGGGAAGGACATTGTTGCTGGTCAGGTGGATGAGCCACTCGACTTCCACGGCCACGCGGTCACGGTTCAGGGCTGCCTCGGACAGGTAGTCAACGAGGGGCGCAACGGCGGACTGGTAACGGCCGTCCAGCGGACCCAGGGCGATCTGGTCCGGTGACGCGGCGAGGGCCAGGCGTCCGGAGGGCGTGCGGGTATCAGCTGTGGCGGCAGTTTCAGGCATGTGCTGATTCTTTCATGAACTCTTCACTGCCGCTTAAGCCGTCCGTCTGATGTGCACAACGGCGTGACTTGTCCACATGGCCGACGGCGGTGCTTCCGTCACGTGGGCGGCATTCCGTAGCGTCAGGGTTCAGGACTTGGCGACTCGCGGTGGCAAGGGGAGAGGGAATGAGCAGCGACCTGATGATAAGTGACTTGGCGGCGCTAATAGCGCGTGGCAATGAGGTTCAGCACCTGGCTGGGCGGGTTGCTGTGTGTGCGAGGCGCGTAGAGGCGGTTCTTGCCAGTTTCAGGCAGATCCAGCTCCTGGATTGGCAGTCACCGGCCGGGAGGGCGTACCGGAACTCCGTAGCCTTGCAGGAGGTTGCGCTGGGACGGGCGCTCGGGCGGCTCGAGGATGCCCGGCTCGCAGTGAACCGCCACGCGCAGGTAGTTGGGCCGCCCTCAGGCGGCAGCCAGGCGGGGCAGTACCGATGGCCGAGGTGACGCCATCTGGCGGCGCCGGGCCCATCCAACTGAGCAGACCTGCCGACGACGGCGGAATGGAAGTCAGAGGCGGCATTGGCGGCATCACCTTCCAGCTTGAGGAACTCATGGGCGGAGCGGAGAAGCTCGATGATCTTGCCGACGAGCTGACCGCAGTGGAGACCGAAGTGCAGCGGATTCACGATGGCATACGCATGTCCCAGACGGATGCCTGGTCCGTGGGGACAGAGGCCGAAATTTCCTTGGGCGAGGCCCAGCGGAGCGTGCAGGCCGTCCGCGCAGAGCTGCAGGGAATCAGCAGCCAGGTGCGGGCCAGCAAGCAGGACTACGAGGCGGCGGAGGTACTGACCAACTTCTTCGCAGACATGGGCATACCCTCGCTCAAGGACTTTGAACACGTGCGCATGGACGTCGCGGGCATGCTCCCGGACCTTCGCGGCACCGATCTTATGTTGCGCAACGCTGCGAGGGCACGGCACGACATTCTGAGCCTTGCGGAATCCCTGGTCCCCGCGCTCAAGCCCCGCCCTGTTGCTGTTGAGCGCTTGGAAACGCTACCTATTGAGTTCGACGGCTCCCTCGCTTCGCTCTTGGAGCGGGTACGGATCATCGACGAAAGGGGCCGCGGTTACATTGAGGTCCTCGAAACGGATAGCGGGGGACAGAAGGCCTACGTGGTAGTAATTCCCGGAACGCAGACGGGAGGAGAAATGGGCGGGACCAACCCGTTCGATGAAGCAGGCATCGTTGAAGGGGTTGGCCACGGCTCTGCGGATGTCAACGCGGCCGTGCTGGAGGCTTTGCGGGGCGTCGGCGCCGAAAAAGGGGCGCCCGTCGTGGCCGTGGGCTACAGCCAAGGGGGAATCCATGCCATGAATCTTGCCGCCGACGAATTCTTCCTCAACGAGTACGACTTGAAATATGTGCTCACGGCCGGCTCCCCGGTGGGTAGCATCGTTCCAACCGCCGACGTCGATGCCCTGCATCTGGAACACCGGCAGGATTGGGTGCCCGGTACTGACGGGACAGCGAACCCGGACACCCGGAATCGCGTCACGGTGACCCTCATCGACCAGGTGGACACGCCAGAGGGCAGGGACTTCGGACTGGGTCCGGGGCACCAGATCACTCATTACCAGGAAGCCGCCCGCCAAGTCGCTGCCAGTGATGATCCCTCTCTCATGGCGTCAACCGCTGTTCTTGGCGGAGTGCTGGGAGCAGGCGGCACCGCGACGGCAACGCGTTTTGCTTTGAGCCGTTCGAAGCGCCCCACGCCACAGCCCCCTCCGAGGCCGTCGGAGATTGACCGGACGAGGTAATCCGCCCGTCAGCGCTTGCCGGCCCCTGTCAGCCGCCCGGCAACCAGAGAAATGAGCGTGATGATGATGGCCGCGAGGACGGCCGTCCAGAAGAACGAATCGATGGTGAAGTTCACCGGCGTGTAGCTGCTGAGCCAGGACGTCAGATACAGCATGGCGGCGTTGATGACGATGGTGAACAGGCCCAGCGTGAGGATGGTGATGGGCAAGGACAGGAAGCTGACCAGGGGGCGGACAAACGCGTTCACCACACCGAAGATCAACCCGATGAACAGGTACGCGAGAATGATGCCGACGGTCTCCGTACCCTGCGTTACGCCCGTGTTGGCCACCGCCGCGGTAGTGGCCGAAGTGGAGATATCCAGGCCCGGCAGTATCCAGCTGGCAATCCAGAGGGCCAGCCCGTTGATGAGGACTCGAACAATAAAAGAGCGCATACGCCCATGCTGTCACACTGCCCCTGGGCCCCGCCTGTTCGCCCGCCCAATCCGTGCCGTTCAGGCGAAGTAGGCTAGTTTGCATGACTTCATCAGAGATGGTGCCTGGCGAAATCCGGCCGCGCCCCGTGGTTGGCCGGCTTCCTCGCTACGCCGCAGGAAAGCCTCCCGTCGCCGTGGACGGGCTGGCCAGCTACAAGCTCTCCTCCAACGAGAACCCCCTGCCCCCTCTTCCGGCGGTGCTGGAGGCGATTTCCAACCAGACGGACTTCAACCGCTACCCGGACCCCCTCAGCAGCAAGCTTCGTGCTGCGCTCGCCGAGTTCCTGGCGGTGCCGGCCGAGGATATTGTCACCGGAGCCGGAAGCCTTGGCGCCCTGAACCAGTTGCTGTCCACGTTCGCGGGCCAGAACGACGACGGCAAAGCCGACGAAGTGATCTATGCGTGGCGGTCCTTCGAGGCCTACCCCATCAGCGTGGGCCTGGCGGGCGCGGAAAGCGTCCGCATCCCGCTGACGGCAGACGGACGCCATGACCTGGACGCCATGGCTGCAGCCGTCACGGTCCGCACCAGGGTCATCCTGCTCTGCACCCCGAACAACCCCACAGGCCCCATTCTGACCACTGCCGAAACGGAGCGGTTCATCCGGGCGGTCCCCTCCGACGTTGTGGTTGTTATTGATGAGGCCTACCAGGAGTTCGTCCGCGCCAACGACGCCGTGGACGGCATCGCGATGTACCGCAAATACCCGAACGTTGTGGTGCTCCGGACGTTCTCCAAGGCACACGGACTGGCGGGCCTGCGCGTGGGCTACAGCATCTCGAACCCCGGGCTGACGCAGTACCTGCGTGTCGCGGCCACTCCCTTCGCCGTGTCACAGATCGCTGAGAAAGCAGCCATTGTCTCGCTGCAGAATTACCCGCTGGTTGTAGAAAGGGTACAAAGCATCGTGGACGAACGAACCCGCGTAACCAGCGGGCTGCGTGAGCTCGGCTGGTTTGTGCCCGAGGCGGAGGGTAACTTCATCTGGTTGAACCTGGGCGAAAACAGCTCGGAATTTGCCGACCTGGCGGGCACACAGGCGCTTTCGGTGCGAGCCTTCGGCAGCGAAGGCGTGCGGGTCAGCATCGGCGAGGCAGAGGCCAACAGCCGGTTCCTCGATCTCTGTGCAAACTATACAAAGGCGCCACGACGTTCCTAGCGCTTAACATGCATCAGGAGCGGCACCTACTGAAGATAAAGTAAGGACCAGTAAGCCAATATATATGCCAACACGGGAATGCATTCCTCTAGCGGCATATATCCCAGCGACATTGCAATGCATCCGCATGCGGCAAGCAAGGAGACGGTATGGGCGCCACACATCTGCCCTCCACCGAGTTCGATGAGACAGCGGCAGACGACCAACTCGAGGCCGAGGCCGAGGCCCAACTGGGCAGTCCGGCCGAGCCTATGGTGCAGCTGCTGGCCCCTGACGGGACCCTGGGGACGGATCCGGTCTTCTCCGCGTATGCGGATCGGCTGGACGGTGAAAAGCTGCGAGGCTTCTACGCTGACATGGCCAAGATCCGCCGCTTTGATGTGGAGGCAACCGCACTCCAGCGCCAAGGTCAGCTGGCCCTGTGGGTCCCGCTGACCGGCCAGGAGGCCGCGCAGATCGGCTCCGGGCGGGCCAGTCAGCCGCAGGACTACATCTTCCCCACCTACCGCGAGCACGGTGTGGCGCTTACCCGCAATGTGGACCTCGCGGAGCTCCTACGCCAGTTCCGCGGGGTTTCGAACGGCGGCTGGAACCCGAAGGACACCAACTTCCATCTCTACACCCTTGTCCTCGCCGCGCAGACGCCGCATGCCGTCGGCTACGCAATGGGGATCCAGCGGGACCAGAAGGCTGCCGCCGCAGTCGCCGCTGATGGGGCGCAGGACCGGCCGGCCGAGCCCAAGGCCGCGGTGATGGTCTACTTCGGTGACGGGGCCAGTTCCGAGGGCGATGTCCACGAATCCATGGTGTTCGCCGCCTCCTACAACGCGCCGGTGGTGTTCTTCTGCCAGAACAACCACTGGGCCATCTCCGTTCCCAGTTCGGTGCAGACCCGCATTCCGCTGTCCAACCGTGCTAAGGGTTACGGTTTCCCGGGAATCCGGGTGGACGGCAACGATGCAATCGCCGTCCACGCCGTGACCGAGTGGGCGCTCGAACATGCCCGCGAGGGCAAGGGGCCGGTGCTGATCGAGGCGTTCACCTACCGCGTCGGTGCGCACACCACGGCTGATGACCCCACGAAGTACCGGGAATCCGCCGAGGAAACCCTATGGCGGGCCAAGGATCCGCTTGACCGTCTGGAAAAGTACCTCCGTGCCCAGGGTCTGGCCGATGACGCGTTCTTTGACCAGGTCAAGGCCGACGGCGACGAACTCGCCGCCTACGTCCGCAAGACCACCTACGACCTCGAGACCCCGGACATCCGGACCGCCTTCGCCAACACCTATGTCGAGGCCCACCCCCTGGTGGCCGAGGAATTGGCCTGGTTTGAGGAGTACAGCGCAGGCTTCGCCGAAACGCCGGAGCACAACAGCGCTGAACCTGGCAGCCCGGACCCGGACGACGCAGCGACAGGAGTGGCCCGCTGATGACCACCATGACCATAGCCAAGGCCATTAACGAGGGCCTGCGCGCCACCTTGGACAACAATCCGCGGACCCTGCTCATGGGCGAGGACATCGGGGCCCTGGGTGGCGTCTACCGCGTCACGGACGGACTCCTCGCGGAGTTCGGCGCGGACCGCGTGGTGGACACACCGCTCGCGGAGTCGGGCATCATCGGCACGGCCATCGGCCTGGCCCTGCGCGGCTACCTGCCCGTCTGCGAGATCCAGTTCGACGGGTTTGTGTTCCCCGGTTTCAACCAGATCACCACCCAGCTGGCCAAGATGCACGCCCGCAGCAACGGCAACCTCACCGTTCCCGTCGTTGTGCGGATCCCTTACGGCGGCGGTATCGGCTCCATTGAGCACCATTCGGAATCTCCGGAGGCGCTGTTCGCCCACACCGCAGGCCTGCGCATCATCACACCGTCCAACGCCCACGACGCATACTGGATGATCCGGCAGGCCGTGGAGTGCCAGGACCCCGTGATCGTCTTCGAACCAAAGCGCCGCTACTGGCTCAAGGGCGATGTTGATACCGAGTCGCCTGGCGCGTCGGCCGATCCCTTCAAAGCGCATGTGCTTCGCGAGGGCACGGACGCCACAGTGGTGGCCTACGGACCGCTCGTGCCGGTGGCCCTTGCCGCTGCCGACGCCGCCGCCGAGGACGGCCACAGCATCGAGGTCATCGACCTGCGGTCCATTTCGCCGATCGACTTCGATACCGTCACGGCGTCGGCCAAGAAGACAGGCCGGCTCGTGGTGGCGCATGAGGCACCGACGTTCGGCGGCATCGGCGGCGAGATTGCTGCCCGGATCAGCGAACGGGCATTCCTCTCACTGGAGGCTCCCGTGATCCGGGTGGGCGGCTTCCACATGCCGTACCCGGTGGCCAAGGTCGAGGAAGACTACCTCCCCGACATCGACCGCATCCTCGAGGCGCTGGACCGCGCCCTGGCCTACTAGGCGCAGGCACGCTTCCCGCTCACGCTTGCCGCGAAAGAGGACATCATGACTCTGAACAAATTCAACCTGCCCGACGTGGGCGAAGGCCTTACCGAGGCGGAAATCGTCGCCTGGAAGGTCAAGCCGGGGGACACCGTTGCCATCAACGACGTCCTGTGCGAGATCGAGACCGCCAAGTCGCTCGTTGAGCTGCCGTCCCCCTTCGCCGGCACCGTCACCGAACTGCTGGTCCCCGAGGGCGTGACCATCGACGTCGGAACCGCCATCATCAGCGTCTCTGACGCCGTCTCCGGTGACCCGACGCCGGCCGATGTCCCGGCCCCTGCAACTCCGGTCCAGCCGTTGTACGGCAAGCTTCCCGCGGACGACGACGGCACTTCAGGCAGTGCCCTGGCCGGCGGTCCCCTGGTGGGATCGGGCCCCAAGGCCGACGCCGTCAAGCGCCGTCCCCGGAAGGCGGCACCCGCCGCCCAGGCCGGGTCAGCCCCGGTCCCGGCGATTTCGACAAGGTCAATCACCGAAAACCCGCTGGTCGAGCCTGTCGAGACCCAGACGAGCTCAACCAGCGGAATGGTCGATAACCGGCCCACTCTCGGCGGAACGATCACAGGCCTCGTGAACCGGGTCCTGGCCAAGCCGCCCGTCCGCAAGATCGCCCGGGACCTGGGGATCGATCTCGCCGATGTGGTGGCCACCGGCTCCCGCGGCGAAGTCACGCGCGAGGACCTGGTCAGCTACCAGTCCCAGCGCGATGCAGAGCTGGACCAGGCCGAGGGCTTCTGGGGCAAGGCAGGCAAGCCCCAGGACCAGCGGATTGAACGGATTCCCGTCAAGGGCGTCCGCAAGGCGACGGCCAAGGCGATGGTGGAGTCGGCTTTCTCCGCGCCGCACGTGAGCATCTTTGTTGATGTTGATGCCAGCCGCACCATGGAATTCGTCAAGCGGCTGAAGGCTTCACGCGACTTTGAGGGAATCAAAGTCTCCCCGCTGCTGATCCTTGCCAAGGCCGTCATTTGGGCTGCAGCCAGGAACCCCAGCGTCAATGCCACCTGGGTGGACAACGTGAGCGGGACCGATGCCGCGGAGATCCAGGTCAAGCACTACATGAACCTCGGCATCGCCGCAGCCACCCCGCGGGGACTAATGGTTCCGAACATCAAGGACGCGCAGGACCTCTCGCTCAAGGAGCTGGCGCTGGCCCTGAACAACCTGGCCACCACAGCCCGGGCGGGCAAGACTCAGCCCGCCGAAATGCAGGGCGGAACGCTCACCATCACCAACATCGGTGCGCTTGGCATTGATACCGGAACGCCGATCATCAACCCGGGTGAAGTGGCCATTGTTGCCTTCGGAACCATCAAGCAGAAGCCCTGGGTCCTGGACGGAGAGGTCATCCCGCGCTGGATCACCACCCTCGGCGGCTCCTTTGACCACCGGGTGGTGGACGGTGACCTGTCCGCCCGCTTTATGGCCGACGTCGCCGCGATCCTTGAGGAGCCAGCGCTCCTGCTGGACTAGGACGCCGGGACTAAGAACATCAACACTGTGAACCAATCCGCCATTTTGTCCAGGAACCGCACGGCCAGGTGGCTCACAGAGGGGTTCCAACCGCCGGTGGTGGTGACGCTTCAGCTGCTTATCAGCCCTGTGGTGGAGGCCGGATTCCCAGGCACCATCGGCTATGGAGCCTTGGCTGCGCTGTTTGTGTGCGTACTGCCGCTCGTTGTGCTCCTGGGGCTCGTAAGGCTGGGCAAGGTCACGGACCACCACGTCAGCAACCGCAAACAGCGGGCACCCGTACTGCTCATGGCACTGGCGTCCGTGACCGCCGGCCTGGTGGTGCTGCAAGCCGCCGGTGCGCCGCGAAGCGTGATGGTTATGGTGTTGGCCATCGTCGGCGGCATCGTTGTGCTGGCCGCCGTGAGCCCCTTCTGGAAGATCAGCGGCCACGCGGCGGCGGTGTCGTCGGCCGCAGTTATTTCCGTCCTGATGCTCGGTCCGGCCTGGCTGCCGTTACTCCTGTTGGTTCCCGCCGTCGGCTGGTCCCGGGTGGTGCTCCGCGCGCACACCTTGGCGCAGGTGGTGGCCGGGTCGCTGTTCGGCGGACTGGTGATGGCCGGCCTGTGGTGGCTTTTGCGCGGCTGGCTCCTCTAGCGGAAGCCTGGCGTCAGTAGCCGTAGGCGGAGTAGGCCGTCATCATCTCGACCATCTCGGGATTACCCGCCATGGCGCCAGCCAAGGCAGGCAATGTGGCGAACATCAGGCCGCACAGAACCAGGGCAATGCCTGAGAGGGCCGCGAAGAATTTCCAGTCGCTGCGCAGCACGCTCTCCAGGGTCTCCGGCAGAAGCAGCCCCGGCGCGATGAGGTTGGGGGCGCTGTCCACGGAGCCGTCATCCAGCAGCGCAATGACGCGACCGTTGCCGCGGTCCACCCGCATGGAGCAGATGTGGTTGCCGTGGCGGGCCAGGAGGATGTCGTGGCCTACAAGTTGGCGGCGCTGAAGAGTAAGCAAGGGGGCCCTTTGGCTGGAGTGGAGAGTGGTTGTCCGCTCCGTTGAGGGCACTTCCATTTCATGGCCTGCAGTGTGCCGAAACCGGCCTTAAAAGGGGTGAGAACGGACACCATGCACCGCTGCGGTGCGGCTGGTGCATGGTGTCCCGTTGTCAGTTAGTCGGCGTCGTAGGTGTTGGCGATGTAGACGTCGCACGTGGCATTGTGAGCCACGCTGTTGGCCACGCTTCCCAGGACCCGGCCGATGCCGCGCATCCGCCGGTTGCCCACCACGATCATTCTGGCGTCCAGGCGCTCGGCTTCCTTGATGAGCGCTTCGGCAGGCTTGCCGCGGGCGGCCGAGTAGGTCACCTTGATGGAGCCGGCCAGGGCCTCGGCCACTGTCTTCGCAACATGCTCGGCACCGTCGGCGTCGGAAACAATCCACTGGTCGCTGCCAGAGCCGAAGACCTCGGTACGGTCGCTGTCGAAGGCTGAGACGACGTGCAGCGAGGCGCCCACGGCGGCGGCGAGATCCCGTGCCGATTCGGCGGCCTTCTTGGCGGTGCCGCTGCCGTCAACGCCGACAACAATAATTCCGCTCATGCTTTGTACTCCTTGTTCAGTATCAATCGTGGCCTCACTCAGTCCGGCCAACGTTACAGCGCTGCCAGGGCTTCGCGCAGTACCGGGGCCAAACGGCGGACACCTTCCTTGATGGCGTTGGGCGGCACCGCGCTGAACGCCAGCCGCAGCTTATTGGAGGGCGAATCGGACGGTGTGAAGGCAGCCCCGGGGATAAAAACGACGCCGGCGTCGATCGCCTTCTGCAGCAGGGGATAGGTATCCACGCCTGCCGGCAGCGTGACCCAGACGAAGAAGCCGCCTTCCGGGCTGGTCCAGCTGGTGCCGGCTGGCATGTGTTCGTCCAGGGCGGCCAGCATTGCCGTGCATCGTTCGGCGTAGAGTCCGCGGTAGGTCTCGATCTGGCCCTTCCAGTCATAGTCGCTGAGGTAGGCGGACACCAGCATCTGGTTCAGCGTCGGAGGGCACAGCGTGACAGATTCGGATGCCAGGTAGTAGCGCCGCTGGAGGTGCTCCGGGACCAAGGCCCAGCCGATGCGAAGACCAGGGGCGAAGATCTTGGAGAACGATCCCATGTAGATGACATCGGCCGGGTTGGCCGCGCGGAGCGGTTCCAGAGGCGTCCCGTTGTACCGGAGCAACCCATACGGGTTGTCTTCCAGCACGAGAATATTCGCGTTCCGGCATATATCAACAATCCGCTGGCGGCGTTCCCCGGCCAGGGTGATTCCTGAGGGGTTGTTGAAGTTGGGGATGGTGTAGAGGAACTTAATGTTCTTCCCGGCTGTCTGGAGGGCGGCGATCCGGGCCTCCAACAGCTCAGGCACCAGGCCGTCGTCGTCCATCTCCACGGTGGCCACCTCCACCTGGTACGCCTCAAACGTATTGAGGGCGCCCACGTAGGTGGGGTTCTCGACCAGCACCACGTCGCCGGGGTTGCAGAAGACCTTGGTGGCCACATCCTGGGCCGACTGGGAGCCTGCGGTGATCACCACATTCTGCGGGACCGCGTCCAGGATTCCTTCTGCCGCCATCACCTCGCAGATCTGGGTGCGCAGTTCTTCCGTGCCCTGCCCGCCGCCGTACTGCAGGGCCGTGAGCCCTTCGTTGGCGATGATGCTTGCCGCCGTGGCGGCCAGCCGCTCAAGCGGAAGGGATTGCAGGTACGGACTGCCCCCGGCAAGGGACACCAGTCCGGGGCGCATCGAGATGTCGAAAACGTCCCGCACTGCTGACTGCTTAATATTGGCTGCGCGCTCCGAAAACAGCGCCTCGTGGGGATGGGCGGCGCGGTGGGCGGACGTGGCCGCGCGCTCGATGGCATCAATGGCTTCGGCCGGTAACTGCACTGCGCCGGCATCAAGTGTTTCGTGGCTCACATCTTCAGGATACAGCCGGCAGTTGCCGATAAGGCAACATCTGTTGATCAATTGCGCTACTGGAGGCGTAGCGCCTCGGCGAGCCTCACGCCGTTGACGTAGACCTCGGCGCGGATGGCGCCCACCGAGGCGACGGCAGTCTGCGTGAGTTGGGCCTCGATGCGCGGGATGTCGCACACCCCCGCCGGACGGATCGAGCCGGACAGGTAGACCGTCACGGCCGTGCCGTCGAAAGTGCCGGACAGGAACGTGAGGCTTGAGCCTGACAGGGAGTTGTATAGGCCGGGGGCAGGTTCTGCAGGGCTGTCCAGCAGGGCGCGCATGGCGTTGGCCAACGGTTCCGTGGAGCCCGCCACGGTGCGGCGGACGCCGGCCAGGCTGTCGTTGCAGCCAAAGCGCACACCTCCGGCCCCGCCGTCGTCGAGCAGTACGTAGTAGGCAGTCACCGTCTGGGATCCGCTGGACTGGCCAGGGGCCGGCCGGGCCGGCGGCGGCGCCGAGGGCTCCGGGGCCGGTGAGGGGATCGCCCCGCCGGCCGTAGTGGTACCGGGTGCCCCGCCGGCTCCGGGCGCGGCGTTTCCGGGCGATGCCGTCCCTGACGCCGGACCGGTGCCCGGTGCCCGTTCGGGTGTTCCGAGCGTCCCGCCGGAGGCGTGGCCCGGGGGCGCGGGGGATGAAGCGGCGGACGGGCCGGTGGTTTCAGCGGGCACAGCGGTGGCCGGCGGAGGTGCCTGCGGCTGGGGAATTGGAACCAAGGGCGGGTGGGCGCGGTCAGAGTGTTCAATGGTGGTTGCGCCGGGCGCGACGCTGCTCCCGGCAGACGGGTTGGGGGTGGGGGCGCAGCATCCCAGCCACAGCGGAAGCGTAAGTGCTGCCGCCGTCGCCATCAGCTTTCCGGCGCTCCGCCTGCCTGCCATGTCCGCACCGCGTTCCATCCCCGAATGCTTTCCGTGCATTAAACGTTACGGCGGTCCCTCAGCCCTGAAAATGCCCGCGAGGTACCGGTTGGAACAAGACTTGGTCACGCGCGCGGCGGCTGGGTCCATTCCTGCTCACGGTGCGATAACAAATGCCCCGGCCACCTTGTGGTGCCCGGGGCATTTGGTTGCTTGGCGCTGCTGCGTGCGGCGGCCTTACGCTGCCGGCTGGACGGCGGCGATTGCGTCGAAGACGCCCTTGATCTGCTCCACTACCTCGGCATCGTCCTTCGGGTGCAGCTCGGCAAAGCGGACCATGGAGCCGGGGACGGCAAGCTTGACGTCCTCGAGTACCTGGGCGCCGGCGATGCCCACTGCCTTGCGGGCCTCGTCCTGTGCCCACACGCCACCGAACTGGCCAAATGCGGTACCGACGACGGCGGTGGGCTTGCCGGAGAGGGCACCGGCACCGAAGGGGCGGGACAGCCAGTCGATGGCGTTCTTCAGCGAGGCGGGCACGGTGCCGTTGTGCTCCGGGGTCACCAGGAGAATGGTGTCGGCGTCGTTGGCTGCTGCGCGGAGGGCGGCGGCCGCGGCGGGAACCTGGCCCTCGACGTCGATGTCCTCGTTGTAGAACGGGATGTTGCCCAGGCTTTCGTGGATGACCACGTCAACCTGCTCGGGGGCGTTTAGCTGGATGGCTTCGGCGAGCTTCTGGTTGGTGGATTCGGCGCGGAGGCTGCCAACAAGGGTAAGGACGGTGCTCTTCTTCGACATACGGACTCCTTTAGTGGGCCGCGGCGGGACCGCTGGCCGGTGGAAGGGTGGAGGCTTGGTGCCTTCATGGACTAAACGGACCGTAGTCCGATTATTATTCCCGGGTCTAGGATATGGACTGTGAGCTTTATCCCGCTGCTGCCCGGTTCGCTCTCCGGCCCGCCCGCTGAGCGCAGTGATGCTGCCCGGAACCGTGAGCGGCTGTTGGGCGCGGCGCGGGAACTGATTGCCGAGTGTGGCCCGGACGCCCTGACCATGGACAGGCTGGCCGAGCGGGCCGGCGTGGGCAAGGGCACCGTCTTCCGCCGATTCGGCAGCCGCGCCGGGCTGATGATGACGTTGCTGAGCGATTCCGAGGCCGCATTCCAGGCCCGCTTTATGTTCGGCCCGCCGCCCTTGGGGCCGGGCGCCCCGGGCCTGGAGCGGCTGATCGCCTTCGGTGCGGAGCGGATCGCGTATGTGATGGAGCATGGGGACCTTGCGAGGGCCGCCGAGGCTTCGGCCCGCAGCCGGTACGAGGTCCCGGCAGCCAAGCTGTGGCAGCGCCACATCGAGCTCCTCCTCCGGGAGGAGGGCATGGATGCGGATCCGCTGCTGATGGCCATGTCCCTGACCGCAACACTGGATCCGGACCGGATCCTGCACGCCGTCCGCGTCCACGGCCTGGCGCCCGAGCGGCTGACGGACTCCTGGCGGGAACTTGTCACGCGGGTGGTCCGCGGGCGGTAGAGTACGCCTGAATCCCACGGCTCGTCCAGTCAAATCAATTCCACGGAATTATTCAATAACAATATGATACGGAGTGCGCGGATTCCGCTCAGGTGCCCGCATTGCGGGCGCTACTCTGTGGTAGTTTCCTCTGGAATGTGACCCGCAACATAGTCCACCCGGACTTGCTCTGCGCTGGTCGCGGGAGGCCGGCTACACGCTGGTGGGGACCCGGTGGCGGCGAGACCCGTTGCTGGCCGGGAAAACGGAAGGATCTGGAACGTGGATGTAGTGAAGGCAGGAACTCCGTTGCCGGCCCAGGGGCATCCCTTGGAGTGTTCTTCAAGAATCCCGGCGGCAACGAACCTGAAGTAGCTGCCACATGATCAGGTACCTCGCCAAGCGCGGCATCACCTACGTCTTCATGATTTTCCTGACCACGTCAGCCGGCTATTTCCTGGCGGTCAGCTCCCTCAAGCCAGCCCTCCTCGAACAGGAACGGATTCCCCGTCCCACCCCCGAGCAGGTCGCCAATTCCATGCGCCTGAAGGGTCTGGATCCGGACCTCAGCCCATGGGAGCGCTACGTTGAGTGGCTCAACGGGATCGTGACCCGCTGGGACTGGGGACGCAGCCCCAACGGCGCCTTCATCAACGCTGAATTCGGGGACCGTGTGTGGATCTCCACGCGGCTCTTCCTCGCATCCATCATCCTGACGCTGGTCATCGGCGTCGCCCTCGGGGTCTACTCGGCTGCCCGGCAGTACAAGTTCCAGGACCGGGTGATCACGTCCTATAGCTATCTCGCTTACATCGTGCCCGCCCCCATTGCCTACTTCCTGGTTCAGCTCGGTGCCATCAACATCAACGAAACCGTCGGGGAGCGCATCTTCTTCGTGACAGGCATCTCCACGCCCGGCATGCAACCCGGGTGGGCGCAGTTTGTGGACATGGTGGCCCACTATGCAGTTCCTACCATCGCCATCACGCTCGTCGGCTGGGGTTCGTACCAGATCGCGCAGCGCCAGTACCTGCTGGACAACGTCAATGCGGACTTCGTCCGGACGGCACGGGCCAAGGGGCTCACACGGAACCAGGCCATCACCCGGCACGCCCTCCGGGTTTCCTTCATCCCGGTCGCCCAAAGCATCGCCTTCACTATACCGGCCATCTTCGCCGGTGGCTTCTTCGCCGAGAAGATCTTCGCCTGGCCCGGAGTGGGGTCCTGGAGCATTGACGCCATCTCGCTGCAGGATGTGAATGCGGCCACGGCCACCCTCGCCTACGGCTCGGTCATCTTCGCCCTGGGCGCCATCCTCGCCGACTTCGCCACCACGCTTGTTGACCCGAGAGTGAGGGTGCAGTAGCCATGACCAACCTCAACGCCGTTGATCCGGCAGCCGTGGCGCAGGACGCGCACCTCGAAAATGCCGACGTGGTGATCGCCAAGTCCACCATCATTTTCCGCCGCTTTATGCGGAACAAGACTGCCGTCGCCGGGCTGGCGGTTTTCCTGGGCCTGACCCTCTTCTCCTTCGTCGGGGGGTTCTTCACTCCTTGGGACAAGGAGACCATCGACCCGTTCAATATCGGCATGCCGCCTTCCGGCGACCACTTCCTGGGCACGTCGCAGGCCGGAATCGACCTCTACGCCATGACTGTCGAAGGCACCAGGATCTCCATCATGATCGGCCTGATTGTGGGCCTGGTGTCCGTCCTGGTTGCCGCGGTCTACGGCTGCACCATGGCCTATTTCGGCGGCAAAGTGGACAAGGTGATGCTCTTCGTCCTGGAGGCCCTCATCATGATGCCTGCCCTGCTGGTGGTGGCGGTGGCCACCAGCGGCGGAGGGGACGGCCTGAAGAAGAACCTCCCCAGCTGGCTCCTGCTGATCATCGTGCTTCTGGTGTTCAGCTGGATGGGGACCGCGCGGCTTATCCGCTCGATGTCCATGTCGCTGATGCAGCGGGACTTCGTCAAGGCAGCCCAGTACATGGGCGTCCCGCCGAGGCGCATCGTGTGGCGGCACCTGGTCCCCAACATCGGGTCGCTGCTGGTCCTGGACATCACCCGCGGCGTCACCGGCGCCATCCTGGCCGAAGTGGCCTTCTCCTTCATCGGCATCGGCATCAAGGTGCCGGACATCAGCCTCGGTGTGCTGATTGGCGGCGCCACGTCCCAGGTCCAGACCTTCCCCTGGATGTTCTGGGTCCCGCTCACCGTGATGTTCCTGCTCACGGGATCCCTGGCCATGATGAACGATGGCCTCCGTGACGCCTTCGACCCGAGCTCCAGTTCTGTTGGCCGGGCCAAAAAGAACAGCGCAGAGAAGAAGAGCAAATGAGCACCTTCCTTGAGCCGGCCGACCCGGCCCCCACAGCAGCCGAGCGGCTCCACATTGCCGGTCTCCACTCGCCGTCGGACGCTGTCCTGTCCGTCCGGGACCTGAACGTCAGCTTCAACTCCGAAAACGGGGCTGTGCACGCCGTTCGGGGCGTCAACTTCGACCTGATGCCCGGCAAAACGCTGGGAATCGTGGGGGAGTCCGGGTCCGGTAAATCGGTCACATCGCTGGCCATCATGGGCCTGCTGCCCGCCACTGCCGAGATCTCCGGCTCGGTCAGGCTCAAGGGCAAGGAACTGCTGGGCCTCAGCGACAAAGCCATGTGTGCCTACCGCGGCAACGACATCGCCATGGTGTTCCAGGACCCGCTGTCCTCCCTCACCCCGGTGTACACGGTGGGAACGCAGATCACCGAGGCCCTCACCATCCACAACCCCGGCATGAGCAAGGCGGCGAAGGAAACCCGCGCCGTCGAACTCCTGGCGATGGTGGGCATTCCCAGCCCCAGGAACAGGCTCAGGGCTTTTCCGCACGAGTTCTCCGGCGGCATGCGTCAGCGCGTGATGATCGCCATCGCCATTGCCAACAACCCGCGCGTACTGATCGCGGATGAGCCGACGACGGCACTGGACGTCACCATCCAGGCCCAGGTGCTTGAGGTGCTGCATACGGCGCAGGAGGAAACGGGCGCCGCCGTCGTGATGATCACGCACGATCTGGGCGTGGTGGCGGGCATCGCCGACGACATTATGGTGATGTACGCCGGTAAGCCGGTGGAAACCGGCAGCGTGGATGACATCTACTACGATCCCCGGATGCCCTACACGATGGGCCTGCTCGGGGCGGTGCCCCGCGTGGACGTCGCGGAGAAATCCTCGCTGGTCCCCATCGACGGCATCCCGCCGAACCTCCTGCACACCCCCACCGGCTGCTCCTTCGCACCGCGGTGCCCGCTGGTGACCGATGCCTGCCTGGACGGCGAGCCCGCTTTGAGCCCGGTTCCGGGAACTGGTTACCACCAGGCGGCCTGCATCAAATCCGGTTCCCTCGGCGGGGACGTGGATGTCCATGAGATCTTTTCCGCCCCGCCGGTCCCGGTCTCCCGCTTTGACCTCATCCCCCGCGGGGACCGTTCAACCGTGCTGGAACTCAAGGATGTCCGCAAACACTTTCCGCTGACCAAGGGTGCCCTGCTCAAGCGGCGCATCGGCACCGTGAAGGCCGTGGACGGCCTGAGCTTCGACATCCGCGAAGGCGAGTGCTTCTCCATTGTGGGCGAGTCCGGTTCGGGCAAAACCACCACCCTGCTGGAAATCATGGAGTTCCACAAGGACCAGGACGGCGAGGTGATCATCGGCGGCATCAGCAACAAGCAGGCCGCCGACGCCAAGACCAAAAGCGCCATGCGCCGGGAAATGCAGATGGTTTTCCAGGATCCCACCGGCGCCCTGGACCCCCGCTTCACCGTCTACGAGGTCCTGGCCGAGCCGCTCCAGAACGCCGGACTCAGCAAGCGGGCCATCAAGAAACGCATCATGGAACTGATGAATCTGGTGGGCCTGCAGCCGGACCACGTCAACCGGTTCCCCAACCAGTTCTCCGGCGGTCAGCGGCAGCGCGTCGGTATCGCCCGGGCACTGGCCGTGAACCCCAAACTCGTGGTCCTGGACGAGCCCGTGTCCGCACTGGATGTCTCGGTCCAGGCCGGCGTCATCAACCTCCTGGACAAGCTCCGCGCCGAGCTGGGCCTCAGCTACCTCATGGTGGCCCACGATCTCTCCGTGGTCCGCCACATCTCCAACCGGGTGGCGGTGATGTACCTGGGGAAGATCGTGGAGATCGGGGAGGTGGACAGGGTTTTCGACAACCCCCGCCACCCGTACACGCGCGCTCTGCTGTCCGCGATCCCTGTCCCGGACCCGCAATTCGAGCGCACTCGGGAGCGGATCATCCTTCAAGGCGACCTGCCGTCTCCGCTGGATGCCCCGAAGGGCTGCAACTTCGCCACCCGCTGCCCCGTCTTTGCGGCGCTTCCCGCTGCGAAACAGGAGCATTGCCTGACCTTGGAGCCCCCGCTCGAGGCCGTGCAGCCTTCCGCTGCCGTGGAGATTTTGGAGGCCGGCCCGGCGCCCACACCGGATCAGCGGTTCGCCTGCTTCTTCCCGGATGGTGAACTGGACGAGCACATGCTGGTGGTCCACGAAACGGCGGAACCCCATGCACCCTAGTTTTTTCGACCCATCACAAGCACCACCCGCACCTATGAAGGGAAAACCATGAGGAATCTGACCAAGATCGGCGGCGCAGCGGCCATTGCCGCAGCCCTGACGCTGACGGCCTGCGGCGGTGGCGGAACACCCACCGGACCGGAAACCGCGAAGGGGCAGGGAACGGGCAGTGACCTGGCCAAGCTCATCAGCATCAACGAAAAGCCGGCCGCTGATCTTGAGCCTGGTGGCAAGGTCACCCTGCCGCTGGGCAGCATCGGGCCGGATTTCAACGGGTTCTCCAACAACGGCAACAGCTCGGATAACTCCGCGATGATGGCCCCGATCAACCCGGTGGCCGTGAACAGTGGCGGCATCGGCGGTTGCTGGAAGGTCGACTTCGTCGGCAAGGCAACGCCGAACAAGGACTTCTGCGAGTCGGTGGAGAGCAAGGTTGTGGACGGCAAGCAGACCGTCACCATCAAGGTCAACGACAAGGCCACGTACAACGACGGCACCCCGATCGACATCAAGGCCTTCCAGAACACCTGGAACATTCTGAAGAGCCCGGATGCCGGCTACGACATCGTGAGCTCGGGGGCCTACGAATTCGTTGAGTCCGTCGAGGCTGGCAGCAGCGACAAAGAAATTATCGTCAAGACCACCCAGCCGGTTTACCCCGTGGATTCGCTCTTCTTCGGCCTGATCCACCCGGCCGTGAATACACCTGCGCTCTTCAACGAAGGCTTCGTGGGCGAAATGCATCCGGAATGGATGGCCGGCCCCTTCAAGGTGGACCAGTACGACGCCGCAGCCAAGACCGTCACCATGGTTCCCAACGACAAGTGGTGGGGCACCAAGCCGGTCCTGGAAAGCGTCGTCTTCCGCCAGTTGGAAACCAGCGCCCAGATCGCCGCTTTCAAGAACGGCGAGATCGACGCCATGTCCGCGAACACCATCGCCCTGTACAAGCAGCTTGAGGGCACCAAGGACTCCGAGGTCCGCCGTGGCCAGCGCCTCTTCGCCGGTGGCATGAACATCAACGCCCAGAAGATCACCGACGTCGCGGTCCGCGAGGCCATCTTCGCCGCCGTTGACCGCGAAGCCCTCCGCAAGGTCCGCTTCAATGGCCTGAACTGGGAAGAGCCCAGCTCCGGTTCCATGATGGTCCTGCCGTTCTCGGACTACTACCAGGACAACTACCCGGTGAAGGAAACCGGCGCGGACGTTGCCAAGAAGGTCCTGACCGACGCCGGCTACGCGCCCAACGCCGCCGGCATCATGGAGAAGGACGGCAAGCCCGCCGCCTTCAAGATCAGCAACTTCGGTGACGACCCCACCACCCTTGCCTTTACCCAGACCCTGCAGAAGCAGCTCCAGGCCGGCGGCATGGATGTTGGCATTGACCAGCGCGCCTCCGCCGACTTCGGCAAGGTCATCGGCGGCCGCGACTTCGACATGAGCGTCTCCGGCTACACCGTTGGCCCGGATTCCACCGATGCCGTCAAGCAGTACTACGACTCCAAGGTCAACGAAAACGGTCTTGGCGATGCCGAGCTGGACAAGAAGATCGCCGATCTTGCCTCCATCGAGGACAACGCCGAGCGCAACAAGGCAGCCATGGACGTTGAAAAGGAGCACATGGCCAAGTACTTCTCCATGGGTGTTGTGATGAACGGCCCGCAGATCTCCTTCGTCCGCACAGGCCTGGCCAACTACGGTCCGTCCCTGTTCCAGAGCCTCTCGCAGGTTCCGGACTGGTCCACCCTGGGCTGGATCAAAAAGTAACACCCTCCCTGCAACGCTCTCTCACTTAACGCAGGTTTTTGGCCAACGCTCTCTCACTTCCGGCAAGTCATCCGCGGGAAGTGAGAGAGCGTTTGGCGTTAATGCACACTAAGTGAGAGAGCGTACGGGTACCGTTTCCCCTATGACCTGGACTGAACCCGAACACCGTATCCGCACCGCCGTCGTCGGCTATGGCCTGTCAGGGAGCGTTTTCCACGCGCCGCTCATCGCGGCGGACCCCCGCTACGCGCTGGACGTCATCGCCACGTCCGACGCCGGCCGGCAGGCTGCCGCGATGCAGCGGTACCCCGGCACCAAGACAGTGCCCGACGGCGATGCGGTCCTTGCGCTCGCCAGTGACCTTGACCTTGTGGTGCTGGGAACCCCGCCGGCCACCCACTTCCCGCTGGCGAAGGCCGCCCTGGAAGCCGGCCTCGACGTCGTCGTCGACAAGCCGTTCGCGGTCCGATCTGCCGAGGGGCAGGAACTGATCGCCCTCGCGAAGCGGCTGGGCCGGGTGCTCACGGTCTTCCAGAACCGGCGTTGGGACGGCGATTTCCTCACGGTCCGGAAATTGCTGGCCGGCGAAGCCTTGGGTGCCGTGACCCGCTTTGAGTCCAGCTTCGAGCGCTGGTCCCCGGACATCTCCAAGGCGTGGAAAGCCAGCGCCACGGCGGCGGACGGCGGCGGCGTGCTGTTCGACCTGGGCACGCACCTTATCGACCAGGCGCTTTTGCTGTTCGGTCCAGCCGCCGTGGCCCACGCGGAACTGCAGGCGCGGCGTCCGCACGAGAAGGTGGACGACGACGTTTTCCTGGTGCTCAACCACGGGTCCGGGGTGACCAGCCACCTGAGCATGAACATGCTTTGCGCCCAGCAGGGCCCGCGCTTCCGCATTCTCGGATCCACTGGCGCGTTCACCAAGCACGGGATCGACCCGCAGGAACCGTACATAGTTGCCGGCGGCGGCCCGCTGGACACTGAATACGGCGTTGAGGCACCGGAATGGGCAGGATCCCTGGGCCGCGATGGCCACCTCGATCCGCTGCCCACGGAACGAGGTGCCTACCCCGAGTTCTACCGGCTCCTGGCAGCCAAGATCGACGACGGCGGCGCCACCTCCAAGCTGCCTCTCCCGGTAGACCCGGCAGACGCCGTCGAGGTGCTGAAGATTATCGAATCAGCCCGGGCTTACGGAACCGCCGGCTATTGAAATTGCGTGAGGTGAGTCACTAATGTCACTTGTTGCGGGTGATACCGAATTGTTGGGCAGGTGTAGCCCGGAAGGATCCGAGGCAATCAGCCGTCAGGATCGTGATCGATTGACTCTTGCCAGCGGCACCTGCGATCGCGTGGTGCCCGCCGGCAGAATTGGAGCACACCATGCAAAGATTCACCAAGCTTGTGGCGCCAATCGGGGCACTAGCCCTCGCCATTGGCCTTTCGACCGCCGCGGCTCCTGCGGCGTTGTCGGCCAATGGGCAGTCTGTCCAAACCGGAATGCAGGCAAATGCCCAAGCCGGAACCCAGACCTATATTGTCCTGTACAAGGCCAACGGCGTTTCCCGCGCTTCGCTTGCGGCAGTGCAGGGCGCCGGCGGCACGGTGGTGCAGGCTTATCCGCAGATCGGTGTGGCAATCGTAAAGTCGGACCGCGGCGGCTTTGATGCGGCCCTGCGCGCAGCAGACTCTTCTATTCAGGGGGCCGCTTCCACAGCCGGCTTCGCCGTGGCTGTCGAAGACGACAACTCCGGTGCGGCTGTGGCGGCCATAGCACTCGGCGCCCCGGCACCCGGCGATGACAACCTGGCCGCACTCCAATGGGATATGGACCAGATCCAGGCCCCGGCCGCCCGGGCGATCAATGGTGGCAGCACCTCGGTGGTAGTGGGCGACATCGACACCGGACTGGACTACACGCACCCGGACCTTGCCCCGAACGTTGATTTCTCCAGGAGCGTTTCCTGCGTTGGCGGCGTCCCGAACACGGATCCGGCGGCCTGGATGGATAACAACGGCCACGGCACCCACACGGCGGGAACCATCGCCGCCGCCAAGAACGGCATCGGCATGGTGGGCGTTGCGCCGAACGTGAAGATTGCCGGGATCAAGGCCGGCGACGACGACGGATTCTTCTACCCCGAGGCCGTGGTCTGCGCCTTCATGTGGGCAGGATCGAACGGTATCCAGGTCACCAACAACAGCTACTTTGCCGATCCCTGGCTCTTCAACTGCAAGAATGACCCCACCCAGCGGGCCATCTGGGAAGCCGAGCGCCGGGCCATCCGCTTCGCCCAGCAAAACGGCACCACAATTGTGGCCTCGGCAGGCAATCAGTCAGACGACCTGGCTCATCCCACCCAGGATGTCACCAGCCCGGATAACACCACCCCGGTCACGCGCGACATCACCAACGCCTGCGCCGTGGTTCCGGTGGAAGTTCCCGGCGTGATCGGCGTGAGCGCCAACGGCAACAAGCTGATCAAATCGTTCTACTCCAGCTACGGTGTGGGCGCCGTCAGCGTGATCGCGCCTGGTGGAGACTCGATCCTGCAGCAGACGGCGGCCGCCACTAACGGCCGCGTGCTCTCCGCTTGGCCGCCCGCCGCACCGTGCGCCCGCAGGGTGATCGACCCGAGCGGCGCCACGTACTGCTACCTGCAAGGCACATCGATGGCCGGACCTCACGTTGCCGGTGTCGCGGCGCTGGTGGTCAGCACCGGAGTCAGCAACCCGGGCACCGTGGCATCGCGGATCAACACCACCGCCGACAAGATGGACTGCCCGGCTGACATGAGTGTGTACGCCCCGTTCCCTGCAACGGACAACGGCGCACCTCAGGTGTGCCAGGGGGGTGCCGGCTACAACGGGTTCAACGGCCACGGCCAGGTGAACGCCCTCCGCGCGATCGGCGGCTGACGCGGGCGCCTGACGCACAACCACTGATGCACAACGAGTAAAGTACGACGGCGGGTCCCCGGTTTCGCTTGGAAGCCGGGGACCCGCCGTCGTACTCGATTATTTTGAATCGGCTGCTCCACAAGCGCCGCTTCCGGTCCCCATTAGGGCGCTTGTGGAGCAATCGATGGGGTTGTTATGCAGAAACCAGCTCGTGCCAATCCGAAACGAGGGGCAGGTTGTGCGCCTCGGAGACCGAGCGGTGAGCAACCTTGCCGCCGGCGATGTTGAGGCCGGCGGCGAGGGACGGGTCGCGGTCGAAGGCGGCCTTGACGCCCAGGTTGGCCAGGGCCACGGCGTAGCGCAGGGTGACGTTGGTCAGCGCGTAGGTGGACGTGTTGGGTACGGCGCCCGGCATGTTGGCAACGCAGTAGAAGATCGTGTTGTGGACCTTGTACGTCGGTTCCTGGTGCGTGGTGGGGTGCGTGTCCTCGAAGCAGCCGCCCTGGTCCACCGCGATGTCCACGAGCACGGAGCCGGGCTTCATGCGGGAGACGAGCTCGTTGGTGACCAGCTTGGGGGCCTTGGCGCCCGGAATCAGCACGGAGCCGATGACGAGGTCGGCGTCGACGACGGACTTCTCGATCTCGTAGGAGTTGGAGGCAACCGTCTTGAGCCGGCCCTGGTACTGGGCGTCGAGCTCGCGGAGGCGGTTGATGTTGATGTCCAGGATGGTGACGTCGGCGCCCAGGCCCAGGGCCATCGCGGCGGCATTGGTGCCGGCAACACCGGCGCCCAGGACAACCACCTTGGCCGGGCGGACGCCCGGTACGCCGCCGAGCAACACGCCCTTGCCGCCAGCGGGTGCCATCAGGGAAGTGGCGCCGACCTGCACGGACAGTCGGCCGGCAACCTCGGACATGGGGGCCAGCAGCGGCAGCGTCCGGCCTTCCTGCACGGTCTCGTACGCGATGGCGGTGACGCCGGAGTTGATGAGCGCCTGCGTGAGTTCCGGTTCGGCGGCGAGGTGGAGGTAGGTGAAGAGGATCAGGCCCTTGCGGAAGCGGTGGTACTCGGCTTTGATGGGTTCCTTGACCTTCATGACCATGTCTGCGCGGGCCCAGACGTCATCGGCCTCGGCAACGATTTCGGCGCCGGCGATGGCGTATTCCTCGTCCGTGATCCCTGAGCCCAAGCCTGCGCCGCGTTCCACCAGGACCGTGTGGCCGTGGGTGCGGAACTCGTGAACGCCAGCAGCGGTGATGGCGACGCGGAATTCGTTGTTCTTGATCTCTTTGGGGACACCGATGATCATTTGTGGCTCCATATTCTCAGGCCGCGTAGGCCCGAAATTGCGGGGAAGGTTGTGATTCCAGAATAAATCCGGCTGTGACCCAGCTGACAGGAAAGCGGGGTCCGGGGCACGCATACTTAGCGTCATTCCGGGAATTTTTGCTCTCGTTGGTCGACAAACGTTCAGCGTGAGAGCGTCAGGTGTCGCCTGCTGTTCGTTCGCCCGGATGCCTGCCGGAGCAGTAGGGTTACCCCATGCAGCATGACGTGGAACAACTGGTGGAGCAGGTGGCGCAGAAGCTTGGCCGGGGACTGTCGCTGGAGGACCTGGACGGCCTGTTGCTGGCTTACAGCTCCAACCAGTCCCACGCGGACCGGGTCCGGGTGAACTTTTTGTTGAGCAAGCGGGTCCCGGCCGATGTCAGCGCCTGGCAGCTTTCCCATGGCATCGCCACGGCGGTCCGCCCGGTAGCGATTCCCGCCAACCAGGAACTGGGGATGCTGGGCCGGGTGTGTGTTCCGTTGATGGTGCGCGGTTTCCGCGTCGGCTACCTCTGGGTGCAGCAGGACTCGGCAGAGGAAAGTCCGACGGCGATCCTCTCCCAGTTGCCGGACGTGACCCCGGAGATTGAGCTGCTTTCCGGCCTGCTGCTGGACTCCAACACCGCCGAGTCCGAGTTCCGGCGGGGCCGCGAACGCGAGTTCCTGGCCGCCTGTTCCGGCGAGGCCAACGCGGTGGCCGCCGTGGCGGGCTGGAAGGAAATCCAGGGCAAGGGGCCGTGGCAGATGGTTACCGTGCTCGACGCCGATGGCTGGGCCGGCGGCCCGGATCCCATTGCTTCCACGCTGATCCACCGCTCAGCCGCCCTGCAGGCCACGGTGGGGGTGGACGTGGCGCTGTTCAGCGCCGGCACGGAAACCCATTCGGTGGTGCTGTTCCGTGAGTCGGTGGGCCGGGCAAACCATGCCCAGGTGCTGGTCCACTACCAGCTGGAGCTGGCCAAACGTTCGGGCCGGCCCGTGCACCGCATCATCCTGGGCATCAGCGAGGGTTTTGCCAAGCCGCGCGAGCTTGCCGAGGCATACCGGCAGTCCAAGCAGGCGGCTCAGGCGGCGGCTGTGGACCCCCAGCTGGGCGAACTGGTGGACTGCCGCGCCACCGGTGTGTACCAGCTGCTGGCGTCGGCGGGCGGGGGAGCCGGCGCCTGGGCTGACTCCGGGTCCGTATATGTGCGGATGCTGGAGGACCACGACCGCAACGATGAGCTGCTCCCCGTACTGGAGCTCATCTACGATAATGACGGATCAGTCCAGGACGTGGCCACCAAACTCCACCTGCACCGCAGCAGCATCTACAACAGGCTGGGCCGCATCCGGCAGCTCCTGGGCGTGGACCCGCTGAAGGGGATGCCCCGGCTGGAACTCCACGCCGCACTGAAGATGCGGCGCTGGGCGGCGCGTCCGCGGATCTAGCCCGCGCGCCGGGACTCAACGCCCGGGACCCGCCCACCCCTGAGCCAGCTCACGACGGGGCTAGGTCTGCTCTGGCTGCTCTGGCTGGTCAAGCTTCTTCTGCCGGTCCAGCCAGGCCATGATGGCGGCCAGCCTGATCCGGCGGTGCGTGCCGCGGTATTCCACGGGGATCTCGCCGCGATCGGTCATGTTGCGCAGGTACGTGTGGGAAATCCCGGCGAGTTCGGCCGCCTGGGACGTGGTGAGCATTTCCTCCACGCTGCTGACGGTCACCGCTTCGCCGCGGCCCAGCCGAGCGAGCAGGTCCACGACGGCGTCCCTCGCCTGGGGCGTCAGCCGGTGGACCGTGCCGTCCACGAACACGGTGATGTCGTTGCTGTCCCGGAGGGAACGCGCGAGGTTCAGGGCGTCGTCGGCGGGCAGGCCAGCCGTTACGCGTGGAGCTATCAGTGCCATGCCAGAAGCCTAACCCGGGCACTTCCTGGGCCGAGCCGGTTCGGGACGCCCCCGGGCTCAGGCGTGCGCTGACAGCGGAGGATTCTGCTCAGTCATTCCGATCCACGCGAAGGCAAGCCCCGGACCGGCGCGGCCGCTTCTCCGGAACGCGCGAATGACGGAGCAGAATCCGACGCCTGCACCGCACTCCAGCCACGGCAGGCGCAGCGGCAGCTTCCCGGCGTCCGTCGCCTCCGGGCGCCGCTGGAACCCGGCTTCGATCACGGACATGGCCGTCGCCTCGCTGCCATGAGCGTCGCCCTGTCGTGCCGCGTTCAACAGGTCCCGGTCGAGGCGCCCCGCCGAGCGTCGATCCGGCAGGGAACCATCGAAACGGCGAAGCAGACGCTATTCGGCGTCGAGGTCCGTTTCCAGGAGCTTGACCAGCGAATCCAGGGCCGCGTCGGCGCCGTCACCTTCAGCCCGGAGCACCACAACATCGCCCTTGGCGGCGCCCAGGGTCATCAGCGACAGGATGCTCGAAGCGTCCAGTGCGTCGTCCTCCGGGTCGCCCTGCATGGCAATCGTGACCTCAACTCCCACGTCTCCGGCGGCTTCCGCAAACAGCGCGGCGGGGCGCGCGTGAAGGCCGGAGCGGCTGGCGATGGTGGCGATGCGTTCGGGCATTGTTCCTCCTGGTGGTGCTTCTTTGTGGCTAGCGGCGGGCGGTGGGTCGAAGGCGGGCGGTTGGTCCGAACCGGCCGGTCAGAGGCCGAGTTCTTCGAGGACGGGCAGCTTTTCCCGTACCCAGGCCTTGGCTTCGGTGGCGCTGGGCGCGGACAGGGCCAGCTTGGCCAGCTGCTGCGCCTCGGCCAGCGTAACGGTCTTCAGCACCGCGGCCACGGCGGCCAAGGACCGCGCGGTCATGGACAGGGTGTTGACGCCCAGCCCGGTAAGTACGACGGCGAGGGCCGGGTCAGCGGCCGCCTCACCGCAGACGCCCACGGGCTTGTTGTGGCCTTCCGCGCGGGAGCCTTCCACTGTCAATCCCACGAGGCGCAGCACGGCAGGCTGCCACGGGGTGTTGAGGTTGGCCAGCGGGCCCAGCTGGCGGTCGGCCGCCATGGCGTACTGGGTGAGGTCGTTGGTGCCAAGGCTCGCGAAACCCACCTCGCGCAGGATGGCCTCGGCGGTGAGTGCGGCGGAGGGGACTTCAACCATCACGCCGGGCGTCTTGATGCCGGCGTCGGCGCACATAGAGGCGAAGCGGGCCGCCTCTTCCGCCGTCGAGATCATTGGGGCCATGACCCAGACGTCCGCTTTGGACTGCTTCTCGGCCAAGGCGATGGCTTCGAGCTGGCGGTCCAGCACGCCCGGTGTGGTGAAGTCCGTGCGGTAGCCGCGGACGCCCAGGGCAGGGTTGGGCTCCGTGGAGTCGGTCAGGAACGGCAGCGGCTTGTCGGCGCCGGCGTCGAGCGTACGCAGAACCACTTTCTTTCCCGGGAACGCATCAAAAACGCTCTTGTAGGCCGCGGCCTGTTCCTCCACGCTGGGCTCGGAGTCCCGTTCGAGGAAGCAGAATTCGGTGCGGAAAAGGCCCACGCCCTGGGCGCCCAGCTTGGCGGCCGCCTCGGCGTCCTTGCCGCCGCCCACATTGGCGAGCAGCGGCACCAGGTGGCCGTCCGCCGTCGTGCCCGTGCCACTGAACTCGGCCAGTAGGGAAGCTGTGGCCGCCCACGCATCCGCTGCGGCACGCAGTGAGGTGTCGGGATCGGCGGTGATGCTGCCCGCGGCGCCGTCAACATAGACTTCCGTGCCGTCAGGGAGTTCGTCCACCCCTACAGCAGCCACGACGGCCGGCAGGCCAAGCGAACGCGCAATGATGGCGGTGTGGGACTGCGGGCCGCCGCCGGCTGTAACGAGGGCCAGGACCTTGTTCGGGTCCAAGGTTGCGGTGTCGGCCGGTGCAAGGTCCTCGGCAACCAGGATGAAGGGCGTGCTGGAGGTAGGGATGCCGGGCGCAGGGACGCCGCGGAGTTCCGCCACGATCCGGGCGCGGACGTCCAGGACGTCGGTGGCGCGTTCGGCCATGTAGCCGCCCAGGTTATGGAGCATCTCCGCGACGGAGGAACCGGATTCCCAGATGGCCCGCTCGCTCGAGAGGCCGCGGGCAATGAGCTTGGCCGCGCCCTTGATCAGCATGGTGTCCTTGGCCATCAGCGCTGTGGCCTCCAGGACGGCCTTGCCGTCTCCGGTGGCGTGCGCGGCCCGGGCCTTAAGTTCGTCGTGGACGGACTGAGACGCTGCCTTGAGCCCGGCCGTGGCTTCTTCGGCGGACGTACTGCCGGCCAGCTGCTCGCCTGCGGGGGGTTCGCTGATCGGTTTGGGCATCTGCCGGATGGTTCCGATGATGCGGCCGGGGCTGACGCCAACTCCTGGGAAGGTCTGCACTGAAGGTCCTCATTCTCTGCCGGTAGCCAGGCCCGCCAAGGTTATCCCGGCGCCATGCCGGGGCCGCCGCGACCACTATGTGCGAGGGCGGAAACGTGCCTGAAAAAATTGTATGTGATTCAGTTCATATAGCAATGCTATAGGTGATAGGGTAGCGGCTATGAGTTTGGATGGCCAGCTTCCCCCCAAAATGCGTCTGTTGCGTGCAGCGGCCGAATTGCTGGCAAAGTCCGCGGGAGCATCCGTCTCCACCCGCCAGATCACGCAGCTGGCAGGGGTTACGGCGCCCACGCTGTACCACCACTTCGGTGACAAGGAGGGTCTCTTCGACGCCGTCGTCGCCGCAGGTTTTGAAGAGTATGTTGCGGGCGAAAGGGACTTTGCCCCGTCCGGAAATCCGCTGGAAGACATCCGGCGGATGTGGGATAACCACGTCCAGTTCGGGCTCAAGCAGCCGGAACTGTACCTGGTGATGTTCGGCAATATCCGCCCGGAAAGCCGCCCCGCCATCGTTGCCGATGCTGAGGCGCTCATGGAGGAGATGCTGAACAAAGCGGCGGCAGCGGGCCAGCTGAATGTCCAGCCGCGCGAAGCAGCCAGGTCCATCCTGGCCGCCAACGTGGGTGTGACCTTGATGCTGATTGCGGAACCCGCCGCCGAACGGAACCTTGAACTGTCCATCATGACCCGGGACGCCATGATCTTTGCGGTGGCTGCGGCAGAAGCCGAAGGGGCCGCCCCGGAAGACTCCGGGAAGTCCTCGGTGGTGGTGGCAGCGATTGCCTTGAATGCCGCGCTTCAGGCATCGCACTCAGACCAGCTCTCAAGCTCGGAACTCAAACTGTTCCTCGAATGGCTTCACCGAATCTCCACCAGCACGTCGTCGTAAGTATCGGACCCATCCTGCGCTGCAGCAGGAAAGACGGTTAGGAAAGCACATGGCAACAGAGACAGTTGCGAAACCCCGCACCAGCCTGCGGGTTCACGTCCAGAAGTTCGGGACGTTCCTGTCCGGAATGATCATGCCCAACATCGGCGCGTTCATCGCGTGGGGCCTCATCACGGCCCTGTTCATTGAGAAGGGCTGGATCCCGGTCCCTGCCCTCGGCGGCTTCGGCACCAACGACGAGGGAGTGCCCAATGTGGGCCTCGTTGGCCCCATGATCACCTACTTGCTGCCGCTGCTGATCGCCTACACCGGCGGCCGGATGGTCTACGACGTCCGAGGCGGCGTGGTGGGAGCCATCGGCACCATGGGCGTCATTGTGGGCGCCGGCATCCCGATGTTCATCGGCGCCATGATCATGGGCCCCCTGGGTGGCTGGACCATGAAGAAGATCGACCTCCTGTGGGAGGGCAAGATCCGCCCCGGCTTCGAAATGCTGGTCAACAACTTCTCGGCCGGAATCTGGGGCGCGCTGCTGGCGATGCTGGGCTTCTACGGCATCTCCCCGCTGGTCCAGGCCTTCAGCACGGCCGCCGGCAATGTGGTCCAGTTCCTGGTCAACAACGGCCTGCTGCCGCTCACCAGCATTTTCATCGAGCCCGCAAAGGTGCTGTTCCTGAACAACGCCATCAACCACGGCGTGCTGACCCCGCTGGGCATCCAGCAGTCGCTGGAGCAGGGCAAGTCCATTTTGTTCCTGCTCGAAGCCAACCCTGGCCCCGGCATGGGCATCCTGCTCGCGTACATGTTCTTCGGGAAGGGCCTGGCCAAGGGTTCGGCCTCCGGCGCAGCGATCATCCACTTCTTCGGCGGCATCCACGAAATCTATTTCCCGTACGTCCTGATGCGCCCGCTGCTGATCCTGGCCGCGATCGCCGGCGGCATGACGGGTATCGCCACCCTGGCCATCACCGGCTCCGGCCTCGTTGCGCCGGCGGCGCCTGGTTCGATCATCGCCGTGCTCGCCCAGACCTCCCGTGACAGCTACGTCGGGGTGATCCTCGCGGTGGTGCTCGCCATGACGGTCTCCTTCCTGGTGGCCTCGGTGATCCTGAAGACCACCAAGCACAGCGACGAGGTGGACCTGAGCGATGCCACGTCCAAGATGGAAGCGATGAAGGGCAAAAAGAGCTCCGTCTCCTCGGTGCTGACCGGCGCCGGTGCTGGGGTGGGCACGGCTGTCCTGGCTGGCCCCATCAAGAACATCGTGTTCGCGTGCGACGCCGGCATGGGCTCCAGTGCCATGGGCGCCTCCGTGCTGCGGAACAAGATCAAGGCAGCCGGGTTCCCGGACGTCAAGGTCACCAATGCCGCGATCGCCAACCTCAGTGACACCTACGACGTGGTGATCACGCACCAGGACCTGACCGAACGCACCAAGCCCGTCACGTCCAGCGCCGCGCACTTCTCGGTGGATAACTTCATGAACAGCCCGCGGTACGACGAGATTGTGGAGCTGGTCAAGGAACGCAACACCGAAGGCGCAACGCCCGACGCCGGTGCTGCCGCCGCCGGTGCCGCTGCCGCCGCCGGCCACGGCGCGCACGTTGCCAGTGCCCCGATGGACACGGCACCCGACACCGGTGCAGCACCGGCCGCCGTCGTGCCTTCCGACATCCTGGTGGCTGACAGCGTCATCCTCAACGGCACCGCCACCACCCGCGATGCCGCCATCGACGAAGCAGGCCACCTGCTCCTGGCCCGCGGCGCCGTGGACGAGGGCTACCTCGCGGCCATGCACGAGCGCGAGGAATCCGTGTCCACCTACATGGGCAGCTTCCTGGCCATCCCGCACGGCACCAACGCCGCCAAGGACCACATCCTGAAATCCGCGGTGTCCGTGATCCGCTACCCGGACGGCATCGACTGGAACGGCAAGCAGGTCAAGTTCGTGGTGGGCGTGGCCGGCATCAACAACGAACACCTCCACATCCTGTCCTCCATCGCGAAGGTCTTCACCAACAAGGCCCAGGTGGCCCAGCTGGAAGCCGCCACGTCCGTTGAGGAAGTCCTGGAATTGTTCGGAAAGGTGAACGCATAGTGAAGGCGGTACATTTCGGAGCCGGGAACATCGGCCGCGGCTTTGTGGGGCTGCTGCTGCACCAGGCCGGTTATGAGGTGGTGTTCGCGGACGTAGCGGACGCGCTCATCGACCAGCTGGCGGCAGCAGACAGCTACAACGTCCATGAGGTGGGGGAGAGCCCCACCGTCCGGACGGTGGACAACTTCCGCGCGCTGAACTCCGGCACGCAGGAAGCGGCGCTGGTGCGGGAAATCGCGACGGCGGACATCGTCACCACCGCTGTGGGGCCGCACATCCTGAAGTTCGTCGCGCCCGCCATCGCCAAGGGCATCGCCGCGCGGGCTGCCGGGCTGGCGCCGCTGCAGGTCATGGCCTGCGAGAACGCCATCAACGCCACGGACATCCTGCGGGCCGAAGTCGCCGCCCTCTGGGACGACGCCGCCGGGTCCCTGGACGCCGCGGCGGTATTTGCGAACACCGCCGTGGACCGGATTGTGCCCAACCAGGCGCCCGGGCAGGGCCTGGACGTGACCGTGGAGACGTTCTACGAGTGGGTCATCGACCGGACGGCGTTTGGCGATGCTGCGCCGGTCATCCCGGGCGCAACCTTTGTGGACGAGCTCTCGCCCTACATCGAGCGGAAGCTCTTCACGGTGAATACGGGTCACGCCTCCGCTGCGTACTTCGGCTTTGAAGCCGGGCTGGAAAAGATCTCCGAGGCCATGGCCGACCAGGACGTTGCAGAGGATGTCCGGGCCGTTCTGGAGGAGACCAAGCAGCTCCTCGTGGCCAAGCACGGCTTCAACAACGACGAGCAGGAAGCCTACGTCCAGAAGATCCTGGTCCGGTTCTCCAACCCCCACCTGCCGGACACCGTGAACCGGGTGGGCCGCGCCCCGATGCGCAAGCTCAGCCGGCACGAACGGTTCATTGGCCCCGCGGCTGAACTGGCCGAACGCGGGATCGTGCCCGAGGCGCTCCTGGGTGCCATCGCCGCGGCCCTGCGCTTCACCGACCCCGCCGACACCGAGGCCACCGAGCTCGCGCAGATCCTGGCGTCTTCTTCGGCGGCAGACGCCACAGCCCGGATCACCGGACTGGCTCCGGAGCACCCCCTGTTCGCAGCTGTGTCCACGCTGGTGGAAGAACGCCAGGCAGAAGGGGCGAAGGCCCCGGCCTGACCCTCTCTCACTTCCTGCGGATTTTTCCGGAACCCTCTCGCAGATCCTGCGGGGTTTTTGGCCAACGCTCTCTCACCTGGATGAGAGAGCGTTGGCGTTTAAGGCACCGAAAGTGAGAGAGGGTCTGGGGGGAATAGGTTCGCAAGCCTTGTGGAATGCTGGGGAGATGACCACGAACCCCGGCGCCCTGACCGCCTTGCTGACCGCCGACATCGACGGCGGGACCTTCCGCCTCAGGCACGCCGTATCCGCGGACCTGCCCGCCATGGGGTGGGCGATCAAGGAATCCAGGCGCCGCGGCTGCACGCTGCTGCAGCTGACGACGCACAAGACGCGGACGGCAGCCCACCGGTTCTACGAGCGGCTCGGCTTTGACGCCAGCCATGAGGGCATGAAGCTTACACTCGGACTCGGCGTCAGGCCTTCTTGGAACCCTTGGGCACAAACAGCGTCTCGGCCTGCTCCAGGGACATGCCGTTGGTCTCCGGCACCTTGAACATCACAAAGAAGAACGACGCCGCCGCGAACAGCGCGTACATGGCGTAGGTCAGCGGCAGGGAAGCGGCGGCCATCACCGGGAAGCTGAGCGTGATGGCAAAGTTGGCCACCCATTGCGCGGCAGCGGCCAGGCCCAGGGCGCGGGCACGGATCCGGGACGGGAAGATCTCACCCAGGAGGACCCAGACCAGCGGGCCCCAGGACGCGCCGAAGCTGACCACAAAGATGTTGGCCGCCACGAGGGCCACCGAACCCCAGGCACCCGGGAGGGAGATCTCGGAGCCTGAACCGACCGCGGCGGAGAACGCCAGCGCCATGGTGCCCAGCGAGACCGCCATGCCGATGGAGCCGGCCAACAGGATGGGGCGGCGGCCGATCCGGTCGACCAGGGCGATGGCCACGAGGGTCACCAGGATGTTGGTGATGGAGGTTGCCACGGAAATGGTGAGCGAATCCTTTTCCTGGAACCCGACCGCCTTCCACAGGGTGGTGGAGTAGTAGAAGATCACGTTGATGCCCACGAACTGCTGCAGGACGGAGAGGATGATGCCGATCCAGACCACTGCCTGAAGGCCGAACGTCTTGCCCCGGAGCGAGCCCTTCTGGCCGGACAGCTTGTCCTCTTCGATCGCGTCCTGGATCTCGCGCATGTGCCGGTCGGTGTCCTCGGACGGGGCGATGGAGTCGAAGACCTTGCGGGCTTCGTCTTCCTTGCCCTGGAACACCAGGAACCGCGGGGATTCCGGGAGGGTGTAGGCGATCCAGCCGTAGACCACGGCGGGAAGCGCTGCGGCGAGGAACATCCAGCGCCAGGCTTCCAGGCCCAGCCAGAACGCCTGGTCCGCGCCGCCGGCGGTGGTGGCGAAGAGCGCGTCGGACAGGAGTGCGGCAAAGATACCGGTGGTGATGGCCAGTTGCTGCAGCGACGCCAGCCGGCCACGGACCTGCCGCGGGGAAATCTCGGAAATGTAGGCCGGTGCGATCACCGAGGCCAGGCCGATGCCCAAACCGCCCACCAGGCGCCAGAAGATCAGGTCCCAGACGCCGAAGGCGAAGCCGGTTCCGATGGCGCTGACCAGGAACAGCAGCGCGCCGAGCTTCATGGCGGGGATGCGGCCGTAGCGGTCGGCGACTTTGCCGGCGAGGAACGCGCCTGCCGCGCAGCCCAGCAGGGCGATGGCCACGGCAAAGCCGGTGACGGCCTCGGACAGCGCGAACTCGTCCTTGATGGCGTCCACTGCACCGTTCACCACGGAGGAGTCGAAGCCGAACAGGAAGCCGCCCACCGCGCCTGCGAGTGCCAGCCAGATCACCCGCTGCGGGATCTTGGCGGTGGTCTGCTCCTTGACGGTGGGCATGGTGCTCCCTGGGTTTGGGGTTGGGTGGATGCGAGTGCGGACGTCGTCGGCTGCGGTACCGGCTCACAGGCCGGCGCACACGCGCTAAACAGTGTGGCACGTCACCGCCCGCCGTTCCACTTGCGACTTGTACCCTCCGAAACAGAAAGACGACGACGGCGGGGTGTATCGCCGTCGTCGTCGCCTGTTTCAGAACCGGGGACCCTAGTGGGCCGCTACCGCAGCTGTGTCTCCCCGCGGGGCAACTTTCGGGTCCGTCAGCTTCTTGTTCGGCAGGGCGAAGCTGATCAGGAACGCGATCCCGGTGAGGACGGCCGCGGTGATCATCACGGTGTCGATCGCGTACGCGAAGCCCTCGGTAATGGGGCGGGTGAGCACGCTGTTGGCCGTGTGGAGCCAGCTGGTGTCATTGAGCGATTCGTTCGATGCCCCGTTCTGGAAGAACTCGTAGAGCTTGGCGTTGGCGGGGTCCGCCGCCACGGCCGGGTCGCGCAGTACGGCCTGGTAGTCGGCACTGGACATGGTGGACTTCATCGTGTCCGCGATCCGGCTCGCGGCCAGGCTGAACAGCATGGAGATGAACACGGCCGTGCCCACGGCGCCGCCCATGGAGCGGAAGAACGCGGCGGAGGACGTGCCCACGCCCATGTCCTTCGGGGGCACGGAGACCTGCATGGCCAGGGTGAGCGGCTGCATGCAGAAACCCAGGCCCATGCCGAAGAACACGGCGATCACGCCGGGAACCCACAGCCCGGTGTCCACGCCCAGGGACAGTCCCATGACCAGCGCGGCGGCGGTGAGGACGCCAGTACCCACAATGGGGAAGATCCGGTACGTGCCCGACGCCGAAATGGTGCGGCCCGCGGTGATGGAACCGGTCAGGATGCCGAGCGTGAAGGTGATCATCATCAGGCCGGCTTCGGTGGGCGTGAGCCCCTTGACCAGCTGCAGGTACATGGGCAGCATGGCGATGGCGCCGAACATGCCGATGCCGATGATGAAGTTCAGCAGCGAGGACAGGCCAAAAGTAGCGTTCCGGAAGAGGCGCAGCGGGATCAGGGCGTAGTCGCCGGCGCGTTCTTCGGCCAGCAGGAACCAGATGATGCCCACCGCGCCCAGGCCGTAGCAGAGGAAGGAGTTCAGCGACGTAAAGCCCCAGCTGCGGCCCTGTTCCGCCACCAGGAGGAGCGGGACGATGGCGAGCGTGATGGCGGCTGCGCCGAAATAGTCGATTTTCTGCTTCACGTGCTTGGCCGGCAGGTGCAGGAACATAAACACCACGGCCAGGGCCGCCAGGCCGATGGGCAGGTTGATGAAGAACACCCAGCGCCAGCCGTCAAAGCCCAGGATGTTGGCCGACCCTGCGAACGCGCCGCCCACCACCGGGCCGAGCACGGAGGAGATGCCGAACACGGACATGAAGTAGCCCTGGTATTTGGAACGGTCCTTCAGGGACACGATGTCGCCGATGATGGTCAGCGCGAGGGCCAGCAGCCCGCCGGCGCCCAGGCCCTGGACGCCGCGGGCGATGGCCAGTTCGGTCATAGAGTGCACTGAGCCGGCGTAAAGCGAGCCGACCAGGAAGATGACGATGGCGATCAGGTACAGCGGACGGCGGCCGAAAATGTCGCTGAGCTTGCCGTACAGCGGCGTGCTGACCGTGGACGTGATGAGGTAGGCGGTGGTGGCCCACGCCTGGAGGGACAGCCCGTCCAGGTCATTGGCGATGGTGTAGATGGAGGTGGACACGATGGTCTGGTCCAGGGATGCCAGGAACATGCCCAGCATGAGCCCCACCATCACGGTGACGATCTGACGCTGTGTCAGAGTTTCGCCGGCGGCACGCACAGCGGTTGTTTTGGACATGGCTACTCCAGGAAAGAAAAAGGGATCACGCTCGATAGTTGCTTTCAGTAACTATGTTAGTTCGCGTTTCATTCCCGCTGCCAGAAATTTCTTCCGGAACCGACGCTCCCGCCCGGGCCCCCGCCCGAACTGGAGGACCCAAATCAGCGCTCCACGAGGATGCCGTCCGGATCGCACCAGACGGTGGCGCCGGGACGGAAGGTCACGCCGTCGAGCACTACGTCCACGTCAACCTCACCGGCGCCGGCCTTGGCGCTCTTGCGCGGGTTGCTGCCCAGCGCCTTGACGCCCAGATCCAGTTGGGCGATCGCCTCGCGGTCGCGGATGGCGCCGTTAATCACGACGCCGGCCCAACCGTTCGCCACGGCGCTCTCGGCGATCATGTCCCCCATCAGGGCTGTGCCCAGCGAACCGCCGCCGTCCACCACCAGCACGGAGCCATTGCCGGGGGTGGCCAGGGTGGACTTGACCAGGGCGTTGTCCTGGAAGCAGCGGATGGTCCGCACCGGGCCGCTGAAGTGTGAACGGCCGCCGAGGGACTGGAACTGGAGTGATACGGAGGCCAGTTCCTCGCCGCGCTCGTCGTACAGATCGGCGGTGTTGACGGGGCTGGTGGTGTTGCCTGCAGCAGATGCGGTCATTGGATCTCCAGGTGTTCGGTGTCGTGGGGGCTGCGCACTGTCCTTCGCCGCACAATGCGCGCTCCGTATGACAAGCGGGGCGATGCAGCCCACGATAGTCTGATTTTCAGAATCACCAACCGTTCCAGGGGGAACAGCATGAGCCTGTCCGACACACCCGCAGTACCGGATCCCAGCGCTGCGTCGGTTCCCGGAACGGACCCGGAAAGCTCGACGGCGGCGCTCGCCGAGCCGACAACAAAGGTCACCGCGCGCTGGGTGACCGGGTTGGTGCTGGTCAACGTCGGCATCAACGCCGCCTTCTTTGGCCCCATCAACGTCTTCATCGGACAGCAGGCCATCGGCATTGACGAGGGCAACAAGGAAGCCATTTTGTCCCTCGTGACGGGGTGTGGCGCCGCCGTTTCGCTGGTGGCCAACCCGCTCTTTGGGGCCCTGTCCGACCGGACTGTCTCCGGTTTCGGCCGGCGTGCACCGTGGGTCCTGGCGGGTGCCATCCTGGGCACCGCTGCCTTGCTGGCGATGTCCGGTGCCACGGCCGTGGCCCTCATGGTCCTCTTCTGGTGCCTGGTCCAGCTGGGTGCCAACGCAGCCTACGCGGCCATCACCGCCGCCGTCCCGGACCGGGTTCCGGTCCTGCAGCGCGGTGGCGTGGGCGGCCTGGCGGCGATGGGCCAGACGGTGGGCATCCTCCTCGGCGCGGTGTTCGGGGCCGTGGTCTCGGGAAACTTCGTGGTGGGGTACACCATGTGTGCGGCCGCCCTGCTTTTCTCCGTGGTGCCGTATCTCTTCCACCGGAACGATCCGCCGCTCCCGCGGGAAGCCCGGCCGCCGTTTACCTGGACCGGGTTCATGCGCGGCTTCTGGATCAGCCCGGCCCGCCACCCGGACTTCGCCTGGGCCTGGCTCACGCGTTTCCTGGTCAACGTCTGCAACCAGATGACCATTGTGTATCTGCTCTTTTTCCTCCGGGATGTCCTCAAGCACCAGGATCCGGCCCTGGGGGTCCTGACCTTGACCGGCATTTACGCGCTGATGGTGATGATCACCGCCGTGATTGCGGGGCCGTGGAGCGACCGGCTGGGCCGGCGGAAGCCGTTTGTGATCGGGTCCTCCGCCCTCATTGCCGTCGCGGGCCTGACAATGGCCTTCTTCCCCGTGTGGACCGGCGCCCTTATTGGAGCCGGCATCCTGGGCGTTGGGTTCGGAGCCTACCTTGCCGTTGACTTCGCGCTGCTGACGCAGGTCCTTCCCCTGGCCGCAGACAGGGGCAAGGACATGGGCATCATCAACGTGGCGAACTCCCTTCCGCAGGTGTTCGCGCCTGGCCTCGCATTCCTCGCCGTTACCTACTTCGGGGGGTACCTCACGCTGTTCACCACGGCCGCCGTCATCGGCCTGCTGGGCGCTGTGTTCGTGGTCAAGATCCGAGGGGTCGACTGATTCCGGCTTTTGCTTGTGCCGCGTATAGTTGAGGCGGACTGCAGGCACACGGGATGGGGACTCTCCCTGCCGCTGCACCATAACAACACAACCCCGGAATCCTGATGCCCGAGACCCTTTCAGCCCATCCGTCCATGGCCGCCCGGCCCTCCACGCCGCGTCAGCGGCTGCGCTACACGCGCGTCCTTGAGTCTGCCGCAGGGTTTGCCCGCAAAGGGCTGGAGTCCGTGGACCTCGCGGAAATTTCGGAAAAGTCCGGCGTGCCGTTGGGCACCGTCTACCGCTATTTCCCCACGGCCAACCACCTGATGCTGTCCCTCTACCGCCAGCAGCTGGACGAGCTTCAGGGCAGGGCCCGCACGTCAGCGGCCAGCTTCGGTGGCCGCGCCCTCACCGGGGTGGTGATGGAGATCTTCCATATGCGGGTGATGCAGCCGGCAGTCGAACAGTGCCTGACCCGCTGCGTGTACCTCAAGGACAAGGACACCACGGCACTCCTGCATGAAATCGATGCCCTGAGCGAAGCGGCTGTAGCCACCGCCTCCGACGACGCCGTAGCGGCCCGCGTGCTCCTGCTGACCGTCACTGGTCTGGTCCAGTCCGTCCGCAACCGCCGGCTTTCGCTCTTTGAGGCCGAAGAGGACCTGAAAAAGGCCTGCACCTTGCTTGCTCCGGTGGCTGCCGGGGCCCGTGCGGCCCACCGATCGGCGTAACTGGTCTAGACCAGTAAGCCAATAAATACGTCTTTATGCCGTGACGTGGCTCACAAAACGGCCTGATCAAACGATTTGGCACGGTCCCGGAGCGTCGAATGCACTTTCCGGGGCGTGGGCGCTGCTTATTATGGCAGGACCGGAGTGGCCGGCAACCCGCATCTGCAAGGGCTTCACCCCGGGCCCGCCACCTCTGGGCCCAAGAAGCGACGAATTCCACCTTGAGCCTCCCTGTGCTTGAGCCTTTCTGCGCCGTGCGCCCACGGCTAGCCCCAGGAGACAACGACGTGTCCATTGACGTAATCGCACCCACCGACAATTCAGCAGCCACCGCCCTGACCGAAGCCGAGATCTTCGACGCCCACCAGGGCGGGAAGCTCTCGGTGACCAGCACGGTCCCGCTGTCCAACAAGCGCGACCTGTCCATCGCCTACACCCCCGGGGTGGCCGAGGTCAGCCGTGCCATCCACAACAACCCGGAACTCGCCAAGACCCTCACCTGGGCGCAGCGCCTGGTGGTTGTGGTCAGCGACGGCACCGCAGTGCTGGGCCTGGGCAACATCGGGGCCGCCGCTTCACTGCCCGTGATGGAGGGCAAGTCCGCCCTGTTCAAGACCTTCGGCGAGCTGGATTCCATTCCCCTGGTCCTGAACACCACGGACGTTGACGAGATCGTGGAAACCCTGGTCCGTCTCCGCCCCAGCTTCGGCGCGGTCAACCTCGAGGACATCTCGGCCCCCCGTTGCTTCGAGCTCGAAGAGAAGCTCATCGAAGCCCTGGACTGCCCGGTCATGCACGATGACCAGCACGGCACCGCCGTGGTGGCCCTCGCCGCCTTGACGAACGCCGCCAAGGTCACCGGCCGCGAACTCGCAGACCTCCGCGTAGTGGTCTCCGGCGCCGGAGCCGCCGGCATCGCTGTGGCCGAAATCCTGCTCGCCGCCGGCATCACGGATGTTGTCCTGCTCGACTCCAAGGGCGTCATCAACCGGGAGCGGGCCGACATCGCCGCCGACCCGCAGAGCAAAAAGTCCCAGATGGCGGGGCGCAGCAACCCCCGCAGTGTCACGGGCGGCCCGGGAGAAGCGCTGCTCGGCGCCGACGTGTTCATCGGGGTTTCCTCCTCGAAGCTGGACGAGGCGCACCTGAAGCTGATGAACGCCGATTCCATCGTGTTCGCCCTCTCCAACCCGGACCCCGAAGTCCTCCCCGAGGTCGCCGCCAAGTACGCCGCAGTGGTGGCCACCGGCCGGAGTGACTTCCCCAACCAGATCAACAACGTGCTGGCCTTCCCCGGAATCTTCCGCGGCGCGCTGGACGCCGGCGCCCGGCGGATCACGCCTGCCATGAAGCTGGCAGCAGCCCGGGCCATCGCGGAACTCGCCGAGGCTGACCTGTCGGTGGACTACATCGTGCCCAGCCCGCTGGATCCGCGCGTTGCCCCGGCAGTGACGGCCGCCGTAGCCGCCGCCGTGGACGCCGAGTAACCTCCGCAGCCACGACCTGACACAACGTCCGACGGCGGTGCCTCCCCGCGCAGGGGAGGCACCGCCGTCGGGCGTTAAGCTGCCGGGCTAACCGCCGCGCCACCCTAAACTGGGGCTCATGAACTCCGAAACCGTGGTGAGCATCCTGTGCGGCCTGGCGATCCTGGTGGGGGTGGCGGGCACCATCATCCCCATCCTGCCCGGCAGCTTCCTGATCGGGCTCAGCCTGCTGGCGTGGGCCATCTGGGGCGGTGCCGGAACCACGGGCTGGGTGGTCTTCGCCGTGGGAATCGTGTTTGTGCTGGCCGGCATGGCCGCCAGCGCCGTGCTGACCGGACGGAAACTCAGGGAGCACAGCATTCCCAACCGCAGCGTGGTGATCGGCCTGGCGGCGGGCGTGGCCGGCATGTTCGTCATCCCTGTGATGGGGCTTTTTGTGGGCTTTGCCGCGGGCCTGCTTCTCAGCGAATTCCTCCGCACCCGGAACCTCGGCACGGCAACGACCACCAGCTGGGCCGCTCTGAAGGCCACCGGCCTCGGCATGCTGGTGGAGTTTGGGCTGGCGTGCCTGGCGGCCAGCACCTGGGTGATCGGGCTCTGGGTCGCGGCGGCCACGTAGGGCGTGCATATAGGTCCGCCACGTAGCATGGAGAGATGACCGCGGGGGATGCCAGAGGACCGATCTACCGGGACACCCGTGACCTGACGCCGTTCGGGAACGTCCACCTGCAGAGCCCCGTCCGGGAGCTCGCCGGCAGTGTGGGCGGGCTGGTCCGCGGAGTGCTGGGCGGCCGGGATGCCGCGCTGATTGCCGTGGACGGCGAGGTCCCCAGGCTCAAGCGGATGCCTGGAAAAGCGGTCAAAGCCGTGCATGATGCCATCTTCACCAGCAGGGAACCGGAGCGGCTCATCGCCGTGGGGCGCGCTTATTCGGGCTGGGCGGGGCTCTGCTCCGTTATGGCCGGGCTCCTGGCCTACCAGCACGGCGGCTACCTGCGCGCGTCCGAACTCCTCCAGCGCGGCCTGTCCATCAGGAACGACGACGACGCCAACCAGTATGCGGCCACCTATCTCACGCGCGTGGTCACCCGGGTGGAGGTTGCCGAGCGCATCGAGGTCCCCGTGCTGTTCAGCCAGGAATCGGTCTTCCTGGCCCTGTCGCACTCCCTGCGGGAGACGGGCCAGCTGGAAGCCGCGCTGCAGACGGTGGCCGGGCTGCCGCCGTCGTTGCCGTCAGCCTTGGCCCGCTGCGCACTGGCGTTCGCGCTGGGACGCGACAAGGAAGTGGTGATCTGGACCGATGGGCTGCTGAACTCCGACGACCTCTCGGCGGCCCTGCTGCTGCTCCGCGGGCGTGCGCTCCGGCGGCTCGGCGCCCACGCAAAGGCGCACGAGGCCCTGAAGGAGGTGCTCCGCCGTCGGAAAACAGACGTGGTGCTCCGCAGCGACGCCCTCACGGACCGTGCCCTGCTGGTGCTCGACAACGGCCGCAAATCCCTCAACCCGCGGGACTGGCTCCGCGGCCGGCCGGCGGAGTTGGAAACGTTCGAAGTCATCCGCAAGGACATCGACGAGCGCCGGCTGTGGGAGCAGGAGTGGGAAAACCTGGACGGGAAATAGGCTCCGGGTGCGGGCGGCCTTAGGGACTTGCCTTGTGGACTTGCCTTGTGGACTTGCCTTGTGAACCAGGCCGCCCCCGAGTCCAACGGAGGCATGAGCGACGCAGTGCGGTCCTGGATGGAAAAGTACATCGCGGCGTGGACCTCCAACGAACCGGAGGACATCAGGGCGCTGTTCACCGAGGAAGCCGTCTACGCCACCCGGCCGCATGATGCCGACGCATGGCGGGGCCGCGAGCAGATCGTGGACCGCTGGCTGGAGGCGCAGGACGACCCCGGGAACTGGACCTTCGACTGGACGCTGTTGGGGGTGGATAGCAGGCTGGGGACCGACGGCGGGCTGGCCTTTGTGCAGGGTTTCACGGACTACCTTGGCGATAGTCCCAGCTACGACAACCTGTGGGTCATCCGCCTTGAACCGGACGGTCGGGCGTCAGAGTTCACGGAATGGTTCATGGAGCGCAAGGCCTAGGTTTGCTGCGTGAGCCCGGCAACCAGCGGAACCAGCTGCTCTGAGAGGAGCCCCACGCCAAGGGCAACCATGATGATGCCGCTGGCCAGGGTGACTGTCCGCGCGGCGCCGGGCCGGGACTGCAGGAGTTTGCGGGCCAGCAGCGCCACGCAGGTGTAGACGGCCCCGGCCAGCAGGACAAACGTCAGGCCCAGCAGGCCGGACTGGACGGGGACCGGGAGGGAGGCCTCCGGGCTGACGAACTGCGGCACCAGCGCCACGTAGAACAGCAGCCCCTTGGGATTGATGCCGCTGGTGCCCATGCCCTGAAAGAAGGTGCGGAGCTGGTTGGCGGGCTTCCCGACGGCGTCTGCCGTACTGAAGGACGCCCCGCGCCAGGAGCGGAGGGTGCTGATGCCCAGCCACAACAGGTAGCCCGCGCCGGCTACCGTAAGCCAGCCCAGGACACCCGGCAGGCCGGTCAGCAGGGCCGCGAGACCCGCCACCATCAGCAGCGTATGCAGGATGTAGCCGCCGCACAGTCCGGCCACGGCCGGGACGAAGCTGCGCTGCCGCAGACCGGCAGTGATGGAGTACGCCCAGTCCACGCCGGGGGTGCAGGCGAGGGCGACGGCCACCAGCACAAAGGCGAAAAATAACTGGGGATTCATGGCGGGCTCCTGTCCGATTAGGTACAGGACAAACCTATGAAGTTTCGGGCCATAAGTGCTTACCCTTTTCGCTCGAACCGAGCCAGAATTGGTAAGATATTTGCGTGATTGACCACATTGATAGGAATATTTTGCGCCACCTCAAGGAGGATGGCCGAATGACTGCCACCGCGCTGGCCGCGAAGGTCGGGCTCACGGTGGCGCCATGCCACCGGAGGCTCCGGGACCTGGAGACGTCGGGGGTGATCCGCGGCTACAAGGCGGACATCGATCCGGCCGCCGTCGGGCTGGGTTTCGAGGCCATTGTGTTTGTCACTTTGCGCCAGGTGGACCGTTCCACCATGGAGATCTTCGAGAACCGGGTGGCGGACAATCCGAACATCGTGGAGGCGCAGCGGCTCTTCGGATCCCCCGACTACCTGCTGAAGGTCATCGCCGAGGACCTGCCCGGCTACCAGCGCTTCTACGACGCCGAGCTCACGTCACTGCCCGGGGTTGAGCGGCTGACGTCCACGCTGGTGATGAAGAACCTGAAGTCCAATGCCGGTCCGCCGGTGTAGCGCGTGTGCCCTTGAGGTGCGTCCGTCCTGCGTTGCCTCAGTCCGTGGGGCGGACGTGGACGATGATCACCTGGGTGTCCTTGCCGCCGTCGTACCGAAGGTCGTAGTTCACGTCCAGTCCCGTTGACGTACCCGACGTGATGGAGAAGTCGGTCTTTCGTTCCGGGTCCCGCTGGGCACCGGCGATCCAGCGTTCGGCGGAGTCGGCGTCGATCCCGTACCGCGCCACACCGTCCCGGATGAGCTCAAAATACTCGTCAGGAGAGCCAGCGGTGAGGAAGTAGGTGACCTCGCTGAAGTCCGGCCGCTTGTTCGTGGTGTTCAATCGGATGCGGTCCGTTTCCCCAGTGATCTCGCCGCTCGGAGCAACGATGGTGAGCTTGATCTTTCCCGAGTCCCTGGTGTTGATCTCGGGCCCATAGCTGTCTTCCGTGACCCGTACAGCAGCCTTTTCCAGCTTTCCCGAGCTCATGTCCAGCCGTGCGGTCTTGGATTCGCGGATCTGGTCCACGCCGGCAGCGTCGAGGGTGGAAAATTCCGAGGTGCTCATGGTGCTCCCTTGAGAGGTCGGTTCGTGCGTGGTGCCACTGATCTGGCAGCCCGTCAGGGCGAGGCAAGCGGACAGGGCGAGGAGTACGACGGCGGGCCGCCGCCTCTGGCGCCGAGGTGCGGTTGGGCATGTGCTCGTCACTGGTGGACCTCCGCGCCGAAGCCATCCACAAAGCGGTCCATGATGCCGGGGATGTTGTTGGTGGGGCGGTGCTGCTCCACGCGGTCGTTGAAGTCCGAACCGATAATCTGCTCTGCACGTCCCGGATCCGTCGCCAGGAGGTTCTGGTATGCCGGGAGGGTGTCCTGCCGGATGAGCTCCCACCGCTGGTCCGCGTTGGAGATGTTCCCATCCGGGAAGCCGGTGGTGAAGTCGGTGCGGAACTGGGTGGGGTTGTCCCAGTTGGTGAAGGGCACGTTTTCCGGGCCGGGGCTCTCCACGCTGAAGGTGTACGGAAAGACTTCCGGGTAGCTCTTTGCGCCCGGTATGGACGGCTCGCCAGCCAACGTGACCATGTACGTTACGGCCTCTCCGCCAGGATGGATCCGCATGTCGTCGTAATCGTCCGCGATGATTTCGTTCTGCTCGCGGTACAGGAGGGCGGTGTTGCCTTCCTGGATCAGGTCCGGGTCGCCGGAATCGATCTTGGCCCATTCCTCGGCGGTACCGGTATCGATGGCACCCGAGTCCCGCAATCTGTTGATTTCCTCGATGCCGCCGTTCATATAGGCCTCATGCTGGCGGGCCTGGTCCAGGAAGATCTCCTTGTTCATATCCAGCATGCTGGTCTCGTAATAACGGATCTCCTGGTCGGTCATGCCAGCGAGCTGTTCGATCTGGTCGAGGATGGGGAGCGGGATGTCCGAAGCCGGATTGTCCGCGATCTGCTGGGCGAGGTCCCGCAGCATGGCCATGTCCTTGAAACCGCCCGCAAAGGACGGGCCGATCATGTTGGCCATGCCGGCCCACTGCAGGTCCGGGTTGGAGAGGTACGCCTGGCCGTAGAAGTCGTAGACCTTCTTGATTGTCTCCCAGTTGTGTTCGGTGCCTTTGGAGGTGTCCCAGCTCGCGGGGTCGATGCCCATGTCCAGCATTGCCTGGTTGTTCCAGTAGTCGCTGAGGAAATCCGCATATTCCTCGGAGCGTTTGTCGATCAGCCCGGAATCGGCGGCAGCATCCATGGCGGCCTTTGCGGCCTCGGGGTTTTCGAGCGCCCACTGCCTGAATTCCTCGCTGACGAGGTAGTCCTGGCGTTCTTCAGGGGTCATGCCGTTCAGCCGGTCCGTCAGGTCCTGGGCAGCGCCGTTCGCGGAACCGCTGCCACCACTCCCGGAGCCACCGCCTGAGCCGGCACCGTCGCTGGCCTTCTCCTGCTCGTCGGCGTTGGCGAGCACCGACCTGGAGGCCGACTCCAGCCCGGCCGTTGCGGACTTCAGCAGCAACATAAACGATGACGTCCAGTCGCTGCGGAAGCGCTCGCCGTCGGGCCCTTTCCAGGCGCCGGTGCTGATGACACTGCTGAGCTGCTGGCCGAGCAGGCTCAACCTGGTGGCGCCGCCTGCAAGGTCCTTGGCGAGCTGCCGCAGCTGGGCCACGTCGCCGCCGTAAAAGTTCCCCGCCATGTTTCCCCCTGAATGGATTCCCGTGCCAGCCTAGCTGCGATGCGTCCGCGAGGGCGATGGGGAGAGCTCCCCGTGCGGGGTTGTGCGCGTGCCCGGAAAGGCGGAACTCAGTCCAGCAACAGCCCGGTGGTGCGGTACGGGATGACTTCACGCAGGAACATGCTGGTGGACGTCCGGACAATGCCGGGGCAGAGCCGGATCTCCTCGGACACGCGGTAGAGGTCGTCCGGGCTGGTGGCCACCACGCGGATCAGCAGGTCGGTGTCGCCGGCAGGGGCATGGCATTCCAGGACCTCGGGGATTTCTCGCAGGGCCGCGATGGCTTCGTTGAGGTGGCTCTGGTCCAGTTCGGCGCTGACGGCCGCCGCCACACCCCTGCCCAGGGCGGAGGGGAGCACGCGGCTGCTGTTGGGACGGAGGGCGCCCGACGCCGTCATCCGCTCCAGGCGCGACTGGACCGTCCCGCGCGCCAGGCCCAGCCGCTGGGCCAGCACCATGATGGGCACGCGGGGGTCCTCGTCCAGGGCGTTGAGGATGCGTTTGTCCGTGGCGTCCAATTGCTGCAATCTGATCAGTTCCTGTCGGATTTTGTGGCTGTTATTAGTCAGACTGACCAATAAAATGCATGTCGGTTGTGCCAACTGTATGGCGTCTGCTCAAATTGTGGCAACAAGGACTAAGGCTACCGCCGAATCCCGCAGGCTACAGGAGCACCGGCACACCACCCGGCAACTGGACACCGCCTCCCGCAAGGAGGACGCCGCTGATTGACACTTGTTCACAGCACGGTCATTCTGCACACACGGCAAGAGCCCCTGAGCCACCGACGTCGGACCCCCGAAGTCATCGGTAGCTGAGGGGCTCTTGTGCTGTCCGGACTAGGGTTGGTCCATGACCCCTGCCGGCCGCTTTGCCCCCAGCCCCTCCGGCGAACTGCATGTAGGAAACCTCCGCACCGCGATGCTCGCCTGGCTGTTCGCCCGGTCCACGGGACGCGACTTCCTGCTGCGCGTCGAGGACCTTGACCGGGCGCGGGCCGGCGCGGAGGCGGAGCAGCTCCGCGATCTGGAGGCCGTGGGCCTGACGTGGGACGGCGCCGTCGTGCGCCAGACGGACCGCGGCGCCGTCTACGCCGAAGCGATCGGCCGGATGGCTGCTGCGGGCCTTACCTACGAATGCTTCTGCACGCGCCGCGAAATCCAGGACGCGCCGTCCGCGCCGCACGCGCCGCAGGGTGCGTATCCGGGCACCTGCCGGGACCTCGATCCTGCCGAGCTGGAGTTCAAACGCTCCACCCGGCCTGCCGCCATCCGGCTTCGCGCCGAGGCAACGGAATACACCGTAAAGGACCTTCTGCACGGTGATTTCACCGGCGTGGTGGACGATTTTGTCCTTCGCCGCAACGACGGCGTGACTGCCTACAACCTTGCCGTGGTGGTGGATGATGCCGCGCAGGGCGTCGACCAGGTGGTGCGGGGCGATGACCTGCTGCCGTCCACGCCGAGGCAGGCATATCTTGCGTCGCTGTTGAATATTCCTGTCCCGGAATATGCGCATGTGCCGCTGGTGGTGAATTCCGACGGCGCCCGGCTGGCCAAGCGCGACGGCGCCGTGACGCTGGCCGATCTCGCCCGTACCGGCGTTTCCGCAGCTGACGTGCGGAACCTCATCCTGCAGTCCCTGGGGCTGCCGGCCGGGACGCTCGAAAACGCACTCGCAGAGTTCCGCCCGGCCGACCTCCCGCGGGAACCGTGGGTCTGGACCGGCCCGTAAGCAGCGCGCGAACGGACGCTTGCGGCCCCGCCGACGTGAGGTCACTGGCTGCCCTACGCGTAGGCTGGAGCTATGTCGGCACCCGAATTCACTGAAGCACAAATCCCTCAACCGCGATTCACTGTCGAGACGGCGCGAGTCCTGGCCGAGGTGGCCCATAACCGGCAGAAGGACAAGCTCAAGAGGCCCTACCGTGACCACGTGATTGCGGTGGGTGATGCCCTGGCAGATTTCGACGACGATATCCGGATTGCCGGTTACCTTCATGACATTGCCGAGGACACTCCCATCACGCGGCAGGCACTGCTGGACATGGGCGTTTCCGAGCGGGCAGCGGACATCATCGAGCGGGTCACCAACAGGCTGCACGATAACCCCGATGACTATCAGGCCGGGATGCACTTCATTGCCGAGGACCACGACGCGGCACTCGTGAAGATCGCGGACAATGCCCACAACTCCCTGCCCGAACGCGTCAGGGCTCTGGCCGCGAAGTGGCCGGACAAGCCGCCGGTCACCAAGTACCGGGATGCCCGTCCGGTGCTGTATGCCGCCGTCGACGTCGAGGAAGTCCGCAAGATCCTTGCGCGGGTTAATCCCTGGCTGCTGAAGGAATTGGACGACAGGCTCGACGACGAAGACGACACGGATTACGAGAACCTGACGTACGACGACGCTCCAACCGCGGAGCCTGTCCCGGCCCCGGAAACGGCGGCCAGCCGGCCAGATGGAGCCTCTTAGGCTCCTGCTTTCATCTGCTCCAGGGCCGAGTTCATTCGTTCGGTGCCGCGCTTCTCATCAATGACAATCGACACGCCCAGCGCCAGCACAACCACAAGCAGGCAGATCGGCACCGAGACCCCGGCCGTGGCAAGTCCCACGCTGCCAGCCAGCGCGGCCACGACGCCGGCCGCCACGGCAATGACGGTCCGGTCCACGCAGATCATGATGCTGAAGAGCCAGGTCAGGGAGACTTTGAACAGCGCCACGGGGACCGCGATGCTGGCCACGGCCACGGCGGCGCTGATATGGGCCTCATGGTCGACATAGTAGGCCGCCACGTGCAACCCGGCGCCAGTTGCGGCGATGGCAGCGAAGATGGGCATGTGCGCGTAGCCGAAGAAGAATGAGCGGTGGCGCTGGAAATGTAGGGCCGGGCCGGCGGGCAGGATGAAGTAGATCCACCACATGCTGAACGCGAGGGCCGTTCCGCCGAATCCCACCAGCGCCGCGTCGACGCTCCAGCCATGGTGGGCCACAATGGCGCGTAGGGTTTCGATCGCCCCGATCAGGCATTCGCCAAGGGCGATGATGGCGAGTAGTCCGTAGCGCTCGGCTATGTGGTGCGCGTGCCACGGGGTCCGCATGCTGCGCTCCGCGGCGTAGGGTGTGGCCATTTCCAGGATGAACAGGGGCGCAGCCACGAGGAACGTGGTCAGGATGTCCGCCTCAATGATGAGCACCGCGATCCAGCCGAGCTGCACCACGCCAAGGTACGTGGCGTACCGCCGGCACGTTTGCCGGCGTGCCGGATCTTGCCGTGCCGCGCGCAGCCACTGGAAGACCAGGGCCAGGCGCATGATCACGTAGCCGCCCACCATCACGGCGTTGTCCACGTGGTCGCCCTCCACGAGCGAGTGGAACATCGGCTCAATGCCCATGGCCAGGATCAGCACCCCGAGAAGCTGGACCATGGTGACCACGCGGAACACCCAGTCGTCGGTGTCGTAGGCGCTGGCGAACCAGGTGAAATTGATCCAGGCCCAGATCACGGCGAACATCGCGAAGGAGAATCCGAGCAGCCCGGCGCCGAAGTGGGCTTCCGCAATCTGGTGGGCGAACTGGCTGCCGGCAACCCCGAAGGCAATAACAAAGGTCAGGTCGAAAAAGAGTTCCAGCGGGGTCGCGGCCCGGTGCTTCTCATGGGGATCCCGGCCGCCCATGCGGGAGAATGCGTGCCGGAGGGGGTTTGAGGACATGGGTCAAAGATTACCGCCGGGTCAGTGTCCTGATCCAGAGTGCAGATGGCTCCGAGACGAAGGTTTCGGCGGTGCTGCATAAGGCGTCAGCGTGCCGCTCGACTGGGGACCGGCTGCGCTGACAACCAGAGAAAGTCAGCTACCGACAGAGGTGGCCCCGGTTCTTCGAGGGCTGTCCGCAGCTGGGCCCACGCCGGCGAGCGGTCTGCAGGGAACAGACCTTCGGGCAGAGTACTTGAAGGCAGGGTGCTTTCGGGCCGGTTGTCGTCGGACAGTGGACAGTCAGGATCCTGATAACCCAGCACCTGTCTCACCTGAGGTGGCCAGGGGGGTGGTTCCCAGTCGGGGTGTTCGCTTTGGTAGTGGCGGCCGGTGGGTGATGTCCAGCTGGGTGGTTCGTTGGGGGTGGCTGCTTTGGGTGTCCAGCCGGTGGTGTGTCTTAGTCTGTGGTGTTTGTGGCAGGGCTGGCCGAGATTGCTGATGCCGGTGCTACCGCCTTTGGCCCAGGCGAGGATGTGGTCGGCTTCGTTGTCGAGGGAGTGGTTGCTGCAGCCGGGGAACGGGCACTTTCCGTCCCGTAGGCGGAGCCAGTGGCGTTGGGCTTTCGTCACTCGGTAGCTTTTTCGCCCGATCTCCAAGGGTGCGCCGTCGCGGGGATCGATCAGGACCCGGTGGAAGGATTCGGCGCCGTCGGCGATGAGGTGGCGGGCCATGGACGGCGGGATCGGCCCGTACCCGTCCAACATTGCGGGTTCATCGGTGAGGCCCAGCAGCGACATCACCGGGACCGTGATCAGCACCTGCGCCCGCGGCGACGGAACACCGCCACCCACGCCGACTGATTCCCGGCCAGAGCTGAGATCGGTTCCGCCGGTGATGCCGCTTGTTCCGCCGCTGATGCAGTCCGCGTTTCCGCCGAGGAGCCAGGTGGCAACGGTGTCGGCGCGGAGCTGAGTGAGGGTCCGGTCCTCATGGGGGCCTTGGAGGGCGCGGGCGCCGGCGGTGGTACGGTCCCAGATCCCCGCGGCCTGATCCGCGGGCAGGTAGGCGGAGAGCCAGGCCATACCGTCCCGGTCCGGGGCATACTCCACCCGTCTGTCTGCGGCACACCTGGTATGGCGCTTTTCGATGCTGACCGGGTGGTGCCGCTCCCGCCAGGTCCGGGCTTTGTGCCGGAACCGGCCGGGGATGAGCTCACCGGCGCGGCCACGTGCCGGATTCACGACGAAGGGGTCCAGGAAATGTGCCTCCAACCCCTGCGCCCCGGTGGGGTCAAGGTTGGTGGTTTCGTCGACCATGATCCGGGCGTGCTGCCACGAAATCGTCCCGGCCTGCAATGCCGCGAACGTCAGCGGCAAGGCCGTGGTCAGTACATGGGATTCGGCGAGCAGGGCACCGGCACTGCGTTCACTCACCGTCAGGGCGCAAGCGACCTCAGCGACGACGGCCATCTCCTGACCTGTGTGGTCCTGCGGCGACTCGGCCGGACCCGCCAGGGCCTCGGCAGCGGCGCTGTAACCGGCAGCCAGCCAGACCTTCAGGGCGGCACTTTTCGCGTCCAAACGTGAGATCTCGGCCAGCCCGTCCAGGAAACCACCCGCCACCCGGCGCGACGGATCAGCCTCCCAGGGACCGGAGGCTTCGGCACCTTCACGGATCGCAGAAGCCAGCCCTGCGAAGGACGCCGAAAGGGCCTCCGCCGTCGCCACAGCTGCTCTGCTATCCATAATCAAAGCATCCCAGCAGGGTCTGACAATGACCGCGAGGATGAATGCCTATGTGCATAACTCAGCGGCCAGGAGCAACCCGCAAGGACTCGACCTCCAGGGGCGCCGCGGAAGTGTAGAGCCGTTCGTGCGCGGGGGCTTAAGTGTCCGTTCGCGCCCTGGGCCCGGGGTTTAGACCCGCCCCAGTGCGTCGATGTCCTCAAGGAACTGCTCGTGGACCTCCTGGCTCACGGTGGTCCGGGTATCGCCGATCGCGTCGAGGTAGTCCTCGGTGCAAGGCCCCTTCCGGACCGCCTCGCGGACTGAAACGCTGCCCGCGGAAGCCGCGCCGCCGTCGTCGTACACTGCCTTTTCCAGCGCGCGCTGGGAGGCGCTGCGGGCGGCGTACTCAATGTCCGCGGGCGAGAACCCCTCGGTCCGTTCCACCAGGAGCTCCACGTCGGCATCGTCCACGACTGTGGCCGGGATGAAGCGCTGCCACATGGCTTCGCGGGCCTGGCGGTCAGGGAGGCCGATGGGGATGACGTAGTCGAACCGGCCGTGGCGCAGGAAGGCGGTATCCAGCGCGCGGATGAAGTTTGTGGCGCAGACCAGCAGGCGGCCGGGCTGTTCGCGGAACGCCGGGATGATCTTCAGGAGCTCGTTGGTGACGCCCTGAAGGGGCGACGGCGGTTCGCCCGAGCGCTGGGAGGCGATCTCCTCCACCTCGTCGATGAACACCACGCAGTGCTCCAGCTCCGCGATTTCGAGGAACGTTTCGCGCAGGGCGCCGGCGAGGCCCTTGGGATCGGAGGCCAGCCGGGACGGGAAAACCTCCACAAACGGCCACTCGAGCCGGGACGCGATGGCCTTCGCAAACGTGGTCTTGCCGGTGCCGGGAGGGCCAAACAGCACCACGGCGCGGGGCGGCACGACGCCGTATTCATCGGCGAGGTCTGCCTCCGCGAGGGGCAGGACCAGCCGGCGTTCCAGGAGTTCCTTTTCCTTGCGCATCCCGGCCACGTTCTCCCACAGGTCCCTGGCGAGGATCCGGCCGCCCAACTGGCCCAGCGCCCCCAGTTCCTGGCGCTGGACGGGGATGGTCCGCTCGAAATAGCGCAGGTTCTTCTTGAGCGCGAAGCCGCGGCTGAGGAACGCCTCCACCCGGGTTTCCGCTTCCGGCATCAGCGCGGAGAGCTTGTTGAGGCCGTGCGGGGCCATGCGGTTTTCGACGGCGGCGAGCAGCGAGGTGCCGATCCCGCGCCCGCGGTATTCAGGCAGCGTGGCCAGGAAGACGATCCAGCCCTGGTCATGCGCGGCGCGTCCAACGGCGGCGCCCACCACCTGATCGCCCTGCACCGCCACCACCGCGTGGTCCTTTTCGCAGGATGCCAGCACCTCGGAGAGGGCATAGACGGGCTCCACATCAGTGGCCTTGAGCGACTCCCAGAGGTGCAGGATCCCGTCCAGGTCTGCTGAATGGAAATCCCTGATGCGCCAGTTGGTCATGCCGTGTCTCCCGGGTGGTTCGTCATTGAACGGGTCATTAAGCTTCGTCGTTGAACTGCAAAAAGCGCTGTGACGCGCTCTGCTGAGCATAGGCGATCAGCCCTCGGCGAAGGGTTGCGGGAGCGTTGCATTACGGAATGTACGACGGCGGCACCTGGGTTCCGTGTCCACGGAACTTGGGTGCCGCCGTCGGACTCTGCTGCCTGTTCAGACCTTGATTGGAACGGGGTGGACCTCGTCGGCGGGGTGGCCTGCGCGCTCATGGATACGCCGAACAGCGTCCGCAGACGGGGCCTCCGACAGGCAGTAAACCAGGCCCGACTCGGGATCGGCCCAAGCAGATTTGAAGTCAACCTTCTCGTCGCTCTGGATGGCAAGATCGGCGTTATGGGCCTCGCGAAGTGCTTCCTGGGTTATTCCGACCATGTTGCGATGAACATCCATGAATTCCGGCATGACTCTGGTGCTCCTTATCTGGGTTCGACGTTGAAACAGCAGGATGCGGCCGACGTTAGACCTGCGCCGGTCAGGCGTCAAGAGGACTGCGGAAGTGACGACGGCGGCACCTGGGTTCCGTGGAAACAGAACCCAGGTGCCGCCGTCGGACGCCACGGCCGGCTGGCCGGCAGGGCGTTACTTCTTGAAGGCCTCCGCGGGTGGGTTGGCGATGACGGGGGCGGTGCCGGTGAAGCCTTCGCGGGTTTCGGCGATTTCACGGATGCGCTGGCGGCAGGCGTACCAGCCGAACACCATCAGGACGGAGGCGATGGCGGTGACGAGCATGGTGAGCGGTGAGTCGATGAAGACCATGACCAGGACGCTGGCGAGGAAGAGCAGGGAGAGGTAGCCGGTGTAGGGGGCGCCGAACATCCGGAAGGAGGGGCGTTTGAGCCAGCCTTTGTTCGCCCAGCGTTGGAGCTGGATCTGGCAGAGGACGATGGTGGCCCAGGTCATGATGATGCCGACGGAGGCGACGTTGAGGACGATTTCGAAGGCCTGGGCGGGAACGAGGTAGTTCAGGGGGACGCCGAGGAGGGAGACTCCGGCGGTGATGGCGATGCCGCCGTAGGGGACGCCGGCCTTGTTCATGCGGCCGGCGAACTTGGGGGCGGAGCCGTTCACGGACATGGAGCGGAGGATGCGTCCGGTGGAATATAGGCCCGCATTGAGCGAGGAGAGGGCGGCGGTGAGGACGACGAGGTTCATGATGACGTCCACGCCTTGGATGCCGATGGAACCGAAGAACGTCACGAACGGGCTGACGCCCTTTTCGTAGGAGGTGTAGGGCAGCAGGAGGGCGAGGAGGATGACGGAGCCGACGTAGAACACGGCGATGCGGAAGACCACGGAGTTGATGGCCTTGGGCATGATCTTTTCGGGGTTTTCGGTTTCGCCGGCGGCGGTGCCGACGAGTTCGATGGAGGCGTAGGCGAACAGGACGCCCTGCATGAGGATGATCATGGGGAGCAGGCCGTTGGGGAAGATTCCGCCGTTGTCCGAGAGGAGGCTGAGGCCCACGGGCTGGCCGTCGACGGGGGTGCCGAAGATGACGAAGTAGGTGCCGACGATGAGGAAGACCACGAGGGCGGCGACCTTGATGATGGCGAACCAGAATTCGAGTTCGCCGAAGACCTTGACGGAGACGAGGTTCAGGGCGAGGACCACGATCAGGGCGATCAGGGCCCAGGCCCACTGCGGGACGKCYGCCATCCAGGGGATGTAGTTGCCGAAGAAGTTCATGTAGAGCGCGRCGGCGGTGATGTCCACGATGGTGGTGGTGGCCCAGTTGATCCAGTAGAACCAGCCGGAAACGAACGCGGCTTTCTCGCCGAAGAATTCGCGGGCGTAGGAANCGGCGGTGATGTCCACGATGGTGGTGGTGGCCCAGTTGATCCAGTAGAACCAGCCGGAAACGAACGCGGCTTTCTCGCCGAAGAATTCGCGGGCGTAGGAGACAAACGAGCCTGACGAGGGGCGGTGCAGCACGAGTTCGCCGAGGGCGCGGAGGATGAGGAATGCGAAGAAGCCGCAGACGGCGTAGGCGATGACCAGGGACGGGCCGGCGGCGTTCAGGCGGCCGCCGGCGCCGAGGAACAGGCCGGTGCCGATTGCGCCGCCGATCGCGATCATCTGGATCTGCCGCGGTTTGAGGTTCTTGTGATACCCCTTGTCCTCCGCGTGCAGGGCCGCCTCGGTGGCATGCGCCTGGGGCGGGACCGTGTGGTCCGTAATGGGGGAATGTGTCATGGAGTGTCCTTACGGGGCTTCGTTGACGGGTTTGGACAGGAAATCGGTGGCATGGAGAAGCCCGACTGTGCGGCCGCCGCCCAGGACAGTCGCGGTGGCGATGCCAGCGAGCGGCGCGGTGTCCACGCCGAGGGATTCAAGAACGTGGACGGTGGCGGGCATCCGGGCGCGGTCCCCGCCGTCGGAAATCTTGACGGCAATCGCGCGGCCATCCGGCAGGCCGACGAGCTGCACACCTTCAAAACCGTCCTTCGCCACAGAGCCGGGCAGCAGCCGCATCAGTTCCGTGACGTCCCGGCGATCGCCGGCCACCATGTCAGGGTGCTGCCGCATGGCGAGTCCGACGGCGGCTTCCGCAAGGAGTGGGGCGGTCCCTCCGTCGTCGGAGGTGCTGACGACGGTAATCGCGGTGGCGGCCGCCGCGATGGCGCCGAACGCGCGGGCCATGCCGCGGAGAGTGAGGGCGAAGAGGGGCGTCCCGCAGCCGTCCGTGCTGCGGGCGAAGGCCTCCTCGCCGGCCAGCTCGGTGACGGTGGCGGCGATCAGCTGCTGCAGCGGGTGGGACGGATCGAGGTAACCCTTGACCGGCCAGCCGTTGATGACGCACGTGGCGGCCATGGCGGCGTGCTTGCCGGAGCAGTTCTGGGTCAGCTGCGTGGCGCGGAAGCCGGTGCGCAGCCAGTCCTCGCGCTCGCTGGTGCCGTAGGGCAGGTCGGTGCTGTTCTCGAGGTCGCCCACAGCAAGCCCATGCAGGGCGAGGATGCGCTGGGTGCCGCCGCGGTGTTTGGCTCCGCCGGAGTGGCTGGCTGCGGTCAGGGCGAGCAGGTCGGCGGGGAGGTTCAGGCCGGCGCGGACCATGGCCACGGCCTGCAGGGGCTTGAGGGAAGAGCGCGGGTAGAACGGCGCCAGCGGGTCGCCTGCCGTCGCCAGGATCGAGCCGTCGGCTGCGGTGGCGATGGCCGAGCCGAAGTGGACGCTTTCCACGAGGCCGTCGCGGGTGGCGACCACCAGGGGTGCGTGCCGGGGGAGCGTCCCTGCTTCGGCGGTGCCGGGGGCAGCAGTCTGGGCAGCGGAAAGGGCAGGGGCTGGCATGGAGTCCTAGGGCTACTTGTTAAGGATGGAATCGAGGGCAACGCCCACAGCGCGCAGGTGTTCGGCCATAGCCTGGCTTGCCGCTTCGGCGGAGCCGGCCTCGATGGCGGCGAGGATCTGCTGGTGCTCGATGTCCGACGCGTGCTGGCGGTCGGCCACCATGTTCAGGGTTTCCGACTGGTGGGCTTGCGCGTCCCTGATCTCCGCGATGACACTTTCGAACACCTTGTTGCCGCTGGTGCGGGCGATGGCGGCGTGGAAGCTGGAGTCCAGGGCAACCCAGGATTCCGGGTCCGTTTCCGTGGTCATGGCGGCGACGATGTGCCGCAGCGCCTCGAGTTCCTCGTCCGTCCTGCGCTGGGCGGCCAGTCCTGCTGCCGGAACCTCGATGTGCGGGCGGGCCTCGGTAAGGTCCCGCGCGGAATACTGCCCGAGGGTCAGGTCATTGGCCACTTTGTTGGCGACCACAAACGTGCCCTTGCCGGTCTTGGTGACGGTCAGGCCCAGGGCGGTGCAGGAGCGGAGTGCCTCGCGGATGACCGAGCGGCTGACGCCGTACTGCTGGGCAAGGGTGGCCTCGGAGCTGAGTTTGCCGCCCACCGGTACCTGACCGGATTCGATGTCGGTACGGATGGCGTTGAACACCGCCTCGGAAGCGCTGAGCCGGGCCAGGGGCTGGGCTCCGGGGGACTGCTCGCGGATGGACTCCGCAGGCTGTCCTGCTGTCCGGCTGTCTGACAGGTTCACCCCTCAAATATGGCACGGGTCACACCGGATGTCAATCCGGCGCCGACCCGGGGCTCCCCTGACGCAACGTTGATTCCAGCCAGGCTGACTTCAGGGCAACGGCCCGCGGGAGCGATCAGCTTGTCCAGCCCTCAGGGCGCAACAGGGGCTGCCGGATATGCTGTGCGTGGGTAGGCTCATCCGGCCGCCTGGATGCGCGGCGGCGAAGGCCGCGAACCTTTTGGTGGGGGCTTAATGGAACAGGCAGTCAAGGGCAACGATCCAGCAACGGATTTTTACCAGGAGATGGTCGAAGCGGCTCCTGACGCGTTACTGAGGGTCAGCGCTGAGGGTTTCATCGTCTTCGCCAACAACCAGGCGGAAAAGCTCTTCGGTTACCGGCGCGATGAGTTGCTGGACAGGCACTACGGAATGCTCCTGCCCGAGCGGTTCGAAGCCCAAATTGCAGGCACAAGTGATGATTTCACGTCCGGGCAGCGGATGCTCCGGATCGGTACAGGCCTGGGTCTGTTTGGCCTGCGCTGCGACGGGACCGAGTTCCCCATCGAAATCAGCGCCGCCGCCCTCGGTGACCGTCCGGGCGCGGACATCGTTGCCTCCGTCCGGGACGTGAGCGAACGCCGCCGCACGGACAGCGAGCTGCGGGATGCCCTTTCGCTGCTCGGCGCTACCCTGGAATCCACCGCCGACGGCATCCTGGTGGTGACTGCGGACGGGAAGATTGCCGGTTCCAATGAACGGTTCGCCGCGTTGTGGGGCATCCCGGCAGACCTGCTGGATTCCCACGATGACAGCAAAGTAATCGGCTTCGTCTTGGATCAGCTCTCCGATCCGGGCAGCTTCATGCGCAAGGTCCAGGAGCTGTACGCCGATCCGGGAGCTGAGAGCCTGGACGTGCTGGAGTTCCGTGATGGCCGGACGTTTGAACGCTACTCCCGGCCCCAGCGGGTGGGGGATGACATCGTCGGCCGGGTCTGGAGCTTCCGTGACATCACGGCACGCCGGCGTGCAGAGGACCACGCCCGTGAAGCGATTGCACAGCTGGAGGGTCTTGGCGCCATTGTGAATTCCTCGGCCGACGCGATCATCGGCATCACCCCGGATGGTGTGATCACCAGCTGGAACCGCGGCGCCGAAAAGCTGTACGGGTACGGCGCGGACGAGGTGACAGGCCGGGACGTCCAGTTCCTGATCCCGGATCATCTCCGCCGGAGCGAGGAGGCCTTGCTCGCTGATGTCCGGGAGCGCGGGGTCGCGCGGAGTTTTGAGGCGGAGCGCGTCCGCAAAGACGGGACGACGGTCCCCGTTTCCGTGACCATCTCTCCCATCCGGGCCGAAGGCGGCGGCGTACGCGGAATGGCGAAGATCGTTCGCGACATTACCGGACAGCGGCGGGCAGCGGCAGAGCTTCTCGCCGCGCGGGAGGCAGCGCTCGAATCGAGCCGGTTGAAGTCCGAATTCCTGGCGACAATGAGCCATGAGATCCGGACACCGATGAACGGCGTTATCGGCCTGACCGCTTTGTTGCTGGAGACGCCGCTGGATGAGACGCAGCGCCGGTACGCCGAAGGGGTCAGGGGGGCGGGCGCGTTGCTGCTGGCCCTGATCAACGACATCCTGGATCTGTCCAAGCTGGAGGCCGGGAAGGTTGATTTGGACATTGCCGCCTTTGATCCCCGGCTTCTGGTGGAGGAAGTGGCGGGCCTGCTGAGCGAGTCTGCCCGCGTCAAAGGTCTGGAGCTCATCGCCTTCTGCCGCCCGGACGTGCCGGCCCTGCTGTCCGGAGACGCCGGACGCATCCGGCAGGTCCTGCTCAATCTTGCCTCCAACGCCGTAAAGTTCACGCCGGCCGGGGAGGTGTCCGTCCGCGTGCAGCCGGTTGACCAGCATCCCCGCGGGCCTGCGGTGCGGTTTGATGTCCGTGACACCGGGATCGGAATTGAGCCAGAACAACATCGGCGCCTGTTCGAGTCCTTTTCCCAGGCCGATTCCTCCACCACGCGCCGGTACGGCGGGACCGGGCTGGGGCTGGCGATCTCGCGGCGACTGACTGAGGTGATGGGTGGTGAAATCGGGCTGACCAGCGCTCCAGGGGAGGGCAGCACATTCTGGTTTGTGCTCCCGCTGCAGCCCGCCGCGGCTTCCGTGGGCAGCGAGGAGGCGGCGGTCCGCTCCCCCGATCTGCTGACCGGAGTCAGGGTCCTGATTGTGGATGACAACGCTACGAACAGGCTGGTGCTGGAAACCCAGCTCAGGGCGTGGAACATGGACGCGGACACCGTCGGGGATGCGCGTACAGCCCTGGACCGCTGCCGGCAAGCGGTCATCGCCGGACGGCCTTTCGAAGTCGTCGTACTGGATATGTGTATGCCGGAGATGGACGGACTGGAGCTGGCACGGGCCATCCGTGCCGACCGAGTTCTGGCTCCCGCCTCGCTGATCATGCTGACGTCATCGCCGCAGCTGGATCCGGCGGAGCTGGCAGCTGCGGGTGTCCGTGAATGGCTGATGAAACCGGTGCGAAGCTCTGAACTTTACGACCGTCTTCTTCGGCTGAGTGGAGGGGCGCAGACGGCCGAAGGGCTTGCGGCCCGTCGTATGCCCGAGGTGCAGAGCCTGCCTTCGCGGGGGCGCATCCTGGTGGTGGAGGACAACGAGGTGAACCAGCTTGTTGCCCGGGAAATGGTGAAGAGACTGGGCTACCTCGTCGACGTTGTGCCCGACGGCGCCGAAGCCGTTTCGGCTGTTGCGGCAGCCCCTTACGCGGCCGTACTTATGGACTGCCACATGCCTGTGATGGACGGATTTGAGGCCACCAGGACCATCCGCAAGAGCGACGGGACAAAACATCTGCCCATCATTGCCATGACTGCGAGCGCCCTGGACGAAGACCGTGAGCGATGCCTCGCTGCCGGCATGGACGATTACCTCACCAAACCGGTTGACCCCGCCGCCCTGGAGGCAGCCCTCGACCGCTGGGTTCCGCCGGCACCGGGTGGGGCGGCGTAACCGCCGGCCCTGGACCCGTCGCCGCTGGACGTTCTGCGTCGGCTGGGATCCGGCGGACGGCCAGAGTCTGCTGCCCGCAGCCTCCGCCGCCTTCCGTGACGAAGTTCCCATCGGCTTCGCTGCTGGTACCCAAAGGGCTTGCGGGCCCTGGCCCGAGGACGTTGAATCCCCGGGCCAGGGTCCACCGCCGTCAGGTTCGGAGTTGCGGAATGCGGGCGAAGCTCAGGGGACCGGTTGACGGGACCGCGCCGTCGCGGGTACGAGGGCGTAGAAGGGGGTGCAGCCGGCCCTTGTCCCGGGGGAAATGTTGGAGCGGACCAGCGAAGCGGCCTCAAGTGCCGCCAGGTGGTAGCGGACGTTTTCCCTGGAGGAATTGATGGCGCAGCTGATGTCGGACACCTTGCTCGCTCCGTTACGGGCGAGATGCTCGATGATCCTCGACCGGACGTCGCGGCGACGGTCCGCGTCTTCGGGGAACGTGAATGAATGAATCATGTTTCGCATGCCTTTCAGGGCGTGACTCGATCAGTGCATTGCTGGAGCGGGGGCCCGGGCTTCTTCTGCGTCCGCAGCCGGGAGCCCCGTGGCGTCGGGCATGGCGTCGTCGTGTTTCCTTCCGATGACGGCGGTGGCGATAGCATTTCCGAGGATGTTGGTGGCGGTGCGCCCCATGTCCAGCAGTTGGTCCACTACCAGCAGGACCGCGATACCGGCGGCCGGGACCCCGAAGCCGGGGATGACGGCGGCCACCACCACAAGCGAACCCCGTGGCACGCCGGCCATGCCTTTGCTGCTGAGCAGGAGCATTGCCGTCATGGCGATCTGCTGGCCCAGGTCCATATCGATACCGTAGGCGTTGATGAGGAAGACCGAAGCGAAGGTCATGTACATCATGGAACCGTCAACGTTGAACGAGTACCCCAGCGGCAGCACGAAGCCGGTGGTGCGCTTTTCGATGCCGAACTTGGTCAGGCCTTCGATGAGTTTGGGCAGCGCCGCTTCGCTGCTGGACGTGGCGAACGCTATGACCATGGGTTCGCGGACCATTCGCACCAGGCGGAAGGCCGCCCGGCCGAGGAACGCCATGGCGACGGCGATCATGATGACCCACAGGGCCGAGAGCGATACATAGAATCCGCCGATGAATGAGGCGTAGGTGGCGAACGCGTCGAGGCCCTTCGCGGTGAATGCCGAGGCGATTCCGGCGAAAACGCCCACCGGGGCTGCCAGCATCACATAGCCGGTGACCTTCAACATGACCTTCATCAGTTCGTCGATCGCGTCAGCGATGGAGGAGTGGCCCTTTTTCCGGAGGTTCAGCAGGGCGATGCCGAAAAGCGCGCCGAACACCAGGATCTGGAGCGGGTTGTTCGTGGTCAGGGCCGAGAAGACGCTGGTGGGGATGATGTTGGTGATAAAAGCCTGGAAGTCGAGCGGCTTGGACTCCAGCCCGGCATCACCGGTGGGCACGAGGTGAAGGCCTGAGCCCACGTTGAGCAGGTGGGCCATGATGAAGCCAAAGGCGCCCACCAGGACTGAGGCGGAGAGGAACCAGATCATCGAACGGCCGAAGAGCTTTCCCACACCCGCTGATTTCGCAGCTCCGGCGATGCCGGAGACCAGGGTGGCGAAGATCAGCGGGGCAATGATCATCTTGATCAGGTTCAGGAACATGTGTGTCACCGTGTCGAAGACGGCAACGAAGGCGTCCCGCACATCCGCGGGGAGAAGCCAGTGGAACACCAGGCCGCTGATGATTCCCATCAGGAGCGAGGCCAGGATCCATTTCGTTGATTTGTTTTTCAAAGTCAGTCCTTTGATAGATGCCGAGATTCAGCCCTCTGGAAGGGCCCTCGTCTTTGAGCCTTGAGCCCCGGCGGGATTTTGGGCACAACGATGTGCCCCGTATCAGGATGGTGATCGGAGGGACGTGCGGGTGGAACTACTTACTGAGGTTCGCCAGGCGTTCAGGACTGAGGAGTTCCTGGAGCTGGGTGGCGGTGAGCAGGCCGTGTTCGAGCACGAGTTCGGCCACACCCTTGCCGGTGGCGAGAGCCTCCTGGGCGATGGCGGTGGCGGTGGCGTAGCCAAGGTGTGGATTAAGGGCGGTGACCAGGCCGATTGACTGTTCCACGGTGAGCCGGAGGTGCTCGGTGTTGGCGGTGATGCCCCGGACGCAGCGTGCCGTGAGGGTGCGGCAGGCTGCTTCGAGGTGGGAGATGCTCTTGTGGAGGCTGTGGACAATGATGGGTTCGAAAGCGTTGAGCTGGAGTTGGCCGGCTTCGGCGGCCATGGTGATGGTGACGTCGTTGCCGATGACCTCGTAGGCCACCTGGCTGACCACTTCCGGGATGACCGGGTTGATCTTGCCGGGCATGATGGAGGAGCCGGACTGGACGGCCGGCAGGTTGATCTCGCCGAAGCCGGCGCGGGGGCCGGAGGAGAGCAGGCGGAGGTCGTTGCAGATCTTGGAGAGCTTCACGGCCACGCGCTTGAGCACTCCGGACAGGTGCACAAACGCGCCCACGTCCTGGGTGGCTTCGATGAGGTCGACGGCGGTGACCAGGGGGAGCCCGGTGACCTCGGCCAGGTGCCGGCAGGCTGCCTCGGTGTAGCCGGCGGGGGCGTTCAGGCCGGTACCGATGGCTGTGGCGCCGAGGTTGATCTCGTGGATGAGCAGTTCCGCCTCGGCCAGGCGCAGCCGGTCCTCGCCGATGGTGATGGCGTAAGTGCCGAACTCCTGGCCCAGCGTCATGGGGACGGCGTCCTGCAGCTGCGTGCGGCCCATCTTCACCACGGTACGGAATTCCAGTGCTTTGGCGGCGAAGGCCTCTTCGAGTTCGGCGAGTGCGTCCAGCAGTTCCCGGCCAGCGAAGATGGTGCCCAGCTTCACCGCGGTGGGGTACACGTCGTTGGTGGACTGGCTGAGGTTCACGTGGTCGTTGGGGTGCAGGCGGGCGTAGTCGCCTTTGGCGTGGCCGAGGATTTCGAGGGCACGGTTGGCGATGACCTCGTTCGCGTTCATGTTCGACGACGTCCCGGCGCCGCCCTGGATCACGTCCACCACAAACTGGTCGCTGAGCTGTCCGTTCATCACGTCGGTGCACGCCTGCTCGATCGCCTGGCCGCGTTCGGCGTCAAGCAGACCCAGCTCGCGGTTGGTGCGGGCAGCGGCCAGCTTCACGGCGGCCAGTCCCCGGACCAGGTGCATGTTGGAGGACAGCGGCTGCCCCGTGATGGGGAAGTTTTCGACGGCGCGGAGCGTGTGGACGCCCCAGTAGGCGTTGCCTGGGACATCGCGGTCACCCAGGAGGTCGTGCTCGGACCGGGTTTCGGGTACGGCATCAATGGCGGTCTGGCTGGTGGTCATGCTGGTCCTCACAGGGCTTCGTTGACGGGCTTGGACGGAATACGTTCAGCGTGTGCGGGAGGCACGTTTGAACTGCGCCGCAGAATAGGCGTGCGGCGAACAGTTGGGCAAGATAACCAGCACACTCAGGAGGAGGGCGGGCAGGACGGGGGACTTAGGGGCCGGTGGACTAAGGGATGATGCCGGACGGCGTCTTTCCACCGGGGACAACTGTGCTCAAGGCGCATTCCACGCCATGCAAGTGCTGGGTCATCGCTTCGCGTGCACCTTCTACCGAGCCGCTTTCGATGGCTTCGAAGATGCGGGCATGTTCTTCACCGGACTCGGCTCGCCGGTCCGCCACGAGGTTGAGCGTGTTCGACTGGTTCGCCATTGCATCGACAATGTCGGACAAAAACTGTTCAAAGACGCCGTTTCCGCTGCACCGCGCGATCGTGGCGTGGAACTCGGTGTTCAGGAGCACCCACTGCTGCAGGTCATCCGCGCGGGACATCTCCTGGAGAATTTCCCGAAGTGCCTCCACATCTTCGTTGCTGCGGCGCTCGGCGGCAAGGCCTGCTGCAGGAACTTCGATGTGCGGCCGCGCCTCTACCAGGGCGCGGGCGGAATATTTGCCGAGCTTCAGGTCGGGGGCCACCCTGTCCGAGATGACGAACGTGCCCTTGCCGGTGTGCGTGGCGGTGAGCCCGAGTGCCGTGCATGAACGCAAGGCTTCCCGGACCATGGTGCGGCTCACGCCGTACTGCTTGGCCAGGGACGTCTCCGAGTCAAGACGGGTACCGACGGGAATCTTGCCGCCTTCGATGGCGCCCCGCAGGGAGGCAAAGACGGCTTCGGCGGCGCCCACCCGCACTATGCGATCTTGTCTAGCTGTCCAGCTGTCCAACAGGTCCATATTACGACTATGGCACTTGTCACTGAGTGGTGTCAAGAACGCGGATCATGTGGCAACTGGTTCGAGCCCGTGCCGCTCGAACCTGACGCTTAACGCGGGGCGTCAATTGGGTGCGTGCTTTTAATTGTTATCGATGCCCCGATGAAAGTCTGAAGCGTTGAAGCCGACGAATAATCCGGGCCCGCATCGGGTCTAATACGCGGCGTGTCCCAAGAGCGCCTGGGACCCGCTGCCTTCCGCCTATCTCAGCAGGGGCTCCAGGCCCCCCGCCCGGTGCATAGCAGCGTGGACCCGTGTACTTGGTAGCCGGTGGTACATAAGGGGCGGGAGCAGGCGGAATGTACGGTTGGGTGCCGGCGGTATGTAGGGTGCGGGTGAAGGCAACCTTCGTAGGCGCTCGACCTCGGCCTGACGGGCCGCTTCTGCTACGGCTGCCTCGTCGGCCGCCTGCCGCCGCGCGCTCCTCTGCGGCCTTCTTTTCTGCTGCAGCCTGCGCTTCGGCGGCCAGGCGGCCCTCGTGTGCCTTCTTCTCTGCCGCGGCGAGTGTGTCCTGCAAGGCCTTCGTTTCGTCCCGCTTCTTCGCTGCCGCGGCGACCTTGTTGTCCAGTGTCGAAAGGTATGCCGCCGCGACGGTGGCCGTCAGGCCGGCCCAGTAGATTGCCCTCTGTGTATCCTTGCTGGCAGCAAGAACAGTTCTGAGGGCCTTTGCGCCAGTTGGGTGACAAGTACTGCCGCCGCTACGCCTGCAGCAGCTGAGGTGGTTGCGGGCTCAGCTGCTGTTGCGGTTTCAAGCGCCTTGGTCGTTTTCGCAACTTAGGCAGGTACAGTGCAGTCGACCTGATCGGAAAACAGGCCACTCTTGGCCGACATGGCTTCCGCGTAGGCTGCTTCGACCGGCGGCAGGAACTTACGGTTTTCGCCGTACTGTACGGGGATCCCCAGCCCTTCCCGCGCGATCTCGGCATTCACCAGGGAGCCGTCCGGAGCGAAGACTCCGGCGAGGGTCCGGCCGTATTGGTCGTGCCGTTCCTTATCGGATTCAAGCTTGACCCGGGTGCCTTTCGGCAGCAGCCCCTCGAGGTATTCCGTGGCCCTGAGGCCAAGGCATTCAACCGGCAGGTTGGGGTCCTTCGTTTCAGGCGTGTCGATGTTGAGCAGCCGGATGGTGTGGTCGCCGTTGTTGATTGAGACCACCAACGTGTCGCCATCGACGATACGGACTACCGTTCCGGCATCGGAATTGGCTGCTGCGGCCACAACTAACGAGCCTGCCACCAGGGCGGCCGCGGCGACTAAGGCAATGATTAGTTTGTCGCAGTTATGGTTTTACGCCCCTGCTCACCTAATAACTCTCCGGTACGAACGTGCCGGTATGCCCTTTACATGGGCAACCACGAAGTCTTAAGCTGGCTAGGAGCCAGTTTCGGAACGATCGTACCTATTGGAGTGCCCATGGCCGACGCATTTGGGGATCAGTTGCTTTCAGAGGTCCGCTCGCGCCGCATATCGCTGGGCCTGACCCAACAGGACCTCGCCGACCTGGCCGGGGTCTCCGAACGTTTCGTCAGGTTCGTAGAGCAGGGCAAGCCAAGTGTCCAGCTGGATTCCCTGCTGGCCGTCCTGGACGCGGTGGGCCTGGAGCTCCGGCTCGCCACAAGAACGAGCAAAAATGCACGTGCGCTCGAAGGCCACGTCAGCGGTCACGAAACACAGCCATGAAGCACCGCATCGCAGACATCTACAAGGCCGGAGTGCTCGCCGCGCGGCTTGAACGGCACGACGGCGGCACCCGGTTCAGCTACGTGCCGGCGTACCTCGCGTCCGGGGGACCCGCCGTCGCCAGTTCCCTGCCGCTCACCGGCGCACCCGTCGATTCCGCGGCGGGGGCGGCGCCGCCCTACTTCACCGGCCTCCTGCCCGAGGGCCGTCGGCTCAACGCGCTGCGGCGCTCCATCAAGACCAGCGCCGACGACGACCTGTCCCTGCTGATCGCCGCCGGCGGGAATCCGGTGGGCGACGTCCAGATCGTAGGCCACGGCGAGGCGCTGGATCCGGACGAGCACGCTGTCCAGCTGGATCCCAAGCTGCCGGTTGATTTCGACAAGTTGCTCGGCGATCCGGACCTTATTGACCCCGTGGCGCTCGCCGGTGTGCAGGACAAGCTGTCTGCCGGCATGATCTCGCTCCCTGTGGCCAGCGCCGGCAAGCGGTTCATCCTTAAGCTCAACGCCCCCGAATTCCCGCATGTGGTGGAGAACGAGCTGGTGATGTTTCGGTACGCCGCCAAGCTCCGGATCCCGGTCAGCAACGTAAGGCTGATCCGCGACGTCGCGGGCCGGCCGGGTCTGCTGGTGGAGCGTTTCGACCGGATCCCGCTTCCCGGAGACGGGCCCGATGACGTCCGGCGGCTGGCGGTGGAGGACGGGGCCCAGGTCCTGAAGCTCTACCCTGCGGACAAATACAACGTGGCTTATGGGCAGGTCTGCCATGCGCTGGCCGACTACTGCTCGGCGCCGCTCCCGGCACTCCGAAACCTGGCCATTCAGGGGGCGTTTGCGTGGCTGAGCGGCAACGGGGACCTGCACGCCAAGAACGTTTCCATGGTCCAGCAGCCGCATGGCGAGTGGACCATCGCCCCGGTCTACGACATCCCCTCCACAGTGGTCTACGGGGACAAGACCCTGGCATTGACCCTGAACGGAAAGCGCAGCGGAATCTCGCGCCGCCACTTTCTGGGCTGGGCCGCGGGCTTGGGGCTGAGTGACCGGACGGCCGCCCAGGTGCTGGAGCTTGCCCTTAAAGCGTCAGGTCCGCTGATCCCCGACCTGGAGGCAGGAACCGCGTTCGCAGGGCTCGGAGGTCCGGAGAAGCACGACGACGGCCGCTCGCCGTTCCCTGACATGGTCACCAGGGCGTGGGTGAAGGAGCTCAAGCACCGCAGGCGCCTGCTGGAAGCCTGAGGCACCCGCGGTGACTTCCGCCGTCGTACGTCCGCGACATGGCACTTGGCGGCAGTGTCCGGCTCCTGAACTGCCGCGAACTGCCATCTCGCGAGTGGCTAGAGGTGCTGGATGCCTGCCCGCTGCATGGCGTCCTTGTAGACGTCCACGCTTTTGGCGAGGAGATCCTCCTGTTTTGCTTCAGAAACAGCAAAGGCCCGCCCGCCGAGCGCGCTGGCCTTGTAGATCTTGATGCCGCTGTTCTTCAGGGAAGAATGGTAGGTCTTCTCGAAAAGGGTGAGGAACGTGGAAGCGTCCGTGCCGTGTGCGATGACTGCGGAGACACGGCGGTTGATCTTGAGGAACTGCCGGAAGGGCCGCAGACCGTCAGTCTTCTCCTGGACGTTCAGCGCCGACGGAAGCTCCGGATCCCGCACCCACGGGTACGCATTCCACGGCATCACATAGCGCGGATCAAGCTCGGCAAGTTCGTAAATCTGGGTGGCACGGCGGGCGGCTTCGTCGTCGTTGAAATGGGAGACGAAGCCCGATTCGGTGCCCTTGCCGGGACTGACGTGGAGGCTGACGATCCGGCATTCGTCCTCGTCGTGCACGGGGTCGATGTAGGGGACGACGGACCCTGGCTTCTTTTCCATCAGTTCATCGCAGAGCTGCGTTACCGCCGCGATGTTTGGTTCCTGTAGCAGGGCCTTTTTTTCGTCCCAGTCAATCGTCACGATCTCTCCCTCAGCAGCACGGCGTCCAGAAACAGGCGTCTAAGCCCACTCTACGCTTTTGGACCTATAGGTGCGCAGTGCAAAGTTAGCTCCGGACCGGTGCCGGGCCGGGTAACGTCGTCATGATGAACAGGAAAACGCTCAAGTCCGACGGCTTTGCCGGCTTCCGGAGCTTCGACAGCCTTGAGATCATCAGGGTTCCGCAGGGCACCGGGGTGTTCGCCGTCCTCCGGCCGAATGAGTTCGAGCCGCATTTCCTGAAGATCAGCACCGCCGGGACCTTTAAGAAAAAGAATCCCACCCTGCCGGCGGACGCCATATGGGCTGAATGGGTGGACGGCGCGGACATTCTCTATATTGGCAAAGCCGGGCCGGGGAGCAAGGGCAACCGGGGTCTCCGGAATCAGATCAAGGAGTTCCTGGATTTTGGGCGGGGCAGGCCGCCGGGCCATTGGGACGGCCGCCTCATCTGGCAGCTGACCCACACCGATGAACTCATCATGGCGTGGAAAGAGCTCCCTGCCGAGGAAGTGAGCCAGGCTGAGGCCGCGTACCACGCTGCCTTCCTCGCGGACCACGGCAAGCTGCCGTTCGCGAATCTCGTGCAGGCCAAAGTGCGGAACTAAGCCAGGCCGCCGTCGTACGTGAAGCGGCCGGCCACCAGCGTTGCCGCAACCGGCATGGCGGCGAATTTCGGGTCCGGCGAGGTCAGCGGATCGGCGTCGAGCACCACCAGGTCCGCCGGGTCCCCGACCCGAATCCGGCTGCGGCCCCTGGCTGAAGCGGTAAGTGCCTGCCCCCGGCTGATGCATTCCTGGGGATGCCATGGCCCGCGGGCATCCTGCCGGGACCTGGTGGTGGCCGCCGACATCGCGGCCCACGGATCCAGCGGCGCAACCGGTGCGTCAGAACCCAGCGCCAACGTGGCTCCGGCGTCGAGGAGGGATCTCAGCGGAAACGCCCGCTGCGTGCGGCCGCCCCAGTTGGACTCCGCGGCGTCCCGGTCATCCAGTGCATGCACCGGCTGCACGCTGGCCGTAACTCCCAAAGGTCCAAAGCGGGCCAGATCCTCCGTCCGGACAAACTGCGCGTGCTCAATCCGGCCGCCGATCCCGGCGCGCTCGAAGGCATCCAGTGCCGCCTGGTTGGCGCCATCCCCGATGGCATGGACCGCCGGGACAAAGCCGTATTCCCGCGCCTGCCGAAGCAGCGACACCAAGTCGTCAAAGCTGACAGTCAGCAGCCCGTAGCCGCCGTCGGGGTACGGGTCCACACAAAACGCCGTCCGTGTATTCAGCGAACCGTCGATGAGCACCTTCAGCGGACCGGCCCGCAGGAGCCCCTTGCCGCCGTCGAGCTCCATGCCTGTGCGCATGCCGTCGTTGTGGGCCCGCTCCAGGTCCTCGGGGTAGACGCCGGCCTCCACCCTCAGGCTGTTGAATCCACCGGCGATGCGGCGCAGCCAGGCGTCGCGGTTCCAGGTCATCTCGAAATCGACTATGCCCACGATGCCACGGGCGGATGCCGCCCGGGCCGCATCGCGGACCCAGCCGTCAACCACCAAATCCGGAAGTTTGCCCAGCTCACGGGTCAGCGCAAAGGCAGGTTCCTCCCGGAGCAGGCCGCCGGCATCAACCTTCACCCCGTAGCGCCGGGCGGCAGCGCTGTTCAGCCAGACACAATGCAGGTCGTGGCTGATCAGGGCGGTGGCCTGGCTGCCGGTGGCGGCGTCGAGCATTTCCAGAGTGGGGACGTCCGCCCACAGGGCGTCGCGGAAGCCCACCCCCACCGTGGTGACCGAAGGATCGGCGTCGCGAACAGAAAGTCCGACGTCGGCGGCAGCGTCGTGCGCGGATGCGGCGGCGGACAGGTCCGGCCTGTTTGAGTGCAGTGCCCACTGGGTCATGTGGACGTGCTCGTCCCAGAGCCCTGGAATAACGTAGCGCCCATCCAGGCTGAGCACGCGGGCGCCGCCAGGGATTCCCTCGCCGGCGCTGATCCGCGTCACCACGCCATCAACGATGTAAAGGTCCGAGACGGTGTCCTCGCCGGGCTGTCGGACGGAGGTCAGGACGATGTTGTTCACAGTTCCAATTCTGCTAGCTCGGTCGCGGAGCAGGACTCTGACCCGACGGGAACATTGATGAAGGGTTTCGCAGCAGTTCCCACGTACCGAGGCTGCCGGCCTCGAGGGCCTAGGTTGCGGGGCCCTTGAGCCGTTCCATCTCGCGGCGGTCCTTCTTGGTGGGACGTCCCGCGCCACGGTCGCGCTGCGGGAGGCCCAGTGCCGGCGCCACCGGCCTTGGCGGCGTGTGGTCGGTGAAGCAGTGCGAAGCCACCTCTGCGCCGACGCGTTTGGCGATCAGGCGGCGGACTTCGAGGGTGCGTTCGAAGCCGGACATCCGCACGGTGACGGTGTCGCCCGTGACCAGAGTAGCCGAGGCTTTGGCCGGGCTTCCGTTCAGCCGCACGTGCCCGGCCCGGCACGACGCGGTGGCGGCAGAGCGTGTCTTGTAGGCGCGGATCGCCCACAGCCACGCATCAATGCGGACGCTGGCGGGGGAGGACGGAAGGATGGTCATGGCTGGCACCGAGTATACGGCGTCGGTCTCCTACGGTCCCTCCCGGAAAATACACAGCCGCGAGCGGCAGGCTGCCCGGGCTGTTCTAAGTCCGCTGCCCTACGCCACAAGGTTCGCAGCAGCGGTGTCCATGTGTTCGCGGATTGTGTTCCGGGCCAGCGAGGCGTCTCCGGTCTCGATGGCGGTGACGATGTCGTAATGACGGTCCACGCTCATGTTCTTCACACCTTTGTCCCTGCCCGCGAACATGATGGACATCCGGATGGACCCTTCCAGCGACTCCCAGGAATGCAGCAGGGTTTCGTTGCCGGTCAGGCGGCACAGGGTCCGATGGAATTCCAGATCCGATTCGATGCGTTCCTGCAGGCTGGCCTTCTCTGCGGCGGCCATGGCTTCAATGGCGGCCCGCAGCGAGGTGATGACGTGCTCCCGGTCCGGGAGTTCGCACAGGGTGCGGGCCGCAAGGGATTCAAGTGCTGCCCGGACGGAGTAGATGTCGCGGATTTCCTTCTCATCCAGGTGCCGGACGGAAAGCCGGCCCCGGGGCCCGGGGGAGAGGAGGCCTTCCTGTTCGAGTTGGCGCAGCGCTTCCCGCAACGTGCCGCGGCTGATCTGGAGCATTTCCGACAGCTCGGTTTCCACCAGGTGCCGCCCCGGCTCCAGCTCGCCGCTGGTGATGGCGGCGCGCAGTGCCGAGAGGGCCTGCTCGCGAAGGCTCTTCTTTTGCAGTCCCAGCAGCGATGCTGTTGCTCCGGCCATCGTGATACTTCCTCAATGTCAGGGGTCAACTGTTTACAGTCGATGTGTTAACTGTCGATGGTACGCCAGAAGCGCGGCCCCGGCCGGGACGGCTCCGCGCTTCCGGCGAAACGCTTCTACTTCAGTTCGGCGAGGACTTTCGCGACGATTTTTTCGACGGTGAGTCCGTAGCGGTCGTGGAGGGTGGGCAGGGCGCCGGCGTCGAGGAACTCATCCGGCAGCGCCACCGGCACTACCCTCTTGCCGAGCCCCACGGTGACGACGGCGGAGGCGACGGTCTCGAAGAGGCCGCCGGTCACGCTGTGGTTTTCCAGGGTCACGGCGAGGCGATCGGTGTTGATTTCGGCCAGGACGGTGGCGGCGTCGAACGGTTTGATGGTGGGTGTGTGGACGACGGCGACGTCCACGTTGTGTGCCGCGAGGGCTTTCGCTGCCTGCAGGGCGCGCATGGTCATCAGCCCGGAGGAGATGAAGACAACGTCGTTGCCGCCGCGCAAAACCTTGGCTTTGCCGAGCTCGAAGGTGTAGTCGTATTCGTCCAGGACCGTGGGCACGTTGCCGCGGAGCAGGCGCAGGTAGGTGGGTCCGTCGCTGGCGGCGAGTTGGGGGACGGCCTGTTCGATGTCGATCGAGTCGCAGGGGTCCACGATCGTCAGGTTGGGCATGCCGCGGAAGATGGCCATGTCCTCGGTGGCCTGGTGGCTGGGTCCGTAGCCGGTGGTAAGGCCCGGGAGCCCCCCGACGATGTTGACGTTCAGGTTGGGTTCGGCGCTGTCGAGGCAGAGGAAATCGTAGGCGCGGCGTGCGGCGAACACGGAGTACGTGGACGCGAACGGGATCAGGCCCGTCTCGGCTAGGCCCGCGGCGGCACCGAAGAGCAGCTGTTCGGCCATTCCCATTTGGAAGAACCGTTCGGGGTAGGCCTGGGCGAAGATGTGCATGTCGGTGTATTTGCCGAGGTCCGCGGTAAGGCCCACAATTTTGTCGTTCTCCTGCGCGGCTTTGACGAGCGCATGCCCGAAAGGTGCGGAGGCAGTTTTCTGGCCGGGGTCGGCGAAGGACGCGATCATTGCCGACGTCTTCAGCTTGGGGGCAGCGCCTGTGGTGGCGGTGGCGGTGCTCATCGGGCGTCCTTTCCTTCGTATCCTGCAGTCAGCTGTTCGCGGCAGGTCTGCCATTCGTGTTCTTCGATGCGCATAAAGTGCGCCTTTTCGCGCTCCTCCAGCAGCGGGACGCCGCGGCCCACCTTCGTGTCACAAAGGATCACGGAGGGACGTCCGACGGCAGCGGCCTGGGCGGCTGCGTTGTCGAACGCTGCGAGCAGCGAGCCGACGTCGTTCCCGTCCACACGCTGGGTGTACCAGCCGAATGCTTCCCATTTTTCGGTCACGGGCTCGGTGCGGAGGACTGTGTCGGTTTTGCCGTCGGCCTGCAGGGCGTTGATGTCCACCATGGCGGTGAGGTTCCCGAGCTGGTGGTGGTGGGCGCCCATGGCGGCCTCCCAGGTGGAGCCTTCGTCGAGTTCGCCGTCGGAGAGGAAGTTGTAGACCCTGGCGTTGGAGTCCTGGTAGCGCAGGCCCAGGGCCATGCCGACGGCGATGGGCAGGCCGTGGCCCAGGGATCCGCCGGAGATTTCCATGCCGGGGGTGTAGGTGGACATTCCGGACATCGGCAGCCGGGAGTCGTCCGAGCCGTATGTTTCGAGTTCGGCTACGGGGATGGTGCCGGCTTCGGCCAATGCCGCGTAGTGCCCGATCGCATAATGCCCGGTGGAGAGCAGGAACCGGTCCCGGGCGTCCCATTCCGGGTCATCGGCGCGGAAGCGGAGCTGGTCGGAGTACGCGGTGGCCAGCATGTCTGCCGCGCCGAGGGCCTGGCCCACATAGCCCTGGCCCTGCACCTCGCCCATGTTCAAAGCGTGATGCCGGATCCGGTACGCAGCGGCGCCGACGCGCTCAAGGCGTTCCGCAGCCGTTTCCTGGATCATGCGTTCCTTCTGGGGGAGTTCGTGTGAGTGCAGTTCCTGAGTCGCAGTCATCAGACGCTCACTGACTGCGGCGTGCTTTTGGTGGCCTCATCTGCCAGCTGCCGTTCGCGCTTGCCCCAGGTCTCCCGGGTGACAAGGGCCGCCCACAGGCCGATGGCTGCGTAGAAGCTGAAGAGGACGGCAGGACCCATCCAGCCCAGGGAAACGAACAGGAGCGTGGTGACAAAGGGCGTGAATCCCGAGACCATGGCGGAGATCTGGTAGGCCAGCGAGGCGCCGGAGGAGCGGGTCTTGGCCTGGAACAGTTCGGGGAACCATGGGCCCTGGGCGCCGGCAAGGGAGTTCTGGCAGACGGCGTAGGAGATCACAATGGTGGCGATCACGAAGATGAACATTCCGGTGTTCACCAGCAGGAACATGGGGATGCCGAACAGCACGGCGAAGGCTGTGGACCAGATGTACAGGGGGCGGCGGCCGATCCTGTCCGTGAGCCTTGCCCAGGCCATGGTGGCAAAGATGCCGATGAAAGACGCGATGCAGAGTGCCACGAGGGTCTGGGTCTTGTCTGCCAACTGCTGGGTGTGCAGGTAGGAAATCATGTAGGTGATGGAAACGGCGTACCCGGCGGTCTCGGCAATGCGGAGGCCGATGCCCCGGACGATGCTGCGCCAGTCCGTCTTGATGACCTCGATGATCGGGGACTTGACGATGGAGCCGCTCTCCTTGACCTCGTCGAAGACTGGTGATTCCGGGACCTTCGAACGGATGATCAGGCCGACGGCCACCAGCACAATGCTGGCCAGGAACGGGACGCGCCAGGCGAGTTCGCCGCCCAGGTTCACGCTGACCAGGAAGACAAGGTTCGCCAGGAGCAGGCCCACGGGGAAGCCGGCCTGGACGATGCCGGTGTACTTGCCCTTGGACTTCCAGGGCGCGTGCTCGTAGCTCATCAGGATGGCGCCGCCCCATTCAGCGCCGAAGGCCAGGCCCTGGACCACGCGGACGAAGACCAGCAGGGCTGGGGCCAGCAGGCCAACCTGCTCGTAGGTGGGCAGGAGCCCGATGAGGAACGTGGCCACACCCATGAGGATCAGGGAGGCCACCAGGACAGGTTTGCGGCCCACCTTGTCGCCAAGGTGCCCGCCGATGATGCCGCCGATCGGGCGGGCGGCGAAACCGACGCCAAGCGTGGCGAAGGCTGCCAGCGTGCCCGTCACCGGGTCGCCGGTGGGGAAGAACGCCGCGCCGAAGTACAGTGCAGCCGCGGTGCCGAAGCCGATGAAGTCATACGTCTCGATGACGGCGCCAACGCCGGACCCGATTGCGACGCGCTTTGCGTCCTTTGTGCCATGCACGTGGCCGCGCATTTTCAGAGCTTCATTGCTCATAGCTGTTTTCCCTTTCGAAGAGCAGGAACGCTTCCGCGCCACCGCTGTCGACTGTTAACAAATGATATGCCAGTGTGACCCGGGTCATGCTTCATTGTCAACAGTCAATGTTGGAGGTTGACTGTTGACAATGAATTAATTTACAGTGATTCACATCACCACCCGCTCGTTCAGAGGATCAACGACGATGTTCAACTCACGACTCGGCTGCTCGTCCATCAGCTTCAGGCATCAGGACCTGCGGGCCGCCCTGCGTACCATCAGCGGCCTGGGCTTCGAAGAGATCGACCTCGGCGCCCTCCCGGGGGTGTGCGACCACGTCCCGTACAACCTCGATGACGCGGCCGTCACCGCTGTGACTGCGGAAGTTGCCGCTTCCGGGCTGCGGGTCCGTTCCGTCAACGGAGATATCGGCGACCTCAACGCAGTGCTCGACGCCCGCCAGCATGCTGCCCGCGAACGGCACCTGGAGGCGCTGCTCACCCTCACGGCCAACACCGGCGCGAAAGCGCTGGTCCTCCCCTGCGGAGCGCTGAGCCACGAACCGGTCCGGAGCCTTGACGAGGACCTGGACGAAATTGCGGCCCAACTCATCCACGCCGGGCAGCGTGCAGCGGAGTTCGGCGTCGAACTCTGGACCGAATCCCTCCACTTCCTGCGGTTCTGCTGGAACCTTGAACGCGCGGAACTGCTTGCCCGGCGGCTGGCGGGTACCGGCGTCGGAATTGTCATGGACTTCAGCCACATCGTCGCCGCCGGCGAAGATCCGCTGGAGTACCTCGAACGCCACCAGGGCCGGATTTCCCACGTCCATCTCCGTGATGCGGTGCCGGGCAACATCAACCTCAGCATCGGCAACGGCAACGCGGACTTCGCCGCGGGGCTGCGTGCGCTGGCGGCCGGCGGCTACACGGGCCATTTCTCCCTCGAGCTCGAAACCCGCGACGTCACGCACGACGAACGTCCCGCTGTCGCCGCCAAAGCGGCCAGCTACATCACCGACCTTCTCTGACCATCGATTGCTCCGTAGACGCCCTTTGGGACCCTCAAAACGGCGCTTATGGAGCAATCGATTCCACCAACAGGCACATCACCCACCCAAGGAGCATCATGACCACCACCATCCAACGCACCGCCGTCCTCACCGGGGCAACCTCGGACCGCGGCATCGGCATCACCACCGCCCGCCGCTACGCCAGCCAAGGCTGGGCGGTGGTGATCCTGGACCTCGACGGCGAGAAGTCCGCCAAGGTCGCCGCCGACATCGGCAACGAGTTCAACGTGCCTGCCTTCGGCCACGAGATCGACGTCGCCAACGAAGGCTCCGTCAACACCGCCTACGCAGCAGTCAAGGCGGAGATTACTGCTGGCATCCTGCCCCCGGTCGGAGCCCTCGCCAACATCGCCGGCATCACCTCCCCGGTCCCGTTCCTGGAGACCACGCTGGACCTCTGGCACAAGGTGATGGATGTCAACGCCACCGGAACCTACCTGGTCACCAAGGCGTTCCTGCCGGACATGATCGCCAACGGCTGGGGCCGGATCGTCAACATGTCCTCGGTCTCCGCACAGCGCGGCGGCGGCGTGTTCGGCAAGGTCCCCTACTCAGCAGCCAAGGCCGCGATCCTGGGCCTCACCAAGGCGTTGGCCCGGGAAATCGGCGCCACCGGCGTCACCGTTAACGCCATCACTCCCGGCGCCGTGGACACCAACATCCGCGTGGGCAGCACGGACGAGCAGGAAGCCGCCATCAACGCCGGCATTCCGCTGGGCCGTAACGCCACCACCGAAGAGATCGCGGCCGTCATCACGTTCCTGTCCTCCGAGGAATCCGCGTACCTCACCGGAACCACCATCGACATCAACGGCGGAAGCCACATCCACTAACAGCGCTCCACCCAGAAGACTAAGTCCACGTCAGAGAGCCCACTATGACCAAGATTTTCAACAATCCCTCCGAATTCGCAGAAGAGGCCCTTGCCGGATTCTGCGACGTCCATTCCGGGCTGGTTCGCCAGGTCCCCGGCGGCGCCGTGCGGCGCCACCGCCCCGCCTCGCCCAAGGTGGCGGTCCTCGCCGGCGGCGGTTCCGGACACTACCCGGCGTTCGCCGGGCTGATCGGCACCGGACTGGCCGACGGCGCCGTGGTGGGCAACATCTTCACGTCGCCTTCGGCGCAGCAGGCCTACGCCGTGGCCAAGTCCGCTGATTCGGGCGCCGGCGTTGTCTTCACCTACGGCAACTACGCCGGGGACGTGATGAACTTCGGCATGGCCAGCGAACGCCTCGCCGCCGAAGGGATCCAGGTTGAAAACGTCCTGGTCACGGACGACATCGCCAGCGCGCCGCCGTCGGAATCCGACAAACGCCGCGGCATCGCCGGTGACTTCACGGTTTTCAAGATCATGGGCGCCGCAGCTGAAGCGGGCGCTGACCTGGCCGACGTCGTCCGCCTGGGCCGGAAGGCCAACAGCCTGACGCGGACCATCGGCAGTGCTTTCCATGGCTGCACGTTCCCCGGCGCCGACACGCCGCTGTTTACGCTCCAGGACAAGCAGATGGGCCTCGGCCTGGGAATCCACGGCGAGCCCGGCCTGTTCGACACCGATTTGCCGTCCGCCAAGGAACTCGGCCAGGAATTTGTGTCCCGGCTGCTGGCCGAAACCCCGCCCGGTGCCGGTGACCGGCTTGCAGTGATCCTCAACGGGCTGGGGTCCACAAAGCACGAGGAGCTCTTTGTCCTCTGGCTGACCGTGGCCCCGCTCCTCCGCGACGCCGGCTACACCCTGGTGATGCCCGAGGTGGGGGAGCTCGTCACCAGCCTCGACATGTCCGGCGTCTCCCTCACCATCACCTGGCTGGACGAGGAGCTGGAACCGCTCTGGACGGCGCCCGCGGAAACCCCTGCCTACCGCCGGGGAACTGCCGTCGTCCAGTCAGGGGACGCCTCCGGCCAGGAAACGTCCGACGCCGGGACCGCCGACGTGCCATTCGAGGCCGACGCCGACTCCCGCACCTACGCTGTCCAGTGCGTGGCTGCGCTCGAAGCCGTCCGCCGATCGCTGCATGCGGCCGAGTCGCGGCTGGGCGACCTCGATGCCGTTGCCGGCGACGGCGACCACGGCCGAGGAATGGTCCGCGGGATCGACGCCGCCGCCACAGCAGGTGCCGCGGCGGGTACCCGGGGTGCCGGGGCGGGCTCGGTCCTGATCGCCGCCGGTGACGCCTGGGCAGACAAGGCCGGCGGCACCTCCGGGGTTCTATGGGGCGCGGGGCTGCGGGCGTTGGGCGAATCGCTGGGGAACCAGCGGATCCCTGGCGCCGAGGAGCTGGCGGCCGGCATGAGCGCCTTCGCTGCCAGAATCACTGACCTGGGGAAGGCCGGACCGGGCGACAAGACCATGGTGGATGCGCTCCTGCCGTTCACGGAAGCCTTCACCCGGCTGGTGCAGGAGGGTGCAGAACCGCGTCAGGCTTGGGCTTCCGCGGCCCATGACGCGGTGGCTGCGGCCGAGGCCACGGCCGCACTCCGCCCGCTGAAGGGACGGGCGCGGCCACTGGCGGAGAAGAGCCTGGGCACGCCAGACCCCGGAGCCACATCCCTCGCCATGATTTTCACGGTCATGGGGCCGTTTCTGGCGGATTCTGGCCAGTCCGGCTCCAGCCAATCACCCATCACATCCAACCAGACCGCAAGGGCGCTTTCATGACCACGGATCCAGCAACCCCCACAGCAACGCCGGGACTGCGCCTGGTCCTGGGCGCCGATGAGGCCGGCGTCGACTACAAAAACCGCATCCTGGCCGACCTGCAGGCCGATCCGAGGATCAGTGAAATCATCGACATCGGGGTCAACCGGAGCGACGCACCGGAGGACTTCGTCAGGCCCTACCCGTACGTGGGCATCGCGGCGGGAGAGCTGATCCGCGACGGGCATGCCGACCGTGCCATTCTGTTCTGCGGCACGGGAATCGGCGTGGCCATAGCCGCCAACAAGGTGGACGGAATCCGCGCCACCACGGCCCACGATTCCTTCTCGGTGGAGCGGTCCGTCCTGTCCAACGGCTGCCAGGTCCTCACCATGGGGCAGCGGGTTGTGGGCGTGGAACTGGCCAGCAGGCTGGCCGGCGAATGGATCGGCTACACATTTGATCCGAGCTCTGCTTCGGCGGACAAGGTCAAGGTGCTCACGGACTTCGAGGGATGCTGAGCCTTCAGGAGCACAGGCCCAGCCCGGAGTTTTTGTCCAGATAATGGGGCCATCCCGTGCGTTTCCGGCCATTATCTGGACAAGAACTCCAGGAGAGGGGCTCCTAGGCTTCGCGCGTGGCGGGGGACTTGGTCTGCGCCGGATCGCGTTCCGCGAGAGGGCCGATGACGTCGTCGATCTTCTTCATGGTCTCCGGCTCCAGTGTCACGCCAGCCGCGGCCACAGTGTCCGCGAGCTGCCCAGGGCGGGACGCGCCCACGATGGCGGAGGCAACGTTCGGGTTCTGCAGCACCCAGGCAACCGCGAGTTGGGGCATGGAGAGCCCTGCTTCCGCTGCGATCGGCTTGAGGTCCTGGACGCCGGCGAGGACGTCGTCACGCATCCAGCGCTCGATCATCCGGGCGCCGCCCTTGTCATCAGTGGCGCGGCTGCCCGCAGGTGCTGGCTGGCCGGGCAGGTACTTGCCGCTCAGCACGCCCTGCGCCATGGGGGACCAGACAATCTGGGACATGCCCAGTTCTTCGGACGCCGGCACCACCTCGGACTCAATGACGCGCCACAGCATGGAGTACTGGGGCTGGTTGGAGATCAGCTGGAAACCCAGTTCCTTGGACAGTTCGTGGCCGTCGCGGAGCTGGTCGGCGGTCCATTCGCTGACGCCGATGTACAGCGCCTTGCCCTGCCTCACAATGTCCGCGAACGCCTGCATGGTCTCTTCCAGCGGCGTCTCGAAGTCGTAGCGGTGGGCCTGGTAGAGGTCCACATAGTCCGTCTGGAGCCGGCTGAGTGAGCCGTTGATCGACTCCATGATGTGCTTGCGGGAGAGTCCCACATCGTTTTTGCCCTTGGGGCCGGTGGGGCCGTAGACCTTGGTGAAGATTTCCAGCGACTCGCGGCGTTCGCCCTTCAGCGCCTCGCCGAGGACGGTTTCCGCAGCGGTGTTCGCGTAGACATCCGCCGTGTCGAACGTGCTGATGCCGGCGTCGAGCGCTGCCCGTACGCACTGGGTGGCGACGTCGTTCTCCACCTGCGAGCCGTGCGTCAGCCAGTTGCCGAACGTGATTTCCGAGACTTTAAGGCCGCTGTTTCCGAGGTATCTGAATTCCATGGTTTCCACGCTAGCGGAGATAGTTATTGAGGGAAAGGGCTTTCCGCAACGTACGACGGCGGTGCGGCGGCCCCGCGATCAGCGGCGGCGGAGTTCCGCGTACTCCAGGGAAGGCACTATCGCCCCGGCGTCGCGCTCCACGAAGTTGGTCCCGGGCGGCACCAGTTCGTCGATCGCATCCAGCACGGACTCGCCCAGAAGTGTGTCCGCTGCCGTGAGATACGCCTTGAGATGGTCTTCGGTGCGCGGGCCGATGATCACACTGCTGACGGCGGGATGGTTCAGCGCGAACCCGATGGACAGTTCCACGAGCGAGATCTCCAGCTTGTCGGCCAGCCGGGCCAGCGCGTCCGCAGCAAGCAGCTTCCGTTCGCTGGAAGGCCCCGAAATGTCGTAGCGTCCCGGAAGTGAATGGACTCGGGTTGGCGGTTTGCCGGCATCGAGGACAAACTCGCCGGACAACCAGCCCCCGGCCAGCGGACCGTAGGCGAGTACACCCAGGCCGTACTGCTGCGCAATGGGCAGGACATCGCGTTCGTTGCCGCGGACCAGCATCGAATAGGGGACCTGGTTGGCTACGGGCGGGATCAGGTGGTTGGTGGTGGCCAGCCACTGGGCCTCCACGAGCTGCGCCGGGGTGAACACCGAGGTGCCGTAGTAGAGGATCTTTCCCTGCCGGATGAGGTCGTTCAGGGCGGTGATGGTCTCGAGCACGTCGGTGTTGTAGTCCGGCCGGTGCGCCTGGTACAGATCGATCCGGTCCGTCTGCAGCCGGCGAAGGCTGCCCTCCACCGCCTGCATGATCCAGCGCCGGGAGTTCCCCGAGTGGGCCGGGTTGGCGCTCATCTGCCCGTGGAACTTGGTGGCCAGGAAGACGTCGTCGCGGCGGCCGCGGAGCGCGCGGCCCACCACCTGTTCGGACTCCCCCTGGGAGTACACGTCGGCGGTGTCCACCGCGGTGATGCCGGAGTCGAGGGCGCTCTGGATGATGCGGATGCTTTCATCCGCGCCGGTGGGGGCGCCGCCTGCCTGGGGGCCGCCGGCCGCGCCGCCCGGCCCTTCGCCAAAGTTCATGGTGCCCAGTGTGAGCGGGCTGACGGGCGTGCCGGACCGCCCGAACACACGAAGTTCGCTGAGGCTCATTCCCCGGCTCCTCACAGTCGATTTTCCACGCGGATTGCTGTGGATCGTCACGACGCTACACAAATTCGACGCTGTGCTGCAGGACAGCGCCATGGTGCTTCGCTTTTCTTAGCACGGGGTAACGCGGGCCGGGGCAGTGACGGTTTGTGACGGCCCGGGAGCCGCACGGTCCTCAGCTCCGGTCGGCAGGCAGCTTTGCCTTGAGGACGTTCGCGTGGCCGGACAACGACACCAGCGAGCCGGTGTCCAGCAGGGACAGGGGCGCGGGGGCGGGCGGCTTCGTGAAGGAGCGGGCGGCCCCAAGGCCGGCGCTCTCACGGCTGGGGTCGCGGTCGGAATTGTCCCGCGCAGGGTTGTCCTGGTGCAGCGCCGACTCCACCAACGGAGCCACCGCTTCCACCTTCGCTGCGGGAACGGAGGGGCCGGGAAGATCGCGGACCGAGATCTTGATTTCGGGGGCGGCGGCCCGGGCGCGCGCCATGGCCCGGGCATCCGCTTCGGCCACCGCGGCAGCCCAGTCCTCGGCGAGCACCGGGGGTTCCTTGCGGGCGGCGGTGAGCAGCGGGTGGTGCTCCACCGCATCGTGGAAGCGGGGCCGGAGTCCGGACGGTTTCAGGAAGGTGCGGCCGTCCCGCAGGACCTTGCGCCAGTCGCGCAGAGCAATCTTGCCGCCAGTGGAGGCGGCAGCGCCGTCGTCGTGCGTTTCAACGGGGGCGCCCGACGGCGGCACGGACTCCCCGGTCAGGCGGACCAGGGGGAGGGTTTCGTTTTTGGGGAGCCGTCCCAAGAGGGCCATGACGGTCAGCACAAACAGCCGCCCGACGCCGGCAAGCAGCAGGGTGATGACAACCAGCAGGAACAGGCCCAGGAACATCAGGAGCGCCAGGCCGAGCGTGCCGAAAAAAGTCAGGTTGAGAGCGATCGTCGTTGAATCTCCCACGTCATCTCTCCTCTCTGCCGGCGGCGGAGTCCGTCCCGGCACTCAACACCACGGGCAACAGCCCTCCTCCACCTTACGGACTATTTTTCGGTCCTGCCGCTCCCGGGCGGGGTTCGTCCGAGGTTGTTTCGAAGCTGTTACCGGATATGACCACACCGGCTGCGGCCTATAGTCGGAAGGGACCCACGAGGCCGCCGGAAAGCGGTCCGGACAACCGCGACAGGAGCACCATGCCCGAGAATCCGAGCACCGCCGGCCCGTGCGTTTGCCTGTCCGGCGAGACCTACGCGGACTGCTGCGGGCGCTTCCACAATGGCGGGGCCGAAGCAGCCACGGCGGAGCAGCTGATGCGCTCCCGCTACAGCGCATTTGTCCTGCTGGACGCCGAATACCTCCGGAAAACCTGGCACCCGGTTACCGCGCCTTCGGATCTGGAGCTGGACCCGGCCATGGAGTGGCGCCGGCTGGATATCCTCTCCACGAGCCGCGGCGGCCCTCTGGATACGGAAGGGACCGTGGAGTTCAAGGCCCACTTCCGGCACGACGGCGAACGCGGCGTCCACCACGAGACCAGCCGCTTTGTCCGGGAGAACCGCCGCTGGTACTACGTCGACGCCGTGATGCTCGCCTAGGCCCCGCTGTACGTTTCGTCCGGGGTGAAGCCGGCGCGGTCCACCTTGCGGTGGAAGTGCATGCCCGCCAGGCCGCCTAGGACGGCACCCACCAGCGCAACCAGGGCCACCACAACGGCGGCAATGATGCTGGTGAGCGTCAGTTCGCCTTCGTTGATGGGGATCCGGGGGAAGCTGTTCAGGTTGGCCAGGACGTTGAACTGCTGGCCGGCGATGATGCCCAGCAGGGCAATCACAACCGCGGCGATCAGCGCCCAGATCCATACCATAAACCCCTGCCGGGCACCGTTGAACCGTGCCATCCGGCCGGCAACGTAGCCGCCGGAGTAGTAGGAGACGAACAGGATCACCAGCAGGACGATGATGCCCACCAGCCCCACGGCGCCGTTCGTCGTCACTTGGTTGACGGCCTCGTTCACGTCGGTGTTGTTCGCCAGGCCCACCGCGGTTCCGGCTGCGGCCACAAACGCTGTGAGCAGGACGGCCATGCCGGTGGCAGCGAGCCAGCCGAAAAAGGCCGAGCCCACTTTGATGCCGCCGAACTGTTCCTTCTCCCTGGCTACGGCCGTCTGCTGGTCGGTCAGGCGCGGATCCGTAAGGCGGGGATCCAGCACCGAAGCGTCGGCCACCGGCGCTTGGCCTGCCGGGGCATAGCCCTGCTCGGCATAGGGCGCCGGCGTCTGATCGAAGGCGCGCGTGGGCTCGCCACTGGCGAAGGAGTGATCACGAGCAGTTTCATTCCGTAGATTCTTGTTCCGCGTCGTCGGCGGAACTCTGTCCTCTGGATCCCTTTGGTTGCTCATGGGTCAACTCAACCACTGGTGACCAGCGATAACAAGGATGCTTATGAGTTGCTAGCGGTACTGCCGGTGCAGGTTTTCCTTGGTGGACGCCCCCGGCGTGGCATCGGCGATCCACGGGCCGGTGCCCTCCGACGGATCCAGTACGCCCGCCTCAAGCCAGGTGTATTCCCCGGCCAGGACCTTGCGCGAGAGGATATGGTCGCCGTCGTCCGTGTTCCGCCACAGCTGGTCAAAGTACTCGTCAATCCGGACGCGGGCCTGCTCGCAATATGCCTCTGCCAGTTCGTAGGCGCTGGCGGCATGTTCCGGCGTGGTGCGAAGGATCATTTCGGCCCGTGAACAGCATGCGGCCATGGCGAACAGCTCGGCGCCGATGTCCACAACCCGGCCCAGGAACGCCTGCTTGTACTCCAGCTTCGCCTGCCAGCGCCCCATGCCGTAGAACGTCTGGCGGGCCAGCCGGCGCGAGGACCGCTCCACGAAGCGCAGCTGCTTGGCCAGCCTGCCGAAGTCGCTGTACGACCGGGGATCCATTCCGGCGCCGGCCACCAGTTTGGGCAGCCAGCGGGCATAAAAACCTGAAGCCCCGACGGCGGCCCTCGCCTTGTCCTGGAGGCTCGCGTCCACGGACGCAAGGTCGCCCGCGGCGGCCAGGTGGGCGTCCACGGCTTCCCGGGCGATGAGGAGTTTCATGATCTCCGAGGAGCCCTCGAAGATCCGGTTGATCCGGAGGTCGCGCAGCTGCTGCTCGGCCGGAACCGCGCGTTCTCCCCGGGCTTCCAAGGACTCCGCCGTCTCGAAGCCACGGCCGCCGCGGATCTGGACCAGTTCGTCGGCGATCCGGTAGCTGATCTCGGAGGACCACAGCTTGGCCAGGGCAGCCTCGATCCGCACGTCCTTCTGCCCGGCGTCGGCGAGTTCCGCGGACAGTTCGAAGACGGCGTCCAGGGCGAAGGCGGACGCGGCGATGAAGGCGATCTTCTTGCCCACGGCCTCGTGCTTGCCCACCGGCTGGCCCCACTGCGTGCGGGCGTTGGACCATTCCCGGGCGATCTTCAGGCTCCAGCGGCCGGACGCGACGCACAACGCCGGCAGGGAAAGCCGGCCCGTGTTCAGCGTGGTGAGGGCGATCTTCAGGCCCTGGCCCTCGCGGCCCAGCCTGTTTGCCGCAGGCACCCGCACCTGGTGGAAGCGGGTGACGCCGTTTTCGATCCCACGCAGCCCCATAAACGTGTTGCGGTTCTCCACGGTGATGCCGGGGGAGTCCATTTCCACCACAAAGGCGCTGATGCCGCCCTTATGTTCGGTGCCGTCCGCATCGGTGTGGGCCGGCACCACGGCCATCACCACCACCAGCTCGGCGATCACACCGTTGGTGGTCCAAAGTTTCACGCCGTCCAGGACGTAACTCCCGCCGTCGTCCGTGGGAACGGCGGTGCTGCCCATCCGGGCGGGATCGCTGCCCACGTCCGGTTCCGTCAGGAGGAAAGCCGTGATGGCGCCGGCGGCGCAGCGCGGCAGGTACTCGCGTTTCTGGTCCGGCGTGCCAAAGACCTTCACGGGCTCGGGGACGCCGATGGACTGGTGCGCGGAGATCAGGGCGCCAATGCTCGGGTGGACGCTGCCGAGCAGCGCCAGGGCCCGGCCGTAGTAGACCAGGGACAAGCCGAGTCCGCCGTACTCCTGCGGGATTTTCATACCAAAGACGCCCAGGCCCGCCAGGCCCTGGAGGTACTCGTCCGGGATCCGCGCATCGCGTTCGATCACGCGCCCGGACATGGTGCGGGCGTACGTGGTGAGGCGCTCCATGAAGGCCTCACCGCGTTCCACGTCATCGGCGTTCGCTTTCGGCCAGGGGTGGATGAGGCTGAGGTCGAAATTCCCCAGGTAGAGTCCCTTGGCGAAGCTGGGCCGGTCCCAGTCGAGTTCGCGGGAGGCCTCAGCAAGTGCCCGGGCGTCCGCCGCGGTGGCTTCGGGCCCGATATTGGCCGAGGCGACGGGGACTTCCGCGTCAGGGGCATCCGTGGCAGGAACGTCGGTGGCAGGTGGGTTCGTGGCGGGACTGTCAGTGGCGAAGCTCATGGGTATCTCCTCTGACCGGGATGGCCGGTTCAAGCCATGGATCCGCCGGGTTGGAGAACCCTTCAGCTGTCTCTCAACATTACCCGCGGGTAGCTTCCAGTGCTAGGGGATGGCTGGCCCTGGAAGTCCCCCGGGGATCCGGTGGAGGCGTGGTGGACCAGCCTGTCCCAGCCGTGGTTGATCCCGTGGACCACCGTCAGCAGCGTCGTGTAGGCGAGGAACCAGGCGAGCTTGCCCACGCCAACCATGACCAGGGCCAGGAAGCCCGCTGTCAGGACGAAACCCACCAGAACCAGGGCAAACACCAGGGTTCCGATGAACACCATGGTGGCCGTCTCCACTGCACTTAAGTCGAACTGCATTGTTCCCCCTGCTGCGCCGTTGCTTCGGTTGAGATCAGTAGCATGAGCGTAGGGGGTGCTTAGGCGTCCCAGCCAGACCTGCCCCGCCGTCACGGCGGGTTGATGCGGGATCGCAATGCTACCGGGACGTAGGTCACGGAGCGGTCGCGGAAGTCACTGTCCGCGCTTGCCTTTAGTCGTCGTCGAACTCCGGGGCGGCCTGGTTCAGGACCGCGAAGTCGGCGCCGAGCCCCACTTCAACCTGGGAACCGTTGTCCAGCCTGACTTCAACCTCGTACGCAACGTTCCCGTCATTTTCCCGCTCCACCTCGATGACACTGCCCTGGCCCACCTTGGCCAATGCGGCGTTCGCGGCCTGGTCCCGGTCCGCAGTGTTAAGTGGTGCCGGATTGGATTCCTCGTCCCGTTCGGTCCCCGGGACGGTGGACACCGGCACCGACCGGTCGACGTTGACCCCGATCTTGCTCAAGGGCTGATCTCCGCTGGTCCGCGTGCTCGCAGCGACCGCCACTGTCGCGCCACCCAGAATCACGGCCGCAGCCGCCAGGCCGGTGATCAGTGCAGCTTTTTCACCCATGACAAACTCCTCTCAGGTGATCTGAACAGTGTGGTCCCGCGGCCAGCAAGGTACAACGATTATTCGGTCGCGGGGCCTGCGTTAACCTTGTAGTTGGCAGTTTTCGCTATCCGCGCTGCCCAACCATCCCCCAGCAGCTGAAGGAGAGTGCGTGCCCCCCTCCGCCAGGTCATCCGCTGACGCGATCAGTGCCCGGCTCCGGGACCTCGAAATCCTCACAAAGGGACCCGCCTGGGCCCTGACGCGCTCGGCGCCCTGGGTGATCGCGGTGCTGCAGGCATCCTTTACCCGCACCCGTCCGCAGCTTCCGCTCGAGGAGTTCCACGCCGACGTCGACTCCTTCCTTGAGCAGCTCCGGCGCCAGGAGTCCGGGCCGGGTGGTGCCGTCATCGGCACGTCGTCCGGCAGGAACTACGCGGACGAGTGGACACGAAAGCACTTCCTGACGCGCCGGAACCAGTCGGGGCAGATCGTTTACGAGGTGACCGAGCCGGCCGCCCGCGTGCTCGCCTTCCTGGACAGCCTCTCCAGCGAGCGGTCCACGCTGAACGGTTCCCGGCTGGGCACGCTCCTGGGCGACGTGGAGAAGCTGGCCAATGAGACCAATCCGGACCAGAGTGCCCGGCTGGAATCCTTGGAGGACGAGATCGGGGAACGGCAGCAGCTGATCCGGGACATCAGCTCCGGCGACTTTGACGGCCTGCTGGACGACGACGAAGCGGTGGAAGCCGCCGGGAACATCCTGGACCTGGCCGCCAGCCTGCCCGCCGACTACAAAAAGATGCGCGACCGCATCGAGGAACTGGTGGGCGAGCTGCGCAACCAGATCATCGAGGAGTCGCTGAGCAAGGGTGCCACCATGGCGCAGGTGCTCGACGCCGACAAGCGGCTGCGGCAGAGCCCCGAGGGCAGGACCTTCCGCTCCTTCACAGCGTTCCTGGAAGACCCGCAGCAGCAGGTCCGGTTCCGCTCGGCGATCGGCGAAGTCCTCAGCCGGCAGTTCGCCGACGACCTTTCGCCGGAGGACCGGGAAACGCTCAAGAACCTGGTGGCCGAGCTCCGCCACCAGCACAGCCAGATCCAGCGGATTTACGGCAAGCTCAGCGAAAGCCTGAACACCTACGTCCAGAGCGACGACTTCCGCCAGTCCGTCCGTCTCCGGAAGGTCCTGCGGGAGGCCGAGCAGGCCATCAGGTCCTTGCCGTATGAACGCGAACGGCCGGGACTGGTCCGCGGTCCGGTGCTGTTCAACGCCGGGTTCGAATCGCTGGCCATGGTCAAGCTCTACGACCCTGACGAGTTCGCCGTCCCGCCCAAGCTGGCTGACCCCATCGCCTTCAGCGACTCAGACCGCGTGCGCTCGCCGAGGACGGGCAAAGCACGTCCCGACGCTATCCGGGCCGCCGTGGCCGGCGCGTCCACCCTGGCCGAGGCCTGGGTCCAGCTGCCGCCGGAGGAACAGCACATCAACTCCATCCGCGCACTCCTCTCGCACGCCCTCCAGGAAGGCGCGGCCTTTGACCGCGACGCCTGGGATGGCCTGGACTACGAACAGATCGACGGCACCACCCGCACGGCGTACCTGCCGGTGGTCACCCTCAAGAAGGATTGACGATGACTGAAGAATTTACGACGGCGGCACCACTGGTGGTCGAGCCTGGGGCCACGCCTGCAGGGTTCCCTGGCCGAGCTAGCGAGGTTAGGGGGCAGATGGGGAGCGAGACCGAGACCCCCGGGATTTCGATGAGCTCAATCACCCGGGGCGCCGGAGTCACGCCCCGGGACACGTTTGTGGACGGCGCGGCCCTGTTTCCCGGCGACACCGGCGTTCTCCCGATGAAGGTGCGTCAGGCGCTGGTCAAGCTGCTCAAGGGCCCGTACGTCGACGGCGGCCGCGACGAGAAACTGTGGACCACGCTGCTGGACAACCAGATCATCCTGCGCAGCCGCCTGTCCGAGCTGTTCCTGACCCTGCAGCTGGACCACGAGCGCAAGATCGCCGTCCTTCGCCCGGTGGATCCTGAGGCCATCGGCGGCAGCAGCCGGTCGAGCATTCTGCGCCAACAGCGTGCGCTGAGCCGGGTGGAGACCATCGTGCTGCTCCGCCTGCGGATGCTGCTGGACCGCCACGTCACCGCCCAGACCGATGCCACCATCACCCGTGAGGAAATCGCCGACCTCGTGGCCCACTACCAGCCCGCCGGCCAGCAGGACGCGCTGCGGGATTCGGACGTGGTCACCCGGGCCATCACCAAGCTCCTGGCCCGCCAACTGCTCCTCACCACCGGCCTGGACGACGTCTACACCATCTCCAACGCTCTCCCGCTTGCCCTCCCCTTCGAAAACATCGGCGACATCCCCGCCCAAATCGAAGCCCTGGTAGCAGCCACCGCAGACCCCACAGGCACAGAAGCACTGATAGAGCTCGACGGCGACAGTTCCGCAGATGACGACGGTGGAGACGGCGACGGCGCGGTTGCCTCGACCACCGAAACGGAGGAAGCCAAGTGAGCATCGCAACCATGCTGCCGATGGGCGAGCTCACGAACCCCGGCCAGATGCGCCTCGCCTTGGTGCAGGTGGTCAACTGGGGCACGTTCCACGGGGCGCACACGATGCACGTGGACCGGAACGGAACCCTGCTGACGGGCAACTCGGGCGTGGGCAAGTCCACGCTGTTTGACGCCATGCTGCGCGTATTCGATGCCCGGCCGCGCTCCAACGAGGCCGCGGCCCAGCGTGCCGGCGGTGCTGTGGAGGACAAGAGGACCACCTTCACGTACATGCGCGGCAAGGTGGGCGACAAGGCCGTTGGCGAAGGCTCGGCCAGTGCGTTCCAGCGACCCGGTGCCACCTGGTCCGCCGTCGCCCTGACGTTTGATAACGCCGCGGGCACCCGCATCACGGTGTCCGCACTGTTCGACCTGCCCAAAAACGGCACGGAGTCCAGCGTTGGGCGTTTCTACGTGATCGACAGCAAGCCGCTGGACCTGCCGGCCATCGAGGACATCGCGGACAAGCGCTTCACCAAGGCTGCGCTGGAGACCATCTTCCCGGACGCCCAGATCTTCGATGTCCACAAGGCCTTCGCGGAGCGTTTCCGCCGGCTCCTCGGCATCAGTTCGGACCAGGCTCTGCCCCTGCTGCGCGTGATCCAGGCCGGCAAGGGCCTGGGCGGCAGCGTCAATACCTTCTTCCGCGACCAGGTCCTGGACGCCCCCGCTACCCTCGCCGCGGCCGATGACGTGGTGGAGGAATTCAGCAACCTCATGTCCATCCGGCAGCGGCTGGAGGACGTGCGGCAGCAGCGGGACCAGCTGGCCCCCGTGCCCGGCCTGAACAAGGAATACGCGCAGTCGCTCCTGGACGCGAACCGGCTCCGTGAGCTGTCGGGCGAGGAGTTCGAAGCCTATAAGCAGCAGCTCGCCGTCACAGTGCACCAGAAAACACTGGCCCGGTTCAAGGAGCTGGCCCAGGCGAAAGCCAAGGAGCTGGGCGCGGAACGCTCGGTCCGCGACGGGCTGGCCAAGGAACTGCGCCAGCTGGAGACCGATTACAACAACCAGGGCGGCAACGCGATCTCCGCGATCGAGCAGTCGCTGGACAACGCCAAGGTGGGTCTGCGGCTCCGCGAACAGGTGGAGGAAGCGGCCCGCAAGGCCCTTTCCGACGCCGGCCTGCAGCTGGAGTGGACCGCTGAAGGTTGGGAACAGGCCCACGAGCAGGCTGCCGTCAGGTCGGCCGAGCTCAAGGACGACTCCCAGGCCCTGCAGGAGCTCCGCTTCGAAGCCTTCGACGGCCACGCCACCAAAAAGCGTGAGCTGGCGGCGGCCCAGCAGGAGCTGCTGTCGCTGAAGACGCGCAAGTCCCTGCTGCCGCCGTCGAGCATTGAAAACCGGGCGGCAATCGCTGCGGCCACCGGCGTTCCTGAGGACCGGATGCCGTTCGGCGGCGAGCTGATGGACCTCGCCGAAGGGGAGGAACAGTGGCGGCCCGCCGCGGAGCGCGCGCTCCGGAACCTCGCCACCACGTTGCTGGTCCCCGGCGAACATTTCGCCGCAGTCACCCGCTACCTGAACGACAACAAAGTCCGTGGCGCCCTGCGCGCGGTGGACGTGTCCAAGCCGCTCGCGGGCGGCGCGCTGGCCGTGGAGGACGTGCGCGACGGCGACTTCCTCACCAAGCTGGATATCCTCGCCAGCGGCGCGGTGGCGGACGCCGGGGAATGGATCCGGGAGCGGATCGCCCTCGATTTCGCCTACCCGTGCGTCGAGGACCCCGACGAGCTGGCCACCCTGGACAAGGGCCTGAGCCTGGGAGGTGTGGTCAAACGCAATCGGCACACGGTGGAGAAGGACGACCGTTTCACCAGCCGCCAGGACTACGTGCTCGGGTTCGACAACGCCGCCAAGCTGGAACTCGTGGCCGCCCAGGTGGAGGACCTGCAGCAGGAGCTCGCCAAGGCCGCCGAGCTGGCCCAGAGCCGTGAAGAGTCGCATCAGGGCATGAGCCGGCAGCTCGATGCCCTCCGACGAATCGCGGAGGACCACCGGCCCTGGGAACAGGTGTCCGCTGCCGTCGCCGCCGATGAACTCACCCGGATTGAACAGCGGCTCAAGGATGCCCTCGCGGCCCAGGCCGACCTGGAACCGCTGCGGGCCAACATCGAAACGGCGCGGCAGAAACACCAGGCCAGCACTGAAGCCGCAGCAGTCCTGCAGAGCGAATACAAGGCTCTGGACCGGCAAATGAGCGCCGCCGATTCGCTGCTGGAAGCCGCGCGTGCCCGCCTGGAGCAGACGCCGCCGTCGGACGCCACCGTCACTGCGCTGGAACCGTACTTCACCGACTTCGGCGACGTCAGCGAGATGCATGAGCTGGACAACCTGGCCAACCGCGTCCGGACGGCGCTGCTCGGGGAGCTGCACGCCGCCGAGACGCGCGGGCAGTCAACCTCCGAGCGGCTGACCCGGATCTTCGAGGGCTTTGTGCGCGAGTGGGGCTCCGCGATCTCCGCGGACCACGGCACCTCCATCGGTGCGGCAGGGGAGTTCGAAGGCCGCTACCACGCCATCATCAGCGACGGCCTGCCCGCCCAGGAGTCCGAGTTCCGGCAATTCTTCAACCAGCGCACGCACGAATCGTTCAGCACGCTGCTACACCTGCTGGACGAGGAGCGGCGGTCCATCACCAGCCGCATCCTGCCGCTCAACGGCATCCTGTCCGAGGTCAACTTCCATGAGGGCAGCTTCCTGGAACTGGACATCAAGCAGACCCTGCCGGCCACGGCCAAGCAATTCAAGGACGCTATCCAGAACGCGCTGAAGGCCCGGCACACTCGGCCCGCCCGCGCCGGATCCGGCCCGGAAAGCGGGGGAGGCGACGACGCCGAGCTCACCGCCCGGTACAAGACCCTCGAAACGCTCGTAAAGCGGCTCGGCTCGCCCACCCCGGAAGACCGGCGCTGGCGCGCCGAAGTGCTGGATGTCCGCGGGCACCTGTTCATCCAGTGCAAGGAGCACCGTGAGGTGACCGGTTCGCCGTCAGGCGGCAAGAGCGCCAGGAAGTCCGGCGGCAAGCGGACCGACGTTTACATGCACGCGGACACCGGCTCCATGTCCGGCGGCGAGCGGCAGCGTTTCACCGCGTTCATCATGGCAGCGGCGCTGAGCTACCAGCTGGGCATCGCCGAGCAGGGGTTCACCACGTACGGCACCGTGATGATGGACGAGGCGTTTGTGCTGGCGTCGGAGGAGTTCGCCGGCGCCGGGATCAAGGCGCTGCACGAGTTCGGATTCCAGCTGCTGCTGGCCGCCCCGGAGAACGTGATCGACCTGTCCCGGCACCTGGGCTCCGTGACGGAGATCCTGCGGGACAAGCGCACCAACCGGTCCGGCGTGCTCACCGCCCCGGTGATCCGGCCCAGTCCCGGCGCGGAAGGTCAGTGGCGGTCCGAGGCGAACCCGGTGGACATCGTGCTCCGCTGACCCGGACGCTCTCTCACTTAATTCGGGTTTTTTACCAACGCTCTCTCACTTTGTTGAGGAAAGTGAGAGAGCGTTGGTGTTTTTCTGCGTTAAGTGAGAGAGCGTCGGGGTGGCGGGCTGTGTGCTTCGTCACGTAGGGCAATTAAGCTACGCAAACCTTGCGTAATGCAGCGGAGGGTAGGCTAGCCTTACTTAGGTTCGCTTCATTCACCTAAGGAGTTCCGTGACTTCCCCCTTCTTCTCCGGCCCGAGTGCCACCCGCCGCACGCTGTTCAAGTCAGCCGGCAAGGCAACGGCCGTTCTGGCCGCAGCGGCACTCACCCTCTCCGCTTGCGCCACGGGACCCGCGTCCTCCTCATCGGACGCCACTTCGTCCAGCTCCAGCAGCTCGCAGTTCCCGGTCACCATCAAGCACGTCTTCGGTGAAGCCACCGTCAAGGAACAGCCCAAGCGCGTCGTCACCGTCTCCTGGGTCAACGACGACGTTGCGATCGCCCTCGGAGTGGTCCCGGTGGGCGTCCCCAAGAACGAGTGGGGCGGCAACGAGCAGGGCTCCACGCCCTGGAAGGACGCGGCGCTGAAGGATCTCGGCGCGAGCTTCGGTTCCGACAAGGCTCCGGTCCAGTTCTCCGAGGCCGACGGCATCAACTTCACCGAGATCGCCAAGCTCACCCCGGACGTCATCCTGGCCGCCTACTCCGGCCTGACCGAAGAGGACTACAAGAAGCTCAGCGAGATCGCCCCCGTGGTGGCGCACCCCGAGGTTGCCTACGGAACTTCGTGGCAGGATTCAACCTCCATCATCGGCAAGGCCCTGGGCAAGGAGGCTGAGGCTACCAAGCTCATCGCCGATACCGAGGCCACCGTCAAGACGGAAGCTGCCAAGTACCCGCAGATCGCCGGCAAGAGCTTCGTCTACGGTTACACCGATCCCTCGGACCTCACTGCCACGGGCTTCTACACCGCCAATGACAACCGTCCGAAGTTCCTCTCAGCTATCGGGATGAAGCTGGCCCCGGTCGCCGAGAAGGCTTCAGCCGGCTCCAAGGACTTCTTCGTGCCGTGGGCCGCCGAGAAAGCCAACGAACTTGAGGCCGATATCTTCCTGAGCTCGGTTGAGGATACCGCCACCGCCGCGGCCGTCAAGAGCGACCCCCTGCTGGGCCAGATTCCGGCCGTCAAGAACGGCGCGTTCGTTGCCGACGCGGACAAGAGCCTGGTCCTGGCAATCTCGGCCTCCTCGCCGCTGAGCCTGCCGTGGGCGCTGGACACGTTCCTCCCGCAGCTCGCCACCGCCGCGGATGCAGTGAAGTAAGCACCGTTCCATGACGGAAAGTACGACGGCGGCACCCGCCGGACAGCGCGAACGGACAGTTGCGGCCTCGATCGGGTCGCAACGAGGGCCCCAAGTGTCCGTTCGCGCCGGTCGATTGGCCAGCGCCCGTCGATTGGCCCGCACCGGCGGGAAGGCCAGAACCAGGCAGGTTGCCTGGCTGCTGGCCGCCGTCGTCGTACTTTCTTTGTTGGCCGCCGCTTCCCTGGCCATAGGCGCCCGGGGCCTTTCCCTGACCACCGTGTGGCAGGCGCTCGCCCAGTTCGATCCCGCCAACGGGGACCACGCCGTGGTCCACGCACGCATCCCGCGCACCGTCCTCGGCATCCTCGTTGGCGGCGCCCTGGGCCTGGCTGGCGCCGCCATGCAGGGCGTTGCCCGCAACCCGCTGGCAGACCCAGGCATCATGGGCGTCAATGCCGGCGCCGCGCTGGCCGTGGTCACCGGCATCTACCTTTTCGGCGTCACCTCCCTGAGCGGCTACATCTGGTTCGCTTTTATTGGCGCCGGAGCCGCCGCCGTCGTCGTCTACGTCGTCGCGTCCATGGGCAGGGAGGGTGCGACGCCGGTCAAGCTCGCCCTCGCCGGCGCCGCGCTCAGCGCCGGGCTCTATTCCCTGATGAGCGTCATTCTCGTCTCCAGCCAGGACACCCTGGACCGCTTCCGGTTCTGGCAGGTGGGCGGAATCTCCGGCCGCGACTGGGCGGTGGTGCTCCCGGGCCTCCCGTTCCTGGCCGTCGGGGCACTCATAATTCTGGGCACCGGCCGCATCCTCAACAGCCTCGCGTTGGGTGATGACATCGCCCGCGGCCTGGGCCAGCGTGTGGGCCTGAGCCGGGGAGTCACCGCCCTGGGCATCGTGCTGCTGTGCGGCTCCGCGACGGCCTTGGCAGGGCCCATCGGCTTTGTTGGCCTGGTCATTCCGCACGCGGTCCGCTCACTCACCGGCCCCGACTACCGCTGGATCCTGCCGTTCTCCCTGGTCCTCGCGCCGGCACTTTTGCTCGGCGCGGACATCATCGGCCGCGTTGTGCTGCTTCCCGGCGAGGTCCCGGCCGGCATTATGACCGCACTCGTGGGTGCGCCCGTCTTCGTCTGGCTCATCCGCCGTGGCAAGGGGGCCGGACTGTGACCACGCTCGAACCCCCCGCCGAGATGGCACTTGAGGGCAATCGCACGCGCAAACATTGGCGTGAACTGCCATCTCGCGTGCTGACCCCGACCTTTTTCCTCGCCTTCGGCGTCGTGGTTATGTTCGCCATCCATGTGCTCCTGGGCAGCTACACCGTGACCATCCCGGACTTTTTCAAGATCCTCATCGGACACCTGACCGGCGGCGAAAGAATCCCGGGCGCAAGCTTCATTGTTATGGAGAACAAGCTGCCCCGGGCCGTCATCGGCGTGATGATCGGCGCCGCGTTCGGCCTCTCCGGCGGCCTGTTCCAGACCATGCTCCGCAACCCGCTGGCCAGCCCCGACGTGATCGGCATCAGCTACGGGGCCAGCGCGGCCGCGGTCACCGCCATCGTGATCTTCGGCGCCACCGGTCCCGCCGTGACCGGGGCGGCACTTGGCGGCGCGCTGGGCATCGCAGCGCTGATTTACGCCATCTCCCGCGGTCCGTCATTGGGCTCCGGCGGCGGCAACCGGGGGAACGCCGCGGGTAACCGGCTGATCCTGGCCGGTGTGGGCATCGCCGCCGCCCTGCATGCGGTGGTCAACTTCATGATGACCCGCGCAGACATCCGCACGGCAGCCGACGCACTCGTCTGGCTCAACGGCTCCCTCAACCCCGCCAACTGGGACCGGGCGGGCATGCTCTCACTGGCGCTGCTGGTCCTGGTCCCCGCCGTCATTGCCCTGGCCGGGCCGCTGCGCATCCTGGAACTCGGCGACGACGCCGCGGCCGGGCTGGGCATCCGCGTAGGGTTCATCCGCCTCGCCGTGGTGGTCACCGCCGTCGCACTCGCCGCAGTGGCGACGGCGGCCGCCGGGCCGGTCTCGTTCGTCGCCTTCCTGGCCGGCCCGATCGCCCGGCGCTTCACCCGCAAAGCCAGCCTCCCGGCGTCGGCCCTGGTGGGTGCGCTGATTGTCCTCACGGCCGATTACGTCGCGGCCAACCTCGCCCCCCTGCTGCTGGACGGCACCGTGCTGCCGGTCGGTGTTATCACCGGCGCGCTCGGTGCCCCGTTCCTGCTGTGGCTTCTGGTCACGGCCAACCGAAAGGATGCCTGACATGGCCGTTCTCAGCGCCCAGGACCTCACCCTCAAATACGACCAGCGCTGCGTGGTGGACCGCCTCACGGCGGAAATCCCCGAGGGCAGGGTGACCATGATTGTGGGTGCCAACGCCTGCGGCAAGTCCACGCTCCTCCGCGGCCTGTCCCGGCTCCTCAAACCCGCCTCCGGCACGGTGACCCTGGACGGCAAGGACATCCACGCCCGGCCGGCCCGTGAACTGGCGCGCACCCTTGGGCTCCTCCCGCAGCACCCCACCGCGCCGGACGGCATCGCTGTCCGCGACCTCGTGGGCCGTGGGCGGTATCCGCACCAGGGCTTCTTCCGCAGCTGGAGCACCGAGGACGACGCCGCCGTGCAGCGCGCGCTCGAAGCGACAGAAACGCTGGAACTCGCTGAGCGGAACGTCGATGAACTCTCCGGCGGCCAGCGCCAGCGCGTCTGGATCGCCATGGCGCTGGCCCAAGAAACCGACGTGCTCCTGCTGGACGAACCCACCACCTACCTGGACCTGGCGCACCAGGTGGAAGTCCTGGACCTGGTCACGGACCTGAACCGCAAGCGCGGTACCACCGTGGCCATCGTCCTGCACGACCTGAACCTGGCGGCACGCTACGCGGACCATGTCATCGCCATGAAGGGCGGCGAGATCGTGGCCCTGGGCGACCCCATCGACGTTGTCACCGAAAAGATGGTCCGCGACGTCTTCGGCCTTGAGTCCCGGGTAATTCCCGATCCCGTCTCGGGCACACCCCTGATCATCCCCATCGGCCGCCATCACGCCGCCGCAACCGAACTGGAGCTCGTTTCATGAAGACCCGCGACATCGCCGCCACCGAGCCCATGACCCTGGCTTTCGAGGTGACCGTTTCCTCTGTGCAGGAGCTGAGCCCCAACTTCCGCCGGATCACCTTCGGCGGGTACTCGCTGCGGGACTTCGGCGTTAACGGCGACACCCTCGACCTGCGGATCAAGCTGATGATCCCTTCCCTGGCGTCCGACGGCACAAAGCTGCCGCTGCCGGTCTTCGAAATGGCGCAGGCCGGCTGGTACCAGGAATGGCTGGCCATGGACCCCGCAGTCCGCGGCTCGATGCGCACGTACACGGTCCGCCAGTCCCGGCTCGATGCCGTTTATCCGGAAATTGACGTTGACTTTGTGATGCACTTCGATGCCGACGGCCACGGCGGTCCCGCCGCGAACTGGGCCCAGAACGCCCAGCCGGGCGACGCCATCACTATCATCGGCCCCAACAGCCGAGCCGCCCAGTGCTACACCGCCGAGGTCTACGGTGGCATCGAGTGGCGGCCCGGAATGGCCCAGCGTGTCCTGCTCGCCGGCGACGAAACCGCCATCCCCGCTATCTCAGCCATCCTCGAAAGCCTGCCGTCCTACATGACCGGCCACGCCCTCCTGGAAGTACCGGAAGCCGGCGACTTCCTCCACCTCAAGACGGACGCCGACATCGACATCACCTGGCTTGCCCGCGGCGCCGCCATTGGCCGCTCACGCCCGCACGGCGAGCTGCTGCAACAGGCAGTGCGCACTGCAGTTCCCGTTCCCGGCTGGGTGGGCATCAAAGCGTCCGACGCCGGCGCGGGCCCGGAGCCCGAAGACGTCAATGTGGACGTGGACATCCTCTGGGAGACGCCCGCGCGGATGGAAACAGCCGAAATCGAGGCCACCAAGAACCCCGACATGCCTGCCGGCGCCATGCCTTTCTACGCCTGGATCGCCGGTGAGGCTGCCGTCATCAAGGACATGCGGCGGTACCTGGTGCGGGACGTGGGGATTGACCGGAAGCAGGTTGCCTTCATGGGGTACTGGCGCCAGGGCAAGGCCGAGGTATAAGGCCTTCCGTCGTATGCGGCGGTTGGGTGCGCCGCAACCGCCGCCTTGCCGTCGCTTAGCGGTTGGACCCGTCCCAAACTTCGCAAGCTCAGTTCGGGGCCCTCGGGTCCGCCCTTCCTCCCGACGCTGCGCTCCTACGCAAGACAGCGGCTGCGGCTCGTTGGGCCTGTCACGTCCAACGCTCTCTCACTTCCTGTGGGTTTTTTCCAAACGCTCTCTCACTTGTAGACGCGGACCCAATCGACCTGCATCTGCGAGGGCTTGGTGGCGGAGCCGTCCGGGAACCAATCCAGCTGCAATGTCTGCTTCATGGCGACAGAGGGCTGGTGCGCAGGGTTCGGGTCAGTGAAGGTCTTTACTCCGTCGACGTATCCGCTGATGCCGGCCGGGGTCCACTCCACCGCGTAGTTGTGCCACTGTGTGCTATCGACGGGCGTCGCCGTTGTGGTCTGGAAATCCGCTCCACCACAGGCGTAGTGCAGGAAGAACCTCATCACGGAGGTGACTGTGCTGCCCTCGGCATAATCGATCTCGGCACAGTTCGGGGCAGCGTTGTTGTTGAGGATCAGGACCGGGTGGTATTTCGGGTCCCGTGAATTGGTTTTCATGCGCGTTTCCCAGCGACCATACCTTTGTTCCGCGAACTTTGCCGACATGCCGCCCGTGGTGCCGGCTGCGTCTCCACTAACGGTGGCCACGCCGTTGGCAACCGACCAAGCCTGGGGACTGCGCAGGCCTTTGCCGGCATGCCCAGCACTGTTATAGACACTCCATTTTGTCCGGTCCGGTGCGCCGGTGTAGGAGAATTCGTCGCCCGTCAGGACCGGGCCCCAACCGAAGGCGGCAGCTGCCTGCGCACCGTCACCCGTCGTGGCGAGAGCCTGGCCGGCTGCGGGCCCCGGCTGGGCCGGGGCCGGGGCAGCGGCAAGCGCGGGCGCCGGCGGCGCTACGGCTGCAGCCGGGGCTGCCTCCGCCGAAGCGGGGGTCTGGCTGCTGCTCGAAGCCGTGGGCGCAGGAGACGCTGCGGCTGAAGACGCCGTGGCTGCGGCAGTGGGGGCTGGAGTGGACGCGCGGCCAGCCGAGGATGGGGCAGAGGCCCCATTGGTCGTAGGGGCTAGGCTGCATCCTGTCAGGGACAAAGCACCCATGGTGGTTATGATGGCTATTTTCTTGAACAAGATACCTCCGGGCTAGGACTGGAAGAAACTACTGATGCACTTGAGACGATGACGAGTGCGGAAAGCATCCTTGGGCCCCTTGGTGGGGCCGGAGCTAGCAGGCGCCGAAGGGGCGCATCGGGGGTCCAGTGATCGGGCGCCCGGGGCCCTGCATTGGGGCCAGCCGCCAACGTTACCTGATCGTGACCATCGGTCGCAAAAATGTGACAGGGGCTGAGCAGCTGCTGATGATCAGAGGCGGCGGCTTGGTGGACACGCCTTGCACCCGGCACTGAAAACGCTCCCTCGCGCTCTGCCTCTAGGTCTCAACCCTTCTGCACATCCTGTTGCTGTCCGTTTACCTTGGCGTTTCTTTGGGCGGCTACTTTCAGTGGATGGGTTCTAATCCTTTACGTTCGGACCGTGAGGGCCGGCGGGTGTTTGTTGCTTTGGGGGACTCGTTTACAGAAGGTGTCGGGGACCGGGATGAGCGGCTGCCCAACGGGGTCCGGGGGTGGGCTGACCGGGTGGCGGAGAAGCTGGCCAAGGCTGGTCCGGGGTGGGAATATGCCAACCTGGCCATCAGGAGCAAGCGCCTGCGTCACGTCATCACCGACCAGCTGGAACCGGCGCTGGCCATGAGGCCCACGCTGATCACGCTGTACGCCGGCGGAAACGACATCCTGGACATCGGCACGGACATGGCTGCCCTGATGGACGAGTACGAGGACCTCGTGGCGCGACTCGCCGGGACCGGGGCCACGGTGGTCCTGTTCACCGGCTTCGACGTCAAAGTCTCGGCCGTTCTGGAGCTGCTGAAGAAGCGGAACACGGTCTACAACCAGCGCGTCCGCGAGATCTCTGCGAAATACGGGACGGTCCTGGTGGATTACTGGTGCCTGGACGCCTTCCATGACCGGCGGATGTGGGACTCGGACCGCCTCCACATGTCCAAGGCGGGCCACAAGTACCTCGCCGGGCAGGTGCTGGACCAGCTCGGGGTGCCCCACAAAATCCGACTCAAGGACTGGGACCCGCCGGCGCGGCTCAGCCTCCGGGAGTGGGAACAGCGGCAGCGTCGTTGGGTTAACGACTGGGTGCTGCCGCTTTTTGGCCGCAAAATCAGGGGCGTCACCCTTGGGGATGCACTGGCGCCGCGCTGGCCGGAACCTGTCAAGGTGCCGCGGAAGCGCGGGCTGAAGAAGCTGATGGACCGGGACTCGGTGCTCAAGAACAGCCCGAAAGCCAGTGGTTCGTAAACAGCTGTTGACTTGTGTGCAACATCACAGATACTGTTGCGGCACTGACGACGACTCAACGCGTCAGCTCTAGTCCGCTCAGCACTGCGTGGGCCGTTCGGGGCGTGAACCGTCGCCGTCGGGATGCCAGCGTGAACGCGGAATCCCCAACCTGCCCCTTCGGCACACGGCGTCCTTTGGCGTGCGCCGGGAGGGCCCCAGCCTTGAGAGGCACCACCGCGATGACTGACAGTTCCCTTCATTTTGACCGCAGGAAACTCCTGAAAGCAGCAGCGTTGACCCCATTCGCAGGCCTGGCACTGTCCGGCTGCGGGGCAAAGCCAGCCGATAGCGCGGCAGCCAACAAGACAGTCACGGTCACCTCCTACGGCGGCTCCTACAATGACCAGCTGACCCAGACGATTCTGGACCCCTTCTCCAAGCAGTCGGGGATCCAAACCACGCTGCTGGCCAACACCAGCCTGGCCGCGCTCAAGGCCCAGGTGCAGTCCGGGGACGTGCAGTGGGACCTCGTGGAAATCACCGCCCCGGAATACGAAACGGCCGTGGCAGAAGGCCTCCTGGAGCCGTTCGACTACGACATCATCAGCGACAAGGGCCTGCCCGGGTACGCCAAGGCGGAGTACGGCATCAAGTACCTGAGCTTCCTGTTCGTGATGGCCTGGGACCAGAAGGCCATCCCCGATGCGCAGGCCCCCAAGGACTGGGCGCAGTTCTTCGACCAGGGCAAGTACGATACCAAGCGCTCGGTCTACAACCAGCTCTCGGATAGCTCCGTGCTGGAGGCCGCACTCCTGGCCGACGGCGTGCCGTTCGACCAGATCTACCCGCTCGACGTCGACCGGGCCCTGCGCGTGCTGGGCCACCACCCCGGCAAGGACCGCCTGCTTTACCACGCGGCCAACCAGGAGCCCATCCAGCAGCTCACCTCGGGCGAGGTCTCGCTGTCCACGAGCTTCAACAACCGCATCAACGCGGCCCGCAACGACGGCGCCAAGCTGAACTTCAGCGCGGAAAACGCAGTGCTGGCCGGCGACTATTTCGTGGTGCCGAAGGGGGCCAAGAACAAGGAAGCCGCCTTCAAACTGATGAACTTCATGTCCAACGACGCCGAGGCCGGCGCCGCCTTCGATACGGTCACCAACCTGACCCTGGCCAACACCCCGGCGCTGTCCAAGCTGCCCAAGGAGGTCGCAGACACCCTGCCCACCAGTCCGCGCCTGGCCGACAAGATCCTGGTCCGTGACGACAAGTGGTGGTCGGAGAACCTGAAGAAGACCGAGCAGCAGTTCAAGCTGTGGCAGGCCAGCTGACATGAGCAACGCAACCTTGCAACGCGCGCGTCCGGAGGGACGCGCCCCGGCACCGGAGCAGGAGAAACCCCGACGGCGGCGCACCACCTGGTGGCTGCTGCTGGCCCCGATCCTGGCCTTCGACGTCGTACTGTTCCTCAGCCCGCTGGGCAAACTGGTGGGCTCGAGCTTCACCGGCAACGCCTACCAGCGCGTCCTCGAAGACCCGCTGGTGGTCCGTTCCCTGATCAACACCCTGAGCATCAGCCTGGCATCCACCATCGTCACCGTGGTCCTGGGCTACGTCATTGCCCTGGTGCTGTGGCGCTCAGGCACGGTGACCCGCGTGATCCTGTTCGCTGTGGTGTTGCTGCCCTTCTGGACCGGCATCCTGGTGAAGAACTTCGCGTGGGCCGTGCTACTTCAGGACAACGGCATCGTGAACTCCTTCCTCCAGACGGTGGGCCTCACCGATGCTCCCATTGAGCTGCTGCACAACCGGCTGGCCGTGATCATCGGCATGGTTCACTGCCTGCTCCCGTATGCGGTGTTCCCGATTTTCTCCTCGCTGACCTCCATCGATGACCGGCTTGCCCTGGCAGCGCGTTCGCTCGGGGCCAAGGAAGCCTCAATCTTCCGCCGGATCACCCTGCCGCTCAGCACGCCGGGCATCTCCGCGGCAGGCCTGCTCGTGTTCATCATCAGCACCGGCTTCTTCATCACCCCGGTGGTCATGGGCGGACCCGGCGACATGATGATCGCCAACCAGATCGACTACTACGCGCGCCAGCTCACCGACTTCTCCGGGGCCGCGGCCCTGGCCGTGATCCTGACAGTGCTGGTCAGCATCCTCGTTGCCATCTACCAGCGAGTGCTCAAGGCGGGAGGCCAACATGCAGACAACTAATCCCCGGCAGCGACTGCTGACGCTGCTTTCCATCCCGGTGTTCCTGTTCCTGGTGGTCCCGACGGCGATCGTGGTACCTGTTGCTCTTAACGACAGCCGCTACATCACGTTCCCGCCCGAAGGAATCTCGTTCGCCGCCGTCGCCGGCTTCTTCGCTGATAAGGCTTGGACCTCGGCCCTGACGGCCAGCCTCCAATCGGCAGCGATCGCCGTCGTGATCGGTGTGATTCTCGGCGCGACCGCGGCGATCGGCCTGCACGGACGCAAGTTCCCGGGCCAGCAGGCTGTCGTCGGGCTGATCCTGGCGCCGATGATCGTCCCCACCGTGGTGCTGGCGCTGGCGTTCTACCAGTTCTTCATCTCGCTCGGCGTACTGGGCAGCATCCTCCCCATCGGCCTGGCGCATGCCGTCATTGCCACCCCGTACGTGTACCTGACCACGCGAGCCAGCCTTGCCGGACTGAACCCGGCGCTGGTCAATTCGGCGCAGAGCCTGGGCGCCGGATGGCTGTCCGTGTTCCGGCACGTCTACCTGCCGGTCATCTTGCCTGGGCTGGTTTCCGGGGCGCTGTTTGCCTTCTCGGTCTCCATCGACGAGACCGTCATGTCCCTGTTCATGCAGTCGCCCAGCGCCACCACCCTGCCGGTGAAGATGTTCACCGACATCCAGTTCAACCTGACCCCCAAGATCGCGGTGTCCTCGGCTCTGTTGGTCACCGTGGCCACGCTGGGGCTCCTGTTCCAGGTCATGTTCGTTCTCAAACGGCGTTCCACCGCCAGGATGCTGCCGCTGGCCGTGTCCGCACCAAACTAAGGAAGGCCCATGACTACTTCAGTGATTTCCGCAGCAGCAAGCACCCGGACGACGGCGTCCGCGCAGGGTTCCATTGAACTCCGGCAGGTCCGCAAGACGTACGGCGATGTGGTTGCCGTCGACGAGCTGGACCTGGTGGTGGAACCCGGCGAATTCGTCACCCTGCTGGGACCGAGCGGATCCGGCAAGACCACCACCATGATGATGGTTGCCGGCTTCGAGGAGCACACGTCCGGGAGCGTCCTGATCGACGGAAAGCCCGTGGATTCGCTCCCTCCCCGGGACCGGAACCTGGGCGTCGTGTTCCAGAACTACGCCCTCTTCCCGCACATGAGCGCCCGCGAAAACGTGGAGTTCGCGCTCCGGATGCGCAAGGTGCCCAAGGCCGAACGGCGACAACGCGCCGATAGCGCACTGGAACGCGTTGGCCTGGGCAAGATGGGCGACCGGAAGCCACGTCAGCTCTCCGGCGGGCAGCAGCAGCGCGTGGCCCTGGCCCGCTCCCTGGTGTTCAACCCCGCCGCACTTCTCCTCGACGAGCCCATGGCCGCCCTCGACAAGCGGCTCCGCGAACACATGCAGGAGGAGATCAAGACGCTGCAGAAGAGCCTGGGCATCTCAGTCCTTTTCGTCACGCACGACCAGGACGAGGCAATGGCCATGTCGGACCGGATCGTGGTCATGAAGGACGGCAGGATCGTCCAGTCGGGCCCGCCCGAAGAGGTCTACAACCACCCGCTCACGGACTGGGTGGCCAGCTTCCTGGGCGACACGAACCTCATCCCGTGCACCGTTCTGGAACGCAAGGACGGCGAGGCGCTGGTTGACCTTGGCGGCCTGGGCCTGGGCAGGGTTCGCGACCGCGGCGTCACCGGCGAGAAATACGCCGTGTCCATTCGTCCGGAAAACCTCAAGTTCAGCTCCGAGGCAAGCACGGACAACTGCGGCAAGGCGTCGCTGGTCTCCTCGACCAACCTGGGCGCCACGGTGCGCCACCGCCTGACGGCCGGCGGTCACGAGCTCCAGGTGCGCGAACTCAGTTCAGATGCGACGGGTCGGCCCGCGCCAGCCGCGGAGCTGTTCGTGACCTGGGAGCCGGACAAGGCGCAGCTGCTGGTTCTGGAGCAGTAGGTGCTTCCGGGGAACTGCCGGGAATGCCGGGCAGTTCCCCGGAGCCTGCTGGCGCAGGGGCCAGGGACCTAGGTGTCCAGCAGGTTTTCGTAACCTTCTGCCACGGTCGTGGCGGTGAATTCGATAACTTCGAACTCGGCCACGCCGTTGCTGTAGAAAGGGTCCTTGGCCAACGCAGCATCCAGTGTGGTTCGGTCGGCCTTGGACAACAGCACGCCGCCCACCGCGGGAACCAGGCGTCCGGACGCAAGGAACACGCCGTCGTCGAACGCCTGCTGAACCCACGCCATATGCGCAGGGCGGTGATAGTCCACGATGTCTTCGGGCACCTTGTAGGTCAGCGATACAACAAACATAAAGTCAGCCTACCCGGATGGGTCCACGGGAACTGGTGCGTCACTTGAACGCTCAACCACGCTCTGCTTCTAGAATGGACGCATGACCGAACCGCGCTGGCTCAACGCCGACGAACGCCGTGCCTGGCTGGCACTCCTGAGCATCAACACGCTGTTGCCGGCTGCCCTGGACAACCAGCTCCACACCGCCGGCAAGGTGTCCCTGTTCGATTACAACGTCATGGCCATGCTGTCCGAAGCTGAGGGCCGCTTCCTGCCGATGAGCCAGCTGGCCGCCCGCACGAGTTCGTCGCTGTCCCGGCTCTCGCATGTGGTTGCCAAACTGGAGAAGCGCGGATGGCTGGAGCGGCGTCCGCACCCGCGCGATGCACGGGTCACCACCGCACACCTGTCCGACGTCGGGATGGCCACTTTGGAGGCGCTCGCACCGGGGCACGTGGAGGCGGTGCGCACCAAGTTCCTGGACGCGCTGACGGAACGCGACGTCAATGACCTCGCCCGCATCGGCGAAAAGATCGTTGCCCGGCTGGACGATGATCACTGGATCCTCCGCGAGACTGAAAGCCGGCCATAAGCCGTCGCCCTGATGGGAACCGTCCGGACAGGCCCCGCCTTGGTTGCTCCCGGCAACAGATGAAAGACTGACGCCATGGACTTTTCGACCCGGTATGTAGCGCTCGGCGATTCCTTCACGGAAGGGGTCGGGGATGACGATCCGAGCCGCCCCAACGGCGTCCGCGGCTGGGCGGATCGCGTGGCGGAGCAGCTGGGCGCGGCGGATCCCGGATTCGGCTACGCCAACCTGGCCATCCGCGGCAGGAAGCTCCGCCAGATCATGGCAGAACAGGTGGACGCCGCCGTCGAACTTAACCCCACCCTGGTGACCATTTACGCAGGTGCCAACGACATTCTGCGGCCCAGGATCGACATCGACGATCTGCTGGCGGAGTACGACGCCGGCATCCGCAAGCTGGCGGCCACCGGCGCCACAGTGGTGATGTTCAGCGGCTTCGACGCGCGCGGCTCGAAGGTCTTCAGCACTATGCGCGGCCGCACCGCCATCTACAACGAACTGGTCCGCGGCATTGCCGGGGACCATGGAGCGTTGCTTGTGGATTACTGGCGCTTTAACGAGTACTACGACTGGGGCATGTGGGCCCAGGACCGGATGCACATGTCCGCCGCCGGGCACGCCAACATGGCCAAGCGCGTCCTTACCGTCCTGGAGCACGACCACTCGATCGAAGTCCCGCCCATGACCCCGGTGCCCGAGCTGAACCGGGCCGAAGCCCTCCGCGCAAACGCCCGCTGGGTCCGCGAATTCGCCGGCCCCTGGGTGATCCGCCGTGTCACCGGCCAGTCCTCGGGCGACGGACTGGCGCCCAAGTACGCCCAGCTCACCCGCCTCTGAAGCAGCGCCCTCTTATACACCGTCTTTTACACCGTCCGAGCTCGGATTGGTCTTTAATTGCGTGAACTCGTAGACTTGGTGAGCGCTAAGTGCGCGGAGCGTGCGCAATTGCTCCGGTGGCCCGGTAATTTTCTCCAGGGTAGCCGGTAGTTAGGGGCTCAAGTTGCGTGACTAACCGTTCACCCTGATCATTTTGGGTCGCACTTAGCCGCATGATCCTGCAGCAGATATGCGGATCATTACATTCAATTCTTGAGGAGAAGTCATGGCAGCACACTGCCAAGTGACCGGAGCCGAGCCGGGCTTTGGGCACAGCATTTCGCACTCGCACCGTCGCAACAAGCGTCGGTTCGATCCGAACATCCAGAAGAAGCGCTACTGGGTTCCGTCCCTGCGCCGTAACGTCACTCTGCAGCTTTCTGCAAAGGGCATCAAGACCATCGACGTGCGCGGCATCGACGTAGTCGTCGCCGCCATCCTTGCTCGGGGAGTGAAGCTCTAATGGCTAAGGACAAGGACGTACGTCCGATCATCAAGCTCAAGTCGACTGCGGGCACGGGTTACACCTACGTGACGCGGAAGAACCGTCGTAACGACCCGGACCGCATGGTTCTGAAGAAGTACGATCCCAAGATCCGTCAGCACGTCGAATTCCGAGAGGAGCGCTAAACACATGGCTAAGAAGTCAATGATCGCAAAGAACGAACAGCGTAAAGTCATCGTTGAGCGTTACGCTGCAAAGCGCCTCGAACTGAAGAAGGCTCTGGTTGACCCCAACTCGACCGACGAAGTTCGCGAAGCAGCACGCCTCGGCCTGCAGAAGCTTCCCCGCAACGCGTCGCCCGTCCGTCTGCGGAACCGCGACATCATCGACGGCCGTCCCCGCGGTACCTTCCAGAAGTTCGGTATCTCCCGTGTTCGCTTCCGCGACATGGCTCACCGCGGTGAGCTCCCGGGCATCACCAAGTCTTCCTGGTAATCCAGCACCGCTGATTCCAGCTGCTTGAGAAGGGCCGGCAACCGTTTGGTTGCCGGCCCTTCTGCGTTTAAGGCTTCCGGTGCTTGAGGCCCCCGGTGATAGAACTTGTCGAGATCCGTGAGAGGTGTCGGCCAATGTGCCGCAGCACACAGAACTCACGTACGACGGCGGCGCCCGAATTTGGGTGCCGATGCCGGCTTTGGGCCCTGAATGGCGGGGTTAGGGCCCGTTGTGGGGGTGGATTTGCGGTGGGGGTTGGGTGGGTGTATTGTTTTCTAAGTCGCCGCGAGGGGAACAGCGAAGAGCTGGTTACCGCGGGCGGCCANAGCCCCTCAGATTCCCCGCTACGACGCGGATTCTGGGGGGCATAGGGTCCGTTGTGGGGGTGGATTTGCGGTGGGGGTTGGGTGGGTGTATTGTTTTCTAAGTCGCCGCGAGGGGAACAGCGAAGAGCTGGTTACCGCGGGCGGCCAAACCCCCTAATTCAAGACCAATTGTTGGTTGTTCTTTTGAGCGCCTTTGTTTGGTGGGGATGTGTTTTCTGCTGGTGCGGGTCCTGGAATATGGATTTGCATCGGGGCGGGAAACCGGGTAASTTTGAAAAGTTGCTCCGGAGCGATCCACGGCCGTTATGTTGGTTGTGGTGGTGCCGGGTGTGTCTGTTGTTTGAGAACTCAATAGTGTGCCAA
>NZ_LMSG01000003.1 GCF_001428335.1 Arthrobacter sp. Soil762
CTGGGCCACCGCGATGCGCAAGAAGGGCTGGGAAATCCCCGCCCAGCTCGCCCACATCGAGTCCTCCGGCAGCACCCGCCAGGAAGCCAGCTCACTGCTCGCCGCACATTCCTAAGCCGTAGTTTGGTATCACTGAGGGCCGGCACCGGACATTCTCCGGCGTCCGGCCCTCAGGCATAAATCACGTAGAATTGAGGAACTATGGCGAACTCCCCTGATTCCAGTAACAGCACTCCGGCGGCCTCTGACGCCCCGAAGCGTGGCCTCTTCTCGCGCAAGCCAAAAGAAGCAAAGGTCAAGAAGCCCAGCCGGCTCAAGCAGATCGGCGAAGTCTTTAACATGACCCGCCGCCATGATCCCATGGTCCCGTGGCTGATGCTGCTGGTGTTCCTGGGTGTTGTGGCTGTCAGCTTCCTGGTGGGTTTTTGGCTGGAGAACTGGATCACCGGCCTACTCGTCGGTATTCCCTTGGGCCTCCTTGGCGCTACGCTGATCCTTTCGCGTCGTGCCGAACGTGCCGCGTTCGCCCAGATCGAGAACCAGCCCGGAGCCTCAGGCGCGGCACTTGGCACGCTTAAGCGCGGCTGGATCACCGAGGACCAGCCGGTCGCCGTAAACCCGCGCACGCAGGACGCCGTGTTCCGCGCCGTCGGCCGTCCCGGCGTCGTCCTCGTCAGCGAAGGCCCCACCATCCGCGTCAAGCCAATGCTCGACGCCGAGCGTAAGCGCCTTGCGCGCATCCTCCCGAACGTCACGGTCCACATGATCGAAAGCGGTCGCGGCGAGGGCCAGGTTCCCATCAGCCAGGTAGCCAAGAAAATGGGCAAGCTGAAGAATGAACTGACCAAGCTTGAGGTGAATGCGGTATCCAAGCGCATTTCCTCGCTGGGCAACCGCCTCCCGATTCCCAAGGGAATCGACCCCTACAAAGCGCGCCCCAACCGCGGACGCTAAGACCCTTGAACCGCCCTGGTTCCGGCTTGCCGGAACCAGGGCGGTTTTGTCTGCAGGAACGCCGCCGAACAGGCGGGCACATTGATTGGAAGCAGCAACATGACCATTCCCGTTAGAACCCCTGTTATCCGGGCCTTCCGCGTCCTGGCGGTTGCCGAAGCCTTCAGCTGGGCTGCCCTGCTGGCTGGCATGTACTTCAAGTGGATCGCCAAGACCACCGAACTGGGTGTCGAGATCGCCGGCCCTATCCATGGCGCGCTGTTTGTGGGCTACGGCATCGCCGCCCTCGCCCTGTGGCGGCTCCAGCGGTGGCCCTTCGTGGTGGCCCTGTTCGCGGGACTGTCGGCGGTGTTCCCGTTCGCCACCATCGCGTTCGAACGCTGGGCCGGAAAGCGCGGCTACCTGACGCCGCGCACGGCCGTTCCTGCCGGGACAAAGGAAACAGCGGGAGTCTGACGGCGCACTGCCCTGTATTCGGAGCTGTCAGGTGTTCGGAGCTGTCAGGTGTTCGGGGGCGTCAGGTGCCGGCGAACCGGCACGGCCGGGTTCCTGATTACTGCTAGCGCCGCACGAGGATGGTATTCATCGCCTTGTCGTGCAGTCCCCGCTGGTCCGGATCGAAAATTACGGCGGGAATCACCAGGCACAGCAGCACTGACCTCACCACGGCAGCCAGCGGACCCGCGGGCCCGCCTCCCAGTCGCAGCACCTGGATCCCGGCCACGCGGTGGCCGACGCTGTAACCGAGGGTGCCCACAAGCAGCATCTGTTCCGCGGCGAAAATCGCCAACGTGGCCCAGGAGTCACCGCCGAAGGCAAAATTGCTGATCAGCAGGGCAATCCCCCAGTCAAGGACGATGGCGAGGATGCGCCTGCCCGCCCTGGCAATGGAGCCGGAACCGGATTCGGGCAATCCCAGGCGCTCCCCCGGGTACTTTGAGATGCCGGACGTGTCCGGTCCGCTGAGCCAGGAGCCAATGTCATTGCGATCTACCACCGTCCAAGCTTACCGACTCACCGCCGACCACAGAGTGGAAACCGTTGGACCACACTACGGACACCGGATAGCGTTACCTGGTCAGGACAATTCTGTAACCTGAACAGGGCATTCCGTAACCTGCCCGAAACAATGTGGACACTGACGGGAAATGACGTGTCCATAGGCTGATAGCAGTTTCAAGCAATACCTCCCAAGCAGGGAAACTTGGTTTCCCTGCCCTTCGGATTGCGCTGGATCAGTTGGCTTGCCAGCCAGATATTACATATGCGTAAGGAGCATAGATGTTCAAGACTGCGGACGAAGTCCTCAAGTTCATCAAGGACGAAGATATTAAATTCGTCGATATCCGCTTCACCGATCTCCCGGGTGTGCAGCAGCACTTTAACGTGCCGGCAAAGAGCGTCGACGCGGACTTCTTCGTCAACGGCCAGCTCTTCGATGGCTCCTCCATCCGCGGATTCCAGGGCATCGCCGAATCCGACATGCAGCTGATCCCGGACGTCACCACCGCATTCCTGGACACCTTCCGCATGGAGAAGACCCTTGCGCTGAACTTCTCCATCGTGAACCCCCGCACCGGAGACCCTTACCACCGCGACCCCCGCGGCGTGGCCGAAAAGGCTGAGGCCTACCTCGCCTCCACGGGCATCGCCGACACCGCGTTCTTCGCTCCGGAAGCCGAATTCTTCGTCTTCGACAACGTCCAGTACCAGTCCTCCCCCGAGGGCAGCTTCTACAAGATCGACTCCGAAGAAGCACACTGGAACACCGGCCGCGAAGAAGACGGCGGAAACCTCGGCTACAAGACCCCCATCAAGGGCGGCTACTTCCCGGTTTCCCCCACCGACAAGCAGGCTGACCTCCGCGACGCCATGTGCATCGCCCTGGATGAGGCCGGCCTCGAGGTCGAGCGCAGCCACCACGAGGTAGGCTCCGCCGGCCAGGCTGAAATCAACTACAAGTTCACTACCCTGACCCATGCCGCAGATGACCTGCAGAAGTTCAAGTACGTCGTCAAGAACACGGCCGACGCCTGGGGCAAGTCCGTGACCTTCATGCCGAAGCCGGTCTTTGGCGACAACGGTTCGGGCATGCACTGCCACCAGTCGCTGTGGACCAACGGCGAGCCGCTGTTCTACGACGAAAAGGGCTACGCCGGCCTGTCCGACATGGCCCGCTGGTACATCGGCGGCCTGCTGAAGCACTCCTCGTCCGTCCTCGCCTTCACCAACCCGACGGTGAACTCCTACCGCCGCCTGGTCAAGGGCTTCGAAGCTCCGGTCAACATGGTGTACTCGCAGGGCAACCGCTCCGCCGGTATCCGTATCCCCATCACGGGTTCCAACCCCAAGGCCAAGCGCATCGAGTTCCGCGCTCCGGACCCCTCGTCCAACCCGTACCTGGCCTTCGCTGCCCAGCTGATGGCCGGCATTGACGGCATCCGCAACCGCATCGAACCGCCGGCTCCGATCGACAAGGACCTCTACGAGCTGCCCGCCGAGGAAGCCAAGGACATCCCGAAGGCTCCGGGCTCGCTGGAAGAGGCACTGGAGGCCCTGCGCGAGGACAACGAGTTCCTGCAGGCCGGTGGCGTGTTCACCCAGGACCTGATCGACACCTGGATCGAGTACAAGTACGAGTACGAGATCCGCCCGCTGTCCCTGCGCCCGAACCCGTACGAGTTCGAGCTCTACTACGGCGTCTAGCCAGATCCGCGGCTGAACCCGTTCAGTCCGCCAAAAAGTCCGCCCGGGCTGCCAGCGTCAATGCTGGAGGCCGGGCGGACTTTTTTGTCCCTAAGGTGGGGGCTGACTCCAGACGTGCTGAGACCAGAAGCCAGCCCCCTGACATGTGCTCCCCGAGACGAAGACTTTTCAAGCCTTCCCCCCAACAAGGTTTGAAGAACACCGCCAATCCACATGATCGATCAATGTGGAGCCGGAGGCAATGCCCGGCCGCCGTGTCTGGACGAATTATCCTGTGAAGCTCCGGTACATGATCCGTTGCGGTCCGGAACTGCCGCCCAGGTACTGCCCCTGGTCCACAAAGCCGGCGGTCCTGTACGCGGACAACCCGGCCGGATTGGCTTCGTTGACGGAAAGCACGACGCCGGCCTCGTGGGTTCCGCGCCTGGCGGTCAGTTTCGCAGCCGCCTCCACCGCGGACGTTGCCGCCAGCGGCCCGAGGCCTTGCCCCTGGTGGCGCCTGTCGATCAGGAAACCGCGCAACAGCCAGGCCGAATCCTCGTCCGGCCAGCCGGCCAGGCGCGCGGCACCGGCCTGGAGGGTCAGCACTCCCACAGCGTAGCCCGCGGCCTCCACGACATAAGGGAACCGCGAATCCTCCTCCAGTCCCGCCAGGACCATGCGGAGCGGGTCACCAACGAAGCCGCTTTGCCCTGGGCCCAGCTCAATGTTTGCTACCTCTCCCAGCTGGATGGCAAGCGCATCCGCACTGAGGTCATCCAGGGCAATGAGCCAGACGGAATCAACCCGGGTTTTCAGGTCGGCTGTCCGTCGGATCCGGCGGGAGCCCCGCCCTCGGCCGATGGGCCGGCAGGGTCCATCCACATGACTTCCCACAGGTGGCCGTCCGGGTCCTGGAAACTGTGGTTGTACATAAAGCCGTAGTCCTGGACCTCCTGGGACGGGGTGCCGCCGGCGGCCAGCGCCTTGCGTACCGTTGCGTCCACGGCTTCCTTGCTGTCCACCGAAAACGCCGTGATGGCCTCGGTGGAACTGGTGGCATCGGCCACGGCCCGGGAGGTGAACGTCTTGAAGAATCCCTCCACGAGGAGCATCACAAACGCGTTGTCGTTGATGATCATGCAGGTCGCGTTTTCATCGGTGTAGTCCGGGTTAAAGGAGAAGCCAAGGGCGGTGAAGAAATCGACGGACCGCTTCAGATCCTTCACGGGCAGGTTCAGGTAGATTTGCGTAGCCATGGCCCCCAACCTAGCACCGCACCGCGGCAGCTGTCTGCTGCCTTCCGGGAGAACCCCAGGCAGCCGCTAATGACCGTAGAAGGCTTTCTCGAACACCGCCCGGGCCCGCCGGCTCAGGCGGAGGTAGTCCTCTTCCATGGCGGCCGCGTTGCCAGGTTCGTAGCCGCACCAGCGGGCCACCGCCTCAAGGTCCCCGCGGGCGGACGGCAGCGTGTCCGAGGCCCTGCCGCTCCAGATGACGTTGGCGGACCGGATCCGGCTGGCGAGCCGCCACGCGTCGGCCAGCAGCTTCGCGTCAGGCCCGGTGAGCAGGTCCAGTGAAGCCGCCGCTTCCAGGGCCTCCACCGTGGACGTGGTCTGCAGTTCCGGGTGCTTGGCCGCGTGCTGGAGCTGAAGGAGCTGCACCAGCCACTCGACGTCGCTCAGTCCTCCGCGGCCAAGCTTCACGTGGCGTGCCGGATCCGCCCCGCGCGGCAACCGCTCCGCTTCCACCCGCGCTTTGACCCTGCGAACCTCCCGGACGTCCTGCTCCGAAATCGACTCCGGGTACCTGATGGGGTCGATGAGGGCCAGAAAGTCCTTGGCCAGGGCATCGTCGCCCGCCATGGGCCGGGCCCGCAGCAGCGCCTGCGCTTCCCAGATCAATGACCACCGGCGGTAATATTCGGCGAACGAATCGAGCGAGCGGACCATGGCCCCGTTCTTGCCTTCGGGCCGAAGATCCGCGTCCATCTGCAGCACCCGCTCGGCCATGATGGCCGGCTTGAGCGGCTGCGTGAGCAGGCTGGAGACCTTGGCGACAATCCGGGCCGCCTGATCCTGCGCTTCCTCGTCCGTATAGCCCGGCAACGCGCGGTGCACGTACATGACGTCGGCGTCGGAGCCGTAGCCGATCTCGCGGCCGCCCTGGCGGCCCATGGCCACCACCAATATGGCGGTCTTGAGCGGTCCCGCAGCAGAGACGATGCCTTCGGCCACGCGCAGCGCGCCCAGCACCGCGGCCCGGTCGGTGTCAGCCAGCGCCGCGCCCACCTGGTCCTGGTTGAGAAGCCCGGCAGAATCGGCGATCGCGATCCGGAGGATCTCCCGGCGCCTAATGAGCCTGATCAGCCTGATGGCGTTTTCCGGGTCCGAGTGGCGCGACATTTTGGACGTGATCTCCTGCCACTGGGCTTCGAAGCCCAGCGGCACGAGGTCTTTGTTGGTGCCCAGCCACGCCACCGACTCCGGCGAAACCTCCAAAAGATCCGCAATCAGGCGTGAGTTCGAGAGCACGTTGCATAGCCGTTCAGCCGCCGCTGTGGAATCCCGGAGCATGCCCAGATACCAGTGGGTGGTGCCAAGGGCCTCACTGACGCGCCGGAACGCGAGCAGCCCGGCGTCGGGATCAACACCTTCGGCGAGCCAGTCCAGCAGGATAGGCAGCAGCTGGCGTTGCAGGGCTGCCCGCCGGCTGACACCGGCGGTGAGTGCCTCGATATGCCGCATGGCGCCCCGCGGGTCACGATAGCCCAGCGCGGCGAGGCGGCCCTGGGCGGCCTCCGGCGTCAGCCTGGCGTCCTCGCTGCTGAGTTTGGCAGCGGTGTTAAGCAGCGGACGGTAGAAAATACGTTCGTGCAGTTCGCGGACAGAGCGTTTGGTCTTCTGCCAGGTGGCCAGCATCGAAGCCGGCGGCGGCCTGTCATTGGAGAAGGGGCTAAGCACTGCCTTTGCGAGGGCGCGCTGTGCCGCTTCGCTGACGGGCATCAGGTGTGTCCGCCGGAGCTGGAACAGCTGGATGCGATGTTCCAGGAGGCGAAGGTACCGGTACGCGTGATCGAAAGCGGCGGCGTCGGACCTGCCGATGTAGCCTCCGGCCGAGAGTGCCGCTATTGCTGCGGTGGTATCCCTGCGCCGAATGGTTTCGTCGGATTTTCCGTGCACCAACTGGAGCAGCTGCACGGTGAACTCGACGTCCCGGAGGCCGCCGCGGCCGAGTTTGATCTGCCGCTGTTCCTCCGCCGCCGGGATATGCTCGGTAACCCTTCGGCGCATCGCCTGCATGGACTCCACGAATCCTTCGCGGCCGGCGGAGCTCCAGATCAATGGGGCCACGGCTTTTTCGTAGCGTTCCCCCAGGTCCTTGTCACCGGCGATGGTCCGCGCCTTCAGGAGCGCCTGGAATTCCCAACTCTCCGCCCAGCGGGCGTAGTAGCTTTCGTGTGAGGCCAAAGTTCGGACCAGTGGGCCGGACTTGCCCTCCGGCCGCAGGTTGGCGTCCACTTCCCAGAGGCCGGGTTCACGAGCCACGGAGGAGATCGCCCGGGAAATACCGGTGGCCAAGGCTGTGCCGATGGTGCTGGCACGGGCGTCGTCCAGGTCGCCGGCGTCGATCACGTAGATGACGTCGACGTCGGAAATATAGTTCAGTTCCCGCGCTCCGCATTTGCCCATCCCGATGACGGCCAGGCCAACGGCGGCCACTTCCCCGGCGCTGAACTGCTCAGCAGCCTCGGCACGGGAAACTGCCAGCGCAGCCTCGATCGCGGCCCCTGCCAGGTCAGCGAGTTCAGCTCCGACGGCGGGCATAAAGTCCAGCGGGTCAGCAGCGCACATGTCCTTGACCGCCAGGTCCACCACCCCGCGGCGGTAGGCCGACCGCAGCGCGGCATAAGCGTCGGCTCCGGTCATTCCCGCCACGGGCCGTGCTGACCCGGGTTCCGCGCGGACGGATTTCAGGAGGACAGAGCGGAGGTGTTCCGGGTCTGCCTGAAGTGGCTCGGGGCTGGCCGTTAGGTCGAAGGCGTCCAGGTGTTCAGGGTGCCGGATGAGGAATTCCCCCAGCGCTTCGGAGGCCCCGAGCACCCGGTAGAGCGGCTCGCTGACCTCCGGATCGGCCGCGGCCAGCTCCCGGAGACCGGGGTGCTTTTCGATCAGCCGCACCAGTGACTGCAGTGCGGTGTCGGGGTTGGCGGCCATGTGCAGGCCGGCGAAAATCCTGTCCGGGTCCAGGCCGTCCAGTTCCGGGGCAGCAAGGAAGCGCTCACCCTTCTCCAGGTCACTGAAGCCGGCTGAGATGAGGCGGCGTGCGAGGCTCACCGCCGCCTAGAGAATGCCGAGGTTGCGCTGCAGTTCGTAGGGCGTCACCTGGAGCCGGTAGTCCTGCCATTCGGCACGCTTGTTGCGCAGGAAGTGCTCGAAGACCTGCTCGCCGAGGATCTGCGGCATCAGTTCGGAGTCCTCCATGGACCGGATGGCATCGTGAAGGCTGGCGGGCAGGGGGTCGTGGCCCATGGCACGGCGCTCGGCGGAGCTCAGTGACCAGACGTCGTCCTCTGCTGCGGCGGGCAGGTCGTAGCCTTCTTCGATCCCCTTCAGCCCGGCCCCCAGCAGGACGGCATAGGCAAGGTAGGGGTTCGCTGCCGAATCAATGCCGCGGTATTCGATGCGGGCCGACTGGCCCTTGCCGGGCTTGTACAGCGGGACCCGGACCAGGGCCGAACGGTTGTTGTGGCCCCAGCTGAGGTAGCTGGGCGCTTCGCCGCCACCCCAGAGCCTCTTGTAGGAGTTTACGAACTGGTTGGTCACAGCCGTGAACTCGGGAGCGTGCTTCAGGATGCCTGCGATGAACTGGCGGGCCGTCTTGGAAAGCTGGAATTCGGCGCCCGCCTCGTAAAAAGCGTTGGTGTCGCCCTCGAACAGCGAGAAGTGCGTGTGCATCCCGGAGCCTGGGTGGTCGGTGAAAGGCTTGGGCATAAACGTGGCGTAGGTTCCCTGCTGGAGGGCCACTTCCTTGATCACCGTGCGGAACGTCATGATGTTGTCCGCGGTCTGCAGGGCGTCCGCGTAGCGCAGGTCGATCTCGTTCTGGCCGGGACCGGCTTCATGGTGGCTGAACTCAACCGAAATGCCAACGGATTCCAGCATGGTCACGGCCGTGCGGCGGAAATCCTGCGCCACGCCGCCGGGAACGTGGTCGAAGTAGCCGCCCTCGTCAACGGGTACCGGAGCACCGTCGGGCCCGGGCTGCTGGGACTTGAGGAGGTAGAACTCGATCTCCGGGTGCGTGTAGCACGTAAAGCCCATGTCCGCGGCCTTGGCCAGCGTGCGCTTGAGGACATTGCGGGGATCCGCGGCCGACGGTTCGCCGTCCGGAGTCAGGATGTCGCAGAACATCCGCGAGGTCTGTTCGGTCTCGCCACGCCACGGCAGGATCTGGAACGTGGACGGATCCGGCTGTGCCAGCATGTCCGATTCGAACACGCGTGCCAGGCCTTCGATGGCTGAACCGTCGAAACCGAGCCCTTCCTCAAACGCACCTTCAACCTCGGCCGGGGCAAGTGCCACCGATTTGAGTGAACCTACAACGTCGGTGAACCACAAACGTACGAACCGTACGTCGCGCTCCTCGATTGTGCGCAGGACAAACTCTTGCTGGCGGTCCATGATGGCCTCTTCTCCGGTCAATCGTTCATGCCCCGGGTCCGCGGAAGCGGCAGCCGGCAGCAGTTCACCATCACTTTACTAAGCAATCGGCTCCAATGCGGGCGACGGCGCCGCACGTAACACAGCGTTTACACAGCAACCATTGACGGCCGAGCCCACAGGTGGCAAAAATGCCGTTGGCGGGCACGTTAATATGACGCGAATCACGGTCCGCCGGCCCGTCTGCGGTGGCTAGGACTGCTGCTGCCGCATTACGCTCTTGCCATGGCCTCAACCAATAGCTCTGAGTCAAGCGCGTCCGCTGAAGTACACGCACCGTACGGAAACGGACCTGCACCGGTGCAGCCGCCGTCGTCGGAAGTGAACGCGAAGCCCGCACCCAGGGTGCGTATCCACCACCTGCAGCAGGCCAAGCGGGACGGCAAACGCTTCGCCATGCTGACCGCCTACGAGCAGTACAGCGCGGAGATCTTCGACCAGGCTGGCATCGAGGTCCTCCTGGTAGGCGACTCGGCGTCCAACAACGTATTCGGCAACGAGACCAGCCTCCCGGTCACGGTGGATGAACTCCTGCCCCTCTGCCGCGCCGTGGCGCGATCCGCCAAGCGGGCCCTGGTGGTGGCAGACCTGCCGTTCGGCAGTTATGAAGTCTCGGCGCAGCAGGGTGTGGAAACAGGTGTCCGGTTCCTCAAGGAGGGGCTGGCCCATGCCGTCAAGATCGAGGGCGGAAAATACTACGCGGAAACCGTCCGGGCCATGGTCCAGGCCGGCGTCCCGGTGATGGCCCATATCGGCTTCACCCCCCAGAGTGAACACGCGCTGGGCGGATACCGGGTCCAGGGCCGCGGGGATGACGCCCAGCGATTGATTGACGACGCCGTGGCGCTGGTGGAGGCGGGGGCGTTCGCCGTCCTGATGGAAATGGTTCCGGCGGACACTGCGGCCGCCGTTGACGCTGCGGTCAGCGTGCCGACGGTGGGGATCGGCGCCGGCAACGCCACCACGGGGCAGGTGCTGGTGTGGCAGGACATGGCCGGGTTCCGCGGCGGCAAGATGGCGAAGTTCGTCAAACAATATGCCGACCTGCGCACTACCCTCAGTGACGCGGCGAAGGCGTACGGCGACGAGGTCCGTTCAGGCCAGTTCCCCGGCCCGGAACACTCCTTCTAGGCGTTGGCAGGCCACGGGGCCGGGCCAGGCAGCGACTCAGTCCTCGTCGCCCTTTTCCCACGCCTCGTTGCGGGCCCGGACTTTTTCGAGGGCGTGTTCGGCCTCTTCCCGCGTTTTGTAGGGGCCGATCAGCTGGCTCCAGTCTGAGAGTGCGTCCTCTTCCACCTCGTGGGTGTTCACGTTGTACCAGTACTCAGTCATCGGTCCTCCTCGTTCCAGCTGGCGGGGGCCCTGCCGTGATCCACGTAACTTAACCGTGGATGCGGACGGCTTGGGGCTTCCAGTTACTTGGCCTAATGCGGTGCCTTATATGATCAATCTATGCCTTCCCTAGCCTCGACTGCACCCACCGGCACCCTTACCCGCGGAACCGTCAGCCCGCAGCTCCCCGTTCCCGCGTCCATCCCGCGCCCGGAATACGTAGGCAAGCCCGGCCCGGCCAAGTTCACCGGCTCCGAGATCAAATCGGCCGAGACCGTTGAGAAAATCCGGATCGCCAGCCGGATCGCCGCACAGGCCATCGTTGAGGTGGGCAACCACATCAGGCCCGGCGTTACCACCGACCAGTTGGACAAGGTGGGTCACGAATTCCTGCTGGACCACAAGGCCTACCCGTCCACGCTTGGCTACCGCGGGTTCCCGAAGTCCCTGTGCTCGTCGCTGAATGAAGTGATCTGCCACGGCATCCCGGACAGCACCGTAGTTCAGGACGGCGACATCCTCAACATCGACATCACCGCTTTTATCAACGGAGTCCACGGCGACACGAACCACACCTTCCTGGTGGGCGACGTCGACGACGAGTCCCGCCTGCTGGTGGAGCGCACCCGGGAATCCCTCAACCGGGCCATCAAAGCCGTGGCACCCGGCCGGGAGATCAACGTGATCGGCCGGGCCATCCAGTCCTACGCCAAGCGTTTCGGCTACGGCGTGGTGCGGGACTTCACCGGCCACGGCGTGGGCGAAGCGTTCCATACGGGCCTCATCATCCCCCACTACGATGCAGCGCCGGCCTACAACACAGTCATCGAGGCCGGCATGGTGTTCACCATCGAACCCATGCTGACCCTCGGCACCATCGAGTGGGACATGTGGGAGGACGACTGGACAGTTGTCACCCGCGACCACAAGCGGACCGCCCAGTTTGAGCACACACTGCTGGTGACAGAATCCGGCGCCGAAATCCTCACGCTCCCCTGAAATTTTTTCCGGTCAGCCGCCCGGCCGACCTGCCGCCCTGCCACGAACGGAACAACATTGGCCAAGAAGGACGAGAAGTCGCACAAGAACGCCCCGCTGATCGGCATTGACATCGGCGGTACGGGAATCAAGGGCGGCATTGTCGACCTGAAAAAAGGCAAGCTGCTGGGTGAGCGGTTCCGCGTGCCTACGCCCCAGCCCGCCACCCCTGAGGCCGTAGCCAACGTCGTGGCGCAGGTGGTTGCCGAGCTTTCAGGCCGCCCGGAGGCTCCGGCCGCGGATTCGCCCGTGGGCGTCACCTTCCCCGGCATCATCCAGCATGGCGTGGTCCATTCGGCGGCCAATGTGGACAAGACCTGGCTCCACACCGACATTGATGCATTGCTGACCGCACGCCTTGGCCGCCCGGTGGAGGTCATTAACGACGCCGACGCCGCCGGGCTGGCGGAGGCCCGATTTGGTGCGGGTCAGGGGGTGGATGGCACTGTCCTGGTGATCACCCTGGGCACCGGAATCGGCTCAGCATTCATCTTCGATGGCCGCCTCGTCCCCAACGCAGAACTGGGGCACCTGGAGATCGACGGCTTTGACGCCGAGAGCAAAGCCTCAGCCGTGGCCCGCGAAAGGGACGGACTGAGCTGGGAGGAATACAGCGTGCTGCTGCAGCGCTACTTCTCGCACGTGGAATTCCTGTTCTCGCCCGAGCTGTTCATCGTGGGCGGTGGCATCTCCAAGCGCGCAGACGAATACCTGCCGCACCTCAAACTGCGCACCCGGATCGTGCCTGCCGAACTCAAGAATGAGGCCGGGATTGTCGGTGCCGCCGTCGAAATTGCCATTAAGCACAAGCTCACAAAATAGCCGGTAGCTGCCCGGCGCCGGGGGGGCAGCCGGTGCCGGTGGTGGCGGCGGCTTCCCCTCCGCGGCCACAACCGGAGCTTACAGGGGGCTCTTTTCGGAGCTCTTCGCGGGCGCCGCCGCGGGTTGCGTGCCTTCTTCCCCGGACTCGTGGCGGAGCAGGGCAATGGCGGTCTCGAAGTCCTCAAGTGATTCGAAGGCCTGGTACACACTGGCAAAACGCAGGTAGGCCACCTGGTCAAGCTTCTGCAGCGGACCAAGGATGATCAGGCCGACTTCATGGGCGTCGATCTCGGCCGCGCCCGAGGCACGGATTTGCTCCTCCACCTCCTGGGCAAGGAGCGCCAGGTCGTCTTCGCTGACCGGCCGTCCCTGGCATGCCTTGCGCACGCCGTTGATGACCTTGCTGCGACTGAAGGGTTCGCCCACTCCGGAGCGTTTGATCACTGAAAGGCTGGTGGTTTCCACGGTGGTGAACCTGCGTCCGCATTCCGGGCACTGCCGGCGGCGGCGGATGGCCGAGCCGTCATCTGCCATGCGGCTGTCCACAACGCGGGAGTCCGGATTGCGGCAAAATGGACAGTACATGGTGTCCCCTCCCTCGATGTCTTCCGGCGCCGACGTTTCCGGCCCCGGCGGACCTCTCCGTCTCTCAGTTTACGACTACATGTAGCGGAATAACAATCCTGTAATTACCACATGTAGTGGTGCCCGCAGCCTGCTGCGTCAGCAGGCCTCGCGGAAGCGCGCCGTTACCGCTTCACCATGCGCCGGCAGGTCCTCGGCACCGGACAGGCTCACAATGTGGCCGCTGACTTCCTGCAGCGCAGCCCGGCTGTAGTTGATGACCTGGATGGCACGCAGGAAAGTGGTGACATTCAGTCCGGAGGAAAACGCCGCGGTCCCGCTGGTGGGCAGGACGTGGTTGGAGCCGGCGCAGTAGTCGCCCAGGCTGACAGGACTGTAGTCCCCCACAAAGATCGCCCCCGCGTTCCGGATCCGGGCAGCTACCGCCGCCGCGTCAGCGGTCATGATTTCAAGGTGTTCAGCGGCGTAGGCATCGCAGGCGGCGATGCCCTGTTCCAGATCCTCCACCAGGACCACTCCCGACTGCGGTCCGGAGAGCGCCTCACAAACACGCGCGGAGTGCTTGGTGCCCGCCGCCTGCCGGTCCAGTTCGATGCGGACTGCCGCGGCAAGGTCCTCCGAGTCCGTGATGAGCACTGAAGCCGCCTGGGGGTCGTGCTCCGCTTGGCTGATCAGGTCTGCTGCCACGAGGTCAGCTTGCGCCGTTGAATCAGCCAGGATGGCGATTTCGGTGGTCCCCGCTTCGGAATCGATTCCCACCACACCCTTGACCAGGCGCTTCGCCGTCGCCACAAAAATGTTTCCCGGACCCGTGACTACATCGACGGGCTCCAGCGCCGGCCCGGCGTCATTTGCCTCCACGCCGTAGGCGAACGCAGCGATGGCCTGGGCCCCGCCGATGGCGTAGACCTCGTCGATGCCGAGCAGGGCCGCTGCCGCGAGGATGGTGGGGTGCGGGAGGCCGCCGAAGTCCTTCTGCGGCGGCGATGCCAGGGCGATGGACTGCACTCCCGCAGCCAGCGCCGGGACAACATTCATGATGACCGACGACGGATAGACGGCGAGACCGCCGGGGACGTACAAGCCGACCCGCGATACCGGCACCCAGTTCTGGCTCACCAGCGCACCGTCGCCGAGTTCGACGTCGAGATCCCGCGGCCGCTGCCCGTCCGCAAAGCGCCGGGCCCGGCTGATGGATTCTTCCAATGCGCTGCGTACCGCCGGATCCAGTTCCGCCAGCGCCCGGGCCAGCGAGGCCGCCGGGACGCGGGGGTGGACCTGCTGGACTCCGTCGAAACGGAGTGCCAGGTCGCTGAGCGCTGCGAAGCCGTCCTCGCGGACGGCTTTGATGATATCCAGCACTTTTTGTTCCGCATCCGCCATGGTGTGCTGCCGGGCGCGGGGAACAGCGGCGCGCAAACCGGCAAGTGTCAGACCCCTGCCCCGAAGGTCGACCGTCCGGAAGCTGACAGCGGCGGCAGGCGGGGTGGCAGGAAGTTCAGGAGATGTGGTCACCGGTCCATTTTACGCGCCGGGCGCGTTGCCTTCGGCTACCGGCGTGCCCGCACTCCCGGGCCCGCTCCTGAGCAGGTTTATCAGGCTCAGGACAAACACGGACGTGGCAGTCGCGGCCGGCCACAGGATCAGCACGGGCAGGGACCGGAGCGAGAACGCGACGCTGGCATTGACAGACGTATCTGCGGCGCCGCCCCACAGCTGGCCCGCAAGCACGCCTGTCAGCCACGCGATCAGGGCGCCGCCCAGTCCGCCGGCCAGGCCCAGGAGCAAGGCCGCCTGCGCATCACGGCCGCCTTTATCGGTCAGGAAGACGGCCACCAGGCACCCTGCGAACACACAAAGCCCAGCAAGGGTGAGGTCCCTGAGCAGCCATACCTCCGGATTGGTCCCGTCGGCCAGGGCGGGGTTGCGCGTGATCAGGTTCATCCCCCCTGGGGCGAGCAGCCACCACAGGAGGCCGACGGGAACGCCACCGGCGGCAGCAGCGGCAAACCATTTCCACGGCAGCCGGGCGGACCGGCGGCTGATGTGTTCTCTCATGCAACAAACCTTAACAAATATAGGGTGTGGCCGGCCCGATGACGTGGGCAGTCTGGACAGATGACGTGCCGGGTCAAGCGATTGCTCCCTGTCCGGCGGGGACGAATACCCTTAAGGAAGAGTCCACTTCAGCTGCTTTTCGGGGAGCAAATCTCAAGATGACAGACAAAACGCCGTTCGAGGGCACGTTCAAGGAAATGTTCCGGCGGCATGCTGCCGGGGTCGCCATCATCACCGTGAACTACCAGGGCGAGCCCTACGGCTTTACCGCCACGTCCGTGGCGTCACTTTCCGCACAGCCGCCGCGGTTCACTTTCAACATGGCCCGCAGTTCAAGTTCCTGGCCGGCCGTGGCCAATGCCACCCACCTCGGCGTCCACATGCTGGGCCTGGAGAACCAGGCCCTGGCGGACCGTTTCGCGCGTACCAAGGACAGGTTCGGCGGGGACCACTGGGAAGTTGGCCCGCACGAGGTCCCGATCCTCAAAGACGTCGCGGGCTGGCTGATCGGCAAGATCCAGATGCGGCTCTCCTTCGAGAACAATGCCGTGGTGGTGGTTGAAGTTGTGGACGGCGAAGTGGGCGACGACGGTTCGCCGCTCCTCTACCACGCCGGCGGCTATGGCCAGCCGGTCCCGCTGGACTACGAGATCTAACTTTCGGGACCTAGTTATCCAGGCAGGTTGGGCCCAGCAGCACCTTCAGGTCGCCGAACAGTGAAGGACTGGGGTTGACCCTGAGATGGACAGGCAGCCCCATGACTTCCGTCCGGGTGTCCCCCTGCAGGTGCAGCCGGACTTCCGAGTTTCCCCGGTGGTTCCGCAGGACATCGCCCAGTTCGGTGACAACAGCCTCGGTGGCCTTGTGGGTGGGCATCGAAATGAGCACGGGGCCGTTGGTTCCTTCACTGAGGTCCGGAACGGACAGTTCCATGCAGTTCAAAGCGATGGCACCGTCGTCCCGCCGCTGCAGGCGGCCCTTGACCACCACGATCAGGTCCTCGGCAAGGACCGATGCGATGGGGCCGTACACCTGGCCGAAGAACATCACCTCCATCGAACCGCCGAGGTCTTCGATTTCGGCACGGGCATAGGCGTTGCCACTCGCCTTGGCGATCCTGCGGCTGAGCGAGGTGATCATGCCGGAGATGGTGATGATGGCGCCGTCATGCGGCCCGTCTTCGCCGATGATCGAGGTGATGGACTGGTCCGCGTGCTGGCTGAGGAGTCCTTCCAGGCCCTGCAGCGGGTGGTCTGAAACATACAGGCCGAGCATGTCCCGCTCAAACGAGAGCTTGTCCTTCTTCTCCCACTCCGGCAGGTCGGGAATCTCGATGCTTAGCGACGCTTCGGATTCGGCCTCGTCGAAACCGGCGAAGAGGTCGAACTGGCCGATCGCTTCGTTTCGCTTGAGGGTGATGACGGAGTCGATGGCCTCTTCATGGATCATCGCCAGCGCGCGCCGGTGGTGGTTGAGGGAATCAAAGGCTCCGGCCTTGATCAGGGATTCAATGGTCCGCTTGTTGCAGACCACCGCGGGAACCTTCATGAGATAGTCCTTGAAGGACGTGTACGCGCCTTCCTTTTCGCGCGCGGCCACCATCGCTTCGACGGCGTTGACCCCTACGTTGCGGATGGCGCCCATGCCGAAGCGGATGTCGGTGCCCACAGGGGTGAAGTTGAGCGCAGATTCGTTCACATCCGGTGGCAGCACGGTGATTCCCATGCGCCGGCATTCGTTGAGGTAGATTGCCGATTTGTCCTTGTCGTCACCGACCGACGTCAGCAGGGCAGCCATGTACTCCGGCGCAAAGTGCGCCTTCAGGTAGGCGGTCCAATAGGAGATCACGCCATACGCAGCCGAGTGGGCCTTGTTGAAGGCGTAGTCGGAGAACGGCAGCAGGATGTCCCACAGGGTCTTGACGGCGGCCATGGAATAGCCGTTGTCCTGCATGCCCTGGGAGAAACCTGCGAACTGCTTGTCCAGCTCGGATTTCTTCTTTTTACCCATGGCGCGCCGCAGGATGTCTGCCTGCCCGAGGGAATAGCCGGCGAGCTTCTGGGCCACGGCCATCACCTGCTCCTGATAGACGATCAGGCCGTAGGTTCCGCCGAGGATTTCAGCAAGGGGTTCCTTGAGTTCGGGATGGATCGGAATGACTTCCTGGATCCCGTTTTTGCGCAACGCGTAGTCGGTGTGCGCGTTGGCGCCCATCGGACCGGGACGATAGAGCGCCAGCACGGCGGAGATGTCTTCGAAGTTGTCAGGCTTCATCAGCTTCAGCAGGGAGCGCATGGGTCCGCCATCAAGCTGGAACACGCCCAGGGTGTCGCCCCGGGCCAGCAGTTCATAGGACGCGACGTCGTCAAGGGCCAGACTGTCCAGGTCCAGGTCCAGGCCGCGGTTGAGCTTGATGTTCTCCAGGGCGTCGGAAATGATCGTCAGGTTCCGCAGGCCGAGGAAGTCCATCTTGATCAGGCCCAGGCCCTCACAGGTGGGGTAGTCGAACTGCGTGATCACCTGGCCGTCCTGGATACGACGCATGACCGGGATGACGTCGATGATGGGGTCCGAGGACATAATGACGCCTGCGGCGTGCACGCCCCACTGGCGCTTCAGCCCCTCAATGCCGAGAGCCGTCTCGAAGACCTTCGCGGCCTCCGGATCAGTCGCGATCAGCTGGCGGAAGTCACCGGCCTCGCTGTAACGCTTTGAGTCCTTGTTCTGGATGTCCGCGAGCGGAATGTCCTTGGCCATCACGGCCGGCGGGAGTGCCTTGGTCAGCTGCTCCCCCATGCTGAACGGGTAGCCCAGCACACGCGAGGAGTCCTTCAGCGCCTGCTTGGTTTTGATGGTGCCGTACGTGACAATCATGGCCACGCGCTCGTCGCCGTATTTCCGGGTCACATAGTCAATGACTTCAGACCGGCGACGGGCATCGAAGTCAACGTCGAAGTCAGGCATCGACACACGGTCCGGGTTGAGGAACCGTTCAAAGATCAGGCCGTGCAGGAGCGGATCAAGGTCCGTGATGCGCATGGCGTACGCCACCATGGAGCCGGCTCCGGAGCCACGGCCCGGACCGACGCGGATGCCGTTCTTCTTCGCCCAGTTGATGAAGTCGGCCACCACCAGGAAGTAACCCGGGAACCCCATGGAGGTGATGACTTCCAGCTCGTAGTCAGCCTGGGTGCGGACCTTGTCCGGAACACCGCCCGGGTACCGGTATTCCAGGCCGGTGGCAACTTCCTTGACCAGCCAGGATGTCTCGTCCTCGCCAGGCGGGCACGGGAACCGCGGCATGTAGTTAGCACCGGTGTTGAACGAGACATCGCAGCGCTCGGCGATCAGCAGGGTGTTGTCGCAAGCATCCGGGTGGTCCCTGAACAGCTCCCGCATCTCCTGCGGGGATTTGAGGTAGTAGCCGCTGCCGGAGAACGCGAAGCGGGAGCCGCCGTTGTCATACGATGGCTCCAGCAGCGTGGAACCCGACTGGATGGCAAGCAGGGCCTCATGCGCCTTGGCGTCGTGTTCGTGCGTGTAATGCAGGTCGTTGGTCGCCACCAGCGGCAGGTTCAGGTCCTTGGCCAGCCGCAGCAGGTCCCCCGTTACCCGGCGTTCAATGTCCAGGCCGTGGTCCATCAGTTCGCAGAAATAGTTCTCCGCACCGAAAATGTCACGAAATTCCGAGGCGGCTTCCATGGCCTCGCGGTACTGGCCCAGCCGCAGCCGGGTCTGGACCTCCCCCGAAGGGCAGCCAGTAGTGGCGATCAGGCCTTCGGAGTATGTGTTCAGGAGCTCACGGTCCAAACGTGGCCACTTGCCGAAGACTGCGTCCAGCGAGCCAATGGACGAGGCCCGGAAGAGGTTGCGCATGCCCACGTTGTTATAGCTCAGCAGCGTCATGTGGGTGTAGGAGCCACCGCCGGAGATGTCGTCCTTGCGCTGGTGTTCCTCGCCCCAGCGGACACGGCTTTTGTCCGTCCGTGCGGTGCCGGGGGTGACGTAGGCTTCGACGCCGATAATCGGCTTGATTCCCTGGTCCGTGGCGCGCTTCCAGAAATCGAAAGCCCCGAACAGGTACCCGTGGTCGGTGGTGGCCAGGGCCGGCATCCCGAGGCGTTCAGTCTCGTTGAAGAGCTCACCCAGGCGGGCTGCGCCATCCAACATGGAGTATTCGGTGTGGTTGTGGAGATGGACGAACGAGGCATTGCTGGAAGTCACCGCACCATTCTAAGCGCTGGCGGACCGCCAACGGCCCAGCGACCCAGCCGCTAGGCCTCGCCGGACTCCAGGACTTCGAGGGCAAAGGCCAGGTCCTGCGGGTATTCGCTGGTAACGGTCACGCGCTCCCCCGTTACCGGGTGGTCGAAGCCGAGCTGCCGGGCATGGAGCCATTGCCGGGTCAGGCCCAGGGTGGCGGCGAGCCGAGGATCCGCCCCGTAGGTAAGATCTCCGGCGCATGGGTGCCGCAGCGCTGAGAAGTGGACACGGATCTGGTGTGTACGCCCGGTCTCAAGGTGCACCTCCACCAGCGTGGCCTTGCCAAAAGCCTCCAGCACCTCATAGTGCGTGATCGACGGCCGGCCGTCTTCGATCACGGCAAAGCGCCAGTCGTGTCCGGGGTGGCGACCGATTGGTGCGTCGATAGTGCCCTCCAGCGGATCCGGGAGCCCCTGCACCACCGCGTGGTACACCTTCTCCACGGTGCGCTCCTTGAAGGCCCGCTTCAGGGCCGTATAGGCGCGCTCCGTTTTGGCCACCACCATCACCCCGGACGTGCCGACGTCGAGCCGGTGCACGATCCCCACCCGCTCGGGGGAACCCGACGTCGAGATCCGGAAGCCGGCTCCGGCGAGACCGCCGACCACGGTGGGCCCTACCCAGCCGGGCGACGGATGCGCGGCAACGCCCACCGGCTTGTCCACAACGACAAATTCGTCGTCGTCCAGCAGGATTTTCAGGCCTTCCACAACTTCCTCCACCACTTCGAGCGGGTCCCGTCGTTCAGGCACCGTCACTTCCAGGACATCGCCGGCAACCAACCGCGCGGACTTTCCGAGTTTCTTGCCGCGGCTGACCACGTTGCCTTCAGCAATGAGGGTCGCGGCCATTGACCGGGAAATCCCCATCAGCTTGGCGAGCCCTGCGTCCGCCCGCGTTCCGCCGAATTCGTCGGCGACCACCACACGCTCAGACACCGTCCGTGTCCTTCGGCTGTGCCGCCTCTTTCCGTGGCGCCGCGACGTGGCGTGAACCGTCAAGGGCGATCCCCTTAAGCGTGAGGATACAAATGATGGCCACCGCTGAGACCACCGCGGAGTCGGCGATGTTGAAGATCGCAAAATTGGGCAGCTGGATGAAGTCCACCACGTGCCCCATGCCGAACGAGGGCTCCCGGAAGAGCCTGTCAGTCAGGTTGCCCAGGGCCCCGCCCAGGAGCAGACCCAGTGCCAGCGACCACCAGGCCGAGCCCAGCTTGCGCACCTGGAACAGGATGGCGATGGAGACGCCGGCCATGATGATGGAGAACACCCACGTGACATTTTCCCCGATCGAAAATGCGGCGCCGGAATTGCGGATGAAGTACCAGTGCAGGAGCGGCGGAAGCACCGGGATGCGTTCACCCTCCACCATCGAGGATGTCACCCAGAGTTTTGTCAGCTGGTCCAGGACGTACGCGAAGACCGCAAAACCGGCGAAGAGCGAGAGCAGGAGTGCCCGCCGGGGGCGGGCCGATGAAGGAGAAGGGTTTGCGGCGTCAGCGGCGAGGTGGTCAGTCATGGTGCTTTCATTTTGTAAAACCGATGTTAAATCCCAAAAACCGGCGGCCGAGGAATCCTCAGCCACCGGTTCTCAGAATACGTGCTTGACGAACTAGTTCGCTTCAACCTCAGGTGCCGCCACGGAACCGCGGGCGTCAAGGTCGCGCAGCTGGCCTTCAATGTAGGCCTTCAGGCGTGAGCGGTAGTCGCGTTCGAAGCCGCGGAGTTGCTCTACCTTGCGTTCCAGGACGGAGCGCTGCTGCTCGAGGGCACCGAGGATCTTCCGGGACTTCTCCTGGGCATCGTTGACCAGGCTGCTGGCCTCGATCTGGGCCTCTGCGATGATCTTGTCCTTCTGGGACTGACCGTCGGCGACGTGACGGTCGTGCATCTGCTGTGCCATGGCGAGCAGGCCGGCAGCGGACTCGGCTGAAACCGTGCTTCCGTTGGCTGCGGTGGGCGCAGCAGCCGGGACGGCTGCAACAGATGCTGCCGGCTCGGCTTCCTTCTTCTTGGCGGCGTCGGGAGCTTTCGCCTCGACCTCGGCCTTAGCCGGGGTCTCAACCTTGTCAGCCTTGACGGGTGCGGGAACCTTCTCGACCACCGGGGCGGACGCAGCGGAGCTGGCCGGCACACCGGAACCTGATTCTGCAAGCTTCTTGCGGAGCTCGTCGTTCTCCTGGTTCAGGCGCCTGAGTTCCACAACGATCTCGTCCAGGAAGTCATCAACTTCATCCTGGTCGTAGCCTTCGCGGAACTTGGTCGGCTGAAAGCGCTTGTTGACAACGTCTTCTGGCGTCAAAGCCATCTGGTCACCTCATTGGTCTAGTTAGTCAGTAGGCCTTCCGGCCGTCAAAACTACGGTACCTAAATATTGTCTGGTTCCTCTAATTCAACACTGGGTGTCAAACCGGAGATTTCTTCGCGGTTCAGAGCGAGTTCCAATTCCAGGAACTTCGCCTGCGCCGCTAGGTCTTGTCGAAGATTACGCGAAACCCCTGGTGACCGCCATCGCGATGCTGACGGCGATGAACAGGACCAGAAACCCGAGGTCCAAAGTCACCCCGCCGAGCCTCAACGGCGGGATCAGCCTCCGGAGCCCCTTGAGGGGCGGATCGGTGATCGAGTACACCGTGTGGGCCACCACGAGGGCAACACCACGCGGACGCCATTCCCTGGCAAACATCTGAACCCAGTCAAAGACCAGCCGGATGATCAGCGCCACGAAAAACAGCAAAAGGGCGATATAGACAAGTCCGAAAACAATTCCCATGACTTAACTCATATCTCCATGTCCATTCCGGATACCGCGGTGCCCTGCCAATGTTTCTTGTCTATTTCAGCACAGATGCCAGACAGGTGTACCTGTCTGGCATCCGGAATAAGCTCAGGGCTAACTTTGATTGAAGAAGCTGGCCTGGGTCTCGCTGACCTTCTTGTCATCGCCAATGACCTCAATGTACGACGGTGACAGCAGGAAAACCTTGTTGGTGACGCGTTCGATGCTGCCCCTGAGACCAAAAACCAGGCCGGCCGAGAAGTCAACGAGACGCTTGGCGTCCGCTTCACCCATGTCGGTGACGTTCATGATGACGGGGATGCCGTCCCGGAAACTCTCACCGATGAGCTTGGCGTCGTTGTAGGACCGCGGGTGGATCGTGGTGATCTGCCGAAGCCCGGACGGTTCTTCGCGGCTTGAGGCCGCACGCTTGATGGGGGTCACTGGTGCGCGGTATTCCTCTTCGGGGGCGTGTGATGACTCGCGGCTGACGTCGCGGACGGGTGCCGGTGCACGGCGTTCCTCGCGGTCAACTTCCATCGAATCGTCCTCGTCCTTACGTGTGGTGGTGTGCTCGGACTCGTAGTGTTCATCGCCATCGGCGAGCCCAAGATAGATCATTGTCTTGCGCAGAGCGCCGGCCATGGTCGACTCCTAATCGTGTCCGTAGGCGGGCCGCCCAATGACTTGACAGCCTTGAATCCCCCGCCATTCACTTCCTATGGGTTCGACGCTACCCCACGTCAGGACGCGATCCGAGAATATCGGAACCGATTCGCAGGTGTGTCGCACCGAAACGGATGGCCGCTTCCAGGTCCTGGCTCATGCCCGCCGAGATGGCGGTTGCGCCGGGATGCTCGGCTACCAAGGCCGCCGAGATGGCTGCCAGCTTTTCAAACGCCGCCTCAGGACTGGTGCCCAACGGGGCGACAGCCATAACGCCCGCCAGTTCCAGTCCTGCCGCAGCCGCCAGCCGCTCGGCCAGGAGTGGTACCTCCGCCGCGGCCACGCCGCCGCGATGCGCGCCGGCGTCGTCGTCGAGGCTGACCTGGATGAAGCAGTCCAGGGCTCCCCGGCCCGTCCGCTCCTGTTCCGCGGCGATGGCACGCTCGAGGCCATCAACCAGGGCCAGCCGGTCCACGGAATGGAGCGCATGGGCATACTTCACCACGGATTTCGCTTTTTTGCTCTGCAGCTGCCCGACGAAGTGCCAGTTGAGTCCGAGGCCTGCCAGTTCGGCCGCCTTCGAGGAGGCCTCCTGATCCCGGTTCTCTCCGACGTCGCGGACGCCGAGGGCAGCCAGGCGCCTGATGTCGGCTGCCGGATGGAACTTGGTGACCACAATCAGCGTGGGCACTTCCCCCGCCCGGCCTGCATCGTGGACGGCCGCATCAATACGACGCTGCACGGCGGCGAGGCGCTCCGCCAGATCAGCCGTCCGTTCGGCGTTGTCCTCCACAGTGCCCTCATTCATGCGACCACACCAGTCCCGCGAAGCGCCCGGTGGTGTTGGACCTGCGGTAAGAGAAAAGCACTTCGTTTTCAAGCGTGCACGGACCCGCATATTCGATGACGACGCCGGCAGCTTCAAGTTGGCTCTTCGCCCCTGCCGGGAGATCCAGTGCGGGCGTGCCCCAGGACGTGGCAGCCCACGTCGCCGGGACCTGCGCTGCCACCTGGGCGCGCAGGTCGGCGGGCACTTCATAGCAACGTCCGCAGATTGACGGCCCGAGCCAGGCGCGGATGCCGGTGGCCCCGGCTGAGCGCATCCGCTCCACCGCCGCCGGGAGAATTCCGTTTTCTATCCCCGGGCGGCCTGCGTGCACGGCGGCGAGGACCCGACCGTCCGGTCCCTGCCCTACGAGCACCGCCGGGATGCAGTCGGCCACCATGACCGCCAGCGGCAGTCCTCGCGACACCATGGCATCGGCGGTCGGCGCAGGAGTGGCCGGCTCCATCATTTCAACGGCAGTGCCGTGGACCTGCTCCATGAACCGGAGGGAACCACGGGCCATGCCGGCCGCGTCCTCCAACGCCTCGCGGCGCTGGAGAACGTCAACGGCGTTGTCCCCGACGTGCAGGGCGAGATTGCCGGCCTGGGTGTCTGTAAACGCCACACTCACGCCAGCAAACACTTCGGCCCGCCAATAGAACAACCCTGGCCCTACTTCAGGAAGTCGGGGACATCCAGGTCATCGGCACGGTTCCCCGAGAGGTCCGGCTCCACAACTGAGGGCAGGTCGACGTCGAAACCTGAGTCGGCGGGGACCGCCGACGGGCGCTGCTGGCCCCAGTTGCTGAGGCCAGACGCACCGACGCCTGCGTGAACGGGCTGGAGGCTGTGCTGGTGGCTGCCACCGGAAGTGGGTGCCTGGGCCGGCGCGGGTGCCGCGGCGGGCCGCTGCGGGGCAACCTGCGGCTGCGACTGGTCCATGGAGGGCGAGGTGGCCTTGACGTCGTCGAAACCGGCGGCGATGACTGTGACACGGGCCTCGTCACCGAGGGCATCGTCAATCACGGCACCGAAGATGATGTTGGCTTCGGGGTGGGCCACTTCCTGGACCAGGCGGGCAGCTTCATTGATTTCGAAGAGGCCGAGATCTGAACCGCCCTGGATGGAGAGCAGGACACCATGGGCGCCGTCAATGGAGGCTTCCAGCAGCGGTGACGCAATGGCGAGCTCAGCAGCCTTCACCGCACGGTCTTCACCGCGGGCGGAGCCGATACCCATCAGCGCCGAGCCCGCGCCCTGCATCACGGACTTGACGTCCGCGAAGTCGAGGTTGATGAGGCCGGGGGTGGTGATGAGGTCCGTGATGCCCTGGACACCGGACAGCAGGACCTGGTCGGCGGAACGGAAAGCGTCCAGGACGGAGACGTTGCGGTCGCTGATGGACAAAAGCCTGTCGTTCGGGATCACGATCAGGGTGTCCACTTCGTCGCGGAGGGCGTCGATGCCCGCCTCCGCAGAACCAGCACGACGGCGGCCCTCGAACGTGAACGGGCGGGTCACCACACCGATTGTCAGGGCTCCGAGGGACCGGGCGATTCGGGCCACGACGGGCGCGCCGCCGGTACCGGTGCCGCCGCCTTCGCCGGCGGTGACAAAGACCATGTCCGCGCCGCGGATGACCTCTTCGATTTCCTCGGCGTGGTCCTCGGCCGCCTGCCTGCCGACCTCAGGGTTCGCACCGGCTCCCAGGCCGCGAGTCAGCTCACGCCCGATGTCGAGCTTGACGTCTGCATCGCTCATCAACAATGCCTGCGCATCGGTGTTGACCGCGATGAACTCGACGCCGCGAAGACCGACCTCGATCATGCGGTTGACTGCGTTCACGCCACCGCCGCCGATGCCGACGACCTTGATGACGGCCAAGTAATTCTGCGGAGCTGCCACGTTACGTGTCCCTTGTTCGTGTCCTATTGCGAAAACTGTGGAGTCGGGCTTGAAGCTTCGAACCTTAACCTTCGAGTTGAAGGTTATAGTTATGTCAAGTAACTCATGTCTGGAACGCTATTTCCTATGGTTCAGACATTCAATAACCGGAGCCGCGTGTCGCGGGAATACCGGGTAAATAAAGCGTTCAGCGCGTCACCGGATGCCGGGGGGCGCTCACATCGTACACATGGACGGGGTTCTTCGGGTCCGCGGGAACCTTGAGCAAGGCTTCAAGCACCTTGGCCTTGAGCTCCTTCTCCCCCGCATTCCCCCAAATGATGGTCTGGCCGTCCACCAATTTGAGCTCCACGGCGTCCACGGACTTCGCGGACGCGTTGGACAGCCTCGACAGCACGTCCAGCGGGAGTGCACCGAGGACCGCTGCGGTGGCCTGGAAGAGGTCCTTGCCGATTGCTCCGGCGCCGCCGTCGATCACGGGCAGGGAAACCGCGGCCGGGTCCGCGGGGCTGGCCAACACCACACCTTCCACATCCACCAACTGGTACTGCTCCCCCTGCTTGACCAGGGCCACCGGCACCCGCTCCAGCACCTGGACCACTAACCCGGACGGCGGCCGCGCTTGGGTTGAGGCGGACTTGATCTGGACGAGGGGCGCCAGGAGGCGGCTGACCTCCTCATCGCTGATCTGGGGCAGGGGTTTGCCCTTCAGGGGTTCCAGTGCGGCCTGGACCTGTTCTGTCGTGACGAGCCGGGTCCCGGACACCGATACTGTGCCTACGGCGAGTACCGGCGAAAAGATTGCGGCGGCCAGCAGCGCGCAGACCAACGCCAGGACAGTGCCCAGGGTCACCGTGATGTTCCGCTTGAGGCGTTTTCCGGGCGGCTCCGGGAAGGCCAGCACATTATCGGTGCCCGCCGGCGCCTTGCCCGCTGGTGCCTTGTCTGCCGGCGCCTTGCCCGCTGATGCCTTGTCCGCTGGCCGCTTGCGGCCGGCGTCCTTCGCATTTTTGCGACCGGACAAAGACGGGGTGTCCGCTTCGGGAGCGCGTTTGGAGGCCGAGATGACCTCCGGTTCCGCCGGCGCGGAAGGCTGCCGCCTGCCCGGTGAAGCGTAGGTGGGCCGGCGCGGACTACCCACCGAGGGCCTGCACGATCTGCGGTCCGAAGGCCGTGACATCCCCTGCCCCGACGGTCAGGATGATGTCGCCGGGCCCGGCGGCGTCCATAAGGGCTGCAACCGCCCCGCCCGGCTCCACCAGGCGTCCGTTGGGTGACAGGTGCTCGGCGATGAGCTGGCTGCTGACTCCTGGGATGGGATCTTCGCGCGCGGGGTATATGTCCAGGACCAGGGCGGTGTCTGCCAGGTTCAGCGCGTCTGCGAACTCCCTGGCAAACTCCCTGGTGCGGGAGAACAGGTGCGGCTGGAACAAAACATGGACGCGGTGCCCGCCGGCGACGGACCGTGCAGCCGTCAGTGCGGCTCGGACCTCGGTGGGGTGGTGGGCATAGTCGTCATAGACGCGCACGCCGCGCGACTCCCCTTTCAGTTCAAAGCGCCGGGAAGCGCCCGAGAAGTGCGCCAGGGCACGCGCGGCAGCTTCGGCGTCGACGCCCAGCTCCAGCGCGACGGCGACGGCGGCGGCAGCGTTCAGCGCGTTGTGCCTGCCCGGGACCTGCAGGTCCAGGGCGAACCGTCCGGCGGGTGAGGAGACCGCCACGTCCCCGGGGCCGCCGTCGTGCAGCACCAGGTCCGACCCGTCCGAGGTGCCGTACAGCACCACCCGGGTGTTGCCGCGGGCGAGCGTGCGCTCTGCCAGGGCTGCGGCGCCGGCATCGTCAGCGCAGGCAATCAGGACGCCGTCGGCCGGAAGCAGCGCCGTGAAGCGGTCGAAGGACTCGTAGACGGCCTCGGCGGTGCCGTAGTGGTCCAGGTGATCGGGTTCGACGTTGGTGACCACGGCTATCTTTGGCCGGTAGTTCAGGAAGGAGCCGTCGGACTCGTCCGCTTCGGCCACAAAGACCCCTGACGTGCCGTGGGCGGCATTGACGCCGAGCGCAGGGACGTTGGCGCCGATGGCAAACGACGGATCCATCCCGGCGCCCTGGAGCAGGACGGTGATCATGGAGGTGGTGGTGGACTTGCCGTGGGTGCCTGCCACGGTCACCACGAGGTCGTCCCCCATGGTGGCCGCGAGGGCCTCCGAGCGGTGCAGCACGGGCAGGCCGGCCGCACGCGCGGCCACCAGTTCGGGGTTGTCCGCACGGATCGCCGAGCCGGCCACCACGGTCTGGGCATTGCCCAGGTTGGCGGCGGCGTATCCGACGGCGATCCTCGCGCCGGCGGCGGCCAGCTCCGCCATCACCGGAAGGTCCTTGGCATCCGATCCGCTGACGGCGACGCCGCGGGCCACCATGATGCGGGCCACGGCGGACATTCCCACGCCGCCGATGCCGATGAAATGGACGCGGCCCAGGGACTCCTGGCTGCGGATGCTTGCGGGGATCATGCGGATACCGCTTCCAGGACAAGATCAGCCATGCGCTGATCGGCGTTTCTGATGCCAAGGCGGCGCGAGCTGGCGGCCATGGTGGCCAGGCGGCCGGGGTCGGTGACCAGGGGGATGAGCTGGCCCGCCACCCACTGCGCGGTGAAGTCCTTGTCCTGGACCAGGAGTGCGCCACCGGCGTTCACGAGCCCCGCCGCGTTGAGCGCCTGCTCGCCGTTGCCGATGGGCAGCGGGACAAACACTGCCGGCACTCCCACGGCGGCCACTTCGCAGACCGTGGCTGCGCCGGACCGCGCCAGCAGCACGTCCGCGGCGGCGTACACCCGTTCCATGCCGTCCACGTACTCCACCTGCCGGTAGCCCGGTGCGGCGAGCGGGCCGCCGTCGGGTCCCAAAACCATCTTGCCGCGGCCGGTGATGTGGAGCGTCTGGATTCCCGCCGCGCCAAGGTCCTGGACGGCGGTTGCGACTGCGCGGTTGATGCTCTGGGCGCCGGAGGAACCGCCGGTCACAATCAGCGTGGGAGTGGTGGGATCCAGGCCGAGTTCTTCGCGCGCGGCGGCGCGGGCAGCGTTCCGGTCCAGGCTGGAGATTTCGGTCCGCATGGGCATGCCGACATGGCGGGCGTGACGCAGGCGCGTGGTGTCGAAGGCGGTGGCCACGTGACGGGTCAGGAACGATCCCACCCGGTTGGCCAGGCCGGGCCTGGTATTGGCCTCATGGATCACGATGGGGATTCCCCGGCGCCGGGCGGCGAGGTACAGGGGTGTGCAGACGTAGCCGCCGACGCCCACCAGGACGTCGGCCGAGGCGTCGTCGAGGATGCGTCCGGACTGCCTGACCGCCCCGGCCAGCCGTGCGGGCAGCCTGAGCAGGTCAATGGAAGGTTTCCGCGGAAACGGCACGCGGTCGATGGTTGCCAGGTCCAGGCCGGCGGCGGGCACCAGCCGGGTTTCCATGCCGGCGGGGGTGCCAACGGCGAGCAGCCTGGCGCCGGGCGCGGCGGCACGCAGGGCGGCCGCGATGGCCAGCAGGGGGCTGATGTGGCCGGCGGTTCCGCCGCCCGCCAGGACAATGGACAGGTTCTGGGAAGTCATCTGGTGCTACGTACGCTTTCTTGCGGTTGTTGTGGGGCTGGCGGTTTTGCGGGCAACGGTTGTCGTGCCGGCGGTTTTCCGGCCAGCAGGTTTGCGGCCAGCGGCTCCCCCGGCCTTCTTGGCGCCGAATTTGAGCAGTTTCTTCGGCCGGAGGGCAGGCGCCATCTGTTCGCGGGCGAGCGAGAGCACCACCCCCACGGCGCAGAGCGACATCAGCAATGCCGAACCGCCGTAGGAAATGAACGGCAGCGGCACGCCGATCACAGGCATCAGCCCTGTCACCACGGCCATGTTGACCGTGGCCTGCCCCAGCAGCCACACCATGATGGTGCCGGCCAGCACCCGGTGGAACATGTCCTCCTGCGCCACCACTACGCGGTAGATGGCGGCGCCGAGGATGGCGAAAAGGACAAGCACGACGACGGTGCCCACCAGGCCGAGTTCCTCGCCGATGATGGCGAAGATGAAGTCGTTATGGGCTTCCGGGATCCAGCTGTACTTCTGCCGGCTTTGGCCGAGGCCAACGCCGAACCAGCCCCCGGACGCGAGCCCGTAGAGCCCGTTGGTGGCCTGGTAGTTGGCGTCAATGCCGTCGGCACAGGACTGGCCTGTCCACCACGATGTGATGCGGCACATGCGGTTTGAGCTGGTGATGGCCATGACGGCCGTGCCGGCCGCCGCGGCCAGGGCGGCGAAACCGAACAGGTACAGCGGCACGCCGGCGAAGAAGAGGGCGGCAGCAGTGATCATCATGATGATCATGGCCGTGCCCAGGTCATTGCCCAGCAGGACCAGGCCGATGACCCCACCCGCCAGCGGCACGGCCGGGATCAGCACGTGGGGCCAGCGGCGCAGCAGCTTCCCTTTCCTGGCCAGGACCGTGGCCATCCACAGCGCCAGAGTCAGCTTGGACGCCTCGGACGGCTGGAAGGTGATGCCGCCAAGGTCGATCCAGTTCTTGTTGCCGTTAACTTCGTCACCGATCAGCTGCACCAGGACCAGGAGGACAAGGGCCCCGCCCAGCCCCGGCCAGGCCAGGCGCTTCAGCCAGACCACGTTGATGCGCGAGAGGACAAACATGGTGAAAATGCCGATGGCGGCGAACATTCCCTGCTTGAGGGCGTCGCCGTAGGGCGATTTTCCGGCAGCGATGGATTCGACGCTGGAGGCCGACAACACCATCATGATGCCGATGGCGGTCAGGGCCAGCGTGGAACCAAGGATCAGGTAATACGTTGAGCCGTTCTTGGAGGTGCCGGTTCCTTCCAGCGTGGACCAGAAGGCCTGGTACCAGTCCCGGATCCGGTCCGGCAGGGTGATAGTGGACTTTACGGGAGAAGCGGGTTTCCCGGCGCGCGGCCGGGAGGCCGGCGACCGGGTGGGCGTGCTGACCATTGTTACTCCTCGCCGGTCTGGGCCTGCCCTTCCACCAGCTCGCGGACAGCTTCAATAAAGGCGTCGCCGCGGTGAGCATAGGAAGAGAACTGATCCATGGAAGCAGCTGCCGGGGCCATCAGCACGGTGTCGCCGGATGCCGCCAGCTGCGCCGCTGACGCAACGGCCCGGAACATCACGGCCGCACCGGAATCCGGCGAGCTGTCCGTGGTGGCTCCGCCCGTTGCGGCAGTCTGCATATTTTCAGTGTCGCCCGGCGGCGTCGTGATCACGGGGACATCCGGCGCGTGTCGCTGCAAGGCCTCCGCAAGCGCGGCGGTGTCCGTACCGATGAGTACCACAGCCTTGAGCCGGGCGGCGTGGTCCCGGACCAGGTGGTCGTAGCTGACGCCCTTGGACAGGCCGCCGGCGATCCAGATGACGTTTTCAAAGGTGGCCAGTGACGCGGCTGCTGCGTGCGGGTTGGTGGCCTTGGAATCGTTGACCCAGAGCACGCCGTTCTGCTTGGCGACCGGCTGGATGCGGTGGTTCCCCGGCACGCAGTCCTGGATGCCCTGGCGCACGGCCTTCGCATCCACACCGTAAGCCCGGACCAGGGCTGCAGCCGCAAGGGCGTTCGCCACCATGTGCCGGGGCGCAAACTGCCCCAGGTCGGTCATCGAAGCCAGCTCGGCGGCGCTGTCCCTGCGTTCCTCGATAAACGCGCGGTCCACGAGCAGGCCCTCCACCACGCCGAGCATGCTGATGGACGGCGTTAGTGTGGTGAAGCCGACGGCCCGGCAGCCCTCCACAACGTCCGCGTCCTCAACCATCCGTTCGGTCTCGATCTGTTCCGCATTGAAGATGCAGGCCTTCTGGGTCCGCGCATAGACCTTGGCTTTGTCCGCGAGGTAGGAATTGTAGGAACCGTGCCAGTCAACGTGATCCTCAGCCACGTTCAGGCAGACGCTGGCCACCGGCGACAGCGTTTCAGCCCAATGCAGCTGGAAGCTGGAAAGTTCAACCGCGAAGACGTCGTACTCCACGGGGTCGCGGAGGGCGTCCAGGATGGGGGTGCCCACATTGCCGACCGCGATGGCCTTCAGGCCGGCGGCCTGCAGCATCGACGCCGTCAGGCCCACCGTGGTGGTCTTGCCGTTGGTGCCGGTGATGGTCAGCCAGTCAGCGGTCTTGTGCCCGGCCCGGACCCGCAGGCGCCAGGCAAGCTCGACGTCGCCCCAGACCGGAATGTGGGCGCGCGCAGCGGCCGCCAGGAGCGCCTGGTCAGGCCGCCAACCCGGGGAGGTCACGATGAGGTCGGGGAAGCTGCCATCGATCTTGGGGATCCTGTTGACGGCTTCCTCGCCCAGGAGCACGTCCACGGCGCCGACGATCTTCAGGGTGTCGGCATGTGCCTTAGCTGTCTCGGACGTGGCGGCATCAACCACCACCACCCGGGCACCGAGTTCGATGAGGGTATCTGCCGCGGCGAACCCGGACACACCGATGCCGGTGACTGCAACGCGCAGCCCTGCCCAGTCAGAATCCCAACTGACCAGGTCTTGCAGGCGGGGAGAAACAGTCACAGGAGCACAACCCATTCAGCGTAGAAGACACCCAGGCCCACGGCCACGAAGAGACCGCCCAGGATCCAGAACCGGACCACCACCGTGACTTCTGCCCAGCCCTTGAGTTCGAAGTGGTGCTGCAGCGGTGCCATCTTGAAAACGCGTTTACCGCCGGTGGCTTTGAAGTAGCCCACCTGGATGATCACGGACAGGGTAATCAGGACGAACAGGCCGCCGATGATTCCCAGCAGCAGTTCCGTCCGCGACAGGATGGCGAAGCCGGCGATCGCGCCGCCGATGGCCAATGACCCGGTGTCACCCATGAAAATCTTGGCCGGGGAGGTGTTCCACCAGAGGAATCCCACGAGGGCGGCGCTCAGGATGGCTGCCAGGAGCGCCAGGTCCAGGGGGTCGCGGACGGAGTAGCAGCCGCTGCCGGCTTCCCGCGGCGACCCGCAGGCCTGGTTGTTCTGCCAGATGCCCATCAGCGTGTAGGCACCGAAGACCATGACCGAGGCACCGGCAGCGAGACCGTCCAGGCCGTCCGTCAGGTTCACGCCGTTGGTCGCCGCCGTGACGATCAGGTTGGACCAGAGGACAAAGAGGATTGCGCCGACCACCGTGCCGGCGAAGGCCAGGTCCAGCCAGGGAATGTCGCGGACCAGGGAGATTTTGGTCGAGGCCGGCGTCAGGCCGTCCGGGTCGGGAAAGTTCAGTGCCAGGATGGCGAAGGCTATGCCTACCGCGGCCTGGAGGATGAGCTTCGCCTTCGCGTCAAGGCCAAGGCTCCGCTGGCGGGAGATCTTGATGAAATCGTCCAGGAAGCCCACCAACCCCATGCCGACCATCAGGAAGAGCAGGATCAGGGCCGAGGCGGAGGGGCCTGCCGAGTCCGGGTTCATCATCCACATAATCAGGTGGGTCAGCCCGTAGCTGAGCAGGACCGCGCCCACCACCACGGTGCCGCCCATGGTGGGCGTACCGCGTTTGGTGTGGTGGGATGTGGGTCCGTCATCACGGATGAATTGGCCGTAGCTCTTGCGGACAAGCAAGCGGATAAACAGCGGCGTTCCCACCAAGGCAAACAGCAGGGCAAGTCCTGCGCCGATCAGTAGTGCAATCACAGCAGCTCGCTCCCTTCATCGGTGGGTTCCGTGGATTGTGGGGGTAATGCTATCCGATCGCCCAGGTGCCGCAGTCCAACGCTGTTGGACGACTTGAAAAGCACCAGGTCGCCGGGCTCAAGCTCGGCGTTCAGGAGCGCATAGGCGTCCTCGGCGGTTTCGGCAAAGACGCATTCGTCGCCCCAGGAACCCTCCTGGACGGCGGAAACGTATAGTGCGCGGGCTTCGAGGCCGACGACGACCAGCCGGGAAATGTTCAGGCGGACCACCTGGGTGCCCACAATGGTGTGTTCACGGATCGAATCAGGTCCCAGTTCCAGCATGGCGCCCAGGACGGCCCAGGTGCGCCGTCCGCGGCCAAGGTCGGCCAGCGTGCGCAGGGCCGCCCGCATGGACTCCGGGTTCGCGTTGTAGGCGTCGTTGATGATGGTCACGCCGTCAGCACGTTCAGTGCGTTCCATCCGCCAACGGCTGGCTGCTGACTGTGTGCTCAGCGATACGGCGATGTCCTTGCCGGACACTCCGGCCGCGTGCGCGGCCGCTGCTGCGGCGAGGAGGTTGCCGGTGTGGTGGGCGCCGATGAGGCGACTGCTGACGTGCAGGCCTGTTTCGGCGCCGGGCAGGACGAGCTCGAATTCCGGGTTGCCCTCAGCGTTTGTGTCCGGATTCTCGGCCCGAACGGTCGCGTCCGGGCGTCCTTCGGCCGAGAAGCCCAGCACTGTGGCGCCGGTGCGGCTGCGCATGGCAGCGACGCGGTCGTCGTCGAGGTTGATGACCGCGGTGCCGCCGGCGGCGAGGGCCTCCACCAGTTCACCCTTGGCCTGGGCAATGTTTTCCACGCCACCGAACTCCCCGGCGTGGGCAGTGCCGATGCCGAGGACGACGCCGATGTCAGGCCTCACCATGTCGGCCAGGTAGCGGATGTGCCCGATGCCCGTGGCGCCCATCTCGATCACCAGGTACCGCGTTTGGGTGTCGGCGCGGAAGACGGTGAGCGGTACGCCCACCTCGCCGTTGTAGGACCCCTGCGGGGCAACGGTGGCACCCTGCTGGGTGAGGATGCCGGCGAGGAGGTCCTTCGTGGTGGTCTTCCCGGCAGAACCGGTGATCCCGATGACGGTCAGGGCGTCGCCTGCGGCAGACCGGGCCAGACGGATCCGACGGACCGCTTCGGCGGCCAGCGCCCCCATGGCCAGCACGGCATCCTCTACCAGGACGGCCGGATAGTTGATGCCGTCCGGGCCCGCTACGGGGCGCTCGGCGAGGACCAGCACCGCACCGCGGCTGAAGGCGGCGGCAACGAAGTCGTGGCCATCAGCGTGCTCGCCAGGTTTCGCCACGTACAGCGACCCGGCGGCAGCCTCGCGCGAATCGGTGACCACCGAAAGGGGCGTGATCCCCGGATCGGCGTCCAGGCGTCCGTGTGTGATATCGGCGATTTCCGCCGCAGTAAGTGCAATCATCTCGGTCTAGGACTCTATCCGGTCGTCTCGGAGAACGGTGAATCCCCTGGCTGTCAAGGCGTTCCGCAGTTCCACACGGTCGTCCAGTGCAAGATTGACGCCCTTGACTTCCTGCCAGACCTCATGGCCGCGGCCGGCCACAAGAATGGTGTCGGCCGGACCGGCCAGTTCCACGGCGCGCCGGATGGCGGCGTCGCGGGGATAAACCTCTTCGATGACACACTCCGGAGATTCCTGTTCGCGCTCCGACCGTGCGCCCGCCAGCACATCTGCCCTGATGGCCGCAGGGTCCTCGTCGTGGGGGTCGTCATCCGTGACGATGACGATGTCGGCCATCTTTGCGGCGACGGCGCCCATGGCGGGACGTTTGCCCTGGTCGCGCTGTCCGGTGGCTCCGAAAACCACGATCACCCGGGAGCCGGGCAGCGGTGACCTGACCGCTTCAAGTGCGCGTGCCAGTGCATCAGTGTTGTGGGCGAAGTCCACGACGGCCGCCGGTTCTTCGGAGACGAGCTGCATGCGTCCCGGTACCGCCACGGTGAAGGGGTCGCGGTGGTCCAGGGCGGCCTGCACGGTGGTGGCGTCCATTCCGCTGGCCAGGACCATTACGGTGGCCAGTGCGGCGTTGGCGACGTTGAATGCGCCAGGCAGGCCGGTGTGGACATTCAGGGTAACTCCGTCGGGTCCCTGCAGGCTGAAGTCGGTACCCAGCCCACGCGCGGAGGTGGACGTTACGGTCCAGTCTGTGGGAGCTCCGCCGGGTGTCATCGAGAGGGTGGTGACCGGGATCCGTGCCGTGGCAGCAAGCCTGCGGCCCCATTCGTCGTCGACCGTCACCACAGCACTGCGGGCACGGCTGGGCGTGAACAGTTCCGCCTTTGTGGCGAAGTAGTCCTCCATGGTGCCGTGCAGATCCAGATGGTCCTGCGTCAGGTTCGTGAAACCGGCAACGTCGAAGAGCACACCGTCCACCCGCTGGAAGGATACGGCGTGGGAGGAGACTTCCATGGACGCGGCGTCCAGTCCCCGTTCCCGCATGAGGGCGAGCAAGCCGTGGAGATCCGGTGACTCAGGCGTGGTCAGGAGGCTGGGAACCGGTTCTCCGCCGGCCAGGATTTCGATGGTTCCGATCAGGCCGGTCTGCTGCCCGAGCGCACGGAGCAAGGCGTTGATGAAGTACGTGGTGGTGGTCTTGCCGTTGGTTCCCGTCACACCATACAAGTGCGGCGTCCGTCCGCCTGCTGGCTGGCTCTGGTAGATCATGGCGGACAGCGGCCCCACCACGTTGCGGGGCCCGTCAACCACAAGTACCGGGACCGATGCTTCGGCGGTATCCGCAGACAGCGCGAGAAGGCGTGCGCCGGCGTCGTCGGTCAGGACTGCCACCGCTCCCCTGCCGACCGCCTGCGACACGAAGTCTGCGCCATGGCGGGAAGCACCAGGCAGCGCCACATACAGGTCGCCCTGCTCCACGGTTCTCGAGTTCAGTGAAATTCCCGTGACGCTGACGGCAGCGGAGGCGCCCGGGACCTGCACACCGATCGCGTCGCCGATCGTGTCCAGGCTGACGGCAGCAACTGCCGTAGGCCTGAACCGCGTGGGGGCCGGTTCCCCTGCCGGCCCCGCGTTGCTGGCTGATGCGTTCTGCTCTGACAAGGGAATCTCCGATGGTGGTGCTAGTGGATCATGCCCGCGGGAGACTGCTTCCGCTGCGGGCGTTGGGGGAACTGCTGCCTGGCTTGATGCTACTTGGCGTACTGCGGCAGCCTGGCCGGTTCGCCCGTGGACGGCTGGACGTTGTAGGTGCGCAGCGCCTGGCTCATGACCGAACGGAACACGGGCCCCTGCGTAATGCCGTAGATATTGCCCCTGGGCCGTTGCAGCACCACCTCAACAATAAACCGGGGATCATCCATGGGCGCCATCCCCACAATTGAAGCGGTGTAGCCGCAGAACCCTGACTTCCCGTCGTCGCACGGCGATTCAGAGGTTCCGGTTTTTGCCCCCACCCGGTATCCGTCGATCGCGGCGTCCTTGATCTGGCCTTCGGTCACCGCGCTTTCCAGGATGTCCTGGACCTGCTGCGCGGTGCCGTCCGACACCACCTGGCGGGAAGGCTGCGGGGCGACTTTCTCCTCTGTTCCGTCCGGTGAAACGTACGCGTCAATCAGGCGTGGCTGGAGCATCACACCGTTGTTGGCGATCGTCTGGAAGGCTCGGACTGTCTGCAGGGTGGACTGCGATACACCCTGGCCGAACAGCACCGTGTATTCCTGGCGGCCGTCCCACTGGTCCGCCGGTGTGAGAATGCCGGAGGCCGTAGCCGGCAATCCAATGTCCGGGGCTTCGCCGATGCCGAATTTCTTAAGCCAGTCGTACCGTTGTTCCTTGGTCAGCCGCGACCCGGCCGCCACGGTGCCGGTGTTCATTGACCAACCCAGGATGCCGGCGAGCGTGCGCTCTTCGGTGCCATGGGTAAAGGCGTCTGTGAAGGTCTGGCCGTCCACGGTGTACGACGGTCCGAGTGTGAAGGTATCCAGGGGGCTGGATTTTCCTTCTTCAATGAGGGCCGCGGCCGTGATCATCTTCTGTACCGAGCCGGGCTCATACGCTGCGGTCACGGAGCGCACGCCGCGGTCCTTGGCGGCTACCCGTCCGGGATCGTTCGGATCCGGGGCATTAGTGTCCGCCATCGCGACAATGTCACCGGTCTTGGCATCCATCACGGTGATGACACCCCACTCGGCGCCCTGTTTGTCTGACTGGCTCTGAATGGCCTGCTGGGCGAAATACTGGAGATCGGAATTGAGCGTGAGCTTGACGTCTTTGCCGTCCTCCGGCGGTGTCAGCTCATCCACGCCGACCGGAATCCGGAGACCGTCGGCACCGATCTCGAAGAGCCGCTTGCCGTCCTTCCCGCGCAGCAGCCCATCCTGCGTCTGCTCGATCCCCGCCTGGCCCGTGTTGCCGTCCTGGAGGAAGCCGATAATACCGCCGGCCACGGAACCGTTGGGGTACACGCGTTTGCTGACGCCCTCAGTGACGATGCCGGGAATACTGAGATCCGAGACCCTGAGCTCAACGTCCGGCTTCAGGTCCTTAGCGACGATGTGGTACTTCGATTCGCCCGTCACGGCGTTCCTGAGTTCGTCAGCGTCCATGCCCAGTACAGCCGCGAGTTCGCTGATGCCCTGGTCCCGGCTGACTTCGACAAGTTTGTCCACGCCCTCCTCCAGGCGCCAGAACTTCTCTGTCTTGGTGTTGGTGGTTTGGTCCACCACAACGTTGTAGCGGATCACACTGTTGGCCAGGACCGTCCCGTTGGCGCCAAGGATGCTGCCGCGTTCGGCGGGGAGGGAAGTCTCGCGCATCCGGTAATCGAGCGCCGCTGCGGCCATCCCGCCGACGTCGAGCCCTTGGACGAAAAAGAGCTTGCCGCCCACCACTAATAGCAGCGTCAGCATAATGCCCAGGCCGAGACGCAGCCGCTTGGTGGCGTTAGGGGCCTTGCCGCTTTTTGCATTGCCGGTCCTCTGCGCCACCGTGATTCCCTTGCTGCTCGCCTGTTGCCTGTTTATTACCTGACTGGCTATCCTTCAGCGGCTACCGGTTAGACCTGGGCACCTTCTGTTCGGGTGCTGGAACCGAACCGCCGTGGAGCTCCACGGCACGTGCCGCTGGTGCGTGCGCTTCAGCCGGCGGTGCTGCAGCGGCAGGTGCCGCAGCATGGGCCGCAGCAGGGGCCGGTTCCGCGGCAGCCGGTTTACGGCTCGTCAGCGGCTCCCACTTCGTTGCCGGGGGAACCACGGTGAGCACTCCCTCTACGGCTGGAGCAGGGATAACCGATCCAGCCGCGCCGCCCTTCACCGCCGGGGTTGCCTTGCCCGTGACGGCAAGGGTGGAGAGGTCGATCTGGCCTTTGACGGTCGAAGCCACCATGCCTAGGTCTGAGGCCTTTGCCGCCAGGTTCTGGGGCGCCTCGAAGTTCTGGACCTGCTGTGTCAGGTCCTGGTTCTGCTTGGTCAGCGTGCTTTGCTTACCCCTCAGTTCCACGAGCTGGTACTGGGAGGTAGAGACTGAGATGTTCAGGACCAGCACGGCTACGAGCGCAACAGCGAGCAGGGCGAAACACATCACCACAAACGGCGCACGGCGCTTCTTGGGGGCGGAACGCACCACAGACAGGGGTGTGCGTTCCCTGCGGCCGGTGCCAGAGGGAAGCGACCTGATCGTCGGGGCGCTGCTGCCGGAGACGACCGGAAAGTTCTTGACGGCGGCAGTGCTCATGCTTCTCTCCTGGCTCTGATACGTTCCACGGCCCGCAGCCTGGCGGAGGCCGCGCGCGGATTTTCTGCAATCTCGACGGCGGTGGGTACCTCGGTGCCCTTGGTCAGGGTTTTGAGGAAGGCCTTGTGTTCCTCAAGCTCCACCGGAAATCCGAGCGGCGCGGAGGATTTGGAGCCAGCCTGGAAGACTGATTTGACGATTTTGTCCTCGAGGGAGTGGTAAGACATCACCACGATGCGTCCGCCCAGGGCTGTTGCTGCGACGGCGGCAGGAACAGCGCGCTCCAGCACGTCGAGTTCCTCGTTCACTTCAATGCGCAGTGCCTGGAACGTACGTTTGGCCGGGTGGCCGCCCGATTTGGCGGCTGCCGCCGGCACCACGGAGCGGATCTGTTCCACGAGTTCCCCGGTGGTGGCGAAAGGCTTAACTGTCCTCGCCGCGACAATCCTGTTGGCGATCCGGCCGGCGAACTTCTCTTCGCCCCACTTCCGGATGATCCTGACGAGATCCTCTTCGCTGTAGTTGTTGACCACATCTGCTGCGGTCTGCCCGCGGCTGGTGTCCATCCGCATGTCCAGCGGAGCGTCAAAGGAATAGGCGAAGCCTCGCTCACGCTCGTCCAGCTGCAGGGATGAAACGCCCAGGTCCATCAGGATGCCATGAACGTGTGCCACGCCCAGGTCTTCGAGGACGTCGGAGATTTCGTCGTAGACGGCGTGGACCAGGTCAGTCCGTGAAGCGAAAGGCGCCAGCCGCTCCCCTGCCAGTGCCAGGGCTTCCTCATCACGGTCGATGCCGATCAGGTGCAGATCCGGGAAACGCTCCAGCATGGCTTCGGAGTGGCCGCCCATGCCGAGGGTCGCATCAATCGCGATGGGGGTTTCACCTCGGAGGCGGGCAGCTTCGAAGCCGGGGGCCAACAAATTAATGCACCGGTCCTTGAGGACCGGCACATGGCGTTCGGACGTTGGCTTCGGGTCATCGTTCATGCCTTCGTCCTTTCCTGCCGTGGGTGTTGGTGTGCTGCTTCTTGAGCCAGATCCCCATCCGCGCCTATCGTCTTGCCGGCCTGGCTCCGGGGAAGTGAGCCAGGTTGACCGTTCGATGGGCGGCTGGAGATCTCGTTCAAGAAGCGTCCGCCGGGCCGTTCAGGTGATCACAGGATCCCCGGAATGGCATCGTCGGTTTCGGAGAAGGCGGTTTCCTTCTCCGCGAGGTACTCGTTCCAGGCCTGGGCATCCCAGATCTCGGCCCGGGTTCCTGCACCGATAACGGCCAGTTCCCTGCCGAGGCCTGCGTACTCCCGGAGCGCAGCCGGAATGGTTATGCGCCCCTGCTTGTCAGGTACCTCGTCCGAGGCTCCAGAGAGAAAGACGCGGATGTAGTCCCGGGCCTGCTTGGAGGAAATGGGCGCCTCCCGCATTTGCTCGTGGACACGTGCAAATTCCTGCTCACTGAAGACGTAGATGCACCGTTCCTGTCCCCTGGTGAGAACAAGCCCGCTGGCAAGCTCCTCACGGAACTTCGCAGGGAGGATAAGTCGGCCCTTTTCGTCCAGACGTGGCGAGTGTGTGCCCAGAAACACTGGCCCACCGCCTGTCTGCCGTCAGGAACTGCACATCCCCTGTGGTGCAACTACCCTCTTATGTCCTCCACATTACTCCACTTTCCACCACAGTCAACGCAAATCAGGCCAATATTCCCCCATTTCAGGCCTTCGTCCCCCAAATGGCGCGGGAGCAGGCAGTGGATGGAAGTGGAGGGCCCGGCGCCGTTTCGGCGCGAACCATAACTGCCCGACGGCGGTGCCAGGCCGCCGTCGGGCTCTCATCTGACGCCGGCGGCGGATCCGCGGTCCCCGGGCTCCCCAACCACGTAGGAGTAGGCGCCGGTTTGAGCGCTCAAACAGACCCCTGGCGCTACCTGCCTCCGGGTTAAAAGCAGAAGACCCGCCGGAGCGGGTCTTCTGCTGCGGTCATCCTGACCGAGGGAGGGAAATGGAGGACGGCACGGCCTATCGCCGTGGAACCGTTCCTGCAGGCGCTGCCTTATGATTCGTCGCGGCGGCGCTCGTCCCAGCGTTCTTCCAAGCTGGACATAAAGGAACTCCGGGGCTTCCCGGACTTACCAGTGCCAGGTGCGGAGCGCTGCTTGCCGCCGGACGCGTTACGCATTGTGGCGAAGTACACACCCGCCCCCATAACCACGAAGCCCAGGACACCGACGAAGATGTTCTGGACTGTAACGCCGACCAAGAGCAGGGCGATCCCCGCGAGGGCGCAGAGCACCCCAATCACGATGTGACGGGTGGACCACGTTCGTCCAGGGTCCGAACCCATGGAATTCGCGAACTTCGGATCGTCCTCGTGCAGCTGCTTCTCCAGCTGCTCCAGCAGCTTCTGTTCGTGCTCCGAGAGCGGCATCACGACCTCCTTAAGTAGGCCAACGTCCGGGCTGGTCCCATCCCGTACTACTGCTCCGATAACGACCGACATGCCCGGGAGGTTCCCGCCCCGCCGACGATGGCGGAAGGCGAACACCGGCATGCGGGCCATTGGAACTGCAGCATGTCCAAGAAGTCCGGCAATAACTGAAAACTATGTACATATAAGGATAGTTTGTCGGGGGCCGTTCTGAAAGACGGCCATCACCTCCCTGAAACTCGCAGGCAAGGTGACGGCGCCCTGCTAAGACCCGTTTCCGGAATCCAGCAGACTGGCGGGGAGGACGGATTTGCTTCCGAATTTTCGGCTGACCTCGTCCAGGGCCTGTTCTGCTGCCCGCCAGTTGTCATCGCGGCGGTCAAGGCTCAGCTGAAGGGACGTGTGGGCGGTGTCTTCGAGCTGCTCGGCCCGGATGCCAACAAGCCGCACGGTCATGGGACGGCTCCCCAATGATTCCAGGAGCTGGATGGCCACGGCATAAATCAGCTGGGCGCTGTCCACGGGTGTGTGCACCGTGCGGCTCCTTGTGATGGTGGAAAAGTCGGCGTAGCGGAGTTTCAACGCCACCGTCCGTGCCACCATCCCCGAACTCCGCAGCCGTCCTGCCGTCCGGTGGGAAAGCCGCAGCAATTCCCGGGCGATCAGCGCGTCATCGCCCGTGTCCACGGCGAACGTCTCCTCAGCCCCGATGCTCTTCTCGAGCCTCACGGGTGTTACGGGCCGCGGATCGATCCCCCACGACAACCGGTACACGTGCTCACCGGTGGCACCCAGCATTTTCTTAAGGGAGGACACCGGCGTGGCCGCCACGTCCGCCACCGTCCGGATGCCCATCCGGGCAAGGACGTCCGCGGTCTTCGCGCCAATTCCCCACAAGGCCCCGACGGGCAGGCTGTGGAGGTAGGGCACTGTCTCGTCGGGTCCAATCAGCAACAGCCCGTCCGGCTTGCAACGCGTGGAAGCAATCTTGGCCACGAACTTACTGGCCGCAATGCCCACGGAGGCCGTAATGCCCAGTTCGGCAGCCACCCGGCGCCGGATCAATTCACCGATGACGCGCGGGGGTCCCAACCGGCGGATGGCGCCGCCGACGTCCAGGAAGGCTTCGTCCACACTCAGCGGTTCCACGAGATCGGTGATGGACTCGAAGATTTCCATCAGCTGGGCGGAAACCTCGTAGTACAGCTTGTGGCGCGGTTCAATGATGACCGCTTTGGGGCACATCCTGGCCGCGACCACCATGGGCATGGCGGACTTCACCCCGAACGCGCGTGCTTCATACGACGCCGAGAGGACCACTGAGCGGTCCGCGGGAAATCCAACGATCACCGGTTTGCCGCGGAGTTCCGGCCGCGTGCGAAGCTCCACGGAGACGAAGTAGGCGTCCATGTCCACGTGCATGATGCAGTTACGCCGGAGCTCACGAAGTCCCGCTTCGGTGTACTGGTTGTTCCGCTCAGGCCCCACACCGGCAATTGTATCGGTTGGTACTGACTAAACTGGAGGCTGAATCCGGCATCAACACCAGGAGGACAGTCCCTGTGACCGTCATGAGAAGTCTTAAGCGAACAGGATTAGCGGCACTGACCGCGGGCGCTCTGCTGGCCCTCGCTGCCTGCAGCCCCGCGGAGCCCGGAGTGACATCATCCTCCCCAGATAGCTCCCCACCAGCGTCGGGCGGCGCCAGCATCACCGCGTCCGCCAGTCCGACGGCGTCGCCGGGAACTTCCGCCACTGTTGGGACAATCGTCGCAGGGTTCCCGGAAACACTGCTCCCCCTGATGCCGGGCGCCACGGTGATTTCGAGCAGCTTTGACAAGACCTCAACGCCCGCCACCGCGGCACTCGTGGCAAGCATCAATGCCCCGACTGCCGCCGTCGTGGATTTCTACACAAAGCACCTGGAGGCGCAGGGATTCAAAGCCGTCCCCGGCGACGCAGTGGGCGCCGTTGCCTCCAAGGACTTCGTTCGGAACGACTCCGAGACGGTCAACATCGCCGCCGTCGAAGCGGCCGGTGTCTCCACGTTCACCGTCGGCGCCAACGTGGCTGCTGAGTCAGCCAAGTGAGCGTTTCGGAGCAGCTAAGGGTTGAGCAGACTGCATTCGTCGCCGCCGTTGCCGGTGAGCTGACAGACTTCCTCACCACGCGGCAATCCCTCATGGCTGCCATTTCACCCGATATCGATCCCATCATGGGTTCCATTTCCAACCTGGTGACCGGCGGCAAAAGGCTCCGTGCGCTGATGTGCTACTGGGGATGGCGCGGCGCGGGCGGCGAGCCGGCGGCCCAGGAAGTCGTGACGGCGGGATCGGCCCTGGAACTTTTCCAGGCAGCTGCCCTGATCCATGACGACATCATTGACCGCTCGGACACGCGGCGGGGCGGCCCCAGCGTGCATCGCCGCTTCAGCCAGCTGCACCACGCGCAGGGCTGGGCTCTGGACAGCGAGCGGTTTGGGCAGGCAGCCGCGATCCTCACCGGGGATCTGTGCCTCTCGTTCAGCGAGGAGGCCTTCACGGACATCGGCGCACAGGCGGCTGCAGGCAGCAGGGCACGGCTGATCTTCAACCTCATGCGTGCCGAGGTGATGGCGGGGCAGTATCTTGACATCCTGGAGGAAGTGGCCGGTCCTGTCCGTGACCGGGCCGGAGCAGTGACACGGGCACAGTCCATCATCAGGTTCAAGTCCGCCAAATATTCCACTGAGCACCCGCTGGCGCTTGGCGGCGCCCTGGCTGACGCTCCGGACGAGTTGCTCCGGGGCTACTCGGCCTTCGCGTTGCCGCTGGGCGAGGCGTTCCAACTGCGCGACGACGTCCTGGGCGTCTTTGGGGACCCTGTCACCACGGGCAAGCCGGCAGGTGACGATCTCCGCGAAGGCAAGCGGACCGTACTCATTGCCCTCGCGCTGGGCCAGGCATCAACCGCAGAATCGGCGTTTATCGATGCGAAGCTGGGCAGCCCTGACCTGGGCGACACCGATGTGGCCGAGATCCGCCGGATCATCGAAGAGTCGGGGGCGCTTCAGGCCACTGAAGTGCTGATCAACGAATTTGGCGCCGCGGCGTATGACGCACTGGAACAGCTGCCGCTGGAAGAACTGCCCAAGACTGCCCTGCGGAAGCTTGCGGAAGCGACGGTCAGCCGCGCATCCTGACGTTGGCGCCCGTCTTGGCCGCGCCCGCGGGACCGGCGTCGTCCGGGCCCTTTGTGCTGCTTACCAGGCCAGGGTCTGGGCCCGGCGCCTGATTTCCGTCTTGCGGCCTTCCCGCAATGCATCAATCGGCCGGCCACGGAGCGACTCGTCGGGCGTAAACAGCCAGACGATGAGATCCTCGTCGGAATAGCCGGCGTCCGCCAGGACCACAATGGTCCCTTTGAGGCTGTCGACAACCTGGCCGTCCAGGATAAACGCGGCCGGAACTGAACGTATCCGGCGCTCCCCGACCCGCAGGGCCGCCAAAGCGCGTTCATCAATAAGGCCATGGACTCTCGTAATCGAAACGTCCAACAACTGCGCGATATCCGGCAGGGGCAGCCACTCGCCCACAAGGCTTTCTACGTTACTCACGGATCAAGGTTGCCACGGCCGGAGCCCTGCCGCCTAGTCGGGATTGGCCGCCACTGCCGCGAATCAAGCGACACTCCATAAAACTCTTGATTCTGGGTGGGGCCGAATTCTTGTGCTATGCGAACTTTCGTGAGAGATTCACATAGATCACATTTGAAACATCAATAACTTAAGTAACACTAGTATCAATAGTCACATCGCATCTCCCGCCCCGGCAGTTGAAGAAGAGGATTCTTTCCATGACGACGTCCCGCTCGCCAAAGCAGCCCTCCAGGCAGAGCCTGCCCATGATTGCTGTCACCACAGCAGCGCTTCCTGCGGTTGTCCTGTCGTCGTTGGCCCTCGCCCAGCCTGCTGCCGCAGAGGCCCCTGCCCGCGCTATCCCGGCAACCCTTGCCGCCGCGATGAAGGCCCAGGCAGCCGAACCTAAGGCTGCCCTGATCCCGGCGGCCTCCGTTTCCACTACCATTCCGGCTGCATTCCAGCCCATGCAGCCGGCGGCTCCCGCGGAATACACCATTGCCCGGGGCGACACCATCAGCGGAATCGCCGGCAAATTCGGGCTGGACACGTACCAGGTCCTTAAGCTCAACAACCTCCAGCCGAACACCATCATCTACCCCGGCCAGAAGATCAAGCTGTCGGGCACGGGTTCCGCGCCCGCCCCCGCCCCGGCTCCTGCGGCCCCTGCCGCGGCCGCTCCGGCCAATGCCGGAGGCAGCTACACGGTAAAGGCCGGCGATACGCTCGGCGCCATCGCGGCCCGGCACAATGTCAGCCTGTCGGACGTTTTCAGCTGGAACGGCCTGAACATGCGCTCCATCATCTACCCCGGCCAGAAGATCAAAGTCGGCGCAGGTGCTCCCGCAGCCCCGGCTGCACCGGCTTCGGCCGTGCAGCCTTCTTCCGCTCCCGCAGCGCCGGCTCCTGCTCCTGCTGCGCCTGCTCCCGGCGGTTCATACACGATCAAGGCCGGCGACACCCTGTCCGCGATCGCCTCCCGGCACGGCGTCAAGCTCTCGGACATTCTGGCGGCCAACCAGCTGAGCCTGACTACTGTCATCTACCCCGGCAACAAGCTGGTCATTCCCGGCGCCTCCATTCAGCCCGCTTCGTCCACCCCGGCCGCCCCGGCGGCCCCCGCCGCCCCGCTGGTGCCGAGCTCCTTCCTGGGTTTCACCTACCCCGCTGCCGTTGTGAGCTCTGCCAACGAGAACAAGGCCTTGCTGAACGCCTCTCCCGTCCCGTCCCGGGCCGAGATGCGCGCCATTGTGGCCGACACGGCACGCCAGATGGGAGTGGACCCCACCCTGGCCCTGGCCTTCGCGCACCAGGAGTCCGGCTTTAACCAGCGTGCGGTTTCACCTGCCAACGCGATCGGCACCATGCAGGTCATCCCGTCCTCCGGGCAGTGGGCCTCAGACCTCGTAGGGCGGAAGCTGAACCTGCTGGACCCCTACGACAACGCGACGGCCGGCGTGGCGATCATCAAACGGCTTATCGCCACCAGCAAGGACCTCGACACAGCAATTGCGGGGTACTACCAGGGCCAGTACTCTGTCAGCAAATACGGCATGTACGACGACACCAAGGCCTACGTAGCTGCCATCAAGGCGCACCAGAAGAACTTCGGCTAAACCACCGCGTCAAAGTGCCCGGGGCTTGCTGAACCCCGGCCCCAGGGATAACGATAAGGGTCCGGACCGCACGTCGGTTCGGACCCTTTTCCATGCGGGATTAGGATCGTAGGGTGCAGGAACAAGTGTCAGACCGTCTCGTTGGAACGCTGGTGGACAACCGCTACGCCGTCCGCTCCAAACTCGCGCGCGGCGGCATGTCCACCGTCTATCTGGCAACGGATCTCCGGCTGGAACGCGATGTTGCCCTGAAGGTCCTCCATCCCCACCTCGCCACCGACGAAACGTTCCTGGACCGGCTGGGCCGCGAGGCGAAAGCCGCCGCGAAGCTGTCCCACGCCCATGTGGTGGGCGTCCTGGACCAGGGTAACGACGGCCAGACGGCTTATCTGGTAATGGAACACATCAAGGGTCACACCCTCCGGGACGTCATCAGATCCAAGGGTGCGCTGCCTCCCCGCCTTGCCCTTGCCCTGATTGATCCGGTAGTGCAGGGCCTCGGCGCGGCCCATGCCGCCGGGCTGATCCACCGGGATGTGAAACCGGAGAACGTCCTTATCGCGGACGACGGCCGGATCAAGATCGGCGACTTCGGGCTGGCCCGTGCGGTAACAACGTCCACAAGCACCGGGACACTCATCGGCACCGTTGGATATCTCTCCCCCGAGCTTGTGCTCGGACAACAGGCTGACACGCGGAGTGATATCTACTCCGTGGGCATCATGCTCTATGAGATGCTGACCGGCCAGCAGCCGTACGACGGCGAGGTCCCCATCCAGGTTGCCTACAAGCACGTGAATGAAACGGTCGGTCCGCCGTCGGCCTTGGTGCCTGGCCTCGCCGCCGAGGTGGATGAACTCGTTCAGTGGTGCACCGCAAACGATCCCGAGAACCGCCCGGTGGACGGCAACGCCCTGCTGCAGGAACTCCGCCACATCCGGACCAACCTTACGGATGCCGAACTGGACCTCAGGCCGCCTGCCGCGACCCCGGACGGCCAGCAGAACCAGACCGAGATCATCGCCCGCACCAACAACCCCACCGCCGTGATGTCGTCCTTCTCCCGGCCGCAGCCACAGCACCCACCGCACGCTCCGCATGCCCTGTACCCGCCCGACGCCGACTACCGGCCAGGCGAACAGTTCCGGCCGGAAGCGCACTACAGGCCAGATGCTCAGGACGCCGTCCCGGCAGCGATCCCCCTCAGCAAACGCGCCCGCAGCAAGCTCGACAGGGAGGACGAGAAGGCAAGGTCCCGGGCTGCGGCGACCCCGGTCCGGAGCCTGCGGGAGGGGAACCCGCGGCGCCGCGGCGCCCTCTGGGTGGTGGTCCTGGTCATCATCGCGTTGATTGCCACAGGAGCCGGCTGGTTCTTCGGCATGGGCCCCGGGTCGCCGGGCACCATTCCGGCGGTCGCCAACAAGTCGGTGGCCCAGGCCCAGCAACTGCTGAGCGAGGCGGGGTTCCAGTCGCGTACCAACGATGTCTTTGACGACGACGTTCCGTCCGGCCTCGTAGTGGGCTCCGACCCGACTGCCGGCACGGAGACCAGGAAGTTCCAGCTCGTGTCCCTGTTTGTTTCCAAGGGGCCGCAACTGTTCGAACTCCCGAAACTGACCGGCGGAACACTTGACGATGCGAAAAATGCACTGAACCAGGCCGAAATGGCGCTAGGTACCGTCACTGAACAATTTGATGACGCCGTTGCCGCCGGCGTTGTGTTGGCCCAGGATCCCGCCGCCGGAACCCCAGCGCGCCATGGCACTCCGGTAGCCCTGTCCGTCTCCAAGGGCCCGCAGCCGATCCCCGTTCCGTCAGTCATCGGGTTGGAGGAGGACGCCGCCGTCGACGCCATTAAGGCGGCCGGCCTCAAGGCCGATGTCGCGAAGGACAAAGTCAACGACAGGCACGTGCCCAAGGGGTCGGTTGCCGCGCAGTCGCCTGCGACCGGCACGCTGACCAAGGGCGGCACGGTGACGCTGTCCATTTCCGACGGACCCAAGCTCGTTGAAGTCCCCAGCTTCATCGGCAAACAAGCCAAGGAAGCCGAAGAAGCGCTGCGTGCGCTGGGCTTCGAGGTACGGGTGAACAATATCCTCGGCGGCTTCTTTGGCACGGTACGGGATCAGGACCCGGTGAAGAAGAAGGTGCCCGAAGGTTCCGTCGTTACCCTCACGGTGGTGTAGCCGGCGGTCTGCCGGCCACACCACCGCGGACGTCCGACTCCGCGTCGAGCGGTCAGTGCTTGGCCAGTGCTCCGGCCACCAGGAACGCCATTTCCAGGGACTGCATGTGGTTCAGTCGCGGATCGCAGACCGACTCGTACTTGTCGAGGAACGCTTCCTGGTCCACCGGATCGGCACCGCCCAGGCATTCGGCGACGTCGTCACCGGTCATCTCCACGTGGAGGCCACCGGGAACCGTGCCCAAAGCATGGTGGACTTCGAAGAACCCGCGGACTTCGTCAATGACGTCGTCGAAGTTCCGGGTCTTGTAGCCGTTGGGCGAGGTGACGGTGTTGCCGTGCATCGGATCGGTGACCCAGAGAACCTTGGCGCCGGAGGCGGTCACCTTCTCCACAATCGCGGGAAGCTTCCCGCGGATATTGCCCGCGCCCATACGCGTGATGAACGTCAGCCTGCCCGGCTCCCGCTCGGGATCCAGCTTGTCGATGAGGCGGAGGGCGTCGTCGCCGGTTGTCGACGGGCCCAGCTTCACACCGATGGGGTTCCGGACGCGTGAGAGGAAGTCAACGTGCGCGTGGTCAAGCTCGCGCGTACGCTCCCCGATCCACAGGAAATGCGCCGAAGTGTCATACGGGAAACCGGTCCGCGAATCGATGCGGGTCAGTGCGCGCTCGTAGTCCAGCAACAGGGCCTCGTGGCTGGCGAAGAATTCCACCCGCTTGAGTGCTTCGAAATCGGCCCCGCAGGACGCCATGAACTTGATGGCGCGGTCGATGTCACGGGCCAGGGATTCGTAACGGGCGTGCGCCGGGTTTTCGGTGAAACCCTTGTTCCACTGGTGCACGGAGCGGAGGTCCGCGAAGCCGCCCTGCGTGAAGGCCCTGATGAGGTTCAGGGTGGAGGCGGACGTGTGGTAGGCCTTGAGCATCCGGGCGGCGTCATGGCCACGGGACTCGGGAGTGAACTCGTAGCCGTTGACGATGTCACCGCGGTACGCCGGGAGGGTCACGCCGTCGCGGGTCTCGTCGTTGGAAGAGCGGGGCTTGGCGAACTGGCCGGCCATTCGGCCCATCTTGATGACTGGCATAGCTGCGCCGTAGGTGAGCACCACTGCCATCTGGAGGATGGTCTTGACCCGGGCGCTGATCTTGTCCGCTGTTGCCGCTTCAAAGGTCTCAGCACAGTCGCCACCTTGCAGCAGGAAGGCTTTGCCCTCCGCTGCTGCCGCCAGCCGTTCCCGGAGAACGTCCACTTCGCCGGCGAAAACCAGCGGCGGGAGCACGGAAAGTTCCCCGACAGACGCGTCGAAAACGTCCTTGTCCTGCCAGCTGGGCTGCTGGGAAACGGGAAGGTCACGCCAATCATCGAGGCCAGGATAATTGGCTGCTCCGCTCTGGGCGGTGCTGGACAGCGAAAAGGCAGGTTTTGCAGATAGCTCAGTCACTATCTAAGACTAATGTGCGCGGCTGGCTTCGGGACACCTGACCGTCACGCGTACCGAGAGCGGCGTCACAGTCAGCCCGCTGCCGGGTCCTTACCCTCGGCAGCGGTGCCCTCAGCACCGCCGTCAGGATCGGCGCGTTTCGCGGTGGCGCCCCCAGCCTCGGCGGCTGCTGCGCCCGTAAGGCGGAGCTTCACCACGGCAGCGTACTCGTCCACGTACTCCTGGCCGGAGAGCCGCATCAGCTCGAACATGATTTCATCGGTGACCTTGCGCTGGACCAGCCGGTCCTCCGCCTGGTCTGCGTACTGGCTGAAATCCAACGGCGCACCGAAAATCATGCCGATGCGACGGATGTTCGGCATCCGCTTGCCGATGGGCTGAACCTTGTCCGTGCCGATCATGGCCACGGGAATCACGGGCACACCAGCCTGCAGGGCCAGCCTGGCGACGCCCACTTTGCCCCGGTAGAGGCGGGCGTCGGGGCTGCGGGTCCCTTCAGGGTAGATGCCCAGCAGTCCCCCGCTTGTCAGGACATCCATGCCGGCGTTGAGCGAAACAGCCGATGCCGCGCCCCCGGACCTGTCCATGGGCAGCTGGTTGGTGAGCCTGAAGAACATGGCCGTCAGCCTGCCTTTGATGCCGGTGCCGGTGAAGTACTCGGACTTGGCCAGGAAAACAACCGGCCTGCGGACCATCAGCGGCATAAAGATGGAGTCGGAGAAAGACAGGTGGTTTGAGGCGATAATTGCCGCGCCCTGCGCTGGAACATTGTCCAGACCCTTGACCCAGGGGCGGAAAAGGAGCCGCAGCACCGGCCCCAGGAAGATCCTCTTCATGACCCAATAGAACACGTGACGAACCTCTCCGGAAGCCGGCCGGCCGGCCCTTCGTCGGGCCGGGCGGGCACTCCAGTGCAACCCTACTCTAGTGAGATTTGTCGAGAACAATGACACGATGGTGTTATGACAGAAAGCAGCATCGCGCCCCGGCCTGCCGCTTTCAGCTACCCCGGCCACGGACCCAATGCCACTACCGGGATTGCCATCTGCCATGGCTTTACCGGCAGCCCGCTCAGCGTCCTGCCCTGGGCAGAGGACCTCGCCGCCCAAGGATTCGCCGTGTCCGTGCCGCTCCTGCCCGGCCACGGTACGGATTGGCGGCAGCTCGCCCGCTCGAACTGGCGTGACTGGTACGGGACTTTCGAATCGGCGTACCTGCAGCTGAGCGCCCGGACAGAGCAGTGTTTTGTGGCCGGCCTCTCGATGGGTGGCGCCATTGCGCTACTGACTGCCGCCAAACATCCCGTGGCTGGCGTCTCTTTGGTGAATCCCGGCCTCAGCTTCTACGACCGCCGCGTGCGCGTCATCGGAGTTCTCAAGTACTTCCAGCGCACCACGCTGCCCATTCAGGAGGAACAGCCAACGGCGGACGTCACCAATAACGGCGACTACTCACGGACTCCGTTGGCAGCCGTGCACGAGCTCAAGAAGCTTTTCGGCACAGCCACCCGCGGGCTGCACCAGGTCACCGCCCCGGTGCAGGTATTCAAGTCCCAGTCGGACGTCGTGGTGCCGGCCACCTCACTCCTGATGTTGCGGCAGCGTTTGGGCCCACGGCTGGTGGAGGTGGTGGACCTGCACAACAGCGGTCACGTGGCCACCCTGGATGTTGATGCGCCCGAGATTTTTGCCCGTTCCAGCGCCTTCTTCCTTGCCCATGCACCCAGCACTGCACCGTCAGCCCGAACCGCGGCCACACCTCACACCACCTCGGAGACTTCATGACCGGCGTACCGGACCACAGCCCTTTCAGCAGCACCGTCAACGGCGACGGAGCCCGGATCGGGGTGGTCCTCTCACACGGATTCACGGGCAGTCCGCACGGGCTGCGCGCGTGGGCCCAGTCCCTTGCCGACGCCGGCTTCGCCGTACGAATGCCGCTGCTGCCCGGGCACGGCACCCGTTGGCAGGACCTTGCGCGCACGCGCTGGCCGCAGTGGCACGGCGCCCTGGACGACGCCTACCTGGAGCTGGCCTCCCGCTGCGACCACGTCTTCGTCGCCGGGCTGAGCATGGGCGGTGCCCTGTCCCTGAGAATTGCCGCCACCCGGCCCGTCGCGGGGGTGATCGTGGTGAACCCCGGACTGGTGATTGATGATCCCCGCGCTCCACTGGCTGGCATCCTGAAACTCGTCCTGAAGAGCACCCCGGCCATTGCCAACGACATCCTCAAGCCCGGGATGGACGAGGGCGCCTACCCGCGAACGCCCGTAGCTGCGGCCCATGAGCTGAACAAGATGTTCAAGGACACCATCCGGCTGCTCCCCCGCATCACCGCGCCTGTACGCGTCTTCCGGTCCACCGTGGACCACGTGGTTTCAGACACGAGTGTGGCAGCGCTGCGCCGCGGACTGACCAACGCTTCGCTGACACTGACCACCCTGGAGAACAGCTACCACGTGGCAACGCTGGACAACGACGCCGAGGAGATCTTCCAGGGGTCCGCCGACTTCATTCGGGCGGTGGTTGCCGGCACGGGAGCAGCCCAGGTGCAGGAGGGCACCGCCCATGAATAGGCCCGACTCCGGCTCGCCGGACCAGAGCGCAAACCAGGACGATGCTGTGTGGCTGGACCTTGTGGCCCGGCTCGAAGAGAAACCTGCCACCCCTACCGGCACAGCGGACCCGGGCATCGACGCCGCCCCAGGCCCTGACGCCACGGGCATTGACCCCGAAACTCCTGGTCCGGCCGGCCCGAAGGCCGGGTCCGGCAGGTCCGCGACGTTCCGCGACTTTGATCCGCTGGGTCTGGCGGGAACAGCCCCCACCGAACTGTCCGCAGCCGAACGGCAGGCGGCGACGCCGGGCGCCGGTGACGGCGGGAAGACCGACGCCGGCCAAGGGGCCGGCGGTGACGGCCAGGGCGGCACCGCCGCCTTCGGCCCGCGTGACTATGCCGTGGAGGACGACGCCGGGGACTTCGTTCCGGAAGAACCGCCAAGCCTTGCCGGGACGGATCCCCTGACCATGCTTGCCTGGCTTGGCGCAATTGGTGCGCCCATTGCCTTGCTGCTGGCCGTCATGTTCTGGCGGTCCGCGCCGCTGCTGGCCATTGTGGGCATGGTGGCGGTGTTCATCCTTGCCGTGGTTTACCTCATCATGAAGCTGCCCCAGGAAAAAGACGAGAACGACGACGGCGCCCGCGTCTGAGGAGCGGCAGTCACCGGATGCGGCTGCTGACCCGGGACAGGTCGGCTGCCCCGATAAGACCCGCGTTGGGTCCGAGCGCTGCCAGCTCGATGCCGGCCGCCGGACGGAAGCCGCGGCCGGTAAGGTTCCGCGCGAATGCTTTACGGGCAGGCTCCACCAGCAGGTCCCCTGCCGAGCAGAGTCCCCCGCCGATCACAAACAGCCCCGGATCCAATGAGGCCGCGAGGTTCGCCAATCCCAGGCCCAGCCATTCGCCCACTTCATCCAGGAGTTCGCGGCAGGCCGCATCGCCGGCGAGTGCCAGCTCGGTAACAATCGCCCCGGTGATCTGCTCCGCGTCACCGCCGACGGTGGCCAGCAGTTCCTGGGCCACCGGCGAATTGGCGCGCGCCAGAATCCTCGCTTCCCGGCCCAGGGCGTTGCCCGACGCGTACTGCTCCCAGCAGCCCCGGTTGCCGCACTCGCAACGCTGCCCGCCGGGCATGATGATCTGGTGGCCGAATTCGCCGGCTACGCCAAACCGGCCGCGCTCAACCCGGCCGTCCATCACCATGGCACCGCCGATGCCGGTACCGAGGGTTATGCACACGAGCCTGTCCTCGCCCTGGCCCGCACCAAAGCGCCATTCCGCCCAGGCCGCGGCGTCGGCGTCGTTCGTCAGCAGCACAGGCCGGCGCAGCAGGCGCTGCAGGTTTGCGCGCAACGGCTCGTTGCGCCAGGCGAGGTGCGGACTGAAAAGCACGGTTCCGCCGTCCAGATCCATCCACCCGGCGGCACCGATGCCTACTGACCAGACCCTGTGACCGGCTCCGAGTTCGTCCACGAGCTCTACGATGACCTGCTCTACCGCACGCGGGTCGCTGCCGGGGGTGGACCGCCGGGCCTCGCTCAGGATCCTTCCGTCGGCGTCCACCACGCCGGCGGCGACCTTGGTGCCGCCGATATCGATGCCGATTGCCAGCCCCTTGCGCCCGAGGCGCAGGTGCTCGCGGAACGTTTCCACCTGCCGGGGCCGGGCCCTCAAGGCCAGCGGCCGCCGGCGCCAGGGAGCCGGACGTCGGGGCGGAGCGGCTGGCTCGCCGGGGGGCGTTACATACATAGTGCTTCATTCTAGGGTGCCCCGGGCGGGCAGCGCCGGAGGCCGGGCCCATGGCCTTCACACTCCTCTTTGACTCCTATGTTACTGGCCAGTAGGTTTGTTTCTGCACGGCCAAGTTGCAGGCGTATTAGTCTTTAGGCATACCCTGTGCGGGTCTATGGATATCAAAGGAGCTATAGTGCGCGAATTCAGTGTTCCGCCCCTGGTTGTTGTCCCACCGGAAACCAACATCACCGATCTCTTGCTTCGGCAGGCAGCCAAGCCCAGCAACCCGGCGCTCTTCTCGCGGCTGGACTCCGCAGGCGCCTGGCGGGACGTCTCCGCCACGGACTTCCTGGCGGACGTCTCAGCCCTTGCAAAGGGCCTGATGGCCAGCGGCGTGGGAGCCGGCGACCGGGTGGGCATCATGTCCCGCACACGCTACGAGTGGGCGCTCATCGACTTCGCCATCTGGTTCGCCGGCGCCGTCTCGGTGCCCATCTACGAGACCTCGTCGCCGTCGCAGGTTGCCTGGAACCTCGGTGACTCAGGGGCCGTGGCCGCCTTCGGCGAGGCTGCCCACCACGAGGACATCATCCGGCAGGCGGCCACCTCGGAAGGCCTCACCGCCCTCCAGCACGTCTGGCAGCTCGAAGGCGGCGGACTGGACGCCGTCCGTGAGGCCGGCCGGGACGTCAGCGACGCCGACCTTGAGGCCCGCCGCTCATCGGCGCGGCTCAGTGACGTTGCCACCCTGATCTACACCTCCGGCACCACCGGCCGGCCGAAGGGCTGCGAGCTGACCCACGGCAACTTCGTTGAGCTGTCCGACAACGCCCTGGCGCTGCTTGGCGACGTGGTCAACGAGCAGGCAAAAACCATCATGTTCCTGCCTTTGGCGCACGTCTTTGCCCGGTTCATTTCGGTGCTGGCCGTGGCCGCCGGGGCCACCGTGGCGCACACCCCCGACATCAAGAACCTGCTGGCTGACCTGCAGAGCTATCAGCCCACGTTCATCCTGGCCGTGCCGCGCGTCTTCGAAAAGGTGTACAACTCGGCCCTGACAAAGGCAGAAGACGGCGGCAAGGGTGCCATCTTCCACAAGGCCACGGAGACCGCCATCGCGTTCTCCAAAGCCCGCCAGGCCGGGCACGTTGGCTTGGGGCTGAAACTCAAGCACACAGTGTTCGACAAACTCGTTTACGGCAAGCTGCGCGCTGCGATGGGCGGGAACGTGGCCCATGCTGTGTCCGGCGGCGGTCCGCTCGGCGAACGGCTGGGCCACTTCTTCCAGGGCATCGGCATGCAGATCCTTGAAGGGTATGGCCTGACCGAGACCACCGCCCCGATTTCCGTCAACACGCCGGCCCTGATCAAGATCGGTTCCGTGGGGAAGCCCCTGCCGGGCAACTCCGTCAGGATCGCCGACGACGGCGAGATCCTGGCCAAGGGCGTCTGTGTGATGCGCGGCTACTACAAGCGCGATGACCTGATGGCGGATACGTTTACCGATGACTGGTTCCGCACCGGCGACATCGGACGGCTCGACGAGAGCGGCTTCCTGTGGATCACCGGCCGCAAGAAGGAAATCATTGTCACGGCCGGCGGTAAGAACGTGGTTCCGGCCCTGCTGGAGGACCAGATCCGGGCGGATGCGCTGGTCTCCCAGGTCCTGGTGGTGGGAGACAACCGGCCGTTCATCGGCGCCCTGGTGACCCTGGACCAGGAGGCCCTGCCGGGCTGGCTCCAGCGGCACGGACTGCCGGCCACCACCACGCTCGACGAAGCCGTCGAGAACCCGGTGGTCAAGGCCGCCGTGCAGGACCTGATCACGCATGCCAACGCCTCGGTGTCGCAGGCGGAAGCCATCAAGTCATTCCGGATCGTCGCTTCGGACTTCACGGAAGCTTCCGGCCACCTGACGCCGTCCATGAAGGTGAAGCGGGCCCAGGTGATGAAGGACTTCGAGACAGTCATCGAGGAAATGTACGGCGCGCCGCGCGGGTAAGCGGCAACGCAAAACGAAGGGCCCTCCCGGCGGAAGCAATCTTCCAAGCCGGGAGGGCCCTTCCTTTTGTGGTTGGACTGCTTAGCCCTACTCCACGACCAGGAGGAGGTCGCCACCCTGGACCTGCTCCACCGCTGAAATGGCGAGCCGCGAGACTTTGCCTGCCGCCGGCGTCGTGATGGAGGCTTCCATCTTCATCGCTTCGATGGTGGCCACCGTGTCACCGGCGTTGACCGTGTCGCCGGCCTTGACGGTCACGGTGACGGCGCCGGCGAACGGTGCGGCGACGTGGCCTGGCTGGGCCGGGTCTGCCTTCTCGGCGGCCTTGACGTTGCTCACCACGGAGCGGTCACGGACCACAACGGGGCGGGACTGGCCGTTCAAGGTGCACATGACCGTGCGCATGCCTTTTTCATCGGGCTCGGAAACGGCTTCCAGCGAGGCGATCAGCCGGACTCCCTTCTCCAGCTGGATCTCGTGCTCGGCGCCGCGCTGAAGGCCATAAAGGTAGTCGCGGGTGTCGAGGACGGAAATGTTGCCGTAGGTTTCCACGCTCTTGAGGTAGTCCTTGGTGGGGCCTTCGAAGAGCAGGCGGTTCAGCGTGCTCTGGCGGGTCTTGGAATCACCGTGGAGCGCGGCGCTGTCCTCGGGGCTGAGGTCAACGTCGCGGACCTTAATGCTGCGGCCCTGGAGAGCCTTGGTGCGGAAAGGTTCCGGCCATCCTCCGGGCGGGTCGCCAAGTTCGCCGGACAGGAAGCCGATGACGGAGTCCGGGATGTCGTAGTTCTGCGGGTTTTCGTTGAAGTCCGCCGGATCTGCGTTGAGGCCCACGAGGTGCAGGGCGAGGTCGCCCACCACCTTGGACGACGGCGTGACCTTCACCAGGCGGCCCAGGATCCGGTCCGCCGCGGTGTACATGTCCTCGATCGCCTCGAAGCGCTCCCCCAGACCCAGCGCCATGGCCTGCTGGCGCAGGTTTGACAGCTGGCCGCCCGGGATTTCGTGCTGGTAGACGCGGCCGGTGGGGCCTGGCAGGCCTGACTCGAACGGCGCGTAGACGCGGCGCACGGCTTCCCAGTACGGCTCAAGGGAGCTGACTGCGTCAAGGCTCAAGCCTGTGTCACGCGGGGTGTGCGCCAGCGCCGCCACCAGGGCGGAGGCGGACGGCTGGCTGGTGGTCCCGGCCAGCGAAGCGGAGGCAACGTCAACAGCGTCCACGCCGGCGTCAACTGCCGCCAGCAGGGTGGCCAGCTGGCCGCCTGCCGTGTCATGCGTGTGGAGGTGGACCGGGAGGTCGAAGCGTTCCCGCAGTGCGGCCACGAGTTTGGCGGCCGCTGCCGGCCGGAGCAGCCCGGCCATGTCCTTGATAGCCAGGATGTGCGCGCCGGCATCCACAATCCGCTGGGCCAGTTCCAGGTAGTAGTCCAGCGTGTACAGCTTCTCGTCCGGGTTCAGCATGTCGCCGGTGTAACACAGTGCTACCTCGGCTACCGCAGTACCGGTGGCACGGACGGCGCGGATGGCCGGGGCCATCTGGTTCACGTCGTTCAGGGCATCGAAGATGCGGAAAATGTCGATACCGGTGGCAGCGGCCTCGTTGACGAAAGCCACGGTCACTTCTTCCGGGTACGGCGTGTAGCCCACCGTGTTCCGGCCGCGCAGCAGCATCTGCAGGCAGACGTTGGGCAGCGCCTTCCGCAGGGCAGCCAGGCGGTCCCAGGGGTCCTCGCCGAGGAAGCGAAGGGCCACATCGTAGGTGGCGCCGCCCCAGGCCTCAACGGACAGGAGTTCCGGCAGGAGGGCTGTGACCGCGGGACCGGCGGCCACGAGGTCGCGGGTACGGACGCGGGTGGCAAGCAGGGACTGGTGGGCGTCGCGGAAGGTGGTGTCGGTGACGGCCACGGCGGTCTGCTCACGCAAGGCTTTGGCGAAGCCTTCGGGGCCAAGCTCCACGAGGCGCTGGCGCGATCCCGGTGCTGCCTGCCGATCCCCAACGGCCGGAAGTTTGGCGGCCGGATCCGAGTGCACTTTCAGCTCGCCGTTGGGCTTGTTGACCGTGACTTCGGCCAGCCATGTGAGGAGCTTGGTGCCGCGGTCGGCGGAGACCCGGGCCTTCAGCAGCTGGGGACGCTCGTCGATGAAGTTGGTGGCGACGTTGCCGGCAATGAAGTCGGCATCGTCGAGCACGGCCTGGAGAAAGGAAATGTTGGTGGACACACCCCGGATGCGGAACTCCGCGAGTGCCCGGCGGGCACGGGCCACGGCGGCCGGGTAGTCGCGGCCGCGGCAGCTCAGCTTCACGAGCATGGAGTCGAAGTGCGGGCTGATTTCGGCACCCGAGTACACGGTGCCGCCGTCGAGCCTTACACCGGCGCCGCCGGCGGAGCGGTAGCCGGTGATCTTCCCGACGTCGGGCCGGAACCCGTTGGCCGGGTCCTCGGTGGTGATGCGGCACTGCAGCGCTGCGCCCTTAAGCTGGACCGTTTCCTGGGAGAGGCCGAGGTCCGCAAGGGTCTCGCCGGAAGCGATCCGAAGCTGTGCCTGCACCAGGTCAACGTCCGTCACTTCCTCAGTGACGGTGTGTTCGACCTGGATGCGGGGGTTCATTTCGATGAAGACGTGCTGTCCGGCGCGTTCGCCGACGGTGTCCACCAGGAACTCCACGGTTCCGGCGTTGACGTAGTTCAGGGCCTTGGCGAACTTCACCGCGTCACGGTAAAGGGCCTGGCGGATGCCTTCGTCCAGGTTGGGCGCGGGGGCGATCTCGATGACCTTCTGATGACGGCGCTGGATGGAGCAGTCACGTTCGAAGAGGTGGATGACATTACCCTCGGCGTCGGCCAGGATCTGCACCTCGATGTGGCGCGGGCGGAGCACTGCCTGCTCCAGGAACATGGTGGGGTCACCGAATGCCGCATCGGCTTCGCGCATGGCGGCCTGCAGGGCCTCGGGAAGGGCTTCCCTCGTGTCGACGCGGCGCATGCCACGTCCGCCGCCGCCGGCGACGGCCTTGGCGAAAATGGGGAAACCGATCTCGTCGGCTGCGGCGATCAGCTCATCCATGTCCTTCGAGGGTTCACTCGATTTCAGGACGGGAACACCGGCCTCACGGGCAGCCTTCAGTGCTGCCACCTTATTGCCGGCCAGCTCAAGCACCTCAGCCGGGGGGCCAACAAAGGTGATGCCGGCTTCCTGGGCGGCGCGGGCCAGATCGGGGTTTTCCGAAAGAAAGCCGTAGCCGGGATAGATGGCGTCGGCGCCGGATTCCTTGGCGACGCGGACCACCTCGGCAACATCCAGGTAGGCCCGCACGGGATGCCCCACTTCGCCGATCAGATATGCCTCATCGGCCTTCTGGCGGTGGATCGAATTTCGGTCCTCATTGGGGAAAACAGCAACGGTCTTGGCGCCCAGCTCGTAGCTGGCACGGAAGGCCCTGATCGCGATTTCGCCGCGGTTGGCCACCAGAATCTTGGAAAACATAATTCTCCTGCATCATTGCGGGTGTATCGGTAAGTGGTCACAGTGTCTAAGACCCGCGCTTAGAAATACAAATCCTTGTGGCCACAGTCACAGAAACTTCCGTCATGTCCCGCGTGCATCGACGGAGGCTGGCAGATCCGGCCACCCATACCATCGCCGTGCCATGCCGCGTCCCTATAAGACGGGATTCACCGGCGCAGCCACATATGATGAGTAAGGCGGCTCGAGCCGCCAGCTTCGGCAGTGCCGGAGCAAACATTACCCCCAACACGGCAGCCGGCGTTAGGTTTTGGTCTCACAAGTGCAAGTAGTCAGCATCAGCAGCCTCAAGGGCGGAGTCGGCAAGACGTCCGTCACCACAGGATTGGCGTCTGCGGCGCTTGCCGCGGGCATCCCCACACTGGTGGTGGACCTCGATCCCCATGCGGACGCGACCACTGCCCTGGGCGTCCAGGCCGGCGACCAGCTGGACATCGGCAGGATGCTTAAGAGCCCCCGCCGTGCCAAGCTCGCGGACAATGTCGCGGGCAGCTCCTGGACGGCGCGGGCGCATACCAACGGATCCGGACCGGCCGTCCTGGACGTCGCCGTGGGTTCGGCGTACACCGGCATCTACGACCGCCCCGACCTTGGCCGCAGGGATCTTCGCAGGCTTTCCGCGGTCCTGGCTGGCGCCGACCGCTACGAGCTGGTCCTCATTGACTGCCCGCCGTCGCTGAACGGGCTGACCCGGATGGCCTGGTCCGCAAGTGACAAAGTAGCGCTCGTGGCCGAGCCGGGACTCTTCTCGGTGGCTGGAACGGAACGGACCATGCGCGCCATCCAGCTGTTCAAGCAGGAATTCGCGCCGAACCTATCCCCCGCAGGCATTGTGGCCAACCGCGTGCGCACCGGCTCCTCCGAACACACCTACCGGCTCGCGGAAATGGAATCGATGTTCGGTGACCTGCTGCTGAGCCCACGCATCCCCGAACAGGCGAACTGGCAGCAGATCCAGGGCGCGGCCCACCCGGTGCACCACTGGCCCGGCGAATCCGCGAAGACATCTGCTGCGTTGTTCGATACTCTCCTGGCCAACCTCCTGGCGACCGGAAACGGCCTGCGAAACCGAACCCAGCGTTAACCCTTTGGGTGCAGCCCCGCTGCAGCCAAAGGTTCCGCGGACAACAAGAAGAGGCCATCCCCGCCGGGGGTGGCCTCTTCTTGCTGGTGTTGCGCCAGCCTGTTGTCAGCCGATCTTGCGGGCAGCGCGCCGCTTGCTCAGCTCGTCGTCGGGAAAGGAGTGTTCGGCGGCGTGTTCGCTCGGCAGGGAAGCCAGGCTGCCCTCGACTTCGCGCCAGACCCTGCCCACGGCGATGCCGAAGACGCCTTGGCCGCCCTGGACAAGATCGATGACCTCGTCTGCGGAGGTGCATTCGTAGACGCTCGCGCCGTCGCTCATGAGCGTGATCTGTGCCAGATCCTCCACGCCGCGTTCGCGCAGGTGTTCGACTGCCGTGCGGATCTGCTGAAGGGAGACACCGGTGTCCAGGAGCCGCTTGACGACCTTGAGGACCAGAATGTCCCGGAAGCCGTAGAGTCGCTGCGAGCCGGAGCCTGCGGCGCCGCGGACTGCGGGCTCAACCAGCCCGGTGCGTGCCCAGTAGTCCAGCTGGCGGTACGTGATGCCGGCAGCCTTGCAGGCCGTGGGCCCGCGGTAACCGGCGTCCTCGTCCAGGACGGGAAGGTCTTCGGTAAACAGGAGGCCCTGGGCACCGCTCGCGGGCACAGCCACACCAGCCGTTGTGGGCTGCTTCAGCCCGCCTGCTTCGCCTTTGGGACTCACCTGGATCCTCCTTGTCATAAGCTCCCGGGGGACCACTGCACCAGCCGGTGCACGCATGAAGTCCATGCATGTAATTTCGCGGGGGTCGTACTTTTACAGTGTGACTTGCGCGGCTGCTGTAAGCAATGGGAGCTTGATACCTTCGACGTTAGGCCCGCTGTGCCCCAAGGTCAAAGATCTAGGCCGCTTGGGGCAGGCGTGTCGGAACTTTCAAGCTCAACTTTAACCCTAATGTGACCTCAGCCGTCGAAGTCTTCGGGCTCCACATCGTCCAGGAACTCACGGAAGCGCCGCAGTTCGCGCTCCTCGTCCACGGTGGGACCCGGGTCAGTGTCCTCCCCCTCGTCATGCTCGGTAATTCGGACTCCGGCTTCATCCATTACCGAGTCGGCACACCAGATGCGGCATTTGGCCCGCAACGCGATCGCGAGGGCGTCCGATGCCCGCGAGCTGACGGTGGTGCCGTTCTCGAACTGGAGCTGGCCATAAAAAATGTTGTCCTCAACGGCCACAATGTTGACGCTGACAACCGAATGGCCCAGGGACTCCACCACGTCCACCAGGAGGTCGTGGGTCATGGGGCGCGGAGGCACCACCCCTTGTTGGGCCAGGGCGATGGCACTTGCCTCTGGAGTCCCGATCCAGATGGGCACGTGCCGTTCGCCGTGGATCTCGCGCAGCAGGACGAGCGGCTGGTTGGACGGCAGTTCGATACGAACGCCTACGATCTCCACTTCGATCATCAGATGTCCATGCGTGAGATACGGTCCTGGACCAGTGCCCGGTGCAGGACCAGGCAGAGGTCGCTGATTTCGCGGGCCGCTTCAGCAGCCCGCGCCTGTGAGGCGGAATCGCGCCGGGACGCGAGCGGCGCAACTGCGCGCTCCACGAGTCCGAACTCACGTTCCGCGGCGGCCTGGAACGGCCGCAGGTGGCGCGGCTCAAGGCCGTGGCTCTCCAGTTGCACGCAGGCACGGGCCACCTGGAGGGCGTGCTCGTCGAACTTCCCGTTGCTGTGGCTGATCAGCCCGAAGCTCAGCAGCGATTGGAGTAGCGGAATGCTGGCGCCGGATTCGGTCCGCAGCTGTTCCTCGCTGAATTTCCGGCCGCGGTTCTGAAGCTCCACGGCCAATTCATCCGAAACGATCCGCGGCGAAACCACGACGCCGGGCGGCAGGTTCTCGGGCCGCTCTCCCCTGTCGATCGCATCAAGGTAGTCCTTGATGACTTTCAGTGGAAGGTACTGGTCCCGCTGCAGTGCCAGCACAAAACGGAGACGTTCGACGTCACTGTCCGAGTACTGCCGGTATCCGGCCGGAGTACGGCGCGGATTAATCAGTCCCTTTTCCTCGAGGAACCTGATTTTCGACGCGGTCATACCCGGAAAGTCGCCGCTGAGTTGCGCGAGGACTTCCCCGATGTTCAAAACTTGGGGCCCCCGGCGTTCCGGTTGTGCCATTGCCACAGGCAAGTGTCCCGGGATCAGGCGCGGCCTGCCGCGCGGGCAGGGCTCAGGTAGAAGGTGAGTCGGAACTTGCCGATCTGGACTTCATTCCCGGACTTTAGCTCAACACTGTCCACGCGGTCGTGGTTGACGTACGTGCCGTTGAGGCTGCCGGTATCCACCACTTCAAAGCTCCGCGCAGTGCGGCGGAACTCGACGTGGCGCCGCGAGACGGTGACGTCATCCAGGAAGATGTCGGCATCAGGATGACGGCCGGCCGTGGTGGTGTCCGTGTCAAGCAGGAAGCGGGCACCCGCGTTCGGGCCGCTGTGGGCCACCAGGAGCGCGGAACCGGCCGGCAGCGCCTCCACGGATGAACGCTCGTCCGTGGAGAGCTTGGGGGCGATGGTGGGTTCGTCGGAGACGGGGGTGAGATGGATCGAGGTGGTCTCCGAAGCCCTGGCCGCACCTGTGCCGTGCCCGCCTTCGGCAGGGTCCTGTTCGTGGCCAACCATGGATTCCTCCTCTTTCGCTGCAGCTCTCACGCCTGCAATCAACTTTTGCCCTGACGGATCCGCCTCGCGTATCCGATGCCGGGCCCCGATCCGGCCACTGACATGCGAAGACGCCATTTGGCCGGACCGGATGAACCCGTTAGCTTCAGCCTACCTGCTGTTCGTACTCGGATGCACTGAGCAAGGATTCCACAGCGTCCGCTTCTGCCAGCCGGATCTCGATCAGCCAGCCGTCGCCGTACGGATCGGAGTTGATCAACGCCGAATCGGTATCGAGGGATTCGTTGCGTGCCACGACTTCGCCGCTGACCGGAGCATAGATGTCGCTGACGCTCTTGGTGGATTCGACTTCGCCCACGACTTCGTTTGCGGTGACTTTCGTGCCGGCTTCCGGCATCTGGGCATAGACAACATCTCCGAGTGCGTCCTGCGCGAAGTCGGTGATGCCCACCCGGACCACGCCGTCGGCGCTCGGTGCGGATACCCACTCGTGCTCGGCGGTGTAGGACAGGTCTTCGGGAATGTTGCTCATCAGGGGCCTTTCATCGGGTCAATCACCAATGTCAACGGGGCCTGGGAAACAAGCCGCCGCTGAAAGTATAGGCACAACTCCACGGGCGTTCGAGGTGGATTCTGACATGATGAGTCGCATGAGAACACACTCACAGGAATCGCCCGCGAAAAAGGCGAACTGGGCTGCTCGGATCATCCTCGTTGCGGTGGCGCTGGTGGTCCTCGCTATCGCTTACTTTGCTTTTGCGGCCATCCTCCCGGTCTGGTGGGCGAATGTTATCCGCAACCAGGTCCAGGGCAATCTTGGGGCGGGCATCCTGGTGGGGATGTTTTACGGGTTCGTTTTCACGTTCGTCCCCCTCCTGGTGGCCTGGCAGGCCACGCGCAAATCCGTGAGCTGGCCCTGGAAGCTGACTATCCTCGTCGCCGCTGTGGCTCTCGCATCCCCGAATCTGCTGACCGCCGGGATCATGTTCGGCAGCTCGCAGGCCGCCCATAACGGACAGCGGATCCTTGGCACAGAGGCAACCTGGTTCCCGCTGTGGACACAGATCTCAGCCATCGCAGCCGGCTTCGTCTATGTGGTTGGCCTGATCCTGTGGAGGGTCTGGCGGCAGCGCGGCAAGAAGATGAAAGTACTCAAGAAGGCAGATGCCGAGCGTTCCTTGGCTGCGAAGGCGGCCAATGACTCCGCCGCCAGCTCACCTGGTCCCAATGCGTCGCCTGTTCCTGAGGCGCCGGCCGCACCCGACAGCCAGGCTGACCGCAGGTAAAGCCATGCCGGAGCTTCCCGAGGTTGCAGGCCTGGCCGGTTTCCTGGATGAGCACCTGCGCGGAGCGGTGGTGCGGAAGGTCCAGATCGTTTCGTTCGCCGTCCTGAAGACAGCGGATCCGCCGTTCACAGCGCTGGAGAACTGCACCGTCGCCGGCGTGCGGCGGTTTGGAAAGTTTGTCAGCATTGACACCGACGGGCCGTCGTTCGTCTTCCACCTCGCCCGGGCGGGCTGGGTCCGCTTCACGGACTCGCCCACAGACACCCAGCTCCGGATGGGAAAGGGCCACATCGCCATGCGGCTGGCGTTCACCGGGCCGGACGGCGCCCATGGCATGGATCTCACAGAGGCGGGGACCAAAAAGAGCCTAGCCGTGTACGTAGTGCGCGACCCCCAGGATGTGCCGGGCGTCGCGGCGCTCGGGCCGGACCCGTTCAGCGCAGCGTTCGACGCCGACATGCTGGCGGAAATCCTCGGCTCCACTTCCCAGCAGATCAAGGGCGTCCTACGGAGCCAGAGCGTGATCGCGGGGATCGGGAACGCCTACAGCGACGAGATCCTGCATGCTGCGAGGATCTCCCCCTTCGCCACCGCCAAGTCCTTGGACCGTGGCACGGTGCAAGTGCTTTATGACGCCATCCACAGCGTGCTCGGAACAGCCCTGGCCGAAGCCGAGGGCAAGCCACCCAGCGAGCTCAAGGACGTCAAACGCAGCCACATGCGGGTCCATGCCCGCACCGGCGAAGCTTGCCCGGTGTGTGGTGACACAGTCCGGGAGGTGTCTTTCGCGGATACTTCCCTGCAGTACTGCCCCACGTGCCAGACCAAGGGAAAGATTCTGGCCGACCGCAGGACGTCGAAGTTCCTGAAATAGGCCAGGCCGCGAAACATCCGAAAAGTGACGGCACAAAACAGAAGCGTCCCGGAGAAAATTCTCCGGGACGCTTCTGTTTTGGTCGGGCTGACAGGATTTGAACCTGCGACCCCTTGACCCCCAGTCAAGTGCGCTACCAAGCTGCGCTACAGCCCGTTAGTTCCGCCGTTCTCCGCTGCGTTTACTCCTGATGTTAGCCAGGATTTCAACTCAGCAGTCCGGCCGAACCACCTTGAAAAGCTTACACGATTCCGGAGGGTGCAAGTGACACTTTGCCGCCGGCACGCCCCCGGTGTGTCCTAATTAACGCTTCTTGCCGCGCTTTTCGCGGACGCGCATGTTGACCTCGATGGGCGTGCCCTCGAAACCGAACGTTTCGCGGAGCCTGCGGGTGATGAAGCGGCGGTAGCCCGGGTCCAGGAATCCGGTGGTGAACAGCACAAACTTCGGCGGCCGGCTGGACGCCTGCGTGCCGTACAGGATGCGCGGCTGCTTTCCGCCGCGGACCGGGTGCGGGTGCGCCGCCACAAGCTCGCCGAGGAAGGCATTGAGCTTGCCGGTGGGGATGCGCCGGTCCCAGTTCTCCAGCGCCAGGTCCAGGGCGGGAACCAGGCGGTCCTTGTGCCAGCCCGTCAGCGCGGAGATGTTGACACGTGGCGCCCAGGCCACGTGGGCCAGGTCCTGCTCGATTTCGCGCTCCAGGTAGGTGCGGCGTTCGTCGTCGAGCAGGTCCCACTTGTTGAAGGCCAGCACCAGGGCGCGGCCCGACTCGATGGCCAACTGCAGGATGCGGACGTCCTGCTCGCTGAGGACCTCATCCACCGCGAGAAGAACGACGGCGACCTCCGCCTTTTCGAGCGCGGCCTGCGTCCGGAGGGAGGCGTAGTAGTCGGCGCCCTGCGCCATGTGCTGGCGGCGGCGGATGCCTGCCGTGTCCACAAAGCGCCACGTGCGGTCGCCGAGGTCAATGAACTCATCCACCGGATCACGCGTGGTGCCGGCGGTGTTGTCCACTACTACACGCTCAGACCCTGCCAGCTTGTTCAGCAGTGATGACTTGCCCACGTTCGGGCGGCCGATCAGTGCGATGCGGCGCGGGCCGCCCGAGCGTTCCATGCCCTCAATCGTGGAGAACTCCGGCAGGGTGTCCATCACGTGGTCCAGGAGGTCGGCAACGCCGCGTCCGTGCAGGGCGGAGACGGGGTAAGGCTCACCGAAGCCGAGGCCCCACAAGGTAGCGGAGTCTGCCTCCTGGGCAAAGTCATCCACCTTGTTCGCCACCATGATGACGGGTTTCTTGCTACGGCGGAGCATCTTCATGACGCCCTCATCCGTGGCGGTGGCGCCCACCGCGGAGTCGACGACGAAGAGCACGGCGTCGGCAAGTTCCACGGCCATTTCGGCCTGCTCGGCCACGCGGGCGTGGATGCCGCGGGCATCGTGCTCCCAGCCGCCGGTGTCCACGACCGTGAAGTTGCGCCCGTTCCAGTGCGCCGAGTACATCACGCGGTCCCGCGTCACGCCGGGGGTATCCTCGACCACGGCTTCGCGGCGGCCCAGGATACGGTTCACAAGGGTGGATTTGCCCACGTTGGGACGGCCGATGATGGCAAGTACGGGATCGAGCTTGACCGGTCCGTCAAAGTCCTGGTCGTCGAATTCCCCGCTCAGCAGGGCGGCGTCCTCATCGTCGAGTTCGTAGTCGGCCAGACCGGCGCGAAGCGACGCGGCACGCAGCTCCGCTTCGTCGTCGTCCATGGCTGCCAGCCGCTCGGCCACCTGGTCCGTGCCGGTGGGCGTGTATTCGTCTTCGCCGGCGCCGGAGTGGCCGGAGGTTTGAGTCGTATCGCTCATTGCACTTTCCTTAGTGGTCATCTGCCGGCGTCCCGGCTACTGCTGTGAAGTTCGTGCGGAAATCCGCGTGGGGCAAAGGCTGCCCACTGTGTTGGATGGTCTCCTGGACGTGCCCCGCAAGCGCAGCGCGGATTTCCATTCCCGCCCTGTCCATTGAAGCACGGCCCGTTTCGCCGGGGTTGCGGCTGGGGGTCAGTGCGTTGCCGAAGCTGACGTGGAACCGCCGCCCTGGCCTGGGTACCGTGTCGAGGTGTTCGTTGCCCGTCCGGGTGCCGAGGATCGCCACGGGAACCACGGGGGCCCCCGAGTTCAGCGCCAGCCAGGCCACCCCGTTGTTGATGTCTGTTGCCTGGCCGCTCCCCCGGGTTCCTTCCGGAAGAATCCCGATGCAGCGGCCGGCGTCGAGCATGTTCTTGCCCAGCAGCAGCGCAGCCCGGTCCCCGGAGCGGTCAACCGGCAGCTGGCCGGAGGCCCGAAGGACCCGACCCAGCAAGCCCTTGAACATCTCCTTCTTGACCAGGATGTGCATGGGACGCGGCGACGCGCCGAACATCACCGGCCCGTCCAGGAAACTGATGTGGTTGCCGGCAAAAATCACCGGCCCGCCTGTAGGCACGTTGTCCCGGCCAGTGACGGACGTCCGGTACACCACATGGTCCAGGAGCCAGCCGACGGGCCGGCTCCAGGTCATGGTCAGGCCGGAGGGAAGCCGCACGCCGCGGTCAGTCACGGTTAAGCACCTTCGTGACGATCACGAGCGCCGCGTCCACGGTCTCGGCGAAGTCCAGATCGGAAGAATCCAGGGTGACAACACCGTCGGCAGCCTGGGTGAAGTTCACCACCGTGGAATCCTTGGCGTCGCGCTGGGTGACCTGGGCTGCGAGCTGCTCCGCATTCTGCGTGCCGCCCAGCTGGATGCCGCGGCGGCGAAGCCGGGCCTCCTGACTGGCCGTCAGCAGCATGCGGACTTCGGCGCCGGGCACCACGACAGTCGTGATGTCCCGGCCTTCCACCACGATGCGGCGGTGGTGCTTTTCAATAAGCTCACGCTGCCGGCGGATCAGTTCGGTCCGGGCACCAAGGGTGGTGGCCACTGCACTGACCGCCGACGAAATTGCCGGTTCACGGATGGCGTCCGTGACGTCGGTCCCGTTCACGCGGACGTATTCCTCCCGCGGTGTGGTGCTCAGTTCCAGGACCAGGTCCCGGGAAGCCTGCTCCACGGCGGCGGCGTCGCTGAGGTCAATTCCGCTGGTGACGCAGAACCAGGTCAGGGCCCGGTACATGGCGCCGGTGTCCAGGTAGGCAAGGTGCAGCCGGCGGGCCACTTCCTTGCTCACGCTGGACTTGCCGGAGCCTGACGGCCCGTCGATGGCAACCACCAGGGGCCTGCCGACGCGCAAGGCCGGAAGAGTGTCAAGAAGTTCTTGTGTCATTACTGCAATACCCGCCATCCGCGGTCGTTGAGTGCTTCGATCAGATGGTCATGCTTGTTCGGCAGCACGGACAGTTCCACCATGCCCACGTTCTGGCCCGAGGAATGGTCCAGCCGAAGGTCCTCCACGTTCACGCCGATCTCACCGATTTCTGTGAGGAGCTGCGCGATCTGTCCCGGCCGGTCATCCACGAGGACCGTCAGCCAGGAGTAGGCCTGCGGCGGGCCACCGTGCTTGCCAGGAATTCGGGCCTGCCCGGCATTGCCTTCGCTGATCAGCTGGGCCAGGTCAAGCCTGGCACCCGGCGCCAGCGGTTCCTCGAGCGTGCCGATCAGCCGGTTCAGGTCCTCGCGAACCCCGTAAAGGATCTCCACGACCTTCCCCGCGTTGCCGCCCAGGATCTGGACCCACAGCGTGGGATCGCTGGCGGCGATCCGCGTGACGTCCCGCAGGCCGTTGCCGGCGAGGGACAGCGCGTGAAGCGGCGTCCCCTGCAGCCGGCTGGCCAGCAGGGAAGACATGACCTGGGGCAGGTGTGACACCAGGGCCACAGCTTCGTCGTGTTCGTCGGCTGTGAACTGGGAAACCACAGCTCCCAGGTCCGTGGCCAGGGAATGCGCAGTCTGCACGGCAGCCGCGGATGACTCCGGGCCCGGACAAACCACCCACGGCATGGACGTGAAGAGCTCGCCGCGGGCCGCAACCGGCCCGGACTTTTCGCGCCCTGCCATCGGATGGGTGCCCACATAGCGGGTGAGGTCCGCGCGGCGGTCGCCCAACTCCGCCAGGATGGCGGCCTTGACGCTGGCGATGTCAACCACCACGGAATCCGGGTAGTCGGCAAGCGCACGTGCCACGACGTCGGCGGTCACGTCCGGCGGTGCTGCCACCACCACAAGCTCCGGCGCCCCGTCCCCGAGTTGGTCCAGGGGCTGGCCGGCACCGATGTCGACGGCCACTGCCTGGTTGGTCGGCGACGGGTCAGACAGGAACACGGGCACGCCGCGCCCACGCAGGCCCAGCCCGATGCTGGCACCGAGCACGCCGGTGCCAATCACCACGACCGGCCCATTGAGGTGCCCCCGCCCGTGGGAGCGAAATGCGGACATGCCTCAGAGTCCTACGGATGCCAGCAGGTGGCCGACTTCCTGCTTGCCAAGGTTGCGGATGCTGCCCTGGCGCTGGTCGCCCAGGCCAATGGGACCCACCTTGACGCGCACGAGGCGCAGGACCGGGAACCCGACGGCGTCGAACAGGCGACGGACAATCCGGTTCTTGCCCGAGTGCAGGATCACTTCGATCAGCACGTGGCCCGGAGTGGAGTCCACCAGCTTGAAGGAGTCAACCGAGGCAAAGCCATCCTCGAGTTCCACACCTTCCCGGAGCTGGGCGCCAACTCCCTGCGGGAACGGGCCACGGACCTGGACCAGGTAGGTCTTGGGGACCTCATAGGAAGGGTGGGTCAGCCGGTTGGCCAGTTCGCCGTCGTTCGTCAGCAGCAGCAGGCCTTCGGTGGCGACGTCCAGCCGGCCCACGTGGAACAGGCGTTCGCCCTGGTGGGTCTTCCGCACAAAATCACTGATGCAGGGACGGCCATCGGGGTCCTCCATGGTGGACACCACGCCCTTGGGCTTGTTGAAGACCATGTACACGAGGTTTTCATCCAGCTGGATGCGCAGGCCATCAACGTGGATGACCGCTGTCTTGGGGTCCACGCGGACACCAAGCTCAGTGACCACCTGGCCGTCGACTTCTACCCGGCCTTCGGCGATCATCTCTTCGCAGACGCGGCGCGAAGCCACTCCGGCCTGGGCCATGACCTTCTGCAGTCGGGTGCCGTCGGCGTCGTGCATTTCCGACTGCTGAGCGTCACCGCGGGGTCCACGCTTGCGGGCAGGCTTCCGCACAGGGCCAAGGTTCTGGCCAAACCGTTCGCTGCCGAAGGCGCGTGACGCCGCCGCCCCGGGCCTGCCGGTGCGCGGCTTGGGCTTGAGTGCGCCCGGGGTGCCGGGAGCTTTGTTGGCGCCCGGCTTGCGGGCAGCAGGCTTGCGCGCCGCTGTGCTGCCGGCTGGCTTCCAGTCGGAGGCACCGCGGCTGGCCGGTGACGACGCCGGGGCGTCGCCGGGATCCACAAATGGCTCCTCGCGAGGCCTCGGGGCCTTGTACGGCCGGTCGCCGCCGCCGAATCCGGCGTTGCGCTTGCCTGCGCCGGCGCGGAATCCGCCGCCCGCCGCGCTGGGGCGGCCGCTGCCGCCCTGTGCAGGGTTCCGGCTTGCGCCGCCCTGCGCCGGATTACGGCTGGCCGCTGGATTGCGGCTGGCGCCGCCCTGTCCGGCATTGCGTTCTGAACTGTTACGTCCCGAACTGTTACGTGGTGAACCCTGGCGTCCCGCCTGTGTCATGACCCGTCCTTCGTTATTTGGCCGGCTGGTTGTCCAAGAACAACCCTAGCCAGCCATGCAGAAATTATCTGCCCTTATGAATATTCGTGTGCGCACGCGGGATTTCCCGCCTACATTCTGTCGGCGTCGTAGAACTCCGCGATGCCCTCAAGCCCCGGAAGATGGGGTGAGAGCTGAGGCAGTTCCGCCGCGGAGCCGATTCCCATGCGTTCAAGGAAATACGACGTGGTCCGGTAGAGGATGGCTCCCGACTCAGGATCGTGTCCCGAATCTTCGATCAGCCCGCGCTGGGTCAATGTCCGTACGACAGAATCGACATTGACTCCTCGAATTGCAGACACCCGGGCCCTGGAGACAGGTTGGCGGTATGCGATGACAGCCAGTGTTTCCAAGGCTGCCTGCGTGAGCCTGGCCGTCTGACCCTCAAGCACAAACCGTCCGACGATCTCGGCGAAGTCTGCGCGGGAGTAGATCCGCCAGCCACCGGCGATGTTCCGCAATTCAAAACCCCGGGGGCTGGCGCTGAAACCAGCATCGCTGGCACTGTCCATGTCCGGGGCTTTAACAGTATAGCCGCTATACTCCCGCTGCAGTTCCGCCAGTAACTGCTCGACGACGGCGACGGTCAGGTTAAGCCCGGCCGCCAGCTCAGTAGCGCTGGCAGGTTGGTCCAGGACCATCAGGACCGCCTCAAGTGCAGCCTTGGCACCGCCCGGAAGATCCCGGACGTCCATTCCTGGCTCCGCCCCAGGCTCCGGAAGTTCTTGGCTCACGACAGTTCCTCGTATTCTTCGCTTAGGTTTTCTGTTGACCAGTCCCGGCCGTCCACCATCCAGTGCACGGTGAGATCCCCCAGGGGCGACACCTGGTCGAAGGAGACTGCCCTGTCCCGGAACATCTCCAGCAACGCCAGGAACCTGGCCACCACCACGAGGGTGGAATCGGCGTCGGCGATCAAGGTGCGGAAAGACAGGGGCTTCCCCAACTGGAGCCGGAGCCCCAGGATCTCGGCCTGTTCCTTCACGCTGACGGCACTGCCATGCAGGTGGGCAAGGCCCACCTCGGTGGGCCGCGGCGTCTTGGCCTTGAGGGCGGACTCGGCCAGGCGGGCGAACTGGTCCGGGGTGTGCTTCCACACCAGTTCCGGGAGCATGGCGGCAAAGTGCTCCTCCAAGGCAACCTGACGCGGAAACCGGCTGGCTTCCTGTTCCAGGGTTCCGGCCATCAGGGCTGCCACCTGTTTGAACGCCTTGTATTGGAGGAGCCTCGCAAAAAGGAGGTCCCGCGCTTCCAGTAGGGCGATGTCCTCGTCGTCCTCGACTTCACCCGCGGGCAGGAGCCTTGCGGCCTTGAGATCCAGGAGGGTGGCGGCGATGACCAGGAATTCGCTGGCTTCATCCAGCGCCCATTCCTCGCCGAGCTTCTGGAGCTTCCTGATGTACTTGATGAACTCATCAGTGACGGTGGCAATGGCCACCTCGGTGATGTCCAGCTGGTGCTTGGCGATCAGGCCCAGCAGGAGGTCGAACGGGCCGGTGAAGTTGGCAAGCCGCACCTCAAAGCCGGGTTTGGACTCGGCCACGGCGTGTTTAGGGTGCGCCGCCGCGCGAAATCAGCTCTTTGGCCAGGCGGCGGTAGGCATCGGCGCCGATGTGGCTGCCTGCGTAGCTGGTGATCGGCTCGGCCGCGACGGTGGCGTCCGCGAACTTGATGGAGCGTTTGATGACGGTTTCGAAGACTTTGTCGCCGAAGGCTTCGACCAGGCGGGTGATGACTTCGCGGCTGTGCAGGGTGCGGGCGTCGTACATGGTGGCCAGGACACCATCAACCTGCAGGCCGGGGTTCAGCCTGTCCTGGACCTTGTCGATGGTTTCCACCAGCAGGGCTACCGCACGGAGCGCGAAAAACTCGCAGATCAGCGGGATGATCACGCCGTGGGCGGCGGTCAGGGCGTTGACCGTCAGCAGGCCCAGGGAGGGCTGGCAGTCAATCAGGACGACGTCGTAATCGTCCTCGACTTTTTTCAGCGCCCTGTCCAGGACCTGCTCACGGGCGACTTCATTGACCAGCTGCACTTCTGCGGCGGAGAGGTCGATGTTGGCCGGCAGCAGGTCCACGTTTTCGACGCCGGTCTGGTGGATGGCGTCGCGGATGTCCACCTTGCGATCCATGAGGACGTTGTAGACCGTCAGGTCCAGTTCGTGCGGGTTGATGCCCAGGCCAGCGGACAGCGCGCCCTGCGGGTCGAAGTCAACCAGCAGCACCCTGCGGCCGTATTCAGCAAGGGCCGCTGCCAGGTTGATGGTGGATGTGGTTTTGCCAACACCGCCCTTTTGGTTGACCATGGCGATCACGCGCGCGGGACCGTGGGACGACAGCGGGGCGGGTTCCGGAAATTCGCGGTGGGGGCGCCCGGTGGGACCCATCACGGCGTCTTCCAGATCGAGTTCCGTGCCTTCCAGAGTTGCCGAACCCTGTTCGCTGCTCACGTATCTATCCACACTTTCGATGACGGTGATTTTCCTGCCGCTGGAACTCCAGCGCCGATCCTGCTTTCCACCTAGGCTACAGGCCCCGACACGGTATTCGAGGGAACTTGACTTTGCGTGGATTCTGAGCCTTTACCTTCTGGTAGAGGTCGAAGGTTAGCCTGCCGCACGCAGGAACCGCCCGCACAGCCGGGGCTGTGCGGGCGGTTGGAGGGTTTTGTTTTGGCCTGCCGGCCAGGCTTTCGCCTGGCCCGCTGCCTAGACGGTGACCGGGAGCGGCTTGGCCTCTGCAGAGTGGCCGGCCGGCTCGCCATGGCCTGCGATCATGGTCTGCTCGTCAAAGGGCTCCTGCCCGGACAGGACGCGGGTGACCTGGTCACCGTCGATCTCCTTGACCCAGGTTCCGATCAGGAGGGTGGCCACAGCGTTGCCCGTGAAGTTGGTCAGAGCGCGGGCTTCAGACATGAAGCGGTCGATTCCCACGATCATGCCGACGCCGCCGAGAAGCTCAGGCTTGTGGGCCTGCAGGCCGGCGGCCAGCGTGGCCAGGCCTGCACCGGTGACACCGGCTGCACCCTTCGAGGCGATGATCATGAAGATCAGCAGCGACAGCTGGGCGCCGAGATCCAGCGGGGTTCCCATGGCGTTGGCTACGAACAGGGACGCCATGGTCAGGTAGATGGCGGTGCCGTCCAGGTTGAAGGAGTAACCCGTAGGTACGGTGACGCCAACGACCGGCTTGGACACACCCAGGTGTTCCATCTTGGCGATCAGGCGCGGCAGCGCTGCCTCGGAGGAAGAGGTGGAGAAGATCAGGAGGTATTCACGGCCCAGGTACTTCATCAGCTTGAAGATGTTCACACCGGTCACCGCCTGCAGCAGGCCGCCGAGGATCACCACGATGAAAAGGGCGCACGTGATGTAGAAGGCGGCCATGAGGGTGAACATGCTCACGATTGCCGCGAAACCGGTGGCACCAACAACAGCAGCGATGGCGCCGAAGGCGCCCACCGGAGCAAGCCACATGATCATGATGAGGATCCTGAACACAACCACCTGGCCGTGGCCGATGGCTTTGAGGACAGGAGCGCCCTGCGGGCCCATTTTCTGGAGGGCGAAGCCCACGAGGATGGCGGCGAAGAGTGTGGGCAGGACGGGAATGTCGCCCGGAATGATGCCCAGGAGGAAGGCAACGGTGCTGTCGACTTCAGCCTTCTTGTTGGGGTCGTAGGCTGCCAGCTTCAAACCCTCACCCGGGTGGATCAGGTTGCCGACCACGAGGCCGATACCCAGTGCGAAGGTGGACATCAGGATGAAGTAGCCAAGGGCCAGGCCACCCACCTTGCCAACGGTGGCGGCCTTGGCGATGGAGCCGATGCCCAGGACGATCGTGCAGAAGATGATGGGTGCGATCATCATCTTGATGAGCTTGATGAAGCCGTCGCCGAGCGGCTTCAGGGATTTGCCGACTTCGGGGAACAGCAGGCCGACGAGGGCGCCAAGGATCACGGCGGCAATGACGGCAATGTAGAGGTAGTGGGATTTGTCCAGGCCCTTGCGCCGCGTCTTCACGGTGCCGAGCGACTCTCCTCGTTGAGAGGCCATGATGTGTCTCCTTATGGATAATCTGGTAGACGCTGCGGCGCATTCTCTGGGCTCACCGCGTCGGTCCGGTGTGATATCCATCATTGGCCACACCGTGACTTAGCTCACTGTTGCGTTCATATTGGTCATGGGAGGTGCTTGATGTTCCACCGCTGGAGTATCGCCCGCAGGCTGTTCGTGGCGAATCTGCTGATTGTGCTGGCCTTCATTGCGGTGGCGGGCACCGCAACGTTCGTCGATGCCAGGGACCGGAGCTATGAAGAAGCCGGCCGACGGATGGCCGGTGTTGCCGCCGCCGTCGCCGCCAATCCCCTGGTCCTCCAGGCCGCGGACCAAACGGATCCGTCGGCGTTGCTCCAGCCCTACGCCCTGGATGTCATGGCCGGATCCGGAGCGGACTTCCTCACCATCATGGCGCCGGACAGGACGCGGTGGACGCACCCCCGGGACGAGGAGCTGGGCAGGCCTTACATCGGCTCCATCGAGGCGTCGCTGCGTGGCGAAGTTTTCACCGAGGTCACAACAGGAACGCTGGGGCCGTCGGTGCGGACTGTTGTTCCTGTCCAGGATGCCGCGGGGAACGTCAAGGCGCTGGTTTCCGCCGGCGTCACGGTCCGGACAGTCGACGTGGCACTTTCCGGCCGGCTGCCCGCACTGCTGGTCCTCGGCCTGGCCCTGCTCGTGGGCGGATCCTTGGCGTCCTGGCTGTTGGGCCGCTACCTGCGCCGCGTGACCAGGGGGTGGGGGCCGGAGCAGCTGGCGCAGCTGTTCGCCTACTACGAATCGGTCCTGCATTCCGTGCGTGAGGGGCTGATCCTGATCGACACCAAGGGCCGGGTAGTGATGTACAACGACCAGGCCGCTGAGCTGCTGGGACTGGAGCCGCGCGATTCGGAAGACGATCCGTCCCGGCCGCCCTCCCTGACGGACCTCCCGCTGGCCCCGAGCCTGAAGGAACTCTTTCAATCCGGCCGCACGGCCCACGATGAAATCCACCTGACGGGCCCGCGGATCGTGGTGGTGAACCAGGGCCCGGCCGTCGGACCCGACTCCCCGGGCCTCCGCCGCCCCGCGGTGTTCGGCACCGTGGCCACCATCCGGGACCGGACGGAGATCGAATCGCTGGGCAGTGAACTCGAAACGATGCGGACGCTGTCCGACGCCCTCCGCGCCCAGACCCACGAACACGCCAACCGGCTGCACACCATGGTTTCGCTGCTGGAGCTGGGCCGGACCCGGGAGGCCTTGGAATTCGCCACCAAGGATCTCGAACTGAGCCAGCAGCTGACCGACGAGATGGTGAGTTCCGTGGACGAGCCGGTCCTCAGCGCCCTGATCATGGGGAAGGCCGCCGAAGCGAATGAGCGCGGAGTGAAGCTGACGCTCTCCACCGAGGGGTCCGCGTCCGTTGCCGGCCTGGCTGTCCAGGACCTTGTCACCATCCTGGGAAACCTCCTGGACAACGCGATCGACGCCGCCGCGGATGGCGCGGCTCCCAGGACGGTGGAGCTGACCGTGGAGTCCGATGCCGAGGGCCTGGACATCACTGTGGCGGATTCCGGCCCCGGCGTGGACCCCGCCGCCGTGGAGGACATTTTCCGGCACGGCTTCAGCACCAAGGCCTCCGGTCCGTTCGGACGCGGCATTGGCCTGGCCCTCGTCCGCCAGGCCGTGCAGCGCCTGGACGGTACCATGACCATCACAGGCAAGGACGGCGCACGCTTCCATGTCTTCCTGCCGGCCATGGCCGCCGGGACCGACAAAGAGGAGCAGCTCCAGTGACCGATATCCGCGTCCTCGTGGTGGAGGACGAACCGGTGGCCTCGGCCGCGCACGCGGCCTATGTGGGCAGGATGGCTGGGTTCACTGTTGCCGGGACGGCCCCTGACGGCCAGTCCGCGCTCAGGCTCCTGACGGATCTGGCGGCCGCCGGCCAGCCGGTGGAACTGGTCCTCCTCGACATGAACCTTCCGGACCTGCATGGCCTGGACATCGCCCGGCGGATGCGTGCGGCAGGAATCCTGGCGGACATCATTGCCATCACAGCAGTCCGGGAAGTGGCGATTGTCCGCAGCGCCGTCGCCATCGGCGTGGTGCAGTACCTGATCAAGCCCTTCACGTTTGCCACGTTCGAAGACAAGCTCTCCAGCTACCGGCTGTTCCGGCAGCAGCTGGCCTCCCCGGAGGCCGGTGCTGGCAGGACCGGCGCCTCCCAGAGTGAGGTGGACCAGGCCTTCGCAAGCCTCCGGGCGCCGTCGGAACTGCCCCTGCCCAAGGGCCTCTCAGTCTCCACTCTCGACTCGGTCCAGGCCTACCTGAAACAGCATTCGGAATCTGTTTCAGCTACGGAAGTCATGGCCGCCCTGGGCATGTCCCGCGTGACGGCCAGGCGCTACCTCGAATACCTCGCCGACGCCGGCCGCGTTTCGCGAGCGCCCCGCTACGGCACGCCCGGCCGGCCGGAGAACGAATACGGCTGGAAGCGGCCCTGATCCTACAGAGTCTGTGGCTAGGCAGCGGAGATGGCTTCCTTGAGGGCCCCCAGCGCCAGAGTCACTGATGCGGCGTTTGCGTTCGGGCCCATCATTCCGATCCGCCAGATGCTGGAAGTGTACTTGCCCGCCCCTGAGCCAATCTCGATGCTGAAGTGCTCCAGCAGATGGCGGCGTACGGCCGCGGAGTCGACGCCGTCCGGGACCTTGACAGTGGTAAGGCTGGGCAGCCGGTGGCCCTCGGCCGCGAACAGCTCAAGTCCCATTTCCTGGAGCCCCGCCTGCAACGCGGCACCTGCCGCGCGGTGGCGCGCCTGGACCGCGTCCAGTCCCTCGGCCAGGATTCGTTGCAAGCCCGCCTCGAGGCCGGCGATCATGGTGACCGGCGGCGTGTGGTGGTAGGTTCGGCCGCTGCCGCTGGCGGCCCCGACGTAACCGCCGAGCAGACCGACGTCCAGGTACCAGGAGCGGGGATTCCTGATCCTTCGCTCGAACGCCCTACCCGACATGGTGAAGGGCGACAGCCCTGGCGGCACGCCGAGGCATTTCTGGGTACCGGCATAGCCGACGTCGATTCCCCAGTCGTCTGCAAGGAGTTCCAGCCCGCCGATGGATGTCACAGCGTCGACAATGAGCAGCGCCTCGCCCTTGTTCTGCCCGAGCGATGCGACGTCGGACAGCACCCCAGTTGACGTTTCGGCGTGGACGGCCGCAATCACCTTCGGCCGCGGGTGGGCCGCCAGGACGCGTTCGACGTCGACGGGCGTGCCCCATTCGTGGTCTACACGAACCACGGTGGCGCCGCAGCGGCGGGCCACCTCACACATGCGCTCACCGAAGAGGCCGTTGACGGCGATCACTGCCACATCGCCGTCGTCCACGGTGTTCACAAAAGCCGCTTCCATGCCGCCGGAACCGGTGACGCTCAAGGGCAGCGTACGGGCATTCTGAGTCCCCCAGACCGTGCGGAGGCCTTCGCAGGTGTTGTCGAGCCGTTCAATGAAGACCGGATCCAGGTGCCCAATCACCGGATGCGCCAATGCGGCGGTCACTTCCGGGTAGCAGTTGCTCGGTCCCGGACCGAACAGGAACCGCGAGGTCAAAGCCTGTGGCATTGGAACTCCTTCGTTGGGGCTCTTGCCCTTGTGGGGCCGGTCAGTGCTTCGGTGCGACGGCGATGTGCTCGCCGTCGACGGCCCCGAACGGCGTGTGGCGGTCCATGATCAGCAGGTAGGTGACGGCGGCCAGGATCGCGCCGACGAACCAGGAGAAGCCGGAGATATAGGTGAACGCCGGGACGAGAGCCAGTACCAGCGCGACGATGGCAGCCGGTGTGCCCGCGATGACGGCCTTCCGGTTGACGCCACGGGTGTAGGCATACGCCCCGTCGGGGGAGTCCGAGTACAAATCCGGAATGTTGACCCTGCCCTTACGGACCAGCCAGTAATCGGCCATGATGACGCCGAACAGTGGTCCCAGGAGGGCGCCCAGCCCGCCGAGGAAGTAGACGATGACCACGGGCGAGTTGTACAGGTTCCAGGGCAGGATCACCAGGCCGATCACCGCGGAGATAATGGCTGCGCGGCGGAAGTTCAGCGTCCGCGGGAAAAGGTGGGCCAGCGTGTATATGGGTGCCACGAAGTTGGCCATGAGGTTCACGGCCACCGTCAGGATGATCAGGGCCAGGCAGGCCAGCACCAGCAGGAGCGTGTTCGGGATGGCGTTGACGACGTCGGTGGGCGACTCGATAACCGTGCCGTCGATCTTGTACTGGGCGCCGGCGAGGACAACGACGATGGCGGCGAAGAAGAGCATGTTGATGGGGATGCCGAAGAAGTTGCCCCGCACCACCGACCGCCTGGACGGCGCGCCCCGGGTGAAGTCGCAGAAGTTCAGTACGAACGTCCCGTAAACGACCACCCACAGCGCTGCCGACTGGAAAATCCGCACCCACATCACCGGGCCTGTCAGTGAGTCAGCGGTGGACCAGGCGATGGTCCCGCCGGCTTCCACCAACATCCAGACGGCCAGCGTGAGCATGGTGACCAGGATGATGGGGCCCGCGAAGGCCTCGTACTTGCGGATCATCTCCATGCCGAAGCTCACGATCACCGTCTGCAGCGCCCACAGTGAAACGAACGAGATCCAGCCCAGGGTCGAGAGCCCGAGGAACGAGTCTGTATCGAGCGGTGCCAGGGAAGGTGCGAGGGCTAGGATCAGCACCCGGAGCACCACCGAGGCCAGATAGGTTTGGATGCCGAACCAGGCGACGGCCACGGCGCCGCGGATGATGGCGGGGATATTGGAGCCCCGGATGCCGAACGCGATCCTGCTCATGACCGGGAACGGTACGCCGGTCCGCTCGCCCATGAACCCCGAAAGGTTCAGGAGAAGGAACAGCAGGACGGCGCCGAGCAGAAAGGCGAGCATGATCTGCCAGGCGCCCAATCCCAGGGCGAACAATCCGATGGCAAACACGTAATTGCCCAGCGAGTGCACGTCGTTCGCCCAGAGCGTGAAGATGCTGTAGGCGTGCCAGGTGCGCCCCTGGCGCGTGGTGGGCGCCAAGTCCTCGTTGTAGAGCCGGGGGCTCACGCCCGCGGGCACCCGGACCCGAGTGGATGGCTCCCCCCTCACGATTTCCTCGACCGCGGGGTCACCGGTGCCCCACGGCTCAGGGTCAATCAGATGCGGATGCCCGTGCTCGTCATGCGCGCCGGGATCGGTTTGGTGGGACATATAGACCTCCGTGTGGCGGAGAGGGCGTTGCGGGTGCGGAGCGGTGTGGACGGGAACTGGTGCCGCGGACACGTTAACCGTGGGTCAGGTCATAGTCAAGGCTTCTTGGCGTCCGCGGGAATTAAACGGCGCCTTCTGGCCGGAGCACACCCAGCAACTGCCCGATCACCTCGGGATCCTCAATCGTTGAGGGCACAACGTACTCGTCGCCGTCGGCAATCTGGCGCATGGTCTTGCGCAGGATCTTCCCTGACCTGGTCTTGGGGAGTGCTTCGACCACTGTTGCGTGCTTGAAGTCGGCCACCGGTCCGATGTCCTTCCTGACAAGGGCGATCAGCTCGCGGACCACCTCGTTCTCGTTGGCGGTCACGCCTGCCTTGAGCACCACGTAGCCGCTGGCGCGCTGCCCCTTGAGGGGATCCGCCACGCCGATCACGGCACATTCGGCCACGGCCGGGTGGCTGGCGATGACCTGCTCAATCGCACCGGTTGACAGCCGGTGGCCGGCCACGTTGATGATGTCGTCCGTCCGGCCCATCACAAAGACGTAGCCGTCGGCATCCCGGTAGCCGCTGTCGCCTGTGGCGTAGCTGCCTTCAAAGGCCGCAAGGTACGAGGACACATAACGGTCGTCGTTCTGCCAGAGGGTGGTCAGGGTACCGGGAGGCAAGGGAAGCTGCAGGACAATATTGCCCTCCTCCCCCGGCTGCACCGCCGCCCCGGAGCCGTCCACAATCTTCAGTTCGAAGCCGGGCATGGGCACGGTAGGTGACCCGGGCTTGAAGGGAAGGTCCTCCAGCCCGCGTGGGTTGGCGCAGATGGCCCATCCGGTTTCGGTCTGCCACCAATGGTCCACGACCGGAACACCCAGGACCTCACCTGCCCAGCGGTAGGTGTCCGTGTCCAGCCGCTCGCCAGCGGCAAACAACGTGCGCAGCGTGGAAGTGTCGTAGTTGGCCAGTTCCGCAGCATGGGGGTCGGCCTTGCGGATCGCGCGCAGGGCGGTGGGCGCGGTGAACAGGACGTTGACCTTGTGGTCCTGCACGACGCGCCAGAATGCTCCCGCATCAGGGGTCCCCACGGGCTTGCCCTCGTAGAGGACCGTGGTGGCACCCGCCAGCAGCGGGCCATAGACAATGTAGGAATGCCCCACCACCCAGCCGACGTCGGACGCTGTCCACATCACGTCACCCGGACCGACGTCATAGATGTTTGCCATGGTCCAACTGAGCGCCACGGCATGCCCGCCGTTGTCCCGCACGACACCCTTCGGCGTGCCGGTGGTGCCCGAGGTGTAGAGGATGTAGAGGGGGTCGGTTGCTGCGACGTCCACTGCTGCCGCCGGGGCGGCAGCCTCAATGCACCGGTCCCAGTCCAGCCAGTCCGGATACTCGGAGGCCAAGTGCACAAAGCCTTCCCGGCCCTTGACTATGACGGGCGTCTGCCCGGCACCGGCGAGTTCGAGCGCTTCGGCAACCGCAGGAAGATACTCCACCCGGCGTGAGGGCTCAATCCCTCCGGACGCCGTCACAATCGCGGCCGGACCGGCATCCTTGATGCGGGCGGCGAGTTCCTTGGGCGCGAACCCGCCGAAGACCACCGAATGCACGGCCCCGAGCCGGGCCGTCGCCAGCATCGCGATGGCGGCCTCGGGAATCATGGGCATGTAGATGACCACCCTGTCCCCTTTGCGGACTCCCTGCGAGCGCAGCACTCCCGCGAACCGCGCCACGAGGTCCGTCAGTTCGGCGTAACTGTACGTGCGCTTGATCCCCAGCATCGCGGAGTCGTAGATGAGGGCATCCTGGTCCCCGCGGCCGGCCTCGACGTGGCGGTCCAGGGCGTTGTAGCTGGTGTTGAGCATGCCGTCGGGAAACCATTGGAACAGCGGGGCGGCCGATCCCTCAAGCGCGGTTTCCGGCGTCCTGGACCAGGTCACGCCGCCTGCTGCCTCAAGCCAGAAGGCGTCCTTCTTTTCGATGCTGCGCGAATATGTTTCCCGGTAATTTCCGCTGACCATCATGGGCTCCCGTTCACGTCGCTGTGTTGCCACCATGCTATGCGGGCAACCCGCACCAGACAAGGTCTATGTATACATAACTGCGGCTATTTCGCAGATAGACTCGCTTTTGCTGGGTCTTTCGGCAATTCCTGTATACACTGGTGCCCATGAGCAGATTGACGGGAGGGACCATGCGTGCCAGCGACAAAGCTTACGCAACGCTTCGCGAAGACATTATCGAATGGCGCCTGGCACCCGGAACGGTCCTTGCCGAAGTGGAGCAGTCGGAACGCCTCGGCGTCTCACGCACTCCCGTCCGGGAGGCGCTGAGCCGGCTCAGCGCGGAAGGACTGACGACGGCGGCGGGCGGCCGCGGCGTCGTCGTCACTGACATCTCACTGGAGGACATCGACGAGATGTTCGAGCTCCGCGAAACCCTGGAGGGCAAGGCAGCCGCCCTCGCGGCCGTTCGCGGCGAGCGCGCGGTCTTTGAGAAACTCCACGCGGATCTCCTGAGGGCGCAGGAGCTGATCAACGACGCCGATCCCGCCCGGCATGAGTACTACGCCCTGGTGGGCCGGTTGGATGAGGCGATCGACGCCGCCATCTCCAACTCCTACCTCGCCCAGGCGATGCGCAGCCTGCGTGTCCATCTGGTCCGGGTCCGCCGCCTCGCCGCCGATGACGCCCCGCGACTGCACGCGGCCGCCGTCGAACACGCGGCCATCGCGGAGGCCATCGCCGCAGGCAACGCCAGGCTCGCCGAGGCAGCCACCACCATGCACCTGCACCGCAGCCTTTCCCACGTCAAAGCTACGCACCCACACCACTAAGAAGGAGCACCATGGTTAAGCTCAACCACGTCCGCGTCTACAAGAGCGAAGAGAACCTCCCCCGTGAAGACCAGCTGGCGCACAAGATCGCCGTCGTCGCCGCTGACGCCGTCGAGGTCACGCCCGAGGTCACCGAGATGGTCATCAACCGTGTCATCGACAACGCCTCCGTTGCCATCGCCTCCCTTAACCGCGGCCCGATCGTGGCTGCCCGCGCCCAGGCGCTGACCCACGCACCGACCACCAACGGCAAGGGAGCCGGCGTGTTCGGCATCACGGACCGCGTCTCCCCCGAGTGGGCAGCCTGGGCCAACGGCGTGGCTGTCCGCGAGCTCGATTACCACGACACGTTCCTCGCGGCTGACTACTCGCACCCGGGCGACAACATCCCGCCGATTCTCGCTGTAGGCCAGCACGTCGGCGCGAGCGGCAAGGACCTGATCCGCGGCATTGCCACCGGCTATGAGATCCAGGTCAACCTGGTCAAGGCCATCTGCCTGCACAAGCACAAGATCGACCACGTGGCGCACCTCGGCCCGTCCGCTGCCGCCGGTATCGGCACACTCCTGGGCCTGGACGTCGAGACGATCTTCCAGTCCGTCGGCCAGGCGCTGCACACCACCACTGCCACCCGGCAGTCCCGTAAGGGTGAGATCTCCACCTGGAAGGCGCACGCACCGGCGTTCGCGGGCAAGATGGCGGTGGAAGCCGTGGACCGCTCCATGCGCGGCCAGACCTCCCCTGTGCCGATCTACGAAGGCGAAGACGGCGTGATCGCCTGGATGTTGGACGGCCCGGACGCCTCCTACGAGGTCCCCCTCCCCGAGGCCGGCGAAGCCAAGCGGGCCATCATGGACACGTACACCAAGGAACACTCCGCCGAATACCAGGCCCAGGCCTGGATCGACCTTGCCCGCAAGCTCCACACTGAGCACCCCGAGGCAACGGACCCGGCCAACGTGGCCTCGGTCCTGATCAAGACCAGCCACCACACGCACTACGTGATCGGTTCCGGCGCCAACGACCCCCAGAAGTACAGCCCCACGGCCAGCCGGGAAACCCTGGACCACTCCATCCCGTACATCTTCACCGTGGCACTCCAGGACGGCTCCTGGCACCACGTTGACTCCTACTCCCCCGAGCGCGCCGGCCGCGCCGACACGGTGGAGCTGTGGAACAAGGTCAGCACCGTGGAAGACCCCGAATGGACCCGCCGGTACCACTCACTGGACATTGCCGAGAAGGCCTTCGGCGGTTCCGTGGAGATCACCCTGAACGACGGCACGGTCATCACCGACCAGATCGCCGTAGCCGACGCCCACCCGCTCGGCGCCCGGCCGTTCGCCCGCCAGCAGTACATCAACAAGTTCCGCACCCTGGCAGCCGGCCTGGTCGCCGAAGCGGAAATCGAGCGTTTCCTCGCGGCCGCCGAAAGCCTCCCGGACCTGGGCCCGGGCGAACTGGACCAGCTGAACATCACCGCCGCTCCGGGTGTCATCGACCTCAGAAACGCACCCGCCGGCCTCTTCTAAGCTCTGCTTACCCACCCCGCACAGGAGAACCAGATGCTGTATTCAAAGACAACCCCGGAACAGAAGCGGATCGCGCTGCGCGACATGCTCGCGTCCGGCACCATCCAACAGTTCCCGGGCGCCTTCAACCCGCTCTCGGCGCGGCTGATCGAGGAAAAGGGCTTCGCCGGTGTTTACGTCTCCGGAGCCGTGCTGGCCAATGACCTTGGCCTGCCGGACATCGGGCTGACCACCCTCACCGAGGTTGCCACGCGTGCCGGGCAGATCGCCCGCATGACCGACCTGCCCACGCTGGTGGACGCGGACACCGGCTTCGGCGAGCCCATGAACGTGGCCCGCAGCATCCAGGAACTGGAGAACGCCGGACTGGCCGGCTGCCACATCGAAGATCAGTTCAACCCCAAGCGCTGCGGGCACCTGGACGGCAAGAACGTGGTGGACCTGGACACGGCCACCAAACGCATCCGCGCCGCGGCTGATGCCCGCCGCGATCCGAACTTCCTCATCATGGCCAGGACCGATATCCGCGCCGTGGAGGGAATCGAAGCCGCCAAGGACCGGGCACGGGCCCTCGTGGAAGCCGGTGCGGACGCCATCTTCCCGGAAGCGATGAAGGACCTGTCCGAGTTCCAAGCCATCCGCGACGCCGTGGACGTGCCGATCCTTGCCAACATGACCGAGTTCGGCAAGAGCGAACTGTTCACCGTGGACCAGCTGCAGGGTGTGGGCGTCAACATGGTCATTTACCCGGTCACGCTGCTGCGCATTGCCATGGGCGCAGCAGAGCGTACTCTGGAATCGATCAAGGCAACAGGGTCGCAGGAAGCACAGGTGGAGAACATGCTCACCCGGGCGCGGCTTTATGACCTTGTGGACTATGAGGCCTACAACCACTTCGATACCGGCGTTTTCAACTTCCAAATTCCCGGCGTCCGCTAGGACCCGAGAGCCACCAAGGAGACTGCAAGCATTCCGGCACATCCGGGCTTGCCCAATGAACGAAGGAGGACAGCATGGAAGCTGTTGATATCAAGAAGGGCCTGGCCGGCGTCGTGGTGGACTACACCGCGGTTTCGAAGGTCAACCCGGACACCAATTCGCTGCTGTACCGCGGCTATCCCGTCCAGGAGCTCGCCGCCAAATGCAGCTTCGAGGAAGTGGCCTTCCTCTTGTGGAACGGCGAACTGCCCACCCCGGAAGAGCTGTCCGCGTTCTCTGCCCGCGAGCGCGCCGGCCGCGCCCTTGATCCTGTGGTGAAGAAGATCGTCGACACAATTCCCACCAGCGCCCACCCGATGGATGTCTGCCGGACCGCAGCATCCGTCATGGGCGCCCGCCACCCTCTGGCCGAGGACTCCTCGCCCGAGGCCAACATGGCCAAGGCCGTGGACCTCTTCGCCGCCATGCCCGCCGTTGTTGCCTACGACCAGCGACGCCGGCGCGGCCAGGAAGTCGTGGAGCCCCGGGATGACCTGGGCTACTCGGAAAACTTCCTGTGGATGGCGTTCGGCGAAGACCAGGTCCCGGAGGTCGTGGACGCCTTCAACGTCTCGATGATCCTGTACGCCGAGCACTCCTTCAACGCCTCCACCTTCACTGCCCGGGTCATCACGTCCAGCCTGTCCGACCTGCACTCGGCGGTGACAGGTGCGATCGGTGCGCTCAAGGGCCCGCTGCACGGCGGCGCCAACGAAGCCGTGATGCACACCTTCGACGAGATCGGCATCCGGCCCGAGGAATCCCTGGACGAAGCCGCCACCCGCGCCAAGGCCTGGATGGAGGATGCACTGGCCCAGAAGAAAAAGGTCATGGGCTTCGGCCACCGCGTCTACAAGCACGGTGACTCCCGTGTCCCCACCATGAAGGCCGCGCTGGACAAGATGATCGCCCACTACGGCCGCCCTGAACTGCTGGGGCTGTACAACGGCCTCGAGCAGGCCATGGACGAGGCCAAGGCCATCAAACCGAACCTCGACTACCCTGCCGGCCCCACCTACCACCTGATGGGCTTCGACACTGCCACGTTCACTCCGCTGTTTGTGGCCAGCCGCATCACCGGGTGGACCGCCCACATCATGGAACAGGCAGCCAGTAACTCACTGATCCGCCCGCTGAGCGAGTACAACGGACCGGACGAACGGCACGTTCCCTAGTCCCCACCGGACGCACGACGGCGGGCCGGTCACCTTTGAAGGTGGCCGGCCCGCCGTCGTAGGTTCTCGGAGTTTTGTCCAGATAATCCAGCCAGCCAGCCCTTAAACGGGCGATAAGTGGACAAAAAACGGGCGATAAGTGGACAAAAACTCAACGGGAGGTGTAGTCCAGCACTTCGCGGACTGTTTCGTTGTCATCGTTCAGGACCACTGTCAGGCGCAGGAAAGACCCGGCAAGCGCGAGCGGCAGCCAGTGCGGTGCGTCCTGCCACATCCGGTCCACCGGCAAGGCGCCGACGTCGAACCATTCCGGCCGGATCTCGGCACTTTCGGCCGGCTGCCCGGTCCAGTTGGCTGCGACAAAGAGCCGCGAACTCATGTTCCACTCCGGGCGGGCAGGAAAATCGAAGGTCACCACGCCGGCGTCGCGCAGATCCTCCTGCCGGACCACAATCCCGGCTTCCTCGTGGACTTCGCGGCAGGCAGCCTCTGCGTCTGTCTCCCCCGGCTCAACATGGCCGCCGAGGCCCACCACCTTGCCGCGGCCGAAGCCGGTCTTCTTCAGGCCAAGCAGGACCTGTGGCACACCGGCGGACTCACGGGTGAGAAAGCACAGCGTGACAGGGGTAAACGTCATGCCCCCAACCCTATAGCCTGGCCGCCGGCGTCAGCCCAGCGCCCGGGGGTGGGCTGCTGCGTAAATTTCCCTCAGTGTGTCAGCCGTAACCAGGGTGTAGACCTGCGTTGTGGTAACTGAGGCGTGCCCCAGGAGTTCCTGCACCACGCGGACATCGGCGCCGCCTTCGAGCAGATGCGTCGCGAAGGAGTGCCGCAGTGTGTGCGGGGAAACATCCTTGGTGACGTTGGCTTTGTCCGCGGCCGCCTTCAGGATGGTCCAGGCGCTTTGCCGGCTGATCCTGCCGCCGCGGGCGTTCAGGAACAGGGCGGGCGTTCCCTTGCCCTTCGCCGCCAGCAGTGGACGGCCGCGCACCAGGTACGCGTCCACAGCCCGCGCCCCATAGGATCCCAGCGGCACCAGCCGTTCCTTGGACCCCTTGCCGAACAGGCGGACCACGGCGGGCCCGGCTTCGGCCTCGTGCAGGGCGATGTCGTCAACGTCCAGGCCCACGGCCTCGCTGATCCTCGCCCCGGTGGAATAGAGAAATTCGAGCAGGGCGCGGTCCCTGAGCCCTGTGGCAGTGTCTGTGCCCGCGGCTTCAAGGATCCGGGTGACTTCGTCCACGCTGATGGCCTTGGGCAGCCGTTTGCCCGGCATGGGCGGGTGGACGTCGCTGGCGGGGTCCGTCGTTGTGATCCCCTCCAGAGCCCAGAACTTGTGCAGTCCCCGGACGGCCACCACAGTCCTGGCAGCAGACCGGACGCCCAGGGCCGTGCCGCCGTCGGATCCGTCGTTGAGGGCCATCAGGAACCCCGTCACGTGGTGGCGGGTGATCTGGCCCGGGCCCTGGCAGCCCTCCGACGTCACGTAACGGGAGTAGCGCGCCAGGTCACGGCGGTAGGCGGAGAGTGTGTTGGCTGCCAGGCCGCGTTCCACGCCCATATGTTGCAGATACTCGGTGATGGCACGGTCGATGGCCGTCTGTGGCCGGACGGGCGGCGTCGGGGCTTCCGCCTTAGTACTCGCCGTCATCAACGCTGGCTGGGGTGCGCAGGCCAGGGTGCATCCGCGGGACGCAATCCCGCAAAGCCGTCAGCTTTCGCCGCGGCGGCGGCCAGGATTCCGACGACGGCGGACGGGTTGTGCAGCCTGCCTTCCAGGACCGCGGCCACGGCGTCGTCCAAAGCGATCCAGTGGAACTCAATCTCGGCCTCCTCATCGGTCCGCTCATGGCGTTCGTGGTGAGGCACGTCGGTGAGGTCCCGGGCGAGGTAGATGCGGATGGCCTCGCTGGAGGAGCCCGGCGAGTTGAAGAAGTCCACCAGGACGTTCCATTCGCCGGCCGCGAGGTCCGCCTCTTCGGCGAGTTCGCGGGCAGCACCCGCCACAAAATCCTCGCCTTCCACATCCAGCAGGCCGGCTGGGATTTCCCAAAGGTCCATGCCCACGGGGTGCCGGTACTGCCTGATCAGCAGAACCTCGCCGGCATCGTTCATGGGCAGGACAGCCACGGCGCCAGGGTGGTCGATGTAGTCCCGGGTCAGGGACTCCCCCGTTTCGCTCAGCTGGAAGCTGTCGCTGACCACATCCCAGATCCGGCCTTCGTAGACCTTCTCCGTAGACAGAAGACGGCGCGGGCTCGGCGCATCCGAAACCTGCCGTGCAGCTTGGGGGGTTTCAGGTGTGCCGGGCATCGCGCCGTCCTCTACTTATTCGGTTTTATTTTGCGGCAACCGTACGCAACGGCTTGGCTGCCGGCGCGTCCTGTGCGTTCTGGTGGTCCAGTGCGGCCTTGATGAGCCCGGCGAAGAGCGGGTGCGGCCGTGTGGGCCGTGAGCTCAGTTCGGGGTGCGCCTGGGTTGCCACGTAGAACGGATGGACCTCGCGGGGCAGCTCAACGAATTCCACGAGCTTGCCGTCCGGCGACGTTCCGGAGAACACGAGGCCCTCGGCAGCGATCTGGTCGCGGTACTTGTTGTTGACCTCGTAGCGGTGCCGGTGGCGTTCGCTGACAGTGGTCTTGCCGTAGGTCTCTGCAATGACCGAGCCCTCGTCGAGCTTTGCCTCGTACAGGCCAAGACGCATGGTGCCGCCAAGATCGCCCTTGCCGTCCACGATATCCAGCTGCTCTTCCATGGTGGCAATCACCGGGTATTTCGAATCCGGTTCGAACTCGGACGAGGAAGCGCCTTCGAGGCCCACCACGTTGCGCGCATATTCGATCACCATGCACTGCAGGCCCAGGCACAGGCCCAGGACCGGCAGCTTGGTTTCGCGGGCGTACTTCAGGGCGCCCAGCTTGCCTTCGAGGCCGCGGATGCCGAAGCCGCCGGGAACGCAGATGGCGTCCACGCCGTCCAGGGACGCCACGGCTCCTTCATGGGTTTCGCATTCATCCGAGGGAACCCAGCGGATCGTGACCTTGGTGTCGTTGGCGAAGCCGCCGGCACGCAGGGCCTCGGTCACGGACAGGTAGGCGTCCGGCAGGTCGATGTACTTGCCCACCAGTGCGATTTCCACGTGGTGCTTGGGGTTGTGGACCGCTTCGAGCAGCTTGTCCCAGCTGGTCCAGTCAACGTCCTTGAACGGCAGGTCCAGGGCGCGGACGATGTAGGAATCCAGTCCCTGGGTGTGCAGGGTCTTGGGGATGTCGTAGATGCTGGGGGCATCCGGGCATCCGATGACGGCTTCGATATCGACGTCGCACATGCGGCCGATCTTGGCGCGCATGGGTTCAGGGACTTCGCGGTCCGAGCGGATCACGATTGCCTCGGGCTGGATGCCGATGGAGCGCAGGGCTGCCACGGAGTGCTGCGTCGGTTTGGTCTTCAGTTCCTGCGAGGGTCCGATGTAGGGCACCAGGGAGACATGGACGAAGAAGACGTTGCCGCGGCCGATGTCCTGGCGGACCTGGCGGGCCGACTCAAGGAAGGGCTGCGACTCGATGTCGCCCACGGTGCCGCCGATTTCGGTGATGATGACGTCCGGCGCGTTCTTGCCCTCGGACGGAAGCCGCATGCGCCGCTTGATCTCATCGGTGATGTGCGGGATGACCTGGACGGTGTCACCGAGGTATTCGCCCCGGCGTTCCTTGGCGATCACGGTGGAGTAGACCTGGCCGGTGGTCACGTTGGCTGAGCCCTCAAGGTTTTCGTCGAGGAACCGCTCGTAGTGTCCGATGTCCAGGTCCGTCTCGGCGCCGTCGTCGGTGACGAAGACTTCGCCGTGCTGGAAGGGGTTCATCGTGCCCGGATCCACGTTCAGATAGGGATCGAGCTTCTGCATAGTTACAGACAGGCCGCGTGCCCGCAGGAGGTGACCGAGGCTCGAAGCCGTCAGTCCCTTACCGAGCGAGGACGCCACACCACCGGTTACGAAGATGTGTTTGGTCGTCTTGGACGAGCCCGGGAACCGGGAATTTACACGGGAATTTGATCGCTGCACCACGGAATTCGAGCCTATCATCAATTGAGCCTTTCCCCGATCAGGAACTGTCTCCCCAAATGATCCAGTGTGCAGGGCGAGGCGCCCTGCGAGCAAGGGGTGCGGGCCGTCAGGCCCGCTGCGGCAGCAGTTTTGCGTCGTCCAGCAACTCCTGGGCGTGTGCCTGGGCCGATTCCGAGTCCTCCTGGCCCGCCAGCATCCGGGCGAGTTCCCGCACACGCTCCCGGCCGTCGAGGAGGCGAACATCACTGGACGTGAACCCGGTGGCGGTGCCGCCGTCGGCCCCCCTGACGGATGTCTTGGTGACGGTGATGTGCTGGTCCGCGAAGGCTGCCACCTGCGGCAGGTGCGTGACCACCAGGACCTGCACATGCTGTGCCAGCATGGCAAGCCGGCGGCCAATTTCGACGGCGGCCCGCCCGCCGACCCCGGCGTCCACCTCATCGAACACAAACGTGGGCACCGGATCCACCGCGGCCAGTACCACCTCGATGGCCAGCATCACGCGTGACAGTTCGCCGCCGGAGGCGCCCTTGCCCAGCGGACGGGCTGGGGCTCCGGAGTGCGGCTGGAGCAGGAATGTGATCTCGTCCGCTCCATGCGGTGTCAACTGGGCGGCCGCCTCACGGGTGATCACCAGGGTGGCGTCCGCCATGGCGAGTGCCTTCAGCTCCGCGCTCACCCGGCCGGACAGGTCCTTGGCAGCCTTGGCCCGGATTTTGCTGACGGCGGCTGCCTGCGACTGCAGTTCCGCCTCGGTCCGGACCACGTCCGCGTCCAGGGCTTCGATACGGGTGGAGTCGTCCTGCAGCTCGTCGAAGCGGACCCGGGCGTTTTCCGCCCACACCAGGACTTCGTCAATGCTGGGGGCGTACTTGCGGACCAAGGTGGCCAGGGCGGCCCGCCGGTCCTCGATCTCGGCGAGCCGTTCCGGGCCCTCCGAGTCCAAGCCGGCCTGGTAGCTGGCCAGCTCCGTGGCGATGTCGTTAAGCAGGAAGCCCACTTCGGCCAACCGTGCTGCGGCGGACCCGAGCTCGGCGTCGTGCTCGGCCACGTGCTCCAGGGTCCTTTTGGCGACGTCCACGAGGGTGGTGGCGTCGCCCGCGTCACCGTAGTCCTCCGCGATGAGCGCCTGGTGCGCCGTGTTCGCCGCAATCCTGAGCTCTTCCACGTTGGCCAGTTTCACAGCCTCCGCCTTGAGGGATTCGTCCTCCCCCGGCTGCGGATCCACGTTGCTGATTTCGGCCAGGGCGACTTCCAGCGACTCGGCCTCGCGGAGCCTGTCGCGGGCGGCGCTGCGGAGGGTTTCCAGCTCCGCCTGGCTGGCCTTCCAATGGCTGTAGAGCGCCTGGTAGGAGGCCATCGGGCCCGCCAGCGCATCGCCGGCAAATTTGTCCAGGGCGCCGCGCTGGGCGGCCGCCCCCTTCAGCCTGATCTGGTCCGACTGGCCGTGGACCACCACGAGGGTTTCACCGATCTCCGCGAGAACGCCCACCGGGGCGGCCCGCCCGCCCAGGAAGGCCCGGCTGCGCCCGTCCGCACCGAGGCGACGCGCAAGAATAAGCTCAGCGCCGCCGTCGAACTCCTCCACGTCGGCACCCGCTTCAACTGCCCGGGCAATCGCCGGATGCCCTGCGTCGAGCTTGAGGACGGCCTCCGCCGTGGCGCTCTTCGCGCCGCTCCGGACCGCGCCGGCGTCAGACCTCGCCCCCAGCAGGAGGCCGACGGCGGTGACCACCATCGTTTTGCCGGCTCCGGTTTCGCCGGTAACGACGCTCAGCCCGGGGCCCAGCGGCAGCGTGGCGTCGGTGATGACGCCCAGATCGCGGATTCTCAGTTCTTCAAGCATGGTTCACTTTGCGGTCGCGGGATCGGTATCGTCCTCCGGCTGGTCGCCGGAGGCAAGCTGGAGCGGCGGCCTGGGCCGCGGCGTCCGGACGATCGGGATGGGTCCGGTGTGGATGGTCTCCGACTGCGGCACGGGCCCGCGCCAGCCGTGGATGGGGAGTTCAAATTTGCGGACCAGCCGCGCTGAAAAGGGCGTCTGGTGGGTCCTGGCGAGCCGGACCGGTGTGGCGGACTTGGTCACTTCAACCCGAGCGCCGGGCGGCAGGTCCACGGAGCGCCGGCCATCGCACCAGAGCACCCCCTGGGCACCGGTGCGGGTGAGGACTTCCACGGCCAGCCGGGACCGGGGCGATACCACCAGGGGTTTGGCAAAGAGCGCGTGGGCGCTGATGGGAACTATTACCAGGGCCTCGACCTCCGGCCAGACGACGGGCCCGCCGGCGGAAAACGCGTACGCGGTGGAGCCTGTGGGGGTGGCCACCACCACGCCGTCGCAGCCGAAGGAGGTCAGCGGGCGCTCGTCGACTTCCGTCACCACCTCGATCATGCGTTCGCGGTTGCCTTTTTCGATCGCGGCCTCGTTCAGGGCCCAGGTGTGCCAGATCTTCTGGCCGCGGACCCAGACCTGGACGTCGATGGTCATGCGCTCTTCAACCGTGTAGTCGCGGCGAGCAATCCATTCCACCGTTTGGGCCAGGTCCGCCCGCTCGCTCTCGGCCAGGAAGCCGACGTGGCCAAGGTTGACGCCCAGCAGGGGTACGTCCACCTCCCGCACCAGTTCCGCGGCCCGCAGGATGGTGCCGTCACCGCCCAGGACCATCACCAGCTCGACGTCCGGCAGCTGTACGTGGTCATGCAGGATCTCCATCGGCTGGGTGAGCTGCCCGAAGAATCTTTCCATGTCACGCAGCTCAGACTCCTGCATGACGGGAACAATGCCGGAGTCATGCAGTTGGGCGCAGGCTTCCCAGGCGGCCTTCAGTGACTCCTCGCGGCCAGTGTGGGCAAGGACAAGTACTCGCCTGCTCATCGGGTTCCGCTTTCTAGTGGTTCGGCCAGATTCGGCCAAGCAATCCGTCTATGGCTGCGAGGCGCTCTTCGATCTTAGGCAGTTCTTGGGTCATCCTGCGCGTTATCCACAGGAAGTATTCGACGTTTCCGTCCTGGCCCGGCAGCGGACTGGCCGCTAAGCCGCATAAGTCCAGTCCGGCGTCGAGCGCTGCATTGGCAACTTTTTCCACTGCCATCCGGCGTTCGCGCTCGGAGGTGACCACGCCGGTGCGGCCCAGCCGGTCCTTGCCGATCTCGAACTGGGGCTTCACCATCAGCACCAGGTCGCCGCCCGGCTGCGTGCACAGCGCCAGGGGCAGGACCACCAGGGTCAGCGAGATGAAGGAGAGGTCGGCCACCGTAAGTTCGGCCTGGCCGCCGATGTCCTCCGGCGCCATGTACCGCACGTTCATGCCTTCATGCACGGCTACGCGGTCATCGGCGCGGAGCTGCGGGACCAGCTGGTCATGGCCGACGTCGACCGCCACCACGTGTGCCGCACCGCGCCGCAGGAGCACCTCGGTGAAGCCGCCGGTGGAGGCTCCGGCGTCCAGGCATCTCTTGCCGGCAACAGTGACTTCCGGGAATACGTCCAGAGCGCCCGCCAGCTTGTGTCCGGCCCGGCTGACGTAGCTGTCCTCTTCCGTGTGCTCGACCGACAGGTCCTTGCCGTCGTCGATCTGGAGGGATGCCTTGGACAGGACCTGCCCGGCTGAGCTCACCTTGCCCTCGGCAATCAACGAAGCAGCGTGGGTCCGGGACCTGGCCAGGCCGCGGGCGACGAGCGCCTGGTCAAGTCGTGCCATGTTCAAGCTTCTCCTTCGCTGTTTGGGGCCTCTTCGTTCAACGCGTGCAGCAGGGCATCGTGGAGGTCGCTGTAAACAGCCTCATGCTCAGACACTGGCAACCGTTCGACGCCGTCCAGCACGGCCGTTATCGCCGCAATGGATGGATCGGTGGTTGCCGGTGCCGCTGTGTCCGGCCATTCCGGCGTTGACTGGGCCGGTTCCGGATGGTGCGGTTCGTTCAGCTCAGTCATTGGACAGTCTAATGATTGCGCCACTCGAGTTTGGGTTCGGTGGGCAGTGCGGCGTCAGGGACCGCAGTCCACCAGGCGGCGCAGGCGGCCCGCCAGGAATCCAGATCGCTCTCGCTGCCGCTGACGTGGATAGTGTCACCGCTGACCCGCGCGGTGGAAACCCCGCAGCGGTGCGTTCCGTCAGTGTGGTCCACCCCCGGGTAGGGACTGTGGAGGTCTGTGAGGGAATTGATGATGTAGTCCGGTCGTTCCGCAGTGCGTGCGGCCAGGATGGTAGCTGTGGTGTCGACGCCGGTCAGCACTGCCACCGTGGCAAACCCGGCGTTGTTGCCGCCGAGGATGTCGGTGTCCAGACGGTCGCCCACCACCAGCGGGCGGTCCGCCGCGAGCCGTTTGGCGGCAGCGTGGAAGAGCGGGGCCTCCGGTTTACCGGCCACCCGCGGCGTCTGTCCCGTGGCGGCGGCTACAGCTGCCACCAGGGTGCCGTTGCCCGGGGCTATGCCGCGTGCCTGCGGAATGGACATATCCGTGTTGGTAGCGATCCATAGTGCTCCGGCCGACACCACGTATGACGCCTCGGCAAGATCCTTCCAGCCGATCCCGGGATTGAATCCCTGGACCACGGCTACCGGATCCTCATCCTGGCTGTAAACAGGAGTCAGTCCCACCAGCTCGATTTCCTGCGCCAGAGCTGGGCTGCCGGTGATCAGCACCCGCGCTCCGGGGGCGACGAGTGACGCCAGGAGTCCGGCCGCGGCCTGCGAGGAACTGACCACTTGGTCGTCGTCCGCCGGTGCACCCAGTTCACGGAGATGCGCCGCTACCTGCGCCGGGGTGCGGGAGGCATTGTTGGTGACATACCCCAGGCCAATGCCCAAACCCTCCAGTTGCTGAAGCGAGTCCACGGCGCCGGGGATGGCGTGCTGCCCGGCGTAGACCACGCCGTCCAGGTCCGCCAAAAGGGCGTCGAACAGGGAAATCAGTGGAACTTCAGTCATGGCGGGCTAGCTGTCCCGTCCTTCAGAGTGGCCATCAGTGGCGTTGTTGCTGTCGTCTGCTTCGCTGTGCTTTTCTTCATCACGCACATCTTCACTGTGCTCGGCGTCGCTGGCCTCCAGCTCGTCTGCTTCTACGGAATCCTCATCAGACTCGGCGTCATCGGACTCGAAGAAATCCGATTCCACGTCGTCGATGTCTGCATCCACGGCTGCGGCCTCAACGGCAGTCCTGTCCGCGGCTGCTTCGGTCCGGGCAGCAGGCGTGGATGCAGCGGCTTCGGGGCCTGCGGCAGCGCGCTCCAGCAGACGCCGGCGCTGAGCTTCCTCGCGGGCTTCCTCTTCCTCGTCCCAGCCGAGGTCCACGATGTCGGGTTCCTCATCGACGCCGAGGCCCAGGGCATTTTCAGCCACACCTGCCTGCTTCTGCCATTTTGCCGCCTCATCTTCGCGGCCAACGGCCGACAGGGCGTTTGCGTACGCCCGGAACAGCCGCGGGCTGTAGGAGAACGCCCGGTTCATGTCCAGCTGCGGAATTTCCAGTTCTGCTACGGCGGCGTCCAGCTGTCCGAGGTCAGTCCGGGCCCCGGCAGCAACGATGGCCAGCTCAACTTTGCCGGGGGCGTCCAGGTCTTTGGCTTCCTCGGACCGCACCACGTCAAGGGCACGGTCAGGCCGGCCCAGTCCGCGTTCGCAGTCCGCCATCACGGGAAGGTGGACGTTTGAACCGCTGATGCGGCGGTAGGTCCGGAATTCGCGCAGCGCTTCGCCGTAGTGTCCTGCCGCGTAAGCAGTGAGTCCGACGGCTTCCCGGACGGCAGCCAGCCGGCCACCACGCCGGCTCGCGGCGAGGGCATGCTGGAAAGCCAGCTCAGGCTCTTCGTCGATCAGGCGTCCGGCCATTACCAGGTGGCGGGCCACCCACTCTGCGCTCTTGTCCTCCAGTGTCTTGATCTGGTGCTGCGTGGCGCGGTCAAGTTCCTTGCCCGTGACATCCTCATCGATTTCCGGGGAACGTTCGCGGTCCGGGCGGTTGGCGCTGCGAAGATCACGCGCGTTGGGTACACGGACCGGGCGGTCTTCCGCACGGTCCCTGCCGAACTGGCGGGGGCCGGAATCACCACGGTCGAAGCTGCGGGGGGCACGGTCCTGGCGGTCACCGAACGGCTTGCGGTTGTCGCCGCCGGAGAACCCACGACGCTCACCGTCACCTTCGCGGCGCGGACGATCACCAAAGGACTTGTTGTCACGGTCACCATAAGGCTTCCGCTCGCCACCNCCGCCGGAGAACCCACGACGCTCACCGTCACCTTCGCGGCGCGGACGATCACCAAAGGACTTGTTGTCACGGTCACCATAAGGCTTCCGCTCGCCACCGCCGCTGAACGGCTTGCGCTCTCCACCCCCGAACGTACGACGCTCGCCGTCACCTTCGCGGCGCGGACGATCACCAAAGGACTTGTTGTCACGGTCACCATAAGGCTTCCGGTCCCCGCCGCCGCTGAACGGCTTGCGCTCGCCACCCCCGAACGTACGACGCTCACCGTCACCTTCGCGGCGCGGACGATCACCAAAGGACTTGTTGTCACGGTCACCATAAGGCTTCCGCTCGCCACCCCCGAAGCTGCGACNCCGCCGGAGAACCCACGACGCTCACCGTCACCTTCGCGGCGCGGACGATCACCAAAGGACTTGTTGTCACGGTCACCATAAGGCTTCCGCTCGCCACCCCCGAAGCTGCGACGCTCACCGTCACCTTCGCGGCGCGGACGATCACCATATGGCTTGTTGTCACGGTCACCGTACGGCTTCCGGTCGCCGCCGCCGCCCGTGAACGGCTTCCGCTCGCCACCGCCCGTGAACGGCTTCCGCTCGCCACCGCCCGTGAACGGCTTCCGCTCGCCACCGCCGGTAAAGGGCTTGCGCTCACCGTCACCATCGCGACGCGGACGATCACCAAAAGGCTTACGTTCACCGGAACCAGGCGCGCGCTTCGGGGCATCGGAGTTATGGTCTTCGCGGGAACGGAATCCGCGCGGGTCGCCGCCAGAATTGTTGTTGCCGCGGAAAGGACCGCGGTCGTTGCCGCCGCGGTTGCCGCCGTTGTGCTCAGCCATGGGGATTCCTCCTGTTATGAGCCGACCACTGGCGCAATCGCAGCCGCTCGTTCCGTGTTTCGTTATCCTACGCAACCCGAAATCAAGCGCTTCGAAGTCCGTACATCTCAGTCAATTCTAGGCGAGACCCCACCAACAGATGACATGGATCCGCCTCCAGGCCGCCGTCGTGGGAATGTTCACACTCCCCAGGTGGCGCTCTCGCAGTTTCTGCAGGTTTCCGGCGGACGCTCTCGCAGTTTCTGCACATTTCCACGCGACGCTTTCGCAGTCCAGGTACCCGGGGGTGCAGTTTCCGACGACGGCGGGTGCATGGAGTGTGCAGCTCGCTGCGGGAGTGAGAGAGGGTTCGGGTTTTCGCTGGATTAAGTGAGAGAGCGTCCCGTTCGGGGGTGTTTGTGGTGTGGTGGTTAAAGTGGGAGAGCCCCCC
>NZ_LMSG01000004.1 GCF_001428335.1 Arthrobacter sp. Soil762
CACCACGGGGTGGCGGATCCAGTCAATTCAACCAATTCAATACAATAAATTGGTATCAACAAACTTGGCACACTATTGAGTTCTCAAACAACAGACACACCCGGCACCACCACAACCAACATAACGGCCGTGGATCGCTCCGGAGCAACTTTTCAAACTTACCGGCTGTTCTCCATCTTGTCAAACCCGCATCCGCGACTTCGTCAGCCTGAGGCTTTCGTGTCGGTTTTTTCGGTCTGACTCTGTGGAGCAGCGCGGAAATAAACTCTACCACCACTTTGCCGGGATGGCCAACCAAGCCCCAAACGCCCTCCTGCACCCCCACCCGGCGGGTAGCAAAAAGCCCGGAATCTCAAGGAATTCCGGGCCTTTTTGCCCCGCACTTAAGAGAGCGGGTTCACACTATTCGGTCAGCCGGCCGCCAAAGGAGCGGGCTTGAAGTACGCCGCACCCAGGGGCGGCAACGTCACGGTCAACGATGCCGGCTGGCCATCGAGCCCTTCGTCCAGGGCAATCAGCTCACCACCATTCAAAACACCTGAACCGCCATAGGCCGCAGCATCAGTGTTAAGCACTTCGGTCCAGGCCCCTGCAGCGGGAACGCCGAGGACATAGCCCACATGCGGACCGCCGGAGAAGTTGATGGCGCACACCAAAGGATTGCCGTCCTTGTCCCAGCGAACAAAGGTCAGGACGTTGCGGTCGGCATCCCCGCCGTTGATCCACTGGAATCCGCCGGGCTCGTTGTCCCGCGCGTAGAGGGCCGGCGTCGAGCTGTAGAGCTCGTTGAGGTCCTTGGTGAGGAGCTGCAATCCGCGGTGCGCCGGAATGTCGGCCAGGTACCAGTCCAGTCCGTGCTGCTCGGACCATTCAGCCTCTTGGCCGAATTCGGTGCCCATAAAGATGAGCTGCTTGCCCGGGTGCGCCCACTGGTAGGCAAAGAAGGCGCGCAGGTTGGCCAGCTGCTGCCAGCGGTCCCCCGGCATCTTCCGGAGCATGGAGCCCTTGCCGTGCACTACTTCGTCGTGGCTGATGGGAAGCAGGAAGTTCTCTGTGAACGCGTAGACCATCGAGAACGTCAACGTACCGTGGTGCCACTTCCGGTTGACCGGGTCCTCGGAGGCGTACTTGAGGGAGTCGTGCATCCAACCCATGTTCCACTTGAGCCCGAAGCCGAGGCCGCCGTGGCTTGTGGGGGCGGTGACACCGGGGAAAGCCGTGGACTCTTCGGCGATCATCACCGCGCCCGGGTGGGTCTTGTAGACGGTGGCGTTGACTTCCTGGAGGAAGGAAATGGCTTCCAGGTTTTCGCGTCCGCCAAAGCGGTTGGGCGACCACTGCCCGTCTTCGCGCGAATAGTCCAGGTACAGCATCGAGGCCACCGCATCAACCCGGAGTCCGTCGATGTGGAACTCATCAAGCCAGTACAGCGCGTTGGACACCAGGAAGTTCCGCACCTCGGTGCGGCCAAAGTCGAAGATCAGCGTTCCCCAATCGGGGTGCTCGCCCAGGTTCGGGTCGGCGTGCTCGTAGAGGGGTTCGCCGTCGAACTGGGCCAGCGCCCAGGCATCCTTGGGGAAGTGCGCCGGAACCCAGTCCAGCAGCACTCCGATTCCGGCCTGGTGCAGGGAATCCACCAGGAACCGGAATTCGTCCGGATGGCCAAAGCGCGAGGTCGGCGCAAAGTAGGACGTCACCTGGTAGCCCCAGGAGCCGCCGAAGGGATGCTCGGCCACGGGCATGAACTCAACGTGTGTGAAGCCCAGCCATTTGACGTACTCCACCAGCTCCTTGGCGAGCTCCCGGTAGCCCAGGCCAAGGCGCCAGGAGCCGAGGTGGACTTCGTAGGCGCTCATCGGCGAATTGTGCGGGTCACGCTGGGCGCGTGCCGCCATCCATTCGGCGTCCTTGAAAACGTAGGACGGTTCCACTACGCGAGACGCCGTCAGCGGCGGGACTTCGGTGCCGAAGGCCAAGGGGTCCGCCTTTTCGACCCAGTGCCCGCTCTTGGACTTGATCTCGAATTTGTAGCACGCTCCTGCTAAAACGCCGGGAAGGAAGACTTCCCACACGCCTGATGACCCCAGCGAGCGGAGCGAATTTTCGCGGCCGTCCCAGGCATTGAAATCGCCCTTGACGCGGACCGCCTGCGCGTTCGGTGCCCAGACGGCAAAGGAGACGCCGTCAACATCCCCGAGCGAGGACTTGTAGTGCTGGACGTGCGCGCCCAGGACTTCCCAGAGTTTCTCGTGCCGGCCCTCGCCGATCAGGTGCAGGTCCACTTCACCCACGGTGGGCAGGTAACGGTACGGCTCATCCACCGTCAGGGGCGCGGCACCGGCGTAGGTGACTTCCAGCCGGTAGTCGGGGACGTGGCCGGCCTGCAGCGGTTCGAGGACTGCCACCCATACCCCGTTGTTTTCGTGGGTCATCGGCACCGAACCCGCGGCAGTCACCACGCTCACTGCCTCCGCGAGGTGCTTAAGCGTCCGGACCGTCACATGGCCGTGGTCGTCCAGGTGGGCGCCGAGCACCGAGTGCGGCGCGTGGTGTTCGCCGTTAGCCACGCGGGCCAACGTGTCCGGGTCCACGTGAAGAGGCACCCGGGGCCGGTCTGTACGTGCTGAGCCTGTCATTTTCATACCTTCCGATGCTGCCCCGGCCTGATCGCCGGAGCCTTTAATGCTGAGGAGCCGCCTGGACGCATTCGTTGGAATGGCCAGCCAGTCAGGTCTGTTCCGCAATTCATATACGACTTCATAAAGGGCCTTGTCCAGCCACAATGCCACAAAGAGCGGTGAAGTCCGGTCGATGGTGCCGGGTGTGACTGCGGCATAGCCGGCAAGGAACGCGTCCGCGCAATCATCGACCCAGGACGCCGGAACGCGGGCACCCTGATATTCGCGTTCCGCCGCGCCTGCCGCATAGTCGAAGGAACGCAGCATTCCCACCACGTCCCGGAGCGGAACATCGGGGAAATTGCGTTCGGCGATGGGCCGCAGTGGCTCACCTTCAAAATCAAGAATGGCCCACCGGCCGGGCTGGCCGCCGTGGCCGGGGACCTGCAGGATCTGCCCGAGGTGGAGATCGCCGTGGATCCGCTGCAGCGGCCCTGCCGGCACGCCGTCGAGCTCGCCAAGCAGAGCCCCTAGCGCGTCGTCGTAAGGCCCGACGGCGGTACCGGCTTCCGCCCATGCCTGCCGGACCCGCTGGGCTACTCCCGGCGCAATGAGCTGACCCGGGGCCGGTTCAACCGCTGTGCCGAGCGCTTCGGCCAGCCGCCGGTGGACTGTGGCTGTGGCCGCGCCCAGGGCATGCGCCTCGGCGGTGAAATCGGCACCGGTGCGCGCGGCATCCACTGCCAGGCGCCAAGCATCGCGGCCGCCGGCGAGGAATTCGTGGGCTACGGCAAGCTCGCCCTGCGATGGCGCCTGTGCCGGGAGCCCCGATGACGCCGGCGCTTGCCATTCCCCGCGGACCCACCCGAGCGTGGCCGGAACCTCGAAGGTGCCCTGGGCCGTCAGTGCCGCCCCCACCTCGACCTCAGGGTTGATCCCTGCGGAGAGCACACGGAAGAATTTCACGATCGCCGCGGACTCGCCGTCGTCAACAATGACAGAGCTGTTGGACTGCTCACCGGACAGGACTTTGACGATTCCGTGGGCGGTAGGCAGGCGATGCTCCGACCGGGTGCGGTGGCCCGTCGCCGAACCCGTGCTTGAGCCCGCTTCGGACCGGATCAGCTCAAGCCAGGAGGACACAAAGGATGGATCGTGCACGGCGTCGTAGATCCAGGCCAGGCCGGCCCCGGGAGCCTGGCCCACCAGGGCCCGCTCCGCTCCGGCAAGCGGACTTGCCCGGAAACTCAGCGGGACCTGGACTACGTCAGTGCGGAGTCCGCCGTCGGCCGTCCGGGAGGAAACAGCCAGCAGGAAGATCTCCAGCCGGGCCTGCCCGGCGGCATCTTCAAGGCTCAGGCTGCCTGCCTGTTCCAGCGAAAAATCGGCTGTCTTCACGGGGAACCACCGCTGGTGCGGAAGCCATTCGCGAAGGACGGCTCTTAGTGCGGCTGTGAGGGTGGGCTGGGCCATGTCAGTTCTCGATGGACAGGATGGGCAGTGCCTGCGTGTACGGGGAGGCCGGGTTGGACGTCGCAGAGCGGATCCGCAGCCAGAAGAAATCGTGGCTTCCGAGGGTCAGCGTCAGTGATCCGTCGTCGTCGATTCCGGGGAACGGCTGACCGCCGAACACATCGCGGAGTCCGCGGCCGGCAAACTGGGGAATCCGCAGTTTTGCCGCGACGGGGTGCTGCGAAAGGTTGAAGGCGCACAGAATGGATTCGCCTGGCAGCCCCGCTGTGTTGTCCTCCGAAAGTTCCCGGAGGTACGCCACCACGGCGTCGTGGTCCGCTTCGACATGTTTGAACGCGCCCAGCCCGAAGGCAGGGTGGTTCTTGCGGACGCTGAGGATCTGCCGGGTCCAGCGGAGCAGGGAACCGGAGTGGGCGGCCTCGGCTTCCACATTGGCCATGCCGTAGTTGTACACCAGCGACTGGATGACCGGCAGGTAGAGCTTGCCGGGATCAGCATTGGAGAATCCTGCGTTCCGGTCCGGGTTCCACTGCATGGGGGTGCGCACAGCATCGCGGTCATCGAGCCAGATGTTGTCCCCCATGCCGATCTCGTCCCCGTAGTACAGGAACGGGCTGCCAGGCAGCGACAGCAGCAGCGCATTGATCAGTTCGATCTCGGCCCGCGAATTGTCCAGCAACGGCGCAAGCCGGCGCCGGATCCCGATGTTGGCGCGCATCCGGGGGTCCGGGGCATACCAGCCCAGCATCGCCGCACGCTCGTCGGCCGTGACCATCTCCAGCGTCAGTTCATCGTGGTTGCGCAGGAACGTTCCCCATTGCGCCCCTTCGGGGATCTCCGGGGTGTCATGCATGGTCTCGATGATCGGAGCGGCCTTCTGGTCCCGCAGGGCGTAGTAGAGGCGCGGCATGATGGGGAAGTGGAAGGCCATGTGGCATTCGGGCTCTTCCGCTGTTCCGAAGTACTCCACCACCTCGTTGGGCGGCTGGTTGGCCTCGGCGATGATGACGCGGCCCGGGTAGCCTTCATCCACCATGGCCCGCAGCTTGCGCAGGAAGTCATGGGTGGCCGGCAGGTTTTCGCAGTTGGTCCCCTCTTCCTCGAAGAGGTACGGGATGGCATCCGCCCGGAAACCGTCGATGCCCTGGTCCAGCCAGAAACGGACCACGTCAAAGAGCGCTTCGATGACCTTGGGGTTCTCAAAGTTCAGGTCAGGCTGGTGGCTGAAGAAGCGGTGCCAGAAGAACTGCCGGCGGATGGGGTCGAAGGTCCAGTTGGACTCCTCCGTGTCCACGAAGATGATGCGGGCGTCCTGGTACTTCTCGTCAGTGTCGCTCCACACGTAAAAGTCGCCAAAGGGACCGTCCGGGTCCTTGCGCGATTCCTGGAACCACGGGTGCTGGTCCGAGGTGTGGTTGAGCGGCAGGTCAATGATGACCCGGACGCCGCGGGCATGGGACTCGGCCACCAGCCGCTTGAAGTCGCTGATGGTGCCGAACTCATCCAGGACGGAGTTGTAGTCCGAAATGTCATAGCCGCCGTCACGCAGCGGCGACTGGAAGAACGGCGGCAGCCACAAGCAGTCCACGCCAAGCCACTGCAGGTAGTCCAGCCGGTCGATCAGGCCGGAGAAGTCGCCCGAACCGTCGCCGTTCGCATCCGCGAAGGCCCGCACCAGCACCTCATAGAACACGGCTTTCCGATACCAGAGCGGATCGTGGGCCAGGCCGGGGGCGTTCAGCTCAAACGTGCTCTTGGGGGTGAAATGCTGGCTGGAACTCTGCGGATTAAAGCTCACTGATGCAATCTCCTCACGCTCAGGATGTGTGCGGGTTCAACGTGCGCGTCCAGGCGGACGTAGTTGTATTCGCCCCATTCCCAGGATTCGCCGGAAATGAGGTCATCCACCCGGAATCCGCCGTTGGGCGACAGGTCCTCGGGGTCCAGTTCCAGCGCAGCCAGATCCAGTGAAATCGTGCTCTCCCTGATGCCGTGCGGATCAACGTTGACCACCACAATGATGGTGTCCTTGGTGCCGTCCGGCAGGGTCTTGTGCTTGGAGTACACCACCGTGGCGTCGTCGGTGCTGTGGTGGACCGTGAGATTCTGCAGGTCCAGCAGCGCCGGGTGGTTGTGCCTGATCGCGTTGAGCCTGGTCAGGTACGGCGCCAGGGTCCGGCCTGAGGCAGCGGCAGCGTCCCAGTCACGGGCTTTGTATTCGAATTTCTCGTTGTCGATGTACTCTTCCGCGCCGGGGCGGGCAACATGCTCATAAAGTTCGTAGCCGGCATAAACGCCCCAGAGGGGGCTGGCGGTGGCGGCCAGTGCGGCGCGGATCTTGAACGCGGCCGGACCGCCGAACTGCAGGTATTCCGTGAGGATGTCCGGCGTGTTGACAAAGAAGTTGGGCCGGAAGTACGCCGGCGACTCGTGGCTGACCTCCGTGAAGTAGGTTTCGAGTTCCTTTTTGGTGTTCCGCCACGTGAAGTAGGTGTAGGACTGCTGGAAGCCCGCCCGGCCCAGGGCGTGCATCATGGCAGGGCGCGTGAACGCTTCCGCGAGGAACACGACGCCAGGGGTCTTTTTGTTGACCTGGCCAATGAGCCATTCCCAGAACCACACCGGTTTGGTGTGCGGATTATCCACCCGGAAGATCTTCACGCCATGGCTGACCCACAGCAGCACGATCCGCAGGATTTCCTTCGCAAGCCCTTCCGGATCATTGTCGAAATTGAGCGGGAAAATATCCTGGTATTTCTTGGGCGGGTTTTCCGCGTACGCGATGCTCCCGTCAACCCGGGTCGTGAACCATTCCGGGTTGGACTGCACCCAGGGGTGGTCCGGCGCGGCCTGCAGCGCCAGGTCCAGGGCGACTTCCAGGCCCAGTTCGTTGGCGCGGGCAACAAAGGCGTCGAAGTCCTCGAACGTGCCCAGTTCCGGGTGGATGGCGTCGTGTCCACCCTCCTTGGCGCCGATGGCCCAGGGCGAGCCGGGATCATGCGGGCCGGCAATCAGGGTGTTGTTGGGGCCCTTGCGGTGCTGGATACCGATGGGGTGGATCGGCGGCATGTAGATCACATCGAAGCCCATTTCCGCCACCGCGTCCAGCCGCTTCGCCGCGGTCCGGAAATTCCCGGACGTCCACGCCCCGGTGGTGGCGTCCCTGACGGCGCCTTCGGACCGGGGGAAGAATTCGTACCAGGCTCCGCGGCCTGCGAGATCGCGCTCCACCAGCAGCGGGAACTGCTCGGAAACGGTGATCAGTTCGCGGACCGGCTGGCGGTCCACCACGGCGGCGACGTCAGCGCCGAAGCCGGCTGCCAGACGCTCCTCATCGGTGAGGGACCCGTTGCCCAGAATGGAAGACGCCATGCGCAGGGTACGCCGGTCCGACGCATTGCGGGAGGCGTCGGCGGCCGCTTCCGAGAGCAGCGCCGATCCTTCGGCGAGCATCAATTCGACGTCGATGCCTGCCGCCACCTTGACTTCGGCGTTGTGGTGCCAGGTTCCGTAGCGGTCGTGCCAGGCCTCGATGAAAAACGTCCAGTTTCCAACGGCCGACGGCGTGAGGATGCCCTCCCAGCGGTCGGTACCGAGGCCGCGTTCCCCCTTGGGCGGCGCCAGCCTGACGCGCTGGCGTTCCTTCCCGCGGGGATCCAGCAGGACCGCGCTGACACCCAGCTGGTCATGCCCCTCCCGGAAGGCCGTGGCGCCCACCACAATTCCCTCCCCCGGCAGGGCCTTGGCAGGATACTTCCCACCCTCCACCGCAGGCTGCACTGCAGTGATCGGAAAACGGCCAAATCTTAGCCCGTCGGTGATTTTGCCTTTCGGCTTTTTCTTCAAGGCGGCAGGGGTTGCTGAGTTAGTCGTCACAGGCTCGACGTTAGCGAGAAATGGCTCAGATTGCTAAGCCTGCGCTGCTTTTTGTCGCGGCGATTCGACTTATCCGCCACGCCAACTGTCATTTACCTAAAAGAAAGCCAAAGCTGTTCCGGACGTTGATGTTGTCGGTTAGTGTGGCGCAGGTGAAGGCAATCCGCAGATTTACCGTCAGAACAGTCCTCCCGGAACCCATCAGGCCGCTGGCCCGGTTGGCCACCAACCTGCGCTGGTCCTGGCACCGGCCCACCCGTGAACTTTTCGCGGCCCTGAACCCCCGCATCTGGGAGGAATCCGGCCAGGATCCCATCAGTTTCCTGGGCCGGGTCAGCCGCGAAGAGTTCCAGCGCCTCGCCGCCGACCCCTCGGTGGTGGACCAGGTCCGCGCCGCCGCCGAGGACCTTGACCGGTACCTTGAGCAGCCCCGCTGGTACCAGAGCCTGGGCGAGGATGCCCCGGCCGCCATCGCGTACTTCTCCCCCGAATTTGGCATCACCGAAGTCCTGCCGCAGTACTCCGGTGGCCTGGGCATCCTGGCCGGCGACCACCTCAAGGCCGCCTCGGACCTGGGCGTGCCCCTGATCGGCGTTGGCCTGCTGTACCAGGCGGGCTACTTCAAACAGTCACTCTCCCGCGACGCCTGGCAGCAGGAAACGTACCCTGTACTCGACCCTGACGGCCTCCCCCTGACTCTGCTTCGTGAACCGTCCGCCGACGGCAACGGCCGGCCTTTGCAGATCTCACTCCCGCTCCCCAACGGGCGCCGGCTGCTGGCACACATCTGGCGTGCCGACGTCGGACGCGTTCCCCTCTTGCTGCTGGACTCCAACGTTCCCGGCAACGACGACGCCGCGCGCGGCATCACCGACCGCCTCTACGGCGGCGGCGGAGACCACCGGCTCCAGCAGGAGCTCCTGCTGGGGATGGGCGGAGTCAAGGCGCTGCGCGCGTACCAGCAGCTCACCGGAACCGCCGCGCCCGAGGTGTTCCACACTAACGAGGGCCATGCCGGCTTCCTGGGGGTTGAGCGCATCCAGGAACTGATGGCCGGCGACGCCGCCCTCAGCTTCGACGAAGCCCTCGCCGCCGGCCGGGCGTCCACGGTCTTCACCACCCACACTCCCGTTCCGGCCGGCATCGACCGTTTCGAGATTTCCCAGATCCACCACTTCTTCCAGGCCGGGCTTGCGCCCGCGGTACCCGTGGACCGGATCCTGGAACTGGGCCGGGAAAACTACGCCGACGGCAACCCGTCAGTCTTTAACATGGCGGTGATGGGACTCCGGCTGGCACAGCGGGCCAACGGCGTCGCCAAGCTCCATGGCGAGGTATCCCGCGGGATGTTCTCGGCCCTGTGGCCGGGGTTCGACCATTCCGAGGTGCCTATCACGTCCGTTACCAACGGAGTGCACGTGCCCACCTGGGTCGACGGGCGCATCTCCCGGCTCGCGAGGGAACAGTTCGGCACCGAGGCCGAAGCCCTGGGCCGCTGGGACCTTGCCTACAACGTCAGCGATGCAGACGTCTGGGCGCTGCGCCGTGAAATGCGCACCGCGTTGGTGGAGGACGTACGCCGCCGGCTCAGGGCTGCGTGGAAGAAACGCGGCGCCGCCGACGCCGAGCTTGGCTGGACCGACAGCGTCCTGGACCCCGACGTGCTGACCATCGGCTTCGCCCGGCGCGTTCCCACCTACAAGCGCCTGACGCTGATGCTTCGCGAGCCGGACCGGCTCAAGGCGCTGCTGCTGCATCCGGAACACCCGATCCAACTGGTGATCGCCGGCAAGTCCCACCCGGCAGATGATGCCGGGAAGAAAATGATCCAGGATCTGGTCCGCTTCACCGACGACCCCGAGGTCCGCCACCGCATCGCGTTCCTGCCGAACTACGACATCGCGATGGCCAGGACGCTGTTCCCGGGCTGCGACGTGTGGCTCAACAACCCGCTCCGCCCCCTGGAGGCGTGCGGTACGTCGGGCATGAAGGCCGCAATCAACGGTTCGCTGAACCTTTCGGTGATGGACGGCTGGTGGGATGAAATGTACGACGGCGAGAACGGCTGGGCGATCCCCACCGCCAACAACGACGCGTCCCCCGAGGAGCGGGACGACATCGAGGCCGCGGCGTTGTACGAACTCCTGGAAACCCAGGTGGCGCCACGCTTCTACGGGAACACGGTGTCTGACAGCGCCGGTGCTGCCGGACCGTCCACCACGGGCACCGAGAAAGTCCCGACGCATTGGGTGTCAATGATCAAGCACACGCTGTCCCATCTGGGCCCGGCCGTTTCCGCGGAGCGCATGCTGCACGACTACGTCAACGTGCTCTACCGCCCCGCCGCCGAGGCCGGACGCAGGGCCGTTGCCAACTCCTACGCCCAGGCCCGTGTGCTGGCGGCATGGACTGCCAAAGTACGTTCGGCGTGGCCTCTGCTGCACGTCGAACATGTGGACTCCGTGGGCGTTTCCGAGGACCCTCAGATCGGGGACACCCTGCAGGTGAACGCCTACATCGCGCTGCACACCCTCTCACCGGAGGACGTGTCCGTGGAGGTGGCTTATGGCCGTGCCGAGGAAAGCGACACCCTGGCGGATGTCACCCTGATGGAGTTGAACTCGAAAGAGGACCTGGGCGAGGGGCGCCACCTGTTCAGCGGCTCGCTGGTCATAGACCGTTCCGGTCCCTTTGGCTACACCGTCCGCGTCCTGCCCCGGCACGAGGCCTTGGCTTCCAAGGCTGAGCTGGGGCTGATCGTCAACGCCTGATCCACCGCATTTGTTGGCCCCCGCCGTCTTCCGGACAGCGGGGGCCAACCGGTTTAACTAGAGCAGCACGGCCGTGACCGCGAGGTCACTGCCGGCGTAGCTTTCGGCATCCTGGAGGACCTCGCAGATGATCCCGAAGGACCTGTCCCCCCGGAACGCTGCGGCCACCTGCCAAAGGATTGTGACCGGGGCGCTACCGTTCTCGCCGATGCTGTCCGCGAAATCGTGCAGGGAGTCGTTCAGGGCGTCCATGTTCACGCCGTAGTGCTCAGGAAAGGCGAGCACTTCGCCGAAGGTTTCCAGGACAGCCTTCTTACTGTCGGCGGCGGGGACCACCAGGCTGCGGCGGCCGGCGTCGGCGACCTGTTCCTGGAGTTCTTCGATGGTCCAGGTGTCGGCGGAGTAAATTTTCATGAGGGTGTTCAGCTGCCTTCTGCGATGAATTTGAACGAGTCGTAGTGGTCCTGGGTGTAGTACTTCTCCCCCTCGGAGCCGGTGACAATGCGGCGGGCTCCCCGGTCGGATTCACCCGGGGTGGGCACGGTGTACTCGCGGTAATAGCCTGAGCCCTGCCGCGGGAGAATGCGCTCGAAGTTGCCGAACGTCTGGTTGTCCTGGCTGTAGCGGTAGGGGCCGCCGGCACGGATGGCGGTGAGGGTAGTCCGCGCTTCGGCCGGCAGCTGGGATTCCTTGATCGCGGGCAACCCGGACGGGTTGGCGGGAACTACCGCCGGGGCCGAAACCTCCGCAGGACCCGGGACGGGATCACCCGGGACCGGAGCCGCGCTGGAACTGGCTGCCGGCGTCGTACTTCCCGCTAGGGTCTCAAGGAGCCCGGGGCCGCCGAAAGCGAACACCGCCATGGCCAGCAGCCCGGTCAGCAGCAGGGCAATGGAGCGGTTGCGCAATTTTGGTCCCCTCCGCAGCTACGTGCGGTAGATGTTGATCGAGTTCGCCTCGATGCTGTCCGTCTCGCCGGACGCCACGCGGCTGCCCTGTCGAAGGTCGTGAAGCGGCGACGTTGTCAGCCGGAGTTCGAACATCCTGCTGGGCGTTCCGTCGTCGTTCGTGAGTTCCGGAAGGGTGATCTTGACATCGGCGTTGCTGCCGTTGACCACCACCAGGCCTGCGATGGTGCCGTCATCCGAGCCGAGCAGGAGCTGCATGACCCGGTGCCGAGGATCATTCCACTGATCCATGGACATGGGTTGTCCCGAGTGATCAAACCAGTAGATATAGGACTGCTCATCCCGCGCCGGAAAATCATGGGGTTGGCTTGCCAGGAACTCCTTGCGCAGGCGGACGTAGCGCTTGGTGCTGCGGAGCATCTCTGCGGATTCCGGCGTACGCGTCCAGTCGAGCCAGGCCAGTGGGTTGTCCTGGCAGTAGGCGTTGTTGTTTCCCTGCTGCGTGCGTGCCAGCTCGTCCCCGGCGGTGATCATGGGCACACCGAGCGAAATCATCAGGGACGCCATGAGGTTCCGCCGGGACTGCGACCGCTGCGCCAGGATGCTCTCGTCCTCGCTCCGGCCTTCGAAGCCGTGGTTGTAGCTGCGGTTGTCCCCGTGCCCGTCCCGGTTCTGCTCGCCGTTGGCCTCGTTGTGTTTACGGTCGTAGGACACAAGGTCGTTGAGCGTGAAGCCGTCGTGTGCCGTGATGAGGTTGACCGACGCCAGCCTGGAACGGCCCGACGCTTCAAAGAGCCCGGCAGACCCGGACAGGGCATCAGCCAGCCGCGCCACGGACCCGCCCTGCCCGCCGGCTTCGATGGCCGCCCGGTCGGCAAGCCAGAAGGAGCGGACGCCGTCCCTGAAGTGGTCGTTCCAGTCAACCCAGCCGCCCGGGAACCGTCCCGTCTGCCAGCCGCCATAGCCGACGTCCCAGGGCTCGGCGATCAGTTTTACGTCTGACAGCACCGGATCGGCGGCCACAGCCACCAGGAACGGGTGCCGGGGATCAAACTCGTTGTCCGCGTTCCGACAGAGCGTCACGGCCAGGTCGAAACGGAAGCCGTCGATGTGGAATTCGTCCACCCAATACCTGAGGGAATCCAGCACCAACTGGACCACCCTGGGCTGGCCGAAATTCAGGCTGTTGCCGCAGCCCGTAGTGTCGATGTACTTCCCGTGGCCATCAGTTCGGTAGTACGTGTCCTCACCGAGTCCGCGGAAGCTGATGGCCTGGCCGTCCGGGCCGCCCTCGGCAGTGTGGTTGTAGACGACGTCGAGAATCACTTCCAGCCCTGCCGCGTGGAGCAGCTTAACCATTCCCTTGAACTCGTCCTGGACGGCGTGCGGTCCGGCATCCCGCGCCGCCTGCGTCGCGTAGGCTGCGTGCGGTGCGAAAAACGCGGCCGTGTTGTAGCCCCAGTAGTTGGTCAGGCCGAGGTTCTGCAGGTGCAGCTCATCGAGGTGGAAGTGCACCGGGAGCAGCTGGACAGCGGTAATACCCAGGCTCTTGAAATGCTCGATGATGGCCGGATGGGCCATTCCGGCGTAGGTGCCACGCAGCTCCTCGGGGACATCGGGATGCAGCATACTCTGGCCGCGGACATGGGCCTCGTAGATGATGGTGTTCCGCCACTGCGTCCGGGGCCGTTCGTCGATGCCCCAGTCAAAATCGCCGGCCATCCGGACGCTCGTCAGGAAACCCTCCCCCTGGTCCACCGCCCGGCCGTAAGGATCGAGCAAAAGAGGCTGCCCGCCGTCGTCGTCCAGGTCCACGATGGGGACCGCCAGCGGCAACGGGTCCGCCTTGGACGTGGCGCGAAAACCGTACAGCGATCCGTACGGGAAATCCTCAACAATTCCATGGTGCACGCCGTGGGTGACATTGGGCAGGGTCTGCAGATGCCACTCGCTGCCCGGAGCCTTGTAGGCAATCTCAAGGTTCTCCACGGCCGGGGCGTACACAGCGACGTTGGCGCTGGACTGCACGCCGTAATCCGCTCCCGATCCCGGGCGCGGGACGCTGACACCGAGCGGATATGCCGAAGAGGCATCCCTGGTGGAAGCGGTATCGAAAAGCGGCATGACCATCACGTCCATGGTAGCGGCCAGCGGCTGTTGAACTGCACTGCCGCTTTTATGACGTCATCCGGACCCACCACGCTCCAACGCTCTCGCAGTTTTCGCGCCTTAAACAGAAACGCTCTCTCACCGGGTGAGAGAGCGTTTCTGTTAAACCCACCAAAGGTGAGAGAGCGTTCGGCAGGACGACGATACAGCCGTTGCGGCCGTTTTGCCAGGGAGCGCATCGCCGACCAGAGCCGAAGAAGGCCGCCCGCGGCCGAATGAGGCAACGGGAGGTGTCTAAGCGACGGCAAAGCGGTCGCGGCGGCGACCCCGCCGCCGTGCCGCCGCCTCGCAGCGAGTTACTTGACGGCGCGCTGCCTCGAGATTTCGTACAGGGAGATGCCAACGGCCATGGAGGCGTTGAGCGATTCCATGGCGGAGTTGATCGGAATGGAGACGATCTGGTCGCAGTTTTCGCGGACCAGGCGGCTCAGGCCCTTGCCTTCGGACCCGACCACAATGCAGACGGGCTCGGCGGCCAGGGTGAGGTCAGGCAGCGAAACGTCGCCGTCGCCGTCGAGCCCCAGGACAAAGATGCCCATGTTCTTGAACTGCTTCAGGGCACTGTTCAGGTTGGCGGCACGTGCCACCGGAACACGCACGGCAGCGCCGGCGCTGGTCTTCCAGGCCGAAGCCGTGACGCCCACGGAGCGGCGTTCCGGGACGATGACGCCGTGGCCGCTGAAGGCCGAGACGGAGCGGATGATGGCACCAAGGTTGCGCGGGTCCGTGATGCCGTCCAGGGCAACGAACAGCGGGGCGTTGGATACGTGGCCCTTCTTCCAGCGGTCCACGGTTTCCTCGGCCAGGTCATAAGCGTCCTGGTACTCGTACGGCGGGATCTGCAGGACCAGGCCCTGGTGGATGGCGTCGTCCGTCATGCGGTCAAGTTCGGGCTTGCCGGTCTCGAGCAGCGGGATACCGCGTTCGGCGGCGATCTTCAGCGACTCCTTGACACGGTCATCCATTTCAATCCGGATGGCGATGTGCAGGGCCTTCGCGGGGATCCCGGCGCGGAGGGCTTCCACCACGGAGTTACGGCCGGTGACGACTTCCTCGGTGGCGCGGCCCTTGGGACCCGTGCGGGAGGCGCCGGCGCTGCGGGCACCCGTGCCGCGCTTGGCGGCCGAACGTTCGGCAAGCTGCTTGCTCTTGTGCGCCTTGTGGTACGGGCGGTCCTCCGCCTTGGGCGTGGGACCCTTGCCTTCGAGGGCCTTACGGCCATGACCACCGGTTCCGATGGTTGGCCCCTTCTTTGCTTTGACCGACCGGCGACCGTTGTTGGCCATGATTTTCCACCCTTGATTGTTTGACTGAGTCTGCTTACCAGTCTACTGAATCAAGTAAAATCGCCGGTTCAGTCCCGTTGCAGGCTCCAGGTAGCGCCATTTGGGCCATCTTCGACGACGACGCCGGCCGCCTTCAGCGTGTCGCGGATGGCGTCGGAGGCAGCCCAGTCCTTGGTGGCCCGGGCCTGCGTGCGGGCAGCGAGCTGGGCTTCCACCAGGACGTCGAGGGCGGCTGACTCCCGGGCGTCCGACGCCGGGCCGGACGCCACCGCATTCAGGCCCAGGACCCGCAGCATGTCATGCACGCTGCGCAAGGCCTGCTGGGCGTCTTCCAGCTTCCCCTCCGTCAGGGCAGTGTTGCCGGCACGGACTGTTTCGTGGACCACTGCGAGGGCCTGCGGCACATTGAGATCGTCATCCATGGCGCTCTCGAACGCCTCGGGAACCTTGCCGTAGGTGGCGAAGGTGTAGTTCCCACCGGCGGCGAGGGCCCGAACGGCGCGGCTGATGAAGCCGTCAATGCGTTCGACGGCGGCGGCGGCCTCGTCGAGCGATGTGGGGCGGTAGTCCAGCACTGAGCGGTAGTGGGCCTGCCCGAGGTAGTAGCGGACCACCCGAGGCGACGCGATGTCCAGCATCTCCGAAGGGCTGATGGTGTTGCCGATGGACTTGGACATTTTCTCGCCCTGGTACGTGACCATACCGTTGTGCATCCAGAAGTTGGCGAACCCGTGCCCTGCGGCCTGGGACTGCGCCATTTCGTTTTCGTGGTGCGGGAAGCGCAGGTCCAGTCCGCCGCCGTGGATATCAAATTCGGTGCCGAGGTACTTGGTGACCATGGCGGAGCATTCCAGGTGCCAGCCCGGACGTCCGGCGCCCCAGGGCGAGGCCCAGCTCGCCGTCGTCGGCTCTCCTTCTTTGGAGCCCTTCCACAGCGCAAAGTCGCGGGGGTCCTTCTTGCCGCGGGGATCCGCGTCCGGGGCACCCTGCATGTCGTCAATGTTCTGGCGCGTCAGTGTCCCGTACTTGTCCCAGGACCGCACGTCGAAGTAGACGTCGCCGGAATCGTCCAGCGCCGGGTAGGCGTGGCCGCGGTCGATCAGCTGTTGGATCAGCGCATGCATTTCGGGGATATGGCCGGTTGCCCGTGGCTCATAAGTGGGCCGGGAAACGCCGAGCGTGTCGTAGGCCTGCAGGAACGCCTGCTCGTAGCGATAGGCCAGGGCCCACCATTCCTCCTCGCGGACAGCGTCCGGTCCGGCTTCGAAGTCCGGGCTGAACGATTCGGCAGACTTGGCGAGGATCTTGTCGTCGATGTCCGTGACGTTGCGGACCGCGGTGACCCGCAGCCCCCGGTACTCGAGCCAGCGGGTCAGCTGGTCAAAGGCGATCGCCGAGCGGATGTGACCTACGTGGGGCATGCCCTGCACGGTGGCTCCGCAGTAGTACAGGCTCGCTTTTCCCGGGACGAGGGGAACGAAGTCACGGACTTCGGCGGACGCGGTGTCATAGAAGCGGAGAGTCACCGCTCCAGATTAGCGGAAAAGGACTGTGTGCCGGCCCCCGCGCGTTTATCCGGCCTGAACAACGCTGGGTTAAATCACCGGATAGACCAAAGCGGTGGCGACGGCGGAAATGCCCTCGCCCCTGCCGGTGAAACCGAGTCCGTCGCTGGTGGTGGCCGTGACACTGACCGGCGCCCCTGCCGCCTCGCTCAGCACGCGTTGGGACTCTTCCCGCCGCGGGCCGAATTTGGGCCGGGTAGCCACGAACTGCACTGCCACGTTGCCGATCTCAAAGCCGGCCGCACGGACAATCCTCGCCGCCTCGGTCAGGAGCGTGACGCCGGAGGCTCCGGCGAACTCCGGACGGTCGGTGCCAAAATGCGTGCCGAGGTCCCCGATGCCGGCGGCCGAGAACAGGGCGTCGGCGGCGGCGTGGGCCACCGGGTCCCCGTCCGAATGCCCGGCCAGTCCACGCTCGCCTTCCCAGAACAGCCCGCCCAGCCAGAGCGGACGGGGAAGGTCAGGGGACGCGTAGGCATGGACATCCAGGCCGATACCCGTGCGCGGCAGGATCATCTTGGCTTCACTCATGCCTAACCCTCCACCCAGCGGATGCCCAGCGGGCCTTCCAGCAGCCCCTCGGCAATGATCAGGTCCAGCGGCGTGGTGATTTTTATTGACTGTGTGGAGCCATGGACGGCGTGCACGGGAACTCCCAGGAGTTCCACCAGCATGGCGTCGTCGGTGACCGCGGCAGCCTGTTCCTCGTCAAAGTCCGCCGCTGCCTGATGGGCCTGGATCAGTGTGGACAGGCGGAACCCTTGAGGCGTCTGGACCGAACGGAGCTCCTCCCGCGGCGCGGTCCCGGTCACGAGTTCCGGGGCGATGATGCTGTCGTCACCGGTCGTGGGGGTAACCATCTTCACCGTATCCACCACCGGTACGGCAGGAATCACTGCAACGGCGCCGGCAGCCAGGGAATCGACGACACGGTGGAAGACATACTCGGGCGTCAGCGCCCTGGCGGCGTCGTGGACCAGCACAGCTTCGGTGCCGTCCAGCAAGGCCGCCAACGCTGACCGGACGGAAGCGGCACGGGTGGCACCGCCGTCGACCGTTGTCAGCACGGGAAGCGGGTTCTCCTGGTTGGCATCGTTCCCCGCCCGGAGTTCCTCGGCGAAGGCCGCGCACAATTCCTGCAGGACTATATCTCCGGGCGGCAGGGCCACACAGATCTGGCGTGCGACTCCGGCGGCAGCGACGCCCCGGAGGGCATGCGTAAGTATGGCGTCACTCCCCAGCGGCACGCGCGCCTTGGGCATGCCGTAACCCAGCCGCTCGCCGGACCCTGCGGCAACAATGACGACGGCGGTGACGGGGCGGGGAAGTCCGTTGTTCATGCGGTCCAGCCTACGTGCCTGCGTGCCCGGCGTGCCGAATCCCACCCGCGCGACGCGCCTGCCGCTGAGGGCTGGACCGAAAAAGGGCAAAAAGAAACCCCGGAGGCACTTGCGTACCCCCGGGGCTCAATTCTTAGGAAGCCAGGACCTCGTCGAGAACGCTTGCAGCCTTCTCTTCATCAGTCTTTTCAGCCAGTGCAAGTTCTGAAATCAGAATCTGACGGGCCTTGGCCAGCATGCGCTTCTCACCTGCGGAAAGGCCCCGATCGTGATCACGGCGCCAGAGGTCGCGAACAACCTCTGCTACCTTGATGACGTCACCGGAAGCAAGCTTCTCCAGATTTGCCTTGTATCTGCGCGACCAGTTGGTGGGTTCTTCAGTGAACTCAGCCCGGAGAACATCAAATACGTGCTCCAGACCTTCCTTGCCCACTACGTCACGGACCCCAACAAGGTCAACGTTCTCTGCTGGAACTTCAATGGTCAGATCACCCTGAGCCACCTTGAGCTTGAGATACATTTTCTCTTCGCCCTTGACAGTGCGCATCTTGATTTCTTCAATTTTTGCAGCACCGTGGTGAGGGTAAACTACTGTCTCGCCGACCTCAAATACCATGTGGACATTCCCCTTTCCCGCAGACCAGTTTATCACGATTCAGGCATATGACTGGCCTCGAACCGGCCCCGGAACCCCGGAAATACGCGGAAAATGGGCAGAATAGACCCCCTTCGCCCCCTTGACGAATGCAGATAATAGTGCATGCGCGGCCTGCTGCCAAGGGGAATATGACCGTGCGGAATCCTCGTTTGGGCCGGTTTGCCGCTAGGCTATGGCTGAATAATGTTTCAAGACTCTCGAGGAGTACGTGACGTGCGTTTCACTGCGATGAACCGGGCCCAGGGCGGCAAACTGGCACTGGCGGCAGGTTCCCTGGCCCTCGCCCTGGCGACGATGACCGGCTGTGGCTACATCAACCCCCAGCAGACTTCTCACCAGTACGCGGCGTCGGACGGTATCCGCGCCGACCTGGGTCCGCTGCAGCTGCGCAACATGCTGATTGTCTCCGCCGGCGAAGACAAGCCCGGCCGCCTGCTCGGCGCCGTCTACAACTCCTCTTCAAAGGACGTCAAGCTCACGGTCAACGGTGCCGACGGTTCGCAGACGCAGGTGCCGGTGAAAGCCAACTCCTACACGCTGCTCAACGACTCCACGGATGAGGCAATCCTCAGCACCAGCGGCGGTATCGCCGGCTCCCTGGTCGATGTGAAGATCACCGAAGACGGCACCAACGTGAGCAAGACTGTCCGCGTGCCTGTCCTGGATGGTTCCCTCGCGGAGTACAAGGAGTACCTGCCGGCCGGCAGCGAACCGACCGGATCCGCCACACCCAGCCCGTCGCCGTCGGCCACCGGCACTGGTGCGGCCCACTAAGCAGCAGCAAAGCACAAAAAGGAGGGGCTCCCCGCGGGGAGCCCCTCCTTTTTGTGCACTTGAAGTCTGGTGCGCCTGATGCCCGGCGTGCCATACGGCGGAGAGGCCTACGGCTCGAACTTGTAGCCCAGGCCGCGGACGGTTACCAGGAAACGCGGTATGGACGGGTCGGGCTCGATCTTGCCGCGCAGCCGCTTGACATGCACATCCAGGGTTTTGGTGTCCCCCACGTAGTCCGAACCCCAGACCCGGTCGATCAGCTGGCCGCGGGTGAGTACGCGGCCGGAGTTGCGCAGCAGCATTTCCAGCAACTCGAACTCCTTCAGCGGCAAGAGGACCTGCTGGCCATCCACGCTGACCACATGCCGTTCGATGTCCATCCGGACAGGGCCGGCCTGGACTGTGGCCGAGATCAGTTCCTCGGGTTCACCTTGCCGGCGGAGTACGGCCCGGACGCGGGCCACCAGCTCGCGGGAGGAGTAGGGCTTGGTGACGTAGTCGTCAGCGCCCAGCTCCAGGCCAACCACCTTGTCAATCTCGGAGTCCTTGGCCGTCAGCATGATGACCGGAACGCTGGAGCGCTGCCGCAGCTGGCGGCAGACCTCGGTGCCCGACAGGCCGGGGAGCTGCAGGTCCAGCAGCACCAGATCCGCCCCGTTCCGGTCGAATTCGGTGATGGCGTCGAGGCCGTTGTCCACCACTTCTACCTCGAACCCCTCCTTGCCCAGTAGATAGGACAACGGATCACTGAACGATTCTTCGTCTTCGACAATCAAAATCCTGCTCAAGCGCTAGCTCCTTGCTCATGTACGCCGCGTTCTTTTCTGCGCACGGGTACGGCTGGTTCTTTGACACCTGCGGTATCCGGTGCGTCCTGGCTTTCCATCTCAGGCAGCCGCAGGGTGAAAGTGGAACCCTGGCCGGGCCGTGACCACAAAGTCACTTCACCGCCATGGTTGGAGGCAACGTGTTTGACGATGCTAAGGCCCAGGCCCGTTCCGCCCGTGTGGCGCGAACGCGCCGCATCCACCCGGTAGAAGCGCTCAAACACGCGCTCCTGGTCCTCCGGGGTCAGCCCCTCGCCCTGATCCGTGACCGACACTGCGATCAGCCCGTCCTTTGACCGGACGCCCACGCCCACCCTGGTGTTCTCCGGGGAGTATCGGATGGCGTTGTCGATCAGGTTACGCAGGGCGGTAACCAGCAGGTCCCGGTCACCAAAGACGGTGGCCTTAACCCGCTCCCCCACCACGATCCGGATGTTCTTGCTTTCAGCGGGGAGCTGGGAACGGTCCACCGCTTCCGTGATGACCGCGTTGATGTCCACGGCCTTGCCCTCTTGGGACACGCTGGCACCTTGGAGGCGAGACAGCTCGATGATGTCCTGGACCAGGGCGGCCAGCCGGGTTGACTCCTTGTGCATACGCTTGGCGAACCGGCGAACTGCTTGTTCGTCGTCGGCCGAGGACTCCAGTGCCTCGGCCAGCAGGGAAATTGCGCCCACCGGGGTCTTCAGCTCGTGGGACACGTTGGCCACGAAGTCGTTGCGGATCTCTTCCGTGCGGGTAATTTCGGTGCGGTCGTCGGCCAGAAGCACGATATATTCCTCGCCGAGCATGGCCGCCCGGACCTGCACGATGATGGTGCCGTGACCCAGCGGACCGCGCTGCAGCTCCAGCCGTTTTTCCAGGATCACGCCATCACGGCGCACACCGGCCGTCATGTCCAGAAGTTCTTTGTGGACCACCGTATGGCCGCGCACCAGGCCATACGCATAAGCTGCCGGGCTGGCGCGCACCACACCGTCCACGGCGTCAACCACCACAAAAGCCCGTCCGACGACGGCCAGTACTTCCGCGGCGCCGGCCGGCAAAGCGAGTTCGTCGACGTCGACGTCAACAAGCTGGCGCTGCTTTTCACTGATCCTGAACGCGAGCACGCCAAAGGTGCCGAGCGACAGGCCGACCAGGCCGGCGATGACACCGATGAGCATAGGATCCACACATCCAGCTTAGGCCGTGGTTCCTGTCGAGACGGTGCGTCATGGCCCATTACGGGGACGGTTCAGCTAACGTTCATCTACAACCGACTAATCGTTTACCGCACGCTGACAAAGTTATATGTTGGAGTGCCGAATGGCGACATGAGTTCCGTCTGCCACCCGAGGGGCGGAGTTCCAAAGAAAGGACGCCCACGTGCGTAAGGTTTTTCAGGAAGAGCTGACCCAGGTGGGTGAGCAGCTGGTGGAGATTTCGCGGTTGGTCAGCGAGGCATTGGCGAAAGCCTCGACGTCCTTCCAGGTTGCCGACGTTGATCTGGCAGAGGACGTCATCGCCGCGGACGCCCGTATCGACTTTTTGCAGACCAGCCTGGATGAGCGCGCTATCGACATCCTCGCACTGCAGGGGCCGGTGGCCAGCGATCTGCGGATGATCGTGGGCTCCCTGCGCATGAGCGCTTCCCTGGAGCGGATGGGGGACCTGGCCCGCCATATTGCCCAGCTGGCCCGGCTGCGTTTCCCGTCCACCGTTATCCCTGCATCCATGACGGAAACGTTCAACAAAATGGCCGAGCAGGACCAACTTATCGCCGACAAGCTTATTGTCCTGCTGGAATCCCGGGACCTCGAAGTGGCCCGCGACATCCACAAGGCCAACAACACCATCGACGATCTCCACCTGAGCGTGTTCAAGGCGATCGCCGCGCCGGACTGGGCCGAGTCCCCCGCCACCACCGTGGACGTGGCCTTGGCCAGCCGCTACTTCGAACGGTTCGCTGACCACGGCGTGTCTGTGGCCCGCAAGGTCACCTACCTCGTCACCGGCGAATGGCAGGGGCAGGGCTTCTAGCCGCTCCCTAAACCACATACGACGGCGGGCCGGTCACCTCAGGTGACCGGCCCGCCGTCGTTCGTTAACTACGGCCTTATTTCTTGCCTTGGTTCGCCACTGCCAGGATGGCTTCCGCAGCCGCGTCCGGGTCCAGGTAGGTGCCGCCTCGCTTGATCGGCTGGAAGTCCTCGTCCAGGTCGTAGACCAGCGGGATGCCCGTGGGGATGTTCAGGCTGGCGATGGCGTCGTCGCTGATGCCATCCAGGTGCTTGACCAGGGCGCGCAGCGAGTTGCCGTGGGCTGTAACCAGAACGGTCTTGCCGGCTTTGAGGTCTTCCTTGATGTCCGATTCCCAGTAAGGAAGCAGGCGGACCAGGACATCCTTGAGGCACTCGGTGCGGGGCAGTGCGTCGCCGAGGTCCGCGTAACGGGGGTCATGGGCTTGGGAGAACTCGGAGTCGTCGGACAGGGGCGGCGGCGGGGTGTCGTAGGACCGGCGCCATTCCATGAACTGCTCCTCGCCGTATTCGGCCAGGGTCTGTGCCTTGTCCTTGCCCTGCAGGGCGCCGTAGTGGCGTTCGTTCAGGCGCCAGTCCCGCTTGACGGGGATCCAGCCGCGGTCGGCCTTGTCCAGGGAGATGTTGGCCGTGTTGATGGCCCGCTTCAGGAGCGAGGTGTAGAGGACATCCGGGAGAAGATCGTTCTCAACCAGGAGCTCGCCGCCGCGTGCTGCTTCCTCGCGGCCCTGGTCGTTGAGGTCAACGTCCACCCAGCCGGTGAACAGGTTCTTGGCGTTCCATTCGCTGTGGCCGTGGCGCAGCAGAATCAGCTTGTAAGTCATGATTTTTATCCTAGCCGAGGCACGGCGCCGCCCGCCTTGCGTTACAAAGGCCCTGCGTTACAAGGATAGGGTTGGGCCGTGGTGCAAAAAGCTGAACGCGTGAGCGCTCCCCATGGCCGGAGCGGCAGGCCGGTCGGAAACGTAACCCGGGGCACCACCAATCCCAACCGGATGCGGCGGGTGGACCGCTGGCTCACCGGCCCCCAGGCCTGGCGCCTGCGCGCGGCCGTTGACCCGCTCGTGGTTGACCTGGGCTACGGCGCAACGCCGGCCACCGCCGTCGAACTTTTTGAACGCCTCCGCGCAGTCCGGCCGGACGTCCGCGTGTGCGGAATCGAAATCGAGCCGGAGCGCGTCCGGATCGCCAAGGCGCTCGAGCGGCCGGGGCTGAGCTTTCAGGTGGGCGGTTTCGAATTGCCGCTGCCCGGGCGCCCCGTGCTGGTCCGCGCCTTCAACGTCCTGCGGCAGTACGAAGAGGCCGATGTGGCGGGGATCTGGCGACTGGTCCAGGGCCGGCTCGCCCCCGGCGGCCTCTTTATCGACGGTACCTGCGATGAGATCGGGCGGCGGGTGACGTGGGTTGCCCTCGACGCCGAGCGGCCGTTGTCACTGAGCATGTCCGTGCGGTTCGGCAGCTTTGACCTGCCCTCGGAAATTGCCGAGCGGTTGCCGAAGGCGCTGATCCACCGCAACGTTCCGGGAGAGCCTGTCCACCGGCTGATGCAGGCCATGGACCGGGCCTGGCTGGAGTCGGCGCCGCTGGCGTCATTCGGCAACAGGCAGCGCTGGCACGCCATGTGCAGGGCATTGCTCGACGGCGGGTGGCCGGTTCAGGACGGCCCGGCGCGGTGGCGCCTCGGCGAACTAACGGTGGCCTGGGAAGCGGTGGCGCCGTCGGTCTAGTGGGGGCCGGTGGGGATCACCAGCCGCCGTAGGGCCCCGTATTACGGCTACCGCCGCGGCCCGCGTCCTTGACCGCTGGCCGGACGTCTGCGAGGTAAATGGACGCTGCCACCACAGCGGCGAGCCCAAAGAGGCCAAGCGTGCCGAAGATTCCGCCGCTGCTGAAGAGCGAGATGGCGCCGATCAGGGTGGCACCGCCGGTCAGTGCCAGCCAGAAGGTCTTGGTTCGTTTTCCGGTCGCTTCAAAGGCGGCGGACTTGTGCCTGACGCAGTCCAGCAGAGCCCACACTTCAAGTCCGAATGCCACCAGGGCAAGGATAAAAAACACTGCCAGCTCTACAGGCCGAATTATCAGTTCACCGTCCACCGTCCAAGCCTAGCGGCCCAGTGAGTCGAGCGCCTGCTTCAAATCGGCCCAGAGGTCCTCAATATTTTCAATGCCGACGCTCAGCCGCACCAGGTTGTCCGGGACACTCAGCGGCTCGGCGGCGTGCCGGCGGCGCCGTTCGATCAGCGATTCCACCCCGCCCAGGGATGTCGCCGGGAGCCAGAGCTGCAGCGCGCGGACCAGTTTGTCCGCGGCGTCTGCTCCGCTCAGGCCGGCAACCGGCGCGATCTGCACGCACACAATCGAACCGAAGCCCGACATCTGGGTCTTGGCCCGTTCATGGCCGGGATCCGTGGGGAGGCCGGGGAACCGGATGCTATCGATCAGGGGGTGTGTGCTCAGGCGTTCCGCCAGGACCGCGGCAGAAGCCTGAGACCGTTCCACACGCAGCGCGAGGGTCCGGAGCCCGCGCAGCGCCAGCCATGCCTCGAACGGCCCGGCGATACCGCCATGAATGATGCGGTGGTGCAGCAGCGCTGCCCGGATGTCAGGGTTGGACGTCACCAAGGCGCCGAGGACGACGTCGGAATGTCCGGCCAGGTATTTGGTCACCGAGTGAAGAACGACGTCGGAACCCAGGCTCAGTGGCTGCTGGACCAACGGCGTGGAGAACGTATTGTCCGTCACCACAATGGCGCCCACCCGGTGGGCCGCCGCGGTGAGTTCGCGGATATCGGCGATGCCCAGCATCGGGTTGGTGGGGCTCTCAAGCCACAGCATCCTGGCCGCTTTCGCGTCCGGTCCCCGCGGCGCGAGCTGTGCTTTGACTGCGTCAGTGTCCGTGATGTCCACAGTCCGCAGTTCCATGAAGCCCTTCTGCGCCAACTCCGTGGCCATCACGAGCGAACCCGCATAACTGTGCGACGGCATCACCAGGACGCCGCCGGCGGGCAGCAAGGACAGCGCCGAACTGACGGCCGCGAGTCCGGACGCGTAGAGCAGGCCGGGCAGTTCAGATCCTTCAAGCTGGCCCAAGGCCTCCTCAAAGGGATCCCAGGTGGGGTTGGAGTAGCGGCCGTAGCCCCGGTCCCCGTCGCCCAGCGCTCCCGTGCCGAAGTACGTGGAGGACAGCACGATGGGCGGGTTGACGGGCTCGTCCCGCTCACGCGGCGGCCGGCCGGCGGCAACCACCACGGTTTCGGCCGACAGGGACGCTGCATACTGTTCCGAGAGACTCATGGAGAAAGCGTACTTGGACGTGCAGCGGCTCCCGAAGTCGGTAGTCTAGACCAGTGACCACCAACAGCCCTGGACTTTTCATCGCCTTCGAGGGCGGCGACGGCGCCGGCAAGTCCACCCAGGCGGCCCGTCTTGCCGAGGCTCTGGAAACACGTGGCCTGACAGTCCTGCGGACCCGCGAACCCGGCGGGACGCCCATTGGCGAAAAACTGCGTTCCCTGGTCCTGGACCATGGCCACGGCCACATCGACGCCCACACCGAGGCACTCATCTTTGCTGCCTCCCGCGCGGCCCATGCCAGCCAGGTGATCCGCCCGGCACTGGAACGCGGCGAGGTTGTCCTGACGGACCGCTACATTGATTCGTCCGTGGCGTACCAAGGGGCCGGCCGCGATCTGGGTGCCGACGCCGTGCGTACCCTCAACGAATGGGCGACGTCCGGGCTGCAGCCCGACCTCACGGTGTTGCTGGACGTGGACCCCGCTGACGGCCGCCGCCGCCGCACAGCCGGCGACGCCGCCGAAGACCGCCTTGAGTCAGAGGCCGATGAGTTCCATTCAACAATCCGAGGGGCGTTCCTCGAACTGGCCTCCAGCCGGCCGGATACGTATCTGGTCCTGCCGGCGGAGCTGCCCGTCAACGAACTGGCCGCGCTGATCCTCACCCGCGTTGATGCCTTGCTCGCGTCTGCAGGCCAGGGCGCCGCATGACTGTCTGGGACGACCTCCAGGGCCAGCCCGCCGTCGTCGAACAGCTCCGCCTTGCCTCGCGGGGCGAAGGACTGACCCATGCCTGGCTGTTCACGGGCCCGCCCGGATCCGGGCGTTCCAATGCCGCGAAGGCCTTCGCGGCCGCCCTCAACTGCGATCAGGACGACGTGGCCAGGCGCGGCTGCGGGGAGTGTCCCGCCTGCCTGACCATCCTCGGCGAGACCCATTCGGACGTGACGTACGTCAGGACCGAGAAGGTCACCATCACCATCGATGAAGCCCGCGATCTGGTGTCCAAGGCGGGCAACCGGCCGTCGTCCGGGCGCTGGCGGATCATTGTGGTGGAAGACGCCGACCGCATGGCCGAGCGGACCACCAATGTGCTGCTGAAGGCCATCGAGGAACCCACGCCGCGGACCATCTGGATGCTGTGCGCACCGTCGCCCGCTGACGTCCTGGTGACCATCCGTTCGCGCTGCAGGGCCGTGGCCCTGCGGCTGCCGCCGGCCGCCGACGTCGCCACTTTGCTCGTGAAGCGCGACGGCGTGGACCCGGCACTCGCCGAACGCGCTGCCCGCGCGGCGCAAAGCCATGTGGGGATCGCCCGCCGGCTGGCGCGGGACCCCGAGGCAAGGGAACGCCGGCTGGAAACGGTGAGGTTCCCCCTGGGTCTGCGCGGCGTGACCGCAGCGGTGATGATGGCGGACAAGCTCGTGAAGATCGCCACCGCCGAAGCCAACAGTTCCAATGAAGAGCGCGACGCCGCCGAGAAGGCTGCGCTGCTGGCCACCCTGGGTGCCCCGGAGTCAGGGACGCTCCCGCCGACCATGCGCAGCCAGGTCAGGCAGCTTGAAGACGACCAGAAACGACGGGCCAAGCGATCCATCACGGACTCGCTGGACCGGACGTTGACGGACCTCCTGTCGTTCTACCGGGATGTGCTGATCATCCAGCTCGGGAACGCCGTGGAGCTGGTAAACGTTGAGCTCAGGGGTGAGCTGGAGGAATTCGCCGCCCGGTCTGCCCCGGAGACCACCCTCGCCCGCATGGACGCCATCAACAAAGCCCGCCAACGCATCACCACCACCAACGTTGCACCGCTGTTGACCATTGAGTCCATGGCCGCCAGCCTGATCTAGCACCTACTAGGAGACCGCTCGATGACTGCACGCCCCCTGCCCGCACGCTCCCGATCCCTGGTGATTGGGCTGCGGGCTGCCGGCGCCCTGATCCTGGCCCTGACGCTGGCCTCGTGCGGCCTCTTTGGCGGGGACACCCCGGACGCGGCCCCCGCTACGGCGAAGGCAGACCCTGCTATCGTGGCGTCCGCGCCCGCCGGCTTGGACACCTTCTACGCCCAGGAGGTTGTGTGGGAGCCCTGCGAAAACGGCTTCCAGTGCGCCAAGGTCACCGTGCCGATGGACTACGCGAAGCCGGACGGCGACACGATCCAGATAGCTGCGCTGCGGGCTCCCAGCACGGGCAAGAAAACCGGCACCCTGCTGGTCAACCCGGGCGGTCCGGGCGGGTCCGGCTACGACTTCGTCAAGGATGCGGCCGGAACGCACTTCCCGCAGTCTGTCCGGGCCAACTATGACCTGGTGGGCTTTGATCCTCGGGGCGTCAAACGCTCCGCCCCTGTTACGTGCCTGACGGATGCCGAACGGGACGCGTCCCGGGCAAAGGTCTACGCACTGGATACCGATGCAGGGCTTGCCGCCGCTTTGACCGATAACAAGGCCATCGCCGCGCAGTGCGCCGCCAAGACGGGTCCGGTACTGGGCCACGTCGACACGGTCAGCGCTGCCAAGGACCTGGACATCCTGCGGGCTGTGGTCAATGACTCGAAGCTCAATTACCTGGGGTACTCCTACGGCACGTTCCTTGGTTCCACCTACGCCTCGCTGTTCCCGGACAACGTGGGCCGTATGGTCCTGGATGGCGCCCTGGATCCGTCCATCAGCAACGAGGAGCTGACCAGCGGCCAGGCCGTGGCTTTCGAAAAAGCCATCAGGGCCTACGTGGCCAGTTGCCAGCAGGAATCCTCGTGTCCGCTCAGCGGGAACGTGGACAGCGGAGTCCAGCAGATCCGCGACCTCATCACCGCCGTCCAGAACACACCTTGGCAGGCCAAGGACGGCCGCCTGGTGAACGCCACGATGTTCGTCAGCGGCCTCATCACTCCGCTGTATAACGACCAGAGCTGGCCCGCCCTGACCCAGGCCCTCGAAGCTGCACTGAACGGTGATGCCAGCCTGATGCTCCGTCTGGCGGACCTCGGCGCTGACCGCGGCGCCGACGGGAAGTACACGTCCAACTCCACCTTCGCCTTCGGCGCCATCAACTGCCTGGACTACCCCATGGTGTCCGATACTGCCGCCATGCGCGCGGAACAGCAACAGCTTATGCAGGCCTCCCCCACCCTGGGCTACTTCTTCGCCTACGGCGGCACCAACTGTGTGGACTGGCCGTACAAGAACCTGCGGACTCCCGCCCCGGTGGAATACACCGGCGACGCTCCCATCGTGGTTGTCGGAACCACCGGCGACCCTGCCACCCCGGTGGAATGGGCCGCATCCCTACGCAAACAGCTGGGCAACGCCTCCCTGCTGACCTGGCAGGGAGAGGGCCACACCGCCTACGGCCGGGCCAACAGCTGCCTCGAAGACGCCGTGGACAAGTACCTTGTGGACGGAACTGTTCCCGCCGACAACACCGTCTGCTGAGGAGTTCTGCTGAGCTGTTTCGGCGCCCATTTTGACCCGGGCGCAGGGACTCTATTACAGTTGACTCTTGCATGAACCGCCCGGTTACGCCGGGCCAATTATGCGGTGCTTCCTTAGCTCAGTCGGTAGAGCGTTTCACTCGTAATGAAAAGGTCATCAGTTCGATTCTGATAGGAAGCTCGGGATAAACCCCGTATTGTCGCTGATTTCGACGATGATACGGGGTTTTTCGCTGGTTAAGCCCTCCGACAGCCCGCCGCATTGAGCTGGGCCGCCGACGGCAGTTTCCCTGTGGTCCACCGAAATTCATCCTGCCGTCATCTTCCACTGCTAATGTCCGGCCATGGACGAACTATTGCTGGTACCGGGTTCTGCCGCTGCACGTGATCTGTCGAACCGGGCGGGGTACGACGTCGACTTCCTGGGTGTACAGGTTCCTGTGCCGATTCTGGCCGACACGAAAACGATCCTGCTGCCCTACACCCACTTCTCGGTGCTCATGCGGCTGGACAAGCGCCTGGCCGCCGTCACGGCCCTCGGCATCGACGGGGAGAAGCTGATGGATCTGGACCGATCCGGGATCCAATGGCAGCTGGATCCAAGGTTGGCCGAGGACCAGCAGACCGGCGAGCAGCTCTACGCCCGGAACAACCTTGATAGGGGCCACCTGGTCCGGCGCGCCTCAGCCGTCTGGGGTGATACCCGGCAGGAGGCCGCCCAAGCGAATGAGGACACGTTCCACTACACGAACGCCGTGCCCCAGGCTGCGAAGTTCAACCAGAGCCTGGACCTGTGGCTCGGGTTGGAGGCCTACCTGCTGGAGCATGCCGCCGACCACGGCCGGCGGCTGATCGTGTTCACCGGGCCCATCTTCGGGGACAACGACCCCGTGTACCGCGGCGTGGACATTCCGCTGCTGTTCTTCAAGGTCGCCGCATTCCTCCAGGACGGGGAGCTTTCGGCCACCGGCTACATCGTGGACCAGACACCACAGCTGGCCGACCTGCCCGACGTGCCCCGCCCGGGCGCCGTGGACGACGAGGCCCCGCCCCTGGGCCCGTTCCGGACTTTTCAGGTTCCCATCCGCGATATCGCAGCCGTCACCGGCCTGGATCTGGACCAGCTCGTGGCCGTTGACCGGATGCCCATCGCCGCAGAACTACCCACCGCACGGGTGAGGTCGACGTGGCGGACGCTCATGTCTCCGGAGGACCTGGACCTGGACTTCGATCTGAACGGAGACTAGAGCCCTGGCGGAACCGTGAGTTCGACCGGCGAAGCTTCCACGGGACCGCCGCACTGGGCCGAGCCGCCAACCCGCTTCCAGTCCAGGTCGGCTTCCTTCTCGGCGAGGACCTCGCCCGTGGCAGACAGCGCTTTAGCGGTCACGTGGTCAGGAGGGCTCATGCTGACGGTGAACCGCCAGGTATCGGCGTCGATCCTTTCAGCGTAGAACGGGGCCATGGTGGGCTGGGCTTCCGGGGTGTGCGGAGCCCTGGCATCCAGCGTTGTTGTCACGACAATGGGCGGTGCTGCCGTCCCCGGCTCCGGTCGCAACTCCGAACAAGCGCCATCGGCGCACAGCTGCACGGTATCCACATGCGAGACATCACCCGCCAGTTCAACCGTGATGGAGTTGACCCACCCGATGGCCGGACAGACGTTCGAGCAGCCGGCAACCGGGATGCAGACTGCCAACATCAGAACGGCCGGCCGGACAAGGAGCCCCCACACTCTTCTCATGCGGCCAGTCTAGGCGGCACACATACCCTTCGGCTCCGGAGCCCGCCCCCTATGATGGCGAGCATGGATGACAAGGCGCTGACGGCTATCGCGTTCAAACTGTACGCCCTGCCTATCGAGGAATTTGTGGCCGCCCGGACCGCCGCAGCCAAGGCCGCCGCCGGTTCCGGGAAGGAGCTCCCGACTGCCGTCAAGGCCTTGCCAAAACCTTCAGCGGCGGCCTGGGCCATCAACATGCTGGCCATCCATGAGCCAGGAGTGCTCGCGCAGCTTGCCGAACTCGGCCAACGGATGCGGTCGGCCCAGGCATCCCTCGACGCCGCCGCCCTCCGGGAACTGGCGCGGGAGCGCCGCACCCTGCTGGCGACCGCCGTCGAGACCGCCCGCGCTGTTGCTGAACGCCAGGGGCGCAGCATCAGCGCCACCATCGCCGCCGACGTCGAGCGGACCCTGCAGGCGATGACCGCCGACGAAGGTGCCACTGCCGCCGTCGAAAGCGGACTGCTGGTCCAGTCGCTGTCCGCCGACGGCGTGGACACTGTTGATCTCGATGGGGCCGTAGCGGTGCCCGGGGCCGTGCCGGCGCCGCTGTCCACCACTACGCAGCTCACTACCAAACAGCCACCGGCGGCTACCGCACCGGAAGAAGAACGGACGACGGCGGAACCCGGCACCCGCAAACCCGCGGACCAACCGCGCCTCAAGGCTGTCAGGGAGACTCCGCGCCCGGCGTCCCCCTCGGCGCTGGAGAAAGCCAACGCTGCCTTGGGCGAGGCCATGGCAGCCGAAGAGGAGTCCGCCCGGCTGGCCGTGGAGCGGCAAAGTCAGCTGGCGGACACGGAGGCCGAAGTCGCGGACCTGACCCGCGAAACACGTGAGCTCCGCGACCGGCTCAAAGCCGCGGAGGAGCAGCTGGACAGCGCCAGGAAAAACCTGGGCACGGCGGCAGCCGAGGCCAAGCAGGCGGCCCGGGCGGCTGATAAGGCCAAGCGTTCGGCCATGCTCGCGCAGGAGCGGGTGCTACGCCTGGGCAACACGCGGGACTGATGAACGGTTATTGTCAGACCCCGGTTGCAGACTGGATCTATGGAAAACCAACTTGCACAGGAATTTCACGTTACATACTTCGACGCCGATTGCGGCCGGATCAACAGTGAAATCTTCGACTCACTGAAGGAAGCCGAGCGTTTCGCCAACCGGAACTGCGGCACCGAGGAATCGTGGGCCGTCATCGACGCTGTTGCCGTGGGGCAGGCGAGAATCGCCGCCTGAGGCTCAGCCGGAAATACCGCTCAGCCGGAACGGCTTTCGGGCTGGCCGCCGGCGGCGGCATCCTCGGCGAGCCGGCGTTCGGCGTCGGCCACCTGCTCAAAGACTGATTCCGCGCGGCGCCGTACCGAGGCCGCCCCCACCGGCACCGGACCGACGGCGAGCCGCAGCATGGCGGCAGCCTCGGCAGTGGTGGCCAGTGAATTGCCTGCCTTCGACAGCGACCGGTGCACACCGGCCAGGTCGCCAGGAATGTCCAGCCCCTCGCTGGGCGAACGTCGCTGGGCCTCGACGCAAACAACACGGACACGTTCGAGGAGCCCCGCCAGCTCGTTCGCGACTCCCACGAGTTCCGCATAAAGCTGCTCGTCCTCGACACCTTCGAGGACCTGGTGATAGCGGTCCAGGCCACGGTGGAAACGATCGTTGGCACGGCGCCAAAGGCCCTTGCCCAGCTCAGCATCGTCCTTGCGCCCTTGGCGGGCGGCAGTAAAGAATCCCACGCAGGAACCTAGAGGTACTGACCGGGACCGTGGTCCGGGTCCTCCGGCCGGCCTGACGGCACCGGACCGGAATGCTGGCCGGCGGCGGCCCTCTGCGGCTCGCCGTTCTCCCCGATCACCACACCCGGGGCGATCATGGTGCCTGGCGGAAGCTGCCTCAGGTGCATCTGCGCGGCGGCCTGCTCCCGTGCCGCGTGCTGGGCGGCGATGGCCGTCTGGATCCCGTGGAAGAGGCCTTCAAGCCACCCCACCAGCTGCGCCTGGGCGATCCGAAGCTCCGCGTCCGACGGCGTGGCGTTCTCCGGGAAAGGCAGGCTGATCCGTTCCAGTTCTTCAACGAGCTCCGGGGCCAGGCCGTCCTCCAGCTCCTTGATGGAACGTTCGTGGATCTCGGCGAGGCGTTCGCGCGCGGCGTCGTCCAGCGGTGCCGACTTAACCTCTGCCAGGAGCTGCCGGATCATGGTGCCGATCCGCATGACTTTCGCAGGCTCGTCCACAAGATCCTGCAGGTTGCTGCCCTTGGCCTTGCCCCCGAGTGACCTGCTCGACGCCGCCGGGCCGGTAGTGGCCGGACCTGCAGCGCCGGCTCCAGCCGGGATGGGCACAGCCGGCATGGCCGGTTCGCCGTTGTCGAGGGTCCTGCCCTCAACGGGGACATCATCAGGCTGAGTGTCTGTCGGATCGCTCATGCGTTCATACTCTCACGAGCCGAGGACGGGCAGTCCAGTTGAGGAAGCAGTCCAGTTGAGGAGGCAGTCCAGTTGATGAAGCCGGCCAGCCGGTGAAGGCTGGCCGGCCGACAGCGTCAGCAGCACCGGCCCTGCGGGTTGGAATCCTGGCGGTCCGTCCGGTCGCGCCAGAACTCGCGTTCCGTCAGTGGCGGCTCCCCGTGTCCGGCCGCGTGGTGGTGCTCCAGGTACTTGGCGTACGCATCAGCACCGAGCACGCCGCCGAGGTACCGGGCGAAACCCCGGAACCCAGTTGCCACCGCGGCCAGACCGGGGCTCATTTGTGGTGACCTGCCCTTTCGAACCGCAGCTCGGCCGGAAGCTTGTTCCACTCGGCCTCCAGCTCACGCTCCGCGGGTGTGGGGATCAGCCCGGCGGGTGCGAAGACCTTCGACGGCCGGGCCTCGTCCTCGTTGTCAACGTTCGGCAACCCAGCGGAATGGTTGCGGAAGGCCTTGATGGTGGCCACCAAAGCCATGGTAATGACGATGATGCTCAACACCACAAAGATGACGGACAGCCAGCCCTGGATGGCGGTGTTGCGCACCACGGCTTCCATGGCGGCAACGCTCTTGGCTGTGCCGAACTCGGTCTTGCCGTCCGCGAGTGCCTTGGTGAAGGCTGCGTTGTTGGCGAAGTAGCCGACGGCAGGCGTTGACGAGAAGATCTTCTGGTAGCTCGCGGTGATAGTCACCACGGCGGCGAACGCCAGCGGTACGGCCACGATCCAGAGGTATTTGAAGCTCCCCCGCTTGGCGACGATGGCCAGGCACACGGACAGCGCGATCGCGGCCAGCAGCTGGTTGGCGATGCCGAAGAGCGGGAACAGCGTGTTGATGCCGCCCAGCGGATCGGTCACGCCCATGAGCAGCACGGCACCCCAGGCGCCCACCATAACGGCGGTGCACAGCCAGGCTCCCGGCCGCCACGAGTGCTCCTTGAACTTCGGGATGAAGTTGCCGATGGAGTCCTGCAGCATAAAGCGCGCAACGCGTGTACCGGCGTCGACCGCGGTGAGGATAAACAGCGCCTCGAACATAATGGCGAAGTGGTACCAGAACGCCATCAGGGCCGTCCCGCCGATGAACTGCTGCATGATGTGGGCGAGTCCCACGGCAAGTGTGGGCGCGCCGCCGGTCCGGGACACAATGCTTTGCTCCCCGACGTTGGCCGCCGTCTCCGCGAGCATGGCCGGGCTGACGTTGACCCCGGACAGGCCAAGGCCATTGACCCAGGCGGCCGCGGTTTCCACCGTGCCGCCGGTCAGGGCGGCCGGCGCGTTCATGGCGAAGTACAGCCCGCGGTCAATGGAGATGGCCGCGACCAGCGCCATGATGGCCACAAACGACTCCATCAGCATGCCGCCGTAGCCGATGAAGCGGGTCTGGCGTTCCTTCTCGATCAGTTTCGGGGTAGTGCCCGAGGAGATCAGGGCGTGGAAGCCGGATAGCGCCCCGCAGGCAATGGTGACAAAAAGGAACGGGAACAGGGCACCGGGGAAGACCGGCCCGTTGTCCCTGCTGGCGAACTCGCTGAACGCCGGGACAGTGATCTCCGGGCGGACCACGATGATGGCCAGTGCCAGCATCACGATCACGCCGATCTTCATAAACGTGGAGAGGTAATCGCGGGGAGCCAGGAGCAGCCAGACCGGGAGGATGGCCGCGATGAAGCCGTAAACAATGAGGCCCCACGCGATGGTCACCTTGTCCAGGGTGAAGAACGCGGAGCCCCATTCGGTCTCCGCCACCAGGCCGCCGCCGATGATCGCGGCCATCAGGAGTACAAAGCCGATCAGGGAGACTTCCATGATCTTGCCCGGCCGGATGTAGCGCAGGTAGACGCCCATAAACAGCGCAATCGGGATGGTCATGCCGACCGAGAACACGCCCCACGGGCTTTCGCCCAGGGCATTAACGACGACGAGCGCGAGGATCGCCACGATGATCACCATGATCAGCAGCGTGGCGATCAGTGCTGCGGTACCGCCGATGACGCCCAGTTCTTCGCGGGCCATCTGGCCCAGGGAACGGCCGCCGCGGCGCATGGAGAAGAACATCACCAGGTAGTCCTGGACCGCGCCTGCGAGGACAACGCCGATGATGATCCAGATGGTGCCGGGGAGGTAGCCCATCTGGGCCGCGATGATGGGTCCGACCAGCGGGCCGGCGCCGGCGATGGCGGCGAAGTGGTGGCCGAACAGCACGTTGCGGTCCGTGCGGACATAGTCCTTGCCGTCAGCCTTGTATTCCGCCGGCGTGGCGCGGCGGTCATCCGGCTTGGTGATGAGGCGTTCGATCACTTTGGAGTAGAAGCGGTAACCGATCAGGTAGGTACAGACCGAGGCAAAAACGAACCAGATCGCGTTGACGGTCTCGCCACGGACGATCGCCAGCATGAACCAGGCGACGCCGCCGAGCAGTGCGATGGCAGCCCAGAGGGCGATCTTGGCCGGGGTCCATTTCTTGTCCTCAGCCTCGCGGACGGCCTCATCCACGGCCGTTGGCGGAAGCTTCGGATCAGCGGTCAATGGGCCTCTTCCTTTCGCTGCACGTACCGGTTCGTCAGGCCTGCTGGCCATGTCTCCTCCTTGAGATTTGGTGCTTCTGTGAGTTGCTCAAAGGCACCCTACCAACGCCGCACCAACGAGGAGGCGGCATTGTGCCCGCGCCGCGTGTCATTGCGGTGAACGGCGGGCGGGCGGCGCCGAGCGCACAAAAGCCCCCGTTCAGGGTTTCCTGGACGGAGGCCTTCGTGACTAATCCCGAGCGGGAGCCGTGGCTACGCGTGTGCGTAAGTAAGGCAGTCCGCGTTGTCAGCGCCGGGGCCCACGTGGACTTCCGCAGCGTTGCACATCAGGTGGTCGTTGTGGACGCACTCGGAGCGCTGGCATGCTCCGACATCCGCCAGGACCTTGGGCAGGCCGCCGTGCGTGCCGGTATCGATGAACGTGGCGCAGCTGGCGTGGTCTTTGCTCCCGCCAACCGTGATGGCGTGGGCCGTACAGCCTTCATGGTCATTAAACGAGCAACGGGTAACACTGCAATCGGCAACATGCGTTGTCATAAGAGGTCCCTCCGTACTTCGGCCGCCCGGGACGGACAGCGTGCTAAGCCCCACGGTAGGCCTGTTAGGCCCAATCAAAAAGACCCAACTGTGTGACCTAATTCCGGCCCTGCCCATTCGGCTGCCGCGGCAGACCGCTCAGGTCCCCACCTCCCGGCGGGACACCGGGAGCCTCGCCCGGGTAAACAGCCAAGCCAAGGCCGCACCGGTGAGCGGCACTGCGATCAGCAGCGCCACGAGCTGGAGCCAGGGAACGACGGCGGTCCGCGCCATCCCGGTGGCCGTCACCAGCAGCACGGCGGGCACTATCCCGGCAACACTTCCCAACACGGTTCCGAGCCCCGCCGTCATCAGCGCCTGGGAACCTGCGAGCGCCTTCCGCAGGCGCGGGGCCGCACCCACGCCGGCAAGCGTCACGTGGTCCTTCTGCGAGTCCGCCATGGACAGGCCCGTGGTGATGCCTGCCGCGCTGAGCGTGATCAGCGCGCCCAGGCCCACGATGGACCAGAGGATCAGCGAGTCGTCCTGCTCCGGTCCGCGCTCGATAAGCGGGGTCCCGTAGCGGTCCTTGTAGATGCCGGCGAGCGCTTCGGACATTTTGTCCATCTGGACGGCATCAGGGTAGGCGCTGAACTGGACCAGCAGCGCGCTGTCATCCACGCGCATTCCGGCCGTCGCTGCCGCCACGGGGGAAACTACGCCGTAGTACTGCACCTTAACTGCCGGCTCCAGCACGGCCGCGGCAACTTCCGTCTGTCCCGTCTCCACGTAGCCCTGGAAGACACCAGTGGCCGGATTGCCCGGCGCGGGCTTCCGCATGTCCTTCGCCACCAGGGACGCGTGCCCGTCGCGGACGAACACGGGGTTGGTCACCACCATGCCACCGGCCGCCAACACGTCGCGGGCTTCGGCCGTGGGCACCGTTCCGAACAGCCTTTCCACGTCATCGGCCGTTCCGACGATGACGGAGTCAACACTTCCCTGCGTCTCGTACGGACGCATCGCTCCCTGGCAGCGCCAATCCTCCGGATCCCGGACACGCTGATGGCCGGCGGTCACGGGGCACGCGTTACCCTCGGGTGTGGCCAGCGAATATTGCAGGCAGCTCGTCGTCGGCGTTTGCGCTGGCGACGCGTCAGCCAGTTCGGGCCGCACGTCGCAGTTCCGGATGGCGGCCGTGCGCAACACGCTGGTCCATTCGACGGTGTCCACTGCTCCATTCAGGGCGGACACCACCTCTGCGGGGTCGATCCGCAGTGGGTCCGGCATTGTTCCGTCAGCCAGTGGAGGCTGCCACACGGATAACGGCAGGACTGCCTGGTTTTTCAACGCGGACCAGTAGTGGTTTTGCTGCTCGTTCGCCTGCTGGCTGGCGGCCAGCACCATGCCGGCACTGGCGAGGGCGGCGGCGGCAAGGACGGCGGCAACAGCTGGAACAGTACGGCCGCGGTTGCGGGAAGAGTCCCGGGCGGCCATGCGCGCAGCCAGCGGAAGGCGTCCGGCACGCTTGCCAAGGAACGCCACCACCTTGCCGGTCAGCAGGACCAGGGACGCAACGCCCAGTACCGCGCCACCCAGCAGGAACCAGAGAATCACCGGCGTCCTTGAGAAGAACACATCAGGGTCTTCGCTGCTGACGGCAAGCCATGAGCCGACGGCAAGTGACACGGCAGCCACTCCCAGCAGGACAGTACCCACCACGGTGGACGATTTGCCGGCCGACGCCGGCGCCCGCCCAGATTTGAGCGCGCCCAGAACGGCCTGCCGCGCCACCTGCCGCGCGGGCGCAAGGGCAGCCAGCAGACAGGCGACATAGCCCATAACCATCACAAGGACCGTCAACAACGCGTCCGGATGGAAGCCCGGGAAACGGACCGATCCGCTCAGGCGTGCCACGATTACCACCGCGGCGGCCGCTGCCAGACCCACAGCGGCGCCGGCTGCTACGCCAACGCCGCCGAGCCACAGACCGGCCGCCATCACCACCGAGCGGATGGTGGGGCTTTCGGCCCCCGTCGCGGCGAGCAGGGCCAGCTCCCGGACCTGTCCCTTGGCGCCCACGGCAAACGCGGCTCCCGCCAACAGCCCCACCTCCAGCAATGCCAATGCGCCCAGCAGCGCCCCGGCCGCGTAGGTGGTGAGCGGCAGCGCCGCGCTGGTTGAGGTGGCCTTGATGGCCGACACGGTTGGCTCGCGGACAGCAGAGTCCGGTGGAACCGGAAGACTCATGTCACCCTGGCCGGGCTTGAGGTAAACGATGGAGTTGCTGTCCGAATAGCCCGCATCGCGGAGCGTTCCGACCGCAACAAACGTCCCGGCCGACGTCGCCAGCTCCTCCCCCAGTCCCAGACCGAACCGCTCCAGCAGCCCCGGCGACACGAGCATCTCGGCATCAGTCCCGGGGGCCCTGCCGTCCAGCAGGGTGTATTTTCCGGCAAATGCCGGGGCCAGGGCGTCCACCGCTCGGCCCATCACACGCACGTCCGCCGCACCCGACTCGGCGGTGAGGTCGAGGGTGGATTCTGTGAGCACGTCGTAGCCGGCTGGAATCGCGTCCTGCGGATCAGTCGGCGTGAAGTCCGGGTTGCTTTCCCAGTCATTCGTGGTGATGCGCAGCTCTTCGACCGGGTCCTGGACCATGGCTCCATTTGCCATGGGCATGGGCCGGAACCGCGCCTGCGTGGTGCCGAGCTGGTACTGCACGCGCTCGGCGGCGGTCTCCTGGGTGCTCTGGACCAGTGTGACCGCCCCCGTCATTGCGGCCACGGGGAGCATGATCAGCAGGACGATTAGAAGGGACCGCCCTTTGTGGCGGCGGATATCGCGCCGCGCCATCCGCACGGCGACGCGGAAAGCCTGCCGGCGCCCGCCGGGCGCCGGGTCGAGGGTGAGGGCCACGTCAGTTGCCAGCCTGCGCGAAGAGCATGGCGGGATCGTGCATGGCAACTGCCTGGTCCACGATCCGGCCGTCCCGGAGGAACACCACCCGGTCAGCCCACGCGGCATGCCGGGCCTCATGGGTCACCAGCATCACGGCCGCACCGGCATCGGCACGTCCGCGAAGCACCTCCATAACGCCATGGCCGGTGGTGGAATCCAGGGCTCCCGTGGGTTCGTCGGCCAGGATCAGCCGGCGGTCGCCCACGATGGCCCGCGCGATGGCCACCCGCTGCTGCTGTCCGCCGGACATCTGGTCCATAAAGCGGTCCGCGAGTTCCGGGATGCCCACCTGCCGCAGCGCATCGAGGGCCTGGCGTTGCGCCTTCCTGGTGGCCGTCCCATCCAGCTCCAGCGGCAGCGCCACGTTCTCGGCAGCCGTCAGGGTGGGGACAAGGTTGAAGTCCTGGAAGACGTAGCCGACGGCGCGGCGGCGCAACCGGGCGAGTTCGTTCAGTCCCAGCCCGCCCAGGGGTGTCGATTCCACAAAGACACCGCCCGACGTCGGCCGGTCAAGTCCCCCGGCCAGCGCCAGGAGGGAGGACTTCCCGGAACCTGACGGACCCATCACGGCGACGAACTCGCCGGCCCTGATACTCAGGTCTATCTCGCGCAACGCGGCGACCGCCGTCGCGCCTTCACCGAACGTCCTGCTGACCCTGGCGAGTTCCAGGACCTGCTGCGGCCCCTGGACGCTCATCGGCGGATGTCCGCGATGAGCGGGGCAGCCTCTTCCACAGTGACCCCGTTGGACGATTTGCGTGGTGAGGCCTGGCCTGCGGCCTGCGCCTGCTGCAGCATCCGGGCCTCGCAAAGATCCAGCCAGCGGACCTCCGCTTCCGTCTGGAAGATCAGTGAATCCAGCACCAGCAGCCAGGCGGTATCCGCCGCCCGCTGGTTGGCGGCCGTGTCGCGCCGGGCCTTGGTGTAGTCCTGCAGCGCCCGGATGGACGCCACCCGCTGGGCCTGGATGATGGCCTGCACATCCACGCCCGGCAGCGTGACAGCGAGCGCCAGTTTGATGGCCAGCTCGTTCCGGGGCGGGTTGTTGCGCTCCACGGGGGCGGCAAACCAGTTCTGCACTTCCGCCTTGCCGGCGGCGGTGATGCTGTAGACCACGTGGCCTTCGCCGTCACTGCCGTCCTTGCTGACCAGGCCGTCGCGTTCCAGCCTGTCCAGCGTGGTGTATACCTGCCCGATGTTCAGGGGCCAGGTGGACCCGGTGCGGTTCTCGAATTCAACCCTGAGCTGGTAGCCGTAACGCGGCTGGTCCTGCAGCAGGGCAAGGAGGCTGTGGCGGATGGACATGATGCTCCTAGCGGTGGCGTCAGCGTCGGTATGCACGGACCCCAAGACCCGTGCATACCGCGTATAGAGTGAGGCTAACCCAGTCCGCGGCCCAAAGCAATACTCAGTATCTACCCGGCCTACATAACCAGCAGGACCTTGCCCACATGGTCGCCGCTGTCGAAGTACCGATGGGCGGCCGCAACCTGGTCCAGCGGGAAGGTCTTGGCCACCAGCGGGCGGATCCGGCCGTCCGTGATGAGGGGCCACACGGATTCGCGCACTGCGTTCATGATGGCGCCCTTTTCCGCCACCGGGCGTGGCCTCAGTGCCGTGGCAACCACTGCCGCACGCTTCCGCAGGAGCTGGCCAAGATCCAGTTCCCCCTTGGCCCCGCCCTGCAGGCCGATGACAACGAGCCGGCCGTAGTCAGCGAGCGCATCGACGTTCTGCGCCAGGTACTTGGCACCGACGACGTCGAGGATCACGTCGGCACCCTTGCCGCCGTTCTGCCGCCGCAGGCTGTCCGGAAAGTCCTCTTCGGTGTAGTTGATGGCGATGTCTGCTCCCAGGAACGCCTTCGCGGTCCCCACCTTTTCCGCGGTTCCCGCGGTGGTGGCCACCTTGGCGCCGAAGGCCTTGGCCATCTGGATGGCCATGGTGCCGATCCCGCCGGTGGCGCCGTGGATCAGGACCGTCTCGCCCGCCTGCAGCTGCGCCGTCATGATCAGATTGGAGTAGACCGTCGCTGCGACTTCCGGCAGCGACGCAGCGGTGACCACATCAACGCCGTCGGGAATCCTCAGGACCTGTTCCGCCGGCACCGCAACCTGCTCCGCGTAGCCTCCGCCGGACAGCAGAGCCACCACTTTGTCACCCACGGAGAACGCTTTGGTGACGCCCGGACCGAAGCCCGCGATCCGCCCGGAGACTTCCAGCCCGGGGATCTCGGAGGCGCCGGGCGGAGGAGGGTAGTAGCCCCTGCGCTGCTGCACGTCCGCGCGGTTCAGGCCGGCGGCAACGACGTCGATCAATACCTCACCGTGCCCGGGCACCGGAGCGTCCACGTCGCGGACTTCCAGCACCTCCGGACCGCCAGGCTCTGATATGTAGACGGCTTTCATGGAGAACTCCCGTTTTCTAGCTGATTCGTGCCCCAGAACCAGTGTGCACCGGACGCACGGCAGACTCTGTTTTGTTGCAGCCAACTGCCTATGAAACACTACTCGTTAGGGAAGGTTGTCCGAGCGGCCGAAGGAGCTAGTCTTGAAAACTAGTGTGCGGTAACCCCGTACCAAGAGTTCGAATCTCTTACCTTCCGCGAATGAACCCCGGTACGCCACGTGATGGCGGGCCGGGGTTCTTCGTTTAACGGGCTCGCGGGCCGCCACACCGGAACCATTGAAACTGTCGGAGCCCGAACATAGGGTCGTTCCTGTTGCCACCCATCGACAGAAAGAGCTCACCATGCCTGCACCCGAGATCACCCCCGGCGCACCCTGCTGGATCGACCTCATGACCTCAGACATCACCAAAGCCCGCGAGTTCTACGGCGAACTCTTCGGCTGGGAGTACGAGACCGGCGACGAGGAGAAGTACGGCGGCTACACCACCGCACGCAAGAACGGCAAGACCGTGGCCGGGCTCATGCAGAAGGATGAGGGCCAGGCCGGCATGCCGGACGTTTGGTCCACATACCTCCGCTCGGACGACGCCGAGGCCACCGCCTCCGCCGTCACGGCCAACGGCGGCCAGGTTCACATGCCGCCCATGGATGTTCCGGAGCAGGGCCACATGGCCATCTTCGGCGACGCCGCCGGCGCGGCCGTCGGCGTGTGGCAGCCGCGCGAAATGAAAGGGTACGAGCTCGTGGCCGAGCCCGGCACGGCCGCGTGGCACGAGCTCCACACCAAGGACTACGACGCCGCCGTGAAGTTCTACCAGGACGTGTTTGGCTGGGAAACTTCTGTCTTGAGCGATACGCCCGAATTCCGGTACACCACCCTGGGTGCCGGGGACTCCGCCAAGGCAGGCATCATGGACGCCTCCGGCTACCTGCCGGCTGAGGTTCCCTCCAATTGGCAGGTCTACTTCAACGTCGAAGATGCGGACGCGTCGATTGAGAAGGCCGTTTCGCTCGGAGCCACCGTGGTCGACGGCCCGGACGATTCCCCGTTCGGGCGCCTCGCCACCCTGACCGACCCCACTGGAGCCATGTTCAAGATCGTTGCATAAGTAAATTCCTTCGACGAAATACCGGCCGGCAGCTTCCCTTGAAGCTACCGGCCGGTATTGTTTTGCCCCACGGACGTTTCGCCAAATGCACCCACCATCAATCCTGCGTTCATTCGGCGCTGCTTTGCTGTGCCGGACACCACCTGATCACGCGTGTTGTCCGGCCATTGTCCGTAGGTACTACCCGGACACACTCCATCGGGTCCCCTACCGGGACACCCCTATGAAAGTAGAGCGGATGCACCATTCACCTTGGAAATTAGCGCTGGGAACAGCGTTGTCCGCGGGGCTCATCGCCACACCGCTGGCAGCGGTCCCCGCCTTCGCCATCGACGCAGCTCCGGCCGGCACTTCACCCGTTGTTATCAACGAGGCCTACCTGAGCGGCGGCAGTGCCGGCGCAGCGTACAAGAGTAAGTTCGTTGAGCTCTACAACACCTCCGACGCCGCGGTCTCCCTGGACGGCTGGTCAGTCCAGTACCGTTCAGGCACGGGAACCGCGGCGCCCACCAGCGTGGCTGCCCTCTCCGGTTCCATCCCTGCCAAGGGCCACTACCTCATCCAGGGCGGCAGCAACGGCACCAACGGCGCCGTCCTCCCGGCGCCGGACGTCGTGGCGACCTCCCTGAACTTCAGCGGCTCCGCCGGAACCATCATCCTGGCGAAGCAGGCCACCGCCGCCACGCTCACCACCGGCTCGGCTATTGAACCGGCCGGGGTGGCGGACCTCCTCGGCTACGGTTCCTCCAACACCTTTGAAACCCAAGCCGCCGTGGCGCCCGCCGGTAACACCGACGTCAAGAGCCTTAACCGCAGCGCAGGGACGGACACCAACAGCAACCGTGCAGACTTCACGCTGAACGCCGCCATCACGCCGACGGCGGCGGGCGGCACCGTGGATCCTGATCCGGACCCAACGCCGGACCCCGATCCAACCCCCGACCCTGTACCCGGCACCAAAACGATTGCGGAAATCCAGGGCACCGGTACGGCCAGTCCGCTGGCCGGCACGGCCGTGACAACGCGCGGAAAAGTCACCGCGGCCTTCCCCACCGGCGGTTTCGCCGGCTACTACGTCCAGACCCCCGGAACCGGTGGCGACCTCACCCCGGCCGGCCACACGGCGTCGGACGCTGTTTTTGTCTATTCCCCTGCCACCGCAGGGTCCGTGCAGCTCGGCGACTTCGTGGAGGTCACCGGCACGGTTTCCGAGTTCTTCGGCATGACCCAGGTCAGCGTGGCGGACGCCGCGGGGCTGACCAAACTGACCGACGCCGCCCCCGAGGTGAAGGCCACCGCCTTCACGCTACCGGCAGCCGAATCCTTCCGCGAGGCACTCGAGGGCATGCTGCTGGCACCGCAAGGGCCGGTCACAGTCACCGACAACTACTCGCTGAACCAGTACGGCGAAATCGGGCTCTCGGGCGGGACCACCACGCTGGTGCAGCCCACCGCCGTGGCGCGTTACGGCTCTGCCGAATACCAGGCCGCCGTGGCGGACAACGCAGCCCGCGGCATCAAGCTCGACGACGGATCCACCACCAATTTCCTCAGGGACGCCAGCACCAAAGCCCAGGTCCTGCCGTACCTGACCGCGACGGACCCGGTCCGGGTGGGCTCGCCGGTGACATTCGCTACCAATGTGGTGCTCAGCTACGCCAACAACGCCTGGAAATTCCAGCCGCTGACCCACCTCACCGAGGCCAACAAAGGCACGGTCCAGCCGGCCAGCTTCGGCGCCACCCGGACCGAGGCTCCCGCCAGCGTGGGCGGCAACCTGAAGATCGCTTCCTTCAACGTGCTCAACTACTTCCCCACCACTGGCGACACGCTTACGGGCTGTTCGTACTACAAGGACCGCGACGGGAACCCCATCACGGTCCAGGGCGGCTGCGACGCGCGCGGCGCCGCAAACGCGGAGAACTTCCTCCGCCAGCAGGCCAAGATCGTCGCCGCGATCACCAAGTCCGGCGCCGACGTGGTGTCCCTGATGGAAATTGAAAACTCCGCCCAGTTCGGCAAGGACCGCGACGACGCCCTGGCCAAACTGGTGGACGCCCTCAACATCGCAACGCCCGGCATCTGGGACTACGTGCGGACACCCGCCAACGTTCCCCCGCTGGCTGACGAGGACATAATCCGCACCGCGTTCATTTTCAAGAAGGCCGTGGCCGAGCCTGTGGGCGAGTCCGTCATCCACAACGACACCGTCGCGTTCGCCAACGCCCGCAAACCGCTGGCGCAGGTTTTCAAGCCCGTGGGCGCGGGGGACGACAAGAACTTCATCGCCATCGCCAACCACTTCAAGTCCAAGGGTTCGGCAGCAACGCCGGATGACACGGACAAGGGCCAGGGCGCGTCCAACCTCGCCCGCACCGCCCAGGCCAAGTCGCTCCTGGACTTCGCCGCCGGGCTGCAGGCAACAAAGGGCACGGACAAGGTTTTCCTGACCGCCGACTTCAACTCCTACGCCCAGGAAGACCCGATGAATGTCTTCACGGACGCCGGCTACGTCAACCAGGACGGCAAAGCGAAGAACGCCGACGGCTCGGCGAAGCACTCCTACCTCTTCGGCGGCCTGGTGGGTTCGCTGGACCACATCCTGGCCTCCCCAGGCGCTGATGCAGTGGTCACCGGCGCGGACATCTGGAACATCAACTCCGTCGAGTCCGTGGCGCTGGAGTACAGCAGGTATAACAACAATGTGACCAACTACTATGCGCCGGACCAGTACCGCGCCAGCGACCACGATCCTGTGGTGGTGGGCCTGGACCTGCCTGCCGGCCCGGTCACGCCGGCCAGTGTTGAGCTGAACTTCCTGGGCATTAACGATTTCCACGGCCGCATCGACACCAACACGGTGCTGTTCGCCGGCACCATCGAGAAGCTGCGCGCCGCCGCACCCGGAGCCACGGCCTTCCTGTCGGCCGGCGACAACATCGGCGCGTCGCTGTTCGCCTCGGCTGTTGCCAAGGACCAGCCCACCATCGACGTGCTGAACGCGCTGGAGCTGGACGCTTCCGCCGTGGGCAACCACGAGTTCGACGGCGGCTGGGCGGACCTGCGCGACCGCGTCATCGCGGGCGGCGCCAACGCCACGTTCCCGCTGCTCGGGGCGAACGTCTACAGGAAGGGAACCACCGAACCGGTCCTGCCCGAATTCACGGTGCTGGACATGGACGGTGTGAAGGTTGCCGTCATCGGCACCGTCACCCAGGAAGTCCCGTCCCTGGTGACACCGGCCGGCATCACCGAACTTGACTTCGGCGATCCCGTGGACGCCATCAACCGCGTGGCAGCCAAGATCACGGCGGAGAAACTCGCCGACGTGATCATCGCGGAAAACCACGACGGCGCCGGGTCGGGGACGCCGGACGGCGCCACCCTCGAGCAGGAAGTGGCAGCGGGCGGCCCGTTCGCGAAGCTGGTCACCGAAACCTCCCCCGAGGTGGACGCGATCTTCACCGGCCACACGCACAAGGAATACGCCTGGGACGCACCCATCCCCGGGGCCGACGGCCAGACCCGTCCGATTGTCCAGACCGGCAACTACGGCGAGAACATCGGCCAGATCCAGCTCACCGTGGACACGGCCACCAAGGAAGTAACCGTTTCCAAGGCCGGGAACGTCAAGCGGACCACGGATGCCGCCGCAGGCCTGGTCGCCGCCTACCCGCGGGTTGCAGCGGTTGATGCCATTGTGAAGAAGGCCCTGGCCGACGCAGCCGCGATCGGCAACCAGCCGGTCGGCGCGCTGACCGCCGATATCACCACGGCGTTCAGCCCGGATCCCGCAGGCGGGCCGGCCAAGCGCGATGACCGTGCCAGCGAGTCGACGCTGGGCAACCTGGTGGCCGACTCACTGCTGGAGTCGCTCCAGCCTGCCGAGCTGGGCGGCGCGGAAATCGGCGTCGTCAATCCCGGCGGCCTCCGCAACGAGCTGTACTACGCCCCGGACGGCACCATCACGTACGCGGAGGCCAACTCGGTCCTGCCGTTTGTGAACAACCTGTGGACCACGTCCCTGACCGGCGCGCAGTTCAAGGCGCTCCTGGAGCAGCAGTGGCAGACCAACGCCGACGGCACGGTCCCCAGCCGCGCCTACCAGCAGCTGGGCCTGTCCAAGAACGTCAATTACACCTACGACGCCACCCGCGCCGCCGGTGACCGGATCACCTCCATCCGTGTGGCCGGTGCCTTGATCGATCCGGCGAAGTCCTACCGGATCGGGACGTTCAGCTTCCTGGCCACCGGTGGCGACAACTTCCGGGTCTTCAAGGACGGAACCGGGACCAAGGATTCGGGTCTGGTGGATCGGGACGCCTGGATCACTTACCTGCAGGCGCACAACCCCGTGGTGCCGGACTTCGCCCGGCGGATGGTGGCCGTTGTGAACACCACGGCCACGGAGGTCAAGGCCGGGGATGCCATCACCCTGGCGGTTTCCAAACTGGACCTTACATCGCTGGGCAGCCCGGTGAATACCTCCCTGACTGCGGTGTTCAGCGACAGCACCGGGACTGTGACGGGCCTTGGCACGGTGCCGGTTTCGGCTGGCGCCGCCGCCGTGAATCTCGCCGTTCCTGCCGGCGCTGCTGCGGGGGCAGGAACTTTGGTGCTCACGGCCGCCGAGTCCGGCACCGTGGTGAAGGCCGCTGTCCAGGTTGCCGGCGGACCGGTTCCGCCGGTCTGCACGGCACCGGTACCGCCCACCAGGTGGTACGACATCCTGGGCTGGATCCGCTACGGCATCGCCTGGATCCAGTACCAGCAGTGCCTGCGCGGCTAGCAGCAGACCAGCGTTAAACAGAGGTGCCCCTCCCTGACTGAATCAGTTGGGGAGGGGCACTTTTGCGTTAATGCATCAGCCTGGGTGTCAGACGGGCTGCGGCACTCTTTCTGGGACCTCGGCAAAGGAGTTGGCCGGGACGGCCAGGCCAAAGTGCTCGCGGAGCGTGCGCCCCGTGTATTCACGCCGGAACAGCCCGCGGTCCTGGAGGATGGGAACCACCTGGTCCACAAAGATGTCCAGGCCGGAGGGCAGCACGGGCGGCATGATGTTGAAGCCGTCCGCGGCGCCGGCCTGGAACCAATGCTGGATGGCATCGGCCACCTGCTCCGGTGTTCCCGCGAAGGTACGGTGCCCGCGGCCGCCGCCAAGCCGCCCGATGAGCTGCCGGACAGTCAGGTGTTCGCTGCGGGCGAGGTTCACGATCAAGGTGTAACGGCTCTTGGCACCCTCGATCTCGTCCTCCGACGGGAGGTCGGCCGGCAGCTGGCCGTCCAGTTTCAGGGATTCCGGCGAGACCCGCAGCAGGTTGGCCAATTGCCGCACCGCGTGCTCCGGCAGGATCAGCTCATCCAGCTCCCGCTCCAGCTTGAGGGCCTCGGCCTCCGTGGCGCCGATGACCGGAACGATGCCCGGCAGGATCTTGATGGACTGCGGGTCCCGGCCCGCCGCCGTCGTCCGTCTTTTCAGGTCGGCGTAGAAGTCCTGGGCAGCCGACAGCGTCTGGTGCGCCGTGAAGACCGCCTCCGCGTACCGCGCCGCGAAGTCCTTGCCGTTCTCCGAGGAACCGGCCTGGACAATGACCGGGTGCCCCTGGACGGACCTGGGCACATCCAGGCCGCCCTCCACCAGGAAATGCCGGCCCTGGTGGTTCACCGGATGGACCCGCGAGCTGTCGGCCCACACACCTGCGTCCTTGTCCGCCACCACGGCGTCGTCCTCCCAGCTGTCCCAGAGCTTCTTGGCCACATCCAGGAATTCCGCCGCCCGCTCGTACCGCTGCGAGTGGGCGGGCTGGCCGGCGAGCGAGAAGTTCCTGGCGGCCGCGTCCCCCGCCGTGGTCACCACGTTCCAGCCCGCCCTGCCGCCGCTGATGTGGTCCACGGAGGCGAACCGCCGCGCCAGGTTGTAGGGCTCGTTGTAGGTTGTGGACGCGGTGGCGATCAGCCCGATCCGTTCCGTGACGGCGGCGATGGCGGCGAGCAGCACGGTGGGCTCGAGGCTGCCGTAGGGCCGCTGGGCCACGTTTCCGTGCAGCACCGGAGAGTCGGCGAAGAAGATCGAGTCCAGCTTGCCGCGCTCTGCCGTCTGGGCCAGCCGCTGGAAGTGGGCAACGTCCGTGCCGGCGAAGCTGTTGCTCTCCGGCAGGCGCCATGACGCCTCGTGGTGGCCGGTGCTCATGAGGAAGGCGTTCAGGTGCAGCTGCCTGGCGCCGCCAAGCTGCGCGCTCACGGCCGGGCTCCGGCAGCATCGAGAACCCTCGCAGTTTCAGGAACGACGACGGTCTCGGAGTAGGCGGACGAGTCGCCCTTGATGGAGGTGCTGCTGCGTCCGTCGACGCCGCGGGGAAGGTCGCCGGCGATGGTCACGCGGTTGAGCTGGCGGGGCTGGCCGTCGTAGTTGTCCGGGGCGTAGTGCTGGGTGATGCGGTTATCGAACAGCACCAGCTGGTCCGGCTCCCAGTTCACGCGCACCACGTTCTCCGGGCGGGTGATGTAGGCCTGCAGGAGCCGCAGGATGTCCTTGGACTCCGTGTTGGACAGGCCAACGATCCGCAGCCGCTGCGCGAAGCCCCCAATGAACAATCCGCGCTCGCCGGTCAGCGGGTGGACCCGCACTACGGGGTGGGCGGATTCGAAGTGGATCCTGGTGAACTCCTTGCGCCGTTCGTCGGCGTTGGCGTGTTCCAGGTTCTTGGGCACGGAGTAGTCGTAGTCGTTGGTGTGGATGGCCCAGAGGGTGTCGGCGAAGTTCCGCAGTTCCTCCGGCAGGTCCTGGTAGGCACCGGCCGAGGACGCGATCAGGGTTTCCCCGCCGTAGCCCGGCAGGGTGATGCTGCGCAGGGTGGAGGCCTGCGGCGGGTTCACCACGAAGGTGACGTCGGTGTGCCAGTTGTTGGCGCTGCCGTTTTCGCTGTCCACGGGCAGGACTGCAGGCTTTCCGTCCACGGAGGCCACTGTGGGGTGGGCCTTGGTGAGCGGACCGAAGCGGCTGGCGAACCGCACCTGGTCTTCGTCAGTGCGGATGTTCGCTTCCCGGAAGACCAGGGCCTTGTGCGTGTTCAGGGCGGCCCGGAGCTGCGCCACGGTGTCCGGGGACAGGTCTGCGCTGAGGTCCAGGCCGCGGATTTCGGCGCCGATGCGGGAGCTGAGCTTGGTGAACTGGAGTTTGGTTTCGGTGATGACAGTCATGGTGCTTCCTTTGCAGTTCAAAGTTTTGTGTTTGTTGGTTCAGAGGTGGCGGCTGGGCGCTCAGGTGTCGGAGCCGACGGCGGTGCGCCAGCGGGAGAAGTGCCGTTCCAGTGCCACGAGTACGGTGTTGACCAGCAGGCCCACGACGGAGACGGTCAGGATGCCGGCGTACATGTCCGGGATCAGGAAGCTGCTCTGCGCGTTGACGATCAGGTAGCCGAGCCCGGCTTTGGCGCCCACCATCTCGGCCGCGATGAGCACCAGGATGGACGAGGTTCCGGCCATCCTGATGCCGGTGAAGATCGTGGGGACCGCCGACGGCAGGATCACCTTCTGGAAGAGCCGGAAGCTGTTCAGCCCCAGGGATTTCGCGGCCCGGATCAGCAGCGGGTCCACGGTCCGGACGCCGGCGATGGTGTTCAGCAGGACCGGGAAGAACGCGGCGTAGGCCACGATGGTGATCTTCGATTCCTCCCCGATGCCCAGCAGCAGGGTGAACACCGGCAGCAGGGCCAGCGTTGCCGTGTTGCGGAAAAGCTCCAGCAGCGGGTTCAGGAACGAATTCAGCCAGCCGTACCACGCGATCAGGAGCCCCAGGACAACGGCGGACACCACGGCGATGCCAAAACCGGACACCGAGCGGGTCAGGCTGGCCTGCAGATGGCTCTGCAGCTGTCCGTTCTCCAGGAGTTTGGCCCCCGCTGCCAGCACCTCATGCAGCGGCGGCAGGAACACCCGCGTGGCCGGGCTGGCCAGGTACAGCGGACCCACTTCCCACAGTGCCAGGAACAGGACAACGGCGAGCGATTTCCAGCCAGCCCGCCCCGCATTGCGGGCTGCGGCACCCAACCTGGCTGCCGGCGTCGGGCGTTGTCCGCGTTCCGAACCGGACGCTCCGGAGGGTCCGGAGGGTCCGGGCTGCGGTATTCCGGGCTGCAGTGAAGGGTCGACGGCGGCAGCCGCCTCTTGCGGTCGGGTCAACACAGTGCTCATCAGGCCGCACTCCTTTCGAGGGGTTGTTCATCGGGGGCGGTGCCGTCCGGGAGGATCTTCCGGTGGCCGGAGGTCTGGGCCCGGCGGACTTCGTCATGCAGCAGGGACCAGACCTGGTGCCGGTGTTCCACAAAAGCCGGATGCGAGCGGATGTCCGCGTCGCCGTCGCGGTCGGGGATGTTGATGTCCACGATTTCCTTGAGCCTGCCGGGGCGGGCACTGAGTACCGCCACCCGCTGGCCGAGGTAGACCGCCTCGTCGATCCCGTGGGTGATGAACACGATGGTTTTGCCCGTGGCCTTCCAGATCCGCAGGAGCTCGTCCTGGAGCTGCTCACGGGTCTGGGCGTCCAGGGCGGCGAAGGGCTCATCCATCAACAGAACGTCCGGCTCATAGGCGAGGCTTCTGGCGATGGCCACGCGCTGCTTCATACCGCCGGACAGTTCATGCGGGTAGCGGTCCTCGAACCCGGCAAGGCCCACCAGGTCGAGGAACTCGCTGGCCTTCGCCGCCCTTTCCTTCTTGGACAGGCCTGTGTTCTCGATGCCGATGGAGACGTTGGCCGACGCCGTGCGCCAGGGGAACAGCGCGTACTGCTGGAAGACGACGGCCCTGTCCTGGCCGGGCCCGGTCACTTCCTTGCCGTCCACCAGGACCTTCCCCGAGGTAGGGCGCGAAAGGCCGGCCAGCAGGTCCAGGAGCGTGGTCTTTCCGGAGCCGCTGGGGCCAACCAGCGTGAGGAATTCGCCTGCGGCCACATCCAGGCTGAGGTCATCCAAGGCGGTGAGGACGGACGCTTCCGTCCTGGTGTTTTTGCCCGCCCCTTTGCCCGGCCGGACGGTGAATTCCTTGGTGACGTTTCTGAGACTGATCTTGGGTGTCATCTTCTATCCTTTCGAGGTTGCTGCCGGTGCAGGGGTTTCCAGCAGGTTGAACTCATTGGTATAGAGCTTCTTGGTGTCCAGGTCGCCGGTGATGATTCCCGCGGACGTCAGGTAATCGGCCCAGCGGGTGAAGTCCCTGTCCTGGAGCCGGCCGCCCGGCGATGCCACTCCCACGCTCTTCCAGTACTTCAGCGCCTCTGTGCTCTCGTTGCGGCCGCGCTTGGCGATGATTTCCTCGAACTTGGCGATCACCTGTTCCCGCGGGGTAGTGCGCTCCCACTCGATGGCCTTGGCGATTCCGGTGACCACCGTGCGGCTGGTTTCCGGGTTCTTGGCCAGGAAGTCCTTCCGCAGGACGTACTGGCCGGCATCGAACGGGCCGCCGATCACCCCGACGTCGGTGAACAGGGCCCGTACGCCGCCCTCGGCGAGCGCCCGGTCCTGGAGCACCCCGCCGAGTGTGCCGACGTCGACCTGTTTCTTGCGGAGGGCCACTTCGGTTTCGTTCGGCGGCACCACCACCAGCTGGACCTGCTTGATCTCCTCCGGGGTCAGTCCGCTGTTCTTCAGGTGGGTGTTGATGATCGCTTCGTGGTGGGCGCCCAGGGTGTTCACGGCAACCTTTTTGCCGATCAGGTCCCGGGCCGTCTTGATGGGGCTGCCCTCTTCCACGTAGTAGCCGGTGAACGTTTCCTTGTCCTCGCCGTAGTAGTTGATGACGGCCTGGACGGGCGCGCCGGCTTCGATGAGCTTGATGACGGCACCGGTAAACGCTCCCCCGATGTCGGTCTGGTCGGTGGCCACGGACTGGATGCTCTGCGGCCCACTGGTGGTGTTGCTGATCCATTCGAGCTTGACGTCGCCCAGGTAGCCGAGGTCCTCGGCCACTTCCACCAGGGCCACGGTGTTGGGCGAACCCTGGTACCGGATGGTTTTTACTTCGGCGCCGCTGCCTCCGGACTGGGCTGTCGCTGCGCCGCCACAACCCGTCAGCACCAGCGACAGCGCCATGGCTGCGGCGACGGCGGCCACAGTGCCTGCAGCGGGGGCGGTTCGTGCGGATGGCTTTCGGAATTTCATGGCTGAATCTTTCTGCACTGGAGGTGTGGAACCGGTGATGCTGGTCCAGGCCGGCTGGCTTGTGGCAACCACTAGAACAGAGAAGAACGGGCGGCAAAAGGGCGGCGTTCACAGCGGGAAACCGCACGTCACGGCGGTCCATGGGGCGTAGCACGGGGCAATCCGGACGCAGGGGGCAACGCCGCGTCATCCACCACAACAGGGCGCAACAATGCGCCCTGTTTCAAGGCTTTGGGACGTCATCAACCGCAACGCCCGGACGCGGCGGCTCAATATTCCCCGAGTTTTTGTCCACATATTCGTCTTTACGAGCCCCCAGGCCGTTTATCTGGACAAAAACTCAGGGGACGTGCGGACGAATATTTCGTTGCGGCAGGGATCCTCAGTGTCCGAGGATCGCCTGCGCGATTTCGTCGGCATCGCGGAGTGTCCTTTGCCCGCTGGCGTACGTGGGGCCGCCCGGCTGGAGCGCTTCCGCGGCGATGGCCGTCCCCCACTGGGTGGCCGAGAGCTGGAGGCCCAGCACATAGAGTCCGTCGGTGACCGAGCCGTTGGCCGCCACCGGCCGGTACGGGTGCGGCGCCACGTCGAGCCCGCTGGCCTGCACCGGCGCACCTTCCGCCGTCATCATCAGCCGGGGCCGCACCATCCCGTCAGCGAGGAGCTGTTCCAGCAGCGGTGAAGCGTTCGCCGACACTCGGTTCGCCGGCGCGAGGGCCTCCACCATGGTCTTCGCCGCCACCGGCGGGCCTTTCACCCACGGAGAGACGGCGGTAAAGCGGCCTGTCCGCCGGTCCACGCTGAACCGGGGATCGGGCCCTACGAAACTGACCACGCCGGCGCGCGCCAGGGCAGCCAGCTGTTCAGCGCGCAGCGCGGGCGGCCCGCTGGCCAGGCCCTCCACAAACGACTCAAACCAGCCACGCAGGCCGGCCACCCAGGACTCATCGGTGATACCGCCGTCGGCCACTGCCGTTTTCAGCACCGCGCGCCCATGATGAAGGGCGCCGATGGCCATCTTCACGGGATCCTCCTCGCCCAGGGCGGAGCGGCGGGCGTCATCAAGCAGGTACTCGACGACGGCGGCATCCAGTTCGGCGCGTGATCCGAAAGACCTGCCCGCAAGCGGGGACGCAAGGCCCCGCAGATCCAGCCGGTGCCGCGGCCCGACGTGCACGGCCAGGACGCTCTCCACCGCAACCTCCCAGTTGGCGGCGCTGTGGGCATGCGGCCGCAGCGCCTCATCCAGCGCGGCCAGGAACGCGGACGCGTCGGGGACGGCCGCGGGCTGCGAGCGCACCAGGGTGGAGTAGTAGGCCCAGAGGGTGTCGCGGTGCAGCAAGGGCCAGAGGTCGTGGTCGAAACCCGGGCGGATCCCGGTGGCCGCGAACCGCTCCAGCGCTGCACGGGTCAGGTACCGCAGGGTGACCGACGCCGGGTAGTAGCCGGCCAGCGCGGCCTTGGCCCGGTACGGGGTGCCGCGGCGGGAGGCGGCAATGATCAGGGGCTCCTGGCCGGAAGGCTGATACTCAAGCCGGGTTCCGGCGTCGATGAACTTTCCGCCGCGGCCCTCCGTGAGCTGGCCCATCACGTCGAAGAAGTTCAGCCCCATACCCCGCACCAGGACCGGTTCTCCGGCCGGAATCGCGGTCCAGTCAACGTCCGCAGGGACGGCCGGCGGGAAGTAGCTGAGGCCCAGCTGTGCGGCCGATGCCTGGAGTTCCCGCTGCTCAGGGTTCAGCCGGGACGCAAGGTGCCCCAGGGCCAGGACCACGGAATCGACCGTGAGGGAACCGCCGCCGGCGAGTCCGACGTCGAACGTTCCCGTACTTGGGGTTGCTTCGCCAGGGGCGCCGTCCCCCGGGGTGCTTTCATCTGGTGTGCCGTCATCTGCGGCGCCGGCTCCCGGCGTCCGGGCTGTTCCGTCGCGCGACGGGCGCACCGATACGGCCATCGTTTCGTGGAAACTGACGGTGACGCCGTCGGGCAGTTTTGCCGTCAACTCGTCCAGCGTGCAGCGCAGGTATCGGCCGTACAGTGCCCGGCTGGGGAAGTCCCGCGATCCCAAGGCAGCCAGTTCGGACCGCTCGTCCAGCGTCAGGGCCGGCGTCGGCTCACGCTTCTGCCGGACCCGCCAGCGGTCGAACGTGGTGCCCGCGACCGGCGGCGCCAGGCAGGGGTCCTCAGGGATGACCGTGGGATAGAAGGACTGTGTGTTCATGAGGTACAGCCGGGACTGGCCGGGCTGCCACACGTGCCCCGGACCCGCCGGATAGGGGTCGATGACGTCGATATGCAGGGCTGCGGAGCCGGGATGGGCAGCGGCGTACGCGGCGGCGTGTGCGAGCAGCCGCTCCAGCACACTGGTTCCCCGGGGTCCGGCGCCGATGATGGCGGCCCGGATGCTCTTCGATTTACCCAAGCATCCAGAGTATCGGCATGAGCCCAAGGCACTTGACTTGCTTGCGGCGCGAAATTGTTGTTTGGATGGGGCGCATGACCACCACTGCAGCTGATCAAGCGCCCGGTCCATCGTCCGCCCCCGAACCCACTGATGAGAACGTCTGGCTGGAGGAAATCTACGGCGAGGCGCCGCTGGCCTGGGTCCGGGAGCAGAACGCTCGCACCGAGGACCTCCTGGAGGACGCCGACTATGCGGGCCTGGAAGGAAGCATCCTGGAGGTGCTGGACTCCACGGACCGGATCGCCATGGTGGGCAAACGCGGCGAGTGGTACTACAACTTCTGGAAGGACCAGGCGAACCCGAAGGGGCTGTGGCGCCGCACCACCTGGGAAAGCTACCTGACGGACTCCCCCGACTGGGACGTCCTGCTGGATGTGGACGCCCTCGCCGCCGCCGAAGGTGAGGAGTGGGTCTTCCACGGTGCCACGTTCCTTCGTCCCGCCGCCGGCGAACCGTACCGCCTCGCGCTGCTGGCGCTCTCCCCCGACGGCGGCGACGCCAACCGCTACCGCGAGTTCGACGTCGGGACCCGCACGTTTGTTGACCCGGCCGACGGCGGCTTTGACCTGCCAACGGCGAAGGGGAACGTCTCGTGGCTGGACACGGACACGCTGCTGGTCGCCTCCACCGCCGGGAACCTGCCGCGGACCGCCTCCTCCTACGCCCGGACGGCCGTCACCCTGCGGCGCGGCGAAACCCTCTCCGCGGCTGCCCGGCTTTTTGAGGTGCCGGAGGACCACATGATGGCCGTGGTGGCGCATGATTCCACTCCCGGCTTCGAGCGCACGTTCGCCGTGGACTACATCGATTTCTACAACCGCAGCACGTTCATCCGCTGGGACGACGCCTGGCTCGAGATCGACGCACCGACAGACGTGAACCTCAGCGCGCACCGCGAGTGGCTCCTGTTCCGGCCTCAGCAGGACTGGTCCCTTGAGGGCACCACGTACCCCGCCGGGTCCCTGTTGGCCGCGAAGTTCGAGGACTACCTTGCCGGGGCGCGGGATCTCTTGGTGCTGTTTACGCCGGATGCGCACACTTCACTGCAGTCGTGGAGCTGGACGCGGAATTTCCTGCTGCTGAACCTGTTGCGCGACGTCTCGTCCGAGATCCGGGTGCTGGATCCCTCTGTTCCCGGCGTTTCGGCCCACGCGGCTGCGTCCGACGGGAGTGCGGCCGACGGCGGCGCCTGGGCTTCGTCGCTGCTGGATGCCTGCCCGCCGCTGCACGACGTCAACGCCTACGCGGTGGACGACGAAGATGAAGGACCGGCCGACAGCGGTGCGGGCGGCGGTGCGGGCGACGGTGCGGGCGACGACTTCTGGCTGGTCGCCACCGGATTCACCACCCCCAGCACACTGATGCGCGGAAGCCTCACGCGGGATCCTGCCGGGACCGCTGGCTCCGGAGGGGGCGTTGCCGGGACGGCTGGCGTGGTGAGCAGCCATGCGGCTGTCAAGGCGTCGCCGTCGTTCTTTGATGACGACCAGTACGAGGTGCAGCAGCACTTCGCCGTGTCCGCGGACGGCACCCGGGTCCCCTACTTCCAGGTGGCCTCGCGGGACCTGGTACTGGACGGGCAGAACCCCACCCAACTCTCCGGCTACGGCGGCTTTGAAGTTTCCCGGACCCCGGCGTACAGCGGAACTGTCGGCAGGGCTTGGCTTGAGCGCAGGACCGCCACCTCCGGCGGCCCCGGCGAGGCAGCGCACTCCCGCGGCGGCGTCTATGTGGTGGCCAACATCCGCGGCGGCGGCGAATACGGGCCGTCATGGCACCGGGCCGCGCTGAAGGAAAACCGCCACCGCGCCTTCGAGGACTTCGCGGCCGTGGCGCAGCACCTCGTCTCCCGTGGCGTCACGTCCCGGGAGCGGCTGGGCTGCGTGGGCGGTTCCAACGGCGGGCTGCTGGTGGGCAACATGCTCACCAGTTACCCGGAGCTCTTCGGGGCTATCTCCTGCGGCGTTCCGCTGCTGGACATGAGGCGCTACACCAAGCTCTCCGCCGGGCACTCCTGGATCGCCGAATACGGCGACCCGGACGTGGCGGCGGAATGGGAGTACATCAAGACCTTCTCCCCGTACCACCTGCTCAAGGACGGCGTGGAGTACCCCGAAACATTCATCTGGACGGCGACGTCGGATGACAGGGTAGGACCGGTTCAGGCGCGAAAGATGGCAGCCCGGATGCAGGCGATGGGAATCCCGAATGTCTGGTTCCACGAGGCGCTGGAAGGCGGCCACGCCGGAGCTTCGGACAACCGGCAGGCCGCCGCGCTGCAGGCCCGCAGCCAGCACTTCCTATGGCGGACGCTGGCAGGCGGTTGATGTCTGTGTTGTCGGTGCGGCGGGCAGTCTCTGCTGACGTGGAACGGCTTGCCGCAGTCCATGTCCGCTGCTGGCAGGAAACGTACCGCGGCATGCTGTCCGATGCTTTCCTGGCAGCCGTGGATCCGGCAGGCCGGCTGGCATTGTGGCACCAGCTGCTGGACCGGCCGAACCCCGCCGAGGTGTGGGCAGCGTGCGACGATGGCACTGTGGTGGGATTCGCCGGCGCCCGCCGACTGCCCGCTCCCGGTTCCCCGGCGGGCCACCCGCCGCCGTCGTCCGGTGACCTGGAGCTCTGGGGATTGTATTTGTTGGCATCGCATCAGAGGCTGGGCCTGGGATGTCGGCTTCTCGAAGCCGCCTTGGGCAATAACGCGGCCAGTCTCTGGGTGGCAGCAGGCAATACCAAGGCAGTCGGATTCTACGAACGGCTGGGTTTCGCTCCGGACGGGGCCGAGGACCGGGTGGCCGACTGGGAAGACGTTCACGAAATCAGGATGATCCGCTCCTGTTGACCCGCTCTCTTGCGCAAGTGTTTGGGCCGGTGGGTGAGCCGGGGTTTTCGCGCGGCGCACGGCGTCGCGGGGCTTGTGTGCGGGCCCTGAGACAAGCGCTCACGGGCCGTTTTGCACTGCGTGCCCCGTTCTGCGTATCCTTGGTGGGCTAGTAATAGCCATTGGAGACGTGCCAGAGCGGCCGAATGGGCTTCACTGCTAATGAAGTGTGGGGCACAACTCCACCGGGGGTTCAAATCCCCCCGTCTCCGCGTTTGGCCCCGGTCCTGGACCGGGGCCTTTTGCGTTCCCTGGGGAAGTGCTCTTATGCCACCAAACCCAAACTAGGTAGCAGTAACTGTCGTTATGAGCGCTCATAACGACAGTTACTGCTACCTACGTGGGCGGGAGCCGGGCGGTGTTGGGTGGGCTGGGCTGGCGGTCCGGGGTGCGGACGCACGAGGCTCCGCCCCGGCCGGCGGTGGCAGGATGGTGGAATGGCAGCACGTAATTCCCCCGGCGCGGAAACCAGCACAAGCCAGGCATGGAATCCCCGCCTGGCGCTACTGGTGGCTGCCACGTTCTTTATGGAGTTCCTGGACGGCACCATCCTCATCACCGCCATCCCCAACATCGCCAGCGACTTTGGCGTTCCAGCCGCCGACGTCAACATCACCATGACGGCCTACCTCATGACCGTGGCCATGGGAATCCCGCTCAGCGGCTGGCTTGCAGAACGCGTGGGTGCCCGCAAAGTATTCTGCTTCGCGATTGCCCTGTTCACGCTCGCGTCATTGGCCTGCGCCGTCAGCCCCGACCTGACCGTGCTGACGCTGAGCCGGATCCTGCAGGGCGCCGGCGGGGCCATGATGGTTCCGGTGGGCACCCTCCTGGTCCTGCGCGGCACACCCAAATCGGAGCTCCTGCGCGCCACGGCCTTCCTGGTGTGGCCCGCGCTGCTGGCGCCCGTACTGGCACCGCTGGTGGGCGGCGCCTTGACCACCTACCTGTCATGGCACTGGATCTTCCTCATCAATCTCCCACTGGGCGCGGCCGCCTTCATCGCCGCACTCAGTCTGGTACCAGCCGGCGCCGGAGACAGCGCACGCAGGCTCGACTGGCTGGGCCTGCTCCTCACCACCACCGGCGTAGGTGCCCTGGTGGTGGGCCTGGAACTGGCCACCGCCCGCCCCGACGGGCCATGGGCAGCTATCAGCGCGGCCGCAGGGGTATGCGCCCTCGCGGCCGCCGTGTTGTGGATGAGGCGGGCCAAAAACCCGCTGTTTGATCTCAGTGTTTTTTCCACCCGCACATTCCGGGCCATGGCCACCGGCGGGTTCGTCTACCGCCTGACCATCAGTTCGGTGCCGTTCCTCCTGCCCCTGATGTTCCAGACCGGTTTCGGCTGGTCACCGCTGCACGCCGGAATCATGGTGGCGGCCGTGTTCATCGGCAACATCGGCATCAAGCCGGCCACCACGCCGCTGATCCGGCGTTTCGGTTTCCGGGCCATGCTGGTCTTCGGCTCCCTGGCATCGGCGGTGACCTTCGCCCTGTGCGCCCTGCTCACTCCGGACACGCCGCAGGCCCTGATCTTCGCCCTGCTGGTGTGCAGCGGGGCCTTCCGCTCCATTGGCTTCTCCGCCTACGCGTCGGTGCAGTACGCGGACATTGCACCCTCCCAGCTGACCTCGGCCAACTCCGTGTCGGCGACCCTGGTGCAGCTCGCCGCGGGCGCCGGCATCGCCGTTGGCGCCCTGCTGATCCGGATTTTCGACGGCGTGGCGGCCTTCCCCGCGGATCACGCTGGCCCCTTCCGCGGAGCCTTCCTCACCATGGCCGTCCTGATGCTCTTCAGTACGGCGGACAGCCTGTCACTGCACCGGCAGGCCGGCGCAGAGGTCAGCCGGCCTGGGCAAGCACGAGCGGAAGAACAGCCCCCGCCCCCGCCTGGCGCAGGGCGCGTCCAGCCACGGTAACGGTCCACCGGCTGTCCACGAGGTCGTCGATCAGCATCACGCCCTGGCCACGAAGTGTTGCCATGGCGGCCTCCAACTCCGGGCCCACCACCACGCGGTCCCAGACGCCTGCCAGCCGGTATGCGCTGTTGCCGCCGCGGCTTCCAGTGGGTCCGCCGTGTCCCAGGGACAGCTCGCCAAGGTAGGGGATCCTGCCGATTTCCGAAATTCCCTGGGCAAGGGAGCGGACCAGTTCAGGCTTGCTCCGGGAAGGCATGCTGACGATCGCGGCCGGCCGTCCTGCACCGCTCCAGCCCGCGTTCCGGCCGTCACCGGTAGCCCATTCCCGCAGGACCTGGACACAGGCCTGCAGCATGGCAGGATCCACCGGACGGTCTGCGGCCCCGGCCGCAAAGAGTTCCCGCAGCGCCCCGCCCCAGCCGAGATCAGTAAGCCTGGCCAGCACGCGGCCGTCCGCCAGTCCGTCGTCGAGCTTGATCTTGCCCTTGACCGGAACGCCCAGGCGGTCCATGCCGCTGGGCCACTGCAGCCGCGCCTCCAGGACACCGCCGGCACGGGTGAGGGTCTGACCCGCCGCTGCCGTGGCGTCGTCGGCGATATCGGCCCGGAACCAGCGGCCCGCGCAGTTGTCGCACTTCCCGCAGGCGTGCGCGGTCTCGTCATCGAGGACCGAGGTGATGTATTCCATCCGGCACCCGGCGGTGTCCTGGTAGATCACCATGGAGTCCTGCTCATCCACCCTGGCCTCGGCGATCCGGCGGTAACGCTCGGCGTCGTAAATCCAGGGCTGGCCGGTGGAACGCCACCCCCCGCCGACACGTTCCACGGCGCCATCCACGGCCAGTACCTTCAGCAGCAGCTCCAACGGGGTGCGGCGGAGGTCGACCCGGGCCTCCAACGCCACCGTTGACACGGCAGTTCCGGCTTCAGCCAACGCTGTCAGCACCGCTGTGGCTTTCTCCTCGGACGGCATGGAGGCGGTGGCGAAGTATTGCCAGATATCCCGGTCTTCAGAACCCGGCAGCAACAGCACATCCGCATTCGCCGCGCCACGGCCCGCGCGGCCCACCTGTTGGTAGTACGCCACCGGGGAGGACGGTGCCCCGAGGTGGACGACGAAGCCAAGGTCCGGTTTGTCGAAGCCCATGCCGAGCGCCGAGGTGGCCACCAGCGCCTTGACCTGGTTGTCCTTGAGCATCTGCTCTGCACGCTCCCGGTCCGCAGGATCGGTCCTGCCGGTGTAGGCCTGCACTGTGTGCCCGGCTTCGGCGAGAAGCCGGGCGGTATCCTCCGCGGCGGAGACGGTCAGTGTGTAGATGATGCCGCTGCCGGGCAGATCGGCAAGGTGCGTCAGGAGCCAGCCCAGCCGTTCGCGGGAATTCGGCAGGGTCAGAACGCCCAGTCGCAGGGAATCCCGGCCAAGGGTTCCGCGGATGGTGAGGACGCCCGCGCCCAGCTGTTCCTCGATGTCGTGGACCACGCGCGAGTTGGCCGTTGCGGTGGTGGCCAGGACAGGCACGGACTCCGGCAGCTGGGTGATCAGGTCAGCGATCCGGCGGTAGTCCGGCCGGAAGTCGTGGCCCCAGTCCGAAATACAGTGGGCTTCATCAATCACCAGGAGGCCTGTCCGCCGGATGAGCTCCGGCAACTGGTTCTCACGGAAGGACGGGTTAGTGAGCCGTTCCGGCGAAACCAGCAGCACGTCGACTTCATCGGCGGCGAGCTGTTCCCGGACGGTGTCCCAGTCCAGCTGGTTCGCCGAGTTGATGGCCACGGCACGCACTCCGGCGCGGGCGGCGGCAGCCACCTGGTCCCGCATCAGGGCGAGCAGCGGCGAAACGATCAGGGTGGGCCCGGCACCGCGGCGGCGGAGCAGCAGCGACGCCACGAAGTACACGGCCGATTTTCCCCAACCGGTGCGCTGGACCACCAAAGCCCGCCGGCCGCCGTCGACCAGTGCTTCAATCGCCTCAAACTGTCCGTCATGGAAATCCGCCGCCGGATGCCCCACAAGTTCGCGGAGAACCTCCAAGGCCTGGCTTTTTGTGGCGGACGCTGAATCAGGGGAAACGGAAAGAAGGGCGGCGTTCTGGGTATCGACCATTGATTCAGTATCCCAGCCCCCACCGACACCCATAAAGCCGGGACCTCCGCATGTGGACAACCGGGAACGTCCGCGGGTCCACGTAAGATAAGACCCGTGACTAGCGAACAGACAAAGACTTTTGACCTCTCGGCATCCTTCAAGGCCTACGACGTCCGGGGCATCGTGGGCGAATCCATCACCGCTGAAATCGTCGAAGCCGTGGGCGCCGCGTTCGTTGATGTCCTGGAGCTGGAGGGCCAGACGATCCTGGTAGGCGGCGACATGCGTCCCTCCTCCCCCGAGTTCGCCAAGGCTTTCGCCGACGGTGCAGCCACGCGCGGCGCCGACGTCAAGCTCCTTGACCTGATCTCCACCGACGAGCTGTACTACGCCTGCGGTTCCCTCAACGCCGCCGGCGCCACGTTCACCGCCAGCCACAACCCTGCCGAATACAACGGCATCAAAATGTCGAAGCCCGGCGCGCAGCCCATCTCCTCCGAATCCGGCCTCAAAGAGATCCAGGCCCTGGCCGAGAAGTACCTCAACGAAGGCTCCATCCCGGCGGCCCCCGCCCGCGGCCTGATCGGCGTCCACGACATCCTGAAGGACTACTCCGAGTACCTCCGCCAGCTGGTGGACCTCTCCGGATCCCGGCCGCTCAAGGTAGTTGTGGACGCAGGCAACGGCATGGCCGGCCTCACCACGCCGGCGGTGCTGGGCGACGCCCTGCTGCCCAAGCTGCCCTTCGAGATCATTCCCCTCTACTTCGAGCTGGACGGTTCCTTCCCGAACCACCCGGCCAACCCCCTCGAGCCGGAGAACCTCCGCGACCTGCAGGCCGCCGTCATTGAGCACGGCGCCGATATCGGCCTGGCATTCGACGGCGACGCCGACCGCTGCTTCGTCATCGACGAAAAAGGTGAGCCCGTGTCGCCATCAGCCGTCACCGGCATGGTGGCACGCCGCGAAATCGCCCGCGCCCAGGCGCAGGGCGAGGCAACGCCCACCGTCATCCACAATCTGCTCACCTCCCGTGCAGTGCCCGAACTGGTAGAGCACGACGGCGGCCGTGCCGTCCGCACGCGCGTGGGCCACTCCTTCATCAAGGCAGTCATGGCCGAGGAAGGTGCCGTGTTCGGCGGCGAGCACTCTGCCCACTTCTACTTCCGCGACTTCTGGAACGCAGACACCGGGATGCTCGCGGCAATGCACGTGCTCGCTGCCCTCGGCGAGCAAGACGGTCCGCTGTCCGAACTCGGCCGCGAGTACGAGCCCTATGTCTCCTCAGGCGAAATCAACTCGGAAATCGAGGACAAGGCGGGAGCCGTTGAGCGCGTCCGCACCGACTTTGCCGCCGAGGACATCACCGTGGACACCATGGACGGCAGCACCTTCACGGCAAATGACGGCAGCTTCTGGTTCAACCTGCGCCCGTCCAACACGGAGCCCTTCCTCCGCCTGAATGTGGAAGCAACGGACCGGGCCACGATGGAACGCGTCCGCGACCGCGTGCTCTCCAATGTCCGGCGCTAAGCCGGAAGTGGCCCACGAAGCCACAGACGGCACGGCAGGAGTGGCTTCGTGGCGGGAATCCGTTCCGGAGGCTTCAGCCACGGACCTGGAAAACCTGCTGGGCACAGGCGTCGGCGCAGCCCAGGAACAGCTCGAGCGAAACGGCGGATTCCTGCCGTTCGCACTGGTGGTGGAGAACGACGGCGAAGTCCGCCTCGTGGCCGTCACACCGGCTGATGCCCAGGACGGCTCCGACGCTGACTTCGACGCGGACACGATGATCAGCGACCTCACCGAGCTGCTCCGGCAGAACCGGGCTGATTTCCGGGCGGCCGCAATTGTCTGCGACATCCTCTTGGTCGAGGAAGAAACAGATGCCATCCATGTAGCCGCTGAACACCGCGACGGATCAGTTTTCGCCGCGGTCCTCCCCTACGCCGCCAACACCGGGACCCACGAATGGGAGTTTGGCCAGCTCGCCGCTGACACCAGCGAACCCACCGTCTGGGTGGACTAGACCGCACCCCGGTTGCCATGAAGATCAACGCCTTCGCAGACGTCAGCCTCCGGGCGCTAATGGTCCTTGCGGCCGCGCCAGCCGCCACCCTCCTGACTACACAGAACATCGCAGATGCCGTGGGCACTCCGTACAACCACGTCAGCAAGGCGATGGCCAAGCTGCGGACCCTGGGCCTGATCGAGGTGGAACGCGGCAGGTCGGGCGGATCCCGGCTCAGTTCCGCTGGCCGCCAGGCAACGGCGGGCCAGGTCCTGCGGGACCTGGACACCCGGACGGACGCCGCCGACTGCGTGGCTCCGGGCGGCAACTGCCCGCTGATCCACGAATGCAGGCTTCGCGCCGCGCTGGCCCGCGCCCGTGAAGCGTTCTACCGGGAACTTGATGGCGTGGTTGTGGCCGACCTTCCAGGCTCGCGGCAGATGACGCCCGTCTTCCAGATGATCGGCCTGCGCCCCGGCCTGTAGCCCGGCGACGCGCCCACATCTCCACCGATTTGATCTCAACTTCTACGGGGTGTAGAACTTGAGGTACGAATATAAGCATTTCAGATGTAAGTATTCACATTGACCGGACGAAAGCCCGGTCCCCTATCGCAGGAGTACACATGCTCTCGGACAAATCCCGCCCCGTCATTGAGGCCACGCTGCCGCTCGTCGGTTCCCGGATCGGCGCCATCACTCCCAAGTTCTATGCACGGCTATTCGCGGCCCACCCGGAACTGTTGGATGGCCTGTTCAGCCGCTCCAACCAGCGCTCGGGCAACCAGCAGCAGGCGCTGGCCGGAAGCATCGCCGCTTTCGCCACGCACCTGGTCAACAACCCGGGCACCCTCCCCGAAACCGTACTTTCCCGAATCGCCCACCGGCACGCGTCGCTGGGCATCACCGAACCCCAATACCAGGTGGTCTACGAGCACCTCTTCGCGGCCATCGCCGAAGACCTCGCCGAGGTCATCACCCCCGAGATCGCCGAAGCCTGGACCGAGGTGTACTGGCTGATGGCCGACGCACTCATCAAGCTCGAAAAGGGCCTCTACGCAGCCCAGGCCAACGGCAAGATGTGGACTTCCTGGAAAGTGGCTGCCAAGACCGCCGCGGGCACCGGCTCCATGACCTTCACCCTGGAACCCGCTGACGACACCCCTGTCACACCCGCCCTGCCCGGCCAGTACGTCAGCGTCAAGCTCCAACTCCCGGACGGCCTCCGCCAGGTCAGGCAGTACTCACTTTCCGGCGATGCAGGCACCAGCCGGTCCTTCACCACCAAGCTCGACGACGGCGGCGAGGTCTCCCCCGTACTGCACAACACCGTCGAGGTTGGCGACATCCTGGAGATTTCCAACCCGTACGGCGAGATCACGCTCAAGGACGGCGACGGCCCGGTAGTCCTGGCATCGGCCGGAATCGGCTGCACGCCCACGGCATCCATCCTCCGTTCACTCGCCGAGGCGGGTTCCGACCGGCAGGTGCTCGTCCTGCACGCGGAAAGCACCATGGACAGCTGGGCGCTGCGCGGCCAGATGACGGACGACGTCGAACGCCTCGCGGGTGCCGACCTCCAGCTGTGGCTTGAGCAGCCCGAGCCGGGAAGCCGGGAGGGCTTTATGTCGCTGCGTGAAGTGGACCTGCCGGCCAACGCGTCCCTGTACCTCTGCGGGCCGCTGCCGTTTATGAAGCACATCCGCAACGAGGCCATCAACGCGGGCATCCCAGCCACGAAGATCCACTACGAGGTCTTCGGCCCGGACATCTGGCTCGCCAGCTAATGCACATATCGATTGCTCCGTACCGGCCCTTTTGACGTCTCAGAAGGGCCGTTACGGAGCACTCGATGAAGTAACGACGGCGGCCCCGCACCTTCTTGCAAAGGTGCGGGGCCGCCGTCGTGCTTACTGGAGTGTCAGCCCAGGCGGGCCTTCAGGCCGGCGAGCTCGGACTGCAGCGCCTCGGGCAGCGAGCTGCCGAAGTTGGCAAACCATTCCTCGATGGAGGCGAGTTCGGTGGCCCACTCGGCCGGGTCGACGCGGACTGCTTCTTCGACCTGTGCAGGCGTCATGTCCAGCCCCTTGAGGTCGATCGCATCGCCGGTGGGAACGAATCCGATGGGGGTCTCCACGGCGTCAGCCTTGCCTTCGAGGCGTTCGATGGCCCACTTGAGGACGCGGGCGTTGTCACCGAAGCCGGGCCAGGCGAAGCCGCCCTCGGAGTTGCGGCGGAACCAGTTGACCAGGAAGATCTTGGGCAGGCGCTCCGGGTTGGCCTTGGCGGACAGGTTGACCCAGTGGTTCAGGTAATCGCCTGCGTCGTAGCCGATGAAGGGCAGCATGGCCATCGGATCCCGGCGGACTACGCCCACCTCACCGGCTGCCGCGGCAGTGGTCTCGGAGGACAGCGTGGAACCCATGAAGATGCCGTTTGACCAACTGCGCGCCTCGGTCACCAGCGGGATGGTGGTCTTGCGGCGGCCGCCGAAGAGGATCGCGGAAAGCTCCACACCGTTCGGGCTGTGGTACTCCTCGGCCAGCATGTCGATCTGGTCGATCGGCGTGCAGAAGCGCGAGTTGGGGTGGGCTGCCGGCTTGTCCGAATCCGAGGTCCAGGAGTTGCCCTGCCAGTCGGTCAGGTGAGCGGGCACTTCCTCAGTCATGCCCTCCCACCACACGCCGCCGTCGTCGGTCAGTGCCACGTTGGTGAAGATGCTGTTGCCCTTGGCGATGGCGCGCATCGCGTTGGGGTTGGTGCCCCAGCCTGTGCCCGGGGCCACGCCGAAGAGGCCGGCCTCGGGGTTGACGGCGCGGAGCTCGCCTTCCTTGCCGAAGCGCATCCAGGTGATGTCGTCACCCAGGGTCTCCACCTTCCAGCCTTCGATGGTGGGATCGAGCAGGGCGAGGTTGGTCTTGCCGCAGGCGGACGGGAAGGCAGCCGAGACGTAGTACGTCTTCTGCTCCGGGGACGTCAGCTTCAGGATGAGCATGTGCTCAGCCAGCCAGCCTTCGTCGCGGGCCATCACGGAGGCGATGCGGAGGGCGTAGCATTTCTTGCCCAGCAGCGCGTTTCCGCCGTAGCCGGAGCCGTAGGACCAGATGGAGCGCTCCTCGGGGAAGTGAACGATCCACTTGTCCGGGTTGCACGGCCACGGCACGTCAGCCTGGCCTGCTTCAAGCGGCGCACCCAGGGAATGCAGGGCCGGCACGAAGAATGCGTTGGTCTCGGTGATGCGGTTCAGCACGTCGGTGCCGATGCGGGCCATGATGCGCATCGAGGCAACAACGTAGGCGCTGTCGGTGATCTCCACGCCGAACTTGGGATCCTCGGCGTCCAGGTGCCCCATGACGAACGGGATGACGTACATGGTGCGTCCGCGCATGGAGCCGGCAAACAGCCCACGCAGCTTTTCCTTCATCGCAGCCGGGGCCATCCAGTTATTGGTGAAGCCGGCGTCGTGCTCCTTCTCGGAGCAGATGAAGGTCTGCTCTTCCACCCGGGCTACGTCCGCGGGATCAGAGAATGCAGCGAAAGAGTTGGGGAAGAGCTCCTGGTTCAGACGCGTCAGCGTTCCTGCTGCGACGAGTTCATCGGTAAGATGCGAGTTTTCCTGCTCGGACCCGTCAACCCAGTGGATCCGGTCGGGCTGCGTAAGCTCAGCAACCTCTTCGACCCATGCCAGCAGTGCTGCATGCGTGGTGGGTGCTTTCTCAAGCAGCGGCTTCTGCGCCAGATCGCCCATTGCGGTTCCCTTCCTCGGGGTCATCGGTGTGGACTAAATGCTATTGGCCACCCAGGGGCGTCATGCGAGGCCAGCGGTGCACGTTCGTGATCGTTGGAGCCGAAAACCGCGCAAATTCAAGGAAAACCCCGCACAAACGGCCGTATTTAAGTGACAAAGGTCACCTAGACCGGTCTAGTCAGCTAGATTACATGCTTCTCGATTTGGTACTCCGGGCCACCCTCGCGTAAAGTAATTCGAGGTTCGGGGAGCAAGAAACTCCGCGAAACACAAAATGCGCCCATAGCTCAGCTGGATAGAGCGTCTGTCTACGGAACAGAAGGCCGGGGGTTCGAATCCCTCTGGGCGCACAGAGAAAGGCCCGTATCGGTTCGCCGGTACGGGCCTTTTGTCTTTAAGTTACGCAGTTGTGCAGTCACCTGATTGACGACGCCGGCGCTCCACGCCTCCCGCGAGGCGGGCGTAGGCTGGACGAATGACGCCTGAAACGCTGCAACGTGAATTCGATGTCATTGTGATCGGTGCCGGTGCCGTGGGGGAAAACGTCGCCGACCGGGTGGTCCAGGGCGGCCTGACGGCTGTCCTTGTTGAAGCCGAACTGGTGGGCGGCGAATGCTCGTATTGGGCCTGCATGCCGTCCAAAGCCCTGCTCCGCCCTGGCACCGCCCTGCACGGCGCACAGTCCGTACCCGGCGCAGCGGAAGCCGTCACCCTGACACTGGATGCAGCGGCAGTCCTGAAGCGCCGGGACTATTTCACCGCAAACTGGCAGGACGACAGCCAGGTGAAGTGGCTTGACGATACCGGAATTGAGCTGATCCGTGGCCACGGCTGGATCACCGAGCCGCGCACCGTTGAAGTAGCCGGGCTGGACGGCAACACTTACGGGCTCAAGGCGCGTCACGCCGTCGTACTCGCCACCGGCTCCACGCCAACCACACCTCCCATCGACGGGCTTGCGGACCTGCGGGTCTGGGGCACACGTGAAGCCACCTCGGCCAAGGAGGTGCCGGAGCGCCTGGCCGTGATCGGCGGAGGCGTAGCGGGCAGCGAGCTGGCGCAGGCATTCGCACGTCTGGGCTCGGACGTGACGCTCGTGGCCAGGAGCGGCCTGCTTGGCACGTTCCCCGCAGAGGCCAGCAAGCTTGTGATCGCGGGGCTGCGCGCGGACGGCGTGGCGGTCCGCCTCAACACGTCCACCGAAAGTGTCCGGGAAAACGACGACGGCACGTTCACCCTCACACTTCAGGACCAGTCGGCGGACGGCCGCACCACCGTCACTGCGGACAAGGTCCTCGTTTCAACAGGCCGGCATCCCGCCCTCGAGGGCCTCGGCCTGGAAAGCCTGGGCTTCGAGGCCCAGGACGGGCAGCCACTGACACTCACCACCGACTCCACCGGTCTAGTCCAGGGCGTCCAGGACGTCCCGGGCTCCCTGGGCACCCCGGATGAGGAAGGCGACTATCCCTGGCTCTACGCTGTTGGCGACGCCGCCGGCAGCAACTTCTTCACACATCAGGGCAAGTACGAGGCCCGCGCCACCGGCGACGCCATCGCGGCCCGCGCCAAGGGCGAACTCAGCGGCACGCCGGCGGCCTGGAGCCGGTACGCGCAGACCGCCAACCAGCATGCCGTCCCGAACGTGGTGTTCACGGATCCCGAACTGGCGGGCGTGGGGCGCTCGGTGGAGCAGGCAAAGCGGGACGGCTACAACGTCTCGTCCGTGGAGCTGCCAATCCAAGTGTCAGGTTCGTCCCTGCATTCGGAACACTACGAAGGCTGGGCGCAACTGGTGGTGGACGAGGACCGTCGGGTCCTGCTCGGCGCCACCTTCGCGGGCCCGGACGTGGGCGAACTGCTGCACGCGGCCACCATCGCAGTGGTGGGCGAGGTCCCGCTGGAGCGGCTGTGGCATGCGGTGCCATCGTTTCCCACGGTCAGCGAGGTGTGGCTGCGGCTCCTGGAGAAGTACGGCTTGTAGGAGAGGCCGCAAGTGGCGCTGGTCTATTCCACCCGCGCCTACTCCAACCGCACTATTTGAACTGACCAGTCAGTTCAGTTAGACTGGAGGTGGACATACACTTTCGAAAGGCCATTTTTGCTCTCCGTACAGCAGCTCCTTGTGAAGGGCCGGCGCGACGATTTGCTTCCGCCCACCTCTCTGCGGGTCGGCCGGGGTGAGCTCCTCCTCGTCACCGCCGAACGCCAGGACCAGCGGACAGCCCTTGCCCTGACCATCAGCGGGCGCATGAAACCCACTGGCGGCCAGATGTCCTGGGACGCCAACGAACGCACCAAATCCCTCCGCCTCGCGAGCGCCCTGGTGGATTCCCCCAACGTGAATGAGCCCGAGCAGCACCTCAGTGTCCGGGACCTTGTCACCGAGGACCTCGCCCTGATCCCCCGCCGCTACCGGGGCGCGCTGCTGAGCAAGCCCTGGCTCAAAGTCAACAGTTTCGAGGACATCGCGGACCTGTGGACGGAGCAGCTGGCGCCGGATCGGCGCATTGAACTGCTGACGTCCCTGGCCCTCGCCAACCCGCACACGGACCTTTTGGTGGTGGACTCCCCCGACAGGCACGGTGCCAACGCTGCGGACTGGCTCCCGCGGCTTGAGGAGCTGGCGTACGACGCCGGCCGGCCGCTCGCCGTCGTCGTCACCGTTACCGCCCTCCCGGCAGGGTGGACGGGTCCGGCCACCGTGATCGGCAACGCCGTCCCTGACGTCGACGAAGCGCCCGATGCGCCGGCTCTCACAGACGAAGAAACCGAATCCCTCTTACTCGAAACCGAGGATGCCAAGTGACCGTGCTGCGGCTGGCCCGTTCCGAACTCAAGCGGATGACCGGTGGGTTGCTGCCTAAGCTGACCATCCTGGCCCTGATCATGGTGCCGCTCCTGTACGGGGCCGTGTACCTGTACGCCAACTGGAATCCCTACGGGAACCTCAACCAGATCGAGGCCGCCCTGGTGGTGGAAGACACCGGCGCCACGTCCAGCGACGGGACCGAGCTCCAGGCGGGCAAGAAGGTGGCGGACGGCCTGGTGGAGGGCAACGTCTTCAACTGGCAGGCGGTCCCCTCGGCGGCCGAGGCCGACGAAGGGGTCAGCAGCGGCAAGTACGCGTTTGCACTGAAAATCCCGGCAGAGTTCTCCACAAACCTGGTCTCACCCGGCAGCTTCGATTCGGCCAGCCAGGCGATGCTGAACGTCACCACCAACGATGCCAACAACTACCTGCTGAGCACCATCGTGGACAAGCTGACCACCGCGGTGCACACAACGGTGGCCAAGGAAGTGGGTGAAGAGACGGCGAACCAGCTGCTCACCGGGTTCGGCACCATCCACGCCCAGATGCTCAAGGCCGCAGACGGCGCCGGGCAGCTGACGGACGGCGTGGCCACCCTCCGCGACGGGACGGTCACCCTGCATACAGGCACCAGCGAGCTCAGCGCAGGAGCCGGCGAGCTGTACAACGGGCAGCTGAAACTGCGGGACGGGGCCAATCAGCTGACCGACGGCGCCGGGCAGCTCAGCAGCGGGCTCTCCGTCCTGAAGGACAGCACCGCCACGCTGCCCACCGATACCCGGACGCTGGCCAACGGCGCGGCCCAGGTTGCCGCGGGGAACGCCCAGCTGAACACCAAGGTCCAGGACGTCGTCACGCAGCTTGATGCCGCGGACCAAGGACTCCGGACGCGTGTGATCGAATCGAATGCCCGCCTGGTCGCGTCCGAAGTGATCACCCAGGTGCAGGCAGACAAAATCCTGGCCGACTTCGATGCGGTGGCAGCCTCCAGCCCCGTGGCCGCGGCGAAAACCCGGATCCAGACCGATGCCACCCAGATCCAGCAGCTCGCGGACGGCGCCGAAGCCGTGAGCGTCGGCGCAGCCCAGCTGGCCACGGCCACCCCTGCGCTGAAAGACGCCATTGTTCAGGCTTCCGGTGGCGCTGACCAGCTCCACACCGGGGCGGCCACGCTGGCCACCGGCGAGCAGACTGCGCTCGACGGCGCCGGACGCCTCGCGGAAGGGGCGCAAACGCTCGACGCCGGTGCGGGGCAGCTGGAAGCCGGGGCCGGCACCGCCGCTGACGGCTCACGGACGCTGACCGACGAAATTTCCAAGGGAGCCGGGCAGGTGCCCAACCCGGACGATTCGCAGAAGAGCAGCCTCTCAGAGGTGATTGCCGATCCCGTTGCGGTCAGCAATGTCTCCCAGGCAAAGGCGGACTCCTACGGCGCGGGGCTGGCACCGTTCTTCCTGACGCTCGCCTTGTGGATCGGCATCTTCATGCTGGTCCAGGCGATGCGGCCCATCACCCAGCGGGCCCTGGCGTCGAACGCCCCGGCCTGGAAAATCGCCGTCGGCGGCTGGCTTCCGTTCCTGGCCGTTTCGGTGGTGCAGGCGAGCCTGCTGACCCTCGTGGTGAACCTGGCGTTGGGCCTCAACCCCGCGCATCCGGTGCTGATGTGGCTGTTTATGCTGGCCGCTGCCATGGCCTTCAGCGCCATCATCCAAGGCATCGTGGCGCTGCTGGGGTCACCCGGCAAGCTGGTGGTGCTGATCCTGCTGGTGCTGCAGCTGGTGTCCTCGGGGGGCACGTTCCCCTGGCAGACCACTCCGCAGCCGCTCCATGTTGTCCACGAAATCCTGCCCATGGGCTACGTGGTCACGGGCATGCGGCACCTCATCTACGGAGCGGACCTTTCCGGGATCGTGCCCACTGTCCTGGGGCTGCTCGGCTACACGTTGCTGGGCGCGGCGATGTCCACGTTTGCTGTCCGGAAGCACAAATACTGGACGCTCAAAACGCTCAAACCGGAGATCGCGGTATGAGCCCGCCCGCGCCGGGATCCGGGGTGCCTGATCCCGGCGTGCATGATCCTGTCGGGCACGATCCTGGCGTGCATGATCCCGTGGGGCACGATCCCGCCATGCACGGTCCCGCCGAGAAGAAACTCCGCCCGGCCCGGACCAATGCCACCCGGCAGAAGCTCTTCGACGCGTCCATGGAGCTGATCGGCCAGCGTGGCGCAGCGGGTGTCACTGTGGACGAAATTGCCGCGGCGGCGGGTGTCTCCAAGGGCACTGTCTACTACAACTTCGGCAGCAAGTCGGACCTGATCGCGCAGCTGCTGCGGCACGGCGTGGACATCCTGAAGGCACGCCTGCTTAGCGAGGCCTGGCATCCTGGGGCCGATCCACTGGTGGCCATGGAGGCAATGATCGGCCAGGCCATGGATTTTATGGACGATTACCCGTCCTTCGCCCGTTTGTGGGTGAGCGAAAACTGGCGGACTCCCAGCGAATGGCGGGACACGTTCGCGGTGCTCCGGTCTGAACTCCTGGCGGTCATCGGCGCGGCCATAGAGAACGTCGCTGCCGTCTATCGGGTGGACGAAACGGTCTCGCGGGGCAGCCTCGAGACGGCGATCTTTGGCGCCTGCTTTGTGGTGGGGCTTGACCGGCAGACCTACAACCCGGAACGCACCCGTGACCAAAGCGTTGCAGCAATCATGGCAATCATGCGCGGCTATGTCGTGAAGTAGCAGGAATGATTGGACACATGCGCCACATGGGTAAAAGCGGGAAGTTCGCCGTGATCGCGGCCGTCGCCGCCTTGGGCATGCTGGTGCTCACCGCCATCACCCTGGAAGAGGCCGTGATGGTCACGTTCCTGGGCCTGGTTGCGCTGGCCTATGTTGCGGCCGTGGCGGAGGTCCTGGCCCGGGGGCGCCACTTTGTATTGGTTGCCACGGCTGTGGGATCCAGCCTCACCATTGCCTTCTCCCTTGCCTTCGTCAGCACCTGGGAGCTGGCCTTCGCCGAGCAGTCGTCGATCTTCGGCACACCGCTCCCCACCGGGGATCCGGACAACTATTTCTACTGGGGTGGGGCCTCAGCGGTGGCCACGCTAGCGGTCCTGTTCCTTGGCGCAGTCTGGCCGGCGGGCAGGCGGTTGGGGACTGCCAAACGGAGGCCCTCGCCAGCCAAGCGGCGGCCCGCTTCCGGCACTGGCCGCCCTGCTGCGCGGCGCCCGGCAACCGGAGCCACCGCGGCCCGGGGCGCGGCACCCCGGGGTGCCGCCACCGCTCAGCGTTCGTCAGGCACCCGCGCGCCCGCCCGGATGCCTGCCTCGGCAGCCAAGCGGCCGTCGTCGTCCGCTTCCCCGGTCCGCAAACCGGCACCCAAACCGGGCACCAAGACGGGCGCTAAACCGGCGCCCCGCCGCTGACCCAGCCGCAGAACCTGCCGGCCGCGGCCGGCGAGCACGGCGGTCGCCACCCCGCCCAGGAGGAGCAGCCCGCCAACCAGTTCCGCCGGCGTCGGCACCTCCCCCAATGCCAGCCAGGCAGCGCTCATGCCCACCACGGGAACCAGCAGGGTGAAGGGCACCACGGCCGACGACGGATAGCTGGCCAGGAGCCGGTTCCAGATCCCATACCCCACCAGCGACGCGAAAATGGCTGTGTACAGCGCACTCAGGATCGTGGCCGCCTGGAGGTCTGCCAGCGTGCCGAACACGGCATCCGGGCCGTCCACCAGCAGCGACAGCCCGGCGAGGGGCAGCGGAACCACTGCGCCGGACCAGACCACCAGCCCCAGCCCGGAGGCGGCCTTGGCCTGACGCGCGATGACGTTCCCGGCCGCCCAGGACAGGGCGGCTCCCAGCACGATGATGAGCGGGAGCACCGGGGCCACGGCACTGCGGCCGACGGCCACCACGGCCAGCCCCGCAACGCCAAGAACGACGCCGGCCAGTTGGCTCCGGCTGGGCCGCTCGCGCAGGAACCCGGCGGCCAGGAGGACGGTGAGCAGCACCTGCGCCTGGAGGACCAGGGAGGCGAGGCCTGCCGGCATGCCCAGCGCCATGGCCAGGTAGAGGAGGCCGAACTGGCCCGCGCTCATAAAGACGCCGACGCCGATGATCGCCTTCCAGCTGACGTCAGGCTTCCTGATGAAGAAGATCCAGGGGAAGACCACCAGGAGGAACCGCATGGCCACAAACAGCAGCGGGGGAACCTCACGGCCGTTCGCATGCAGGCCGAAGTCGATGGCCACGAAGTTCAGGCCCCAGAGAACGGCGACCAAGGCAGCAAGGAGGGAGTGTCGGAGATTCACGGTCCCACTCTTGCAGACGGACAGATGAAGCACCAGCGTTGAATTCTGCGTCGAATCATGTAGATTTGCTTCATGATTGAGATCGGCTCACTGCGGGCCCTGGCGGCGATTGAACAGCACGGTTCGGTCATAGCGGCGTCGGAGGTGATGGGCTTCAGCCCGTCGGCCGTCTCCCAACAGATCAAGAAGCTGGAGAAGCAGACCGGGTTCCCCGTCCTGGAACGTCGCGGCCGCGGGGTGCTGCTGACCGAGCGGGGGCTCACCCTGGCAGCGTACGGCCGGCGCATCCTGTCGGAGCTCGAGGAACTGGAATCCACGCTCTTGGCGGATCCGGCCAAACCTACCGGGCACCTCAAGGTTGTTGCCTTTTCCACGGCCTGCAGGGGCCTCGTGGGGCCGCTGCTGGGACGGCTGGCCTCATCCGGAGCGGATCTGGACCTCAGCGTACTGGCCGAGGACCCTCGGGAAGCGGTGGCGCGGGTGGCCAACGGGGAGGCGGACCTGGGTGTGGTCCACAACTGGAACTCCGTCCCGCTGGTCATACCGGAGCACATGACCCTCGAATGGCTATGCGAGGACGTCGCGGACGTCCTGGTGCACCGCAACCATCCCTTGGCAGGACGCGGCCAGGTGGAACCGGCGGATCTGGTGGACGAACGCTGGATCAGCACGCCGCACGGAGCCATCTGCAACGAGGCCCTGGTGAGGATCTTCGCCGACCTTGGCCGGGTGCCGGACATCAGGGTCTACGATCCAGACTTCGCAACCCACATCGCACTGGTGGAGCAGGGAGCCGTTGTGGCGCTGGTCCCCCGCCTCGGCAGGCCCGCCCTGCCTGCGGACGTCGTCGGCCTGCCCCTGGTCAACCCCACGCAGGTCAGGCAGGTGGGCATCGTGTACCGCCGCACCATGGCGGCGAGCCCGGGCATCCAGCACGTCGCCGGACTGCTGCGGGAGGTCGCCGGGTCCAGTGCGGGACCTTGAGCCCTGTGGGGTCAGTGGATCCCGTGGCGTTAGTGGGCTCGCGGGACCTTGAACTTGGTCAGCCGGGCGTCCTGCCCATCCAGCTCGGCCCAGGATTTTTCCGTTTCCAGCACCGTGAGGGCGCTGGTGGGGTAGCGGGTGGCGGCGTCCATGTAGGCGTCGTGGTTTGAGTCCCGTGAGGCCAGGTGCATGGCGAGGTCCTGGACGCCAGGCATGTGCGAGATGAGCATCAGCGTGGTCACGGTGTCAGGCACGTGGTTGACCACGGCGAGCATCCGCAGCGCAGAGGCGGCGTAGAGGCCGTCCTCAAGTTTCGGCGTCGGGGCCTTGTCCCCCAGTTCCGAGCACACCCAGGTGCAGGTCTGGCGGGTGCGGAGAGCACTGGAACAGAGGATGAAGTCCGGGAGAATGCCATGTTTGACCAGCCACTTGCCAGCCAGGGGCGCCTCGCGGTGCCCCCGTTCCTCCAGCGGCCGCTCATGATCCGCCACGCCGCCGGGCCAGTCGGACTTGGCATGCCGCATGATCACCAGGCGTTTGATGTGGTGGTCGCTCATCCCCCAAGCCTAGACCCGCAAGACCCGCGGCGCCGCCGTCAAACAACAGCCGCGGAGGCCAATACTCGCGAGCCCGGACGCGCAAAAGCGATATTTCACGTAGAGAGGGCGCTGCAGCGCAGCGGGGCATCCTGAAAGCGCCGTTGTTGCGTGAGGAACGAACGCAGGCGCCGAAGGATGGGCCGCGAAAGCGAAAGCGGCCGTCCCAACAGGGAGAGCCGCTTTCGCTTGGCGTTAAGGACTAGATCGAGTATTCCGGAGCGGCCCAGACAATAACTTCGGGGTGCTCGTAGAAGCGGTAGCCCTGGCCGCGGACGGTACGGACGGTGTTGGCGAGGCGGCCCAGCTTGGAGCGGAGACGGCGGATGTGGACGTCGATGGTGCGTTCGTTGGGGACTTCCTCGGCGTTGCGCCACAGGCCCTCAAGCAGTTCATCGCGGCCAACCGTGCGGGTGCCGTTTTCCACCAGGTAGTTCAGGAGTTCGAATTCCTTGAAGGTCAGGTTCAGGGATTCGCCGTCAAGGTGGACTTCGCGGCGGGCAAGGTCGATCAGGACACCGGACGGGCGCGGGTCCTGGGGCTGCTGCAGCCGGGCAGTCTCGGTGCGCTTCTGCGCGTTCACGGTGGGGTCACCAAAGGTGGACCGGACGACGTCGAGCGCGGAACCGGGGGTGCCTGCCGGGGCCACGGCCACGGCCGCGTAGCTTTCAGCACCGGTCACGAGTGACTGTGCGTATGCGCGGATTTCCTGGGCAAGTTTGGCAATGGAGGTTCCCGCAGCCGCTGCGGTCTCCTCGTCGATGCCCATGTAGAGGACAAATCCGCGGGCCAAGGTGTCGTTGGCGACGGGCCGCACGGCGTTTGGTCCAGCGATCACCGGGGTGGGCGCGGTCAGCGGCGCGGCTTCGGCAGGCTGGACGGCGCGGAGCTGGCCGTAGGAGTTGGGGTTGTAGCCCTGGGGTGCGTAGCCGGGGGCGGGAAAGCTGGCGCCGGGGGCTGCCGGGGCGAATGCCGGTCGGGCGCCGAAGCCTTGGCGGAGGCCGGAAGCCTGGCCGGCCTTGCCTGCGTTACGGACGGAGATGTGGACGTATCCGGATGCAACTGACATGAATGCTTACCTCAATGTGAATGGCCGTCATCGCGGCTCGAATGCTGATTTCCCCGCAATGAGATCTGGGGAGGGCGCCCTACGCTGGGCTGGGGGGCGAATGCCTAGGAACTTCGTGGGGTCTGAAGGTCAGGCGTGCATTCGACAACAGCGCATGTCGGCAGCAGCGGATGTGCTGGGCCAATATTCTGCGGCTGCAGGTGCTGTTGAGTTCTTGTTCACAATTGAAAGTGTGCAACGTAACAATGAAAACTTGCAAGTAACAATGGGTGCAACGTTCCGCATACTGAGACAAAATGCGGATTTGTGTTACAGATCACCATTCTGATTTGGCGGCAAAATAGGAGTTGTTGTCCGCCAAGGGGGCGCAAATGGCCATCTCCGGCGAACAATGTTCACCCTTTCGCCATACTAAGGCCTTGAAATTCACCGGCCAATGACTTGCCGAGATTCCCTGCCGGGTTTTGCCGCCTGTCCAGCGGGGAAGGCGGCCGCCTGCGGATTATCGGCGTCCCGCCCGGCCATCCAGATCGCCCATCCAGCTCGCTAGGCTGGGATTCACAGCCTGCGCACAGGAACCCCATAGCGCGGGCTAACCGAATGATCGGAGAGTTGTCCCATGGCCACTTCGCACTCCATGACCAACAACCTTCCGCAACTGACCCACCCGGACGGCTCCCCCATCCGCGCCCTGGTGGTTGACGACGAACCCAGCCTTTCCGAGCTCATGAGCATGGGGCTGCGCATGGCCGGCTGGTCCGTTGCCGTGGCTTCGGACGGCCCGGAGGCCGTCAAGCTTGCCAAGGAGTTCCGCCCGGACGTCCTGGTGCTGGACGTGATGCTGCCAGGGTTCGACGGCGTTGAGCTGCTGGGCAGGATCCGCGCCTTCGCGCCCGAGGTACCTGCGCTTTTCCTGACTGCCAAGGACGCCGTCCAGGACAGGATCTTAGGCCTGGCGGCCGGCGGGGACGACTACGTGACCAAGCCGTTCAGCATGGAAGAGGTCCTGCTGCGGCTGCACCGCCTGGTCCAGCGCTCCGGCGTTGCCGCGATGGACACTGCCGAACTTGTGGTGGGCAATCTTGTCCTCAACATCGACACCCGCGAAGTGACCCGTGCGGGCGATGCCCTCCAGCTCACGGCCACCCAGTTCGAACTGCTCCGGTACCTCATGGAGAACCCCAAACGCGTGATCAGCAAGGCCCAGATCCTGGACCGCGTCTGGAACTATGACTTCGGCGGCCAGGCCAACATTGTGGAGCTTTACATTTCCTATCTGCGCAAGAAGGTGGATGCAGTGCACCCGCCCATGATCCATACCGTGCGCGGCGCCGGCTACGTCATCAAGCCGGCCGAGTAGCAGCTCCATGTCCTCGCCGCGAGCAACCCCAGCACCAGCCCGGAGCTGGCTGAAACCGGACACCTGGCATCTGCGCACGCGCCTGATCCTGTTGGCCATGGCCCTGCTTGTGGCCATCTGCGGCGCGGTGGGGCTGTTCAGTTACGCGTCCATGGACTCGTTCCTCACCGGGCAGCTGGATGAACAGCTGAGCCAGGCCGCCAAACGCTCGAACGATCCGGGCCGCCCGCCCCTGGGCGGATTCAACGGCAGGCCGGACCCGCTTGACTCCCGCGGGCAGAGTGTCGGAACGCTGAATGCGCGGATCCTGAACGGCCAGATCCCCAGTGGCGGTTTCCTGGACTCGGACACCAGGCGCCTGGCCCTCGACGCCAAAGACAAGCAGACCCTGCTGGCGCTGACGCAGAACGGCCTTCCCGTGAACCGCTCGCTGTCCAACGGGGATTACCGGATTGTGGCCGTGGAAACCGGCTACGGCGATGTCCTTGTCACGGGCCTTCCGCTCGCCGCCAAGGAGAGCACGCTGGCATCGTTGGTGTGGACGTTTGTGTTCGTTTCCCTTGGCGGCCTGGCGCTGATCGGACTGGCAGGAACCGTGCTGATCCGGCGCACCATGAAGCCGCTGGAGCAGCTTTCCGAGGTTGCAACCCGGGTGGCCCGGCTCCCGCTGGACGCGGGCGAGGTGGCACTCGCGGTGCGCGTCCCGCCGTCGAACTCCAATCCCGGAACCGAAGTGGGCAGCGTAGGGCACGCCCTCAATCTGATGCTGGACAACGTCGCCAACGCACTCGAGGCGCGGCAGCGGAGCGAGACCAAGGTGCGCCAGTTTGTTGCCGACGCTTCCCATGAGCTGCGCACCCCGCTGACCGCCATCCGCGGGTACACGGAGCTGATGCGGATGACCGAGGACTTCACGCCTGACGGCCGGAAATCCCTGGCCCGGGTCCAAAGCCAGTCCGAACGCATGACCACCCTGGTGGAGGATCTGCTCCTGCTTGCCCGGCTCGATGAGGGCCAGCCCCTGAAGCTCAGCGAAGTAGACCTCACACAACTCGTGATCGAGACCGTCAGTGACGAGAAGGTCATCGCCCCGGACCACCGCTGGCGCCTTGAACTGCCTGACGAGCCGCTCGCCGTCACCGGTGATGCTTCGCAACTGCGTCAGGTGCTGGTCAACCTGCTCTCCAACGCGCGCAAGCACACGCCGCCCGGAACCACCGTGGTCACCGCTGTCACGAAGTCGGCCGACGGCAACGCGGCGGTGACGGTAACGGACGACGGCGGGGGCATCCCTGCGGAATTCGTTGACCACGTTTTCTCCCGGTTTGCCCGCGCAGACGCGGCGCGCAAGGGTACGGCGCCGGCCTCGGGCGCCGGGGCGTCCGAAGGCACCAGTGGCCTGGGCCTGTCCATTGTCCAGTCGATCATGGAGGCCCACGGCGGGAGCGTGGAAGTGACATCGCGGGCCGGACGGACCGAGTTCGCGTTACTCTTCCCTGCCGGCGCGCTGGCGCGACGCAGTGACGCCCGAGCCCAGCAAGGCGACACACCGCCGTCGTGATTCCCGTTACCAAAATGTGACTTAAGCGTCCAGCTCCTGTAGCGTCGATGACGTGTGGTTCCCGTTGGGCCGCATATCCGGATGACGCCAAGCTCTGCCGCTTCCCGGATTCCGTTTTCAGAGGCAGAGGCGGGGGACCCACCGTCCCGGGCACGAAGTGCCCTTTGGGGTTAAGCCAACACGTGATTGTGCCGTGTGGCCGGATGCCCTCATCCGAACCCGACAGCTAACTCCGCAGGTGTGAGAGGCGATCCATCATGTCTGAATTCAAGGTACAAACGCGCCCGCAGGGCGACACAAAGTCCCACAGCCACCGCAAGCAGACCCGCTTCGGTGCAGCTATGTCCCCATTGTCAAGGGCGGCACGGATTCCCTCCGTGGGCCAGCGCGTCGCGGTGTTCGCGACGGCGTGCGCCCTGCTGGTCGGCGTCAGCGCCGCAGCACACGCTTCCGAATCTGCGTCGCTTGCGGCCAGCGCCGACCAGGCCGCCGAACAGGCCAGCGCCCAGTCAAAGCTGAGCTTCGAGGCAGCCGAGATCCAGCCCCCGGCCTCCCCGGAAGCTGCGCCGGCCGAGATCAATGTCGCGCCCCAGGCCGCCGAACCGGCACCTGCCCCGGCCCCGGAGCCCGCTCCGGCCCCGGAACCTGCACCCGCGCCTGTTGTGGCCGTCAACGACCCCGCAGGAGCGCAGGCCTACGCTGCCGGCCAGCTGGCGACCTATGGCTGGTCCGCTGACCAGATGCAGTGCCTGCAGACGCTGTGGACCAAGGAATCCGAATGGACCACCACGGCCACCAACCCCAGCAGCGGCGCGTACGGCATCGTCCAGTCGCTGCCCGCAGAGAAAATGGCGAGCGCCGGCGCGGACTACGTCACCAACTACCGCACGCAGATCAACTGGGGCCTGAACTACATCCAGGAGCGCTACCAATCACCGTGCGGCGCGCTGAACTTCCACCTGTCGCACAACTGGTACTAGGCCGACTCCCCCGCGGCGCAGCGCTGGCCGCACGCCGCGCCGCGGATCACGAAAGTGTTCCGCCGGACTCAAAGCCGGAAAGAAATGAGCTGCCGTCCCGCGGCGTCCGTTTCCACGGAGGCGGTCACGGCACAGTAATCCGCGATATGCAGCACGCCTGCCGGCAGCTCGCCCGCATTGGGACCCACGGCCACCGTCCGAATACCGGCGGCAACGCCTGCCGCGATTCCGGCGGGCGCATCCTCGAACACCACGGCGTCATCCGGTTTCACGCCCAGCAGACCGGCGGCCATCAGATAGCCTTCCGGGTGCGGCTTGCCCCGCGTGACCAGGTCCGCCGTCACGGCCGTGGCGGGCATGGCCAGCCCAGCAGCGTCCATGCGGATGTCCGCCAGGGTCCTGTCCGCTGATGTCACCAGCGCCACTGCCTGGGCCGGGAGGCTGCAAAGCAGGCGGGCAGCTCCCGGCAACGCGATGATACCGGCAGTCCGCACCCGTTCCATCGCGCCGAGTTCCTCAGTGAGCGCCACGACGTCGGCCCCCTCCGGCGCGAACCGGCGTACGGTATCGGCAGCCTGGACGCCGTGCGAAGTGCGCAGTATTTCGGCGATGTCCAGGCCATACCGGGCCGCAAATTCTCCCCAGACCTCCTCCACTACTGCCGTGGAGTCCACCAGAGTGCCGTCCATATCGAAAAGGACGGCCCGGCAGGTCAGGGTTCGTGTGGCGGCAGGTGTGGGGATGTTCATGCCGCCTATTTTGCCTTAGGCGTCACGGCCCGGGATGTACTGCACCGCCCACTTGTTCCCGTCAGGATCCGCAAAATAGACGAAGTGCCCCCAAGCCTGGATGTCGATGTCGCTGACCTCCACACCGTTGCCCGTGAGGTGGTCGTGGGCAGCCTGGATGTCGCTGACCACCATCTGCAGGCTTGGGGCCGTACCCGGAGGGGCGTCATTGAGGCCCTCGCCAATACAAATGGAGCAGGCGGATCCCGGCGGGGTCAGCTGGACGAAGCGGATGCCATCCATGGGCCGCTCATCGAAATCCGGGTTGAATCCAACTTTGTTGACGTAGAAATCCTTGGCGCGGTCCACGTCGGATACGGGCACAAAAACGAGTTCAAGTTTCCAGTCCATGCGCCACAGGCTAACGGCGGCGGCAGGAATGCGGAAGACCTGAAATCCGAAGCAGCCCCGAATTAGCCGGCGATGCCGTACAGGCGATCTCCGGCGTCGCCTAGCCCGGGAACGATGTAGGACTTCTCGTCGAGCCGTTCGTCAATGGAGGCCAGCACGATGGTCACGTTCGCCTCGGCAAGTTCCTCTTCGAGCTTGGCCAGGCCTTCCGGCGCGGCCAGGAGGCAAATGCACGTGACGTCGGAGGCGCCGCGCTTGAACAGGAACTTGATGGCTTCGCGCAGGGTTCCGCCGGTGGCAAGCATGGGATCCAGAACAAAGATCTGCCGGTCCGTCAGGTCCTCCGGGAGCCGCTCAGCGTAGGTGATGATGTCCAGGGTTTCCTCATCGCGGGCCATGCCCAGGAAGCCCACTTCAGCGGTGGGGACCAGCTTGGTCATGCCCTCGAGCATGCCGAGCCCGGCGCGCAGGATGGGGACCACCAGGGGCGTGGGCTTGGTGAAAGCGGTGCCCACTGTGGTGCTGACCGGCGTCTCGATGGTGACCGGCTGGGTGCGGACCTCACGGGTGGCTTCGTAGGCCAGGAGGGTCACCAGCTCTTCCGTCAGCTGCCGGAAGACCGGTGACGGAGTGTTCTTGTCCCGCAGGACGGTGAGCTTATGGGCGACCAGCGGGTGGTCCACAACGAGAGTGCGCATGCGTCAAAACTATCACCCGCGCGGGCAGCGTCCGGCCGGGAATCAGCTCGACGGATCGTCCCGCAGGGCGGGGTGTTCGAACGTGGGTGCCGGGCCGGCGTGCTCCCGTTTCCGCAGCACGTGGAACAGCCGGTGCGCCAGGATCACCATGCCCACCCAGGCAAGGCCAAGGAACCAGCCAGCCATCACATCCGTCAGCCAGTGGTGGCCCAGGAACACCCGGCTCAGGCCCATCGCGATGATGAAGATCACCCCGGCGGTGATGGAAGTGATGCGCGCCCACAGCATTTCGAACTGGAGGCACATAACGTACACCAGGACACCGATCACCACCGTCGTGTTCAGGGTGTGGCCGCTGGGGAACGACGGCGAAGTCTCGTACGGCGGGACCGCTTCGGAGTGGTCCGGGCGGGTGCGGCCCACCAGCCGCTTGCCCACCGTTGTTGCCAGTGTGGAGACGGCCGCGGCGCCGCCCACCAGGATGATGGGCCGCCAAGTCCGGCTCAGGAACGTGAGCCAGGCCGTAAGGATGCTTGCCAGGATGGGCATGCCGACGCCCCCGCCGATATTCGTGAAGGCCGTTACCCCGGCATCCAGTGCGGGGTTCCGCAAGCCCTGGGACAGCTCCAGCGCGGGCAGGTCCAGGGCGGCCAGTCCCTCTTCGTCCACCACGTTGTTGTAGACCTCGGCACCCAGGAGCGCCATGGTGACCACCAAGGCACCACCCACCAGCAGCGTGGTCCACAATGCGGCATACGGTTTGAACCATTGGCTCAGACGGTCTCTGTATGTGTCCACGGTGCCCTCCCTGGCGTCAGTGCTCTGCAAGGCCGGATATCCTTCGAAACTATCATTGAGCCATGGTCCCCGCAGAAAAGAACCACCTCGAATGGATGGGTCTTGCCCTCGACGAAGCCCGGCGCGCGCTTGCCACCGAGGACGTGCCCATCGGCGCGGTCGTCATTGGGCCCGACGGCTCCGTACTGGGTTCCGGACGGAACCAGCGGGAGGAGTTGGGAGACCCCACTGCCCACGCTGAGGTGGTGGCCATCCGCCAGGCGGCGGACCGGTTGCGTGGCTTGTCCAAGCTCGACGGCGGCACAGGGGACGGCTGGCGGCTGGCGGACTGCACGCTCGTGGTGACTCTGGAGCCTTGCGCCATGTGCGCCGGCGCGGTGGTGCTTGCCAGGATCCCCCGCGTGGTCTTCGGCGCCTGGGATGAGAAAGCCGGAGCGGCGGGCTCGGTGTTCGATGTCCTCCGCGAGCGCCGGCTCAACCACTGGGTTGAGGTGTACGGCGGGGTGAGGGAAGAGGAGTGCGGTGCGGTTCTCAGGGACTTCTTCGCAGCGCACCGCAGCGGGCTGTAACGCGCCGCACGCCGTCTCCAACTCTCTCACCCCGCCTGTACGAGTCTCAGCCGGCTGCATCCAGGGCGGCGATCCTGTCCTGGCGGGAGGCCGGTGAGTCCAGGCTGAAGGAGCGGAAGTCGCCCAGTTCGTCCCGGATCCAGCCCTCTACCTCGGTGATGCGCCGGGATACTGCGGGTGTGGCCCCGTCAAAGAGCCAATAGGCAATCCGTGATTTCCCGGGATCGTATTGCCACAGCCCGATGATCCGGCCGCGGTCGAAGATGGGATGATCCGGCAGGTCAGCCTGCAACGCCAACGTGTCCCCCAGGACCTGCTTACCCTTGTCCTGCTCGGCAAACAGATCCCCCGAGTTCCTGCGGAGCAGAACCAACGAATCCGTGCCGGCCAGCAGCTGAATCTGTTCCTCCGCCGGCGCCTCGAACAACGCAAGCCGCCCGACGTCGTCGGGCATCATCCACAGCACTTCACCGTTGGCGGTGGGAACCTCCACCGCCCCAGTGGCGGCCAACGCCGCCCTGGTGTGGGCCAGGGTGAACCCGGTGAACCATTGCGACTGCTTAACCGTGGCACCGCCAGTCCAGCCGAGATAGCGCTGCAGCAGGAGGCTGCGGGCGGCGTCGTCGTCCATGGCGGTGGGCGGCAGCCCCCACAGTGTGTAGGCGTAGCGCTGCTGATCCAGCCGGCCGTTGGCGGGCACGCGCCGTATCCGGCCGTCCGCCTGGAGGAGGCCCAGGGCCGTGGGCAACGTGGTGGCCGCGCCCTTCTTTTTGCCCTCCTCGCCGAGGTTCCGGATCGAATCGCCCAGGAGATCCTTGAGCTGTTTGGGGTCCAGCGGGTTGCCGGCCTCGGCCAGGGCGTGGAGGATCTCCTCCTCCAGCAGCGTGATCTCGCCGCGCTCGACGCCCATTCTTGCCAGCACACGGAACGGCGCCACCGCGGCGTCCCGGCCGATCTGGAGGCCCCACGCAAAATCATCCTGTCCCAGCACATAGGTGCAGCCGCGGGCGGTGGGCAGCTCATGGATTTTCAGCGACAGGACGTCGGCATCCGCCTGCGCGCGGCTGGTGCCGGCGCGGGCAAAGAGCGTGAGGTACGGGTTGGCGCCGCCGACGGAACGGGCCCAGCCCGCTCTGCTAAACACGTCGGCGGCATCCGCGCCCTGGAGTGTGCCGTCGAGGCCCTGCTTGTGCCAGGCCCATGCCCTGAGGAGCTCCGGAGTGAGCGCCTTCGGATCCGGGGCATCTTGGCTCACGGCTTGTGGGATCAATACGGCGGTGGAGGTCGGGAGCGTGGTCATGGCTTATTGTCCACCGGCCGTACGCGCAGCGGTAGGCGCTTCTTCAGGAGGCGTTGCTTCGGAACGCGATTCTTGCGCAGGCACGCCGAGGATCTCCAGGACGTTCCGGGCGGTGGAGTCCCAGCCGGGCAGCTGTTCCCGTGCCGCCAGGGCAGCGGCACGCCAGCCGGCTCGGAGGGATCCGTCCAGCAGCCACTGCCGGATCACGGCAGCCAGCACGTCCGCGTGGTGGTCTTCAGGTCCGCTGCCACGAAGTACGTCGCCTTCGGGTCCGGCGAGTCCGACGGCGGCACCTGGCACCGCGTACGTCCCGCCATCACGCACACCACCACGCTCTCCGTCCGGTCTTCCCGCGAGCCTGCCGGCAAGTCTCCCGGCGAGTCTTCCGGCGAGGCCCAACGCGTCCACGGCACCGGTTCCCTCCCGCACAATGACAGGGATGCCGTGGGCCAGCGATTCCGTCACCACAAGCCCAAACGCTTCGGCCCGCGACACAAGAAGGCTCAGGTCCGTCCGGCTCCACTCGTCCGCCAGCGCGGTCCCGGCCAGCTGGCCGGTCACGCGCACCCTGCCCTCCATTCCAGAGGAGGCAATGGCTTCCTGGACGTGTGCCGCATAGGCGGGGTCGGCGTCGTCCGTTCCCACCAGCGACGCTGTCCAGGCGAGGTCCCGGAGCCTGGCCAGCGCGGCCACAGTCAGCAACTGGTCCTTGTTGGGCAGCAGCGCGGCCACCGCAATGATGTGGGGCGGGGCCGATCCAGACGCCACCGGGGCAGGGTCCGTCCCGGGCAGGGCAACCGGGCTGGCGGGGAGCCCGTGCTTTTCTGCCGCCGAGGCCGCTGCGGACGAACTGGTGCAGATCACGCCGGCGGCCGCCCGCAGTGCCCGCCCTTCGCCGTCGGGATGGCTGGGCGACGGCATGTGCTGCAGGACCCAGGTGTGCTGTCCGGCGGCCGCGGCGTATTCCAGTTCGTCGGGGGCACCGCACGCGATCAGCCCATCCACGAGAGTGACGGTTTGTGGGGTAGTGTCCGTCCGCGGCTGATCCGCCGTCCCTGGGCCCGAGGCGCCCAGCAGGTCCCCGAGCCGTCGTCGTTCTCTGGCGCTGGCCTCGGGCCAGGAACCATCCACCGCCAGAATCTCCACGGCAACGCCCAGCGTTCTCAGTTCTTCGGTGAGCCGCGTGTTGTAGACGTTGCCGCCGGAGTTGTGGCGGATATTGGCGGGAATCAGGAACCTGACCAACATGGGATCAGGCGGACGGGTCGTAGGCGTAGGTTGCCCAGGCGTCCGGATTCTCGCGCAGGGTGACGTCGATCCCCGCGAGCTCGCGGCCGTCGTTATCGTCCTTGAGCCTGGCTGCGACGGCGTGGGCGATGAATTCCGCCAGCGCCTCGGTGGTGCTGAGCTTGCCTTCGAAGTCCGGGTGCTCGTCCAGGTTTTTGTAGTTGAGGCCGGACAACACGTCCTCAAGGATGCCGCCGGCGGCCCCGATGTCCAGGACGATCGAGTCCTGGTTCAGCGCACGACGGCGGAACGTCACCTCTGCCACGAACGTTGCCCCATGGAGGGCCTGGGCCGGGCCAAATGCCTCCCGCGGGAGGCTGTGGGCGATCATAAAATGGCGCCGGACGGTCATGCTGAACACGGGCTACTTCCTGTCGTTGGGGTCGGCTTCTGCGGGGCTGTCGGTGTTGGGGTATTCGATCACATGGCACAGGGCTTCGAGCGTTCCGTCGGCCAGGTGCTGGACGACTGTGGGCAGGTCCGTGAACGGAGAGGCCCCGGTGAGGAAGGCGTCGAAGACCGGGTCCTTGAGGAGCTCAACAGCCAATTCCAGCCGCTCGGCCGTCGTCCGGCGGTGCCGCCGTGCCCGGGCAACCACTCCCACCTGGCTGGCCCGGATGGAGAGCCGGCGTGCGTGAAAGTCCTCACCCAGCGGCAGTGTGACCTTGCGGTTGGCGTACCAGGACAGCTCGATGATCTCCCCCTCATCCCCGGCCAGCTGCAGGCTGCGTGCGAGGCCTTCCTGGGACGCGGAGCAGTGGAACACAATGTCGCAGTCAGGTTTGGCATCGTCAGGGTGGGCGAAGTCCACGCCGAGTTTGTCCGCCAGGTGCTGACGTCCCGGGTCCAGATCCACGAGCTGGAGGCGGGCAAGCGGGAAAGTCCGCAGCAGCGTCGCCAACATCCCGCCGACCAGGCCTGCACCGACGACGGCGATCCGGTCCCCGAGCCTCGGTCCGGCTTCCCAGAGTGCGTTGACGGCGGTTTCCACGGTGCCCGTGAGGACGGCGCGGCGGGCCGGGACGCCGTCGGGAATCCTGGTGAGGGCGTCAGTGGAAATAACGTAGCGGTCCTGGTGGGGGTTGAGGCAGAAGACCTTCTGGCCTGCCCATCCTTCGGGCCCCTCCTCCACAACGCCCACCGAGAGATAACCGAACTTCACGGGCGACGGGAAGTGGCCTTCCTGGTGCGGCGCGCGCATCTCCTCGGCCACGCGGAGCGGGACGGAGCCTTTGTGCACCACAATTTCCGTGCCCTTGCTGATGCCTGAATACAGCGTACGGACCAGAGCTTCGCCGGGCCCGGGAGCGGGCAGTGCCTCGTTGCGGAGCTCGCCGTGTTCCGGGCCCGTGGTCCAGTATGCGGTCGCCTGCGCTTCTTTGCGTGACTTGGTCATCTTGCTTATGAATCTAGTCCGCGGGGGCTCTCCGCGACACCCACCCGGCACGAACGGACACTTGGAGCCCTTGGAATCGTGGCCATAACTGTCCGTTGGCGCTACTGGCATTGGAGGTCAGACATTGCTGTGGGCAGTGAGGGAAAAGTCCCAGTTCGGGTAGGGGTCTTCGGGCAGCGGACCGTCGGGAAGGGCGTCGTCCGAGAACAGGGCATAGTCGGGCGGTTCATTGTCGGGCAGCCGAAGGTCAGCACCATGAAGTTCCGGAAAGGCATCGCCCTCCACGGGTCCGCCCGGAATTTCGTCTTCGGGCACTTCCTGATCTGCATGGGGCGCCAGCGCTGACCATTGGCCCGGCTGTTGTTGTGGCCACTTTGGTGGTTCCCAGTCGGGGTGTTCGCTGGTGTAGTGCCGTCCGGACGGTGATATCCAGCCGGGTGGTTCGTTCTTGGTGGCCGAAGTTGGTGTCCAGCCGCTGGTGTGTTTGAGTCTGTGGTGGCGTGGGCACGGCTGGCCGAGGTTTGAG
>NZ_LMSG01000005.1 GCF_001428335.1 Arthrobacter sp. Soil762
GGGGATCCATGCTGCCATCCGCGTCCAGCATGACAATGATGTCCCCTGAGGCTGCGGCAAAACCCGAACGGAGGGCCACGCCCTTACCCTTGCGCTGCTCATCGACAATGACAAGGTTGTCACGGATAGCGCGGGCTACTCCCACCGTATTGTCCGTGGAACGGCCGTCCACGATGACAACCTCGTCCACATACGAGGGAATCCGGCGAAGAACCCACGGGATATTCCTCGCCTCGTTCAGGGTGGGAATGACGACACTGACTGACGCCCTCGGAGCTTCGAAGGCCAGCATCGGGAATGTTATTGGGAGCTGGGTTGAAATAGACAAATACCTCACCACTTCATGACGCTTGCGGATTTAGTCAACTCCGCACTCGACTCAGAAGTCGGGCGCAGATTTATCGCTTTATCCGGTCATGGGTCTGGTCTCTGGCCCCAGCTCTCATTTAGCCTTCGACTCTGGCCGTGAAGATGAGCCTATGGCTGGCCTCAGGCGCCTGTCACCAGTGGCAGGTACTCACTTTTGAGCGTCGGATATACGGTTCCTACCCAAGTACAGGGGTTTGGCAGCCGGTCCGAATATTAGGTATAGGGGTTCTCATTCCGCCCACATTTTAGGGACTTGACCGCTGTATGTGGGCTAGCGCGCATAAGGGACTTCAGGTTGACGATTTCCAGGTGGAGCAAACTGCCTCCATCGACAATCCCGTCTTTGGGTCAGATAGCCGAATTGGCCGGCCACGTACAGGCCACAGCAGGACCCAGCGGCACGGCCACGTGGACTATGAGTGCAGCCCGGGCCGTTGCCGTCTGGCGGACGGCGCTGAAGCCGGCAACCTGGAAACCTGCCTACATCGCAGTCTGGAAGAAAAGCTCCGTGACCGTTGCCAGCCGGTGCGGGTCCGCCACGCCGCAGAGCTCACGTGCGGAGTGCATTGAGAGCAGGGGCACGCCGACGTCGACCGTCCGGATCCCCATGCGCGTGGCGGTCAGCGGGCCAATGGTGGAGCCGCAGGGCATCACGTTGTTGGACACAAATTCCTGGTAGGGCACCTTCGCCTCCCCGCACAGCCTGGCCCAGAAAGCCGCGCCCGGCGCGTCGGTCGCGTACCGCTGGTTGGCGTTGATCTTCAGCAGCGGGCCGCCGTTCAGGACCGGGTGGTTGGCCGGATCGTGCCGTTCCGGGTAGTTCGGGTGGACGGCGTGGCCGGCGTCCGCGGAAACGCAGAACGACGCCGCCAGCGCCTGCCGCCGCTGGCTCACCGTGGCGCCGAGGCCGTCGGAGACCCGCACCAGCACGTCTTCGAGGATGGGCCCGCACGCGCCGGATCGGGAGTTGGAGCCGATTTCCTCGTGGTCGAACGCCGCAAGGATGGCGATCGGCCCACCGGCCGCGCCGCCAGACGCAGCAGAAGAATGAGCGATCAGCGCCGCCAGTCCGGCATGCGTCGCGGAAAGGTTGTCCAGGCGCCCGGAGGCGAAGAACTCACCGTTGGCCCCGAAAACCGCAGGTGCCTGCGTGTCTGCAATAACGACGTCGTACCCGCCAATCCGCGCAGGATCAACGGACGCGCCGGGCACATGCGATGCCAAAACCGCCAGCAGGTCAAAATCGGCGGGATTCCCCAGGCCCCACACCGGGTTCATGTGCCGCTGCTTGTCCAGCGTGAGGCCGTCGTTTACGGCACGGTCAAGGTGGACGGCCAGCTGCGGGAAGCGGAGCAAGGGCCCTGTGGCGGTGAGGTGCTCGGTGCCGTCCAGCAGGACAAGCCGGCCCGCCAGCCGAAGTTCGCGGTCCAGCCAGGAGTTGAGCAGCGGCCCGCCGTAGACCTCCACGCCGGCCTGCAGCCAGCCGAACGCTCCCGTGGTGGGCTTGGGCTTGAGCTTGAAGGACGGGGAGTCCGTGTGCGCGCCGAGGATGTTGAACCCGGTGGTGGGTCCGGCATTTTCCGGGACCACCCAGGCGATCAGCGCGCCGTCGCGGACCAGGTAGAACGATCCAGCCCCTCCGGCCCAGGACTCACGCTCGTCCAGGCCGGTGAACCCGGCTTTATCCAGCCGACGGGCGGCCTCGTGGACGGCGTGGAAGCTCGACGGCGATGCGCTGACGTACGCGCCCAGGTCCTGGATGTGGTCAACGGCGCTGGAGGCGGCGGCACTGGTGCGTGAAGGCATGGTTCCGAGTCTAATCCGAAAATGGAGGGGCACTGAGGGCGGCCGGCGCGTAGGAATGTGCCCGTCCATTTTCGGGCGGTTGGTCGGCGCTATCGATATGGGTGGGTGTCAGGCTGCGGGGGTCAGTGTGACGGTGTAACCGAGGGCTTCGAGTTGGCGGACGTGGTTACGTTTGCTGGTGTCCGGGTTGGTGCGGCGGCTGAAGTGGTCGGCGCCGAGGTCATGGAAACGTGTATCCGGATCCTTGAGGAGGTGCCAGATGATGACCAGGATGGAACGTCCGATGGCGACGATGGCGCGTTTCTTGCCGCGTCTTCGGGCTATCCTTCGGGAGCGTTCGCCGAGGAATGTAGCGGTTCTGCCGGCACCGACGGCGGCTTCGCCCAGGATCCGGGCGAGATAGCGGTTGCCGTGCCCGGTCGAGCCGCTGCCCTTGGTCTTCCCGGCGGAGGAGTTGATGCCCGGGGAGAACTTCGCCCAGGAACATAGGTGTCCAGCGGTCGGGAACCGTGACATGTCGACCCCGATTTCGGCCAGAATGATCGCGGCGGCAACGGGGCCGATGCCCGGGATCTCATCCAGGCGCTCCGCCGCCGCGGCGAAAGGGGCAAGCTGCGCCTCGATCTGTTCATCGACCGCAGCGATATCAGCATCAATGCCGTCGATCCTGGCCAGCATCCGGGCCAGCAGGAAGGCGTGGTGGTCATCGAAGAGGCCAGTGAACGCCTCCTCGAGTTCGCCGATCTTCCTGCGCATGCTTGACCGCGCCAGCTGCGCGAGGACTTTCGGGTTCCGTTCGCCGTCTATGAGCGCTGCCATCATCTCCCGGCCGGACACCCCGAAAATGTCTGAGGCCACGACAGAGAGCTTGATGCACGCGTCCTCAAGAAGCTTCTCGACGCGGTTCTTCTCCGCAGTCCGGGTCCCGACCAGATCGATCCGGTAGCGGGTCAGGTCCCGCAGCCGGCGGATCGGGGCAGGCGGGACAAAACTGGGCCGGAGCATCTGCCGCTCGGCGACCTTGCACAGCCACACCGAGTCGAGAACGTCTGTCTTGGGCCGCCCCGGCAGGTGCTTCACGTCGCGGGCGTTGACCAGCCACGGTTCGAGCCCGTGCGCCTCGAGAAGGTAGAACACCGGTTTCCAGTAATCGGAGGTCGCCTCCATCACCACCCGCTCGATCCGCAGGTCCACCAGATGGTTGGCCAGCTCCGCCAGTGACCGGCTCATCGTCGAATGCGTGGACACCTCCTGCCACCGCTTCTTCGAGTTCCCTTCCGCAGTGACCCGGACACAACAGACGAGTTCAGCCTTGCCAATATCGATCGCGGCGACCCTGGCAATGATCTGTTCCTCATCCTGGGATTCGGCAAGCATGATCCTGTTCATCTCCTCACGTGCGAACCTGTCGATGATCGACGCGGCCGCCCATGGGGATCACCGGGAAAAATGGGAATCTAATCCGCGTTCTCAGCAAAAGAAACAGTGAAGGGCCCAGAACGTGACCCCCAACGCCCGGCTAGATGACGGCCTACTGGAACCATAGAGGCACGGCGTTGACAGGCGGCCACGGCACCATTTTCAGCCCGGAACGGGCGTCCCGCAAGGGACACAAAGGCTAGATGGTCACGTTGAGCCCCGCGGTGTAGCCGGCCGCGGCCGATCCGGTCATGGTGGCCAGCTGGTAGATGCCGCCGTCATTCCTGAAGACGTTGTCCGACTGCAGCGTGGTCCGCTTCATGTTCGCGATGCTGGCTTCGTAGCCGGCAGTGGCGTAGACGTCGTCGCAGGCGGCCTTGGTCAGGGCGATCTGCGATACCGCCAGCACCTGTCCGGCGGCCGTGGCGTTGCTCATGGACTCGAACACCTCGAAGTGGATGTGCGGCCAGCGGCCGGAATAGGCTCCGGGGAAGATGGAGGTGAAGGTGACCTGGCCGTTGGCGTCCGCTTCCTGGACGCCGCGGAGGTAGTTTTCGTTTGCCAGTCCGGAATCGTACATGGAGTACCTGCCGTCCCGGTCGCAGTGCCAGGCGTACACGGCCGCACCGGCCAGCGGGACGCAGCCGTTGGCGTTGTCCAGCAGGGTCAGGGTGAACGTCAGCGGCACGCCTTCAGCCGAAGCAGACCCGGTTCCGAAGCTTGAGGTGATGTCCTGCCGCACCACCCCGGAGGCTGCCAGGACGTTGGGGCCGTTCGAGCCGTCACCGGGGTAAGGACCTGCTGTCTCCTCGGGGATCTCCACACCGCACTCGGCGATCGCCCGGGTAAGCGTGGGGCTGGCGGTGGGTGTCGCCGTCGTAGTGGCCGCGCTTGCGGTGGCCGTGGCACTCTCAGTGGCGGCCGACGTCGACGTCCCGGCTGTGGTGCCTGACCCGCCGGGAGTGCACGCTGCCAGCGCCGCTGCCGCACCGCCGGCGCCGAGGAACATTCCGAGGGAACGGCGGCTGATCATGGTGGACAGATCAAACTCAAGGCCGCGGTCGTGGTTGGGGTGGGGAAGGTGGTTGCTCATGGCTCCATCCAACGCGTCCCGCCTTTCCCCTGCATAGGCCCTTCCTGTGCGGAACCTGTGCGTCAGTCGTCCGCGCCAGCGTCAGTAATCAGGATTGCTCGGGACCACCAGGCCGGTCTCGTAGGCGTACACCACTGCCTGGACCCGGTCGCGCAGGTGAAGCTTGGTCAGGATGCGGCGGACGTGGGTCTTCACCGTTGCTTCGGAGAGGAAATACCGGTGCGCGATCTCGGCATTGGAGAGGCCCTCCGCCATGGCTTCGAGCATTTCTGTTTCGCGCGGCGTCAGGTCTTCGAGCAGCGAATCCCGCGGCGCGGCGGAGGGGGCCGGCACGGCTGCACCGCGGACATAGGTCTCCAGCAGCCGCTGCGTAACACGCGGGGCCACCACGGCATCCCCGCTGGCCACCACACGGACGGCATTGACCAGATCCGACGGCGCCACGTCCTTGAGAAGGAACGCGGACGCGCCTGCCTGGAGCCCGGCGAACGCATACTCGTCCACATCGAAAGTGGTGAGGATGATGATCCGGGCACAGGATCCGGTGGCGGTGATGGCGCGGGTGGCCTCGATACCGTCCAGCACGGGCATCCGGACATCCATCAGCACCACGTCGGGTTTGAGGTCCCGGACCAGCCGGACCGCCTCGGCACCGTCGGAGGCCTCGCCAACAATATGCAGGTCTTCCTCGCCCTCGAGGATGAGGCGGAACCCCATCCTCAGCAGCGGCTGGTCATCCACCAGCAGGACGGTTATGGGTTGGGTTTCAGTCACGTGTGCCTTGCAGTCAGGATGGACGCTTGTGGGGTTTCCGCGGGCTCGTCGGCCGGCCAGGTCAGGACGGCACACACGCGCCAGCCGCGGCCGCGCCGCCCGGCCACCACGGTGCCTGCGTAGATGCGCGCCCGTTCGGCCATGCCCGCGAGCCCCTGGCCGGAACCGGGCCCGACGCCGGAGCCTGGGAGCCCTGAACCCGGCCCGCCGCCGTCGGAGGTGCCCGGACCCGGGACTCCCGCGCCGTCGTCGAGCACTTCAATGGTGACCGTGGAGCCGGCCCGGACGATGCCCACGTCCACACGCCCCAGCGACCTGCCGTACCGGAGCACATTGGTCAGTGACTCCTGCACAATCCGGTAAACCGTCAGCTGGAAGGCCGCGTCATCCGGCAGCGCCGGGCCGGTGTGCGAGTAGTGCAGCGGCAGGCCAGCGGTGCGGAAGCCTTCCAGGAGGCTAGCCAGGTTGTCGCCCGAAGCGAGCGGCTGCCGTGGTGCGGTCCCGCCGGCGTCGTCCCGGAGCACGCCCAGGACCCGGCGCATGTCCGCCAGGGCGGTCCGGCCGGTCCGCGACAGTTCGCCAAGCACTTCCCCGGCGCGGTCGGGGCTTTTCCGGACCACGACGGCGGCGCCATCGGAGAGGCTGACCATCACCGTCAGTGAGTGCGCCACGACGTCGTGCATTTCGCGGGCGATCCGGTTGCGTTCATTGACGGACGCCAGGCTGGCCGTCCGCGCCGCCCAGGCGGCGATCTCCTGCTCGTGCTCCCGCCGCTGCCGCACCGAGATGCCGATCCCGGTGGCGATGACGTTGGACAGGGCGATGGTGGCGCCGGTGGCGATGCTCGTCAGGAGGTCGAAGTCGCCGGGATTGCCGCCGGCATCGTGGACGAAGGAATTCTCCATGGGACCAACGGCGGCCAGCAGGTACAGCAGGGCCAGCGGCGCCGTGGCGGCGGCCATGGCCACCAGCGCGAACCGGCGCGTGTGCACCACGGCCACGGCATACAGCGAGAACCACAGGCCCGCCGAGACATTCGAGCCCCACGGGTGCAGCAGCGTGACCGCCGCTTCCATCACTGCGACGAAGGCAGCCAACGCCACGGGGTGGGAGCGCCGGAAGAACAGGGCCCCGGCGACCACGAAGAGGAGCGCCGCCGCCAGCCAGGCGCCGGACATGATCGCGTCCACCACGGTCGGCGCCACCAGCAGCGCGTAGCTGAACACCACCACACCGTCCATCACCCGGGGATGCTGGTAAAGGTAGCGCCGGAGCAGGCCGCGGCGCTTGGCCGTGATCTCGGCAAAGGACGCGTCGGCCTGTCCGGCCGGCGCGTCCCTCACGAGTGCCGCTTCATTCATGCTCTGAGCCTAGTGTCCGCCTAGACGTCGCGTTTCTTGAGCACAATCATGGCCGGTACCAGGAACAGCAGAACGTAGCCCAGGAATATCAGGCCGCCCTGCCAGGGATCGATGACGCCGTCGGTGTGGCCAATGGACAGGAACCGTCCGCCGGCGTCGCTGGGGAGGTACTGGGGCACGTACTTCCAGAAGTCACCGGGGATGAAGGTCATAAAGCTCGCCGCAATGGACAGGACGAAGAACAGGCCCACCAGCACGGTGATGCCGCCCGCGGAGTTGCGCAGCAGTGCGCCGAGCGACAGGCCGATCAGGGCCACCCCGGCAACGTAGAGGCCGCCTGTGAAGACGCTGTACAGCACACCCTCCGTGGACCAGTCCAGGTCCAGGCCCAGTCCCTGGAAGACCGGCATGGCGATCAGGAACGTGGCCACGGCGGCGATGGTGGTGATGACGTAGGAGATCACGGCGAGCAGGATCGCCTTGGCCACAAAGGCCGGTGTGCGGCGCGGGACGGCGTTCATGGTGGAACGGATCATTCCAGTGGCGTACTCGGAGGAGATGAACAGGACAGCCAGCGAGCCCAGCACCAGGATGCCGATCTGCAGGCCTGCATTGGGCAGGTTGTACAGGTCAAAGCCTGATCCTGGCGGGAAGGTCTGGGACATCATTTCCGGCGTCAGGGTCTGGCCCTGGTCCCTGGCCTGCCGGGCCATTTCGTCCAGGAAGGAAAACCGGATCAGGACTGCGAGGGCCCCGACGCCGATAATCGCCACCAGGGTCAGGAGCAGCAGGATGCGGGTGGACATCAGGGAGAACAGCTTGATCCATTCAGACCGCAGCACACCGGCGAAGGTCACGCCCTTGGTACCAGCGGTGGAACGGACCCCGGAAGTCTGGGTTTCAGTCATGGTGGTCATCGTCCTTACTTTCCTGCCGTTGCCGGGGCGGTTTCCGGGGCGAACTCGCCGGCGGGTCCACCGGTCAGGTGTGAGTGGTATTCCACTTCGTCCTTGGTGAGGTCGAAGTAGGCGTCTTCGAGAGACGATTGCTGCGGGGTGAGTTCGTAGACGAGGACCCGGTTGTCCAGCGCCACCTGGGCGATCTGCCGCGCGTCCAGGCCCGTCACTTCCAGGGTTTCGGGCTGGCCCTGGTCCACGGTCACGCCATCGCCGGACAGCAGGGCTGACAGCTGGGTGGCTGCGGATGTTCGGACCAGGGTTTTGACCTGACGGGTGCCCGCAATGATGTCCTGCACGGGGGCGTCCGCGATGATTTTGCCGCGGCCGATCACGATCAGGTGGTCTGCCGTCTGGGCCATTTCGCTCATGAGGTGTGAGGACAGGAACACCGTCTTGCCCTGCCCGGCGAGGTAGCGGACCAGGTTGCGGACCCACAACACACCTTCCGGATCCAGGCCGTTGACCGGCTCGTCCAGGATCAGGGTCTGCGGGTCGCCAAGGAGCGCGTTGGCAATGCCCAGGCGCTGCCCCATGCCCAGCGAGAAGCCGCCTGCCTTTTTCCTGGCCACTGCCTCCAGGCCGGTCATTTCGATGACTTCATGCACCCGGGACGTGGGAATGTTGTGCGTCGCCGCCATGGCCCGCAGGTGATTGTAGGCGCTGCGGCTGGTGTGGACGGCTTTGGCGTCCAGCAGCGCACCCACCTGGTGCAGGGGGGCCTTGTGATCGGCGTAGTGCAGGCCGTTGACGGTGACCGTGCCCGACGTCGGCCGGTCCAGTCCCATGATCATGCGCATGGTGGTGGATTTGCCGGCACCGTTCGGGCCCAGGAAGCCCGTTACCTGCCCTGCTTTGACGGTGAAGCTGACGCCGTCAACCGCCGTTTTGCTGCCGTAGACCTTTGACAGGCCTGTTGCCTCAATCATGGAAAGGTTCCTTAGAACAGCAGCCTCGTGGCTGCGGGATGCGGGGAAGTTTTCGTGTGTACGCTTCACGCTACCGACGGCACAGCCGGATTTCGCCTGTCTCAGGGATGATTCAGGGTCGAATCAGGGTAGTCCGCACGGATGATCAGTGGCCCCCTCAGGGGGCGCGGCCGCCTTAGGTGCGGGGCGAGTAGTAGGTCAAGGCACGCGGTTCCACCCGGATCCGGACGCCGCGCACGCCCGCCAGTGCCTCGCCGTCGACCGCCAGTGCCAGGGGGGAGCCCTCGGACTCAATCCGGACCTCGGTAGCCTCCCGCAGATGGGTGATCCGGGAGGTCGCCACCGTGCCGGTCAGCACCGACCACAGGAGCCGGAGCCGGGCAAAGGATTCGTCGGCAGTAATCATGCGGACATCCAGGACGCCATCGTCCAGCACGGGCCGCGACAGAGGCGCGTGGTCCCGGGGGTAGTAGCGCCCGCGTCCGATGTACGCGATCCAGAGTTTGTGCCGGACGCCGTCCACGGTCAGGGTGGTGGGTGTTCCCGCGGCGAAGGTCCGGAACATTGCCACCACGCCGGCGAGCGGTTTGCCGAGGGCCGGCTGCAGCTGCTCCCTGCGCCGGACCAGATTGGGGTACAGGCCGATGCTGGCCGTGTTCAGCATGACCAGGTCAGCTGTTTCCGGGTTGCCCGCCAGCCCGCGCTCCACGGTCACAATTCCGACGTCGGCCCGCGCGGCTTCACCAGCGGCCGCGGCTTCCACAGCGTCCTTCAGGTTGGCAGTCCCCGTGTCCCGCGCGAAGTGGTTGAGCGTTCCGCCCGGGAGCACCAGCAGGGGCAGGGAATGTTCGACGGCGGCTGCGGCGGCGGTGCCAACGGTACCGTCGCCGCCCCACGCGCCCAGGGCACGGGTGTGCGGGTGGGAAGCGGCGGCCTGGATGGCCTCCTCCAGGCTCTCTCCCAGCTCGACCGTTTTTATATACGCCTTGGGGAATACTTCCTGGAGTGCGCCTGCCGTTTGTTCCGTGAAGGAGCCGCCCAGGGTATTCACCACGATGCTGAGACCTTCACCGCCCGGCAGCTCCGGGGCGTGGGTTGCGGTGCGCGATACTCCGGGAAACGGGGGGCGGACGGGCCACCACTTCCGGGTCACCAGCGCCGCCCCTGCGCCGATCGCCGAACCGAAGAACACATCCGATGGCCAGTGGGCCCCCGTGTGGACACGGGAATAGGCCACCCCCAGCGCCGCCGGCGCAAGTGCCACACCGACAACCGGCTTGACCAGCCCGGCGCCGAGCGCGAAGGCGATGGCGGAGGCCGAATGCCCCGATGGCATGGACGAGCTGGTGGGCTGCGGATGGACGAACCGGAAAACCGGCAGATGCTCGGGGAGCGGCCGTGCCCGCGGCAACAGGGTTTTGAACACCACGTTGGTCACCGCCGATGCCACCGCTTGGGCAATCAGCCCGTGCAGGGCAGCCCGGCGGGGCTTGCCGGGGAAGGCGGCCATGATCGCCGCTGCCCCGATCCACAGCTTGCCGTGGGTGGCGGAGGCGGAGAGGCGCCGGAAAAACTCATCGTGGTTTCCACCCGGGAAAGACGACACACCGCGGACAACGTGCCGGTCCAAGCGGCTGATCCAGCCCGGTCCCTTGCGCCACACTTTATACATCTCCCCACCCTAATGCCGGTGGGGTTCCCCTACTTGGCGGACTGGGGCTTGGAGGACTGGGGCGCGGAGGACTGGGATTTGGAGGGCAGGGGCCTCGCGGCGCCGGCGAGGAGGAGGGCCACCAGGATCGGGGCGAGGATCGCGAGGAGCGCCAGGTGGATTCCCGTGAGGTCGCCCAGGTAGCCCAGCATCGGCGGGCCGGCGAGGAAGGAAACATACCCCAGGGTGGATACAACCGAAACCCTCGCGGCCGCAAGCTTCGGATCGTCGGCGGCCGCTGACATTCCCATGGGGAAGGCCAGCGCGGAGCCCACGCCCCACAGCGCAGCACCAACCCCGGCCAGCCAGATGTTCCCCGCGAGCACAAACAGGCACAGACCCGCCGTGGCCGCGGCCATGCTGGCCCGGAGCACTACGACGCGGCCGTAGATGTCGATCACGCGGCCGCCGAAGAGCCGCATCGCCGTCATTGCCAGGACAAACAAGGCGAACATCAGGGCACCGGTGGATTCCGAACTGCCCAGGCCGTCAACAGTGGCCTTGGCGATCCAGTCGTTTCCGGCGCCTTCGGTGAGGGTTGCACCCAGGACCACAACGCCGATCAGCAGGGTGCGGCCGTCACGCCAGGCCGATGGCCCCTTCACAGCCGTCGGTTCACCCTCCACCGGAGCGGCCTGGGCCGCGTGGGGGAGGAAATAGCGGGGCGCCACGAGGGCCACCACCACTACTACACCGGCGATGACCAGGAGGTGCAACGGCAGGCCAATACCGAGTGTTGAGAGGCCCGCACCGATCAGTGCCCCCACAAAGGCCCCGCCGCTGAAGGCCGCATGGAACTGCGGCATGATGGTGCGCCGAAGCTTGTGCTCGACGTCGGCTCCTTCAATATTTTGGGAAACGTCCCACAGCCCGACGCCAATGCCGAAGAAGAACAGCGAAACGGCAGTGCCCGGGATCGATTCCGCCGACAGGGAAAGGGCAATGCCCACCCCGGCCAGGGCTGACAGGAGAGCGCCTGCGCGCACGGCATTGGCGGTGCCGATCTTCCCCACCACAAGTCCCGCCGTCGGAAGGGCGAGCAGGGAGCCGACGGCGATGCACAGCAGCAGCGTGCCCATCTGGCCGGAGGTCAGGTGCAGCGTCTCAGTGACGGCGGGGATCCTGGCGGCCCAGCTGGCAAAAACGAAGCCGTTGATTCCAAAGACGACAAAAGTGGCGGCGGCTGCTGCCCTGAGGGACGGTCCGGCCGTCGTGCTGGTGTTGATGCTCATGCTTTGACTACTTCCACCGAGAGCTTGTTGAGGTGTGCGAGTTCGTCCGCACTCAGGTCTTTGTCCGTAACTATCACGTTCACCGCGTCCAAGGGGGCAACCAGGGCCATTGCGGTGGCATTCCATTTGGCACCGGCGCAGGCAACAATCACCCGCGCCGCCGATTCGAGGCCGGCCCGCTTCACTGCGGCGTCTTCCAGATCATGGGCCAGGAGACCGTCCCTGAGGTTCAGGGCGCAGGGCGTGACCACCGCCGTGTCGAAGCGCAGGGACCGGATGTTGGCTTCCGCGAGCGGGCCGCGGAACGACAGCTCGCCGGGTACCAGGCTTCCGCCGGGAAGCAGCAGGGCAGGACGCTGGCCGGCATGCGGGTCGTCGTCGGTGACCGTCGTCAGGGAGCGCATGGACATGGGCATCAGCGTCAGTTCGCGCCCACGGAGGACGCGGGCAATTTCCGTGGCTGTGGTGCCGCTGTCCAGCCACACGAGTTCGCGCTCTCCCAGCAGGCCTGCCACGGCGGCGGCGATCCTGGCCTTCACGGCCTGGTCTTCGAGTTCGCGCTGGCCGTAGCCGGGGTTTTCGCCACCGGCAATCAGGCTCCTGGCCCCGCCATGGACCCTGCGCAGCACTCCATGCGTTGCGAGCAGCTCAAGGTCCCGCCGGATGGTGGCGCCCGATGCGTCACACGCATGGGTCAGCTCTTCCACCGAGACCTCGGCCTGGTGGCGAAGCAGCTCCCCGATCAGGCGGTGCCGCTCTTCAGTCTTCATGCTCATATGATAGCAATTTTTGATCATATGCGCGTGGCACCACCCGACGCTCTCTCACTAAACGCAGGAAAATCACGAACGCTCTCTCACTTTCCTCAAGAAAGTGAGAGAGCGTCGGCCGAAAACCCGCAGAAAGTGAGAGAGCGTCAGCGGGCGCGCTCAACCCGCTTTTCGTCCCACACTGGCTCGGCGGATTCGTAGACGCGGCCGTCGGAACCGAACACCAGGAACCGGTCGAAGGTGCGGGCGAACCAGCGGTCGTGGGTGACTGCCAGGACGGTTCCCTCGAAGTGGTCGATGGCCTTTTCCAGCGCCTCGGCCGAATGCAGGTCCAGGTTGTCCGTGGGCTCATCCAGCAGCAGGAGCGTGGCGCCGGAGAGCTGCAGCAGCAGGATCTGGAACCGTGCCTGCTGGCCGCCGGAGAGGGACTCGTACTTCTGCTCCGACTGCGACGCCAGACCGTAACCGTCCAAAGCTCCGGCGGCTGCCTCGCGGCCCAGGCCGGACCGGTGCTCGTCGCCGCGGTGCAGAATCTCCAGCAGGGTTTTGCCCAGGAGGTCGGGCCGGACGTGGGTCTGGGCGAAGAATCCGGGCCGGATACGGGCGCCGAGTTTCACGGTCCCCTCGTGCGGCACTTCGGCAATATCGACGTCGGACACGGGGAGGTGCTCCCGTTCCGGGTCCGTCCCGCCCGTGGCGAGCAGGCGCAGGAAGTGGCTCTTGCCGGAGCCGTTGGAGCCGAGCACACCCACGCGGTCCCCGAACCACACCTCAGTGGAGAACGGCTTCATCAGCCCGGTCAGTTCCAGTTTCTCAGCCACAACGGCCCGCTTGGCGGTCCGGCCGCCCTTCAGGCGCATGCGCACGTTCTGCTCGATCGGCAATGCTTCGGGCGGGCCGGCCTCGAGGAACTTGGCCAGGCGCGTCTGGGCGGCCTGGTAGCGGTTGGCCATGTCGGAGCGGAAGGCGGCCTTGTTCTTGTACATGTTGACGAGTTCCTTGAGCTTCACGTGCTCCTCGTCCCAGCGCTTGCGGAGCTCCTCGAAGCGGGCGTTCCGGTCTGCGCGAGCGTCGACGTAGGAGCCGAAGCCGCCACCGTGCACCCAGGCACCGGCACCGTTGATGCCCGGCTCGAGGGTCACGATGCGGCCGGCGGCATTGTTGAGCAGCTCGCGGTCGTGGCTGATGAAGAAGACAGTCTTTTTGGACTCGTTGAGCTTGTCCTCCAGCCAGCGCTTGCCAGGCACATCGAGGTAGTTGTCCGGTTCGTCCAGGAGCAAGAGTTGGTCAGGTCCCGCGAACAGGGCCTCCAGCACCAGCCGCTTCTGCTCGCCGCCGGAAAGGCTCGACGCCGGGCGGTTCTGTGCGCGGTCAAAGGGCAGTCCCAGGGCGGCCATGCAGACCTCGTCCCAGACAGTCTCCACGTCATAACCGCCGGCATCCCCCCAGTCCACGATGGCCTGCGCGTACCGCATCTGGCTGGGCTCGTCGTCGTGCTCCACCATCGCGAGCTCGGCCTCGTCCACCTCCCTGGCCGCGGCAGCCAGGGCCGGCGGAGCGGCGGATACCAGCAGATCTCGGACGGTGGAATCGTCCCGGACCTGGCCCACGAACTGGCGCATGATGCCCATGTTTCCGGAGCGCCCGATCACACCTTCGTCCGGTACGAGGTCGCCGGAAATGATCCGGAAGAGGGTGGTCTTGCCCGTGCCGTTGGGGCCGATCAGGGCGGTTTTGGTTCCATCCGGGACCTTGAAAGTCACGCCGTTGAGCAGCTGGGTGCCGTCGGAGAGGAAGTAATCAATACCGGAAATGTCTATGTGGGCCACGCCAACAATCTTCCCACGCCCGCCCTACCCGGGTTTTTGTCCAGATAATCTGCCTTCGAGGCAGTTCTGCGCGCATTATCTGGACAAAAACCCGGGGGCGCTAGCCGGCGGCGGTCAGGAACTGCTTGAGCAGCGGACCCGACGTGGTGGCTCCGAGGCCGCCGTCCTCGACAAACACGGCCACGGCCAGGTCACCATGGACAGCCACAATCCAAGCGTGCGTCTTGGGCGGGTTCTCCTTGCCGAACTCCGCCGTACCGGTCTTGGCACCCACCGGCGCGCCGGGAACTGTCGTCAGGAAGCCCGCGTGGCCGGACGTGACTACAGCCCGCATCATGTCGGACAGCGCCGCGGCCTCGGCGGCAGTGATGGGCTGGCCGGACGCCCTGGCCGGCGCTTCCGGCGTAACGGTCGACGACGGCGACGCGCCCTCCGCGGTCGTCCCGCCGGAGGTGTCTGCCGCGGCAGCCCCGGCGTCGGGGTTCAGGACCAGCTGCGGTGAGACGGGGGATCCCTTGCCCACGGAACCGGCCATGATGGCCGCTGCCAGCGGGGACAGGAGCACCTTGCCCTGGCCGATCATCGAGGCGGCATGTTCGGTGCCCGCAGCCTCGCCCGGAACGGACCCGAGGAACGCCGCGGCGCCCAGCGCGGGGGCCTCCACCGCCACGCCCATGGCGACGGCGGCAGCCTCGAGCTGGGCCTGCGTGACAGTGTCGCGCGCAGCGATGAACGCCGTGTTGCACGAGTGGGCAAAGGCATCGCGGAGTGCCACGGACCCCAGCGACGTTTCCGGGTAACCTTCCGCGTTCTTGAACGTCCGGCCGTCCACGGTAAGGGTGGGTGTGCATTCCACCTTCGAATCGGGTGTCAGGCCGTTGCGGAGCATGGCAAGCGAATCGACGATCTTGAAGGTTGACCCGGGCGCGTACTGGCCTAGCATGGCGGTGTTGTAGCCGTTGCTTCCCGGGCCTGAGGCCGCAGCGAGAACGGCCCCCGTGGAGGGGCGGAGCGCCACGATGGCCGACGCCGGGCCTACACCGGCAAGGGTGCTCTCGGCAAGTGACTGGAGGTTCGGATCAAGGGTTGTTTTCAGTGGCGTGCCCGGGGTCGGTGCCATCTCGAAGACCACCCTGCGGGGATCCGTTCCGGCGGCCTGGATCTGTTCGCGGGTCAGGTCGGCCCGCTGCGCACGGATCACCACGGCGTCGGTGCCGCGGAGCTGCGCGTCGTACTGCTGCTGGAGCCCGCCGATGCCAGTCACGTCGCCGGCGGTCAGGACGCCGTCGGACGCCTCGATCTGCTCGGCCGTGGCCTCGCCGACGGTGCCGAGGACTGCCCTTGCGAACGTGCGGCTGGGTGCCAGCGGCTGGGCTTCCGGGATGGCGCGGGCACCGGGAATGGCCGTGATCTGCGCGTCCGTGACGGTGCGGCCCTCATCACGGAGAGTGATGGCCCGGACGAACGCCTCGGCACCGGAGGCCGCAACCTGTTGGGCATAGGCGGCGGGATCCACACCCACCAGTTCGGCCAGTTTGGTGGCTGACGCGGCGGCGTCCGCGGATCCCAGAAGCAGTCTGTCGATCCCCACGTTGACCACGGGACGGTACGTGACGAGCTTCGCGTCACCCGCGCCCAGGATGTCGGCGCGTTGCGGCGACTGGGTGCCCTTGCTCAGGATTTCGTTGTCGGCGAGTCCGGGGACCAGGGCTGCCGGCTTCCAGACCGCCAGCCAGTTATCCCCTGACTTCGTGAACTCTGCGGAGACCGTGTATTTCCACTCGCCGGTGCCGATTTTCCAGGTGTAGTTCAGCGGAACGGTTGCAGTGTCGCCGTCCAAGGTGAGCTCGCCGGCCGCCACTGTAGGTTTGTCCGGCTCCAGGGCCTTGAAAACGTCCTGGACCTGTTGTTTGGCCACCCCGGAGTCCTTGCCATCAAAGGCGACCGCGCCGACGTCGAGCGTGGAAAGAGCGGACGCAAACTGCTTAGCCGCGCTTTCGGCACCCCTTCTGCCGTCGTCGCAGGCAACCAGGGAGGCGCCGAGAATGAGTCCAGCTATGGCAAGTGACAGTTTCTTTGAGTTCCCCACGGCGCTATTATGCCCCGATTTGGAACGCGCTTGCTGTCACCCATTCCGCGCGAACGGACAGTTGACGCCCCAATGATTTGCGCGAAAGGACACTTGAGGACCGCTGTCAGGGGCTTAAGTGTCCGTTCGCGCAGGCTTAGGGGCCGGGTTCAGAGGCCGAGCGAAGGGACCCCAAGACCAAACATGTCCTTCAGGGCATGTTTCGCGGCGAAGTACCCTGGCATGCCCGTGACGCCGGGGCCCGGCGGCGTGGAGGAGGAACAGAGATACACGCCGGGCACGGGTGTCCGCCACGGAACGCTAGAGACAACGGGGCGCTGGACAAGACCGCGCACGTCCATGATGCCGGCGCTGAAGTCTCCGCCCACGTAATTCCGGTTGTAGCTGGCCAGCTCCGCCGCCGTGGTCACGTGGGTCTGCACCACCACGTCCCGGAACCCGGGCGCGAAGCGCTCCAGCTGCGCGGTGACGGCCTCGCCCATGTCGCGGGTTGATCCGGCAGGCACATGGCAGTATGCCCACAGGATCTGCCGGCCGGCCGGCGCCCGGCCCGTGTCGAACCGTGATGGCTGGGCCACCAGGACGTAAGGGCGCTCCGGGTGTTTCCCGGCGGATACTTCGTTCTCGGCACGGGCCAGGTCAGCACGCGTGCCGCCGACGTGCACCGTTCCGGCGTCCCCCAGTTCCTTTGCTGCCCACGGAACGGGTCCGGACAGGATGAAGTCCACCTTGCAGGAACCATTCCCATAGCGGAACGCCTCCAGGGCTTGCCGGTACCTGGCCGGGAGGCTGTCGCCTCCAATGTTCAGCAGGCCCCGTGGGGCCACGTCCAGCAGGGTGGCACGCGCGCCGCGGAGTTGTTGGAGGCTCTCAATCGTCGCCCCCGTATGGATCACCCCGCCGTGGGCACGGATGTCGGCCTCCAGCGCGGCCGCAATGGAGGCCGATCCGCCCAGCGGAATCGGCCAGCCCTGGGCGTGAGCCAGTGCGGTGAGCATGAGCCCGGCACCGGCAGAGGCCAGCGAGGGCAGCTGCGAAACCGCATGGGCGGCCACGCCGCTGAGCAGTGCAGGCACAAGGTCCTCATTGAACCGCGTGTTCCACAGCCGCGATCCCTGCTCCAGTGTCCGCAGCCCGAAAAGCGCCGCTGCCAGGGGATCCCGGGGGATCCTGAGCAGCTGGTGCTGCGTCAGATCCATCACTCCGTCAATGCGGTTAACGAGGGGGTCAAGAAGCCTGCGGTAGGCGTCGCCGTCCCGGCCCAGGCCTTGGACCGTCCGTTCGAGGCTGTGGTAGCCGAGGGCCGCCCGTCCGCCGTCGAGCGGTGATCCGAAAGAAAGCTCCGGGACCACCAGGTCTATCCGGCGTGCCAGCTCGAAGTCGCGGAAGAAAGGGGATGCCAGCGCCATGGGGTGCACGGCTGAGCAGATGTCATGGAGGTGCCCCGGCTGCATCAGTTCGGCGGTGCGGGTACCGCCTCCGATGGTGTCCGCCGCCTCGTGGACTTCGACGGAGAGACCGGCGCGCGCCATCACGGCGGCTGCAGCCAGCCCGTTGGGTCCGGACCCGACGACGGCGACGTCAGGCATGGTGTTTCGCCCGCCAAGGGAGCACCGCGTGCGAGGGATGGCGGGGGCTGAACCGCAACCAGTCCGGGAGTCCGTCGAACGGCCCTCCCTGTGGATCATCGAGGTGATGGCGGCGGACGGGATCGTAGTCCGGATCGTAGATGTCCCATGCAACCCGGAACATCAAATATGCCGTTGCAAGCATATGTGCTGCCACAGCCAGGACGTAGTAGGGCATGTCAATATTGTGCTGGGTCGGGCCCTGGCTGGCCACCTGGCCCAGGTACATCCAGACGGCTGCCCAGTGCAGGCCCTCAACGCCCTGCCAAACGAGAAAATCCCGCCACCGCGGCCGGGCCAGCGCCAACAGCGGGATGAGACACAGGACATGCTGCGGCGAATAGACCTTGCTGGTCAGGACAAAAGCACCCACGATGAGAACCGCCAACTGGGCCAGCCGCGGCCGGCGTGCTGCTGTCAGCGCCACCGCGGCAATCATGGTGCAGGCCAGCAGGAACACAGCCAGCGCCAGCCAGTTGATGGTTGCGGGATCCAGCACCGGCCAGCGCAGCCGCCGGGCCACCAGGTTGTAGGCGAACCACAGGGACCCGTAGCCGGCTTCCCTCGTCTCGGTGAACCTGAAGAAGTACCCCCAGCCGGACGGGTTGGCCACCGCAACAGGCACGTTAATGGCCAGCCAGGCGGCTGCGCTGGCCCCGGCCGTGACCAGGAACCCGCGGATCCGCCCGGTCCGCAGGGCCAGCAGGAGGACGGCTCCGAGAATGAGGGCGGCATATGGCTTCGTCGCTGTGGCGAGGCCGATCAGGGTGCCGGCGAGGACCAGCCTTTCCCGCGAAAAACACAGCATCCCCAGCGCCAACAACGCCACGGCCCACATGTCCCAGTTGATGGTTCCGGCCAGCACGATGCCAGGTGCCAGCGCCACCATGGCCGCGTCCCAGGGGCGCCGTTGTGACATCCGGGCCGTAGCCAGCACGGTGACAATCCATACGGCTGCAACCAGAGTGGCATTAACGTCGAAGTAGCCAAGAATCCGCGCGTCACTGATGCCCTGGCCCGGGACCAACCAGGCAGTCACTCCGGCAATGAGTCCCATCAGGACGGGGTCTTCAAAGAGAGATCCCGGGCTCAGGACCGGGAACGTGCCATCCCCCAGGCCGCGGTTGCGGAAGAATTCCGGGAAGTCGGAATAGCACGTGGAATAGAACTGGCCGGGGCTCGACCAGCCGTTGGCCCGGCAGTAGCCCTTGATGGCGAGGCCGGCCAGCGCCGCCACTGCAGTCAGGATGATCAGGACACGTTCCACGGTAAAAACACCGGGGGAGACGAGGCCGGGCGCCGACCGGGCACCCATCGGCCCGCCGATCAGTTCCGTGAAGTTCTTCAGCAGCACGTCGCTGCGGCTCGGAACAACCAAGCGGGCGCGCCGTGGGTGCGCCGGTGGCTTCGTCTCCTGCATGTCTGAGAGCTTACCCGGGACATGCGCAGCCGGACCCTGGACTTCATGCCCGGACCTCGCCTCAGTTCATGCCGCGCATGTGCTGGTGCATCAGGACGAAAACGTCTTCGCGTTGCCGGTCCAGGAGCTGCCCGTTGAATTCCCGTCGGTCATCTCGGACAGACCGGTCAGCCCGGCCAGCCCGGCCAGCCCGGCCAGCCCGGCCAGCCCGGCCAGCCCGGCCAGGCATCCCCAGGAAGAATAGTGCTTTCTTCATTCTTTTGATCATGGTGGTCACCTCCTTTCGGCGTGTAATTGGGCATGACAAATAGAGCCATTTAATGTCGGAGCAATAACGGCATATTTAGGCAGGTAAAAGCCCAATGGTTATGAATTGTTCGCAAATGCGAAGAAAGACCCAGTTGCAGCGGCCGTGCAGACCCCAACAAAGAAGCTGAGTTCCGAACTATGGGGATGCCGCGTCGCCGCGAGGACCAGCCGTGAAACTGCGCCGACAGGAGACTTCCAGCAGGCGTCGCCTGAGGCGAGCCACTAGCGCGAGCCATCCGAGAAGGAAGTGGCCTGGATATACCTCATTGCAAGTGACGCCGCCGCCGGGGCGGGATCCGTTGCAGGCAGGTTAGGAGGCAGACACTCCATTAAGACGGCGCGCAAAAGCAGCAGAGGCCGGGTTCGCAGTGATGGTCATCTTCCATCCGCTAGTCAAAGTAATCATTTTCCCAACCTCCTTTTCCGTTATGCCGCCGCCTCGGCTGACTGGCCGGACAACGCGCGCCGCGACCCCGGCAAAGACGCTCTGGGGTCAGGAATAAAATTACCCTACGAATAGAGCAATGCGCCACTTAATTCGCAAAGTTTTTCAAGAAAGTTTATGAATGCGCTTTTAGAGACCCCAGCGGACAATGGCCGGGGTCCTCTTATCCCAGCCGAGCGTGCAGACTTTCGCGGTTCCCAGGATGAAATGGCGGCCTTCGGCGGGCGGCAGTTCCAGCCAGCGCGCGGTGAGGATCCGGGAGAAGTGCCCGTGCGCCACGATCAGCACGTTGTCCAGCCCGGATTCCAGCACGCTGGCCACAATCTTGTCGGCGCGGGCTGCCACTTCGTCCAGGGATTCGCCGTTGGGCACACCATGGGTCCAGATCAGGTAGTCCGGGTTGTCCTTGCGGATCAGGTCCGAGCTGATGCCTTCGTAGTCGCCGTAGTTCCATTCCACAGCCAGCGGTTCGTGCTGCGCGTCAGGGTAACCTGCCAGTTCGGCTGTGCGCCGGGCGCGGCGCAGCGGGGACGTCAGGACCAGGTCGAAGTCCACCTGGTCCAGCACCTTGCGCGCCTCCACGGCCTGCTGCTCGCCTTCCACGGTCAGGGGCAGGTCGGTGAGCCCGGTGTATTGCCCGCTCTTGGACCACTCGGTCTCACCGTGGCGCAGGATCCAGAGTTGGGGGCGGGGCGCGGTCATCGGGTTGGTCATTTGGACTCCTCGTTCGGGGAAGGTACGACGGCGGCGGGAAGTTCTTCTGTTTCCGGAACCGGCGGTGCCGCCTCGGGCTGCTCCGCCCACCAGGCGAGCAGCCTCGATTCGGCGTCGTCTGGTTGCAGCGGTCCGTGTTCCATCCGTTCCTCGAGCAGGTACTTGTAGGCACGGCCCACCACGGGTCCGGGTTTGAGGTTCAGGATGGCCATGATTTTGGCGCCGTCCAGGTCGGGACGGACCGCGTCCAGGGACTCCTGCTCGCGCAGTACGGCGATCCGGTCTTCCAGGTCGTCGTAGGCGAAGGCGAGCCGTTCAGCCTTCCGCTGGTTGCGGGTGGTGACGTCCGAGCGGGTCAGCCGGTGCAGCCGTTCCAGGAGAGGGCCGGCGTCCGTGACGTAGCGGCGCACGGCCGAGTCGCTCCAGCCGGCATCGCCGTAGCCGTAGAAACGCATGTGCAGCTCCACCAGCCGGGCCACGGCCTTGATGGTGTCGTTGTCGAACCGCAGGGTCTTCATCCGCTTGGCCGTGAGCTTGGACCCCACCATGTCGTGGTGGCGGAAGCTGACCGCGCCGCCCGGTTCGAAACGCCGCGTAGCCGGCTTGCCGACGTCGTGCATCAGCGCTGCGAACCGCAGCACAAAATCGGGGGCCGGCACGGCGCCGTCGGCATCCGTTTCCAGGGCGGCGGCCTGTTCCAAAACCTGAAGGGAGTGCTGGTAGACGTCCTTGTGGCGGTGGTGCTCGTCGGATTCCAGCCGGAGCGCGGACACCTCAGGCAGCACAAACTCGGCGAGGCCGGTGTCCACCAGAAGGTCCACACCGACCCGGGGGTTCGCACCGCAGATGAGCTTGACCAACTCATCACGGACCCGTTCAGCCGAGATGATCTTGATCCGCTCGGCCATCTGGGTCATGGCCAGCCGCACGTCGTCGTGCACGGAAATACCCAGCTGCGATGCGAACCGGGCAGCGCGCATCATGCGGAGGGGGTCATCGGAGAAGGAGGCCTCGGGTGAACCGGGCGTCGCCAGGACAGAGGCGCTGAGGTCCCGGACGCCGCCGAACGGATCAATAAGTTCAAGGGAGGGCAGCCGCAGCGCCATGGCGTTGATGGTGAAGTCGCGGCGCAGGAGATCGTCGGTGAGTGACGTGCCGAATGCCACCACGGGTTTGCGCGACTCCGGATCGTAAGCCTCGGCGCGGTAAGTGGTGATCTCGATCTGGAAGCCGGCTTTCCGCATGCCGATCGTCCCGAACGCGCGGCCGATCTCCCAGAAGTTGTCCGCCCATTTCTTGATCAGGGCAACTGTCTGACCCGGCGTGGCGTCCGTGGTGAAGTCCAGGTCCGGCGAGGTGCGTCCCAGGAAGAGATCCCGTACCGGACCGCCCACCAGGGACAGCTCGTGGCCGGCGTCGACAAAGCGCTGCCCGAGCTCCAGGACCACCGGGTCCACCTGGAAATCGACGGTGTTGGAATCAATCTTGTGATGTGCGTGCGCCATAGTTACTTAAGCTTGTCAGAAACCAGCGGCTTGGCAGGCCAAAATCTCCTCAAGATCGCGCCTATTCGCCTACAGCCCCTCAAAGTGCGTCATACGCAGTCCACTTTGATGTCATGTTCAGGTCATCATGATCGGACAAGAGTCGTTAGAGTGGACTCCATGGCCCATCCCGTACCGAGCGCTCCCGGCAGGAGGACAAACGCACCGTTGCCGTCGGCAATTGGTGCCCACGTCGCGCCTGCCTTGCACTCGGCCCCGGCCTCGCTGCCCACGGTGGAGGAAATTTCCGCCGGCGGCGTTGTGGTGGACACGTCCGACGGCGAACTAAGGGTTGCGATCATCGCCCGCATTAACAGGGGCGGACGGCTGGAGTGGTGCCTGCCCAAGGGGCATCCGGAAGGCAAAGAAGATAACGAGCGTGCCGCAGTCCGCGAGATTGCCGAAGAAACCGGCATCGAAGGCGACATCCTGGCGCCGCTGGGCAGCATCGACTACTGGTTCACTGTCAGCGGGCACCGCGTGCACAAGACCGTGCACCACTATCTGCTGCGGGCCACCGGCGGCGATCTCACTATCGAAAACGATCCGGACCACGAAGCCGTGGACGTCGCCTGGGTCCCCATCAAGGAACTCGCACGGAAGCTTTCGTTCCCCAATGAGCGCCGCATCGCGGATCTGGCCCGGGACGTCCTGCCCGAACACCTCTAAGGCTGCGTCCGCCGGAGCCGCATGTATGCCTGCTCCGGCATACAGCCTGTCCGTTGCGGTACAAACAGCATCCGGGTGAGACGATGAACTCGATGTCAGCTACCAATCCCCCCTCCGATAAAACAGGCCGCGCCGCGCCGAGCGGAACCTCGAGTGAAACCCGGTCCAGCGCCATCATGGCTGCAGGCACCCTGGTATCCCGGTTCCTGGGCTTCGGCAAGACCTGGATGCTGGGTGCCGCGCTGGGCCTCGGCTCTACGGTTAACGACACGTTTATCAACGCCAACAACCTGCCCAACCTGATCTTCCTGCTGGTGGCCGGTGGTGTCTTCAACGCCGTACTGGTGCCGCAGATCATCAAGGCGAGCAAGGCACCGGACAGGGGAGCGGACTACATCAGCCGGCTGCTGACGCTGGCCGTGCTCCTGCTGCTGGGCCTCACCGCGCTGGTCACCCTTGCTGCTCCGTGGGTCATTGAGTTGACCACGCAGGGTTATTCGCCCCAGCAGAAGGCCTTGGCAGTAGCGTTCGCCTTCTGGTGCCTGCCCCAGATTTTCTTTTACGGCCTCTACGCCCTGCTGACGCAGGTCCTCAATGCCAACGGCGCGTTCGGACCGGCCATGTGGGCCCCCATCCTGAACAACCTGGTGGCCATTGGCGGCCTGGGCATGTTCATCTGGATCTTCGGCGAAAACGCCATGAATCCGCACACTCTGGACAACTGGGGGCCAACCCAGACCCTGCTTGTGGCCGGCTTCTCGACCGTAGGCGTTGTGGCCCAGACAGCCATTCTGCTGATCCCGGTGATCCGCCTGCGGCTAGGCCTCCGGCCCCGGTTCGGGTGGCGCGGAGTCGGCCTGGGCCAGGCAGCAAAGCTGAGCGTGTGGACGCTCCTGACGGCCGCCGTCGGGCAGTTGGCGTTCCTGTACGTCATGCGCATCGCCACCATTCCCGGCGCCGAGCGTCTCCGGCTGACGGAGGCGGGGGATCCGGCGGCAGAGATGCTGCCCGGCAACGCCGTCCTGGAAGTCGCCAGCCAGCTGTATCTGCTGCCGCACTCCATCATCGCGCTCTCCCTGGCCACTGTCCTCTTTAACCGGATGACGCGCGCTTCGCAGGATGGCAACCGGGCCGAGCTCCGCGATGCCCTCTCGCACGGCCTCCGCACGATGGCGGTGGCCACCGTCTTTGGCGCGCTGGCACTGTTCGCACTGGCGGGCCCGCTGGGCATGTTCTTCTCCGGTGGTCCGCGCCAGGACGGCGTCATGCTGGCCCAGACGCTCACCATCCTCGCTCTCAGCACCCCGTTCATGAGCGCCAACTTCATGATGTCGCGGGTCTTCTACGCCAATGAGGACGCCCGCACGCCGTTCCATATCCAGCTGCAGCTTGCCGTGGTCTACGTGGCCGGTGCCTTCGGGATCCAGTTCCTGCCGGCGGGCCAGATCATCTACGCCATCGCCCTCCTGTACATGGTGGGCAATATTCTCTCGGTGGTCATCAGCGCCTATTTCCTGCGCCGGCTCCTGGGCCACCTCGACGGCCCGCGGATCGCCAACTCGTATATCCGAATGGGCTATGCGGCGCTCGGGTCTGCGATCGCGGGCGCCGGGGCCCTGTGGCTGATGGGCAGCTACAGCGCCGACGGCTTCGCCTGGAAGGACCGGCTCGCCGCCCTGGTGACCGTTATCGTCGTCGGACCCATCATGCTGGTTGCCTACGTCTTCCTGCTGAAGGTCTTCCACGTCGAGGAACTCCGCGACCTCATGCGCCCCCTGTTGGGACGGCTGGGACGCGGCACCGGACCGTCCGGCGGCGGGGGAACGCCGTCGTCGGCTGCGGGTGCCGACGTTTCCGGAACGGAACGTCCGACGCCGGAACGCGCCACGGTCGCGGTGGACACCGGCCTGATTCCCCGGATTTCCGGCGAATTCGACGCCGCCTCCTTCCGCGCAGGACCCGTACCGGAACGCCAGGCAGCGCCTACGGCGCCAGCTGACAGCGCACAAGGGGAAATTGAAGGAGTGGCTAACGGGGGCACTGAAACCGCCGCGGGATACCTTCCCGCAGAGGACGTGCCCGGCACAGCGCGGGGCGGGCTGCTGCGCGACGAGATTCCCCTTCCCGGCCGGCGCACGTTCCAGGGCCAGGCCGGACAGAACCCCCATTTCAGGCCACGCCGGCCTCGGAAAAAGTGATCTTCTCGCGGTTTTTGGTTGCCTGTCGACCACGGCGGCCATAGCCGATCGGCTAGGATCGACAGTGAACAGGGGTAGTTGCAGGCAAGCGCAGACCGGCTCGCCGGCTGGCTTTTGGCCGGCTTCTGACCGGCGGTGGCATCATCTACGCCGGCATTCCCGGACAGTCTAGGAGGAACACGTGTCCCACCCGATCGACGTTGGATCAGTACTCGGCGGCCGCTACAAGGTCACAGCCACGGTATTGACCTCACACGACCAGGATCTGGTGCTGGACGGGGTGGACCAGGTTCTCAACCGACCGGTCAGCATTCTGGTCGCCGGCCCGGACAACACCGAACAAGTGGCCCAGAGCGCCCGCGAGGTGGCTACCGGTGAGCGCCCGGGCAACGTCCAGGTCCTGGACCTTGGGGTCACTGAGGCCACCACGTACCTCATCACCAACCACACGTCCGCGGCAGACCTGTTGGACCTCGTGGTTGCCTCCGACGCGCCTTACGTCGAGCCGTTCTTCACGGATACCCTGGGCAGCGAAATTTTCGGCCAGGTGCGTTCACACGAACCGGAACCGTACGACGACGAAGAGAACGTCGACGCCGGGTATATCAACTATTCGGACAATCACCCCAGCCAGGTTGACCCACGCCGGTCTGCCGCACCGGTTGCTCCGCCGTCTGTACCCCCGGTTGTTCCGGCCCGTCCGCCGCTCCGCCCGGCGGTCCGTCCGGCGTCGGGGCCTGCCAAGGCCGCTGGAGCAGGGGCCGCCGCCGCTGGCGCCACGGCCGCACATCAGCACGTCACTGCGCCGCAACCGGTGCAGGCTGCGGAGAACCGCCCAGTTTCCGGACCGGCCGAGCCCAAGGCAGGTGCCGGATCCGATTCTCCCAAGGTCTCCCTGTGGTCTGGGGACGACTATTCCAACGGCTCCCAGGACGCAGCCTACGACGAACCCGTGGTCTCCCGAGCGCCGGAACGCTCCGATCGCGCGGCGGGCGCCTTCCCGTCGCTTGCCCGGAAAGTGTCTCCTGCGGCCGCAGTACCGCCTTCCGGCGGGACGGATGACTATTACGATGACGACGAGCCCGAGCGTGAGCCCCGCTCGATGCGCTGGCTGGTGGGCGGGCTGCTTGCTGTGGTGCTGATTGCCGGGCTGGTCTTTGCGGTCACCAATCTGGGCAGTCTATTCAAAACGGGCCCTCAGGCCGCCCCGTCCTCCACGTCGACGGGCTCCACCCAGCCAAACACCGGGTCGCCTTCACCCAACCCGAGCTCCGCAGCGCCGGCGGCACCGCCTGCCATTGACAACATCACCCGCCAAGGGGATTTTGACTTCGCAGGCACCTACGACGTGGATCTTGTGAAGGCGTTTGACGGCAACGCAGCCAGCTACTGGTCAGACATGGAATTTGCCACGGAGGGCTGGGGCGGCCTCGCAACCGATGGCGTGCCATTGTTCGTCAAGCTGAAGAATCCGGCAAAGGTTTCATCCATCACCCTGACTCAGCTCGGAGCCTCGGGCGGCAATCTCAGTGTCTTCACCAATGACCGTCCGTCACTGGACGGAGCCAAACTGGTGGGGACCAACAGCTTCACGTCAACAGATCTGACCATGCCACTGGCCGAGCCGGTGGACGCACAGTACGTGATCGTGTCCATCAAGACGCTCCCCAAGCTGGCTGCCCCGAAGACCCGCTATGGCTTTGGCATCCGCCTGGCGGAAATCAAGATCCAGTAGGACCACACCTGCATCGTTCCAGTTGAGCCGCGGCTGTTCTGCCCGGAGCATTGCTCCGCAGTAACAGACGCGGCTCAACTGATTTCAGACGGTAATCTGGTAGGGCGTCCCGTCCAGGTGACGGGGTTATGGCCGCTGATGGTTCCTCCGTTCGCGCGGCGCCCGGAATATTCACTACGTAGATTCAGTTGTGCCATGTGGCCGGCCGCAAAAGCCGGCGCATCGACTAAGGAAGAGGTTCACCGTTCAGTGAGCAACGCAGAAAACACCGCGTCCGAAGTACGTGATGTCATCATCGTCGGCTCGGGCCCGGCCGGGTACACGGCCGCTGTCTACACGGCGCGCGCCAACCTGAAGCCCTTGCTTCTGGCCGGATCAGTTACCGCCGGCGGCGAACTGATGAACACCACCGACGTCGAAAACTACCCTGGCTTCCCCGAAGGCATCATGGGGCCGGACCTCATGGAGAACTTCGAGAAGCAGGCAGCCCGGTTCGGAACGGAAATCCAGTTCGAGGACGTCACAGCACTGAACCTCGACGGCGACATCAAGACTGTCACCATCGGTACCGGCGAGACCTTCCGTGCGCGGGCCATCATCCTGTCCACCGGATCCGCTTACCGTGAGCTGGGCCTGCCGAACGAAAAGCGCCTCTCCGGCCACGGCGTCAGCTGGTGTGCAACCTGCGATGGTTTCTTTTTCAAGGACCAGGACATTGCGGTCATCGGCGGAGGAGACTCGGCCATGGAAGAAGCCCTCTTCCTGACCAAGTTCGCCAAGTCCGTCACCGTTGTACACCGCCGCGACACACTCAAAGCTTCCAAGATCATGGCGGACCGCGCCCTGGCCCACGACAAGATTTCGTTCATCTGGAACAGCTCCGTTGAGGACGTCATCGGAGCGGACAAAGTCACTGGGCTCAAGATCAAGAACCTGCAGGACGGCACCGTGTCAGACCTCGCTGTCACAGGCGTCTTCGTCGCCATCGGAAACGACCCCCGGACCGACCTGGTCAAGGACTCCTTGGAGATCACGGCGGCCGGCACCATCGCCGTCGAGGGCCGGAGTTCCAAGACCAGCATCCCTGGCGTTTTCGCCGCCGGCGATGTTGTTGATCCCACCTACCGTCAGGCCATCACGGCCTCCGGTTCCGGATGTGTTGCGGCGATCGACGTGGAACACTACCTCGCAGACCTTCACGCATAATTCCGCGTACCCGCCGTTCGAAGAGAGAGACAAGGTTATGAGCAACGCTAAAGACGTAACAGATGCAAGTTTTGCTGTGGACGTACTGTCCGCCGACAAGCCAGTAATTGTGGACTTCTGGGCTGAATGGTGCGGCCCCTGCCGGAAGCTGGGACCCATCCTCGACGAGATCTCGGTCGAATACAGCGAGAAGGTTAATGTCGTCAAGCTCAACGTCGACGACAACCCCGCCATTGCCGCCGAGTACGGAATCACGTCCATCCCCGCCGTTTACCTCTTCCAGGACGGCCAGGTGAAGAGCACTGTTATCGGCGCGAGGCCGAAGCAGTTCTTCGAAAAGGAATTTGCGGACGTTCTGTCCTAATCAGGTAGGGACTTCGGTCCCATATGACCAGTGACACCGGCCTGTGGCCACTGCTTCCATGAAGCGGTGGCCACGCGTCTTTAAGACCGAGCCCGTCGAAGCACAGCCATATTGCATCAACCGTCATTCGTTTCCTAACTTCACTGATTGCTCAGAGTCGCTCCTGGGGATCCAGCGAAGGGATGAGGGTCAAATTCTATGAGGGCTGGTGGGCTGAAATCTCCGACTAGTCACCCGGTCGTCATCCCAAAGTCCGTGTCTCCAGCCTCGGATTCTTGTTTCACGTGAAACATTGACGATCGAGCTTCAGAGCCTCGTACGCCTGGTTTCGCGCACGTGAGGCAGTATACAAAGTGTTTCCAGATTCCAGCTCGCTACGGGACTTCTAATGCCCACCGACGCGAACCCGAGTACGTTGTTTCACGTGAAACATTGGCGATGGCGAAACATGGACTCAGGTGAAACATCGACGATTCGTCAAGCCAAGCAGCATACGGTGTGGCCACACTCGCCGGACGGGCGAAATTTCTTCGAGGGCAGTGCATGCTGATCCTTACAACCGCGTGCCCTTGTCGCACGACAATGCCGCAGCCATTCAGTTCGACAGCCTTGAATTCAGTTGAGTTCAGTTCGGCTCACGACGGTAAATCAATCAACCCAGGCTTCCATTTTCGTGACGTTCATACTGTGCGCACTGATGCGTACCTCGCACTATGTTTCACGTGAAACACTGCCGAAGCTGCGTGAGTCTGCTCCCTCCAGCTCCTACTGGCCTGCCCGACGGCACTTCGAGCCAGTCCTCAAGGATCGGGTTCACGCGATGCAGCAACTATTGCGACTCGTCCACTCGCTGAGGAGAATGGCCGCGGCGCACTCAGACACTAGATCGAACTCTGAGCAGCGCATGGCAATTGGATTAGGTGGCCTGGTGGCCTTCACGCCACGTTTCACCCCGCGTGGGACAATATGGAACCGGCGCAACGGACTACCGTAGGCACCCTGACCAGGCCGGCGCTCCAGTCTCGCTGGCCGTCCATGGTCTGAACCAAACGCCAAATCTCGCAGTTGACGCCTAGAAGATCGGGGTTCCAAGGGTTGGTCAAACTCACCGCTGGCACTCGGGGGAGTCGGCGCTGAACGGAGGAGGCCAAGGGACGCCCGGAACGCCAAGTGACTGCTGTAATGCAAGGATCCGAGCAATTGAAATAGATCCCCTACATCAAATGGCACTGTCTCTCGTAAATGACTGGCCTCTCGAAAGTGGCTGCCAGGTGAGAAATGCGCACAAGCCTCACCGCTAAACCCCAGCACGTCGGTATCACGCCGCGACCGTATCCAGTTCAGTGGCAGCCTGACCGGCCGCGACAGTCCAGTCTTGGCCACCGCATGTCGACGACACAGCAGCGGGCAACTCAAGATTCGGCGACCCCGGAAGCACACTCACGCAGCGTTGGGAACGCACCCGCACAGACAAGTTGCCAGCAGACGAATTCGGGACCCTAGGCCTGCAGACTCACAAGCCCATCCGCCGATACCTGCAGCCTCGGTTGGTGTCTCAGGAGCCCCACGGAGATGGCTCGGGTCGCGCATTCGGCCTGAACTCGCCGCGCTGGTGGGTCCATTCGGGATCAATCGTCGTATTGTGCGAGGTGTCCATTGATGCGAAGGCTGAAGAGGCAGCACATGCGGAGATTGTCCAAGCCCGATACTGTCCTCAGCCGCCCGCAACGACGGTCTCGACACACACCTGTTGCGGCCGCATCCCTTGACAACGCCGAGCTCGTCTTAGCGGGCCATACCAGGAGACTTCCTGCGCCCCACGGATGCGGGCCGGCAAAGACGGCATGAGGACACGGATGTTCTTCCACGCCGGACTGTTTCACGTGAAACAGTCCGCCTCCGGCGACCACGTCGTGGATGGCAAGACTTCGAGCGTACTGTTTCACGTGAAACGAACTGAGCGAAATCTCCGTCCAAGCCTTCCCGGGGATGGATACCAAGGACGCCGGCTTCGCATGTGATGGATGCATCTTCAGAGGCCAACTGCCAGATGGCCGCAACCCCACGTCAAGCTAGTTGCGCCAGGACCGACAATTCGTAGACACCCGGACCACCCTTACTCAACCCAGGCACACGAGGAATACCCTCCTCACCGCACGAATTCTCTGCACTGCCGAGCGCCCTCAATCCTGCCATCGGGCCCTATGGACGCTTCCGTGACGGCTGAGCCTTCGCCCAAGCCCTGCGGTCTGCTGCGTCGATGGAGGACCGTCAGCCTGAACCCGGACTGGAAGACAGTGATCGCCGTGTACCTGCCCGTGGCCCAAGTAGACGCTGTGGCTTCGCCGCCACACACATCTCTGTTCGCAAGATCGCTACGGCTGCCGTCCAGTCAGCGAAGGACGGTACCACCGCCACCTTGCTCGGTGATCAGCGAAGACGGTATCGGAACCGCCTGCCCGGTCGTCAACATGTCTGTCCGCACTGCAGCTCCCGACCGGAGCGCCACGCGTCGGCATGTGCCGATAGGATGCGCGTCTGAGCAAGGCACCGGTCACCCAGCTGCGAACGCATCCTAGGGCAGGTCATGAATCAGCTGGCCAATGCCGACTTTCCTGTTCGAACGGCGGAGCCTTGGGTGCCCGACCAACTCCACCCCAAAGACCTCGAGCAGGTGATGAATGTCAGCGGATGACAGAATCGTATCCATCCGAAGTGTGACTGTTCGGTTCGACTGGAGGGTTCCATCGCATTGATGTCCACAGACTTCGAAGTTATCCCCAAATGTTATCCACACCGATATCCACAGGATTATCCGCCGGCCTGCAAATTGTGGATGCAGTACCCCTAGTGCCGTTCTTCAGATCAGCCGACACCCTCAAGCCGGCGTTGCTCCATGGACGACTACCACGGATGAAGCGCATGCTCACGTAAGACTGGAAATATCGCCGGAAATCCAACTATTGAAGTCGCTTTCCGTCCCAAAAGAGAGTCTGGATCGGCCTCGGTAATGTTTCACGTGAAACGGGACTGCAGGCGCTATCCAATGCTCGCGCGGACCGCTCGTTGCAGGATCCGCTGGTGTGGGCCAAATCTCTTCGTGATACATTCCACCAAGCAATCTATCCACAAAGTTATCCACAGCGATATCCACCGTGATATCCACCACGCAATTCACACCTACGGGCCCAAGGCTGTCTTGGCTACATCTGTTGTTGTGGCAAGATTGCCGCACACGATGATGCAGACTGGGCCGAGGAATCATGATCTTTCGGGCATTCTCTTTCCCCTAAACCAGGCTGCTGTCCGCCTGGCTAGCTGATTCATCTTCGGCCGGACCATGACATGACGTAGTTGCAGTTCTGGTCGCTTCCCCGTCGGGTCCGAACCTTTCCGAACAGTCCCTTCTGTTTCAAACTGCTGCACAGCAAGACGACTCGGTTTCCACCAATTCCTTCCATTCCCGGACTGGGCCTATTCTGTGCACCCCGCGGTCATGTCCTAGAGGGGCGAAGCCAAGTCGCGGACTGGTCCAGAGACCGCACTAAGGCGAGCTACCTAGCATCATGATGGGATGGCTTGGAGTGTCGCAGTCCTGCCCAGGGGTGGTTCCGGATGAGGCAGTCGGCGACCCTATTGGCCACGCCACAGGATCGAGGCGCGCTCCCGAGATACGTGTGTATCAAGGTGTCCTCCTGCGACTCGCGTGTATCGAGGCGCCCTGCAGATTCGATTCCGTCGACTTCCCATCTCCACAGACTGTTTGACGAAAGGCCTCGTTGGGGGCCGAGGCCTTACCTGCCCCACCTGCCTGCCTGCCTGCCTGCCTGCCTGCCTGCCTGCCTCAGCAGATGCTACCTATGCGCCGGCGTGCGGCCAGCCGCACGACCCTCCCGAACATTCTGAGATGCCTCAACCCCAGGCGTCGACACTGGCCGCCAACTCAAGGGTCCTCGGATGTGCCAGGAAGCTATCCGTTCAGGCTAACTGCCCGGCGGATGGAACTCGGGGGTCAGGGTTGGGCCACGGCGGACGGGACAAGCTGGACTCACGCCATGGCTCTGCACTGGATACGAACCCTCCGGACGGCTTGCCAGGGTCCCCGAGCCCTGGGCGGGCATGCGCTGGGTCAGCAGGATGTCGCCAGTCGCGGGCCGTCACTGCCGGCGAGGGACTGGGGGCGGCATCATCCTCGAGGCGTGAAGAGGCCATCGTAGGCTCCCAGCCGCTAGCTCCAAGGTCCGTGAATTGTCTCTGTTCCCACGGCGATCGGGATGGGAGAGCGCCTGGGCTGCATGTTTACAATCCGAGTCGCAACCCGCTCGCCGGCGCCGTGAGGGCGTCGGGGTGTCGGGGTGTCGGCGCGTCGGGGCCATCGAGCGATGCCGGCACGGTGCGCTGGACTCGTCACGATGTTTCACGTGAAACCATTTGGAAGCCGACCGGGCGTATACCGAGCCTGCCCCGCAATCTCGGCTACCCTAACGAAGCGTGGTCACCTGCTTCTGTAGGAGTGTTTCTGCCCGACTTTGGCTGCGGGCGAAGACCCTCGGATGCTGCAAAGCCGAATTCACTTCACCGCAGCCGCAGCCGTAGATCAGGTGACGCGCTGGCGACATCACGCGCCAAGAGCTTTAGACCATACCAACTTCATGCTTGTTCTCGATGGCGCCGCCGCCTAGATCCGGCACCTCCCTGTTGATGTTCCACGTGAAACATCACCCGGGAGGCGCCTTCCCATCTGAACCCGACGCTGCCGTACCCGGATGTTGCCGAACCCGGATGGTGCCGAAACCAGATTGAGGGTCAGAGGACTATCTGGCGACAGGTCTGGGGGAGACGTCCACCCTGGCGCATCCCCGTAGTCAATGAGCCAGCCGGAGGCTGACGTCCAACAGCTGCACGGGTGCGTACGTTGCACACCAGCTCCCTGGAAGGGAACGGGGCAAGAGCGTCGAACTCGGTGTTCCCGCCGCTTAGCAGGATGAGCACCGCACCGACTGATTGGAAATTATGCGAATCGACGCAGTCTTCACTGCTTCGAAGCAACGGAACCCATTGGGTGCCCAGCATCACGCGTCGCATCGAGGTGTCCGGCGATCCGTCGAATCCTCCACTCTCCTGCCTGATAGCCGCCTCGAGAGCTCGCGGCTCCGCCATCTCCATCGCCCTCAGTGCCAACCTCTTGTGCGTCAGCAAACCCGAAGCCACAGAAGTCCACCGATGCCGCGGGAACACAAGCAGAGAAGCCAATCGTTGGCGGAGTCCAGTCTTAGGCGAGTCCAAGTCTTTAGAGGATTCCAAGGCAGCAGACAGTCCCAAACTCGCGTCCCACAACGGACTATTCCATAGGGCCCAGAATGGTACGCCATGCCAACCGCGGGCTCGATCCCGGGGCGCGGCACAACCACGATGGCCACGCCAGTATCAGCTCCGGGAGTGCAACGATGACGTCGATACGGATGGAAGGTGGATACAGACGAAAGAAGGGCCTGTTTCACGTGAAACAGGCCCTTCTTTGAACAGAGAACGCTAGTTCTCAGATCCTGGCGCAAGAACATCCATGATGCGGTTCAGGTCTTCAACACTGGCGAATTCAATGCTGACACGCCCCTTGCGGACACCCAGGGAAATCTTGACGTTGGTGTCCAAGCGGTCTGACAACGAGGATGCCAGATAGTCCAGGCGCTCATGGCGGGCTCCCGGACGAGGGATGTTGTTCTTGGCAGGCTTCGCAGGATCCTGATATAGAGTGACGGCCTCTTCGGTTGCCCGAACAGACATGCCTTCAGCCACGATCTTCTGGGCGAGGCGTTCCATGGCTGCTGCATCCGGCAGGGCGAGCAGCGCGCGCGCGTGGCCAGCGGAAATAACGCTGGCCGCCACACGACGCTGAACCAGGGGCGGAAGTTTGAGGAGACGCAGCGTGTTTGAAACCTGGGGACGTGAACGGCCAATGCGGTCCGCAAGCTGCTCGTGAGTGGTTCCGAAGTCTTCAAGCAGCTGCTGGTAGGCCGCTGCCTCTTCGAGCGGGTTCAACTGGCTGCGATGCAGGTTCTCCAGCAGTGCATCCCTGAGGAGGTCATCATCAGTGGTGTCCCGGACAATGGCAGGGATAGTCGCCATCCCGGCCGCCTGTACTGCCCTCCAGCGACGCTCACCCATCACCAGTTCGTACGGTTCTCCACCTTCTTCGGTTGAAGTACGAACCACAATTGGCTGGAGGACGCCGATTTCGCGCACGGAGTGGATGAGCTCCGCCATGTCATCGTCATCGAAGACTGAGCGGGGCTGTTTACGGTTCGGATGGATGTCGGTGACCGGAATCTCGGCAAAACGCACGCCCGGGACTTCCACGAGGTCAACACCGTTATCCGGCGTACTGCTCTGGGATTCAGGCGCCTCGAAAACAGACACGCCAGTCGCGCCTTCAAGTGGCGTGGGCGAACCGTTCACCGTCGATGTAGCTGCATCGACCTTTACAGGAGTTTTCGCAGGAACCTTGGCGGGAGCTTTTGCGCCCGGCAGCTTCTCTGCTGCCTTGGCCGGCGGATTCGCGGGGGAGGCCGTTCTCGGCGCGGCTGGTTTCTTCGTTACCGATGCGTCGTTGGCCTGGGCCGGCGCAACCGGCTCGGAAGCAACCGACTCCGAAGATAAAGCATCTGAAGCTGCCCCACCATTCCCTGAAGCGTCGTCAGGGGACGCGACTTTCTTACGGCCTTCAGGGAAGAAGAGATCCACGGGGCGCGACACAGCGCCGCCGTTGCCCGACGCACTACCGGCGGAACTTGGAATGAGTGCGCCAAGACCGCGGCCTAGGCCACGTCGCTTTTCGCTCATGGATAAATCCCTCCGATGGAAGAGTCAGACCTTGCCGGACTCCGGTTGTTGCAGTTCTTGAAGATTCTAGCGTTCAGCGATTTCGGCTGCGGCTTCCAGGTAAGACAGGGCTCCACTGGAGGAAGGATCGTACGTCATGACGGTTTGCTGGTAGCTCGGAGCTTCAGAAATCCGCACGGAGCGGGGGACTACAGCACCAAGGACCTGCTCGGGGAAGTGCAGGCGAACTTCGGCTGCCACCTGGGCCGCAAGGTTGGTCCGTCCGTCATACATCGTGAGGAGAATAGTGGAGACCACCAGATCCGCATTCAGGTGCTTCTGGATCATCTCAATGTTCTTGAGGAGCTGACTGAGTCCTTCCAGTGCGTAGTACTCACACTGGATAGGGATCAGGACCTCACCGGCAGCACAGAAGGCATTAACCGTGAGCAACCCGAGACTGGGCGGGCAGTCAATGAAGATGTAATCGAGTCGTTCTTCGCCGTTCTTTGCCCGGGTCTTGGCATAGACATCGATCGCCCGGCGGAGCCGCTGTTCCCGGGCCACAAGCGAGACAAGCTCAATCTCCGCGCCGGCCAAGTGAATGGTGGCAGGAGCACAGATCAGGTTGCTGATGTCCGGGCAGGGGGCCACGACGTCCGCAAGAGGGAAATCGTTGATCAGGACGTCGTAGATGCTGTCCACATCGGCATGGTGCTCGACGCCGAGGGCGGTGGAGGCGTTGCCCTGGGGATCGATGTCAATAACCAGGACGTTTAGGCCGGCTGCGGCCAGGGCAGCGGCGATGTTCACGGTGGTGGTGGTCTTGCCCACCCCGCCCTTTTGGTTGGACACCGTGAAGATACGGGTCTTCTCCGGCTTGGGAAGTTTCCGGCCAACCAGCCGTTCGCGGCGCCGGGTCTCGTGCGCGAGTTCCCGGGCGATAGGACTGGAATCGTCCATGGTGTCCATGACGTTGATCCTGCCACCCGTTGTTGTTTCACGTGAAACAGAGGCAAGAATTGCCATTTCCGCAACCGGATTAGGGTGACTTTCCCCTCGTCCGGGCGCTGAACCCATGCCCATGCCAGCAAATGATCGTGCTGACCCCAAAGACACAAACGGGGGTATCCGTTGTGTGGAGGCTTCGCTACTGGTCACTGGGACACACTCACTCTCGTTCGGCTTTTGCTGCCGTTGTCTAGCCTAACCGCTTCGCCCTACAGACCAAGGCCACCGGGCCCGGACTAGGAGATCTTTCGGGACTTGTTAACGACGATCCGTACCACCGTAGTGGGCTCCTCCAGGAGGTTTTCACCGACAGTCACAACAGAGGTCTGGACGCCCCCGAGTTTCCGGATGACCTTCGCTGCTTTTTCGATTTCCTCGCCTGCGCTGCGTCCCTTAATGGCCACAACCTCGCCCTTCCCGGCGAGCAGGGGGATGGTCAGGCCGGCGAGGTTGCTCAGCGCGGAAACAGCCCGGGCAGTCACAACATCAGCGTCCACCATGCCGACGGCCAGTTCCGCGCGGGTCCGCATCACTGTGACGTTCGTCAGGCCCAGATCGTCCACCACTTCCTGAAGCCAGATCACCCGGCGTTCCAGCGGTTCGATCAGTGTCAGGTGAAGGTCCGGCCGCGCGATGGCGAGGCAGAGTCCGGGAAGACCGGCCCCGCTTCCGACGTCGGCAACATGGCTGCCGTGCGCGATCTCGCTTTCGATGACGGCACAGTTAAGGACGTGCCGGCCCCACAACCGTGGGATCTCGCGCGGCCCGATCAGCCCGCGTTCCGTTCCGGACGTGGCCAGGTGCTCTACATAGCGTTTGGCCAGGTCCAGGCGGTCACCGAAAATCTTCTCGGCCGCCAGCAGTTCTGCTGCCGTGATGTCAACCATGATTAGCGGTTCAGCATTCTCTAGTCTGCGGATACAACGATGTGACGCCCGGCGCCTTCGCCCTCGGACTCGCTGACGAGGCCCAGGTCAGCGACGGCGTCGTGCACGATCTTGCGTTCGTAGGCACTCATCGGCTCCAGAGCCACGGCTTTGCCGGACTCCTTGACTGAAGCTACCGCCTCCTCCGCAATCTTCTGGAGGTGGCCCGCGCGCTGCTGACGGTAGCCGTTGATGTCCAGCACCAGGCGTGAGCGGTTCTCCGTTGCGGAGAGGACAGAAAGCCGGGTCAGTTCCTGAAGGGCTTCGAGGACTTCGCCGTCTTCGCCGACGAGGCTGTCGAGACCATCGGTTTCGTCCTCGGCAACGATGGAAATGTACGTGCGGCCGTTCCGGACTTCGATGTCAATGTCGCCGTCGATGTCAGCGATATCAAGGAGTTCCTCCAGGTAATCGGCAGCAACGTCGCCTTCCTCCTCGAGACGGCTGGCAGCGGATCCCTTAGGGGAAGCATCGGCGTCAGTCGCTGATTCGTCCTGATCGTCAATGATCTCGTCGGAAAGGGCGTGTTCGGTGCTTTCGGCTGACATTACTTTTTCTTCCTGTTCTTACGCTGGGGCTGGACGCGCTGTGCCTTGTGCTCGATGACCGCGGCTGCGGCCGCTGCCTCCGCTTCGGCGTCGGCCTTCTTCCCGCCCAGAATGGGCAGGGCCGGCAGGCCCTTGGCAGCCCTGCGCTCGGCGAGGGCCTTGGCGGCGGGGGATCCCGGCGTCGGCATGCGGCGGATGACAAAGAACTGCTGCGCCATCGTCCAAAGGTTGGTGGTGGTCCAGTAGATCAGGACGCCGATGGGGAAGTTGATGCCGCCCACACCGAAGACGACCGGCAGGATGTACAGCATCATCTTCTGCTGGCGCATGAACGGGCTGGCCATGGCCTCCTCGGACATATTCTTGGCCATGATCTGCTTCTGCGTGATGAACTGCGAGGCCGTCATGGCAAGGATCATCACGATCGAGAGGACATAAACAGCAACTACATTGCCTTCGGGGTTATGCAGCAGGGTTGCCGACAGCGGCGCTCCGAAGATGGTGGACTCATCGAACTGCACCACCTGTTCGTGGCTCATCGCGCCGATGCTCTTGCCTTGGTCACGGGCGGTACTGATGCCGGAAAGAACCTGGAACAGCGCAAAGAAGAACGGCATCTGGATCAGCATGGGCAAGCAGGCAGAGAACGGGTTGGTTCCGTGCTTCTTGTACATGGCCATCTGTTCCTGCGCCATGGCCTGGCGGGAGAGCTGGTCGGTCTTGCCCTTGTACTTGTCCTGCAGCTTCTTCAGATCCGGCTGCAGGAGCTGCATGCCGCGCTGCGCCTTGATCTGCTTGACGAACACCGGGATCAGCGCGGCCCGGATCACCAGCACCAGGCCGATGATGGACAGCGTCCACGTCCAGCCGGAGGCCTCCGGCAGGCCGATGGAGCTCAGGCCCTCATGAAAGCCCACCATGATGATGGACACAAGCCACTTGAACGGAAACATGATTGTTTCAAAGAAGTCCATACGATATCCCTATTCGTCAGGCCGCAAGGCGGCCTTCTCCATCAGTCTGAGCAGCCAGGTACTTGTCCGGGTTATTCAGCACAACAATTGTGGGGGTCCGGTTTTCGGGCCAGTGGCGGTGGCCGGCGGGGACATGGTCCACACCGCCGGCATTCCACGGATGGCAGCGCACCAGGCGGCGGGCCGCAAGCCAGCTGCCCTTCACTGCCCCATGGACAGTGATCGCCTCAAGGGCGTACGCCGAGCAGGAAGGAAAAAAACGGCAGACCTGGCCATACAAGGGAGAAACCACCTTGCGGTAGGCCATCAGCAGCAGAATAAGAATGTTTCTGGGCAGGTTCCAGAGGAAGGTGCCCACGGCGGCAGCAACAGGATGAAGGTAGTGGACGACGGCGGCAGTTACCTTACGCACGCTGTGTCCCTTCCTGTGTTGTGCCGGTTGAACCGTTTACAGCAGCCCGCGGAAGGCGGCTGCCCAACCGGCTCATGGTTGATTCCAGTGCGGCGTTGTAGTCCGCCAGCAGTTGATCCCAGCTGGCGGCAGCGGACGCAGGCAGCGCCCGGACCACTATGGCGAACCCGGTACCGTACTCGCGCAGCGAGGCAGCACCGGCTTCTCTCAGTCTCCTCTTAACGAGGTTCCTGACCACAGCGTTCCCGACACCTTTGGAAACGATGAACCCGATCCGGCTGGGTTCGTCGGCAGCAATAGCTGCCGCATATAACACTACGTTCCGGCGTCCATTGCGGACACCGGAACGTACAGTTGTTGAAAAATCGGTTGCAGTCCTCAAACGGTTACGGGTGGCCAGCACCTTAAACTCGCAAAGAAAAGTTAAACCGACGAGTCAGTTATCTAGGCCGACAGTTCGGTGCGGCCCTTGCCACGACGGGCTGCCAGGATGGCACGGCCGGCACGGGTACGCATACGAAGGCGGAAGCCGTGCTTCTTGGCTCGACGGCGGTTATTCGGCTGAAAAGTCCGCTTGCTCACGTTAGTTACTCCAGTGGATCAAAGGTGCGCCCACCCGATCAGTAAAAGGGGAAGAACTGGCCGACGCTAAGTTTTGTATATGCACGCTTCCCCCGGCTGCTCCAACGCGGTGCGTCAGAGAGATTCAGAAGGGGCCAAAAAGCGTACACAAAGGACTTCACAACGTTAGGGCAAAATGCCTGCCAGAGTCAAACCGGGGTACCCCTGCATCCCTGTCCCCGGCTGTGGTTAACCTGGCCCCACAGCCTGTGGATGAAGTGGCTCACAAGGCCCGTTTTCGAACCACAACGGTGTAATTATCCACAAGCTACTTCCCAGCTATCTTCTGGCCTTTTGTTCCCCTAGAGTGGCTCAGTAGCCGATTATCCACGGACTGTGCATAACCCTGTGGATGAAGCTGAACCAGCATCCTGGTTCGGGACTTGGGGCTGCACGTAATGCAGGCACGCAAGTTTTGAGGAACTGATTGATGACAGTAGACGAAGCCAACCACGCCAATACTGTCGGAAGTTCCTGGCGTCGGGTTGTGAGCCTGCTCGAGCAGGACGACCGCGTATCTCCACGGCAGCGGGGCTTTGTCATCCTGGCCCAGGCCCAGGGCCTGATCGGATCCACCCTCCTGGTGGCCGTACCCAACGAACTGACCCGCGAAGTCCTTCAGACCCAGGTCAAGGACGCCCTGGATGACGCCCTGCATAACGTTTTCTCCGAGGACATCCGCTGCGCGATCGACGTGGACACCGATCTGGTGCCGCTCCACACCGAGCCGGAACCCGTCGTCGAACCTTCCTACTCGCCGGACCAGCTGATCGAACAGAAGCCGCAGCCGATGCTGCCGAGCACTTCCCACGAGTTCGGCCGGCTGAACCCCAAGTACGTCTTCGATACCTTTGTGATCGGTTCGTCCAACCGCTTTGCCCATGCAGCTGCCGTGGCCGTGGCCGAAGCGCCCGCTAAGGCCTACAACCCGCTGTTCATCTACGGTGATTCCGGGCTGGGCAAGACCCACCTCCTGCACGCGATCGGCCACTATGCCCGCCGCCTGTACAGCGGAATCCGGGTCCGGTACGTGAACTCCGAAGAGTTCACCAACGACTTCATCAACTCCATCCGCGATGACGAAGGCGCCAGCTTCAAGACCACGTATCGCAACGTGGACGTGCTGCTGATCGATGACATCCAGTTCCTGGCCGGCAAGGACCGGACGCTGGAGGAGTTCTTCCACACGTTCAACTCCCTACACAACAACAACAAACAGGTGGTCATCACCTCGGATCTGCCGCCCAAGCAGCTGGCAGGTTTCGAGGACCGGATGAAGTCCCGCTTCGAGTGGGGCCTCCTCACCGACATCCAGCCGCCCGAGCTAGAGACCCGCATCGCCATCCTGCGGAAGAAGGCCCTCAGCGAAGGCCTCTCCGCCCCGGACGATGCCCTGGAATACATTGCTTCCAAGATCTCCAGCAATATCCGCGAACTCGAAGGCGCACTGATCCGGGTGACGGCATTTGCCAGCCTGAACCGCCAGCCGGTCGATGTTGCGTTGGCTGAGATGGTCCTGAAGGACCTCATCACGGACGACGGCGCCCAGGAAATCACCTCGAGTCAGATCCTGATCCAGACGGCGGAGTACTTCAAGCTCACCATGGAGGAACTCTGCAGCAAGTCCCGGACCCGCACGCTGGTGACCGCCCGGCAGATCGCCATGTACCTCTGCCGCGAGCTCACGGACATGTCCCTGCCGAAGATCGGCCAGGAACTCGGCGGCCGCGACCACACCACGGTGATCCACGCAGACCGCAAAATCCGTGAGCTGATGGCTGAGCGTCGTGTGATCTACAACCAGGTCACCGAACTCACCAACAGGATCAAGCAGCAGCAGCGCAACTCCTGAGCCGTCGCCTCTATACCTTATTAACAGGCGCATGTGGATAACCCTGTGGATACTTAAGGGGACAACCGGGCTTAATGGGCTTAAAACCCTTAAGCCGCCTGTGGATCAGCGAAAACCCAAAAGTTGTTATCCCCATCCACAGCCTGTTTAAAACCTGCGTCACCCACAATCCATGAACAGGGCTTAACCGCTGGATCCTGCGGCCGAATCGAGTTATCCACAGTATCCACAGCAGTTATTAACACTACTAATCCCAAGAAATTGATTTCCCTCAAATAACAATCTCGATCCGCACCCCGAACCGGCCCAGGCCCAAGGGCCTCCGGACCCCAGGCGTCCTGACCGGGGATGGGTTAATCAGCAGTCTTGCGGCTAAGCTGTCAGCAGCGCTCCCATCCTCGGGTTTCTTTGTGGTTCAGCACTCGATGAACCATGCAGGTTCCGTTGTTGGGGCGCCCCTACTTTTGGGCTCCCTGTGGGAGTTTCCGGTTCAGACAAGGCAGCAGCAATGAAAGGCGGCACCCTTCCGTGAAGTTCAGAGTCGAACGGGACGTCCTGGCAGAAGCCGTCACCTGGACAGCCCGGTCGTTGTCTCCGCGGCCGCCGGTTCCAGTGCTGTCGGGCCTGCTCCTGAAGGCTGAAGCCGGCACGGTCAGCCTCTCGAGCTTTGACTACGAGACCTCAGCCCGGCTGGAAATCCCCGCGGACATCACCGCTGAGGGAACCATCCTCGTTTCCGGACGCCTCCTCGCGGACATCTGCCGCAGCCTCCCTTCCGCACCGGTGCTAGTGGAGACCGACGGCAACAAAGTGACGCTGACCTGCCGACGCAGCAGCTTCCACCTGGCCACCATGCCCGAGGCCGAATACCCGCCGCTGCCCGCGTTGCCCGCCATCAGCGGCACCGTGCCGGGTGACGCTTTTGCCCAGGCTGTGTCCCAGGTGATCATTGCGGCCAGCAAGGATGACACGCTCCCCATCCTCACCGGCGTCCGGATGGAGATCGAGGACGATCTCATCACGCTTCTGGCTACCGACCGCTACCGTCTGGCCATGCGCGAAGTGCCGTGGAAGCCCACTACCCCGGGAATTTCCACCAGTGCGCTGGTCAAGGCAAAAACCCTGAATGAAGTGGCCAAGACCCTTGGCAACAGCGGCGACATCAACCTCGCCCTTGCTGACGATGACAGCCGCCTGATCGGTTTCGAAAGCGGCGGCCGCACCACCACGTCGCTGCTCGTGGATGGCGATTACCCCAAGATCCGCTCGCTGTTCCCGGATTCCACCCCCATCCACGCAACGGTGCAGACGCAGGAACTTGTGGAAGCCGTCCGCCGGGTGTCGCTGGTGGCCGAACGCAACACTCCGGTACGCCTCGCCTTCACCGAAGGACTGCTGCACCTGGACGCCGGCACCGGCGAAGATGCCCAGGCCTCCGAAGAACTCGAAGCCCAGCTCTCTGGTGACGACATCACCGTCGCCTTCAACCCGCACTACCTGGTGGAGGGCCTGAGCGTCATCGAAACGAAGTACGTCAGGTTCTCCTTCACCACCGCGCCGAAACCCGCGATGATCACGGCCCAGGCAGACGCCGACGGTGAGGACCAGGACGACTACCGTTACCTGGTCATGCCCGTCCGCCTTCCCAACTAGTCCCCACCGCCACCCTCGCCTCGCAAGCTCGGCCAGGGAACCCTGGCGGCGTGGGCCCAGACAGTCGGGTGTCATTCTGGGCCCCAAAACGACAACCGACACCCCGCGCAGAAAGAGACCCACGTGCATATTGGACTGATCGGCCTTGGCAAGATGGGTTTCAACATGCGCGAACGCCTGCGCAAGGGCGGCATTGAGGTCACAGGCTTTGACCGCAACCCGGAGGTCACCGATGTTGCCTCCGTGAATGAGCTCCTTGCGGCCGTTCCGGCCCCGCGACTGATCTGGGTCATGGTTCCGTCAGGCGACATCACCGATGCCGTCATCACCGAACTCGGGGACAAGCTCGACGCCGGCGACCTGGTGATCGACGGCGGCAACTCCCGCTTCACCGAGGACCAGAAACATGGTGCCGCTCTGGCTGAGAAGGGCATCCGTTTCGCCGACTGCGGCGTTTCCGGCGGAGTGTGGGGCCTCCAGAACGGGTACGGGCTCATGGCAGGCGGCGACGCTGCCGATATTGAGCGGGCCCTGCCGGTTTTTGATGTGCTCCGTCCCGAAGGGGAGCGGGCGGACAGCTTTGTCCACGTCGGCGGAATCGGTGCCGGACACTACGCCAAGATGGTCCACAACGGCATCGAATACGGCCTGATGCAGGCGTACGCCGAAGGCTACGAACTGTTGGCCGCCAAGGACATTGTTGACGACCTTCCCGGTACGTTCCGCGCCTGGCAAAAAGGCACCGTGGTCCGGTCCTGGCTGTTGGACCTGATGGTCAAGGCACTGGACGAAGACCCGGGACTGGAATCCATCGATGACTATGTCGAAGACTCGGGTGAGGGACGCTGGACCGTTGAGGAAGCTATCGCCAACGCTGTTCCGGCACCGGCCATTACGGCGGCTCTCTTCGCGCGATTCTCCTCCCGCGAGGAGAATTCGCCCGCCATGAAGATGGTTTCCGCGCTGCGCCACCAGTTCGGCGGGCATGCCACCCGTCCCGCCAAGTAACCTCCACCCCGGGACCCGCGGGTTCCGAGAATTGTCGAACACCGCGTGTACCTAGAACACCTTTCGCTCACTGACTTCCGCAGCTACGCCCAGGTTGACCTTCCCCTCGAACCGGGGGTCACGGTGCTCGTCGGGGCAAACGGCATCGGCAAAACCAACCTCATGGAGGCCATCGGGTACCTGGCCACGCTCAGCTCGCACCGGGTCAGCTCCGACGCCCCGCTGCTGCGGTTCGGCACAGACCGCGCGCTGGTCCGGGCCCGCCTGGTCCGCGGCGGGCAGACCACGGTCCTGGAACTTGAGATCAACGCCACCCGCGCCAACCGGGGGCGGATCAACCGCAGTAATCCGGTCCGGGCCAGGGATCTCCTGGGGATCTGCCAGACGGTGCTTTTCGCCCCCGAGGACCTGGCGCTCGTCAAGGGAGATCCGTCCAACCGCCGCCGGTTCCTCGACGAGCTGATGGTCAGCCTCATGCCCCGGCACTCGGCGACCCGCACGGACTATGACCGGGTCCTGAAGCAGCGCAATGCCCTGCTCAAATCCGCCCGGGCCGGAAAATTCACTGCCGGGCACGAGGCCACCCTCGATGTATGGGACCAGCACATGGCCCGGGCGGGCGCCGAGCTGCTGCATGCACGGCTGGAACTGGTGGAACTGTTGAGCCCGCACCTGGCCAAGGCGTATGCCCAGCTCACGGATGGGTCCAAGGACGCCAACGCCGTCTACCGGTCCACCCTCCAAAGCCTGATGGACGACGACGGCGGCGCGGCACCGGGTACCGGAGGCGGTTCGTTGGCGGACGGGTCGGCCGCTGCAGAAGATCTGCGGAACCTCACCGTGGAGGACCTCACCGGCCGCTATGTCCAGGCCTTTGCGGCCTCCCGCCGCAAGGAACTTGAGCGCGGAATTTCCCTGGTGGGGCCGCACCGGGATGAGCTCGAACTGATCCTCGGCGAAGCGCCCGCCAAGGGGTACGCCTCGCACGGCGAAACCTGGTCGATGTGCCTCTCCCTCCGGCTTGCTTCCTACTACGTCATGCTCGATGACGCGAGGACCGGCGGGTCTGCCCCGATCCTCATCCTCGACGACGTTTTCGCCGAGCTGGATGTACAGCGCCGGCGTAAACTGGCCGCAATAGTCTCCGGCGCGGAACAGGTCCTGGTGACCGCCGCCGTCGACGCCGATATCCCGGAGGAACTCTCCGGCCGGCGGGTGAAGGTCATCCCGGGAGGAATCGATGAATAAGGATGAAAAGGGCGGGCTGCAGCCTGGCCGGGATCCTGACAACATCGACGCGCCGCAGGCTGCGCTGAACCGCATGCGTGAGGCCGCGGCCGCACGCGGCGAAATCCGCCGGAAGGCACCCCCCAAGGCCGGTGCCGCCAAGACAAAGGGCGGGATCCGGGATACCCGGGGTTTCAGCCAGTTCCACTCCACCGGCCGCGATCCGCTGGGACTTGGCAAAGTGGTGGGACGCCTCGTGGCCGAACGTGGCTGGAGCTCTCCGGTAGCGGTGGGTTCGGTCATGGCAGAGTGGGCCACGCTGGTTGGCCCGGAGATTTCAGCGCACTGCACCCCGGAGAGTTTCACCGATACCACCCTTCACGTGCGCTGCGACTCGACGGCCTGGTCCACGCAGCTGCGGCTGCTGAGCAACAGCCTGCTGGAGAAGTTCCGCACGGAACTGGGCGATGGCGTGGTCACCAGCATCCAGGTGCTCGGCCCGTCAGCACCCAGCTGGCGCAAGGGCGGACGTACCGTCAACGGCCGCGGGCCGCGCGATACCTACGGTTAGCCGCCGCCGTCGACTCTTGAATATTCGTCCGGCGGCGTGTAGGGCGGGCTAACGCCCTTGGGGCGTATAGGAACCCGGAGACCGGACCTCGAGGGCGCCCTAGGCGGGGTCAATGGCCTCGCATCGGCACATCAAGGTCCCGCGACGCCCGCCGGAATGCGGGTTTGCAGCCCATTTCACGATAGAATCACATCAGATAACTGGGCGCCGGTGAAACGTTGACTGAGTCCGTTTTCCGCACGCTCTCCGCAGGCGGACTTCGGTCCTGCACGTCGACGTATCCGTCAGCGCCACCAGCTTGTGCCTGTTGGCGGATGCTTTCCCCTGGAAGGCCGCCGCCGGCCATCATCGAAAAAGAGGAGTCGACAGCACCTGTGGCTAACGACAATACAGATACCCAGGCAGTGGAACGCGCAACGGAGGACGTACCTACCCCCGATACGCCGACGGCGGCGGCCGTGACACCCCGGGAATACGGCGCAAGCGACATCACCGTACTTGAGGGCCTCGAAGCCGTCCGGAAACGCCCGGGCATGTACATCGGATCTACCGGGCCGCGCGGCCTGCACCACCTGGTCTATGAAGTGGTGGACAACTCTGTTGACGAGGCGCTGGCCGGGTACTGCACGCACATCGAAATAGTCCTGCAGGCCGACGGCGGCGTCAAAGTTGTAGATGATGGCCGCGGCATCCCCGTGGACATGCATCCCACCGAGCACAAACCCACCGTGGAAGTGGTCATGACCATCCTGCACGCCGGCGGCAAGTTCGGCGGCGGCGGTTACGCAGTCTCGGGTGGCCTCCACGGTGTGGGTATCTCCGTGGTGAACGCGCTCTCCAGCAGGGTGGACACTGAAGTCCGGCGGCAGGGCAACGTCTGGCGGATGTCCTTCGCCGACGGCGGCAAGCCCCAGGGCGGGCTGGTCAAGGGCGAAGAGAGCGCAACCACCGGCACCACCCAGACCTTCTACCCGGACGCGGGAATCTTCGAATCCACGGAATTTGATTTCGAGACGCTCCGCGCCCGCTTCCAGCAGATGGCCTTCCTGAACAAGGGCCTGCGGATCACGCTCACGGACGAGCGAACCGCAGCGTCGAACGCGGACGCCAATGAGGACCTTAACCTTGACGTCGTGGTCACCGAAGGTGAAGTCACCGCTGAGCACCGCACCGTGGTGTACCAGTACGACGACGGCCTGCTGGACTATGTGAAGCACCTGAACTCGGGCAAAAAGGTTGATGTTGTCCACGAGGACGTCATTTCCTTCGAAACCGAGGACACGGAACGGCACATCGCGTTGGAAATGGCGATGCAGTGGACCAACGCGTATTCCGAGAGCGTCCACACCTACGCCAACACCATCAACACCCACGAAGGCGGCACCCACGAAGAGGGCTTCCGCGCCGCGATGACCTCCCTCATCAACCGCTACGCGCGGGAGAAGAGCATCATCAAGGAAAAGGACGACAACCTCACCGGTGACGATATCCGTGAAGGCCTCACGGCGGTCATCTCCGTGAAGCTGGCCGAGCCGCAGTTTGAGGGCCAGACCAAGACCAAGCTCGGCAACTCCGAGGTCAAGGGCTTCGTCCAGCGCGTTGTCACCGACGGCCTGGGCGACTGGCTGGAACGCAACCCCGGCCCCGCCCGCGATGTCATCCGCAAGGCTATTTCCGCGGCCCAGGCCCGGATGGCCGCCCGGAAGGCCCGTGACAATGCGCGCCGCAAGAGCCCGCTGGAATCCTTCGGGATGCCCGGCAAGCTGTCCGACTGTTCCTCGAAGGATCCCGCCCGCTGCGAGGTGTACATCGTGGAGGGCGACTCCGCCGGCGGTTCCGCCAAGCGCGGCCGCAACCCTGAAACCCAGGCCATCCTGCCGCTGCGCGGCAAGATCCTGAACGTGGAACGGGCCCGGCTGGACAAGGCCCTGGGCAACACCGAGGTCCAGTCCATGATCACCGCGTTCGGCACCGGCATCGGCGAGGACTTCGACCTCAGCAAGCTCCGCTACCACAAGATCGTGCTGATGGCCGATGCCGACGTTGACGGCCAGCACATCACCACGCTGCTCATGACGCTGCTGTTCCGCTACATGCGTCCGCTGATCGAAAACGGCTACGTGTACCTGGCGCAGCCCCCGCTGTACCGGATCAAGTGGTCCAACGCGCCGCACGACTACGTCTTCAGCGACAAGCAGCGCGATGCCAAGCTCCTGTCCGGGCAGGCGGCCGGCCGCCGTATTCCGAAGGACAACGGCATCCAGCGCTACAAGGGCCTGGGCGAGATGGACTACACCGAGCTGTGGGACACCACCATGGACCCGGACCACCGGACCCTCCTGCAGGTCACCATGGACGATGCCCTGGCAGCGGACCAGACCTTCTCCACACTGATGGGCGAAGACGTGGAGTCCCGCCGAAACTTCATCCAGCAGAACGCCAAGGACGTCAGGTTCCTGGATATCTGACCGGTTCCACCGAGTAGATATTCCAAACCCGACATATACCTGAAACGGAAAATATAAACGATGAGTGACGAGACACCCGAGAACCCGGCGGAATCCGCCGATCTTCCGGAAACCGTTCTTGAAGGCGACGTGCTGGTTGACCGCGTGGAGCAGGTGGACCTGCAGACGGAAATGCAGCGCTCGTACCTGGACTACGCCATGGCCGTTATTGTGGGCCGTGCCCTTCCCGACGTACGCGATGGCCTCAAGCCCGTACACCGCCGCGTGCTGTACGCGATGTTCGACGGCGGTTACCGGCCGGAACGGTCCTTCAATAAGTGTGCCCGTGTGGTGGGCGAGGTCATGGGCCAGTACCACCCCCACGGCGACACCGCGATCTACGATGCGCTGGTCCGCCTGATCCAGGATTGGACCATGCGCTATCCGCTGGCCCTGGGCCAGGGCAACTTCGGTTCGCCGGGCAATGACGGTGCCGCAGCCCCGCGGTACACCGAAACGAAAATGTCCCAGCTGGCCATGGAGATGGTCCGGGACATCGACGAGGAAACCGTCGACTTCCAGGACAACTACGACGGCAAGAACCAGGAACCCACCATCCTGCCGGCGCGTTTCCCCAACCTGCTGGTCAACGGTTCGTCCGGCATTGCCGTGGGCATGGCCACCAACATTCCGCCGCACAACCTCCGCGAAGTAGCTGACGGCGTCCAGTGGTACCTGGCCAATCCGACGGCCAGCCGCGAGGAACTGCTCGAAGAGCTGCTGCTCCGTATCAAGGGACCCGATTTCCCCACCGGGGCAACGATTCTTGGCCACAGGGGCATTGAGGACGCGTACCGGACGGGCCGCGGCTCCGTCACCATGCGCGCCGTGGTCAACGTCGAGGAACTCCAGGGCCGCACGTGCCTGGTTGTCACCGAACTGCCCTACCAGGCCAACCCGGACAACCTGGCCATCAAGATCGCCGAACTGGTCAAGGACGGGAAGATCTCCGGCATTGCGGACCTCCGCGACGAGACCTCCGGCCGCACCGGCCAGCGGCTGGTCATTGTGCTCAAGCGCGACGCCGTGGCCAAGGTAGTGCTGAACAACCTCTACAAGCACACCGACCTGCAGAGCAACTTCTCCGCCAACATGCTGGCCATCGTGGACGGGGTTCCGCGCACGCTGAGCCTGGACGCCTTTATCCGCCACTGGGTAACGCACCAGCTGGACGTCATAGCGCGCCGTACCCGCTACCGCCTGCGCAAGGCCGAAGAAGAGGCGCACATCCTGCGTGCCCTCCTGAAAGCACTGGACGCGCTGGACGAAGTCATCGCGCTCATCCGTGCCTCCAACACCACCGAAGCCGCACGCGACGGACTGATGCAGCTGCTGGACATCGACGAACTGCAGGCCCGGGCCATCCTGGACATGCAGCTGCGCCGCCTGGCAGCCCTGGAACGCCAGAAGATCCAGGACCGCCATTCCGAACTCGAGGCCCTGATCGCCGAGTACAACTCGATCCTTGCCTCCGAGGAACGCCAGCGCGAAATCATCAGCACCGAGTTGGGCGAAATCGTGGCCAAGCACGGTGATGACCGCCGCACCAAGATCCTGATGGGCTTCGACGGCGACATGTCCATGGAGGACCTGATCCCCGAAGAAGAGATGGTTGTCACCATCACCCGCGGCGGCTACGTCAAGCGCACCCGCAGCGACAACTACCGGTCGCAGCAGCGCGGCGGCAAGGGCATCAAGGGCGCCCAGCTCCGCGGCGATGACGTGGTGGAGCACTTCTTCGTGACCACCACCCACCACTGGCTGCTGTTCTTCACCAACCTCGGCCGGGTCTACCGGGCGAAGGCGTATGAACTGGTGGAGGCCGGCCGTGATGCCAAGGGCCAGCACGTTGCCAACCTGATGGCCTTCCAGCCGGACGAACACATCGCCCAGGTACTGGACATCAGGGACTACCAGCAGGCTCCTTACCTGGTGCTGGCCACCAAGCGTGGCCTGGTCAAGAAGACCCGGCTGGAGGACTACGACACCAACCGTTCCGCCGGCGTCATCGCGATCAACCTGCGTGACGAGGACGAGCTGGTTTCCGCCCAGCTGGTCTCCGAAACGGATGACCTTATGCTGGTGTCCCGCATGGGCCAGTCCATCCGCTTCACCGCCACCGACGATGCCCTGCGTCCCATGGGCCGGGCCACGTCCGGTGTTACGGGCATGAAGTTCCGCGAGGACGATGAACTGCTGGCGGCGGACGTCGTTACTGACGGTTCTTTTGTCTTTGTGGTCACCGAGGGCGGGTACGCAAAACGCACCGCGGTGGAGGAATACCGCCTGCAGGGCCGTGGCGGCCTCGGCATCAAGGTGGGCAAGTACCAGGAGGAACGGGGCCACCTCGTGGGCGCCCTGATTGTCCAGGAAGAGGACGAGGTCCTGGTGGTCATGGAAGGCGGCAAGGTTGTCCGTTCCTCGGTGGCCGGCGTACCTGCCAAGGGCCGCGACACCATGGGCGTTATCTTCGCGAAGCCGGACAAGAATGACCGGATCATTGAGGTCGCCAGGAACAGCGAACGCGGCCTCGAGGGCGAAGAATCCGTGGACGATGACGTAACGTTGGCTGAAGAGGCCGGGTCCCCCGAGGGATCCGCAGGGTCAGCAACAACGGCAGAAACATCACCGGCTGTTGAGTCAGAGGACGCCTCCGGCGACGCTGAGCCGAACGAAGACTACACCGGAGGTAACGAGTGAGTAATCCCGACTCATATCCCAAGCCGAGCAGCAATGTCCCCGGCGGAACGCCGCCGCCCGCGGCCGCACCCCGGGTGAACGCTCCCGTCCGTCCGCAGCAGCGCCCACCTGCCCCTACCGGCGCGCCGGGGCAGCGGCCGGCCGTTCCCGGCCAGCGCCCTGCGCAGGACCGGGTTTCGGCAGGCCAGGCCGACCAGCGTGCCGGACAGGGCAGGCAGGCAGCAGCACAGGCCAGCCAGCGCCCAGTGCAGGGCCGGTCTCCGCAGGGCCAGCCCGGCCTGGTCAAGCCTGCACCCAAGGCCAAGGTCAGGCGTGCACGGCTGCTGGTCAGCAAGGTGGATCCCTGGTCTGTCCTGAAGATGGCATTCCTCCTGTCGGTGGCGCTGGGAATCGTCACCGTCGTGGCCGCCATCGTCCTCTGGACTGTCCTGGACCTCACCGGAATCTTTGACCAGGTGGACAGCCTCCTGGGCACCCTGGCAGGCTCCGAAGGCGGCGGGTTCGAACTGAAGAAGGTCGCATCCCTGGGCCAGGTGGCTTCCTTTGCCACGATCATCGCCGTGGTCAACGTTGTCCTGCTGACGGCGCTGTCCATGCTCTCAGCGGTGCTTTACAACATCTCCGCAACGCTTGTTGGCGGCATCGGCGTTACCCTCACGGACGACTGAAAACCCATAATTTCACCGGAATTTCTCCGGCGAAATGCCTCGATTTGAGATCGGGCCGGGATGTGCTGTAAAGTCATGTCTCGGCCCGATGAGGCATCGGGGCGTATAGCTCAGGCGGTTAGAGCGCTTCGCTGATAACGAAGAGGTCCCAGGTTCAAGTCCTGGTACGCCCACGGAACCTGTGCAGGTTCGAAGGAAGGTTCGGTTTGCTTCACGGCAGGCAGGACCGGAACGGGGAGCATGTGAAGAAGTTGCTGGTACTTGCAGCTGCGATCGCAGGCGTCCTGCTCTACAGGAAAGCACAGGAATCCGAGGCCCGGAAAACAGTCTGGAGCCAGTCGACCGACAAGGTCGAATAGGCCGGATTCCCGGACCGGGAGCTTGCAAAAGGCTCCACGGTTCTAGGGTATGATTGACGGGTTGCTTCTTATGGGGGCATGGCGCAATTGGTAGCGCACCTGCTTTGCAAGCAGGGGGTTCGGGGTTCGAGTCCCCGTGCCTCCACCATAAGGAAGTCCCGGACAGCCGCAACGCTGTCCGGGACTTTTTCGTTAAAAGCAGAACAGTAGGGTTGAACGGTGAACTTTCTTCTTGCCGCCGTGGGCGTCCTGGGCGTGGCGTCGTCCGGGCCGTTGATCGCCGCGACCCTCGGTGCCACCACCGTCAGTGCCCTCGCCATCGCCTTCTGGCGCAACGCCATCGGGGCCGCCGTCATGGCCACTCCCACCGTGGTCCGCGAACCCCGGCAGTTCGGCCGGATCACCGGCCCCGAGTTCCGCTGGTCGCTGCTCGCCGCCGTCGCCCTGGCCCTGCACTTTGCCTGCTTCATCACGTCCCTCCAGCTGACCTCCGTTGCTGCCGCCACCGCCCTGGTCTGCCTGCAGTCGGCCTGGATTGCCGTCTTCCAGCTCTTCCGCGGCACCAGGCACCGCTGGCAGGTGCTGGCAGGGCTGGGGATCGCCTTTGGCGGTGTTGTCACCATCACCGGCTTCGACATGGGATCCTCGCCGGACGCGCTCCTGGGCGACCTGCTGGCCGTCGCCGGCGGGGCTCTGGCTGGCCTCTACACGCTCGCCGGCGGCAGGGCCCGGCAGACCATGACCACGGGAACGTACACCACGCTCTGCTACGGGATGTGCGCGGCCTTTGTGGCGGTGCTGGCGCTTTTCAGCGGCCAGCCGCTGGTGGGGTTCGACGCCGTTGGCTGGGTGGGGATCCTGGCCATCACCGTGTGTGCCCAACTGGTGGGCCACACAGCCTTCAATCACCTGCTGGCCACCATGAGCCCGCTGCTGGTGTCGATGATCATCCTGCTGGAGATCCCCGGCGCAGCCGTTCTGGCCGCGGTCTTCCTGCACGAGACCCTGCCCGCAGGCACCTACGGCGGGCTGGGGCTCATCCTCGTGGGCCTCGCCGTCGTGGTTCTGGGACAGCGGTCAGGCCTCAGGAAACGGCGCGAAGGTTCCGCCGCGCGTGGGGATGAACCGCCGTCGGACCGTCTGGCTGAACTCGGAACGGACTGAGGCCGGGCAAGGGCCGTAAAGCGGGCCTATTGCCCGCCGCGGCGGACAGACTGGGCGGTGTTGACCGTGTGGATGGCCCGCAGGAGCTTCGCCGGGAAGTAGACCGAGAAGAACACCACCATGGGTGCCTTGAGGGCCATTTTCTTGACGTTGTGCGCCTTGTACGTGCGGTCGAAGCGCGTCACGTAGTACCGGTAGTCCCGCGGTGAATCCTCGAGCCGGCGGGCGGACATCCCGGATACCATCTGGGGCCAGTACTGGACCTTGAGTTCGTGGTCGGCGAGGTGCAGGGAGAGGTCGATGTCCTCGTGCATCTCGTCCTTCTCGTCCCGGCAGGTTTCGTCCCGGATGGTTTCCCATGCCGTAGCCCGCAGGGCCATGTTGGAGCCGAACAGGAAGTGGTACTGGTGCTTGGCGAGCTTGAGCATCAGCTGGCGCATCTTGTCGTCTGCCTTGAGCCCGAACCGCCGCATCGGCATGTCGTAGTAGACCACCGGTCCGGTGGCTGCATGGACTGACGGATCAAAAAAGGCCTTCTGGACCTGCTCCACCCAGTCCGGCTCGACAACAGAATCGGCGTCAATGCGACCCAGGACGTCGCCGGTGGCATGGTTGAGGCCAAAATTTCGGGTGGGAATCAGGCCCTGGTCCCGGTCCTGGTTGAGCAGGATGATGGGACTTTCCGGATACTCCAGCTGCATCTGCGCCACGATGGCGGCGGTGCGGTCAGTGGAGAGGTTGTCCACCACGATGATTTCGTGGGCCGGCACCGACTGGTACACCGCAGCGATGAGACACTGCCGGATGACACTTTCCTCGTTGTAAGCCGGGATGACAATGGACACGCGCGGCAGCTGTGCTGCGTCGTTCAAGGCATCCCCAGAGGATTTATCGGCTAACATCAGTTCAAATTTAGCACCGATCAGGGTTCGTCCCGCCTGCGAGTGGGTCCAGCCCGGACAAACACTGGGAAAACACTGAAGGGGCCCCGCACAAGGCGGAGCCCCTTCAGTGGGCGGCGCGAGGGCGCCGGAAGTGCTAGTTGCTGCTCTTGTCCGCGGAACCGTTCATGTTGGCCGCAATGTTCTTGATCGCGGTCTTGGCATCGGTGGACGCCTTGGCTGCTGCGTCTGCCGATTCGTCGGCGACGTGCTTGACCTTCTCGGCCGCGTCGTCCACGGTGTCCTTCGCGTCCCCGGCAACATCCTGTGCCTGGCCGGCCACGGCGTCAGCGGCCGAAACCGTGGCGGCTGCAGCCTTGCTGGCGGCGTCCTCGGCCGTGTCCTTGGCGTCGTTCACGGTGGTGGCGGGAACCGGCGCCGGAGTTGGCGTGACAGGGGAAGGGGTCTTCCACGGGTCTTCTACCGGCTTGGAAGCCTTCCAGGCGGCGACTCCGGCGGCGACGGCCGCGGCAATGATGCCGAACACCAGCCAGCCGCGCTTCTTGGGCTTCTGCGGCTGGACGATCTGGACTCCCACAGCCTTACCGGCCTCGTGCGCGGCGGCCTTGAGCTGCGTGCCAGCCGTCTGTGCTTGTTCCTGGAGGGAATGCACTACGCCGGAATCGGCAAGCCGCTGCGCGACGGCGTCCACGTGGGACGGCGCACTTTCCAAGGTGCGGTGCACGGCGTCGGACGCGTGGCCGATCTGGTCTGAAAGGCGCGGCAGGTATTCCACCACCACGCGGTCCCGTGCGTTCTGGATCACGGGAGTGGCCTTGTCCAGGGCTTCGTACAGGCGCGGCGTGGCGACCTCAACGGCGTCGTGGATCTTCGGGGCGAGCTGGGCGAGCCCCTCCTGGATGCGCGGCGTCACTGTTGCAACGCCGTCGGCAAGGTTGTGGGCCGCGGTCTTGAGCCCTTCCTGGATCTTGGGAGATGCGGTGTCCAGGCCATGCTGCAAGCGGGGAACTGCCCAATCCACTGCTGCTTCCACGCGGGGGGATGCCCAGTCCTTGGCGTTCTCAACTGCGCTGTTGACTGACTGTTCAAGGTCACGGGCAATACGATCCGATTTCTTCACAACTACCTCCCGATTAATGTGACGGTTCTGTTGTTAGCCTACGTGCCTTGACCTGCACGGGCTATTCTTCCAGCGGATTTACGGCTGATTTCACCCAGCGCGGAACTGCCGGTCCAGCCCCGTCCGCGTTGACCTGCCGTGGAAGAATGGGCCGTATGACTGCAATCGCAACTGCAAAAGCAACCATCCACACCAGCCTCGGCGACATCGTCGTTAATCTCTTCGGCAACCATGCGCCGAAGACGGTCAGGAACTTCGTTGGCCTGGCCACCGGTGAGCAGGCCTGGACCCACCCCGAGACCGGCGAGGACAAGACGGGCACGCCGTTGTACGACGGCACCATCTTCCACCGCATCATCAAGGACTTCATGATCCAGGCCGGCGATCCGCTGGGCCGCGGCGTGGGCGGACCGGGCTACAAGTTCGACGACGAAATCCACCCCGAGCTCAGCTTCAACGCCCCCTACAAACTGGCCATGGCCAACGCCGGTATCCAGGCGGGCAAGGGCACCAACGGTTCGCAGTTCTTCATCACCACCATCCCCACCGACTGGCTGCAGGGCAAGCACAGCATCTTCGGCGAGGTTGCTGACGAGGACTCCAAGAAGGTTGTCGACGCCATCGAGGGCGTCCGCACCGGAATGGGCGACCGCCCGGTTGAGGACGTCACCATCAACAGCATCGACATCGAGCAGCTCTAACCCATCACATGAGCTACGGAATTCCGGCGGCTGAGCCGTCCGCGCAGGTTCCGGTGTGCCCCAGGCACCCGGACCGGCCCTCCTATGTGCGCTGCCAGCGCTGCGGCCGCCCAGCGTGCCCGGACTGCCAGCGGGCGGCCGCCGTCGGATTCCAGTGTGTTGACTGCGTCAACGAAACAAAGCGCACGACGCCGGCGGTCAAGACTGTCTACGGCGGCGCCGTGGCAACCGGCAAACCCATAGTGACGTTTGGAATCATCGCCCTGTGCGCGGTGATGTACGTTCTGCAATGGGTGGTCCCCGGTGAGTGGATCTACCAGAACCTGGCGTTCGCGAATGTTTTTGCCACTCCCGAATTCGGTGAGTTCGAACCGTGGCGGATGCTGACGGCGGCGTTCCTGCACTCCCAGGGATTCATCCTCCACATTGTGCTGAACATGTACATGCTGTGGATTTTCGGCCAGGCACTCGAACCGCTTCTGGGCCGGGTCCGCTTCCTGGCGTTGTATCTCATCTCTGCCATCGGAGGGTCTGTCGGCTATCTCTTGCTGACCCCCGGCTACGTGCCCGGCGTGCCTCTTGCCGGAGTGGTGGGCGCCTCGGGGGCGATCTTTGGACTCTTCGGGGCGATGCTGCTGGTACAGCGACACCGCGGCGGGGATACACGGCAGCTGTGGATCCTGATCGCCATCAACGGCGTGATCGGATTTGTGGTCCCCCAGATCGCCTGGCAGGCCCACCTGGGCGGACTCGTCACAGGAGCCGTGTGCGCTGCCGTCATTGCGTACACACCCCGGGGCCCGCGGCAGCGCCTGCTGCACGCCGCCGGACTGGCCGGAGTGGTTCTCCTGCTGGCCCTGGCGAGCTGGCTCCGCGTCACGGCCGGTTGACCGTCCGGGTCCTCAGGCCCAGCTCCAACAGACCACTTAGACCCCGGTGTCCCAACGGACACCGGGGTCTTTTCTGTGCCTGGTGAGGCCTCCGCATCGCGCTGCCCGTTCACTTGCTGCGTTGGTCCCGGCGTGCGAGCAGCCTGTGGTCCGCGTCAGGCCACGACGACGGCGCCGAAGTTATCCACAGTGGTTATCCACACTGTTGGTAACTTACACGGGTGTAGTTCAGGATTTCGATGTGCCCCTGCTCCCGGGTGTCCGCCATTGTGCCGGATTGGATCATCCGGTTGTCCACAATTGTGGACAACACCTGGGGATGCGCCTGTGGTTAAGTGGAAAAACACGCCATTTGAGCCCGACCTGTGGATATCCTGGCCATTTTCCGCGCCGGGGGCCCATACGAGGGGATCCGGCCTGCCCGTATCAACAGGGTTATTCACAGTGTTAACAACTTACAGACATGTAGTTAACCTTCGGTGTTTCCCCGACTGGGGCAGCTGAGGGGTCCGCTCGGGCCGTCCTGTGGATTGTTGTCCACAACTGTGGATAACTTGTGGGTAGTCCAGTGTTAGTAAGTGGATAACACGGTGTGTGCGAGGGTGTTCCTACGCAGCATCGGACCCAACAAGCTTCCAGCCAGGAGGACCGCCTTGAGCGCCACCGCAACAACCCAGCACATCTACCTCGACAAGCAGCACCCCGCGGTATGGCGCGCTCTCAACGGTCTGGGGCTGAAAGTGCGCGAAGCCGCCGACGCGGCCGGGATTGACCGCAAGACCATAGAGCTGCTCAACGTGCGGATCTCCCAGATCAACGGCTGTGCCTATTGCCTCGACATGCATGTACGGGACGCCATGGAGGCCGGGGAGAGCCAGCAGCGGCTTGCTGTCCTGCCGGCGTGGCGGGAGACAGCCTTGTTCACGGACAAGGAGCGGGCTGCCCTTGCCCTGGCAGAATGCATCACCGAACTGCCGGACCACCGGACAACCGAGCTTGAGGAAGGATATGCGCGTCAGCACCTCAGCGCCGATGAATTTTCGGCGGTCAGCTGGCTGGTGATTACTATGAATGCCTTTAACCGGGTGTCCATCACCAGCCACCATCCGGTCCGCCGGGATCGCTGACCGGGCCACTCCGTTCCGGGCAGAGTGTGAATTATCCACAGCCAATCCACACTGTTAATAACTGTCCGTCCGAGCGCTTTGGATTCGGTCCCGTGCGCCATGGCCTGAACGGGCGGCAGTCGCTTCCGGCGCCGGGAAAGTTATGCACATTGTGGATAACTTTCCCAACAGCTGTGGACAACAGGCCTTGGCGGAGCGTCCGGTTAGTTCCCCGCGGAGCGGCAGGTCAGCCGGTCCAGACGCCTGAGGATCCGCGCCGGTGGCTGTCCAGAAGATGGGTGTCCACCATGCCGATGGCTTCCATCAGCGCGAACATGGTGGTGGGGCCAACGAACGAGAATCCCTGCGTCCGCAGCGCCTTGGACAGCGCCACCGATTCCGGTGACTGCGTGGGGATCTCCGCGTGCGTGACCGGCTGCGGAGTGGCCCGGGGCTGGAACTGCCACACGAAGTCAACCAGGCCTTCCCGCTCGCGCAGCGCGATGGTGGCCCGGGCATTGGAAATGGCGGCACGGATCTTGAGCCGGTTGCGGACGATGCCGGGATCCTGGAGCAGACGCTCAACATCCGCTTCCGTAAAAGCGGCAACAGCGTCCGGCTGGAAGGCGAGGAAAGCCTGACGGAAGGCGGGGCGCTTCCGGAGGATCGTTGCCCACGAGAGACCTGCCTGGAAGCCCTCAAGGCAGATGCGCTCGTACAGGCCTTGTTCGTCCCGGACGGGCAGGCCCCATTCGGAGTCGTAGTACTCGCGCAACAGCGGATCCACGGCGGCCCACGGCGGACGGGCGAGGCCGTCGTCGCCCAGGACAGTTCCGTCCACACCCTCGTTTAGGGGCTGGGCGGCGGCAGCGGGAGTCACGCGGGTCCTGCGGTCAGGTCAGGAACGCCAGCGCGTGGTCATCAGGAAGCCGATGATGGCAATGCCGAAGCCGGCCACGATGTTCCACGACTCCCACGCCTGGACAGGAAACCGGCCCTCGCTGATGTAGAACGTGATGATCCAGAAGAGCCCGATGATCATCAGGCCGAACATCACAGGCTTGAACCAAACAGCGTTGGGCTTATACGCCTGCGCCCCGGAAGCGGGCTGCGCGGCGCTGGAAGTCTTCTTGCGAGGCTTTGACTCGGGCACGTGCTCTCCTTGGCGGACTGGAGCAAGCTCGGCGCCGCGGGCTTGATATCCTGCAAGAAGGAAGTTGCCAGCGGTCTGCGCGATCTTGGTCAAATCTGGATTCTTACTAGCAGCCAATTCTAGCCGTAGTTCAGGGCATTCAAACGCCCACGCGGCCACCCCGGAGGAGAACGCGTGGTAGTGCAGGAGAAGGCGAGGCGCGCCGCTACGCGGCCCGCCCGTGCGGCGCCCGCCCGCGCTTCCATTCTGCGTGGCACAGTGCAGGTGCTCGGCGAGCTGCTCATCACAGCCGGCATTATCCTCCTGCTTTTTGTGGGCTGGCAGCTGTGGTGGACCAACATCGAATCCGACGCCAAGCAGAGCGCGGTCATCAAGGAGTTCGCCCAGGGGCTGGGCGGCGCGATGCCTGCAAGCCCGAAACCGGATCCATCGGCAGCGCCCGTGGATTACGGCACCCCGGCCGTTGCCGCGGCACCAGTCCATGCCGGCACCATCGGCATCATGTATATCCCCCGCTTTGGCCCCAACTACACGCGACCCATCGTGCAGGGAACCACCGGGGATGTCCTGGATACGCTGGGGCTTGGCCATTACGCCAACACCGCCATGCCCGGCGCCGTCGGGAACTTCGCGGTGGCCGGCCACAGGCAGACCCACGGTGCCGTCCTGGACAATATCCACACCCTTGTCCCGGGGGACAAAATCTACGTCCAGACCAAGGACGGCTACTACATCTATGTCTTCCGCAACAACCAGATTGTGATGCCGTCCCGGACCGATGTCCTGGAGCCGGCCCCCACCCGCCCCGGCGTCACTCCCACCGAAAGCTTCCTCACCATGACCAGTTGCAATCCGCGCTTCGGCGCCGAGGAACGCATCATCGCGTACGCGCTGCTGGACAGCTGGCAGCCTGCCTCGGCGGGCCCGCCGGCCGAGATCGCCGCCCAGGTGGCCGCAGCCGTGAGAGGAAACTGAGTATGTACGGCTGGATTTTCCGCCACCTGCCGGGCCCCCTCTGGCTGCGGATCCTCACGTCGCTGGTGCTCGTCGCCGGCGCACTGATCCTGATGGTTCAGTTCCTGTTCCCATGGATGTCCGGTTTCACCGCATTCACCGACTCAACGATTGGTTCTGCAAGCCAGCCATGACCACAACCAAAATCCTGGTCGTAGACAACTACGACAGCTTCGTTTACACCTTGGTGGGCTACCTCCAGGAACTCGGCGCCGAGACCACCGTTGTCCGCAACGACGACGTGACCCTCGCTGAGGCCATCGAGATGGCACAAACGCGCGACGGCGTCCTCATCTCACCCGGTCCGGGAAACCCCGCCGAGGCGGGCGTGTGCATTGAGCTGATCAAGTGGTGCGGGGCGAACAACAAGCCGATGTTCGGTGTGTGCCTGGGCCATCAGGCCCTGGCCGAAGCCTATGGCGGCACAGTTACCCACGCGCCGGAGCTGATGCACGGCAAGACCTCGCTGGTGGAACACAACGGCACCAGCGTCTTTGCCGGGCTCCCCTCCCCCGTGACAGCGACGCGCTACCACTCGCTGGCAGCCGTAAGGGACACCATCCCCGACGTCCTGGAGATCACCGCCGAGACCGCCACCGGCGTCGTGATGGGCCTGCAGCACCGCACTGCACCGCTGTGCGGGGTGCAGTTCCACCCGGAGTCGGTCCTGACCGAAGGCGGCTACCAGATGCTGGGCAACTGGCTCGAGTCCCTGGGAATGGCGGGAGCCGCCGCCCGTGCCGCCACGCTGAGCCCGCTTATCCAGCACTGACCGGCACACACGAACAACGCGGGGTCACTTCGCGCCCATGTTCCCCTTCGGGATGGGCGCGAAGTGACCCCGCGTTGCTTTAGGGAGCGGGTGGAGGCTTAGCCCTTTTTAGTGGGTGTGGGCGTGGCCGTTGGTGTGGGCGGCGGGGCCGGTTCCTTGGCCACCACAATATTGATCGTCTTGCCCTGATCGACGGCGGCGTTCACCGGGTCACTTTGATCCGTGACCCGGCCCGCCTCCACCTCGGAGTTCTCCACTTCCTGGACGTTGGGGACCAGGCCCAGTTCCTTCAGCGCCGTTTCCGCCTCGGCACGCGTGCGGCCACGCAGTTCAGGCATGGACACCTTGCCGGTGGAAATCACGATCTCCACCGTGGTGCCCGGGCCTACCAGCTGGCCCGGTGCGGGGCTGGTGGTAATCACCCTGCCGCCCGGAACGGTGGCGCTGTTGGCTGTGGTGGTGGAAGGGGCTCCCACGAGTCCTGCCTGGCGCAGGATGTCCCGCGCCGCGGCTTCTGTCTGGCCCGGAAGGTTCTCCGGAATCTTGACGGCGCTTGGGCCTTCAGAGATATTCAGGATCACCTCCGCATTGGGGTCAAGCGAGGTTCCGGCCACCGGGTCTGTGCCGATGGCCGTCCCGCTGGGTATGGTCTCGTGCTTGTTCCGTTTGATCTGCGGCCGCAGGTTGGCACCATAAAGTTCCTGCAGGGCCGCCGACTCCGTCAGGGCCGCCACCGCCGGGACCGCCACCTTGGGCGGCGCTGGAGCGGGCTGGTTCACGACGTTGTACAGCCAGAGACCGCCGCCGCCAAGAACCAGCAGGGTGAAGATCACCAAGGTGGCAACCCACGTACGACGACGGGACTTCTGCCGGGCGGTCCGCTCACGTTCCGGAGCGAAGCCAAGGGGCAGTTCATCGACATCCGACTGTCCCAGGGTGGCGGCCGCCATGACCGGTACGCCGTCAGTCCGGGTGTCGTCCGCGTTGCGCTGCCGGCCGGTGGGGTCATCGTCCAGGAAGCCGGCTCCGGTGAGCCCGAACACCTCTGTCACGGGCGGGCGTTCCGGCGTCGGGACGTGGTCGTTGGGATCGGTGGGGGCTTCGGTTGCGGCCAGCGCGGGCACGGACACGCCCGCCCGGGCGGCGCGCAGCGCACGCCGGAAGGCGGCCGCGTCCTGGAAACGGTCCGCCCGGTTCTTCTGCAGAGCCTTGGCCAGGACACTGTCCAGGGCGGTCGAGACCTCCGGGTTCACGCTGCTCGCGGGTTCCGGGATTTCCCTGACGTGCTGGTACGCCACGGACACGGGGCTGTCACCAATAAAGGGCGGGCGGGCGGTGAGCATTTCGTACAGCAGGCACGCTGCGGAGTAGAGGTCGCTGCGCGCATCCACTGTTTCGCCCCGGGCTTGCTCGGGCGAGAGATACTGGGCAGTGCCCACTACGGCCTGGGTCTGCGTCATGGTGGCGGATGAATCGGCGATGGCCCGGGCGATCCCGAAGTCCATGACCTTCACGGAATTGGAGCCTTCGCAGTACATCACGTTGGCGGGTTTGATATCCCGGTGGACGATGCCCGCCTTGTGGCTGTATTCAAGGGCGGAAAGCACGCCCAGGCAGAAGTCGATGGCCTGGTCAATGCTGACTTCCTTGGCCCGGATCAGGTCGCGGATGGTCCTGCCCTCAACAAACTCCATCACGATGTAGGGCACCCGGACGCTGTCCTCCGAGCCATCCGGAACCGTATGTTCGCCCGTGTCGTAAATGGCGACGATGGACGGGTGGTTCAGCGCCGCTACGGACTGCGCTTCGCGTTTGAAGCGCGCCTGGAACTGCGGATCCCTGGCCATGTCCGGGCGGAGAAGCTTGACGGCAACTGTCCGGCCCAGCCTGGTATCCAGTCCGCGGTGGACATCCGCCATCCCTCCGCGGCCGATGATTCCGCCGAGTTCGTAGCGGCCGCTCAGGACGCGCTGATTATCCACCGGGAGGCTATCCTCCCGGTGCAGCGGAGTGCGGGGCGAGTCATTCACTGTCAATCCTGACGGCTACGGCGCGCAGGTAGGAGGCAATCCAGGCAGCTGGCCGGGGTTGCATTTGGGGAGGGTGGACGTTGGCTCAGCAGAGGCGGCCGGCGAGGACGGCGGAGTGGTCGGCATGGTAGCCGGGACCGGGACGGCGTAGGTCACGGTCACTTCAGCCCCCTTGGGCACGGTGCCCGTGGGATTGACCTGCAATACTGTTCCGGCCGCGGAGGTACTCTGCTGTGGGATGACCCGCACGGACAGGCCCATGGTTTCCAGCGTCCCCTGGACCTGGCGGTAGTCCTTCCCGAGGTAGGCCGCCGAAATGATGTCCACCGTGGTGGGGGTGGGCGTTGGCGTGGGCGCGTCGGTGGTCCGGGTGGGGGTAGGCGTAGCGGACGCCGAGGTTTTTGACGGGCTGGGGCTGGTGGACGGCGGGTTGCTGGACGCAGAGTTCGTGACGGTGCCGGACGGGTTAAAAATCCCCTGCTGCGTCAGGAAGAACCCCACAAGCGCGAACAGGACCAGCACGATCAGGGCGACCAGCGGCCGCGTCCAGGGGCTGCGGCCGCGACGGTCGGGCTCATCGGCCGGCTCGTCGTCGTACTCCTCTTCCTCCTGCACCCAGCTGCGCTCCGCGGCCAGGGCGTCCGCACGCGAAAGCGTGCTCCCGGCTCCGGTGGCTGCGCCCGCGGCCGCGGCGCCGACTGCAGCGCCGCCGGCAGCGGCACCCAGCACGGGCAGGGCGGACGTCGACGTTGTGTTGCTGTCCTTCTGGGCGATGACGCCGGTGGGTGCCGTGGCAATGTCCACCGGTGCGGTGATGGGGCCGGTTGTTGCCTCGAAGAGCAACATGCCGGGAACCGCTGCGTGCGCGGCGTCAATATCGCCGTTGCGGATGGCCTCGGCGGCCTCGGACAGCTTGATGGCGTTGGCCGGGCGGTTCTTGGGATCCTTGGACAGCATGGACATCAGCAGCGCGCGGACCGGTTTGGGCAGGGTCTCCGGAAGCGGCGGCGGGGCGTCGTTGACCTGCGCCAGGGCAATGGCGATCTGGGATTCGCCGGAGAACGGCCGGTGCCCGGTGAGGCACTCGTAGCCGATCACGCCGAGTGAGTAGATGTCCGAGGCGCCGGTAGCGGTCTGGCCGGTGGCCTGCTCGGGGGCGAGATACTGGGCGGTGCCCATTACCTGGCCTGTCTGTGTCAGCGGGACCTGGTCGGCCAGGCGGGCGATGCCGAAGTCCGTGACCTTGACCCGGCCGTCGGGTGTGATCAGCAGGTTGCCCGGCTTGATGTCGCGGTGGACCAGCCCCTGGGCGTGGGCGACGGAAAGGGCGCGGGCGGTCTGCGCCATCATGGACAGCGTCCGGTCCGGGGACAGTACCTGCTCGTGCTCGATGATGCTGCTCAGCGGCTGGCCCGGAACGAGCTCCATGACCAGGTAGGCGGAGCCCTCCTCCTCGCCGTAGTCAAAGACATTGGCGATGCCCACGTGGTTCAACAGGGCGGTGTGGCGTGCCTCGGCACGGAACCTCTGAAGGAAACCGGGGTCCCCGGTGTACTCCTCCTTGAGCACCTTAATAGCGACAATGCGGCCCAGGACCTGGTCCTTGGCCTTCCAGACCTCTCCCATCCCGCCGATCGCAATCCGCGTGGTCAGCTGGAATCTGCCGCCGAGGGTGATTCCCGTTGTAGGCCTCACTTATTCAACACCGCCTCAAAAATCTTCTTCGCGTTCGGACTGGTTAGCTGTGCGCCGGTGGTGATGTCTACGCCTTCCATGACGATGGTGACACTCACCTCCGGGTTGTTCGCCGGGGCAAACCCGGTGAACCATGAGTTGTTCAGGCCGTTGCCCAGTTCAGCGGTTCCGGTCTTGCCGGCCACTTGGACACCGGGGACGGCCGCCCCGCGGGCTATGCCCTGGCTCACCGCACTGGTCATCCATTCGGTGATCTGCCGGGCAATTTCCGGGGTGGTGGACGTCCGGAGCGCTTCAGGCTGGGGCTCGTCAATGACCCTGAGGTCCGGGGACCGCACGGTCTTGACCAGGCTGGGGCTCATCTGGACGCCGTTGTTGGCGATTGCCGAGGTCATCAAGGCGATTTGCAGCGGAGTGGCGCGCACATCCTTCTGGCCGATGGCGGACTGGGCCAGGCCTGGCCCGTCCAGGTCATCGGGGAATCCGCTGCCCCTGGCGTAGGCGAGCTTGAGCTGGTCGCCCAGATCCTCGCCGAAGCCGAATTTTGCAGCCTGCTCGGCGATGGCGTCGCGGCCTAGGTCGAGGGCAATGCTGGCGAACGGCGTATTGCAGGATTGCTGCAGGGCGAAGGCAAAGCTGGCCTTGTCCTGGGTGTAGCAGTTGCCTCCGGCGTAGTTCGGAAGTTTGTACTGGATCCCCGGGAACGGCATCTCGGCCGGGTTGGGGAGCACGCTGTCCTTGTTGTACTTCCCGGAGGCGAGGGCCGCCGCGGTATCCACCAGCTTGAAGACTGATCCCGGAGCGAGCAGCTCGCCCGTTGGTCCGCTGACATTCTGGTTCAGGTTGATGCCGGGTATCTTGACCAGCTCATTGATGTTGGTGGTTTCGGCGTTGGGGTCCTGGGTGGCGATCAGGTTGGGGTCATAGGACGGCTTGGACACCATGGCCAGGATGGCGCCGGTCTTGGGGTTGGTGACCACAATGGATCCCCGCTGGCCGTCCGGGATGAGGTCGTAGGCGAGCTTCTGGATGGCGGGATCGATGGTGAGTTCCGCCGAGGCGCCTTTCGGCTGGTTGCCCAGGAAGAGCTGGCCGATCCGGTCGAAGAACTGCTGGTCTGAGCTGCCGGCCAGCTGATCGTTCATCGCAACTTCCAGGCCAGTGGCACCGTAGTTCCGCGAGAAGTAGCCCGTGAGGCCTGCGTACAGTGCCGGCTGCGCGTAGGTCCGCTGGAACTGGCAGACCTCGGAGGTGCCTTCCACCGATTCGGCCACGGGGTCCCCGCCCACGATGATGGCGCCGCGGTCGTTGCAGTAATTCTGCAGAATGGCGCGCTGGTTCAGGGGGTTGCCCTTGAGGTCATCGGCACCCACCACCTGGACGAAGCTGATGGCGCCGAAGATCAGGGCAAACATGGCGATCGCTGCCACCCAGGAATTACGGATTGCTTGGTTCACGCTTGTTTCACCGCCTCGGTGGGAGTATCAATTCCTGCAGGTTCCGCAGCGCCGCCGGGAGGAAGTGGTGTGGTGTCCACTGGTCCCCGCGCCGTATGGGAGATCAGCAGGAGCAGGCCCACGATTATCCAGTTGGCCAGCAGCGACGAACCGCCGGCGGCGAGGAACGGCGTGGTCAAACCGGTCAGCGGGATCAGCCGTGTGACTCCGCCGATCACCACGAAGCACTGAAGGGCGATGGCGAAGGAAAGTCCGCAGGCCAGCAGTTTCCCAAAGGCATCCCGGGTGCCCAGCGCCGCCCGGAACCCTCGTGTGAACAGCAGGACGTACATCAGCACCACGGCGAACAGTCCGATCAGGCCCAGCTCCTCGCCGAGGGACGCGATGATCATGTCGCTGTTGGCGAAGGGGACCAGGTCCGGCCGGCCCTGGCCCAGGCCGGTACCCACCAGGCCGCCGTTGGCCATGCCGAAGAGTCCCTCGATGACTTGCCGGCTGCCGGTCTCGTACACGTCTGGGCTGAAGGCGTTCAGCCAGCCGTAGATGCGGACTTCGACATGGGAAAACACCTGGGCTGCCACGAAGCCGCCACCCAGGATGAGGCCCAAGCCGATCACTACCCAGCTGATACGGCTGGTGGCCACGTAAATCATCACGATGAACAGGCCGAAGAACAGCACGGAAGACCCGAGGTCGCGCTGGAAGATCAACACGCCGATGCTCACCAGCCAGGCGGTGATCATGGGCCCCATGTCCTTGAACCGGGGGAACTGCAGCGGGCCGATCTTGCGGCCGGCCAGCAGAATGAGGTCGCGGTTGGAGGAAAGATAACCGGCGAAGAATATAGCCAGGGTGATCTTGGCGATCTCACCCGGCTGGAATGTCATGGGACCCACCCGGATCCAGACCCGGGCGCCCAGGATTTCGCCGGCCGAGATGCCGGGCACCAGCGGAAGAATCAGCAGGAGCGCGCTCACAGCCAGCGAGATGTAGGTGAAGCGGCGCAGCACCCGGTGGTCCTTGAGAAACCAGATCACGCCGATGGCCACGGCCATGGCGATCAGGGTCCAACGCAGCTGGTTGTTGCCGGTGTCCTCCCCGGGGGCGTCAAGGCGGTGGATCATGGCAAGACCCAGACCGTTGAGTGCAACCACCAAAGGAAGCATTACCGGATCGGCATATTTTGCCCGGATCCGCAGGACCACATGGAAGACCACGGCGGCCACCGCGAGGAGGCTGGACTGGAACCAGAAATCGGAGTCGAACGCCTTCGCCTGGTCAACGCCCACCAGCATGTTGGCGCCGATGCCCACAGACAGGGCGAGGATCAGCAGCAACAGTTCCACGTTGCGCCGGGGCTTGGGGATGGTGCTGAGCTGGCTCACTGGCCCCCCTCACAGACGGTAGTGGGGGTGGGTGAGGCGGCCGGGGCTGCTGCCGCCGGAGCGGACGGGTCCGGCGACGGGGCAGGTGCGGTGGGTGTTGCCGGCGCCGTTGTTGGGGCCGGGGTGGGCGAGGGGGTCAGACACTCATCCGGCGGAGCAATGGTGCCGGTGCCTTCAAGGTTCTTCACGATCCGCTGGGCGTCGTAGAGGTCACGCGCGGGAACTGTCTGCCGGACGCGCTGCTGGGAGAACTGGGGCAAGGAATCCATCCGGATCTCTGTTACGGCTTCGAGGGTTGAAAGCTGGAGGGGACCAAGCCGCTGCGACACACCGTTGTAGATGGCCACACGGGAATCGTATTCCCCGATGTAGTAGCGGGTCTGGGTCCAGGCGTAGCCGAGCCAGAGGCCCAATGTCAGGACCAGCAACACGGACGCGGCGATGGACATGGTGACCCAGCGGCGGGGTTTGGGCTGTCCCAGGAGGTCATCCGCCTCCGCAACGGGTGAGTCGGCCTTGTGCGTCAGAACGGTGGCGGCCCGCCGGGCCACGGTGCGGCCGGCGATGGTGGGAATGGAGCCGGACTCGGCCGCGGTGGCCGCAGCACCGACCAGTTCGTGCGGGCGCGATGCGAGTTCCTGCCGCAGCACTTCGGCCGAAAGGTGCTCGCCGAGATGGGGGTCGGTGGAAGGCGGGGGTTCCGCGGCAACTGGCTTTTCGGGGGCTTTGTCGGCGGCGGGCTTTTTGTCGTCGGCCGCCTCGGCGTCCGGTGAAGCGCTGGCCGCGCCGCCGTCCGCGACGGGGGCTTCGGTGAGCAGCTGTGAAGGGATGATGTCGACGGCGGCGGTACTGACGTCGTCGGACGTTTCCTCGGTGATTTCCACCATGACCACGGTGACGTTGTCCGGTGAGCCGGCTTCCAGCGTCAGGTTAACCAGTGTTTCGACGCACTCACGCAGGTCTTTTGTCTCGCGGACGGTCCGCTCCACCACATGTCCGGCCACATAGTTGAGCCCGTCCGAGCACAGCAACCAGCGCTCCCCGGGTTTGACGTCCAGGGTGTCCAGATCCAGCTCGGGGCTGGCGTCAACATCGCCCAGGACGCGCATAAGGACGTTTTTGTGCGGGTGGGTTTCGGCCTCTTCGGGGCGGAGCCGGCCCTCATCGATCAGCCGCTGGACGAACGTGTGGTCCACGCTGACCTGTTCAAACTCGCCATCCCGCAGGCGGTACGCCCGGGAGTCGCCGATATGCGCGAAGTGCAGCTTGCCCTCGGCGAGCAGCAGGGATGTGACGGTGGTGCCCATGCCGGCGAGCTTGGGGTTGATGTGCACCAGCTCGGATAGCAGGGAGTTGGCCGTCTGGATCTCGTCGGCGAGGACCGTGCCGGCGTCGCCGTCGTAGTCGCCGTGGTCCAGGTGCAGCATGTCCAGCACGGTGGCGGCGGAGGCAACATCGCCGCCCGCGTGGCCACCCATGCCGTCCGCGACGACTGCCAAATGGCGGCCGACGTACGCCGAGTCATCATTCTTGGCCCGGATGCGTCCCACATCCGAGCGCGCGGCATAGCGCATGATGAGGGGCCGCTGGACGGGTGTGGCCCCGCCGGCGGGAATGTCAGCGGCCATGGCTACGGCCTCAATTCGATGACCGTCTTGCCGATCCTCACGGGTACACCAAGCTCAACGGGCAGAGCCCGGGTAAGTTGCTGGTCGGCCAGGTAGGTGCCGTTGGTGGAGCCAAGATCCTCGATGAACCATCGACTGCCTTGCGGGAACAACCGCGCGTGGCGGCCGGAGGCGTAGTCGTCCTCAAGTACCAGTGTGGCTTCCTGGGCGCGGCCCAACAGGATGGGGCTGGCGGCCAGGGGGATGGTGGTTCCCTTGAGCGGGCCTTCGGTGACCACCAGTTGGTGGGCCTGCTGCTTGAGCGGCTGCGGCGGAGCCTCGGCCAGTTCCGGGTTTTTGCGGACCTGACGGGCGGTGGGGGTGCCGGCGGCGGCTTTGCGGCCCACCATCAGGTCCCGGCGCATGGCCGAAACGATGCTGAAGATGAGGACCCAGAGCAGGATCAGGAACCCAAACCGCAGGGCAGTGATGGTCAGGTCGCTCATGGGCGGCCCCCAGGGTTGGCGGGAAGCAGGCGGAAGATGATCTTTGTCCGTCCCATTGTGATGGTGGAGCCGTCGGTCAGTTCGGTGCTGCCTGCCAGTTTATGGCCGTTGACGTAGCTGCCGTTAGTGGAGCCGAGGTCCACAGCGCTGGTGACGCCGCTGGCGGTGCGGATCTCGAGGTGGCGGCGCGAGACGCCGGTGTCGTCAATCAGGATGTCGGCCTCGGAAGACCGGCCCAGGACGATGGAGGGGGCATTGAGGGAGTAGCGCTGGCCGTCGATGTCCAGGACGGGCTGCAGCCGTAAGGGTGGGCGGCTGGGGGCTGCCGGCAGGTTGGGCCTGGCCGAGGAGACTCCGGGGCCGGCTTTGGACTTCTCAGTGGAGGAGACGATTTCGAAGTCCCCAGCGCGCAGCTCCTCGGAACGGCGGAAAGAGATCCGCACCGAGCCCTGCAGGGTGTAGCCCTGGCTGCGGACGTGGTTGATGACGACGTCGCAGAGTTCTTCGGCCAGCGGCGTGCCCCAGTCCTGAGCCCTCCTGAAGTCGTCGTCACTGAGTTGGACGTCGAAAACATTGGGGGCCAGCGTGCGGCCGGCGGCGATGGTGATGGCTTTGTTGTCCACCTCGCGGCGGAGCCGGCTGGCGATTTCCACAGGTTCAACCTGGGCGCGCGAACCGGTGGAGAAGACACCGCGGACGGCTTTTTCGATGCCGCGCTCGACCTTGTCCAGCAATCCCATGGTCCTTCTCCTTTCCCCCCGGCTGCGGGGCAGTTTTCGTTCCAGAACTCAGCCAGCAATGCAGTTCAGGACCCAGCGGCCTGCCTGGCAATGGCAGGCACTACTACATCAGATACTACTGGGCAGGCCTGTGAATGACCTTAATCCACAACGGCCGGGCCCCCGGAAAGTTCGCTAGGGGTTCCCTGCCCGCCCCCTCCCGGCGTGGAATTTGACCGCTCCCGGGGCTCAATTGGTGTTTTGCCGTCGATGTCCGTTATGCTTGATCTCGCTGCTTTTACAAGGTTGCGGATCCGGGAAACCGGCCGTAAATCATGGAAAAGAAGTTGCGCGCGAGTGGCGGAACGGCAGACGCGCTGGCTTCAGGTGCCAGTGTCCGAAAGGGCGTGGGGGTTCAAATCCCCCCTCGCGCACGCAATCAAGGGAACCCCGGTCTTCGGACCGGGGTTCCCTTTTTTAACGCTGGGGCGGTCGAGGCCCTGCGCCTACTCGCGTAACGCCCCGAAGCCCGCAATAAGGGCCTCAAGCCCCAGGCTGAACGCCACGTCTGCAGGTTTCTCGTGCCCCAGCGCGGCCAGGCTCCGGACGGCACCCGTAAAGCTCGGCGTCGACTCCGCCATGCTGCCGGAATCGAAAATGTCGGCGGGCGCCGTGACGTCGTAGGCGGATCCGAAGATGAAGGATTCCAGGGCCACGATGGCGGACACGATCCGCTCCTCCGGGAATCCGGCCGCCCGGAATCCGGCGCTGACCGTCTCATACATGGCGAGGGTCTGCGGTGCGTCAGTCACGGGAAGTACTGCGATGACGGGAATCAAGGGCGTGTGCTCCGCGAAGACGTCCCGGTAACTCCAGGCCCACTTCCGCACCGCGGACTCCCAGGGTTCCGCCGCGAAGGCGGTCACATCCACCAGGGCAGTCAGGTGGTCTTCCACGAGCAGGAGCACGTCCCGCTTGGATTCCACATGGTTATAAAGGGCCGACGGCGCCACATTCAGTGAGCGGGCGAGTGCGGCCATGGTGAGCCCGTCGTAGCCGGTTTTGCCGATGAGCCGCAGGGCTGCTGCCGTGATGCCCGCCTGGTCAAGGACAGCCGCGGCGGGCCGCCCCGCGCGGCGCCGTGCCGCACCGGTTTGCGGCACGGGTTCGCGTTCCGTGGCAGTTCGTGAAGCGGCTGGTGATGCCGGCATTGCTGGCCTTTCTGCGGGCAGATGTCTCCAGCATTATTCCACCCGGCTCTTCCTTGCGGACCGCAAAACAGCTATAGTTCTAATAAATGAATGGCATTCATTTAGTGGTTCGTGTCACTCGACCGGCCATAGAGAGGACATCATGCTGAAACTTGACCGTGACGTTGTGATCGTTGGCGCCGGACCCTCCGGGCTCACCGCTGCCCGCGAGCTGAGGAAGGCTGGCCTCAGCGTGGCAGTGCTGGAAGCACGGGACCGTGTGGGCGGCCGAACCTGGACCGACACCATTGACGGGGCCATGCTGGAAGTCGGCGGCCAGTGGGTCTCCCCGGACCAGACCGTACTGCTGGAGCTCCTGGACGAGCTCGGCCTGAAGACATACTCCCGCTACCGTGAGGGCGAATCCGTCTACGTCGGCGCCGACGGTAAGAAGACGCGCTACACCGGTGATTCCTTCCCGGTGAGCGCAGCCATCGGGGCGGAAATGGACAAGCTGATCGGCATTCTGGACGGCCTCGCCGCGGAAATCGGCGCCACAGAGCCGTGGGCCCATCCCAAGGCCCGTGAACTGGACACCATCTCCTTCCACCACTGGCTGCGCCGGAACTCCAACGACGAGGAGGCCTGCAACAACATTGGCCTGTTCATCGCCGGCGGCATGCTCACCAAGCCCGCACACGCCTTCTCGGCACTGCAGGCGGTCCTCATGGCAGCCTCCGCCGGGTCCTTCAGCCACCTCACCGACGAGGACTTCATCCTGGACAAGCGGGTCATCGGCGGGATGCAGCAGGTGTCCCTGCTGCAGGCAGCGGAACTGGGTGCCGACGTCGTACTTAACAGTCCGGTGCGCACCGTCCACTGGGACGATGCCGGGGAAGGCGGGCACCGCGTCAGTGTTGTCTCGGAGCGTGCCACCGTGAATGCGCGGTTTGTGATTATGGCCGTGCCGCCGAACCTCTACTCGCGCGTCTCGTTTGACCCGCCCCTTCCGCGGCGGCAGCACCAGATGCACCAGCACCAGTCGCTGGGCCTGGTGATCAAGGTCCACGCCGTCTACAGCACGCCGTTCTGGCGTGAAGACGGACTCTCCGGTACCGGCTTCGGTGCCGGTTCGCTGGTCCAGGAGGTCTACGACAACACCAACCACGGCGATTCCCGGGGCACCCTGGTGGGCTTCATTTCGGATGAAAAGGCCGACGCCGTCTTCGAGTTGAGTGCCGAGGAACGGAAGCGCGTGGTGCTGGAGTCCATTGCCGGCTTCCTGGGGGACAAGGCCCTGGAGCCCGAGGTCTACTACGAATCCGACTGGGGCTCCGAGGAATGGACCCGGGGCGCGTACGCCGCCAGCTACGATCTGGGCGGCCTGCACCGTTACGGCAAGGACCAGCACGCCCCCGTGGGCCCGATCTACTGGTGCTCCTCAGACCTCGCCGCTGAGGGCTACCAGCACGTTGACGGAGCCGTCCGCATGGGCCAGCGCACGGCGGCGCGCATCGTGGACGCGGCAGGCGCTTCCCGTGCGGCAAACGAGGCGGCGGCCGCCGTCGGCTGAGCGCACCAGCTCCAACCATTCAGCGTCGAATGAACCAAGAGAGGCAAGGCCACGAGTCCCAAAGAAGTGACAACACAGCCACCCAGCGCCCCGGGCAATGGCTGGCGATCTTCCTAGTGGGCTTTATCCCCATGATCCTGGTGGCGTTCGGCTACCGCGAACTGAACAATGCCATGCCCGACGCCGGCACCTCGTTTACGTGGGCATCGCGCGCCTTTGGTCCGTGGATCGGCTGGATGGGTGGCTGGGGGCTGATTGCGGCCACCATTATTGTGCTGTCCAACCTGGCGGCGGTCGCCGTGGACTTTTTCTACCTCATGCTGGCCCAGCTGTTCGGGAACCCGGAACTGGGCGGGCTGAGCAAGAACCTTCAGCTGAACATCGCCACCACCTTGGTGTTCATCGCCCTGGCTTGCTGGATTTCCTATCGGGGCATGGAGGCCACCAAGGGCGTGCAGTATGTATTGGTGGCGTTCCAACTGCTGGTGCTTGGCTGGTTTGCCGTTGCTGCCTTCAGTCACGTGGCCAACGGCTCGGCGTTTGATGCGACTGCCATCTCGCCGGACTGGTTCAACCCGTTCGCGGTCGGATCCTTCTCAGCATTTGCTGCCGGGGTTTCCCTCTCCATCTTCATTTACTGGGGCTGGGACGTCACCCTGACCATGAACGAGGAAACCAAAAATCCGGAGAAGACTCCGGGGCGGGCGGCAACCGTCACCGTGGTGGTGATCGTCGCGATCTACATGACCGTTGCGTTGGCCACCCTCTCCTTTGCGGGCGTGGGCGAAACCGGCCTGGGCGCCGGGAATCCGGACAACCAGTCGAGCATCTTCGCCGTCCTCTCCGGGCCGGTCATGGGACCGTTCGCCATCCTGATGTCCCTCGCCATCCTGAGCAGTTCGGCCGCCTCGCTGCAGTCCACGTTTGTGTCGCCGGCGCGGACCATGCTGTCGATGGGTAACTACAAGGCACTCCCGGGCCGCTTCGGCAAGGTCAGCCCCCGCTTCAAGTCCCCGAGCTACGCCACGATCGCCGCGGGCGTTGCCGCCGCAGCCTTCTGCGTCATCACCCGGACCACCTCGGAGAACGCGCTCTGGGACACCATCACGGCGCTGGGCATGATGATCTGCTTCTACTACGGCATCACAGCCCTGGCATGCGTCTGGTTCTTCCGGGCTCAGGCGTTCAGCAATGGCCGCGCCTTCTTCTTTAAGTTCCTGGCGCCGCTGCTGGGCGGAGTCATCCTGCTGGTGATGTTCTTCAAGACCGCCGCCGATTCCATGGACCCCGAGTACGGCTCCGGATCATCGGTGGGCGGGCTGGGGATGGTGTTCATCCTGGGCATGGGCGTGATCCTGCTGGGCGTGGTCATCATGCTGGTGATGTCCCGGCTGCGGCCCGGGTTCTTCAAGGGGCAGGTGCTGGCCCGCGGCCGCGAGGAGCGCTGAGTGCGGGCGGCGCCTAAGCGGGCGGGCGTATCGAAGCCTTGAACCGCCGTCGGGAATTTGCGAGGTGGCAGCGCATGGCGGCCGAGGCGGCGGTCTCATCGCCGTCGGCGATGGCGGCAGCGATGGACCGGTGCTCGTGCACCACCTGGTCAAAGTGGTCCCGTGCGTAATGTTCGACGCCGGTGAGCAGCCGGGTGCGCGGCATCGCGATCATCGTCTGGCCCAGGGCGGCCAGGCAGTCCGAGTAGAAAGGGTTGCCGGAGGCGGCCGCGATGGCCCGGTGGAACTCGAAGTCGGCCTTCATGGCGTGGCCGGGATGGTCGGCGCTGGCGGCGAACTGTTCCAGGGCAGCACTGACCGCCCTTAACTGGCGGTCTGAGTGGTTGCGGGCGGCCAGGGCCGCAGCTTCGGTCTCGACGCCCAGCCGGAATTCCAGCAGGTGGAGGCGGTCTTCAGTGCTGGCGACGCGTCGGCTGCCTGGGACTGGCTGGGGGCCCTCGTCGGGCGGGGTCAGCGCGAAGCTTCCCCGCCCGCGTTCGGTTTCCACCAGCCCTTCGGCCTGGAGGCGCGTCAGTGCCGAGCGCACCACAGTGCGGCTGACGCCGAAGTCGACCATCAGCGTGTTTTCGCTGGGAAGCTTGTCGCCGGGCTGGATGACGCCGTCGACGATGCGGGTGCGAAGGTCGGCGGCGAGGTCCGCGGTCAGGTTCCGGCTCATGCGTTCAAGGTTACGCGCCGAATTCCACGGACTCGGTGGTCCAGGCGCGGGCCTGGTCACTGAGGGTCACGCCCAGGCCGGGACGGTCCGGGACCAGCATGCGGCCGTTTTTGGTTTCCAGGCGCTCGTTGAACAGCGGGTCAAGCCAGTCGAAGTGCTCCACCCACGGTTCCCGCGGGTACGCCGCGGCGAGGTGAAGGTGGATCTCCATGGCAAAGTGCGGCGCCAAGCCAAGCCCGCGTTCGTCCGCCAGGGCGGCGAGGCGCAGGAACTGCGTGATACCGCCGACGCGGGGTGCGTCCGGCTGGATGATGTCGCAGCCGTTGGCGTTGATGAGGCCCTTGTGCTCGGCCACGGAAGCCAGCATCTCGCCGGTGGCTATGGGGGTGTCCAGGACGTTGGCCAGGTGCGCATGGCCCTCAAAGTCGTAGGCATCCAGCGGCTCTTCGATCCAGATGAGGTTGTACTGCTCCAACTGGCGGCCCATGCGCAGAGCGGTGGCGCGGTCCCACTGCTGGTTGGCGTCCACCATCAGCGGGACGTCCCAGCCGATGTGTTCGCGGATGCCTGCGACGCGGCGCAGGTCCTCTTTGCTGTCCGGGAGGCCCACTTTGATCTTGATGCCGCCGAGGCCCTCCTCCAGGAGGACGGTGGCCCGGGCCTTGACTTCTTCGAGGGAGGCATTGAGGAAGCCGCCGGAGGTGTTGTATGTCTGGACGGAGTCCCGGTAAGACCCCAGGAACTTGGCCAGGGAGAGGCCGGCGCGCTTGGCCTTGAGGTCGTAGAGTGCGATGTCGATGGCGGCCAGGGCCTGGGTGGCCACACCCGAGCGGCCCACGGAGGCGCCGGCCCAGAGCAGCTTGGTGTAGATCTTGCCGATGTCGTTGGGGTCCTCGCCGATGATGCCCTCGGCGACCTCCTTGGCGTGCGCGTACTGGGCGGGGCCGCCGGCGCGCTTGGAGTAGCTGAAGCCTAGGCCAGTGTGGCCGAGCTCCGTGGTGATCTCCGCGAACAGGAACACCACTTCGGTCATGGGCGTCTGCCGCCCCGTGAAGACCTTGGCGTCGCTGATGGGGACGGCCAGCGGCAGCCGCGCGGTGGAAAGTTTTACGTGCCGGATGACATCGACGGTACTCATGGGGCTCCTCGAAAGCAGGCTGTCGGGCTTGCGTTGCCCTGCTACTTAGAGTACAAGTATCAAACTTGTATTACAAGTGTTGTTGGTGGAGCCGCTCTTTCCGGCTGTCCCGCTGCCGGAACAGGGCGAAACGCTCCCGTTGCCGTTCCATGGTCGTGCTCCCGTTCCGTCCAGATTTCGGTCGAACCGATCCATGCTGTGGACCACCTCAGCGTCTGCGTCTGGCGTAAAGCGTCTCAGCGCGGCAAGAGTGTGGTCCGGCAATGTCCTTGCTTGATGCCGTGTCGCTGAAAGCCCTATCCAGGGCCTCACGGTCGAGCTGGCATTTGTCGTTCTGGTCCAAGTCCTGACACTTGCATAGCCGATCCTCTGACTTTCCACTGAAATCTTCCGCTGACCGGCAGGAAACTGCGCAGTCCTGTTCAGTGCTGCCCAGGCCGCTCCTGGCGTAGGTCGTGACCGGATGGATGGTTTTCCCGGCGGAGTCGTAGCTCCCGGCGAATGTGGTCATCTGCTGGCCACCGACGTGGGGCCGCTGGTGGTGGATGTACTTCCCCGACCGCGCCGTGGAATCGCGCTCAGCGCCTCGTCTCGTACCTGGTTAGGACCACGCCGCCGGGAAACGTCCGCGTCTCCACCAGGTTCAGGTTCACCCAGCCGTCCAGCGCGGTGAAGAACGGCGTGCCGCCGCCCACCAGGACCGGATGGCTATCGATCGCATACTCGTCGATCAGCCCGGCCCGCATGGCCGCCCCGGCGAGCGTGGCGCCGCCGACCCTCATCGGGCCGCCGTCCTCGGCCTTGAGCCGGGTGATCTCCGCGACCGCGTCGCCTTTGACCAGGCGGGTGTTCCAGTCGACCTTGTCGACCGTCGAGGAGAACACCACCTTCGGCGTGTCCCGCCAGTTCCGCGCGAACTCGATCTGCGCCGGGGTAGCGCCTGTCTACTGGTCGCCAGTCGGCCAGTGGGAGCTCATTGTCTCCCACAGCTTGCGCCCATACAGCATCAGGCTGATCGCCCGCTCCTCGTCGACCCACCACTGGAACAGCTCGTCGCTCGGCCCGCCCCAGCCAATGTCGTCGCCGGCCGCGGCGACGTAGCCGTCAAGGGTCAGGTTCACGCCGTAGATCAGCTTCCGCATCGCGCCAGCCTTCCGTCAGTCGGTCTCCAGCGTATAGATCGGGCGCGGCGCGGGAAACCCATCGGTGCACGAGCGACTCGCAGGCAGTCCTCGTGCTCGGGGCTCAGCGTGGCATACTCGATCGCCTCCCGCCGCGACGCCCCGTCGGACATGAGCACGCCAGCCCGGTGGAGGATCCACCAAGGACGGCCAGGGTGACATTCATCGCTGCTAAAACGCCGCCATTTATCGCTGCGATTCGCACTGAAAGGCGTTAGCGCCAGTTTTCCGCGCGATGGTCCCCGACTGGCTGAAAAAATAAGCCCCACCCGGATGACCCGGATGGGGCTCATTTCTCAATTAGGTCATTGGCGCAAAATGAATGCCACGGCGACCAGAAGGTCGTGCTGGTGAAGGGCTCAGGATTTCGGGGGAGGGTCGCTCCGACGCGACATGCTTGGTGAATCCGAGCGCCTCAGCGATGCTTGCCGAGCTCATTCCTTCGTCGTTGGCTCGAATGACAGCTTCGATGAGGAGCTGCTCAACCGCCTCGCTGAGTGTCCTGAGGTCACGAAGAGCAGCTTCGGTCTCGGGTAACTGGAGGTTGGCCTGGTGCCAACGGAATTCTTGGGCGTGGCGGCTGGCTTTTCGTTCTGCGCTCATGTGGACAACATTAGTTGTACGGGCAGATACCAACAAAAAGAAACGCTGCACCTAGGCGCAAGGGTTAGTTGTAGTGGTGCGTGCGTTGCTCCAAAGTTTCCGATAAATCTCGGGCTAAGGTTGGGTTGTTCCTGACCAGAACTGACCCGAGACGGGTCATATGTGGGTTGAGAGCTACGCGAGCGAAGGGTCTGGGAACTAACCATACGTGGTCAATATGTTGCCATCTGTGACCACTTCCGGGTTGATCGTGGGCTTGAGTCCACATTTGCTCGTAAACGAGAACACCACACTTCTATTAATCAGAGAGAGGAGGGTTCATGGCCAACCTTCAGAGCAAGGCGGCAGCACCAAAGGAGAAGGCCGCTGCTGTGAAAACCGCAAAAACTTCTGCTGTAACTATGAAGCCACAGCCCCACCGTTTCCGCCTGAGCGTCCCCGCAGCCGATGAGGCCGTGCTGATGTGGATGAATTTGCAGGACAACCCATCACTGTCTGTTCGGATGCTGATCCGTGAGAGCATCGAGCGCCTTGGCTACGTCGATGTCATCAACCGACCAGTTGCTCAGCTTCCCACGCGCGGGCGTCCTGTTGGTCCTGAAGAGGAATCAACGGAGAGAGAGCGGAATGCAGAAACGGCTGCGGCTCCGGTTGCGTGGGTTCAGCAGGTGGCGACACCTGCTGCGTCAACGGATCTGGATCGCAACCAGGAGACAAACACCGGACCCGAGATCCTGGGTATCGTCCTGGAAGCCCCGACACTGGTTCAGAAACCTGCACCAAGACAGGACGACATCCACACGTCCTCCTCGACCACTCCTGAACCGGAGCAGCCTTCTGGCGGACAGCTTGAAGTCAACGACATCTTCGCGACGCTGCGCTAACTCCCGTAACAACTCCCAGCACTTCTCTTGTATGGCACCTCAGTAACACACCAAACACTTTCACGACGGGATCACATTCATGACCATTTCGATCAATCTCACCGGTGGCATCGACGTTGGCAACGGCTACGTCAAGGGCCTCATCCGCGGCGCCGGTGCCTCAGGTACCACCAACGTCGACGAGATCGACCTACCTAGCGGCGTGGCAACGATCACGCGCCCGAACGCTCTGCCGATCCCTGACGGTGAAGCCCCAGCGAAGATGGAAGGCAACTTCTATAACGAGCTGGACGTCAGCTTCATCTCCCCTCTGGTCAGCAATCATCACCGCAGGCTCTTCGGCCTGCGTGCCCTGAGCGCCCAAGGTGCCTTTGATGAGTTCGACGTGGTCGGCCGTCGCAGCAAGGCCCAGCAGGAGCTGAGCAAGGTTCTGGTCATGGGTGCTTTCGCTGCCAAGGCCCTGCGTGACTACGTGCGTGAGCACGGTGGACTGCCGCCGGCTATCGAAACCTTAAGTGTGGAGGCTCGGGTAGCACTTGCGCTGCCGATCAACGAGTACATCTCACACCGCACTAGCTACGCAGCAGAGTTCATGAGCGGCACGCATACGGTTACCGTGCATAACTTCGAGACCCCGGTCACCGTGAAGCTTGAATTCGTGGATGTACAGGTGATCCCCGAGGGTGCGTCGGCTCAGTATGCGATCACTGCCAAGGGTGAGCCGTTGATGGACGCTATGCTCGCCGATGTCCGAAGCAGAGGCCTGTCTCTGGTGGGCATCACATCTGGTGACGTGCTTGCAGCCGAGCACACTGTCGGCATCGATGTCGGTGAAGGGACAGTCAATTTTCCTGTTTTCACCGCTGGAGAGTTCAACGCCGACGCCTCGACCACGCACAACCGAGGTTACGGTTCCGTTCTTAATGACGCGCTGAAGGCGATGGAGGACCAGGGCTTCTCGCATGGCTTCACTTCCCGCAAGCAGTTGGCCGAGTACTTGCAGGCCGGAGCGTCGCCGTTGAAGCGTAACTTCTACGACAAGGTCGCTCAGTTCGTCGATGAAGAGATGCGGTTCTTTGCCAAGGAAGTTGCCGAGCGGTTCGGCCGCGTTCTGGCTGTCGTTGGTGCGACCACAGAGGTCGCGTATGTCTTCGGCGGCGGGGCAGGTCCGGTGAAGCCACATCTGTATCCGGCACTTCTGGCCAAGGCCACCGAGATGAACTCGGTGGACTCATTCCCGACTCTGTACCTGGATTCCTCCTACTCGCGAAACCTGAACCGTGAGGGTCTCTACATTGCCGCCGAGTCCGTAGAACAACGAGCCGGCGCCGCACCGGCTGCCAATGGTAAGCGCAGCGCTCGTTCAAGCGAGAAGAAGCTCGTCGACGCCGCTGTGTAGGTAACGGGGCCGGGACTAGTAACGACCCAGCAATCCCTCACTGAGAGTGACTTGATTCGTCGCTGTGGGGGACCGGCTGGACGCGTTCTGCAGCGGTAGATGGCCTCCCGGATTCAGCCCATCGCGCACGCCCAGGCGTTGCGCGATGGGCTGAACTACCCACCCAGCCTGCTCACCGCTGATAAGTAATGGCCCGTTTCGCGTTCACAGTGCTTCAGCGCGGAACGCAGCGCAGCCATCGAGGCACTCCTGGCCAACGTCGCGCAGGACGGAACCCCGGAAAACCGGCACTTCCAGAACACCAAAGGCAAGCGGATTCTGCTTTCCGGTGTCGCCGTCGCCCTGGTGGCAACCGGCGGAGCGGCAGTGATGCAGCTGCCCGCCACGGACAAAAAGCTTCGATACTTTGCTTCGCACGAGCCGAACTCCACGGTAACCAGTTCCCCGGCACCACAGTTGTACTGGGGAAAGGAACACGGGTCGGCGAGCCATCGACACAACGCAACCCCATCCCTATCGAGGACGCACTGGCCGCCTGCCGGGACGTGTGGGCTCAGCACGGGCTCGACTGGCTGCGGACGCGATGATCATGGGATTGCCGAACGGCTGCAGCAGCAGCATCTTCTTCCACGAGATTTTGGAACCGGAGACCAACCCCAGGACCGTCTGGTAGAACGGCGCTATCACCAGGAGCACCGGCGCCACGTGCTGCGCTGTTCCCACGGCGTACAGGGACACCGGGATTCCGATGTTGTTTGCGTTTGCGTAGCTGCTGGCCATGGCGCCGACGGCGGTTTCCGCCGCCGGGCGTCGGAAGAACAGGAAGCTCGCCAGCCAATAGAGGAGCCCCGCTATCGCTGCGGAGAGCAGCGCGAGCGGGGCATCGGTTCCCAGGGCGGCGCGGATGTCGCTGCCGGCAACCACAGTGAACAGCAGCGCCGGGTTGGTGACGTAGTAGGCGGTTCGGGTCAGCGCGCCCTGGACTTCCGGCCCCGGGATCCGCAGACGGGCAGCGAAATAGCCCACGGCAATGACGACGGAGACGATCAGGATTCCGGAAACAACGCCGCCCACAGTGCGCTCTTCTATTTAGCTGTTGGAAGTTCCGCGCGGCCGAGCCCTGCGCTCACGCCGGAAACCGCGACTGCTAAATACCGTAGGCTACGGCACCACTGTCAGCGCGGCGAGGACAGCGGGCAGCATCATGTCATCGCGGCCCCAGACGGGGTCGAGGATTTCCACATACCAGGAGTCGGCGAGCAGGAGGGCCAGCGTTTCGTTGGTTTCCTCTGCCCAGTCCTGGATCTGATCTTCCTGCGCCGGAGTCTCGCTGGAGCCGAGGACGGTAACTACCTCGCCGCCGTCGAGCGTTACGGGGATGGCGGCGCTGCTGGCCTCGCCCGGGGCATGCGCAACAGTCACCAGCTCGGTCCGCGTGGAGAGGGCCAGGAGTTCCACGGCCGCCTCTGCACTGCAGAAGCCGGTCACGTACTGCCGCTGGGCGGAGTTGTCGGTCCGCAGGCCGGGCTGGGACTCCTTGGTGAACAGCCCGTTCCTGTTGAGGGCGGCAAGCTCTGTGGCGATCGGTTCTGTTTCGTCGTCGTAGCGGACCGTAAAGGTGGCGGCCTGGTATTCGCTATGGCCCTCCAGCCACCGCGCGGTCAGTTCCCCGGCAGCTTCCAGGGTGATGGCCTGCCTCCAGGCGCCCTTATCCTCCAGGCGCCTGCCGAACTGGTCACGGATTTCCGCTTCTGTGGGTTCCATCCTCGGATGCTACGGCGCCCCGCCGCAGGACTCCAGTGGCGGCGACACAGCAGTTAACGTCCGCCGGCGGTGATTCCGGCGGGGATCCCGGCAGCACGTTCCGCCGCGGCGAGGGCAACGCCAAAGCGGACGACGGCGGGAGCGTACCCTTGGTGCGGCACCGCCCGCAGCTGCTCTGCCTCCCTCATGGCGCGGATCACCGCCGACGTCTCGGGCAGCCGGACGTCCGTCATAGCGGGGTAGTCGATGCAGCTTGCAGGGTCCAGTTCGTAGCGGCTCCACCGGGCCAGGAGTGCGTCATGTTCAGCCTGCGCCGCAGTGTGAACGGGCCGGTCCAGCCGCAGCTGCCGGCGGCGTTCCTGCCACGCCAGGATCTGGGGGCTGCCCCGGTAGGCGGCCACGCCCGCCCCTGCGCCCAGCGCGGCGAGGACCACACCAAACCAGGGTGACGCGAGTGTGGGAATAAGGATCGCCGGAAGTGCCACGGCAGAGCCCATAAACACATCCCAGAACACGGGGTCCGGGGCGCGGACGGCTTGGTCCGGCGGCGAATGCCGGCGGACAGCCAGGACGGTGGCAGCCACCGCGCACACCAGCACTGCACCCCAGAAACTCAGCTGCAGCGCTCCAAACAGGACGGATTCTGCAAATGCCGGCACTGCGGCACCTCCCCGCGTCAGGCCCGGCCCAGGATTCCGGGTTGCTCCTTCCATTGCATCCCCTGTGGGCGCCGGGGTCAATGGGCGGGCAGGCTATGTGGATATTGCACGATCCTGAGGCTGATCAGGGAAGCCCCAGGCATTTCCTGGTTCCGCCTGCCAAACACGAAGTTCGCCCAACGCGACGATGTCTGCGTCACGAGCGGAGCGCAGCAGTTCGGCCAATTGAGGCCTGAGGGTACAGATGCCGGAAGCCTTGTCGCTGAAAATCTAATCCAAGGCTTGGCCGCCGGCTTGCGCTGTTCAGTCTGGTCCAGCGTGGTAACCCTCGCATACCGGATTCCTTGACCTGCCGCCGTAGTCACCCCTGCCGAAGCTGTCAGGATGAAACCTATGACTTTCCAAAAGGCATGTCCGGAAACGCTATTTTAGATCCTATTCTGACACCCGTCCGAGTGGGATGGACGTCAGGTTGGGGTGTAGTTCACTCTGACGGGAGTTTGAAGGAGCGCGTAGCGCAAGGGCTGCAGTAGGAGATTAAACTGCCCGTTGCTGACAACAGCGGGGCCAAAGCAGGCAGGATGGGTGGGGGCCCTGCTTGAACCGAGGAGTCCGCAGTGCCGATAGGGACCCCTATGTCGCCCAGAACCTCACTTCGAAAATCTGTAGCCATTCGGGGCAGCGAGAGCCCTGCTAACACGGTCAACGTGCATGCGGCGGGCTGGAGAGCAGTTACGGTATCGAGCAAGTGAGGCAAAGCCCCCAGTTATCTCAGTAGCTGCACCGACTCGCAGTCGTGGAAGTGGAAAGCCTTCCTGTCGTTCAGGTCGTCCCTTATCCAAATAATGAGTCCATCGCGTGTTTTTGACTCCACCGATCCAACAACCCATTGCCCAGTCCTTGCCTCTTGAAATGACACGACGTCCTCAGGGCCGAGACCTGTCCAAGTCAACAGGGGGTGCTTCTCGACCTCCTCCTGTTGTTGCCCCTCGATTAGGTACGGGAGGCCTTCTTGCTGTTTGGCGTGAGATTCTTTCGGCAAATCCACGACATCCGGCTCGCATAGTTTCGTCGGGTCTTGGGAAAACACCCTGCTGCTCCTCACAGCAAATCAGCTTCCTGGGTAAGGCCAAAAGCGACACCGGGGCTGATGGCGACAGTAAATGTTGTAAATTCGACCCTGGTTACGAGAATCCCGCAGTCAGTTGCTTCTCTGCGGAGCAGTGAAACGGCCTGCTCCAATTGCCGGTCTCTAGAAGCGCGGTCCTCGACGCTGATAGTAATCACTGACGTTTCCTTCGACATGGGCTGCTCCTTTCAGTTGCTTGATGGGGCGCCGGCTGGGGCAGCTATTCCAGGGTACGAAATCTTCTGAGGGCCCCGCCGTACCGCATAGGAGCTGGGTCGTGGGGGGCGTTTGGTTCTTAGTTCTTGGCCTTGAAGGCGGCGTCGAAGGAAGTGTTCGACCGCTGGAAGTCGAACTTCTTGAGCGCTGCGAGGGCTTCGGGGGCGCCGTGGAGGCGGTCCATGCCGGCGTCTTCCCATTCGACGGAGATGGGTCCGGTGTAGCCGATCGCGGTCAGGGCGCGGAAGGATGATTCCCAGGGGACGTCGCCGCGGCCGGCGGAGACGAAGTCCCAGCCCCTGCGCGGGTCGCCCCACGGCAGGTGGGAACCCATGACGGTGTTCCGGCCGGTGGGGCGGAGCTTGGTGTCCTTGCAGTCCACGTGGTAGATCCGGTCCTTGAAGTCCCAGATGAAGGAGACGGGGTCGATGCCCTGCCACATGAAGTGCGAGGGGTCCCAGTTC
>NZ_LMSG01000006.1 GCF_001428335.1 Arthrobacter sp. Soil762
GCCAGCCAGACTTTCAGGGCGGCACTTTTCGCGTCCAACCGTGAGATCTCGGCCAGCCCGTCCAGGAAACCATCCGCCACCCGGCGCAGCGGATCAGCACACGGAATCGAGGCATCGGCAGATTCACGGAGCACCACGGCAAGCTCAGCGAAAGACACCGCAAGGGCCTCCGCCGACGCCACAGCCGCTCTGCTATCCATACCCACAGCATCCCAGCAGGGTCCGACAAAAACAGCGAGGACAAACGCCTATGTGGATAATTCTATGATCTTGCCGTCCGCGTCTTTGACGATTTNAGGGCGGCACTTTTCGCGTCCAGCCGTGAGATCTCGGCCAGCCCGTCCAGGAAACCATCCGCCACCCGGCGCAGCGGATCAGCGTCCCCGGAACCGGAGGAATCGGTCCCGCCACGGAGCACCACGGCAAGCTCAGCGAAAGACACCGCAAGGGCCTCCGCCGACGCCACAGCCGCTCTGCTATCCATACCCACAGCATCCCAGCAGGGTCCGACAAAAACAGCGAGGACAAACGCCTATGTGGATAATTCTGAAGCGACGACGTGAGCCCCTTTGGCGATGGGCGGGACTATGCTCCGGCAGCTTCGGCACGAGGCGACGGTTGCGGCCCTCGGCATAGGGGGCCTCACCTGTCCGTTCACGCAAAGGTCTGTAGGGCCTCAACTGTCCGTTCGCGCTGTCGGTGGGGTGGTCTACCCGCCGGCGAACGGAGGCAGCACGTCAACCACATCGCCCGGAGTTAACACAGTCGTGCGGTCCCGGACGGCCACCTCGTTGAGCAGGAAACTGCTCCGGGACAGGATACGTTGCAGGGGAGGAGTGCCGGCCGGGGGCTCGGTTCGGTCCACAGTCAGGACTGCCTGCAGCAGGTCGGCCACTGTGGCCCCCGGCGCGAGATCAAAGAACTCCTCTTCGACCCCAGCGGCAGCGCGTGCGGCAGCGAAGTAACGTACGTTCAAGAATTCAGCCTCCGATGGCGCTCATGCTGCGGTCCGGCTGGACAAAGTCCGCCGCGCCGAGACCTGTGTGGTCCATTCCGTGGGCCTTTGGCTTGACCCACATGGCGTCCTGCCAGCGTTCGGCCAGGGCATCGTCACTGGCTCCCTCCCGCAGCAAACCCAAAAGATCGAATTCTTCACGGGAGAACAGGCAGCTCATGATCTTGCCCTCGGCGGTGATGCGTGTGCGACGGCAGTCGGCGCAGAAGGGCTCCGTGACGGACGCGATGATGCCCACGGTGCCGAGCACCGGCCCGTGGGCTTCCGGCGCCGCCTCCACGCCTTCCGGCCGATGCACGTCAGCGGCAGACACTGGTCCCTCAGTCCCAAGCACCGGCCTGTCGGCTTCCGGCGCAGGCCCCGCGGTCCCGGCCGCCCGGCGTCGTACTTCAAAGCGTTCTGCCGGGGCCCCGTCCCGGGCACGGGGATCGGGACTCAGCACAAAGTCGTGCGAGAGCAGGGCGCGGATCTCGGCCGCGGTGATCATGTTCCGCCGGGTCCAGCCGTGGTCCGCGTCGAGCGGCATCTGCTCGATGAACCGCAGTTCGTAGCCGCGGTCCAGCGCCCACGCGAGCAGGGACGGCGACTCGGTGTCGTTGATGCCCCGCATCAGCACGGCGTTGAGTTTGACGGGGCCAAGCCCCGCGGCCCAGGCGGCATCGACGCCGGCCAGGACACGGTCCAGGAACGGGCGCCGGGTCAGCTTGGTGAAGGTCTCTTCGTGCAGCGAATCCAGTGAGACGTTGATGCGGGTCAGGCCCGCGGCCTTCAGCGCGGCCGCCTTTTTGTCCAGGCCCACGCCGTTGGTGGTCATGGAGATGGGCAGCTCCGGATGATTGCTGCGCAGGGCCGCGATGATGTCAATCAGGTCCGCCCGGACCAGGGGCTCCCCGCCGGTCAGCCGCAGTTCGCGGACACCGAGCAGGTCCACGCCGATGCGGACAATCCGCACAATCTCTTCGGCCGACATCACGGCCTGCTTCGACAGCCATTCAAGCCCCTCGGCCGGCATGCAGTACGTACAGCGCAGGTTGCACTTGTCCGTCAGCGACAGCCTCATGTCCGTGGCCCGGCGTCCGTACTGGTCCAGCAGACCCGGCGGTGTGCCGGCCGGCCGGGCAGGCGGCAGGCCCGGCCCTGCATCCTCCCGGGGTTGTGGCATGCCTAGCTGAACACTCATGAATTCAGGCTACGCCACCTTTACCCCGGGGATCACGCCCATGACGCCCGGGATCCGGTCCATCGCCGGAAGTCCCTCCGAACGGTGGCGAAGTCCGGCGCTGCCGGGGCGCCGCGAACCTATGCTGGAGAGGTGAACAGCTTCCAGCCCCTGCAGGAAACGGCCGACGACGGCGCCACCTCTCCAGGGCGCTCGGGAACCGACGGTGCCGCTCGAGGCAGCCGCCGCTGGGCCGCCGCGTCGGGAGCCGTGGCCGCCGGCGCCGCCGTCGTGATAGGGGAGCTGCTGGCAGGTCTGTTCAGTCCGTCCCTCTCGCCCCTGACGGCAGTAGGCGGAGCCGTGATCGATGCTGTTCCGCCGGGTGTGAAGGACTGGGCCATCTCCCTTTTCGGCACCGCCGACAAAGCGGTGTTCGTGGGCGGGATGCTGCTGGTTATCGCGGCCGTCGGGGCATTGGCCGGGATCCTGGAACAGCGCAGGCGGTTTGCCGGTGTGGCGGTGATTGCTGTTTTTGGACTCGTCGGGCTTAGTGCGGTCCTCACGCGTGCCCAGATGACCTTGGCCGCGGCTGTCGTGGCACTGGCCGCAGCCCTGTCCGGTGCGCTCCTGCTGGGATGGCTGATCCGCCGGCTCCACGAAGGGCCCCCGGCCGGCGCAGCCCGGACAGGTGCCGGGACAGACGCCGCGAACGCGCAAGGTCCCGCGAGGACGGCAACAACCGCCGGGAGGCGCACGTTCCTGCAGGTCTTGGCTGCGAGCGCCGGGGCCACCGCCGTGGGCGGGGTTATGGCAGCAGTCTGGCGAGGTGCCGCAGCAGGAATCAGCACCGCCCGCGAAAAACTGCAACTTCCTGCCGCAGCCTCGCAAGCGCCTGCCATCCCGGCCGGCGCCGAGGTAGGACTGGACGGAATGCAGCCGCTGGTCACACCGAACCGTGACTTCTATCGGATCGACACCGCCCTGATCGTCCCCTCCCTCGATCCCGAATCCTGGGTACTCCGCGTCACCGGGATGGTGGAACAGGAGATTGAACTGAACCTGGCTGATCTGCTGGCCAAACCCCTGGTCGAACGGCACGTCACCATCGCCTGCGTCTCCAACGAAGTGGGCGGAGACCTGATCGGCAACGCCCGCTGGCTCGGCTGGCCCGTGCGGGAACTCCTGGCCCTGGCCCGGCCGCAAGCCGGCGCCGACATGGTGCTGTCCCGAAGCTCCGACGGCTGGACGGCAGGCACCCCGCTCGAAGTCCTCACAGATCAGCGGGACGCCCTGCTCGCGGTAGGGATGAACGGCGAACCGCTGCCGTTGGAACACGGCTTCCCGGTCCGGATGATCGTGCCAGGCCTCTACGGCTACGTTTCCGCGACCAAATGGCTCACTGAACTCCGCGTCACCAGGTTCGCGGACGACGTCGGCTATTGGACGCCGCGCGGCTGGTCCGACCGCGGCCCCATCAAGACGTCCTCGCGGATCGATGTGCCCCGCACCGGCCGGCGGGTGGGTGCCGGAACGGTCATGTTCGGCGGTGTGGCCTGGGCACAGCACACCGGGATCGGCAGGGTGGAACTCCGCGTCAACCGCGGTCAGTGGCAGGCGGCCCGCCTCGCACCCGGGATTTCGCTGGACACCTGGTACCAGTGGCAGCTTGGCATCGAGCTGACGCCGGGCCAGTACGAGGTCCAGGTCCGCGCCACGGACGTCAGCGGCGAGCCGCAGGTGGAGGAACGCCGGCCGGTTGCTCCCGACGGGGCCACCGGCTTCCACACGATTAGAGTTGACGTGAATCCATGACGGCCCGGACCGAAGGCAGGACCATGCACAGCCCTCCGCACCAGCACGGCCACACCGCGAACAGCAGCGAGCACGTCCAGGCCGGGCACAGCCATACTGAGCACAGCCACACGCCCCACCAGGCACGGTCCGTGGCCCTGCACCGCGCCGCCGTCACCGAACTGCTGAAGCCCCTGCTCGTCCAGGCACGGACGCAGACGCTGGCACTTCGCGACGCGCTGGGCAGGGGCCTGGCCCAGGACGTGTTGGCCCCCTTGAGCCTCCCGCCGTTCGCCAATTCCCAAATGGACGGCTTTTCCGTCAACAGCCTGGACGTGCCCGACGGCGGTGCGGAGCTGCCTGTCGTTGTCCCCGTTCCGGCAGGTGCCGTGCCGGCGGCCCTGGACCGTGGCACTGCCGCCCCCATCATGACGGGAGCGATGATTCCCGCCGGTGCTGACGCCGTCGTGCCCGTGGAACGTGCCGTTCCGGACCGGTTCCCCGCCCCGGGGGAAACCACCACTGTGTGGTTGCCGGCGACGGCTGCCGGCACCTTCGTGCGGTCGGCCGGGAGCGATATTGCAGTGGGGGAGCGGGCGCTGGCCGCGGGAACCTTTCTTGGCCCGGCACAGCTGGGGCTGCTGGCGGCCCTGGGGATCGCCGAGGTCACTGTGCGCAGGCCGGTGACCGTCCTCCTGGCAACCACGGGCGACGAAGTGGTGGAACCCGGCCAGCCCCTGCCGGCCGGCAAGATCTACGATTCCAACGGAACCCTCCTCGAAAGTGCCATGCGGCAGGCGGGCCTGGCCGTGGTGCGCACGGTCATCGCCTCGGACCATCCTGACGAATTCCGCACACTGCTGCGCAGCCATGCAGGCACTGTGGACCTGATCGTCACTACGGGCGGGGTCAGCAAGGGAGCCTACGAAGTGGTCCGCCAGGCCATGGAGGGCCAAGCCGCCGAGTTCCTGCATGTCGCCATGCAGCCCGGCGGTCCGCAGGGCATCGGGACGTTCGACGGTGTGCCCTTCCTGGGATTCCCGGGAAATCCCGTTAGCTGCCTGGTTTCCTTCGAAATGTTCCTGCGGCCCGTGCTGGCCGAACTCTTTGGATCGCCTGCACCGCGGATCCCGGTCCGCGCACGGCTGGGCCACAGCCTTTCGTCGCCTGAACACAAGCATCAGATCCGGCGCGGAACCCTCCAGGGGAACGGAACCGTCCGCCTGGAAGGGGGCGAAAGCTCCCACCTCATGCATGCCCTCGCCGGCTCCAACGCGCTGGTGCACGTGCCCGTGGGGGTCTCGGCGCTCGCTGAGGGTGACGAGGTGGAAGTATGGATGCTGTGAATCCAGAACATAACCCCACCGCGCTGACCCATCTCCGCCAGGACGGCAGCGCCCAGATGGTGGACGTGTCCGCGAAAGCCGAAACCACGCGGGAAGCCACCGCCACTGCCACCGTCCGCACCACTGACGAAGTGCTGCGCCTGCTTGGATCCGGCGGCCTACCCAAGGGTGATGCCCTGGCCGTGGCGCGTGTTGCCGGCATCATGGCGGCAAAAAAGACCCCTGAACTCATCCCGCTCTGCCATCCCTTGCCGCTCTCGAAAGTCACCGTGGACTTCGAACTCGGGGCCGATTCCGTGGCGATCCTGGCCACGGTCAAGACCCGCGGGGTCACCGGGGTGGAGATGGAAGCGCTCACGGCGGCCTCCGTGGCTGCCCTCAGCGTGTACGACATGATCAAGGCCGTCGACAAACACGCCGTGCTGACCGACATCAAAGTGCTGGCGAAAAGCGGCGGCAAGAGCGGGGACTGGACACTATGAGCACCGAGAGCACTTACCCGGCTGAGCCAGGCACGGAGCCGTACACGCCGCAACCTCACCTGCCGGAGCCGCACACGCACGGCGAGGTGCAGGGGCGGAAGGCCGGGGTTGTCATTGCCTCCACGCGCGCCGCCGCAGGCATCTACGAGGATGAAACCGGGCCCGTCATTATCGACTGGCTCACCGAGCACGGCTTCGAAGCGTACCCCGCCATGGTGGTGCCGGACGGCGAGCCTGTCGGCGCGGCGATCCGGGCCCTCCTCACCCAGCATCCGGCCGTCGTGATCACCAGCGGCGGGACCGGGCTCAGCCCGGACGACCGCACACCCGACGTCACCCTGCCCCTTCTGGACCGGGAAATCCCGGGCATCATGGAGGCCATCCGGCGCGAAGGCGCAGCCAAGACGCCGCTCGCCGCGCTCAGCCGCGGGCACGCCGGAGCGGCCAGGCAGACGTTCATCATTAACCTGCCCGGCTCACCCAAGGGCGTTATGGACGGCCTGTCGGTGCTGGACCCGTTGATCGGGCACCTGTGCGACCAGCTGGAGGGCGGCCATGGCCACTGAACCGGTCTTCGAAGTGGTCCACGCCGTGCTGAGCGCCGAACCCATCTCAGTCGATCAGGCGATCGCTGCGGTGGAATCTGACACCGCAGGGGCCGTGGTCAGTTTCAGCGGAGTGGTGAGGAATCACGACGTCGGCAAGGCAGTGGAGCGGCTCAGTTACAGTGCGCACCCCACGGCTCACCAGGTGATGGCCGACGTCGTCGCCCGCCTGGCAGCCGAACATGCCGGCGACGGGACCGCCACGCAGCCCGTGCGGATCTGGGCCGCCCACCGCATCGGCATGCTGGAAATCGGAGATCCGGCGCTGGTCTGTGCGGTCTCCGCGGCGCACCGCGGACAGGCCTTTGCCGTGTGTTCCGAACTCGTGGACCGCATCAAGGAGCAGGTTCCCATCTGGAAGGAACAGTTCTTCGCCGACGGCACGGTGGAGTGGGTGGGCGCAGGCAGCTGAGCACCACTGGCTTCCCTTCGCCTGCCTGTGGCTGCGAGGTAACGCACAGCCTCCGGTTCAATCCCGCACCCGGCCCGACGGTAGGGTTAACGGCATGACCGAACAACTCTCCGCGCCCACCCGCGTGGCTGTCCTGGGCGCCAACGGGCGCATGGGCGCCGAAGCCGTAAAGGCCGTTGAAGCTGCCTCCGACCTGATGCTCGTAGCCGCCCTGGGACGCGGCGACTCGCTGGACCAGCTCGCCACTTCGGGTGCCGACATCGTGGTGGACCTAACCGTCCCCGAGAGCACGGAAGCGAACGTGCGCTACGCCGTCGAGCATGGCATGCACGCCGTCGTGGGAACCACCGGCTGGGATTCCACACGGCTCGCCGCCCTGGAAGCATTGCTCGCGGAGCACCCGGAAACCGGAGTGCTGATCGCCCCCAACTTTGCCCTCGGCTCCGTGCTGGCCTCAGCCTTCGCTGCCAAGGCTTCCAAATATTTCGAGTCCGTGGAAATCATCGAACTGCACCACCCGGAAAAGGTTGATGCGCCGTCCGGGACCGCTGTGCGCACCGCCCAGCTCATTGCAGCCGAGCGCAAGGCTGCGGACGTTCCGCCCAGTCCTGACGCGACCACCAGCGAACTCGCTGGCGCGCGGGGTTGCGACGTTGAAGGAGTCCGCATTCACAGCGTCCGGCTGCGCGGGCTGGTGGCCCACCAGGAGGTGCTGCTTGGCGGTCCGGGGGAGCAGCTGACCTTCCGCCACGATTCCTTTGACCGTGCTTCCTTTATGCCCGGCGTGCTGCTTGGCGTGCGCAACGTCGCCGCGCATCCGGGACTGACGGTGGGCCTGGACGGCTACCTGGACCTGGGGCTCTAGGCCGTGGGCGAGTTCCTGGCTGCGTTCCGGAAGAACCGCACCAAGATCTGGGTGGGTGCCGTCACGCTCCTGCTGGTCTTCTACCTGGTGGTGTCATTCCAGCGCTCCGTGCTCCTGCTGGTGGACAGCAGCCCCGCCGCCAAGGCCATCGGAGCTGCCTACCTGGTCCTCCCGGCCATCGGCGCCTGGGCCATGATCCGTGAACTGCTCTTCGGTGCGCGCACGGAACAGATGGCCAAGGTCCTCGAGGCCGAAGGCGGGCTCCCGGTAGACGAACTTCCGCGCACACCCGCCGGCCGGATCGTCCGCTCCGCGGCGGATCTGGAATTCGAAAAGTACAAGGCCGAAGCTGAGGCTGCGCCCGGCGACTGGCGTTCGTGGTTCCGGCTCAGCTGCGCCTATGACGCTGCCGGGGACCGCAAGCGCGCCCGCGCCTCCATGCGCGACGCCGTAAAGCTGTTCCGCGGCCAGGTTCCGGCGTAGGAGCCTGCTCTCCGCGACTACTCTCGGCGGCGGCAGGTCAATGGCGGCAGGCTAGCGCAGGCCGGCTCGTCCGCCGCGACCCAGTTGGTTGGCGGCATGGCCTACCAGTTCCAGTGGCCCCCGCCATTTCTGGAGGACAAACACGATGCCCACGGCGATGGCCGTCGCGGCATGTGCCCAGTACATTCCCGCCTCGGTCCAGCCGGCGGGCAGCGGCTTCAGGTAGAACGACGAAACCACCCACACATGCGCTGAGTAGAGCGTGAGCGTCATTGCCCCCGCGCCGCGCAGCGGCAGCAACAGGTCCAGGTCCAGCCAGTCAGCCAGCCTGCCGAGCAGGAGGAACACACCCACAACGGCGGCCGCCACGCCGCAGGTGTGAAGCAGATCCAGCATGGTGGCCGAATGCGGTGCCGCGGCCGCCAGCCACCACCAGGATCCTTCCTGCGGGATTCCCGTGAGGTTGACCTGGAGGACACTGTCCAGCGGGTATCCGGGGGCGTTCAGGACTGCCTCCAGCGCGGCACGGCCGCCCCAGTTCTCCATTGCGGCCGTGCCCAAAGCCTTGGCCAGTGCGGCCACCGCAGTCCCGCCGGCGAGCAGCAGGACAGGAACCATCGCCTTGGTGAGGGCCAGTCGGCCAATGACCAGGCCCACCAACAGGTACGACAGCCACTGGAACACCGGGTAGTAGCCGGTCAGGAACAGGTCTCCCAGCAGAGGAAAGGGCGTCGAGAGGTCTTCCCATGACGGGTTATGCCCCAGGTTCAGGGGCGGATTGGCTGCCATAAGCCAGGGTCGGAGCAGATATGCGAGCACCGGGGAAACCACGATCCAGCCGGCGGCCCAGGCGCACAGGGCCTTCAGCTTCAGGCCCAGGAACGGCAGGATGCACAGGAACAGCAGCGCGTAGTGGACCAGGATGATCGCAAGGTTCACTTCCAGCCCGCCCAAAGAGAGCCCGACGGCGGCAATCACCAGGGCGCGCAGTGCGATGCCGCGGCGGGCTGCGTTCAGGGCAACACCTTCCGGAGGTACCTGTTTTCCGGTGGACAGCGCCAGGCCCACGCCCGCCAACACGGCGAAGAGGGCTGCCGCGCGGCCGGAGAAGGTCAGGCCGATCCACGTGGGAGTGAGGTCGGCGTTTGCCTCGAAGGTGGGGAGCAGGTGTGTGGCCATCATGCCTAGGAGTGCCAGCCCCCTGGCTGCGTCAATACCGCGGAGGCGGCCCACGGCCTGTGAGGTTCGAGGCACCCGCGAGGGTCTTGCCGGGGCACGGGACGTCATGAGGCGATGTTCTCACACCAACCTTTGTGGCAGCAGTCAAGAGCCAGCCGGAAACACGGTCTTGTAGACCTTGTGTTCGAATATATGTTCGAATAATATGGACACCATGCAAACCCCATCCCAGCCGCGACCGTTTCCGGAATCCTCAACCGTCGGCGGATCGGTGCGCCCCGCGCGGGATGCCCAGGACCCCGGCTCGGCACAGCCTGTTGGACTGATGAAAGCGATGAGCCCGGGAGTGGTGGACTTCCTCTTCCGTCAGCTCGTGGAAGGTCGGCCCCCTGTGGACATCCAGTGGCAGGACGAAGGCGTCACACTCACCGCCCAGCCAGCGGGGGCAGAACTGGCCCGCAGATTGGCCGACACCGACTTGGACGCGCTGACGCCTACGGAACTGTTCCACTACGTCCGGGCGGCCCAGCGGCTCGCGGCCTGGGCTGAGGGGCTGCGGGAGGCTGCGGTGGACCGGTACTGCCAGCCAGGGAAGCCGCAGGATGGCGTGGTTCCCTCGGCTAGGCGCGCATCTCTAGGATAAAGGGGTGACTGATGCCCTGACCGTCTCTGCCGTGCAGTACCAGGCGCTGGAAGGCGGGATTATCCCGAACGTGCAAGAACACGTCCGGCTGATCGAGGATGCCGAATCCCACGGTGCCCGGCTGGTGGTGTTCCCTGAGCTGTCGTTGACGGGGTACAACCTGGCCCTACTGGCCGCTGACGGTTCGTGGCTTCAACGCGACGATCCACGCTTGGCCGATCTCCACGAAATCTGTCGCCGGACCGGGATCACTGTGGTGGCAGGTGCCGCCTATCGGGAACCTGACGGCACGCCGCGGCTCGCCAGCCTCGTGATCCACCCCGACGGCACCACCGAACTCGGCTTCAAAACCCACCTCCACGGCCCGGAGCGGGACGTCTTCGCCGCGGGCGACGGTGCACTCATGATCGAGTTGGATGGCTGGAATATAGCGCTGGCCATCTGCTTTGACGCCGCGGTTCCGTCCCACTCCACCGGGGCAGCTCAGGCCGGCGCCGATATCTACGCCGTTTCGGCCCTTTACACGCAGGCGGAAGAACGGCGGCTTGGCCTGCATCTCGGAGCCAGGGCCATGGACAACCGGATGTTCGCTATCCTGGCAAACCTCGGCGGATCCACCTCGCTGGGTCCCTCCTGCGGCCTGAGCGGGTTCTGGGGACCGGACGGGTTCGAGCTGAAAAAGGCGGCCGGAACCGGCACTGAAGTAGTCACCGCCATCCTGCAGCGGAGTGCCTTGCGGAAATTCCGCTGACCCCGCGGGAGCCGATCTGCAGTGCGTGCTGACCCGCAGTTCGTGGGGCATGGCAGCCCGCCAGTTGACGCGGATCACGCCGCCCCCATTGTCCTAACCAGCCGCCGACAGGGTAACGTTTTTTCCATGCCTCACAAATCCGCCACCGCTCCTGCCCTTGGTACGCTCCTGACCGCCATGGTCACGCCCTTCACCAAGGATGGCGCCGTGGACTACAAGCAGGCAGCCGAACTGGCCACCAAGCTCGTGGACGATGGCTGTGACGGCCTCGTCGTCACCGGGACCACCGGCGAAACATCCACCCTTTCGGATGAAGAAAACCTTGGCATGTTCCGCGCTGTCAAGGAAGCCGTGGGAGACCGCGCCGCCATCATCGCCGGCACCGGGACGAACGACACCGCACACTCGGTGCACCTCTCCCAGCAGGCCGCAGCGCTCGGCGTCGACGGCCTGCTGCTCGTCACGCCGTACTACAACAAGCCCAGCCAGGCGGGCGTCCGCGCACACTTCGAGACCGTCGCGTCCGCAACCGATGTGCCCGTAATGCTCTACGACATTCCGGGCCGCTCCTCCATCGCCATCGAACCCGAAACCATGATCAGCTTGGCGAAGCACCCGAACATCGTCGCCGTTAAGGATGCCAAAGCCGATTTCATGGCAGCCAGCCGCGTGATGGCAGAGACGGACCTGTACTTCTACTCCGGCGACGACGGACTGATCCTTCCATGGATGTCCTTGGGCGCCGTCGGACTTGTGGGTGTGACAACCCACGTCGCAACGCGCCGGTTCCGAGAACTGATCGACGCCATCAACGCGAACGACCTCGAAACCGCGCGTAAGATCAACTTCGAGCTGCTGCCCGTCGTGAGGGCAACGATGACCCGCGTCCAGGGAGCCGTTGCAGCCAAACAAATTCTTAAATGGCAGGGAGTCCTGCCCAACTCGATTGTCCGTTTGCCCCTCGTGGAGCCGGACGAAGCCGAGATCGTATCCATCCGCGAGGATTTGGCGGAAGCGGGGCTGGTCTTTCCCTGAGGGCTAAGACCGGCACCCTTCCGCCTGGAAAGTAGTGCACTATGACCCAAACCGCCCTTCCCGGCCTTGTCACGCCTCCACGCCTGCCGCAAGGCACCCTCCGGATCGTTCCGCTGGGCGGACTGGGGGAGATCGGCCGGAACATGGCCGTGTTCGAAATCGACGGAAAACTGCTCATCGTGGACTGTGGTGTCCTCTTCCCGGAGGAGACCCAGCCCGGCGTTGACCTGATCCTGCCCGATTTCTCCTACATCGAGAACCGACTCGACGACATCGTGGCCGTTGTCCTGACCCACGGCCACGAGGACCACATCGGCGCCGTTCCCTACCTCCTGCGGCTGCGCGCCGACATCCCCCTGGTGGGCTCACAGCTGACCCTGGCGCTCATCGAGGCCAAGCTGCAGGAACACCGGATCCGTCCGTACACGATGACCGTTGAAGAGGGCCAGGTCGAAAAGTTTGGCCCCTTCGAATGCGAGTTTGTCGCGGTCAACCACTCGATCCCCGACGCTTTGGCAGTGTTCATCCGCACGGCCGGCGGCACCGTCCTGCACACGGGCGACTTCAAGATGGACCAGCTGCCCCTGGACGGCCGGATCACCGACCTCCGGCACTTCGCCAAGCTGGGTGAAGAGGGCGTTGACCTCTTTATGTCCGACTCCACCAACGCCGACGTGCCGGGCTTCACCACCGCCGAGAAAGAAATCGGCCCCACGCTGGAACGGCTGTTCGGCCAGGCCACCAAGCGGATCATCGTGGCGTCCTTCTCCTCGCACGTCCACCGCGTCCAGCAGGTGCTCGACGCCGCCGCCAAGCACAACCGCAAGGTGGCCTTCGTGGGCCGCTCCATGGTCCGGAACATGGCCATAGCCGCCAAGCTCGGCTATCTCGACGTTCCCGACGGCCTCCTCGTGGACATCAAGAACATCGACAACATGCCGGACAACCGCGTGGTCCTGATGTCCACAGGTTCCCAGGGCGAACCGATGGCCGCGCTGTCCCGCATGGCCAACGGCGACCACCGTGTAGTGGTGGGGGACGGCGACACCGTGATCCTGGCCTCCAGCCTCATCCCGGGCAACGAAAACGCCGTCTTCCGCATCATCAACGGGCTGCTTAAGCTCGGCGCGGACGTCATCCACAAGGGCAACGCTAAGGTGCACGTCTCCGGACACGCAGCCGCCGGCGAGCTGCTCTACTGCTACAACATCCTTGAGCCGCTCAACGCCATGCCAGTGCACGGCGAGACCCGCCACCTGATCGCCAACGGCAAGATCGCCATCGAGTCCGGCGTCCCCACCGCCAGCGTCATCCTTGCCGACAACGGCACCGTGATCGACCTCAAGGACCACCGCGCAGACGTGGTGGGCCAGGTTGAAGTGGGCTTTGTCTACGTGGACGGCTCCAGCGTCGGCGAAGTCACGGAAGCGGACCTCAAAGACCGTCAGACGCTTGGCGATGAAGGCTTCATCTCCATCATCACCGTCATCAACCGCACCACCGGCAAGGTGGTCTCCGGACCCGAGATCCACGCCCGCGGCGTGGCCGAGGACGATTCGGTCTTCGACGAGATCATCCCCAAGATCAACGCCGCACTGGAAGAAGCCGTGCTCAACCGCACGGACCACACCACCCACCAGCTACAGCAGGTTGTCCGCCGAGTTGTCGGCACCTGGGTCAACCGCAAGCTGCGCCGCAAGCCCATGATCATCCCGGTGGTCCTCGAGGCGTAACAGCCCCGAAGGCAAGCGGAATGGCAAAGGCCCGGTTCTTGTGGAACCGGGCCTTTCCCATCCGCAACATGAGGCCGGGAACAGCCGGAAATCCGCGGAAAACCGCCCCAGTTCCGGTACCGTGGCACGTATGGCCACTCGTACCACTCCCCCGCCCCGAGGCGCCACTGGCGGCAAATCCAGCGCCAAATCCGGCAGCTCGGCGGGCCGCGGTGCAGGCGCCACAGGGTCCAGCCGCACCGGCGGCCGGGCCGGTTCATCGGCGGGCACCGCACGCACCCGCCAGCTTCCCGCCGTCGAACAGCGGCAGCCCTGGCTCCTGCGCGTTGTCGGCGGCGCCTGGTTAGGCGTGGGCCATCTGGTCGGCGGCGGAGTCCGCAGGATCGGCTCCGATGTCAGTGACCTGCCGGCGGACGAACGCCGTGACGGCGCTGCCCTGTTCAACCTTGCCCTGGGCATCTTCATAGCCACCTTCGCCTGGTGGGGAATGACCGGCTGGTTCCCCGACGCCGTCTACAGCGTGGTCAACGGCACCTTCGGCTGGATGTCGCTGCTTTTGCCGCTGATGCTTTTTGCGTGCGCCTTCCGGCTCTTCCGGCAGCCCGACGACGGCCGGGGAAACAACCGGGTGGGCATCGGTTTCCTCATCATGACCTTTGCGGGCTGCGGCCTTGCCCACGTGGTGGGAGGGCAGCCCACCGTTGCCGAAGGCTTCGACGGCCTCCGCCAGGCCGGCGGCATGCTCGGCTTCCTGGCAGCCTCACCCCTCGCGGCCATCCACGCGGCGGTGCCCGTGGCGGTCTACGGCCTGCTGGCCTTCGTCTCGCTGCTCATCATTACCGCCACCCCCTTCGGGGCCATTCCACGCCGCCTGCGGGGTGCCTATGAGCATCTGATGGGCCTGGATCTGCAGGAACCCGGCGACGACGGGGACAGCCACGACCGCAGCTACCTCGAGGAATCGAAGGCAACCCCGGCGCCGCGGAAGAAGAAGCGGCGTTTCTTCGGCAAGGACGACGAGTCCGACGCCGGGCTGGAAGGCTATGTGGGCGACGAAGCCTTTGAGCACGCCGTCATCGACGACGACGAGACCGACGCAAAGTCGGGCCGCGGACCGCGTCCCGCTCCCGGCGTGCGCCGCCCCACCCAGGCGGAAATCGCCGTCGAAAAAATCAAAGCGGCCCAGGGCCTCGGCACTGCAGGGAAGGCTCCGGCAGAGGACAACGCCACCGAGGCCATCCCGCTGGTCACACCCGGGATGGTGGCCGCGGGCTCACTCAACGCGGCACCCGCCGCCGCTGCGCAGGTGCCGGCCAAGCCCGTCACGCCCATGCCCCTTCCGGCTCCTATTCCGCAGCGGACCGAGCAACTCTCACTGGCGGGCGACGTCACCTACACCCTGCCGCCGTCGGACGTTCTGACCCCGGGCTCCATTCCCAAAGAGCGCACGGAGGCCAACGACGCGATCGTGGCTTCCCTGACCGAGACCCTCAACCAGTTCAACGTGGAAGCGCAGGTCACCGGCTTCAGCCGCGGACCCACCGTCACGCGGTACGAGATTGAGCTGTCCCCGGGCACCAAGGTGGAGCGCGTCACCGCCCTGTCCAAGAACATCTCCTACGCAGTGGCTTCCAGCGACGTCCGGATCCTCAGCCCCATCCCGGGCAAGTCCGCCATCGGTATCGAGATCCCCAATACGGACCGCGAAACCGTCTCCCTCGGTGACGTCCTCCGCAGCCAGAACGCCCGCCGGACCGACCACCCCATGGTGATGGGCGTCGGCAAGGACGTCGAAGGCGGTTATGTCGTGGCGAACCTCGCCAAAATGCCCCACCTGCTCGTCGCAGGTGCCACCGGCGCCGGTAAGTCCTCGTTCGTGAACTCCATGATCACGTCTATCCTCATGCGGGCAACGCCGGACGAGGTCCGCATGGTCATGGTGGACCCCAAGCGTGTGGAACTGACCGCCTACGAAGGCGTCCCGCACCTCATCACTCCCATCATCACCAACCCGAAGAAGGCTGCGGAGGCCCTGCAGTGGGTCGTCCGCGAAATGGATGCGCGTTACGACGACCTCGCCAACTACGGGTTCAAGCACATCGATGACTTCAACAAGGCAGTCCGCGCCGGCAAGGTCCAGCCTCCCGTGGACTCCAAGCGCGTCATCCGGCCCTACCCGTACCTGCTGGTGATTGTCGACGAGCTCGCCGACCTGATGATGGTGGCCCCGCGCGACGTCGAAGACTCCATCGTCCGCATCACCCAGCTGGCCCGTGCCGCCGGCATCCACCTGGTCCTGGCCACCCAGCGGCCCTCCGTGGACGTCGTCACCGGCCTGATCAAGGCCAACGTGCCTTCCCGGATGGCCTTCGCCACGTCCTCCGTCACGGACTCCCGCGTGGTCCTTGACCAGCCCGGGGCCGAAAAGCTCATCGGCCAGGGTGATGCGCTGTTCCTGCCGATGGGTGCCTCCAAGGCCATGCGTGTCCAGGGCGCCTGGGTCACGGAGTCTGAAATCCACAAGGTGGTGGAACACGTCAAGGGCCAGCTCAAGGTCGACTACCGCCACGATGTCGCCCCCGAAGCGCCAAAAAAGCAGATCGACGACGATATCGGGGACGACCTCGAAGTGCTGCTTTCGGCTACCGAACTGGTGGTCACCACACAATTCGGTTCGACGTCGATGCTCCAGCGCAAGCTCCGGGTGGGCTTCGCCAAGGCCGGACGGCTAATGGACCTCCTGGAGTCCAGGGGAGTGGTTGGCCCCTCCGAAGGGTCCAAGGCACGCGACGTCCTGGTGAAGCCGGACGACCTCGCGTCCGTGCTGGCAGCCATGAAGGGCCAGGACGCGCCGGCCGTTGCTGATTCACAGACGGCAGCGCTCAGCGACAACGCCAACGCCAACATTGCCCAGGGCGGTTATGCGGAGGACCTCGTGCAGGCGGACCTGGACCAGCGCAACCAGAAGGTTGAGTACTTCGACGGCGCCGACGGCACCTCGGGCGACGACGAGGACGGTTCCGAAGACGCTTGGTCACTCACCGGACGGTAGCCTAGGAGTGTGACTAGCACCGAAGCAACTGCCGCCGGCTCCAGCAGCCCAGGAATCTGGAATCTTCCCAACATCCTGACCATGCTGCGCATCGCCCTGGTGCCGTTCTTCGTCTGGTTCCTCCTCGCCGATGCCCCCGGGCTGGACAGCGAGTCCGGGCCGTGGCGCTGGGCCGCGGTGGTGGCGTTCGCCGTCGCCATCTACACCGACAAGCTCGACGGCGACATCGCCAGGAGCCGCGGCCTCGTCACCAATTTCGGCAAAATTGCCGACCCCATCGCCGACAAGCTCCTCATCGGCTCAGCCCTGGTGATGCTGTCCATCCTGAATGAACTGCCGTGGTGGGTCACCATCGTCATCCTCGTCAGGGAATGGGGCATCACCGCCCTTCGTTTCTTTGTCATCCGGTACGGTGTCATCCCGGCCTCGCGCGGGGGCAAGCTCAAGACTGTCGTTCAGACGGCAGCGATCTTCCTGTATCTCCTGCCCCTCGGCGCGCTGGCGCCGTGGCTTGTCTGGGTGGCTTTCGCCGTCATGATCGTGGCTGTCCTGATCACGGTATGGACCGGCGTCGAATACGTCATTGAAGCCCTGCGCATCCGGTCACAGGGCAAACGGGCCGGAAAAACTACAGCTGGCAACTAGGGAGCCGATGTGACCAACCTTCACCACCTGGCGGAACAGACAGTCAAAATGGCCCTGGAAACGGGCCGCACCGTCGCGACCGCGGAATCGCTCACTGCGGGAATGGTCAGCGCCGTCCTCGCCGACACAGCCGGAGCCTCAGGCATGCTCCAAGGCGGTGTGGTGGCCTACCAGAACTCCGTCAAAGTGGACGTCCTGGGTGTTCCGGCAGAGCTGCTGGCCGCCGCCGGATCCGTTGACGGTGCTGTCGCAGCGGCCATGGCGGCAGGGGCCAGGACCGCGCTAGGCGCCGACCTCGGCGTCGCCACCACGGGGGTAGCCGGCCCGGAGGAACATGACGGCAAAGCGGTGGGGACGGTGTTCATCGGGATTGCCACAGCGGCCGGTGCGTCCTACCTCGAGTACGGCTTCACGGGTAACCGGGCAGAGATCCGCGGACAGGCTTGCGGTGCCGCGTTGGAAAGCCTGATCGCGGCCCTATCTTCCTGAAGCTACCGGGCGTAAAGTTGCCGGGAACAAATCCCGGCGTCCATTAGTTATTACATTGTGTCGCTTCCGGATAGCGGAGGCGCCTAGGATGAATAAACCACCACGGTTCGCTCCACGGCGGACCGCACTTATGAGGGAGCAAGGCGATACAGATGGTAAAGCAGCCCGTATCCATAAACGGCGTTGTCCGCTGGAAGGATGTGGGCCTCGCCGATCAGGCCAAGAGCGAACAGAAGGAGCGCAAGATGGTTGTACTTCGTCACGAAATCGGTGATGTCCTGCGCGATGTACGCCAGCGCCAGGGACGCACGCTCCGCGAAGTTTCGCACAGTGCCCGTGTTTCCTTGGGCTACCTCAGCGAAGTAGAGCGCGGCCAGAAGGAAGCTTCATCAGAGCTCCTCTCCTCAATCTGCTCAGCCCTGGACGTGCCGCTGTCCAGCATGCTCAGGGAAGTCAGCGACCGTGTCGCCGTCGCCGAGGGCGTAGCCGTTCCGGACACCGTTCCCCAGGAATTCTCACAGCGCTACGGCCGCGACCTTGATCGTGATCTGAACGCTGAACTCAACAACGAACTGTCCAAGGGCCTGCTTTCCGGCGCACGGTAAGCCGTCCGCAGGAGCCAGACAGGAGTACAGCAAAGCCTCCGGCCATTGGCCGGAGGCTTTGCTGCGTGTGGCGGCTATTTTGCCGTGTCGCCGGCGGACGGGTCCTTCGCGAAACCGTCGAGCTCAAAGAGGGAGTTGAGCTTTGCCATGTATTCGGCGAGGGTCTGCAGTTCCCCGACCGGCCACTCACCGAGCCGCTCACGGAAATCCTGGCGGCGCGCATCCTGGACCTGATGCATCTTTTCCTCGCCCTTTTCGGTGAGGCGGATTGACTGCGCCCTTCCGTCCAGGGGGTCAGCTTCCTTGAACACCAGCCCGATGCTTTCCAGGAAAGCGATCTGGCGGCTGACGGATGGCTTGCCCACGCCGATGTTCAGGGCAAGGTCTGTCAACCGGATGGGTCCCTCGCGCCGGATGACCGAAAGCAGGCCGTAGGCCGCCGGTTCCATGTCCGGGTGCACCTGCCGCGAAAGCTGATGGGACACCGACCGGGCGCGCCGCCAAAAGAGACTGATTTGGTGTTCCACGGTGTTCAGGGCCTCATCGACGGTGTCCTTGTCGGTACCTGTCGCCGCGGGGGACGTCGCCGGAAGGCCGGTTTCGGGAAGGCCTGTCGCAGGAGGGCCGTCGGCAGGGTTGCTCATGGCAACAATTCTAGGGTCCGGGACCGTGAGAGACTCTATTGGTGCGGATCAGTGACTATTGGCGGCTTATGGACGACGAATTCGGGGCTGGCTACTCCCGGGTCTTGAGCAGCACCTTGGTCCTGGCCGGGGCCGGCGGGCGAACCGCCGACCAGGCCCTCGCGGCCGGAATGAGCCCCCGGCAGGTGTGGCTGGCCATCTGCGATGTCCAGGATGTGCCGCCGGAGCGGCGCCTGGGACGCGACGTCAAACCCCTGCGCGACTGACGCTGCCACCAACCGGATAGCGTTCCCCAGGCTCACGTGCGCCCTTTCTGCGCTGACACGCCGCCGGATCTGTTCGAATATCTGTTCGGGTAAAGCTATGCTTTTTCGTAGTGGGTTATCCACATAGGCGATGTCATCCGGCCAGAATGTCAGCGGGTGCCATTAGCGTCAGAGATGACCAAGAAATGGCCGCTGAGGCCACTCCAAAGCGAGAAAGCATTAGAGGTGTGAACCATGGCGGCAGCCCCGGATCGTCAAAAGGCGCTCGACGCAGCGCTGGCACAGATTGACAAGCAGTTCGGCAAGGGCTCGGTCATGCGACTGGGCGATGAGGTCCGTGCCCCCATCGAGGTCATCCCCACCGGATCCATCGCGTTGGACGTGGCCTTGGGAATTGGCGGCCTGCCCCGCGGCCGCGTCGTGGAGATCTACGGCCCGGAATCTTCGGGTAAGACCACCGTGGCCCTGCACGCCGTTGCCAACGCGCAGCGCCTGGGCGGCATTGCCGCCTTCATCGATGCCGAGCACGCCTTGGACCCCGAGTACGCCGCCAGGCTGGGCGTGGATACGGACGCCCTGCTGGTCTCGCAGCCGGATACAGGCGAGCAGGCCCTGGAAATCATGGACATGCTGATCGGCTCCGGCTCGCTGGACGTCATCGTCATCGACTCCGTTGCTGCCCTGGTGCCGCGTGCGGAAATCGAGGGCGACATGGGCGACAGCCACGTGGGTCTGCAGGCACGCCTCATGAGCCAGGCGCTGCGTAAGATCACCGGCCGCCTGAGCCAGACCAAAACCACCGCCATCTTCATCAACCAGCTCCGTGAAAAGATCGGCGTGTTCTTCGGTTCCCCGGAGACCACCACCGGCGGTAAGGCCCTTAAGTTCTACGCGTCCATCCGCATCGACGTCCGTCGGATCCAGACGCTCAAGGAAGGCGCCGACTCCGTCGGTAACCGCACCAAGGCCAAGATCGTCAAGAACAAGATGGCCCCGCCCTTCAAGATCGCCGAATTCGACATCATCTATGGCCAGGGCATTTCCCGCGAGGGCGGCATCATCGACATGGGCGTTGAGCACGGCATCATCAAGAAGTCGGGCTCGTGGTTCACGTACGACGGCGACCAGCTGGGCCAAGGAATGGAGAACTCCCGCCGGTTCCTGCGCGACAACCCCGAGCTGGCGACCGAACTGGAGCGCCTGATCAAGGAGAAGCTTGGTGTGGGGGTAGTCAAGCCCGCCGAAGCCGATGCCAAAGACACACCGAAGCTGAAGGCTGTTGACGGCTTCTAGGGACGCCCCTGACGTGAGGGCCGGGCAGAGCGCCGGATGGCGTGCGGCCGGGCAGGACACCGGATCGGGGCGACGGCAGCGGAGACGGGGCGGACGCCCCGGCTTCGGGCCGGACGGACCCGATCCGGATGCTGCCATCGCCGGAGACACCGACGCAAACCCAGGCGCCGAAGCGGATCCAGCGTCCGTCGCGCGGGCCATCGTGCTCCGGCAGCTGACCAGTTCGGCCAAGAGCCGGCTGCAGCTGGCTAGGAAACTGGCCGAGCGGAACATTCCGGAGGATGTGGCGGAAGCCGTCCTGGACCGCTTCCAGGAGGTCCGCCTCATTGACGATGCCGAGTTCGCCGACATGTGGGTGCGCAGCCGGTCGCAGTCCCGGAAGCTCGCCAAGGGGGCCCTCCGGCGCGAACTGGCGGACAAAGGAATTGACGCAGACACCGCTGCCGCCGCGCTGGAACAGCTTTCCGACGCGGACGAGGAAGTGTCTGCCCGGCTCCTGGTGGAGCGGAAGCTCCGGGCAGGCACGGATTTGTCGGACCGTGCTGAGCGGGACAAGATCACCCGGCGGCTGGCGTCAATGCTGGCCCGCAAGGGCTATCAGCCGTCGCAGGCGTTCCGGATCGTCGGAGAGGTGCTCGACGCACGTGCGGATAGCCAGGCAGAGCCACCGGACAGCCCGCTGCATCTGTAGGCCCGGTGAAGCGGTGCCCCAGCCGATACGGCAACCTGAGCGATCCCACAACCGTAGCGACCCGGTACCCTTAACAGGTGAGTTTGACCATTCCTTCCCCCGCATCCGGTACCGCCCCGTTAGCCGACCCAGCCCTCCAGCAGCCCCGTACCTATCAGGTGCGCACCTTCGGCTGCCAGATGAACGTGCATGATTCGGAGCGGATGGCCGGCATGCTCGAAGACGCGGGCTACGTACCGGCCAGCGGTGAGCAGGCCGACGTCGTGGTATTCAACACCTGCGCCGTTCGGGAAAATGCGGACAACAAGCTCTACGGCAACCTGGGCATGCTGGCGTCCGTCAAGGCCGCCAACCCCGGGATGCAGATCGCCGTGGGCGGCTGCCTGGCCCAGAAGGACCGCGAGACCATCCTCAAGAAGGCTCCCTGGGTGGATGCTGTCTTCGGCACCCACAACGTCGGAGCCCTTCCGGCACTGTTGGACCGGGCCCGGCACAACAACGAAGCCCAGCTGGAGATCCTCGAATCCCTGGACGTCTTCCCCTCCACGCTGCCCACCAAGCGTGACTCGGTCTATTCCGGCTGGGTTTCCATCTCGGTCGGCTGCAACAACACCTGCACGTTCTGCATCGTCCCGGCCCTGCGCGGGAAGGAAAAGGACCGCCGCCCGGGCGACATCCTGGCTGAAATCCAGGCCCTGGTGGATGACGGCGCCATCGAAGTCACCCTGCTGGGTCAGAACGTGAACTCATACGGTGTGGAGTTCGGCGACCGGCAGGCGTTCTCCAAACTCCTGCGCGCGTGCGGCGAAATCAAAGGCCTGGAACGGGTCCGCTTCACCAGCCCCCACCCCGCCGCGTTCACCGACGATGTCATAGACGCCATGGCCGAAACCCCCAACGTGATGCCGCAGCTGCACATGCCGCTGCAGTCCGGGTCCGACAAAGTCCTGAAGGACATGAAACGGTCCTACCGCTCCACCAAGTTTTTAGGCATCCTGGACAAGGTCCGCGAGAAGATCCCGCACGCCGCCATCTCCACTGACATCATTGTCGGCTTCCCCGGCGAAACCGAGGAAGACTTCCAGGCCACCCTTGACGTTGTGGAGCAGTCGCGCTTCGCCACGGCTTTCACCTTCCAGTACTCGAAGCGTCCGGGTACTCCCGCCGCAGACTTGCCGGACCAGCTTCCCAAGGCCGTGGTCCAGGAGCGATTTGAACGCCTGACCGCACTGCAGGACAGGATCGCCGCCGAGGAAAACGCCACGCAGCTTGGCCGCCGGGTAGAGGTGATGGTCACCGCCCACTCAGGGCGCAAGTCCGAAGAAACCCACCGGCTGTCGGGCCGGTCCCAGGACCAGCGGCTGGTGCACTTCTCCGTTCCCGAGGGGGCAGAGGTGCCGCGTCCGGGGGACCTGGTCACCGTCACAATCACCGAAGCCGCAGCCTTCCACCTCGTGGCCGACCCGTCGTTGCAGGACTACAGCCTGCGGCGTTCCCGCGCGGGGGACGCCTGGGACAGGTCGCAGGCAGATTCGTGCGGCGCTCCCGTGCCGGCTGCCGCAGGCGGCGCTGGCCGCACCGGAGTCTCGCTGGGGATGCCCACGCTGCCGGTACGGAGCCGCTGACCGGTGGTCCAGCCTCCGGTTATTGCTGTTGTTGGTCCCACGGGGTCAGGTAAGTCCGATCTAGCCGTGAACCTTGCCCTGGAGCTGGACGGCGAGGTCATCAATGCCGACGCCATGCAGTTCTATCGCGGGATGGACATAGGCACCGCCAAGATCACGCCGGCAGAGCGCAAGGGCGTTCCCCACCACCTTCTGGACATCCTGGACGTCACGGAGGAGGCCAGCGTTTCAGACTTCCAACAGCAGGCCCGGAGCATCGTCAGCGACATCCACGCGCGCGGCAAACGCGCCATTCTGGCGGGCGGTTCGGGTCTCTACGTGCGGGCTGCCCTCGACGTCCTCGAATTCCCCGGCACGGATCCTGTCCTCCGGCAGCGGCTCGAGGCTGAGCTCGCTGAAGCCGGCCAGGATGCCCTCCTGGCGCGGCTCCGGGACGTGGACCCGGTGTCCGCGGGCCGTGTCTCCGATGCGCGCCGCATCATCAGGGCGCTCGAAGTCCATCAGCTCACCGGCCGGCCCTTCAGTTCCTTTATGCCCCAGCGGGAGTATTTCCAGCCTGCCGTCCAGATCGGCCTTGCGGTGGACCGCGACGTCCTCCGTGAACGGCTGGCACTGCGGGTCCACAACATGGTGGACCAGGGGCTGTTGGGGGAAGTGCGCCGGCTGGACGCGGCGGGTCTCCGCGGCGGCAAAACTGCGCCGCGGGCCCTGGGCTATGCACAGTTCCTGAGAGTGCTCGACGGCGGCTCAACAGTTGCCGAGGCAGCCGAGGACACCATTGTGGCCACCCGGCAGTTCGCCAGACGCCAGCTCACGTGGTTCCGCGCCGATCCCCGCATCACTTGGCTGGACTGGGAGGCGCCGGATCTTGCGGCCCAGGCCGTGGCTCTCAGCCGGTAATCTAGGACCATGGACGCAACTCCCGCAGAGACCACAGAGCCCGTCTTCCGCACCTTGGGCGGACTCCGCTTCTCCAAGGGACACGGCACCGGCAACGACTTTGTGCTGGTCGCCGACCCCGACGGCGTCCACACCATCGACGCCGGCCAGGTAGCCGCCCTCTGCGACCGCCACCGCGGGATCGGCGGCGACGGACTGATCCGGGCCGTCCCGTCCCGGTACCTCTCCGAAGGCCGCGAGCTGTTGCTGAGCAGCCCCGAGGCCGAATGGTTCATGGACTACCGCAACGGCGACGGGTCGCTCTCGGAAATGTGCGGCAACGGGGTCCGCGTATTTGTGCACTTCCTGCGTGCCGAGGGCTTGGTTGACCTGCCCGACGGCGGCGCGCTCACCATCGGGACTCGCGGCGGCGTCAAGACCGTGGTCCGGACAGGGGACAGCTATGCGGTGGACATGGGGCCGTGGAAATTCATTTTCCCCGGCGACGCGACGGCGAAAGCCATGGACTCGCTGGTAACCGCAGACGGCCTGGAAGTGCCCCGCCCGGCCCTGTCAGTGAGCATGGGCAACCCGCACACCGTGGTGGCACTGGCTGAACTGTCCGAATTGGAAGCCACCAGGCTCTACACTGCTCCGAAGGTCGATCCGGTGCCGGCCAATGGAACCAACGTTGAATTCGTCGTGCCTGCCGAACCGCTGGTCCACAACGGGATCGGCACCATCACCATGCGCGTCCATGAGCGGGGTGTGGGCGAGACCCAGTCCTGTGGAACAGGGGCGTGCGCCGCCGCAGTGGCCATCCGGCACTGGGCCGGGGCGGAAGCACCGGACTCCTGGCAGGTCAACGTGCCGGGCGGCGTCGTCGGGGTCAAGTTCTTCGCCGGGGCGGGCGGGCACGAGCACGTCGAGCTCAGCGGGCCCGCCGTAATTGTGGCTACTGGGACGCTTTCCTGACCCGAAGGATGCGGAAGGACTTGGACGTGGACTCCCGGCTCACGGCGAAGGATGCATCCAGTTCCGTCGCGAGCCAGCGCTGAAGAGAATCCGAGCCCAGGTTTTTTTGGACCACCAGCCATGCGGAGCCGCCCGGCGCCAGCCGGGGCAGCCACAGCTTCAGGAGGCTGTGGAGTTCATCTTTGCCGATCCGGATTGGCGGATTGGACCAGATCGTGTCGAAGCGCAGGTCCGGGTCCACCGCCTCCGGCGTGCTGGCCAGCACGTTGCCCAGGCCCAGCAGGGCCGCATTCTCGTTGGTCAGCGTGATGCAGCGTTCGTTGACGTCCACGGCGTAGACCTTGGCGTGTTGCGCCCGCAATGCGAGGGTCAGGGCAATGGGCCCCCATCCACAGCCGATGTCAAGGAGGTTGCCTGTGGGGTCCGGGGCCGGCACCTCGGCCAGGAGCACCGCCGTCCCCTTGTCGATGCCGTCGGGGCTGAAGATGCCGCCGGACGTCTGCAGCGTGCGCGTCTGGCCGGCCAGTTCCACGGTGAGCGGCTTGCGGGTGAACGGCCCGGCGGGCGATGCGCTGAAATAATGTGCGGACTCCATAACTGGCCAGATTAGTTGGCCGGGGTGGACAATGCGAAACCGCGGGCACCGCTTCTGCTAATCTTGAACCCATGTTCTTGATCTTCGAGTAGCCGGCACGGCCGGTGTCCCTCCCGGACGCCGCCTGTTCCGAAGCCGTGCCCCGCAGCGATGCAGGTATTAACCTTCCGCGAGTGCGCCACATGCCAGGTCTTCCGTATCTGGTATGCCGCCGGGCAATCCTCGAGCGATCTGCCGCCGCCGGTCCTTGCTGTTTTGCCCGCGCTTTCCACCACTCCACGTATCCCCGGATGCGAAGACTCCCTGCGCGGCCCGGTCCTGACCGGCGCGCAGCAGACCAGGAGGCCCGGATGACTGCAAGCCGTCAGCCCAGCGCGAATACTTCACCACTGAACAACGATCGGCACTATTCTGAAAATGCCGAAACTTCAAAGGAGACCATGACCAGCCAGCCCAACCCCGGTTCAGATCCAGCAGCCCAGGACATGAGTCCCGAGGAGATCCAAGCTGTCATTGACCGGATTCTCGCCAAGGACGTACCGGCCAGGAACGTCACCGCCGCAGACGGTGACAAGGGCGTGTTCGGCAGGGCTCAGGCGATCTCCCGCTTGGACGACGAACACACCAGCTACGACGGCGACCAGCAGGACCGGGAGGAACGCCGGGCACTGAAGCGCGTGGCCGGGCTGTCCACTGAACTCGAAGACGTCACCGAAGTTGAATACCGGCAACTGCGGCTCGAACGTGTGGTCCTGGCCGGGCTATGGTCCGAAGGTACCTTGGCGGACGCGGAGAATTCCCTGCGTGAGCTCGCCGCCCTCGCCGAAACAGCAGGCTCGGAAGTCCTGGACGGGATGGTGCAGCGCCGTGCCAAACCGGACCCGGGCACGTTCCTGGGTTCCGGAAAGGCCCTTGAGCTCAAGGAAATCGTGATGGCCACCGGGGCTGACACCGTTGTGGTTGATGCCGAACTGGCACCGTCCCAGAGGCGTAGCCTTGAGGACATTGTCAAGGTCAAAGTCATTGACCGCACGGCCCTGATCCTGGACATCTTTGCCCAGCACGCCAAGAGCCGTGAAGGCAAGGCCCAAGTGGAACTGGCGCAGCTCGAATACCTCCTGCCACGCCTGCGTGGCTGGGGTGAATCGATGTCCCGCCAGGCCGGTGGCCAGGTGGGCGGCGCTGGCGCAGGCATGGGTTCGCGCGGACCGGGTGAAACAAAAATCGAACTGGACCGCCGCCGGATCCGGACCCGCATGGCCAAGCTACGGCGCGAGATCGCGGCAATGAAGCCGGCACGGGAAACCAAACGGGCCAACCGCCGTCGTAATTCAGTGCCCTCGGTTGCGATTGCCGGGTACACCAACGCCGGGAAGTCATCGCTGCTGAACAGGCTGACCGACGCCGGCGTGCTGGTGGAGAACGCACTGTTCGCCACACTGGATCCCACCGTGCGAAAGGCCGAGACCTCCGACGGCCTCGGGTACACCCTCGCGGACACCGTGGGTTTTGTCCGGTCGCTGCCCACGCAGTTGGTGGAGGCTTTCCGCTCCACGTTGGAGGAAGTGGCTGACGCGGATCTGATCCTGCACGTGGTGGACGTGTCCCACCCGGACCCCGAGGGCCAGATTGCTGCTGTCCGCAAGGTCTTCAGCGAAGTGGATGCCCGCAAGGTGCCAGAGATCATTGTCCTGAACAAGGCCGATGCCGCTGATCCGTTTGTGGTGGAGCGCCTCAAGCAGCGCGAGCCGCGCCACGTCGTGGTCTCGGCCCGCACCGGCCAGGGGATCGCCGAACTGCTGCGGGCCATCAGTGACGGGATTCCGCGGCCCGGCGTGAAGCTGGAGCTCCTGATTCCCTACGATCGCGGTGACCTGATCAGCAAACTGCACGAGACCGATGCCGAGATCCTGAGCCTGGATCACGGCGAGCACGGTACCCGCGCTTTGGTGATGGTGCGTGAGGGCCTTGCGGCTGAACTGGAATCCTTCATCAACCATGACTGAAGTTGTGGCGGGGGAAATCAAAGGTACGGCCGGCGAACAGTTCGTGATCGAACTGCTCGACCGCGCCGTGGCCGGCATGGGCGGTCAAAGCCGCAGCGGGCAGCACGAGATGGCCAGGCAGGTGGCCAGGGCCATCGAAACCGGCGACCACCTCCTGGTTCAGGCCGGAACGGGGACCGGAAAGTCGCTGGCCTACCTGATTCCGCTCATTGCGCACTCGCTCGTGAGCCACAAGCCCACCCTGGTGTCCACAGCCACGCTTGCGCTGCAGACCCAGATTGTGGGCCGCGACCTTCCCCGGCTCCTGAAGACGATCACCCCTGCCCTGGACCGCCCGGTCAAGGTGGCCCTGGTCAAGGGCCGCTCCAACTATGTCTGCCAGCACAAGCTCGAAGGCGGGTTCCCCTCCGAGGAACCCGCCGAGGGCCAGCTGTTCTCCCTCGGCGAAGACACCAGCGTCCCGCATTTCGCCGCCGCATTGGGCGGGCCGTCGTCCCAGCTCGGCAAGGAAGTGGTGCGCCTGCGCGAGTGGGCGGAGAAGACCACCACGGGCGACCGTGACGAACTCCTGCCCGGCGTTACTGACCGGGCCTGGCGGCAGGTTTCGGTGACGTCCATGGAATGCCTGGGGGCCCAAAAATGCCCCATGGCAGCCGAATGCTTCAGCGAACTGGCGCGCCACAACGCCGCCGAGGCCGACGTTGTGGTGACCAACCACGCCATGCTCGCCGTCAGCGCCTTTGAAGGCCTGGCAGTGCTTCCCGAATACGACGTTGTGGTGGTGGACGAGGCCCACGAACTGCAGGACCGCGTCACCGGTGCGGTGTCGGGGCAACTCTCCGTGGCAATGGTCCACGCTGCCGCATCCGGCGCACGGAAACACACGGCCATCACCGTGGATGCCCTCAACGCAGCGGCCGCCAACCTGGAACTCGCCTTGGCCGGCGTGCCCAACGGGCTGCTCCCGAACGGCCTCAACGACGAACAGCTGGATTGTGTGGACCAGTTGCGTGAGGCCTGCCGCGCTGCACTGTCCGATTCCAAGGGGGACGGCAGCCAAACGGCCGACGGCGGGCGGCAGCTCGCGCGCTCACGCCTGATGCTGATCCTCGAGCTGTGTGAGCGGCTGATCGTGGCCCGTGATAACCGCGAAGTGGTGTGGTTCTCCCGTGCAAGTTCCTTCGATCCGCAACAGGGCTATGCGCAGCCCGACGACTCTGCGCCGGTCCTGGTCAACATCGCGCCGCTTAGCGTTGCCGGCAAGCTCCGCGAAGGGCTGTTCGCCGGCCACACGGTTGTGCTGACCTCGGCAACCCTGGCCATCGGCTCAGCCTTTGAACCGACCGCCGGCGGCTTGGGACTGGTGGGAGAGGGCGCGCCCAGCTGGAGCGGGATCGATGTCGGATCGCCCTTTGACTACCCCAAACAGGGGATCCTCTACGTCGCAGGGCACCTCCCCAAGCCGGGCCGCGGGGCGTCGCCGGAGGCCCTCGATGAACTCGAGGCGCTGATCCGCGCGTCCGGCGGCGGCGCCCTGTGTCTGTTTTCGTCCCGCCGAGCCGCCGAGGAGGCCGCTGAAGCGATGCGTCCCCGGCTTGGCCTCAGCATTCTCTGCCAGGGCGACTCCACCATGACGGCCCTCGTGAAGCAGTTCGCGGACGAGCCCGATACCTGCCTGTTCGGCACCATGTCCCTGTGGCAGGGCGTTGATGTTCCGGGTGGATCATGCCGGCTGGTGGTGATCGACCGCATCCCGTTCCCGCGGCCGGATGACCCGCTGATGACCGCACGGTCCCGCGCCGTTGCGCAGGCCGGCGGAAACGGCTTTATGGCGGTATCGGCGACCCACGCGGCCATCCGCCTGGCCCAGGGCGCGGGAAGGCTGATCCGTTCCACCGGAGACAAAGGCGTGGTGGCCGTGCTTGATTCCCGGCTTGCCACCGAGCGCTACGCCGGATTCCTCCGCGCCGCGCTGCCGCCGTTCTGGCCCACCACCGACCGCAAGACGGCGTTCGCCGCCCTGGAAAGGCTGGCAGGGAAGGGAGCCTGACTGCGCGCGGATACCTGCGAGGGTCCTACAAGCCAGGGCCCGTCCTGGCCAGCGCGTGCAGCGCCAGCTGGCGTCCTATAGCGACCGCAGGACCGAGACGACCTTGCCCATGATCGTGGCGTGATCGCCCAGAATGGGCTCGTACTGGGTGTTCTGCGGCAACAGCCATGTGTGGCCATCGCGCTGACGGAAAGTCTTCACGGTGGCTTCATCGTCCAGCAGGGCCGCGACAATATCGCCGTTGGAGGCGTCGGCCTGGCGCCGGACCACCACCCAGTCGCCGTCGCAGATGGCAGCATCCACCATGGAGTCGCCGGCCACGCGCAGCATAAACAGCTCACCCTGGCCCACGAGCTGCCGGGGCAGAGGCATCACATCTTCCACCACCTGGTCAGCAAGGATGGGCCCGCCGGCCGCGATCCGGCCCACCAGCGGCACCATGGCGGTGTCCATGGCAGAGGGCAGTTCGGTGACCGTTCCGCCGATGCCCTGCAGCACTGAGGGCTTGGTTGTCCCATTGGACTTTGTGGACCCGCCGTCGAGCGTCAACGGCATCAGGACTTCCATGGCGCGGGGACGCTTGGGGTCCCGGCGAAGGTATCCCAGCTTCTCCAGCTGTGAGAGCTGGTGGGTCACGCTCGACAAACTCGCCAGGCCCACGGTGTCACCGATTTCACGCATCGACGGCGGATAGCCGTTGTCATTCACCGAGCGCTGGATGGTTTCAAGGATCTTCTTCTGGCGGGCGGTGAGCCCCTTCGGGGTCCGTGGGGGCTGGCGGCGCTGCGGTGTCGCCTTGCCCTCGGCGGCTGGTGCTGCCATGTTCGCCAATGCCTTTCGGTTGCCCGGATCCGCTCCGGCCGCTGGTGCCTGGAACGCCCCGGGGCTGGTGTCGGAGTTGATTGTCAGACCCTGCTGATCAACTACGGAGGTGGTTGTTCTTTGATCCAAACGTAGGCCAGCCGCAGGGCTTTTTCAAACATTTGTTCTAGCGAGTCTCGACAATATTCGTTGATAAGTGCTAAAAATGAAGAAGCAAAGTTCGAACATGTGTTCTACTCGTTGCTTGCGGATTCGAATATTCGAATTTATGGACGGCCCAGGCCGGCACCGGCAAGTGGACGCGGAGGGCGCGCCGGGCAGCACAGTATGGTCCAGGAGGGCTCATTTCATGTCAGCTATATCTGCTTCGCAGGACTCGCGTCCACAGTTCATTTCCGTGCAGGACCTCACCTCGCGGCAGTGGTCCGCACCCGTGTCGACGTTGGGTTCGGCGTCCAGGCAGCGCTCGGAATCCCTGCCGCCGCTGCGCCTGACCCGCAGGGGCCGGATTGTCCTCATCGGCATCCCGCTGGTGATCCTTGCCGCAATCCTGCTTTCGCTGGCAGGTTTCCTCAACGCCCCGGCAAAGGCGGCCGACTCTGCCGCCGACCTGTCGTTGACGCCAACAGTCTCGGTCACAGTGCAGGCCGGGCAGTCCCTCTGGGCCATCGCCAGTATCGTTGCGCCCGAGCGTGATCCCCGTGATGTCATCGCGGATATTGCTCAGTTGAACAACCTTTCCACCGGCGGCGTAGTCCCCGGACAGCAGCTCTTCGTCCCCACCAAGTAGGGAGGCTGTAGTCTCTGGAGCGTGCCGCCGCAGGCCGTCACATTTTCCGGCCGTCTGCTTCGGACCTAAACTGTTCAGGTGAATGACCAGCTAGAGCGTCTGAACAGACTTCCCCTCCGGACCAACCTCCGCGGACTGACCCCGTACGGTGCCCCGCAGTTGGATGTACCTATCCTGCTGAACGTCAACGAAAACACCCATGGAGTCCCGGCGGATGTCCGGGCCGCGATCAGTGTGGCCGTGACGGAAGCCGCGGCAGGCCTCAACCGCTACCCGGACCGTGAGTTCACCGAACTCCGGGAAGCGCTGGCCGAATACCTCGGCCACGGTCTTGATGCCACCAACATTTGGGCAGCCAACGGCTCCAATGAGGTCCTCCAGCAGATCCTCCAGGCTTTCGGCGGACCCGGGCGCACGGCCCTGGGATTCCCGCCCACGTATTCCATGTACCCGCTCCTGGCCAGCGGCACGGACACCGGGTACATCACCGGACAGCGCGCCGATGACTACGGGCTCAGCGCCGAATCGGCTGCTTTGCAGGTCAAAGAGCTTCAGCCCAACATCGTTTTCCTGTGCTCACCGAACAACCCCACCGGCACGGGCCTGGGCCTGGACGTTGTGGAGGCTGTGTACGCGGCCGGCGAGGTCAGCCAGACCATCGTGATCGTTGACGAGGCGTACCACGAGTTCGCCCACGATGGAACGCCCAGCGCCCTCACGTTGCTGCCCGGCCGGGAACGCCTTATTGTGTCCCGCACCATGAGCAAGGCGTTCGCCCTCGCGGGTGCCCGCCTGGGCTACATGGCCGCCGCCCCCGAAGTTACGGACGCACTCCGCCTGGTGCGGCTGCCGTACCACCTCTCGGCCATCACCCAGGCAACAGCCCTCGCCGCCCTCCAGCACCGCACTGCCCTGATGGCCGACGTCGAGGACATCAAGGAACAGCGCGACCGCATCGTCTCGGAGCTGACCCGCATGGGCCTCAAGCCGGCCGCCTCCGATTCGAACTATGTCTTCTTCGGCGGCCTCCACAACCCGCACGACGTCTGGCAGCGGTTGCTGGACGACGGCGTGCTGATCCGTGACGTGGGCATCCCCGGCCACCTGCGTGTCACGGCGGGCACTGAGACGGAGACCACAGCGTTCCTGACATCGCTGGAACGCATCCTGGCCAGCCAGGCCACGCTGCCCGCCTAAACTTGAAGTATCGGCGCCCCCGCGCGCCGGCACGTCTCCTTCGCTTACGCACCACTGACTTCGCTTAAAGGACATATGACCATGAGTTCCACCGGATCGAACGCTGCCGAGCCCCGGACCGCACGCATGGAGCGTGCCACCAGTGAATCGTCAGTCCTCGTGGAGATCAACCTGGACGGCACGGGCGTATCGGACATCGATACGACGGTCCCGTTCTACGACCACATGCTGACGGCACTGTGCAAGCACTCGCTCATTGACATGACGGTCAAGGCCACCGGTGACACCCACATTGACGTCCACCACACGGTGGAGGACGTCGCCATCACGTTCGGCGAAGTTCTGCGCACCGCCCTGGGCAACAAGGCCGGGATCCGCAGGTTCGGCGAGGCCACCGTGCCCCTCGATGAAGCCCTGGCGCACGCTGTGGTCGACGTCTCGGGCCGCCCCTACCTGGTGCACGGCGGCGAGCCTGCCGGGCAGGAATACCACCTGATCGGCGGCCACTTCACGGGGTCCCTGACCCGCCACGTCTTTGAGGCCATCACCCTTCATGCCGGCATCTGCCTCCACATGAACGTCATCGCGGGCCGCGACCCGCACCACATCGTGGAAGCGCAGTTCAAGGCCTTCGCCCGCGCCCTGCGTGCTGCGGTCGAACCCGACCCCCGTGTTGAGGGGATTCCGTCCACCAAGGGTGCCTTGTGAGCGGCCAGATTCTCCGGGACGGCGCCGTCATCGATCCGGCCGCGGGCAAGAAGCCCGTATCGCCCGAGGGCAAGCCCACGGTCACCGTCCTGGACTATGGTTCCGGAAACGTCCGCTCCGCCGTGCGCGCCCTGGAGCGGGCCGGGGCCGAGGTCATCCTCAGCTCCAAGCCCGAGGACGTGCTTAATGCCGACGGCCTGGTAGTACCAGGCGTCGGCGCCTTCGAGACCGTTATGCGTGAGCTCAAGGCCGTGGACGGCATCCGCCTGATCGGCAGGCGCGTGGCCGGGGGCAGGCCGGTCCTGGCAATCTGCGTGGGCCTGCAGGTCCTGTTCGAGGCCGGAGTGGAGCACGGGACAGAAGCCGAAGGCATGGGGGAGTGGCCCGGCAAGGTGGAGCTGCTTCCCGCCGAGGTGGTACCGCACATGGGCTGGAACACTGTGGACGTACCGGAAGGATCCAAGCTCTTCGCCGGCGTTGCCGACCAGCGCTTCTACTTCGTTCACTCCTATGGTGTCCAGGAGTGGGACTTCGACGTGATCCAGCCCCGGATGACCGCACCTCTGGTGACCTGGTCGGAGCACGGCGCCCGCTTTATCGCCGCTGTGGAGAATGGACCGCTCTGCGCTACGCAGTTCCACCCCGAAAAATCCGGCGACGCCGGTGCACGGTTGCTGCGCAACTGGGTGGACGGTCTTCGCAAGCCAGCTGCCACGGACGCCGCCTAGATGTGGTCGATAGTCCTGATGGGCCTGGCCGGTGTCCTGGTGGGCGGCGCACTGTCCTTCAGGCAGCAGCACAAACCGCTGTGGACCCAGGTGGGCTTCTGCGTCCTGGCCGGCATGGCGCTGCTGGCCGCCTACCTGCTGACGCTTCCTGGAACCTAGCCCCACGCATTCACCAGTTCCCCTTCCACGAGCAACCCAACACCCATGAGGATTTGAGATGACCACCGCAACCGATCTGCCGGTTCTTGAACTGCTGCCCGCCGTCGACGTCGTAAACGGACAGGCCGTGCGGCTGGTCCAGGGAGAGGCCGGCAGCGAGACCAGCTACGGCACACCGCTGGAGGCAGCCCTCAACTGGCAGCAGCAGGGCGCCGAATGGGTACACCTGGTGGACCTCGACGCCGCGTTCGGCCGAGGCTCGAACGCCGAGCTGCTCCGTGAAGTGGTGGGCCGGCTCGACATCAAGGTGGAGCTGTCCGGGGGACTCAGGGACGACGAATCCCTCGAGGCGGCGCTGGCCCTCGGTGTTGCCCGCGTCAACCTGGGCACAGCGGCGCTGGAAAACCCCGAGTGGACCCGCAGTGCCATCGACCGCTTTGGCGACAGGATCGCCGTCGGCCTCGACGTCCGCGGAACCACGCTGGCAGGCCGCGGATGGACAAAAGAAGGCGGCGACCTCTGGGAGGTCCTGGATCGGCTCGAAGAAGCCGGGTGCTCCCGGTACGTTGTGACTGACGTGACGAAAGACGGCACACTGCAGGGTCCCAACGTTGAACTCCTGCGCCAGATGGTGGAGAAGACCGGCAAACCGGTGGTCGCCTCCGGCGGCATCTCCAGCCTTGACGACTTGAAAGTGCTGCGCTCCCTGGTGCCGCTGGGCGTGGAAGGCGCGATTGTGGGCAAGGCGCTGTACGCCGGTGCCTTCACACTCCCCGAAGCACTCGACGTCGCCGGCCGCCGTTAGGCAGTTTCCGTGGACAGCACGCATAACGCCGATCCGGCAGCGGAATCGCCGCCGCCGCGCCATCTGCCCGGGCACATTGCGGCGGCTTTGGCGGGCGCGGGCGGCCGTACTGACTCGGCTGGCCAGCCGTGGGAAGGCCGGAGCCTCGCCGGGGACGACGGCAGGATCCACAACTTCGGGGATGACGACGGCACGGCCGACGCCGGCTACCTCGCCGCCGTCGCGGCCCTGGTTGACGGCAACGGCAACGAAGCGGCTGTGGTGGCCTCGCTGGCCACCGCCCGGGTCTTTATCCCGATCATCGCCCAGCTCGGCGAGGAAGCGGCCGGCGTCGACGGCCTGGCGGCGGACAAGCAGGCTGACATGGCGCTGGTCACCCTGAAGGCCGCCGACGGCCGGACGGCCATGCCGGCCTTCACGTCGGCGAATGCCTTGGCTGCCTGGCACCCCGAAGCCCGGCCCGTTGCGGTGTACGCAGCCCGGGCCGCCCTCTCAGCCGTGGCCGAGGGGGCCGAGTTACTGGTGCTCGATCCGGGCTCGGAGGTCACGTTCGTGGTTCGGCGGCCCGCCGTCTGGGCGCTGGCCCAACAACGGGAGTGGATCCCTTCCTACACAGATGCGGCGTTGGCAGCCGAGATGGCTGAGGTAACGGCCGCCTTCCCTGCGGTGCGCAAGCTTGCCCTCCTCCCGGGTTCCGGCGTCGCCGTCCGCACCGGCACGGGTGCCACGCTCCCAGGGGGCGGTGCCGGACCGGAACTTCAGGTGCTGCTCCACCTTGAGGATGGGTTGGACGCTGCGGCAGTCCAGGACCTGGTGTCCGCGCTCCAGCAGGCATGGTCCCGGAATGTATTGTTTGGAGAGCGTGTCGACTCGATCGAAATCAAGTTGCGGCGCGCAGCACAATAGCTGACGGTTGGCGCGGAGATCCCGGGTTGCCGCGGGCAGACCCAAAGGATTTTCCGTGAACTTCGCTCTTTACCGGGAGCTGCTGGCCCACCGGCCCATCCGGCGGCTGCTGCTGGTCGGCATGATCGCCCGCATCCCCCACTCCGCGGCAGGCGTGCTGCTGACCCTGCACATCGTGCTGACCCTGGACCAGGGCTACGCAGCGGCCGGTGCCGCAGCGGCTGTTATGACCATCGGCATTGCCGTTGGCGCACCATGGCGCGGCCGGCGCGTGGACACTGTTGGCCTGCGCCGGGCGCTGATTCCGTCAGTGGTGTCAGAGGCCCTCATCTGGTCCATGGTGCCGCACGTGTCCTACCAGTGGCTGCTTCCGCTGGTGTTCGTCGGCGGCCTGCTGACGTTGCCGATCTTCAGTGTGATCCGCCAGTCCCTGGGCGTCCTCGCGGACGGCGACCAGCGGCGGACCGCTTTTGCGCTGGACTCGATCGCCACGGAGATGGTGTTTATGATCGGGCCTGCCGCCGGAGCCGTTGTGGCCACCAGCGGCTTCACCGTTCTGGGACTCACCGTGGTGGGCGTTTCCACGTCACTGGCCGGATTGTTCCTCATGTGGTTTAACCCGCCTACTCGAAGTGCCACGCAGACTGAGGAGTGCCAGGCAGACCAGCGCCACGCCGCGGAAGTGGCTGTGGTTTCCGCCGCACCGGCACACCTCCAGGAAGCAGCGGCAGACCTCGTCCCGGCAGGGGCAGAACGCACCCGTAGCGGGCCGGCGGGGCTGCGCGGCAAGGTGGCCCACAACTTCGCCTGGCTCACGGCCACTGTAGCGGCCGTATTCGCCGTGGCGGCTGGAACCGGCATGGTGCTCAGCGGCACGGACGTTGGCATTGTTGCTGCCCTGGAAACAGGCGGGCACCAGGGCGAAATCGGCATTGTGTTCCTCTTTTGGTGCGCCGCATCGGTGGTCGGCGGACTGGTCTACGGGGCCATGCACCGTCCAGTTTCGCCGATCCTGCTGCTGCTGGGGATGGCGGCCCTGACTATCCCGATGGGCTTCGCCCAGGACACCTGGACACTGGCCTTCGTCTCGATCCTTCCGGGCCTTTTGTGCGCCCCCGTCCTGTCGGCCGCCTCCGAACATGTGGCAGACCTGGTGGCGGAGGACCGCCGCGGCGAGGCAATGGGCTGGTACGGTTCTGCGCTGACTGCCGGCGTGGCGCTCGGGGCGCCCCTTGCCGGGATTTTCATCGACGGGATAGGACCATCCGGCGGCTTTGTGTCCGTGGGCGTGGCCGGCGTTCTGTTCTGCCTGGTGGGACTGCTGCTCCAGGCCCACCGACGCCGGCGCGCCGCCGCCTGATGTAAGTCCCATCGATTGCTCCGGCACGGCCCTTTTGGGCCTTCAAAACGGCGGCTGCGGAGCAACCGATGAGACGGGCGGCCCGGCGTACCGCTGACTGAACGACGACGGCGGCGGAGGGTCCGTGTGGACCGTCCGCCGCCGTCGTCGTACTTTGTGAAGTTTGCTGTTTTGGGTCTAGTTGACGGCGCCGGTGTACTTCTCGCCCGGGCCCTTGCCCGGGGCATCCGGGATGATGGACTCCTCGCGGAACGCGAGCTGCAGGGAACGCAGGCCATCGCGCAATGGGCCGGCGTGCTGGGATCCGATTTCGGGGGCCGCTGAGGTCACCAGTCCGGCAAGGGCGGTGATGAGCTTGCGGGCCTCGTCCAGGTCCTTGAGTTCCTCCGCATTGTCCTCGGCGGCGAGGCCCAGCTTGACCGCGGCTGCGCTCATCAGGTGCACTGCGGCCGTGGTGATGACCTCGATGGCCGGCACCTCCGAGATATCGCGGATTTGCTGGGTCACGTCAGCCTTGGCGGCCGGGGCCTCGAAAACGTGTGAATTACTGTCTGGGGTGCTCATACTGGTAAGCTTGTCACAGACCGACTGGATGTCGTTATTTCGCTGTGGAAGGTCCCACCAACGCCTAGCTGCGTTAGGCGGGATTTTTTCTGTAGAATGACATGCAGTTTGCAAGCGGAGTACTCTCCCACCCGCGTCAGCCGTTTTCCCGCCGGAAGCAATTCCTGAGGAAGCAAGGTTGCCGGGTACCGGTCGGACAGTTCTTTCAGGCGTTGAGCCTGGGGAAGTGCGCACTGCCTCTGCTGAGGACCGTGCATCCGATCATCGAGGCCTTCGATTGCTCCGGCAATTGGGGGCCTTCTCTATTTGCCGGTGGAATACCACATCAATCACAGGAGCTTTAACATTAGCGAGCCAAGAATCAATGAGCGTATCCGCGTCCCCGAGGTGCGGTTGGTCGGTCCTGCAGGTGAACAGGTAGGAATCGTCCGTATTGACGATGCCCTGCGTTTGGCTGCCGAGTCCGATCTTGATCTCGTTGAAGTTGCACCGCAGGCCAAGCCTCCGGTGTGCAAGCTGATGGACTTCGGCAAGTACAAGTACGAGGCCGCCGTCAAGGCACGTGAAGCACGGAAGAACCAGACCAACACGGTTCTGAAGGAAATCCGCTTCCGCCTCAAGATTGACACCCACGACTACGAGACCAAGCGCGGCCATGCACTGCGCTTCCTCGGTGCCGGTGACAAGGTCAAGGCCATGATCCAGTTCCGTGGCCGTGAGCAGCAGCGTCCGGAAATGGGCATCCGCCTGCTCCAGCGCTTCGCTGACGATGTCGCCGAAGTGGGCGTTGTGGAGTCCAGCCCCCGCATCGATGGCCGCAACATGGTCATGGTGGTGGGCCCGCTGAAGAACAAGGCCGAAGCAAAGGCTGAGGCACGCCGCGCATCGCAGCGTGCAGAGGCCAAGGCGCAGAACGAAGCGAAAGCTACGGGTGGCGGCCGCATCGACGTCTCCGGCGACGACCAGGCACCGCTCACGCAGTCGCTGGCTGACCTTCTTCCGGAAGGTTTCGCCATCACCACGGAGCCGGAAACCGAAGCTCCGGCACAGTCTGAAGCACCTGAGGCGCCTGCTGAAGCCGCTCCGGAAGCCGAAGCCCCTGTCAAGGAAGCGCCGGCGAAGGAAGCTCCCGTCAAGGAAGCCGCCGCGAAGGAAGCTCCTGCAAAGGAAACCGCCGCCAAGGCAGCACCCGTGAAGGAAGCCGCCGTCCAGGAGGCGCCCAAGCAGGCTGCCCCGAGGGCCGCTGCTCCCAAGCGTGAGGCTCCCAAGGCAGCCCCGGCACCTGTCAAGGCTCCTGTCGCTGCCAAGCCCGCCGAAGTTGCGGCTCCGGCAGTTCCGAGGCCGCCGGTGCCGATGCCTAAGCCGATCGCGCGGCCGGCAGCGCCGAAGCCTGCTGCAAGGCCTGCCCCCAAGGCAGCTCCGAAGCCGGCTGGCAAGAAGACTACCTAGTTCAAAGCTGCGGGAGGTTATCCTCCTGCAGTACGCAACCAGTATGCCGCCTGCAGGGGCGGCTGCTCGAACGAACTGCAGACCATGTCTGTGGACACGTAAGGAGATCGGTTCCCATGCCGAAGATGAAGACCCACAGTGGTGCTAAGAAGCGCTTCAAGCTGACCGGCAGCGGCAAGCTGCGCCGCCAGCAGGCCAACCGCCGCCACTACCTTGAGCACAAGTCCTCCAGGCTGACTCGTCGCCTCGCTGGCGACAAGATTGTCTTCAAGGGTGACGCTAAGGTCATCCGGAAGATGCTCGGCATCTAAGTTCCAAGTTCTCTGACTGATGCCACCTGGCAGCAGTCAACTACCAAAAAGGCTTCTCAGGCCAGCCGGTTGTTCCGGCAGTAGATGCTTGGGATCAGAATTTTCGAAGGAGTACGCACGTGGCACGTGTGAAGAGGGCGGTCAACGCCCACAAGAAGCGCCGGGTTATCCTTGAACGCGCAAAGGGCTACCGTGGACAGCGTTCACGCCTGTACCGCAAGGCCAAAGAGCAGCTGCTGCACTCGTTTGTGTACAGCTACGGCGACCGCAAGAAGAAGAAGGGCGACTTCCGCCGCCTGTGGATCCAGCGCATCAATGCTGCATCCCGCGCCAACGGCCTGACTTACAACCGTCTGATCCAGGGCCTGAAGGCCGCTGAGGTTGAGGTTGACCGCCGTATGCTTGCTGAGCTGGCCGTTTCGGATGCGAACGCATTCGCCGCGCTGGTGAAGATCGCCAAGGATTCCCTGCCTGCCGACACGTCCGCTCCGGCCGTCGAAGCCGCAGCCCCCAAGGCTGCCAAGGCACCCAAGGCCAAGGCTGCAAAGCCTGCCGCTGACGTGGCTGCCAAGTAGCACCCACGCCAGTTCGAGGACTGGTGGCTGAAGCCACTAAGGTTCTTATATGAACGAAACCGGGCGCCCGCAAGACTTTCCACTGTCCAACCCCCGAGCTGATCGGGTGAGGAAGGTGGCACAGCTTGCCGGGCGCCCGGCCCGTTCAAAGCGCAGCGAGTTCCTGGCGGAGGGTCCCCAAGCTGTCCGTGAGGCCCTCACCCTGCACCAGAAAAGGATTGCAGCGGGCGAGCCCGGCGTCGTCTATGAGGTGTACGCGAGCGAGGCCTGCCTCGACCGGCACCCGGACCTGGAGGCTCTCGCGGAGGGCATTGACGCATACCTCACTACCGACGAAGTGCTGGCCGCGATGGCGGACACGGTTACCCCGCAGGGCATTCTCGCGGTCTGCGGTTTCCTGGACGTGAGCCTCGAGCAGGTCCTCGACGCTGGCCCTCGGCTGCTTGCAGTGCTGTGTCAGGTCCGGGACCCCGGCAACGCCGGCACTGTACTCCGGGCTGCTGACGCGGCCGGGGCGGACGCCGTCATCCTGACCTCGTCCAGCGTTGACATCTATAACCCCAAGGCGGTCCGTTCCACCGCCGGTTCCCTGTTCCATCTGCCCGTGGTCCTGGGCGCCGATATCGCGGATGTGGCAGCCGCCTGCCGTGCGCGGGGGATTGGCATACTGGCCGCCGACGGTGACGGTGACGTCAACCTGGATACGCTCCAGGACGAAAACGCCGCACGCCGGATCGCTGGCCCCGGCGTCGAATCGCTGTTCGCCCTGGAGGGTCCCACAGCGTGGCTGTTCGGAAATGAAGCGCAGGGGCTCGCCGAAGATGAACTGGCCTTGGCCGATCACCGGGTGGCTGTGCCTGTTTACGGCGCAGCGGAAAGCTTGAACCTCGGCACGGCGGCAACGGTGTGCCTCTACGCGAGTGCCAGATCCCAGAAGGCGTGACTGAATACGTGCCTTAAAAGGCAGGGCCCCGGAAGTTCGCCGGGGCCCTTGCTGTATGAATCAGATGAGGTAGGGGTTAATCAGGGCGCCCGTGTGCTCTTGCTGCGTCCTGTGATGGCGCCGTAGACGCCGGCAACGACCAGGCCGCCTACGATGGCCAGGATCCAGGTACCCAGATCAAAGAAGGCAAGGTCACCCTTGCCGAACAGGAGGCTGCCAATCCAGCCGCCTACAATCGCGCCGACAACGCCGAGCACGAGACTCGTCACCCAGCCGCCGCCGACTTTGCCCGGCATAACGGCTTTGACGATGGCCCCTACGATGAGGCCGAGAATAATCCAAGCAAGAAAACCCATGTCTCCTCCTTCATATTCGTCGGGATTAATCGTCCCGATTAGTGTTCAAGCTAACATATGGCCCCTCTAATGTCAGCAGGCTTAGTGCATGTCAGAGGTGCGTCTTCTGCGCCCGAAAAGGTACGGTATTCGTGGGCGGAGCCGACTTCGGCGCCGCGAATCCCTGCTTGTTCTTGAACCTGTGAAGAGGAGAAGCCTCCGTGGCTGCAAATGGCGGTACCAAGGCGATCGTCGCGGCCCTAGCCGCAAACCTGACCATCGCCGTCCTGAAATTCGTGGCCTTTTTTCTGACGGCTTCCTCGTCGATGCTGGCCGAAGCCATCCACTCGATTGCCGACTCCGGCAATCAGCTGCTGCTCCTGATCGGCGGCAAGCGCGCCAGGAAGGCAGCCAGCCCGGAGCACCCGTTCGGGTATGGCCGTGAACGTTACATTTACGCCTTTATCGTCTCGATCGTGCTCTTCAGCGTGGGCGGGCTTTTTGCACTGTTCGAAGCGTGGGAGAAGCTGCAGCACCCGCACGCCATCGAAGGGGACTTCTGGTGGGTTCCTTTGGCGGTGCTGATCGGCGCCATTGTTGCTGAGTCTTTCTCGTTCCGGACGGCCATCATCGAATCCAACCACGTCCGCGGCAAGCAGGGCTGGGTGAGCTTTGTGCGCACGGCCAAGCAGCCGGAGCTGCCGGTCATCCTGCTGGAAGACCTCGGGGCGCTTCTTGGCCTTGTGTTCGCGCTCGTGGGTGTGAGCATGACCCTCGTCACCGGCAACGGGATCTGGGACGCCGCGGGTACCGGCATGATCGGCCTGCTGCTCGTGGCCATCGCTGTGGTGCTGGCTGTCGAAACCAAGTCGCTGCTGCTGGGCGAGTCCGCCACCCGGGATGACGTGGCCCGCATCAGCGAGGCCATCGAGGCCGGCGGAACCAACCGCATCATCCACCTCAAGACCCTTCACCTCGGACCGGAGGAGCTGCTCGTAGCCGCCAAGATTTCCGTGGGTGCCGCAGAAACCGGCCGGGACATCGCCGCCGCGATTGATGGTGCCGAGTCCCGAATCCGCACGGCCGTTCCGATGGCCCGGGTGATCTACCTCGAACCGGATCTGCACCGCGAGGACAGTCGCACGGACGAAGTCTCAGGCGCCGGTCAGGTTCCCAATGCCGGCCAGATAGCCGCGGAGGCCGGGGCTCAGGACCCGCAGGCCTGACGTTCCTTCCTCAGCGCACCAAATGCTTTGGTGAAGCCGCTGGCTGCCCGTTCCCCAGGATCAGGTGGCCAGCGGCTTCTGGCGTTCCAGGATCCCGCTGGTCACGGCGATGCCAAAGCCCAGGACAGCCAACACGGCCCCCACGAGCGCGGGAGCCACGAAGCCCCAGCCCCAGGCGATCACCAGGCCGCCCAGGAAGGCGCCCAAGGCGTTGGCAACGTTGAGCGCGGCGTGGTTGAGCGAAGAAGCGAGGGAGGGGGCGTCCGGCGAGGCATCCAACAGGCGGGTCTGGAGGGCCGGGATCAGCATGGAGCCGGACGCCCCCACCACAAAGACCATCACGAGGGCTGACCAGGGCCAGTGCACAGCCACCGCGTAAACCACCAGGGCGACGCCGATACCGGGCAGGACCCAGTACAGCGTGCCCATCACTGACTTGTCGGCAAGCCTGCCGCCGACGACTGTTCCGGCCACCATGCCCAGTCCGTAGAGAGCCACCACAATAGGCAACAGCGATCCCGGAATCCCGGCCACCAGGGTCATTGTGTGCGCAATGTAGGTGTAGGTCGCGAAGAATCCACCAAAACCCACGATGCCGATCAGGATGGCCAGCCACACCTGGAGCCGCTTGAGCGCACCGAGTTCGCGGCGGATGCTCGCGTCAGGATGGGGGGCCTGGTATGGGACATAGCGCCACAGCAGCACCAGTGTCAGCAAGCCAATGCCTCCTACGAGGAGGAACAGCAGCCGCCAGCCGAAGGTCTGGCCCACCCAGGTGGCCGCGGGCACGCCGATAACGTTCGAAACGGAGAGGCCCGCCATCACCATGGAGATGGCCCAACCCCGACGCGTGGGGGAAACCAGGGAGGCGGCGATCACGGCCGCGACCCCGAAGAATGCACCGTGCGGCAGCCCGGCCGCGAACCGGGAAACCAGCATGCTCCCGTAATCGGGAGCAACATAGGACGTCAGGTTGGCCAGCGTGAAGAACAGCATGAGGCCCAGTGCGAGGTATTTGCGTGGCAGTTTGGCACCGACTGCGGCGAGCAGCGGCGCGCCCACCACAACTCCGAGCGCGTAGGCGGAAATGAGGTGTCCGGCCTCCGGGGTGCTGATTCCGAGTCCTTGTTCCACCTCTTTCAGCAGGCCCATCATGGTGAACTCCGTGACACCGATTCCGACGCCGCCCATTGCCAGTGCAAAAATCGCTGCGCCAACGTGTGGAGACTTCGTCTTGGATGCGGTGGAGGTTTGGACGACGCTGCTCATGGGCCTGCTTTTCAAAGGGGATGCTGGGGGAGGGTCCGCAAACCATTCTCCCTCATAGACTGGGGCGGTGAGTGGACTGATACAGGTAGTTGGCGGAGCAATAGTGGACTCGTTGGCGAACCCTGCCCGCATGCTGGTGGCCAGGCGGACTGCTCCCGAGCAGTTCGCTGGGCTCTGGGAATTTCCCGGCGGGAAAGTGGACGCCGGTGAGGAATGCGAGGCCGCGTTGCACCGGGAACTCAGGGAAGAACTGGGCGTAGAGGTCCGTCTGGGGCCGGAACTCCCCGCCGGGACGGCAGCTGGTTGGCGGCTGAATGAGCGGGCCAGCATGCGGGTCTGGTTCGCGGAGATTTCCGACGGCGATCCCCAGCCGCTCGAAGACCATGACCAGCTGAGATGGATCAGCACCACGAATCGTGATGAAGCTCTCAGTCTTCCGTGGATTCCCGCCGACTTCCCGATTGTCCGAGCACTTCTTGAATCACTGGGCACGCCCGTGGGCTCAATCGTTCCCCGCTGAATTTTAGGACGCCCCGACGTCCCGAAACGGGTTCGGGCGTTGGACGATGTCTCCACTTCAACCTGCTCAGTAGCCGCACAGTTCAGGCGAACGTGGAGCTGTCACTGGAAATCACAGGTGCCAGCTGCGGGCAACGCCGTTCGCGTGCGCTGGAAATCCTGGAGCTTGTAGGCCTTCACGGAAAGGCCTCCGCCTATCCCTCGCAGCTGTCCGGCGGCCAGAAGCAGCGCGTGGGCATCGCCCGCGCACTGGCGTCCAGCTTCTGCGACTCCGCCGCGGTGATGAGCCAGGGACGAATCCTGGAGCACACCGCTGGCCACGGCACCCCGTATTCCCTTAGTGACGCATCCCCAAATCACCCCGCACCATCCTGAAAGAGATCCCCATGATCCGAACACATGTCCTCAAAGAGATCCCCATGATCCGAACACATGTCCTCAAAGCAGCAGCCGCCGGTATCGCAGCCATCCTGGCGCTGTCCGCCTGCGGTTCCAGCAGGTCCTCAGATGCGTCCAGCACCATCAAGGTGGGCGCCCTCGCCGTTCCCGCCGGGGACATGGTCAAGCACGTCCAGCGCGAGCTTGCAGCGGCGGAAGGCCTGACGGTCGAGTACAAGGAGTTCAGCGACTACAACACGCCGAACCCCGCCGTCAGCGACGGTGACATTGATGCCAACCTCTTCCGGAACACCACGTTCCTGGAGACCTACAACAAAGCCTCCGGCAAAACCTGGTCAGCGTCGGCAAGGTCTACCTGCCGCCGATGGCCCTGTACTCGAACGACATCGCCGAGTTCCAGGACCTGCCCGACGGCGCCAGCATCGCCATCCCGAACGATCCCACCAACGAGTCCCGGGCCCTCAAACTGCTTGCCTCCAAGGGCCTGATCGAGGTGACCGAGACCCCATTACGCTCAAGGACGTCACGGCCAATCCGAAGAACATCCAGTTGACCGAGATTGAGAACGCCAGCGTCCCGCAGGCCCTCAACGACAAGGACGCCGCCATTGTGACCCTGGCGTTCGCACTGCCTGCCGGATTGAGCGCGGACAAGCAGCTGCTGGTGGAAGGCAAGGACAGCGCCTGCTACAACGTGCTGGCAGTCACAGCCGAGATGAAGGACGATCCCCGGGTCCAGAAGCTCTGCAAGATCCTGACCTCGCAGGACATGAAGTACTTCCTGCAGGAGAAGTACAAGGGCCTGGTCATTCCGGCCAGCTGGAATCCGTCCTAGAACAGGGTGGGCTGCTGACGCGGCCCGGCGGCGGCCGGTTGGGACTCCCCAGCCGGCCGTTCCTGTGTGCCGACGCCGGTAGACGGGATACTCCCCGCCGGATACTGGGCTTCCTCGCCACGGGGATCATCTTCGAGGTCACGGTGGCTGAAGCCGTGGCCGCTGGTGAAGCCGTGCCGGTGCTTGAAATAGCGCACCTTTGCGGCGAGCCAGGTGCGGTATTCCTTGGACGCGTAGGACCCTGTGCCATAGAGGCGCCGGTAGCGGCCAGCCAGTTCCGGATGGTTCTTGGCAATCCACTGCATAAACCACTCGCGTGTTCCCGGCTTCAGGTAGAGGGCGCCGGCGGTGACGCCCGTGGCACCGGCCGCGGCCAACGAAGCGAACAGGGAATCAAGGGCTTCGTCACTGTCGGACAGCCACGGCAGGATGGGCATCGCCATAACACCGCAGGGGAGCCCGGCATCGCGTAAGCGTGAGACCAGCTTCAGCCGCGCCCGAGGCCCGGGCGTGCCTGGTTCCACGGCTTCCGAGAGTGCCTCATCCGTCATGGCCAGTGAAATGCCCACCCCTACCGGCACCTGGGCGGCGGCCCGCTTCAGGAGCGGGATGTCCCGGCCGAGCAGCGTCCCCTTGGTGAGGATGGACAACGGCGTGCCTGAGTCAGCCAGCGCCGTGATGATTCCCGGCATCAGCTGGTAACGGCCCTCGGCCCGCTGGTAGGGGTCCGTGTTGGTGCCAAGCGCCACCTGGTGACGGCCCCAGGACGGTTTGGCCAGCTCCTTCCGGAGGACCTCGGCCGCATTGACCTTGACCACCACCTGGCTGTCGAAATCCAGTCCGGCGTCAAAGTCGAGATACGTGTGGCTCTTGCGCGCAAAACAGTAAACACAGGCGTGGCTGCAGCCGCGGTATGGGTTCACGGTCCACTCAAACGGCATCCGCGACCCGGCCACCACCTTATTGAGCACCGATTTGGCGGTGACCTCATGGAAGGTGATGCCGGCGAATTCGGGGGTGGTCACAGAACGGACCAACCCGGCAAGGGGAAGCAGGGCGGGTGATGGGCCACTTCCGAGGTCATCGGCGGGCCGGGGCATCAGCGCTTGTGCATCCCATCTCATGTCCCCTATTCGAATATATGTTCGAACTTAAGTCAAGGACCGGGCGCCGCGGAAGTCCGCGCGCCGGGCTCACCTCCGGCTGGCGGGAACTGCTGGTTCCTGCAGTTCCTGTCGAACCGTCACCCTGTACTTCCCCCGGGAACCGTCAGGCCAGCAATTCCCACACCACGGTGACGCTGGCGTTAATGCTCGCGTGGCCCGTCTCCACGCTGATGGCTTCGCTGGCGGCGGCGCGCTGGATCCGGGCCACCGGAACCGGCCCGGGCGCATCCGGGTGCTCGGCAACGGACATCACCGCGCCAAGCCGCGCGGACGCCAGTGATGCAAACTGCTCGGCCCTGGCAGTGGCATCCTGCCATGCAGCTTCCCGGGCCAGGGAAGCGACGGCTGACTCATCCGAGAAGCCAAGTTCCAGTCCGTTCAGGCGCACGTCATCGCCGCCGGCATCTACTGCGGCCGCTATGACAGCGGATGCCGTGCTCACCTGCCGCAGGCGCACGGTGAGCACACTGGAGGTCACGTACCCGGTCACCTGCTGGCCCCCGCCGTCGCGCCAGACGAACTCCGGCCGGACGTTCAGCCCGGAGGTCCGGATGTCCGCGTCAGCCACGCCGTGCCGGCGGAGCGCACCGGATACGGTTGCGGACGCTGTTCCTGCATCCGCATAGGCGGCGCCCACGCTGTCCCGCCGGCACTCGACTCCCACAGAAATCGTCAGTAAGTCAGGTGGCGCCTCCGCCGTCCCCGTTCCGGTCACGGTGATGGTCCTGTTGTTGGTCGTGGTGTTGGGTTCGCCCGTCATTGTCAGACCTCGATTCCGCCGGCCCCATGGGGCGCCGGCTTTGGTGTCCTGATGTCAACGTAACCGCCGGCTGCCAGGCCGGCCTGCCGTTCGAAGAAATTTGCCGACGCCGGATTGCCCGTCCGGAGCTGCGACCAGCCGGCGGCCAGGAAATATAGCGGAAGGAAGGGCAACCCCAGGCAGTAGGCGTACTGGCTGCAGTGCTTTTCCTCATGCCGCAGGAGCGCCGGATTGGACGTCAGTTCTTCAGTCCGGATCCGGCAGATGACCACGTTGCCCAGGGTGAAGGCCCCCGCATACGGAATGCGCCACCGGTAGCCGGACGCTATGACCAGCCCGCGGGGGCCTTTGCTGACGGCGGCTCCCGCTGCCGCGGCAACGGCCAGGCCCAGCAGGGTAGTGCCGTTGACCAGGTTGGCGAGCTGTCGTACGCGCTGCCCCGGCGTCAACAGCTGCGCGGCTGACAGGCCCTGCCCTTGTGTCATGAGGCCATGGTAGCCGGAGCCTTCACTTAGACTGGAAGATAGTGGCCGCCAGTTTGACCGGTGTGCCCTGACCTGGTCATCGAGTGCCTTCACCTTGGGTGAATCCACAACATGACCTGCCAGTGACGGATGCGCTGCCGGGAAACCGCGCACGGCTGCACCCCTCACCGGCAGCCCCGACTCGTAGCTAAGAACAGTAGATGACTGAAACTTTGCCGGGCGCCGCCATCCCGAACCCTACGGATGAAGCCGCCATCACTGCCGCTGTAGACCAGGCCATCGCCGCCATTGCCGGCGCCGGCTCCCTCGACGAGCTCAAGGCGGTGAGGCTGGCGCATACCGGTGAGAAGTCACCGCTGAGCCTGGCCAACCGCGAAATCGGTGGCCTGCCGAAAGACCAGAAAGCCGTCGCCGGCAAACTCATGGGTTCCTCCCGCGGCCGGGTCAACAAGGCGCTCGCGGACCGCACGGCCGAGCTGGAAGCACAAAACGACGCCCGGATCCTGCTGGAAGAGACAGTGGACGTCACGGCCGCCCCGCGCCGCCGTCGTGCCGGCGCGAGGCACCCGCTGTCCACGCTGCAGGACCGCGTGGCGGACATCTTTGTTGGCATGGGCTGGGAAATCGCCGAAGGCCCCGAGGTTGAATCCGAGTGGTTCAACTTCGACGCACTGAACTTCAAGCCGGACCACCCGGCCCGCGAAATGCAGGACACGTTCTTCGTGGAGCCGCCCGAGGCGCACCTCCTGATGCGTACCCACACCTCGCCGGTGCAGGTCCGGTCCATGCTGGAACGCGAAGCCCCCATCTACGTGCTGTGCCCGGGCAAGGTGTTCCGCACCGACGAGCTGGACGCCACCCACACACCCGTGTTCCACCAGTTCGAGGGCCTGGCCATCGACAAGCACCTGAGCATGGCGGACCTCCGCGGAACGCTGGAGCATTTCGCCCGGCAGATGTTCGGCGACGAAGCCCAGATCCGGCTGCGCCCCAACTACTTCCCGTTCACCGAGCCCTCCGCTGAACTGGACATCTGGCACCCCGGGGCCAAGGGCGGCCCCCGCTGGATCGAGTGGGGCGGCTGCGGCATGGTCAACCCCAACGTGCTCCGCGCCGCGGGCATCGACCCGGACATCTATTCAGGCTTTGCCTTCGGCATGGGCATCGAGCGCACCCTTATGTTCCGCAATGAGGTGGGCGACATGCGCGACATGATCGAAGGCGATGTACGTTTCAGCGAGCACTTCGGGATGGAGATCTAACAGTGCGTATCCCACTTTCCTGGCTGCGTGAATTCGCAGCAGTACCGGCCGGAGCAACGGCCGAAGACCTGATGGCCGAACTGGTCAAGGTCGGTTTTGAAGAGGAAGCGGTCCACCGCCCCACGGACACCCTGCAGGGTCCCATCGTTGTGGGCCAGGTCCTGAGCATCGTCAAGGAACCCCAGACCAACGGCAAAACCATCAACTGGTGCCAGGTCCGGGTTGTCCCCGAAGGCCAGGAACAGTCCCTGACCGGCGAAGGCATCGACCCGTCCGGGGTGCAGGGGATCATCTGCGGCGCGCACAACTTCGTGGAGGGCGACAAGGTGGTAGTCACGCTGCCCGGCGCGGTCCTGCCCGGCGACTTCCACATCTCCGCGCGGAAGACCTACGGCCACCTCTCCGCCGGCATGATCGCCTCCGTCCGCGAACTGGGCATCGGTGAAGACCACGACGGCATCCTGGTCCTGTCCCGCATCGGGCTTGATCCGGAAATCGGCACGGATGCCATGGAACTGCTGGGCCTCTATGACCAGGCAGCCGAGATCAACGTGACCCCGGACCGCGGCTACGCGTTCTCCATCCGTGGTGTGGCCCGCGAATATGCGCACGCAACCGGCACGGGGTTCACGGACCCCGCGTCAAAGGTCCAGGCCCCGGCGGAACTTTCCGGCGGCTACGGCGTCAAGCTCAACGACGACGCGCCCATCTACGGCAAACCCGGCTGCGACCGTTTTGTGGCCCGCACCGTCCGCGGCGTCGACGCCACCAAGCCGACGCCGCCGTGGATGACCTCAAGGCTCCGGCTTGCCGGGATCCGTTCCATCTCCCTGCCCGTGGACATCTCCAACTACGTGATGCTCGAGCTTGGCCAGCCCACGCACTGCTATGACCTGGACAAACTGTCCGGCGACATCGTGGTCCGCCGGGCCGTGGCGGGGGAGAAGATCACCACCCTGGACGACAAGGAGCGCACGCTCGACGTCGAGGACCTCCTCATCACCGACGGATCCGGCGCGATCGGCATTGCCGGCGTGATGGGCGGCGCAGCCACCGAGGTGAGCGATTCGACGTCGAACGTCCTGGTGGAAGCTGCGCACTTCGACGAGGTGTCCATTGGCCGTTCCCGCCGCCGGCACAAGCTGCCGTCCGAGGCGTCCAAGCGCTTCGAGCGCGGCGTCGACTGGCACGTTGCGGACATCGCTGCCCAGCGTGTTGTTGACCTCCTGGTGGACCTCGCCGGCGGGGTTGCTGACGAGGCGGGGACCGACGTCGGGACCGCACCGGATGCCGTGACCATCGCGCTGCCGGAAGCCTTCGCCGCCCAGCGGATCGGCATCGATTTCACCGAAGAGCAGATCACCACCTCGCTGGTGGACCTCGGTGCCGTGGTGGAAAAAGCCGACGGCGGCTGGACCGTTACCGCCCCCAGCTGGCGCAACGACCTGGAAACCAAGGAAGACCTCTCCGAGGAAATCGCGCGGCTGGTGGGCTACGACAACATCCCCGCCACCCTTCCGGTGGCCCCTCCGGGACGTGGCCTGACCCGCGTGCAGCAGCAGCGACGTCGGCTCATCCAGTCACTGGCCGACGCCGGTCTGACCGAAGTCCTGGCCTACCCGTTCGCCTCCAAGGCGGCCAACGACACGTTCGGCGTCGCCGAGCAGGGTGCGGCCCGGAGCGCGGTCAAGCTGGCGAACCCGATCAGCGAGGAACACGGCTTCCTGCGCACGTCCATCCTCCCCGGGCTGATCGAGGTGGCCAAGCGGAACTACTCCCGCGGGTTCCGCGACCTGGCGCTGTTCGAGTCGGGCCTCGTTTTCCTGCCGGGCGAGACCTTGGGTACGCCGTCGATCCCGCCGCTGGGCGTCAAGCCTTCCGACGAGGTACTGGATGCACTGTACGACGGCGTTCCGGACCAGCCGCTGCACGTCGCCGCTGTCCTCACCGGCCATGATTCACCCGCTGCTGCCGGCCACACGCCGCGCTTGTGGGACTGGTCCGACGCACTTGACATTGCCCGGCTCGCCGGGGATGTCCTGGGTGTGGAGGTTGTGGTCAGCCAGGGTGCGCACCAGGCGTTCCACCCGGGCCGTGCCGCGCAGCTCTCGCTGCGGACCGGCGAAGTAGTGGGTTACGCCGGCGAGCTGCACCCGAAGCTCCTGGCCGCGCACGACATGCCTGCCCGTTCGGTGGCGCTGGAGTTCAACGCGGATGCCCTGTTCGAGGCAGCCGCGGATGTGATTGTGGCCCGCTACATCTCCACGTTCCCGGTGGCCACCCAGGACGTTGCCCTGGTGGTGCCGCAGGAGATTCCCGCGGACCAGGTCCTCGAAGCGCTCCGCGAAGGCGCCGGCGAGCTTCTGGAGGACGTGGCGCTGTTCGACGTCTACGCCGGCAAGGGTATTGAAGAAGGCAAGAAATCGCTCGCCTTCGGCCTGCGTTTCCGGGCAACGGACCGGACGCTGACAGCCGATGAGGCCTCGGCTGCGCGCGAAAGCGCGGTTGCCCTGGCTGCAGAGCGCTTCGGCGCCGTCCAGCGCTAAACGCGGATCCGGATGGCAGGGCTGGTGGGGGCGGGGCCGGTGGCGCCGGTCCTGCGTTCCTGCCCTCCCGGCGTATCCGGAGGGCAGGACCCGACGGCGGGCCACCAGTCGATAGTGCTGGGGCCCGCCGAGCTGGCCCGCGCGGCGGCCCTGGCACCCGGCCCGCGGGCCGTTTTTGTCACCGGCCGGCGTGCCCTGCGAAGGTTCGCAGCAGAACTGCTGGACGTCCCGGCGTCGGACCTCACCACCCACTTCAGCTGCCCCCGGTGCGGCTCCGGCCCCGAGCTATCGCACGGCAGGCCGGGCTATGCGTTCAGGGGAGAGCCGGTGCCGCTCGCGCTGAGCCTGTCCCGGAGTTCCGGGTGGATCCTGTTGGGCGCCGTGGTGGATCCACCGGCCGGAGTCACGATGGGCCTGGACCTGGCGGACCCGTCCGGCATGGCCTTTGAGGGGTTCGAGGGCGTGGCCCTCACCGCCGCGGAGCGCGCGGGCCTAACCGGGCTGGCCGGGCCTCTGCTGCTGCAGGAGCGGGCAAGGCTCTGGGCGCGCAAGGAAGCCTGGCTCAAGATGACGGGCGACGGTCTCGCCACGGCACCGGACACCCTCGACGTTTTGTCGCGCCAGGAAATCCGGGACCTGGCCGCCGGCGAGGCGGGCCTCCCGCTCAACTTTCGCGCCGCCGTCGCGGTATCGCGCACCGGCAGCTAGCGACGTTGTCGTCAGCGTTTTGCTGGTCAGCGCACCGGCAGTGGCGGGAGGGCTGCTTCGAGCAGCCACGGGTGCAGCAGCGCCTCGGTGTCCAGGCCGGTAGCCCGGTCCGCGGCGAGAATAAACGCCGCCGTGGACACTGAACCGTGACGGTGGGCATCCGTCCAGTCGTGCAGCAACGCAAAGAATGCCAGGTCGCCGCACCGGACCCGCAGGGCATGCAGGGCCAGGGCTCCCCGCTTGTAGACGCGGTCATCAAACATAAGCTCCGGCCCGGGGTCGCCCACGATAATGTCCTGGCTGCCGGCGGCGAGTTTCCGCCAGGCTGCGGCGGCCCGGTTCGCGACAGGCAGGACGCCCGCCTCCTCCGACCAGATCCACTCCGCATAGCAGGCGAAGCCCTCGTGGAGCCAGATGTCCGACCATGATGCGGCAGTGAGGGAGTTCCCGAACCACTGGTGTGCGAGTTCGTGGGCGATGAGCCGCTGGGATTCCCACTCCTGCGTCAGATGGTTCCGGCCCAGAATGGAGAGCGTCTGCGCTTCAAGCGGTATTTCCAGCTCGTCTTCGGTCACCACCACGGAGTATTCCGGGAAAGGGTAGGGCCCGAAACAGCTGGCAAAGGTGCGCATCATCTCAGGCTGCCTCGCCAGGCCTTCGCGGGCCGTGTCGACCAGCAGTGCCGGGACGGCGGCGAACTGCGGAACCTGCCCGTCCACGGGGAAGGGGGTCAGGGCGAGGAACTCATAGCGGCCGATCTGGACCGTGGCCAGGTAGGTGGCCATGGGCTCGGCCTGTTCGTAGACCCAGGTCTCGCGGCTGGCCCTGCTGGTGTGGGAGATCAGGGTGCCGTTACACACGGCCCGGTAATTGGCGTCGGTGGTCACGCTGATCCGGTAGCTGGCCTTGTCGCCGGGGTGGTCGTTGCACGGGAACCAGGAGGCGGCGCCGTTCGGCTGGCCGGCCACAAGGACCCCGTCGGTGAGTTCCTCCCAGCCCACCTCGCCCCAGAACCCGCGCCGGGGACCAGGGTTGCCTTCGTAGCGGATGTCGAGGGTAAATTCCTCGCCCGCCGGCAGCGCGGCCTCGGGCACAATGACCAACTGCCCGGCGCGCTGGCTGAACTTTTTGACCCGGCGCCCGCTGAGCTGGATCTTCGTGGCCCGGAGCCCGGTCAGGTCCAGCACGAGGGCCGCCGTAGCGTACTGTGTGACCGCGCTCAGGACCGCACGCCCGCTCAGGCGGTTACTGCTGAGCTTGTAGTCAATGTCCAGTTCGTAGCGGCGGACCTTGTACGCGTTTGTGCCATGGCCGGGCATATAGGGGTCGGGCGCAGATGCGCCGTGCTCCGAGTTGCGTGCTGGGCCGGTATTCGCGGCCGTGGGGCTCGGTGCGGGGGAACTCATAAGACGGTCTTTCCGATCAGCGTTGGGCGACAGGACAGCTGGTATTGCGGGGCTAGCGGGGTTTGGGAGCGGACGCTGCGGGACCGCTCCAGGGGCTCACCGGGTTGCCCATCCAATAGGTCGCGGCGGGAACGGATTCGCCCCGCATCACCAGAGAAGCCGGTCCAACAGTTCCGCCGCTGCCGATGCTTGCCTGCGGCAGGATAACGCCGTGGGGCCCCATGGTGGCTCCGTCTTCGAGGGTAACAGTGTCCAGGCTCATGACCCGGTCATGGAACAGGTGCGTCTGGACCACACAGCCACGGTTGACGGTGGAGTTCCGCCCGAGGGTGACCAGGTCCGCTTCGGGGAGCCAGTAGCTTTCGCACCACGTGCCGCGGCCGATCCGGGCACCGAGCGCCCGGAGCCACCAGACCAGGGCCGGGGTCCCGGTGGCTGCCCGCGCGAACCAGGGGGCGCTGACCATTTCGATAAACGTATCGACCACCTCGTTGCGCCAAATGAAGGAGCTCCAGAGCGGGTGCTCGCCGGCCCGGATCCGGCCCACGAGGACCCATTTGGCGACGACGGCGCTGCCCGCGGCCGCCGCGCCCGCCAGCAGCATCACGACGCCGCCCAGGGCTGCGGCAATCCCGTAGTTGTAGGTAGCGGCCAGCCAGTCAAAAGCAAGCATCACGCCGGCGGCGATCGCCACCGTTACCACCACGGGGATGAAGCGGCCCAGTTCCCAGAGGCAGCGGGCAAACTTGAGCCGCAGCGGCGGCTGGTACGTGCGGGTGTCGTCCGAGGCGATGGCGGTGCGCCGGAGCCGCACAGGCGGGCTGCCCAACCAGGAGGTCCCGGACTTGGCCTTGGCCGGTGTGGCCGACAGGACGGCGACGAGTGAGTTCTTGGGGACATTCCGGCCGGCAGCGGTCATGCCCGAGTTGCCCAGGAAGGAGCGCTTGCCGATCTTCGCGGGCGCAATCCGCAGCCACCCGCCGTCGAGCTCGTAGGAGGCCACCATGGTGTCGTCGGCCAGGAAGGCGCCTTCGCCCACGGTGGTCATCTTGGGGATGAGCAGGACCGTGGAGGCTTCGACGTTCTTGCCGATCTTGGCGCCCAGCAGGCGCAGCCAGACCGGCGTGAAAAGGCTAGCGTAGATGGGGAAGAGCAGGTCGCGGGCCAGGTCCAGTACGCGTTCCGTCGCCCAGACCTGCCAGCCGATCCGGCTGCGGACGCGGTAGTAGCCCTCCGCCAGGCCGATGCCGAGCAGCCGGGTAGTGACCAAAATGAGGAGGAGGTTGACGACGAACCACACGAGGGCCGCGGGTGCGAGGGCCAGCAGGAGTTGCGGGACGGCTGCGTAGAGCGATTCACTGCCTTGGATGAAGGCAAAGACCACCAGTGCCGCAGCGGCGGCGGAGACGTAAGGGATCAGGGCCAGCACGGCTGAAGCCATGGCGAATCCGGCGAACCAGAGCCGGCCAATCAGCCGATGTTCGGCAGGAGTGTCCGGCAGCGAGTGCTTGGCCCTGCCCCTGCGCTCGGCCGGGGACCCGGCAACGTGGTGGCCGGCCTTCACCTTGCCGAGGACGGCCGAGCCGGGCTCCACCTGGGCTCCGGCGCCAATGGAAGCGCCGGGCATCAGCGTGCTGCGCGCCCCGACGCTGGCTCCTGCCCCGATATGGACGGCCCCGATGTGGACGATGTCCCCGTCGATCCACCAACCGGAAAGATCCACCTCAGGCTCGACGTTGGAGCCGCTGCCGAGGGAAAGCATCCCGGTGACAGGCGGCAGCGAGTGCAGTTGGACGTTGTTGCCGATCTTGGCGCCCAACGCCCGGGCGTAGTACGGCACCCATGGTGCACTGGCGAGGCTGATGGCCCCGGCGAGGTCCTGGACGTGTTCGGCCAGCCAGAGGCGCAGGTGCACCCGCCCGGAGCGCGGGTACGTTCCCGGCCGCACCTTCCGGAGCAGCATCCGGGCCGCGGCCACGGAAATCAGCATCCGGCCGGCCGGGGAGACGAAGACGAGCCAGGAGGCGGCCACCCACCACCAGGAAACGGTGGGGGCAGCGCTGAAGCCGGCCATCGCGGCCAGCACGTTGTTGGCCGCCATGAGGTAGGTCAGCCAGCGCATCCCCACCAGAATGTGCAAGGGAATACCCATCAGCGACTGGAAGACCTGGGACTTAAACGCGGTGGGGCGTACAGTCCGGGACGGCGCCGGCCCGGTGGCCACTCCGTCGGGAAGGGTCTGGCGGGCCGCATCAATCAGCGCACCGATCCTGGGTGTGGCATAAATGTCGGCGACTGTGATGGTCGGGTACCGGACCCTGAGGGCTGAGACCAGCTGGGCAGCGGACAGGGAGCCGCCGCCGTAGGCGAAGAAGTCGGCGTCGAGGCTTGTTACGCGGCTGCCCAGGACTGCAGTCCACTGTTCGGCCACCCAGGAGGCATCTTCGGGCAGGTTCAAGGGGGCAGCGTCGGCTTCCGCCGCGCCGGTCCCGGTCAGCGGCCAGGGCAGGGCGTGGCGGTCCACCTTGCCGCTGGTTTTGGTAGGCAGGGAGTCGACGACGGTCAGCAGCGGAATGAGCGGCGCGGGTAGGCTCTCCGCCAGGAGTTTGCGGGCGGCCGCCAGATCCAGGTCAGCGTCGGCGGCGGCCAGGTAGCCCACCAGGATCTGGTTTCCTGCAGCGGTTGTCCGTACTGCTGCAGCAGCTCCGGCAACGTGCGGGAGGGCCTGCAGGGCGGCGTCAATTTCGCCCAGTTCGATGCGGCGTCCACCGAGCTTGACCTGTTCGTCGGCGCGGCCCATGAAGATCAGTCCGGCGGCTTCGTAGCGGACCAGGTCGCCCGAACGGTAGGCGCGGTCCCAGCCGAATGACGGCATGGGTGCGTACTTCTCCCGGTCCTTGTCCGGGTCAAGGTATCGGGCCAATCCGACGCCGCCAATGATCAGTTCGCCGATCTCCCCTTCGCCGACGGGCAGTCCTTCAGCATCCACTACGGCCAGGTCCCAGCCGTCCAGGGGAAGTCCGATCCGGACCGGACCGGGGCCACCGAGGGGAGCCGCGCAGGCCACTACCGTGGCCTCCGTGGGGCCGTAGGTGTTCCAGACTTCACGGCCCGGGACGGCAAGCCGCTCGGCCAACTCGGGCGGGCAGGCCTCGCCGCCGAAAATCAGGAGCCGGACGCTCTCCAGGGACTCGGCCGGCCAGAGGGCAGCCAGGGTCGGAACGGTGGACACTGCGGTGATGCCGTGGCTGATGAGCCACGGGCCGAGGTCCGTTCCGGTCCTGACCAGGGCCCGCGGTGCGGGCACCAGGCAGGCGCCGTGACGCCAGGCAAGCCACATTTCCTCACACGAGGCATCAAAGGCGACCGAAAGCCCTGCCAGTACCCTGTCCTGCGGGCCGAGGGGCTCCGCTTGCAGGAAGATCCGGGCTTCGGCGTCAACAAAGGCGGCGGCGGAGCGGTGCTGGACCGCGACGCCCTTTGGCGTGCCGGTGGAACCGGAGGTAAAGATCACCCACGCGTCATCGCCGGGCTCGGCTGAACGGCTTTCGGCAGCACGACGCTCGGCTTCACCGCGTTCACCGCGTTCAGCGGGTTCCGGGGAGTCAGGCACGGAGACCGCGGCCCCACCCGTGAGCACTGCGGCTACGCCAGCCTCACCGAAAACGAGCCGGGCACGTTCCTCAGGGTCGTCGGCGTCCACCGGAACGTAGGCGGCACCGATGTGCAGGATAGCGAGAATCGAGATGTAGAGCTCGCTGGTCCCGGACGGAATCCGCACACCTATCCTGTCGCCGGCGCCCAGCCCGGCGGCCTGGAGCTCCCGTCCTTTGGCCCGGACCGCGGCCATCAGGTCGGCGTAGCTCAGGGAACGCCGGCCGTCGTCGAGCGCTGAGGCCTCCGGGAAACGTGCCGCCGAGTCCGCCAGGATGGCCATGAGGGTCCGCTCGGGCGGGGCCAGGGGAAAACCGTCCAGCTGGGGGCGGTAGGGATCCTCCTGCAGGGATGCTACGACGTTTGACTGATCCTCACTCACGGATGGATTCTGCCTGAGTAAAGTGAACGCAAGGTGCCCAGAATTAGTTGAAGTTTCATGTTCTGTTCACGCATCTGCCTGTATCCATCAGGGAACCAGCAGGACCTTGCCCGTGGTGCGCCGGCCCTCGAGGTCCTCATGGGAACGTCGCGCCTCGGCCAGGGGGTACGTGGCGCCGATCCGTACCATCAGGCTCCCCTTTTCTGCGGCGGCGAAGATCTCCGCCGAGCGCCAGCGTCGCTCCTGCTCGTTGAGCAGGAAGTGGGCCAGGGACGGACGCGTCAGCGTCAGCGACCCGCCGGCGTTGAGGCGCTGCGGATCCACCGGCGGAACGGCCCCGGAGGCTGCCCCGAACAGGACCAGCATGCCTCGCGTGCGGAGGCAGGAGAGGGACCCGTCAAAGGTGTTCCGGCCGACGCCGTCGTACACCACGTCCACGCCCTTCCCGTTGGTGAGTTCGCGGACATGGTGGGGGAAGCCTTCGTACCGCAGCACATGGTCGGCCCCGGCGTCGCGGGCAAGTTCTCCCTTGGCCTCCGAGGAAACCGTGGTGATGACGCGCGCGCCCCTCTCCTTCAGCAGTTGGATCAGCAGCAGGCCGACGCCGCCGGCACCTGCGTGCGTCAGTACTGTGTGGCCCGGTTCGACCTTGAAGGAGGAATTGATGAGGTAGTGGGCGGTCATGCCTTGGAGCGGCAAGGCAGCCGCCGTCAGGTCGTCGACGCCGTCCGGCACCGGAAGTGCCTTTGCCGCATCGAGCACCGCGTAGCCGGCGTAGCATTTGGCGCCCTCGGCCGTGGCCACCCTGCTGCCGACTGCGAAGTTTTCGACGCCTTCGCCGAGCTCCTCTACAGTCCCAGCGGCTTCCGAGCCAGGAGTAAAGGGGAACGGGACCTGGTACATGCCCCCGCGCTGATAGGTGTCGATGAAGTTCACACCGGCTACCGCCACCTTGATGAGCAACTGGCCGGGACCCGGCGTCGGTCGGTCCACCTCGGCGATCTCGAGGACTTCCGGACCTCCGGACTGGCGGGCAACGATGGCTTGCATAAAAGGTCTCCTCTCCGGGCGGGGGTTTCCCGCGGCCGGTGTCTCTAACCATCCTAGGGATACCGCTACCGACGACGAAGCGACAGCCGGTAGCCGGCCGTCGCTTCGGGTCATGCGCGGCAGAGTCATGCGGGGGAGCCCGCGTGGCTCGGGATGCGTGCTAGAACCGCCGGGTCACCGTTGCCATGGGGCACTCGAAGTGGCGCCCGGCAGCGAGCCCCACTTCGTTGAGGTAGCGGACGATGATGCCGTAGGACTGCAGGAGCGTGGTTTCCGTGTAGGGAACCTGGTGCTTGTTGCAGTACTCGCGGACGATCTTGGCTGCCTTGTCCAGTTGGGGGCGTGCCATGTCCGGGAAGAGGTGGTGCTCAGCCTGGCGGTTCAGGCCGCCGAGCAGGATGTCCATAAACCGGCCACCGGAGATGTTCCGTGACGTCAGGACCTGGCGGCTGAAGAAGTCCACGCGGCTGTCCGCGGGCAGGACCGGCATGCCCTTGTGGTTCGGCGCGAAGGAAGCACCCATGTAGAAACCAAAGACGGCAAGCTGTACGCCGATGAAGGCGAACGCCATTCCCAGTGGCAGGAATGTAAAAGCGAGCACGGGCAGCAGGCTCAGTCGGGCCACCAGGATGGGAAGCTCTACCCAGCGGTGTGTCACCTTGGCCCGCCGGAAGACGAACTTAACGGAATCGATCTGCAGCCCCAGGCCAACAAGGAACAGTAACGGGAAGAAGAACCAGCCCTGCTTGCGGGTCAGGAACGAAAACCGGCCCTGCCGTGTGGCGGCACCTTCGGTGTGGAAGGCGATGGCGCCGGTGGCAATGTCCGGATCCTTCGAAATGACGTTGGGGTGGTTGTGGTGGGCGCCGTGCTTCTGCTCCCACCAGGAGTAGCTCATGCCGGCAACCGAGGTGGCCAGGATCCGGGCGGTCCAGTCGTTGGCGCGGCGGGACGCGAATATCTGGCGGTGCCCGGCCTCGTGGGCCAGGAAACTCAGCTGTGTGCAGAGGATCCCGACGGCCGCGGCGATGAGGAGCTGGAACCAGCTGTCGCCGATCAGGGCAAACCCGAACCAGGTGGCGGCCATCAGGAGTACCAGGCTGGCAAAGAGCGTGATGTAGAAACCGACGCGGCGTTCCAGCAGGCCTTCAGCCTTGACGCTCTTCAGCAGCTCCGAATAGCTCAGGACAACGGCGTTGGGCTGCCGGACACGCGATTTAGGGCGCTCTGACGTGGGGAACGTGGTGGTCATGGAGCGGGCCTCGTAACTGTTTCGGGCAACGGTGCAGCCGACATTCGGACTGCACGGTCATGATCACCCTCACCCCAGCTTACGCCTGCTTGTCCAGCGGCCCTGGGAATCGATGCCAACATCGATGCATAAATATCGGACACACTGAATACTTTTGCTGTAAGATTCACGGCATGACTATTTCTGTTGCCGTCTCCGGAGCCAGCGGCTACGCCGGGGGAGAAGTCCTGCGGCTCCTGGCGGGACATCCGGACGTGACCATCGGCGCCATCACCGCGCACAGCAATGCAGGCTCCCGCCTCGGCGAGCTGCAGCCGCACCTGCACGGACTGGCCAGCCGCATCCTGGAAGACACCACGGTGGAGAACCTCTCCGGGCATGATGTGGTGTTCCTGGCGCTCCCGCATGGCGCTTCCGCCGAGATCGCGGCACAGCTCCCGGAGGGGACCGTAGTGATCGACGCCGGCGCAGACCACCGCCTTGAAGATCCGGCCGCGTGGGAAAAGTTCTACGGCTCGGCCCACGCCGGGATGTGGCCCTACGGCCTGCCGGAGCTCCCCGGCCAGCGCGAAGCCCTCAAGGGCGCCACCCGGATCGCCGTCCCGGGCTGCTACCCGACGTCGGCCCTCCTGGCCCTGGCGCCCGGGTTCGCCGCCGAGCTGCTCCAGCCCGACGACGTCGTCATCGTTTCCGCCTCCGGCACCTCGGGTGCGGGCAAGGCCGCGAAGGTGAACCTGATCGGTTCTGAGGTGATGGGCTCGATGAGCCCGTACGGAGTGGGCGGCGGCCACCGCCACACCCCCGAAATTGAACAGGGCCTCTCCAATGCTGCCGGGGAGAGTGTCACTGTGTCCTTCACCCCGACGCTCGCGCCGATGAGCCGCGGCATCCTCACCACCGCCACCGCGAAGGTCAAGCCCGGCACCACCGCGGCGGACCTCCGCCAGGCGTGGGCGGATGCGTACGACGACGAACCGTTTGTCCACCTCTTGCCGGAAGGGCAGTGGCCCGCCACCAAGTCCGTCCAGGGCTCCAACCACGCGGCCATGCAGTTGGCACTGGATGAACACACCGGCCGCGTGATTGTGACGTGCGTCATTGATAACCTCACCAAGGGGACTGCCGGCGGCGCCGTGCAGTCCATGAATATTGCGCTTGGCCTGCCGGAAACCGCCGGCCTCAACCTGCAGGGAGTTGCACCGTGACCGTTACCGCCCCCCTGGGATTCCGCGCCGCTGGCGTCACCGCCGGGCTGAAGACCTCCGGTAAGCCGGACTTCGCCCTGGTGGTCAACGACGGCCCGTCCAAGGCGGCGGCCGCCGTCTTCACCAGCAACCGGGTGGCCGCGGCCCCCGTCCACTGGTCCCGCCAGGTGGTCTCGGACGGCCGCGTGGACGCAGTGGTCCTCAACTCCGGCGGCGCCAACGCCTGTACGGGTCCCCAGGGGTTCCAGAACACCCACAGCACGGCCGAAAAAGTGGCCGCGGTCCTCGGCATCTCGGCGACGGACGTGTTTGTCTGTTCCACCGGCCTGATCGGCGAGCAGCTGCCCATGGACAAGATCCTCCCGGGCGTCGAGGCTGCCTCGGCAGCGCTCAGCACGGACGGCGGTCCGGATGCGGCCACTGCCATCATGACCACAGACTCAGTGCCGAAGTCCGCACTGTTCATCGGCACGGACGCCGACGGCCAGGAGTTCACCATCGGCGGCATCGCCAAGGGCGCCGGCATGCTGGCACCCGGCCTGGCCACCATGCTGGTGGTCCTCACCACTGACGCCGACGTCGAGGCGGAAATGCTCGACGTCGTCCTCCGCGACGCCACGCGCGTCACCTTCGACCGGGCTGATTCGGACGGCTGCATGTCCACCAATGACACCGTGGTGCTGCTGGCTTCCGGCGCGTCCGGTGCCGTCCCGTCCGCCGAAGCCTTTGGTGCCGGGCTGACCCAGGTGTGCGCCGAACTGGCGCGCAAGCTGATCGGGGACGCCGAAGGCGCCAGCCACGACATCGCCATCCGTACGTTCAACGCCGCAAGCGAGCGGGACGCTGAAACGGTCAGCCGCTCCGTGGCGCGGTCCAACCTTTTCAAAGCAGCCATCTTCGGCAAGGACCCCAACTGGGGCCGCGTACTGTCCGCCGTGGGCACCACTGACGCCGTGTTCGAACCAGACCAGCTGAACGTGGCCATCAATGGCATCCAGATCTGCCGCAACGGCAGCATCGGCGACGACCGCAACCTGGTGGACCTCGAACCCCGCGAAGTCCACGTTGAGATTGACCTGCAGGCCGGCGACGCGGAGGCGACCGTCTGGACCAACGACCTCACCCACGACTACGTCCACGAGAACAGCGCCTACTCAAGCTGATCCCCGAGCCAATCCCCGAGCTAATCAACCAGCCACCCCTGGAGATACTGCACGCATGAACACCCAGACCCGTGAAACGACGTCCATGAGTGATGCCCAAAGCAAGGCCGGCACCCTGATCGAGGCGCTGCCTTGGATCCAGCGGTTCGCCGGCACCACCATGGTGATCAAATACGGCGGAAACGCCATGGTTAATGACGAACTGCGCCGTGCGTTCGCCGAAGACGTGGTGTTCCTGCACCATGTGGGCATCCACCCCGTGGTGGTCCACGGCGGCGGTCCGCAGATCAACTCCATGCTGGCGCGGCTGGGTATCGAGTCCGAGTTCAAGGGCGGCCTCCGCGTCACCACCCCCGAAGCCATGGACGTGGTCCGGATGGTCCTCACCGGCCAGGTGGGCCGCGAACTGGTGGGCCTGATCAACTCCCACGGCCCCTATGCGGTGGGAATGTCCGGCGAAGACGGCGGCCTGCTCCGTGCCGTCCGGACCGGCACCGTCATCGACGGCGAAGAAGTGGACCTCGGCCTGGTGGGCGAAGTTGTCGGCGTGAACCCGGAAGGCATCCTGGACATTCTCGCTGCCGGCCGCATCCCGGTCATCTCCACCGTGGCCCCGGAAATCGAGTCCTCCGGCGTCGAGACGGCGGCCGGAGAGGTCCAGACCACGGGCCAGGTCCTGAACGTCAACGCGGATACTGCAGCGGCGGCCCTCGCCGAAGCGCTGGGGGCCTCCAAACTGGTGATCCTCACCGACGTCGAAGGACTGTACGCCAACTGGCCGGATAAGTCCTCCCTCATCTCCTCCCTCACCGCCTCGGAGCTGCGCCAGCTCCTGCCCTCGCTCGAATCGGGCATGATCCCCAAGATGGAAGCGTGCCTCAAGGCCATTGATGGCGGAGTGGAACGCGCGCACATCGTGGACGGCCGCCTGCCGCACTCGATGCTCCTGGAAACATTCACGACGGCGGGCATAGGCACCCAGGTTGTTCCCGACGAAGACGCAGACAGCCAAGAACAGGGAGCCAACTCATGAACGCGGTAAAAACAGGAAGCCACGTGGCCAGCACACTCGAGAAGACTCCGGTGGGAGACCTGGTTGACGGTACAGGCCACAGCAGCGGGGCTGAGTGGCTTACGCGCTACTCCACGTCCCTGATGGGTGTCTTTGGCACGCCGCAGCGTGTCCTGGTCCGCGGTGCCGGCTGCCTGGTCTGGGACGCCGACGGCAAGGAATACCTGGACCTGCTCGGCGGCATCGCCGTCAACGCCCTCGGCCATGCCCACCCGTTTGTCACGTCCGTGATTTCGAGCCAGCTGGCCACGCTGGGCCATGTCTCCAACTTCTTCACCAGCCCCACGCAGATCGCGCTTGCCGAAAAGCTGCTGGCCCTGACGAAAGCCCCGGCGGGCTCGAAGGTGTTCTTCACCAACTCCGGCACGGAAGCCAACGAGGCCGCCTTTAAGCTGGCGCGGCGCAACGCAACAGGCCCGGACGGCGCACCCCGCACCAAGATCATCGCCCTGGAAGGTGCCTTCCACGGACGCACCATGGGTGCCCTGGCCTTGACCGCCAAGGAAGCCTACCGCGCGCCGTTTGAGCCGTTGCCCGGCGGCGTGGTGCACATCCCGTTCGGCGACATCGCAGCACTGGAAGCAGCCGTCGACGAGACCGTGGCCGCCGTTTTCCTGGAGCCCATCCAGGGCGAAGCCGGAGTCCGGCCCCTGCCCGTCGGCTACCTGCGGGCAGCCCGCGAGGCGACCACCAAAGCCGGCGCCCTGCTGATCCTGGACGAGGTCCAGACCGGCATCGGCCGCACCGGCAAATGGCTCGCGACCGAGGACGCCGGGATTGTTCCGGACGCGATCACCCTGGCAAAGGGCCTCGGCGGCGGCTTCCCCATCGGTGCGCTCCTCACGTTCGGTGAGCGGACTTCGTCGCTCCTGTCCGCGGGCCAGCACGGCACCACTTTCGGCGGCAACCCGGTGGCGACGGCGGCCGCGCTGGCCACACTGCACGCGATCGAAAGCCAGCGGGTCCTGGAAAACGTTGCAGTTGTGGGGGACTATCTCCGCACCGGGCTCGCCGACGTCGACGGCGTCACCGAAGTCCGCGGCGAAGGCCTGCTCATCGGCTTCGACCTGGACGCCGACGTGGCCCCCGCCGTGGTGACCGCAGGCCTCGACGCCGGTTTTATCGTCAACAGCCCCGGCCCGCGCACCATCCGGCTTGCCCCGCCGCTTATCCTCACCAAGGACCAGGCCGGCACCTTCCTCGCCGGCCTCCCGGCAATCCTCCAGACAGCTAAGGACGCGCAGTGACCCCTGTAGTTTCTTCCGCCGGCACAGCCAGCAGCACACGCCACTTCCTGAAGGACACGGACCTCAGCCCCGCTGAGCAGGCCGAGGTTTTGGACCTGGCCGTCCGGATGAAGGCCGCGCCGTACAGCGTGCAGCCCTTCGCCGCGGAGGGCAACGGCCGCAAAACTGTAGCCGTGATCTTCGACAAGACCTCCACCCGCACCCGGGTTTCCTTCGCCACCGGCATCGCGGACATGGGCGGCAACGCCCTGATCATCAACCCCGGCGAAGCCCAGATCGGCCATAAGGAGTCTGTCGAGGACACCGCCAAGGTCCTGGAGCGTATGGTGTCCACCATTGTGTGGCGCACCGGCGCGCACTCGGGCCTCGTGGCCATGGCGGCGAACTCCAGGGTGCCGGTTATCAATGCCCTGTGCGACGACTACCACCCGTGCCAGCTCTTGGCCGACCTGCTCGCGGTGAAGGAACACAAGGGCGAGCTGGCGGGCCTCACCATGAGCTACCTGGGCGACGCCGCCAACAACATGGCCAACTCCTACCTGTTGGCCGGCGTCACCGCCGGGATGCACGTCCGCATCGCCGGCCCGGAAGGCTACCTCCCGGCCGCGGAGATCGTTGCCGCAGCGGAGGAGCGCGCCGCCCAGACCGGCGGTTCCGTACTGGTCACCACCGACGCCGCCGTTGCCCTCAAGGGCGCCGACGTTGTAGCCACGGACACCTGGGTCTCCATGGGCCAGGAAGCCGAAAAGGAAGCCCGGCTGCAGCTGTTCCGGGAGTACTCCGTGGATGAGGAGGCCATGGCACACGCGGCGGAGGACGCCGTCGTGCTTCACTGCCTGCCCGCCTACCGCGGCTACGAGATTTCGGCGGGCGTCATCGACGGCCCGCAGTCGATCGTCTGGGACGAAGCGGAGAACCGGCTGCACGCGCAGAAGGCACTGATGGCCTGGCTGATGCACCGGTCCGGGCTCGCCGTCGTCGAAGGACTGGCCCCCGTGGAGGCTGGCAACTAGTGTCCGTCCCGCCGGCATCGCCGGGCTCCAGCCCGGCCACCAAAACGGCCCGCCAGGCGCGCATCACCGCGATCCTGACGGGTGAATCGGTGCGCTCCCAGGCGGAGCTGGCTGCTTTGCTGGCGGACGACGGCGTCCAGGTCACCCAGGCCACGCTGTCCCGGGACCTCGTGGAACTCGGCGCCGTCCGGGTCCGCGGCAAGGAAGGCGTGCTGGTTTACGCCGTCCCCGGCGAGGGCGGCGAACGTGCGGCCAAGAGCGGGGTCAGCCAGGAGATCCTGGATGCCCGGCTTGCCCGGCTGTGCAGTGAACTCCTGGTCACGGCGGAAGCCTCGGCCAACATCGCGGTGCTCCGGACCCCGCCCGGTGCGGCCAACTTCCTGGCCCTGGCCATCGACCACTCGGTGATGCCCTCCATCCTGGGAACCATTGCCGGTGACGACACAGTTCTGCTGGTTTCCCGGGATCCGCAGGGCGGGCAGGACCTCGCGGTCCGGTTCCTGCAGCTCGCCGAGGAAGCCGGCGGCGGCCAGTAGGCCCACACCGCCCGAACACCCTCCCGGTGTGACAGGCTTTCCCCAGAACGTTTTTCCCTGAAGAATTTCCCCGATCAACATCTACAACCCCAATTAGGAGCATTTTCGTGACTGAGCGCATTGTTCTGGCCTACTCCGGTGGCCTCGATACTTCCGTAGCCATCGGCTGGATCGGTGAAGCCACCGGTGCCGAGGTCATCGCCGTCGCGGTCGACGTCGGACAGGGCGGCGAGTCGCTGGAGACCATCCGCCAGCGCGCCCTCGGCTGCGGCGCCGTCGAAGCCTACGTGGCCGACGCGTCCGACGAGTTCGCCAACGAATACTGCATGCCCACGCTGAAGGCCAACGCCCTCTACCAGGGCCACTACCCGCTGGTTTCGGCCATCTCCCGGCCGGTCATCGTCAAGCACCTGGTCAAGGCCGCCCGTGAATTCGGCGCCACCACCGTGGCCCACGGCTGCACCGGCAAGGGCAACGACCAGGTCCGCTTTGAGGTGGGCATCCAGACCCTCGGCCCGGACCTGAAGTGCATCGCACCGGTCCGCGACCTCGCCCTCACCCGCGACAAGGCCATCGCCTTCGCCGAGGAAAAGGGACTGCCGATCGAGACCACCAAGAAGAACCCGTACTCGATCGACCAGAACGTCTGGGGACGCGCCGTCGAAACCGGTTACCTCGAGGACATCTGGAACGCGCCCACCAAGGACATCTACGACTACACCGCGACGCCGGAGTTCCCGCCGGCCCCGGATGAGGTCACCATTTCCTTCGAAGCCGGCGTGCCGGTAGCAATCGACGGCGTCCGGGTCACCCCGCTGCAGGCCATCAAGGAACTGAACCGCCGTGCCGGCGCGCAGGGTGTGGGCCGGATCGACGTCGTGGAGGACCGCCTCGTGGGCATCAAGTCCCGCGAAATCTACGAAGCCCCGGGTGCCATGGCGCTGATCACCGCGCACAAGCACCTCGAGGACATCACCGTCGAGCGCGAGCAGGCCCGCTTCAAGGCCACTGTTGGCCAGCGCTGGGCAGAGCTGGTCTATGACGGCCAGTGGTTCTCGCCGCTCAAGCGCTCCCTGGACGCGTTCATCGAAGACACCCAGAAGTACGTCACCGGCGACATCCGCATGGTGCTGCACGGTGGACAGGCGATCGTCAACGGCCGCCGCTCCGAGACCTCGCTCTACGACTTCGACCTCGCCACCTACGACACCGGCGACACGTTCGACCAGTCCATGGCGCGCGGCTTCATCGAGCTGTGGGGCATGTCCGCCAAGGTTGCCTCCGGCCGCGATATCCGCGTCGCAGGAAAGTAAGAATCGGTGGTTGAGCCTGTCGAAACCCCGAAATCCGACGCGACCAACACCGGCGCACTGTGGGGTGGCCGGTTCGCCGGCGGCCCCGCGGATGCCCTCGCAGCCCTGAGTAAGTCCACGCACTTTGACTGGCGGCTGGCCCGCTACGACATCGCCGGCTCCAAGGCGCACGCCCGCGTGCTTCACAAGGCAGGCCTGCTGGACGATCCCGAACTCGAGGGCATGCTCGACGCCCTCGGCCGGCTGGACGACGACGTGGCCTCCGGCGCCTACCTGCCGGCGGAGTCCGATGAGGACGTACACGGCTCACTGGAACGCGGCCTGATCGAGCGCGCTGGCACCCAGCTGGGCGGCAAGCTCCGCGCCGGACGGTCCCGCAACGACCAGGTGGCCACGCTGGGCCGCATGTTCCTGCGTGACCACGCCCGGATCATCGCGCGCGGCGTGCTGGCAACCATCGAGGCGCTGGTGGGGCAGGCCAAGGCCCATCAGGGTGTGGCCATGCCAGGCCGTACTCACCTGCAGCATGCCCAGCCCATCCTGCTCAGCCACCACCTGCTGGCCCATGCCTGGGCGCTACTGCGCGATGTGCAGCGGCTCCAGGACTGGGACAAGCGCGCAGGGGTCTCGCCGTACGGTTCCGGTGCCCTCGCAGGCTCGTCGCTGGGCCTCGACCCGGAGGCCGTCGCGGCGGACCTGGGCTTCTTCTCCGCCACGCACAACTCCATTGACGGCACCGCATCGCGCGATGTCTTCGCCGAGTTTGCGTGGGTTACGGCCATGATCGGGGTGGACCTGTCCCGCGTTTCGGAGGAAGTCATTCTCTGGGCAACCAAGGAGTTCTCCTTTGTGACCCTGCACGATTCCTACTCCACTGGTTCCTCGATCATGCCGCAGAAGAAGAACCCCGATGTCGCCGAGCTGGCCCGCGGCAAGGCAGGGCGCCTGATCGGCAACCTGACCGGGCTGCTGGCCACGCTCAAGGGACTGCCGCTCGCGTACAACCGCGACCTGCAGGAGGACAAGGAACCGGTCTTCGATGCCGCCGACACCCTGGAGCTGCTGCTTCCGGCTGTCTCGGGCATGATCGCGACGCTGAAGTTCAACACGGAACGGATGGAGTCGCTGGCACCGCAGGGCTTCGCGCTGGCCACGGACATTGCCGAGTGGCTGGTCCGCCAGGGTGTTCCGTTCCGCGAGGCGCACGAACTCTCCGGAGCAGCGGTCAAGCAGGCCGAAAGCCGCGACGTGGAGCTGTGGGACCTGACAGATGAGGAATACGCAGCTATTTCGGAGCACCTGACTCCGGAGGTCCGCACGGTCCTGTCCACGGAAGGGTCGCTGAACAGCCGCAACTCACAGGGCGGCACCGCACCCGCCGCCGTCGAACGCCAGCTGCTCGCGCTGGAAGGCGAGCTCGCCGGCGTGCGCGGGTACGCAGCCTAACCCACAAACGCTCTCTCACTTAATGCGTCATTTTGGCCAACGCTCTCTCACTTTCCTCAAGAAAGTGAGAGAGCGTTGCCGATATTCATGCATTAACTGAGAGAGCGTTCTGCGTTAAGAGTCGTTAACTCTGTCGGCTACCATGGCGCTATGACTGAGATCACTACTTCAGAACTACTGGCCGAACTGCATAAGGCCGCCGACGCCGTGGCCTCGACCGCCGCGAAATTCACCGATGAGGATGTCAAGGCACCGTCGGGACTGCCCGGCTGGACCCGCGGGCACGTCCTGGCGCATCTCGCCGGCATCTCCAACGCCATGGCGCGGCAGCTGGAATTTGCCGCCCGCGGCGCCACTGTTGAGCTGTATGACGGCGGCCAGGACGGACGCACGAAGGCCATCGAGATGGCCGCCGGCCACTACGCGGATGCGCACCGGGGAGACCTGCAGGCCGGCCTGGACCGGGCACTGAAGGCTTTTGATTCGCTGGAAGGAGACGCCGACTGGCAGGCCTCCATTGCCTACCGTGGAGGAGTGGTCTTCGACGGCGGCCTCGCGCTGTGGCGTGAACTGGTGATCCACACCGCGGACCTGGACGCGGGCCTCGGGCCCGAGACGTGGAGCCGGAAGTTCTGCGAGCACCTCTTCGACTTCCTGGCGGCCCGTGTCCCGCCGGGGGAAAAACTCGTGCTGCAGCCACTCGGGCTCCCGCCCGTGACCCTTGGCCTCGGCCGTTCCACCGTCATCAGCGGGATGATCACTGACATTGCCGCCTGGCTGGCCGGCCGTGAGCCATCGCTCGGCAGCCTGCGGGCAACAGCCGCCGCGGACGGCGTGGACCTCCCGGAACTGCTGCCCTGGCCATCCGGGACACCGGCTGCCGGAGCCACTCCATCCGGGACACCCGCAGCGCGGTAGCCCTATCCGGCCTCGCGGGCCAGCAGGCTCTCCTTGATGGCCAGGCCCCAGCGGAAACCGCCCAGGGAACCGTCTGTGCGGATGACGCGGTGGCACGGCACAAACAAGGCAGCCGCGTTGAACGCACACGCGCTGGCCGCGGCCCGGACCGCCTTCGGATTTCCGGAAAGCCCGGCATACTCGGTGTACGTCACCGGCGACCCGGGACGAACGGTCCTCAGCACATCCCAGGCGTGCGACCGGAACGGCCCAGACTTCTGGCGCACGGGGACGGCCATGGCAGGCGCGGGATCGCCGTCATAGAAGGCCTCCACGGCCCGGGAGATGCTGCCCAGGTCCGTGACCGCTTCGACGTCGCCCGGCCGCAGCTCGGGGTGGATCTGGCCCGTCAGCTCGCCCGGCTCGGCGGTCCAGCCCGAGGCGAGGACCACGCCGTCCTGGGCAAGGATGGTGAACGGTCCGTCCGGGGTGGACATCACTAACAGCTGGGCTTTCATAGCATCGCTTTCTCTGGAACGGCTTGTATAGGTTTGGAGGATTTGGACTCCGCAGCGGCGCGCCACATGTGCATAGTGGCGTAGGACCGCCACGGGCTGACCTCGCGGAAATCGGGGCTTGGCGTCACGCCAGGCGCCTCAACGCCGCCGCCGTCTTGGTTCGTGAGGGCTGGGGCGAGCGCCCGGATGCCGTTTCGCACCGCGGCGTCGTTGGCCAGAAACACGTCCGGCGCGCCGAGGACACGCATTGCCACGTAGCCCACGGTCCACGGGCCCACCCCGGGAAGGGGAAGCAGCTTGGCGCCGAGCCCGGGCAGATCGTCCCCGTAGCCAAAATCCAGTTGGCCTCCAGCCAGGGCCGACGCGGCGGAACGGATGGCGTCAATCCGGCGTTGCGGACCGCGCAGCAGCGTGTAGCCGGTCTCGGCGATTTCGGCCGCGGTGGGAAACAGCCGGTCAAGGCCCTCGCCGGGGACCGCGCTGGGACTGCCGGCAGCGGCCAGCTGCGTCAGTGCGGTCCGGGCCGCAGCCACGGTGATTTGCTGCCCGATCATCGCCCGGATGAGCAGCTCCCGCGGATCCACCGCGCCGGGCATCCTGATGCCCGGCGCAGTGGCAACCGAGGCGGCCAGGCGGGGCTCCTGGGACAGGGCACTGTCGATGGCCACCGGATCGGCGTCGAGGTCGAAGAGCCGGCGTACCCTGCTCAGCAGTGCGGGCAGGTCCCGGAGGTCCACCGCGCCGATGGTGAGGGTCAGCGGCCGTCCGGGAGCGCCGTCGTCGTAAGTCACGCTGAAGCGGGCATCGCCATGCGGAAGCTGCAAAGTACGGGCGTACGACGTCGGCGTCCCCGCCTCGATCCCGGGGATCGCCCTGACGGCGAGGAAGGAAAAGATGCCGGGATCGAACGGTTCGCGGTACGGCAGGCTCAACGTCAGCGACGTCGCGGCGGCAGGGGAGCGGTGGTGCCTGGCGGTCGCGCGCAGGGCAGTGGGCGTCATGGCGAACACCTCCACCATGGTGTCGTTGAACTGGCGGACGCTGCTGAAGCCGGAGGCGAATGCGATGTCCGCCAGCTTCATCGCTGTGGACACCAACAGGGTGCGGGCGGTCTGGGCGCGGCTGGCCCGGGCCAGGGAGAGCGGGCCGGCGCCAAGTTCGTGGCTGAGGATCCGGTTGAGCTGGCGGGAGGAGTACCCCAGCCGGGCGGCGAGGCCCTCCACCCCGTCCCGGTTGATTACGCCGTCGTTGATCAGGCGCATCGCGCGGCCCGCCAGGTCCTGCCGGATGTTCCACGCAGGCGTGCCTGGCACTGCTTCCGGGAGACAGCGCTTGCACGCCCGGTAGCCGGCGTCGTGCGCTGCGGCAGAGGTTTCGTAGAAGGTGACGTTCACGGCTTTCGGGGTCCTGGCGGGGCAGGACGGGCGGCAGTAGATGCCGGTGGTCCGGACAGCGGTGTAGAACTGCCCGTCGAACCGGGTGTCCCGCGCGTCAATCGCGCGGTAGCGCTGCCAGAAGTCCATGACCTCCATCCTGCCAGCCGGCGACCGGGACTGCTAGCGGAAATCGGACACGGCCGTGGCGTTCGATAGAGTCGGACCATGACCGCCAGCCTGAGTCCCGCCAGCCCGGATCAGCTCCGCGAACTGCTGTCCGGCGACGCCCGGAGGGTCGCTCCGCGGTTGCTGGGATCCGTACTGACCCACCACAGCCACGAGGGAACGGTGGCTGTGCGGATCACCGAGGTGGAGGCGTACATGGGTCCCGGCGACTCGTCGCATCCGGATCCCGGCTCCCACACTTTCCGTGGCCCCACGGCCCGCAACGCGCCCATGTTCGGCCCTGCCGGCCACCTCTACGTCTACTTCACGTATGGCATGCACTACTGCGCCAACATCGTCTGCGGCCCGGCGGGCACCGCCTCTGCCGTCCTGCTGCGGGCGGGCGAGGTGGTGGAGGGGCAGCACCTCGCGATGGTGCGGCGTCCGACGTCGAAATCGGCCCTTGACCTGGCGAGCGGCCCGGCCCGGCTGGCCACCACGCTGGCCCTCACTACCGCCGACAGCGGCCGGGATGCGCTGGCTGACCCCTTCGAGCTGCGGCTGCCTTCGGTACCCGCTCCGGTGTTCAGTTCCGGGCCGAGGGTGGGCGTTTCCGGCGACGGCGGCTCCTCGGCGTATCCCTGGCGCTTCTGGCTGCCAGGCGATCCCACCGTGTCCCGCTACAAGGCGGCAAAGGTGCGCCGGGCATAATCAGTCCCGCCGGGGTGGTCTCCGGCAAGGGCGAACGGCGCCAACCGGTGCTGGAGGCGCTGTTGCACCGCGGGCCATTCCTGCCCCAGGACCGAGAACACTGCGGAATCCGCACGTGTGCCGTCAGGTGCCAGGCGGTGGCTGCGCAACACGCCCTCGAACGTTGCCCCCAGCCGTTCGATGGCTGCGGCGCTGCGCACATTGCGTGCGTCGCAGCGAAACGCAACGCGCTGAACGTGAAGGCTTTCGAACGCAAAGGTGAGCAGGGCGTGCTTGCTGGCGGGATTTACGTGCGTGCCCCAGAACTGCCGTCCAAAGAACGTGCCGCCGACTTCCACGCGTTGCTGGGCGGCATCGAACGCATTCAGCGCGGTTGTGCCCAGGAGGGCCCCGGTCCGCTGGTCCGTCACGGCGAAGGCCAGGCTGGCCGGGTCCTCAATCCTGGCCGCAAACAGCCCCGAAAGCTCGTGCGCCGTGGCAGGCAGGGGCGCGGCCATTCCTGCCCACATCGCGGCGTCCAGGAAGTCAAACAGCCCTTCGGCATGGTGCGGTGCCAACGGAAGGAGGGAAAGCCCGTATCCGGTCAGGACGTTCTCGTGGTGCATTGCAGTATTGAATCACTCACGGGGCGGAACGGCTACGGAAGTGTGCGGCCTGAAAGTGAACATTGGGTGACTTCCGGGGCAGGGGACCGGCGGGCGCGTTAACCGAAATGGTTGTAGAATGGACGGTCTGTCTTTTGCGATAGGGGAACGTTTAAATGCTCGACGCCGATTTGGCCCACGAACGGAACTATGTTGCCGGCCTTTACGCGCGGCTGGAAGAGCTCCGCACGGAAAAGCGCCAGCAGTTGGCACAGGTCCGCCGGGCCGGTGCCGTGGGCACCATGCAGAATGTCTCTGAACGCGACGCCTTCGCCGCGCTCTACGAGGACCGCCTCGCCCAGCTCGACGCCGTCGACGACCGCCTGGTCTTCGGCCGCCTCGACCTGGATTCCGGTGAGGCCCAGTACATTGGGCGCATCGGCCTGACCACCGATGACCTCCAGCGGCTCATGGTGGACTGGCGCGCGCCCGAAGCCGGCCACTTCTACCAGGCAACGGCGTTTGACCGGCAGGGCGTCCGCCGCCGGCGGCACCTGATTCTGCAGGGCCGGGAAGTCAAGGCCATCGAGGATGACGTCCTTGATGCGGACATGCTCGCGGACGACGCCTCGCTGCAGGGCGAAGGAGCATTGCTGGCGGCTCTGGATTCCAAGCGCACGGGCCGGATGTCCGACATCGTCGGCACCATCCAGTCCGAGCAGGACCGCATCATCCGGTCCTCCATTTCCGGTGCCCTCGTGGTGCAGGGTGGCCCCGGTACCGGTAAGACTGCTGTGGCACTGCACCGGGCCGCGTACCTGCTTTACACACGCCGGGAACGGCTGAAGACTGCCGGCGTGCTGCTGGTGGGCCCGTCGTCGTCCTTTATGAAGTACATCGAACGTGTTCTTCCCTCGCTCGGTGAGACCGGCGTGGTCATGGCCAGCGTGGGTCGCCTGATGCCCGGGATCAAAGCGGTTGCTGAACCTGAGGCAGAGGTCGCGGCCATCAAGGGGCGGCTGGACATGGTGAAGGTTGTGGCCAATGCGGTGGCGAACCGGCAGCGGATCCCCGCCGAGGACCGTGTCCTGGACGTCGACGGCCGCAAGCTGGTGCTGACGCGGCGGCAGGTAAGCCGTGCGCGCGAACGTGCCCGGTCCACCGGCAAGCCGCACAACGAGGCACGCCTGACGTTTATCAAAATTCTGCTCCGCGAACTGACCGAGCAGATGACCGATCTTGTGGAGGCCGGGAGCATCGGCAACAACGCCGACCGCTCGTATCTGGCAGAAGACGTCCGCACGGCCCGCGACGTCCGGATCGTCCTGAACCTGTGCTGGATGCCGATGACTCCGGAGAAGCTGATCACCGAGCTTCTGAGCAAGCCCGCAGTCCTGGCGGCCTGCACACCGAACCTGTCCCTTAGGGAGCGCTCGCTGCTTCTGCGCCCCGCTGGTGCGCCCTGGACCGAGGCCGACGTCCCGCTGCTGGACGAGGCCGCGGAGCTCCTTGGCGAAATGGACCCGGCGGCGGGACGTGGCCTTGCACAGCAGGAGCACGACCGCGCCCGCGACCTTGCCAACGCCAAGCAGACACTGGTGAACATGGGGGACATGGGTGTCGATGTCCTCATCACTGCGGAGGAACTCGCCGATCAGAACCAGGAGCGCGAGAACCGCCTGACGGCCGCCGAGCGCGCCACCAGCGACCGCACGTGGGCATTCGGCCACATCGTGGTGGATGAGGCGCAGGAGCTTTCGCCCATGCAATGGCGCCTGCTGGTCCGCCGTTGCCCGCTGAAATCCTTCACCATCGTGGGCGACATCGCGCAGACCAGTTCAGTCGCCGGCGCGAACTCCTGGCAGGGGGCCCTGGCGCCCATGTTCGGTGACCGCTGGCAGCTGGAGGAGCTGACAGTCAACTACCGGACGCCCTCCCAGATCGCCGAAGCCGCCGCCCGCATGGCCAACGCGGCCGGACTGGTGGTTTCCGCGCCGAAGGCCGTCCGCGAGGGACGGTGGGCCCCCGTCATCGACAAGGTTGACCACGGACAGGTGGTGAGCCGTTTGGTGGAGGTGCTCCCCGAGGAACTGGCAGCGCTCGACGGCGGCCTCCTCGCCGTGATTGCCGACGGCGACCTTTTGCCGGCTGCAACGTCAGCCCTTCGTGCCGTGTACGGCCGGCGCATCGGCAACGGCGCGGGCAGCTACGAACAGGACATCGTGGTCATCAGCCCGCGCGAGGCCAAGGGCCTGGAGTTCGACGGCGTTGTGGTGCTCGAGCCGTCCGTCATGCTCAACCGCGAGCATGGCCGGGTGGGCGATCTGTACGTCGCCATGACCCGACCCACCCAGCGGCTCCGGCTGATCGCCGCGGAAGGTATTCCGGCAGGCATAGAAGGCTGAGCCGGTCCGCTTTGCCTCTCGACGGCCGGCGCCGTTCATTTCGGCGCCGGGCGTCGCCGATCCTGCTAACTTAGAAGTCGTGTCAGAACTCAACGATCTCGAATCCCAGCAGAACGACCCCACCTTCGCCAATGTCTGGCAGGAGCTGAAGTGGCGCGGCCTGGTCCACGTCTCCACCGATGAAGAGGAACTGGAAAAGCTCCTCGCCGGTGATCCGATCACCTATTACTGCGGATTCGACCCCACCGCGCCCAGCCTGCACCTGGGCAACCTGGTCCAACTCCTCGTGATGCGCCGGCTGCAGCTCGCAGGGCACAAGCCGCTGGGACTGGTGGGCGGATCCACAGGACTGATCGGCGATCCGCGGCCCACCGCAGAACGCACGCTGAACACCAAGGACACCGTTAACGAATGGGTGGGCTACCTGCAGGCTCAGGTTCGCCGATTCCTCAGCTTCGATGGCCCCAGCGCCGCCCGCATGGTCAACAACCTCGACTGGACCGCACCGCTGAGCGCCATCGACTTCCTGCGCGAGATCGGAAAGCACTACAGGGTCGGCACCATGCTTCGCAAGGATGCTGTTGCGTCCCGCCTCAGTTCGGACGAGGGCATCAGCTACACGGAATTCAGCTACCAGATCCTGCAGGGCATGGACTACCTCCAGCTGTTCCGTGACTACGGCTGCATGCTGCAGACCGGCGGTTCGGACCAGTGGGGCAACCTCACCAGCGGCACTGAACTCATCCGCAAGGTTGAGGGCAAGAGTGTGCACGCCCTGGGTACGCCGTTGATCACCAACTCGGATGGCACGAAGTTCGGCAAGAGCGAAGGCAACGCCATCTGGCTCGACGCCGGCATGTGCAGCCCGTACGCCTTCTACCAGTTCTGGCTGAACACCGCCGACTCTGACGTGGTGGACCGGCTGAAGGTCTTCACTTTCCTGAGCCGCGCTGAAATCGAAACGCTGGCAGCTGCCGTTGCCGAACGTCCCTTTGCCCGGGAAGGCCAGCGGAAGCTGGCGTTCGAAGTGACTTCCCTGGTCCACGGTGTGGAGGCAACGGAGAAAGTCATCGCGGCGTCCGCTGCACTTTTTGGCAACGGTGACCTGTCCGCCCTGGACCGGCCAACCCTGGAAGCAGCCACGTCGGAGCTTCCGTCCGCCCGCATCCAGGTGGATGGCCTCGGGATCATTGACCTGCTGGTGGCATCCGGCCTGTCGGAGAGCAAGTCCGCGGCCCGGCGGACCGTCGGCGAAGGCGGCGCCTATGTAAACAACGAGAAGGTGTCCGACCCGGAAGCTGTCATCTCCGAATCGGAACTGCTGCATGGCCAGTACCTGCTCCTGCGCCGCGGAAAGAAGAATCTCGCGACTGTCGAAGTCCTGGTTCCTTAGCCTCGCCAAGCCCCCATTCACGCTCCTCCGCAGCCGATTTGCACGGTCTCGGGGGAGCGTGTATTGTTTTCTGAGTCGCCGCCATTGAGTGGTGACAAACCCCTTCACAAGAGAAGCAATTCATCGTGTGCAAAGCACGAAAATGATGAAAAGCTTCACTTTTTGATGGGCGGATTCGTTCCACAGAGTGAATATCGGGAAAATAACCCGGATTTGCAAAGTGAATAAGAATGAAATAAGCTATAAACATCGCAGCGAAGAAAAGCGAAACAAAAGAATTCAGTTGAATATGAATTGTTTCGGGAATTATTCGAATGTGTCTGTTGTTTGAGAACTCAATAGTGTGCCAAGTTTGTTGATACCAATTTATTGTATTGAATTGGTTGAATTGACTGGATCCGCCACCCCGTGGTGTGGTCTGGTT
>NZ_LMSG01000007.1 GCF_001428335.1 Arthrobacter sp. Soil762
CAACATCTCACGCAACCTCTGCCTTTACCCGAACGTGTACATCACCATGACATTGAAAAAGAAGCGTCCGGAGACCGTGGTGGTGTCGATCGCATCGGTGAGGCTGACGAATCCTACGCCGCGGTCGTTCAGTCCGCCGGCGAAATCCAGGAGGTCTTTCACGCTCCGGCCCAGGCGGTCCAGCTTCCACACCACCAGGGTGTCACCTTTGCGCAGGTTGTCCAGCGCTTGGTCGAGGCCGGGGCGTTGGGACTTGGTGCCGCTGATCGTGTCTTTGTAGATCTTGTCGCATCCGGCCTTCTGTAGGGCGTCGCGCTGCAGGTCCAGGTTCTGGTCCCGGGTGGAAACCCGGGCGTAGCCGATGCGGTGCGTGGTCATGGAGGGTGTTCTCTTCTCAAAACTCGGTTCGGGGTCTTAGTTCGACTGTACAGATTCGAGAACTATTTGTGAGAACGGGGGGCGGGTTGCAGATTTTTCTTCGTCGAGCCAATTTTCCGCGGCAGGACGTCGCGTCACTTCGGTGAGCGATCGTCCCCGGGATTCTCGATTCGATGCTTTCTTGGAATCCTTCGTTTGTGAGAACCCGCGATTTCATGCTCATGATGTGAAGACATCGACGAGGCGGGTAGGTCCGACACGCCCGTCTTAGGATTCACGGCACCGACGCGCGCATATGGTCGGATACATGGAAAGGGACGATGCCGGCGAGTTGGCAGGCCAGAGCTCGATCAACGAACTGCTCAACGAACCGGTCGGCGTTACTCATATCCAGATGGTGCTGCCGCTTCATGTCCAGCTCCCATCGGGGGAGTTCCGACGCTGTCTGCGAGCTCGTTATGCGTCAGTGCGGTGCGTAGCTCGCTGTTCGCGCCGAGGGCCAAATATCTGCCCTAGGGATGGGGTCGGAGGACTGCGGCCGTGTCCAGGACAGAAACACCGTCGTGGCTATCGCCGTGACTGAGACCAGCAGCCAGAGGAACCAGGCCTGTCCCCGGCCCAATGACGTAGCCTCCGGGCCCGAAAGACGCCGGCTTCGCTGCACAATCCCGTGACCGTGGTCATGGCGGCGACGAACAGCAGAATCGGGCCCGACACGGGCGGCCAGTGCGGTCTGATTCTCGAACCGCAGCACCCCGGCCAACGCTGCAACTCAGCCGAGGTCAGCGGGACCGCGCCGAGCACCGCAAGAAACATGAACCGGACTGTACACGCCAGCGGCCAAGCCCGACAGGCGAAGTAACGCAGACCCTGCTACGGGGGCGCTTGAGTCTCTGAATCCATCCGTAGTCAGAGACTCCACGACTAACCATCCCCGAGGCCCATCTGGACATGTCGGTACCGTGACACGGCCCGCTTCCCGGACCCGGGTGGCGGCCAGCTACGCTCAGCCGGGAGGTAAAACACCTGCATGATCCTGGGCTTCAAGGGAACAGATTAAGCACCTTGTTCGATTCCGTCGTCAGTCAAGGGGGATGGTGATGGCGACCTGAGTGCCTTTGTCTGGTGCGGAGTCAATGGAGATGGTGCCGGCGGCTTCGTGCACGGCCATGGTCATCAGGCATACACCGTACCCGCGCTTTCTGCTCGTGGATTGGCTGTTGTAGTTGAAGCCCACGCCGTTATCTGTGATGGTCAGGCGGACGCCGTGGTCGACGGCTGCGAGCCGGACGGTCAACTCGGTGGCGTGGGAGTGCCTGAATGCGTTGGTGAGTGTTTCCTGCGCGGCATGATAGAGAAGGTTGGCGCAGGTGGCCGGTATTTCGACGCCGTGGTGCGGGGTCTCCCAGCGCACGCACACCCCTTGGTGGCGCAGTGGAACGGTGAGTTTGTCGATGCAGCCGGCGAGTCCCAGGGCGTGGAAGTCAGCGGTGAGGTCCTCTGTGATGACTGCGCCCGCGGTACGTTTGTCCAGAGTTGCTGTTTGGCTCATGACTTTCCCTGCTTCCCTTGCATCCCCATACTTTGTATTCGCCTACCAGGTCCGGTCGCGCCTGTATGTCTTTGGATCAATAGTGGCGTTCTGGCATCAAGGATTCCGGCGGTTATCCGCAGCTTGGGGGAAGGTTTCGGGGAGGGTTTAGGCAATTTCTGGCCGCGACCGGCCCCATGGGGTCGTGGGCAGCGAGCTTTCAGCCGTCGAAGACGCCGTGTAAGCGGAATGTGGTCGTTTCCGGGCTCGGATCGGCTGGTTCGCCGGGTTCCAGCCGAAGTGAGCAAGGAGGCGGCGAGTGACTTTCCGGCTCGTTTGGTCAGGTGTCCCGGGCTGTGCGGTTTCGTCCGGTTGCTTTTGCCCGGTACAGGGCGGAATCGGCTGATGCGATCATCGTTCTTAGGTCCGCGGTGCCGGAGTTGTTGGACGCGATGCCGTAGCTGACGGTCGGATATCGGACGTTCTCCGGCGGGTTCCGGGCGGCAAAGCGGCGGCTTATGTCCCGGGCGAGGGATTCGGCGCGGTCCGGGTCGACGCCTGGAAGATAGAGGATGAATTCCTCTCCGCCGTATCTTCCCACGAGGTCTGTGGAGCGGACCGTGGCCGTGCAGGCTGCGGCGAAGGCCTGAAGAACCAGGTCTCCTGCGGGATGTCCGTATCTGTCATTGATGGCTTTGAAGTGGTCAAGGTCGGCGAGAACAAGTAACGCCGGGGCGCGCGTGAGGCGGAGGCGGCGCAGGTCAGCGGCGGCGAGGGTCAGGAACGTCGTGCGGTTCAGGACGCCTGTCAGGCCGTCGCGTGTGGCGCGGTCGTTGAGGTCTTTTGTCAGTTGTTCATAACTGAGTGCGGCCATGCTGAAGGAGACAACCACGAGGAGGGCCATGGTGAGAAGCGTCGTTGGTACCGAACCGAAGTATGTGCGGAATACGGGCCCTGTGGGGCTTTCGGTCAGGAAGGCCAGCCAGCGGCAGAAGTAGTAGGCCGCGAGGAGCCCGGATACGACAGCCAAAGGCCGGTGGACACGGGAGTCATCGGGTTTTAGCAGCCACAGTTCCCGGGAGGCGAGGCCGATCATTAATGACATCAGTGCCAGAAAGACCGGGCCCCCTGACCAGTCGTTGGTGGCCGGATGATCCAGTGTCGAGGCGACCGCCGTGAGGGCCGGTGCCAGGGCCAGCTGCCACCATTGAGCCCGGCTGGTCCTCAACGACCGGGCCGCGGACCAGACGCTGGTGGTGCCGGCGACCAGCAGGGTGTTTCCCAGCGGGTTCGCCCACACCTGCTGGGAGGTTCCGTCCAGAAGAAAAGCCGTGGATCCGAAAAGGAACAGGCCAAGTGCGGCGCACCACCAGGCGCTGTATGCGGAACGGGTCTGACGGAACGTCACAAGGTAGAAAAGAACCAGCAGGGTAAGTGCGATCACGCCGAAAGCGACACGCAGGCTCGCGCTATCAAGCATCATCTGTGCCCCCGTCAGGTCATGTTGTGGAATCAGTATGGCACCGAGGGCCGCACCGTCACACAGGGCAGTCGCCCCGGCGCCTGGCTTGCCGGGAGAAGAAGCTTTTGTTTTCCTGGCAGCCAGAAATTTAGCCTGCAGCCCAGATCATGTCCCTTAATCCCTCTGATGTTTGTTTTGGTGACGAAGCCGGAGCAGGTTGGGTCCGGATTTTCCGATAGTCAGTATGTCTGGCTTCAGGGAATGGAATTGACGGGAATTCAGACGGCGGGAAATATTGCCGTAGCACGTCAAGGGCCGCAGGCCCTTCATCGGTGCCGCCTACGATGAGAGAGGAGTCCCGCTGGTGAAGCCACTCCCGGTCCGGGGCGGAAAGGCCATGGTCGAGCAGCGCGACGAGGTGATCTGCGTCAGCTGGGCGCCCGGTTCGACCATCGAGGGCGAAGATGCCAAGGCAGCCAACGCGCTGGTGGTGCGCTTGTGTCGTGGCCGTCGCTATCCGTTGCTGGTGAACATCACAGGGATCCGGGCCGTGACGCATGCGGCCCGTGGTCTGTTCATGTCGGTAAGTCCCGCTACCCGGATAGCTCTTCTGGGATCATCACCGGTTGACGCCGTCATCGCCACTTTCTGTTTGCGCCGCTGCCCTCCGCCGTGCCCGGCCCGGTTCTTCACCTCTCGTGCGGCAGCGATGCGATGGCTCCGGCAGCCGGCCCCAGGCACGAGGAGCATCGGAAAGATGAAAGGGACATCAGCCCCGCTCGATTCGTTGCCAGGCGCTACCGGCACCCCGAAGTCCGTGCGGGACCTGCAGGGGATGAGGGTTTTGCCGGTTCCTGGGACTACCTTGTAAGCCGTCCGGGGCTTCGCTCCCTATTGTGGACGGCTGTGGGACGAACGCAGGCCCGGCTGGTTGCTGCCGTAAGCGGAACCATCGAGCCTGTGGGACCTGTAATGGTGTAACGATTCACCGTCAAGATGCCCCGCGAAAGTGCCTCAGCTATTTGTGCTCGCGTGGAGCAGGAGCTATACGAAAATGTCGGCAGAACGCGAAGGCCGGCAAAATCGGTGTCCAGCCCGACCAACAGGTCCATCCCTCATCGTCACCGCCGTGCCCGTGGCGGTCCATGATTTCGCGAGCGTTTCTCACGTGAGGCTAGTCGTTCGAGATGTGTTGGGTCAGGCGGCGGAAGTCTCGGGATAGGTAGAGGGCGATGGCAGCGGCGTTGTCACTGTCAACGGTCACGGCAAGGGTCCTGTGCCACGTGACCGGTCGCTGCGCTTTCTCGGACTGCCAGGAAAGCGGTCTTAACGGTACAGATGCTGCCCATCGCGCCGGAGACCGCGACTACAGCACCGTCAGCGGACCGGAGCCGGAAACTGAAAGACCCATCAATGAGCGTAGGCGCGTCCCGCTCCTGAACCCATCTTGCCCCTTGCGGCCTGTCAGAGCGTGTTGGAGTCCCTGGTGTAAGCCTTGTGCCAGGCTGCCCAATCGCTCGGCCGGATGGTGGGACGCCCAAGAAAGTAGCCCTGCCCTGAGGTCATGCCGAGTTCGGTGACGGCGGTGAGTTCTGCCTGGGTTTCGATTCCTTCGGCCACGATCCGGGCGCCGATTTGTTTGGCGAATCCGACCATCGCCGCGCCGAGGGCGCGCTGGCCCTGGTCGCTGTCGATTCCTGCGATGAGGCTCCGGTCGAGTTTGATGATGTCGGGCCTGAGCTGGAGGATGTGGCGCATTGATGAGAAGCCGGATCCGGCGTCGTCAACGGCTATCCGCAGCCCGCGGCGGCGCAGCGGTGCAAGAGCTGCCAGGAGCGGCGCGTACTCGTCCACGGCCAGGTGTTCGGTTAGTTCAAGGACGATCCGGTCAACGGCCAGGCCGGACTGTTCCAGGAATCCGGGCAAGCGGGGGTCCAGGCATGTTTCGGGTGAGAGGTTCAGGGCCATGTAGAGATGTTCCGGGAGCTTGGCCGTGTTGTGCAGGGCTGCTTCCAGTGCGGCGAACTCGAGGTCCCCGCCGAGACCTACGCTGGTTGCCTCGTTGAACCAGTGATCCGGGCTTCGGCCATCGTCGCTGGGGAAACGCGCCAGCGCTTCGACGCCGGTGATGGTTCCGGTCGTGAGGTCGTGGATGGGCTGGAAGGCTGTGAGGATCATCTGGCTGTGGACCGTTTTGTCGATCCGTTCCCGGACGCGTTCTTTGAGGAGTGTGCGCACCGTCTGGGCCGGCAGGAGGCGGCTGGTGCCTTCGAAGCCTGTGGACCGTCCGTCCCGGTCCTGTCGTGATTTGCCTGATACTTCCATCCAGACTGGTGCGCCGTTGCGGTGGCGGCAGGAGACCACGACGCCGGCCCAGTCCGAGCCGCGGTCACCGAGGGCGCCGGCGACAGAGTGGCGGGAGCTGGCGAGCTCGTCCTGATCGATGACCGTGCTGACCGGTCTGCCGAGCAGTTCGGCAGGGTCGTAGCCGAGAAGTGTGGTGCTGGTCCGGCTTGAGAAGGTGAAGTTCCCGCGGTCATCGATGGCCCAGAGCCATTCGCGGCTGGTGTCCAGTACGGTCTCCATGAGCTCCGAGATGGCCCGGCCCTGGTCGCGTTGCTTGCGCTGGGTGCGGATGCCCCGCGCCGCGGTCCAGACCGCGAGCAGGATCAGGCCTCCGGCGACGGAGCCAAGGATCCCGGTCAGCGCAGGCGAGTCAGTGGCTGCCGTGGCCCCGGAGTTCAGTGCCGTGACGATCGCGATGGCGAAGGCGATCTGCACACTGAGCACGCACAGGAGCAGGTGGCTGCCAATGAATGACAGGATGTTCGGTTTAGACCCCAGGACCATCTGATACCCCCTTCCCATGCTAGCCGTCTGGAGAATCCCTGGCGGGTAACGGCACGCAGGGGTCCGTCCGCTGAATGGCGGTTCCGGTCGGGGGCCAGGGTCATGGCTGGATATCCGCCAGCTCGGAGGGCTGTTCCGCAGGCACAGGGTCGGATCCGGCGCGGTAACGGTAGGTGATGTTTTCGTCCTGGACGATGAAGGTCTCCACGCCGCTGCGGTTCCAGTGCAGGACGAGCAGCCCGTAGCGTTCGGCAAGTTTGGCCAGCGTCGGGAAGGTGGTGACGTCGATGAGGGGCCGGCCCTGGGGCGCTGGCATCGGCTGGACCCGGACGAGCAGTGAGGCGTAGCGGCGGCGGATGGCCGCTGCCTCGTCGGCGGGCGCGGTACGGCGGGCGACGATCACGAGGATGACGGCGATGGCCAGGGCGGCGAGAAGCAGAACGGCTGATACGACCTGGGCTGTCGCGGCGCTGATGCCTACACCGTTCCACGCGATCATGCGGGGAACCATGGTTGCCTGCTGGGTGGTGGTTGTGTCGGTGACGGTCAGGGTGTCCGGAGCGCCGGTGAGGGCGAGTTGGAGCGGGGTGAGGTTGAGCTTGAGTTCGGGCTGAAATTCGGTTCCGGTCGTTGATGTGACCTGTGGCGTCAGGGCGATGCTGAGCGGTCCGGAGGGGAGGCCGGTGACGGCCGATGCGGCCTGCGCTTTGGCTTCGAGGGTGGCAAGGTCCAGCCGTACACTGCCGTCATAGTCGTTGGCGGTGAAGGTGACGGGTCCGGTAAGCGGGAGACTTGAGTGCCAGCCTCCGGGTGTGGACAGCTCTGCCCTCACCGTCACCGTCCCGGGGTCGCCGTGATAGGTGAAATGGACATCGACGGTGTTGGTGAGTTTGCGAAAGACCGGGTCCGGCGAATGTGCGGTGGTTCCGTCGTATGCCGGGCTTTGTCCGACGGCGGCGGTATAGGAGAAGTCCATCCGGGTGCCGCTCTTGACCTGGGCGGTCGAGGCCTCCTCGGCCGGCCCGGACCAGGCCAGAACACCGAGGGTCACGCCCATTAATGCGAGGACGGCGCCGAGGGCGGCGGAAATCCGCAGGGCGGACGGGAGGCCGTCCAGGACCTGGTGCTGAGCGGGGCGGGTGCTGATGTGGCGGGACACGGCTGCTCTCCTTCGTTTGCGCCGATGGCGGGTGGTTACTGCGGCGCTGCCGCCGGCCAGCAATACAAATGTGGTCAGGCCCAGGACCGGAGGACTCGTGAGAATTTCAAGCCACAGCCCGCCCTGCGGGATGTGAAGCAGGGCCCGGCCAACGAGGTCTTCACCGCGGGGGCTGAGGGGATCGACGGATTGGTTGTTGTCGCCCTTGAAGACAAAGGCTTCACCGTTGCCGCCGATGATCCGGTGAAGGGCCACCTCGTCCTTGCCGGGAAGGCTGTAGGCAGCAATTTCGCCCACCGAGTACGAGGATGCACGGGCGACGATAACCAGGTCGCCCTGATGGTAAACGGGGTTCATGCTGACACCGTGGGTGATGACCACTGCCGCCTGGCCGCTGACCAGAACAATCCCTGCGCACGCCGCTAGAACGGCTACCGCCAAGAGGAAGGCGGTGCGCAGACGGTGCGTCAGCCGCTGTGCCAAGGCAAACCCCTATCGGTTCGGGACGGGAGCGAGCGGCCAGCCCCCAACGGGCTGGCCGCTCACGGGACCGAAACTAGCTGACGGTGACGGCAAGGCTGCCAAGGTTGAGGTAGCCCGTTTCCGTGACGCCTGCCGTTGCCGGGTCCTCCACAAAGGTGCAGGTGGAGGCGTTGGAGGCGACGGCGGTGCAGGTGAATGTTCCGCCCGATCCACCGGAGGGTGCCGCCGCGACGACGCGGCCGTCCGCTGTACCGCTGAACGTCAGGGCAATGCTGTTGACGAGGGTCTTGGGACCTGAGTCGGCGTAGGAATATGCGATGGTGGTCAATGTCGCACCGGTAACGGACTGGCTCACCGTACCGCCGACGAACTGGGTTGAACCCGCTGTGGTGGCGAGGCCAGTGCCGGTGAAGGCAGATCCCGCGGCAACGGCGAGACCGGTGACGGACAGAGCAGTGATGATCTTTACAGATGTGCGCATGGTTTTCTCTTTCGGTTTAGGAAGCCCGGCACCCCTGAGCGGGCCCCGCGGCGGTTGCAACCCCCAAGTACAACTGGATGCCGCTGCCAACGAACACACGGGCCCCTTTTGCTGCCTGGCTTTCATCGACACCTAGAACTTAACAGCCAAAATCAAGGTTTAATCAAGACTTTGGATTAACCTGCGGGAACCCTCACGAAGCTGGGACAAACCGGGGTGAACGCCGCACTGACCCTGCGGAAGCGTATTGGCTGAATGCTGACATTCCGGTCGCAGGCCGCATCCTGGGCCAGCCCGGACATTGGTGCGTGCTGCCTCCATCAAGGAAGACTTAAGGTTTACGCAGGATCAGCCGATGTCCGGCCCTGCCGTGAAATGTGCACTTAGCCTTAACTGATGGCCATCTCAGCAGCCGATTCCGGTGACGCCGGCACGCACACCTTCGGTGCGGCGCCACGTTCCACGGCGCCCGGGAGCGGCGTCCTGCCTCTTGGCGGTCAGGAGCTGCCGCTGCTGGATGGGTCGGTGCTTCAGGACCTGGAAGATGAACTCGGGCAGCCGGAGATGGCATGGAGCTTTGTCAATGACTACGCCGCCATGTGGGGGCTGCGGCAGCGCTTCCTCCTGGATTCAATCGAGCGTGAGGATCACGCGGCGGCCCTTGATGCGGTGATCAGCCTGAAAGTATCCTCGGCCATGGTCGGCGGGCTGCGGCTGGCGCGGCTCGCACAGACGCTGGAGACCACCATCCGTAAAGGCGATCTGCGTGGCAGCGCTGAGCTGCTGGCCCTGATTTCGCTCCACGGGCAGGCGACGGTGAAGGAACTTCAGCTGCGGTACCTTCAGTCGGTCGGATAGCCTCGCCGGCGCCCCGTTCCACCGGTCAGGCCGGACTGCCGTTCATCGGGGCTTGGCTAACCGGTAGCCCACTCCCCGGACCGTCAGCAGCCAGCGCGGCGAGTCCGGATCATCGCGGAGCTTGCGGCGGATATTCGCGATATGCACCTCCACAGCCCGTTCATCGGAGTCACCGATGAGCGCATCCTGGTCGTAGTATCCGCCCCGGACGGCGCGGACGAGCTCGGCTCTCGTCAGGACCGCTCCTTCCCCACGAAGCAGCTCCTGCATCAGGTCGAACTCGCTTCGCGTCAGTTCCACGGCAGTCCCGCTGACAGAGGCTGTCCGGCTCCTGCAGTCCAGGGCCAAGCCGTTGTGCCGCAGAACCGACTCGCTGCCACCCTCCTCCGGGGGCGAGGGCTCCAACTGTGGTGCTGTCGGGGCCCCCACTGGTGTCTGCGGCCGTTGTCGGCGCATCATCGCCGCGATCCTCGCCCGCATCTCCCTTGGCCGGAACGGTTTGGTGATGTAGTCATCGGCTCCGCCGTGAAGGGCACTGAGCAGATCGGTCTCCTCGGTCCTGCCGGTGAGCATGACGATGTAGGCGTTGCTGAACCGGCGGATCCGGCGCAGGACCTCGAACCCGTCAATGTCCGGCAGGCCCACGTCCAAAGTCACGACATCGGGACTCGTGTCCCGAACAAGTTCAACGCCTTCGCGCCCGCGCGACGCGGTGTGGACTTCAAAACCTGACTGAAGAAGCACACCCTCGATCAGGTTGCGCATATCGGCGTCGTCTTCAATGACTACAGCCACGCCTAAGTCGCTCATGGCCCCCCTCCACGGTTACTTCATGAATCCGCGTCGGCCCAGCGCCGATACGATATTCGCAGCACACTTCCTAAGTTACAAGGAACAAGGGGCTTTGGGTGAACTGGTTGAATGAAGCAACCTTTGGTGCCGCGTTTTGGCCGTCACGACGCGTGCCGTAAAGTGGGCCCCGTAGCCTGGAACGCCCCCCAATGTTTCAGGCTACTTTTTTCTGTCCGGAGGGCACTAAGTGGCGGGCGGCCAGGTCTTGGCTCATTTTGAGCTGGAGCCCCAGGATTTTCAACACGCGGAGCGGGCGGGCAGTGGCCCGATCCGATCCGGACGATATCAGGATTCCGGACGGTTCGATCCTCCCCATCCCCAACCCCTCCGGCCGCCCGGCAACGGCCTCAGATAGCACCCTGGTGGAACACGCTCCCGGGTCAGCTGGAAATCTCTGCCGCCCAGGCCCTGATGTCCTGGGCGGTGAACCGTACTCCCGGGAGAACAGCCTGGAGTCTTTCGGTCAGTTCCGCTTCCACCACGAAAAGCGGCATTCCGTTCGCCACCGCATGGGTGTCGCTGATGACCCCTTCAGTGCGATCCAGCAGAACATCCAGCATCACGTCCGCGTCCCGGGCGTCCCGTGAGCCGTCGCGGACGGGTTGATGCTCGGTGTCCCAGGCCGTCAGGAGCCCGCTCTGCGGCGTCTTCACCTGGCCGGCCTCTACGCCCAGCCATTTCATGGCGTCCGCGAAAGAGGCGAAGAACTTCGTGGGGCAGACCGGAGAATGGCGGGCCACGTAGAAATCCACGATGACCCGGTCCACGGGCGAAGCCCCGACCACCGCCACGCGGGTCAGCGGCCAGGCGCCGGCAAACACGGTCCGGGCCCTGTGCTCCAGTCCTTCCATCCGGGTCATGTCGACAAGCATGGGACGGGGACGGCTCGAACAAAGGGCCCTGACCTTCGCCATCACGGCACGGGCGTCCTCTTCCGTCACAACCGCTCCACTGCTCCACCGCAGGTACAGGACGCCGCCGGAAAGTTCCAGCGCGCCTTTATCGCCAGCCAGTGTTTGATGCGCCATAAGGTCCCCCCAAGAACCGACCCCGACCGTGGCACTTGGCCGCCACGGCTGCTCCGCAGGGTGTGAAGCCCAAGGAATGATTCGACTCTAATCCCTCTGGCACCAAATGATTCGAACACGCTGTTCCTGAGGGCTTCTGCAAGCCACGGTGCCCGGCGGCACCCTCGCATGGAGGCCCGCACGTGGAGGGTGCGTGAGAGCATTGGACTGGCTGGACGAAACGTCCGTTGGGCCCGCCGTGCCAACCGGCCGGCCTGTAATCGTATTCCGGGAGGTCGCGTGTTCGGTGGGTGGTGAAGCGGAGATTTGGCGTACTGATCCTGCCACACTGCGCGATGTGCTCCTGGACCGGGCCGCTGTGGAGAGCAGACTCGAGGGATGTCCGGCACTTGAGCGGGTCTGGATCCTTTCGCTGCTCGGCCGTGACGAGGAAGCCGTGGCCGAAGGACGACGCCTGCTGGCGGACTCGCTGGACCGGTTCCGGCCCCTGCTCGTGCTTGCCCAGGCCTATCAGCGACAGTACAAGTGGCATGAAGCAGCCAAATTGCACGAGGAAGCCCTCCGCCTGGCAAACACCCGCGCACGCGAAGCGCTGGTGCGGCACCAGATCGGGCGGCGCCTCTTCGACGAGGCGCTGTACCGGGACGCCGCAGCCGAATTCGAGTGGGCCTATGACCTGTACAGAACCACCGGCCGGGACAGGCTCGCGAAAATCTCCAGGCAGGCCATGAAGCGTGCCCGGGAGATCTACGCCCAGTCCTGAGCAGCACGTCACGGAACCCCTGCGACGCTTCCGCCCGCGTCGGCCCATGACCTCCCTATGGGCATACACCGAACCGCCCGGCACCGGCAAGGCCACAGGTGCGCAGACTTAGACACGGTCGCCGCTCAAGGCATTATTGAGCAAATCCTGAGCTTCCGTACGGGTCATCTTGAGCTTGACTGTGTACGGGGATCCTTTTCAGCTAGGATCGCCGGGTTGGCCTACTGAAAGGCACCTTTGTGATGGATTTCCTCCGCTATATCACCGGTCTCGCGGTCTTCCTCAGCGCCTCGTTCGTGCTGGCGCTTTCCACCCACCTGCTCCTGATGCGACATACGAAGCGGAAGCACGCGGACCTGGCGAGCCAAGGGCAGTAGCCGCCGACCGTGCCCTACATCGACATCAACCCTCACCGGCAGCGACCGAAATGGCTCGCGTACCTCGTGCTGGCCGTTCTCACGGCCCTTACCGTCATTGTCGTCATCGCCGCTCTTGCTGGCACCTAAGCGTTCCCGGCCTCATAAAAACCTCCCCGATGTAAGGAATCCATATACCGGCTCATACCTTGCTGTAAGGCCGGTGTCCGTGGCGGACGGTGTGGATGGACCGGGCCGAACCAAGAAGATGGAGAAGGTAACCCTAGGGATCGGCGGTTGATTCACTGCTGATGCGCGATGGCCTGGCCGCCGTCGGCGAAGTCCTCTCGGTCCACGGTCTGACGGGAGCCGACGCCTCCTGGTGCAGCAAGGACCTGCAACTCCCTGCGGGCCGGGGACGGGACCAGCACCTGATTGGGGGGATTTAGCCGCTACGCGCTCCACCGTTGCTTTCTGTAAGTCGGCGAGGGTTCCGGGGCGGTCAGGATGACTAAGAGTGTCAGGAGGGGGTGGCATCTGCGCTTGGGGCGGATACAGGCATATCTGATTTTTCCGAGCACAAGGCATTGCATACTTTGCCTGTTAGGGTTCGTCTAGGGTCGGCTTCCGGATATTGGGGCTATGCAAAACATCCGATTGATGGATGTCGAGCATCTGCAAGCTCCGGCATGGTTCGCCTTTGCGTATTGTCTGGCCTCAACACCTTTGGTTAAGAATCATCATGGTCCACGGCGCTGTTGCGCCGGGGCGTTCTCATACAAGGTGGCCGCGGCTCTTCACGGCTGACACGGCGGTGACCGTTGCAGATGCGTTACAGTCTCAGACCTGCAGGATTCAGCCGATGAAACAGGTACCGATGCTTCCTCCAACGCCGGCCGTCCACGAGGCCCTTATCTCCGGTGACCTGGACGGAACGATCACTGCCTGGGATGCCGGTGCCACCGAGATGTTCGGCTTCAGCGCTGCCGAAGCGATCGGCCGGAACTATGACCTGCTGACCACAACGAGCGGAACCATCCTCCATCAGGAGGCTCTGGAACATCTCCGGGCCGGGAGACCCGCATCCGTTGTCCGGGCCCGCTGGCGGCGCAACGACGGCCGCGTCGCCGACGTTACCCTGACGCATTCACCCCTGTTCGACACCGCCGGAATACTGATCGGCAGCTCAACCATCGCCCGGGACATCACAGCGGTTGCTCAGCTGCAGGACGAGGCCGGCAAGGAACGCGAACGGCTCATCGAAGCCCAGGAGATGGCCCATGTAGGAAGCGCCGAATATGTTTTCTCCTCGGGACGGTGGTGGCACTCGGAAGAATTCGGCCGTCTTCTGGACCTCACCACCGGCGAGGAAGTCGCCGGGCCCATGCTTCTGGAAAAGATCCACCCCCAGGACCGGGACAGTCTTACAACCGACTGGCATTCCCTGGACCGGGCCGGTACCCGGAATCTTGACCGCGAGCTGCGCCTCATCCAACCAACCGGCGACGTGCGCTGGATTCACGTCAGCGTCAGGGTCACCGACACCGGCACCCGGACCAGAGTCCTCATCACAGCCCTGGACATCACCGCCCGTAAGCTCGCCGAGGCGGTCCTGACCCATCAGGCGTCCCATGACGCCCTGACCGGGCTGCCCAACAGAATCCTGATCAACACCATCCTCCATGACCTCCTGGGCCGCAAAGCATCCAGGGTTGTGGTGTTCTTCCTCGACGCTGACCGGTTCAAAACTGTCAACGACGCCATCGGCCACACCGCAGGAGACGCCATCCTCGCTCAACTCGCGGCCAGGCTCCGTCTCGCCATCCGGCCCGGCGACACCGTTGGCCGGTTCGGTGGCGACGAATTCGTGGTGATCTGCAAGAATCTGGACGCCACGGAGGCCCAGGCGGTCGCCGAACGACTTCGCGGCGCAGTCAAGGAGGCCTTCTCCCTGGGCGGCCGCCATATTTTCCTGAACATCAGCATCGGCATCGCCCCTGCCGGCCCGGGGGACACCGCTGAGACCATGCTTGATGCAGCCGACATGGCCATGTACCAGGCCAAAAATGCCGGCGGCGACCGCAGTGCGGTCCGCGACTCCGGCACGCAGGCCGCCGCTACTGCACGGCTCAATCTGGAGTCCGATCTCCGCCTCGCCCTGGACCGGAACGAGCTCAGGCTCCACTATCAACCCGTGATCGACCTCAAAACCGGGACACCTGTTGGTTTCGAAGCTCTCCTGCGCTGGGAACACCCGACACACGGCCTGCTTCTGCCGGCAAGCTTCATCAGCCTCGCCGAAGACAGCGGCTTGATCGTTCCCATTGGCAGCTGGGTGCTCAACCAGGCCCTCCAACAGACCCAGCTATGGCGCGATACCCTGCCCGGCGCCAAGGACCTCACGATTTCCGTTAACGTCTCCGTGCGCCAACTTCAGGATTTGCGCTTCGTCGACACCGTCCGGGACGCTCTCCGCACGACCGGCATCAGTCCGGGCGCCGTTACCCTGGAAATCACCGAATCCGTACTCGTGGATCAAAGCGAACTGCCCACCGCCATCATCCAAGGCCTGCATGCCTGCGGCGTCGGCCTGGCCATCGACGATTTCGGTACCGGATACTCATCCCTGAGCCACCTCCGATGGCTATCCGCCCACACCCTGAAAATCGATAAGTCCTTCGTGTCAGAACTCGGCTATAAAGATCCCAGCAGCGCCTCCATCATCCAACTCATCCTCGGCATGGCCCGCGTCCTGAACCTCAGCGTTATCGCCGAAGGGGTCGAAACGCCGGCGCAATTGAACGAACTACGCAGGCTCGGTGTCCGCCACGCCCAGGGCTACCTCTGGTCCGCGCCTCTCCCCGCCCATGAAATACCAAAGTGGCAGCTGCAAACACACGCACCGTAACCCCCGCCGCACAACGCCCAGCCCCGCAAACTCCCCCGCACAAACTGACCCAACCAGCCACAGTCACTGATCGATGGCCGCCGCGTCGTGGTCCGGGATGGGGGACAATCGACTCACCTGGAGAGCAGCTTCACCCCGTCCGGACGCAGTTCACCGGCGGGTGACACGTGCCGGTAGAGGGTCTGGCGGGTGATGCCGATTCCAGCGGGCTTTGTCCGGCTTTTGCGTTCCGAAAGTACAGCAGGGGGCCGCGATCGAGGACTAACGTGGCCAACCGCGTCGGTAATCTCGACAAGACCCGCCGCAAACACGTGTGCGCACGGACAGACCAGCACGGGGATCCTCGATTCGAGTTCTTCTCGGAATCCTTCGTTATCGAGACTGGAGAACACCAAGGGCCGAGTCGCAGCTGGGCGAGTCGGCCTGCCAAAGCTGTCTCAAGCCAGGCCGCCATAGTCATCCTGGTTGGCCAATGGGTTTCGTGCAACGATTCCGTACGCACCGTGGCGGGCGTGTCGCCGGCCGGCGGGCCGTGCAGCTCACGGTTGGTGGTTCGCTCCTCGAGGTGAGCGCTAGGAGGCCTCGCCCCAGGGCACGCCCGCCGGGCGGCCACCGACGTGCTGCCACGCTCGATCTGCGAAGTCCAAGGCTTGATCCCCAGAAGCACCGATGTTGATGGCCATAGGGATTCGTGAGCGCGCAATGCGGTTGATCGTGGACTTACCGACGCCAAGCTTGTCGGCGATCTGCCGGACCGTCCATCCCCTATCGGTCAAGACGTGAACGACGTCCCTCAGGACGAGGACACGTGCCAAGTCAGCCTGGCGAATATGCCCCCAAGCGGCGAATGCATCGTCAACAGTAACCTCGGAAAACTTCTTATCTTGTCCCATGCTGGGACACTATCAGGTGTCCCAGCATGGGACAAGGGGTGTGCCGGCCCTGCTCTCCCTCAGGCATCTGGTCCCCGACGAATCACACCGGGGGCCCTGACCTGGTCTGCGTCCATTTCGGTGAAATAGGGCGAGAACGATTTGTTCTTCTTAGGCACCGGGGGCCTTCGTCTCCGGGGCGACGCGTTGCAGCAAGGCGTTGTGTACCTTCTCCAGGGTGGCGCTGCGTGCCTCGGCGCTGGCGAGCTTCTTCTCCGCCTCCGCGGCCGCCCCGGCGGCGGCGCGTTCTGCTGCACGTGAGTCTTCGAGCGCAGCGCCCTGGGCGGCCAGCTGATGCTCCAACGCCTGCGCCTTGGACTCCAGGGCGCTGACGCGGGCCTGAGAGTCGGCGGCCGCGGTTTCTCTCTCTGCGGCCGCCTTGTCCAGGTCCGCCACGAGCTCGGCAATTTCCAGGTCTTTGTCCTTGCGTTCCTGCGCCCAAGCCGCTTCGACGGCGGCGTGCCGTTCGGCCGCCTGGGTGGAGGCCTCGGCCCAGCAGGCAGCGGCGAGCCGGGTCGCCTGTTCGAGCAGGGCCGGCGGTGTCGCGGCGACCTGTCCGCCGGCGGCGAGCTTCTCCTCTGACCATTCCTTCAGGTAGCGGGTGGCGTCCGCGTTGCTGACGCCCGCGGCGGCGCGGACCGTGGAGACGGTCGGGCGGCGCTCGGCGCTGATCTGCTCGGCGGCGGCAAACACGCGGTCTTTCACACTCGACGTCATGGCGTCTTCTCCCAAAAAGTAGTAGGAGTAGTAACGATACTACTCCTACTACTACTTTTCAAGGGTTTAGAACGGCGGTTCAGAAGCGGGTCCCCTCCCCCAGCCCCCCGGGCACCGCCGGTCGCCGGGCGGCGCGGCCCGTCGTGGACGTAACCGTGTGGCCGGGTGGCATGAGCCGGCAATCCGCTCACGAACGCTGGTCCAACAAAGAATGACCTGCAGGGCCCTTCCGCTACGGTACCAACGGGGGGTTATCAGGGGTGAATGACCCCATGCTCGGAACCGGCAGAGTCAACTAGGCTGATCCGGTGGAAATCACCGGAACGATCCAAATGGCCGACGGCAGCACCGACCACATCACCGCCCAGGGCGACACTTACGACAACGCCAAGGCCGTACTTGAGGCCGCCATCCCCGAAGGCACGAAGCTGATCGCCATCCGCAAGGACAGCTGACCACCATGACTGAACACAGGACAGCGCCGCACCCGGAGTGGGTCCAGATGTACCGGCAAGGCCTCACCACCGCCAAAATCGCCGCCACAGCAGGCATCGGCCAAAGCACCGTCCGCTACCACCTGGCCATCGCCGCCGCCGCGGAACCGTCCATCAGGGACGACCACCGCAATGCAGCCCGCAGAGCGCCGGCCACGCGCATCACCGCGGAAGGGCTGCGGAACCTCGACGACACCCTCGCCTTGTACCGGGCCGAGGGCCGACTCCCCTCGAGCAGTTCCCCCTCCGCGCGGGAGCGTGCCCTGGCCATGTGGCTGGTCAGACGACGCCAGGACCACGACCAGGGAAGCCTCTCCCCCACCTACAGCGAAGGTCTGCAGGAAATCCCCGGCTGGGAACAACGGACCCGCAAAGACAACGACGAAAAACGTTGGAACCAACGCCTGATCGAGCTCACCGCCTACATGGGCACAGGGAACGACTGGCCCCGCCACAAGAAAACAGACACCGAACAAGAACGGGCCCTGGGGATGTGGCTGCACATCCAACGAATGAAGTACCGCCGCAACGAACTGGACCACGGCAAAGAAGAACAGCTGAACACACTCCTTCCCGGCTGGCGTGACGGCAGGACCCGCGGACGCCCGCCCGGCTCCCCAAACATCCCACGCGACCGAACGGCTGCGGCGACGTTTGAACTGCACCGCGGTTCCCCGTCGGGTCAGCCCGAACAGTAGCAATATCTACTGATATCTATCGTTTTGCTACACTTGTATATATTTCAGTAGATCTTCATAGAGATGAGACTCGCTTGGATCCCGTATCGAATCCCTACTCGCCCGGAGCCGGACGGAAGCCGGCGGCCCTTGTCGGTCGCGACCAACCGCGCAGGGATTGGCAGATTGCCATCGAACGTGTTGAATCCGGCAGAACGGCCCAGCCTTTCGTTCTCTATGGGCTAAGGGGCGTGGGCAAGACAGTTCTTCTCTCGGACTTCCGCCGCTCCGCGAGTGAGCGGGACTGGCTAGTCGCACAGGTCGAAGCGGGCGCCGGCAAGTCACTTCGCGAGGCGCTAGGAGAAGCCCTTCACGCGCCTCTTGCCGATCTGGCACGCCCGTCGGCCGGAAGGCGACTACTCAAGGCGCTAAAAACAGCCGTCAGCTTCAAAGCGTCCTACGACCAGAGCGGAACCTGGAACTTCGGTCTCGACCTGGACGGGGCCTCAGGCGGAGGAGCGGACACTGGCGTCCTCGAAACAGATCTCCGCAAGCTCATCCACGACCTGGCCTTGGCTGCAGAGGAGGAGAGCGTCGGCCTGGCAATCCTGATTGACGAAGCTCAGGATCTCAATCCGGCCGAACTCGTGGCACTCTGCGCAATCGCCCACGCCGCCGCGCAAGACGACTGGCGCGTCCTCTTCGCGTTTGCCGGACTGCCGAGCCTGCCCAGGGTCCTCGCCGAAGCGAAGTCTTACGCCGAACGGTTCAATTACGAGAAGATCGAGGAGCTCCGCGGCACCGTCGCCTCCGAAGCCCTGACGAAACCGGCAAGCGAGGATGGGGTCGAATGGGAGGACTCCGCCGTCGCCCTGATCGTCGACGAAAGCGCAGGCTATCCGTACTTCCTGCAGCAATTCGGACAAGACACATGGAACGCCGCAACGGGTGTGAAAATCACTTTCGACGATGCCCGCGTTGGTGCCGCCAACGGCCGGGCAGCTCTGGACAGCGGCTTCTTCCGCGCCCGCTGGGACCGGGCAACCCGAGCCGAACAGAACTACCTCAGGGCCATGGCCGAAGACGACGACAAAGGTAGCTCATCCGGCGAAATAGCAGTACGGCTGGGACGAGGGCCGGCTAGTTTCGGCCCGATTCGGGCGAACCTGATTGCGAAGGGCCTGGTCTACGCTCCAGAACATGGAGTCATCGCATTCACCGTTCCTGGAATGGCGGCCTTCATCAAACGCCAACCCAAGTGAGCGTCGTAGTCCAGCGGGAATCGGAGCGTTGCTTCCTATGCCGAAGCTGTACACGGTGGCGCGGCTGACCCCGAGGATCTTCCCGATGTCAGCCGGCTTAAGCCCCTGAGCCTTCAGGTCGCGGGCGCGCATCGATCAGAACTGTACAAGGTTAGTACCAGATTGGTACTAACCTTGTGACTCGCGTTCCAACCGTTCCACCGCAGGCCAAACGATTTTGTTGAGCATGTACTGAATGCTGCGCTCTTCCTTGGCGCACAGTGCCTTGAGTCGCTGATGGTCCTCTGGGGTCATCTTGAAGTTGAATCCCACCGTCGCGGCACTGCGCTGCACTGCGAGCTTCGCCTCTAGATGGCTTGACGGCTGAGGACCGCTGTCTGCCGGTTCTGGAGCCGTCGACGCACTCCGGCTGAATTCCTCTATCTTTCGCTCCAGTTCAGGGTCTGCGATTGCACGGCGGCGGTTGGGCTGCACTCTAGGCAAGGTTCATCAACTCCTGAACGAAAACTTGTACTTCTGCTTTTGCCTTGGAATCTGACCACTCCACTACTCCCCTACCCAGCGGCATGACGTCCATGTAGGCGGCCCGCTGGTAAAGCGTCGTGCTGAAGAGTGGGATTTCCGGGTAATCGGTGAGGATTTCCTTAGCGTCGTCGACTTTCCTGCTCATGGAGTGAGTAGGAGCCTGCGTGAAGATTCCGGCTATGGCGAGATCGGGATTGAAGTCTTTGAATTGTTCGAGTAGCGGAACGAACTTAGGTAGGGTGTCGAGGTCCACTGGAGATGGCTTCATCGGAACCACCAACAGGTCCGACGTCGTAGCCGCAGTCCGCATCTCTTGGCTGTCATAGCCTCCTACATCGACAAGCACCACGTCGTAGGTTTCGTCCAGTTCTTGAAGCGTGGCGCGGAGATTGCCCCTCTTCTGAATGCCAATGATCTTTGGAAGATCTGAGCTGTGTTGCTCGCGATCACTGATCCAGTTGGCTGTCGTCCCGATCGGGTCAGCGTCGACGACGATGACCCGCTTCCCCAGCCTGGTTAGTTCAACCGCGACATTGACGGTTGCGGTGCTCTTACCCACGCCGCCCTTCAACGAACCTACGGTGGTAATCATGGGCGAGCCTTCCATTATCAACTAATGTTGTACTTGTTTGAGACTAATACTACATGAGAACCAAACTAGTACGACACTAGTACCAGTTTGGTTCTTTTTTAGTACCAAACCAGTACGAAACCTAAACCGTCACTGAGTGAGCCGTGTCCCGCTTAACAACGATACTAGTATCGTACTGGTTTGGTGCTTGTTTAGTACCAAACCAGTACGAAACCTAGACCGGCTCCCGTGCCCAGGGCGTAGGCGTCGTCAGCCTTGGCGGCCCCGTCGCGGTGGACCATGGCGAGAGCGCTCATTTCGACCAGGGGTGGCTTGTGAATTAGTGAAATATCCGACGCTAGCGCAAAACTTCACTAGGAATGGCTGGTCATTTCGCCGTGGAACCAAGCTGGTTCGCAGGGTGTCCCTTGGCGGGGCTGATGTATCGCCAGGGGAGGTACCTGAGGACAGTCCTGATTGGGGTCATGCCGCCTGGTTGAAGGCAAGGTGGGAGAGGGTGACTTCATCTGGGGGGCCTTCGTAGGTGTGCCAGGGGTAATCATCGGTGGGGGACAGCAGCTCGGCGACGGAATGGGCCCGTTTGGAGAGCCATTCCTTCCAGACGGTGCGGTCGTCCTTATATTTTTGGAGCTGCACGGCCACGGCTTCAAGTACGCCGAACCTCTCGGCAAGGTCCTTCAGCGATGTGGTGGCCACGATCGACCAGGCACGGCCTTTGTCCCGGGCAATGAGGTTCCATGCCGCCAGGATCTCCAGGGCCTCGCGTAGTGCGGTCCTGGATACACCTGCAGCCTGAATAAGGTCAACGGTCCGCAACGGCTCGGGGGAGTGTTCCAGTGCCTCGTACACGAAGGCGGCGGGCAGTCCCAGTTCGCGGAATACCGGGCGCAGGGCATGGATCTTGCCCTTTCGCCACGACAAGTCCTCGGCCGCCGGCTTCACGTCCTCCGGGATGGTGAGCATGTAGAGATCTCCCTTGGTTCCTCGTCCTTGTTCGACAAGGGTTACCAGCGGGTCTTTCTCTGACCTCAGCGCCCGTAGGTGCCCGGCGACGGTGGTGTGATCGAGCCCAGTGGCCACGGCGACCGATCTGACACCAAACTCAACGAACCGTGACGCTGTCATGTGGGCAGCCTCTCCCAGCGCCCGAAGGATCATCCTCCGCGCCAAGCCGTTCCGGGAATCTTGGTAGCGAGGTTCCTTGAGCCTGAGCGCGTTACGCCAGGTCCGGATGAACCGATGCTCAGCATCGGGATCAGTGACTACGGAATTCTCCTTTAACCCCTGGCCCTGTGTAGAAGGCTGGCTTGTGGGGGATATACGCGCATTGTTCTTCCCCGATTTGGATCCTTGGTTTTTGTGCAGGTAGGAGACGGCTTCGGCCCAGTCCCTCCGCAGAGCCTGCATACGGTCACGGGAGGAGTACCTGGCATAGAAGGAGGCCAGTCCCGGCCAAACACCCTGCAGCATCCGGCGTTCAACATCTGTGAGTTCCAGACCGGCGGCCGCGGCTCCGACAATGACCGCCTGGCGGGCCTCAGAGTCCGTTCCGTAGCGGTTAGCGTCGTAAAGCCCGGTGACTGCCAGCTGCTGCATGGCCCGGGACATCCGACCCGTCAGGTGCGGGGCCTTGGGTGCATCGGCCGTTGACGGAGTGAATGACTGCTCCAGCCGCATCGCGCGCGCGGCTGCGATCTCGCTGGCCAGCTCCGCGTTCAACGTGGCCCACACGGCGGGGCTGTTCGGCCGGCGGAGGACGTCGTAAGCCATGTTCAGGCTCATGGCCAGTTCCTGGTGGCCACCACGCTTGTGCGGTGAGCCTGGAACACGCATGCAGCCATGATTGAGGTTCTGGTGCGGGGTCTTGTCCAGGCTCCGGTACCTGGTGCCCAGGGCCTCGACAAAATCACGCGCTTCCGAGAAGCTGACGCGCCGTTCCAACGGAACGTAGACGTGGCGGCCGCCGTTGGGGGAGTAGTCCTCAATCCAACGTGCACCGCAGGAGTAAAGCCACGTCTGGAGGGCCTTCACATCCGCCTCAACCCAGTCGACGCCGCCGGTGGAGGAGTCGAAGTCCAGGAAGATCGCAGCGCATGCGCCGTCTTTCCCGAAAATCCGCACGGCGGCCGGGAACGAGGGAAGAGCGCCGGTTAGATCCCTTTCATGCTTCTGTGGGTACGACCTGCCACCATCACGCGACAACCGGACACGCGGCTGGCCCGCCAACAACGGTGCCAAGGCAGCCCACGCCTGTTCAGGCGTGACTTGACGCGACACACGAGGCATGACATGCGTTGACGTCGAAGACGGGTCAGGTACGATGGGACCAGTTCCTTTCCAATGGATGGGTACAACAAGATCCACCCACTGGGTGGGTGTTGGGGATGTTCAGATCGGATCCGCCAAGATATGGATCTGAACGAGAAAACTTGCGACGGCCCGCGAAAGCGGGCCGTCTTTCGTTTAAGAGGCCATGCGACTGATGGGCAGAGCCTCCTGGTTTGCGTCGTCAAGTTTGTTAGGCAGACCGTTGTCACGGTCAATGAGCGCACCAAGATAGTCGCTGAGGGAAAGCCCATGCCGTTGTGCGGCTTCGTGGGCACGCTTGTGCTGATCGGGATAAATGCGCCCCCGAAGGGCTACTCGATTGCCGTCTAGCTTCGGCGTGGCGTACGGGCTGTATGCGCTCATACCCTCATCCTTCACTTAATTTCCCCCCGATACCGGTACCGGCGCTCGGCGTGTCGCCCGAATGGTCATCCTTTAGCGATGCGCGAAGTTACCTGGCACCTGTTGGCGGCGCATCAACTTGATTCCCCCAAGAAATCAAGTACGCCACAGCCTACAGACATGCTCCGCACATGAACAACTCAATAGTTACTCATGGCCTATACGCTATGAATGGCATCAGGTAACATTTTGTGTCAGCTGTCCGCCTGCTCTGTGTAGTGGTCATACCATAAGCAGCTGACCTTGGCTGAAGGAGCTTTAACGATGGCAAATGGGGGCCGCAGCGTGTTTCTTACGCAGCAACAGAAGAAGGAGCGGCTAGCGGATCGCATGGGCATCCTGGTGGATATCTGGGAGTCTGACAACAACACCGCGCTTACCTATCCTCATGTGGAGCAGGCACTTTCGGCGCACGGAATCCACCTGTCGCGAACGCGGTGGTCCTACTTGATCAATGGAACTGGCAGCCTGGTGACAGATCAAGAGCTCCTAAGGGGCATCGCAGAGTTCGTTTTTAAGGTGCCGGCTGCTTACCTCTGTGATCTCAATAGTGAAACTCCACCCGAAGTTGAGGCCCGGATGGACTTCCTGGTCCAGTTGCGAAAGCTCAAGGTGAAGAACTTCGCTGCGAGAAACCTGGGAGCCATGTCACCTGAAACGCTGAGGACAATCACTGAAATCATCGACGCCTCGATGAATGAGGAAGAGTGAATGGATCTCCCACCGGTTCAGGACAAGGTTCGGGAATTATGCGGTGACGGCACGACATCAATGGCGGAGGTCCTTGAGCGTCTGGCCACAATCTGCGAAAAGCCGATCAAACTGATCGAGCAAGAGGGGTCCTGGGGAACACTGACAGCCTTCAAGTTGGACTTTGAAGATCATTTTAAGATCTATGTCCCACCGCAAGACTCGACGCAGTATAAGCTTCACTGCATTTATCACGAGCTCGGACACATATATCTGGAGAGCTTCCAGGGTTCCTTGTTTCTGCCTGATTTCTCTGAAGAGATGCTGAAGGAGGCCGCTGGTGCGAAAAGCATGAGCTGCTGTTCTGTCCCGAATCATCCTGTAGAACGCTGGGTGGAGGATTTCGCTTTCGAGATGTCGAAGAAGACCCGTTCACGCAGCTCGTCCAATCCTGATCCTTTCCTCTCCTAGACCATGAAACTGTTGCTCTTTGCGCTGCTGAGTGCCCTATGCCTCCTTCGGATCCCCGCTGTGGTGAAGGTGTCGGAAGCCCGGGCGTCGTGGGTGGCGTCGGTGTTCGGTCTCGTGGCGCTCTATGTCCTGGGAACGGTTACACCGCTAGAGGTTATCGACAGCTACCTCGGTGGCGTCAACGTGACGAACCTGCTTCAAGCCATCTTCGCGCTACTGGCGATCTTCTTCTTCAACGACAGCGTGCGGCGTTTAGCGAACGTACCCATTGTTAGATGGACCTACTACGCTCCGCTGCTGAGCGTTCCCATCATGATCGTCAGCTTCGCCCTGATTGAGGACAAGGCTCCAACGGCCGCGGACTTCATTGATACCCGGATGGACCAGCTCGCAACTGCCGTGTACAGCGGCACGTACATGTTGGCGTTGTTGTTCACCGTGCTCAGGACCATCTATATGCTTCGGCACAAGGCCAAGGGCCCGTATGCAACGTTCTCAGTGGGCCTACTGGTGGTTGCGGTGGCTGTTTCGTGCCACATTACGTACGTGGTGTTGTTCCTTTTCTCCCCCTGGGACGCCTTCGCCCGAGAGATCGGATCTTGGTTTGACCGCCTCTTCTACGCAGGCCTCTCGGTGACGGCGGCGGGGTGGCTGATTCTTTTCCTGTCGAAGCAGCTCCCGAGGTTGCGTCTCTGGATGATCGATGCTCTGTGGCTGACTGGGTTGAGGATGCGGGTTAATGCGGATCGATCACGAGTCAGTCCGGCATGGGACCTTTTCAATGAAACGCTCGAAAATGGCGTCTACAAAAGCCTTATTGTTCTGCACAACTACGAGCGGGCGAACTTGACGACGTTCCCGGAATCTATTCAAACCAGGATCGATCGCATTGAGACAAAGCTCGATGCGCGGGTCTAGCTGGGGTCAGTAAAGAGCGTTTTCCTGACCCAATCCGTAAGTTCTTCGGTAAACGCCTGAGGCGAAGCGTTCCACTCTTGGGTATGGTGAGCCTCAGGTAGTGAAATCAAAGTGACGGTGGCCGGATTCGCACGTTGGAATGCCTCCGAGATCTCCCAGGGAACCTCTTGGTCTGTGTTGGAGTGCAGGACCAGTGTCGGGACTGCCACCCGGTTAGGTACATCGACCCAGTCAAGTGCATTGAAATCGATTGGTTCCTCCAGCCCGAGCATCTTCGCGAATGGGGGAGTCTGCAGCAGGCACATGACAAGGCCGGCACCAATCGCCGGGACGCCGGCCCGCGCCGCCCCTGCTGTGATGGTCTTACGCCAGCTCGTGACTGGCCCTACCAGGACAATCCCTACGATCCGGTCCCGGTGGGCGCTGCGCTCCGCTGTAAGCAGGGCAATGGTGCCACCCATTGACCAGCCGGAGAGGATGATGCGCCTGGCTCCATGAGCTACGGCGTAGGTCACAGCGCTTTCCACGTCACGCCATTCAGTTTGCCCAAGGTGACTCGATTCGGCCTGTGGTGGGCTGACCTCCGGGTCGCTGCGAAATGTGGGAACCAAGGAGGTGAATCCCAATGAACTGAAAGCGTGGACATCTCGGAACATGATTGAGCGGTCCGTCCAGCTGCCGTGGATGTGGATCACCCATTCGTCCGTGTTCCCCTCGAACAACCATGCAGGCGCCGCACCGTAGGCGGTGGGAACGCCCACCTCTTCGTAGCGTCCGCCGACGGCAGAGGGCTCGAAGAACACATCCGGGGTCCAATCGACGATTGGCCCCAGACGGCCCGGCCCGGAGCCGGGCGGATCGATCCGCCGCTCTACGTACTTTTGATCCTCATTGATCAGCGTGACGTCGCCGACTCGCGTGTACTTCTCTGTCGTCGGGTCGAACACGCCGAAGTCGCCCGGGGCTTTGGTGTAATCGTCCAACTCGATGCGGATTCGGCGTCCGTCTCCTATCACCTCGGCCCGGCGGTAGTCCTTTGGGCCCCGCTTGACGATCTTGCGGGCCATGACGACCGCGAACCCAGATAGCCCGGCAGCCGGCACAAGGAACGCCAGGCATGCCAGGATGCGCCGTGTCGTCAACATTAGGTCTTCATCCTCCAGCGCCGATCAAGGCAGAAACGGAAACCCACACATCGTAACGTCCTTCAGTCCTGATATAGGCACAACCCATGCCCACTACAGGCGTTGCACATGTTCACTACGGCCATGTAACGTGCTTAGGGAAACAAGAAGGTATTGCTCTTTGACAAGGCTTGTTATGAAATGCGGGATCTCATCTACCGCGGAGATAGTTGACATAGGCAGGAAGCATCTCGAACTCCACAGCATCAATATTGGCCTCGTACTTCACGCGTTTGCCGTGCCGTTGGCCTGCGGGGGAGTCGGCCGTGACCACCCCGGTAGCTTCGAGCGCTTCCAGGTGATGCTGGAGGCTGGGCCGAGTCAGCTTCTTGTTGCCGTCCAGGACGATTCCCTTGAGGATTTCGCCGGTGGTACACGGGCCGTTCTGGTGCAGGTAACGCAGGATGGCCGCGTGGGCTCGGTTTCCGAGAACTTCGATGGCTGCCTCAACCTCCTGCGGGTGATTGGGCTGGATGAGGCGCGGCATGCGTCTATCTTGCCCGATTATTTGGATAGCCCTGAGTTCTAGAACAAAGTGTATCGCTAAATGATGCACTTTGAGCTACAGTCAAATTGTAGCTGGCGATGTGACAAGCAGCTTGGTTGGGAACGAGAGAAGAATTGCCTGCCAGCCAACGACTTGATTGTCGATAGCTGGCAGTAGACCGGGAAGCGATGCCCATGGGGGAGGAACAGGTTTTGAAGAACATCCTGCCGTTCGGCACACAGTGTCCGATGAACGCGTCATTGCCTACCCGCCGCAATCACCGTATAGCGGCGAAGCGATGATCGCCCGAAAAGTCATCACCGGCACGTCGATTGTCGCTCTGCTGACGGTTGGCCTTGTCACTGTTGTCCTGGATGACAGCGACCCTGCGCAGGCAGCATCATCGTGTGCTGCACCTGCAGGCGTGGCCGCTGGTCCGGCCCCGGCTGGGGGAGTGGCCGGTTTCGATGGCGAGCAGATGAAGAACGCGGCGGCAATCATGAAAGCAGCCTCGGATCTGGGATTGCCCGTAGCGGCCCAGTTGATCGGGGTGCAGGCGTCCATTGGTGAATCCACGCTCCGGGTGATTGATTTCGGTGATGGTGCCGGCCCGGATTCCCGCGGTTTGTTCCAGCAGCGGGCCAACGGTGCGTGGGGGTCCTATGAGGACCGCATGGATCCTCACATCAGTGCCACGAACTTCTTCAAGGCACTCCAGCGGGTGGAGGGCTGGGACACTCTTGAACCGACGATTGCGATCCACCGTGCTCAGCGCAACGCTGACCCGAACCACTACACGCAGTTCCGTGCCAAGGCTACGGAAATCGTCAAGGCGCTGGGTGGGGAAGCAGCTGCCCTGGTTGATCCGTCCGGTGTCTGCCCGGGTGAGGGCAACCAGATCGTTGGGGATCTTGCCGGTAAGTGGGTCAAGGCTCTTCCGGATGCGGTGATGACCAGTGGCTACGGCCCCCGGCCGGCACCTCCGGGAACTGCCGGGGGAGTGCTGGCTAATTTCCACTACGGGATCGACTTCTCCACCCCCGGACAGGCCGGAACGATCCTGGCCATCACGGATATGAAAATCGTCAAGATCCGGAATCTTGAAGGCATGTTCGGGACGGGCGTCACGGGCCAGACCCTGGACGGCAAACTCACTATCGGCATGTATCACATGGAAGCCGGCTCCTTGAAGGTCAAGGAAGGCGACACCGTTGCCGCCGGAACTCCGCTGGGAACTGAGGGCGCGACGGGCAACGTCTCCGGCCGTCACCTGCACATGGAGTTCTACGCAGGTGCGCTCCCGAATCCGATGATCCCGATCAACGCCACCATCGATCCGACACCGATCCTCAAAGAGAAAGGCATCCTCTGATGCGGAAACTCGTACTCGCTCCGGCCCTGATGGCCACCACGCTCCTGCTGGCGGCCTGCGCCGGGGAACCTGCCTCCAACACTGCCAGCACGACACCTTCAGCGTCAGAGACCGCCTCCGCGGACGGGGGAAACGAAAAGGCGGAGCACTCGGCCGACGACGGCCACGACCACGCCACCGAGCACTATCACGGCCCCAATGTCACCTGGGATGCCAACTCCGAGGTCAAGGTCAAAGAGGCCGCGGCGAAGGCCATGAAGCTCTTCGCCCGCCCGGATGTCCCGGAGACGCAGTGGTTTTCCGAACTGGAGCCGTTGCTGGCTGCTGCCTACGCGGAGGATGCCAGGTACATCGACCCGGCCCGGGTGCCGTTCTCCACGATCACGGATGGTCCCTCGATCAGCCGCGAGGCAGAGAACCCAATGACTGTCACGGCCTCCTTCTACACCAACGACGGCCCCTGGGACATGATGCTGCACCGCGTTGGCCAGGACGATCCCTGGCTTGTGACCTCGATCAGCTCAAAGGCCAGCCAGTGAACGGGCACCACGGCGTGAGCCTTGACGAGTTCGGCACGGCACCGCTGTTCACGGACCCGCTGGCCCAGTACGAAACATCCACCAGCACAGCAGCCCCAAGGGATGGCGGGCCCGGCCCGGTTCTGTTCCAGGACGCACGGTTCCTCCCGCCCACACATGTTTCCCGAAGTCAGCACACCACGAGTGAAAGGAAGAACTCATGAGTACCAACTGGTCAGGCGCGGAGCGAAAGTCCCGCGCCCCTATCAGCCTCCTCGATCCAACAGAGCCGGCATCTGAGGACAGCCCGCAAGAGGCTCCTGAGCCTGTGATCAGCGCCGTACCTGCCACGGAGGCCACTGCTGTGCCCGTCCAGCCGTCCAGAGAGCCAGCAGAGTCCGCAGCCGAGGGCGTGCACGGCCCGCTGGTCAGTGGCCGCCGCAGCGCATCGGTGCTGCGGAAGGAGAACGTCAACGATCAGCTTCCACCAGCTACCGGCTGGCAGGCGTTTCTCCGGGCGATCACCTTCGGCCTGGTCAAGCCCAAGGTCGGTGCGGCCGAGCTGGCACGCCGGACGGACCTGTCCGCGATCCAGCGCGTGTACTCGCGCCCGATGCAGATCATGGTCGCCCAGCCCTTGGGCGGGGTCGGTAAGACCACCTGCAGCGTCGGGATCGGCTCCACCTTCGGGATCCACTCGGGCCAGCACGCCATCGTTTGGGATATCAACGAAATGATGGGCACCCTTGGCGTCCGGACCAACTCCAACGAGTCCACCCGCACCGTGTGGGATCTGCTGAATGTGTTGGCGAAGTTCGAAACCATCTCCGCCCGCAAGGGTGACTTCACCTACTACACGCGGCATCAGGGCAAGAACCAGTTCTCCGTCCTGGCCTCGGACGAGGACCCGGACCGGATGAAGTCCATCGGAGCGGATGAGTTCAACCGGATCCACACCGTGGTCAGCCGGTTTTACGACACGATCATTGTGGATACGGGCAACAACACCCGCTCCGCAAACTGGCTGGCCTCCATCGAGGTCACGGACCAGCTCGTGATCCCCACAACCCTCAAACGCAATGCCGTTGTCTCCGCGCTTCGCATGATCGAGCAGCTCGAATCCATGACCGAACGCACCGGGAACCCGCACTACAAGAACCTGGTCGATAAGGCCGTGGTCATTGTCACCCAAGGCGGCGGGGCCAAAGTCTCGGCCGCAGAGCAGGCGGACCTGCGCGAAAAGCTCGGTTCCGCTGTCCGGACGATCATCGACATTCCCTACGACGGTGCCCTGGACACCGGCTCGATCATCGACTGGCAGCTGGTCGGTGATCCCGCCCGCCGCGCCTTCGAACGCGCCACGGCCGAAATCGCCGCCGGCCTGCTCGAGGTAGACAACCGCTCCACCACCAACCGATAGGACCACTCATCATGCTCAGCAACATCCTGACCAAAATCACCATCGCCGCCGCCCCGGAAAACCCCTTGGACGGCGTCACACCCAGCATTGACGTGTTCGGCGTCCAGTTCAAAGGAGCCATCCAGCTCGTCATGGGCGGCCTGTGGGCGTTGGCACTGCTGGGAGTCACGGCAGCGTTCATCTGGAACCTCGCAAAGTGGGGCATCGCACGCAAGGACGGACGCGTGGACGACATCTCCGACGGGGCAACAGGTGCCAAACGAAGCGGTATCGCCTTCGGCTGCGTCGCCGGCGCCAGCGTCCTCATCGGAGCATTCCTCGCCGTCGCAGGCGCAGCAGGAGCCTAATCGGAGCACTGGAGGCCAGTTATTGGGCGTCCAGCTCGCACGGAACCTCCGACACTGAATGGAATGCGACTCATGAAAAAGAACTGGAAAGCCCTCGCGGCCATCGCCGCCGTGCTGATTATCGTGGCGATAGCCGTGGTGCTCATCAACCTCCGGCCGGGCGCACAGGCTGCACAGCCTGAACCAAGCGCCGATAACGGCATGGTTGCCGGCAAGTTCGGCTTCCCTGTCTCCAAAATCAACATCGGAGAGGGCGGCACAAAAACTGCTGCCGATGGCAAAACCCCCACTGGCTACAACGGCACCTGCGACTCCGCAGTCCAGGCGGCCGCCAACTACACACCAACATTGGTTGACGTGCATCTGGAAACCTGGGGGACCCAGAAGGCCACCCTGAATTCCCTTGCCGTCCCCGGGCCGTGGCTGGAGACGGTCCTTCTTCCCGGCACCATCATCTCCGATGCCAAAGCCCAAGGTACGGCGCTAAAAACTTTCGGGGGCGGGTGGATGGACCAGGCTGACGTCAAGGCCGGCGGCCTCTACCGGACCGTGTCCTGTGAGCCAAAGAAGACGGCCCTAGTGCAGGTGTTCTTTGGTGCCCTCGGAACCAGCGACACCTTGCCAGAGGCATATTTCGGTACCCGAACCATGGAGCTGACCTGGAAGGGCGACTGGAAAATCTCCAACGTCGTGACAGGTGTCAATGACGCAGACCTGGTGTCCCAGTTGAAAGACAAAGGCCCCTCAGGAGGTGTCGGGGGTACTACCACTGGCAAGATACCGCCACTTGATGAGCCCCTGGTGGCCCGGTACTTCGAGGATCTGAGCAAGGAAGGGTGGGTCGAGTATGCGAACGCTACGCGCTAGCACCCGTCTGCGGCTCGTGGCCGCGTTCCTGGTCTTATTCCTTGGCCTCGGTGTTATCACCGCGGGAGCTGCCCAGGCAGCGGACGACGTGAACGCGTCCGAGAAGCTGAATGCCGATCAGCTGAAACGTCTGGCGGGGTTGCCGCCCGCCGAACGGGATGGCATCCGCGACCGCTTCAACCGGGAGATGGCCAAGAACCTCTGCAAGCCGAATCCGATGAGCTTAACGATGGTTGGCCAGGACTGCGAAGGGATGTCCGCACGGGCATTCAACAGCTTTCTGACCACCCCGGAACAGTCCCTCGATTACAAACCCGAGGTAAGCAAAAGCCAGTTTTGTGCCGCCCTGGCCAACGAAGGTGCCCGTCCGGTAACCACTGGTTTTTGCATAGCTGAGGCAGCGTGGGAAAAGTTTCAGCCGCTTGCTGGCGTTGCCCTGCGCACGGCTGTTGGTATGCAGCCGGGCGGTCAGTTCGTGCTGGGTGCAGTGGACACTGTGGCTTTCATTGCCAATGCCAAGGACGGGTTTGAGAAGTTCGCGAATTCGACCAAGGAGGCCGGCGTCACAGCCACGAACGAGGTTTTGATGAACCTCTTGAAGGTCTCCTCGTTTCAGGTTGATGACGCGTTCCGGGACATGTGGGGGATCTTCTCCGGGATCGGTATCGTGCTCCTGGCGTTGATGTATTTCAAGCTGTTCAAGGATCTCTCGGACGAGAAGATCGACTTCGATACGGTGCGGCAATCGTTGTTCTGGTTCGGCCCGCTGTCGATCCTGTTGGCGATCTTCGGTCCGGCTCTGGCGTATGTGGGTAATAGCTGGTTGACGGACCTCACCGGCGCCATCAGTCCGTGGACGTCGAATCAGATCATGGATTTCGCCACGACGATTTCCCGGTTCGCTTCTTATGAGTCGAACGGAGTGTTCGGCCCGTTGGCGGCCGTGCTTCTGTTCGGGTTGTTGTTCGTTGGTGCGTGGGCGCTTCTGGGGCTCTTTGCCCTCCAGCCGCTCGCCCTGTATCTGCTGGGTGTGGGTCTGGCGCTGATGATCGGTTTCATGATCCACCCGCAGTACCGCGCCCGCGTGGCTAAAACCGGGTCGCTGTGGCTCGGTATTGCCTTGTCCAAGCCGCTGATCCTTTTGCTGATGGGGGCTTTGTTCAGTTTCATCAGCAGCCGTCCCGCGTTTCAGGGCGAGGGAACGGATGACGCAATGATCAACGCATCGTCGGTGTTCACTGCGGCCGCGGCCATGCTGGTGCTGGCGTTCTCGCCGGCCCTGTTGTTCAAGTTCGTCCCGATCCTGCCGTCCTCGGCCACAAGCCTGGGCGCTAACCGCCCGTCAATTGCCGGCGCGGCGATGGTGGCCGGCGCGGGCGCTGCCATGGGCTCAATGATCCGCAAACGCCGGACGGCACAGAGCCAGTCCGGTTCCGGCGGGAGCAGCGGCCCCGGCGGGTCCTCACGGCCCAGTCAGGGCGGCCCAGCCGGCGGTACTGCCGCTGTTGGTGCCGGTGTCGGCGCCGGTGGTCAGCGCGGTGCCGGTGCAGCTGCACGGCAGGGCTCTGCCGGCCAGGAATCCGGCAGCGAAGCGGCACCTGAAACCCGCACCTTGGGTGAGATGCAGGCCGATGACCGGGCGGGCACCCCGTCCGGCAAGGCGGCTCAGTCCCTGCGCGGTGGTGCTGCAGCTGTCGGCCGGGGCACCGGATCCGTGGCGCGGGGTTCCGCGAAGGTCGCCGCCGGCGGCGCGACAGCGTTCCTGCTCGCTGGCCGCGAGAGCGCACGGCAGGCCTCGATGCGCGGCCGCCAGGGCGTCAATTCAATGGCACCCGATACCGACCACATCAGTGGCCGGTAAGTAGTACAGACGCAGGGGAGTAGGCAGTCATGGGAAGAATGGTCGTTGTCGGCGGTGAGGTCTCACGCCGTGGCCTGTTCGGGGGGAACCGGACCGGTCCGGAGTGGATTGGCCTGGGTCTTTCGGTGGGTCTTGGTGTCCTCGCCATCGTCGCCTCAGCGGCCATGATCTGGGTGGGACTGTTGATCGCGGCCGTGTTGGTCGGTGCCGGTGTATTGCTGACGACGCCGAGCAAAATGACTGGACACCGCTCCCTGGGTGCCCTGTATATCGAGGCCAGGCATCAGCGCTCCCGGAAGAAGAACGGGACGGCGACGTTCGTTCCGGTGAAGTTCCGGGACCAGACCCGGATGGTCAAGGCGGGCAAGGCCGACCGGGCCCGGGCGGACGAGAACGGCATGATCGAGGTCCCGGTCCGGCACAAGAACAATGTCCCGCTCATGGTCGGGGACGTGCGGGCCTTCACCGTCCTCACCCCGGGCGGGCCAATGACGGTGTTCCGGCACCAGGGCGCCATCAAAGTCCCGTACTACACCGTCACCGTCGAGGTCATGGGCTCGTCCTCCGGTATCCGGGAGGAGAACCGGGAGGATTCCGCGTACGTGGCCAGGGGTCAGTTCCTGGCACGTCTGGCCCGCCGGCAGTCCCTGGTGACGCACGTGCAGTCGCTCTCCCGGGCCGTGCCGATGGACTCCACGGATCACCTGATCTGGATCCGGGACCGACAGGCCCCGGGAGTGCAGAACATTCTGCTGGCCTCCTACGGGGACCTGGTGCAGACCCTCCAGTCCCGCTCTGAACAGCACCGGACCTACGAGACGTTCCGGATTCCTAAGTCAGCGACCCTGTCACTGAAAGCAGACAAGCTCGGAGATGGTGACACCGGCCTCGGGCTGGCGATCTATCAGGAGATTCGTTCGGCCCTGTCCCAAGCGCAGATGATGGGCTCCATCCAGGACTACCGGACCCTGGGACCGGGACAGATGGCCGGGTTGCTGCGTCATTTGCAGGACCCGGATTACGACATTGACGACCACGAAGGCGCTGACCTGGCCGACTGCTGGCAGCACCTGGACGGGGAAAGCTCTGAGTCCTCGGTGGTTGTCAACGGGCACTGGCATACCCGCACCGGATACGTCCCTGCCTCGGCGTTCAGCCCCGAAGCCGTCCCGGTCTCGGCCCTCCAGGCACTGGTCAGCGGCATCCAGCCGGCGGTCGTTCATTCGGTCTCCATGGTCATGGAACTCGAAGATGCCCGCAAAGCACGCGGGAAGGCCCGCACGGACGCGGCCATGGACATTGCCAAGGACAACGACGTCCGCAAATCCGGGAAACTCTCTGACGGTGCCGAAGAGGTATTGATGGGCGCCTCCCGGCAGCGGCTCCTGGACCTGAAACCGGGCTCCGGACACCACGGGGCCTCCTACGCGCTCTACATCACCTACTCCGTGGAGTCCGAAGATGAGCTGCTGGCCACCGCTGACCTGATCGAAGCCGCCGCCGCGGACGCCGGGATCGAATTCATTGACTGGATGGATCACCGCAACGATCTGGCCCTGATCACCACCATGCCGTTCACGAGAGGAATCCGATGAACACCACGCAGAAACTCATCAAGGGGCTACGGATGCCCTGGGCACTGACCAGCAAATCCCGCCGCGCCAAGCGCTCCCAGACCCGCGGCGCACGGGTCTCCCAGCACAACGCGGCAGCAGTGGCCACCGAAGATGCCCTCGAGGCCAGACGCCGGTCCGGGACCACCACGAAGAAGACTGAGGGCAGAAAAGATAACCTCCGCCAAAGGGCAGAGGCCCAGGCCGCTGCCTCCATCCCCTGGCGTCACGAGCACAAAAACGTCCGGGCTTCCCGGCTGGGTTTCTACGACCCGGCGGCGCCCGGGGTGTTGTCCTCTACACGGCAGATGGAATTCTCGCACATGGCGATCGCCTCCCCGCCCACCTCTCACCGGGGATTGGCGTTCGGGATCGACGCCGGGTCTGGGTGGATGATCGTCCATGACCCCTTCACCTCCTATGGCAACGAGCTCGAATCCCCGAACGTCTGCTTCATCGGTGACCTCGGACAGGGCAAGTCCTCGGGCATCAAAACCTGGGCCGTGCTGCGTCAGCTGATCCTCGGCCGCCGCGTCGTGGTGATCGATAAGAAGTACCAGCTGGACCAGAACGGCGGCGAATACACCTCTCTGGCCGAACGGCTGGGCATTACGCCGGTGAAGTTCATGGTCGGCGGGGGCGGGGCGAGGATTAACATCCTGGATCCCCGGATCGCGGCCCGCCTCCACGAGGACAACCATGACGACACCGCACTCTCCACCCCTGCAGGACAGTCCATGCTCGTCCGGGCCGTCGTGGAAGAGGCCCTGGGTCGGCCGCTGCTGCCCAAAGAGGGCAAAGCCGTGCGTATGGCCCACAAGCAGGCGCTGCGGGCCGCTGCGGCCGCCAACGAAGTCGCGGATGTTCGCCACGTCTTGAAGGCGTTGTACTCACCGGACAAGGGCACCGCAGAGGCCGCAAACCTGACGGCGGAGGAATTGCGGCAGTGGGGCCAGGACCCGGCGTTCGAGCTCGAACGCATGATTGAAGACGACCTGGCCGGCCTGATCGACGGTCCCACGAGCGAGGAGATTACCCTCAACGCAGGCCTCACGGTCTTTGACGTGTCCCTGCTCCCGGAGGACGGGCCGGCGCTGGCGATTGTCATGACGATCATCAACACCTGGTTGGCGAACACCCTCTACCGGCAGACCGAACCGGTTCCCACGGTCCTGGTGATCGAGGAAGCCTGGCACACCGTCCAGGGCTCGGTCGCGAAAGTCACCCGGCGGAACACCAAGCTTTCCCGCGCACTGTCCCTTTCGTGCATGTTCGCGTTCCACCACATCTCCGACATTCCCGAAGACAGCCCGGCGATCGCCATGCTCAAAGAATGCGGAACGGTCCTGCTGTACAAGCAGCAGAAGTCCGATGACGCCTGGGCATGCGAGCGGATGTTCAACCTCCCCGCCGGATCCGCAGCCGATATCTCATCCCTGACCAAGGGAACCTGCATGATGCGGATCGGCAGCAAAGACCCCTTCATCGCCATCCACGTCCGCAGCGCCCTCGAAATCGAACTGACCGACACGGACAAGGCCATGAAATCCACCGCCACGTTGAATAACGTCGAAGCCGGAGCACAGGGGGAAGCAGCATGAGCAGCAAATCCATGTCCACGGATTCGGTCATGAAGATCGGCCTGGCCATCATCATCGGTGTCCTGGCCGTCCTGGGATGGGTATCGGCATTCCTTGGTGAGCTGATCACGCCAACCGGTATGCCGTGGACCGACATTGAAGCGCTGTGGGCGAAGGTGAAGGCCGGCGCATTCGCCTGGCCTGGCGCGGCCACCTGGATTCTCGTTATCCTGGCCATCCTCTCTATCGTTGGGGCGGCTTTCCTCAGCGCGAAGTTCGGCTCCAAACGCCACCGCGACGACGGCCTGCCCGGCTACACGGACCTCGAAAAGCGGATGGGCAAGAAGGCTGCCCTGGCGAAAGCCAAACAGTCGCTGGAACTCCCTGCGGAGGCCACTGAGGATGAAATGATCGTCGCGCTGTGCAAGCTCGACGGGCAGACCCTCTATGTCCAGCACGAGGATTCGATGTGGGTGTTCGCACCGCAGCGCTCCGGAAAAACACTGTTCCTCGCCGTGGGCATCGTCCTGGACGCACCAGGTGCCGTGATCGCCACGTCCACGAAGAATGACCTGCCGATGCTCACCGCCGTAGCGCGGCAGCGCAAGGGCAGTGTTTCCGTGTTTGACCTCCAGGACATTTCCGGATGGGACAACATAGTCCGCTGGAACGTCATCGAAGGATGCGAGGATCCCGACGAGGCCCTGGCCCGTGGGAAGGCCTGGGCCGGAGCCCAGCCCATGGGGGACGTCAAGAACGGGGACTTCTTCAACTCCAAGGCAGCCGCCGTGCTCGGTCGGTTCCTCCACGCAGCAGCGCTGGGCGGGAAAAGCGTCGAGGACATTGTGAAGTGGACCAACAACTTCTCCAACACCGAACCGCTCGATATCCTCCGCCGGCACAACGCTCCCGCAGCGTTCACCTCCCGGCTGCAGGCGCTGATTTCCTCCCGCGCGGGGGAAACCGTGGACTCCATCCAGGAAACCCTGGCCGGCCTGCTGGAACCGTTGTCCTCTCCCAAGGCAATGCATATCCTCAGCCCGCGCAAGGGTGAAGGATTCACCATGGAGAAGTTCCTGGAGAAGCCGAACACCATGTACCTGCTCACCGACGGGGAACGTTCGCCGGTGGCACCACTGGTGGCCATGTTTGCTGACTTCATGTTCCGCAAGGCCCAGCGCATTTCCCAGGGCGCCCCGGGGGGCAGGCTGTGGCCGGTCCTGACCATGGTCCTGGATGAAGCGCCGAACGTTGCCGCCATCCCGGACATGGCAAGCGCACTATCAGACTCCGGTGGCCGCGGGATCCGCATCATCGGATTCAGCCAGTCCTTCGCCCAGAACCGTCAACGGTGGGGTGCTGAGGCCGCCACTGCCATCCGTGGAACCTCCTCGATCCGGTTGTTCCTGCCGGGCCTGGAAGAACTCGACGAACTCGACAAGATTGCCCGTGCTGCGGGAACCACCCGGCACCAGCGGGTTTCGACCTCCCAAGGCAGGAACGGGTCCTCACGCACCACCAGTGAGGAAGAACGCCCGGTTATCCGCGGCTACGAGATTCAGCAGCTGCCCGTGGGCGAGGCCTTCATGCATTACAGCAACGTGGCCCCGGCCCGTGTGAAGCTCACTCCGTGGTGGGAACGTCCCGACGCCGACCAGATCACCAAAGACAAGAAAGCGGCGCAGTCGCTCAAAGAAGCGAACGCAGCAACCCAGTACCAGCAGGACCGGCTCACCGAAGCCGCAGCGGCCACAAAGGCCGCAGACATTGAATCCGCAGCCGCCGGCACGCGAGGGGATAAGGCATGAGCGCCACGCTTGAGGACGAGCCCGCCGACGTTGAAGTCCCCTCCGTGGAAGACATAGTCCTGAACCACGTCGGGCAGATAGGTGCCCTCCAGGACGGCATGCAGGCACTGGTGGAGATGGTCGATGATCTTCTTGCTGCCCCGCCTAAGAGCAAACCTGCGCCGTGGAACTGGAAGGAGCTCGACGGACCCCACGCCGCAGAGCTGATGGAAACCCTAGGCGCCTGGGTGGACTGGATCAACGAGCGGTACGGCGTAACGGACAGTTCCCGGATCCTCGGGTGCTGGTACCTCCATACAGCCGTCGTTGAAGAGCTCACGGCCGCGTGGGTGGCATGGCGATCCGCCTACTACGGTCACAAAAATGCAGTGACGGACGCAGCCTCATGGCACGACGGAACGTTCTGGCCCATGCTCGAACGCATCAGGTCCAAACCCTGGGGCTTCAGTGAGTGCATCAACGAAGGAAGCCACAAAGACCACCGACCCTCATTCAGACCATCAACCGATCCAGGTTTCTCTGACTTCCTTGCCGAACTGGGAGCTACAGGAGCAACGGAGTAGACCGAGGCAGAAGGGGCACGGAACATATGTTCCGTGCCCCTTCTGCTGATAAAACGTTCTCACCAAATATTCTTTTCCGGCGGTTCTGGCGGGAAGTGGTTGTTTTCCGGCGACAGAATCCGAGCCCAAGCTTCTCCGGTTGCTCTCCATACCAGCTTCGGATTCGGAGTGTAGCCCGACATCCAAAGAGCAGCGGAAAGCGGAGGCAGGAAAGCGGCGGTCAACCCGACGATATAGGCAACAGACATATAAGCCGTCACTGCCACGAGCTGCAGCGTGGCCCGGACGTAACGATCGTGGAAAGGTAACGTCAGCGCTAAGTCACTGACGCCATCGCCTTCAGCGGTGTCGGCATCAATTACTTGGCTGTAAGCCGCATCAATTGCGACCACAGTTTGTTCGTCCGCTGCCTCTCGGAGCTTATTGGCGATTTCCTCCACGTCTTTCGCCTGGACGAGCGAAGGATCCTTCAGCAAGGTCCCACCAACCTGCTCCAGGATCCGCTGAACCGCAGCCGCCCCACCAAAGGAGCCGGCAAGRGTGGTCCCGCCARCCTGCTCCAGGATCCGCTGAACCGCAGCCGCCCCACCAAAGGAGCCGGCAAGGGTGGTCCCGCCAGCCTGCCCCAGGATCCGCTGAACCGCAGCCGCCCCACCAAAGGGTGTATGTGCCTTAGCTGCCAGCGCTGATCCGTCCAACTGTTCCGCAGCCCGTTCCAGGGTTGTCTTCGCAAAAATTGGAGAAGGCTTGGTAGTCGTCATCACCCTATTCTGCCTTCACGTTAGAGATGCCTATGGCCTGCCTCTCCGGTGCAGCGTGGGCCGGAGAGGCAGGCCTTGGCGGCTATCTGCGTCGCGGACGGCTCTTTGGCTCTGAGCAATTCGGCGAACAGGTCAGCGCCCTACAGGGTGGGGCCGAGGCGTCCATGGTCGGGTCCGACGCTGGGTCCGCGGCGTGCAGTCTTGCGCTTTGCTTCCTCAGTCGCTTGGTCTTCCTGAGCCTTACGGATTTGGGCGAGCTTCTCGGCAAAGTCGTTGCCGATGGCAGGCTGCTTCTGCTGTGCCGCTGCCAACCGTTCCTGCCACGACTTCTTGGCTTCCCCGCCAGCAGCGTCGCCAATTGAGCGCTCCGCTTCCCGGCGTGCGGCAATGTCCTTCAGCGCCTCGATGACGGCTTCCGGAGCCTGCTCCGGCGCTGGTGCACCCTGGCGGGCGTCCAGGTTCTCACGGACCTTGCGGGCCGTGGCGGCAACGTGTTCATCCCGTTCCTGCTCCGGGGTCAGGGTCACGTCCTGTGAGCGTTCCTCACGCAGCACGTCCACCACGCGCTCTGCCGGCGTCGGTTCGATGGCCACTGTTGCCTGGACCTCGGCGGCATCGGCCATCAGGGCGGAGTCCGCTGCAGACAGGGGTTCCTTCGCGGTCTGTGCGGAGTATTTGTGCATTGCCGTAACACGGGCTGCCAGCTCGACACCGGTTCCCTTTTCGGTGTACTCGGCGGGCAGGACGGCCGTCTCGGTTTCCGGGATCCGGTAGGTGTCGCGGAAGGTCTTGACCTCCACGGCCAGGTCCCGCCATTGCTGCTGCTTGGCAGCGTCAGAGGGGACAGGCCCGAGGGCTTCGGCCCATGCTGGCGGGGCGGCGGCCAGCTGGGATCCAAGACGGTTGACCTCCTGGGCCATGGCCTCGCGGCGGCCTTCGAGTTCCTTGCGCCACAGTGCCGGGGTGTCCTTGTGGGTGATGACGTCGGCCGGCGCCATCCATGCCGGCAGACCATCCGGGGCGGGGGTGATGGCCACGGGTGCGGGCAGGCGTCGGCGGAGCAGCTGCTCTGCTTCGATCCGGCGAAGGATCTGATCGGCTGCCTGGACGCGGGGGGCGTTCTCGTCGCGGCTGTAGTTGGTGACCGCGCCGCGTTCATAGGCTTCATCTGCACGGACCGGCTCAGGCATCAGCTCACGCAAGGCTTTCTCCTTCTCCATGGAACCGGCGAGCCAGCGGGCCTTGGCGGCCGCCGGGTCATCGTTGATCGTGACGTCAGTGCGCAGCTGCTCTTTGGCGCGGGTGATCCGGGCGTCCAGGTCATCGTCGGTGACGTGGCCATGGAGCCGGGACTGCCAGGGTGTTTCCTTGGTCTCGGCCAGCCAGGTCCGGGCCAGGTCCCGCCTGTCCGGTGCAGGGGCACCGGGGTTCTCGGCCGTGTTCGCCTGGGCGCGCATCAGCTCACCGGTGGCGCGGCGCTGGAGACGTTCCAGAGCTTCGTCGCTGACGGCTTCCAGTGGCCGGCGCACGGGTGCTTCGGCGCGGGTGCGCCAGTAGTCCAGTTTGTCCTCCACGCGCCAGGCCAGGACGGCCCCGGCGTCCTGGGATTCCTCGAACGGATCCCGGGCGGCGTCGGTCAGGAGGTTGCCGACGTTGAAGCCTTCGTTCTCTGCCTTGCGTAGGTGGGTGGCGATCGCGCCCCACGCGTCCGAGTCGATGAACGGCTCCGCCTCACCTTCACCAAGGATGCTGCGCGCGGTGTTGGCCATCCGGAGCTCGTTGGCCTGGTCGTCAATGTCTTTGTAGACGTTGACCATGTCCGGCAGTGCCCGGGCAGCTGCACGGGCGGCGTCGATCTGTTCGTGTGCGGTGAGGTTCCCGTCGTGGTTACCCGCCACGGAACGCAGCACGTCGGCCAGGGTTTCGCCTTCCTGGACCACGCCGTACAGGTGGTTGGATTCCCGTCCACGGGACGCGGCGACGTACGCCAGGGAGCGGGAAAGGCCCGAGCCGATCAGCGCGTGCGTGGTGTCGCAGGTCAGGCCCTGGGTGCGGTGGATGGTGGCCGCGTAGCCCAGCATCGTGTTCCCCTGCACGTAGTCTGCGGGCAGGGTGATCGTCCCGGCGTGGCCTTGGTGCTTGGCGGTCAGGGACCCGTCGGCGTGGACCTCGGTGACGGTCCAGACGTCGTTGTTCTTCACGAAGTCTTTGCCCCGGTTCAGGGACAGCCGGCGGTTGTTCTGCCGGGTGACAATGACGTCCCCGGCCCGGGCGGCGAGCCCGTCACGCAGTGTCGCGGCCGGGCCATCTGCCAGGGTCCCGGTGCCGAGCCGGTAGGCCTGGGCGCGCGCGTTCAGTTCGGTGACGGTGGCGTTGTCGAACGCCATCATCACTGAATGCTTACCGGCGGCAGTGTCCTTCTCCCAGGCTGTGTAGACGTGGGAGGTCATCGTTTCGGCGTCCCCGCCGACGACGCGGCGGTTCTCCCGGTAGAAGGCCCACGGGTCATCTTCACCAACGGCAGGCGGTTCGCGCAGCGCCAGCGTGGCGGCGGCTTCGGCGTTGTTGGGCGTGCCGTCGGCGTTCCGGAAGCGGTGCAGGTCTTCCAGGTGCACAGCGCCGACGGTGTTCTTCAAGTACCGCAGCGCGCCGCCGGAACCAACGGCAGAGAGCTGGTTGTCATCGCCCAGGGCTCGGACGACAGCGCCGTGCTGTTCCGCGATGGTGACGACGGCGGCGAACAGCTCTGTGCCGACCATGCCGGCTTCGTCGAGGAAGATTACGTCCCCTGGAGTCAGGGCAACCCTGTTGGGGTTCTGGGTCTTGTAGCCGAGAACAAAGGAGTCAATGGTGGTCGCGTTCGCCCCCAGCTCCTTGCCCATCACTGCTGCAGCAGCGGCAGTGGGGGCGAGGCCGATCACCTTGCCGCCGGCCTCCCTTACCGTGTCGGCGGCGAGCTTCAAGGCAGTGGTCTTACCGGCACCGGCTGGGCCGACACCGACCACCAGGAGCTTGTCACTGCACGCGAACTCCCCGGCCATGCGCAGCTGCCCGGCATCAAACTCTTTTTCCTGGGTGGCCAAGGCAAGCTCAAAAGCGTCCCGTGTCGCTGCCGGGATAACGGTGCGCTGGGCGGCCGTCAGCAACCGGTCTTCGCTGTGCAGGACACCGGAGGAGGTGTAGAGGGTGGAGTGGACTTTCCCGTACCGGCTGGCACCGTTCCGCAGCCGTAGGGCGTCAATCTCGGAGGCCGGGTTGGTCGCAGTGATGCGCAGTGAGAACTGGTCGATGGCGCGGGCCTTGACCTGTTCAATGAGGTCTTTGGGGATGGGCAGTTCACCGAACTTGGATCCCAGACGGCGGCGGGTTTCGGCGTCGATGTGGTGTTCTCCCCATACGCCACGGCTGCGCTCCAGGGTGCGGATGACACCGGCGGCTTCGATGGCCGGGTCCACTTCGTCAGCGTGGGTTACGAGCGGTTTGCCGTCACGCTCGGCGGCGTCGCGGGCGTCATGCCGGTGGGCCTGGGCCCTCACTACGGCGGCAGGTCCAACGGCCATGCCGGGAACCTGGGAGAACTCTTCGGTCCACTCGGTCACGAGGTCAGAGAGCCTGCGGGCGGCCTTCTTCTCGGGCCGGGTATCGAGGGTGGCCCGCTGCGCGAGGGCGATCATCGCCTTGGTGTTCGGCGCGTAGCCGTGGTCATCGGTGAACTGCTGCACCAGCTTATCCAGTACCGGTTTGATATCCCCTGAGCGGGAGGAACCGGCTTCAATGGCGGCGAGGTCCACCCCGGCAATCTCGATCACGGGCCGGTCACCGGAGACTTTGCGTTCGGTCACTCCGACGCCCAGGCGGGTGCAGACCTTCTCAATGACGGTCCGGTTGTAGTGCTCGGACGCGGCGACGTTGAACTGGTACAGCAGGCGCCCGTCCAAGCTTGACCATTTCCCGTCAGCGCCCATGACCTTGTTCGAAACCACGACGTGATCGTGCAGCTGCGGGTCCCCGTTGCGGGAGTCGTAGTGGCGGAATGTCGTGTAGACGAGTCCGCCCTCCACGTCTTCCTGGCGGACGCCGTTGCGGCCGCGCCGGGTGAATGTGGCTTCCTTTTCGAGGAAGGCCATGGTCTCTTCGATGGCTTCGTGGTGCGCGGCTTCGATCTGCTTGCGGGCGTCCTCGCCGCCGACAGCCCACAGGAGGGACACGGACTTGGCCGGTGCGAACACCAGGTCATAGCCTGCGACGGTCTGTGACCCGGGTTTGGTCTGGGCGGTGATGAACTTGCCCAGTTCTTCCTTGTCGCCAGGGTTCCGGCCGTTGAGTTCGCGGAAGTATTGGGCGCCTTCCTTGGTCCGGATCAGGCGCCTATTGTCCGCGTCAGGCTCGCGGTGGTTTATCCGCTGGAAGTCGCCGGTGGCGGTGTTGATGCGCGCCTGCAGCTCATAGTCTTTCTGCGTTGACTTACGGTATCGCTGACCCAAAGCGACCTTCGCGGACGGGTCCGCTGCCAGTTTCGCAGCGGCGTCCGGGTGCAGCCCTTCACCAAACAGGGCCGCCATCTGCGTCTCGGTGACCGCACCGGTGACGCCCAGGAGTGCAGCTCCGGCGCCGCCCCATTGGCCCGGCGGGTTCCCGTCCACGGTGTAGTAGTCCCCCAGTGAACGGTCCTTCGTGCGCAGCTCGTCACCACTGGCGACTTCACGTGTGTAGTACGTGTATCCGTCGCCGGCACTGAGCTTGTGCACGGTCATCATCGCCCCAGCCTACCCGCTCGGGGACCTCACTCGTCGATGATGCATGAGGTGTGACAGATTAAGAGTGCTTTTGCCTTTCGACAGGGGAGAAAATCAGAAGGCAAAAGCACTCTGTTTTGGCCATCAAGTCTTTGATGCGGTTCTGCACATGAGAATGGGCGGTGGGTAACATGCTTTTCGTTATCCACGGTGCGTTCGATTGTGTGGAACCGCTACGGATTGGGTTGTCCACAGGTGGGCAGGTCAGAGACATGGTTTCTCTCGGGGCTGTCCAGGTGTGGGGAACCAATCCACGCATCCTCCGAACATCGTGAGGTCCGTTCCTGTAGGTTGGTTCACGAGTGGATCAACCGCTGACGACCAGGCCGAGCGAGAGCGAGGACCGATCCGGCGGCCACGCAGGCCATGGGCCAGTCACTGCGCTAGCCGTTAGGTCTGTTCCATGGAAACCACCCAGGGGGAGGGACCCACGAACATGGCAGCACCACGGAAGTCCGCACAGCAGTTGGCCGCACGCGAGAAGGCACGGGCGAAAGCCCAGGAGCTCACCGCCCGCCACGAAAAACTCATCGACCTCGCTGCCGAATTCTTCGAGCAGCAGGAACAGGCCGACCAGGTACGCGCCGATGCCCAGGCGAAGGCTGACGCGATTCTGGCCAAGGCCGAAGAAGACGCCGAAGCGGCAACACGGGGCGCCGCCGGCACGGTGGCCGCGATGATTGCTGCCGGCGAACCGAAGTCCGCCGTTGCCTCCCGCCTGGGTGTCTCCGGCGCGGAACTGAAGAAGTTGCTCGACCTCGACGCGGCCGGGCAAAGCGAGTCCACGCCCGTTAATGCCGCCGATGCCCGGGGCAAGGAAGAGCCCGCGACGGCGCAGGCAGCCTAAGCACGAACCAGCACACGCAACGATGGTCCCCGGCAGTACTGCCGGGGACCATCTGCGTCTTGGGTGCCGCGTTCTAGAAGAGTGTGGGGGCGTCGGGGTCCGCCCCGGTGAGCAGTGCCCGGATGCGGTCCTCACGGTCCCAGCCGTGCGCGCGGGCTTCATCGCGCAGCAGGCGGGACCGGTCAGCGAAGAGTGCGCGGGAGAGCCCGCGCCAGCGGAACGTCGATCCGTTGGAGTCCCGGCCCTTGGCCAGACGGTCGGCCATGTTCTCCCGGTTCGTTCCGGGATCCAGATGCGTGTCCGCTCCGGTCGTGGCCCGGACACAGATCGGCACATCGCATGAGTGCATCAGATCCCCGAAGGAATCCAGCGGCAGCCCGTGCACCAGATGGAACGCGAAGCGGTGCGGGCGTACCGCCCGGGTGCGTCCCTCAGCGTTCAAGGTAAAGCGCCCGTACCCATCGTCAGAGACGGCTCCGGTGTAGAGCCAGCAATCACCCGGGCGCGGGCCTTTACTGACCTTGGCCCAGAACCGTTCTGCCGGGGTGGGACTCATCGTGGGGTCACCAGCTGCGCCAGCGCAGCTCGAGCTTGTTGGCTGCAAAGAAAAAGCCGGCCATGAACAGGAAGCCGGGGACGGCCTGGGCGAAGCCCTGGCCGATCCAGAAACCAAGCGCGGACAGCAGGGCGATCACGCCGGCGGCTTTGCAGAGGAAGATCAGGATGCCTTGGCCGGCCCGGACCGGGTGGGTGAGCGCGTAGATGATCCATCCAGCCAGGGCAACAGCCGCGAAAGCTGCCAGGAAGATAAAGATGAACATGGTCCGGTCCTAACGGTCGTGTGCGGGTGGTGACGGGCAGGCCCACAAGCCCAGGGCTTTGTCCCTGGCTTGTTCCGCGGCCGCTTCAAAGATGCGGCTCATGGCATAGTCCTTGCCGTAACCGGCGGCCTCCCCATGGCCGAGCTCCACGATGGACTGGTTGACCGGTGCGCCGTCTGCGGTCCAGACATAGGCCAGCAGACGGTCGTACTTATCCCTCTCCCCCTGGGCGGGATCCGCGGACAGAAACACGTCCTTGCCGTCGAGCCGGGAGTGCAGATATTCGGACGCTTCAGGGCCACCGCATTCCACCGGGGAATCCTCTTTGACGGTCTCGGGGGTGTTCACGCCCACCAGCCGGACGCGGGTGGAGGTCCCGTTGCAGCTGATCCGGATCGTGTCCCCATCCACCACGCTCTCCACCAGATACGGGCCGCCGGCATCGTAGACAAGAGCCGGAGGCTTGGGCGCCGTGCCGGTCGGTTCGCATCCAACCGCCTCGGGCACTTCCCCGGCGTCCAGGGTAAGTGGTTTGTTGTCGTATGGATTGCAGCCGGTCAAGAACACGGCGGTCGCCGCCGTTGCGGCCACAAGCATTCCGATGTGCCGGCGGTGTGCGCGGTGGGGGCTCATGCCCTGTCCTCGCTGGCTGCGGTTTCTGCACGGGTGCGACGGCCCGGACGCATCGACCCGGCAGGCACGCCTTCCCACTTCTGCCCGCCGTTGTGTTTGCGCTGCAGGCGTTTCACTTCCCGCATCGTCGCGGCCACCACCAAATCAGACAGGGAGGCGTAGCCTTCCAGGGGGCCGGCGGCTTGGAGCGCTGCGCGTACCTGATCGGCCTGGGCATGCGTGAAGTACGGGGTGATGTGCGACGTCGGTTTGGTCATGGTCAGCTCTTGGTTGTCTCTTCCGGCCATTGGTACAGGGTGCCGGGGCGGTCGCCGCGCACAAAGGACAAGCCATCATCACTGAACTGGAGCCCGGAGTGCCCGTGACTTCCGGAGGCGTGGGCGAACCCCGCCAGGGCAATCTCCATCAGGGGACGGTCCAGTCCGTCGAGAATTTCGCCAACACCCACCGGAACATCGGCGGCCACGGATGCCGCGAGCATCAGGAACCGCCGCTCCCCACCGGAGAGCGACCCGACATGGGGCGGGATCTCTCCGAAGTCGATCCACGTTTTCCCACTCATGGGGTCCTCATCGATCCACGGGTTGCCTGGTTCAGCGAACCTGCCGCCGAAGGCGCGGATCAGCATTTCCGTTCCGGCTTCCAGGGTGTAGCTGCCTTGGACGCGGGCACGGAGCTGGTCGTGGAATTCAGGCATCATCGGTCTCCTTCGAATGGGAATTTAGCGTCGGCGTGTGGGCCGCTGGCACTCACGATCATTCTCGCGGGCCCCGGGCACCGGCTGGATCAACGGTGCCAGATACGGGTCGTGGATGGGGACGTTAATGGTGCCGGACGGGTTGGCTTCAAGGCCGAACCAGTCAGCGTCAGTGATCCGTCGGGGGCTGAGGGTGAACCGGTCCACCGGCATCGCATCCGCCATGGTGTTCACGCCGCCTGGCTGTGGTTCATGGAAGCCTGGACCAGCTTGTCCCGGCGGAGCCCGGACCAGTGGTCCTGGTCATCGGCATTGTTTTGCACGACGGGCGCCTGGGCGTAGCCAAGTTCTTCGGTGATGTATTCCAGCGCTGCGGGGTTCTCGGTGATATCCACGGCCATGTAAGTGATGCCCTTGGACTCGAAGTAAGCCTTCGTCTTATCGCAGTTGGGGCATTCCGGCTTGGTGTAGACCGTGTATTCGGTGATGGAAGTCATTTTCAGTACCTGGTTTCGTATGGGTAAAAGTTTCGTTCGACTGCTTGACTTGATACCTTCCATTCTAGCAATTATTCAACTGAATAAATACGCTTTTGCCGCATAATCTAGAGGTTTTTGAATCACTTTTATGCGAGCTTTAGGGGTGGTGGGTCCGTCAGCGTCCGGCGCCTGCTGTCATTTTCAGCACCCGTCTGCACAAATTTCAGTACGCATCTGCACAGCGATTCCGTGGCCGTACGTCAGCCAGGGCCAGCGTTCGGTCACTTCGGAACATGGCCCCCATTTCACATGCGTGTCGTCCATGGCTGAAAAGAACCTGACCACGACGAATGGTCCCGCTGCTGCGTAACTGTTCACCCACGGGAATCCTGTCCGCGTGGGGACGTTGTTTCTGTAGATTTCTGATTATGCTTCTGCGGGCTTCTTTGCTTTGAGCTGGGAGACTCGCTGGGTGGAGATGCCGAGCATGCGGGCGACTTCGGTAATGGTGAAGTGCTCGCTGAGTTCTGCGACGACGGCGCGTGATTCCGCGGCTCCCTTGGCGGAAAGCTCCTGGGCTTTCTCAATATCTACCCTCGCCTGGGTCCAGCGCTTCATGGCCTCATCGGGGGCCCGGAGCGTGACATTGACCTTAACCTCGTCGGGGTCGAGGTCGAGCACCACGGCCGCAAGGTCCGTGGCCATGTCCTGGATATCCTTTGCCCTGCTGGCCTGCGTGACCTGGTCCAACTCGTGAATGTGGATCAGCCACCACTTGCCCTCTTTATGGGCTACAGCTTCGAGCTCGCGCTTGATGGTCATTGTTTCCTCTCGTACTGCCGGGCGGTGGGCCGGCAGGGGCCCTGAGGTCCTCTATCGGGAAGGTTACTGCCAGCCGCTCGGCGTGGCCGGCAGCCCCTTGGGTATCTGCCGGACGGCTCCCGGGCTGATGGTCCGGTGCCGGAGAACAGCCGTCCCTTCCGGCGAGGCCAACATGTCGTGCTTGCCTCTTTCCCTTTTAACTTCCTTCATAACCCACGCTAGCCCCCCTTGCGCGTCACCGCTAGGCGGGCTAGGAGAAGCTAGGGGATGTTGGGATCCATGGAGATATGGAAGTGCCGGGAACTGTTTCTGAGCGAAAATGAAGCCCTACCGGGCGTAGCCGGCAGGGCGGTCATTCAAGGAGCTCACATGGGTGTCTAGACGAGTTCGGCGGTTGCCAGGCGTGTATCGAACAGGCGCTCTGCCAGTCGGATCAGATGGGCGGGTGCGTCGGTGTCCCAGCCGTGGTCCGTGCGTCCGAGGTAGAGGGCGTTTCCTGCAACCTCGGGCAGATAGAGCCCCGTCTCGTGGAGTAGTTGCGTGGCCCGAACGTTGGGCCGTAGGCCGCTGCTGCTGTCGGCCCGGACGTAGACCTGCCAATCGCCACAGACGATGCAATCGAGTGGCCCGTAGAGGGCTTGGAGTGTCCCGTGCCGGACGTCCAGAATTCCGGCGGTGACTTCCTCGCTCAATCGAGCGGGAACAACCAGGGCAATGCACTTGTGGATCATGATCCGGTTCCTTTCCGAGCGGCTGTGTTTTAGGGGTTATCAGTTGGCGTTATCGCCTGCAGGCCGTTGGCGGCCAGCCAGGCATCATCTTCGGCGTCATGCATGGCTTCGTGGGCCGCAATGCGTCCCTGGTCTGCGGCACGACTGCGGTCTGCGGTAAATCCACACCGGCACCAGTAGCCGGATTGGGTCATTTGCCGAGCTGCTCCACTTGTTTCCATATCTCGATTCTATCCCCCCTAGGAGATTCTTCACAAGTCCCCCTAGGAGATTTGTGGAAAAGGTTTCCGGATTTGTTCACCATTGCTTGGACGCGGGCCTGCGGGACTGGGTGGTGATTGTCGCCGTCGCCAGCTGTGGTAACCACCGCCCGGCAGCAGTTCGGGAGAATCCCCCCGCGCTTGAAGACCTGCCCCATGGGTGAGGATCCTTCGCTCCGGAACCCGCAGCGGGACATCAAATGTGTGTCGTCCCTGCTGAAAAGAAGCCGGCCACAACGACCAGGTGGGCCGGACAACGCCAACGCCTGGACCATGGGGGACGTATCCGTCTTCATGCCCGGCGGGCACGAGACACGTTTGTGTTTCTGCGGGGCATCCCACAACCGGCCATTTTCCCGCCGAACACTGGGGCTATGAGCATCAACATAACACCGGAAAATAAGCGGAAATTGGTCAAGGTAATTGGACGGGAGGATCTGGGAGAGATTGTTCACGGCGGCCATAACTTTGGTTCCGTGGGAGCGGTGTATTGCGTGGGAGTGCATTTCCCCTTGGACGGATTCTGCGGTTACTACAGCGCAGACCGGGTCACGTACGTGACTGAGCCCGAGAGCTAGCCAGGGCATGCCGTCCGCTTCTCGCGGCGAGGGAAGACACCTGGTGGGTTAACGGCGGAAAGGCCGGCACGTAGGTGCCGGCCTTTCCTGGTTTTTCCCTTGGGCAAAGGAAATCTGTAGACGACTTTAGCAGTCCTGTTTCGGGTGCGTGCGGCACCTGGTGTGGATTCTGCGTTGTCGCGGGAAACGGCGGTCCGTCGCTGGTGAGTGGCTGCTGTGGTTCGCCCTGGGCGGCGGACCGCCCGACTTTGGGAGGGTCCCTGCCCTGCTCGTGGTGAGTACGGCGGGGCCTTGCCGGGCGGTGGGGGTTCCGCCCGGCAAGGGCTCTTAGGCTGCCGTTTCGTCCCCGGCTGGCTTGGCGCTATCGAGGATGATTTGTTCGACTTCGCTGGGGGTGTATCCCCATGTGACGAGCTGGTTCAGGTAGTCCCGGTGGGTCTGGGACGGGGACCGCCATGAGTCCTTGGCGATGGTCTTCTCATATCCCGCGCAGACAAGCGCGATCAGGGAGAACTCGGGCCGGGTGGTGGCTTTGGCCACGTGCGTGCGGAGCGGGTTCCATGCCCATGTCTTCTCCCCTTCGACCTTCGCGCTGACCATCTCTGCGGCTACCTCTCCGTCGTAGCCGCTGGCCGTTTCGGAGTGGTGGGTGATGGCGTGGACGGTGAAGTACTGCCAGCCCTTCGGAGCCTGCTTGCGTGCCAGCAGACCCTTCACGAACTCGCGGCGTATCGTCGAAGCCGAATCCATGGCTTTGTTGTTGGCTATCAGGGTCTTCCGTTCGGCCTTCTGCTCGTCGGTCATGGGTCCTTTGTTGGCCGATGATGAGGACAGGTAGCTGTGCCGGGGGGTGAAGCCGAGTTCCTTCCATCCGGCGATCACCGGGACGGTGGAGTATTCGCCCTTGTAACCCGTTTCGATGTAGACAGCGTTCCGGTCTTCCTCTGTGGCTCGTTCCCCGTCGGCGCGGGTCAGGGAACTGACGCGGAGGGTTTCGTTGTCGTCGCCGTAGCCGGGTGCATCAACGATGGTGGTTCCTGCTGCTTCCAGTTCAGCGGTGAAGGCCGCGAGGGCGGCGGCGCGTTCGCGGTCGTCCCGGAGCTGCTGGGCGACGTGGAACAGCTGGTCTGGTTCATCCTGGATGACCGATTCCAGTTCCTCGGTCGCGTCCTGGTCCCCTTCGAACTCGGCCATGATGAGCGCTTCCTCGATGGTCAGCCCTTTGCCCAGGGCGGCGGCTCCGGCGTCGGATGCTCTGGCCTTCAGTGCGCCTTCTACAGCGGCTTTGGCCCGTCCGGTCTTTTTAGCGATCGATCCGGCCGAGACGCCGATCAGAGAGAGTTGGTGGTAGGCGTCGGCCTCGTCGGCGGCAGTGAGTTCGGTCCGCTGGATGTTCTCCACGACCTGCGTGAGAATCCTTTCGGCTTCTTCGGGGCTTGAAACGATCATCACAGGGATGAGGTCCCGTTTTGCTTCGACGGCTCCGAGGGTGCGGCGCTGGCCCATCAGGACGTGCACGTTGCCGTCCTCCTTGCGGTGGGCGATGACGGGTTCCATCACGCCGTGTTCTTTGATGCTGGCGATGAAGTCAGGGGTCAGGGCGGCGTCTTTGCGGACGTTGATGTCAACGATCAGGGTTGCCGGGTCGATCATTTCAAGCGTGGGTGTTGTGTTCATGGTGTGGCTCCTTTTTGCCCAAGGATTGGGTGGGAGGGGCGGCTCAGGTGACCGGCCAGCTTCCCCTCTCCCCCCGTTGTTTTTTTGGTTGCTGGCAAGCTCGCTTGCTCGGCGGCCGACGGAGCCCTGTCTACCCAAAGGGCAAGACGTGGGGGATCTGCGAAGGAAATAAGCGACGCAGGAGCGCCGCAGCAGATCATCCAGGGCGCAGGCCCCGACGAAGGAGGGGCTAGACGGGGTGGAGCGGACGCCTAGAATCCGAAGGACAGCAACCAAAAAACGTCGAAGACGTAGACAAAGGTGACGCGCAGCGGACGCCCGTCTACCTGGGTGAAGCGCAGCGGAAACCAGGGGCGAGCCCTGGCGAGACTGCCCTCACCCGGACCCCGCAGTGCCCCCGCCCAGGATCCCGGCCGCCCAGGGTGAGACCGGCACGCCCGGGTGGGCCACCACCGTTCCTTGTCGGGAAGGCGGTTCGTCGCCGGCTACCACCCCCCACAGCCAGCCACGCGCGGCGGACCGCCCGAACTTTCCCCGGAAATGAGGGATGGCCGGGAGCATGTCCGCTCCCGACCATCTAGCCTGTGGTTCTGCACTTCTTGTTTAGGCCCTACGCCCCGTCATTGAGAAGGGCTTCGCCGCCGCTGCCACTTGCGGAATAGCGAAACAATCCACACCAAAACCAACACGACAACAACGCCCCAGATGGCTGCGCCCGTATGGTGATTTGAGACAGGGTTTAGGAGAATCTGTTTCATGTCTAGCCGTCGTAAATTCAGTCCGGAGTTCAAGGCTGAGGCCATTGAGTTGGTGATTTCCTCGGGCCGTCCGGTTGTTCAGGTCGCGGCCGATATAGGGGTCAATGAGGGGACGTTGGGGAATTGGGTGCGGGTCTGGAAGGAAGAGCATCCCGACGTGGCTGCCGATGAGCCGGGCCCGGTGGAGTGGGCGAAGTACAAGGCGCTGCAGGCCGAGAACGCCGAGCTGAAACGGGAAATCGAGTTCCTGGGAAAAGTCAGCGCCTTCTTCGCCGCGAAGCAACGATAGACGACTACTTCGCGTTTATCTGGCAGGAGAAGGCCAACTACAAGATCGACTGGATGTGCCACCAGCTGAAGGTCCCCAGATCCTCGTACTACCGCTGGACGGCCCCGAAGGAACCGACCCCGACACAGCTCCGCCACAATAAGCTGACCCTGGAGGTGGAGCGTGTTTTTGGCCGCGAGAAGGGCATGGCCGGAAGGGACCAGATCACCACGATCCTGGGCCATGAGGGCGTCCCGGTGGCCCAGGGAACGGTAGGTGCCATCATGAAAAAGCGGGGCCTGCGGGCGGTGCGGATGCGGGCGTGGAAGAAGACCACGGTCGTTGACCCCGCTGCCAGGACCGGTCATATACGCAACCACATGCAGGACGGTGACGGCAACCGTGACTTCACCGCCACCGTGCCGGGAACACGGATGGTCGGGGACATCACTTACCTGCACACCGGCTCCGGATGGCTGTACCTGGCCACCGTGATCGATCTGGCGACCCGGATGGTTGTGGGCTGGTCGATGGCCTCCCACATGCGCACTTCGTTGATCATTGACGCGCTCAGCATGGCACGTGACCATGGCCGGCTTCACCCCGGAGGGGCGGTCTTTCACAGCGACCGTGGCTCGCAGTACACCTCTGCCGGGTTCCAGGGCTGGTGCGCGGCGAACAGCATCACCCAGTCCATGGGAGAGGTCGGGGTGTGCTGGGATAACGCGGTGGCCGAGTCGTTCTTCTCGCACCTGAAGACCGAGATGTATCACCACCACGATTTTCCCAACCACATGGCGGCCAGGACCGCGGTGATGGAATACATCGAGTCCTGGTACAACCGGCGCCGGCCCCATGCCAACAACCGCGGCCTGCCCCCGGCACGCGCCCTGGCCGAATACCAAAACACGATCAACCAGATAGCAGCGTAAGAAGAAAATCAATCAAGCTGTCTCAAAAACTTGACGGGCGCAGGCGTAATCAATCGCTTGGGGCTTGTTGGTCAATGCCGACCACGCAGTGAGTACCGTGGCGACAGCTAGGGCGATCAGCATCCAGGGTTCACCAGAGCGATACCAAGGGCCATAGCGGCGTTGCGGGCTTTCCTGCCTGTCGTCGTTCTGCACTTTGTGGCTCCTGTTGTTCTGGGTTGCAACCATGGGCGTGACGTTATCTTCACGGTACGACATTCGACTCGTGTCCTTCCTTCGGGGCAGGCCGCTAGTTAAGCGGCGGTAGGCGGTGGAGTCCAGGGGGCTTTATGGCGGTCCGTCGCTGGTGACCACGCTCCCAGCGGATCCGGTGAGCGGCGGACCGCCAGCGGTGACCGGACTTTGGAGTCCGGCCACCGCTGAGCTTTAGCTGGTGAGGAGTTCCATCAGTTCGTTGGTTTCGGTCACGAGGACGGCGGAACCGTCCCGGGCGAGCCTGTGGCAGCCTGCGCTGTTCGCGGAAGTCACCGGGCCGGGCACGACGGCGACGTGACGGGCGATGGTTTCGGCGTGGTGGGCGGTGTTCAGCGCGCCGGAACGGTAGCGGGCTTCCACGACACACACGGCACCGGACAGGGCCGCCATGATCCTGCCGCGCTGGAGAAACCTGTGGCGGGTGGGGGCGGTCCCGGCTGGCATTTCGGAAATCATGAGTCCGGTTCCAAGAAGGGCCCGGCCAAGATCGGCGTTTCCTGAGGGGTAGAACCGGTCTACGCCTCCGGCGACCACGGCGATGGTCGACATCGCCTTGGGCGTTCCTCCGGCCAGCGCGGATTTGTGGCTAATCGCGTCCACTCCGTAGCCCAGACCGGAAATAACGGTGATGCCGCGTTGGGCCAGGCCGTGGGCGAAGTCTCCGGCGATAGCTGCCCCGTAGGCAGTGCAGTCCCGGGATCCGGTGAGGGTCACGCAGCGGTCAGTTGCCGGGATCCCGGCGGTGAGGTTCCCCCGGTACCAAAGTCCAAGCGGGGGCACTTCAAGATCATCCACACCTTCTGGCCAGTGCTCGTCTCCGGGAATGAGGAACCCGCCGCCCATCGCGGCCGCGTCGTCCAGATCCTTTTGCGGGTCAATGTCTCCGGTGTAGTGCTGTGCGGCGCGGGCCACTGCGGCGGTAAGTTCTTCCGGGGTGACGCCCTTCAGGGCGTGGGGTGCCTGCTCTCCGGTCAGGAGGCGCAACGTGGCGTACGCGCCGAGCTGGCCGATAATGGCGGCCACAACCCGATCAGCGGGTTCAAACAGGCGGGTCAGTGCTGCGCGGGCCGTACGGTCTCCGGTGATGTTCATGGTGTTTGTCCTTTGCTGAGGATTGGGATGGTGAGGGGACCTCGTAACCGGGCCAGCTGCCCCTCTCCCCCGTTGTTTTTTGGTTGCTGGCAAGCTCGCTTGCTCGGCGGCCGACGGAGCCCTGTCTACCCGCAGGGCAAGGTGGGGGAAATTCGCGGAGGAAATCAGCGACGAAGGAGCGCCGGAGGGAAATTCATTCGCCGCAGGCCCCGACGAAGGAGGGGCTAGACGGGGTGGAGCGGACGCCTAGAATCCGAAGGACAGCAACCAAAAAACGTCGAAGACGTAGACAAAGGTGAGCGGACGACCTCAACTGGTTGCACCGCAACCGGGGCGAGCCCAGCGAGCCTGCCCGAACACCAAACAAAATCCCGTACTTTAGTCGCGCCAGCTCCCCCAGGGAGTGAGTACTTTAGTCGCGCCAGGGGCTTGTTAACGGGCGGAAGGGCCGGCACCTTGCAGGCGCCGGCCCTTCCTGTTTTCCCTCAGCAAAAGGAAATCTATAAGTGCAGCAACATCGCTGCAGGAGTCTTAGTACTGCTGGCCTTGGTTGTCCCAGGTGAAGTCCGCGGGGGACTTCGTTTCGTCGTTACCCAGGATGGCGAGCTCGATGGCCTCTTCGGCCGCGGTGATGCCTTCAGGGGCTTTGTCCTGATCGGTGAGGATGAATCCGTGGCTCATGGTTGGTTCCTGCCTGGTCGTCGTGTTTCCACTCTAACCCGGCGGGTATTTCCGTGCTTTCACGGTGGTGCTGCGCCCGCGCAAGCGTGACCGGCGGCCGGCGGAGCTTGCGGGGGAGGCCGCCGCGCCCCACTTGAGGGGACCGGACCATGCTGGCCCGGCCCCGTGGGGTGTTTAGCGTTCCCGCTTGTAGGCGGTCGCGGGGTTCTTGGCGGTGTCCGCGATCGGGCGCAGCACCATCATCTGCTCCAGCAGTTCCGCGAGGCGGTAGCCGGGGGCGTCGGCTTGGGCGAGTGTGAAGTGTTCCCCGGCCGAAGATGCCCGGCCTTTGAGGTAGTCCGTCCATCCGATCAAGGTCAGCAGCGGGGCACGGTAGCCTGCCGGTGCTGCGGTGATCAGTTCGCGGGCCACGGCTTGGGCCTTGTCCACGCGGGTCCAGTCCGGCGCGATTCCGCTGCCCAACAGCAGCGCCCCGCTGTCTTCTGCATCCGGCAGGTCCGGGTCGACGATGTTCACCAGCAGGGCGTCCCGCACGGCGGGGGCTTGGAATGCGGCCACCAACTCCACCGCTTTGACCCCGGTCAGCGGTTCGCTGGCTTCCAGCGCTGCGGCCCACTGGGCGCGTGGTGCGCTCAGGTCCTCGGCCAACAGGTGCCCATACATGGACTGGATCCACTCGGTGGCCTCTGCCGGTCCGGCATAGGGCGCGTAGGTCGTGCCGGGTCCGGCGTTGTAAGCGCTGCCGCGGAACACCATTTCGGCGTTCAGGGCGCTGTCGGTGATCGCGTCCAGCGGCTGGGGTGCGCAGCATCCGGCCTCGCTGTCACACAGCAGGTCCTGCCAGTGGGTGGAGGTCACCAGCCACCCGTCTTTGAGCGGGGTTCCGGCAGCGTCGAGTACTTCAATGAGTGCCTCGATGTACTCGTGGAACGGGCGCGGGGCATCCTCCGCGGTCAGGTCCGTGTAAACGGCGAGCAGGACGGACGTGGCGGCTTTGTCCGCTTCGAGAAAGCCGCTGATGGTGTGGGCGAACATGCCCGGCGTTGCAGCCGTGGGAGCGTCGACCCGGAGGGTGGCGCCCAGTCGGGTGCCCTGCACGGTCAGGAACACGAACGACTCGCGGGGCACGTTGCCCAGCGTGTGCGGGATGTAGCTGAGAACGTCGGCGGGACCAGTGGCGCGTACTGAATCAGTCATGGTGTTTGTCCTTTGCTGAGGATTGGGATGGTGAGGGGACCTCGTAACCGGGCCAGCTGCCCCTCTCCCCCCGTTGTTTTTTGGTTGCTGGCAAGCTCGCTTGCTCGGCGGCCGACGGAGCCCTGTCTACCCAAAGGGCAAGGTGCGGGAAATTCCCGGAGGAAATCAGCGACGCAGGAGCGCCGCAGGGAAATTCACTCGCCGCAGGCCCCGACGAAGGAGGGGCTAGACCGGGTGGAGCGGACGCCTAGAATCCGAAGGACAGCAACCAAAAAACGTCGAAGACGTAAACAAAGGTGATGACGGGCAGGAGCTCYGCGACGGACCGGCAGCACCCAACAGCCGGCCGCGMAGCGGACGCCCATTTATGGTGAGCCCTGGCGAGCCGGCCCTAAACCTTCACCACAGAAAGCACGGCGCGGATCCCGGCGCCGTCGGCCGCCGTCCGCACTGAACCACGTTCATGGCCTTGGCGCTAACGGCGGTCCGCCGCCCCCAACCAGGCACCGGGCCGGCCACGACGGCGGACCGCCAGCGGTGACCCGGACCATCTGGCCCGGCCACCGCGTTTTCTTATTCTTGGCGGTCGTGCAGCGGCAACGCCCCGTAGTGGCCTGCGGCTTCCCGGAAGCGTGAGTCACTGCTGAAAATGAACGTCCCGCCGAACATGTACCACGGGGCCGGTCCCCCCTCGGCCGTGACGGGAACGGCATGGACGGTGATGCCGCCGCCAAACGATTCGCCGGTGACGATCCGGACGGCGGGCCGTTCCTCGGACGCGGGGACGGGGCTATTAAAACGTCGCCATACGGCACCGATCAAGGTAACAGGTTCGGAGGAGTCTGCGGTTGAAGCGACGCGGTCGGTGCAGATTCCCGCTGATCCGTCCGGAATCACGTGGGACCGGGGCCAGTCCCGCGACGCTGGCGAGCCCGTCGACGGAATCGAATGCGTCCAGGTTGCCGGCCGATGTTCGCGAGGAAAGTTGCTGCGAGTACGGGGCCGAACGCCGGCATACTCAGCAAAACATCGGCGCTGTCGTGCTGCGGGAACAGGTCCGTGATCTGGGCATCGACGTCGGCGATCTTTACATCGATGGCGCTGATCTGTTCAGCCAGTCGCTGCAGCCGTCACGCACGACCTTTCAATTCCAGCGTGAGCCCCAGGGCCTGGGCGATCTTGGCAATGGTCGTGGTCGTGACATCATGATTGGCTTCCACCCGGGCGATGGTCGGACGGGAAACGCCTGATTTCTCGCCAAGCTCCGCCTGCGACCAGCCGTGCTCCTTTCGGGCTTCGCGGATGATGTCTCCGAAAGCCATCTGCCCGGCGCCGCTCATGACTCTGAGGCCTTCGTTGCAGCCCCTGGATCAGCCGCACGGTGCTGACCGTGAAGCGCCTCCGCGGCAATCTCGGCAATCTGCCCGAGGAACGCGGGGTCAGTCATGTACGACTGGATTTCCTGTGACTCATTCACGGTTTTCAGTACTGCCAGTCCGACGGCTCCACTGAAGCCCTCTGATGCCTTGAGCTGGGAGACGGTGTTGTTTTTCGCCATCGCCACGGCCTCTTCATTGGCATCGAGGAAGCCCCAGAACGTGGTGATGAAGCCGGAGACACTCCCCGGGCTCACATCGACGCCCTTTGCCTTGAACATCTCGTTCACCTTCTCGATGGCCTCATCGAGCGGGCCGCGTTTGGGCGCCTTTGCCCCCTGGTGCTCCCCGTCAAAGGCCGGCAGCTTGATGCTGTCGCTGCTCCCCTCGCTCAACGAGTGGTCCACATTGATCGCCGAAGGTACAAACTGGACACCGGAGAGCTGCACGCCTTCGAGGTAGCCGTCGTCGTACTCCTGGCCATCCATGTGCAGGTTGCGCCCCAGCAGTGTCGTCAGGATTGCGCGGCGGTGCAGCTCCGGATCCTGGTAGTCAACAATCTGACTCAGGAACTGCCAGGCGTTGCGGTAGCTCAGCACGTCCGCACGGAAAGCACCGAGTTCTTCCATCCGGGCCTTGTCTTTCGCGAGCCTGGCCTGCCGCCACTGACCGCTCCAGCGGTTCTTGATCGGCGCCAGAGCCTTGTCGATGGCTTCCCCGCCAGCATGAGTGAGGAAAGCGTCAGCGACTGCGTCCATCTCCTCGTGGGAGTAGAGCCCGGCTGTGTCCAACCGCTCACCGATGGTGATCAGCGCGTTGGGGTCAACATCACCCTCGACGTGCGCATCGGAGTAGTACAGCTGGAAGTCTTTCTGGATGCTCGCCGGAGTATTGCGGAAGTCGACCACCATCGGGGCCGTCTTGCCCGGATAGTTCCGGTTCAGCCGCGACAGCGTCTGGACAGCAGCCACGCCCGAAAGCTTCTTGTCCACGTACATGGCCATAAGGCGCGGCTCATCGAAGCCGGTCTGGAACTTGTTGGCCACAATGAGCACCCTGTAGAAGCCTTCCTCCCGGAAAGCCTTGGCCACGTCGCCGCGCCCGTTCACGGAGACCTCCGTAACGCTCTCGCCGTCCTCGTCGGTGAGCGAGCCCGAGAATGCCACCAAGGTGCTCATATCTGTGTATCCCTGGGCTTCGATGTAGTCGTCCATCTTCCTGGACCAGCTCAACGCCTCAATTCGTGAACTGGTCACCACCATGGCCTTGGCCTCGCCGCCAAGCAGCGACATGACATTCCGCCGGAAATGCTCGATAACGACGCGGACTTTCTGCGCGATGGCCGTCGGATGCAGCCGCGCGTAACGGACAATGTTAGTGACAGCCTCCCCCGTGATGACCTGAATCTCACTCTCGGATTCCTGGCCGTCGAGCGTGTTCTTCACCCGCAGGAACATGTCGTAGGTGGAGTAGTTGGACAGCACGTCAAGAATGAACTTTTCTTCGATCGCCTGGGCCATCGTGTAGGTATCGAACGCCTCCCACCGGCCGTCGCGCTCCGTGCCGAAAAGCCGCAGCGTCTTCGCTTTCGGAGTCGCTGTCAGGGCGATGAATGTGACGTTGCTGGAGGCTGCGATGGCTGAGTCTTTGGCCAGCAGCAGGTCATCCGCGCTGATGTCATCCTCGGATTCATCGAGTTCTACATCTGCGAGCAGCTCCTTGAGCTGGCGGGCCGCCGAGCCGGACTGCGAAGAATGCGCCTCGTCCGCCACCACGGCCCAGTGCCGGCCGCGCAACTCCTGGGTGTCTTCGATCAGCTTCATGACCTCTGGGAAGGTCTGCAGCGTGCAGGTGATGATGTGGTCCCCGTCAAGCAGCGCCTTCTTCAGCTGCGGTGACTTCGCCCCGGACTTTTCACCGACAGTGACCACGAGCCCCTTGCTCGACTGCACGAGGTTCATGTCGTCGCGGATGTTCTCATCCAGCACCGTGCGGTCGGTGACGACGATGACCGAGTCGAAAGTCGACTTCGAGTCGGCACTCATGTGGCGGATCAGCCGGTGGCTGAGCCAGGCGATGGTCTTCGTCTTGCCCGAGCCGGCTGAGTGCCAGATCAGGTAGCGCTTGCCGGTTCCGTTGGCCTCAATGTCGGCAACCACCCGCTCCACGGCGCGCAGTTGATGGAATCGCGGGAAGACCAGCTTCCCCTCTTCCTTCCTGCCGGTCTTGCCCGGCTCGAAGATCGCGTAGTCCTTGAGGATACGCATGAACATCGGTCGGGCAAGGATCTCGCGCCACAGGTAGTTCGTCGACGAGCCCGTGCCCGAGGGCGGGTTGCCCTCATGGCCGTCATTGCCCTGGTTGAAGGGCAGGAACACAGTGTCCCCTCCCTGGAGCTTGGTGGTCATGTAGACAAGATCGTTGGAGACCGCGAAGTGCACCAACGCACGGCCCGGTGCAAGCAGGGGCCGGTTCCTGCCGGGCTTTCGGTCCTCCTTGTACTGCCGGATCGCGTGGTTGACCGTCTGGGTGTTGTCGGTCTTCAACTCCAGCGTCGCCACGGGCAGGCCGTTGGCAGTGAGTACCACGTCGATGCTCTCGTTGCTCGTTGTGTCAAAGCGCACCTGGCGCAGGATGCGCAGGCGCACACACGCGGCTGCTTCAACCACCTCCACCAGGTTCGGGTTCGCTGGCGGGAACGCCATCATCGGCCCGAACTTTGCCGCAGGCCTGCCGATCTGTGCGTATGTGAAGCCCTTTCGTAAGACTCCGAGCAGGCCGCCAACCGGATGGCCCGTGGTCGGATCCATCCTGGTGGCTTTAGCCAGTTCCTTGGTGATGTGGCCCAGCAGCTTCCGCTCGGCCTCGGCCTTCTGGCCATTGACCAGGTCCCAGGGCACGGCTTTCTCGTACTCGTCCGGGTACTGCGTGCTGAGCCAATTCAGCGCATCGTCCGGAACCATCGCCAGGGCCGCGTCCCAGCCAACCGGCTTGCCGCTGTCCTCATACAGCCAACCCCGCTCAGCGATCTCAGCGCAGAGGTTGTTCTCGAACTCCAGCTCCAACAGCTGTGCGTGGCTCATGCGACTTCTTCCTTCTTGCCGGTGACCGCATCACCGAAGAAGGCGGACGACCGCTCGGTCAGGACCTCCCGCAGTTGAGCAACCTTTGCAAGCATCGAGTTGATCCCGTCGGCCGTTTTGTCGAGATGATCGACATAGCCTTGTTGTTCTTCAAGGGAAAGATATGTGATTGGCATCCCCGCAAAAGTTCCCCAGCTTCGAAAATCGACGGACCTCTGGCGGGCGGAGAATGAATAGGCTTCGATGTATCCGTTGGCGGCCAACGCCCGCAAAGCCCATGCCATGAACTTTTCGGACGTCAAATGGGTTGCGGTGCACACGTGATATACGGGGCTTGTCTTGCCACGATCCTCCGAAGCTCCCACAGCCCCGGCGAAGCCATCCAGACCATGGAAGACGAAGTCCCCCGGTTCAACTCCTTGGTAACCCGCCTCATGCGAGGACATCGTGTAACCGTCTTCACGTCGACGCGATCGAAGTGCAACCTGTCCGTCACGGAAAGCAGTTACCACCCCGTCATCAGGGCGTACAGGCCTGGATTGCTTGGTCAGCAACAATCCAATTTTGACCCTCTGTCCCGGAGCAACAAGACGACGGCCCAATTCGACGAGACTGACCCGGCGGTGTTCGAACAGCTTGGCGGAAAGCGCATTGAGCTTGGTAATCATCCTATCGATCTCGTCGAGCTGGTCAGCAATAGCCTGCTGTGTCGTGACATCCGGAAGGAGCACGCGCATAGGATCGAGCAATTCCGGCTGGAGATCCCACTGATTCGGGCGGACACCCTTCGAAATCCTTGCGTAGGTCTGTACATAATGCCGTGACCGCAGCGCGTAATGGAGGAACCGGGGGTTGTCCGGAGTTTGTGGCCTGTACACAAAGTACGCCGGGGAAACGATTCCGCGATCCCTGGATACTCCCAATGAGCCTTGCCACGTCTTCATCTTGTTCAGAACCAGATCGCCGGGCATCACCAGCTGATAAGCCCCCAGGTCCTCACCGGGGCGGTTCCAGTTGTCTTGTCGATCAGACTTCTTGATGACTCCATAATCGCGGTAGACCGACAAGAGTTCCTCGTGTGGGAATCCCGTTGCCTTCCGCCTTTGGTACAACGACCAAAAGGGAACCGAACGCCATCCGGGAGAAACATTCACGCTTCCCGCACCACTTTGAACATCTCGGCAAGCTCGCCCATGAGACGCGACACATCGGCGTCAATGTCCTGAAGCGGGCGCGGTTCCTCGGGTACATAGAAAATCCGCGGGATCGGGATCTCATTGCCGGCCTTGGCCTTGGATTCGTCCCAAACAGCTTCGGGCGCGAACGGCAGCACCTCACGCTCCATATGCTCGGTGAGGTCCTCGCTCAGCAGTACGCGCTCGGTAATCTTCCATCCATCGGCAATGACCGGATTGCCTTTGCGGTCAATGGCCAGCGGCGAGGCGTGGTCCGCCACCGCCAGCGCCTTCGTGACCGCGTCGATGAGGCCCAGTGGCGCCTTGAGGCCGGCAGCCTTCGCGGCCTGCGGGAACGACGCCGGCAGCTCGTTCCAGGGCGTTCCGTCCAGCAGTTTCAGCACACTGATGTGTGCGTCCGTGAAGTCGCGCCGTGCACGCAGTGCATCGACGGCTTCCTCGCTGAAGCGTGTCGCGAAGCGGGCCTGCTTGAAGACCGGCACGTCGCGGAACATGAAGTCCTCCGGCGTCATCACCCGCGAAATCGCAGGATCGGCGTCCTCGAACTTCTGGTACGCCTCGACTACAACGTTCCGTTTTCCTTTGCGCATCATCCGCCGCTTCTCACCCATGGGCTTGAGCAGCGGATCCCACTGGCCGGAACCATCGATCAGCTGGATTTTGCGCTCACGCTCAGGGTCCTTGTTCGTGTCGAGAATCCACACATAGGTGGCGATGCCGGTTCCATAGAACATCTGCGTCGGCAGCGCGATGATGGCGTCGATAAGATCCTCTTCAAGCAGCCACTGCCTGATCCCGTTCGGGCCCTTGTCACTGCTGAACAGCGGTGAAGCGTTCGAGACAACAGCAGCCCGGCCACCCTGGCCGTTCGTGGAAGCAGGACTGAGCTTCGAGGCGCAATGGGCGAGGAAGAGCATCTGGCCGTCGCTGATACTGGGCAGACCATGGCTGAAACGCGATCCGTGTACCTTGGCCTGTTCACGGACAGACGCCTCATCAGCTGACCAGTCGGTGCCGAAGGGCGGGTTTGACAGGACGTAGTCAAACGTCTGACCCTCGTAGAGGTCCTTCACCAGTGTGTTGCCCCGCTTGATGGCATCAGGGCGGCCGCCCTGGATCAGCAAATCAGCCTTGCCGAGGGCAAAAGCCGATGCCATCAGCTCCTGGCCGTACAGCGTTGCATCGATCTTGTCGTTCATCTTCGTCAGCGCGTCCTTGGCGATCAGCAGCATGCCGCCGGAGCCCGCCGTTGGATCGTAAATTGACCGTGCCGCACTGTCGCCGGCGAGAGTGTCGTCGTCATTGGTGATCAGGATGTCCACCATCAGCTTGATCGCATCGCGCGGGGTGTAGAAGTTACCGGCAGCCTTCCCCTTCTTGTTGAAGGCCCGGTACATGATGTCTTCAAAGACGTCGCCCATCGCAGTGTTTTCGAGTTTGCCCGGAGCCAGGTCCAGCGTCGAGAAGTGCTTGATGACGGCGTGCAGCCTGTTGGCCTCGGCGAGAACACTTGCCCGCCTGCCGAACTCAAAGGAGACCCAGATGTCGGCGATATTGTGTGAGAAGCCGTCAATGTAGGACTTCAGCGACTTCTCGACATTGTCATCGACCGAGGCGATGGTGGCGAGGTCAAGCGGTGAGACGTTGTAGAAGCTGAGCTTGAACTCTTCCTTCACTGCGATGTCGATGAAGTGCGGCGGCATCTCGCCAAGGGAGGCAACGAACTTCCGGACCTCTTCCTTGGAATCGGCCAGCATGCACTCCAGCCGGCGCAGCACCGTGAACGGGAGGATATAGTCTCCGTAGTCCTCTTCGTCAACGATGTTGCGCAGGAACTTGTCCGCGGTGTCCCATACGATGCGAGCAGTCGTACTGGTGGTTGTCGCCGTGGATTCTGGCATGCTGGTATTTCCTGACTCAATTGCCGATCGTTGTATCAGAAACTTTACATGGGGCTGTTGGCCAGGAAGACGACATCGTGCCCGTGTCCGCGAGACACCACAGCCTGCAGCGAACTCGGCATGGACAGCAGTCCCCCGTCCATGCGGCCTCCACTCCTGGTGTGACGCTCTGGTCCCGGCAGGGCAGAGAACTCACACGGGTCCTGCCTGACCTGGCCGCAGCCCTCGGAGCTCAGGTCCCGCCCGGTGTCGTCCTCGACGGCGAAGCCGTCATATGGAACAGGGATCGGCTGGACTTCGAGGCACTGCAGCGGCGCATGGTCACGTCCAGGGCGGCTCTGCCGGCGCTGGTGAAGGAGTTACCGGCCGCGTTCGCGGCCTTCGATGTTCTGGCCGTCGCCGGGCAGGACGTCCGCGGTGTCCCGTTCGCCGGTCGCCGGCAGCTGCTCGAAGAATTGGCCCGGGAATGGGCCGCCCCGCTGGCCCTCTCCCCCACCACCACAGACCCGGAACTGGCAAAGACCTGGCTACGGGATCTTCCCGCCACCGGGATTGAAGGGCTCGTCTTCAAGGGAGGATCGCAGACATATGACGCCTCGCGCTCCTGGTTGAAGTTGAAGCACAAGAACGTTCTGGACGTCGTGTGCGCCGCCGTCATTGGGCCATTGACGCAGCCCCACGCGATCATCGCGGGCTTGCCCATTGATGGGCAGCTGCGGATCGTGGGCCGCTCTACAGTCCTTTCAGCACGTGCAGGGCGTGAGCTGGGCCGCCATCTCCGCCCGGCGCAGCCCGGGCACCCGTGGCCCGAAGAGATCAGCGAAACCTCGCTGAACAGATTCAGTAAGGACAAAGGCCCGGTGCACCTGACGCTGACGTCGCCTGGTCCGGCAAGTCGTTCCGGCATCCCCTGTCTTTCGTGCGCGCCAGACCCGAGCTGGATCCCGCCGCCGTCGAACTCCCACCGCACATCAAGGACCGGTAACCCCTGTCAGTCGCGATGGACGGGTTGTGCCCACTGGGCAGGTGGAGCCCTCCGCACAGCTCAAAGCTGTCCCCATTGGCGTGCAACCCGCCTCTACATCGATCCCCCCGCCAAGGGGCATACCCCTGATTGTCAGACCCTCCCGTCACACTGAACCGGAGTAGTATTCGAACATAGATTCGTAGCTTCTGAGTGTTGCTAGTAATTCAGTTCTAAAAGGTGTGGTAGTGGACCGGGATCAGCTCAGGCGGCTTCAAGGCAGGTACGCCCGGCGTGCGCAGCCGATCGGGCTGACTGCGGAGGAACTGGATTTCGCGAATATGCCTTCCAAGACCGACGTACACGGGATCCCGGTGCAGGCCTGGATCCGTTTCCAGGACTGCGCCGAGCTCGTGGACGGGCTGGCCCACTCCTGGACACCCAAAGCGGTGCAGGTGTCCTGGCAGGACGGCCCCATACAGCGCTCGACATGGGTATGGGCCTCGGCAGTGACACGAAAAACGGCGTTGAACAGAACTTTGGGAGAGAGAACGAAACGTGACGGCAGTTCAAAGTGAGACAGCCTTGGCCCCTGTGGCGGTGCGCTTTACCCTCGATGGGACTCCGCTGGCCATCCGCCATGACGGGCACGTGTGGGCCGTAGCGACGGATCCCGTGCGCTGGTACGAGCGGGAGTCCTGGTGGGAAACCCGGCACCGGGCACCGGTCGGCGCGGCCGTCGTGGACATCACCGTATGGCGGGTACAGGTGCGGATCAACAGCGCCTCGCCGCTGCGGACCATGGAAATCCGCCGCCGGCCCATGAGCGAGCAGTGGCTCCTGTCCTCCCTCGATGACGCAGCCTAGAAACCGGGCCTCCTGATGAGCCACGGGGAAATCCCGCCGGCGGTATGGGAGGAAATCCGGAACGAATTCACCCTCCCCGCTCTGGACCAAGTACGCGCGAAACTATTTACCGAGACCGGGGATCCCGAACCGGTCATGCGCCAGCTCGTGCGCATTTTCATCAGTGACGGAACCTTCTGTCCCGGCTACCAGTTCCAAGACAACGGGCAGATCCACCCCACGGTACGGGCACTGTTCGTCAGGGCAATGGAACTGAAAATCGCCCACAACTACTTCGGCGCCTGGATGATCACGCCCTCCCCTCACCTCGAGGGAAGGCGTCCCGTGGACGCCCTGGACGGTCCCGCTCCCCCGCTGCTCCGGGCGCTGGAAGCGTTCGGGCCATAACGGCGACGAATATCCGTCCCGGCAGCCTTAGCGTTGGATGTTTCACTTTTCACGGCCTGGTCCGGGCGATCCTTCCGCCACACCTTGCGATTCCTGCGCCCCAGACCGGACCTCGACCCCGCGGAAATCACCCCACCAAAGGACACGCCCGCGTAGACCACGGCGACCCGACGGAACCTTGAAAGTGAACAAGTGGATATGAAATCCGGCCTCGAAAACAGGCGACCGCGCATGTGGAATCCGAATCTGACGACGGACGATCCCTAACGGGCACATTTGTCGGATCTGCTGGCTATGATGAGCCGTGGGTGAGTGACCTACTTCAAGAGGAGATCGATATGGCTGGTACGAAGGTAGTTTTCGTTGCATTTGCAATTGAGGATGAACGGCAGCGTGATTTCCTGAAGGGTCAGTCACTGTCGCCTCGTGCGCCTTATGAGTTCATCGATATGTCGGTGAAAGAAGCATATGACGCGAACTGGAAGGACAAGGTACGCACGCGTATCAAGCGGTCAGATGGAGTGATTGTCCTGGCAAGTAAGAACTCGCTGACTTCGTCGGGTCAAGAGTGGGAGATTGCCTGCGCTAAAGAAGAGGGCAAGCCTGTCCAGGGGATCTGGGCCTACTCTGACGACCGGACCAGCATCGCAGGGGTCAGCACATCTGCATGGAGCGACGCGAACATCAGCACTTTCATCGACTCGCTATAGGTGGGCGTGCGCAAGGCGCTCATCGTTGGCGTTGACTATTACAAGCACATCAAACCGCTTCACGGATGCGTAAACGACGCTTACGCCGTCAACTCCGTCTTGGAGCGCCATTCTGACGGCACTTTGAATTTCGCCAATCCGAAGCTGCTTTCCAGCACCGGGCCGAACGCGACGGTTGATCGTAGCGAGTTGAAGGCGGCGGTGCGGGAGCTCTTCAGCGGTGATGCTGAGATCGCTCTCTTCTATTTCTCGGGGCACGGATACCTTGAGGACACAGGCGGGTACCTCTGCGCCAGTGACGCACAAACTGGTGATGACGGGCTTGCACTGAATGAAGTCATGGCATTGGCGAACCAGTCCCCCGCGACGAACAAAGTCATCATCCTTGACAGCTGTCACAGCGGCGCGGTGGCGAACGCCGCGGCTGGCGCGCACCAGGCGGACATCCGGGACGGCGTAACCATCCTGTCCGCCTCGACCGCTACGCAGTACGCGTTGGCGTCCGACGGTTCAGGGGTTTTCACGGACCTTCTTGTGGATGCTCTTAACGGTGCAGCAGCGAACCTGGTTGGAGACATCACTCCCGGTAGCGTGTATGCCCACGTGGATCAGTCCCTAGGTCCGTGGCAGCAGCGCCCCGTGTTCAAAACGAACGTGAAAACCTTCGTCTCATTGCGACGCACCGAGCCCCCTATCGCACTGACAGAGCTGCAGCAGCTGACCACGATCTTTCCGGCCCCGGACTACCAACTTCCCCTAGACCCGTCCTATGAACCGGTTCGCTCCGCGGAACAGCTTGTCGATCCCGCGGTCGCTGATCCAGATCCAGCGAATAATGCCACGTTTGGAGTGCTTCAGAAATACGTCAAGGTCAATCTAGTGCGCCCGGTCGATGCCCCGCATATGTACTTTGCCGCGATGGAAAGCAAGGCCTGCGAGTTGACAGTTCTCGGGGAGCACTACTGGAAGCTTGTAAAGCAGAGAAGAATCTGATGTCCCACGAGTCACAGGACTTCCTGGGCACATCAGCAGCTTTGGAAGCCACTGCCGCGGTCGAACACGAGCGGTGGGCTCACTGGCAGAAGTACCTCCACGAACAGGGCACCCTTCTTGAGGATGGGAGCCTGCTAATCCCCTCCCACCTGGTTGAAAGATGGGAACGGCAGATCGCGACACCGTACGATGCGCTTTCGGACCAGGAGAAGAGCAGTGACCGCGAACAGGCTCTCGAGTATCTTGCCGCGCTCAGGCAAGCAGCGAACGAGGAAAAGGCCTAGCTCGACACGTCCGTTTCGCTGCTAAGCGCCGCCGTGGCGGGAATGATTGAGAACGTAGTTTGAGTCGCACCTCCCACTAGAATTGTCGATGGCGGAAACTCCGCCCAAGCTTGCCAGGAAGGACCACCGAGATGGCCGAAGAAGAGACACGCCCTGCCCCCACTTTCGACGTCATCGAAAAAGGCTTCTCCACCGTCTCATCCCATAAAGAGACGGCGTCAAACCAGTCGGTAGCGGACATCATCGCCAACCTGACCAGCACAAGCGACACGAGCACCTCGACGGGCACTGACAACGACTAGTGCCAACTTCGGCCTTCAGCGTCCTAGTATTCCTACTGACCGTCGCACCCGGCTTTTACTATGAGCTTGTCCGGGGACGACGTTACACACGGAGTAAAGAATCAGCCTTCTACGAGGCCAGCCGGGCAGTCGTCGCCTCTGTCGTAATCGGCGTCTTCGCAGGGGCCTTGGCGTTCTTGTTCTGGCTCTACATCCTGAGTCCTGAAGACCCTCCCGACGTCACAGCCCTCCTCAAACGAGACCCACAGTACCTTGGCTCACACACTCGACAGTTAGCCGCCAGCCTGGCTGTCTACCTGGTGTCCAGCTTCCTCTTCGTGCACATCGGGATGAAACTCCACGGCGTGCTCGACCGGACTAAAGCAAGGTTCACGTGGCTTTCACCAGGAGTAACCTCCTCACATTCCCTATGGACAGAAGTACTTCAATCCCGAGCACCAGAGGGCCATATTTCGGTGGCACGAGTCCAAATGAAATCGGGAGACATCTGGGTTGGCCCCCTTCTAGCCTTCAGCACTGAACACGAGCTCGCCGACCGGGAATTGGTCCTACACGCCCCGATCCTTCATGCCGACTCGCAGAATCCCACAGAACTCGCAGCGACGACGCTGCGCTCGGTCATTCTGAGGGGTCCAGAAATCGAGATGATCGCCGTTGAGGGATACGCCAAGGACGAGTAGCCTTCCGAAGCCCCACAGCCCAAAGGGCGTAAACATCAGAAACGCTGACAGCCGCTTTCCAAAGTCAGGTTTCCGGGCTTGGGGTGTGTCCCAGTTCCTTGGAACCGGGACGCCCTGGCGGGACAAGTCTCCGGCGGACGACTTTGGCGGTGCGGCGCGTAACCTGGCTGTTTCAGAAGTTGTTCCATAAGTCCGACCACGAACGGCCGTTATAAGTGTGGATGGCGGTAGCAGCGTGCTGGGGGCTTCAGCCGGGCGCAAGAATGGCCCCGGCAGGTAACCGAAGCCATTCTTCATTTCCTTACTGCTGGGTTCACGGCCCCTAGGACCAGGGCAGGATTCGGCGCAAACGCTCCCAGAAACTGGGTTGGCTTGTTGGTGTCCTATCCAGGGCTTGCAGGTCAGCTTGATCATTCTTCTGGTTCAGTCTGATTTCTGATTCGGTGAACTGACGGCTCCAGTCAACCCGTCCGTTCCGGATCCAGTAGTGAGATTTGCACGGCAAAGTCCAGTTTCCGATCGATTTTGCCAACGAAACGTCACGGCCGTTGTATGTGAGAGTCCATTGCGCTGGCGACAGAGGAGTGATTACTTCGTTTCCGCAGCCGCAGCAGCACAGGTGTCCGCAGCTGTTGAACATCGTCGAGACGTACAGAACCCCTGGGGACATGGGCATGGGAAAGCTGTCCACGAATTCCGGAATGACGTGGCTGATCTTGCTCATGCGATGTCCTCGTTGGCGATTTCGTTGACGGCCACCGCGAAGGTCGTGAAGCCTTCATTGGTGAGGTCCGCATAGAAACCCACGTGCCGCTTCCAGCGCATGACGGCCATCTGAGCGTTGAGGGCGTTCAGATCAGCGATCTGGATGTTGCGAGCATAATCATCCCGCTCAGGGGCAGGCCCTGGGATGCGGTTCATCTGGTGGACGTGGTCCCGGCGGCCAGGAAGGCTGGTTGTGACGCGGAGAAGCCCCGTGAGTTTGCCGTCAACTTCTTCGATGCCCATACCAACATCAATGAAGGGAGTGTCGCGCTTTTCCAGATAAGCAGTGATTTCCTGCTTTGTCACAGCATCGTCCGTTGCTACGAACACGAACGTCGCTTCGTCAAGGACATGCGTTGTCTCTGCATCCAGGAACAACGGGACAGGGGTAACTCCCCGGTGCATCTGGGAATAGATGTCGGCGAAGTACTGAACCTTCATGGGTCGCGTTCGTAGCGTCTGGAGGCTTGGCGCGCCAGGAGCACGGAAGGCGTTGTGGTTCTCGAAGGTGTCTCCGTCGATGAGGAGGATCTTCCTTACCGGGGTTTTCGCTACCTGATCGAGAATGTAGCTTCCCGTTCCTCCCAAGCCCACGATGGCGATGACCTGGTTTTCAAAACGTGAGTTCAGTGCAGTGAGGCCAGCTCTGGACGACGCCGTATCGAGGTAATTGAAGGGGCTGCCACTTTCTACCTCTTGCCATGCTGCTCCCGGCGTCAAAGTCACTGCAGGGTTCAGTGCCTGGGCCGGGTGGGAGACCATGCGGGCGTAGGAAGTGACCTTTGTGTATTCGTCCGGGTAGCCTATGGGGCCGGGCTTGCTTGAGAGCATGTAGCCGGCCTGGCGGCCGCCGGACATGGCGTGAGCTTCCGGCGTAGCAATTGGCAGCCTGTTTCCATGTTCATCGCACGGGGTCCCGCCGCCGAACCAGATCCTGTGGTCGGTACCGGAAACGATTCGGTCCCCGGTAACGGTAACGGGGTACGTCAGAAATCCGTAGCCGATCTCCTTTGCCTCGTTCACGAACGGCAGCTGCCGAATGATGAGGTGCCCCTCCTCAACGACGACGTCGTACCCGTCGTCGAGGAGCCTGTTGAGGTCAGGGTCACGAACGAGAGGTGCGGACGACATCGAAAACCATTCCCTTCTTCACGCTGACATCATGGCCGCTGGTGAGCGAACCGGCTCCGTTCCCGTTATTTCCGCGGCTGTAGCGAACCGTGACGGTGTCCTGCTCCCCCACCGGCTCACCGGGAAAGGCGAGGGCCACGAGCTCGGCGTACGAGATCTTGTTCTCGTTCCAAGTGTGGGGGCGGGTATTGATGTAGATCTCCGTTGCGTGGCCGTTGTCCTGCTTGTCCTGAGCCATTGCTCCTCCAACCCAAGCACCGGAAGGTGCTCCTAGTTTATTACGATGTTCGACTTTTCGAACACCGTCTAGCGTTAGACTAACAGTGTTCGACATGTCGAGCAACCCGACCTAGGAGTAACTGTGGACCATGCACCTGGAGTAGACGTAAAGGTCTTATACGCCGCCCTCGACGCGGCACGAAACGAGCGATCCCTGTCATGGAGACAACTCGCTAAGGAATTGGAAGTGAGCCCATCGACGCTGTCCCGGATAGCAAACGGGTTGAAGCCCGACCTGTCTGCCTTTGCCAGGATGACGACGTGGCTAAGGATGCCGGCAGAGAGTTTTTATGTTGGCACTCATCAAGAGAGCGCAGAAGAGCCCGAACTTGTAGCTGCCCTTGCCCCGCTCCTGCGAGCAAGACGTGACCTTAAAGAGGAAGACGTCACCTACCTCGAGCAACTTATCGGTGCAGCAGCGCACCGGTTCCGAGCAGAGGCTGCGGCTAGAGGCTAATGACATGCGAGTGACACTGAAATACATGCAGGAGCTTGCAAGGGACGAACGCGCAAGCCTGGGGGTTGGCGATCACGAAGCCCTCGATCCTTACGCGCTGTGCGAAGAGCACGGAGTTCGCGTCTATACCGTTGAGTCCCTGCAGTCGTTTGGAGCATCCTCGGAAGCGATCCTGCATTTCACCTCACTCAGCACCGCAACCTGGTCCGCAGCCCTTGTACCAATCGGATCGGCAAGGATCATCATAGAAAACGAAACACACGCACCAGTGCGACGGCGCTCCAGCATCGCTCACGAACTCGGCCATCTTCTCCTGGAGCACGAATTCAACGGGGCACTACTGGGAGAGGATCACAAACGCCAGTTCGATCCGACGAAAGAAAAACAGGCCACCTACCTCTCAGGAGAGCTCCTCGTTCCGGAAGCCGCTGCACGACGAGCAGCGTACAACGGCTGGGACAACCAACGAGTCGCCCAAGCCTTCAACGTCAGCACCCAGTTCGCCCAAATGCAAATGAAAGGGCCGCGCGTCATGGCGGCCCGCGCTGCAAAGAAGTACGCAACGGCACGAGTCGGCGGCTAAGAGTCAGAAGAGGTAGAGCGTCGGGAATGGGCTGCCGCCAACTCCTGGCCTGCTTTCTCGAAACGCTTGCTGTCGTTTTCAGAACTCGACTGCACAGGCGTCCGCGGAATTCCGGGGTAGTGCAGACGAGTATGGACATTGAAATGACAGAAGTGCCCTGTACGGAAGTGCATTCTGCTCAATAGTCCTCTGCACCAGCAGTCATTTTTCAGAAGTCGTCCACACCAACCTGCAGGAACTACTTCTTTGGCGCCTCGGTCACGCCTGTTGCCGGGACCCATCGGTAGAGGGTGGGCACGGAGACTCCTAGGGTGTCGGCGACCTCCCGGGGCGGTGTTCCCTGGTGGAGGAGCTTTCGGNCGCCTGTTGCCGGGACCCATCGGTAGAGGGTGGGCACGGAGACTCCTAGGGTGTCGGCGACCTCCCGGGGCGGTGTTCCCTGGTGGAGGAGCTTTCGGGCTGAGCGGATCTTGGCATCCGTCATGATGCGTTTGCGGCCGCCGACCCTGCCTTGTTCGCGAGCGGCCTGCAGGCCGGCCTGGGTACGTTCGATCATGAGCTCCCGTTCCATCTGGGCCAGGGAGGCCATGACATTGAAAAAGAAGCGTCCGGAGACCGTGGTGGTGTCGATCGCATCGGTGAGGCTGACGAATCCTACGCCGCGGTCGTTCAGTCCGCCGGCGAAATCCAGGAGGTCTTTCA
>NZ_LMSG01000008.1 GCF_001428335.1 Arthrobacter sp. Soil762
GCCAGTGGCTCCCAGGCACACCACCACTGGCTCTCTTCCGCACGATCGGTGGCTCTGAAGCGCAAGATTGGGTGGCTCTCAAGGCATCAAATACTCACTTGGACTGGAGGGCGCTTGTGAGGCTCACAATGGCGTCGTCAATCTCCTGTTCAGTAGGAGATACATCCTCAGTCTCAGCAACAATGATTACTGGCTCTGGTGTGGCCGTGCGGTTGTTGATTGTCTGCGTGATGTTTCGGTACTGACGTACTGAGTCCCTGGCAACTTCTAAGAAGCCGGCTGGCAGAAGTGAAGGAATGTAAATGAACTTGCCTGTAGGAGTGTCTTTGCCTTCGACGAGAATGTCACCCTTGGAACTAACGGACCATAACCAAATAGGCACGTGGCTGAATGACTGGACATAACCATTCGCATCACGTTCTACTTCAACAACAGCGTGGTTATAGAAGATGAGGTCCTGAATGATCGAAGCTGTTCTCTTCTGTGGAGTAATCGCACCCTGGGTACGGTTGAGTAATGGCAGCTCAAACGCATTTCCTTCGTTATCCGTAGCAACGAGTGGTAAGCGTGAACCCACAGAAGAGAAGATTTGAATACCGCGAGCGACTGCTGGAACAGTTAATGCGGTGCCTGCATCGACCGGGAAAAGACTTGTGTCTACATCCGGAAAGACGGCTAAGGCAAGAGTTGATGGTGAGAAAAGATTTGTGAAAGGTGTTACTGGGTAACCCGTAGCTGCGTTATAGCTGAGCTTACTAAAAATTCCCAATGTGACTCCATGACAAATAGTGATTGTTATCATCATTCGTCATTTGGAACGTGGGAACCGAAGCAGCTTATGGATTAAATCGGTTCCCACGCTAATGGTTTTCGTCGCATGTCAGTGTTACTAAACCATTAATTCAATTATATCTTGTTATTTAGTAAGGACTGTTTATAGAAGAATAACCTGGCGCTTCTTGTAGGCACCTGAATGGCTCTTTCCGGCTGCTAGGAACAAAGCATTAGAAGCGGCAATCAACGGTGAGATATCCGTACTGGACTGTCTACGTCCGAAGAGACGGCTATCTGAGACGTAGCGGAATGCAACCTCAGCTGCGGCAGTGTCCAAGGATGGGTCCTTTGCATGGACCAAGGCATGATCTGAAATGTGAGAAGTCATGAGCGCGACACCACTCGAAACTTCCTTCATCGTCATTGCACGGAGACCCTGCTTAGGGACCTGCTTCATTCTCTGGATCGTTTGGAAGACCGAAAGGTTATTACCGATTGAATCAAAGCCAACTTCAAGTCCCTTTTGGCTGGTCAAAAGCTTGCCCAAGTACATTGGCATCCAGCTGAAAGAGGCTTTGTGCTGGAGAACCTGCACGTGAGGTTGTCCGTCTGAGGTGTACCAAGCAACCGCAACAGCTGCTGAGGAACCATCCTGGGCAATATCGAAGGCCACAGCGTAGTTATCTTTAGGCAGTTCAAGCAGATTCTCTACCTGTGTTGCTAGCCAGTCCTCTTCAGGGATTGCTCTAATGGATGCGGCTACAGGATCAAGGCACAAGAACTCTCGGCTAAAGGACAACAGTCCCTGAGTTTCGAAAGCCTTACGAAGGAAGCTGAGCTTGACCAGTCCTGAGCTCAGACCAGGGTAAATCTCCCACCACAACGATTCATCTGTTGCGTCCTGGTCTGGTCGCATCGAGTAATCGAGGATTCCGAGCTCGTCTGTACCTTTACGGCCTGCTTGTAGGTAGTCCCAGAGGATGCCATCTCGCACCTTTGGGGGAGTACCAGTGATGATTATCTGCGCGTTTGGTCTGGTAGCGAGTACAGGAAGGGCGCCGGCGACCAAGTCTTCAGACGTTTTAGGGTCCAGTTCTCCAGCTTCATCGATCAGAATGCAGTCGGCGTAGCTGCCTCGGAAGCCATCAGCGAGAGGTTTAGTGCACTTCCACTGACTCCCGTTCTCAAAGACAATGCGAATATTTCCGTTTGATTTGTAAAACTTGAATGGGCGTGAGTTCTCATCAGGCCATGTGCTTTCCAAAGTGCTGCCGAGCTCGGCGAGGAACTGTGACGCCATGGAACCGTTTTGGGCAGTTGAGATAATTCGGTAACCAGGGATCGTGAGACAGCGGCCTAACAGTGTTGCCTGGATGCTTGAAGTCTTTGTAGCTCGACGACCCATCATGATCACGGCCGCGGGATAAAGCGGAGTGCCGTCTTCATTTTTGGCTTCAAGGAGGCTCGCGACCTGCTCACCCTGGGGGAAGAGAAAGATGTTCATCTTCTCGGCTGCCATATGGGCCGCAGAGATGTCCGTTTCTGGTACGGCTGAGAAGTATCTAGGTTCGGCTCTATACGTCATCAGAGGTGCCTTCAGACGCTTCTAGAGGGAGATTCTGTGGGGCAGCAGCCGGGGTATTGGTCGCTTCCTCAGAAAAACTAAGTTGAGGTCGCTCGACTCGCTGAATTATTTTTGATTCAGCTTTGACTGCTGCCTTACGTTGGTTGCTGAGTACCGCTCCGGCTTTATGATTACAACTTGCGTGAGCGGGTAGGACACTGCGGTCCTGGTCTTCAGCTGAGATACCCAGCTGGTCTGCTACTACTCGGGATATGGGATGGTCTGCTTCCCACTTCATATCCTTGGTTACTACTCGGCCGCATCTATAACACGGTGCTGGAAGCATTGCCTCAACAGTCTTACGTGCGGATGCTGCGCGCTTACTGGTATACGTACTGTAATTACTGGGTGACATAACGATGCCTATCTAATTCAGCGTCGTTATGTCGTCGTGCGTTTCTCCTGTCGCTTCAGGTTGCACATCGTGTGCGGGTACTACTTATTGATTGTCTTAAGGTACATCAATACGATGATCTGCAGTCCTATGATCCACAACATTATCTGTATGTGGTCCGGCATTGTTATCAGGTAGATGATCAACTGCATGTCTACCTCGTATCTGTTTCACATTATGTATCTCCCGTATGATTTCTTGTGCGAGATATAGGCCTGCTGTTATTATTATGTACTCCACTTATTTTACCGTTCCATTGGTCTTGGCATGATCAGGGTAGTTGATCACAAACCCCATCCATATGATTTGTAGCTGTGCCTTGATCAATGCTTCTTTTGTCGCTCTTAGTTCTTCCATGATGACTCCTGTTTGAGATGTGTATGATAAGCATCTTTTGTCTAGAGTCATTTAAGTCTTTTTTAGTGGAGTGCCAAAGTGCCAACTTTTTTCAGTTAAGCTACACCATATATATATGTAATCTAATAGGTACTTTGTTATTTATGTATTTATTTATTAAATACTTGGCACTTTGGCACTTTTCTTATCTTTATCCCTTTATTTGTAAGGAATTTGAGAGTGCCATCTTTCAAAATAGTTGTCACTTGCTAGGCACTTTAGTGCCATTAATTTGAGTTTCCAACAGGAACTTTGATATACCCATTGGCTGCAAATTTATCTGCATCAAGTGCATGCTCACACCAGGTGCCAGTTTTGGCACTTTTAGTGACCTTCCAGATGTATCTCTTACCATCAGACTTGGCATTGATTTTGTCTTCAGGTGTGCAGAGGTATCTATTGATTTCCTTCTTCCACTTGATTGTGGAGATGCTGTGTTTCTCATTCTGCTTCTCCATCCAGTTAGAGAAGCTGGCATATGCATCCTTAGGTTCAACCCAAGTGTTAGCTGGCCCATCCTCATTCATGTGGAAGCATCCACACTCTAGGACTTCAAGTAACCAAGTAATAGGAAGTGAGTCACTATTGGCATTGTCCAGACCTCTAGCTCTTACTGAGTCAGGGACAATGATTGCACCCTGGTCTCGGTATCTCTTAGCTCCCTCAAGAATCCAGAGAAGTATACCCACACCCTCAGTATTGAAGAGTTCATCTTCTAGACTGTCTACTGTTCCTTCAGCACCAGGGACAAACACATGATTGAATTTGATGATGTTTACTCGGTTCACGATGGCATCATCTTTGGTCTGAATCTTTGGAACATGGTTAGCTCCGATATGTAGTACACACTGAGCTCTCCATTCAATAGCATTCTTATTCTTCTCCTGTGTGGAGACTAAACCACCACCACCAGCAAGGTTCTTGAAGAATGAATCATCTGTCTTTGACTCATAGGGTTCTTCAAGATAAAGGAATCTTTTGCCTCTGGCCTTGAACTGATCAAAGTTAGTTCCTTGCTTTAGGACTATGGCACCTGCGGGGAGTGATCCTGCATAGTGACCAAAGACCTTCTCAAGTGTTCTGAGGTATGTAGATTTACCAGTGTTACTGATACCAACCAGGGTAGGAATGTTCTTGGCCTTGCCTTGTCCCATGAGTGCAGCACCAGCACAGGTCTGCAAGTATTCATGCTCGTCTTCAAGACCAGGCAACCACTCGGCTAAGGACTGTAACCATCTGACAGGCTTCTTGTTTTCTAAGGTATCTCCATCTTTAAGAGCAACAGCAAGGTGCTTGGTTACTGGTCTCTTAGGATCAGGAGCTTCTAAATCAAATCCTGGTGTACTGAGGTCAATCACTTGTCCATCTGAAAAGACTATGTAGTCCTTGTCCTGGTCATAGTGGTTGTCCTGTACATCTACTTCAGTCTTGAGGTTGGCAACTAAGCTCTTGTAACCTGATGTTTTAGATAATGAATCTCTAAACCACTTGTAGTCCTTGAGCTTAAAGTTCATATCTTTTCGGATCTTTTCACTATCTTCAATTTTGATTATTGTCTCGAGTATCTGAATAGCTGCAACAGTGGCATCATAATAATCTTTAATGATCTTGATAACTAATCCATCTCCTGTGCAAGGCATGTGGACAACACCATTCCAGAAGTACCATTGCTCAAGGTTTTTATCATAAGTTAAATAGTTCTTGAACATCCTTGCAATAGCTCTTGCAGCCCAGACCTCAGACTTAGGTAGATGCTTTAGTCCATGATTGAAGTCAGTTTCTTTACCTTGTTTATCAATTAGATGGTACGCCCACGTACTGATTGGAAGCTTCTTGTTAGCCTGCTCCAAGGCTTGTGTTTCTGGATTCATATTAGCCATTATCGGCCTTTCACATCGTATTATTTTATAGGATATAATTATCCTATAGTTGTTTTCGTATCGCAAGGGTCTTCTTTCGAACTTTCTACCCCCTGATATGTTGCCTTCTTATCCTCTCCAAGGTGAATATAGTGATCTAATCAATCACAACCCCCGGAAAAGCCCTCGTTTGTTACGGCGAGGGCTTTTCTATGCCCCAATTACTTTTCCCCTAGTATTACTAGCTTAGTACAACTCTCGGCAATACTCTTATCTACTTTGTGTTCATACTTTGAGTATTCATCATTGCCGTATTTGATGATATATCTAAGAGTTTTATCAGCAACACATTCTTTATACTGCTTATCATTAAAACCGGTGGGTTCTTCTTGAACCTTCTCTACTGGAGCACAGCCTGTAAGGAGTAGCCCCGCGATTGCCAATACAATGAACTTCTTCATTTACTTTTCTTCCTCTTCTTTCGGCTTACGGACTTGATGGAGTTTAGTAGAATAACCATCGGTGAAGATTAATGTCTCGCCACCATCTTCGTCTTCCCTTACTTCCACGAGTGGGAGTAGATCGGACTTTCTAGTCTTTAACAACTTCTCCGGCTCTATCTCGCTAAGTTCTTTCTTGAGGTCTTTTAGTAGCTCTTGTGTGACTTTGGTATCTTCAATTAATTTGGCAAGCTTCGCTTCTTCAAAATCAATTCGTTCTTGGATTGGTTCGTAACTCATTATTTGTTGTCCTGTTCTTTGAGGAATTTTTCATAGTTCACTTGTGCTACTGCGATTCTGTCGTGCTGTACTTCTAATTCACGTTGGTGACGAGCTGCCATTTTGTCTAAGCCAACTATTAGCTGTGAGATATTTCCTTTAATCCCAGCTTCAACTCGATCCGTTATGTCTTTTGGTGCTTTTAGTGTGCCAAGCTTTTTATATGATTCCTTGAGTTTGACAATTCGTGCATGATGACCTTCAACTTCACGTATGTGACGTGCTTTCATTCGGTCTAGACCAGTGATTAATTGAGTCACTCGTCCTCTAAGTATTGATTCTTTTGGCTTTGGTATTCCCACAAGCTGTCCTTTAAGTGCCATTTCAATTCTCCTGTTTATATAAGTTGTTTTGCTTATAAGTTAATATTATGCTACTAAAACAGATAAACCGTAAATGCACCTGTATTTTAGACATGAAAAAGCCCCCAAATCCCTTTGTTTATAAGGAATTCGAGGGCCTTTAGTTTTTACTTAGAAAGTTCTTAGCTTCTCCCCAAGCTCTGTTCTGGTCAGTTCTACAAGGTTTGAATCGAACCTTTTACCTTGCGTTCCCTTATGAATAACGATCTTGGAGTAGATAGCAGAGACGATCCGTCGCTTACGTTCAGTCGTAATGACATCCCATCGCTTCCTTACTTCCAGATTGAAGGCTTGCAGGCCTTGAGCTAACTCAAATATCGATTCACCCTTAGGATCCCAGACCAGTCCTGAGAATAGGTTCTCTGCTTCGTATTCCATAATCTGGGTACCAATTCCATGCATCTCACGTTCATGGTTGGCTTCCTTAGCTTTGATGATCGAAGGGCTCAGTGACTCTGTGAGAGCTTCTGTAATCCATTGCTCATGCTTATTAACCATCTGGATTCTGAGAGCTCGTAGGCCTGCTAATGCGTCACTGGTGCCTGCTGGATTGAGTAGAGCATCCGTCTCAGGAGTGAAGTCCATCAGGAAGTCATTCAGGATGAACTCTTCGAGCTTGTCCGCCTGCCTGCTGAGGTGTCCCGGAGTAACGCACTTATATGCCCGCGCTCCGCCCTGCCTTTGCCCTCTATACGAGATGTTCATCTTTCGCCCGCAAACCCCACATTCAGCTATGCCTGACAGCAGGTGTTGGAAGGAGGTTGTTCTGACCCCTCTAGCTCCAGTCCGCAGACTGTCTATATAGGTCTGAACCTGAGTCCACGTCTCTTCATCAAGGATCGGTTCCCATCCTTCAAGGGTGTAAGTCACGCCTTCATACGTTCGCTTACCTATCAACCGCTCAGACAGGAAGAAGTTTCTGACAGTTCCAGGAGTCCATTCACCCTGGGTCTGTGGAGTGAGAAGACCACGAGTGTTCCAGTCCTTGGCTGTGAGGAAGAACGTCGATGTTCCATCAGCTATCTTCTTGGCTGCTTCCCTGATAGCCGAAGCTTCAGCTTCTATCAGTGCACCTGTCTTACGGTCATTCCCGAAGACTGGGCGGGCGAAGTGCCAGAGACCTTTCTCAGCGTCAGCCTTACTCCTTAGCTTCTGCCTTGCTGCCTTCTGTTCACCCTCATAGGTGTTCCAAGCGGTGACGGTTCGAGCGACTGCCCTGCCTTGAGGGGTTGAGAGGTCCAGTGAGCCTGCCACAACTGAGTAGACAGTCATCTCTGTGTCTAGGACTCGTTCTAGGTCCTTGCTGATCCTCAACAGTCGGTCCTGATGCCAGACGACCACAGCTTTGGGCTTGTCTAGTAGCAACTGCTCAAAGGCTGGTCTGACCTTGCCTGAGGTAGCGGACAGGTCGTTGTCCTTATATACCGTGCCTAGTTGATGGTTGTGCTTCTCGGCCCAGGACTTGATGGCGGCTAGCTGGTTCTCAACAGCCATGCCGGCGCCTGTCTTGTCTTGGCTGATCCTCGCGTATACAGCAATCTTGTCCATAAGACAAATGTAGCACTGAAACATCCATACGTGGGTGATGATCACCTTAATGTCCGCAGTCTTGGTGGCGGCGTTGCTGGCTCTCGCCGGCCCGGCCCTCGAAACGATGTTCAACCAGGCCATGGACAAGGTCGGAAAGTAAGACCATGCAGGGTGCCGGCCAGTGCATGCCCAGCCGGGAACCGTGCCGGTCCAGAGACGGCGCCAATCCGGGCTGGCACACGAATGAACGTGGCTCCGCCGTAGTGGACTTCGTCATGGTTGGCGGGCTGCTCACCATGTTTTTCCTGGCGATAATCCAGCTCACGCTGGTTCTACACGTCCGCAACACACTGATCGACGCCGCCGCCTCAGGTGCACGCTATGGAACGCTCGCAGACCGGGGAGCGTCAGATGCCCAAGAACGGGCGGCGACCCTCATCGACACTGCCCTGAACGCTGAGTTCGGGCAGGACATCACAACTGCCGAAGTGACGTTCCAAGGCTTGCGGACCTTGGAAGTGACCATCAAGGCTCCCATGCCCGTCATCGGGCTGATCGGACCCCGCGACCTGCTGGAGGTGAAAGGCCATGCGGCCATCCAGCCATAACGCCTGGCGTTCCGGCCTCCGCCGAAAATGCCGAGAGGCACTTAGCGAGGGATCGAGGGAAGAGGGGAGCGCGGTGGTCGAATTCACGTTCCTCGCACTGCTCCTGATGGTCCCGCTCGTCTACTTCATCATCACCGTGGGCCAGATCCAGGGCGGGTCCTTTGCCGTGGTCGGCGCCGCTGACCAGGCCGCGAAGGTGTTCGTGGCCCAGCCGGATGCACCGTCGGCGCAGGCGGCCGCCGAACAGGCGGCCCTCATCGCCCTCGCGGACTTCGGTCACGATGCCGGGCAGGCACGCGTATCCACCCGCTGCGACCCTGCCGACTGCCAGGCTGCGGGCACGGCCGTCACCGTCACCGTCAACCTCACTGTGACGCTGCCCTTCGTGCCGTTCAACGAGGACTTCAGGCTCAAGGCCAGCGAAGTCGAGGCCTCGTCCACGCAACTGGTGGGCAGGTTCCGGTGACCCGAAGGTGACGCACAAAGCGATACCCAAAGAGATCCCCGAAGCCACGCCCAGCGATTCAGGTGAGGACGGACAGATGATCGTCATGATCGTCGGCTACGTCGCCCTGGCACTGCTGGTGGTCACGGTGGTCATCGGCATCTCCAGCGTCTACCTCGAACACAAGCGGCTGTTGTCACTGGCCGACGGCGCCTCGCTGGCCGCCGCCGGCAGCTACACGTTGGGCGAGGTCGGGGGAGAGGGCGGAAGTCCCTCAGCCGTACTGGGTTCTGGCCGCGTCCGCACCGTCGCGGCCGACTTTATCGCCCGGAGCCCCTCGTCGGTCAGGTTCGATGGGCTAGCCGTTTCAGCGGCGACCGGCAGCCCTGACGGGTCCACCGCCGTCGTGGTTCTCAGCGCAGTTGTCCACCCGCCGATGGTGAACTTTCTGGTGCCTGATGGCATCAGGATTGAAGCGGCCTCCACGGCCCGTTCCAGGCTCACCCGATGAGCGGAAACAGGGAAGTCCGGCACTCTGCCGGATAGCGTAGGCTTAAACAACCATGGCCAATATTGATTTTTCCGCAGAAATCCGCGCTCTTCGCGCCACCTACACCTCCATCGAGCAAGTCAGCGATGTTGAGGCTCTGAAGGAAGACATCGCCGAACTGAGCGAACGTGCCGGCGAACCGGACCTGTGGGATGACCCCGCCGCGGCGCAGAAGATCACCTCCCGCCTGTCGCACCGCCAGACCGAGCTGGAGCGGCTGAACAAGCTGGTGTCGCGGATCGATGACCTGGAAGTGCTGGTGGAGCTTGGCCAGGACGAGGACGACGCCGATTCCATGGGCGAAGCCGCAACGGAGCTGGAGTCCATCCGGAAAGCCCTGAAGGAACTCGAAGTGGTGACCTTGCTTTCCGGTGAGTACGACGAACGTGAAGCCGTGGTGTCCATCAGGGCAGGAGCCGGCGGCGTTGACGCTGCAGACTTCGCCGAAATGCTGATGCGTATGTACCTGCGCTGGGCCGAACGCCACGGGTACCCCACCACCGTCATGGACACCTCCTACGCCGAGGAGGCGGGACTGAAGTCCGCAACGTTCGAAGTCAAGGCACCGTATGCGTTCGGCACTCTCAGCGTCGAAGCCGGAACCCACCGCCTGGTGCGGATCAGCCCGTTCGACAACCAGGGCCGCCGCCAGACGTCCTTCGCCGCCGTCGAGGTCATTCCTCTTATCGAGTCAACGGACTCCATCGACATCCCGGACAACGAGATCCGGGTGGACGTGTTCAGGTCCTCCGGCCCCGGCGGGCAGTCCGTTAACACTACAGACTCCGCCGTGCGCCTCACCCACATCCCCACCGGCACGGTGGTGTCCATGCAGAACGAAAAGTCGCAGCTCCAGAACCGGGCAGCAGCCCTGCGGGTCCTGCAGTCCCGGCTCCTTCTCCTGAAGAAGGAGCAGGAGGACGCCGAAAAGAAGGCGTTCGCCGGCGATGTCAAGGCATCCTGGGGCGATCAGATGCGCTCCTACGTCCTGAACCCGTACCAGATGGTCAAGGATCTCCGTACCGAACACGAGGTGGGCAACACCTCCGCGGTATTCGACGGCGAAATTGACGACTTCATCGACGCCGGGATCCGCTGGCGCACCGACAACCGGAACGCCGCAAAGTAAGCACCTGCTGCGCCTGCCCGGTAGGCCTGATCGCGCGACACACCCCCGAAGCCCCCAAAAACCGGCCAAAAGACTGTGTATGGTCGAGGAGCCGGAGCTCAACTTCCCCCAAACGAATGCCCGTGCGCCGGCTGCAGATCTGGGCTGTATCAGCCCTGCCCTGCAGGGTAATTAGGGCCATGATCCGATTCGAAAATGTCACCAAGGTCTACGACCAGACGGCCCGGCCTGCGCTGGACGATGTCAGCCTTGAGATTGACCGTGGTGAATTTGCCTTCCTCGTCGGCGCTTCCGGATCCGGAAAGTCCACCTTCCTGCGGCTCGTGCTGAAGGAAGACCGGGCCTCCTCGGGCGCAGTGTACGTCGCCGGGCAAAACGTCGCCAAGATCTCCAGCTGGCGCGTGCCCAGGCTCCGCCGCGGCATCGGCGTGGTCTTCCAGGACTTCCGGCTCCTTCCGCAGAAGAGCGTGTTCGCCAACGTAGCCTTCGCGATGCAGGTCATCGGCAAGAGCCGCAGCGTCATCCGCGACACCGTCCCCGAAGTCCTGAAGACCGTGGGCCTGGAAGGCAAGGAAAACCGCCTTCCGCATGAGCTTTCCGGCGGCGAGCAGCAGCGTGTGGCCATCGCCCGTGCGGTAGTCAACCGCCCCGGCATCCTCCTCGCCGATGAACCCACCGGCAACCTGGACCCCACCACCTCCATGGGCATCATGGGCGTGCTGGACAAGATCAACCAGAACGGCACCACGGTGGTCATGGCCACGCACGACGACGACATCGTCAACGAGATGCGCAAGCGCGTTGTAGAGCTCAGGAACGGCATCGTCATCCGCGACGAGGCCAAAGCTTTGTATACCTCCATGATCCCCGTGGTGGGCCAGTCCCGCCGGCTCAGGGACGCCAGCGGCCGGGACGAATCCCAGCCGCCCGCATCAGGGGAACGCAATCCGGGCGTAGGGGAGGAGCAGCGATGAGGATCGCCTTTGTCCTCGGCGAAATCGGCAGCGGACTGCGCCGCAACGTTTCCATGGTGGTCTCGGTCATCCTGGTCACCTTTGTCTCACTGACATTCGTGGGTGCCGCAGGCATGCTGCAGCTCCAGATCAACCAGATGAAGGGCTACTGGTACGACAAAGTCCAGGTTGCCATCTTCCTCTGCAGTGACGGTTCGACGGCGGCCGGTTGCGCCACCGGGCCGGTCACGCCGGAGCAGCAGGACAACCTGCAGACCCTGCTCGAATCACCCGCCGTGGCCCAATACGTCAACGATTTCCAGTTCGAGTCCAAGGAAGACGCCTACAAGCACTTCAAGGAACAGTTCTCGAATTCTCCGATCGTGGATTCCGTCACGCCGGACCAGCTCCCTTCATCGTTCCGCATCAACATGAAGGATCCGGAAAAATACCAGATCATCAGCGAGACGTTCTCCTCGCAGCCGGGCGTCGAAACCGTCATTGACCAGCGCCAGCTGCTGGAGCGGCTCTTCTCGGCCATGAATGCCGCCTCCCTGGTTGCGGTCAGCATCGCCGGCGTGATGATTATCTGTGCCATTCTCCTGATCGCCACCACCATCCGGCTCTCGGCCTTCAGCCGCCGCCGCGAAACCGGGATCATGCGCCTGGTGGGCGCGTCCAAGATCGTGATCCAGCTGCCGTTCATCCTTGAAGGGGTGATTGCGGCGGTGATCGGCGCCGCCCTGGCATCCGGCACGCTGTGGGCGGTGGCGCACTTCTTCCTGGGCGAGTACCTGTCCAAGCAGTATCCGGATACGGCGTTTATCTCGCCGGGCCAGACGCTCATTCTTGCGCCGGCCTTGCTGATCCTTGGCGGATCTTTGGCAGGAATTTCGTCGCTCTTGACCTTACGCAGATATTTGAAGGTCTAGGCTGTGCAAACCGAACAAGGAATCCTGATGAACGAATTGCACCGAACTGCGCCCCGACACCGGGCCGAACGCCGGCGACCTGCGGGCCGCCGCGCCGGCCTGATCAGCGGCGTCCTGGCCCTGCTCCTCGCCGCCAGCATGGGTGCGTCAGCCCCGGTGGCGCACGCCGATGAGCTCGATGACAAGCGTGCCGCGCTCGAAGCTGAGGCGGCCCGGGTTCAGCAGTCCCTGGAATTCGTGGACTCCCGCATCGCGAAGGCCGCCGGCGACCTGGTGATCTATCAAGGCCAGCTGCCGGGCGCCCAGCAGGCACTCCTGGAGGCCCAGGGGCGCGTGGCCAGTGCGGTCAAGGAAGTCGAAGCCCTGACGGCGCGGGTTGACCTTGCACAGCAGAATAAGGCCAAAATCACCCAGCAGCTTGAGGCTGACAAGCAGAAGATCGCGGACACCAAGAAACTGATCGGCCAGATCGCCACACAGGCCTACAAGTCCGGAGGCGTGCCGTCGAACCTGACCCTCTTCTTCGGGGCAAACAACGGCGGCAGCCTGACCGACACCATGGACCTCGCAGACCAGGCCATGCGCAGCCAGAACGCCGCCATGGACAAGCTGTCCCAGCAAAGCGCCACCAATGTGAACTCGCAGGCCCGGCTCGAAGCCGTTGAGGCAGAAATCAGGGACCTCAAAGCCAAGGCAGACGCCGCCTTGGAACGGGAAAAGGCTGCCCGTGACGAGGCGGCTGCCAAGAAGGCCCAGGTTGACCAGCTAATCGCCGACACCGTGCGCCTTGATGCCGAACTCCAGGCAGCGAAACCAGGCATCCAGTCCCAAATGGCGGCGGTTGCAGCGAGCCAGAACTCCGTTGCCAACGAAATCGCCGAACGTGACCGCCGGCTCCGCGAGGCCTGGGAGGCCGAACAGCGCCGGCTGGCGGAGGCGGCCGCTGCCGCCGCACGGGCGCAGGGCCAGGCCGAGCAGCCGTACGCCCCGGTGACCGGATCGCCGTCGGCCTTTGGCCTGCGGTCCCCGTTCTCCGGTGACGTTCCGATCACGTCCGGCTTCGGCTGGCGGTCAACCCCGCCGGGAACCATCGATTTCTACGGGCAGGGCGGATATGTCCACACCGGCATCGACTTCGGCGCAGCCTGCGGCACCCCCGTCTACGCCGCGGCCGCCGGCGAGGTCTTCTCCTCAGGCTGGAACTCCGCTGACGGCGGCGGCTGGCGGGTGAAGCTCTCCCATGGAGTGGTGCAGGGCAACTCGCTGACCACCATCGTTTACCACAACAGCAGCATCGTGGTCTCCAACGGCCAGCAGGTTTCCGCCGGGCAGCTCATCGCCTACTCGGGCAGCACCGGCAACTCAACGGGCTGCCACGCGCACTTTGAAACCTGGCTCAACGGGGCCGCAGTCGACCCGATGCGCCTGCTGTAACGCCGGTCCGCACCTGCCGTACACTGGTATGACTCCGCGCAGGAACGGCCGGAGCCAACCAGGATCCACGAACTGAGGAGTTCCACCGTGCCCAAAGAAAGTGGCCGTAAAGTTGTGGCCACCAACCGCAAGGCCCGGCATGACTACCACGTGCTCGACACGTACGAGGCTGGCATCGCCCTGATGGGGACCGAAGTCAAGTCCCTGCGCGAAGGCCACGCCTCCATGGTGGACGGCTTCTGCACGTTCTACAACGACGAGCTGTGGATGGAGGGCATCCATATCCCCGAGTACAACCAGGGGAGCTGGACCAACCACTCCGCACGCCGCCGTCGGAAGCTTTTGCTGCACCGTGAGGAACTCAACAAGATCTCCGTGAAGATCCGGGAGTCCGGCTTCACAGTGGTGCCGCTGCAGCTGTACTTCCTCGATGGCCGGGCCAAGGTGGAGATAGGTGTCGCACGCGGTAAGCGGGAGTACGACAAACGCCAGACCCTGCGTGAGCAGCAGGACAACCGCGAAGCCCTTCGCGAGGTCCGGGAACGCAACCGCCGGTAGGAATGATTTCCGCCGGGCATGCGTTATGATAGGTAGTCCGGCAGGGATTTGTGCGTGCACAGCCCGGCCGGTTTGAAAACAAAATACGGGGATGATCGGTTTCGACGATGTTAGTCGCGACAGGTGAAGCGGGCCGAGGATGCAGAATTATCTCGTAAACGCTGTCTGCAAACCAATAAGTGCCAAATCAAACCGCACTGACTTCGCTCTCGCTGCCTAAGCAGTAAGACAGTCCGTCAGCCCGAGGTTGCTATTGCCCCGGATCCTGGCGTCATTTAGATAGCCACTGCTGCTTGCCTCCGTCATCGGGGCAAACGGGACTCTTAGATGACTGGGCCCGGATCAGCCACCTGTTTGCAGGAGGGCTGGGGCCGAGAAAATCCGACGCAAACTGCGCCCGGAGAAGCCCTGTTAACACAACATCGGACGGGGGTTCAATTCCCCCCATCTCCACATTTTGAATGTCGCAAGACATTGCCAGAAGGCCCGGACCCCGCATCCGGGTCTTCTGGCATTTAAGCGCCGTGTTGAGCCCTGTTCACCCACGGCGTAGCCGTTCCGGGACTACCGGGCGCCACCGTGTGGTTGTCCCCAGTAGGCTCCGGCGCAGCAGCAGATATGGAAGCCGGAGGCAGCAACACCAGCCAGGAGGTGCGCCATGGAACAGGCGCAGGAACCCAACATTGCAGCGGCCGACGACGGTCCGCTGGACTCGTATTCGGAGACCGTCATGCGCGTGGCTGAGACGGTCACCCCGCACGTTGCGGCCATTGAAATGACCGGCAACCGACGCAACGGCCGTTTCCACATGGGTGCCGGCTCGGCGGTGCTCTTCACGGAAGACGGCTACCTCCTCACCAATTCACACGTCGTAGCCGGCACACACCAAGGGCATGCCGCCTTTGCTGACGGCAGCAGGACCGATCTTGAACTGGTGGGGGCGGATCCTTTGTCCGACCTCGCCGTGGTCCACGGCAGGGCACCGAAAGTGGCCCCGGCGCAGTTCGGCGATGCCGAGACGTTGCGCGTGGGCCAGCTGGTCATTGCGGTGGGAAATCCGCTGGGCTTGGCCGGATCAGTTACAGCGGGTGTGGTCAGCGGCCTGGGCCGTGCCATTCCGGTGTGGTCCAGTGGCAACCGGCGCGTGATCGAGGACGTCATCCAAACCGACGCAGCACTCAATGCCGGCAGTTCCGGCGGAGCACTGGCCGATACGCGCGGCCGCATCGTGGGAATTAACACCGCAGTGGCCGGAGCGGGGCTGGGCCTGGCCGTGCCCATCAACACCACCACGCGGCGCATCATCTCAGCGCTGCTGAAGGACGGCCGTGTCAGGCGGGCTTATCTCGGCGTGGTCAGCACACCTTTCCGGCTCAATGCCAGCGCGGTGATCAGGACGGGACAACGGGACGGGCTGCGCGTGGTGGAGGTTCTGGCCGGTTCGCCTGCAGACCGCGGGGGCCTGCGGGCGGGTGACGTCATCCTGACAGCCGGAAGCCGCCCCGTCAGCAACGCCGAGAGCCTGCAGAAGCTGCTGTTCGCCGATGCGATCGGCCAGCCGCTGCCGATTCGAGTGCTGAGGGACGGCCAGGAAGTGGACATTGTGGCAGTGCCCGAAGAGATGGCCGGGAGCGGGTAAACCGCTACCGGCGCTTCTTCAGGTGCGCTACTGGGTCCTGCGGGCCTTCAACCGGGCTCTTGGCCTTCTTTTCCGCGCGTTTTTCCTTGATGGTTTTGACCGGCTTCTTGTGCAGCTGCTGGTGTGGTGACTTGTCCGGCATGGCGTGCTCCTTACAACGGGGGACGGGCTGCGTCCCACTTCGTAAAATACGCCTGTTCAGCCCCGAATGTAATGCCCCGGATCAGTCCGGAACTGCAACGTCCGCGATGCCCACGAAACGGGTCCCGACGCCGTCGAACTCGCTCCTGATGAGGCCCGGCCGCAGCGGCGGCACCTCATCCGGGGCATGGTGCTCGCACACCACATACGTGAATTCCGGCCACCATTTTTTGGGCCGGGCCGCTTCCTCGTAGCCGCAGACGGCACATTCCAGGTGCACCCAGACCGGACGCTTGCCGGTCCGGTTGGCCCGCGACTGGATCAACCATGCCGGTGGGTTGTCCAGGATTTCGCCCAGCTCCGCCTCGGTCAGTCGTTTCGGGATGCCATGGCGCTGGGCCATTTCCATCGGTACATCAAGGGCAATTGCCGCGTCGCGTCTGCTAATCATCAGAGTCAACGATACGGGACCGGGACAAACCTGTTTGAGTCCCTTACGACGCCAGTGCGATGCCCACAGCCGCCGCGGCAAATCCGGCGGCCAGGTTGGCGCCGATGTTCAGGGCGGCGGCACCGAACCGCGACTCGCTCAGGAGCCGCACCGTGGCGGTGGTCCAGGAGCTGAACGTGGTGAGCCCTCCCGCCAGGCCGGTGGCGACAGCGGTCTGCCACTCGGGGGCAAGGCCGAGCCGTCCGGTGATGCCGATGGACAGCCCGATGATCAGGCACCCCGTGACGTTGACTGTCAGCGTGGCCCACGGCCAGTGCCGCGGCCTGCCGCTCGGGCTGACGGCCGTGCGGTGCCCCTCGCGGTGGGCGAACCAGCTGTCGACGGCGAAGCGCAGCAGGGCGCCCGCCATGCCGAACACTCCCACCAGGACAGCGCCCATCACGGCGCTGTCCCCGCCCGGTCGCCCTGCAGCCGGTCGGTGAGCAGCCGTCCGGTCCGCCAGCCTCCGGCCGCGGCGCCCAGGCCCAGCAGCAGGGACAGACCCAGGTACGCAATCCACACGGGATGCCCGCCGGCCCTGGCCAGCTGGTCAATCGAGAAAACCACCGCCGAGAACGTGGTGAACGAGCCCAGAAGTCCTGGCCCGAGGCCGGCGCGGAGCCAGAACGCCGTCCGCGGCCGGGCCATCCAGACCGTGGTCAGGGTGGCCAGCACAAAACTTCCGGCGACGTTGATGCCCAGGGTGGTCCAAGGCATGGTCCCCGCGGATTCAGGAAACGCCAGGCCCAGTCCGTAGCGCAGTTCCGTACCCGCCAGACCGCCCACCGCCACGGCCAGCCAGGCCCGCCAATGCGGGGCGCGGGTGTTCGTCATTCAGCTGTCGCTGAGGGTGCAGCCGGTGTGGGGGAAGTCGCTGTGGACCCAGAGGGCAGCAGTGACTTCATCCGCGAGATCGTAGTCCCGCTTCCTGCCGGCGTTGCTGATCCGCACCACCAGCGCGCCGCCGAACGGCTTGCGGCCCACGACCTCCACCTCGGCGTCAAGATCGATTTCCTCGGCCGAAAGATACCGCAGCAGATCCGGGTTCTCGTCGCTGATGCGCGTGATCCGGCCGGTGTGCCCGGGATCGAGTTCGCCGAGCAGATGGGCTTCTGGCAGCAGCACCGTGCCGTCCGCAGCGGGGATCGGGTCGCCGTGCGGGTCGCGTTGCGGGTTGCCCAGTTTCGCCGCCATGCGCTCGATAAACGTGTCCGACACCGCATGCTCCAGCAATTCGGCTTCGTCGTGGACTTCGTCCCAGCTGTAGCCGAGCTCCTGCACGAGGTAAGTCTCAATAAGCCGGTGCCGGCGCACCATGGACAGAGCAAGCCGGACTCCGGAGTCCGTGAGGGTGATAGCGCTGTACGGCTTATGGTCCACCAGGCCCTGGTCCTTGAGCTTGCGGACCATTTCCGAGACCGAGGAATTGGCCACCCCCAGGCGCTGCGCGAGCTGGGAGGACGTAATTGGTTTGTCCTGCCACTCCGTGAAGCCGTAGATGACCTTGACGTAGTCCTCGATCGAGGAGGAGGGCGCGCTGGTCTTCACGCCTCCAAGCCTACCCGGTGGTCCGCGCCCGTCACGCCTTCGTGGCCCGCCACGTCAGTGTCAGGTACGGCAGGCTGATGTCCTCTTCCACGGCGTGCCCCAAGTGCTCGTGAAGGTACCAGTCCAGGTTGGCCAGGACTTTGCTGCGCGTGGCTTCGCTGGCCCGCAGGTAATAGCTGCGGGACTTCGTCAGCTCCATGATGTCCGCCGTGCTGAGGCTGTCCTCCCACCGCGTCACATGGCTCTCGAGGCCTTCAAACTCCGGCCCCACCACCGGGCGGAACCCGGGCTTGTAGACGTCGCCCGCGTGCATGATGCGGGACAACCGGTGGACCCACGGCACGGATGTGTCCAGCTGGTTCCAGATCAGCCCCAGCGTTCCGCCGGGACGCAGGATCCGCGCCAGTTCGGTGCTCGCCGGCAGCGGATCGCACCAATGCCAGGCCTGCGCAACGCTCACGACGTCGAATGAGGAGTCCGCGAGGCCGGTAGCCTCTGCCGTCCCTTGGGTCGCTAAGGCCGCAGGGTAGTGGGCCTGCAGCTGGTCAAGCATGTCCGGCGACGGGTCCACGGCGGAAACCGCCAAGCCTCGTTCCAGGAGAAGGGCGGTGAATTTGCCGGTCCCGGCGCCCACGTCCACAGCGTCACTGGCCCCGGCAGGGATCAGCCAGTCCGCTGATTCGGCCGGGTAACCAGGGCGTACACGCTGGTAATGTTCGCCGCCGTCCTGGAAACTCTGTCCGAGTTCCAGGCGGCGTCCGTGCTCAAGCCTGGGGCCATCCCGTGCCACGTGCGGTCTCCTTCAACTGTGCCCATCGGTATCCTTCGAATTTACCGCATGGGCCGGCGCCCGGTGGGCAGCCGTCAGGTCAGGAGCCAGGGGACGAAAGCGTCAGTCAGTCGTCAAGGCACGGAGCCGCACCGGCAGTGCCCGGGGTATTGGGAGCCCAGTGCGGGTAGATGCGGGTGTCGTTGGCCGGGACCCAACGGCCCGCGTCCACCACGTAGTCCCAGCCGAGCCCCGTGCGGCGGAGTTGCTCCAGGCCGGCAAGGAGCCGCTGGGCATCCTCCAGGCGGGAGCCCACGCCGAAGCTGGCCCGCAATGAACCGGAGGGAAGGCCGAGACGTTTAAGCAGCGGGTGCGCGCAGAACCGGCCGTCCCGGAGGCCGACGCCGTGCTCGGCCGACAGATAGGCGGCCACGAGACCGGCGTCGTACCCTGCCACGGAGAAGTTCACTACGCCGATGGTGCCCGTCTCGGCGTCCGTATCCGAGAAGATCTGGTGCACAGTGACGCCGTCGATCTTCCCGAGCCCGTCCACCAGGAATGACCTGATGGCCGCTTCGTGGGCGTGCCAGCGGTCGTGGTCCAGGGACGCGATGACCTGGGTGGCGCGCGCCAGGGTAGCCGCGCCGAGGACGTTGGGGGAGCCGCCCTCGTGCCGGGCCGGACCGGTGGCCCAGCTGACGCCGTCGAGCCTGGCCTCGCGGACGGCGCCGCCGCCGGCCAGGTGGGGAGTTCCGGCGTCGAGCCAGTCGGTCCGGCCCACCAGGACCCCGGAGCCGAAGGGCGCGTAGAGCTTGTGGCCGGAGAAGGCGAGGTAGTCGACGTCGTCGGTGCTGATATTGATGCGCCGGTGCGGCGCCAACTGCGCGGCGTCCACCACGATCCGCGCCCCGTACTCATGGGCGAGTGCGGCCAAGGCCTTGACTGGGAGGATCTCGCCCGTGACGTTGGAGGCGCCCGTAACCGCGAGGAGGCTCACGTTGCCCTGCTCAAGTTCGGCGCGGAGGACCTCAAGGGTCCCCACGATGGTGTCCGCGGCGACGACGCTGCGGTGCGGGACGCCCTGCCACGGCAGGAGGTTGGCGTGGTGCTCGATGTCCAGGTAGAGGACATCGCCGTTGGGCCGTCCGTCCGTCGCCGGCAGGCAGCCCGCCAGCAGGTTCAGCGAGTCGGTGGTGTTCCGGGTGAAGATGACGGAGTCGTCCGGGCGTCCGCCCACAAAGTCGCGCACGATGTTCCGGGCGTTCTCATAGACGGAGGTGCTGATCTGCGAGGCAAAGCCGGCGCCGCGGTGGACGCTGGCGTAGAAGGGCAGGATCTCGTTGAGGTAGGCGGACACCACGGAGAGGGCAGGAGCGGATGCGCCGTAGTCCAGGTTTGCGTAGCGGACATGGCCGCCCTGGATCAGCGGTGCCTGGATTTCCGCGCCGGTGACGGCCGAAAGGGGGCGCCCGGCGTTGGCGGCGGCCTCGGTGAACAGCACAGCGGCGGTGGCGGGGGCGGCGTTGTTGGGAGAAACACTGTTGGGGGAGACGGTGGCAGTTGTCACGGAGACCTCACTCTAAAAGGACTCCCGGTAACGGGAATCCGCGCTTGCCGTGTCCGTTCCGGACCGGCCTGGTCGTCACCCGGGGCACCCCACCGCGAATGGAGGGTTGCCGGCCAGCAAACCGGGGTTTAGCGCTGGCACTCGTGACCTGTTAAGAGCGTAGAACATGCGCCGGGGCGAGAAGGAAGCCCGGCCCAATGTTAAGGGCTTTGTTACGTGCGTTTGAGGAAAGGAACATTTGTCGAAGATACGACGGCGGACGCCCCCATCAGGAGACGTCCGCCGTCGATAATTCGAAAAATGACCTAAAGGAGGTCGTCCAGATCCGGGTTCAGCCGTTTGAGGACCTCTGAGTGCAGGATGGAGTTCGTGGCCAGGGCGTTGCCGCCGAATGGCCCGTCCTCGCCCTCCAGGGAGGTGAAGCGGCCGCCGGCTTCCACGACGATGGGCACCAGGGCAGCCATGTCGTACAGGTTCAGTTCCGGCTCGCAGGCGATGTCCACGGACCCTTCGGCCACCATGCAGTAGGACCAGAAATCACCGTAGGCGCGCGTGCGCCACACGTCCTCGGTCAGGCCCAGGAATTCATCCAGGTTGCCGCGTTCCTTCCAGCCGCCCAGGCTGGAATAGGACAGGGAGGCATCCGAAAGTTTGGAGACGTCCGAGACCCGGAGCCGCGTTGCGGCGGCGAGGGACTTGCCCATGTACGCGCCGGAACCCTTGGCGGCCCACCAGCGCTTGCCCAGTGCGGGCGCGCTGACCACTCCCACCACGGGTTCGCCTTCGTCCACGAGGGCGATCAGGGTGGCCCAGACCGGGACGCCGCGGATAAAGTTCTTGGTGCCGTCGATGGGATCAATGATCCAGCGGCGGGAGCCGTGGCCGGAGCTGCCGAATTCCTCGCCCAGCACGGCGTCGCGCGGACGCGAGCGGGAGAGCTGGCCGCGGATGGCTTCCTCCGCGGCCTTGTCCGCGTCCGTGACCGGTGTCAGATCCGGCTTGGTCTCGATGCGGAGGTCCAATGCCTTGAATCGGCTCATGGTCTGGTCATCCACGGAATCGGCCAGCACATGGGCAAGGCGCAGGTCATCGTTGTAGCTCGAAGCGGGTTGGATCATGGTTACAAACTACCGTCTCAGGGCCGTAGGGTTGGGGACGTCGGCCTTAGACCGCTAGCCTATGCTGCCCAGTTCCTTGGTTTCCTGGCCCACCAGGCGGGGATCAGTGCCCAGCAGCCGCCGCAGTGACGCGAGCCGGGCCGGGCCGGTGGGGCCCGCTTGACCGGCAACCACCCAGGCATCCACTCCGCAGTTGACGGCCGCGGTGTTGTGCTTGCAGCCTCGCTCGCAGGCATCCGTGCCGGGCTCCAGGTCTGGGAAGGACCGCAGGATCCGGTCCGGGTCCACGTGGGCCAGCCCGAAGGAGCGGATGCCAGGGGTGTCGATGATCCAGCTGCCGGCGGGAGCTCCGGTCAGCTTCAGGGCAAGGGCCGACGACGACGTGTGGCGGCCGCGGCCCGTCACCGCGTTCACGCCGCCGGTAGCCCGTTCGGCCCCGGTGAGCGCATTGACCATGGTGGACTTGCCCACGCCGGAATGACCCAGCATCACCGAGACCTTGCCCTCGAGGTACGCGCGGAGCTGCGACACTGCGTTACTGTCCAGGCGGGCCGAGAGGCCGTCATCGGAGCGGGCATCGATGCCTGAGGCTTCGGAGTCCGACGTGCGGCTGATGATCACCGGGAAGTCCAGGTGTTCATAGTTGGACAGCAGTTCCGCGGGATCCTTGACATCCGCCTTGGTGACGAGCAGCAACGGCTCGATGCCGGCGTCGTAAGCGGCCACCAGGGCGCGGTCAATGAACCCGGTGCGCGGCTCCGGGTTTGCGGCGGCAACTACCACCACCAGCTGATCGGCGTTGGCCACCACCGCACGCTCGATCGGATCAGTGTCATCGGCGCTGCGGCGCAGCAGGGTCCTGCGGTCCTGGATCCGGACCAGCCGTGCCAGGGTGTCGGGCTCCCCGGAGACATCGCCTACAAGGGAGACGAAATCGCCGGCCACCACGGGGGAGCGGCGCAGTTCGCGGGCCCTCGCTGCGATGATGATCCGTTCGTCGCCCGAGTCCTCACCGACGACGGCGGTGTACCGGCCGCGGTCCACGGTGATGATGCGGCCCGTGACGGCGTCGTCGTGGCTGGGGCGGTCCTTGGTGCGCGGCCGGGAGCCTTTTTTGCTGGGCCGGATCCGGACATCGGACTCGTCCCAGGAATCAGTGCTGCGTGCCACCAGCGGGACCTTCCGTGGCGTCATTGGTAACCGCGCCCTGGGCCAGCATGGCGGCCCACATCTGAGGGAATTCCGGCATGGTCTTGGCCGTGGTGGCGATGTCCTGGACCTCGATGCCCGGGACGGCGAGGCCGAGGATGGCGCCGGCGGTGGCCATCCGGTGGTCCGCGTAGCTGTGGACGACGCCGGCGTGCAGCTTTGCCGGGCGGATCACCAGGCCGTCGCTGGTTTCCTCGGCGTCGCCACCGAGGCGGTTGATTTCGGTGACAAGCGCGGCCAGCCGGTCCGTTTCGTGGCCGCGCAGGTGCGCGATGCCGGTCAGCCGTGAAGGACCGCTGGCCAGGGCGCAGAGGGCCGCCACGGTGGGGGCGAGCTCGCTGGTTTCGTCAAAATCGGCACCCTTGATCTCTGGGCCGCCGGTGACGGTCAGGACGCCGTCAGCCAGGCTGACGTCCGCGCCCATGTCCGCCAGGATGCTGCGCCAGAGGTCTCCCACCTGGGTGGTGCCGGTGGGCCAGTCCGGGATCCGGACGGTGCCGCCGGAGGCCAGCGCGGCGGCCAGGAACGGGCCGGCGTTGGAAAGGTCCTGCTCGATGCGCTGGTCAAAGGCGCTGATGGGACCGGGTGCCACCACCCAGTGGTTCGGCACGGAATCGTCAACTGACACTCCCACGCCGCGGAGCACGGCAACGGTCATGTTGATGTGGTCCAGGCTCGGCACCGGCTTGCCCACGTGCTCCAGGTGGAGTCCGTCGGTAAACCGGGCGCCCACCAGCAGGAGGGCCGAGACGAACTGGGATGACGCGCTGGCGTCGATCACCAGGTGGCCGCCCCGGACTTCCCCGGTGCCCGCAACGGTGAACGGCAGCGACGAGGGGGTCCCGCCGTCGTCCGCGGTCAGGGCCACCCCGAGGGCCTTCAGGGCCTCGATGATGGTGCCCATGGGGCGCTTCCGGGCGTGAGGGTCGCCGTCGAACACGCTCACGCCGTTGCGCAGCGCCGCCAGCGGCGGAACAAAGCGCATCACTGTTCCGGCGAGGCCGCAATCGATGTGCGTCTTCGACGACGGCGCCTCCTGGCTCAGGGGCGTGACCTCAAGGTCCGGCCCGAAGGCGCCGTCGCCGGGCACCTCCGTGATGGTGGCCCCCAGCTGGCGGAGGGCCTCAATCATCAGGGCGGAGTCCCGGGAATGCAGGGGGGCACGGAGGCGGGACGGCCCGTCAGCCAGCGCGGCCAGGACCAGGAACCTGTTGGTCAGGGACTTTGAACCGGGCACCGTGACGGTGGCGTTGATGGGCCTGCTGGCGAAAGGTGCCGGCCAGTGCGGAACGGTGTCGGTGGAGCTGTGGGAGTGCGTGGCTGCGGGCGGGGTGGAACCGGTCATCCGTCCTTACGCCCCCGTTGCGTGTTCGACGGCGCGGCGCACGGCCTTGTCTGCCTTGTGAAGCTTTTGGCCGGTGGTCTTGCGGGCGCCGGCGGCGCTCTTCCGGGCGTCCGCGGCGAGGTGCTCGGCACGCCAGGCCAGGCCCGGCTTGCCGGCGGTGTCCACCGAGGCCAGCAAGGCGCCGCCGCTGAGGGAAATGTTCTTGAGCAGCTGGTTCCGGCGGGCTTCTCGGCCTTCCTTGGTGCTGATGTCTGCGCTGCGCCATTCCACAAAGGTGTTCAGGAGCGAGATGACGGTCAGCAATGTTGCCGAGAGGCGGCTGAACTTGCCCAGGCCGAACAGCACGCCGGCACCCACCTGCGTTCCGCCGATCACGCGTGCCAGCATCTTTTCGTCGGCCTGGAAGGGCAGCGACGCGGCTGCCTTCTGCAGGAGCGGCGAGAGCTGGGTGGCGGTGTCATCGGCGTTCTTCAGCTTGTCCAGTCCGGCGACGACGAAACTGGAAGCCAGCATGGGGCGGGCGAGAGTACGGACAAAGGACATGGGTTTCCTCCTGGCTGGACGAACCGCACCGAATGCGGCGGAGTCCGTTCTAGTCTTGCACTTTTGGGGAATATTTGCCTGCCGCCAGCGGTTATGGTTTGCGGGTCCGAACACCGGACGATTTGACTCATCATGGATTGCCCGGCAGGTATTTGCCTGGAACACCATGGCCTGACACAGACTGGAGTTGCCCTTGAGGTTACTGAAGGACGGGACGGAGCCCGCCGGACCCGTAGCACTGCAGACTCTGGAATCCGATTCTCCGGAGTACGGATCGCCGCGTTCCAAGGCCGTCACAGTAGACTTGAACGCAATGAGCACCCTGGATCCGGCCCTCGAGGCCATGTATGAGGCCTCCGAACGCGAAGCCAAAACAAGCAGCGACGCCAATCCTGGCAGCGATGCGCCGGCAGGCAGCGACGCGCAGCCTGCAGGGGATGTACCTGTGCCCGCTGAGACGGTGCCTGCCGCGCCTGCGCCCGCTGAGCAACCCGTGGATGTGGCCACCGAATCAGCGGAAGAACGCCGGGTCCGTTTTGAGCGTGATGCCATGCAGTACGTGGACCAGCTCTACTCGGCCGCCATGCGGATGGCCAGGAACCCCGCGGATGCGGAAGACCTGGTCCAGGAGGCCTACACCAAGGCTTTCTCAGCGTTCCACCAATACAAGCCCGGTACCAACCTCAAGGCGTGGCTGTACCGGATCCTGACCAACACGTACATCAACCTCTACCGCAAGCGGCAGCGCGAACCGCTGCAGTCGAACTCGGACACCATCGAGGACTGGCAGCTGGCCAGGGCGGAGTCGCACACGTCCCGTGGCCTGCGCTCGGCCGAGGCTGAGGCGCTGGACCACCTGCCGGACTCGGACGTCAAACGGGCGCTCCAGGCCATCCCCGAAGAGTTCCGGCTGGCCGTGTACTTCGCCGACGTCGAAGGCTTCGCGTACAAGGAAATCTCAGACATCATGAACACGCCCATCGGGACGGTGATGTCCCGGCTCCACCGCGGCCGGAAAATGTTGCGGGACATGCTGGCGGACTATGCCGCCGAACGAGGATTCAAAGGCGCCGTCGAATCACAGGACACGGCCGCGACCACAAAACAGGAGAACAGGAAATGAGCGACTGCCAGGGATTGGGCGACTGCGATGACGCCCGGATGCAACGCATCTACGAATACCTCGACGGGGCATTGACCCGCGAGGACATCACGGAAATCAAGACCCACCTTGATGAGTGCCCTGAGTGCACGGAGGAGTACGACCTGGAGTGTGTGATCCGCACCATGGTGAAGCGCTCGTGCACCGAGGCCGCTCCGGAGAACCTGAAGAACGCCATCCTGGACCGGATCCACGCGATCCGCCCGGTGGACGCCTGACGCAAGCGATACCCGCCAGGAAGTACACGTGGCCGCGTGGACGACTGACGGCGGGGATGCGTAACTGAGGGGATGCCCGCCAGCATTACTCCAGGCGCAAAGACCATCGTAAAGACGAAGGACCCCGGAAGCCGTCTGGCTTCCGGGGTCCTTCGCTTAAACCGTTTTCCAAGCTTTAGCTTAGGCGTTGGGGCGCTTCCCGTGGTTCGCGCCGCCACGCTTACGGTCACGACGTTTACGTGCACGCTTGCTCATAGCTGGCCTCCTTAAATGTTGGTACTCAAAAGAGCTGCCCTCAAGTCTCCCACACCATGGGACACGCCGCGAAACCGAAACGGGCTGTGACCGGGGGCAACACCGATCCGGCGGCGCAGTCCGTCGGCTCAGCCGGGCGGCTCAGCCGGGCAGTGAGTTCCGGATGGAGATGCGCGCCTGATCCAGCACGGTCCTGACAGTTTCCAGCGTGACGGCGCTGAGCGGTTGCCGGGTGGCCTGCAGCCGCAGTTCCACGCGCAGGTCGTCCCGGAACGCCTGCAGCAGCATCTCCGCTTCCTTCAGCTCCCGGAACCCTTCCGAAGACTGGCGGCCTGCTTTCCTGAAATCGGCGGCGCGTGCCGTGGAACGGGCCGCCTCGGCCGTGGCCGCCAGGTCTGCCCGCAACCCGCGCATGTTGGCGCGGATATCCGCCCGCAGGTTGTCCGCCAGCCGGCGGACGGACGCCGAAATGTCGTTTTCGACTCCGGCGAGTTCCTCCCGGCGCTTGTTGAGTTCGGCAAGCCCCGCCGCCGTGATGCGGTAGTTGGTGCGGCGGCCTTCTGATTCAGTGGCGACGAGCCCTTCTTCCTCCAGCTTCCCAAGCCGGGGATAGATGGTTCCCGCGCTGGGGGAGTAGGTGCCGCCGAACCGTTCGCTGAGGGCTTTGATCAGTTCATAGCCGTGTTTGGGCCCCGACTCCAGCAACGCGAGCAAGTACAGCCGGAGCGCACCATGGGCGAACACCGGAGGCATCAGTGCCCCGCTTCCGGGCTACTTGCGTCGTCATGGCGGGCCGGCTGGCCATGGAAGATGGACGTTTTTCCGGACACGGAGTTGGTCCGGACCAGCATCAGCTTGCCGTCCGGTCCGGCAATGGTTTCCACCTTGCCGCCGGGCTGCGAGTACTGCTGGTCATCAATCACCACAACGCCGCTGGCAGATTTCGCCACGATGTCCACCCCGACGTCGTGCGGCAGCCTGATGGTGAGGTCGCCGGAGACTGAATTGGCACCGAAGTCGTGGGTAAAGCCGAGCAAGTCAAAACTCATGTCGCCGCTGACCGTGTGAGCCCGGATGTTGCTGAACCGGCCGGATGCGGTGACCTCGCCGGAGACGCTCTTGGCGGTCAGGACGCCGTCGTGATTTCGCGCGATGACCTCGCCGCTGACGGTGTTGACGTGAAGTTCCCCGGACGTTCCGTCCGCCATTACGGAACCTGAGACGGTATTGAGCCGGGTGTGTCCGCTGATTCCGGAGACGAGGCCATCGCCGCTGACCGTACCGGCTTCCACGTCGACGCCGGCCGGCAGGGCAATACTGATAACCGCTGAGTTGTTGCTGTTGTGGTTGACGGTGCCCATCAGGTTCTTGAACCAGCCCTGGGGGCCGTGCAGCTGATGGCGGACCTCGAGCCGGCCGTCTGTCAGTGTCACCGACACGGGATCGCCCTGGACGTCGTTGATCTCCACGCGTGCGACGGCGTCGGAGTGGGTGACGACGTCGAACCGGCCGCGGACCATGCCCAACTTTAGAGACCTGACGTGGTCAACGTCGATGGTTTGCGGACCGGTGACGGTCCAGCTGTCCTCTGTCATGAAATCCTCCAAAACCGCGATATATCGTGACTGATAGTCCAAGTTATAACGGACCACCGGGAGCAGTCAAGATATATCGCGACTGGAAGGGGTTGGGGAAGCCTACTCGGGGGCGTCCATGCCCAGCCATTGGAACCAGCCACGGTGGAGGACCAGCCAGGCCATCAGGCCATAGCCAGCCTGCCCGGGCGTGCCGGTGTTGGCCGCAAGGTCCTGGCGCCACTGTTCGTGGTTCAGCAGCGGGGAGAACGTGTCCACATAGAGGTGCTTGCGCCTGGTGGTGACGTCAGCGAAGGCTGTGTTCAGATCGGCGAGCCGGCGGTTCTGTACCGGGTCCAGCGTGGGCGGAGGGCCCACCACAAACACCTCGATCCGGTTCTGCGTGGCCGTATCCAGGATGTTGGCCAGGTTCAGGCGGCTCCGGGCGGTGGAAAGGCCGAACTCGATGTCCCGGCCCGAGAGGCCGATGACCAGGCGGTTCTCGTGCTGGTCGCCGAACCGCCGCGCCGCCTCCTCCTGCCAGCGGGCAGCCAGCCCCTCCGTTCCTTCCTGGGGACAGGGGAGGGCATACGCTTCCATGACCATGCCGTCTTGCGGAGTGCGGGCCAACACGCGGCCCAGCCAGCCGAGGGCCCTGGGATCGCCCAGCCCGGCCAGCAGTTCATCTCCAACAGCTGCGATCCGCAGCTTCCTGTCTTCCACAAGTCCCTCTTTACGTCCGTGCCGATTCAGGCCAATCGGCGTGGCTATGATCCATCTTCATTAAACAGAACTGCCCGGCCGGAGTCTGGTATTTCGACGTCCGGCCGGGCAGCCACTGGGACTACTTCCGTGCAAATGCCTGCTTCAGCAGTGAATCCTGCTCAGCTGCGTGTCGCTTCATGGAGCCGGCCGCCGTGGACGCCGATGCGGGACGCGACACCAGGCGGACGCGCCGGTCCAGCGCATCCGGGAGGTTCAGGCCCATAAACGGCCACGGTCCCTGGTTGGCGGGCTCGTCCTGTGCCCAGACAACCTCCGCGTTCGGGTACTTGGCCAGTTCCGCTGCGATTTCCTCGTGTGGCAGCGGGTAGAGCTGCTCCACGCGGACAATCGCGGTGGTCTTGTCGCCGGTCTTCTGCCGGGTGGACAGGAGATCGTAGTACAGGCGGCCGGAGACCAGCAGTACGCGTTCGACGGCGTCTGCCGCCAGCTGCTCGTGGTCACCGATGACGGGGCGGAAGGCGCCGGTGGTGAAGTCCTCGACGGACGACGCGGCTGCCTTGAGGCGCAGCAGCTGCTTCGGCGTGAAGATGATCAGCGGCTTCCGCGGCCGGCTGTACGCCTGGCGGCGCAGCAGGTGGAAGTGTGATGCCGCCGTGGTGGGGTTGGCGACGATCATGTTCTCTTCGGCGCACATCAGCAGGAAGCGTTCGATGCGTGCCGACGAGTGGTCCGGGCCCTGGCCTTCGTAACCGTGCGGCAGCATCAGGACCAGGGAGGAGCGCTGGCCCCACTTCTGCTCGGCCGAGGAGATGAACTCATCGATGATGGTCTGCGCGCCGTTGACGAAGTCACCGAACTGCGCTTCCCACAGCACCAGGGCATCCGGGCGTTCCACCGAGTAGCCGTATTCGAAGCCCATGGCCGCGTATTCGGACAGCAGGGAGTCGTAGATCCACAGCTTCGCCTGGTCATCCGAGAGGTGGCCCAGGGGCAGCCACTCGCCGCCGTTGGCGCGGTCGTGGAACACTGCGTGGCGCTGCACAAACGTGCCGCGGCGCGAGTCCTGGCCGGCAAGCCGGACGGGAACGCCTTCCATGATCAGGGAACCGAAGGCCGCGATCTCGCCGAAGCCCCAGTCGATGCCGCCTTCGCGGGACATCTGCTCGCGCTTTTCGAGGAGCTGCTTGAGCTTGGCGTGGACGGTGAAGCCCTCGGGGATCTGGACGTGGGCCTTGCCGATGTGTGCCAGGGTCTCCGGCGAAATGGCAGTGGACGCCGGGGCGTTGGTGCCGAAGTCAGCCTGCTGGGCGATGGGACGCTCAATGTCGGAGACGGCGGCGGAGTCCGCGGTGATGATCGGGATAGGCGAGGTCTGGGCCGCGTGTGTTTCGGCGAAGACCCGCTCCAGCCGTTCCTGGTAGTCGCGGAGCAGCTGCTCCGCTTCTTCCTCGGTGATGTCGCCACGGCCGATGAGTGCCTCGGTGTACAGCTTGCGGACGGAGCGCTTGGCTTCGATCAGGTTGTACATCATGGGCTGGGTCATCGAGGGGTCGTCACCCTCGTTGTGGCCACGGCGGCGGTAGCACACCATATCGATCACAACGTCCTTGTGGAACCGCTGGCGGAACGCGTAGGCGAGCTGGGCGATGCGCACCACTGCCTCGGGATCGTCACCGTTCACGTGGAACACCGGTGCCTGGATCATCTTGGCGACGTCCGTGGAGTACGTGGACGATCGCGACGACGACGGAGCCGTGGTGAAGCCCACCTGGTTGTTGACCACCACGTGGATGGTGCCGCCGGTCCGGTAGCCGCGGAGCTGGGACAGGTTCAGTGTCTCGGCAACCACGCCCTGGCCTGCGAACGCAGCGTCGCCGTGGACCATCAGGGGCAGGACCGGGAAGGCCTCGCCCTGGTCCAGGCGGTCCTGCTTGGCGCGGACGATGCCTTCGAGCACCGAGTCCACGGCTTCGAGGTGGGACGGGTTGGCGGCGAGATAGACCTTGGTCTCGTTGCCGCTTTCCGAGGTGAACGTGCCTTCGGTGCCGAGGTGGTACTTCACGTCGCCGGAGCCCTGCACGGAGCGGGGATCCTGGGTGCCTTCGAATTCGCGGAACACCTGGGCGTAGGTCTTGCCGGCGATGTTGGTGAGGACGTTCAGGCGGCCGCGGTGGGCCATGCCGATTGCAACCTCGTCCAGTCCGTCGTCGGCGGCATCGGAAATGATGGCGTCCAGCAGCGGAATCAGGGATTCGCCGCCTTCCAGGGAGAAGCGCTTCTGGCCGACGAACTTGGTCTGCAGGAAGGTTTCAAACGCTTCGGCCGCGTTGAGGCGTGACACGATGCGCAGCTGCTCTTCGCGGCTCGGCTTCGAGTAGGGGTGCTCCAGCTGGTCCTGGAACCACTTGCGTTCCTCGGGCTCCTGGATGTGCATGTATTCGATGCCCGTGGTGCGGCAGTAGGCGTCACGGAGGACACCGAGGATGTCGCGGAACTTGAGCATCGGCGCGCCGCCGAAGCCGCCGGTGGGCCACTGTCGGTCCAGGTCCCAGAGGGTCAGCCCATAGGTGAGGACGTCAAGGTCCGGGTGCTTGCGCTGGACGTACTCCAGGGGATCGGTGTCAGCCATCAGGTGGCCGCGCACACGGTAGGAGTGGATCAGCTGCTGGATCCGGGCAACCTTGTTGATCTCGTCGGCAGGGTCCACCTGCAGGTCCGGGCTCCAGCGAACGGGCTCGTACGGGATGCGGAGGGACTCGAAGATTTCGTCGTAGAAGTTCTGGGCACCGAGCAGCAGCTGGTGCACAAGCTTCAGGAACTCGCCGCTGCCGGCTCCCTGGATGACGCGGTGGTCATAGGTGGACGTCAGCGTGAGGACCTTGCTGATGGCGTTCTGCGCAATGATCTTTTCGCTGGCGCCCTGGAACTCGGCCGGGTAGTCCAGCGCGCCGACGCCGATGATGGCAGCCTGCCCCTTGGACAGACGCGGCACGGAGTGAACAGTGCCGATGCCGCCAGGGTTTGTCAGGGACACCGTGGTGCCGGAGTGGTCATCAGCGGTCAGCTTGCCGGCGCGGGCACGCTTGATCAGATCTTCATAGGTGTGCCAGAACTCGGAGAAGTTGAGGGTCTCCGCCTTCTTGATGTTGGGCACCATGAGCAGGCGGGTGCCGTCCGGCTTGGGCATGTCAATGGCGATGCCGAAGTTGACGTGGGCCGGCTGGACAGCGCTGGGCTTGCCGTCAATTTCGTCGTAGTAGACGTTCATCGAGGGGAACTGGGCGAGTGCCCGGATCACGGCGTAGCCGATGAGGTGCGTGAAGGACACCTTGCCGCCGCGTGCACGGGCCAGGTTGGAGTTGATGACCACGCGGTTATCGATCAACAGCTTGGCCGGAATAGCCCGGACGCTGGTGGCCGTAGGGACCTCAAGGCTGGTGACCATGTTGGTGGCGATGGCCTTGGCCGGGCCTCGAAGAACGGAGACCACGTCCTCTTCCGGAGCCGTGGGTGCCTTGACGTTCTTGGGAAGCTGGGCGGGAATCGGCTGGGCGCCGGTTCCGGGCTCGGTCTTCTTCGCGCCATCGCGGGCGACCGTAGCGGGAGCTTTCTTTGCCGCCGCGGGGGCGGTGGCCGGTGCGGCGGGCTGTGCGGCCGGCGACGTTGCCGGTGCAGCAGTTGCAGAAGCCGGAGGCGCCGGCGGTACAGCCGGCATTTCGCGGGTTGCTGGGTGGGCCACGGCTACCGCCGTGCTTCCGTTGGAAGAAGAACCGCTGCCTGAATCGAAGGACTCGAAAAGGGGCCACCACTTGGTATCCACCGTGTTCTTGTCTTTCTGATACTGCTCGTACAGTTCGTCAACGAGCCACTCGTTTCCGCCAAATTCCTCTGGTAGACGGTGGCTAGGCTGCTCTGGCACTTGAAATACGCCTCTTCCATGAGTTTGATTTCTCTCTGGCCGCCACGGTGCCGCAGCACAACATTCGAACCAGTCTCTGCGTCCTGAACCCGGACCGTTGCCAGTCTAATGAGCATTCTGTGTTAACTGCCAATAACGGTGACCCAAATCATGGCGATGACGCGGAGATCACGGATTGTGGCGTCCGGAAACCGTCCCGGCGCGGGTGCGCCGTGACCTCAGTGCGGCCATCCGAAAGGCGCAATCTGCTCCTGTAGACTGAAATTCTTATGGACAGTAAATCTAGGTGCCGGCCTGGGGGCTGTCAGCGGAGCATGAAGTACAGCACCGCGCAGTCCACCCGCAGAGCCGGCAAACCCCGAACACGCGCCCATCATTCTCCGTCAGCCCACCCCGGCGGAGCCCCTATGGAAACAGCGTCGGCTTCGGCCGATCATCCTCCGCCGGTCCGTTTCCCCCGGCTTCACACAAATTCTCCCGGTTTTCGGGCGGGATGCTGAATGGAGTGGTTGCTCCTCGCGGCAGGCCTCCTGCTGATCGCCGGCACCGGCTTTTTCGTCGCCGTCGAATTTTCCCTGATTGCCCTTGACCAGGCCACGGTCCAACGTGCCATCGATAACGGTGACACCGGTGCCGTGCCGCTGCTCAAGTGCCTGAAATCCCTCTCAACCCAGCTCTCCAGCTGCCAGCTCGGCATCACCCTCACCACCCTTTTGACCGGCTACGTGATGGAACCGTCAGTAGGGCAGCTTCTCGAAGGCCCGTTGGCCGCCGTCGGAATTCCCGAAGTGGCGGCGGCATCCGTTTCCCTGGTCATTGCCATGGCGCTGGCCACGCTGCTGTCCATGCTGCTTGGCGAACTGGTGCCCAAGAACATGGCCATTGCGCTGTCCTTCCAAGTGGGCAAGGCGCTGGCCCGGCCGCAGCTGGTCTTTACCGCCATCTTCAAACCCGCCATCGTGGTGCTCAACGGCTTTTCGAACAAGGTACTGAACGTCTTTGGCCTGGAGGCCAAGGAAGAGATTTCCGGTGCCCGGACGCCGGCCGAGCTCGCATCCCTGGTGCGGCGCTCCGCTGCCATGGGAACGCTGGACGCCGGGACGGCCAACTTTGTGGCCCGCACACTGAACTTCTCGGCCCGGACGGCCGCCGACGTTATGACGCCCCGGATCCGGATGGAAACCATCGACGCCGACCAGCCTGTCTCGGACATCCTGGACGCAGCCCGGCGCACCGGCTACTCCCGCTTCCCCGTCATCGGGGAGTCCTCCGACGACATCAAGGGCCTGGTCCACGTCAAGAAGGCCGTTGCCGTGCCGTGGGACCGGCGGGCCAACCTGGAGGCCGGAGCCATCATGACCGATGTCCTCCGCGTGCCGGAAACCATCCACCTGGATGCCCTCCTGGCCGAACTGCGCGAGGGAAACCTCCAGCTCGCCATTGTCCTGGACGAATACGGTGGAACCGCAGGCATCGCCACCCTTGAGGACCTGGTGGAGGAAATCGTCGGTGAAGTGTCCGACGAGCACGACAAGGTACGCCCGGGACTGCTCCAGAGCGCCTCCGGGGACTGGTACTTCCCCGGGCTGCTGCGCCCCGACGAGCTTTCCGAACAGATCCCGGGGCTGACCGTTCCGGACGAAGCCGCCTACGAAACCGTGGGCGGGTACGTCATGAGTGAACTGGGTCGGATCGCCGCAGTGGGGGACACCGTCGACGTAGGCGGAGGCACGCTGAGCGTGACCAGGATGGATGGCCGAAGGATCGAGCGGATCTCCTTCCATCCGGCGGCGCCTGAAGCGGAGCCTGCTCCGGAAGACGGGAGTGAACGATGAGTGACTGGGCCGGAATTGCCTGGCTGGTTGTCCTCCTGCTGGGTAACGCGTTTTTTGTCGGCGCCGAGTTCGCCGTGATGTCGGCCAGGCGCAGCCAGATCGAACCCCTCGCCGAGGCCGGTTCCAAGCGGGCACAGACCACGTTGCGCGCCATGGAAAACGTCTCATTGATGCTGGCCTGTGCGCAGTTGGGCATCACCGTGTGCTCGCTGCTGATCCTGCAGGTGGCCGAACCGGCCATCCACCACCTGATGGCGGCTCCCCTGGAAGCTGTCGGGCTGCCGGTGGAAGTTGCCGACGTCGCAGCGTTCGCCATTGCCCTGATGGTGGTGACCTTCCTCCACGTGACGTTCGGCGAGATGGTGCCGAAGAACATCTCGGTATCGGTGGCGGACAAGGCTGCCTTGCTTCTGGCGCCGCCGCTGATGTTCGTTGCGAAGCTGGTCAACCCGGCCATCGTCGCGCTGAACTGGTCCGCCAACCACATCCTCAAGCTCCTGCGGATTGAGCCCAAGGATGAGGTGAATTCGTCCTTTACGCTCGAAGAAGTCCAGTCGATCGTGCAGGAATCCACCCGTCACGGGCTGGTGGATGATGACGCGGGCCTGATCACCGGCGCCCTGGAATTTTCCGAATACACGGCCTCGGACATCATGGTTCCGCTGGACGACCTGGTCATGCTGAAGGCGGCCACCACGCCGGTGGAGTTTGAAAAAGCCGTCAGCAGGACCGGTTTTTCGAGGTTCCCGATGCTGGACGATGACGGCATGCTGTCCGGGTACCTCCACGTGAAGGATGTGCTGTCCATTCCCGAGTCGGACTACCAGCACCCCATCGCCGAGAGCAGGATCCGCTCGCTGGCCAACCTTGCGCTGGACGACGAAGTTGAAACGGCCATGTCCGTCATGCAGCGCACGGGCTCACACCTGGCCCGCGTGATCGGCGCGGACGGGCAGACCCATGGGGTCCTGTTCCTGGAAGACGTGATCGAGCAGCTGGTGGGAGAGATCCGGGACGCCACGCAGGCCACCGGCATCAGGAGGCTGGGCGAGCCGAACGGTGACTGAGCCCGCCAGGGTCCGCAAGGGACCGGCACGGCTATCCTAAATAGGAATCATTCACATTTAGGGGTAAGCTTTTTGGAGACGCAAAAGTCCACCCCTGTACTGAACTGAGGTTTTCCGTGCGCCACCCCGCTGCCATCCGAACGTCCCTCGCAGCCCTCGCCGGCGTGAGCCTGCTGCTCACCGCCTGCGGCTCCGGGGGCGGTGCACCGTCGGCGACGTCCGGCCCGGAGTCATCCGCCGGCGTCGTCGAGGTGGTGGCGTCCACCAACGTGTACGGGGACATCGCCGCGATCATCGGCGGGGACAAGGTCAACGTCACCTCCATCATCACCAAGACGAGCCAGGACCCGCATTCGTACGAGGCCACCGCGCAGGACCGGCTGCTGGTGTCCAAAGCGGAATTGGTGATCGAGAACGGCGGCGGCTACGACGCCTTCCTCCACAAGATGGCCGATGACAGCAATGTCGCGCATGCCAATATCGTCACTGCCGTGGAGGCAGGCGGCCTGGCGCCGGAGGAAGCCCACGCTGATTCGTCGTCGTCGTCGTCGTCGTCGGCGAGCGAGTCAGCCGACGCGCACGCGCACGGGGAGTTCAACGAACACGCCTGGTACAGCCTGGATGCCATGGGCAAGCTCGCTGATGCCTTGGCGGCCAAACTGGGTGAACTCGAACCGGACTCAGCCGCCCTGTTCACCTCCAATGCCGCAACCTTCAAGGCCGAGGTGGACGCCCTGGCCAGCAAACTCGCCGCACTGAAGGCCAGCGGAGCAGGCACAGCCGTGGCCGTGACCGAGCCCGTCCCGCTGTACCTGCTTGAGGCGGCAGGGCTGGAGAACTTGACTCCGGCCGACTACACGGCCGCGATCGAGGAAGGTTCGGACGTTCCGCCAGCCGTGCTGAAGGCCGCCACGGACCTGGCCGGATCCAAGGACATCAGATTCCTCGCCTACAACGCCCAGACAGAGGGACCGCAGACGCAGGCGCTGAAAAAGGCAGCCGAATCGGCCGGCGTTCCAGTCATTGACTTCAGCGAAACCCTGCCCGAAGGCAAGACGTACCTGCAGTGGATGACGGACAATGTTGACAACGTCAGCAAAGTTTTGGAGAAAAATAGTTGAAACCGGTGGTCAGCCTCCGCGGGGCGTCCCTGCAGTTCGGCAAACGCTTGCTCTGGGAGGATCTCGACCTGGACATCAGGCCCGGTGAGTTCTTCGCCGTCCTGGGACCCAACGGCAGCGGAAAGACCAGCTTCCTTAAAGTTCTCCTGGGCCTTCAGGAACTGCAGTCCGGCCGGGCCACTTTGGGCGACCGTCCCGTGGAGCGGGGCAGCAAGCTGATCGGCTACATTCCGCAGCAGAAATCCTTTGCTCCGGACACGCCCATGCGTGCCCGGGACCTGGTGGGGCTCGGCGTGGACGGCCACCGCTGGGGGCTGCGGCTGGGCATGTCCCGCGCAAACCAGAGGATCGATGAGCTTCTGGAACTGGTGGGCGCCAGTGACTACGCCAAAGTCCCGGTTGGCCAGCTCTCCGGCGGCGAGCAGCAGCGCCTCCGGGTGGCCCAGGCGCTCGCCACGGACCCCAGGGTCCTCCTCTGCGACGAACCGCTGCTGTCCCTGGACCTGCACCACCAGCAGGCCGTCAGCGCGCTGATCAACAAGCAGTGCCACGCCCAGAACAGCGCGGTGGTTTTTGTCACCCACGAAATCAACCCCATCATCGATTACGTTGACCGCGTGCTGTACCTGGCCGGCGGGCGCTTCAGGGTGGGGACCCCGGAAGATGTCATGACCACCGCGGTCCTGTCCGAGCTCTACGGCAGCCACGTGGAAGTCATCCACGCGAACGGGCGCATCGTCGTCGTCGGCCTGCCTGACGCGACCACGCACCACCATGCCGATGTCCACGCAACGGTGGGGGAGGTGGCCTGATGGATGCGGACAGCATCATCGGAGCGATCTTCAGTTTCGAGAACTACGGCGAGCTGCTGGTGCTGGTCCAGAACTCGATCTGGGCCGGGGCTGTGCTGGGCCTGCTGGGCGGGCTGGTGGGCACCTTCGTGATGAAACGGGACTTGGCCTTCGCCGTCCACGGCATTTCCGAGCTCTCTTTCGCCGGGGCGGCCTTTGCACTTCTGATCGGCGCTGACATCGTCTTCGGCTCGCTGATCGGCTCGGTGGCGGCCGCGCTGCTCCTGGGCCTGATGGGGGTCCGGGCCAGGGACAAAAACTCCATCATTGGGGTGATCATGCCCTTCGGACTGGGGCTCGGCATCCTTTTCCTGTCGCTCTACGAAGGCCGTGCCGCCAACAAATTCGGGCTGCTCACGGGGCAGATCGTCTCCGTGGACACCGTCCAGCTCCAGGTCCTCGCCGGCGCCGCCGTGCTGGTCATCGCGGCCCTGGCAGCCATCTGGCGTCCGCTGAACTTTGCCAGCGTTGATCCCGAACTGGCCGAAGCCCGCGGGGTGCCCGTGCGGACGCTCGCGCTGATCTTTATGGTCCTGCTGGGAGTCAGCGTAGCGCTGTCCATCCAGGTGGTGGGGGCGCTCCTGGTGCTCGCATTGCTGATCACCCCGGCAGCGGCCGCACTTCGCGTGACGTCCGCTCCCGTGGCGGTGGTGGCGCTCAGCGTTGTTTTCGCCGTCACGGCCACGGTGGGCGGAATCCTGCTGGCCCTGGGTGGGCGGATCCCCATCAGCCCCTATGTCACCACGCTGTCATTCCTGATCTACGTGGTATGCCGCATCGTCGGCAGCGTCCGGGCCAAGAAAGGCATCAACGGCCGGCTGCTGCACGCCCGCTGACACGGTCAAACGGGATGCGTCAGTTGCGGCGGCGTAGGCTGTCAGAGCTTGCCGGCGTCCCTGAGGGCTGTGCAGTCCGGGCATAGGCCGAAGATCTCCACGGTGTGAGCCACCTCTGTGTAGCCGTGTTCGGTGGCGATCCGGGCCGCCCAGGTTTCCACCGCCGGAGCCTCTACTTCCACGGCCTTCCCGCAGTTGCGGCACAGCAGATGGTGGTGGTGTCCGGTCACGGCGCAGCGCCGATATACGGCTTCGCCCTCGCCGTTGCGCAGCACGTCCACGAGGCCGTCGTCGGCGAGGGACTGCAGGATCCGGTATGCCGTTGCCAGGGAAACTGAGACGCCCTTGTTCTGCAGGATGCGGTAGAGCTCCTGTGTGCTGACGAAGTCATCCAGCTCGTCAAGGGCAGCGCTGACCGCTACACGCTGTTTGGTGACGCGCTGCTCCTTGCCGGGCACACTGACAGTGCCTGCGCCGGATGCAGCGTTCGACGGCGTCGCGTCAGCTTTGGTGCCGAACGGCATGAAGGTACTCGCTTCCCTGAGGGACGGTGGCAATCATCAAGATTACCAGCCGGGAGCGCGCCGCCAGACGTGCCTTGGACAGGTTTGGGGCCGGACCCTAGGCTGGCGCTATGAAGCTGACAAAATACACCCACTCGTGCGTCCGGCTTGAGCAGGACGGCCGCGTGCTGGTGCTGGATCCGGGAACATTCTCCGAGACGGCAGAAGCCCTGGCCGGGGCGCAGGCCGTGCTCATCACCCACGAGCACGGCGATCATGTGGATGTGCCGGCCATGGTCAAGGCACTGCGCGGCTCGGACGTCCTGGCGGTCTTCGCGCCGGCCGGCGTGGCTGCCCATCTGCGGGAGGAGGCGCCGCAGGCTGCAGCCCGGATCCATGCGGTCGAACCCGGTTCCAGTTTTGACGCGGCCGGCTTCAACGTCCGCAGCTTCGGCGGACAGCATGCGCTGATCCACCCGCAGGTTCCCCTCGTCGCCAACATCGCCTACCTGGTGGACGGCAACGTGTACCACCCGGGGGACTCCTTCATCGTCCCGGACGGCCTCAGCGTGCAGACGCTGCTGGTTCCGATCCACGCGCCGTGGAGCAAGGTCAGCGAGGTGGTGGATTTTGTCATCGCCGTCCGTGCTCCGCGTGCGTTCCAGATCCACGATGGTTTGCTGAACGAAACGGGCCTGAAGGTCGCGGAATCCCATGTTGCCCGGCTGGGCCGGAAATACGGTACCGAGTACACCCGCCTTGCCACGCGGGAATCGGTGGAGGTCTGACCATCTACGCGTTCCAGCTGCCGGTCTCGAAAAACCGGCGGATGACTTCCTCGTGCGGCTCGGGGTCCAGGCCCTGGGCTGAGAGCCACGCCGGATTGTAGTAGTTCCCCGCGTAGCGGTCGCCGCCGTCGCACATCAACGACACGATGCTGCCGCGCTGTCCCTCGGCGACCATTTCCGCGACGAGTTGCCAGACGCCCCACAGGTTGGTGCCCGTAGACGGTCCGGCATGCAGGTTGGCGACCGTGCGCAGGTGCCGCATGGCCGCGATGGAGGCGGCATCGGGCACCTGGATCATGTGGTCGATGACGGCGGGCACAAAACTCGGTTCCATCCGCGGCCGGCCGATGCCTTCGATCCGTGACGGCAGGCCGGTGCTGGCCTCACCCGCACCGCTCAGCCAGCCCGGGTAAAACGCGGAATTCTCCGGGTCTACCACCGCAAGGCGCGTGTTGTGGCCGCGGTAGCGCAGGTAGCGGCCAATGGTCGCACTCGTGCCTCCGGTCCCCGCACCCACCACGATCCAGCGGGGGACGGGGTGTTCCTCCAGCGCCAGCTGCCCGAAGATGGACTCCGCGATGTTGTTGTTGCCACGCCAGTCCGTGGCCCGCTCCGCGTACGTGAACTGGTCCATGTAGTGGCCGTTGGACGTGGCAGCGACGTCCGCCGCCGCAGCATAAACCTCCGAGGCGTGGTCAACCAACAGGCACGAGCCGCCGAACTGTTCGATCAGCGCGATCTTCTCCCGGCTCGTCGTGCGGGTCATGACCGCTACGAACGGCAGGCCCAGGAGCTGCGCGAAATATGCCTCCGAAACCGCCGTACTGCCACTGGAAGCCTCCACGATGGTGGTATCTTCGCGGATCCAGCCGTTGACCAGGCCAAAGAGGAACAGCGAGCGGGCCAGCCGGTGCTTGAGGCTCCCCGAACGGTGCGTGGATTCGTCCTTGAGGTAAAGCTGGACGCCCCAGTGCTGCGGGAGCGGCACCGAGTAGAGATGGGTATCGGCGGACCGGTTGTTTTCTGCATTGACTTTTCTGATGGCCTCGTCAGCCCAGGCCCGGTCCGCACTCGCGTTCTTCACCGGACCAACTCTAGCTGCGACAGAGCGCCTGGCCCTCGGTGCCAGGCGCTCCGCCGCAGCTAGAGTTGGATGAGCGACTGAATCTCACAAGCACAATTGCAAGGAGAACCATGGGGCCACTGATGGCTGTCCCGGCTTTGGCAGCGCGTTTCTACGCCGGCCAGCGAACGGTGGTGCTGGACGTCCGCTGGGCGCTGGGGGACCCGCACGGCCGGGAACACTACCTTGAGGGGCACCTCCCCGGGGCAGTTTTTGTGGACCTCGCCACCGAGTTGGCGACGCCGGCCACTCCGACCCGCGGCAGGCACCCGCTGCCCACCGACGCGGAATTCCAGGAAACTGCCCGGCGCTGGGGGATCAACAACGGCGACGTTGTGGTGGCTTATGACAACAGCGGCAACATGGCTGCCGCCCGGCTCTGGTGGATGCTCCGCAACGCCGGGCTACAGGACGTGTACCTGCTCGACGGCGGACTGGCCGCCTGGCGGGACGCCGGACTGCCGCTGGACAGTGGACCGGTGGACGCCGCCGTCGGGCGTGTTTCCTTTGATGTTTCCCCTGCCGGAGGCAGGATGCCCAGCATCGACGCGGCCGGAGCGGCGGACTGGCCGGCAACGGGCGTCCTCCTGGACGCCCGGGCCGGCGAAAGGTACCGGGGCGAATTTGAACCCGTCGACCCGCGCGCCGGCCACATTCCCGGCGCCCGGAGCGCACCCACAACGGAGAACGTCGACGGGGCCGGGCATTTCCTGCCTGCGGACGAGCTGCGGCGCCGGTTCGAGGACCTCGGCGTCCGCGACGACGTCCCGGTGGCCGTCTACTGCGGCTCGGGCGTGACCGCCGCCCATGAGGTGGCCGCCCTCGAAATCGCAGGATTCCGGGCCTCCCTCTATCCGGGATCCTTCTCGGAATGGTCCAACAATCCCGCGCTGCCGGTGGCGACGGGCAGCCGGCCGAATGGCCATGCGGCGGCCCGCGGGGGTAGCGTCGAAGGATGACCCCCAGGACGCCCCGTACCGCCGCCCCTTGCCCGCCCCGTATTGCCGAATGGCGCTGTCGCCGATCCTGCTGCTCATCCTGCGACGGACCTGGACACTGATCCGGGCACCGGCCTGCTGGCAGCCGCCTATGGCGCGGCTTCCGCTGACAGCGGCTTGGTGCCCCTGACGCTTGCCCGGCGTGCCCCGAAGGAAGATGACGTCGAGATTGCCATCGAATTCTGCGGCCTGTGCCACTCGGACGTGCACGCCACGCGCGGCGAATGGGGCAGCCAGAAATATCCGCTGGTCCCCGGCCATGAGATCGTCGGAACCGTCAGCCGCGTCGGCTCGGCCGTGACTGACTTCATCCCGGGGGACCGCGTGGGCGTCGGGTGCATGGTTGATTCCTGCCGCGAATGCGAGAGCTGCCTGGACGGCCTGGAACAGTACTGTGAAAACGGGCTGATCGGGACCTACGGCGCCAAGGATCCACGCAACGGCGATGCCATCACGCAGGGCGGATACTCGTCCGCCGTGGTGGTCGACCGGCGATACGTGGTCCGAGTGCCCGGGAACCTGGACCCGGCCGCCGTCGCCCCCTTGCTCTGCGCCGGTGTCACCACGTTCTCTCCCTTGCGGCACTTCGACGTGGAGGAAGGCGACGTGGTGGGCGTGGTGGGGCTCGGCGGGCTCGGACACATGGCCGTGAAGCTCGCCAAGGCCATGGGGGCTGTGGTGAAAGTCTTCACCACCTCCGAAGGAAAGGTGCCCGCCGCGCTGGAACTCGGGGCCGACGAAGTGATCCTGTCCCGGGACAAGGATGCCATGGCCGCCGCGGACCGCACCATCGACCTCATTATCGACACCGTGGCTGCTCCGCACGACCTGAATCCGTTCTTCCGTACCCTGCGCGTGGACGGAGCCCTGTTCCAGCTGGGCCTGCCCTCCGCCGCCATGCCGCCGGTGAATCCGGGGGCCCTGATCAGGCGGCGGATCGCGTATGCGGGCTCGCTGATCGGTGGCATCGCCGAAACTCAGGAGATGCTCGACTTCTGCGCCGAGCATGGAGTAGTGGCGGATATCGAACTGGTGCGCGCAGACCAGCTGAATGAGGCCTACGACCGCATGGTGGCAGGCGACGTGAAGTACCGGTTTGTGCTGGACACCAGCACCCTGCAGGCTCCGGCCGAGAAGGCAGACGCATGAGCACCCTCTTTACCAAAATCATCAATGGCGAGATCCCCGGACGCTTCGTCTGGCGGGAGGCTGACGTTGCGGCCTTCCTGACCACGGGTCCCCTGGCAGACGGGCACACCCTGGTGGTCCCCACCGAGGAGGTGGACCGCTGGACCGATGCGTCCCCGGAAACCCTCGCGAAGGTGATGGAAGTGGCCCGGCGGATCGGTGCGGTGCAGCTGGACGTCTTCCCCGCCGAGCGGGCTGGACTGATTGTGGCCGGGTACGAGATCAACCACCTGCACGTCCACGTGTGGCCGTCCAGGACCATGGCTGATTTCGATTTCGCCTCGGCCGACCAGAACCCGGATCCTGCGGTGCTGGACGCGAACGCCGAGAAGCTGCGTGCCGGGCTCAGGGCCGCTGGCTACGCGGAGTTCGTTCCGGCAAGCTGAACGCGGCGCTAGGCCGGCGCGAGCGCCTTGTTAAGGACAGCCCTGATCCGCTTTTCGGAGACGGAATAGGCCGTTCCGAGTTCGACGGCGAAGAGGCTCACGCGCAGCTCTTCGATCATCCAGCGGACCTGCGTCAGTTCTGCACCGACCCGACGCCCGGGCAGCAGCGCCGACACGGCGTCGTCGTAATCGTCTTCCAGCCGCTGGACCGCGGCCATGCTCAGGCCATCCCGCTGGACGTTGCCGGGGAGCTTTTCGAGGCGTTTCTCGATGGCGGCAAGGTAGCGGGGGAGCTGGCTCAGCTGCTTATAGCCGGTGCGGGCCACGAATCCCGGGAACACGAGCTGCTCGAGCTGGCTCCTGACATCGTTCAGGGCACTGATCAATGCCAGACTGGTGGTGCCCTTCAGCATTTTCTCAATCCGCCGGGTGCTGGCCAGGACGCGCTCCACCACGGCCGTCACACTAAAGACGGTATCGATGAGTTCCGCCCGGACCTGCTCGTAGAGGGCGTCGAAGGACGCGCGGTCCCACGGGAGTTCCGCCGGGGTCAGTTTGTCCACGGCAGCCAGGGCGCAATCGGCAATAAGGGCTGACACCGAACCATGCGGGTTCTGGCTGAACGTCAGTTTTTCGGTGTTGTTGAGGTGCTCCAGGACGTAACGGTCCGGCGCCGGTACCCTGAGGGCGAGGAGCCGGATCACGCCGCCGCGCATGGCCTCGAGCTGCTCCGACGAGGTCTGGAAGACGCGCAGCGCCACGGATGTTCCTTCATCCACCAACGCCGGATAGCCGGTGACCATGTGGCCGTTGACGGTGTTGCTGACCTGCCGCTGGACTGTGCCGAAGGCCCACTCGGTCAGGCCGGTCTGTTCCTGGAAGCCTGGGCCGCTGCCGGCTGCATTTCCGCCAGTAGATGACGCGGGTGCCGTCCCGCCGGACTTTCCGGGTGTCTTCGAATTTCCCCGAGACTGCGGCGCTGTGGTTCCCGGCGTCGCGCCCAGGGATTCAGCAATGGCGCGGCGTGTTGCCGGGGCCAGCCGCTCCTGCAGGGCCGTGAGGTCCTTCCCCTCATCCAGCACCTTGCCCTGGGTATCGACAACCTTGAAGCTCACCCGCAGGTGGGACGGCACAGCGTGCCAGTTCCAGGAACCGGGCGGGATGACGTGGCCGCGGATCCGGCGCAGGGCCAGTTCCAGCGAGGCTTCCAGCTCATCGTGGGCCGGATCAAAGTCTGATTCCAGGGCGGCAACGGCCTGCCGGGCCACATCGGGAGCGGGGACGAAGTTCTTGCGGACCTGCTTGGGGAGGGACTTGATCAGGGCAGCCACGAGCTCGGCACGCTGGCCGGGGATCAGCCAACGGAAGGCGGCATCATCGAGCTGGTTCAGGAAGAGCACCGGGACTTCGGCTGTGACGCCGTCGGACGGGTTGGGCGGTGACCCGGGCGCCACAGGGTGGAACTCGTAGCTGAGTGGCAGCTCGAAGCCCTTGTGCAACAGCGTCTTCGGATAAGCGGCCTCGTCCAGGTCATCGGCGTCGTTGTTGAGCAGCAATGACTTGTCGTAGTCGAGGAGGTCCGGATTCTGCTGCCGGGCCTCCTTCCACCATTTGTCGAAGTGCCGTTCGGATACAACATCGGGGCCGATCCTGGCGTCGTAGAACTCAAACAGCGTTTCGTCGTCCACCAGCAGGTCGCGGCGGCGCATCCTGGCCTCGAGCTCTTCGACTTCCAGAAGCAGGGCGCGGTTGCGGTGGAAGAACTTGTGGTGCGTTTTCCAATCGCCTTCCACCAGGGCGTGCCGGATGAACAGCTCGCGGGCCAGCACAGGATCCACTCGGCTGTAGTTGACCCGGCGCTGCGGGATGATGGGCACGCCGTACAGGGTGACCTTCTCGTACGCCATGACTGCGCCCATTTTGGTGGACCAGTGCGGCTCGCTGTAGCTGCGCTTAACGAGGTCCGGCGCCACCTGTTCTGCCCAGGCGGGATCGAACTTGGCTGCGACCCGGGCCCAGAGGCGGCTCGTCTCCACGAGTTCGGCAGCCATCACAAACGTGGGGGACTTCTTGAAGAGCGACGAACCGGGGAAGATCGCGAACCGGCTGCCGCGGGCGCCCGCGTATTCGCGCTTGCGCTCGTCCAGGATGCCGATGTGGCTGAGGAGGCCCGACAGCAGGCTCATGTGGATGCCCTCGTGGTTGCCCACAGGATCGGCAAGGCGCTTGTTGTCCAGGCTGATCCCGAGCGGGCGGGCCATCTGGCGGAGCTGGGCGACGAGATCCTGCCACTCCCGGACTCGAAGGTAGTTGATGAACTCGGTCCGGCACAGGCGGCGGAACTGGGTGGACGAGAGTTCCTGCTGTTTCTCCTGCAGGTAGTTCCACAGGTTCAGGAAGCCGGTGAAATCCGAGTTTTCATCACGGAACCGGGCATGCTTCTCGGCGGCGAGCTGCTGCTTGTCCGTTGGACGTTCGCGCGGGTCCTGGATGGTCAGTGCTGCGGCCAGGATCATTACCTCGCGGACGCAGCCGCGCTTGCCGGCCTCCACGATCATCCTGCCGAGGCGGGGATCTACCGGCAGCTGGGCAAGCTGCTGTCCGACGGCGGTGAGTCCGCCGCTCTTGGCGTCACCTGGCCGGACGGCATTCAGGGCGCCGAGCTCGCGCAGGAGCGTAACGCCGTCGTTGATTGCCCGCGAGTCCGGCGGCTCGACGAACGGGAAGTTCTCCACGTCCTTGGGCCCACGCGCAACGCCCATGGCGGTCATCTGCAGGATGACTGCCGCCAGGTTGGTGCGCAGGATTTCCGGATCCGTGAACAGCGGCCGGGACCCGAAGTCCTCTTCCGAATAGAGGCGGATGGCGATGCCGTCCGACACGCGGCCGCACCTGCCGGAGCGCTGGTTCGCCGAAGCCTGCGACACCCGTTCGATGGGCAGCCGCTGGACCTTGGTGCGGTGCGAGTAGCGGGAGATGCGGGCCGTGCCGGTGTCGATGACGTACTTGATGCCGGGGACCGTCAGCGACGTCTCGGCCACGTTGGTAGCCAGCACAATCCGGCGGTTTTTGCCGGGGTGGAACACCTTGTGCTGTTCCTGCAGGCTCAGGCGGGCGAACAGCGGCAGCACCTCGGTGCCGGCCAGGCGCCGGTTGGACTGGATCCTGGCGTTCAGTGCCTCGGCTGCGTCGCGGATTTCGCGCTCACCGGAGAAGAAGATCAGGATGTCGCCGGGCGCCTCGGTGGCGAGTTCATCGACGGCGTCGCAGACGGCGTCGAGCGGATCGCGGTCCTCTTCGAGTTCGTCATCGGAGGCGTCTGCATCTTCGCCATCGGCGGGTCCGCCGGCTGGCTGGGACAACGGCCTGTACCGGATCTCCACCGGGAACGTGCGCCCGGATACCTCGATGATGGGGGAGGGCTCGTCGTCGGACCCGAAGTGCTTGGCGAAGCGCTCCGGATCGATCGTGGCCGAGGTGATGATGATTTTCAGGTCCGGCCGCTGCGGCAGGATGCGCTTGAGGTAGCCCAGGATGAAGTCGATATTGAGGCTGCGCTCGTGCGCTTCGTCAATGATGATGGCGTTGTATTTGCGCAGCAGCTTGTCCCGCTGGATCTCTGCGAGCAGGATGCCGTCGGTCATGAGCTTGACCTTGGTGGCGCGGCTGACTTCGCCCGTGAACCGCACCTGGAAGCCGACTTCCTGGCCGATCTCCACACCGAGTTCCTCGGCGATGCGCTCAGCCACCGTGCGGGCTGCGAGCCGGCGCGGCTGCGTGTGCCCGATCAGGCCGTTGTCGCCCAGGCCCAGTTCCAGGCACATTTTGGGGATCTGGGTGGTTTTACCGGAGCCGGTCTCGCCGGCAATGATGGTCACCTGGTTGGCGGCGATGGCGGCCATCAGGTCCTCGCGGCGCTCGGAAACGGGCAGCTCTGCGGGGTAGGAGATGTGAAAGGTCATGGCTCGAACCAGTCTACTGTGGGCCGCGCCGGCCGTTGTGACGGTGTTACGCCCGGCACCCGGGCGCCGATGACGCCGTCGTAACCTGCTTGCAAATATGCTGCGCAGGCACCGTGCCCCCGCCCCCGGGTGTCGCCGACCGCCGTACACCGCCGCACATAAAAGGACCCGGCTCTGGCGAGCCGGGTCCTTGCCGGTTGGATGGTCCTTGCGGTGCTGTGATGATCAGAAGATACGGAGTGTGTAGCTGATGCTGGGCAGGTCCAGGGCGGACCAAGGCTGGTCGGAGGTGACGGGCGGGGTGTGGCCGCGGCCATCACGCAGGAGCGCTGAGACGGTGGCGGCGAGAACAACGAGGAGCAGGACCACTAGGGCGATTCCGAAGATTTCCATGACTCAATGCTGCTCTCGACGCCGACCAACTAACAGTGGCAGAAATGCCCAAAAAGCTATAATTTCTGCCATAATGGAAGCATGCTGAAATCAGTGGCAGTCATCGTGGTTCCCAACTTCTCGATCTTCGAATTCGCCACCGCTTGTGAGGTGTTTGGCATCGACAGATCTGAACGCGGCGGCAACGTGCCGGCATTCGACTTCCGTGTCTGCACGCCTGAGCCTGGCGACGTCAGGCTCAAGTCGGGCCTGTCCATGAACGTCCCCTTAGGCCTGGAGGCTACTTCGGACGCGGACCTCGTGATCATGGCGCCGTACGGGCGGGACAATGACGTTCCCGAGTCGGTGATGGAGGCGCTGCGCGCGGCGGATGCCCGGGGGGCCTGGGTCATGTCCATCTGCTCGGGAGCATTTGCGCTGGCCCGCGCGGGCCTGCTCAACGGCCGGCGCTGCACCACGCACTGGCACTACTCGCATGAGCTCGCGAGCCGGTACCCGGACGTGCAGGTTGACGAAAACGTCCTCTACGTCCAGGACGGGAACATCATCTCCAGCGCAGGCACGGCCGCGGGGATCGACGCCTGCCTCCATCTGGTACGCGTGGAGCTGGGCGCGAACGTGGCGGCCACCATTGCGCGGGACATGGTGGTGCCGCCGCACCGCGACGGAGGCCAGGCACAGTTCATCGACCGGCCCATGCCCACCTGCGGATCCGCGCCGATGGAGGAGCTGCTGCGCTGGATGGTGCAGAACCTGGAGCAGGAGCACACCGTCGTTGAGTTGGCGTCCCGCGTCCACATGTCAGCCAGGACCTTCGCCCGCCGCTTCCGGTCCGAAACCGGGGCCACACCCGCTGCCTGGCTGAACTCGCAGCGGGTCCTCCGGGCGCAGGAGCTGTTGGAATCCACTGACCTGAACATCGACGAAGTTGCGCGGGAATCCGGCTTTGGGCACCCCGTCCTGCTCCGGCATCACTTTGCCAAGGTGCTGGACACCAGCCCGCAGTCCTACCGCCGGGCGTTCCGGGGGCAACTGGTAGCAGCAGGCTGACTGGAGACGCAGCTAAGCCTGCACAGGACCCCGCCGGTCGGGGCTGTCCTCGGCTGCCGCCCGGGTGGTGTCCACCAGTACACGCCATGGTCCGGTGACAGCCTGCTCCGGCAGCGCCGCCCGCCGCTGGCCCGCCCGGATCGAATAGATAAATCGGTCCGGCTGGTTGTCCTGCACCTCCGCGGCTGCGGCCCGGACGGTCTTGGGCACCGCGTCCCAAGGGCATGCTTCCACAATGGGTTGCCATTGGCTTTTGGCGCTCGCGGTCTGGGCGTGCACTGTCCATACGCGGGTCAGGGCTGCGATGCCGCCGCTGCGCTCCACACTGATCTTCATGGCCTGGGTCCTGGGCTTTCCTGCAGCCTGGCCGCCAGCTCGCGGCGGGCAGGCGTTCAACTAAAGCTTGACCTTCACAGTTTCCCACGCCTGCCGCACGGCGTCATGCTCCGGCGAATCGGTGCCGAACAGGTCGACGGCAGATGCCGCCGTCGCCCTCGCGAAGACGCGGAAGGTGGCGGTGGCAGGCAGCGAGCCTCCCGTCAGTGCGTCGTACCAGATCCGTCCCGGCGCCTCCCAGGCGTTGCCGCGCAGGGTCTCCGCCGTGAGGTAGAAGGCCCTGTTGGGGATCCCGGAGTTGATGTGGACGCCGCCGTTGTCCGCGCTGGTCCGCACGTACGAGTCCATCGAATCCGGCTGGGGGTCCTTACCCAGCACGTCGTCGTCGTACGCTGTGCCCGGGGCCTTCAGGGATCGGAGAGCCGATCCCTCAACCTGGGGCGTGAAAAGTCCTTCGCCGATCAGCCAGCTGGCGTCGGTCACGGACTGGCTGTTCAGGTACTGCTCCACGAGCGTGCCGAAAACGTCGGACATGGATTCGTTGATGGCACCGGCCTGGTTGCGGTAAGCCAACCCCGCCGAGTACTGCGTGACGCCGTGCGTGAGTTCGTGCCCGATGACGCTCAGCGACCGCGTAAATCGTTCGAAGACTTCGCCGTCGCCGTCGCCGAAGACCATCTGGCGGCCGTCCCAGAAAGCATTGTCGTAGAGCTTGCCAAAGTGCACCGTGGCATCGAGCGGCAGTCCTTCGCCGTCGATGGAGTTACGGCCGAAGATGTCGGCAAACAGGCGATGCGTGTGCCCAAGGCCGTCGTACGCCTCGTCAGCGGACTGATCGCCGGAAGCCGGGTCGCCTTCCTTGCGCACGAGCTTTCCGGGCAGGTTCTCGGATCCGCCGGCATCGTAGATGCTCCTGTTGGGCGGGCCCGGACGGACGTCGCGCAGTGCTGGGGGAGCGGCCGGAGCCGGCTGGGTGCGGGCTGACTGGACTGACCGGACGTGGCTTAGCGCTTCCTTGGCGGCCCGCGCGGCGGCAGAAAACCGAGGCTCGTCCAGGCGGGCCAAACGCCGCAGTATGTAAGGCGGAATGATGGAACAGAATGTAGCTGGAATGTGCATGGCCTACCCCCTCGAGTTCGTTCAATCAGCCTACGAGGGGGTGCTGACAATCTGGTGACGGCGCACTCAATCCAGCGCGAACGGACAGTTGGGGCCCCGTTCATGGCGCGAAACGGACACTTAAGCCCCGACCTTTGGCGCGAAGGGATTTAGGCTCCTCCGCACCCTTCACACCAAAAATGACGTCGCCAGGGTTATCCACATAGGCGTTTGTCCTCGCTGTTTTTGTCGGACCCTGCTGGGATGCTGTGGGTATGGATAGCAGAGCGGCTGTGGCGTCGGCGGAGGCCCTT
>NZ_LMSG01000009.1 GCF_001428335.1 Arthrobacter sp. Soil762
TCGATGGGGTCATCGCAGACGGCCTGGCCCTTGAGGTGGTTGGAGATGGCCCAGACCTTCAGGTTGTACTTTGCCAGCACGGCGAGTTTGGACTCGACATAGCCGGGTTCGTCCCAGCGCCACGCGTCCAGGTGGTCCCCGGACACGGCGATTTCCAGGCCGTCGTAGCCCCAGCCGGAGGCGAGCTTGGCGACTTCCTCGAAGGGGAGGTCGGCCCATTGGCCGGTGAACAGGGTGTACGGGCGGGACATGTCAGGCTCCTTCAGATCGGCAGGCATCAGGTGAGCGGCGTGAGGGGGGTTACGGCGAACGGTACTGCCAATAGCGGGTCCACTCCCTTCACGAACTTCTTTACATGGTCTTCTTCGTTATGGGCTTCGAGGTCCTCTTTACGAGCCCAGCCTTCGAAGAGGACGAAGGTGCCAGGTCGCTGTCCGTCGAAGAAGACGGTGTATTCCAGGCATCCTGGGTCGTTCCGGCTTAGCTTCTGCAGAGAGTGGAGGGCTTCTTGAAGGTCGTCTTCGTGCCCTGCTTTGGCGATGAAAACAGGCATTAGCCAGACTTCTGCCGCCTCCTGGCGGGTTGGGAGGGGATTGGGCATCTCATCTTCCTTGGTGGTGGTCCTGAGTTCCGGGAGGGACGGTTTTTTGCAGTCCCTCCCGGACTAGGTCAAGCGGTGATCTGCGGAACTTCGACCCATGACTCTTTCGCGGCGGATTCGACGATCGCGTCGTCGATGAGGGCGACCTGGTAGCCATCTGCGAAATTGGGGCTCACGCTTCCGCCTTCTGCGATGGCTTTGAAGAAGTCGTACGCTTCGATGATCTTCGTTTCCCCATAGCCGATGCCCAGAGCTGGAATAGGCCAGAGCCCTTCTCCGTAGGGATGGGCCGGGCCGGTGTAAACGGTGCGGAATCCGCGACGGTCCGCCTGGTCTGAAGCGAAGCAGACCTGTAACTCATCACGTCGTTCGTAGTTGAAGACGATGCTGCCTTCGGTTCCGTGGATTTCGAAGGTGATGTGGTTGTTCCTTCCGTGCGCGTTGCGTGTCGCCTCAACGGATCCCACGGCTCCGTTTGCGAAGCGGATCATCGTCATAACTTCATCGTCGACATCAACTTGGCCCCGCGGGCCCTCTCCACCCCGTACGGTGCCGAGTGCGTCAGCCCCGCCCGCCTGGAGGGGTCTCTCGGGGATCCAGGTGGACAGGACGGCATTGACGGCGCTGAACTCTCCGACAAGGTATCGGGCCATGTCAATGACGTGCGTGGCGATGTCGCCCAGGGCGCCGGAACCTGCGATCGACTTCTGGAAACGCCAGGACAATGGTGCGTTGGGGTCGGCGCTCCAGTCCTGCAGGTAGGTTCCGCGGAAGCTGAGGATCCGGCCGATGGCGCCTTCCTCAATATACTTTTTGGCCAGCGCTACTGCCGGAGTGCGCCGGTAGTTGAAGGCAACCATGTGGACGAGGTTCTTGTCTTTGACTGCGTCGTACATAGCCTTGGATTCTTCACCGGTACGCGCAAGGGGCTTTTCGCAGATGATGTGCTTGCCTGCTTCGGCCGCGGCTATGGCAATCTCGGCGTGGAGGTGATTCGGCGTAGCAATATCTACGACGTGGATGTCTGGATCGTCGATGATGCTGCGCCAGTCTGAGGTGGAGTTTTCGAAGCCGAAGCGGCGGGCCGCTTCCGCAGCCAGTTCCGTAGTGGCCTCCGCGATGACCTTGCGGACCGGGAGAGCCGGTGCCGGCCAAAAGAACATGGGCATAGCGGCGTAAGCGAGGGAGTGGGCTTTGCCCATGAAGCCGCCGCCAATGAGGCCGACGTTGAGGTTCTGCATGTGAATTAGGTTCCTTTCGGAAAAGGCGGGAGTCGCCAATTGAGGCTTTCCCTTGTGGTCAAAAATTGGTTAGAGGAGTTTCTCGAGGTACTTCTTGCTGATTTCGGCTGCTTCCCGGGGATCGCCGTCGTAGCCGTCGAGTTCAACCATGAGCCAGCTGTCGTATCCGCTCTCTCGGATAGCGGCGATTATGTCCGGGAAGTCGAGTTCGCCCTGGCCCAGCGGGAGGAAAGTAAACGGGTCCTGCTGGAAGTCCTTGAGGTGGACATGGCGGATTCTGTCGGGGTATTTCCGGATGACCGCGGCCGGGTCTGCTCCGCCGGCCGCAAGGTGGGCGGTGTCCGGGCAGAAGCCGATCCGGGTGAGCGGCATTAGCCTGTCCAGCTCGTCGGGGCTCTCCACGATGGTGCTCAGGTGCGGATGATAGCTTGCTGACAGCCCGAAGCCTTCTGCGATGTCCGTGACCCTGTCAAGCGCGTCGCCTAGGCGGTGGTAGTCCCCGTCGGTGGTTCCGGCCGCACGCCGTGCTCCACCTCCGACTACGAGTCGTTCAGCTCCGAAGTTCGCGGCCAATTCGGCAGCGCGATGAATTCTGTGCAGTTCGTCGGGAAGGATGTCGACATAAATGAAGTTGGCGCCGGTATAAACGCTTGTCAGGGAGACCCCGGAGCTGTTCAGGAGCTCTTTGAGCTCCTCGGGCTTTTCTGCGTATTCCGCAAGGTTGCCGTCGAACATCTCAACGCCTTCGTAGCCGACAGATGCGATGTCGTGGACAGCGTCACGCATGGATCCGTGGGTTAGGTAGAAGAGGTCTTTGACGCTTGTCACGCCTTGGGGGTGGCCGACGACGCCGCCCCAGGTGATGGAACAGTAACCAAGTTTCATTGCTTCTGCCTTTCAACTGCCGAAGGAAGGTTGGAAAGATTCGAGGGGGTTGTGAGTCCGGTGACGTCGACCCACACCTGCTGGGCGGCGGAGGTAACGAGTGCGTCAGTGAGGCGGGCTGCCCGGAGTCCGTCCCGAAAGGTAGGCAGCCCTTCGGGTTCTTGTCCCTGGACAGCCGCATATACGTCTGCGACAAAGGCATTGAAGCTGTCCTGGTACCCCTGCGGATGACCCGGGGGGAGCCTGGAGTAGCGTCGGCCGCCAGAAGTGGTAAGGGTCTGCGGGCCGACGGCGATTTCGGAACTGGAGTCTGGGCGGCCGATGTGAAGGGTGTCCGGCTGCTCCTGGTTGAAGCTGAATGATGCTTCGGTTCCATCGAAAGAGAACCACAGGCGGTTCTTTCGGCCCGGGCTGACCTGGCTGACTACCAGGGAGCCGGTGGCTCCCTGGTCGGTCTCGAACAGGAGTGTCGCCCCATCTTCGGTAGCGACGGAGGACAACTGTCCTCCGATTTCACGTTGGTCGTATGCCCGGCTGGTTCTGGCCACAAGTCTGGTGATTTGGTGCCCTGTGGTGAATTCCATCAGGTCACACCAGTGCACGCCGATGTCACCGAATGCCCTGGAGGCTCCTCCGAGCGTCGAATCGACCCGCCAGTTCGTGGCTTCTGCGCCGACCAGCCAATCCTGCAGGTACGAGCCGTGCAACAGCCAGAGACGTCCGGCCTCGCCGCGGGCGATACGATCACGCGCTTCGCGAACTGCCGGATAGAACCTGTAGACGAAGGGCACGGCTGTAACCACGCCCGCGCGGTCGGCAAGGTCTGTCAGTTCATGGGCGTCCTCAACACTGGTGGCGAGGGGCTTCTCGCAGACCACGGCTTTCCCGGCTGCGATGGCCTTGCGGGCGAGGTCGGCGTGGGTGGCGTTGGGGGTGCATATGTGGACGACGTCCACGTCGTCTCTTGCGAGCAGCGCCTCTGGGGACTCGGCCGCGGTCCGGGCACCGAGGCCGGCGGCTGCCGCCTCCCCGGAAGCCCGGCTGCTTCCGGCGACTGCACTGACTTCGCCCCCTGCTGCGCGGACGGCGTGCGCGTGGACGGAGCCCATGAATCCTGTGCCGATGATTCCGGCACGCAACTTGAAGGCCATAAGTTCTACTTCTTCCGGGCGAGAGCGACGGCGAGGATGATGATGGCGCCGCGGACCACCTGCTGCTGGCTGCTGTCGAGACCTGCCAGGATCAGTCCGTTGTTGATTAGGCCAATCAGCAGGGCCCCGAAAAGAGTGCCGATGATGGAGCCGAATCCGCCGAAGAGGCTGGTTCCACCCAGGATGACCGCGGCGATGGCGGAGAGTTCGTCGCCCGCTCCCCACTGGAATCGGCCCGACTGAAGGCGGCCGGCGTAGAGCATTCCGGCGACGCTGGCGGCCATGCCAGAGATGAGGAGCACCTGGAATTTGATGCGCTTGGTGTTAATCCCTGTGAACTCCGCGGCGTTGCGGTTGCCTCCTGTCGCCAGGACCTGCCGGCCGAACTTGGTGCGGTTCAGCACGACGGCGCCGATGGCAACGAAGATGGCGCTCCAGACGACAAGGCCAGGAACGGGGCCGAAGTTGCCGGATCCGAACAGCATGTTGAACGTATCGTTCAGAATCGGTTGCGGCGCCGAGGCGGTGATCCACTGGGCCACGCCGACAGCTATCCCCAGCATGCCGAGGGTCACCAGGAAGGAAGGGATGCCAAGGAGGCTGACTAAGGCACCGTTGATCGATCCGACCACGAGCCCGACGGCAAGGCCGGCAAGGATTCCCGGGATCAGGCCCCATTGGGAGAGGACCATCGCGGTGCAGACACTGGAGAGGCCAGCCACGGATCCGACGCTCAGGTCGATCTCTGCGCACGCGATCACGTAAGTCATGCCTACTGCCATGACGGTGATTGTGGCAGTCTGCCGGAAGATGTTCAGCAGGTTGTTCGGCGACAAGAAGCCCTGGTCGCGCAGCAGAATGGCGAAGAAAAGGAAGACGACGACGAAGCCGATATAAATGACGTAGCGTCGCCAGTCGAGTTCTTTCAGGATGGTGCCGAAATTACGGGGTGCCACGGTGTCCCGGGGCGCGATGGTGTTTGCGTTGCTCACTGTTCAGACTCCCTGGACTGCAAGTTGGAGATATTCCTCGTCAGCGATCTCGCTGCGGGGGATGTCGCGGATGATGGAGCCGTCCCTGAGGACGAGGATGCGGTCGCTGACCGCGAGGAGTTCGGGGTACTCGGAGGAGATGACGATGACGGCTTTGCCGGCATTGGCCAACTCACGGATCATGTCCAAAATTTCGCTTTTGGTGCCGATGTCAACGCCGGCCGTTGGCTCGTCCAGAATCAGGATGTCCGGATCGGTGCCCAGCCACTTGGCGATGACCACCTTCTGCTGGTTGCCCCCCGAGAGCAGCCGCACCGGCCGGTGGGGGTGGGCGACTTTTACTGCGAACCTCTTGATCAGCGAAGAGGACAACTCCTTGCCCTTGGCGCCATCCAGGAGGGGTCCGCGCTGAATCTGCCCAAGCAGCGGCAGCAGCAGGTTGTCCTGGACGGAGTGTTCCAAGACGAGGCCTTGGGCCCTGCGGTCCTCCGGGATGAGGGCGATGCCGGCATTGATGGCCTGCTGTGGAGAGGCGAGAGTGACCTTTTTGCCGCGAAGCAGGACTTCACCGCTGTCCACTTTGTCAATGCCGAAGAGCGCACGGGCAAGCTCGGTTCGTCCGCTGCCCATGAGTCCTGCCAGGCCGAGGATCTCGCCGGGCCGGAGCGCGAAGGAAACGTCCCGGACCCGGTGGCCGGCGTTGAGCCCGCGTACCTCCAGAAGGGGTGCCACGTCATGGGCCACATGACGGGCACGATAGGAAAGCTGGCCCTCGATCTTTTTTCCAACGATCCCTTCTACGATCTGCTCGGGAGTGACGTCAGTAAGCGGCTCGGTGAGGAGGTGGCGGCCGTCGCGAAGGATGGTGATTCGATCTGCGAGCCTGTACACCTCGTCCATGCGGTGAGAGATGTAAATGATTGAGATGCCACGCTGCTTAAGGCGGTCAATCAGTTCGAAGAGCGCTTCGGATTCGTGTCGGGCCAAACTGGCGGTCGGCTCGTCCATGATCAGCACTGTGGCGTTCTGCGCGAGGGCCTTGGCGATCTCGGTCAGCTGCCAGTAGGCGGTGCCGAGCCGGGAGACCTCTGCGCGAGGGTCGACGTCGACCTCCATCTCGGAGAAGACTTCCTTGGCCCGCCTCACCGCGGCGTGGTCGTCGATGAGCCCGCCCGCGCCGAGCGGTTCACTACCAAGGAAGATGTTCTGCGCAACCGTCAGGCTCGGTACGAGGCTGAATTCTTGGAAGACCATCCCGATCCCGGCGGCCTTCGCGTCGTGGATCGAGTTGATGGCGGCCGGTCTGCCTCCAATGAGGATCTCGCCGGCGTCTGCCTGATAAACGCCCTGGAGGATCTTCATGAGGGTTGATTTCCCGGCGCCGTTGCCGCCTGCGAGTGCGTGGACCTCGCCCTTTCGGACGTCGAAGCCGACATCCTTCAGCACGGAAACGCCGTTGAAGCTCTTGGAAATCGAGCGCATCTCGACGACATTGTCTGGGTTGTTCATTGTTGCCCTTTCGGCGCGGTGCGGGGGTAGAATCTCCCCCGCACCGTCGGGTCTGGCTACTGCTTGTAGGACTCTTGAATGTCCTTCGGAGCGTCTTCGTGGTAGACCTGCTTCCAGGCTTCCAGGACATTGGAATGGTCAACCGGGAGGGCGCTCAGTGCCACATATGCCGGTGCCTTCTTGCCGATGAGGGCGCCTGCCGCCAGCCGGGCTTCTGTGACGCCCTGGTCGAACGGAACCTGCGCTCCGAGGCCGACGACGAGTTCGTTTTTGGCCAAAGCGATGGCAACATTCTTGCCGAGGTCCTCTGTGGCGATTTTCAGATCCTGGCGGCCGGCAGCACGGGCTGCTGCCATGACACCTTCTGCGGGAACGTCCCACACCGCCCAGATGCCGGACAGGTCGGCGTACTTGCTCAGCATGGCGTTTGCAGCGGCCTGGGCGTCTCCGGCGAAGTCAGGGCCGGCGATGCCCTTTTCCTCGACGATCTGGATCTCCGGGTATTCCTTCGTAATCGTTTCCTTGAATCCCTGGTAGCGCTGCTTGGTCACGAAGAAGTCGGCTTGGTGGAAGATGACTCCGATCTTCCCCTTGCCGCCGAGCGCTTTGGCCATTTGGTGGGCGGAGACGACACCGTTGCCGTAATTGTCGGCGGAGACAACAGAGACGTAGTCCTTGCCGGCAGTCAGTCCCTGAGGGATGTTGTCCATGAAGACGAGCTTCGTTCCGGCGGCCGCGACTTTCTTGTATGCGGAGGCCGTTGCCACTGGGTCCGTGGGGATGGAGACGATGATGTCCGGGTCCTGCGTCATAACAGTCTCGATGTCCGAAACCTGCTTGTCCGGCTTGAAGTTCGCATCGGTCGTGGCGATGACCTTGATACCGAGCTTTTCGAATTCGCTCTTAAGTCCGTTGGTCTGGGCGGTCGCCCAGTCGTTGCCGCCGTAGTGCATCACGATTGCAGCCTTGGCGTTGAGTGCCTTGACCTTCTCGATCTCGTCGGGTGTCAGATCTGCAACGGATGCCGGGGAGGGCGTCTCGCCGTTGGGGCCCTTGCTCAGGACCTGTCCCTTGATCTTGTCAAGGGCCAGCTGAGCCTTCTCGGACACCCCGGCATCAGGAGCGCTTGACGCGCCAGTTGTCGAACTGCTGCAGGAAGCGACGGAAAGTGACAGGACTGCGGCCAAGGCCACAATGGGAAGCCTGCGGATCATCATTGTTCTCCAGTGCTTTTGAGTGGATGGATAGGGTTGGATGGCTGGGATGGATCAGGCGAGGGCTATGGCCAGGGCAGGGGGAACCGGCGACAGGACGAGTCCGCCGGCGGCCGAGGCTGTGCGGATAGCAGCTGCCCTGTCTGAAGCCCTCAGGAACGCCTCTGCGTGCATTTTGTCGACGAAGAGGCCCAGGGAACACGGCCCATGGTGGGCTTGAACCCACTTCACCGCCTCGCCTGCAGCCTTAGTCATTTCACCGTCCATCTCGGCAACCGAGCCGTCAATGGTGGACACCGACGCGGGTGCGCCCGAGTGGTCCACAGAGATGACCAGGCTGGCCCAAAGGAGATTGTCAGCGAAGATGCCGACGACAGCCGAGGAGCCAGCGGAGACGAAGGTGCGGACAGCGACTGCGAGATCATCACGTGCTGCGTCCGTCAGGAGCACTTCCAAATTTGCCCACTGGGCTTGGTCAATATTTCGAAGCGCAACGGTGGGATCGAGCGCGAGTGCTCGGGTGATGTTGTCCAGCATCCTCGCTCCTTCCTCGTTGATCTTGCTTTCGTAATCGTTTACGGAAGTTCCGTGAACGATTACGATCAATAGCGTAAACGTTCACGGACCTGTGTGTCAAACCTCACACCTGCGGTCATTTCAGGCTCCGGAAGATGGCCGCAACGTAAGATAAGACAGGTGCGGAATTGGCGCCCGGTAGTGCGACAGGAGACAGCGTGACAGGCATAGAGGTCCCCCGCGAGGCGAATAAGCGGCTTCAGGACGCCCCGTTGCGCCGGAAGCCGACCATCAACGATGTCGCCAAGCTCGCCGGTGTCTCGTTTGGAACTGTCTCGCGAGTCCTTAATAATGCCCCCGACGTCAGCGCTTCGACCAGGGAACGAGTTCTGCAGGTCATCAAGGACATCGGGTACCGCCGGAATCGGGCGGCGACCGCACTGGTTACCAGTCGGTCGACCTCCATCGGCATAGTCTCTGACGGTTCCCCGCGTTTCGGCCCTGTCGGGACATTGATGGCGCTCGAAAATGTGGCCCGGAAGAAGGGCTACGCCACAACCGTCATCAGTGTCGAACAGCCCTATGCAGAGTCGGTACAAGCCGCCCTCGACACCCTGGACGATACCGGCGTGGGAGGAATCATCGTCATCGCCCCTCTGGTCGACATGGCAGCAGCAGTCTGGAATGCCTCCTGCCGTGTACCGGTGGAGATGATCGCGGCCGGAGCATCATCGACCCCAAACGTCTTCACATACTCCGAAAACCAGGAACTCGGAGCGAGGCTGGCCACCCAGCACCTTGTGGACCTGGGCCACACCGACATCGCCCACTTCGCCGGCTCTATGGATTGGTTCGACGGACGGGTCCGCAAGCGCGGCTGGGAGGCCGCGCTTCGTGACGCCGGACTTGCACCAGGGCTGTGCCTTGAGGGCGACTGGAGCCCTCGATGGGCCTACGAAACAGCCCTTCAACTCGTCCGGGAGGACACGATCCCCCAAGCGATCTTCGCCGCCAGCGACCACACAGCCCTCGGGCTCATTCGCGCTTTCGCCGAAAACGGCATCCGCGTCCCGGACGACGTAAGTGTCGTCGGCTTTGACGATATCGAAGGTTCAGACTACTTCATGCCTCCCCTTACCACTGTGCGCCAGGACTTCACCGCCTTGGCACTGATGAGCATGGAAGTGCTCCTCGGCGCCATGGAGGGGCTGGAGGTGGACCGCACTCCGACAGCACCGACCCTTGTGGTACGCAACAGCTCCATCCACGCAACATCCCACCACATCCATTCACCAAAAGACACACGAGCTGCCCCTAAACAATAGAGTCGGCCCGTGCATATGGTCCTGTTCGGCTGCCCTCTAGCAGGAAACAACGCCCCAATGGATGGGTCCGTGGTGATTGCCGCTGCCGGGCAGGTAAACAACCTTTCCACCGCGAGGCTCGTAGGTTCGGTGGGCCTATCCGCTTTTTCCAAGAAGGGGGACAGGCTGGCGGAGCCTGCAGGAGCTGGGCCTCTGCCGCTCTCGCCACATCAAGCGGTCCCGAAGCCCGGGGCAGGGCCCCTCTCCCGAGGAGTGCTCGTGCGGAACCGCGAGCTCGCAGCGGAAATGCTCGAGGCCATGGGCGATCGGCCGGTGGTGCTGCTGCGCGGACACGGCCTCACCAGCGCGGCGCAGACGATGGAGCAGGCGGTCCTCCAGGCCATCAGTGTAAACACATTGGCCATGCCAAGAGTTGCTGACTCGGGACGGGAGCGGATACGTCCACACATACGTCGGTCCCTACCCTGACGTGCGGGCGGTTTCCGGCGGGGATCACGGTCCGAGGGTCTCGGCCGCTGCCCTGAGGATTAGGGCCATGGACGTTGCCCCTGCGTCCGCGTGGCCGACCGTGCGTCCTCCCAAGTAACTGGCCCTCCCCTTTCTTGCCGTCATGTTTACGGTTGAGTCACGGCCTTCCTCGGCCGCCTTGGCTGCTGACTGCAGTGAATCCGTGAGGGAGCGTCCCTCGCTCTGTGCGTTTGAGTAGGCCTCGACTGCCGGGGCCAACGAGTCGTAGAGCGTCTTGTCGCCTACCTGGACCTGGCCGCGTTCCGTGATTCCACGGGCCGCAGCCTGCAAGGCCTCTCCGAGGGCTGCGCGGTCCAGCTCTTTGTCCTGTCCGCTGGCCAGCGCCATGCGGAGGAAGAACGTCCCGTATAGCGCTCCGCTGGAACCGCCGACCTGGCTAACCAGGGTCGTGCCGACTTTCTTGAGGACGGTGGCCGGCTTGTCGCCAGGTTCGGAGCCGAGCAGGGTGCGGACGCCCGCGAATCCCCGGCGGAGATTCGAGCCGTGGTCGGCATCGCCGCAGGTCGAGTCCAACTCGTTGAGGTGCTCAAGGTTTTCGTCGATGACTCTTGCGCATTCCAGCACCCAGTCCGCCACTTTCCTGGCGCTGACAGTCGGGCTTTCATTGATGGTCGCTTCAGCCATTTCATTCTCCCCAGCGGATTGAGGGTGTGCTCACGGGGGCATCCCAGAGTTTGGTCATTTCTTCATCGAGTTCAAGGACAGTAAGGGCGGCGCCCGCTTGATCCAGAGATGTCAGGTAGTTTCCGATCAGCCGGCGCGCCGGCCTGAAGCTCCGTTCACGAAGCAGTGCCTCCACTTCGCCGTACAGCACGTAGAGCTCGCTGAGGGGCGTGGCGCCCATGCCGTTGATGAGGACGAGTATGTTAGCGCCGCCGGCCGGCTGCAGGTCTGAAATCACTTCCTCGACCATGACTGCGGCGATTTCACGTGCGGTCAGCATCGGAACCCGTTCCCGGCCTGGTTCGCCGCTGATGCCTATGCCGAGCTCAATGGTGCCGTCCGGAAGTTCGAAGATGGGCCTGCCACGCAGTGGCGGGGTGCAGGACGAGAGCCCGACTCCGAAACTCCGTGCCCGGGCGTTCACCCGGCGGCCCAGGCTGGTGAGGGCGTCGAGCCGGTCGCCCCGTTCGGCGGCGGCGCCGACGATCTTCTCCACCAGAATGGTGGCCCCCAGACCGCGCCGTCCGGCGGTGCCCGGTACGTCCTTTACCGCGACGTCATCATTAATCAGTACGGTTTCGATGGTGAGGTCCTCAAAGGCGAGCAGCTCGGCGGCCATTCCGAAATTCATTACCTCGCCACTGAAGTTCTTGATGATGTGGAGCACTCCCGCGCCGGAATCCGCGGCCTTGGTGGCTGCCACAATCTGGTCCGGGTTCGGCGACGTGAAGATCTCGCCGGGGCAGGCCGCATCCAGCATTCCGCGGCCGACGAATCCGTTGTGTAGCGGCTCGCATCCGGAGCCTCCGCCGGCAACTATGCCCACTTTCCCGGGCTTGGCCGGATGGGTCCGGACCACGATCCGTTGTTCGGCATCAAAGCGGAGGATGTCCGGGTGGGCGGCTGCCAGGCCGTGGAGATAATCGGTCACTACGTCTGCGGGATCGTTGATGATTTTCTGCATTGTTTCAACCTTTTGCTAGCTCCAGGTATTCGTTTCGCGGATGGGCCGCGAAACTCCATCAGAAGAAGTGGCGCGGTGCCGGCCGTGGCGTTACGGCCGGCATCCCTGGCGGGTCAGTAGGATTTCGCCGGACGCATCGCACCCTCGATGTAGGCCTTGGCGGCGGCCACATTGTCCTTAGTGACAACGCGGGTGGGCACTTCAATGGTTTTTGCGACGGTTTCTCCCAGGACGACGCTGCGGAAGACGGCGTCGATGAAGGACCGGCCCTGGTCAACGGATCCGACGTCGACGGTTGCCGTCAGCTTTCCCGCGGCGATGGATTCCATGCCTGAGAGGAGCCCGTCGGCACCGATGATGACAACGCCCTGCTGGCCGTCCCACTGCTTGAGGCCGGCTGCATCCACGGCCTGGGAGGCGCCAAGCGCCATGTCTTCGTTTTCGCCGTAGATGGCATTGATGTCCCGGTTGCGGGTCAGCAGGTCCTGTGCGGCGTTGAGGCCTTTGTCGCGGAGATATCCGCCGTCGGCGCTGCCGACGACTTCGAGGCCGGGGTTCTCGCGCAAGGCTTTTTCGAATCCGATCTGCCGGGCTTTGGACCAGTCGGAGCCGGACGGGCCCATGATCTGGATGATTTTGCCTTTGCCGCCCAGGGTCTTGGCGATGAACGTCCCCGCAAGGTAGCCGGACTGCCAGCGGTTGTCGTAGCCGATGTTGGAAACGGTGTTGATCTTTTCCTCGTCGTAGAGTTCCACAGGCTGGTTGAACTGGAATACGCGGGTGCCGCTGCTGCTGGCCTGGCGGTATACGTCCTGCATCGTGGCGAAATTCGCCCCTGTGCATACGAGAACGGCGTCAAACTTTCGGGCCGTCCAGCCGCGGACAATGCTGACCTGCTGTTCGACGGCGTCAAAGTTGCCGGTGGGTGCGGATCGTTCCCACTTCCAATTGATGCCATAGGTCTGTTCGAGTTCGGCCATACGCCCGAAGGCTGCCTTCTCCATCTGGTTGAACATTTCGGACAGGATCGGGGGAGTCCAGCCGAGTTGCACCGTGCGGCCGTTGACGAGGCTCTTGATGGCGGAGTCGTAGGCCGGGTTGTTGGTGCCTGCGGAACCGGCTCCCCCTGCCGGTGCTGCTGCCCCTCCGGTCGGGGTGACCGTGGAGCAGGCGGAGAGCAGGCTTGCGCCGGCGAGGGCACCGAGGCCAAGGCCGGCGCTGCTGAGCAGATTGCGGCGGGAGGGCTGCTGGTCGGATGCTTTGGAACGGATCATCTGTTTCACCTCAATGTGATGGTTCTTGCGAACGGTGGATACTTGCGATGCGGTGGATTCCGGGGCGGGATTGCCCCGGCGGGTGTTTACGTGGTTGCTTATCCGATGGCTGCTGGGGCCGGTCAGGTGACGGCGAGCCGGCCTGCCGACCGGGTGGAGCGTTCCCGGAGCAGAGCGCTGGCCCGGTCGAAGACGACCGCCAGCAACAGCACGGAGCCCGTAACGACTTGCTGCCATGTGGAACTGACTCCTGCGATGTTTATGGCGTTGGCTGTGATGCTCAGAACCAGTGCGCCCAGCACGGCGCCGAGGGCGTGCCCGCGGCCCCCTGTCAGTGCCGCGCCGCCGATGATCGCTGCAGCAATGGCGGCGATCTCGTATCCGAGTCCCATGGTGGGCGCCACGGTGGTTGTGCGTCCAGCCATCAGCATGCCGGTCAGCCCTGCCATGAGACCGCTGATGACGTAGGCCGTGATTTTGACGCGGTCGACAGGGACCCCTGAGAGGAGCGCGGCGTGCGGGTTGCTGCCGACTCCGTAGGCGTGCCGCCCGAAGCTTGTTTTTCGTAGCACGAAGATGATGGCAAGCACTGCTACGGCAGCGATGATGATCGGTACGGTGATGAATCCGAAGGGCCGCTCCAGGCCGCTGATGACGTAGTACTCCGGCAGCATGTAGCCGATGAAGGGCACGCCGTTGGTCCACAGGAATAGGAGCCCGCGGGCTATGCCGAGCATGGCGAGAGTTGCGATGAAGTCCGGCAGTCCCAGGCGCGTGATCATCAGGCCGTTGGCCAGGCCGAGGACCGCCCCGGCACCTACCGCGGCCAGCAGCCCGAGGATCAGAGGGGCGCCGGAGTTGATGGAGTACGCCCCGACTCCTGCGCTGAGACCCATGATCGAGCCGACGGAAAGGTCGATGCCGCCGGTGATCAGTACGACCGTCATGCCCAGAGCCAGCAGTAGGACGAAGACCATCTGGTTTGCGACGTTCCCGGCGTTGATTGCGCTGGGGAATGTGGGGAAGGCGATCGACATGCTGATCACCAGGACACCGACCAGCAGCAGTGCGCCTGCGCTGGGGTTTTGCAGGACTTTGCCCCACCGCGTGCTGGAAATGCCAATGACTGAACTGGTACTCATCAGATGTTCCTTGCTCCGGAAGTGATTTCGTGGTTGCCAGCCCCGGCAGGCTGGACTTCGATCGGCGCTGCCGCGGCTGGGGACCGCAGGGCTTCGGCCTCAAGGCCGCCTCCGCTGATATCGTGACTCTGTTTCCGTGCGAGGGATCTCAGCTGTCCGGCGATGAAGTGTTGTGTTGCACGGTCGAAGGCGACGGCGATAACGATGCTGGCGCCAGTGACGATGTTGAACCACAAGGGATCCACGCCCACAAGTTGAAGTCCCTGGCTTAGTGTGGCGAGGAAGAGGGCGCCGATCAGGCTGCGCCAGACACTCCCGCGGCCGCCTGAGAGCGCGATCCCGCCCAGGACTGCAGCGGCTATGGCACTGAGTTCGTATCCCTGACCCAGGCCTGGCTGGACCGAGTTCAAATGCGAAGCCAGCAGGACTCCCGCGGCACCGGCGATCACGCCCGAGAGCAGATACACGCTGAAGTTGGCTCGGCGGATGCTTGTGCCGGCGAGGAATGCTGCCTGCGGGTTCGTGCCGACTGCGAACAGGCTTCGGCCGTATGGTGTGGCCAGCAGGACCCATTCGAGGAGTGCGATGATCACCAGGGTGATCACCAGCCCGGTAGGAATTCCGAGGATGTTGCCTTTGGTCAGGGCCAGAAAGGTTTCGGAATCCACACCGGTCAACTGCGTCCCGGAGGTGATGACCTGTAGTGCCCCGGCACCGATACTCAGAGTCGCCAGTGTCACGATGAAGGCGTTGATCTGCAGGATTGCGATGAAGAAGCCGTTGATGACCCCAACCACAACCCCCGTGCCGATTCCGGCCAGGATGCCGACGGGCCAGGGTGCACCGTTCATGATTGTCATGAGCGTCATCGCGGCGCTGAGACCGGTCGTGGAACCCACCGAAAGGTCAATGCCCCCCACGATCAGCACGTAGGTCATGCCGGCCGCCAGGAGAATGACAAACACTGATTGAATCAACAGGTTCCGGATATTTTCTCCGGTAAGAAAGAACGGGGAAGCTGCGGTGAAGAAGACCGCGGCGGCAACCAGCGCGGCTGCGATCGGCAACCCGTCAATCGAGGCAATACGGACCAGCCGCTCACGGGCGCTCATGCCATTTCCTCCTTGGTGTCTGCGGCTGCAGAGTGGCCGGCTTCGCGGGCCGCCATGGCCATGATGGTTTCCGCAATTTCGCTTTCTGACCCGAGGCAACCAGGCCTGTCCACGCCTGCCAGCTCGTCCACCAGGCGCCCTTCGCGCATTACCGCGATCCTGTCGCTGAGGTGGAGGAGTTCAGGCAGTTCCGAAGAAATGACGACCGCGGCCCCGCCTTTGTCCACGAAGTCGTAAATGAGGCGGTAAATATCGGTCTTCGCGGCGACGTCAACGCCTTGTGTCGGCTCATCAAATATCATCAGCGACGGTCCCGAGAACAGGCACCGGGCCACGATTGCCTTCTGCTGATTTCCGCCGCTTAGATTGACGATTTTCTGCTGTTCGCTGCTGGACTTGATGCCCAGGTCCCGGATGGCTTCCTTGGCCAGACGGTTCTCCCGGCGACGGTCCAGCACGATGTTGTTGCGGCTGACCTTGCCGAGATCCGTTATAGAAATATTATTGGCGATGGACATCGTGCCGAGGATCGATTGCGTCTTGCGTTCTTCCGGAACCATTGAGATCCCCAACCGTGTGGCGTGCCGGGGACTGCGGATCGTGACTTCCTTGCCGTCGAGGAAAAGCGACCCGGAGTCCGGCCGGTCGGCACCCAGAATGATTCGGCCAAGTTCGGTGCGGCCAGCGCCCGCGATGCCCGCCAGACCCAGTATTTCTCCGCGTCTTATGCTCAGCGAAATGTCGCGCAGCAACGGGTACCTGCTGACGTGCTCCAGCCGGATGAACTCCTCTCGGCTGTTCGATTGGATACGTTCGCTCCGGTCGTGCACTCTCAAGTGTTCGCCTTCAGAGCGTTTGCGGCCGACCATCAGCCGGACAAGTGAATCCGGTGAGTGTTCCGCAGGGTTGACCGAGGCGACCAGGCGGCTGTCCCTCAGAACCGTGATGACATCAGCGAGGCCGAACAGTTCGTCCAACCGGTGGGTGACCCACAGAAGCGCCACACCGCGGTCGCGCAGGCGTCCCATGTGCTCGAAAAGCAGCTGGCGTTCGCTTTCTTCCAGCCCCGAGGTGGGTTCGTCAAGGATCACCACGCGGGCGTCGAACGCCAACGCCTTCAGGATCTGCACGACGTGCTGCTTGAGCGCACCGAGTGCGCCAACCGGGCTGTCAAGATCAGCCGCGGTCAGACCGAATTCCCCGCACAGGCTTTCAACCCGCCGACGCATTGCGCCCTCATCGAGCAGCAGTCCCCGCCGCAGTTCACGGCCGAAGTATACGTTCTGGACGACGGTCAGGTCCGGGGCGAGTGTTTGTTCCTGGTAAATGGTGCTGATTCCCAGTGCTTGGGCTTGCTTGGCCGAGTTGAAGTGCTGCTTCACTCCGTCAACGAACAGCTCTCCGCTATCGGGGGTGCTGATGCCGGACAGAAGACCGATGAGGGTCGATTTTCCTGCCCCGTTTTCGCCGAGAAGGGCGTGGATCTCGCCGGCTCTGAGTTTGATGTCAACGCCGTCAAGGGCGATGACTCCCGGGTAACGCATGCCGACCCCGCGTGCTTCGATCAGCACCGGAAGTCCGACCGGCGGCCTCGTGACCTCTGCCTGCACAACATCGTGAGACATTAGGGCTCCTTTGGATTGGTCATGTTTGTGGGTTCCGGACCAGGTATCACTTCCTGCTGAACACAAGAGATCCGGTGAAGAGATGATCAGGTGGTCTGAACTCTGTCATGCCGGAAAAGTTCTGTCAATGGTGTTTTTCTGGTGCTGTCTTCAGACCGGCGGAAGGCAGTCGGCAGCGCCCTGGCCCGCAACGGGCCAGGGTGCTGCCATGGCGAGTAAGGGCGGGTCCTGCCTAGTGTTTCGCGGGTTCCTTCTCATTGAGGAATTCGATGATGTCGCGCTCGACTTCCCGTAGATGGTTGACTACGGCGGTGCGCGCGTCGCGTACACGGCCGGCGGTTACCGCCTCGACGATCAGCGTGTGGCCGGCGTGGGCAGCGGCGCGGCGGCCCGGCAGGCGGATGACGCGGTGGGAATATGTATCGAACAGCGGTGCAATGCTCTCCGAAAGGTGCAGCAACAGCGGGTTCCGGCTGGCACCGGAAATGCCGCGGTGGAGTTCTCCGTCGAGGCGGATGAACTCATCGTCTGAAATGGCCGGGCTCCCCGCCCGTTGCAGAATGTCCTGCAGACGGCTGGATTCCTTCCCGGTGATGCGTTTGGCAGCCAGTCCTGCAGCCTCACGCTCCAGGGCCAGCCGGACTTCGAACAGATCCGGCACGGTGTAGTCCTCATCGAGGTACATGTCGGCGGGACCGAACACCTTCTTGGTGTTGCTGACCACGAACACACCCACACCATGATCCGTCCGGAGCAGGCCGCTGGATTCAACCGTCCGGAGAGCCTCGCGCATGGAGCTGCGGCCCACGCCGAACTCTTCGGCGAGGGCCCGTTCGGCCGGCAGCTTGTCCCCGATGCTGTACTGGCCTTCCAGGATCAGGCGCTCGAGCTGTTCGGCCACCGAGTCCGCCAGCTTGAGTCGCTGTACACGCTCGATGGTTCGTATGGAACTCATGGATTTCCTCTATTCTGACTGCGTGGTCCGGTGGTATGAACACTAGCCATAATGGATCAGGTACGCCACCCTGGATGACGCGGTGTACCGCGCCCGGAAGTTCCGCCACGGGTGCGGTCTTCCGAGTGCGGGTCCTGGGAGCGCAGGTCAGGCTTCAGCATCGCGGAACGTTGAAACTTTCAACTGGGGTACAAGGTCTTCCCAGTCGAACTCGCCTTCCATGAAGTACTCATGGGTGCTGTAGGTTCCGTCCATGGTGTCTTTCAGGGACTTCGGTCCGGGGAAACCGATGAATTTCCAGCCCATCTGCTCCTTGTTCCCGCCGTAGACGGGATCCCCGTAGAACCCCTGTTTGGTGTGCAGGCACAGTGCCGGGAAGAACTCCAGCCCTTCGTCGAACGACCCTTGGAGGAAGGTGGTCACCGCCTCCTTGGTTCCCAATGTGACTTTGTCCGGTTTGGGGGCGCCGGAGATGACTTCCAGGACCCGGTCCTGGCCCTCCTCGGACAATTCCTTGAAGATTCCGCCCTGTTCCAGGACGGACACGTCGTCAAGATTGCGCAGGCCTTCGCGGTAGGTCCTCTGCATGTCGGCCATCCGCGCGCGCCATGCGTCGGCGTAGCGGCCGCTCATTTTCAGGAAGCCGCTGCCATCGGCTGCGGCATAGACGTAGTCAATGCCTGAGAGGTAGCGATCGATGAAAACAACGACCCTGGCCTCGCGGGCGCCCGGATCCTGGTCGGTGGGGATGATGCGGGCTGTGGCCGCCTCAACGGTCTCCCATTCATGCTCGGTAAAGAACAGCCGCTCCTCCGAGTCCGGATCGACGGGGCCGTTGATGACCGGCCAGTCAGCTTTTAGTGTCATGATGTGCTCCTTCTGCTATTCCTGCCGTTGTCAGTTGGCGATGACGAGGCGTTCTTTGCGGCCTTTTGAGTAGACGTCAGCGATGTAGTCGCTGCACCGCCACGCGTTGGCCATCATGGTCAGGGTCGGGTTCACACCCGTGGCGGTGGGGAAACCGGAACCGTCCACGACGAACAGGTTTTCCACTTCATGTGCCTGGCCCCATTCGTTCAGGACGCTCTTGGCGGGGTCTGTCCCCATGCGGGCCGTTCCGTGCTGGTGGCAGGTGTTGCCTGTCATCTTGTCGAGATAGACGGGGACCGTCTTGCGCGCGCCGGCCGCTTCGAGGATCTCCATGTTCTTGTCCACCTGCCATTTGCCCATCGCCACGTCGTTGCTGTGCGGCCGGTGCGTGATCCGGGCAACCGGCAGCCCGAAGGCGTCCTTGACGGTGGGGTCCAGATCCACACGGTTCGATTCCACCGGAAGATCGTGGAGGATCAGTCCGATCTTCATGGCGTAGTTGAAGTAGTTCCTGTCCGCATCCTTCAGCGCGTCTCCCCAGCTGGGCCGGCCGGGGAAGACCCAGTTGACCGGGTGACAGGTCTGGGAGGCGGAAATGATGCAGCCGCCGATGTGGCCGCGGTTCTCGTCCGTTTCGTAGAACTCCAGAGATCCGCCGCTGATGTAGTTGCCTGTCCAGCCGTTCAGTGGTTCGTCGATGTCTTTGTCGAAGAGACCGACGGCGAAAAGGTACTCGTGGAACGTCGCATTCTTCCCCAGAAGTCCGCTGCCGTTGGCCAACCCGTCAGGAAACTGTGAGGACTTGGAGAGCATCATCAGGCGGGAAGATTCGATCGCGCCCAGGGCAAGGACCACCACCTTGGCATCCTGCTCGACTTCGTTGCCCTCGGCATCGATGTAGATCACACCGGTGGCCTTGCCATCCTTGCCGAGCTTCACCTCGCGGACGAAGCTCTCGGCGCGGACCTCGAAGTTGCCGGTGGCCAATGCATCCGGGATGAAGGTGGTCAGGATGTTGGAGCGGGCACCGCTGGGGTCGCCATACTGATTCCAGAAGCTGGTCTGGTTGAACGGCTCACGGCCGTTGTGGTTGTTGGTCACCATGGCGTGCGGAATCGGGAAGGCATTGATGCCCATCTTGTTGCACGCGTCGTAGAAGCGCTTCCCGTAGCGGGTGGGGCGCAGTGGCGGGCTAGGGTAGCCCTTGCTGCGGTAGGGCTCGTATTTGTCGGCGCCGGCGATGCCGGATATTCCGAAGGCCCATTCGACTTTGGTGAGATACGGCTCTAGGTGTTCGTAGCGGAACGGCCAGTCGGCGAGGCTGGCACCGTCGACGTCCCCGTGCAGGGAGCGCATCATGAAGTCCGATTCGCGCGGACGCGGCACCCATCCGGCCCAGTGGTTGGTGCCGCCGCCGACCATCTGCGGGGTCGGCGAAAACGGGAACCGCTCGGCCTCGGCGTTCTCGTCGTAGCGGATCGTCCGGGGGAACATCTTGGGGTCCGGCCACATGTAGTCGCGGTTCACGAATTTGAGCTCGTCGCCGGAATAGTGCTCGTGTGCCCTGAGCCACGGGCCGCGGTCGAAACCGACGGTTTTGAGTCCGGCCTCGCTGAGCACCTTGGCCGCGGTGCCGCCGTTGGCGCCCAGGCCAACGACAATGGCGTCAACCGGCTCGGGCTTCCTTGTGATTGACATGGTTGTTCCTCTCCATGGTGGCCGAAGCATCCGGCCGCAGTCGATTAGTTATCATGTGACCAGACCTCTTACGAGTATCCGGTGCGGGTTGCCGGTCCAGCAACCCGCAAGTTTGTGTGCGGTTAGGGTTTTTCCAGGTAGGCGATGATCGCCCGGGTGAAGTCGGGCAGGTCTGCGGGTGTCCGGGAGGTGATGACGTTGCCGTCCTGCACCACAGCTTCGTCGACCCAGATGCCGCCCGCATTCGTGACGTCGTCGCGGATGGGGGAGTATCCGGTGGCCCGGCGTCCCTTCAGGGCGCCGGCAGAGACCAGGACCCAGCCGCCGTGGCAGATCGCCGTGACCAGCTTGCCGCTTTCGTAGATGTCGCGGACGAGGCCGATCATCTCCGGGTGAAGGCGCATGTTGTCCGGGGCGAATCCGCCCGGGACCACAACGGCGTCGAAGTCTGCCGCCGAGACCTCGCCGGCGGCAGCGTCGGCATCCATCGGGTAGCCTTCCTTGCTGCTGTAGCTCTTCTTGGTGCCGCTGCCGATAACCGAGACTCGGGCGCCGGCTTCCTCAAGGCGGAGTTTGGGGTACCAGCCTTCGAGAATCTGGTATTCATCTTCGATCAGCAAAGCGATGTGGGTTCCTGACAGGCTCATGGGCTGTCCTTTCCTGGAGAGTGTCTGGTCTGGTGTCAGGCGCCGATGAGGTCGAGGACTTCGGTGCTGAGGCGCACGTCACCATGGTTTGCCTGGATGTTGCGCAACGCCTCCCAGTGCTGGCCATAGCCCAGCGGCTGGTCTTCGTTCGGGGCGGGGATAGCGGCGGTGGTGTCCGCCACGGTGATGATCTTGTAGTTCTGGTTCGCTCCGTCAATGGCCGTGGCCATCTGGCAATTGCCTGTCGAAACCCCCGCGATGATCAAGGTATCCGCACCGTGGCCCCGTATGAATTCGTTCAGCGGGGTGCCGTAGAACGACGAAAAGCGGTGCTTCCGGATGACGGGTTCGCCCGGAAGCGGCTTGAGTGCATCGTCCAGCTCGTCGCCGCCGTTGCCCCAGCAACCCGGAAACTCCGCCAGGCTCTCCTGCAATCCCCATTTGGTGCGTGCGACGCCGGCGTCCCAGCCGTCGGCGTGCAGTCCCCAAAGCGACCACACGACTGGTATGCCTTTAGACCGTGCCGCCTCGATGAGATTCAGAGTGGGCTGCACCGTGTCCTTACCTTCGGGGGCTCCGCCCACACTGGGAATATACATGGCACCCCCTGGGGTCACGCAGGCTTTCTGCATGTCCAGGACGAGCAGCACAGTCTTTTCCGGGTCGATGGCCGGAGCGACGAAGTGCGTACGGTCGATGAGTGAATCAATGTTCGCGTAGGTGAAATCAAGAGAGGACAACGATGTCCCTTTCTTACGGTAAGCCGGTGGCCGGTTGTCTGATGACCCGGTCAACTGAACTATTCCACAGGGGGTCGGGTGGGTCAAGGTTTATCGGAAACTTAATTGACACTACAACTACTGGCCTCACCCTGGGAGCCCCCGGCGGTCAGCGGCGGAAACGCTGCGCCGGGCGGCAGGGCATCCGGGTCAGTCCCGCCGGGATCTCCGGCAAGGCCTTGACACCGTTTGGGAATCATGGAAGTCTTCAGACCACCTGATCACCTGCTTTCAATGGGTTGCCAATTGTCTGGCAATCACCGGTCCGGTCCTCAGAACGAGGAACCGGATACGCGCCGCCGGATCAGGTCCTGCGGCCGGCCCCACGATGCACCGGCGACGGAGCCGTGCAAAGAAACTAGGAGGAAAACAATGTCTTCGCTCGACTACACCTACGAAAACATCGACAAGCACATCGACCGCGCCCACTGGCTCGCCCCGACGATCGACCCCAAGAAGACGATGCTGCTGGTCCTGGACATGCAGAAGGCCTGCGCAGAGCCCGGGGGTGCCATGTATATTCCCAGCATCGGCGGCGCCCCGGAGGGCAAAGACACCATTCAACCGGTCGTCAACGTGCTGGAAGCCTGCCGGGCCAAGGGCATCCCGGTCGTCTGGTCGCTGTGGGGCCTGCGCGGCGATGGCAAGGACGCCGGCTACGCGGACACGAAGTGGGGTCTGGAAGGCCAGCTGGAGAACTTTCCGGGGTCCTGGGGTAACGGCGGCGATGAGCTGGTGGCCGAACTGGTCCCTGCCGATGACGAGCCGGTCATGCGCAAGCACCGCTTCTCGTCCTTCTATGGCACTCCGCTGAACGAATACATGCGTCGGGCCGGCGCCGACACCCTGGTCATCGCCGGGTTGTCGACGGCCTGCTGCCAGATCACCACGGCAATCGACGGCGCCAACCAGGACTACAAGATCGTAGTCCTGGCCGACACCACCGCCGCCGTTCCGGCAACCGGCACCGACACTCCGCTGGGCTACGGCCAGCACTGGGAGACGCTGCGCAACATCCAGGCCCACCACGGCGACGTGCGAACCAGCATCGAATTCCTGGACCTCATCAACGCCTAGAACCAACAGCGGGGCAACCGTCCCACAGGAGGAGCAACAAATGTCACTTTCCGGAAAGCGCGTCGCGCTTCTTATCGAAGACGAATACCAGATCCTCGAAGGCTGGTACCCCAAACTGCGCCTGGAGGAAGCCGGCGCTCAGGTTTCCGTGATCGGCAGCGGAACCAAGAAGAGCTATGACTCCAAAGAGCATTACCCGATGGATGCCGACGCCGCAGCGTCCGAGGTCAGCGCAGCGGATTTCGACGCCGTCGTCGTTCCCGGAGGTTTTGCCCCCGACAACATGCGGCTGCACCCTGAAATGGTGGGGCTGGTCCGCGACGCCCACGAGTCGGGAAAGCTCGTGGCCGCCATCTGCCACGGCGGCTGGATTCTTGCCTCAGCCGGGGCGTTGAAGGACGGACGGCGCGCGACAGGCTACGCCCCCATCCGTGACGACGTCGAAAACGCCGGCGGTGTCTGGGTGGATGAGGCCGTCGTGGAAGACGGCAACGTCATCACGTCTCGCACACCGGTGGACTTGCCCGCGTTCGGTGCAGCCCTGGTCTCTTACCTCGAGCGCACCAACTAACTGATTGCAGTCGGCGGCCCTCCACGGTTCCCCCGTCCGGAGGGCCGCCACGACAGGCGAGGCCGGAGGGGCGCCGCGCCTGCGAAGCCCACGGCGCCGGCCGGCGCCCGACACCGAAGGACCGCACTATGAAGATCACAAGCGTCACGGCAACACCTTTGGGCGTTCCTCTGGATGAGGAACTCCGGTGGGGTGCCATGGCCGTCAAAGTCAAGGGGGGCATCGTCGTAAAGATCACCACCGACGAAGGCCTCGAAGGCATCGGAGAGGCCGGCTTCTCGGCCGTGTACTTCCCGACCGTCGGCCCCATCATCAACCAGCAGCTGGGCCCGATGCTCGTGGGCAAAGATCCCCGCAACATTGGGGGGATCTGGCAGGAAATGCTCAACGCCACCCACATGTGGGGCCGGCGGGGCATAGAAACCTACGCACTCAGCGGTATCGACATTGCCCTCTGGGACCTGCTCGGAAAGATTAGCAACCAGCCCGTCTACCGTCTCCTGGGGGCATCCAAGTCGAAAGTCCGAGCCTACTTCGCCCCTGCACTGAAACCCACGGCCGAAATCGTGCCGGAGGTCAAGGCTGCTGTCGACAACGGGTTTACCGCCATGAAGCTTCGGGTCACCGGAGACATCAACCAGGCTGTTGAGCTGCTGGGTTCCGTCCGCGACGCGATAGGAACGGGGCCCGACATCATGGTGGACGCCAATATGTCCTATGACCGCAGAGGAGCCTACGATCTTGCGCGCGAACTGGAACCGTTCCGACTAACGTGGCTCGAAGAGCCCATCCTCTCCCGCAGCCTGAGCCAGTACGTGGACGACAACACCTGGCTGGCGGACAGGATCAACATCCCCCTGGCCGGGGGAGAATCACTGCTCACCCGCTATGAATACATCGATCTGCTGAGCAGGCGCACCTTCGACTACCTCCAGCCGGACTGCACCAGCGTCGGCGGAATCACCGAGGCAAAACGTGTGGCCGACATGGCAAGCGCCTGGAATATCACATGTGTCCCTCACATCGCGTGCTCCTCCGGCACCGGCATCGCGCTGGCCGCCGGCCTGCACATGATCCTGGCTTGCGAGAACGCCCCGATGATCGAGTTTGACGCCTACGGCGGCCCCGGCTGGGACGGCATGCTCGCGAGCCCTCTGGAAGTCAAGGACGGATTCGTCGAGGCCAAGGACAGCCCGGGTCTGGGCGTGGAACTGAGCGCAGGGGCCTACGACGCCTTCGCGCTCACCGTCTAGACCGCGAAACCGGCGCCCGCCCCGGCCTTTCGGGGTGCGCGTCCGGCCGTCTCGGATGCGCACCCCGAATCTTCCGCGCCCTCGTTTCTAATGAAAGGCAATGATGGAACTTTCATCTTCTACAGAACGCACCGCCGAACGGATTCGTGCGGCCAGAATACTGCCGGTGCTGAGAACAAAGACCTCTGAACAGTCCTACCAGATGGCTCTTCGCCTCCTCGCCCTGGGCATCGGAGCCATTGAGCTGACCACTACCACCGAAGGCTGGCAGGACGCCATGATCCGGCTGCGCAACGAAGCCCCGGACGCCCTCGTCGGCGCCGGAACTGTCGTCAACCGCGCCGACGCTGAACGAGCCATCGAGGCCGGCGCGGAATTCCTCGTCAGCCCCTATCCTGTTCCGGAGGTCCGCTCGCTGGCGGCTGAGCGCGACATACTGCTTATCGAAGGCAGCTTCACGCCGGGCGAGTTGGCGGCGGCCACATCCAGGGGGGTGGCGAAGATTTTTCCTGCACACGTCGGCGGGATAGCTTACCTACGGTCAATGCTGGCCGTCCTGCCTGGCGCACGGATTATCCCCACGGGCGGGATCCCGGCCTCCGAGGCCGCACAGTGGCTCGAGGCGGGTGCCTTCGCCGTCGGCGTGGGTAGCGACCTCTACTCAGGTGATGGCATGGAAGCCAAGATTTCCGCCCTCTTGGCTTCCGTTCCCGGGACCGGACGATGATCCGCATTGCAGCCATCGGTGAGTGCATGATTGAACTCACCCACTCAGACGAATCGACGCTGTCCATCAGTTTCGCGGGCGACACCATGAACACCGCAAGCTACCTTGCCAGATTAGGCGGGGACATGCTCCAGACGGACTACATATCCCGGGTCGGTGATGACCGGTACAGCCTGGACATGCTGGCGCGGATGGAAGCCGAAGGCATCGGAACGTCGCTGGTTGAAAAAGTCCCGGGGGAATCACCGGGACTCTATCTCATCAGGACCGATGAAGCCGGAGAGCGCAGTTTCATCTACCACCGCTCCACATCCCCGGCCCGAGGCCTTTTTGGTCCTGACCAGTCACTCGAAGTGGACGAAACTCTCAGCTACTACGACGTCATCTACGTCTCTGCGATTTCACTGCAGATACTCACCGAGGCCGCCCGCCGCAGGCTGTGGAAAGTTCTGGATGTAGCCCGCAGGCGGGGCGGAACGGTGGTGTTCGACACCAATTACCGGCCAGCTGGCTGGGACAGCGCCGAAGCAGCGAGGCAGGCCATCGAACAGACGCTGCGACGGACTGACATAGCGTTCCCGACATTTGACGACGAACGCTTACTCTTTGGCGACAGCGACACGGGGGCCTGCGTGGAACGGCTGGCCGCGTGGGGCGTCGACGAAATCGTCGTCAAGAACGGTTCGGAGGGCTGCCTGGTCCGACACGGGGACCTCTACGAGACCATCCCGGCCCGTGCTGTGGCCGAGGTTCTCGACACCACCGGAGCCGGTGACTCCTTCAATGCCGGATACCTTGCAGCACGTTTCGCCGGCGCGACTCCGGTAGCGGCGGCGAAATGCGGTCACGTTCTGGCGGCCGAAGTCATCCGTTGGCCCGGGGCTGTCATTCCCCTCAAAGCAATGCCGGCACCAGCCCTGAATGGGCCGGGGTGCTGATGCGTACCAGGCAGGTTGAACTGGCCCTCCACACTCCGGCCGATCTTGGGGAGGGGCCCTGGTGGGACGAAGAACGCGATGAACTTCTCTGGGTGGATATTTTCGCCGGCGACATTCACCGCTTCAATCCGCGCACGGGCCGGGATAGAAGCATCAATGTCGGCCAGCCCGTGGGCATGGCCGCGGTCCGGGAAGCCGGCGGCCTGGTGTGCGCGGTCCGCGACGGGATCGGATTCGTGGACGAGGACAGCGGAAACTTCACTCTGGCGATCCCCATCGAACTGGAGCGCACCGGAAACCGCATGAATGACGGTGCATGTGATCCCGCAGGCCGCTTGTGGGCAGGCACCATGGCCACTGACCTGTCTCCGGGCAAGGGCGCCTTGTACCGGATCGGAACCGGCCTGGAAAGCACGAGGATCCTCGACGGAGTCTCGATCTCCAACGGCTTGGACTGGAGCCCGGACGGCAAGACGTTCTACCATATCGATTCGTCCACACGGCGAATCGATGCCTATGACTTCGATTTCTATTCCGGCGGACTCTCGAGGGGCCGGACCCTGGCTGAGCTTCCCGACGCAATCGCGACTCCGGACGGACTGGCGGTAGACACCGACGGCACCCTCTGGGTGGCAATGTGGGACGGCGGCTGCATCCGACGATACAGCCCGCGGGGAGACCTTCTCGAGGTGGTGGAGCTGCCCGTCTCACGTCCCACGAGCGTCGCATTCGGGGGAACGAACATGGACAAGCTCTACGTCACGTCCGCCCGCAATGGCCTGACGAGGGATCAGTTGGCATCCGAACCGCTCGCGGGTTCATTGTTTGTGCTGGACACAGGCAGCACAGGTTTGCCGCCGCATCCGTTTCTTGGCTGACCTGAACAGGCACTGCCCTCACCGTGGCCGGGCGTCTGATCGGCCGGCACGGTTCCGGGAAGTGCCAGCGCCCCATTGCGCAGCGCAACCCCTCAGCCGTCAGGCTCACGGCAAGCGAACGCTCGTCGCCTTCGACTCGCGGGCGTGTGACATACTCGTACGCCTCGAGACACTTGAGCAAGGAAGAGCGCGTTGGCCGGTCCCAACTTCCTGCCAAGCACCGCGGAGAGGCGCGGCCCGAGAACCGGGGCCGCTCTCCCCTATGTAGCCGCATCGCGGGATAACCAAGAACCGGGCCGAATCGGATCGCCGGCATCCAAACCCAGGCCAGGCGCATGGATGGGACGCTGATGCGAACGCGTAGCGGCCACGGGGAAAAACCTGCCCGCCGGCGGCGAGAAAGTGCGGCCGGTTCCGGCCGTTGACTCCAAAAGGCTGCTGACTGCTGGGCGTTGTGTGCGTCGAGGCGGCGTTCATGCTGTCCATTCAGCTGCCTATGGTGCTCGGCCAAAAGGGCGTGGGCCAGCGGCGACGGCCCGGGCGTCGTCGCCGCTCTTGTTTCCGTGGTGCTGGTTCCGGTGGTCCTGAATGCGGTTTGGCTTCGTGCGCAGCAGCATCATGCAGTCGTCAATTCGTCCGAAACCGTACGTCTTGGATACAGAGCTCGGGGCCGCAACGTCCAACCGTCCCGATCCATCAATTCTGCAGGGCCTGCATCGCCTCTTTGGGATCTCCGGCATCTGCTGCCGGCCGTTGCTCCGGCGGCCGGTTCCTGTTGCGGCTCCACGCGCTTGAGATCCACTGTCGAAGTCCTACTCCCGCGCCGGAGGTGAATAGGACAGCCACCAGGATCAGTGCGCCCTCGATAAGAAGCTGTCCCTCTACGGGCATGCTGACGAGGTCTAGGATGTTGGAGATCGTCCCGATCAGAAGCCCTCCGAAGACCGCAGCAAGAGGGGTGCTCGATCCGCCGAATAGCGACGCGCCCCCGACCACCGCAGCGGCAATGGAGCTCAGCGCAAGGTCGCTGCCCAGTAACGAGTTTCCCTCCCGGAGCTGGGCGGCCAGCATCAGTCCGGCAATGCCTGCGAGAAAGCCTGACAGGACATAGGCGCTCACAATGTCTCTCTTGACGGGCAAGCCCGAGAGGTGTGCAGCATGGGGGTTGCCTCCCAGCGCATACAATCTTCGACCAAAGACGCTCCAGCGCATAACAATGGCGGCTGCGACTGCCACCACGATAAAGATGACTACCTCGACGCGGACTGGCCCAATTGAACCAGCGAAAAGGGATGAAAAAGAGTCATTATTGATCGCGACCAGCGTTCCGTTCTGAATGAGGAAGGCAACACCCTGGACGACGCTCAGCATGCCGAGCGTCGCGATGAATGGAGTGATTCTCCCGAACACAACCAAGAGACCGTTAACCAGGCCGACAAATGAACTCACGGCCACTGCAAGGACGACCACGATCGGCAATGGCACGCCTTCCCGCAGCAGGACAGCCGTCATCACGGTTGTCAGGGCCACAGATGCTCCTACCGACAGGTCAATGCCGGCTGTGACGATGACAAAGAACTGTCCCACGGCGACGACCGACAATACGGCAATCGTCAGGATGATGCTGCTCATGTTGCGGCTCGTCAGGAAGTACGGCGAAATGACGGACCCGGCAAGAAGAATGGCGGCGACGGCGACGAGGAGGACGCCCTTGCTTTTCAAAGTTTCGAGGATCCAGTGGGCGACCGGCGGCGCCCCGCCCGCTCGATTGGCCGGTTTGCTAGCTGTGTTGTTCATGAGTGATGACTCCGTACTCAGATGGATGTGGTTGGAGAGGGGAAGGCACTACCTAAGAAGGGACATGATGTGATCGATGTCTGTGTCGCCCTGGTCAAATTCGGCGACAACCGAACCGTGGCCGAGGACGTAGATTCTGTGGCACATCATGGCCTCCTCGATTTCGGAGCTAAAAATGACTACGGAGCCGCCTTGGGCCAGGAACGCATTTATCTCCTTGTAGATATCCTCCCGGGCCCCTACGTCGATCCCCCGGGTCGGTTCGCTCAAGAGCAATACGTTCGCCCCGGCGATGAGCCATTTTCCAACGACGACCTTTTGTTGATTTCCGCCGCTGAGCCGGCCGACATGCTGCGTGCCCCCTAACGTCTTGACCTTGAGGGTGTCAATGGCCTGGTCGGCCATACGTTTTTCGAGATTCCGGTTCAGCCATCCGTGCGGAGCGACCAGCGGAAGATTGGCCATGGAGAAGTTTTCGCTGAGGCTCATATTGAGGACCAGTCCTTGGCTCTTGCGGTCGTCCGGGACCCATCCGACGCCGGCCGCGATCAGGGTACGCGGTTTGACGGAACCGATTTCCTTTCCTCCGACCATGACCTGGCCCGAAGTGAACTTCCGGTCACCGAAGAGGCAGGCCGCAAGCTCCGATTGACCGCTGCCCACCAGCCCGGTCACTGCGACGGATTCCCCTGGCATGACCTTCAGGGAGATGTTCCTCAACAGTTCCCCGTCTCTGATTCCCCGCGCTTCCAGGGCGGGCTCAGCCTCCTCAGGCTGATGGGGCTTCGTCTCGCGTGCAAAATTCCATTTGGCCGCCGGGTTTAGGGCGTTCGTCGTGGATGTGCCGCCAAGCATGCTCCGGACGGCTTCTTGCCTGGGAAGGCCAGCGATGGTCCTGGTGGTGACGTGCCTGCCGTCGCGCATCACCATTATCTTTTCGCATATCTCATACATTTCGTCGATCCGGTGCGAAATGTACACGATGGCTGTCCCTTCGTTCTTCAGTCTCTTGAGGAGCTCAAAGAGCTTCACGACGTCGGGCGCGGGCAACGTGGCCGTCGGCTCATCCAAGAGCAATATCTTCGCCTTTTGCCTGAGGGCTTTGGCGATAAGGACAACCTGCTTCTCGGCAACGGTGAGCTTTTCGGCAAGAGACCTGACGTCGATCTCGAATCCGAGGGCGGTGATGGCCTGATCGGCCTCGAGGTTGAGTGCGCCGCGATCAATCGCCCAGCCTTTCCGGGGCGGGCTGGAAAGACACAAGTTCTCAGCAACCGTCATTTTCGGGATGAGGCTGATTTCCTGGTGGATTGTAGCGATTCCAAGGTTCTGTGCGTCGTGGGTGGAGCGCAAATTGACCAGGGCGCCGTCAATAAACATCTGTCCGGCGGAAGATTTTTCGAGCCCGGAAATGATCTTGATCAACGTTGATTTCCCTGCGCCGTTTTGGCCCAGAAGTCCGATGGCTTCTCCCTTGGAAATGTCGAGATCAATCCCGGAGAGTACGGCGACGTCGTTGTACGACTTCGACACCTTGCGCAGGCTGAGCGCGGGCGGCTCCTGGGCAATTTGCTGCGGCATTTTCCTATCCCTCTTCTCGTAGCCGTAAAACGGCCGATTGCCAGTGCGTCCGCCGATATCAGTAGTCGGAGGCATCGCTGTAGTAGGACTTGGCGGTCTCGGCGGTGATGAGGGTTGGTTTGACGAAGATCCTGTTATCAGGACACGCCGTGTTCTTGTCGACTCCCTGGAGCGCCTTGTCCAGCATCTGGGCCGCGATCTGTCCCTGTTGGGCGGGCAGGTTGGCGACCGTTGCAATAATGGGGGACTGCGGATCTTCCATCATCTGCTTAACGACCTTCATCTGGCCGTCGTAGCCGGCGATGGATACGGTCTTCCACATGTTGACCGCTTTGAGTGCCTGCTGCACGCCGGGAAGCATCGAATCTGTGGCGACGAAAAGCCCGTCCAGATCGGGGTTGCCCGTCGCTACTGACCGGACGGGTGCGACGGCGGTGTCCGCGGCCCATTTGCCGTAGACATTTTCGAGGTACTGGACTTTTGGTGCCCCTTCGACCGATGCGTATCCTGCCTTAAAGCCTTCCTCGCGGTTTGCTGAGTTCGTGTCTCCCGGGAATCCGAGGACGAGGAGAAGTTTCACCGTCTTGTCCGGGCCCTTTTTGGCCTTCAGGTTCCGTGCCATTTCGGCCCCGACCAGTCCGGCATTGACTTTCTCGTCTTCGGTTACGTAGCAGTAGCTGTCGGCCAACAGCTCCGGTTTTACCCCCGCGTTCACCAAGACGAACGGGATTTTTTCTGCCTTCAGGCGCCCGAAGCTTGATGTCAGTGCCTGGGGGTCTGTCGGGTTGATGATGAGACCGTTGACACCTTTGGTGATGAAGTTGGTGATCTGCGAGTTCTGGGTCACTGGGTCTCCGCCGCCGCTGACGACTTCGAGCTGGCTCCCGAGCTTGGTCATCTCATCGGTGGCGCCCTTCGCGTTAACCTCGTACCAGCCGTTGCCGAAGTTTCCCTGCGCAAAACCGACTTTGGAGGCACCCCCATTCTGGGCAGCGGGGGCAGACGCGCCGCAGCCCGTGGCGAGGAGGGCCGGAACAGCCAGGAGCGCGATTGCCTTGGCGATGCGGGCACTGCGGTGTTTTGTGGGAATAGTCATTGTCTCTCGTGACTCCTTTGTCAACTTTCGGTTTCAGGGGGAGGGAACCGCCCTAGAGGAAGAACTGGGTGCGGCAGGGTCCGCACACCAAGTCCGGACCCTGCCGCGCGCTGCGCGCGTTTCAACACGGAACGTTCCGTGTCAGGTTTTCCTAGAAGCCCGGTGCGTCAGTATTGCTGGGCGTCACTTTTTGCCCCACGATTTCCGGGAATCGGCGTTTTATGTACTCCGCGGCACGGACGGCGACTGCCTGCAGCGTGCTGGTCGGGTTGACGGCAGCCCCGGTGGGAAGGGAACTCGCGTCGGTAATGAACAGGTTGGGCACGTCCCAGGTCTGGTTCCACTTGTTCGTCACCGAGTCCTCCGGGGTATTGCCCATGCGGCAGGTTCCCATGATGTGCCAACCGGGCGGGGGGCCGTCGACACCGCCGATGCCCGTACTTGCGGTGTCGATCACGGTTCCGGCTGCATGGGCGGCTTCAAGCGCCCGTGCCCGTCCCCACTCGATCAGTCGGCGGTCATTCTCATGGAGTTCATAGTGGACATGCGGGACGGGAAGGCCAGAGGAGTCCACGATGTCCGTCTCCAGCGTCACGCGGTTGGTCGCCACCGGAAGGTCTTCGCCTTGGACGTAGACCAGAGCGTGCCTGGCAAAGTGATCGTTGAAGAATTTCCGGTGGCCTGGACCCCAAGGGGCAGTGTTGCCCGTGTTGGTTCCCAGCGCACTGTTGGCTGGACCCAATGCCGTGCCGACCTGAAGCGAGAATCCGTTGACAAATCCGCGGTCGGTGTTTGTGTCGTAGAACTGCTGTGAATAGGAAACGGCCGGTTCGGGGCCTTTGAATCCGTCAAGAGGCTCATCGAACCAGAAGTCTTCGAAGGACCAGCTGTGGAACATCAGATGCCGGCCGACGAGTCCGTTACTGTTCGCCAGGCCATCCGGATGGCCTGGCTGGGCGGACATGAGCAATAGCCGGGGTGTGCCGATGGCATTCGCAGCCATAACAACGATCTTCGCGGTTATCTCGTGCCGTTCGCCGGTGAGGCGGTCAATATAGGTTGCCCCAGTTGCCTTGCCGTTTTTTACGTTGACTTTCTCAACGCGCGCATTCGTCCTCAGATCAACGCCGTTTCGGATAGCCTTTGGCCAGTACGTGACGTCGGTGGACGCGATGGAACCACGAGGGCAACCGCCGAGGCAGAACCCGCAGTCGTTGCAGGACAGACGTGTGTCTTTTTCCCGGGTCAGGATTGCATTGTCCGCGGGCCACCAGTGCCAACCGAGCTTATTGAATCCGGCCCCCATCTTATTGCCGATCTTGCCGCCGCGGCTCGCGGGACCCCACCCCTCCGGGCGGGGTGGGTTGCCGGGGTCGCCAACCCGTCGGGCAACGCCGATTTCGGCGTCGTTGATGGCATAGAAGGGTTCCAGATCTTCGTAGCTGATCGGCCAGTCGATGGTCCCTTCCACCCCATGTTCCGTGCCCTTCCGGAAATCGACGGGTTTGAACCTCGGCCAGGCGCCGGCATAATGCAGCGTTGATCCGCCCACGCCGTTCATCATCATCGGAGCCGCGTTGCCCGTTGTGGGGTAGTCCTCGGGGAACTGCCGGACGTTGGAATGCCAGTCCCAGGACCGGATGCGCTCCAGTTCCCATCCGTCATAGAGATGCGGATGGTCCAACGGATGAAGCCAATCGCCCTGCTCGAGGCAAATCACCTTGATTCCGTCGTCGCTGAGGCGCTTGCTGACGGCGGCTCCACCGGCACCGGCCCCAATCACCAATACATCGGTCTCATTGCTTCTCGTCATACTGAAAGTCCTCCCTCGACTTTGTGGTTGTTCCTTGTCCCTCGGAGGGCATCCGGGAGCTCAACGGGCCGGACGTCTTCAGTTCGGGTGTAGCTTCCCTGAACGTTGTTGAAGAGTTGGTCGTTCCAGTCGTCCATCGTGTCGGAATAGCCATAAGGCTGGGGTGAATTGCGCAGGTCTTTGCCCGCTTCAAGGTTCTTGTTGATGGCTGCGATGACCGGGGGGCGGGAGTAATAGGCGTAGTAGGTCAGGTCACGCAGGCGGTGGAAAAAGACAGGATCCCTTTGTTCCATGAGCTGAAGGGTTTCGATTTGGTCCGTCGGGTCGGCGCCGTTGAAGTCTTCGCCCAGGGCGTCCAGCCGGCCCTTGAACTCCACTTCGCCGATGAACGGGAACCACCTTGGCTCTTGGCCGTCAGGCGGGAGGTATTTTCCGAAAAATGCTACGACGTTGACTTCGCTCGGGGCCGGAAAACCGTCGCCGCCCGGAATCAGATGGTCAACTATCGTGTTCAGGACGACGGTTTGGGTGGGGGTAAACGCCAGTCCGGGAAGCCACCCTCCGATGGGTGGCTTACCGGCGCGGAACTTTGACCGAGGGTCCGCCTCGGCATTCCGTGGCGGACGAGGGCCGATGGCTATGTCCATTTATGTATCCCTTTCTGTTGGTTCTGAGACTCAAACTTCCGTTTGGATCCGGGCAGGAGCAAGTAGCGGTCGAAGCTGTCGCCGCACCACGGTGCGGCATGTGCGCATACCGAATCGACCGGAGAGGGAAGTGCACCGTTGGTTCCGGCGATGAACCGTCAACGGCTGTCAGCGGGATGCGTTGCTGGTTGTGCTGCAGGAGGTGCCGCCCAAGGGCAGACAACGTTGCACCAAGGCTCGAATGAACGGGGAGCCGTTCGGCGCTGCACTAGAACCGCTCACCCGATCATCAGGTGGTCTGAACTATGCCATGCATCACAATTTGCGGCAAGAGCGGTTTTGATCCGCTTTCAAAGATTTTTTTGGAGGACAGAACGCGGTTGGAAATGGGAGCGGACACCGGAATTCGAATCTTGACGCAAGTGAGGGAATCCCGTACTCTTCAGACCACCCGGTCACCTGCTGATATGGAGAATCGGATTACTGGTGCGAATCCGTTGCGAAAGCGATTCGGTTCGATCGGAAGGAGCTGGCTACTGAAGAGAATTCCTAGAACTACCAAGAGCCATCAAAGTCCATCGAATTCGCACCGGATGCGATTCGCCGGGTTCAGGTGGACGTAATCATCGTTATCACCGCTAAATATTCAACCGCCAAACGGTTGACAACGATGGTGGGGAAACTGACCCGCCATGAGAGCAAGGATTTATGACCACTCAAGCAGCGCCCGATCGTCTCGTCGTAGCCGTTCAAACACGGCTGGAATTAGACGCCGCCTCGGACAGGGCGGTGGATCTCTTGAAGCCCGTGGCCATGACCGAACGAGTCGGTATCTCGGTAACGCGGCTCGCCCCTGGCCGCTACCAGGCTCGGTTGAACGGTGAAGTTCCACCGGGCACGACAAGGGAAAGCTGGGGCGCGTCCTCCGATGAACCAAGATGAAGGCGGTATTTCCGGCGAGTCGACCGCAAGCGTGGTGTTGGGCGCATGCCCCACGGCTAGCCAAGCTACGTGCTCGTTGCGGACGACAGCTACCAACCTCGCATCGGGACGAAACGGGTCGAAAGACTCCCTCACAAGATGTGAAGTCGAGGCCTTCCTATTACTTGCGCCAGGGCACCGAATCACCGTCCTGGATCACGAAACCGGCGAAGTCTGGCGCGGGTGGGTTGACGTGCCTTTTCCGCAACACGGGCTTGTCTGGGTATTCACGGATTTAGGCGAGTGAAAGCTGCTCGATGTTGCTATGCACACGGTCTGGCAATCGGACACGCCTCAAGCCTGTGGTCAAGAGCGCTAAGAAGCCGGCAACACCTGGTACCGAACTCCGATAACCCACGTCCCGTCAAGCTATCGCCGCTTCGGCCACGGCGTAACGGCGGCGCCGGCAGGGGAGGGGCTTCACCCCAACTTGGCTTGCCGCAGGTACTGGTAGACCGTCTCCCTGCTGATCCCGTAGTCACGGGCGAGGACGGCTTTCGGGACTCCACTGCCGGCGCGTGTGACCAGCTCGGCGGCTCTTTCCGGCGTCAGTGTCTTTTTACGCCCTTTGTAGGCACCGCGCTGCTGAGCCAAAGCGATGCCTTCCCGTTGGCGTTCCCTGATGAGGGAGCGTTCAAATTCGGCGAAGGCCCCCATGACGGAGAGCATCAGGTTGGCCATGGGGGAGTCCTCACCGGTGAAGACCAGGCTCTCTTTGACGAACTCCACCCGGACTCCTTTGCGAGTGAGGCCCTGAACTAGGGCGCGCAAGCCATCGAGGTTTCGGGCGAGCCGGTCCATGCTGTGCACGACGACGGTGTCACCGTCGCGGGCGAACCGCAGCAGTTCCGTGAGCTGTGGCCTGGCCGTGTCCCTGCCGGAGGCTTTGTCCGTGAAGACCCGGTCCAGGACCTGGCTTTCGAGCTGGCGTTTCTCGTTCTGGTCCAGCGTGCTGACGCGCACGTACCCTATCCGCTGTCCATTCACCGGGGCCTCCAAACCTCATCCTGTCAGGTTGAGTTCTAGGCCCGTCCCACAAGAAAGTCAAGAATATGGGGGCCAGATATACCCGTCCAGCTGGCCCCCCCCAAACCTGTCACAGCAACGCCTACGCCTAGCCTGGTAGCTTCAGCTTTCTAGGACGTCCTCGATGTAGTGCCCATATGCGTCCAAATCGAGCGCAAGTACCGTGCCCAGCATGGACAGCCTCTTGTAAAGCCGCATTGCAAACCAAATGAGCTGCTGGTCCGATGGTGCGAAGACAAGTTCTTCCCCGACTCTTTCGACCGCACCGTCTCTGACGGCTATCGCGAAGTCTAGCCGGTCGGATTGACTTCCTGTCAGTAGGGCCTTGCGAGCGGCTTTTCCCTGGATGTCCGTCCAGGATGTCTCGGTGGCAAGGAGTCCTCCCAGAATGGGTTTGTTCGTTGGCTCTTGAGGTGGATACGTTCCCCCGGCGTGCCGAATGCCTACGGAGGTCCTACGAAGGCTGCGGACGCTGGCGATCTTCTCCCGTGCATACTCAACGTAGTCCTTGCTCAACTCCGGTTTGGCTTCGAATATCGCGTAGATGCTCTCGACGGGGACAAACGTCAGGTCGCCTTGCTCGAAGAACAGGGGTGAGTACTGGCGGTCGTAGATAGCCACATCTATCTGTTGGCTCTGCTTTCCGTACGAATCGATTGCGAAGACGCTGCCTACTCCGTAGCGCCGGGGGAGGAAATCACTGAGCATGCGTATCCAGCGTTCCTCTGTGGCATCGCCCTTGGCTGTTGGATGATTGGTGAAATTGGGCATGAGACCGAGCCCGGACAGCATATGTTTTTGCTTGGCCGCAAATGCCTCTCTCAAGTCAAACGAGGTGCTCATGTGCAGCTATCTCCTGGGTTCTATCGGGATGGGCCAATGGGACCTGCTGGGCAGGTGGGATAACTCTATTTGTCCGTAGGCATGCGGCGGGCCGTGTCGAAGCTGGATGTACTCCGGTCGTGCCGCCGAAGTAGTCCACCCGTTCGACCGATGAGGATTGCCCCCATCTTCGCCTTCGTTCCTCGCCGGGCACAGAGCCGCCTAGGTTCTAGGCAACTTTTGAATCGTCAATTCCAAGCAGCACTTCGGCTATGGGTCCTCCGGCGCGGCCGGGGTCGAGAACGAGGGTCGGACGGTACTTGGGGCCGTTGTCGGCGTCATCTTCCCATTCATAGGCCACTGTTCGGAGCGTATTCAAATGGCGTCCAATCAATACGGCCATTGTGTACGGGCCGTGGAAGGCAAGATGTATCTCGGCGCGTCCACTCTTGGCCGCGAGTTGTTTGATCGTCTGTCCGATCGATGAACTGAGGCGTCCGGCCTCACGAGCATCAATCTGGGTTGTAGTTGCTGTAAGCACTGCCGCTTTGGCGAATTGGTGTCGGGACGAGCTGATAAGAGTCTCGAAGGCCGTTCGATCTGCTCCAGGCGTGAGACTGACGAAAATTGCGATCCTGTTCTGGGTAACGGCCGCTTGTTGGGCTGGGACGGCGAGTTCTTCCACGCTGATGACGTTATCGACCGGGTCATCTTTGCACGCCTCCGAGGCCCAGGCCACGTTGCGCGTGTCCATTGCTTCGACTGTTCCGAATTTGGTCTCGGGTAGCGCTGCGCCCAGTGCCATAGCGATTGAAAGGTGGGCTCCGCCGAGGATCTGTACGCGCGGTGCCCGGGCTGCGTAGATGGCGTCGCTGATGAGGGGGAGTGTCTTTTGAAGGAGATGGAGTCCTTCGGGTGACGGGAGGCGTCTGTGCTCTGCGGCGTTGACCCGGATGTGCAGGTCCTCGTCGTCCGCGTCGATGGCGAATGATGTCGGCCGGCTCTGCACGCGAATGGTGAAAGCTCGATTTTCTGTCCGGAACCTGGGCTTGCGTTGTTCGATGCGGTGCATGAGTAGGTCACGTGCTATGTCAAGGTCTCCCATGCTGTCGAGCATGTTGCTCTGCTTCTTATCTGCAAGTGTGCGCTTAGGCGAAAGGCGGAGGAACCGGTCCGGGGCCTCGTAATCACATTTGGAGGAGCTCCCGCGCCTAGGGACAGTGTTCGCGATGCTGAGGCTGAAGTCAGGGTCTTCGTCGAGTTGGAGTAGGCGTGGGAGTTCACGCTCCCGGACGATTTCGCTGTATACGATGTCGGGAGTTACGACGAGCACTGCCGCCGAGAGTCCTTGGGTCAGGGCTTGCTCGAGTCGGTCTGTCGTTGTGCCGGCGCGCAGATCGCGGTAGTCACGCCAGACCACGAGCCCGGTTGCTCTGAGCAGGTGTTCCAGCCGTGCGGCATGATCGGTTCCGTCTGTTTGGCGGTACGAGATGAAGACAGGCCCGTCGCCTCGTACAGCGGTTGGGGGCAGTGGGCCTAGGGGCTGGAATTTGGGCTCGGGCGATATGACTTGGACTTTTTCGCTGGTGACGCGGCCAAACCGTTGACGCTGTGCGGTGACTCCGTGGAAGGGTGTCGAGTGCGACGTTGACCGGACGACCAGGGCGATCGGACCGTCGCTGGTCTTCGCAATTGCACGAAGTGCGCTGACGTCTATGTGGCTCGGTCCTGCTGGGGCCGGGTGACTGTGCCATTCCCCGACGTATCCTGTCGGATCATCGATGGCCCGATCCGCGAGGAAGTCTTTGAGCAGCTTGTTGGCTTTGACGTCGTCGCGGACGTACTGGTTCGTTGTTGCCCGGTCGCTGCCGATGGTCAGTGCATTTGTGACCACGATGGTATTGGATTCGTGGTAGCCGAGCAGGATACCTCCGGTTTCCGTCGGCAGGCTTTTCGCTGTTTCGGCAGCGATCACTTCATGTGCCTGGTGTCGTAGTTCGATGCGTGCAGGTAGCCGGGTCACGAGTGATGCCTTTCAGGAACAGCAGTGAGGTCTCGTGATTCTCCCGCTGGATGGAGGATACGCTCGGTAAGTAGCCCGATACTGTGCCGTACGGCGGCGGCTGCTGCTTCGATCACGGCGTGCGGCGGAGTTGGGGAGATTGGGCTTCCGCATCCGGCGTCGAACAACTCTGGGGCTTGGACACCGGTATCCGGTGACGTCGCCAGGGGCGGCATGGGGGAGGCGCCGTTAGCCGGGGGGAGGATGTCGACACGATAGGCGGTTCCGTCATCATGTAGTGAAGCCGAGAGAATCCGCGTGCCCAAGGACTCGGCCACAACGTGGAGAAGGGCTGTCGTGGTGAAGTCGGCGGTGGCGTTCACGACCAGGTCATGATTGCTGATGATAAGGGCTGCTTCCGCGGCGGACGTGAGGGGCTGCGAACTCAGCTGGATGTCCTCATGCGTGAGTTCGTTCCTGGCGACGATGTGACGTTTTACAGCTTCAATCTTTGGCAACCCGATTGTGTCGGGTCCCACGAGATGCCGGACGATGTTGCCGGGAAGGACCAGGTCTCCGTCCACTAGCGTCATCCGGCCAATTCCTGCGCGCGCCAGCATATCAGCGACGAAGGAACCGAGCGCGCCCAGCCCGATGATAGCCACGCTACTGTTCCCGAGTTCTGCCTTTTGGACACCGGCGCGGGCAGTTCGGGCCGCCGTCGTATCGGCCGCCGATGTCAGCCTCCATACAGCGATGTCGCCGCCGACTGTTGGCCAAACTTCCAGCGCGATGACGCCATCGTGATTACCGCGACGGTACTTCAGCAGTACCACAGAGACCTCGTGGCGCCGGATTCTGGCATCAAGCTTGTTCTCGGGACGGATTCGGGCGTTGATGTCTGCCCAAGTCCGGGGTGGTACGTCGATTTCACCGGCGTCGGCCACATATGCCGAACGGTCGTTGCCGGCTTTCACCAGTTTCCTCGGGATTACGCCTTTGCTTGCCCGCATGGTGTTGTTCCTGGCTGGTCGGAATCGAATTAAGCCCTCATCCAACGACCCAAGATCCTCGTAGAGGTAGATCCGGGCGTCCTCCTCTGAACGGTGAAAATACCGGTCCAGGTCCAGATCAGGGCGATCATCCGGCCAGCCAGCTGCTGCTTGCGCCAACCATTCCGAGACATGTTCAAGGAACGCCGGGGCTTCAATCCACCAGAGCCCCTCGTGATCGTCCTCGGCGATCAAACAGAGGGCGCCGTCCAACTCGCGGTGCCACGACCAGGGCACAGCATTTTCTGCAACCGGGGCTACCCTTGGGGGTTTAAAGGGAAAGCGTTCCGGGAGGGAAATCAGGACCTCGGTCGGGTTCTCAGGGTTTCCGGTGACCCCTGTCCACCCGTTGTCTGTCTCCGTAAAGCCAGCTCGGATGAGGCCTTCCTCGAAGTGCTGGCGGGCGTGGGCTATAGCGTCGGTGTATGCGTCAAGGTTCACCCAAATGTCCTCATTCCGGCGGGGACGGTTCGTGCCCCTGCCGAAATCGCGGTTGCGCGTTTGGTGCCGTCTTCGTTGAACCCGGGCGGCATTTTGAACACGGTGTCATCGTCGCCGTTTTTGCCGAGCAGCTTTTGGAATGCCAGGGCAGACTTACCCGCGTCCTCTTCCTTGAGAGCTGAGCGGGCTGAGGCGGCCGCGTCGCCAAACCGGACCCTCGCGGTCTCAAGCTCGTCCTCGGTTGCGCGGATGCTGATGGTTTTTCCCCAAAGAGTTGGGTCGGTCACGCCGATACCGTAAACGACGAAGTTGTTGATGATCTTGGCGACCTCTTCAAGTGCTGACACGTAGTACTCTGCGTGGTCGTTTCCTGAAACAAGGCCCGATTTGAAGGCCTGGTAGGTCGCCACTTCGATGAAGAAGCCTCCGGGCTTCGCACCCCTGCGAAGCAGAGCGCGGCGGGTTTGGCGCAGAAGTTTGACGGTAGGGACGTAGTAGCCGCCGTGGGCAGCGTTCATTTCGCTGGAGAGGCTGGTCAAAACCTCAGGGTTGGTTTGCACCCACTTGTCTTCGTGGCCTTTTTGCGGGATTTCCCATGTCGTCCCGTCCCAGTGTGGACGTGCCGGCACAGCGTCCACGTCAAGGTCGTATTCAGGGAACGCAATTTTCAGGCTCCGGTCCTGGCGCACTGTGCGACGGCGAGCACTGGAATCCACGCCAAATTCAGCGTGGAGCACTTTGAAGAACCGGTCGAGGATGTCCTTGGACGTCACGTCACTCGGAAGGTCTGGCAGCCGGACAAACACGTCGACGTCTTTGACACGTTTGATGGACACGCTGCGCTTGTACGAACCAATGAGGACCGGGTCGACTCCATACTCGGCCAGCTTGGCATCCGCCCCCAGAGCCTGGCGTACGAGTTGGTGGGCTTCTGGCGCGTTTGCCTTATCGTCGCCGGGCTCGATTGAACTCAGGGCATCCTTGAACTGCTGTATGAGGTGAGCCACGAGGAGGCCCTCCGATCTCGGTAGGAGCGATTGGATGCTATCGAGCCTGTCATGTAGGACCGACATTGAAGCTGATACTACATGTAGTATCAGCTTCAATGTTTGACCACAACATGGTGTATTACATCCGTGTTATTCCACATTTGCAAACGTTTCTCAATAGCACCCCGGGTTCGGCTCAAGATTGACTCAAGAAGTCCCGCGTTAGTGAGGTTTGGTCCTGGTGGTCACTCTCGCGGGGGCGGCAGGGTGCGCGAGCCGGCGCCCTGGACGTTGGGTACGTGGCTTCGTTTGACCCAGAGCGGTTGGGGGTCGACCCGGGGGTATCAGCTAAGCTGAAATAGGAGTTGCCTGCAACTATCAGCCTACTTACTTTACGTAACGCCGGTTATCGGCTTTCCATACATGTGATTTCGGGTGTGATCAACGGCGTGTTCTAACCGTTGAAACAAAGTGTCATTCGTGACAGCATAGATACATGACAGCAGTTGCAGGAGCCCGGGGAGGGCTGAAGGCCCATCAGGATTCCATCCGGCTGCCCGAGGCCGAGCTGGTCCGCGACCTCAGGGACATCCTGGGCGCAAAACTTGTCGCCTACATCGGCTCGGTCAAGGAAACCCGCGCGGTACGCCAATGGGCGGACGGTGAACGGAAACCCTCCGCAGAGGTCATGACCCGGCTGCGGCACGCCTACCATGTGGCGGCCTTGCTGGCGGAGCGCGATTCCAGGGCCGTGGTCCAGGCGTGGTTCCAGGGCATGAACCCGCAGCTGGACGATGTCCCCCCGGCCAGGCTCTTACGCGAAGGCCATGTCGACGAGGCCGCACAAGCGGTCCTTGCCGCTGCCCGGGCCTTCGCGGCCGCCGGCTGACGGATGGAGCAGAACGAACTAGCCATCATCCCATCGGCCGGCACTGTGTGGCGCATCGGGTTCCGCCCCGAGCCCTGGGCCTGGAGCGGCTGGGAATGGGCAACGGATGGCCGTTTCCCGGGACGCTGGGATGACCTGCACGGCAACTTCCGCACCGTCTACGCCGGCTCAAGCCTGAAGGCATGCCTCCTGGAAGTCCTGGCCGGCTTCCGCCGCGACGCCAGGCTCGCCGCGGAACTGGACGAAATCGTCGAAGACGATGAAGACCAAGTGCTGTACCCGACCATCCCGCCAGGAGAAGTTCCACGTGAATGGCTGGAGCCACGCGCAGCGACGCGCGCCGAACTCTCCGGGCACTACTGCGCCGTCACCGCCTCCCAAACCATCGCCGCCCTCTATCCGAACTTCATTGCTATTGCCTTGAGTCTCGGACTGGCCGATTTCGACGCGGCGGCGTTGAAAGACGCCCGCCCGAGGCAACTGACTCAAGGCGTCGCCGCCTTGCTATACGAAACAACCACTGTCGATGGTGTCACCTTCAACTCCCGCCACGGCGACGAGCTCCGGCTGTGGGCAATCTTCGAGAGGCCCGGGGATCCCCCAACCAGCCCCAAACTTGGCCGGACCCAAGTGGTTGACATCCACCACGACGCTGCGGCGATCAAGGAAGCATTCGAAATCCTCAAACTCAAGTGGCGTGAAGAGTAGAGCACCCCTCAACAAGCCTCTTCAGACAACTCCAGCTATCGGCAAGCTGACGAAAGGTCCGTTATCGGCGTTCAAGATCCGCGGAAACGCGGGTGAGACGCCACGGCTGTCCGTTCTCATTTCAGATGTCAGATTTCGCATTCAAAGTGTCAGCCTACGGATTTCGCGCGATTCTCAGTTGATCTGTCAGTATAGTTTGGCGTTAGGCAACAAGCACTGTCATCCGCGGGCTCTGTCCAGCGGCCGAGGCGCGAACTGATGGAGGGACGGCCCAAGGCGCTCTCGTCGACCTGCCGCCTATACGGAACTGACAACATCAGTGAGAAAGAATCCGCCAGGTTTGTCTCATCCAAACTGTCAGTTCCCACGTCGCGACTGACAACTTCATTGAGAACGGACAACGGCGGGCGGACCCTCCGTCGACCCACTTTGGTCGTGCGTCGCGCAGGTCCCCTGGTGAGAATGAGTTTCCTGGCGTTCTACAGTTGGCTGGGTGCCGTGTCGTCGGCAGCAAAGTGAAGCCAGTTAAAGCCAGATACTTTCTGGACCTGCCCCTTAGCGGAGTCCCCACCAAAGAACCGGCGGCTGTACTGCGAGAGTTGCGGGAACCAACGCTTCGTGGTGGCTGGCGCTGACAGGCAAATGCTTTCAGCCTCAGCCGCATGTGCAGCACGTCGGTCCCTTGGGCCCCCGAGTGCCAGTACGCCGATTCGCTCAGAGACGCGAATAGGCCACGTTACTTACCGGCGTTCACTCCTGGCCTGGCTCGGCGTCGACATACGCTGGAAGGAACTGCTCGGAGACGTTGAGGGCGCCCTCGCCACTGCGCGGAAGGCTTCCTAACCCACATGAGCACACTCAGCTACGACGGCAGGATTCGACGGTTCGGGTCAACTGTAGTGAGATAAATCGAGTTGTCTCACTACAGTTGACCCAACCGCGTAATTTAGGCCCTCGGTGGTCAAGTCAGATGAGACGGGACAGCCGCTACGCGCCCGTTCCCATTGCCTTCCCTGTTGTGGGCGGGGGGAACCTAGGTTTCGTGGGCACGCAAAGCATCAGGAGTTCTATTCGGATGCGGGGGGATTTCTTGTTGGCATTGCGCCGGCCGCGTCAGGCCCTGTACCAGGCGCCCTCGCTTCCTCTCCGCGAGCCGGGGAAAAACTGCGCGTGATCACAAACTCGGTGACGTCCAGCAGGATCCGGGTCCCTGTGCAGGGGGCATCGATCCGACGCCGTAGACCCCCTCCCGCGGAGTGACTGGCTCGTCCTCCGTCCCGCTATGTCTTTCGGTGGCGGCTGGCTTCTTCCACCAGTTCCGTCATCCATGGCCTGTGCCCGCGGTGGAACACGATCCCCTGAGGGAGTCCCTGGACGGACGGGACGGAATTGGCAATGTCGATGGTGATCCTGCCGCCGGCCATGGGTGCGTTGGTGATGTGCAGGTTGCCGTAGGACTCCGGGAGCACGGGATCCATCCAGAACCCTCCGCGGGACACGTGGGTGTCATACCGCATCAGGCTCGTCACCAGCAGGATCGGCGTGGTGGCCGCCCAGGCCTGCGGCGAGCAGGCTGTCGGATAGGGTACCGGCTCGGCAAGCTGGTCCCGGCTGAAGCCGCAGAACAGCTCCGGCAGCCGGCCGCCCGAGTACTCGGCCGCCTCCAGCAGGGCCGTGGAGATCCGTTGTGCCTCCGCCACGAAACCGTAGCGCATCAGGCCGGCCACGATGACCGCATTATCGTGCGGCCACACCGAACCGTTGTGGTAGCTCGCGGGGTTGTAGGCACCCATGTCGCAGGCCAGGGTCCGAACGCCCCAGCCGCTGAACATCTCCGCGGACATCAAGCATTCCGCGACCTGCGGCGCCTTGTCCTCATCCACGATGCCAAACAACAGGCACTGACCCATGTTGGACGCGCACGCATCGACCTGCCGCTTCTTGCCGTCCAAGGCGATGGCATAGTATCCGCGCTCAGGCATCCAGAACTGCTCGTTGAACCGTTTTTTCAGCTGCGCCGCCCGATCGGTGAGCTCGACCGCTAAAGCCGGATCGCCGGCGTCGTATGCCATCCAGGCGCGCGCATTGTATGCGGCGTAGACATAGGCCTGGACCTCGCAGAGCGCGATCGGCGGTTCGGCCAGGGTTCCGTCGGCAAAGTTGATGCCGTCCCAGGAGTCCTTCCAGCCCTGGTTGATCAGCCCCTGGTCGTTGAGGCGCTCATACTCGACGAACCCGTCGCCGTCCTTATCCCCGTAATCCCGGATCCAGTTCAGCGCGCGGTCCGCGTGAGGCAGCAGGGCGGCGATGGTCTCCGCTGCGAATCCCCAGCGGCTCACAGCCCCGAGCATCACCACAAACAGCGGGGTGGCGTCGACGCTGCCGTAGTACGTGGACTTGCCGCCAAGCGCCAGCCCGCTGGAGACATCGAGCCTGACCTCATGCAGGATCTTGCCCGGCTCCTCCTCGCTCATTGGATCCACCACGTTCCCCTGGCGGTCCGCCAGCGTCTGCAGCGTGCCCAAGGCCAGGGAAGGATCCACCGGCAGTGCCATCTGGGACGCCAACAGTGAGTCCCGGCCAAACAGGGTCATGAACCAGGGCGCCCCGGCGGCCACCACCACCCGGTCCGGATGGTTCGGGTCCTCGATGCGGAGGGCACCCAGGTCATCATAGCTGCGCCGCAGAGTCCGTTCGATGGACCGGTTTCCCATCTGCAGCACCGGAATCTTGGCCACCCACTCCTGCCGGCGCCGGTCCCGGGGGGACAATCCGCCCCCGTCAGCATGGACGAACGACGCGGTATCGGCTCCCTCAGTTCCGGGCACCACGGTTAGGACCGTGCTCCACTCACCTCGTGCCGGGATGGATACCCGGTATGTCAGGGCCTCGGGCCCGATCTCTGCCCCGGGGGCCTCGATAACAACGCCCTTCCGGACATCCTGCCAGCCAGCCCGGATGGTCAGCGCTCCGGCGTCCGCCTGCCGGGTTTCTTCCCAGCGACGCTGGATCCTTGCCTCTTTTACCTCAAAGATGCTGGCGAAATCGGCGTGAACCCCCAAGGAGATCACGCATTCGGCCCGCTCCAAGGAGTAATTGCGAAGCGAGAGCTGCTCCTGGATGCCGGCCCCCACCTCACGCAACCGCTCCACGATCAGCGGACTGTCCGCATATCCATCCGAGCGCGGAATCCTTCCAACAATCAGCGCTCGGTAGGGCTCCTTTGTTTCCACCGCAAGTGGTTCAAGGGACTGGCCGTTAACCAACAGGCTCCACCCTGAGAGGATGCGGGTGTCCTGGACGAAAAGGCCATGTGGGTGTTCGGGGTGGATGTCCCCGTTCGGCATGGAAATGCAGAAGGACGACCCCTCGACCAAAGTGACCGTCCCGGCCCCCAGGGGGCCCGCCGCCGTGTCGGCATTCCAACCAGCCATCCCGGCTCCTTCAAGAACCAGCGCCAGCGCATTCTGGCGAGATCATACTGCCACCCTCGCGGCCGTTTCTGTAGTTGAGACTACTCTTCTTGCGTGAGGATGCCATAGCACTCCGAAGCGGTACATACACTTCCTTCGCGAGCACGTAAACCGAATGTACCTTCAGTTACGGTGTAGAACGAGTTGGAGATCATCGCTTCGAGGATGCCGAGATCGATGCTGGCCAGGTCTTTGACGTAGACACAGCCAACACCTGACGTGTGGGGACCCAGACGCTCGAGCCCGGCTCGACGTTATCGACGCCATCGTTCTGTTAGGGCGTGTCTCCTAATGGCTGGGTAGGCCATTAGGCAAGATTTAGGGATGAGTTCGCGTTACGCCTTGTTGTCCGATGTCCAGTGGAAGTTCATTGCCCCGTTGATGCCTGATTCGTCGGGGAAGCCGGGCCGGCCGTTCAATGACCACCGGTTGATGACCGAGGGCATCATCTACCGCTACCGGGCCGGCATTCCGTGGCGTGACCTCCCTTCCCATTTCGGGTCGTGGAAGACCGTGTGGAAGCACCACCGCCGCAACAGCGCCAGCGGGACCTGGGACAAGGTACTGGCTGCATTATTGACCCGTGCCGACGCGCAAGGGCTGATCAACTGGGAGGTGTCGGTGGACTCCACGGTGAACCGTGCCCACCAGCACGGCACCAACCTTCCCCGCCACACAGGGGGACCTCTCGAATTACATGAATCTGCTCGATAAGCCTGATGACCAGGCCATCGGCCGCTCGCGCGGCGGGCTGACCACCAAGATCCATGCCCTGGTTGACGGCAACAGCGCCCCCTGGTCCTGCTCCTGGGACCCGGCCAGGGCGGGGACTCGCCCATGTTTGAAAACGTCATGGACGCCCTGAAGGTCGAACGGGCTGGTCCTGGACGGCCCCGCACCCGCCCGGACCGGGCCATGGCCGACAAAGCCTACTCATCCAAAGCGATCCGGAGCTACCTGCGCGGGCGTGGCATTGAATGCGTCATCCCCGAAAAGGACGACCAGAAGGCCAACCGCAAACGCAAAGGCTCCGCGGGCGGACGTCCCGTCACCTACGACAAGGACGCCTGCAAGCGGCGCAACGTCGTCGAGCGCAGCTTCAACACCCTCAAGCAATGGCGATCCCTGGCCACCCGCTACGACAAGCTGGCCCTCACGTACCGCTCAGCGGCCGTTCTGCACGCCGTCATCATCTGGAGCACCCTATTAGGAGACACGCCCTAGGAGGCTGCTGAATTAATCGTGGGTTGGGCGCGTCGGCTGGACTCGTGGGCCTGGTGATTAAGACTGGTCTTATGCAGGGACGCGAGGACGCGC
>NZ_LMSG01000010.1 GCF_001428335.1 Arthrobacter sp. Soil762
CCCGCGTTGCGCGTCCTCGCGTCCCTGCATAAGACCAGTCTTAATCACCAGGCCCACGAGTCCAGCCGACGCGCCCAACCCACGATTAATTCAGCAGCCTCCTAGGCGTGTCCCGCTCCCTCGGCTACGAACTCAACGGCACCAACAGGCAATCCTGGGGCGGCAAAGCCGTCGAAGTCCAAAAAGTGCGCCTCACCCCCGCAACCTTCAAACGCCCCGACTGGACGCTCCAAGTCAACGGCCACAAAGCAGCGGCTAAGTTCCTCGGCGTCGGCTGAGTCGTGTCTGGGTTTGCGGCGCCCCGGCCCTTCTCCGTCGCTTAGACACGACGCAAAAGGGCCTCTTCGGTCGCGGGGCGACCTCCAAGGCCCGCTGCGTCGCGATGCGCTCCTTTGAGAAGGACCACGGCTCCGCAAGTGCGCCGGTCACCTCCGGGCAACGTAGGTGAGCCAGGGGAGGAGCCAGACGTGTGCGCTGGCCACCAGAACCGCCGTTCAAGGAGGGCCACGGGCCTTCTCGTAGGAGCGCATCGCCGACCAAAGCGGCGCGCAGGTCGCCCAGCGACCGTAGCAAAGCGGCGGGAGGTGTCTAAGCGACGGAGAAGGGCCGTGGCCCGACGAACGGAACCACGGCCCCTCACCTAACGGAACCTTAGATTTCGGCGCCTTCGAGGAGCTCTGTTACCAGGGCTGCGATCGGGGAGCGCTCCGAGCGGGTCAGGGTGATGTGGCCGAAGAGCGGGTGTCCTTTCAGGGTTTCGACGACGGCGGCGATTCCGTCGTGCCGGCCGACGCGCAGGTTGTCACGCTGGGCGACGTCGTGGGTGAGGACGATCTTGGAGTTCTGGCCGATGCGGCTCATCACGGTGAGGAGGACGTTCTTCTCGAGTGACTGGGCCTCGTCGACGATCACGAAGGCGTCGTGCAGGGAGCGGCCGCGGATGTGGGTCAGCGGCATGACCTCGAGCATGCCGCGGTCCATGACTTCTTCCACGACTTCCTGGCTGACCAGGGCGCCGAGGGTGTCAAAGACCGCCTGGGCCCAGGGGTTCATCTTTTCCGACTCGGAGCCGGGCAGGTAGCCAAGTTCCTGGCCCCCCACGGCGTAGAGCGGGCGGAAGACGATCACCTTGCGGTGCTCGCGGCGTTCCAGCACGGCTTCCAGGCCTGCACACAGTGCCAGCGCGGATTTGCCGGTGCCGGCCCGCCCCCCGATCGAAACGATTCCGACGGCGGGGTCCATCAGCATGTCGATGGCGAGCCGCTGTTCCGCCGATCGTCCGTGGAGCCCGAATACGTCCCGGTCCCCCTTGACCAGCCGCACCTGCTTGTCAGCGCCCACCCGGCCCAGGGCTGAGCCCCGGTTGGAGAGGATCACCAGCCCGGTGTTGACCGGCATTTCCGCGGCTGCGGGAATGAAGACGGGCTCGTGGCCGTACAGGGTGGAAATTTCGTCCTCACTGGCCTCGACCTCCGCGACGCCGGTCCAGCCCGAATCCTTGACCAGTTCGTTGCGGTATTCGTCGGCAGTGAGTCCCATGGCGGAGGCCTTGACCCGCATGGGGAGATCCTTCGAAACCACGGTGACGTTCCGGCCTTCATTGGCCAGGTTCTTGGCCACAGCCAGGATGCGGCTGTCGTTGTCGCCACTGCGGAAACCCAAGGGAAGCACCTCGGCGGAAATGTGGTTCAGCTCCACCAAGAGGGTGCCGCCCTCGTTTCCGATGGGGATGGGTTTGCTCAAGCCACCGTGTTTCACCCGGAGATCATCGAGCAGCCGGAGCGCCTTGCGGGCAAAGTAGCCCAGTTCGGGGTCGTGCCGTTTCCCCTCAAGTTCCGTGATGACAACGATCGGAACAATGACTTCGTGCTCGGCGAAGCGCAGCAGCGCCCGTGGATCCGAGAGCAGGACGGAGGTGTCAATGACGAACGTGCTAATGGTGGCGTCCCTTCCGGAGACAGCAAAACCGGCCGCAGATGTTTCGTCTGCTGCACCGGCTTGTGAGGTGGCTCGCGTGGCGCGAGAGGTAGCTTTCTGTCCCTGGTCAAAAACGGCTTCGGGCAGTTGTTCAGAATTAGCCACATCGACTCCAGCCCCGGGCACGCCCGGAATTGTTATTGGTGAGGCGGCTCGGCCTGGAGGCCGGGTCCGGCCTCCCATACAACCGGTGCGAAATTCGCTCCATGTACTGGCCTCCCCGATCAGCCGGCGTATTTGCCTGCTGATGGATATAACGTAAATCCCTGCCCAGTAATTTCCGGTGCCATCCGTCGGCGATTCCTGTTACCGGCTTGTGAATTCCGGATGAACGGACCGGCCGGATCAGGTCCCGAAGCGCCGCTGCCTGCCGGCGTAGTCCCGAAGGGCGCGGAGGAAGTCCACTTTTCGGAAGGCGGGCCACAAGGCCTCGCAGAAGTAGAACTCGCTGTACGCGCTCTGCCACATCAGGAACCCGGACAGCCGCTGCTCCCCGGAGGTTCTAATCACCAGGTCCGGATCCGGCTGGCCGCGCGTGTAGAGGAAACGGGAAATATCGTCCACGGACAGGGAGTCAGCGAGCGCCGAAATGTCAGAGCCCTTGGCGACGGCGTCGTGAAGCAGCTCCCGCACGGCGTCAACGATTTCGCGGCGTCCGCCGTAGCCCACGGCAACGTTGACATGGATCTTTTCGCGTACCGGAGTGCGGGCAGTGAGCTTGTTGAGCCGTTCCGCCAGGTAGTCGGGCAGGAGCTCGGGGGCGCCCATGGCGTTGACCGAGATGTTGGCGTCATCGTCCAGGCGGTCCAGGGTGTTGGCAATGATCCCCATCAGAAGGTCCAGCTCCTCGCTGGACCGGCTCATGTTGTCCGTGGACAGCATGTAGAGCGTGACCACCTTGACCCCAAGCTCCTGGCACCATCCGAGGAATTCATGGATCTTATCCGCGCCGGCCTGGTGGCCCTGGCTGGTGGGTGCGTTGAACTGTTTAGCCCAGCGGCGGTTGCCATCCACCATCACGCCGATGTGATTGGGAATGCGGCCGCCGGCCAACTCGCTGAGCAGCCGCCTCTCGTAGAAGCCATAAAGGAACCCGCGCAATTCCACGAGGAGACTCACCTGACTTCCGTTGCTGTTCGACGGCATTGCACATCCTAGGCTACCGTCCGGGACCGGGACCGGCGTGACGGGACGTTCCCGGATGACCTGCCATAATTGTTACCCATGAGTAACTTATCCAAAGTGAGGATATTCTGAAGCCATGAACAGCCAGACTCCTGACGGCCCCCGCGCGCCCTCGGCGGACCACGGCCACAGCCCCTTGAACGGCGCCGCCGTCCGGCTGGCCGAGCTCCTGATGATCAAGCCCAAGTGGCGCGGCTGGATCCACACCGTCACGGCTCCGTTGGCCCTGGCGGCGGGCCTCGTCCTCGTGGTCCTCGCCCCCACTCCGGACCGCAAGATCACCTCGGCCATCTACGCTGCCACCGGCGTCCTGCTTTTTGGCATCAGTGCCATCTACCACCGCGGCAACTGGTCTCCGGGCGTGAAGATTGTCCTCAAGCGCCTGGACCACACCAACATCATGCTGGTCATCGCCGGCAGCTATACTCCCCTGGCCTGGTCCCTGCTGGAACAGCCCAAGGCGGTCCTGCTGCTCTGGGTCATCTGGTCCGGGGCCATTCTCGGCGTGCTGTTCCGGCTGCTGTGGACGGACGCGCCGCGCTGGCTATACGTGCCCATCTACATCGCACTGGGCTGCGGGTCGCTGTTCTACCTGCCTGAGTTCTTCGCGGCCAGCGTCCCCGCCGCCGTCCTCATCTGTGTGGGCGGCGTACTTTACATCACCGGCGCCGTGTTCTACGCGCTGAAGAAACCCAACTTCAGCTACGAACACTTTGGCTTCCACGAACTCTTCCATGCCCTGACGGTCCTGGCCTTCGCAGCACATTTCACGGCGATCGCCATCGCAGTCCTCAGCTGAACTGTAGAGGCCGGTAGGAAAGCGGGGGTCCGGCCCGCTTCAGTCGCGGGGCTGGGGCCGGTCGGCGGCGTGGCCGTGACCGTTGTCTTCGAGGCCTGCCTTGTCGCCGGACGCATCCGCGTCGTCGGCAACACCGAGGCCGTCGTGGCCGTCCGCAGCTTCAATGTCCGCGGCCTCGGCCGCTGCCTGGCGTTCCTCTTCCACCTGCGCCCGGTAGCGGACGCGGCGGATACGGCGGACCATGTCCACAATCAGCAGCGTGGTGGCCAGCACAAAGAAAGCGGTCATGATGAAGCCCCACAGGCCCGGGGTGATCTGGTCCTCGGAGATGCCCTCACGCAGGCCGGGCGTCGGCAACGGTGAGGGGGTGGTGGTCAGGGCGAGGAGCAAGTGGTGCACGGTTCAAACCTTCTGTGGAAAATGATGGGCAGCCGGCCGGGGATTCCTGACGCGGGGTCCGCGGGACCCGGACCAGCCCACAGCTTTTCTACACGGCATAGAATATGCTGCCGCTCTATCTTAGCCCGGCAAAAAGGTCCTTTTCGGGCAATTCCGCGGGGACCCTGGACTCGATCAGGGAGTAGTCTTCCCACGGCCACACGCGGCGCTGCATCTCGGCTGATACGGCAAAGAAGAACCCCAGCGGATCCACCTGCGTGCGATGCGCGCGGAGTGCGTCGTCGCGGGCTTCAAAAAAGTCCCCGCAGTCGATCTGCGTGGTGGTGGCATGGGAACCCTGCGGCGGGGTGTGGCCTTCTGCGTCCGTTTCCAGCCACGCGGCCAGCCGCTGGGCGTACGGGGACTGCAGGCCTGCTTCTTCCAGGGCAAAATGCAGTGCGCGGAACCGGTCCGGGCTGAAGGCCCTGTCGTAATAGAGCTTGCTGGGTTCCCAGGCCGCTCCGGCGTCGGGATACCTGCTGGGGTCACCCGCAGCCGCAAATGCCTCCACCGCCACACGGTGCGCCATGATGTGGTCCGGGTGCGGGTATCCCCCGTTTTCGTCATAGCTGACGATCACCTGCGGTTTGAAGTCCCGGACCAGCCGCACCAGCGGCGCCGCGGCGCGCTCCAGCGGCTGGACGGCGAAGGATCCGGCCGGCAGCGGCGGCAGCGGATCGCCCTCGGGCAGCCCGGAGTCCGTGAATCCCAGCCAACGCTGCTGGATGCCAAGTACCTTGGCCGCCTGGTCCATTTCCAGCCGGCGCGCCCCGGCCATGTCCCGCTTGGGATGCGGCTCGCCTTCCACGGCAGGGTTCTGGATGTCTCCGCGGGAACCGTCGGTGCAGGTGGCCACCATGACTTCCACTCCGGCGGCGGCGTACATGGCCATGGTCGCGGCGCCCTTGCTGGACTCGTCGTCCGGGTGTGCATGAACGGCTAGCAGCCTCAGCGTTGCCGGGGTATTAGTGGACGCTGTCATCGAGGACGGCTCCTTATTATTCTGCGGCTGCTGTGACGGCCGCTGGACTGAAGGGACTGCATGACTGGACGGACGGGATAGCTGCACCGGGGTGCTGATCCGGACCGGACGGCCACCGCCTGGAACCGAACTAAACTGGACTGGTGACTACCCAGGATCAGCCCGCCGTGTCCCCGCCTGCAGACACTAGCCTAGCCAATCGTTATGGCAGTAAAAAGCAGCCCCTCCCGCGTGCGGTCAAACGTGGCATTGCCGTAGCGGCACTGGCGGCCGGAGTGGGGTTTATGGCCTGGGTCTCCACGTCCTCAGCCGTCTCTGACGTGACGTTCAAGGACATCGGTTTCAGCACCATCGATGCCACGGCGGCCGAGGTTGATTTCCAGGTCACCAGGGAACCGGGGACGGCCGTCAAGTGCGCCGTCAAGGCCCTCGACTCCAAGTTCGCCGTGGTGGGCTGGAAAGTAGTGGACATCCCGCCCGGGGAAGCTGACGGAACGGCCGACGGCGGCAGGACAGTTTCGCAGCGGGTGACACTCCGGACGGAGTCCCTGTCCGTTTCCGGCGTGGTGGACGACTGCTGGATTCCGGGTGCCGGGACGTAGCGCCGTGTGATCTATGCCCCATCCCGGGTTGGGTATGTCCAGAGTTTTGACTACAATGGGTCAATACCTTTACCCCGCTGAGCTGGTTGCTGAGTTCCATAAGTGGCCACTGTTGCGGGGTCTTTTGCATGTACGACCATTAGGAGAAGTCCGTGTCTACCACCAACAGCGCGCCTGCAGCCTGGCTCACCCAGGAAGCTTTTGACCGCCTGAAGGCAGAGCTGGACCACCTTTCCGGCCCTGGCCGTGCGGAGATTGTCCAGAAGATTGAAGCTGCCCGGCAGGAGGGCGACCTGAAGGAAAACGGCGGCTACCATGCGGCCAAAGAAGAGCAGGGCAAGATCGAAGCCCGGATCCGCCAGCTGACGGCCCTTCTGCGCGATGCCCATGTGGGCGAGTCCCCCGCTGACGACGGCATTGTGGAGCCCGGCATGCTCGTTGTTGCCCGGATCGCAGGCGACGAAGAGACATTCCTGCTGGGGTCCCGCGAAATCGCCGGCGATTCAGACCTGGACGTGTTCAGTGAGAAGTCACCCCTCGGCGCGGCAATCGTCGGCCACAAAGAGGGCGCGAAGCTCAGCTACACGGCTCCGAACGGCAAGGACATCACGGTGGAAATCCTCTCCGCCAAGCCTTACGCAGGCTGACGCTTCACACTGATCGTTTCAGGCCAACCAGGCCTGGCCACGCCGGTCCCCGTCAGGGGGCCGGCGTTCTTGCGTGCTTGGGGCGCAGCAACAGGGCAGCGACAACTCCGCCTGCCGCTCCGCCGAGGTGCGCCTGCCAGGAGATGTAGCTGCCCATGATGGGCAGCACCCCCAGCAGGATGCCGCCGTAGACCATAAACAGCACCACGGCGAGCAGAATCTGGCGCCAGCTGTGGTTGAAGAAACCCCGCACCAGGAGGAAGGCAAACAATCCGAAAACCAGGCCGGAGGCGCCAACGGTGATGCCGCCGTCGCCAATCAGCCACACTGTCAGTCCGGAGCCCAGCCAGCTGAACCCGAGGGCCGTCAGGAACACCCTCACGCCGGAGAGAAACACCAGGAAGCCGAAAACGATCAGGGGCAGGGCATTGGACATCAGGTGGTTCAGATTGGCGTGCAGCAGCGGGAACGTCAGGATGTCCAGAAGCCCGTCCGCGGACCGGGGCCGGAGCCCGAAAGTCCGGTTCAGGGCATGCAGGGTCAGCATGTTGATCAGTTCGATCACAATGAGCACGGCCACAAAGCCGCCGGCCACCAACAGTCCGCCTTTCGCCCGCGAGGCTGTGGTTTCCCGGTTCCGCGGCTTTCCGTCGCCCGTCGCGTCAAGCATGGCTGCTCCTAATGCACCACAATGGGCTGGAAACCCTCGGCACGAAGGGCGCCGAGGACCTGCTCGCAGTGTTCGTGGCCCTTGGTTTCGAGGTTCACGGTGATGGAGACGTCGCCCATGCTGATGGAGCCGCCAACACGGGTGTGGTCCAGGCCCGTGACGTTCGCATCGTTTTCGGCGATGATGCGGGCGATGGTGGCCAGCGAGCCCGGCCGGTCATCGAGCATCATCCGGACGGTCATGTAGCGCCCGGCGGCGGACAGGCCCCGCTGGATGACTTTGAGCATCAGCATCGGATCGATGTTGCCGCCGGACAGGATCACCGCGGTGGTCCCGGGGTTTTCGATTTTGCCGTCCATCAAGGCCGCAACTCCAACCGCCCCGGCGGGTTCCACCACCATCTTGGCCCGTTCCAGCAGGAAGATCAGGGCCCGCGCCAGGGAATCCTCGCTGACCGTGACAACATCATCCACCAGCTCGCGGATGATGCTGAAGGGCAGCTGTCCGGGCCGGCCCACGGCGATGCCGTCAGCCATGGTGGACACTTTCTTCAGCGGAACCAGTGCGTCGGCGGCGAGCGACGGCGGATAAGCCGCAGCGTTTTCGGCCTGGACACCGATGATGCGGATTTCCCGCCCAAGTTCCCTGGCCCGGGCCTTGACGGCCACAGCTACTCCGGCCAGCAGCCCGCCGCCGCCCACTCCCATCAGGATGGTGTCCACGTTGGGGATCTGCTCGAGAATTTCCAGGCCGATAGTTCCCTGGCCGGACACCACGTCCACGTTGTCGAAGGGGTGCACAAACACCATGCCGGATTCGTCAGCGTAGCGCTGCGCCTCGGCGAGGGCCTCATCCACGTTGTGGCCGTGGAGGATGACTTCTGCGCCATGGCTGCGGGTGGCCGCCAGTTTCGGAAGGGCTACGCCCAGCGGCATGTAGATGCGGGCTTTGATGCCCAGGCTTTTGGCTGCCACGGCCACGCCCTGGGCGTGGTTTCCGGCTGATGCGGCCACAACACCGCGTTTTTTCTCCTCGGCCGAGAGCTTGGCCATGCGGACGTAGGCGCCGCGGACCTTGAACGATCCGGCCCGCTGCAGGTTTTCGCACTTGAAGAAGACGTCGCCGCCCACCATCCCGCCCAGGGCCCGTGACGATTCCACCGGGGTCCGCATAATAATCCCCTCGAGCAGCTTCTGCGCCTCCAGGACATCGTCCAGCGTGACGGGAAGGGTTTCAAGGGTGTTCACGGACTTATTCTCCTTGGGTGGGTACGGCTCCGGCGCCTTGGCTCAGGCCTGGGCGTCCGGATTGGCTGCTTCTGTGCTGGCTGCGGCGTCCTTGCCGCGCTTGGGCTTGAAGCCTGGCAACCGGACATCCCTGATGGAGTCATCATGGTCCGGGCCTGGCGTCACCGGCCCTCCGGGGGTTGCCAGCACCTGTTCATGTTCCCACGTTCTGGCCGCGATGTAGCGAATTGCGGAGTTTGCTACGGCGAGGATGGGGACTGAGAACAGCGCGCCGGGGATGCCCGCAAGGTACGAACCCGCTGCCACAGAGAGGATGACCGCCACCGGGTGCAGGGCCACGGCCTTGCCCATCACGAGGGGTTGCAGGATGTGGCTCTCCAGCTGCTGGACCAGCAGGACGATAGCCAGCATGATCAGGGCGTTGACCGGCCCGTTGGCCACCAGGGCCAGGAGTACGGCGATGGCCCCGGTCACCAGGGCACCGACAACCGGGATAAAGGAACCGATGAACACGAGCACGCTCAGGGGCAGGGCCAGCGGCACCCCGATGATGGCCGCGCCGGCGCCGATGCCTACCGCGTCAACAAACGCAACAAACATCTGGATCCGTGCGTAGCTGACCATGGAAGCCCAGCCCTTGCGTCCGGCACCGAACGTTGCCGCACGCGCTTTCTTGGGGAGGAGGCGGACCAGGAAGGCCCAGATCCTGTCGCCTTCGAGCAGGAAGAAGATCAGGATGAACAGGGCCAGCACCATTCCCGCGGCGAAGTGGCCCGCGGTGCTGCCGAAGGACAACGCACCGCTGAGGATGCTGCTGCTGTTGTTTTGGAGTGCGGCGGATGCGTCCTTGAGGTACTGGTCGATCTGGTCGGCAGTGAGGTGCAGGGGTCCGTCGGCCAGCCAGTCCTGGACCTGCTTCACGCCCGTCAGCGCCTGGGACCACAATTCGCCGAAACCTGAAGCCAGCTGGCGTCCCACCAGGGCAAGGGCGCCAGCAAGCACACCGATGAATCCCAGCACCGTGATGGCCACCGCGGCGCCGTTTGGCAGGCGCCCGCTCCGCAGCCAGCGCACCACCGGGCTCAGCAGTCCGGCCAGGAGCGCGGCCACCATAACGGGGATCATCAGGAAGCTGATCCGGCTGAGCAGCCAGACCAGGGCGCCGCCCACCAGAAGGATAAGACCGAGCCGCCAGGCCCACGACGCTGCAATCCGGATACCGTAGGGAATGTCCTGCTCAAGCTCCCGGTCCGCGCGCACCCGGGCCGGGCGGACAGTTTCCACCGGCCGGACCGTATCCGGCGCCGTGCCTGTGGGCTTTGAATCGGATGGGGTGGCGTCCTCGGCTGGCGTCATAGCCTAATACTTCCTCAGCACCGCCCCTTATGCGAAACGGCTACCCGGCCCCGCCCAGGACAGCATCGATCCCCCAGGCCATCGTGAACGTTTCCCCGGCCGAAAGCCACCGCAGCCCGTGACCCGAGTTGAAGGCGTTGGCCGGACCGGTCATGGGTTCGATGGCCACCGCCCTGGGCCTGCCGGGCAGCTCAGTTGTCACAAAGATGTGGACGTAGCCGCAGGATTCGTCCTGCCACAAAGTGACACTGCGGCCGTCAGGTGCGCTGAGCACATGGCGGGCCGCACCGCCGTCGAACGTCAGGTCAGTGAGGGCTACATCGATCTCAAGGTCCCCCACTCGTTGGCCGCTGCGGAAGTCACTGTCCCCGCTGACGGGCTCCGAGCTCCGCGGGATCAGGCGCTGGTCCGCCACCAGGCGGGTGCCGGCGGCGACGGTCAGGGTGAGCTGGTCCACGTCCGCGTCGCCCAGCCGCAGGTATGGGTGGGCGCCCAGGACGAACGGCGCTGGCGCGCTGGAATCGTTGATCAGCGTCTGGCGGACTTCCAGGCCAAGGTCCTCAGCGAGAAGGTACTGGACCCGGTGGCGCACCAGGAAGGGGTAGCCATGCTGCGGGAACACCGTCGCCTCGAGGGTCACCGAATATTGCGATTCATCAACCAGGCTGTAGGCGGAGTTGCGGAGCAGTCCATGACTGGCGTTGTTCCGGGAAACCTCCGTGATGTCCAGTTGCTGCTTCTTGCCGTCCAGATACCAGAGCCCGTCCTCCACCCTGTTTGCCCAGGGGGCGAGGGTGATCCCGGCGGCGCCGGGGGAAATCTCGGCGTCCCCATAGGTCTCGGTGAGCTGGACACCGGCACGGCTGTAGAGCCGCAGGCCGGCCGCCAGCTCAGTCACAACTGCGAACGCGTCACCCCTGCGGAGTTCGTACTGCCGGCCGGTGGCGTAGGTCTGGAATCCGGCGGGAATGCTCGCGTCCGGGGTTGCACTCGAAGTCATGAGCACCACCGTAACAGGGGGAAAGGACAGCCTGCCATCACCGCAAAATGTTCTCTTTTGTGTGAAACTATTCTTTTTTGAGCGAAATATGGGATGATCGAGGCAACGGACGTCCGGCACCTGCCGGCACCAGCACGCAAAGGACCCCCGCCATGACAGGTATCACCACCACCACGCTCGCCGATGGCCGGGAGCTGATCTATTTCGACGACGGCGCCACTGCCCAGCCCCGCACGGGGGCCACCACCACCGATCACCGGCCCTTGCCCGAGCGCGGCGAGCCTGGCGAAGTACGCTTCGATGCCCTCACCGACGAATGGGTGGCCGTCGCGGCGCACCGGCAGTCCCGCACCCACCTCCCGCCTGCCGACCAGTGCCCCATCTGCCCCACCACACCGAACAACCCCTCCGAGATCCCAGCACCCGATTACGACGTTGTGGTATTTGAAAACCGCTTCCCGTCACTGGGCCCGGCTGTGGGCCCAGTGCCGTCCACTCCGGCCTGGGGCACCACCGGACCCGCGTACGGACGCTGCGAAGTAGTGGCGTTCACTCCCGAGCACACGGGATCGTTCAGTGGCCTGGGTGAGGCCCGCGCCCGGACTGTAGTTGAGGCGTGGGCGCACCGCACCGAAGTCCTCAGCAAACTGCCGGGGATCAAGCAGGTGTTCCCGTTCGAAAACCGCGGGGCCGACATCGGCGTCACCCTCCACCACCCGCACGGCCAGATCTATGCGTACCCCTACGTCACGCCCCGGGCAGGGGTCATCGGAGCGGCCGCACGCAAGTTCTATGATGGGTCCGACGGGCGGCAGACGCTCACAGGCTCGCTGCTGCGGGCGGAACGCGAGGACGGGAGCCGAATGGTGATGGAGGGCGAGAATTTCAGCGCCTACGTGCCGTTCGCTGCCCGCTGGCCGCTGGAAATCCACCTGGTGCCGCACCGGCAGGTTGCCGACCTGGCCGCCTTGAGCGGTGAGGAAAAGGATGAACTGGCCCATGTCTACCTTGACCTGCTCAAACGGCTCGATGCCCTGTATCCGACCCCGACGCCCTACATTTCCGCCTGGCACCAGGCCCCTCTTGACGACCTCCTGCGCCCCGCCAGCTACCTGCACCTCCAGCTGACGTCGCCCCGCCGGGCAGCGGACAAGCTCAAGTTCCTGGCCGGTTCCGAAGCCGCCATGGGCGCGTTTATCAATGACACCACTCCGGAGAGCGTGGCGGAACGGCTCCGGGCCGTGGTGGTTCCGGAGTCCAGCCCCGTCCCTGCAGCAACCGCCCCTGCTGCTCTGGGGGCCCTGCCTGAAGGAGTACACGCGTGAGCGCCTCCCCTGACCCGTTGACTGCCCGGACCCCTCTGACCAACCCGGCGGAACCGGGCACTGAGGCCCTGGACACAGCGCAGCCGGGCACGGCGGACCTGGCGGCCCGCTTTGGGCAGGAGTTCGGCAGGCTTCCCGACGGCGTCTGGCAGGCACCGGGACGCGTTAACCTCATCGGCGAGCACACCGACTACAACGAGGGTTATGTGCTCCCGTTCGCGATCGATAAGACCGCCCGGGTGGCTGTCGCAGTCCGTGCGGACTCTACGGTCCGGCTCCTGTCCACTTATGGTGACCACGGCATGGTCACCGCCGACCTCGGCTCTTTGGACGCGGCTTCCGCCAAGGGCTGGACGAAGTATCCGCTCGGTGTGATGTGGGCGTTGCAGCAGCAGGGCATCACCGTTCCGGGGGTGGACCTGCTGCTCGATTCGAACGTTCCCCTGGGCGCCGGCCTCTCCTCATCGCACGCCATCGAATGCGCGGTCATCTCAGCCCTGAATGACCTGACGGGAGCTGGGCTTGAACCCGAGGAGATGGTCCTCGCCACCCAGCGCGCCGAGAACGTCTTTGTCGGCGCCCCCACCGGCATCATGGACCAGTCAGCGTCGCTGCGCGGATCCAAGGGGCACGCGGTCTTCCTGGACTGCCGCGACCAGAGCGTTCAGCTGGTTCCCTTCGAGGCAGAACCTGCAGGGCTGGTGATGCTGGTGATCGATACCAACGTCTCCCACTCCCATGCCGACGGAGGCTACGCTTCCCGCCGCGCGTCCTGCGAACTGGGCGCCGAGGTCCTGGGCGTCAAGGCCCTGCGTGATGTCCGGCTGGAGGACCTGGAAGAAGCCGCTGGCCTCCTGGACGAGGTCACCTACCGGCGCGTGCGCCATATCGTGACCGAAAACGACCGCGTGCTGCAGACCGTGGAGCTGCTGGCCAGTGCCGGCCCCGGTTCCATCGGCGCCCTGCTGGACGCCAGCCACGTTTCCATGCGGGACGACTTTGAAATCTCCTGCCCGGAGCTGGATCTGGCGGTGGCCACCTCCCGTGCCAACGGGGCCATCGGCGCCCGGATGACCGGCGGCGGCTTCGGCGGGGCCGCCATCGCGCTCACTCCAGTGACGTCGGAGCAGCAGGTGCGCGCCGCCGTCGTACGTGCCTTCGAAGAAGCCGGCTATGCGGCTCCTGACATCTTCACGGTGACCCCGGCAGCGGGAGCCATGCGCATTTCGTAGCGCGGATACCCGCAAAAAGAGGGCCCCACCCGATGCGAAATGCATCGGTGGGGCCCTCTTCTTATGCGTTTGGGATTACGACGGCGGATGCCGGGTTTTGTCGTCAGTCCTCGCCGCGGAGGATCGCCAGGACACGGATGATCTCCACGTAGAGCCAGACGAGCGTGACCGTCAGGCCGAAGGCAGCGGTCCACGAGAAGCGCTGCGGTGCGCCGCTCTGCACGCCTGCTTCGATGCTGGTGAAGTCCATCACCAGGGAGAACGCGGCGAGGCCGATAGCCAGGATGCCGATGACAACACCAATGATGCCGCTGCGCAGGCCGAAGGGTTCCGTCGTCATACCCGTCATCATCATGACCAGGTTGATCACGGAGAACAGGCCGTAACCCACCAGGGCGATCATGAAGAACTTCATGGCCTTGGGCGAGGCACGCACCTTGCCGCTCTTGAACAGCAGCAGCGTCACGGTGAACACGGACAGCGTACCGATGACAGCCTGCAGCCCGACGCCCGGGTACATGAGGTCGAGCACGCGGGTGAGGCCGCCGAGGAACAGGCCTTCGAGCCCGGCATAGGCCAGGATCAGGGCCGGCGAAGGCTGCTTCTTGAACGTGTTGACCAGTGCCAGGACGAATCCGCCCAGCGCACCGACGATCATCAGGATGCTGGCCAGCCCCATGCTGACGAACAGGGTCACCGCGGCACCGGCCAGCAGAACTCCGAGGCAGGCAGCAGTCTTGACGATGACGTCGTCGTACGTCATCCGGCCGGTGTCCGCGGGACCTGCAGCCGGCTGGTTGTACATCTGGCGCAACTGCTCATCGGTCATGTTCTGCTGTTGGCCCCAGCCGTTCTGGGGATCCATGACCTGGCCGGGAGCCCGCTGGCCGTAAGGCTGCTGGCCGTACTGGGGCTGTCCGTAGGGCGCCTGCGGGACACGGGGTGCCTGCGTTGCTCCACGGAAATTCTTTCCGTTGAAGATCGGGTTTCCGCCAAGTGCCATTGCTGGTGTCCTCCAAGTAAAGGTTGAGTCGTGACTTACGAACCACGCTACCAATATCTACGCGCTCACGCCCCAAAAAGTTCCCCGCCCATGGCGCCGAAACGCAACCGTGATGCATCCGAGTGGCCGGCCGCCCCCGCCGAGGGCCGCAAGAGAGCCACGCCGACCCCAATGGAATACCGCTGATCAACAGAAGTTTCTTTGCGAACACTTTGCCGATGCGCCGTGGCTGCAGCGCAGTTGTTATGCGATCGCTACCAGAGCGCCTCCCCGCAGCCTAAGATTTGACCCTGACGAGCTGTAACATAGGCCACACACGGTGACGGATATCACAACCAGGCCCCCAACCTGCGCGAGAGCATCATCATCCGTCCCGTGACGTTTGCAGTGGTTGCAATGGCGCACCCCTGGCCACCCCCCAAGTGGAGGATTTTCATTTTGAGAAGTACACCCAAAGGCTCGCCGCACAGACGGCCGGGCAGATTGCTGAAAGTGATAGGGGCCGTCTTTGCCTCTGTCGTGGCGATACTGCTCGTCGTCGCCCCGGCATCACAGGCCACTTCGCCGTCTCCGACACCATCCCCGTCGATTACGACCTTCCAGAACAACATCAGCGGCTTCCTTCGGGATGACGCGCGCGCCCCCATTCCGGATGTGACCATAACCGCCAGGAGCGGGGACTTCGAAGGGACCGCCAAATCCGCGGCCAACGGGTCCTGGAGCATCGGCGTCCCTGTCCAGGGCACCTACGAGATTGAGCTGGACGAATCGACCCTGCCAGAGGGCATCAAGTTAGCGGACGGTCAGGAAAACCCCCGCAGTGTCACGTTCAGCCAGACCTCCAACCTCTCGGTCATCTTCGCCTTCGGTGAGGGCATCGTGGTGCAACAGCAGGACTTCGGCCAGAATCTCCTCAACCGGCTCGTTGCCGGGCTGAGCTTTGGTCTCCTGCTGGCACTGGCCTCCGTGGGACTTTCCCTGATCTTCGGAACCACGGGGCTGACCAACTTCGCCCATGGGGAAATGGTCACCCTGGGCGCTGTACTGGTCTTCGCATTTAACGCCATAGGCCTCCCCTTCTGGCTTGCCTTGATCCTTTCGCTCCTCGGCGGCGGCCTCTTCGGCTACTTCCAGGACGCCGGACTCTGGAAGCCACTTCGCCGCCGCGGAACGGGCCTGGTGCCCATGATGATCGTCAGCATCGGACTCGCCCTCGCCGTCCGGTACGTCATCCAGTTCTACTTTGGCGGCGCCACGCAGCAACTGCCCTATGCACAGAGTGCGGAAATCCAGCTCGGCCCCGTCTCCATCTCTCCCAATAACCTCTGGTCGCTCATCATCAGCGCTATCGTGATCGCGCTGATCGGTATCATCCTGCTCAAGACCCGACTGGGCAAGGCCACCCGCGCGGTGGCCGACAACCCGGCGTTGGCGGCCGCGTCCGGCATCGACGTCGACTCGGTCATCCGGATCGTCTGGGTTACCGGCGGCATGCTCGCCTCCCTCGGCGGAATCCTATGGGCCTATTACCGGCCGGGAGTGACCTTCGATATGGGTTCGCAGATCCTGCTGCTCATCTTCGCCGGCGTGACTCTGGGCGGCCTCGGCACCGTCTTCGGCGCCCTCATCGGGTCCATCATCGTCGGCATCTTCGTAGAGCTGACCACCGTTTTCGGCCTCGCTGCCGACCTCAAGTATGTGGGAGCACTGTTCATCATGATTGTTGTCCTCTTGTTCCGGCCCCAGGGCATCCTGGGCCGTCGCGAGCGCGTGGGTTAGGAGACAGCCATGGATTTCGGATTCATTTTCTCCAGCGCTGCCAGCGAACTCTTCAGCCCGACCACCGCGGCCTATGCCCTTGCGGCCCTCGGACTGGCAGTCCACTTCGGCTACTCCGGCCTGCTGAACTTTGGCCAGGCCGGCTTTATGGCGGTGGGCGCCTACGGCTTCGCCATCTCGACACTCACCTTTGGCGTGCCCTTCTTTGTGGGACTGGTCATCGCCGTGATCTGCTCGGCCATCTTCGCGATGCTCCTGGGCATACCGACCCTGCGGCTGCGCGCGGACTACCTGGCAATCGTCACGATCGCAGCCGCGGAAATCGTCCGCTATATTGTCACCACCAACCAGCTGACCGCCGTGACCGGTTCGGCCAACGGCCTGGCCGCCTTCGAAGGCGGGTTCTACGCAATGAACCCGTTCCCGGCGGGTTCGTACATGGGCATGAATAACCGGGACTTCTTCATCCGGATCGTCGGCTGGGGCCTCGTCATCATCTGCTGCACCCTGGTGTGGTTGCTGATGAGGAGCCCGTGGGGCCGCGTGCTCAAGGGCATCCGCGAGGACGAAAACGCGGTCCGGTCCCTCGGCAAGAACGTGTACGCCTACAAGATGCAGGCCCTCATCATCGGTGGCGTGCTCGGCGCCCTGGCGGGCATGATCTTTACGCTCCCCCGCGGCGCGGTCCAACCGGCCAACTACGGCACCGAACTGACGTTCTTCCTCTACACCTGCCTGCTGCTCGGCGGGCTCGGCACGGTGCTAGGACCCGTCATCGGTGCGATGATCTTCTGGGTAGTGCTGTCCCTCACACAGGGCATCCTGTACGGCCTGATCGAATCCGGCGCCGTCACCTGGCTGAACACTGTCCAGGCCGGCCAGCTGCGTTACATCCTTGTGGGTGTCGCACTGATGCTGCTGATGATCTTCAGGCCCCAGGGCGTCTTCGGTAACAAGAAGGAGCTGGCGTTCGCATGAGCACGCATAGCGAAGAACCCCGTCCGTCGGGGGAAATTGACTACATGACGGACACGCGTCCGATTGCCGCCGGGGACACTGCTCCCGGCTGCAAGAAGCGCGATCCGATCGTGGTGGCGGAAAACGTCACCCGCAGCTTCGGCGGCATCAACGCCGTCGACGTCGAATACCTGGAGATTCCGCGGCACAAGATCACAGCGCTGATCGGCCCGAACGGTGCAGGTAAGACTACCCTCTTCAATTTGCTGACCGGATTCGATATGCCGAACTCCGGCAAATGGGAGTTCGAAGGCAACAGCCTTGCCGGGGTTTCACCCTACAAAGTGGCACGAATGGGGATGGTGAGGACCTTCCAGCTGACCAAGGTCATGGGAAAGCTCACCGTCATGGAGAACATGCGGCTCGGCGGCTCGGAACAGCCCGGTGAGCGCCTCTCCAAGGCCCTGTTCAAGGGCCTCTGGGGCGGCCGGGAAAAGGAGATCACGGCCCAGGCGAACGTCCTGCTTGAGAAGTTCAAGCTGGACGCCAAGAAGGACGACTACGCTGCCTCGCTTTCCGGAGGCCAGCGGAAGCTCCTGGAAATGGCACGTTCGCTGATGGTCAGGCCCAAGCTGGTCATGCTGGACGAGCCCATGGCAGGCGTGAACCCGGCGCTGACCCAGTCCCTCCTGGACCACATCAAGAACCTCAAGGCTGAAGGCATGACCGTGCTTTTCGTAGAGCACGACATGAACATGGTGCGCCATATTGCCGATTGGGTGGTGGTGATGGCGGAAGGAAAGATCGTTGCCGAGGGCCCTCCTGGCGAAGTCATGAAAAATCCGGCAGTCATCGATGCCTATCTGGGAGCCCATCACGACGTGGACCTTGGCGACGCTGAGGGCATCAAGGAACTTGCAGCCGAACTGGTGGCCGACGAGGAATCGATTGTCGGTACTGAGAACGCGGGCATCATCGCCATCGATGTCGTCGCCTCCGAATCAGACGAAGCCCGCCATAAGAGGAAGGACAGCGAATGAGTGCCACAAGCGCGGCTCCGACCGCAAGCACCGCAGGCTCCCAGGACTCCGTGGTGAAGGTGACGGACCTCGTCGCTGGCTACCTTCCGGGCGTAAACATCCTGAACGGCTGCAGCATCGAAGCCCGCAAGGGTGAACTGATCGGCATTATTGGTCCTAACGGCGCCGGCAAATCGACGCTCCTCAAGGCCATGTTCGGTCTGGTGAAAGTCCATTCGGGCACCGTTGTGGTTCGTGGCCAGGACATCACCGGGTTGAAGGCCAACAAGTTGGTGACCAAGGGCGTGGGATTCGTCCCGCAGAACAACAATGTGTTCGCCGCGTTGACTATCGAAGAGAACATGCAGATGGGCATGTTCCAGCGCCCCAAGGACTTCGCCGAGCGGTTTGATTTTGTCACCAGCCTGTTTCCCGAGCTCGGCAAGCGCCGGGCCCAGCGGGCCGGGTCGCTCTCCGGCGGCGAACGTCAGATGGTGGCCATGGGGCGCGCCCTGATGATGGAACCGGACGTCCTGCTCCTTGATGAGCCCTCCGCAGGCCTCTCCCCCGTTAAGCAGGACGAGACGTTCCTGCGGGTACACGAGATCAACCGGGCCGGGGTGTCGGTGATCATGGTGGAGCAGAACGCCCGCCGTTGCCTGCAGATCTGCGACCGCGCCTATGTGCTGGACCAAGGAAGGGACGCTTACACGGGCACCGGGCGGGAACTGATGAAGGACCCCAAGGTGATCCAGCTGTATCTCGGCACCTTGGCGGACGAGGTCTAAGCCGCCTCCGTCCAGCCCACCCGTCCAGGAGCTGCAGAAGGGCCGTCACCGGTTTGGTGGCGGCCCTTTTGGTTGGCGGCCTGGGCCATGTGCCCGCTCCGGACGCCTCCGCAGGCGCCCGGAGCCGAGGCATAGCCCGCTGCCAAGGCAGCAGAAAGCCCCCGTCCGGCTGGACGGGGGCTTTCGTGTCTAGGTTGAGGCGGCTTTACAGCTTGCCGAATTCTTCCTTGGACGGTGCGTACTTGTTATCGTCCTGGTACTCGTAGATGCCGATGTAAGCTTCCGTCGGGTCGCCGGCGTCAGAGAACGTCACCGGACCTGACTGGCCGTCGTAGTCGATGTCCTTGCCGTTGCGGAGCAGCGTGACGCAGGAGGCGAAGTCGGTGCACTTCTCACCCGACTCCGAGACTGCCTTGAGCTGCTTGGCAATCTCAACGCCGCTGGTGCTCTTGGCGGCTTCAGTGGCAAGGGCGATCAGGTTCACAGCATCGTAGGATTCACCTGCGTAACTGTAGTCCTTCAGGGCCGGATCAATGGCGAGCAGCTTCTGCTTGAACGCCTCCTTGGCGAACGTGCCAGGGATGGTTCCCTGGGCGCCCTTCAGGGTCCCGGCCTGGAAGTCCTTGCTGTAATCGGAGGTGTTGCCGTCCACGAGGAACATCTGGGTGGGCTTGACACCCTTGCCCGTCATCAGCGGCACGATACTCTTGGCCTGGTCAAAGGTGATCAGGGCAATCGCGTCAGGCTTGGCCGCTATGACCTTGTCCACCTGGCTGCTGAACTGGGAGTCACCCTCGTTGAACAGCTCTTCCGCAACCACTTTGCCACCAGCTGCTTCGAAGGAGGACTTGACGTTGCTGGCAAGGCCGGTTCCGTAGGCGTCGTTGAGTACGATCATGCCCACGGTCTGTGCACCACACGTGGCCATGTAGTTGCCCAGGACCTTACCCTGCAGCACATCTGAAGGCGCAGTACGCCAGTAGAGGCCCTTGTCATCCCACGTAGTGAAATCCGGGGAGGTATTGGCGGGCGAGAACTGGATAACACCGGCACCGGTGATCTGGTTGATGACCGTCTTGGAGACACCGGAAGACGCGGCACCGATGATGGCGCTGACGCCCTGGCCGAGGAGCGCACTGGTGGACTGCGTGGCGATGTCTGTCTTAGTGTCGCCGGAGTCACGGTGGATCACTTCCACAGGCTTGCCCAGGACACCCCCGGCATCATTAACTTCCTTGATACCAAGATTCACACCCGCGATTTCGGGCGGCCCGAGGAAGGCCAGGGAGCCGGTGGTGGGGAGCAGGGAACCCAGCTTGAGCGGCGTTTCCGTGACGGTGGTTGCAGGCGGAACAGCGCCTCCAGCGCCTGCCTTTGCTGTGCTTCCGGGAGCCGCGCCGGGAGCGGGGCAGGAGATCCCAGTTGCTGAAGTGGTGGTTTCTGTCGAGCTCGGGGTGGAGGTACCACCACAGGCTGTAACCAGAAAGGCGACGCCGACGCTAAGCGCTGTGAGCTTAGCAAGACGGGGTGCCGCCGGGGAAAGTGAAATCATTGACAATCTCCTGGATCGAAAGGTGCGAACGGCCTTTGACGCGGATGATCAGGTGTTCCTGATTTAACTTCAAGCTAATGCATATCTTCGGCGGATATAAGTGACTGAGGTCACATCCTTATAACAGTCGTTGCATATGCGAAATCTATGACCGGGAGATGTCTGTTGAGGTCACGCAGGAGGCGCGGAAGGGCGCGTCAGGAGGAGCTCCCTAGGGAGAATGTGTACCCCAGGTGGGACTCGAACCCACAACACGCGGATTTTAAGTCCGCTGCCTCTGCCAATTGGGCTACTGGGGCGCCCGGTCTATATGCTATCCCGTCATTCGCCCGCAAGCGGTCCGGCGTACCGGAACGTCCCGTGGACCCCGCCGGGCCAGACCGCCAGCGGGAGCAGCTGGAAGTGGTCCCCCCAGGCCGCGTCGGGAGGGAGGACGCCGAAGGACGCAGCAGGGACAAAGCCGAAGCGCGGGTAGTATTCGGTGCTGCCCAGCAACGCAATCCCGCCCTCCCCCGCCGCGTTGGCCCGGGCAATGGTATCGTTCATGAGGGCAGCGCCGATCCCATGGCGCTGCAGCCTTGGTGTCACACCGATGGGCCCGAGCCCCAGCAACCCGTAGTCGCCCACCCAGCCCCGTGTGCTGATCACATGGCCGACTATCTCGTCGTCGAGCACCGCCACCACGCTGAACTCGGGCAGGTAGTCCTCGCACTCGAAGAGCCGGCGGAGCACGTCCACCTCTTCGGGCTCCCCGTCCACCGGCAGGCCGGTGACCGGGGAGACCGCGAACGCCTCGCCCGTCAACGCGAGGATCTTGTCCCTGTCCGCAGCTGTCTCGTTCCTGAGCAGCAGTTCGGGCCGCGGCACGTGCCGGCTGGCCGCCGACAGCTCAGCTAGGGCTTCGACGGCGCGTGGTGCGTCAGCCACCGGCACCAGCAGGTGGTCGTGGTGGAAGCCAGCCAGCACGTTGCAGCTGATCCTGGCGTCGGTCAGGGCCTTCCCGACGGCGGCGGTCAGGCCAACAGCCTCCAGCGCAGAGTGCACTTCCAGGGTGATCCAGGCCGCCACAAAGTCGTAGTGCAGCCCCAGGCTGTCTGCCCTTTCCCGCGGCAGGACGACCGTCAGGCCCTCGGCCTCACGGACGGCAGCTTCGATGCCGGGCTCGAGCGGCCTGCCATGCGGCCACAGGACGTAGACGTACTCCCCCTCCCGCAGTACCGGTTTCAGTGTTGCCAGCAGGGTCTGGAGGTTCTTTTCGCCAGTCATGCTGCCAGTCTAGAAGGGACACCAGGCGGGAAACGCCAAAACGGCGGCTATCCCTCAAGGGGACAGCCGCCGTCGGGCGTTACAAATGCTGTTTCAGGATGCCGGTGTTACTTGGCGTCCGCGGTGACCGACTGCTTGGGGTCCACGCTGGCGGCCTCCGCAGAGCCGGGCTTTGCCGCTCCGGCGGATGCCTCCGGCGCGCTGGGCACCGGGGCAGGAGCAGCCGCAGCCGGCTTGGGAGCCGGTGTGGCAGCGGCCACGAAGGCACCACGCGGGTTATCGAGATCGATCAGCTGGGTGGTGTCGCGGCCCATAAAGAATGCGAGGATCCAGCCCATGATGACGCGGACCTTGCGCTCCATGGTAGGCATGGCCATGCCGTGGTAGCCGCGGTGGGCCAGCCACGCGAGGGGGCCCTTGAGGCCGATGCGGCCCACGAGGTTGATGTTCGCAACACCCTTCCACTCGCCGAAGCCGGCCACAGCACCCAGATTTTTGTGCTTGTAGTCCTTCAGCGGCTTGTCCCAGCGCGAAGCCCACAGGTTCTTGGCGAGGCGCTTGGCCTGGCGAAGTGCGTGCTGGGCGTTCGGGACGCAGGTGCCGTCCGGCAGGCCGCTGCCCGTAAGGTCCGGCACGGCCGCGATGTCGCCGGCGGCCCAGGCGTTGTCAATGATGCCTTCATCGCCGGCGATGCGGAGGTCCGGCAGAACGCGGACGCGGCCGCGGGGTTCCAGCGGGAAGTCGGAGGAGCGGATCATCGGGTTGGCCTGCACGCCGGCAGTCCAAACGAGCGTGTCGGCTTCGAATTCCTGGGCGAGGGACTTGTCCGGGAGGTTGATGAGCTTCAGGGAGCCCTCAGCGCTGTCCAGGGAGGTGTTCAGCAGGACCTCGATGCCGCGGCTGCGGAGGTGCTCCACAACCCATTCGGCCTGCGGTGCCGTGACCTCCGGCATAATGCGGCCCATGGCTTCAACCAGGACGAAGCGAACTTCTTCCTGGCGGATGCGGGGGTTGTTCTTGACCGCGGCGCGGGCCAGGTCTTCCATTTCGGTGATGCACTCGATGCCGGCGAAGCCGCCACCGACAACCACGAATGTCAGTGCCTTGGCGCGGGCAGCGGGGTCCGCGATGGTGGACGCGGCCTCGATGCGCTCCAGCACCTTGTTGCGAAGGGCCACAGCCTCTTCGATGGTCTTCAGGCCGATGCCCTTGTCCGCCAGGCCCTTGATGGGGAACGTGCGGGTGATGGCGCCTGCGGCCACCACGATGTCGAAGTAGGGGATCTCGATGTGCTCTCCGCCGTCCGCGGGCGCCACGACGGCGGTGCGGTTGGCGTGGTCGATCGAGGTGACGCTGCCCTGGATGAGTTCAGTCTGCTTCAGGTGCTGGCGGTGCGAGACCACTGCATGGCGGGCCTCGATGTTGCCGCCGGCCACTTCGGGCAGGAAGGGCTGGTAAGTCATGTAGGGCAGTGGATCCACGAGGGTGACGATGCCACCGGCATTCGCGATCTTCTTCTGCAGTTTGAGTGCTACGTACAGGCCGACGTACCCGCCGCCGACGACGAGTACCCTGGGACGGTCCTGGAGCTCTGGGGTGGTTGCCATGATTTAAGGATACAACAGTTTGTGAAAATCTTCACTAACTACGTTTTGCCGCCTGAATCAACGGTTTGGAACGCGCCGGTATCGGGTTCCTCGCGCGCCGCTCCGGGGTTTCGGGCAGCCCGCCGCAGCTGGAGGACTGCTGCCCCGATGATCACCACAAAGAGGATCACTGAACCGATCACGACGGCGGCGCCAAAGGCACTGTCGCGCTGTGAGGGCGCCTCCGCCGCGGGCACAGTGGGCTCGGGCAGGGTGGGAACGGCACTGGCCACTTCGTCGGTGGGCACCGGTGCCGGCGCACCAAGGTTGCCGCGGCGGTGCACGCGGATCCAGTCCGAGATGGAGCCGAGGGGGTTGGCGGCGGCTTCCGGGACGGAGTCCTTCAGGGCGGCCTCGGCGTTAAGCACGCCAAAGCCGTACAGCGGGTCTTTTCCGGCAGGACCGGCATCCTTGGCCGTGCTGACGATCCGGTTGATGACCTGCTTGGCGGTCATCTCCGGCCACTTGGAACGGATGAGTGCGGCCACACCGGCAACGATCGGGGCAGCTCCGGACGTTCCCGCCCATTCTGCGTAGCCGCCGCCCGGCAGCCCGCCCAGCAGGTTTTCAGCCGGGGCCGCCACACCGATGCTGATCCCCTGGGAGGACGAGTCGACGCTCGCTGTGCCCTTGCGGTCCAGGCCGGCGACCGTGAGGACGCCGGGGATGGTGGCGGGCGCTCCCACCTGGAGGTTGCCGCCTATCCGGTTTCCGGCGGCGGCCACGATCACCACGTCCTTCTGCTCGGCATAGAGGAAGGCAGCGTCCCAGCTCTGGGGCCACTGCGGCGTGGCGCTGCCCAGCGAAATGTTAATGACTTTGGCCCCGTTGTCCACGGCCCAACGGACCGCTTCGGGGATCTGGTCCTGATCGCTCTTGCCCGCGGGGTTGGCCGATCCCAGCCACGTTGACACGGACAGGATCTCAGCTTCAGGAGCCACGCCAATCATGCCGTCCGGTCCGGCGGTGGCAGCCTTGCCGGGACTGGGCGAGGCGGTGGCGCCGGCGGGCTGGTGTCCGCGACCGGCGAGTATGGTGGCCACCAGGGTCCCGTGTTCCGGTTTGACGCCAAGGCTTTTCTGCCCGTTGGGGCTGCCGGCCCCGGACACGTCGAAGCCTCCGGTGACGGCGCCCTTCAGGTCAGGGTGCTGGGCATCCACGCCGCTGTCGATAACCGCGATCCTGACACCGGCGCCCTTGGAAACCTCCCAGGCCTTGGTGATTCCGGATTCGCCAAGCCAGTACTGCTTGTCCCGGTCAGCGTCGGCCATGGCAGCGGGCGCCAGGGTCAGTCCTGCGGCCAGGCTGACGCCTGCAAGGGTCATCGCCAGGAGAGCTGACGCGGCCCGGCGGAACCGTGCTGTTGCTCTGGTCATGTGGGTTCCCATGCTTGGTTGGCTGAAGGCCTGGTTAGTGGATGCTCAGGGCAATTCCGTCAAGAATATCGTGTTCACTGGCCGTGGCCGTGACGATCCGGCCCGCGGTGAGTTCATTCAGCCGCTCCAGGATGCGCCGCCACACCAGCCCGCCGGCACCTATTACGTCGACGCGGCCGGGGTGCATGTACGCGAGTTCCGCACGTTCTCGCCTGGTCATGTGGAGGAGGTCAGCAGCGGCTTCGGTGATGGTCCCGACGGACAATTCCGTCCCGTGGATCGCCGCCGGCGAATACTCCGGAAGCCGCAGGGCATGGGCGGTGATAGTGGTGATCGAGCCGGCCACCCCGACGACGGCGGTGGCGCGTTCCAGTGGAACGTCGAGCCCCGCCAGCGTGATCGCGGCGTCGACGTCGGCTTCCGCGGCGGCGATCTGCTCCGCAGTGGGCGGATCGTCCTGCAGGTGCCGTTCGGTCAGCCGGACGCAGCCGACATCGACGGACTTGGCGGCCGTGACACCGCCGGAGGTACCGAGGACAAACTCCGTGCTTCCGCCGCCGAGGTCAACCACCAGAACCTGCTCCCCGTCAAGGATGGGCAGGACGCTGCTGGCCCCGGCGAAGGACAGGGCAGCTTCTTCATCGCCCGAGATAACCTCCGGCTCAACGCCCAGGAGGTCCCGGATCCCGTCGACAAAGACCTGGCGGTTGCGCGCGTCCCGGCTGGCCGACGTTGCCACAAACCGGATGGACTCCGCACCGTGCTCGCGGATCATTGCAGCGTAATCGGCGGTGGCCGCGAAGGTGCGCTCCAGCGCCTCAGGGGCGAGTTCGCCGGTGGCATCCACGCCCTGGCCCAGCCGGACAACCCGCATCTCGCGGACAACGTCGGTGAGCTTCGCTGCCCCGTTGCTGCGGTCGATGTCGGCGATGAGCAGGCGGAGCGAGTTCGTGCCGCAGTCGATGGCGGCGACGCGGGTCATGCCCCTGCCCCGTCAGCGCTTGCTGTCTTGCGGACCGGAGCGGGCCGGCCCACGATCTCCGGCAGGCCCTGGGGGCCGTGGCGGCTGAGATCCTTTGACGGGGCCTCCCCTGCGGTGTCCCAGGCGCCGTCGCAGTAGCAGCGGTCCGTTGTCCACCATTCACTGATGCCGGCAATGGCCTCATCCCCCAGCGGGTTCACGCCCGGACCTGCCGCGAGGGAATGGCCCACCAGAACGTGGAGGCATTTGACCCGGGTGGGCATGCCACCGGCGGAGATGCCGTCAATCTCCGGGACGGCGCCGATGCCGGAACGCTCGCCGATGGCCGCGCGGGCTGCGAGATAGTCCACGTGCGCCGCACGGTAGGCGGCCGCGAGGGGCTCATCAGCGCTCAGGCGTTCATTCATGTCGTTCATCAGCCCGGCAGCTTCCAGCCGGGAAACCGCCGAAGTGATGACGGGGTGCGTCAGATAAAACGTGGTGGGAAACGGCGTCCCGTTGCTCAGCCGCGGTGCGGTGGCGGCGACGAGGGGGTTGCCACAGACGCAGCGCGCCGGGATTTCCACCACATCGCGCACCGGCCGTCCCAACTGCCTGCTGAGTACTTCAAGATCGTGTGCTGATGGCTGGCGGGACTTCTCCGGCGCAGTCGCCGTGTTTTCTTCCACTGGCGCGGGCCATCCTTCCTCTAGCTGTTCAGTCTGTGGCCGCACGCCTGATGGACTCCCACAGGGAATCCACCCACGGCAGATCGGCGGGGTCTTGTGCTGCTGTGGCGGTCAGGCTACTGCTTGTTCCGGCCGGCAGATCGCCACCGAAGACCCAGTAGCCGGATTCACCCGGCATAACCATGTTAATGCGGTCGCGGGCCTGCTGTTTCACGTAGTTCGGATCCTGCCACCGTGATATCTGCTGCCGCAGGCCGTCCTGCTCGGCCTGGCGGGCGGCGATATCGGCGCTGAGGGCGGCGAGCTCGGCCCGTTTGTCGAAGAAGACCTTCACGGTGGGTGCCAGCATGATGGTGATGGCAATCATGACCACCGCCAGTGCCAGCATGCGGCCGGAGAACGCCTTGGCGGGCACCGGCTGACTGTCATCCTGCATGGTGTCAGGCTTCGGTGTCTTACCCGCGGCGTTACCGCTGTGGCCGCTTCCCTGCCCTTTGCTTGCCGGGAGCCTGGTGTCCGATGCGGATGTTCCGGCGCTGAACGCCGGGCCGGTTTTGCCCTTGTTCCCGCCCTTTGCGCTGCTGGCTGTACCGCCAAAATCGGCGCGGATGACGCCGGCGTCTTCAGTGGCTGGGTCCGTGGTGGCCTGACGCCTCGAAGCGGCTTTGGGAACTTTGGGACGGCGGGTGGCCATGACACTCCTGAAACGTGCGGCCTGCCTCTGGCCGCAACTCTGCGCTTGATGCCGGCTCAATCAATGCCGGCTAAACAAAAACCGGTGGCTATGGTCTTTCAACCATAGCCACCGGTCAGAGGTTTACGCGGCTACTAGCCCTTGAAACGCGGGAAAGCGCTGCGTCCGGCGTAGCGTGCGGCGTCGTCGAGTTCTTCTTCGATGCGCAGGAGCTGGTTGTACTTGGCAACGCGCTCCGAGCGTGCCGGGGCACCGGTCTTGATCTGGCCGGCGTTGGTGGCCACCGAGATGTCGGCGATGGTGGTGTCCTCGGTCTCGCCGGAGCGGTGCGAGGTGATGGTGGTGTAACCGGCGCGCTGGGCCAGGCTGACAGCGTCCAGCGTTTCGGTCAGTGAACCGATCTGGTTGACCTTGACCAGCAGCGAGTTGGCGGTCTTGGTGTCGATGCCGCGCTGCAGGATGGCCGGGTTGGTGACGAAGAGGTCATCGCCGACGAGCTGGACCTTGTCACCGATGCTGTCGGTGAGGGTCTTCCAGCCGTCCCAGTCGTTCTCATCCAGGGGATCCTCGATGGAAACCAGCGGGTAGTCCGCCACGAGCTCGGCGTAGTAGGCGCTCATCTCGGTGGCGGACAGTGCCTTGCCCTCGAACTGGTAGGCGCCGTCCTTGAAGAACTCGGAGGAGGCGACGTCCAGCGCCAGGGCGATGTCCTTGCCCGGGGTGTAGCCGGCGTTCGTGATGGCTTCCTGGATCAGGTCCAGCGCAGCACGGTTGGACGGCAGGTTAGGCGCGAAGCCACCTTCGTCACCCAGACCGGTGGACAGGCCCTTGGCCTGCAGGACGGACTTGAGGTTGTGGTAGACCTCGACGCCCCAGCGGAGGCCCTCGGAGAAGGTCTCGGCGCCGATCGGGACGATCATGAACTCCTGGATGTCCACGTCGGAGTCGGCGTGCGAGCCACCGTTGAGGATGTTCATCAGCGGAACCGGCAGGACGTGCGCGTTGGGGCCGCCCAGGTACTTGTACAGCGGCAGGTCAGCGGAAGCGGCGGCTGCGTTGGCCACGGCCAGGGAGACGCCGAGGATGGCGTTGGCGCCCAGCTTGGCTTTGTTGGGGGTGCCGTCCAGGTCGATCATGGCCTGGTCGATGCTGCGCTGGTCGGTGGCGTCGAAGCCGGTCAGGGCCGGAGCGATCTGGTCGATGACGGCGTCAACGGCCTTCTGGACACCCTTGCCGAGGTAACGGCCCTTGTCGCCGTCACGGAGCTCAACAGCCTCGTGCTCGCCGGTGGAGGCACCGGAGGGAACTGCTGCGCGGCCGATCTGGCCGTCGGAGAGCAGAACTTCAACTTCTACGGTCGGGTTTCCGCGGGAATCGAGGATTTCGCGGGCGTGGATGGCATCGATAAGCGCCATGGATGTGCTCCTTATGGGCGATTTTGGGGGAACGAACAGCTGGAAAAAAGCGTTAAATCTGGGACGTCCTCGTCAGGACCAAGCCTAGTCGAGAGTGGTGCAGGTTACGGAACCCTATCCATCACCCGGACGTCATGATGGTGCCGCGAACTGCCGCCGGATGGCACCCCGCAGGGCACGTTCGGCGTCGAATCCGCTGGCACGTGCGGAGCCGACGACGGCGAGCAGCAGGTCGCCGAGCTCCTCCTCGGAGCCTGGGCCCACGACCGCAGGGTTCCCTGGCCGAGCTTGCGAGGTTAGGGAGCGGTTGGGGACCGACCCGGCTCGCTCGGCCCGGTCAAGGAACTTCTGCGCCTTCGCCAGGGCCGGCAGTGCGTCCGGGATGCCTTCAAAGGGCCCCGTTCGCTCCGGACGTTCCGCAGTCTTCACGGCGTCCCATTTACGGACAATCTCCGCCACCGAGGCAGGGAAGGTGTCCTGCAGCGTGCCGTCGGGCCGGAAGACATGGGGATTGCGGCGGACCATTTTGGCGCTCAACCCGCGGGCGACGTCGTCGAACGTGAACGTGCCGCGCTCCTCGGCGAGCCGGGCGTGCAGCACTACCTGAAGCAGCACATCGCCCAGTTCGCCGCGAAGCTCGGCGTCATCCGCGCCGGTCTCGATGGTTTCGGCAACCTCGAAGGCCTCCTCGAGGAGGTACTCCACCAGCGAGGCATGGGTGAGGGCGCCCATCCACGGGCAGTGCTCCCGCAGCTGGGCTACGACAGCGACCAGCCTGTCGATGGGAGCCTGCTCAGCCAAGGTTGTCGTAGGCGTCGTTGATGTACTCCACCAACGCTTCCTTCTCTTCAAGCGGCAGGAAGGAGGCCTCGGCAGCGTTCAGCGTGAGCTCCAACAGATCGTCGAGGTCGTAGTCGAAGGTTTCCACGAGGAGCTCGAACTCGTCCGTCAGGGTGACGCCGCTCATCAGCCGGTTGTCGGTGTTGATGGTCACGTTGAAGCCAAGCTGGTACAGCATGTCCAGCGGGTGGCTCTCGATGCCCTCGCCGAATCCGGCGATCGCTCCGGTCTGGAGGTTCGATGACGGGCAGATCTCCAGGGCGATGCCCCGGTCGCGGACCCAGCTGGACAGATCGCCCAGGGTGACCAGGCCGATGCTGTCGTCGTCGCCCGCGGCGTCGTCGTCTTCGTCGTCGAACTCCACCATAATGTCCTCGGCGATCCGGACGCCGTGGCCCAGGCGCAGTGCCCGGCCGTCAACGAGGGCGGACTGGATGCTTTCGAGTCCGGCGGCCTCGCCGGCGTGCACCGTCGCGGGAAAGTTGTGCTGGGCGAGGTACGTGAAGGCGTCCTTGAACCGGGACGGGAGGAAGCCGTCTTCTGCTCCGGCGATGTCAAAGCCCACAGCGCCCTTGTTGCGGTGGCGGACAGCCAGTTCCGCGATTTCCTGGCCGCGGTCCGCGTGCCGCATGGCGGTGATCAGCTGACCCACCTGGATTTCGCGGCCGCTTTCGGTCACGGCGTCTACACCGGCTTCGAGGCCTTCCTGGACTGCTTCAACAACCTCGTCCAGGGACAGGCCCTTCTGGAGGTGCTGCTCCGGCGCCCAGCGCACTTCGCCGTATACCACGCCGTCGTCCGCGAGGTCCTCGACGAATTCCTTGGCTACACGGATGAGGCCTTCCTTGGTCTGCATAACTGCGACTGTGTGGTCGAACGTCTCCAGGTAGCGGACCAGTGAGCCGGAATCCGCGGACTCGCGGAACCACTCGCCCAGGGCCACCGGGTCCGTGGAGGGCAGCGTGTGGCCAACGGCCGCGGCCAGTTCGATGATGGTGGCTGGACGCAGACCACCGTCCAGGTGGTCGTGCAGCGAAACCTTAGGCAGGCTCTTCAGGTCGAAATCAATGGCAGGGGCAGCGTCAACAATAGGCTCAGTCACCTTCCAACCTTAGGGTCGGCAGGCGGCTTATGCCAGCCGCTACTTTCCGCGCTGCTCCGCCTCAGCCGGGGAGGGCGCCAGCAGCGGCGAAGCCGCAGAATGCACGGGCACGGAACCTTCAGTGCCGCCGTCGAGCCATTCATCCACAGTTTCGGCGTCATTGCGGGCCAGGTGCTTGTGCCACCAGCGCAGGAGGTGGTCGATCAGGATGCCCAGCACGATCGCGAACACCACGGCAATGCCTGCGCTGAGCAGCGGGTTGTGGTGCAGCCAGGGGAACGAGCTGGCCAGGATCCCGATGCCGATGGAGTACCCCACCCACGTGATGCAGGCGAAGGCATCCAGCAGGAAGAACCGGCGGTGCGCGAAGCCGGTACTGCCGGCCACATAGTTGACCGCCACGCGGCCCCAGGGAATATAGCGCGCCGTGAAGATCAGGACGGCGCCGCGTTTTTCGAGTTCATACCGTGCCCAGCCGAAGGCCTTCTGCACTTTGGGACGCCGCATCCATTTCCAGCGGTTGAGGCCGATCCTGCGGCCGAGCATAAAGGCCATGTTGTCACCGGCGATGGCACCGACCAGGGCAGTCGCGCCCAGGATCCAGAGATTCGGTTCACCGCTGTGCCGGGAAAACGCGGCCAACGCCACAATCAGCGTCTCGCTGGGAACCACCATGGCAAAGCCGTCGATGAAGAAGAACACGAGAAGGACCGGGTAGATCCACCATTGGCCCGCTGCATGGAGCACGGCCTCATTAATAAACTCCACGCGGGTCTTGCTCCTAGACGAAATGATGCAGCCGGAAGTGACGTAAGTCGCTATTCAGTGTCCCACGCCCCGGACCCTGCCCGCTACGCGCGGACGCCGCAAACCTTAGGCTTCCGGATCCTTCAGCCGCTCCACCACAGGAACCTTTCCCCGGACGCGGTTAATGATCAGATCCACCACGATTCCAAGGCCCACTGCGCAGACGATTGCGATGGCCGCGCCGAGCAGATGGTTGTTTTCGAACCACTGGCCGAAGAACAGCCCGATACCCACCGAGTAGGAGGCCCAGAGCGTGGCGGAAAGGACCGTCAGGCCGACGAAGCGCAAGTGCGGATAGTGGGTCACGCCCGCGGTGAGGTTGACGGCGACCCTTCCGATAGGGATGAACCGCGCCACCAGGATGAGGGACGCCGGCCGCTTCCTCAGCTCGTCTCCTGCCCAGCGGAAGGCACTTTGCATCCGCGGTCCGCGCATCCAGTGCCAGCGCCGGGTACCCACCCGGCGTCCAATGAGGTACGCGATGTTGTCGCCTGAGAAAGCGCCCAGGCCCGCGACAGCCATCAGAAGCCAAGGATTGGGGACGTCCGCGGTGGCGGCAACGGCGGACAGGCCCACCACCACGGATTCGCTGGGGATAGGCGGGAAAAAACCGTCGATCAGGCAGCAGGCCAGCACAAGGAGGAGCACCCACGGCTGCCCGGCGGCGGCAAGGATGAATTCATTGATGGCCTGCATTGTCCCTATGCTATTCGGTCGATGATGAGCTGCTGGGCCGGGCGCGACCCTTCCGGGGCAACCGTGACGGCGTGTTCAAGGGATTCCTTGGCGCGCGCGAACTTTTCCGGCGTGTCCGTGAGCAGCGTCATCAGCGGCTCCCCCGCACGGACCAAGGCACCGGGCTTTGCGTGCATGCGGATGCCGGCACCTGCCTGGACGGCGTCTTCCTTGCGGGCACGGCCCGCCCCGAGACGCCACGCCGCAACGCCCACCGCCAGGGCATCAAGCCCAACCAGGACACCGTCGGCCGGGGCGTAAATGACCTCGGATTCCTTGGCGACCGGCAGCTTGGCGCGCGGATCTCCGCCCTGCGCTTCGATCATCCGGTTCCAGACGTCCATGGCCCGGCCGTCCTTCAGCGCGGCCCGGGGATCGGCGTCGTGGACGCCCGCGCATGCCAGCATCTCTTCAGCCAGCCGGACAGTGAGTTCAACGACGTCCTCCGGGCCGCCGCCGGCCAGGACCTCCACGGATTCCTCCACTTCGATCGCGTTGCCAGCGGTGAGGCCGAGCGGCGTGCTCATGTTGGTCAGCAGCGCCACAGTGTTGACGCCCGCGTCCTTGCCGAGGGCCACCATGGTTTCGGCCAGTTCACGTGCCCGGGCCTCGTCCTTCATAAAGGCTCCACTGCCCACCTTCACGTCCAGGACCAGGGACCCCGTGCCTTCGGCGATCTTCTTGCTCATGATCGAGGAGGCGATCAGCGGGATCGCCTCGACCGTGCCGGTGACGTCGCGCAGTGCGTAGAGCTTCTTGTCCGCCGGCGCCAGCCCCGCCCCGGCAGCGCAGATCACGGCGCCGACGTCCTGGAGCTGCGCCATCATTTCGTCGTTGCTCAGGGCCGCCCGCCAGCCGGGGATCGATTCCAGCTTGTCCAGGGTGCCGCCGGTGTGGCCCAGCCCGCGGCCGGATAGCTGCGGCACCGCCACGCCGAACACTGCCACCAGCGGTGCCAGCGGCAGCGTGATCTTGTCCCCCACTCCCCCGGTGGAATGCTTGTCGCTGGTAGCCTTCACGCCGCCGTCGGGCCGCCGGAGGCCGCCGAAGTCCATCCGTTCGCCCGAGGCGATCATCGCCGCCGTCCAGCGCGAAATTTCGGCGCGGTCCATGCCGTTGAGCAGGATGGCCATGTTCAACGCGGCCATCTGTTCGTCGGCGATGACCCCGCGGGTGTACGCGTCAATGGTCCAGTCGATCTGCTCCGGGCTCAGGGCGCCCCGGTCCCGCTTGGTGCGGATGATGTCGACGGCGTCGAATGCCTCAGTTGCCTGTGTCACCTTGGATCCTCCAGGTTTTGGGGACCAAATGCGTCGGGCAGCACCTGGTCCATTGTCTTGATGCCTTGGGTGGTCATCAGCTCCATGCCGGGAGCGCGGAATTCGTAGAGCAGCTGGCGGCAGCGGCCGCACGGCATGAGCACATTGCCCGCGGAGTCCACGCAGTAGAAGGCGCGCAGCAACCCGCCGCCGGTCATGTGCAGGTTTCCCACCAGGGCGCATTCGGCGCAGAGGGAGAGCCCGTAGCTGGCGTTCTCCACGTTGCAGCCGCTGACCAGCCGCCCGTCCTCGGTGAAGGCCGCGGCCCCCACCGGGAACTTCGAATACGGGGCGTAGGCGTTTTTCATGGCGTCCACGGCCGCCGCCTCCAGGGCCTGCCAGTCGACGGCGTTCTGTTCCACGGCCGTCAACCCTTGACGTACGGGATGCCGCTGGCTGCCGGTGGCCGGGACCTGCCCACCAGCCCGGCCACGGCCAGCACGGTCACCAGGTAGGGCAGCATAGCCATGAACTGGCTCGGCACCGGGGTTCCGATGATGGTCACAATGCTCTGCAGGTTGTCTGCAAAGCCGAAAAGCAGGGCCGCAAAGAAAGCGCCAATGGGGTTCCACCGGCCGAAGATCAGCGCGGCGAGGGCAATGAATCCGCGGCCTCCGGAGATTTCCTTGGTGAAGCTGTCGATCGCCACCAGGGTAAAGAACGATCCGCCGATCCCTGCGATGGCGCCGCCGATTGTGACGTTCCAGAAGCGGGTGGCGTTCACGTTGATGCCCAGGGTGTCGGCGGCCTGCGGGTGTTCGCCCACGGCACGTACCCGGAGCCCCCATTTGGTTTTGAACAGGCCCAGCCAGACCACGATGACGGCGACGTACATCAGGTAGCCCACCAGGGTCTGCTTGAACAGGATGGGCCCGATGATCGGAATCCCCGACAGTACCGGAATTTCGATGTTGTCCAGGCCCACCGGCGAATTGAACTGGGCCTTGTTGGCCTGCATGACGGTACTGAACAGGAAGCCGGTGAGGCCGGACACCAGGACGTTGAGGACAACTCCCACGATGATCTGGTTGACCAGGTACTTGATGCTGAAGACCGCCAGGACCATGGAGACGACGGCGCCTGCCACCGCCGCGGCCAGCAGTCCCAGGAACGGGTTCCTGGTCATGGTCGCTACCATGGCGGCGGTGAAGGCACCGCCCAGGAGCTGTCCTTCGATGGCGATGTTCACGACGCCGACGCGCTCGCACAGGACGCCTGACAAGGAACCGAAGACCAGCGGAACGGCCAGCGTGACGGATCCGGCGATGAGGCCCGCGAGCGAAATGCTGGGCGTACGCGCTCCGCCTACAACCCAGATCAGGAAGGCCGTCACGAACAACACGGTGAAGGTGATCGGCAGCCAAGCCGGGGCGGCCTGGCCCTTTGTTTTGAGGAAGACTGCATACGCTGCGAGCCCCAGCAGGATCACGGAAAGCACGATGCCGCCGAGAAAGGCGGGCACTTCAACGGCCGGGAGCTGGAAGAAATCACCGCCCGTGGAAATGCCAAACTCGGCGGTCTGGTTGGGTCCCATCAGGCCAAAAAAGACAAAGGCGACGAGCGCCAGCAGCGCCAGCATGACGGGGGTCTTCCACGTCACCGGCTTGGCCGAGACTGCCACTGACTGGTCTGTGGCTTGTGCGGTTCCGGGCCCCCGCTTTCCGGGCAGGGGCGACGTTGCTGTTGCGCTCATGCTGCGCCTCCTGTGGTTGCTGCCTTCTGGGACCTACCGGCTTTCGCCGGCTTCCTGCGCCGCGGATTCAGCCCGAAGACCGCCCGCACCAGCGGCGGAGCCGCGATGAACAGGACGATCAGGGACTGGACCACCAGGACGATGTCGATGGGGGTGCCGGTCTGGATCTGCATCTGGACGGCTCCGGCGCGGAAGGCGCCGAACAGCAGGCCGGCGGCGAAAGTGCCCCACGGCGTCGAACGGCCCAGCAACGCAACGGTGATGGCGTCAAAGCCGTACGTGGCTGCGACGCCGTCGGTGAGGACCTTTTCCGTGCCCGCCACCTGGGCCACCCCTGACATGCCGGCGAGGGCTCCGGCGATGGCCATCACCAGGATGGTGGAGCGGGACACGTTGATGCCCGCCGTCTGGGCCGCCTTGGGATTGGCACCTACGGCCCGGAACTCAAAGCCGACCGTGGACCTGTTGAGGAGCCACCACACCAGGACGGTTGCGGCGATGGCGAGAATGAAGCCCAGGTGCAGCCGGTACTGTGAGCCAAGGATCTGGGGGTAGACGGCCGTGGGATCCAGGATGGGCGAAATCGGGTTGGATTCGCCCGGTCGCTGGAAGGCCGGCGTGTTTAGCAGATACCCCAGGAAGTACAGTGCCACATAGTTGAACATGATGGTCAGGATGACCTCGTGGGCGCCTGTCCGCGCCTTCAGGAGCCCCACCAGCCCGCCCCAGAGTGCACCGCCGACGATGCCGGCTACGAGGACCAGCAGCAGGTGCAGTCCGACGGGCAGGTGCAGTGCGAAGCCCACCCAGGCGGCGAGGATGCCCGCCATGATGATCTGGCCCTGGGCGCCGATGTTGAAGAGGCCGGCGCGGAATGCCAGGGCCACGCCAAGGCCAGCCGTGATCAGGGGTGTCGCGATCGTCAGGGTTTCCATCAGCGGGGCGAACTGGACCCCGACGCTTGAAGCCAGCGGGTTGAAGATCGCCCCCTGGAACAGGGCGACGTAGGAGCCAGTTGCGGCGGTCCAAACAGCGGAGAGGAAATCAGAGGGCCGGGCGAACAAATAGGTGGAGGTGGCGCCGACCCGCTCATCCGTGCTGGCAATCAGCAGGCCTCCGATGATGAGGGCAAGCAGCACGGCCAGTACGGAAACCATGCCGCTGCCGGTGAAGATCCTCCGGGCCAGCGTTTCGGAACCGCCGGGCAGCTTTCCGCTCTGGGCCGTAGCCGGAACCGCGGACGGTTCCATGGCTCCGCCGGCTGTATCCAAGGCGACCGCTGCGGCCGTCTCCTCGGCAGCGGGACTGGCCCCAACGGGTTTGGCATGCTGGCCAGCCGAGTGTTTGCGGGGATGTTTGTCAGACATGGTCGCCTCCTTCGGCGCTGGCAGTGGAGGTCCGTGGGGTCTCGGGAGTGTCCGTTCCCGGGTGCCCGTTTTCTGCGGGCAGCTTGTCGGCGTGCGACGTGTCCGTTGGTGCAGCGTCCTCCGGCGATATCCCGGCCATCATCAGGCCCAGGACGTCCCGGCCGGTACCCGCCGGCACGATGCCCACCAGCTTGCCTTTATAAACGACAGCAATCCTGTCGGCGAGTTCCATGACCTCGTCCAGTTCCGTGGACACAATCAGGACAGGCGTTCCGTGGTCGCGTTCAGCAACGATCCGCTTGTGCAGGAATTCGATGGAACCAACGTCAACACCGCGTGTGGGTTGGGAGGCGATGAACAGCCGTAACGGCCGGGACAGTTCCCTGGCCATGACCACCTTCTGCTGGTTGCCTCCGGACAGCGTCCCCGCAGCCAGGGACCCTGACTGGGTGCGGACGTCGAACTCGCCAATCCGCGTTTTCGCGTTCTCGAGGACTTTCGCCGGGCTCATGCTGATCCCCTTGGCGAAAGGGGGCTGGTCGTAACGGTCCAGGATGAGGTTCTCGGCGATGGAGAACGTGCCGATCAAACCGTCCACTGAGCGGTCTTCCGGAACAAACCCGACACCGGAGTTGAGGACGTCCTTGACGCTTCGGCCCAGGAGCTCTTCGCCGTCGAGCATAATCGAGCCGTGTACGCGTTCCTGCAGGCCAAGGATGGCCTCGGTCAGTTCCGTCTGCCCGTTTCCCTGGACTCCCGCAAGCGCCAGAATCTCGCCCCGCGCAATGTCGAAGCTGATGCCGTCCACGACGTGTTGTCCGCTCGGGGCAATGACGGTGAGGTCCTTGACCTGGAACGTCCTCTCCCGCGGCTTGGCAGGAGCCTTGTCCAGGGTGAGGCTGACGGCGCGGCCCACCATCATGGATGCGAGTTCCGCCGTGGACGCCGCAGGGTCGGCGCTGCCTACCACCTTGCCGCGCCGGATCACCGTGATGGTGTCGGACACCGCTTTGACCTCACGGAGTTTGTGAGAGATGAAGACGATGGACGTTCCGCTGCTTTTCAGCTGGCGCATGATGTCCAGCAGCTCATCGGTGTCCTGGGGCGTCAGCACCGCCGTCGGCTCATCAAGGATCAGGACCCGGGCGTCGCGGACCAGCGCCTTGATGATTTCCACCCGCTGCTGTACGCCCACCGGGAGGTCCTCCACCAGGGCGTCGGGGTCGACATCGAACCCGTAGCGGTCCGAAATCTCCTTGATCTTGCGCCGGGTGTCATCCAGGTTCAGGAAGCCGCCGGTTTTTGTGGACTCGGCTCCAAGGGCCACATTCTCGGCAACCGTGAAAACAGGAACGAGCATAAAGTGCTGGTGCACCATGCCGATCCCGGCAGCCATGGCGTCGCCGGGGCCCCGGAAGGAGACTGGTTTATCGTCAATGAGGATCTCACCCTCGGTGGGCTCGTATAGCCCGTACAGCACATTCATCAGGGTGGACTTGCCGGCCCCGTTCTCGCCCAGCAGACAGTGGATCTGTCCGGGTTCAACCACCACGTCGATGTGATCGTTGGCGAGCAGGGAGCCGAAGCGTTTGGTGATCCCTCTGAGTTCAAGTTTCAAAACTCTGACCAATCTCGAAGCGTCCGGTGAATCCCACCGGACGGGATATGTGGCTGCAGCACCAGCCTAGTGCGTGCAGTCCTGCATGGGCGGTCTCGCCGATGGGCGAACTCCAACAAAAAACGCCACCGCCCGGCCAGTCGATGACCATCCGGGGGTGGCGCTTTTGTGGGGATGACTAAGCCTTGGGGCTCGCCGCAGACTCGACCTTCAGCTTGCCGTCGATGATGTCCTTTTTGAGCTGCTCCAGCTCGGACTTCAGCCCGGCCGGGACATCGGCTTCGAAATTGTGGAACGGTGCCAACTGGACGCCGTCGTTCGCCAGCGTGCCGACGTAGGGCGTGTTGGTGAACTTGCCGTCTTTGTCATCCTTAACCACGGTTTCAACAGCTTCGCCCATCAGCTTCATCACCGAGGAAAGCATGATGTCCTTGTACTCCGGTGCGGTCAGGAAGCCGTCGGAGTCAACCCAGATGAGCTTGACGTCCTTGCCCGCAGCCTTCGCCTCCATGAGGGCTGCGCCGGCGCCCTTGCCCACCGGGCCGGCGACGGGCAACACGATGTCCGCTCCCTGGTCGAGGAAGTTCTGCGTCAGCTGCTTGCCTTTGTCCTGCTTTTCGAAATCGTTGGTGAAGCTGCCGTCCTGGGTGGCTTTGTCCCAGCCAAGGACCTTGACGTCCGTGCCTTTCTTTTCGTTGTAGTACTTGACGCCGTCGGCAAAGCCGTCCATGAAGATGGTCACGGTGGGGATTTTCCTGCCGCCGAACGTGGCCACGCTTCCGGTCTTGGTGGTGCCTGCCGCCAGGTATCCGGACAGGAACGCGGCCTGGGCGGTGTCGTAGATGATCGGCTTGACGTTGCTGATGGGCGGGTCGTAGCCGAAGTCGATGATGGCGAAGTGGCTGTTCGGGTTGGCCGCGGCCTGAGCCTTGGTGGCGTCACCGAGCAGGAAGCCGACCGTCAGGGTGAGGTCGCAGTTGGCGGCAACCATGGCCCGCAGGTTCGGCTCGAAGTCATTATTCGTCTTGGACTCGACCTGGTTGACTTTGATTCCCAGGTCGGCCTCTGCTTTCTTCAGGCCCTCGTACGATGACTGGTTGAACGACTGGTCGTCGAATCCGCCGGAGTCCGAGACGATGCAGCCGGTGTAGTCACTGGCCGTCGCGCTCGGGCTGCCGGCTTCGGGCGGTGCACCGCAACCGGCCAGCAGGAGTGCGGTAGCACCCATGGTGGCCACGCCTGCAACTGAACCGCGCTTGAGGTGTGCACGCAGTGATGTCTTCAAGATTCCTCCAGGATGAAGAGAGAGGCGCTACGACGTGAATTCAATGAGTGTCTGTTTCAACCCTGAAATTCTGTTTTCACTGACGGTCCGCAGCACTGCGCCGAAGCGCTCTGATACAAGCCACTTTAGTGTCCTGCGCCACATCGGTTAGCACATTCCGGCCCGATTCTGAAGATTGTTGAGATTTTGTTACCAAGCAGTAGGGAGCAGTGTCCCAGCGGCCCCAAGCCCGCGGGTTAAGCGCGAACGAACACTTGGGGCCCGGCGAAAAAGGGCCTCAAGTGTTCGTTCGCGCTGTCTATTTTTGGGGGTCCGCTTAGAGGCGGACCAGCATCTTGCCGGTGTTGGCGCCGTCGAGCAGGTCCATAAATGCCCGCGGGGCGTTCTCCAGGCCGTCAACCACCGTTTCGTCATACTGGAGGCTTCCGTCAGCGAGCCAGCCTGCGGCCTTTTCGGCAAATTCGCCCATGAGGTGCCAGTAGCTGCCCACCAGGAACCCGCGCAGGGTGAGCCGCTTGCCAATGGCCAGCATGAGGTTCCGCGGCGCCGGGGTGGGCTCGGTGGAGTTGTATTGGGCGATGGCGCCGCACATGGCCACGCGGCCTCCCACGTTGAGGACCGCCAGGGCTGCTTCCAGGTGCTCGCCGCCCACATTGTCAAAGTAGACGTCAATGCCGGCAGGTCCTGCGGCGGTGGCAAGCTGCTCGCGAACGGGCCCGTCGTTGTAGTTGAAGGCGGCGTCGAAGCCCAGTTCCAGGAGCCGTGCGACCTTATCGGGCGTGCCCGCGCTCCCGATGACCCGGGAGGCGCCCATCGCCTTGGCGATCTGGCCCACGAGCGAACCAACCGCGCCCGCCGCGCCGGACACAAATACGGCGTCGCCGGGTTTGAATTCGGCCACTTTCAGCAGGCCGGCGTATGCGGTGAGACCGGTCATGCCCAGGACTCCAAGGAACGCCGACGCCGGCGCGAGGTCCGTGCGGGCAACCGAGGTCGCCGATGCGTCCAGCACAGCGTATTCCCGCCACCCAAGTTGATGTACGACGGCGTCCCCCACCGTGCGTCCCTCGGCCCTGGACGCGATAACCTCACCCACGGCCCCGCCGTCGAGCGCTGCATCCAGCGCGAAGGGCGCTGAGTAGGACTTGACGTCGTTCATCCGGCCGCGCATGTAGGGGTCCACGGAGACAAAGAGGTTGCGGACCAGGATCTGGCCGTCCTGAAGCTCCGGCAGCGGTGATTCGGCCAGCCGGAAGTTTTCCGGGACGGGGCGTCCCGTGGGGCGCGACGCCAGGCGGATTTCACGGGTGGACGTGGGCAGTGCCGTTAGTGTGCTCATGCTGCGAACTCCAGGATCTTGATGTCCACGGTCATGTTTCCGCGGGTGGCGTTGGAATAGGGGCAGATCTGGTGGGCTTTGGCTACCAGGGACTCGGCCGTGGCGAGATCCAGGGCCGGAACCGCGATCTCCAGTTCAGCAGCGAGACCGTAGCCCACGCCGTCGTTCAGTGCGCCAAAGTGGATCTTGGCCGCCACGGCTGAATCGGTCAGGTCTGCGCGCTCCTTGCGCCCCACGAGGCGGAGCGCCGAGTGGAAGCATGCCGCGTAACCGACGGCAAAAAGCTGCTCCGGGTTGGTTCCCTGGCCGTCACCGCCCAGCTCCACGGGGCTGGCAAGGCTGACATCCAGCTTGCCGTCATTGGTGCGTGCGTTGCCGTCGCGGCCTTCGCCGGAAGCCAGGGCCTCGGCAGTGTAGAGAGTCTTCATATGTGGTCCGTCCTGTTGGATGTGGATAACGGAAATCTTGGGCGCTCAGTGCGCGCGGTGAAGGGCTTCTGTGAGCCTTTCAAGGGTGGTGCGAAGCTGTTCCAGCTCATCGGCTGACAACCCGGCCGCGTCCGCAAGGTGCCGTGGAATCCCGCTGGCCTTGCTGCTGAGCGAGCGTCCGGCCGGCGTCAGGTGGACTGCAACACGGCGCTCATCTTCCCCGGACCGGCGGCGCTCCACGAGCCCCATAGCCTCAAGCCGCTTGAGCAGCGGCGACAGCGTGCCGGAGTCAAGGCCCAGTTCCTCGCCGAGCTCCTTGACGCCCTTCGGCTCCGATTCCCAGAGGACCAGCATCACCAGATACTGCGGGTACGTCAGGCCGAGGTCTTCCAAGACGGGGCGGTAAACCGCTGTTGCCGCGCGGGACGCGGAGTACAGCGCAAAACACACCTGGCGGTCGAGGCGGGGGGCTTCAGTCATACCTAAGACGGTAGTCCACAATTCAATTGTGCACAACTTACCGCGCCAGAGAGACGCGCGGACGAGCAGATAACACCCTCAAAACCGGGTTTTGAGGGTGTTATCTGTGAATCGCAGCGATAAATGGCGGCGTTTTCGCTGCGATAAATGTCACCCCGGCCGCCCGTTAGCCGAACCTTCTACAGGAAACAGTCAAGCTGGGGCTTAGGCGAAACAGAAGGATCTCTCCAGGGCCGGCGTACGGATTGCCTTTGGCAGGCCTGTCCTTGGCTAAGCACCTTAAGGCCAGTCCACGAGTCGGCTGAGTGATTGTAATTGCGACGTCTGGCGCCGCGATCTTTAGCGGTCGGTCTTGACCACCGTGAACAGCGCCGTCGAGTCCTCTTCCGCTTCCAGGCTGTGCAGCCCGTCCGGCACGATCAGGAGATCCCCGGCCTCGCCCGGGTTCTGGTGCTCGCTGAGCTCCGTGCCGGCACGGAAAGCCATAACAGTCTGGCGCAGCTTCTTCTCATGCCCGCCGAAAGCCGTATCGGCTGCCCGCCCGCTGGGTGCCACAACAGCGGCAGCGATCTGCTGACGGGCCAAAGCCTCAATCGACATCTCTTGCATTACGCAACCGTACTCACGATTGCGGGCATTGCCGAGGGCCGTTCATCCGCCGTATCAGCCCATAGCTAATGCCTGCGTCACCGCATTAGCAGCTGAGGTCGAGTGCCGTCCGCGCGGCCCTGTACAGCGCGTCCGGTCCGAGAGGATTATCGGGATTGTATGCCGAGGGGTCCCACGATTCCGGCGGGTACGTGATGGCAATGGCCACCTGCCGCTTGCCGTCCGCGCTGGTGACCACCGTGGTCCGGTACCCGGCCCAGTCGCCGTCGTGCCCATAGTAAAAGCCACCGCAGACGTCCTTCCATCGCAGCAGGCCCATTCCGTAGAAGCCGAAAGGAGCCAGCTGCATCTGCTGGATGGTGGCCGGTTTCAGGAGCCGCCCCTCCATGAGCGAGGCGAAGAACGTGTTCAGGTCGCCGACAGTCGAGACTACGCCGCCCGCGGGGTTGCCTACGATTGCACCTAAATAGGCTGAGTCCAGCCGTTCGCCGTCAACCTCGACTTGGCCGTGGATCATGGTCGACGGAGGCGGACCGGTGCCTGTCAGATGCGTGTCCTTCATTCCCAGTGGGTCAAAGACATCGTTTCGCAGGATCTCGGCCACTGGCCGGCCGTGAAGGCGCTCCAGCATGAGGCCGAGCACGAGGTAGTTCGAGTTTGAGTAGTCCGCGCCGCTGCCGGGCGTCCGCACCCATGGCATTGCTTTTGACAAGGCCAGGCTCTCACCCAGCGACAACTTCTGCGTCAACGCCTGGCGGATGGGCCGGGAGCTGAACAGTTCCTCCTCGTAGCTGGGGATTCCACTTTCGTGCCGCAGGAGATGAGCCACCGTGACGGCGCCCCGGGGATTCACCAGGCTGTCGAATTCGGGGAGGTGCTTCGTTACCGGATCCTGCAGCTGAACGTGGCCTTCCTCCACCAGTTTGAGGACCGAGACGGCCACCATGGACTTGGTGACGCTGGCGATGTGCGTGGAATTCGAGGCTTCAGCCGGCGCCGGGCTGCCCAGACTGCGGACCCCACCGGCATGTGACCAGACGTCGCCGTTGATCCGCGTCTCGATCAGGACGGCCGGAGCCCCGAGGTCCAGCATCCGCCTGCTGAAATCCTCAAGGCCGGCCCTGTACTTCTCGGCGGACTGGGTGGTCTGCACAGGCGCCTCCGGGGCCGCGGTGCATCCGGTCAGCACTATAGCCATGATGGCAGCCGGAACCAGGAAGCGCAGGAGCGGCGGGAGGAATTTCCGTGAATGGGGTCTCGTGGGCTCCGACATGTCAGCACGTCCCTTGTGGGTCGGGAGGCGCAGGGAGCACGGACGGGCAGGCTGCGCCGATACCGCCCATGTTCGTCAACCCCTCCCGTGGCGTCAAGGCAACGGCGGCACCGCCGTAAACGCAGTCCTCAGCCGTGCGTGACTGCAGCACCCAGCAGCCCAAACAGCGTTCCGGCCGCCAGGGCAATAGGGGCGCGCCTCCGCGTGCGATACAGCCAGCGCACTGCGAATACAGCCAAGGCGAGAATGAGCCCGTTAACTACGCTCATCTCTGCGAATCCCGAGACCGTAATCGGGGAAGCTGCTGCCAATTTTCTTCATCTCGTTTACGGATGCGTCGGACACCAGGTCTCCGCGGAAGAGGGCCCCGAAAAAGGTGTTGACGTCGGACATGGTTGAGACGGCACCACCGAATGGTGCTCCCATATCGACTTCAGCCTGCGTGACGTCGAGGCGTTCGCCTCGCAAGGTGATGTAGTTGCGGACCATTTCGGATGCCCCTCGGAGGTCTTCATCGATGGAAGTCCGCCTCAGTTGAAGAGGATTGATCACGTCCACCATTTCTTCAGCGCCCAGCCGTTAGTGGCGCCACGACCACTCTCATCCTTACCGCAGCGCAGGCAACGCTTATACAGGCCTCCATCTTCAGTATGTTCAATGTGCCAATGGTGGTGGATACCAAATTTGCACAGCAGGGCCTGGATCATGGCCAACTCCGATCTGAACCGCAGCGCTCGATGACTCCAATGATGGCCTTCACACCACCGCAATAGAAGGGGGAATCAGTAGGGCCAAGCACTGCTACCGGCGCGCTCGTAACCAGTTCGCGAACGACTGCATAACCGAGGGTGCACCCGGAGGCAGGCGTGTTGCCGCAGTGTCCGTACAAGGATCGCTTTACCCACTTCTTGGCCCTGGTAGTCAGGAAGCACGGCCACGTCCTGGATGTAGAAGTACTTCACGCCGTCACCTTCAACCGCCCGGGGCATTCATGTACTTGCGGGGGCGGCTGGACTCACCCTCCTGCCGTCGGCCCTATCCAGGCACTGTAGTTGCCTCCTGTTCCTCCGCCGCCGCTATCGTCATCCTTGCCACATAGGCGACAGCGTTTATACACGCCGCCGTCTTCGGCATGTTCGATGTGCCAATCGTGCCGGATGTTCAGCTTGCACAGCAGGGCCTGGATCATGGCAGCCTCCGATTCAAATCGCAGCGCTCTGTACCTTCAACTATGGCCTTCGCCCCCTCGCTGGGGAACTGGCAGTTTGTCAGGCTAGGGCATGACGGAGCCCGACGCGTGCTCCTGATTGATTGACATTTGCCCGCAATATGGGCGCGTGCTGTCAGCTGGAAAGGTCAGGAGGATGGCATTTCAAAAACGGTCGTTCGTGAGACTGCCCTGAAGTGTCGTTTTCAGGAGTCGACTGCACAGGCGCCCGCGGAATCCCGGGGTAGTGCAGACGAGTATGGACATTGAAATGTCAGAAGTGCCCTGCACGGAAGTGCATTCTGCTCAATAGTCCTCTGCACCAACAGTCATTTTTGAGAAGTCGTCCGCACCAACCTGCAGGAACTACTTCTTTGGTGCCTCGGTCGCGCCTGTTGCCGGGACCCATCGGTAGAGGGTGGGCACGGAGACTCCTAGGGTGTCGGCGACCTCCCGGGGCGGTGTTCCCTGGTGGAGGAGCTTTCGG
>NZ_LMSG01000011.1 GCF_001428335.1 Arthrobacter sp. Soil762
CCTCCTGGCCACCCTCTGACCGGTGTCCTCCGGCGCCGGCCCTCAGGGGCCGGCGCCATCCCTGCCATCTCACAAGCTGAATCCCTGGAGCCCCCATGCCCATTCCCTCCCGTCCCCGGGTCCGCACCACAGCTGTCCTGGCAGCTGGCGCCGGCCTCATTCTTGCCCTGACAGGGTGCAGTCCGTCCTCCGTCACCGCCGGAGCATCCCCTGCAGGCAGCACTGGTAGCCTCATGCCTGACGCCCACGTTCACGGGCTGAGCGTCAGCAGCAAAACCGGCCAGGTGCTCCTGGCCACCCACGATGGCCTGTTCGACATGACAAAGCAGCCTGTCACCAAAATTGGCGCCACCAACGACCTGATGGGTTTCACCGGCGGCACCGACCATGGAGTCCTCTACGCCTCCGGTCACCCCGGAGAAGGCTCCGACCTAGCCAACCCGCTCGGGCTGATCAGATCCACAGATGCCGGTAAAACCTGGGAAAAGCTCTCCCGTCAGGGTCAATCCGATTTCCACGCGCTCACCGCGACGAAATCCGGCATCGTCGGCTTCGACGGCGCACTACGCACCAGCCCGGACGGAAAAGTCTGGAACACGGTGGCCGCGGATTTCGTCCCCGCAGCCCTCGCTGGAAGTCCGACCAGTGACACCGTCCTGGCCACTACCCCGCAAGGGATCCGCCGCTCCACCGATGGCGGTCAAACCTGGAACATGGTGGACACTGGACCGGTGATTCAGTTCGCCGCCTTCGCGAGCCCAGCCGAAGCTGTCGGAGTCGAACCCGACGGGACCGTCCACTACTCCGCGGACGCCGGCGCGACCTGGACCCGCAAAGGGCGAATCCAAGGCGCAGTTCAGGCTGTGGCCGCGGTGAAGGGCCCGGAGGCAAACCTCTCGATCTGGGCCGCCACGGCCGACGGGCTCGTCATCTCCACCGATGGTGGAACGACGTTTCGTACTGCCGGCGGCTCCTGACCGCGCTTTACGTGACCCCTCCATGCATCATCCTGACCCACCAAACAGCGTCCGACGCGGACACGGGCCGGGCAATCCTGGAAGCCTGCCGCACCGCCTGCGCCGCGTGCGCCAAAGAATGCGAGAGGCACGCCGGGATGCATGAGCACTGCAGGATCTGCGCCGAGGCATGCCGCCGGTGTGCGACGGCATGCGCCTCCCCCCTGGCTGCATCAGACTGAACATCAGCCGGCCTTCCCCGGCCGGTTCGGTTTGCGTCTAGCCCGGCCCGGGCGGGGACGGGACCTAGGACTCTACCTGTCAGCCGAGCCTGCGTTAAGACTAGGAGTAACTCCCTGAAGCGAAAGGCACCGGTCATGATGTGGGGATACGGACAAGGCATGGGATGGATGTGGCTCTGGGTTCCTCTGCTGCTCATCGGGATCGCGCTGCTGGTGCTGCTTGCGGTCAGGGTCGCTCGCGGCGGCTTCCGCAGCGGATACGGGCAGCCGGGCACTGGAGGGTATGGCGGCCCGCCGCCTATCGGAGGTAGCAGGGCCCGCCAGATCCTCGACGAGCGCTTTGCGAGAGGAGAACTCACCGCGGACCAGTACCGCGAACACCTCAAAGTGCTCGGTGAGGGCCCCTAGTGCAACCCGTCAGCCGGCGCCAGGCGCTGCTGCTAGGCGGCCTCGGCATTGCTGCGACAGCGGCTGGCAGTGCCGGGCTGATCTGGACCCTTACGTCGAGGGAGCCTTTCGTCACCGGAAGCGAGCTGACCCAGCCCCCGGAGGAACGGAGCACGAATGGCCAGCTACAGGTACGGCTCGAAGCCGCACCCGGACAGATACGGTTGGCAGGCCGTCCGGCTGCGGCCCTTTGCTATAACGGGAGCAGCCCCGGCCCGACCCTTCGTATCCGCGCCGGCGACGTCCTGAAGATCATGCTCGTCAACAACCTGGCCCAGGCCACGAACCTGCACGTGCACGGGCTGCACGTGTCCCCCGAGGGTAACGGGGACAACGTCTTCATTGCGGTGGAACCTGGTGGTACCTTCGACTACGAATACAAACTTCCACGAGATCATCCTCCGGGCGTGTACTGGTACCACCCCCACCACCACGGCATGGTCGCCGATCAGGTCTTCGCCGGCCTCTTCGGAGCGATCATCGTCGAGGACCCGGAGCCCATCGAGGCGAGCGTGGAGCGGGTGCTGGTCATTTCGGACACCACCCTGGACACCCTGGGCAATATCCCGGCAGTCCCGGTGATGGAACGGATGATGGGTCGTGAGGGTGAACTAATCCTTGTCAACGGTCAAAGCAACCCGCAATTCACTGCCCGCCCAGGGCAGCGGGAAAGGTGGCGCATCGTCAACACGTGCGTGGCCCGCTATCTCCGGTTGCGGCTCGACGGCCAGCAGATGCAGCTCCTCGGCATGGACTCCGGACGCTTCCCCGCACCGGAGACAGTGGAAGAACTGCTGCTGACGCCCGGCAACCGGGCAGAGTTGCTCGTGACCGCATCAACCGGCGATGCGGTCCTGCGGGCGTTCTACCAGAACCGGGGAAGCATGCCGGGAATGATGGGACCGGGATTCGGGGCACGGAGCCCTGCAGACCAGCCGGACGGCGCCGCACTGGCCACTCTCCGCGTCTCCGGCGAACCAGTCGCATCCCCGGCGTCCGTGCCCGCCCAACAGGCGCTGGGAGACCTGCGGTCCGCCGCCGTCGCGGCACGCCGGCAGATTGTCCTGGCCGTCGGCATGGGCATGGGTGGTGGCGCCGGCATGATGCGTTTCACCATCAACGGCAAGGAATTCAACGAGGCCAGAACTGACACCACGGTAGCGGCCGGGAATGTGGAGGAATGGACGCTGACCAACACCAGTCCCATGGACCACCCGTTCCACCTGCATGTCTGGCCAATGCAAATCATCGAGGAAAACGGCCAAGCCACGAAAACCGCCATCTGGCAGGACGTGGTCAACGTACGCGCAAACGGGCGCGTGAAGGTCAGAGTGGATTTTAGGGATTTCCGCGGACGCTCCGTATACCACTGCCACATCCTGGATCACGAGGACGTCGGCATGATGAGTGCCATTGAAGTCCGGTGAGAAGTCGCATCGACGCACCCTGGCACTATTCCGGAAAACCCCCATGCCGGGGCGGCGTCGACAGCGCTGTGCATCGGGCACGATGGATCCATGACCGTTGCCAAGCCCATCCTTGTCTTCGTCCTTGCCGTCGTCGCCGAAATCGGCGGTGCCTGGCTCGTCTGGCAATCGGTTCGGGAGGGCAAGGACTGGTGGTGGGCCGGGCTCGGAGTACTCGCGCTGGGTTAATTTGCCTGTTCGGGGTGGCCGTCATCATGTTCGCCCCGCGCAACGGTGGTTGAGGAGATCGGACAGACCCATGCAGTTGCCACCGATGCTGTTGCCCCGTCCTTGCCGCATCACGACGAAAAGACCGGACGGGGGCATGAAACTTGAATTCTTCGAACCGGCAGAGGCTGCCACCGTCCTCAAGTGTTCAGAATCATGGCTAAGAGACGGGGCTGCTAATGGCGAGTTCCCGCACGCCGCCTGGGGCAAGGGGAAGATCATCTTCACGTCTGTCCACCTCAGAGAGATTACGGCACCGGCAGGCGCAGGGCGGCGTCACCGATGACCTGATGGACCAGCCACCACGAGATCCCGAACGCCAGGGCCGTCTCGGACACGGCCCGTCCGGAGGTGATGACCGCGTCCAGCACCGTCGGCCGCAGCCGCCGTGTTGACCGGGCCCGGCGCGGGACCTGCGGCGTCGCTTCGCAGAACGATTTCCGCTCGCACAGGTACTCGTCACAGAACCATCGCCGCTTGTTCCAGAGGAGCACCACGCGGCCAGCGACCGGGATGTCACGCAGCCGCTGACACCGGCGCTCCTTGACCCGGGACGCGATCACGCCGCAACTCGGGCACCCCGGTGGGAACGTGGTCTCAACCGTGACGTGGCGTGCCCCGTCCGGGAGCAGCACAGTGCCGGTGACACGGTAATCAGGCAGGTTGAAGATCAAGCTGGCAGCATCTTCGGCCGCCCCAGTAGGCTCTGACAAGGCTCGTGGTTCCTGTTCAGGTTGAATGCGTAGTAACACTCATCCCAGCAGGACCACGAGTCCTCTGCTTGCTACAACACGAACCTATTTCCCCGGGAACCTTGAAGAGCCGGTTAAATGGGTGATGGTGCTGGCCGGAAGCGCTGGTGCGCCGGCCCACCACACGGGGCCCTCCCCACCGCAAACCCTCCGTCCAGAACCACTTCGCTGTACGTGAGCCCATTCGCGCTCGCCGTCGAGGTCTCGGTAGAAGCATTTGCCAAACTCATCGCAGCACCCGGACAGCGGCCGGTATTTCGCGGGCATTTATTGAGGCTTGCCCCCATTTCGCGGGCACTTTACGTGAGTCTTGTCGGGCCCTTGCGCGGGCGCCCAGCTTGTGTTTCTCTGAGCGCATGGACGAGCATCTCCGCTGGCTCGACGGCCTCGCGCAAGCCGATCTGGTCCGAGCGCAGAAGACGAGCCCGGCGGAACTCAAGGCTGAGGCCCGCGAGCGGATTCGCCGCCGCTACCCCGAGCTCAACGCTCTGGTGGGGGAGGCTGTGCATGGCGGGCCGCCCGCCGATGCACCCGCGAACGACGCCGCCCTCCCGCGGCCAGCGCGCCGGTCGCGGGGGTCCCGTTCCTCGTCAAGGACCTCGCGCTCGAGATCGAGGGGCACACCGTTCACGGAGGGGTCCCAATGGGCCGCGGGGACACTCGCCGGCACCGAAGAAGCTCCCATGCGGGGCGAGAAGGCGGCGGGCCGCTTCCTCATCTTCGATGCCGAGTACGCCACATCGCGGGCGGCCCCGCCATGAGCGTCCCCGCCAGCCTGGCGCTCGCGGTCGCGTTCCCCGGCCGTCCGGGCGGCGATGCCCGGCTCATGGCCCTGGCGGCCCAGTTCGAGGCCGCCAGGCCTTTGGCGCGGGCATCACCGTGTTCGACGCGTGCCCGAGCCGCGAGGGGCTTTGAGCCGTTCAGCGCGAGCCGCAGGTTCGCCGAGGCCGGCCCTCCGCGTTCGAGGCGGAGCCGCTTGGTGACCTCGTGAGCTGGACTTCCCCGGAACGCACAGGCCCGTAGCGGACCGTTGATTGTTGTCGCACCCGCACCCAGCACCCCCCACCCTTGTAGGAGAAACCAATGATCGCCAAACACCTGCGCCGAGCCGCGCTGCTCACCATGCTGCCGGCCGCGCTCATGCTCAACATGTCTGGAGCCTCCGCCGCGACGCTCAGCCCCCTGGTCGTTGCGAGCGGGGCCAGCCCGTTCTCGGGCTGCACGTTGGGCTCCGCTCCCGGCGCCGTGAACTACCCGAACGCCGAGGTCGAGCCGTGGGTGGCCGCCAATCCGGCCAACTCCAACAACATCATCGGCGTGTGGCAGCAGGACCGCTGGTCCGACGGCGGCGCGCGCGGCCTCGTGGCCGGCTACTCGACGAACGGGGGTTCGACCTGGAACGAGGTAGCCCAGCCGTTCTCGGCCTGCGCGGCGGGCGGACCTTCCCGCTACGACCGTGCCTCGGACCCGTGGGTCTCGATAGGACCGGACGGCACGGCATATTCGGTATCCCTCTCGTTCCAAGGCGTCGGCGTCGACAATGCCGTTCTCGCCTCGACCTCCCACGACGGCGGAGCAACATGGACTGCGCCAAAGACCCTGATCGAAGACCTTGGGTCTCCGCAGTTCTTCAACGACAAGGAGTCCATCACTGCTGACCCAATATTCCCGGGCACGGCCTACGCGGTATGGGACCGGCTCGTCTCACCGACCGACAACCCGAGGGCGACGGCCCATGCGGCCGCTTTCACGGGACCAACGCTCTTCTCGAAAACGACCGACCGGGGCGCCACGTGGAGCTCGCCGACGGTCATCGTGCCCACTGGCAACAGGCAGCAGACCATCGGCAACCAGATCGTCGTCGGGCCTGACGGCACGCTCTACAACTTCTTCGACCTCATCCTGGGCACGGGCAAGAACGGTATCGACAAACTGCACGGGCTCAACGTCGCGTTCACCAAGTCCACGGACGGGGGCACCAACTGGACGGCCCCGCAGATCATCGCGAAGCTCAACACCGTGGGCGTCACCGACCCCAACACGGGGGCGCCCGTCCGGACCGGGGACATCATCCCAGAGCCAGCTGTCGACCCAGCCACCGGGCAACTGTACGTCGTGTGGCAGGATTCACGGTTCAACGGCGGGCACTATGATGAGGTCGCAATCTCGACGTCGACTGACGGCGGCATGACCTGGAGCGCGCCGGCGCGGGCCAACACGCCGAATGGCGTCCCGGCCTTCACCCCGAGCGTCCGCGTCGCCGGCGGGAAGGTCGGCGTCACGTACTACGACTTCCGGAATCTCACCGTCGGGAACACGAGCACGCTTCCCACGGACTACTGGTTCACATCCTCCCCAGTGGGCGCTCCTGCATTCGAGGATGAGACGCACGTGTATGGCCCGTTCGACATGATGACGGCACCCGTGGCCCGCGGGTTCTTCGTGGGCGACTACGCCGGCCTGGCCTCCATCGGTTCGTCGTTCGCGTCGCTGTCCGTACGGGCCAACGACGCAATCGTGTCCAACCGGACCGACGCCGTGTTCACGGTCATCACGCCGTAGGCGAGCCGCCCGCAAGGCAGAAACCGGCCAAGGCTGAGGACTCGAGCCGCACCGTCGTCATCCTGGATGTCGACCCAGAACTCTTACCCAGAGTAGAACCAGCGGACCCCAGAGTCAGTCACGAGATCAAGATGGACCCCTGACGGTGACCTTCTCCCGCGTGTAGAGCGTGCTCGACGGGGTTCTCTTTCTCGGTCATGGCCCGATGCTGCCGCCTGCTTCTGCCACGGCCTTGTTCAGGTGGTTGGCTAGGCAAGATGGCTTCGTAAGCGGCCTATCCTTTCCTCTCTGAGAGATCGACAGAATCTGCAATATCGGCCATCCGAAGCGGTGGAGGATGAGTCCTCACTGAGGCGGTGTCGACGCCAGAGCCACTTGGGGCCTACTCTTCGCGGTCGATCTCCAAGTAGCTGAGGCCGCTCAAATCCAGCCAATATTGGGTTGGTGTTTCGACCAATCGCAGCAGCAGGCCCTGGCAGTCGCGGCACCGGACCACAATACCGGGCGCGTCCGTGAAGACCATGGCCTCGCCAAAAGCCCTGACTGAGCCGCAATGCCTGCAGCGTCCCAGCGCCGCGATGATGTCGATGCGGAACACTTCCGACAGGGCGCCGGCAGCGGCGTTCCCGTCCACATACGGAATCGGGTCATGGGGTCCTGCTGCAATGTCCTGGTCTTCGGAGTCGGGGACAGCGAAGTCGTCGGCGCTGTTCACCGGATACCTCCTGTCCCGCCAAACCGTTCGGTCTTTATCGACTCCGGCGAATAGCCGGCCATTACAAGCCAGTCCGCAACGGTCTCCACGAAGACTGTTTGGCCGCAAACAAAAACATCCAGGTTCTCCTCCATTGGGAAGATCTTGCCCAAAAGGCTCTCCGAGGTAAGGCGCGCTGGCGTGGCCGGCCAGCCCTCCGGAGTCGAACGCGTATAGACGTAGTCGACCATCAGCTTGGCTGATTCCTGGTCCAATCGGTGCAGCTCGCCGCGGTAAAGCGAAGCATCCGGAGACTTGAGGGAATAGAGCAATCTGAAAGGGGCCGAGTTATTGGAAGCCTGATGGGCGCGGATCATCGACATCAGCGGCACTACACCTGACCCTCCCCCGATCAACTGAACCCGGTTCGCATTGCTCGGCCGCCAGACAAACCAGCCGCCCACTGGTCCCCGGATTTCCAGCCGGTCCCCGACTGTCAGGTCCCGGACAAGGTAAGGCGACACTTCGCCGTCGGGAAGTTCGTCAACGGTGATTTCCAGATGCTCATCCTCACTTGTGGATGCCACCGAGTAAGACCGGATGGCTGTATACCCGTCGTCTGCGGTGAGGCGGATGTCAATGTGTTGGCCGGCCAGATGTCCCATCAAACCATCCACGCGAAGCCTAATGGTCCGGGCTGTGGCGTTTTCCCGTACCTCGCCCACCACTTCAGCGACGTGCCATACAGAACTCACGGCAGGGGCCTCACGAGTACCGCTCCTCGCGCCACGGATTGCCGTGAAGATGATATCCATTCGATTCCCAGAAACCGGGAACGTCTTCCCCTGTCAGCTCCAAACCATGAATCCATTTGGCGCTTTTCCAGAAATACAAATGCGGCACCAATAGCCGTGCCGGACCGCCATGCGCCCGTTCAAGAGGTACGTGATCGAACTCCCAGACCACCCATGCCTTGCCGCCCAGAAGGTCCCACAGCGGAACATTGGTTGTGTAGCCGCCGAAGGAATGGGCGGTGGCGAAGTCGCTGGTGGTCTCCACGTTTTCGAAGAGCGTGTCCAACGAAACTCCACGCCACACTGTTCCCAGTTTTGACCAGCTGGTCACGCAGTGAATGTCTTTGGTGATTTCCTCCTGCGGCAAGGCCATGAACTCATTCCAGGACCACGAGAGCCGCTGGCCATTCTCCGCAGTGATGAAGAACTCCCATTCGTCGACGGGAATGAGCGGAGCGGGTCCCGCGGTCAGGACGGGAAAGTCCTGCGTTTCATGCTGGCCAGGAGGCAATGCAGGATTCTCGGACCGTCGTCCACGGAAACCGGAAGAAATGATACCCATGATGCACCTCCGCAGTGGAGCTCCACCCGGCCAACGACCGTTGCCCCAACCATAGGGCAACCTCTGGGCGTGGTCTAGGGATCGACGAGGCTGAGCCAGTGTGTCGAGCAATAACCAATCCCTGATTTGAAGTGAACAAGCTGTCGACGCTCGAGTGGTGCCCGGTAGAGACACAGCCCACACCCTGACTCGTCGAGCCCAATGTCCTAACGTTCTTCTGGGAGAGCCTGTACCTGCGCCAAAACGAAGCCGGCGTGAGACCCCTCCCTGAGGCCCACCCACCATTCCTCGGCGGAGGATTGTGAAAATAACGGTGTATCAGCGGGCACCCATCTGTTTGGCGTGCCGGAGGGACGAGCCGTGCAGTTAGGAGGGCCTTGCACTTCGTTCACAGCAGGCCGAAGGAAGCGACGTCCTGCGGCGCCCGAACCTAACCCTCGACGACGGACTCGATCGGCCGCGGGGACGTGATCGGATCTGCGTGACGATGAACAACCTTCCAGTGACCGTCTTCCAATCGGAAAATCGTCGTCACCCGAAGAGAGATCCGAGAAAGTTCATCGGCTCCGCCAACCTTGGCCTGAGCCCGTTCAATTTCGACAATGTATGCGAGTTCCGTCCCGATGTACCCCGAGATTCGTTCGAAGGTCGTGGGCTCGCCTTCCCTCAGTTGAGAAACCGCCCGATCCATCACCTGCTCAACTTCACTCCGGCCCCGAACCGGCGGGCCGAGCGGATTTGCTAGCGTGACATCCTCCCGCGCCGAAAACATCTTCTTCTGCAGCCCCGAGTCTCCCCGCACGAAAGCATCGAGCGCTCGATGATACTGCTCCACAACAAAATCGAGATCGGACCCTGACATTGGTTCCTCCAGCCTCGCTTCACGCCGGCGCGGCGCGCCAAGCCCTGTATTAGGCCATCGTGGCACCGCTCACGAACGGTGTCTACATAGGAGCTAAGCAACATACATGCCGGACGCTCCGAGGGCACAAAGATCCCGGCAGATACTGGGTGGCACCCAAAGTTGCCCAGCGGCAGAGGCCGAGCTGCGTCCCAATGCCTCGGTTCTATGGGACAGTCCCGGCCAGTCCAACGTGGCCGCGCCAGCAGATAAGGTGGACCAGGGTCCATTGTCCCCTAACGAAATGCAGCAGCTAAGAAGTCGTAGACGTCTCCACGGAGTGGCGATGTCTACGAGGCAGGAAAGCTGCGGAAAATGGCTCCAGGCTGCAGATGACCGCGGTCCCTGGCCATCTGCAGCGCGCCGGTAGTCAGGGAGGCGCGCATGTGGTCAGCCATCGCCCAGCCGACGACCATGCACGTGCACAGATCGATGACGGTGGCCAAGTAGAGCCACCCCTCGCCGGTGCGCAGGTAAGTGATGTCCCCGAGCAGACGGGATCCCGGGGCGTCGGAGGTGAAATCCCGCCCGATGAGGTCCGCGAAGACCTTGTCCGGATCCGAGGGAATCGTCGTGCGCTTGAACGCCCGCATCCGCTTGGCGGCCCAGCCATTCTCCGCCATGATGACCGCTACAGTTCCCACCGACACCTCGATGCCCGCAGCGGCAAGTTTCGTATGGACCATACAGTGCCCGAAAAATCCCGTCCGAGGAATGGAACATGTCCTTTACGTGTTCTGTCAGCTCCCGGTGCCGGGCCGCTGTTGGGGACTCTTCCGCGGCCAGCCACCGGTAATACGAGGCCCTGGAAGCACCCAGCCGCCGACACATCCACTGGACGGGGAACTGCGCGTTCTTCGCCTGAACAAGGCGGTAGAGGTCCTCTACCGTTGTTCCCTGGCGAAACAGCTGAAACTTTTTTAGGAAGTCATTTTCCCTCTCGACTTCACGCAGCCGGGTTTCCAATGCCTCGTATTTCGCCGGATCCACCGGATCATCCGGCTTTCTCCCGCCCTACGATTGGCCTTCACTATGCAGCCGCACCCATCGCTTCAGGGCGGTCACGGAAATCCCCAGCTCCGGCGCCACCGACGCCGGCGAATGACCCGAGGAAATCACCAGCGCAACGGCAGCAGCCTTGAACTCATCGGAATACGTTGGTCGAGCAGACATGGGCACAATCCTTTCAAACTGTGTCTCACATCAGTAGTACACCTCAGCTAACGGTGAAGTCGTGGTCGTACTTGTTGCGGTAGTAGCGCCCCTCGTTGGCGCGCAGCCCAGCGAGCGCCTCGACGACCGGGGACGATTCCAGGCCGACAGTAGAAACGTTCTTGAAGTCAACAGCGTACGGCACGCGTCCTCCTGATTGGATGTGTTGAGCAAACGATAACGTCGACAACGCTCGTCCAGGCCGAATTTGAACGATGCGTGCCCAAACCGGGACCCGTAGGGGCACAAAGTTTCATTGTCTTGATAAGAAATCCTCGTTGTGCCACGACCGAAACGAGCATGCCGAGGACATAGTCATCGAACCGCTACCGGTCAACAACCGTACAAGCGGATTCTCAAGTTCAAGACAGGCGTTCGCGCATCCCATGAGTCCACGGTCGCCCGTGATCACTTCCACTGTAAGGCCGACGCGGCTGGCGCACGTGTACTTCAGCGGCTAACCCGCAGGTGCCACGACGTCCTCCAGCACCGACCTGTCGAAAAAACGGACCTCGCCCGTCGCTTCGAAGAACACCGGTACCACTGATGTGCTCGGATCCTTGGCCGTCTCGTAGATTTCGGGCCCGCTTCCGTGCTTCCGGGCAACCGTTCCAACAATCTCGGTACCGCGAACCCGGACGGTTCGATATTTGTAGCTCATGTTGACCCCTTCGTCGACTATGGCAAACCCTACCCCTGAGACGAATGTCCAGAACCCTGCGGAGCGTCCGGGGCATTCGGCGCTCCGGCTCTTCGGGTGGAACATCGATCTGTCCGGCGCCGTCCATGAAGCCCTGCACGTTTTCGAAGTCGTTCTGCGCAAAGCCTTGGACCAGCAGCCTTGCATCTGGAACGCCTCCCAGCCGGATCCGTCTACCAACCGCTTTCATTCTTCGGACTGGCTCATCGGCCCCAGTGCTCTCCTGCTCCGCATAGCCGGCCGCGACATCCCCGACGCCACGCGTCGTGCGCTCAAATCGACTACGCGCAGGCAGAAGACGACCTTTCGGAGTACCAGCTGCTGGACTTCGGCGCCTTCGAAAGGTGGAGGGAGGACGAACAGACCATCGAAGGCCACCCACGCGACCCGTTCCACCGCGTCGACGTCCGGGCCAGCTCGCAGCGGGTCAGCGTCAAGTTCGACGGCCATGTGCTGGCCGACCGAACGAGCCCCAAGCGAGCGAGTGAATAGATCTTGAAGATGTCGCTGCTGATACTGGTGAACGGCTTCTGCCAGGACAGTTGCATGTCAGCCAAGGGCTTGATCACTCTGGCGACCATGGCTTGTTGAGTCTCGGCGATGCGCGAGACGGCAAGGATGTTCTTGAGAGTTGATTCCGGGAGCGTGACATAGGGAAATCGATATTGCGGGCCCGCGGCTGCTGGACGCCCTCTATCGTCCTGCGCAGGGCCTCCTTCTGTTCAGGTGTAAGACTGATGCGTTCTTCCGCGTCATCGTTGTTCTCTCCGCTCTCGTCGGAGGCGCCCTGCGGCTGTTCGTCTCCGCTCACGACTGCAGGATAGCGGTACCACCGACAACGCCCGGAGGCTCTGTTCAGCCAAGCAATGCTTCAGCGCTTGGCGCTCCGCGGCCAATAGGCCAATAGCCTGCCTTGGCAGCTTCTACGAGGACGTCGTAGAGCGCATCCTTGTCCCGCTGGGCGCCCATTCGCCCATCCTATTCAAGATATCTCTTGACAAGCCTGCCGTTACGGGTATCTTATTCAAGTACCTACTTGAATAAGAAAGGGGGTGGTGGCCGTGTCCACCATCCAAACTCCACACCAGCAACAGTCCCGCCTCCGGACAGGCGCGGGCCTCATGACGCTGGCCGGGCTGGCTTTCGTGGGGTACGCCGTGATCTTTTTGATAATGAACTTCACGGACGCCTTCCTTGAGCTGGGCATCGGACCCGATCAAGTGGACAAGGGGAAGGCGGAGATCGAGGCGTTCAGCCCGCAGCTGTACCACTACATCAGCCATCTGCACATCGCAGTCAGCGGCTTCATCGCTGCGACCGGCCTGGCTGTCGCAGGGCTGTCCTGGTTCGGAGTGCGCCGAGGAGAACGGTGGGCCTTTGCCACCGCGGTTATCGTCCCGGTCGTCGGCCTGGCAGTGGCCCTGCCCGCACATTACCCGTGGGGTCTGGCCACGCTTGGTCACCTCGGCCTGATCTACCTCGCCGTCCTCATTTTCCTGGTGGGGGTCGTGGCAGCCTACAGCGGAATGCGAGGCCCCGGGATTACACGCCACTGACACTCAGACGACGGACGGACTCCCTCAATCCAGCCGGGCGCTCTGTCGTGCACCGGGCGAATCAGGTCATGTTGTCCAGGCCCTGCGCGACTCGTGAAAAAGTAAATCACGGACGTCCAGAGCTCTCCCGCCCGGCTCGCTGGGGTCCGCGGCACCATCGTACGCGAAGACGTCCGGTGCAGCTCATAGACCATCGCGGCGTGGCTACAGTTGCAGCCTCCAGTGCTGGTGCCCTGTCCGTCGTCGTTGGGGTGCTGGTGGAGGTGCCATCAGCAGCACCCCTATACGGTTGAGATGGCCGTTCGCTCACGCCGACTGGGCGCCTTGGGTGCGCGTCAGGTGCGCCCCCAGCGCCCGCTGGAACGCGTCGATGCTCTCGATGTGGTGGGCGTGATCGCCGTCGAGCTCCACGACTGACGCCTTCGGCAGCCGCTCCCCGAGAACATCGACCACCCGCTTGAGCCAGTCGGCCGTCCTCGTCCCCTTGGTCAGCAGCACAGGGCAGGTAATGCCCGATAGCTCCCCCACCGTGCGCTCCGGATGGTCGAGCGCCTCGCCCTGCCAGGACAACGCCATCCGGTGGCTTAGCCATCGGTCCCAGTTGGGGTGCGATGGCGCGTCCCGGGCGGTCTGGACGAAGCCGGCCAGCTCAAGGAACATGGCCAGATCCTCCCCAGTAACCGGGCGACCGAACAATCCGTGTACCAGCGAATTCACGCGCTCGACGTCTTCGAGCCTGTCGCCGAGCTGTTCGAGGATCCAATACGCGGCTGGCTCCACCAGGGTCAGGGAGCGGACGCGATCAGGGTATTCGATTGCAAACTCGAGCGATGACTTGCCTCCGCCTGACCAGCCCACCAAATGAGAGCTTTCGAGACCCAGCGCATCGAGCGTCAGCCGCAGGGCCTCCCGCTCAGTCTCCGCCGTGTAGCCCGGATCCCCGGGAAGGCCTGCTGATCCGAGCTCGTTGTGAATCGGCTGGATCCGAATCGCACGGTACCTGCCAGCCAGCCGCTTCTGGTGGGGGATCCATGATAGCCACCCCGTGAGGCCACCGGGGATGAGCACGACCGGCTCGCCCTGACCCTGGGAATCATGTTGAAGCACCCTTGGTTCCATAACTCCCTCCGCCTTCGTTCATGACGACGATGGTTTTGCGCAACAGACTACACCCGGGCCCGTGCCATGGCGGCGACAGAAGGACTCCATCATTTTGGTCGCTCATGGTTCGGTGCGCCCTCCATCGTTGTTCACCTCAACTCAGCGTGGGGTCAGGACCGGGAGTCCAAACCATATTCAAGGGAATGCTTGAATACGCCTCCGGAAGGAGATACATTGTCAAGTAGTTTCTTGACCAGATCTGAAGGTTAGGCCGATGAACAAGCCCGGGAAGAGCACCGAGGACATGGACAGTCAGACTCCCATGGGTCACTATCCAGGTAGCCATAAGGCAAAAAGGGAACTCTTTGACGGATTCGCATCCGTTGCCAAGGTTCTTAGCAGCGGAAGGCGGGCGGAGATCGTGGACATCCTCGCTCAGGGCGAGCGCCCGGTTGATGGGATTTCTCACGAAATCGACCAAACGATCGCAAACACGTCACAGCACCTACAGCAACTGCTCCGCGCGGGATTGGTGAAAACCCGGCGCGAGGGGACCAGGATTTACTACTCACTTAGCGGGCCCGCTGTATCCCGGCTCTGGGCTGCCGTCCGGGAGGTGGCCGGCGAACACCTCGCCGAGCTGGATGAACTTGCCATGTCCTACCTGGGCGACCGCTCAACCATGATGACCATGACCCGCGCTGAACTGCGTGAGCGGATAGGCGATGGTGATCTGATCGTCATTGATGTCCGGCCAGAGGCCGAGTTCCAGGCGGGCCACATTGCCGGCGCGATGTCTGTGACGCTTAAGGAGCTGGAGACGCGGCTGGATCAACTACCCAACGATCGCATCGTTGTGGCTTATTGCCGGGGCCCGTACTGCGTCTTCGCGGACAATGCCGTCCGGACGTTGCATCAGCACGGCATCCAAGCCGCACGGTTGGAGGAAGGCTACCCCGAGTGGAAAGACGCAGGGTTCCCCGTGGAGGCTTCCACCACCGACTTGCCTAGGCATGACCATGCTTCGTAGACCATGGCAAGAAAGGGCGCCCCGGCAGCCCGTCCAGCAACTCGGGCTGGAGGCCGGGCAACCGGGACCAGAGGTCGGGCCGCCGCCAAAGCGGTCAAACGGCGTACCGCCTTAGCTGCCTCCCCGCCGTCGAGGCCTTCCAAGGTTGGCCACCTCAGCGGCAGGCGCCACAATGCGGAGCCTACTCTCTGACTGAAGCGGATCGGTGATGGCCGGCAGACGGTGGATTCGGAGCATGCGCGGAGCTGCTCCAGGGCTTCCGGCGCTACTTTCGCGTGGCTGACGTCGAGGCCTTCCCTCAGATGATTGGTACGCTTCACAACCACATAAATTGCCTGGATGCTTTGGGCTCTCACATGACCTTGGGCGGCCACCTCGGCCTGGCGCAATCGAGGTCAACGCGGACCAGTTCCGCTCAGGGTCGGTCCTGATGATGCGTCGCTAAAGCCAATAGCACGTGTTGACAGCGCCTCAGGCTGAGAGCAACCTGAGAAAGTCCGGGCAGCCGGCTGGTGTCGCGGATCGCTCCGAGTCGCTTGGTCAGGCGATCTGAATTCGCTCGTCGCCGAGCTCAACCTCGACACGAAGCCGGCCGCCGAGCGCCTCGACGTATTTCCGCAAAGTATCCACCTGGGCACGATCAATGTCACCGTGCTCGATGCGGGACACCCTGTTCTGGCTGACATGCAGGCGCCCAGCCAGCTCGACCTGCGTCAGCTCAGAGGCCTCGCGGAGCTCCCGAAGCCGGTAGGCCCGGACCTCATCGATCATGCGCTTCTTGTGGGCATTCACAGCTGCCCGGTCAACCGGACGCTTTGCCAGTAGTTCCTCCATGGACTTCGCCACTATGCCCCTCCTTTCAGAATCCTCAGATGATCATCGAACAGGTCATCAGCAACCGGAATGTTCGTCTTGTACCACTTGCTCCAGTTGCCCGCCTTGTCCCCCGCGACAAGCAAGATCGCCCGCCGCTCCGGATCAAAGGCAAACAGGATTCGCAGTTCCGACCGCCCGCTCGATCCCGGCCGCAGCTCCTTCATATTCTTATGCCGTGAACGAACCACTGTGTCGACCAATGGACGCGACCAAGTTGAGGTCCGCGCTCAGCGAGGAGCTCTAATGCAGCAACGATCTGCTCATACGAGTCTTGGTCAAGACCTAACAGCCACGGCTCAACTAGTCCCACGTCAACATTCCAAATCGAGTCCATAATACAACTCAGGTGTTCTACAACTCAAGTGCTATATTCCCGCCGCCGCCGCTCGTTGGACGTGCGGGAAGGACGATCCGTCACACCCATGACGGTTGTGGCCATGCAGTGCATCGCAGAGAACAAGGTCTGGCAAGGCGACAATGTCGTCGTATTCGAGGCGAGAACTCAGGCATCCTCAAGGCGCTTCAGCAGCTCGGCGTCGTGGCTCATAACGAAATCCAGGCCCGCCCCGATTTCTTGCCTGTGCCGGTGACGTTGGACGTCCGAACCGGCAACTTGACCAAGAAGCGCCGACTTGGATGTGTGGGCCTTGGCAGTAGGCTCACCCGGACTTCGGTCACCGTCTTCTGAAACACGCGGGTTTTTGTCCATGTCCGATGATACTAACCGGTATCAGGTAGTTCACTGGCGGGAGACGTATCCGGCTGCCCGACGGTGACTTCTCGAGAATACGGTTCCGAGGAGTTGTGGCAACGCAGACACCGCCGCCTACGGTCCTGGGGACGATGTCATCTGCTCTTGAGCTTGCGCGGATCAGGGAACCCGAGCGAGACATACCCCGGAGCCCGCTTGTTCAGGGATGCGGCCAGTACCGGAGTTGATTCGTCGTAGTAGTCGTGAACTGTCGCCACAGTTTTCCCTGGGTACGGCCGAATTACCCGGCCAACGTACTGGACCAATCTGCCTTTGAACGACACAGGCGCTGCAAGGAACAGGGTATCCAGTTTGGGGCAGTCAAAGCCTTCTCCAATGTATGAGCCGGTGCCCAAGACCAGCAGAGGCTGCGCATCATCGGTGGTCGCAAGAAGGTCGACGGCGGCCTGTCGTTCCTTGGCTTTCATCGCACCAGTGAAAGCCACTGGCTTCAGACCAGCCGCCTCGAACCGGGACCTCAGGGACTCAAGATGGGCTTTCCACGTAGTCAGTACAAGGATTCGGGAGTTCTGTTCGTAAGCTTCAATGACGTCGTCGTAAATTTGCTGTAGGCGTTCCTCATTGGCGATCAAGTCCTTGTAGATGGCAGAGATCCCGCCCGGTTCACTGGGGTCTGCGGCGCCGTCGTACGCGTATGAGGTCCGGTGCAGTTCCAAAGTCAGTGTCGGTTCGGCAATCTCGCGTGCGTGCGTTGGCAGCTGCTGCGGAACAGCTGGGGAAATCGTGTGTGAGATTTGGCCGAGCTGGTGGTAGATCAGCGAGTCCAACTTGTCCCGCCGGTACGGTGTGGCCGTCAGCCCCAGCCAGCACCTGGCCTGGATTTGGTTCATGACGTGGCTGAACGCTGCCGCCGGTACGTGGTGACGTTCGTCCACGATGACGAAACCATAGCCGGCGGTCAGCTCGGCAACATTTTCCCGCCGTGCCAGCGTAGGCAAAAGCGCGACGTCGACCCGACCCGTCGTCTTGGCACGACCACCTCCGATTTGGCCGCACTTCTCGTCCAAGAACTCACGGATGCGGCTGCGCCATTGCTCCGCCAAGGCCTTGCGATCAACCAGAATGAGCGTTGAGACGCCACGAAGTGCCATCGCAGCACACGCCATAACAGTCTTTCCGGTACCGGGCGGGGCCACCAGGACTCCGTGCTCGGCGGCAATGGCAGCGTCGACCGCATCTTGTTGTTCCCCGCGCAGGCGGGCCGAGCACTCGAAGCTGTGGGCCGTGCCTTCCACCCGTTGATCATCAATGCGCAACGAGCTGCCACTCGATTCGACCAGTTGCTGCAAGAAGGGCAACAACCCACGCGGCAAAATGAGGTCACCGTCAAGCGTTTCGTCGTAGTTGCGCAGGTACCGGGGAATATTCCAGGTGGATCGCCTCTGGCGTTGGCGTTCATAGAACTCAGGGTTCGGCATGGACGCCGCATGCTTGACGGCCGAGATCATCGCTGGTCCAAGGTCTGCTGCCTTAATAGTCAGGCGCGATGCGAATGCTGCATGGACGATCAGAGCGGGGCGCGGAACGATCTTCGACGATAGCGGCAGTTCAAGCCGGCGAACCTCTTGTCCAAACTTAACGGCAGGCAGCCTGCGGATGTGCGTACGAACCTCCCGGTCCGAGAGCCGATCCAGGCTGGAAAGGTATGCCCAGTGGTCCTCGTATGGTTCGAGGGCCGTAGTGTCGAGGAACAACGTTGTGCCATGCTGGCGGCGCTTGCCGTTTAGCGGTGCAGCAATCAGGTTGCCCAGTAACTCCACATCATGACCGGCGCCTTCCGCTTCCAGGAGTTGGTACTCCTATTCTCTGCGCGGCGCCGGCTGAGAGGTAGAGTCCCGGGTCCCGGGCCCCGGGTACCGCTGTTCGGCGAGTCCGACCTGGCCAACGGAGGGCCGGCTGATGCTCAGGATGATGCAGTGAGGAGGGAAGTGGTCAGGAGCCGTCTGCGACGGGTCGGAACGTGACTCCGCCGTCGGTGGAGACGACGAGCCCGCTGTCCGTGGCGGCCCAGATCGAGAGGTTTGCCTCCGGGCCCTTCACCGCGGCCACAGCCTGGACTGCGCCTTGGATTTTTCCTTTTCGGGTCCAGGTCGCGCCGGCGTCCGCGGAGGTGTGGACTGTCCCGTCGGGTTCGACTCCGACGGCGTCGGCGGGGCTGGCGAAGGCGGCGAACTGGAGCACGGGTCCGGTGTCCACCGTGTTCCATGCTTTCCCGCCGTCGGTTGAGCGGCGGATCCGTTGCGGGGTGGTGGCCAGGACGGTGTCGCTGGTCGGGCTCCCGGCCAGGACGGCCGGGACGAAATCCGCGGGCACGGTGTTCCAGGTTTCCCGTCCGGGCTGGTACGCAGTCTGCCGTCAAAGCCGACGATTCCGGATTTGGTGGCGGTGAGCGCGTGGAAGTCGGATTCGCCTTGCCGGGAGAGCTGTTCCCACGTTTTTCCGCCGTCGGTGGATCTGATGAGCCCGAGCGGGTTGGGAAGGTCTGAGCCTTCCCCGGGGTGTCCGGAAGTGTACAGGACGCCGTGGTCAGTGCCGCCGGTGAAGCCCAGCAGGTCGTTAGTGGCAGCGATTTTGGTGGCGGGCTGTTTCGTCATGTCGAACAGGCCATCGTGGGTGGCCAGGAGCACCTGGCCGGTTTTGCTGCTGACGCTCAGGCCGTGAATGTGAGCGTCAGGCATGAGGCTACCAGTGCTGCCTGCAGGGGATGCTCCGGCGGTGACGGAGGACGGACTGCACCCTGTCAGGGCAACGATGAGGCCGACGCTGGCTGCCAGGGCAGCCGTGGCTCGGGTCCGGGGACGGGCGGGATTGGTCATGGGGGCTCCAGGGATTCAGCTTGTGAGATGGCAGGGATGGCGCCGGCCCCTGAGGGCCGGCGCCGGAGGACACCGGTCAGAGGGTGGCCAGGAGG
>NZ_LMSG01000012.1 GCF_001428335.1 Arthrobacter sp. Soil762
CTGCAGTGACGGCCGTGCACCGTACCGGACGCCCGCAGATGCCGCACTCGTCCTAGCAACACCCCCGCTGACGACGCGCATCTGACCTGACTGAATACTGGCTTCCAAGGGAGCCACCTGCCGTGCGCTCCAGAGCCACCTGCCCAGATCACGGATCGTGTCGTTCAGAGCCACGATTGGCGTGGTTGAGAGCCACCTGAAAAGCTCCTCCCACCATGTGATGGCCACGTGGTGGGAGGAGTACCGGTAATGGTACGGAAGATCAAGGCGAAACTTGTCTTGCAGTTACGAAATCAGGGTTTATCAGGCAGGTCGATCGCCTCGGCGCAGGGCATCGCGCGCAATAGCATCCAGGCGGTGCTCGATGCAGCGGACCGGCTCGGCGTCGTCTGGGATGACGTCGCGGAGCTGTCGGAAGCCGAGGTGTATGCGGCCGTGTTCCCCGGCCGCGGCGTTCATGAGAGCGTCTTCGCGCAGCCGGACTGGCCCCGGGTTCACACTGAGTTGGCCCGGGTCGGGGTGACGTTGAAGCTGTTGCATCAGGAGTATGTCGACGCAGCGTCCATGGCGCAGGCAACGATGAGCTATGACCGGTTCTGCCGCCTCTATGGCGAACACGCCGCCGTCTCGGGGGCGACGTCAAGGGTCGGGCACAAGGCCGGCCGCAGTATCGAGGTCGACTGGTCCGGACCCACGATGCAGCTGTTGGATCCGACGACGGGTGAGCTGTCGAGGGTGTATTTGTTCGTCGCGTGCCTGCCGTTCAGCCGGTATGCGTTCGTGGAAGCGAGCCTGGACATGAAGCAGGAGTCGTGGCTGCGCGCCCACACGGCGATGTTCGCGTTCTTCGGTGGCAGCGTCCCGCGCCTGGTCCCGGACAATTTGAAGACCGGGGTGATTTCCCACCCGAAGGAGGGCGAGGTCGTGCTCAACGACGCTTACCGGGAGATGGCGGCGCACTACTCGGCCGCGGTCCTCCCGGGCAGAGTTCGCCACCCTCGAGACAAGAGTGGTGCCGAGAACACCGTCTCCCATGTCGCGACCTGGGTCATCGCCGGCCTCCGGCACGAGCAGTTTACGTCGCTGGCGCAGCTGCGCCTGCGGATCCGGGAACAGATCGATGCCTATAACCGGGAGCCGTTCCAGAAGCGTGACGGGTCACGCCTCAGTGTGTTCACCGCGGAGGAGAAGCCGTTGTTGCAGGCGCTGCCGGCGGCCCCATTCGAGATCAGCACGTGGGTCTATAAACGCAAGGTGAACGCCAACGCTCACGTGGTTTGGGCGAAGAACTTCTATTCCGTCCCTTTCAGCCATATCGGCGCCCTCGTTGACTTGCGCGTGACGGAGACGATGCTGGAGGTTTACCGGCGTGAGGAGCGCCTGACCAGCCATTTGCTGCTGCCGGCCACGGCCAGCAACCAGTATCGGACGAACGAGGCGGACCTGCCCGAGGGGCGCAGCTTCCAGGCCTGGGACCGGGGCCGGATCGAGGAGTGGGCGGCGCGGGTCGGACCTGCGACGGCGGCAGTGACAGCCAAGATCTTCGAGACCGTGTTCATCGATGAGGTCGGCTTCGACGCGGCGCTGGCGGTGCTGAAACTGTCGCGCCGATTCTCCCCGGCACGCCTCGAAGCGGCCTGCGCGCTGGCGCTGCGGGGCCCGATCCGCTCACCCCGCTATGCGCACCTGCGGCCGATCCTCGACACCGGACAGGACAAAACCGGACACACCCCCGAGCCCGAGCCGGATGATGGCGGTTATGTTCGCGGCGGCGCCTACTACGCCGGAGGCACCCGATGAGCGTCTTGGATGGGGAGACCAAACGCAAGCTCCGCGAGATGAACGCCGGCGAGCTGGTGGAGGCCATCGACCTCCAAGACGACACCCTCAGCATTGGCTTGTCGTTCGAGGAACGGGTCCGCCTGGTCGTCGACGACGCCTACTCCACCTTCATGCACTCGAAAGTGGACGGGCTGATCCGACGGGCGGGGCTTCGTTACCCCAACGCGGACCTGCGGCGCATCGACCTGCTCGACGAGCGCGGCCTCAACCGGCAGCTCCTGACCCAACTCGGGACCTGCTTGTTCGTCACTCGGCAGCAGAACGTCGTCTTCCAGGGGTTCACCGGGTCGGGGAAGTCGTATCTGGGCTGCGCGATCGCGAAACGCGCCTGCGAACATCGGATCCGCGCCCATTATGTTCGGATGCCCGACCTCGAAGAGGCCTGGGTCGCAGCTCAAGACACCCCCGGCGGCGCCGGCAAGTTCCTCCGGAAATACGCTGCCTTCACCCTGCTCGTCATCGACGAGTGGTTACTTGATCGGCCGACGGAATCGATGCGGACGATGTTGCTGGAGTTGATGGAGCGCCGTTACGGCGAGACGTCGACGGTGTTCTGCACCCAGTATCAGCAGAAGGACTGGCATCACCGCCTCGGCGCCGGCGTCCACGCCGACGCCATCATGGACCGCATCATCCACAACACCACCTGGGTCGACACCGGCACCTACAACATGAGGGAGCAGACCGCCCTGGCCAGCGCCTAACGATGAGGTCGAGGGCCAGTGGCTCCCAGGCACACCACCACTGGCTCTCTTCCGCACGATCGGTGGCTCTGAAGCGCAAGATTGGGTGGCTCTCAAGGCATCAAATACTCANACCTGGCCGCCGGCAACATCGTCATCCCCAAGTCGGTTAACCCGTCCCGTATCCGCGAAAACTTCGGGGGAGGGCCAGTGGCTCCCAGGCACACCACCACTGGCTCTCTTCCGCACGATCGGTGGCTCTGAAGCGCAAGATTGGGTGGCTCTCAAGGCATCAAATACTCACTCCGGTGGAGCAACCCTGTCGGAACTTCTTAGACCTGCTGAGTTCGGCACCCTGCGCCATAACAAATACACCAAGTTTTCCAGGGTCTCACCTAATGGCAAACGCCACACAGTGACCAGACGAAGCAGCCGACAAATTCCAATGCGTAGACGTGGCGGATACGTCGTCTATCCGGCCGCTGGTCGCGCCACGAAGCGCATAGTTTCACTCTCAGTACAGACAGTAACCAAACGAATTTATGACTCCATAGGGGGTTAACCATGGCTGGACGCCCAATTGAAATCCCAATCGCGATTACCTCAGACAAAGCTGAGCAGGGCGCTGAGAAGGTAGTTGACGCCTTAGAGCAGGTTGAGGATGGTCTTAAGGACCTCACCAAAGCCGGTGACAAAGCCGCAGATAACCTCGCAGATGATATGTCTGATGCAGCTAAGAAGATTGATCGTGATCTTACTAAAGCCCTTGATGAGGTAGAAGACAAAGCTAAGACCACAGGTAAAACAATTGGTAGGTCCGTTAAGGACGGAACTGATAAAGCTGGTGAGGGTCTTGGTGAACTCAAGGACGAGTCCAAGTCAACAGCTAAAGAAGCCGCTGCATCATTTGGATCTATCGAAGACGCCGCAGACGCACTACAGGAAGTTGTAGCTAACGCGTTCGTTGGTTTCGGTCCTGCTGGTATGGCTGCCGGTTTAGTCGCAGCTGTTGGTATTGGTTTTGCTATCTCTGCTCTTACTGAAAATGCGGACAAGATCAATGAGAACAAAGAGAAGATGCTTGACCTTGCTCAAACGATCAAGGACAACGGTGGCACCTTATCTGAGAGCGACTACATCCAATCAATGGAAGATTACGGCTATGCCATTCAGGATACCAAAGAATGGTTTGAAATCTTTCAAGAAGATGCAATCTCAGGCTTTGATAAAATCCGTGATGGTGCTGATAAAGCAGGCGTCTCACTCAAGGATTCTTTCCTAGGTCAATTCGGTTCCATTAATGATTCCACAAAGGTTCTTGCTGACCTTGATACCCAACTAGCTGACCTCGAAAAGCAGTCTCAAGCTGCGGGCTACGAGTTCGACATGATGGGCAACATGATCGATAATACCGATCCTGCAATTCGTAAGCAGATTGAGGGCAACAAAGAGCTTTCCCAGAAGGTACGTGACCACGTACAGCAGCTTCAAGATGCCGCTGAGATTGAGCGTATCCGACGTGCAGCAATTGAGGGTACTACTCAAGCAACCCTTGAGGATATTGAAGCTATTGAAAAGCGCACTGATGCAGTCAAGGGCTCCATCTCTTCTGAGCTTTCCTACCTGGATTCAGTTGATGATCTAACCGCAAAGCTTTCTGAGAACGGCGCACAGCTAGATAAGAACACCACAGCAGGACGAGATAATATCCGCGCTGTTCTTGATCAGGCATCCGCTATCGAAGAGATGGCTAAGGACTCCTTGGCGGCTGGTGAATCAACGGACACTGTGACAGCCAAATTCAACTCCCAGAAGGACTTGCTGGTCAATCAGCTTATGCCTGCTTTTGGTGGGTCCAGAGATGCCGCACAGCGCTACGTAGATACCGTTCTAAAGGTTCCTGGCAACGTCAAAACAGATGTTCTCGTGAACGACCAAGAGGCCCGAAACAAGCTGGACGCGCTCACAAAGGCGCGTACTGCTCCACTCCAAATTCTTCCTGACGGTACCGCCGTTGAGAAATTCATTATGTCTCAGCAGGGACGCAAAATCTTTGTTGAATTCGCACCTAGAGGGGGTGGGCAGGCTATCGCTCTGCCATAACTATGACCACAATTACAGCAACTCCTGATACTGCGACCGGCTCTATAACTCTTACAATTAACCAGACTGATTCCATTACTGCTATTACACGCACAAACGTGAATGGTACCTCTAGCGTGCGTGTAGCTACAGGACAGATACCCTCAGTATCACCAGGTACCACAATTGTTACCGACTACGAAACTGCACATGGTCTAAATACTTACAACGCTTACCATGCTGACGGTTCCTTTGTTACAACATCGGAAACTCTGGTAATTGATAAGCCATGGCTCCTGGTTCCTATTGCACCAAACTATTCGGAGCAAGCCGAGACAATCACTAACTACTCAGCAGGCCGTGATAGCTTCTCAACTATTCACCAAATTATCGGACGTGCTGATCCCCTTGTTGTTATGGGTAAATTGGGTACCCGTATTGGAAACCTTGAAATCTGGACTGAGAACCTGGAAGATGCTAATCGCCTAATCCGCGTATTTGATCGTGGTGAAGCTGTACTCCTAAAGCAAACGGTTCCAGGCATGGATATGTACTTCACGACTACAGGCCTTGACGTTACTCCATATTCCGTGGAAGGACCTGAGCTAACCAGATACCGCTTCGCTGTTCAGTACCAGGAAGTTGTCCGCCCGTTCGGTGACCTTGCTGGAGCTCTTGGCTGGAACTTCGATGCCCTGGCTGCTGAGTATTCATCCTTTGATGCTGTTACCGCAGCATTTGCATCCTTTGATGATCTAACACTTCAGGATGAAATCTAATGGCTATTACTTTCACAGCAGGTACGTCTGTAGAAGGCACAGCCAGTGCTACCAGTACGACCGTAACCCTTCCTTCTGGCCTTGCTTCCGGCGATTACACGATCATTATCGTTTCGCTAAATGCCACGTCAGGTGTTATAACAACCCCATCAGGTTGGACTAATATTCTGGCATCTACAAACAGTGCTAATGGTTCTACTTCCTATGCAATGGCTATTTTCTATCGCAAATGGGTTTCAGGTGATACTAACCCAGCTATTACAACAAGCAATGGGCGTGTTGCTGCAACTCCTATTCGTGTACAAGGGGCTGATGGAACTACTTTCGTAGATGTATCTGCAACTGTTACACAGGCCGCAGACGCTGCTACGACATTAACAGCCCCTACTATTACACCCGCCCAGGTAATGTTTTTATCTGTATTTGGTGGCCGTCGTCCTACTGGTGGCATATATCTGACCCCGTTTACTAATCTTTCGGGTTCTATGACCTCAATTGCGGAAGCATCGGCTAAGTCCACGACCACTAATGGTGGACATCTTATAGCCTTTCAGACAGTATCAACTGGTACTCCTACAGGCACCCGAGTAGCCGATCCAGCAGGTGCCACTTCAGGTGCTATGGGTGTATCTTTCTCGTTGAAACCAGCTTCTGGTGGTTCTTCAGATTACTCAGGAACAGCTGCATTATCCGGTTCGGGAACTCTTTCTTATAGTGGAACAGCAGCTTTTGCAATCGCAAGTGCTGTCTCTGGTTCAGGCACACTTTCTAAATCCGTGACAATGGGTGCAGGTGCTAGCATCTCCCTCATAGGTACTGGCACGCTAACTGCTGAAGGTATTTATACTCCTGCTGCTTTTGTTATACCGGATGATCACACCTATCCATACAAATACGATGCAGAAGACCGCATTAGATTCTCCGCTATGCACATTGTTTCAGCTACCGCATACCCTGACGGTGCTGATCCTGTGGAGTTGGATATTGAAACCGGTTGGGTAAAGTTTGACGACTCGGTTGCACCGCGTATTCAGGCCAGCCTGACATGTAAGATTCCGGCTGACACTTCAGTTCTTGAGTCCCTGGATGCCCGTAGAACCTTCCGCGTGCGAATCTATGCCGGTTACAAATGGAACTCAGTAGAGAAGGACGTGCAGCTTCTGGCTGACCTTCATGTGCGTAGTCGCTCTATCACTCGTCCTAACAACAGGATGGAACTGGAGTGTTGGTCTGATGAAGGCCTTGCAATGGATTACAAGCGTCTTGCCTGGGACTCTCAGCCTCCGCAGACAAACCTTTTGGATGCTGTGGCCTACCACAGACTTATTGCCACTATCGGCAGTGAGCTACCGGATATCGTTTCGGATTATCCACCCGAATTCGGTACATCCGCTGTAGAGGATCTGGTTCAGGAACCTGGGCAAAGTGGATGGGATTTGACTGTTGAGTCTGCCTCACGCGCTGGAGTATCTGTTTATTGCGATCCTGACCGTACATGGAGAATTGCCAAGCCTCAGGAACTCTCGTCTAAAACTGCCTTGAACCTGACCACTGGTGGCGGCGGTATCATCATTGATTCCAACTCCGTCTACAGTCGTGAAAACTTCCACAATGCAGTTTGTATTAAGTACGCGTGGAAGGACGATAGCAACGTTGATCATGTGGTTTACGGTCACGCCTTTATTGCAACAGGTCCGCTCTCGCTAATTGAAATTGGATACAACTCCTATTTCGAAGAGCGCAATGTACCGGCAACTCAGGCACAGGCAGATGCAGCCGCTTCAGCGGTTCTGACAGCACATTCAAGACGTGGCCGCAGCTTCTCAGTTGCAGCTGTATCCGCGTATTGGCTAAGACCTGGAATGACCGTTACAGCAACCCTTCCCGAAGGCGAACAAGAGCGCGTGCTTGTGTCCGCCGTTTATTACAACTTCCCTTCAGGCTCTATGTCGGTTCGCCTTCGTCAGCCCGAAGACATCGATATCTCAAACACCGAATAAGAAAGGCCTCAAAATGGCAACAACTATTACTCACAGTATCTACTATCCATCAGGCTCCCAAGCCCCTAACGTTCCCGTTGTCATGCAGACCGCAGCCGAGTCTGTTGATGCAGCCATCACCGCAGCCAAGGTACACCCAATGGGTCACATGGGTAAGACAGACGGCTTTCAGGCTATAACGTCGTTGGCCAAAAATACATTTTCGGCTGCTCAGATACTTAGGGGTGACGTTACCTTTAGTAATGCTGACGATGCCTTAGTAATAGGCACGACCGGTATATATAGAATTAATTTTCAGGTTTATGCCACAGGTGATGGGGCCGGTACTCAGAAGGGCATTGTTTACGTAGGCAATACTCAGATCGGTATAGGTACTCGTTACTTTAAAGAGGCTTTTACAGATACCGTTTCGCATGGCACTGGTCTTTACCTTTTGACAGCAGGGGACAAAGTATCCCTTCACTCAGAACACGCAGGTGCAAGCCTCAGTAGCTGGGGCAGCACCGGCTATAACGGCACCTACCTTGAGGTTGAGTACATCCAGCCATAGCACTTCCGGCCCCGTCTACCTCCTGGGATAGGGCCGGAACCACTTGTAGCACTGAAATGTTCATGCCCAACCGGGTACGTCGCCACGTTCCGGGTGGTCTTGGGCCGGCGCGTCGGGATCTGTCGCGGCGTACCTCAGGCGGCCTGACACAGTTTCATTGGTCCGTGCCCACAGGCCGGCCAGCAAAGCGAGGAGCAGCAGGCTGCTCGAGATTCCCAGGTTTTTCATTTCGGTCCCATTCATTGTGTAAATGACGCGGTGTAAGTCATGTGGCGGTTAGGGGATGTGACGGCTTGGCCATGCTCTTGGCTACAGTCCGAGGCTGATGGCCGCGATGCCGGGGAACACCGCGAAAACCACTGTTAGCGGGAGGACACCAAAGACCAAAGGAACCATCATGGCGATTTCTTTCCTGCCGGCCGATTCCATGAGGTCCCGTTTTGCGGTGTCCCGGACGTCCTGGGCCTGAGCCCTCAGCACATCTGCCAAGGGTGTGCCCCGCTCGACCGCGACGATGATTCCGTCGACAAATCTGACGAGCGGCCCCAGATCTGTCCGCGCGGAAAACTCCTGGAGCGCTTCCACCAGCGGTTTCCCCGCTCTGGTCTCAGCAAGAATCTTGGAAAACTCCTTGGCCAGCTCGCCACTGGCACTGCGACAGACGCGGTCCAGTGCACCAGTGGCACTTTCACCGGCACCGACAGCCAGGGCCATGAGCTCGGCAAGACTGGGAAACTCCGCCATCATCCGGGATTCCCGCCTGCTGATCTGGACGCCCAACCAGAAGTCACGGAAGAGAAAGCCGCCGAGCGCGCTTCCGAGGACGGCCACAACCGCGAGGAACGGACTGAACCGGCCGGCCACCGCGCCCAGCACCACCGCGGCCACGGCGGCGGCGAATCCAGCGGCGGCCCAGAGGAGCTGTTCGGCCCGGAAATCTATGGGTGATTTGTTGATGCCGGCTTGGGCGAGCCTGCGGGTCAGCGCCTCGGACCCGAGGTTCAGCTTCCCAAAGGCTGCGAGTCCGTCGTGGAGCAGGGGACGCGCGATCCGTTCCAACGGTCCGAATGGCGTGGCGTTCTGTCCGCTGGCCCGCAGCAACCGCGATTCAAGGTTTTGCGATTTCAGCTGCGGATCGATGCGTTCGACGAATGTGAGCGGCCGCATAAAGGGCAACCGGACGAAGAGTAGCCACAGGCCCGTCCCGAGGACGATGCCGCACACAATCGCAGCCGCCGAGATCCCGTTCATCGCAGCACCCGTTCGTCCTGCGGAAGGGCGCCGATGCGGAGCATGATGGAGTAGCAGACCAGCGACACCACGAGCCCGCCAAGGAGGACGCCGGCTCCCATGGGCGTGTTGTAAGCGTTCACGGCTTCAGGCCTGGTGGCCAGGAGGAGCATAACGATCCAGGGAGCGGCAACCGCGAGCCTGGCGGCGTTGACAGTCCAGGACTGCCGGGCCTCGAGCTCGCTGCGTGTCCGCGCATTTTCCCGGAGAAATTCCGCAAGGGTGCCCAACAGTTTCCCCAGGTCCGAACCGCCCACTTCACGGGTCAGCCTGAGTGCCTCGACGATCCGGTCCGCCACCGGGTCCGCCAGTCGGTCCTTGAGTTTATTAAGAGATGCATCGAATTGCCCGCCCGCGCGGTAGTCGGCACCGAAGTCCCGGAAAACATGCCGAAGCTCCTCGGGGCCTTTCTCCCCCAGCTGGATCAGGGCCTCCGGCAGTGAAAGCCCGGCGCGGATGGCCGAGCGCAGGTGGTCCACCACGTCCGGCCAGAGCTGGCGTAGGACAGCGGTTCTCCTGTTCGCCCGCCACCGGACAATGCTGACGGGCAACCACGCGCCGAAGAGTCCGAAGCAGACGGATATAGGCCATGACCGGCTGACGACAAAGAGGATGAGAGCCACAAATATGCCCAGTCCCAGGCACGACGCGACGAGGCCCGTCCCGGTGACCTTTTCGATTCCGGCGGACGCCAGCAGGTCCTCGAGGCGGCTGACCCGCGGGCGGCGCTTCAGCGCTGCCGGCTTTTCCCAGAACGACCACCAGATCAGGAAGAGCCCGGCGCCCGCAAGCACCCCTACCAGAGGCGCCATCAGCGCGGCTCCAGCAGCGCCGCGACGTCGTACCCTGCCCGGGAAAACTTCTCCGCCGCGGGCATGGAGTTGGCCCGCGGCTGCAGCTGGCCGTCCTCCATGGCGAAAACCATGGAGGATTCGATGATGCCGTTTTCCACCCGCCGGCCGAGGGAAAGGATCTCGGTTACTTGGCGGCGGCCGTTGGCGTGCCGGCTGCAGTGGACCACGAGGTCGATGCAGGATGCCACAGTGGGGACAACGAAGGCAGACGAGATATTTTCACCGGCGAGTAGCGGAAGGGTGCAGATCTTGGTCACAGCGTCGTGGGCTGAGTTTGCATGGACGGTGCACATCCCCGGAAGTCCACTGTTTAAGGCGATCAGCATGTCCAGGCTTTCCGCTTCCCGTACCTCTCCCACCACGAGTCTGTCCGGGCGCATCCGGAGGGCTTCCTTTACAAGCCTGCGCAGTGGGATCTCGCCTTCGCCTTCGAGGTTAGGCTGCCTGCATTGGAGTCCGACGACGTCCCTGAGCGGGAACTGAAGTTCGAAGATTTCCTCGACCGTAATGACGCGCTCACGGCTGCCGATGCTCGCGGCCAGGCAGTTGAGCATGGTGGTCTTGCCCGCCTGGGTTGAGCCCGACACGAGGATGTTCAGTCCGCTGGACACCGCTGCACCGAGGAAACGGGCAGACTGAGGTGTCAGGGTTCCAAGCTCGACCAGGTGCTCCAGGCGGCTGGCCTTCACCACGAACTTGCGAATATTCACGGCCCAGTGCCTGCGGGTGACATCTGGAATGACTACGTGGAGTCTCGAACCATCAGGCAAGGCTGCGTCCACGAAGGGCGATGACATGTCCAGGCGGCGGCCGGAACTCTTCAACATGCGTTCCACGAGATCGCGGACCTGCTGGTCCGTGAGGCTGAGTGAGGTCAGTTCCGACTCGCCGTTCCTGGCGACGTAGATTTCGTTGGGCGCGTTGATCCAGACTTCCTCGATAGTCGGATCGTCCAGCAACGGCTGGAGGACACCGAAGCCGGCCACCGCATCAAAGACAAACCTGCGTGCGGCCTCCAGCGGACCAATCGGAGGGAGCGGCCCCATCAGGGCCCGTTCGTCGTAGTCGCTGACAGCCGCCTCGACGAGACGACGGACCTCGCCCGCCTGCCTCAGCGGGTCAAGACCCCGACGGCGGATCAGCTCGCGGACTTCATCTTCCACGATTCGCACAGCGTCCAAGTTGTTCCCAATACAACTGCCGCCCCCGGCGGAGGCAGTTCAACTGGGTACAGCCTAGGGAGCGTATCGCACGCCGCCAAGTCAAATTCGCAACACTGTGGATAAGTATCCGTAACCGCATACCTTGTGACGGATAATGTGGCGACGGCAACGAGGTGCGGAGCCGTTTTTGAAATCAACTACAGGCCTCTTGGGGGAAGAATGAAAAATTTGCGTGCAGGACTGGCGTCGCTGGCAGTCGCAGGCTCTTTGGTGTTATCTGGCGTCGGAATACCCGCCGTTGCCGCCGACCCTTCCGTGGGCGGTGCTATCGGGGTCAAATACTATTCGATCGGCGGACCATCTTCTCAGTTGGGACGGTCCGTAAGCAGCGAGTTTCCAACTTCCGGCGGAGCCATGCAGAGGTTTCAAGGGGGGATTATTTTTTGGTCACCCGTCGGAGGAGCACATCCGTTATGGGGGGCAATCGAAAATAAATGGTATGTCGGCCACGATGCTGGCTGGCCCATCCGAGACGAGGAATCACTGGGCGGCGGCGCAATTGCCCAACACTTCACAAACGGAACGATGTACTACACACCACAAATCGGTCTTCACTACATCGGAGCAGGGATACGCGAGGCCTGGTGGAACAAGGGCGGCCAGACTGGCGTTGCCGGCTATCCAGTATCCGACGAAGGCTACTGGTATGCAGGCGGCGCCGTACAGACCTTCCAAGGCGGTACCTTCTACTTCACGCCCCAGTACGGGACCCGGTTACTGCAGGGAGCGATCCGGTGGGAGTACGAAACCAGCGGAGGATACTTCTATATGGGGCGTCCCGTGACCGACGAGTACGCCGCAAATGCAAGCACTCGGGCGCAGCGCTTCGAAGATGGCATCATCTACTGGTCCAACGGAAGAACCTGGACCGAACGGTACTAGAGGTAGAGGGTTAGGTGACAAAAACCTTCGGCCGCCTAACGGCGGCCGAAGGTTTCATCACCCCCTTGCCAGCCACACACCAGGCAGGCGACCCGGGGACCATGGGCACGAACATAGAGGGATTAGCAGCAATGAAGCCCTTCTTGCCCCGACACAGGACCCCCGACAGCGGTACGTCGGCGGGTACCGGTAAGGCGTCCGCATTATCCGCTGATCAGCCCCAACTACGGTTAGGGCAAACAGATCGCTCCGGGACGAGGAGGCACCGGGCATGCGGCGTCACCACGCTACGACCCACAGCGAGCGGTCGAAAATCACATTAGTAACAACTGAACCACTGGTTCCTCTGGTAACAGAGTGTTATGGTGGGCGCGTTAATCATCGAATACCACTGCCTGGTGCTTTCCCTGGGGGGAAATCACCTATGCAGCAACCAAATGAGCGCTCGGCGGAGCGCCACATTGTCTCCGGAGCAAAAATGAAGCGGAACCTGTCTCAGTCCCGTCGCCCTGCGTTTATGTCGTTGGGGATAGCGCTTCTGGCTGCCACCCTGGTAGCTTGCCCGGGCCTAGTTGGCGTTGCATCCGCCACCGAACCTGCGCCTACCCCGACTGTGTCCGCTTCCGGGCCTGCTCCGACGCCGACTGCGTCCGCCGATACCGGTGCTGCTTCAGCGACTGTGTCACCGTTTCCCCCCGCTTCGACAACGCCCACTACTCCCGACGAAACAACTCCATCAGCGACGGCATCTGCCCAGGCGCCGTCAGAGGATGCAGTGTCGATGGCGGAAGCAGTTGGCGTCGGCGGAGCCGAAATGGGCCAGCGGTCCGCTCGCGTCACTTCGACCACTCCCTCCAATTCCGTTAGGCGGCTTAGCACGGAATCGTTGTCCACCGAAGGCACTTGGATGCCCACGTTTGGTGTTCAAGGACTGGACGTAAGCGGACACCAACCTAGTGTGGACTGGCAACAGCAGTGGAATATGGGTGCGCGCTTTGCCTATGTGAAGGCCAGCGAGGGCAACTACTTCACGAATGACTACTTCAACTCCCAGTACCAGGGATCGCGCAACGTCGGCATGATCCGTGGCGCTTACCACTTCGCAGTCCCCAACTGGTCCTCCGGTGCCGACCAGGCTCGCTTCTTTGTGCAAAACGGCGGTGGCTGGTCTGCCGACGGTTACACCATGCCGCCGGTGCTGGACTTCGAGTTCAATCCTTACGAAGGCCGAACGATCAACGGCTTTTACTTCGGTAATACCTGCTACAACATGTCGCCGGGGCAACTCCAGTCCTGGGTTATGGATTTTGGCAACACTATGTTGTCGCTGACTGGCCGCCTGCCGGTCATTTATACCAACACAAGCTGGTGGAACCAGTGCCTAACTAATCCTTCAGGCTTCGGCGACTACCCCCTCTGGATCGCGGCCTACCCCAGCTCTGCAACGAATAATGCAGGCCCAGTTCCTACTGCGAGCTGGAGCAGTTACAGCATATGGCAGTACAGCAGTACCGGGCCGTTCGCCGGTGATTCGAATGTGTGGGATGGCGACTATGCGAGTTTGCAGCGATTTGCCCGGGCGGGCAGCGGCGTCGACGAAGCGTTTAGCCGTGAATACCAAGCGTCCAGCACATGGCTTGGAAACGCATGGGGACCTATTGCCTGCGGCTTGGTAAACAACGGGTGTTATCAGATTTACCAAGGTGGGTCGATCCAGTGGTCGCCCGCTTCGGGAGCACATTCAGTCCGGGACGGGGCGATACGCGGGACGTACCAAAGGACGGGATCAGAAAACGGACCTTTGGGATACCCCGTTGTAGGACCAGAAATATGTGGACTTAAGGGCGGCGGCTGCTACCAGATGTTTCAGGGAGGCGCCATCATCTGGACCGGCACGGGTATCCAGATCAGCCCTGCGGGCCCAATCCGCGACCGCTACGCAGCGATGGGCTTCGAAAACGGAGTTCTGGGCTACCCGACTTCGGGCCAGGTTTGCGGATATGTAGCTTCAGGATGTGTCCAGACGTTCCAGGGAGGTGACATCTACTGGTCTCCCTCATCCGGAGCCTACGCCGTCACTGCAGGTGCGATCCGTGCAAGCTTCCAGCGGCTTGGTTCCGAGAATGGCCAGACTGGTTATCCGGTCAGCAACGAAGTATGTGGCTTGAAGAACGGCGGTTGCTACCAGTTCTTCCAGGGCGGCTCAATGATCTGGTCGTCCACGACTGGAGCCCACTTCAGCCCCTTCGGATCGATCCGGTACGTGTGGGCGACTCAGAACTTCGAAAACGGTTGGCTCGGATATCCCTACACTGACGAATACTGCAGCTCTTCAGGTGAATGTCGGCAGGACTTCCAGGGAGGGTCACTGATCTGGACTCCAACCACCGGGGTGAACGTCTACCGTCGCTAGCCGTTGCTGAGCGCGGCGTCCCATGGTGTTGCTTGGCAGCCCTCTGGCGGAAGTAGCCGGGCTGGCCTTGAGACTCACCAGCAACTCTAGCGGCGACTCAAGGCCTCGGAACTTACAGCTAATGGATAGGCGTGTCTATACGACTTTGTTGTAAAGACACGCCTATCCAAAGGCAGTGTAACCAGAGCCATATTCAGCCAATAGCGACGGTCTCGGCTGGACTCACGACACGGCGAACCCGCGGCCTATCACTGCTGTGGGCGAGGACCCATCGATGCTGGGATGATCTATCGTTCTTCTTGAGATCGGAGCCCTCGGACATACTCTTCCAAGGCTTCTTTCGAATTCCGCGCAATGTAACCCTGCGAAGCGATTTTGCTGAGATCGAGCGTGCTGTTGAGCGGCCTCGGGGCGGCCTCTTTATCTCTGAAGTACTCAGCTGTGCTCACGCCCGTCACAGCTTGCCCGCTTACGCCGAGCAACTCATAAACCACAGCCGCGATGTCTGCCCAAGTCTGTGGCGCCCCATCGTTGGTCAAGTTGTAGGTTCCATAAGTAGTGCCGCTTTCAAGGAGGTGCCTAATCCCTGACGCTATGTCTGCGGCGAAACTTAATCGACCCGTCTGATCATTGACAACGGATGGTTTGACTCCGCGCAAGGCCAGATTCGCCATGGTCTTCACAAAGTTGTTTCCGTCACCAATTACCCAACTGGTCCGCACGATGTAGTGCCGCGGCACCACACTGACTATCGCGTCGCCTGCTGCCTTCGTCTGGCCATACACACCCAACGGCGTGAACGGTTCGCCTTCGTCATGAGCATCTCGGCCGCCGTCGAACACATAATCGGAAGAGACATGTACCAGAGTGAGGTCATGCTCGACGGCGGTCCTCGCTAGGTGTGACACCGCTGAAACGTTGACTGCCCAAGCTGCCGCCCTGCCTGCTGTGGTCTCCGCGTTGTCCACGGCAGTGTATGCAGCCGCGTTAATGATGGTGGAATAGTTCTTCCAGTTCAGGGCCTTGTAGGCGTCCTCGTTGCCGAGGTCGAATTCTGCGCGACCAGCAAATTCGACTGATTCGTCACCGTCATAGAGCTCCCGGAGTGCTTTGCCGAGCTGTCCATCGGCGCCTACTACCAGTATCTTCTTCCCTGGCATTGGGACCACGTCTGCCAGCCTTGGGTGGGCTTTGTCCTTATCGGAAAGTTCGGCCAGCTCCAAGGAGATGGGCCACTGTATGGCCGATGTCTCATCCGCCAGATTCAGGAACGTGTACTGACCTTGTGCTTCAGCAGACCAGTGATCGTTGACCAGATATGTATAGGCGGTGTTGTCCTCGAGGGTCTGGAACGCGTTGCCTACTCCGCGGGGGATGAAGATTGCTTGGCTGGCATCCATCACCGCGGTGAAAACGGTGCCAAAGGACGGGCCTTCGCGGAGGTCAACCCAGGCGCCAAAAATGCGTCCTGTGGCGACAGAGATGAACTTGTCCCACGGCTCGGCATGAATCCCGCGGGTGGTTCCAGCCTTCTCATTGAAGGAGATGTTGTTCTGCACCGGTCGGAAGTCGGGCAGGCCCAGAGACACCATCTTCTCCCGCTGCCAGTTCTCCTTAAACCAGCCACGATTGTCCCCGTGCACCGGAAGGTCATAGAGGACAACTCCTGGAATCGGGGTCTCGCGAGCGGTCAGTTTTTTCGAGAAGTCGATCGACATCGTCTACTGGCCCTGTTCTCTATATTTAGCTTCTGTGGCTGCTTTTTGGGGCCTCCACCAGTCTTCGTTATCGCGGTACCAGGCGATGGTGTCTTCGATGCCGGCGTCGAAATTGGAGAACTTCGGCTCCCAGCCCAACTCATCGCGGAGCTTGGTCGAGTCGATCGCGTAGCGCAGGTCGTGGCCCGGCCGGTCAACAACGTGGTCATATGCGTCCGGCGCCTGGCCCATGTGCTTGAGGATGAGCTCCACGACGTCTTTGTTGTTCTTTTCGCCGTCGGCGCCGATCAGGTAGGTCTCCCCGATCTTGCCGCCTGCGATGATGGCCAGGACGGCCGACGAGTGGTCGTTGGCGTGGATCCAGTCGCGGACGTTTTCCCCCTTGCCGTAGAGCTTGGGGCGAATCCCGTCGATCACGTTGGTGATTTGGCGCGGGATGAACTTCTCCACGTGCTGGTACGGGCCGTAGTTGTTCGAGCAGTTGCTGATCGTTGCCTGTAGCCCGAAGGAACGCACCCATGCGCGGACAAGAAGGTCTGATCCAGCCTTCGTGGAGGAGTACGGGCTCGACGGGTTGTACGGGGTCTGCTCCGTGAAGCGTTCCGGGTCATCGAGCTCCAGGTCTCCGTACACCTCGTCGGTGGAGATGTGGTGGAAGCGCTTGTTGTGCTTCCGGGCGGCTTCGATCAGTGTGTATGTGCCTATGATGTTCGTATCCAGGAACGGGCGCGGGTCGTGCAGGGAGTTGTCGTTGTGCGACTCGGCGGCGTAATGAACAACCACATCGCACTGTGCGACGAGCCCTTCCACGAGGATGGCGTCCGTAATGTCGCCCTGGATAAAGCTGAAACGGTCCTCGGAGAGGCCCCTCAGGGATTCGAAGCTTCCTGCGTAAGTGAGTTTGTCCAGCACCGCGACAGAATGCTCGGTGTGCTGCAGCACGTAGTGGACAAAATTCGAACCAATGAACCCGGCACCGCCGGTAATGAGGAGTCGCGACATACTCTTAGATTACCTGCTAGCCCGCAAGCCCCGGTTTACATGGCTCCGGCCGCGGGCGCTGTCCCTGACTCAGTACCCGGGCGCCGGCGGATAGCCGTAGTACTGCTCGAGTGTGCTGATACCGCGGTGGCGCATATCCCGGCCACGCCCTTGCCCGCGTAATGCAGGTGCCAGGGTTCGTACGCTAGCCCGTCCACGACGTCAGCCCGTCGGGGTAGCGGACGATGAAACCGAACTCATGGGCGCGGCTGGCCGCGAACCGGCCCGCAGGCGTGGTGGCAAAGCATTCCTGCAGCCCACAGCCACCATCAGGGTTTCCGATGTCCACAGCCAGGCCGCTCTGGTGCTCCGAGAATCCGGCGCGTGCTGAAATAGTGTCGGCACTGGCCTGGCCGTAGAGGGCCACGTAACTGTTGTAGAGAGAAGCCTGATCGACGTAACTGCGGAAGCCGCTGACCACGGTGACCGGGATGCCGGAGGCTGAGGCGGCGTCAGCGAACTGCCAGAAGGCTAGGGCCATCTGGTATCGAAGATAGCGCCCGCCCACATTCACCAGATCCGAGGGCGCGTAATCAATGGGTGAGAGAGGATTACGCTTATTGATTACCCGCTGGTACTCCCCAGCCTGACTGTAGGTGACGGTGACGCCGGTGGCCGGCTGCCAGGTCTTGGAGCCGCCCTGGAAGTTCTGGGTGCAGCTGCCGTCCACGGCGCATGTCTCGTCGCTGACCGGGAAGCCCAGCGGGCCGTCTTCCCAGCCGAGGCTTCCCCAGACGTAGTCGATGGAGCCCCCAGTGGCGTAGGCGCCGATACCAGGGGCCCAGTGGATCTGGCCGCCCTCGAAGCTCTGGTAGCAGCCGCCCGCGGCCAGCCCGCAGACCTCGGCAGCGAGAGGATACCGCAGGGCACCTGATTCAAAGCCACCGGCCGCCCACCGGTTCCGAATGGCTCCCCAGGTGGTGGGCTGCGCTCCGGTGTCCGGGGACCAATGGATCTGGCCGCCCTCGAAGCTCTGGTAGCAGCCGCCGCCGCGCAGTCCACAGAACTCGTCTGATACCGGATAGCCCAGGCGGCCGCGTTCCCAGCCCTGTTGCTGTCAACGGACTCCTATGGCGCCGTACGTTGCCATGGCACCGGTAGCCGGCGTCCAGTGGATCTGCCCGCGCTGGAAGTCCTTGTAACAGCCACCGGCGGGCAGCCCGCACGTCTCGTCGCTCATAGCCGCACCGAGTGTTCCACCGGCTCCTCCCAACACCTGGTACTTCGCCTCGATAGGTGTGACGGCCGACGCCGGGGCGGTCCCCAGGAGCACGGCAAGAAGGGCCAACAGGGTCATCACAGCAGAGAATTCGGTAAAACGCGAGCGCTTTATGATTGCCTAACTGATTAGGGGTGGGGGCTCCTGTTTGGGCGGCCAGACCCGGGAGCGCGCACTGCGTTGTGCGACCGTGCAGCAAATTCTAGTAGCTCCGGAACAGCAGTTACACTTGTTGCCGGCGCCTTGCAAAGTACGGGCGCGAAACGTTCGACATTCCGCAACGAGGACCGGCAGGTCACGAAAAATCTGAGCAAATGAGCGAGGACACACAGGGGACTGAGCCAAGGAGCTTACCGTAAGATCGAAAGGCACCTGGGAAACCCCGGTCTTCGCGTCGCCACGGAAAGCCCCACATGAATTTGCCTTGGAAAAAGCCCGCCACCGTACCGTCGATGCGGGCTGCCGAAGCTTCCATCGATCGGACGATCAGTACCAAGAGCGCGTCCGGGGTGGGCGCCGCTTCCATCGTGGCAGCGGCTGCAGGTTTTGTGGTCCTGGTTATTGCCGGAAATCACCTGCGCCCGGAAGAGTACGCACAATTCAGCGTGTTCTGGGGCGCGCTGTTCGGCGTTTTCGGCGTCCTCTCTGGCATTCAAAGCGAAACCACCCGCGCAGTACGCTCAGCCGAAACCCTTGGTGCCAATCATGTCGGGAACCGTCCGCACCCCACAGTGATGGCCAACGGGCTCCTCGTGGGAACCATCCTTGCCGTGCTGGTGGTGCTGTCCTCTTGGTTGTGGGCTCCTTCCGTGCTCGGCAGCAAGACCCCCTGGCTCCTGCCCACACTGGCTGTCGCAGCCATTGCCTACTCCGGGCATTCCGCACTTGCCGGCGCAGCTGCCGGAAGGCAGGACTGGACCCTTTACTCTAAACTGATGGGTGCTGAGGCGCTCGTTCGACTGGCCATCGTGGGTGCTGTGGTGCTTATCGGGGTCGGACTCCTTGGCCTGGAAGTTGCCTGTGCCCTGGCAGCCTTCCTCTGGCTGCTGTTCTTACTGTTGTCACCCGCGGCCCGGCGCGCCGCCGCCGCCCGCGCCGATGCGCCGAGCAGTGCCTACCTAAAGCAGACGGGACACGCCGTACTCTCGTCCAGTGCGACGGCAGCCTTGATCGTAGGTTTTCCGGTGATCCTCAGCTTTACCAGCACTACGGAGGAGTTGACTACCGCGGGCGGCCTACTGCTCGCCATCCAGCTCACCAGGGCACCGATCATGGTGCCGCTGCAGGCATTCCAGGGTGTTGCCATATCATCATTCGTCAATCAGCGCCATCGGGGCATCCGTGCGCTCGTCCGACCGGCGGCCCTATGTCTCGCCGTAGGTATGGTTGGCGGCATCGGCGCCGGACTCCTCGGTCCTTGGCTGATGGAGTTGCTATTCCCGGGAAAGTACGACGTCCCTGCGTGGCTTTTGTCCACATTGACCTTCGACGCCGCTCTGATGGCCATCCTGACGCTGACCGGTACCGCTGCTCTCGCCGTGGGCATGCACCGTGGTTACTCAGCGGGATGGGTCAGCGGCACCGTCGTGAGCCTACTCTGCCTACTGCTTCCCCTTCCTCTGTCCGTCCGCACCGCGGTAGCGCTCGCCGCCGGACCCGCCGTTGGAGCGGCAATTCACGTCGCAGCCATTTTCCGCGGCGGTCGGACCGTTGCTACCGCGCACCCCTGATTTATCTCCTCGACAAACTACAAGTGAAGGACGTCTAGTGCCCCACAATCCCGTCAGTCCGCGGACCACCGTTATCCTGCCTGCCTACAACGCAGCCGAGTTCCTGGAGCGGGCTGTGCGGAGCGTAATGGCGCAAACCGACACGGACTTCGAACTGATCGTGGTGGACGACCACTCCACGGACGGGACCTTAGCCTTGGCCAGGAAACTCGAAGCAGAATTCCGCAGCCAGCTTACGGTAATTGCCCTGCCCTTCAATGCCGGGGTTTCAGCAGCTCGCAATGCCGGGCTGGATGCCGCCCGTGGCGGCTGGTTGAGCTTTATCGACAGCGATGACGAGTACCTTCCAACATTCCTGGAGACCATGCATGCAGCTACTTCGCCGGGCGTGGACCTAGTGGTGGGAGGGCGGATCGTGGTCCAGTCCGACGGTCAGGAGCGTCCCAACGCCTCACGGGCTCTTGGCGAGTTCGACGGCGCTGAGGCGTGCCGGTTGGCCATGTGCGATGCGCTCACCCCGTTCCCGTGGGACAAGCTGATCCGGCGGGGGCTATTTGAGAAGGTTCGCTTCGCCGAGGGAGCCGCCCGCTTCGAGGACATGGCCAACAATGTCGTACTGCATTCGCTTTCCCGCCGTGTCCGGTCCATCAATACGCCCGTGTACCGGTACTACATCATGGACAGCTCCCTGACCTGGGGCCGGATCCCCACAGTAGCGGACACCGCAGTGGCCATGAAACACCTCGATGAACATTTAGGCGCGCGGTTCAAGGAAGGCAAGTACACGCCGGCCTACAACTGCATGCGCACGTTGGTGATCCTGCAGGTGGCTCAAAGCGCTATTGCCCGCGGCAGCGACTCGCCCGCAGCGGCGGCCACTGTGGCGGCGTGCCGCCGTGACATCTCATGGGCGATGCTGGCAAAGACTCTGGCCGCACAAAAGGTCATCGGCGCGGGAGCTACTTTGCTCAAGCTGGCACCCAGGGTGTATTCGTTACTCTACCTCCGCCACATCCACGCCGCGTACGGCGTCAGGAAGGCTATGACTCCCGGATCCGAGGCCCCTGGGGCCGCGCCGTCCTCCGTTCCCCGCGGCGGTTCTGGTATAGATTAGTAGCTATGTCAATACCCCCTTACACCCGCGCCCTCGTCATCATGCCGGCGTGGAACGAAGCAGAGTCGGTAGGCAATACAGTCCGGGAAGTGCTGGCACTTCCCGAGACGTATGACGTCCTGGTTGTCAACGACGGGTCCCTGGACGCCACTTCCGCAGTCGCTTCGGAAGCCGGCGCAGTAGTACTGGACCTTCCGTTCAACCTCGGTGTGGGCGGCGCCATGCGCGCCGGCTTCAAATACGCTAAGCGAAACAGTTACGACGCCGTCATCCAGGTAGACGCAGACGGCCAGCATCATCCTAAGGAGATTTCCCGGGTCCTTGCAGCACTCTCGGAAGCGGACATCGCAATCGGCGCCCGCTTTGCGGAGCGCGGCACGTACAAAGTCTCAGGGCCCCGGCGCTGGGCCATGGTCCTCCTCGCCAAAGTCATTTCCGGCCTAGCCCACACTCGCCTGACAGATGTTACCTCCGGGTTTAAGGCGGCCAACCGCCGCGGCATCGATCAGTATATTGACCACTACCCGGCCGAATACCTGGGAGACACCATCGATTCCCTTGTTGTGGCCATCCGTTCCGGCTGCGTGATCACACAAGTTCCTGTGGAAATGCGCCCACGTCAGGGCGGCACTCCCAGCCACAACCCGGTCAAATCGGCGATCTACCTCGGCCGCTCGGTTTTCGCCCTGCTCTTCGCCCTGATGCGGCGACGCTCGCAGATTGGAACACCTTCACCCCTACCCGAGAGAGCATGATCTTGTCCGTTTTGGCCCCTTTCGTCCTTTCCTTAATAATCGTCGTCATCGTCGTCGAGATGCTCCGACGGAAAAAACTTCGCGAAAAATACGCAGCGCTGTGGCTGGTGGTTGGCCTGGCGACGCTGGTTCTGGCAGCCTTCCCACAGCTTCTGGCCCTCACGGCCCGGCTGCTCGGCGTCCAAGTTCCCTCCAACCTACTGTTCGCAATGGCCATCGTGCTGGCCCTCGGCGTCTGCCTTCATCTTTCGTGGGAAATCTCTGTAGTAGAGGACGAGACCCGCACCCTTGCCGAGGAAGCAGCAATCCTCCGGACGCACATCGAACGGCTCGAAGCCCGGCTGGACGCTGAACGGCCCAAGCCAGCAGCGCCCGCAACAGCAGCCGAGCCCGCCCCCCTTGACCGCGGCTGACTCCCGCTCAGCCCCAATGTATTGGATCCCTCATGGCACTTGATATTTTCATTCCCTACTGGGGCCACCCAGGCTACATGAAGGAAACGGTCCGCAGCGTCCTCGAACAGGACTCTGGCGACTGGCTCCTCACCGTTGTGGACGACGCATACCCCAATGATGAGATCCAGCAGTTCATGGCCGCCATCGAAGATCCGCGCGTCAAATACATACGCAAGGATCAGAATGCCGGAATCACCGAGAACTACAAGACCTGCGTTTCCCTGGCCACGGAAGAGGTCATGGTCATCCTGGGCTGCGACGACATCCTGCTGCCCAACTACGTCCGGGTAGTGACTCAGTCTCACGAGCGCTTCCCAGAGGCGGCCATTATCCAGCCTGGTGTCCAGATCATCGATGGCGGGGGGGCGCTAGTGCGCACACTGGTGGACAGCACCAAGCAGTACATCGTCCGGCCCCGCACGCAGGGACCCCGGCTGCTGTCCGGTGAACACCTCGCCACCAACTTGATGCACGGTGACTGGCTCTACTGGCCGTCACTGGCATTTCGCACGGACAAAATCCGAGCCGTCGAATTCCGCTCCGGATTCCCCATCATCCAGGATCTCGCCCTGGTAATGGACATGGTTTATCGAGGTGGCCAACTCCTTCTCGAGCCCACTGTGTGTTTCTCCTACCGCCGCCACTCTGAAAGCGCATCCTCCACCAAACTTGTTGACGGCTCACGGTTCGCTGGCGAACGCGAGTATTTCGCAATGTCGGCAGACCAGGCAAAACTCAACGGGTGGACTAGGGCCTCACGCGCTGCGAACCTGCGCCTGACATCCCGTGCCCACGCTCTCAGCCTCCTACCCAAGGCCCTGGCGAGCAGGAATTTCCCGGCCGCCAAGGTCCTCCTCGGCCATACGTTCGGAAACTAGATGTCAGCCACAGAAAGGCCCACGATGACTACACCCGCCCCCGAAGCACAGACCAAGGGAACGATCCTGGTAACCGGCGGTGCCGGTTTCATTGGCTGCGCCATCTCAAGCGACCTGGTGGCCAACTTTGACCGTGTCGTGGTGGTGGACAACCTGCATCCGCAGATCCACGCCTCCGGTGACCGTCCCGCGGAACTCCACCACGGTGCCGAGCTGGTGGTAGCGGACATCACCGAAGCACACACTTGGGACAAGGTCCTCGCTGACGTCACCCCCGACGTCGTCATCCACCTGGCAGCCGAGACCGGCACCGGACAGTCGCTGGAGGAATCCACCCGCCACGCTCACGTCAACGTGGTGGGTACTACTCAACTTCTCGATGGCCTGAACCGCCACGGCAAGCTACCGCGGCGGATCGTCCTCTCCTCGAGCCGCGCCGTCTATGGTGAGGGCCCTTGGTATGACACCGACGGGCAACGGTTCTACCCGGGTCAGCGCACCAGCACCACCCTGGACCAGTCCCAGTGGGACTTCCCCAATTCCACTCCTGCAGCAATGAAAGCCTCCGAGACGTTCCCGGCCCCGGTCAGCGTCTATGGTGCCACCAAGCTCGCCCAGGAAAACATTATTCAAGCCTGGGCAAAGTCCTATGGCGTCCAGACCGTGATCCTGCGGCTCCAGAACGTCTACGGCCCTGGACAGTCTCTGATCAATCCCTACACAGGAATCATGAGCCTCTTCTGCAGGATGGCGATGGGCGGCAAGTCCATCCCACTGTATGAAGACGGCGAGGTCCGTCGCGACTTCGTCTTGATCGACGACGTCGCTGCGGCCATTGTTGCTGGCGCCCTCTCCCCTACCGTCCAGGGCGAACCGATGGACATTGGCTCCGGTGAATTCCAGACCATCGGCACCGCGGCGCAGATCATCGCGGCCCGCTATGGCGCGCCCCAGCCGCACGTCACTGGCCAGTACCGCCAGGGAGACGTCCGCCACGCGTGGGCAGACGTGACGGAAGCTCAAGCCACGCTCGGCTGGAAGCCCCAGTACAACCTGGAGCAGGGCATTGATAGGCTCGGCGCCTGGATTGACGCGCAGCCGGACGTCCAGCCGTACTAAAAGTAAGGCGACGGCGGTACCGAAAGGTACCGCCGTCGCCTTACTTTAGGCCGAAGTTACGTTTGTCGTGACGCGTGAAATCCCCGTCGTGGCGGGGATTTCGTGGGTTCCGGTGGTTGTTTGTCTGGCTACTTGCCTCCGATAGTGGTCGGGATGGGCTGGCCGATGAGTTCGAAGGCTTGGCGCTGGATGGGTGTGGGCGTGGTGACGAGGTCGAAGCCGGCGTTCTTTCCGGTGCCGTTGACGTGGAGTCGGTTGCGGGTCAGGGTCCCGAGGTGGTCGAGCAGGGAGCGGAAGCTGTAGGCAGGTTGCCCGTCGGCTGTGGTGCGCCGGGACGCTTTGGTCTGCGCGGCGGTCGAGCGGGCGGCGGGCGCGACGGGGTTCTCCGGTTCGGGCCGGTGTTCGTCCGTGAACGTCAGCGGTGCCCAGGCTTTGCGGAGGTGCCAGGTCAGGTAGGCGGCGAGCATGCAGATGAACACGTGGGCCCGTACCCGGGTTTCGGTGTAGTGGTGGACGGGGCGCAGTTGCAGATCGATCGCTTTGATTGAGCGGAAGTCGCGTTCGACGTTGGCCAGGGACTTGTAGGTCGCCACGACCCTGGCGGCGTCCATGTGGGTGTCCTGGATGGTGGTGCGGATGATGTAGATCCCGTCCAGGGCGGCTTCGGCGGCGATCTGTTCCTCGTCGCGGGCGAAGGTGAAGGAAGTCTCGGTGATGGTGAGCCTGTAGTGCTTTTCCATCTTGTATCTGCCGATGACTTTGCCGGCACGGAGCCCGATTTTCCCGGCGTCTTGGAGGCGCCCGGCTTCGGCGGCGGCGGTGATTTTGACCAGTTCCGTCTCGGTGGCGGTGAGCAGTTCGCCGCGTTTGCGGGCCCGTTCGGCGGCGAGGGCGGGGTTGCGGCAGGCGATGAGGCGTTCGCCGGGATAGTCGGGGTGGGAGATTTCGGCCAGGTCCGTCTGGTCGAACAGGGACATCTGCAGGGGCCCGTTCTCGGCGGCCAGGGCCATGATCGCCGGGGCGCGCAGCGCGGTGACCCAGCCGAGGCCGCCGAGTTCCTTGAGTTGTTCGATCCTGGCGCTGGTGATCATGCCGCGGTCCCCGACCATGACCATCTCGCCAAGCCGGTACCGGGTCTTGAAGTCCGCCGCGAGGTCCTCGAAGGCTGTGGGATCGGCGGTGTTGCCGGGAACAACGCGGACGGAGACCGGCCGGCCGTGCGGGTCGGTGAGCAGCCCGTATTCGATCTGCTCCAGGCCCTTCTTCCCGTCGCGGGAATAGCCGCGGGCCGCCAGCGGGCACTTGTGTCCGGTCACCCAGGACGAGGACAGATCGAACAGTGCCAGCCGGTCCGGATTCGCTTCTTCGGACAGGTGCCGGGACGCCAGGGCTTTCTCGAGCGCTTCCTGCCGGCCGGCGAGCCAGTCCATCGCGGCGTAGACCTCGTCCGTGGTCGCGTCGGCGACTCCGAGGTCCTCGGCCAGGGTGGTGTCGGTCCACCAGCGGGTGGTCGCCAGCTTCGAGGCGGGACGGCAGACCCGGGCGATCACCAGGGCGACGGCAATGTCGCGCATCCGCCCGGCCCGTCCCAGCAGCGCGGGCATCCCGAGCGCTTTGGCCTGGGCGGCCACGGCGGCAACGTGGCCGTGGGGCAGGGACCGCACAACTTCCAGGCCCTCGGCGGAGAACACCGCCGGGTTGCCGGCCAGCGCGCCGCGGACCGCTTCGATTGCCGGTTCCGGCAGCGCCGAGAGGTTCGCCAGGGTCTCGTGCTTGACCTTCCCGTCCTGCCGGAAGGACCGGCGGAGCAGCACCGATTCGTACTCGACCGTTTCCCCGGCCTTGTTCACCCGCCGGCTCTTCGTCCGGGCTACGTGCATCGCCTGCGTTGTCCGTGCCATGCCCTGATTCTACAGCGACCCACGGTGACCATTTGTCAGCGACACGCACAATTTAGTGGCTACAAATGACGGTACAAAAGTGGCCCCTTGGCCGGGAACGCAACGGAACCCGGCCAAGAGGCCAACGTAACTTCGGTCTAAGCTTGGCTGCTCACGCCTACTGCGGCCCATGCACTGTGGTGGAGCGCAGCAGTTCAGTCGTCCAACGTGGCCAAGATGTGATTAAGCGCCGCCTGGTTGTCCGGATCGACGATGATGAGCGCAGACGGGTCTGCCTTCACGATCTTGTTGACCACCAAACGCAGGTTGTCCACGCCGCCGCTGAGCTCGAACATGTTCAGCGACAGTCGCCAACCACCCTCGGTGTAGGTTGCGGTGAGGCCGTCATACCACTGCTTGGCTAGGATGGCGTCAATGTGCGTGGGCTGCGTGGTGACGTACACGGCAGGCTGGCCCTCACGGTCCTTTGTGGCAGCCATCAACATCGCCACGGACGGGGGCACCTCCTTCAGGACGGCCAGTTCCTTGGCCATGGCCACCGCCGAAGGGGACGACGGCGGGAGGCCCTTTGCAGCCAGTGGAAAAGTGAAACCGAAGGCCTGGGTGACGGCAACTGTGGCCAGCACCGACGCGGTAATGGTTCCGGCTACCCTCAGCCCGCCTGAGTGCACGATTTCATCCTCCTGACGCTGCGCGTCCGCAGAAGGACGGCGAATGCGCGAGACCTCTAGTAGTGCAGCCAAAGACAGGCAGAGGGTCACCAACCCTGCCAGGAACAATGCAATCCCCAGCTTGTAGGAATAGTACGTCAGCGTGCCGCCCTTGGTCAGCTGAGCCACCGCCATATAGACTGCCAGCACAAACCCTGCGGCCAGGCCAGCGAAGGACCACCGCAGCCGCTGCAGGGCGCCGCCAGAAAGTCGGGACGATTTGACGAACACCAGCAGGGCCAATGCCGCGCTACCAATGATGATCAACGCCAACTGGCCCAGGTCCGGAATAGGTACGCCGCCCACGCCATAGAGGACGGCCTCTGTGGAGACCCCAGCGAGCTGAACTAGGGCCGGGACAATTCCCACCAGGCCTACCAGCCCGATTCCGGCCGCGGTCAAGTAGCCGGCGCGGGTGGCACGCCAGCGCCGCAGGTTCCAGGGCAGCAGCACTGCCCCTGCGGCACCCAGCACCAGCACCTCGAGGAGCACCCAGTTGTGGGCCACGCCCACTGCGCAGGCCACGAAGGAAAGCAGCGGGGCCGATCGGAGGGGTCTGTCCATGCCGGTGGCGAGGACGATGGCCACCGATGCCAGCCCGACGGCCAGGAAAAAATTGGGGAAGCCATGGAGGGATGCCGAAGATCCCGGACCGAAAATCCAGCCTGCGGCCACGAGCATCAACGCTGGGAATGCGATGACGGGCCGGCGTCGGAATGCGCGTACGGCGGCGAGGGCTGCAAGAACCATCACAACCACCAGAACTGAAACCAGTGCGCTGCCGTTGGCATAGTTGACCAACTCTGAGGCGGCCGTCCCGGCGGCTTTGGAGGATGTTAGCTCGGCGAAAATGGCCACAATGCCGTGGAAGCCCTGCGGGTAATCTTTGAAGGACCAGCCGCTTCCATCCGGAGAGGCTCCAAGCAACGGAATAACCTGGCCGTAGACCCTCTGCATGTGGAAGATATCGAAGTGGGAGGCGTTGTCCCAGTTCATGGTTAGCAGACTCAGGGCCTTGTCATAAGCGCGAACCGACAGAAGTCGGAAATGGACCCAGACGGACAGGGCTGCAGCGATTATCGGAAGTGCATCGAGCCAAGTGAATTCCGGAACGAGCCTACGCGCGCCCGATGGGAAGCCTCTCGCCACCACAAATGCGACAGCCCCGAGCACAGTGGCGAGCACCAGTGTCCCGCGGCCCAACGCACCGAACCCCGAGGGAATCCACCACAGCAGCGGCACCAGGCCCAGCAAAATGCTGAGGGAAAGCGTCACGCGGCCGGAGAATGTCCGGGCGGAGGGTAATGCCACTAGGCAGGCCAGCAGCAGTGCTATGGCCCACCCGGCGGTCAGGAAGCCGCTAAGCCGCAGGGCGATCACGACGGCGGCCACGATCGCCCCTGCTGCCACGCCCCTCAGGATGGCCGCAAGCTCAGTTCGATTCGGCTGGGCATAGAACAAGCCGCCGACACGCCAGCGTCCCCGAAGTCCGCCCGCGCCCGCTTTCCGTCGAGTTTCCAACGCGGTCACGAAGACGTATGGACGGCAACCGCATCCTGGGCCAGCTTGCGCGTGGGCGGCGCCAGGGCGCCCGTCTCTGCCGCCACAGGCTTAGCGCCATGGTCGTTCCGGCGGACTCGGCGCATGACCGGCCGCTCAATCAGCAGCCAGCTCGCGATGGCCGTGGGGATCGTGAGGGCAGCGGCGGACAGGGAGAATAAGACAAGGCCCATATGGTGTGCACCAAAGACAGCCAACAGCTGCTGGAACGCGAAAGCGTAAATGTAGACACCGTAGGAAATATCGTTCTTGGCAATAACCTTGGGCTGCGGGAGTCTCGAGGAGATCCAGAGCGTGCCGTAGGCAATCAGGGCACCGGACGCCTGTCCGCCCCAGGAGGGGAAGACAGACACCATCAGGATCGCAACAAGGAGGCTGGCCACCGCGGGTGCCCAGTGAATCCCGATTCTGGATTTCCATGCAAAGACCACAGCGCCACCGAGAAAGAACGGCAAAAGTTTGAGGAGCAGCACCACATCGAAGTTTCCGTCGGTGTATTTGTTGATGAATTCAATGTTCGCCTGGGCCAGTACCGAGACAGCGAAGAACACCGTGATAAACCAGGGCGACTTGCGGAAAATCGCAAAGCAGCCAATGACCGCCACCACTAGGTAGCAAAGGAACTCATAGTAGAGACTCCATAGGGAACCATTCCAAGCCCCTGCGTACGGGACATTCAAAGGCGTCCCTGCGATGTCATAGTGGTTCATTTTCAATGTCAGGTTTGAAATGACGAAATTCAGCGGCGACGTTGCCGTTCCGAAATACCCTGCAAGACTGCCTTTGGCCGCAACGTAACCGATGGGACCAAAGAAGACGACCATGATGACCAGGCAGACGATGAACGCGGGCATGATCCGTGCAACGCGGTGCACCAAATAGTCTCCGAGTCCATGGCTGAACCTGCTGCCGGTAATTAGGTAACCACTGATGACGAAGAATCCTGAGACGGCCCAGCCGCCCAACGTGTCGCCAGCGAAGATTGGTTCGTCCGGAGTTCCGGATAACGGCCAACTGTGGTGGACCAACACGGCGAGGGCCAATATCAGTCTGATGAGATTAAGGCTGTTGTTCCGTGGATCAAGTGGTCGGCCCACGATGAGTCCTGAACGGGCTTTTTTTGATGACACGCGGGCTCCGGGTTCGGCTGATTGGAATTGGCGGCGACACGCTATTCTACCTCGCGGACGTTACCGTCCCGGTTTGCCTCGCGCCAAGGCTGCGACAATGATGGACGCATGCGCGGAATCATCCTAGCCGGGGGCACCGGATCACGGCTTCACCCCATCACCCTTGGCATCAGCAAGCAACTAGTCCCGGTTTACGACAAGCCAATGATCTATTACCCTCTATCTACATTGATCCTGGCGGGCATCCGCGACATCCTGATCATTACGACGCCCCACGACGCGGACCAGTTCAAGCGACTGTTGGGTGACGGTTCGCAGTTCGGCGTAAACCTCACCTATGTTCAGCAGCCCAACCCGGACGGCCTGGCTCAAGCCTTCATTCTTGGCGCAGATCACATCGGCGATGACACCGTTGCCCTGGTCTTGGGTGACAACATTTTCTATGGGCAGGGCATGGGCACGCAGCTGCGACGGCACGCCAACATCCAGGGCGGTGCCGTCTTTGGCTACTGGGTCAAGGATCCATCTGCCTACGGCGTGGTGGAGTTTGACGCGGATGGCAAGGCGCTCTCGCTTGAGGAAAAGCCAGCAAACCCCCGCAGCCACTACGCTGTCCCGGGCCTGTATTTCTACGATAACGACGTCATCGACATTGCGAGGAAGCTCAAGCCCTCCCCACGCGGAGAGTTGGAAATCACCGACATTAACAAGGTGTATCTAGAGCGCGGCGACCTTCAGGTGGAGATCCTTCCCCGCGGCACTGCGTGGCTGGACACCGGAACCTTCAACGACCTCAGCGACGCTTCGAATTTTATCCGAACGGTAGAAACCCGGCAGGGTCAAAAGATCGGCGCTCCTGAGGAAATCGCGTGGCGGCTGGGCTTCCTTTCCGACAACGACCTCCGCCAGCGAGCAGAGCCCTTGGTGAAAAGCGGCTACGGCGCCTACCTTTTGGAACTCCTGGACGCCTGACCAATCATTTCCTGTTCGCACCAACTGACGAAGCCTCAATAAGGTGAGCCCGCTGAACACGCTTGTGGAACGCTCTCTCAGTCTCAAATCCGGTCGACCCTACTATCGAACTGTCACGTGCTTTCCCTTGCGTACCGGTCGATTCGCATCGCTTAGGAGCCATGATGTGGGCATCGTTGCTCTCGAACATCAGGATGGAATGCGAAAGAACAAGGTTGGCACGCCGGCCAAGGGAATCCACAGAGGGTCCGACAAACAGAGATTACAACTGCCTTGCGGCAGATCCAGTATCGTGAAGGTTGCCGTTCAGCCAAGGAGCTTCATGCGAACCCCCCTCAAAGTCATGCTTTCGATAGCCACTGCCGCTATAGCACTCAGCGCCTGCAGCATCGCGGATTCATCCCCCAGAGATTCGCCGACACCCACTCTTCAACCTACTCAAACCAGCAGCCCCACATATCCAGCATCGGCCAAGGAACCAAACGTGCGGCTAACAGTGACCACTCTCAAAGGAAACGCTGCCGCCCAAGCGACACGCCACCTTGTCTGTGTTGGAGCTTCAGCTGTAGACGGGACAGATTTCCCCGATGCGGACCAAGCGTGCAGTGTTTTGGCCAGAAAACCGAGTCTCCTTGACTACAAATCCGCCGAGACCAGCGAAGAATGCCATGCCGTCGATCAGCAGAACATCGCTGATGTTTTCGGCGAGATCAACGGCGAGGCAGTCCGGACCAATTTCCGACGCGACAACTCATGCAACGTCGGCACCTGGGACGAACTCAAATCACTTCTGGGAACGATCACAGAAGAGTAACCCAGTCAGCCGTGGGCTTGGAACAACTTCTGATTAGGCACAACACATCACATTGTGGGTCCGTGGGTGCAAGGACTTGCAGAACGTGGAGGTGTCCAAACGGACCAAGGAGCTGAAAGCGGAGAACGCCACCGTCAAGCGCCTGGTGGCGGAGAATGATTGGCCATCGACATCCTCAAGGAAGGCCCGCTGGCCCAGCCCGGCTCGGACGGCCTGGTGGCACTGAACGGGTAGGGGATCCGCCGGCTCTGGCGCGATGAAGGTCTGATCTGCAAACTCAGAGCGCGGACGAAGCGACGCACCGGGCTCGGCGCCGGGGAACAGAACCGCCTCGCGGCCGAGTACCCGAGGCATGTGGTCACCTTAGACATGCAGTCCGAAGTGACCTCCTGAGGGCCGCACGCTCCGGTTCTGTAACCACATCGATGCCTACACGCGCACCGCGATGGCCATCATCCCGCGCCGGTCGTTCAAAGGGTCGGACGTATCGGCGGCGGTGCTGGGAGAACAGTATGGCCGAGCCTGCATCCCCCGACCTATGTCAGACGTGATAGCGGGCCGGAATTCACCCGCTGCACGGGTCGATTTGGTGCGACACCGCGGGCGTCGACACCGCATTCACCGACCCAGGATCACCCCGGCAAACGGCTTGATCGAGTCCTTGAGCGCCCAATTCACAAGGAAACAACTCTCCGGAGAAATCATGGACACCATGGCCTAAGCGAAGTATTTTCGCCGAGCAATGGAAAGCTATCTGCAATCATGAAAGGCCCACGGATGCCCAACGGCATGACGCTGAAACGCTACGTCACTCCCAGCATGCTGTGACTCGGAACAAGCGCGCACTAGGACCTTCCGAATCGATGAGCTTTAGACTCTCGTTCGGTTCTAGATCCATTACACCGCCATAGCCAGCTAGCGTTCCTGTGACCGTCCGGGTTCCAAAATCCAGAACATATCTAACATTCAACTTGCGGACTGATTCACAGACCGAAGGAAAAGTTGCGGCATCCTTTAAGCCGGCGTTGATCACGTCTACATCAGAGCCATGCGTCGTGAGGATGTGGGGCTGTATGACAGCTCTGTCCGACAACGCATATGCAAGCGACGTGCCGCTGCTCGGGAGACCGGCAATGGTGGCGCCGGATTCGACGATGCCGGGCAGGCGCGCTAATAGTCTCCTCTCATCCGGTGACAGGAGCCCAGAGTGTTCGCTGTTCTTATACTGCCAATGTGCCCGTTCTACGGCGAAACTAACAGGCCCCAACTGGGCAACTAAGACGATCACCGCAAGAGCTGGCACTGCGAGCATTGCAAAAGCCCTGCGGGACGTCATCGATTTAGCAATTCGGCCATACCGGGCCGGCACTGAATCCGGGATCTTTGCGAGTCGCCGTCGCAAAATGTCTTCGAGATAGACGGCTCCGATCACAGACGGGCCGATGGTAACGACCGGAAGGAGCGCTGCCAAGCGGTAGCTGTCAAAGTACCATACTCCTGTTACAAACCATCTCGGCTCCGCATTGAACCCTGCGGCGAGGAAAAAGAACAAGGCCCCGACCCAGTACATTCCAATAAGCCACCTTCGAGATTTGTCCACCCAAAGTCGGATCAGACCAACGGCAAGGCAAAGGCTAAGGACGCCAAGAGTCGGACGGCCAAGGGGCGCGTTGAACAGCAACTCACCGATGGCCTGAGGCGGAGTTTCGACAACCCCCCAAGTGGCTGCGTCGGCGGGCGGGCGTAGATACCCCCACAGAATGGTGAGACCAACAAACCCGGCCAATAACGCCAGCGAAAGAACGACGACGCGCCGCCTGTTGGAGGGGGACCGCGGTGGCCATGACCCTCGGACGTTTAAGTAGTAAACAGCAACGATTGCCGGCACGCTGAAGGCCAGGAAGGCCATGAACGTACTGGGATGAGCTAGCGCAACACCCGCAACTACGACGCCCAGGCTGAGCCAGGCCACTAGAGAGTTCGGCCGGTAATGGTGGCCTAAGCCCATGGCTGTAAAAGCGAGTCCAAGGGCCGCAGGGAGTACTGAGATCGACAGTAAATTGGGGTACAGCACGCCCCAATCGATCATCAACATGGGGAAGGTTGAAAAACCTGCCGCGAAAATGAACGAGAAGATTGCAACGCTTATACGATGTCCGGCCACCGATTGAACCATGTAAAGGCACCCGAGCGGCCAGACGACCGCACCGATGGCGAGGTTCGTAGCGTTGACCGCCACCGGAATTGTTGATCCACTCAACTCGCAAATAATGGCCACCAGGCCGTGCCAACCAGCAGGGTAAGCGCTGATTCCGGTGAGGGCGCCAAGGTTCAGCGGAGATGCGTCTCGCGTCTCCATTGCCCAACGCACGGCGTTGAGATGGAACACGTTATCGTACGTTTGCGAGATCGAGTCCGGAGAAATCATAGCCGTCGCCATCTGGAGCCCAATTACAAGAGCCGCCGCGAGTGCCCCAAAACCGACGACCACGCATAAAGATCGTGGCGGCGAATCAATTTCAGGATCAGGCCGCTTTCGGATCACTAGGTATCTGATACCCCACGCCACGGCGGCGACTACCAGCACCCCAAGCAGGAGACTCACTGGACCCCAGGAGATTCCCAGGAACGGAAAAACGGCCGCTAGAAAGCCTGTAATTCCGACTGTAAAAGCCGGCGCAAGGAGCACCGAATTGACGCCTCGAATCCGGATGGCCAGAGACAGAATCAAGCCAGGCACGATGAACACCAGCACGGCAAGAAGAATCACTGGCAATGACTGCCACCAGGACACGGAAACACCACTCTCAAGTACTCGTTAAATGGACACCAGCGAAGGTCGACTGCGCTGGACGGGACTAGGTAACTTTACTTCAACAGAGGCGTGCCGCTCAGGCGGCCGTACGGCTCCGCAGCTCGGCCACAACCTCGTGCACTTCGCCGTCCATGATGACTCGGCCTTGTTCGAGGAGAATCCCCCGCTCGCAAACAGTCGACACCAAATCCAGGTCGTGGCTGACAACAAAGAGCGTTTTGCCTTTGGCCGAGAGTTCCTTGATCTTGGCGATACACTTCCGCTGGAAGGGCTCATCCCCCACCGCCAGGATTTCGTCAATGAGGAACACCTCCGGGTCCGTGTGTACGGCAATGGAGAATGCCAGCCGAAGATACATGCCTGAGGAGTAAAACTTGACCTCGGTATCGATGAACTCGCCGATCTCCGAGAATTCAACGATGGAATCGAACATCTCGTCGATCTGCTTCTCGGTCATGCCCAGAATCGCACCGTTGAGGTAGACATTGTCCCGCCCACTGAGGTCGTGGTGAAACCCCGCACCGACTTCAATGAGGCCGGCAACACGCCCTCGGGTGTAGACGGTGCCGCCGTCGGGCTGAAGGACTCCCGAGATCAGTTTCAGGAGAGTGGACTTCCCGGAGCCGTTCAGCCCCAACAGGGCCACAGTCTCCCCCTGTTTCACTTCCAGAGAGACATCCGTCAGTGCCATGAACTTCTTGGATAGGTCACCCTTGCGCCCCTTGACCAGCCAGACGACAGCTTCCTTCATGGAGCGCGTGTGGCGGAGTATGAACTGCTTGCGCAGCCCACTACAACTGATGGCTATATTGCCGAGTGCACTCACGTCACAGCTCCTGAGCGAAATGGACGGCCGCGTGGCGGAAGGTCAGTTGCCCTACGAACAACACGGCCAAAGAAATAAGGAAGGCGACGGGAAGCCAGACCGTCATGAGGTCCGGGGGCATCGAGGCGAGCCCCAGCTGGTCTTCCTTCAGTGTTGGGAACCAAAATGCCCAGTGGAAGATTTCCACGGCGACGGTCATGGGATTCAGCTGATACAGCCAGTACCAGGGGCCCATGACGTTCTGAACCATCGTCCAGACGTAGAGCACCGGCGAAGCCCATGTGACCACCATGAGGATCATGTCAACGATGTTCTCCGAGTCACGGAAGTAGACATTGGCGGCGCTGAACAGGAGGCCCAGTCCGGTGGCCAGAATTGAAACCAAGACAAAGGCCAACACGGCTGCCGCCAGTTGAAGGACGCTGGGGGTCCACCCTGCCATCAAACATGCCCCGATGAGTACAACGATTTGTGGCAGGAAGTGCGCTGCCGACACCCAGACCGTGGCCACCGGAAACAGCTCACGAGGAAGGTAAATCTTTCTGATGAGATCCCGGTTATCCACGATGGATCTGGTGGCGTTGCCCAGGGACTCGGTAAAGAAGTTCACCAGCACGATGCCGGCAAACAGATAAATCGCGTAGTTGGGCGTTCCGCGCTGCAGATTCAGGAAGATCCCAAGAGCCACGAAGTAGATGAGGAACTGCATCAGTGGTTTAACGTAAGACCACAACAATCCCAAGACCGATCCGCGATAGCGGACCTTGATTTCCTTCCGCACTAGCAGCTTGAGCAGGAACCGGTGGTCATAGACGTCAAGCAGGCCGCGCCCTTGGCCGGGGCGGATCATTTCGTCAGTGGTGCCGTACATCTACTTTGAATCCTCCGACGCAGCATCGAAGGTCTTCTTCCACGACTCCATAGAGCTGACCTCGGCAACGGCGTTGCGGTACTGCACGGCCAGCCGATCCCACTCGTGGAAAAGCCTTACATGCAGGCGGGTGGCTTCTGTCAGCATCGATTTCAGCTTTTTCGGGTCGCGCTGGTACCACGAAGCGCCCGTTCCTTCGGCGTTGGAGACCACCACGCTGTCGTAGTGAGCAACCCTGAACCAACGGTTGTCCCGGTGGGCGAGATATCCCTGGGGCCGCTCGGCACTTTCCGGACCCGGCGCCTTGATCAGCTGCCGCGCAACAGTCTTGATGCCCCACGGGATCAGGTCCTTCTTGCTGGGCATCCCGACGAGGGTGCCTCCCATCGGTCCGCGCCCCAGTTTCGGAGCAGGGAAGTCATCAACGTCGTCCTTCAGCTGGGCGTCGGGATAGGAAGCCTTCAGCGCGTTGATTTCCGGTAGCTTAGTGCCGAGTACCCGGTGGAGGTCCTCGGGCCCCTTGAAGAGGTCTTTCAAGGCCTCGATGCGCCCGTGTTCGGTGAAGTACTGCATCGATACCAGGTGCTTTACATCTGACTGAACCGATTCCCGCAGTACTCGCCCACCCTTGGGATAGGGGCTGTGGATCAGGGTGGTGATCAGGCGGTTGCGTTCGTGGAAGTACGCCTGCCATCCCACCAGGTCGTCCTTGTCGATCCATGAAACATGCCACACCGCGGCGCCGGGAAGGGACACAGTGGCGAATCCGGCCTCCCGCGCGCGAAGCCCATATTCGGCGTCGTCCCATTTAATGAAGAGGGGCAGTGAAAGGCCGATCTCCCGGATGACCTCGGTGGGAATCAGGCACATCCACCAGCCGTTGTAGTCCACATCCACTCGCCGGTGCAGCCAAGCCGTTTGGCGGAGGTTTGCGATGCTGAAGTCGTGGCGTACTTCCATGTCCGCGTGGGGCAAGGCCGGGACGATCCGGAACGGATCAACAACCTCGCCGAATGTGTGGAGCACACTTCGGTTGTAGAGGTCGAACATGTGCCCGCCAACAATGGTCGGCTTTTTGCAGTGGTCGGCGAAGGTCAGCAGCCGAACGATGCTTTCCGGCTCCACCACAATGTCGTCGTCAAGCAGCAGTACGTAGTCGCTGCCATTCTCCACGGACTCATACATCCCGCGCGCGAAGCCACCGGATCCTCCAAGGTTTGCTTGGTTAATGACCCTGAGTTTTCCGCCCAACGATTCCTTGACGGCTGCGAAGCCATCCTGTGCCTCGACCTTTTGTGTCCCCTGGTCCACGATCAGGATCTCCTTGACGTTCTCAAGGACATCAGGATTCTCTGCGAGGATGCGGGCGTTGTTCAGGCAGAAATCAGGCTTGTTCATCGTGGTGATCTGCAGAGTGACCTGGCCTTTGGATTCGAGGCTGGTCTCGGCCTGCCACTCACCGTTCTCCAACAGGAGCTCTCCGGAACTTGCGGCCAGATCAAACCAGTACCAGCCGCCGTCTCCGAACGGCTTCAACGTGAGATCAAAGACAGACGTTGCGTCTCCGTCGACATGTTTGCCGTCAACGCGCTGAACCGACCCGCGCGCATTGGATTTGTATACGGTGACAGTTCCGGCGCCGCTGGTGCGGACGACAAGGCGTACGTCCCGGACGGAGGTCCAGCGCTTCCAGTAGCTGGCAGGGAAGGCGTTGAAGTAGGTGCCAAACGACATCTGCTCACCCGAACGGACACGCATCGACTGCCTCGTCAGCAGGTCCTCGAAGTGCGCCTCACGGCTGCCGGAGCTGAACATCTGCAGCTTCTGTTCCGGGAGCTTGGGGGTGCGGGCCAGTTCGTCATTCTCCCGAAGCCTGATCCCGCTGGCCGTTCCGGCATCAACGTACAGCGAAACAGTGTCCATCTGGTCGCCCGACGGTAGTATCACGCGCTGCAAAGTTGACCATGTGTTCGCCGATGCCGTCTCGCTCATGCGTCCACTCCTCCACTTTCAAGCTTGGCGCCGCCTTCAAAGTGCGGCCGGATCTGGTTGTCGAACATGGTCAGGGCCGAGCCGATGGCCATGTGCATATCGAGGTATTTGTAAGTGCCCAGCCGTCCGCCGAAGAGCACGTCCTTCTCGGCTGAAGCAAGGTCGCGGTACTTGAGAAGGCGTTCCCGGTCCGTGGCCGTGTTGATCGGGTAATAGGGCTCGTCGCCCTTTTCTGCGGCACGGGAGAATTCGCGCATGATGACGGTCTTTTCCGTCTGGTAGTCGCGTTCGGGGTGGAAGTGGCGAGGCTCGATGATACGCGTGTACGCCACATCGGCGTCGTTGTAGTTGACCACCGATGTTCCCTGGAAATCGCCGACGTCGAGCACTTCCTTTTCGAAATCGATCGTGCGCCACGAGAGGTCGCCCTCTGCGAAGTCGAAGTAACGGTCCACCGGACCCGTGTAGATCACGGGGATGTTCCCGACAACCTTGGTTTTGCTGTACTCGTGCGACTCGTCGAAGAAGTCGGCGTTCAGCCGGACTTCGATGTTCGGGTGTTCCGCCATCTTTTCGATCCAGGCAGTGTAGCCGTTGGTCGGCAGGCCCTCGTACTTGTCGTTGAAGTACCGGTTGTCGTAGTTGTAACGCACCGGGAGACGGGAGATTATGCCGGCCGGCAGGTCCTTGGGATCGGTCTGCCACTGCTTGCCGGTGTAGTGCTTGATGAACGCCTCATAGAGCGGCCGTCCGATGAGCTGGATGCCTTTGTCGTTCAGGTTCTGCGGATCGGTTCCGGCGAGCTCGCCGGCCTGGTCCTGAATCAGTGCCTGCGCCTGACCTGGTGTCAGGTTGGCTCGGAAGAACTGGTTGATGGTGGCCAGGTTGATGGGCAGGGAGTAGACCTCGCCCTTGTGCACGCCATAGACCTTGTGGACATAGTTCGTGAAGGTGGTAAACCGGTTCACGTACTCCCACACGCGCTCGTTCGACGTGTGGAACAGGTGCGCGCCGTAGCGGTGCACTTCGATCCCGGTCTGCTCTTCCTTTTCGCTGTACGCGTTCCCACCAATGTGGTGGCGGCGGTCGAGGACAACCACCTTCAAGCCGAGCTCAGTGGCGGCCTGTTCTGCGATTGTCAGGCCGAAAAAGCCCGACCCTACGATGACGAGGTCAGCGGTCACAAAATCTCCAGTTTCGAGTGAGGGCAGCACAACGCAGTGCATTGTCTGCTGTTCCAGCCTACCCGAGACCCCATCGTGACCTACTAATCCGCCAGCTCAGTCCTTATCCACATACGGGCATCACCCCCGCGACACGCTCCACCCTGATGGCTAGCTTAGAGACAAGCTGACCGTTAGGACTTCACATCATGCCGCTGCACTGCACACTCGTTCGGAGCCCGGGCGCAGCTCTCCAGGAACCACCCGTGGAGCTGACCATCGAGGGTCCGCACGGGGCTGCCGGTGCGGAACTGCAGGCCGCGCTGAGGGCAAGCTTCGGGACCGGGATTGTGTCTGTCGCCGGCCAACACGTCGCTGACCTCAGGCTCGGACAGCCTCCTCTGGTCAATGGAGCCACGCTCGTCGACGGGGCGGACCTGACGGCGCGCAGGTCGCGGCAGCGCACCTCCGAACCTCCGGCGTCACTGGCATTGGCAGTCCACAGCGGTGCCGGCGCGGGGACAGTTGTGCCGCTGCGGCGGGGCACTTACACCATCGGCCGCAGCAATGCCGACATACTCATCCCCGACGCAGACCTTTCCCGCACCCACGCGCGCCTGGTTGTCACTGAAACTGCCATCACGATTATTGATCTGGACAGTGCCAACGGCACCGACGTGGACGGAGAGCGCGTGCGGAATGCCGAGATTTCGACCGGCTCCAGCATTCGTTGCGGCAACTCCACCATGGCGTTGGTGTTCCTCGAGCTTGCCGGTGACGGACTGGCCGACGCGGGGATGGATGTCCACGAGCCGCTGGTTGTCAGCCGCCGCGACGATCCAACGAATCGCGCGGCCCTGCTCCTGGCTGCTGTGCTCCCATTGGTCATCGGCGTGGGCCTTGCCGTCATAACCGGAATGTGGATGTTCCTGGCCTTCACCGCCGTCTCCGCAATCTCCATCCTGGTGCCGGTGATCGGTGGACGCCGGCAACGCCGAGAACTCGCTGCCGCGGTCAGTGCCGCTGTCACCCATGACCAGGAACGACGACGGCGGGCCGCGCCGCCGCTCTCGGACCTGACCATCGGGGATACAACAGGGAGGGACCGTGCCGGGCCGCGCACCAACGAGGGCATCTGGCTGCGGCTGGGCCAGGCGATCCAGCCGGCCAGCCTCCGGTTCGAGCCCACGGATCCGGGCCGCTCTGTCCCTTCAGCCGGCATGCTGCCACTAACGTTGAGTCCAGCCCGACCCCTCACCACCATCCGCGGGCCACGCGCCGCCGTCGACGGGCTGGTGCGCGCACTCCTGATGCAGCTTGCCGGTTATCCGCTTGGCCGGAATACCCGGGTGGTCATCCATGGCAAGGCGGAGCAGCTCCCCCTGGCCGCACGGTATCTGGACGGCGTCACCCTTTCCAGTAACTCAAGTACTCTCGGGACCCTGCTTAAGCGAGGCTTCGGACCTGCTCATGGACACGGCGTGCTCCTGCTTTTGGACGGCAAGGAGTCCTCGGCCAGGATCACAGCAACGGCCTTGGAACACGGGTGGCAGGTCATCCATGCCCCCGAAGGCGGGTCCGCGCTGACGAATGCTGACGTGAAACTCGGTGAACGCTCGTCTGTGTTCAATGACAGTGATGACAGCATCCGATTCGCTCCTGATCTGGCGCCCGTTGACGTCTTCAACAGGTTTTGCCACCGCATGGCGCGGGAGGCAAACCAGCCCGTCGGTGCGGGACGGTCCATCCCCACGTCCTGCCGGCTCGCAGAGCTGCTCCCCCACTCCACGCCCGAAACATCCAGGCGATGGTCAGCAAACAGCAGCTTGCCCGGGCTTGCCGTTCCCATAGGGCGCGGTCTTGAGGGTGTCCGGACACTCGATCTCCAAAACGACGGACCCCACCTGCTGGTCGCCGGGACCACTGGCTCAGGAAAATCCGAACTCCTGCGCAGCCTCACTGTTGCTCTCGCCCTCAGCTACGCGCCGGACCGCATCAACTTCCTCTTTGTGGATTTCAAGGGCGGCTCCGGACTTGGACCCCTGACCGAGCTCCCGCACTGTGTGGGTATGCTCACCGACCTGAGCAGCCATGAGCTCGAACGCGCCCTGCAGTCCCTCCGCGCCGAGATCAGATTCCGGGAAGAGCGCCTTGCGGCAGTTCAGGCGCCGGACCTGACGTCATTCCGGGCAACGTCGGCGGGCCGCGCGTCGCCGCTCCCCCATCTTGTGATTGTCATAGATGAATTCCGGATGCTGGTGGAGGATGCCCCCGAATCACTGCGGGAATTGATGAGGATCGCCGCCATCGGCCGTTCCCTGGGCATCCACCTGATCATGGCCACACAACGGCCCCAGGGCGCGCTGACGGCTGACATCCGCGCCAACGTCACCACCAGCATCGCGTTGCGCGTCCAGTCGGAGATGGAATCCGTGGACATCATCAATTCGAAAGCCGCGGCCGGGATCAGCGTCGATACTCCGGGCCGGGCTTATCTGGCCCGCGGAACGGAGGCTCCGCTTGAGTTCCAGGCCGGATCCCTGACAGCCGGGGCCATCCGATCCGAACCCGCCGGAATCTCGGTATGGTTGGCCTCCGAGTACATCGATGCCCCTGCAGTGATGGGGGGTTCCGTATCCGCCGGTGATGAACCGACTCCGGCCGAGGCAACAGCCCCGTTGATAGCTTCCATGTCCGCGTTGTGGGAGACCATGAACCGTCCGGCCATCCGGAAGCCAATGGCTGCACCGCTCCCTTGTCTCCTCCCCGAACCTGCAGGCTCGCCTACCGCCAGGACCGTAGAAGGCGACGCTGACGACGACGATGGCGCCAGTGACAGGACCAAGGCCGACGCCGGTGCCACCAGCTGGTCCGTGACGCTCGGCCTGATGGACCTGCCCGCCGAACAGCGAACCGCACCCTTGATCTGGGAACCTGCCGGCCACGGACACCTGGCCCTTATTGGCGGACCGGAATCAGGAGTGCCCGAGGCCATCCGGCTGGCAGTCCTCGGCTTGGCATCCCATGCCGGGGAATCCCACTTGTATGTGCTGGACCCGGACAGTTCGTTCGTGGGGTTGGCTTCCCACTGCCGGGTGGGCGCCACGGCAGGACTGCACGAGCTTCGCCGTGCGGTACGCATCCTGGAGCGTCTGGCACGGGAGCAGTCACTCCGGCTGGGACGTCCCGCCGCTGGCGACGACATACCGCTGGTGCTCGTGATCGCCGGCTGGGGATCCTGGCTCTCGGCCTTACGTGCCGGGCCGTTGGCGTGGGCTGAGGACGTTCTCCACGACCTTGTCCGGGATGGAAACCGGGCCGGTATCACGGTGATCATCTCGGGACAGCGGGAACTGGTCACTTCCAGGTTCTTCGCAGCCGTACCCAACCGGGTGTACTTCCCGACCGGATCCAGCGACGACAGCCGGATTGCCTGGCCGAAACTGCCTCCGACAGCGCCCGCGGTGGGAAGGGGCGTCGCTGTGGGCGCGCTGTCGGGTGGAAGAACTACAGTCTGCCAGTTCTACACGGCTGCCGGCGCTGCGGCCGCAGATCCGCGGGTAGCCCAAGCACCGGAGCCCTCCCTGCGGCGTCGACCATTCCGAGTGGAGCCCCTGCCGGCCGTGGTTCCCGCGGCCCGGATCCTGAACCGGGCTACCCCTCAGATCCCGGCTGAACTGAAAGGCAGGATCCCGCTGGGGCAGCGCGTCCTCCGCATCGGCGTGGGCGGCGACGAACTTGAACCGATATCCGTCCGGGCGCCTGCGGGTGGAGTGCTGGCCGTGCTGGGCGGCCCTTCGTCTGGCAAGTCGTCTTTCCTCCGGCTCCTGCCAAAGGTCAACCCTGAAGCAGGACCGTGGCTTATGCCGGAGCAGGACACCGACCCGGGTGCCTATTGGTCCGGGATCCTGCGCCAAGCCACCACGGGCGGTCTGGAGCGGAACCCGGTTGCCTTGGTCGACGATGCGGACCTGTTGCCGCAGGACGTCACCCGCGACCTCACCGAGCTCAACACGCTCGGAATCACGGTGGTGATGACCGCGGGGTACAGTCCGGTACTCGCCCAGCGGGTCCCACTGGCGTTCCAGGCGCGCAACCTGGGCTGCGGCATCCTGATCGCGCCCCGGACCTTCATGGACGGCGACCTCTTTGGGGTCCGCTTCGAGGCGGATCCCAACCCGCCACCGGGACGGAGCGTTCTCATCCAGAACGGCCGCGCCACCGCAGTCCAGCTGGGCTGGGTACCGCCGGATCAGGCGAAGGACGGATTGGCCGCCGAAAGTGCCGGTGGTGCCTAGAACGCCGGAGGCGATTCGCCTGTCCGGGATGCGTAGCTGATGACGCGTTTGTCGAACAGGAGCACTAGGGCCGCAAGCGCCGGCACCACCATGGCGATCCCCGCCCAAATGACGCCGCCGGTAAGGGTCGGGACGCCGATAGTAAGGACGAACAACTGGGCTACCAGCGCCGCTGCCCTCGTCCACCGGCGCCCACGGAAGAGGAAGTGCCCCACCGAATAGAGCCAGGCCGAGAAAGCGAGCAAGAGGACCAGAGTAAATACGGCTCCCCAAAAAGACAGGACCGGCGCACCGGTCAGGAGTTCGTAGCCGTACCAGGCGGCGGCAATCAATAGCGCGGTGGCCTCGGCGGCAACAACAAGGGCTATCGCCACAATGCCGTGCGGGCGCGTGGATGGCGACGGATCTGCAGGGTTCGTGGGGGGTCTTGACACACTGGCACCCTACCGGAGATAGTCGGACAGTGGCGGGGGTCGGCAATGCCCGTGTGATGTATCGCTCAGCTATCCGGGGATTTCAAGCGGTATTACCCCTTGTTTACACAGCGTTAACATGACAGGCTTGACTGAGATGACCAAGGGGGCCCCTCAGGGCCCTTTTCCTTTGTAGCTACTAGTGAATTATTTCACAAAGAGCTTTTCCCAGAATTGGAGCAACTGATCAGCATGGATTGGCGTAACCGCGCGGCGTGCCTCGACAAGGACCCGGAACTGTTTTTCCCCGTAGGAAACACAGGGCCTGCCCTCCTCCAGATTGAGGAAGCCAAAAGCGTTTGCCGCCGCTGCCCCGTCGTTGACACGTGCCTCCAGTGGGCTCTCGAGTCCGGCCAGGACGCCGGCGTCTGGGGCGGAATGAGCGAAGACGAACGCCGCGCCCTTAAGCGCCGCGCCGCACGCGCCCGCCGCGCCTCCTAGGCCCGGTCCTTAAGGCCTAGCACCAACAGCCTCACACAACGATGGCCGCAACCCTTCCGGGTTGCGGCCATCGGCCGTTAAGTCACGGGCAAGGTCCCCGGGCTACCTAGCCGCCAGGCTCAGGCGGATCTGGACAGCCGTTCCGCCGCCGTCGCGCGGGTGCCACGCGATGGTGCCGCCCAGCTCACTGGTGACCAGCGTGCGGACAATCTGCAGCCCCAGCCCCTCGACGTGCGGCGTATCCGGCAGTCCCACACCGTCGTCGGCAATCGTGACGGTCAGCAGTTCCTCGCCGTCTTCCTCCTCGGAACGGTCCGCGATGAGCCACACGGTGCCCGTACGTCCTTCGAGCCCGTGCTCGACGGCGTTGGTCACCAGTTCATTGATGACCAGTGCCAGCGGGGTGGCGAAGTCGCTGGGCAGTTCCCCAAACAGTCCGGACCGCTCGGTCTTGACCTGCTGCGATGGCGAGGCGACCTCTGCGGAAAGCCTGAACTGGCGGCCGATCAGCTCGTCGAAGTCAACACTCTGCGCCAATCCCTGTGAGAGAGTCTCGTGGACCAGCGCGATGGTGGCCACGCGGCGCATCGCCTGCTCCAGGCCCTGCTTGGCCTCGTCGCTGACCATCCGGCGGGACTGCATACGCAGCAGGGCTGCAACGGTCTGCAGGTTGTTTTTAACCCTGTGATGGATCTCGCGGATGGTCGCATCCTTGGTAACGAGTTCCATCTCCCGGCGCCGCAGTTCGGACACGTCCCGGCACAGCACCAGCGCACCAAAGCGCTGCTGCTCATCCCGCAGCGGGATGGCCCGCAGCGACAGGCTCACACCACGGGATTCAATCTCACTACGCCACGGCATCCGCCCCGTCACCACCAGCGGAAGCGTCTCGTCAACCAGCCGCCGGTCCTTCAGCAGGCCGGCGGTCACCTCGGCCAGGGAACGGCCTTCCAGCGACTCGCCGTCGCCCAGCCGGCGGAAAGCCGACACCCCGTTGGGACTTGCGTACTGCACAATTCCTTCGGCGTCGAGCCTGATCAGGCCGTCCCCCACACGAGGCGCGCCGCGGCGCGAACCGGTGGGCGAGGCAAAGTCAGGCCACAGCCCCAGCGTTCCCATCCGGAGGAGATCATAGGCGCACTGCCGGTATGTCAGCTCCAGGCGGGACGGCATCCGGGAACTGGACAGGTCCATGTGAGTGGTCACCACAGCCAGGGTGCGGCCATTGCGGACCATCGGCACAGCCTCCACCCGCAACGCCATGTCAGTGCTCCAGTTGGTCTCACTGGACCGCTCGATGGCACGGCTGCTCCAGGCCTTGTCCACCAGCGGCTGCAGGTCCTGCCGGATGGGCTCGCCCACAAAGTCGCCGTGGAACACGGTGTGCGTGGTGGACGGCCTGACGTGCGCCAGCGCCACATAGCCGTGATCCGGGTGCGGGAACCATAACGCCAAGTCGGCGAACGCCAGGTCAGCGACCATCTGCCAGTCGCCCACCAGGAGGTGCAGCCATTCGGCATCGCCCGGCCCGAAATCAGCGTGTTCCCTGATGGGGTCCGTAAAGATTGCCACTGCACCTCCAGTTACGACGCCGGGATTCCTAGCGTCGGACGATTGACCTCAAGAGCCTCAATGCTACCGACAGTGAGGCCATGTCGTCGGCCTCGAGCGAGTTGACCTCGTCAAACATGCTCTTTGCCCTGCCCAGCTGCTCGGCATTCTGGCGTTCCCAGTCCTTCAGCCTGTCCTCCGCGGAGTCCCCGGACGCCGTCGACTCGAGTACCGCCGTCGTCATGTCCGAGACGGTGGAATAGAGGTCATCCCGGAGTGCGGCCCTGGCCAGTGCCTGCCACCTGTCCTGGCGTGGCAGGCTGCTGATCCGTTCCAGCAGCGAGTCAGCGTGGAAGCGGTTGAACACTGTGTAGTAAACCGCCGCGATCTCCTCCACCGGCTCCTTACGGGCATGCACGATCTTGGCGATGTCCAGCAGGACAAAGCTCTCGAAGAGCTCGGCCCACCGGAAGGCAAGCCCCTCCGGGAGTTCCCACGCACGCGCGGTCTCCAGCCAGTCCGCAACGCGGTCACGGTCATCGCCACGCAGGTAGTCCAGGAGCCGGGCCCGCATCGGGTCCAGGAGCGGCTTGAACTCGGCCACGGTGTCTGCGATGGGCCGGGACGTGCCGCCCTGCGCCAGCAGCCACCGGACAGCGCGGTCCAGCAGACGGCGGATGTCCAGGTGGACGGTGCTCCAGTGCTCTGTGGGGAACGACGCCGGCAGGCTGTTCAGCTCCCCCACCATGGTGTTCAGGTCGAAGATCTCGCGGAGCGCCACAAATGACTTGGCCACAGCCACTTCCGTGGCCGAGGTTTCCTCCATGGTCCGGAAGGCGAACGTGATGCCGCCCAGGTTGATCATGTCGTTGGCCACCACCGTGGCAATGATCTCGCGCCGCAGCGGATGGGTGTCCAGTTCGGCGTCGAACCGTTCGCGCAGCTGCTGCGGGAAGTACGCCCGCAGCGTCCCCCGGAACCACGGATCGTCGGCGAGGTCGCTGTCACGCAGCGCCGAGGCCAGCTCGATCTTCGCGTAAGCCGCCAGCACCGAAAGCTCCGGTGACGTCAGCCCCTGCCCCTGGCTCAGGCGCTCCCGCAGGGTTTCGGTGCTGGGCAGCGCTTCAAGGTCACGCTTCAGGTCCGCCGACTTTTCCAGCCAGTCCATCAGGCGCTCATAGCTGGGGCTCCACTCGGCCACCCGCATCCGGTCATTCAGGAGCAGGATGTTCTGGTCCACGTTGTCCTCGAGGACCAGCCGACCCACCTCGTCCGTCATGGAGGCGAGGAAGCCTGCCCGTTCCTCCGGGGTCAGTTTGTCCGCAGCCACCATCCGGTCCACAAAGATCTTGATGTTCACTTCATGGTCGGAGCAGTCGACGCCGGCCGAGTTGTCGATCGCGTCGGTGTTCAGGATGACCCCCTGCAGGGCGGCTTCAATGCGGCCGCGCTGCGTCATGCCCAGGTTTCCTCCTTCGCCCACCACTTTGACCCGCAGGTCCTTGCCGTCCACGCGAATGCTGTCGTTGGCCTTGTCACCCACGGAGGCGTTGGACTCGGTGCTGGCCTTGACGTACGTTCCGATCCCGCCGTTATAGAGCAGGTCGGCGGGGGCGAGCAGGATGGCGCGGAGAAGCTCCGGCGGGCTGAGCTCGGTGGTCGCCTCGGGCAGGCCCAGGGCCGCCCTGACCTGCCGCGAGACCGGAATGGACTTGGCTTGGCGGGCGTACACGCCGCCGCCTTCGCTGATGAGGGATTTGTCGTAGTCGTCCCACGAGGACCGCGGCAGTTCGAACAGCCTCCGGCGTTCCACGAACGACGATTCCGTTTCCGGTGCGGGGTCAAGGAAGATGTGCCGGTGGTCGAACGCTGCCAGCAGCCGGATATGCCTAGACAGGAGCATGCCGTTGCCGAATACATCGCCGGACATATCACCCACGCCCACCACGCTGAACGGCTGCGTCTGGGTGTCCACGTCGAGCTCGCTGAAGTGGCGCTTGACCGACTCCCAGGCGCCACGGGCCGTGATGCCCATGGCCTTGTGGTCGTAACCCACCGAACCTCCGGAGGCGAACGCGTCACCGAGCCAGAACCCGTATTCTGCGGCCAGCCCGTTGGCGATGTCCGAGAACGTGGCCGTCCCCTTGTCCGCCGCCACCACAAGGTAGGAATCGTCGTCGTCGTGCCTGACAACGTCCGACGGCGGCACTACAGTTTCGCCCCCAGCTCCGGTGACGAGGTTGTCAGTGAGGTCCAGGAGGCCCCGGATGAACGTCTTGTAGCTTTCAACACCCTCCGCCATCCAGGCGGCACGGTCCGCGGCAGGATCGGGCAGCCGCTTGGCGAAGAAGCCGCCCTTGGCCCCGGTGGGAACGATGACCGCGTTCTTGACGGTCTGCGCCTTCACCAGGCCAAGGATCTCCGTCCGGAAATCCTCGCGCCGGTCAGACCAGCGCAGGCCGCCGCGGGCCACCTTGCCGAAGCGAAGGTGGACGCCCTCAACACGCGGGGAGTAGACCCAGATTTCGAACATCGGCCGCGGGAACGGCAGGCCCTCAATCCGGGCAGGATCGAGCTTGAAGCTCAGGTGCGTCTTGTACTGGTAGTAGTTGGTGCGGAGGGTCGCCTCGATCAGGTTCGCCAAGGTCCGCAGCACACGGTCGGCGTCGAGCGTTGCAACCTCTTCAATGGCAGCTGACAGCTCGCCGCGGACCTCTTGCTGCGCCGCGAGGCGCTCTGTCCCGCTCAGGGCGGGATCGAACCGGGCCGCGAAAAGGGCCGTCAGGGCCTTGGTGACAGCGGGATTGGCGAGCAAAGTGTCCGCCATGAAGCCCACCGAGTTGGTGTTCCCCATCTGCCGCATGTACCGGGCGTAGGCCCGCAGGACCGTGATCTGGCGCCACTGCATCCCCTCACGCAGCACCAGCCGGTCAAAACTGTCCGACTCGACGGCGCCGGATACGGCCGCACCGAACGAGTCAGCCAGCAGCTGTCCCGTGGCCAGCGGATCAATGCCGGCGGGGTATTTCAGCCCGAGGTCATAGAGGAAGAAGTCCCGCTGGTCAGCCGTCTCGATCTCAAAGGGCCGCTCATCCAGCACCTCGAGTCCCAGGTTGTGGAAGAACGGCAGGATCTGGCTCAGGCTCTTGGGCTCCAGCATGTACAGCTTGACGCGGGCGTCCTCTTCCAGGACTTCACCGGCACCCTTGGGCAAGTACACATGGACGCCCGGCCGTTCCTGCCTTGCACCGGCTGTGCGCTCGGCTTCAGCCCCGTATTTCTCGAAACGGGCGATGTCCTCCAGAGCGTCTTCGACCTCGTAATCCACCCGGTAGCCGGCCGGAAAAGCCTCCGACCAGATCGCGGCGAGCTCCTTCGCCTGCTCATCGGCGCCGCGTTCCCGCAGGACTTCAGCGATGCCCTCACTCCACGAACGGGCTGCCCGGACCAGCCGCGCTTCAAGCTCATCGGCGTTGAAGTGGCTGACCTCGCTGCCCTTGGGCAGGCGGATCCGAAAGAACACGCGGGCGAGCGCCGATTCGGTCATCCGCGCCTCGTAGTCGATGGACTCAGCCTGGAACGTGGTGCGCAGTTCTTCTTCGATGCGGAGCCTGACATTGGTGGTGTACCGGTCACGCGGAAGGTAGACCACCGCGGACATAAAACGGCCGTAGATGTCCGGCCGGAGGAACAGCCGGGTCCGCCGCCGCTCCTGCAATTTCTGGATGCCGGTTGCTGTGGCCGCCAGGTCCTCGGTCTCGATCTGGAACAGCTCGTCGCGGGGGTACGTCTCCAGGATCCCCAAAAGGTCCTTGCCGGAGTGCGAGTCCGGCGGGAAGCCGGCATTGCCCAGCACGGCGTCAACTTTTTCGCGCACGACGGGGATGTTCCGGACGGATCCGGCGTAGGCACTGGTTGCGAACAGGCCGATGAAGCGGCGCTCGCCGTTGACGTTGCCTGCCGCGTCAAAACTCTTCACGCCGATGTAGTCAAGGTACGCGGGGCGGTGGACGGTGGACCGTGAGTTTGCCTTGGTGATTACCAGTGCCCGCTTTTCACGGGCCTTCTTTCGGCCGGCGTCAGTGAGGTGCTGCATGTGCGGAGCGCCCGGCTTAGCCCGGAGCAGTCCGAGACCGCTGTCTTCACGCAGTTCCAGTACATCTTCACCGTCGACGGTAACGAGGTCGTACTCACGGTAACCGAGGAAAGTGAAGTTGCCGTCGTCGAGCCAGCGCAGAAGATCCTGCGCCTGCCGCAGTTCGGCAATCTGGGCTGGGTGGGACACCTGGTCCAGGCTCGCGGCAATCTGTTGGGCCTTGTTGCGCATCTTGGGCCAGTCTTCGACGGCGGCGCGCACGTCTCCCAGGATGCGGTCCAACCCGTCCAGCAACGACGCCTTTGCCTCGTCGGAGACGCGGTTGATTTCCACGGCGATCCACGACTCCATGTGGGAGGCGTTTTCGCCCTGCGCGATGAGGTGCGACAGCATGGGCATCGCCGCCGTATCACCGCTGGACAGACCGATGTGGGAGGGTACGCGGTCAACTTTAACCAGCTGCCCCGTTTCCCGGTTCCGGGTCACCACGAACAGCGGATGAAGCACAAGCCCGATGGCGGCGTTCTGGCGCACAAGCTCGGCGTTGACCGAGTCAACAAGGAAAGGCATATCGTCCGTGACGACATAGACGACGCTGCTGTCCTTCTCGTTGACGATGGAAACCTTCGCCTGGCCCGGCTGCCGGTTCGCGGCGACACCGCGGTGGGTGTCCGCCCGGCTGGCCAGCGCCTCCGGGGAATAGGTCCGGGCATCCTCTTCGGCAAGATGCTGGTAATAATCCGCCAGGAACCCCTCCCGGTCACCAATAGCCAAGGCTTGATCCTCCACGCTGGATCCAGACGACATCAACAAACGCCTCCATCACAAGTTTGATGCTGCACCGTTGCAGCTCCTACGGTGAGCCTAGCCCTTTCGCTGAAGCCTCGGTGTGGAAGAAAATACAGAGGATCGGGAAGATCGCTGGACAGGTGCACAAACCATTTTGGCGATCGCCTGCCTGAGCTTGGAATCCGGCGCCGTTTCGAGCAGCAGAAAGCCGCCCAGCAGCGCCGCGTCAGCTACGGGGCTGTCCGCCGGCAGGAAAACCGAAATCGGCGACGACGGGCCATACCGCCCCCACGCATCCTTCAGCTGGCGTTCCGGGGATCTCCCCACCGCCGCTGCCCGGACCTTGTTCATCACCACAACAGGCGACACGTGCGGTACTGCCAGCTCGAGCTCCGCCAGTCCGCGGACCAGCCGGGGAACCCCCACCGGATCGGCGGCCCCCACCGCATAGACGGTGTCCGCCAGTTCCAAGCTTCGGAGTGTCGCGGCATTCCGGCGCGGAGCCATCGTGTCGAAGCTGAGTTCCTCGTCCGCCTCCAGGCAGAAGCCGGTGTCCACAACCACGACGTCGGCAACTTCCTTCGCGCGTTCCAGCACCAGCGACAGGGCTGCTGCCCGCAATTCGGTCCACCTGTCCGCCCGCGTGATCCCGGTCAGAACCCGGAAAGTTCCAAGCTTGGTGGTGACAGGTGTGGCCACCTTCAGCAATGCATCGGCGTCGAGCAGTCCCTGGTCCCCAAGCCGGCAGGCCTGCGCGATCCCCGCAGATTCATCCAGCAGGCCAAGGACTGCCGCGATGCTGGCGCCGTAACTATCGGCATCGACGAGGAGCACGGACTTGCCATCCGCAGCCAGCTCCCCGGCAATGTTGGCCGCCACAAAGGTCCGGCCGGGTGAACCGGCGGGACCCCACACGGCAATGATCTTGCCCGCCCCGGAGGCCGGCGGCACGTCCGCCTGGTCGACAGGACGCTGACGCAGCGCAGCACTGGTATCCCCCAGCCCACTCCCGAACGTCGCATCCTTGGCGGTGCCTGTCAGCTGGGCAACGGCATCGGCAATCCTGCCGGCCAGGGCGGCGGACTCTACTCCGGTCAGTGCGGAGGCCACACCGATCCCGCGCAGCCTGGCAGCCTCGTCGGCGTCATCCGTGAGGGCGATGATCGCCACGCCCACGGCACCAAGCCGATCAACGAGCGAAGCAGTGAGGCCCTCGCAGCCGTCGGCCACAACCGCGGCCCGCGCCAGGCCGCTTTGGCAGGCCGCCAGCAGTTCCGTCAGTTCGGTGCAGCGTCGGACCACCGTGACGGGGCCGTGGAGCCGCTCCAACCCGCCCACCACGTCCTCGCGGGCCTGGCCCACGGTAACCACGGGGATACTCATGAGGCCCCGCCCGGGTTCCACACCACTGAAATCTTGGCCTGGTTCGCCTGCGCGCCGAGGATGGCCGGCATCTGGCCGTCGGCAACCAGCACCATCAGCACCGTATTGCGGGAGGACCCCAAAGCCGTGGAGCCGGCTGTCACCTGTGCAATTTCCGCGCCGGGCAGCAGGAGCTTCGGCTCACTGAAGCCGTTGCGGGCATCCGGCAAGGCAACCCAGACGTCCACCCGGGTCCCGGCAACCGCCTGCGGCGGCAGTGCTTCCTCAATGGTCACGGCCACGGGCTTGCGGTCCAACGAATCCACAGTGGCCAGACTTTCCTTGGGCACCAATTGGTTCTTGCCGATCCTTTGGACTGCGACCAACCCGTCGGGGAGCCCTGCTTCAACGGTGATGTAATGCTGTTCGGTCTCACCCAGGCGGACCTTGGCCCGGACCACGTTGTCCGCGGTCAGCTTCTCACCCACCGCAATGGAGTCCCGGGCGGCGTAAACCTCGGTGGTCTGATCAGCGCTGCCAACCAGCGAGATCACTCCCACCACCGATGCCAGGACCAGCAGCACGCCAACCAGCAGCCGGGGATCCTTCCACGACGGCGGTTTCAGCCTGGCACCTGTAGTAACAGCATCGTGGCTCATGCTCTTCTCCCCCTAGCTCCGGTCCAGGCGGCTGGCTGCGTCCGGACACCTCATTGTTACGGCATGGGCCCCGGAACAAAAGTCAAAAGACCAAACAACATCAAACTGTGGATAACCGCACCAGATGACGCCTTCAATGGCAAAATGGAGCTATGCCCAGATTCCTGACTCTCGCCGATGTTGCTGAACAGCTGCAAATCAACTCGCCGGCGGCCTATGCCCTGGTCCGCAGCGGAGATCTGAAGGCCATCCAGGTGGGTGGGCGCGGGCAGTGGCGCGTCGAGGAAAAGATGCTGGAGCAATACATCGAAGAGCGTTACGCCGAGGCCAGCCGCATGATCCAGGAAGCCAAAGCCAAGCAAGGCTGATTCTGGCTTTACGAATCAGCCCTCGCAACCGCTTGTCCGCTGAGTTCTTGTCCAGATAATCGCCTCAAACGGGCGGCAAAGTCCCATTAGGTGGACAAAAACTCCGGCCCGCGGCTACAGTTCCCCTGCACTCCGTGACCGCAGGGCACCCAGCGCCGCAAACGGAATCGTGGCTACCTGCCGAACCTGTGATGCCCGCCGGGACTCCCCGGGGCTGACCAGCGCCAGATCCAAAAAGTCACTGCCCACCCGGTCGATGACTCCGGCCAGCCCGGTATCCCTTTCCGGCGCGTGGCGCAGAGTGACTGCAAGTTCGGCCCGGTCCCGCGCCAGGCCCCGCAGCGCATGCGCCAATCCGATCCGGCGCCGCACCTGCGAAGTCTCGGCCACGGAGCCGCGGCCAAGGCCCGCATAGCGCGCCACCGCGCCGTACGGGACCAGGACCTGGTGACGCAACTCGTTCAGGACCAGCGCATCGGCGCCGGCATGGCTCAGGGTTCCTTCGAAGGCGCGCCCACACGCCAGGTACACGGCCACGTGGCTGTTCAGGGAACCCCGCAAGCGGTCAGCCAGAGCGACGGAGGCCGTTTCCGCTCTTGCCCGCTCAGAGATCTCGGCATCGACGGCCAGCCGCTCGCCCTCGGCGAACTGTGCCTCCATATCACTGAACAGAGCATCCCAACGCATGGGGCCAAGCGTAGGGTGCGGGTTTGTTCGCGGTCAATTCACCAACAACTTCACTCCAGTCTCTGGACAAATCCAGCACAGCTGCGTCAAACTGAACCTAGATTCATCAAACTGCATCAAACAACATCAAACATGAGATAGGAACATCATGACGGCAGCTACAGCACGTGGGTTCCGCGCAGACGCCGTCATGGCGGCGTCCATCCTCCTGTTGGGATTCTTCCTCTGCGTTGCCGGCGGGGGCATGGTGGGTCGATGGCAACTGTCCACAGCACGCCGGCAAGGCCCGGACCTCGATGACCTGCTTGGTGCCGTGGCTGTCGCTGCCGGGCTGGCCATCGTGGCGTGGTGGATCTTCTCGATGGTTTTGGCGTCAGTGGCTGCCGTCCTGGACAGGTGCGGCAGGCGGCGGGCCGCCGACAGGGCCGGCCAGTGCTGCCCGGCATTTATGCGCCGGCTCGCTGTGGCCGCACTGTCGGTGCAACTGCTGTCAGCACCGCTGGCTCACGCAGCCGTCCCACCGGCCGGACCCGCCTGGGTACCCACGCAGGAAGTGGCGGTCCAGGACGTACCGGTCCACGGCGCAGCCATCCAGGCCCAGTGGTCTCCCACAAGCGGCCACCGGCACCTCCAGGAACCGGAGGGCAAACACCCCGCAGACACGGGAGGACAGACCACCGAAGCTCCTGCGGCGGCGGTCCGGCCAGACTGGCGTCCCAGCCCGCCGGTCCCGGACCCCGGCCTGCTGGCGGCCCAGCCCGTCCGGGCGGAACAGGGCCCACCGGCGCCATTGAGTGAGGTCACGGTACTGGCGGGCGACACACTCTGGGACATCGCCTCCCGCCACTTGGGCCCGGCGGCTTCGGATGTGGATGTCGCCTTGCACTGGCCCCGCTGGTACGAGGCCAACAAATCCCGGATCGGCGAAAGCCCGCATGTCCTGCTGCCCGGACAGATTTTGAAAGCACCTTCCACGGCCTAACCGACGTTCCGATATTCAGCTCACGATTAAGGGGAATCACATGTACGCAGTTACGCCAATCCGCTCCGCCACGGTCAACCCGGGCGGCGCGGCAGCAGTCCGCCAGGTTCCTCCGCGCACCACTACCGCGCCGGTCGTGCCGCTGCGTGCGGCAGACGAAGCCTCCGAAATCCTGGCGATCACACGCAGTACCGTGCAGGCGGCCATGGAAGTCCTCGCCGGCATCCGGCCGATCCACCAGCTCGCCCGCCGTCTGGATCCGCGGTGCCTCGCCGTGCTGCAGCACCGTGCGGCCTTGATCCGCCGCGAACAGTCGCGCTCTGCCTCGCCGTCCCTGGCCCGGCTGCACAAGAACTCCATCGTGCGTTCAGTCCGCGCCTGCGAGGTCGCCCCGGGCATCTATGAGGCAAGCGCCGTGGTGGTTGATGACATCCGGGCGCGGGCTGTAGCGGTCCGACTTGAGCGCAGTAAGCAGGTCTGGCGCGTAACCGAGTTTATGGTCGGCTGAACCGCTGGCCCGCGAATGCAGAAGTGCCCGGAGCTGAGGCTCCGGGCACTTCCAGTGTCGAACTATTTCAGTGACGATCTATTGCAGTGCCGACCTATGGCTGATCAGTCTCGATCCCTGCTGTCAGCGGCGCTTTTTCCTGGCCGGACGCTTGGTGGCGTCCTGCGCTGCAGCCTTTGCGGGATTTCCGGACCGTGAAGAGACACGACCCTCCACCCGGGTCTGGGATGCGCCGTCTTCGCCGGGAGCCGTGTACTGCAGCTGGGCCGGCTTCTCCGGCGCCTCCAGTCCGGCAGCGTGGATCTGCGGCTCAACGTGCTCGGTGTGGCCACCTGCTGCGTCGGGCACCACCACATCCTGGGCCGGAGTCACCTCAACTTCAAGGTTGAACAGGAAACCGACGCTTTCCTCGCGGATGGCCTCCATCATGCTCTGGAACATAACGAAGCCCTCGCGCTGGTATTCCACCAGCGGGTCACGCTGTGCCATGGCGCGCAGGCCGATGCCTTCCTTGAGGTAGTCCATCTCGTACAGGTGTTCCTGCCACTTGCGCCCGATGACCGAGAGCACCACGCGGCGTTCCAGCTCGCGCATGCTCTCGGCGCCGATGGTCTCTTCCCGGGTCTGGTAGACCACGCGGGCGTCGGAGAGCAGCTCCTCCTTGAGGAATTCAACAGTGAGCTTGGACTTGCCGCCGGCTTCCTCGATGATCTCTTCCGCTGTGACACTGACGGGGTAGAGCGTCTTGAGGTTGGTCCACAGCTGGGCGTAGTCCCAGTCGTCGCCATTGCCTTCGGCCGTGGCGGAGTCGATCAGGGCGGTGATGGTGTCCTCCACAAAGAACTGGACCTTCTCGTGCAGGTCGTCACCTTCGAGGATCCGGCGGCGGTCACCGTAGATGGCTTCGCGCTGGCGGTTCAGGACGTCGTCGTACTTGAGGACGTTCTTGCGCTGCTCGGCGTTGCGGCCTTCAACCTGGCCCTGGGCAGACGCGATGGCCCGGGAAACCAGTTTCGATTCCAACGCCACATCATCCGGGACGGAACTGTTCATCAGCCGTTCTGCCGCGCCGGAGTTGAAGAGCCGCATCAGGTCATCGGTCAGGGAGAGGTAGAAACGTGATTCGCCGGGGTCGCCCTGGCGGCCGGAGCGGCCACGGAGCTGGTTGTCGATGCGGCGGGACTCGTGCCGCTCAGTTCCCAGGACATACAGCCCGCCGAGGTTCAGTACTTCCTCGTGTTCGTCCTTCACGGACTGCTTGGCCGCCTCCAGGGCAGCCGGCCACGCGGCTTCGTACTCTTCGGAATTCTCTTCCGGGTCCAGCCCGCGCTTGGCCAGGTCGGCCACCGCAGTGAATTCGGCGTTGCCACCCAGCATGATGTCAGTGCCGCGGCCTGCCATGTTGGTGGCCACCGTAACAGCACCCTTTCGTCCGGCCTGCGCAACGATGGCCGCTTCACGGGCGTGGTTCTTGGCGTTCAGGACTTCGTGCCTGATGCCCTCCTTGGCGAGCAGCCCGGAAAGGTATTCGCTCTTTTCGACACTCGTGGTGCCCACAAGGATCGGCTGGCCCTGTTCGTGACGCTCGGCAATGTCCTTGACGACGGCGTCGAACTTCACCTTTTCGTTCTTGAACACGAGGTCCGACTGGTCGATCCGCTGCATGTCCCGGTTGGTGGGGATGGCCACCACACCGAGCTTGTACGTGCCCATGAACTCGGCGGCCTCAGTCTCGGCCGTGCCGGTCATGCCTGCCAGCTTGGAGTACATCCGGAAGTAGTTCTGGAGCGTGACCGTGGCCAGGGTCTGGTTTTCGGCCTTGATCTCCACGGCTTCCTTGGCCTCGATGGCCTGGTGCATGCCCTCGTTGTAGCGGCGGCCGGCCAGGATGCGGCCAGTGTGTTCGTCAACGATGAGCACTTCGCCGTCGAGGATGACGTAGTCCTTGTCCCGCTTGAACAGTTCCTTGGCTTTGATGGCGTTGTTCAGGAACCCGATGAGCGGAGTGTTCGCGGATTCGTAGAGGTTCTGGATGCCCAGGTAATCCTCCACCTTTTCGATGCCGCTCTCCAGGACACCGACGGTGCGCTTTTTCTCGTCCGCCTCGTAGTCCTCGCCGGCCTTCAGGCGCTGCACCACCTTGGCAAATTCGCTGTACCACCGGTTGGTGTCGCCCTGGGCAGGGCCGGAAATGATGAGCGGCGTGCGGGCTTCGTCGATGAGGATGGAGTCGACCTCATCAACAATGGCGAAGTTGTGGCCGCGCTGGACCAGTTCTGATTGGTCCCACGCCATGTTGTCGCGCAGGTAGTCAAACCCGAATTCGTTGTTGGTGCCGTAGGTGATGTCCGCGGCATACTGCTGCCGGCGCACCGCGGGATCCTGGTTGGACAGGATGCAACCGCTGGTCAGGCCAAGGAATCGGTAGACCCGCCCCATAAGGTCTGACTGGTATTCGGCAAGGTAGTCGTTCACCGTGATGACGTGGACGCCGTTTCCGGTGAGGGCATTAAGGTAGGCCGGCGCGGTGGCCACGAGGGTCTTGCCTTCGCCGGTCTTCATTTCGGCGATATTGCCGAGGTGGAGGGCGGCGCCACCCATAAGCTGGACGTCAAAGTGACGCATGCCCAGGGTGCGGGATGAGGCCTCACGCACGGCGGCGAATGCCTCCGGGAGGAGATCGTCCAGTTGCTCGCCGTCCCGGTGGCGGGCGCGGAGGTGGTCAGTTTCCTCGCGGAGCTCAGCATCCGTGAAGGTTTTGAACGAGTCTTCGAGCGCATTGATGGAGTCGGCATAGTTCCGCAGTTGCCGCAGGGTTTTTTTGTCACCCGTGCGGAGAAGTTTTTCGATAAGTGATGCCACGTGAAGATACTCCCAGTCTTATGCTGCCGAATTCTGGCGTTTTTAGTCTACGGGAGAGACACAGGCCACGCGGCCGGTGTTCCCTGAGAGCGGACCGGCGCGGTGACGCAGGGCGGCGCCGAGGGACTCCGCCAGGTCCCCGATCGGGCTGACCACAATGTTGTCCAGCTCCAGCCATTCAGCCATCAGTTCCAGCTCGGCGGCGAGCTCGACGGCGGTCCCCGGCGGTGCGTCCGGCTCACCGTAGGCAGACCTGACCAGCAGATTTCCTGCCGCCCGGTCCGCTTTGAGGTCCACCCGCGCCACGATGGTGTCACCCAGGAGAAAGGGCAGGACGTAGTACCCGAAGCGTCGGAGGTGTGCGGGCGTGTAAATCTCGATCCGGAAATGGAACCCGAAGAGCTCCTCAAGCCGGCGCCGCTCGAAGACCAGGGAGTCAAAGGGGCTGAGCAAGGCCCGCCCTGCCGCCCGCCGCGGCAATGTGGCGTCGGCATGGAGGAATACCTTCCGGTCCCAGCCGGCGACAGCCACCTGCTCCAGCCTCCCTATGCTGACCAGATGGTCCACAGAGGCGGCGGCTGCCTTGACCGGTGTACGGAAGTAGTCCGCGAAGCACTTCACGGTTCCGATGCCATGGGCTTGTGCGGCCGCGTCGATGAGCCGATGCATTGCCTCAACAGGGTCCGGGGTGGGCTCGAGGGCCAGCCGGCGCGGCAGCACCCTTGCCGTCAGGGTGTACTTTCGCTCGAACTGTTCGGTTCTGGACGCCGCGGAAATGGTGCCCGCCTCGAACAGGTCTTCAAGCACGCGTTTGACGGCGCTCCAGTTCCATCCCCAGTTGTCGTCCCGGCGGTCCTCCACGTGCCCGATGTTCACCGTCAGTTCCGCCGCCGTCATGGGCCGCCCGGCGGCGAGGGCGTCGAGGATCTTTCCGGCCACCCCGTCGCGCAGCCCAGGGTCGAGGGCGGATGCACCCACCCACGTGCGTTTCTGCCACAAGCGGAGGTCCTGGAAGTGCTCGGGCCGGATGAAGCTGGCCTCGTGGGCCCAGTACTCCATCATGCGCCTCGGAGGCGAGCTGGCCATCCGCTGAAGGATGGTGCGATCGTAGTTGCCGAGCCTTGAAAAGAAGGGCAGAAAGTGACTGCGGGACAACACGTTGACGGAATCGATCTGGACAAGCTGGATCCGGGCAAAGGTCCGGCCCACCGTCCGTGAGGTCACGGGGCCGGCGGGCCGTCCTTTGTCGAGCCCCTGAGCTGCCAGGGCGATCCGCCGGGCCTGGTTAAGGCTCAGCGTCGCTGGCACATCAGTCCTTTCATTGAGGGGTGTAAACCGCCCTAGACTTTTGCAGCCTCGTCATCGGAACGGTAGGCGAGGATTTTTTCTTCGACGGCCGTCTCCCCCGGTTCGCATTCGTGGTCCAGGGTGATCACCCCGTACGTCCAGCCACGGCGCCGGTAGACCACCGAGGGCGTGTTGGTGGCCTTGTCCACAAACAGGTAGAAATCGTGGCCCACCAGCTCCATGTTGTCCACAGCATCGTCAAGGGTGAGGGAGGCCGCAGGGAAAACTTTGCGCCGGATCAGCACCGGGGAGTCCCCAGCCGGAATGTCGTTCTCGACATCGTAGGGCGATCGTTCAACAGGTGCTGCCTGGGGTTCGCTGCGATGGCTCGCCTCGACATAAAGGGGCTCACTGGTACTCGCGGGTTCCAGTGATGCGGTGGCCTCACGTACTGCCTTGGGGGTGTGGCGCCCGTGGTGGACCTTCTTGCGGTCCTTGGCGCGGCGGAGACGTTCCAGCAGCTTGGTGTAGGCGAGATCGAACGCAGCGAATTTGTCTGCGGCGCTGGCTTCGGCACGGATTACGGGTCCCCGGCCCAGGACCGTCACTTCAACGGTGAGCTGGTCGCCGGTCTGGCGCGCATTCGTTTCCTTGGAAACCTTCGCGTCAACCCGCTGGACCTTGTCGCCAAGTGACTCGATCTTCGAGATCTTCTCACCGGCGTATTCGCGGAAGCGGTCTGAGACTGTCAGATTTCGTCCGCTGATCATAAACTCCATGGTGCCCTCCAAATGACTTCGGTGACACGACGGCGGCACATCCCACGGGCCGATCTGCTTGACAGTCGAGCCCCTTTCCGAGCCGCCATCGAAAGGTACAACTTGTTCTTGGTACCCACAACCGACGTTAGTTCATAGCCACCTGTTATTCATCCTTTCTTCGTTTATTTTTTTCTAAGACGGGCAGCGTTCCGCCAGCTCCCGGGGCGGGGCTATTCGCCGCCAGCTGAATCGGGCGGGCGTGTCGCGGCAAGGACAACCGCCCCCACCACCACGGCACCGCTGAGGTGCAGCGCGCGGGCGGCTTCCGCGAGTGTGGCCCCGGTGGTGAGGACGTCGTCGACAATGATGCAGCGGCGTCCGGCCACCCGCGCGCGCTGGCGTTTCGGGACCTTCATGGACCCCTTGACCCGGCTCGCCCTGGCCCCGCGGCCGAGTCCCTTTTGGCCTCCAGGCAGCCGCTCCAGTGCGGCGCGGCGCCTGGATTTCCGGATCACGTCCACCACCGGTGTACCGCGGCTGGTGGTCCCCCGACGCAACTCTGCGATTAGGAGGTGGACCGGGCTGAATCCCCTCTTGATGTAGCCGGCCGTACTGCTGGGCACCGGCACCAGGCAGACGCCGTCGACGCCGGCCACGGACGCGGCAATGCCCTGCCCCAGTCCGCGCGCCAGGACTGACGTGAGCTGGTGCTGGCCATGGCTCTTGAACGAAAGCACGGCCTGCGCCAGCTCCTCGCGGTACACCCCGGCCGCCACCACGGGAAGGATCAGGCCGCCGTCGACGTTCATCAGGGCCGGCGCCTGCTCCTCTGCCCGGAACGGGTGCCTGGTCAACAGGCGGACGTTGCGTTCGCACATGACGCACAGGGACAGGTCCTCCGCACCGCAGCAAACGCAGTCCACAGGGACGGCAAGTGCCAGCAGCTCCGCGGCGGCCACGCCTAGCTGGTCGACGGCCCGCAGCCAGCGGCGGCGGTGGCCGCCGCGATGCTTGGCGGACTGCAGCGGAGGCGGCAGGAGGTCCGGATCCAGGCTTGCCGCATTTCTGGCGGGACTTCCCCCGGAGCGGCCCCCAACGCCGCCCCCGGACCGGCGGGCAGGAGCGTGGCGAGCAGGAGGACATCCGGGCTGAACTTCGGTCACACCCCATGGTGGCCTGCCGGCCGCGGCCCCGGAACCCCTGGTCCGCGCTATGTGGAAAGCTACCCAGGGAATGAGGGGTCGATGGGGCCCTTAAGCTGGGGCGACCAGCCGTTGCCCAGCCGCTGGAAGATGCCCTCGGCCGACTGGCCGTAGATTTCCTCCAGCCCGTTGCCTGCGCTGAGCCACACCAGTCCGGGCCACGGCGCCAACTGCTGCGGTTCTCCGGACGTGAGGGACAGCAGCTCCGGCGTGACGTTCGAGCCTGCCGAGGCTTTCATCACGGCGACCGTTGTGTCGTTCACCCAGACGCCCTGGTCCGGGTCACCGGAAGCCACCAGCGTGATCGGGGCAGTCAGTTCCCGGGGTGTCCCGTCGGCGTTCCGGATGATCCCGGCAATCTGCACCTTCGTCTTGCCGTTCTGTTCCGAAATGACCAGCGCCCGGACGCCCTCACGGGAGATCCTCAGCTCCTTGACGGTTCTTCCGGCCAACCACGACGGCGTGAGCGTAACGGTGGGAACGGCGGCACCTTCGGCAACTCCGATGGGCCGGTAGGCCACCACCTCCGTACCGCCGGTAGCTCCCGGCCCTGCGGCCCACACCCAGTCATGAATGCTGAAGGACGGATGCGTAATGGTGCTGCGCGTTGTCAGCGCACGGGCGGGTTGTCCCGGCACCATGCTGTAGAGCGTCGTCCGGCTTTCGTTGAGGAAGGCAACGGTCTGGGACACCGGGGATTCCGACGGGTAGCGGGGCCCGAGCGATGAAACTGGCTGCATATCCGGCAGCGGGGACACCCTGTTGTTTTCGTAGCGAACCAGCTCATTGCCGCTGACGGCGATCTCGCGGACCGGCACGTTTTTGTCCCGCACCGGGGGCAACACCGAACCGTTGTCTTCGACGCGGACCAGGTCCTGGTTGGCATGCAACTCCACATTAACGACGTCGGGCTGGCTGCGGAACGTGAGCGAAAGCTGCGTCTGCATCCGGAGCCTGTCCTCCGTGGACGCCTCGGTGAGTTCCTTGGGGGTGAGGTCCACCTGCGCGGCGCCGGACACCACCGGAACCGATTCGCGGGCGAGTTTGATGCCGGACGGGAAGGCGCTCACCACCGCGCCGCGAAGGTACGGCGCGGGGCCGGCCAGCAGGGCACTGGTCATGGCTTTGACAGTTTTGTTCTTGATGAACCAGCGGACGTCAGGCACGGCATAGGTGAAGCTGGGATCGTAGAAGTAGATAGGGTAGGCGCCGTAGATGACCTTGAAGGTTTCCTCCGGGATCGCTGTTCCGTCCGGGATCGCTGAGATCCGCCATTCGCCGTCCACCTGGGTGAGAGTGGCCGGAATGTTCTCGATGGTGCCTTCGGGCATCTGGGTGGCGATGCCGTCAACATCCACGCTGTACGCAACGTCCAGCTGGTAGTTGTAGACGTTGTCGACGCCGGTGCCCACCACTTTCGCCTCGCGGTACACCAGCGCGCGCTGGTCGGGTTTCCAGGACACTGACGCTGCCTGCGTCAGGTATTCGCGGGCCACCGCGTAGTCCCCCTCGTAGCCAGTACCGGCACGGTAGAAGTAATCAATGATGTTTTCCGGAGTAGCGCCGGGCTGGGGAGCGGCCGGGAGGAACACCGGTGCGTTGACGTTGCCGGCGCTGCCTTCCGCGCTCTTCCCCACCGGCCCGGCCGTGGGAATGCGCGCGCAGGAGGCCAGCACCAGGACAACGACGAACAGCACAACGCTCCTCTTCAGCATCGCCCGCACTTTTCGTCCCGTCATGAAGACTCCGTCGGTGTTGCGCCCGTCCCGGCGGGGGTACGCCCGGCGCCCTGGCCACGCCCGCCCCCAGCGGGGACCTCAGGCGCCCCAGTGGGGCCGGGCCCCAGGACCAGCACGTTTTTCGAATGTGGGACGTCGGGGAGGATGATGTCCTCAGGCTCAAGCTGCACAGGTGAGCGGTCGATCTCCGCGCCTTGGCGCAACGGAATGGTCAGCCGGAAGTTGGCCCCCCTGCCCTTGTTTCCCCATGCCTGCAGCCAGCCGTTATGGAGCTTGGTGTCCTCCATTGCGATGGACAGGCCCAGTCCGCTGCCTCCGGTGGTGCGGGCCCGCGCCGGATCCGCACGCCAGAACCGGTCAAAGACCCGGGCTGCTTCGGCAGGGGTCATGCCGATCCCCTGATCCCGGACTGCAACTCCCACCGCTGACTGGTTGGCTGAGACAGTCACGGTGACCGGCCTGCCTTCGCCATGCTCCACTGCATTCAGGATGAGGTTCCGCAGGATCCTGTCGATCCTCCTGGCGTCCATCTCCGCGACAATTCCCACGGCGGGAGCCCGGAGGATGATCTCCGAGCCGTATTCGGCCGCGACGGGCGCTGCCCCGTCAATGACATGGGCGATCACCTGCAGGATGTCCTCGGGCTCGGCGTCGAGCATGGCCACGCCGGCGTCGAAGCGGGAGATCTCGAGCAGGTCGGCCAGCAGGGACTGGAACCGCTCCACCTGGTTGTACAGGAGTTCCGCGGACCGCTTGTTGATGGGGTCGAAGTCGTGGCGGGCGTCGTACAACACTTCCGCGGCCATCCGGACGGTGGTCAGGGGCGTGCGGAGCTCGTGGGAGACGTCGGAGACAAACCGCTGCTGCATCTGGGACAACATGGCCAGCTGGGTGATCTGCTCCTGGAGGCTGGCGGCCATGTGGTTGAACGATGCCCCGAGGCGGGCAACCTCGTCTTCGCCTTTGACCACCATCCGCTCCTGCAATTGGCCGGCAGCGAGCTTCTCCGACACCAGGGCAGCGTGGCTGACCGGGCTGACAACATTGCGGGTGACGTACCAGGCGATGGCCCCGATCATCAGCACCAGCACCGCGCCGCCGGCCAGGAGGACGCCCTGGATTTCGTCGAGCGTCTGCTGGGCGGTGTTGACGTCATAGATCAGGTAGAGCTCGTACACGGTCCCGTTGAAGGTCACCAGGTTGCCCACGGCGATGCCCGGCCTGTCCTCGGTACCTACCGGAATCACGGTGGAGGCCCAGTACTGGTCCTTGCCTGAATCCTGTACGGCCGTACGGAGCCCAGGCGGGATGACGCTGACGGTCAGCTGGTCCGAGGCCCGCGACTCCACCCAGCGGTTCCGGGGCTTGGTCTGTTCGGGCTTGGCTTCGAAAACGTAGCGGCGCTGGATGACGGAGCCGCGGCCCTCCACCGCGTTCAAAGTGTCGTAGACCAGGGTGATGACGCTGGACTGGTCGGTGACCTGGGCGCCGTCGAACGTCTCCTGGACCTGCTTGACGTAATAACGGGTCTCGGATTCGGCCTGGGTGAGGCGCTCCTGGAACAGGTTGTTGGCGATCTGGTTGGACAGGTAGGCGCCCACGGCGCCAAAGGATGTCACGGCCAACAGCAGCGTGGTGAGGACTGTCCGGAACTGTAGGGACCGGCGCCAGCGCCGACGCATGGCCCGCCCGGCAAAACGGACCGCAGGGAAGAAACGGGTCACGCCGAGACGGACAAGGCGGCCCACCCGGAGCCCCACGATTACTCCACGGCGCCGCCAGATCCGTGCCCGGAATGGCAGCGTTGCCAGCTCCGACGGCAGCGCATCCGTGTGCTCCGGGCCCTTGGCTGCGGGAAGGTCCGGGGCGCGGTGCGCTTCTGGTCCTGAGGGCTCAGGAACCTGCTTTGTAGCCGACACCACGAACCGTCAATACAACTTCGGGAGCTTCCGGATCCCGTTCAATTTTTGACCGGAGGCGCTGGACGTGGACGTTGACCAGCCGGGTGTCCGCCGCGTGGCGGTAGCCCCAGACCTGCTCCAGCAGCAGCTCACGGGTGAACACCTGCCAGGGCTTCCGCGCCAGGGCTACGAGGAGGTCAAACTCCAGGGGCGTGAGGGAAATCCGCTCATCGGCACGCTTCACGGTGTGGCCGGCCACGTCGATGGTGATGTCAGCGATCCGCAGCGTTTCAGGCGCCTTCTGGTCGCCGGGCCGCAGGCGGGCACGCACGCGTGCCACGAGTTCGGCGGGTTTGAACGGCTTGGGCACGTAGTCGTCTGCGCCGGACTCAAGGCCGCGGACGACGTCGGACGTATCCGACTTGGCCGTGAGCATGACGATGGGCACGTCCGATTCGGAGCGGATCTGCCGGCAGACCTCGATGCCGTCCACGCCGGGCAGCATCAGGTCAAGCAGCACAAGGTCAGGCTTCGATGAACGGAAAATATCCAGCGCCTGGCTGCCATCGGCGCAAAAAACCGGCTCAAAGCCGTCATTGCGCAGAACAATCCCAATCATTTCGGCCAGCGCTTCGTCATCGTCAACTACCAGAATGCGTGCCTTCATAGTTATATATTCCCTTATTGAAAAGGGTTTGTCCTGTTGAACGGCCCTACGGCATGGCGCCACGCTATGACGCCCGACGCCGGAACTATAGGCTGGCAACACGCGGACAGTCCCGCACGGGGGAAGGAACAGGGTTGCCACACCAGGATCCGAACATGCAGCAGCCGCATCCTGCCGGCGAGGCTGGGAAGGGCCAGCCGCCAGGGAACCAGCCTCCATGGGGGCCGCAGCCCGGCCCGGAACAGCAGGCCTGGGGCGGCCAGCCTGTGTGGGGTGGCCCGCCGACTTGGGGCAATCCTCCGGGTGGCCCGCCAGCTTGGGGCACTCCGCCGCACAATCACTACGGCGGTCCGCCGCCGTACCAGCAGCCGCGTTATGTTGCCCCGCCCAAACCCGGCATCGTTCCCCTGCGACCGCTGATGTTCGGCGAGATCCTGGACGGTTCCTTCCAGGCGATCAGGCGCAATGCCAAGGCCATGCTGGGCGCCGCGCTGCTGGCGCAGACCCTCGCCGCAGTGCTGACGGCAGTCCTCACGGCATTTTCCGCCACGTCCGCGGCGTCGCTGGAGAGCTGGGCTGAAGGCCTGACGGAGCAGGACCTGGTGCCGATGGTGCTCACTTTCGCGTCCGGCATCCTACTCGTCTCGGTGCTGACCGTTTTTCTGTCGGCGGTGCTTCAGGGCGCCATGGTGGTTCCGGTGGCCAGATCCGTACTTAACCGCCCCACGGGCTTCAGGCAGATGTGGGCTCTGGCGCGGTCCCGCGCGTGGGCCCTGATCCGCCTCGCGGCCCTGCTGGTGGGCGGCGGGCTCCTCATAGCGCTGCTGTTTGTGGCGCTGGCAGTGCTGCTGGTCAGCACGGTGGGTGGAGTGGGCGCCCTGATCCTGATCCCGCTGGGGCTCGTGTGCTTTGTGCTGTACGTGTGGGTCTACATCAAGCTGATGGTGGCTCCGGCCGCCGTTGTGGTGGAGGAGCTCGGGGCGGTGGCCGGCATACGCCGATCCTGGGAACTCACACGAAACAGCTGGTGGCGCCTCCTGGGCATCACGCTGGTGGTGGGCATCATGGTGGGGATTATCGCCCAGATCGTCACCATTCCGGTCTCTCTTCTCTCCGGCTTTTACACCGGCGTGGTCTCACCGCACGGCGGTGCCGAGCAGGCCATGACGGCGGCCGTGGTGGCGGGCGTCGCCACCGCCATCGTTGGTGCGGTGGTGGGGGCGGTGGGATTCGCCTTCCAGACCTCCGTGATGGCGCTGCTCTACCTTGACCTCAGGATGCGCCGGGATGGACTGGATATCGCCCTGCTCCGGTTGCTGGAATCGGGCGCGGATCCCGACGGAGTTCCGGGCCGCGGAGTCCCGGTCTACAGGGCAGAACCCGGCCAAAATCCGTGGCCGCACTACGGGGCACCGCCAAACGGGGCGCCGCCCGGCGGGGCATGGCCGAATGGCCGCTGAACCACCGGTCCTGCCCGGCCGCGACGAGGCCCGCCGCTGGGCCGAAGAAGAACTTACCAAGCCGGAATACCGTGACGCGGCCCCCGGCTGGCTGGACAGCGTCTGGGCGGACATCCTGGACTGGCTGCGGTCCCTGGACGGCGGCTCCGGCCCGGACAGCACCGTGGCGGCGCCGTGGATCGGCGTGGCCATCGCCGTGCTGATCGGCGCCGCGGTCATCCTGGCCCGCCCGCGCCTCAACGCGAAAGCCAAGCGTGCCGGAGAAGTGTTCGACACCGACGCAACAGTCAGTGCCACGGCCTACCGCCAGCGCGCGGAAGCTGCAGCCGCAGCCGGCAACTGGAGTGCCGCCGTCGTGGACTGTTTCCGTGCGCTGGTGCGCACTGCCGAGGACAGAACGCTTTTCGACGCGCGGCCCGGCCGGACCGCCGACGAGGTGGCGCACGAACTGGCCACACCGTTTCCGTCAGAGGCCGGCCGCCTGACGGAAACTGCCCGTACTTTCGACGGGATCCGCTACGGAAAGGAGTCCGCAGGCCAGGCTGACTACGCCGCCGTGCGCGAACTGGACATTGCCCTGCAGTCCCTCATGCCGGCGAGCGCCGCCCTGCCCGCTGAACGTGACGAACCGGCGCTTCCGCGATGACGCAGGGTCCCACGATGCAGAACCCTTCGCCGGATCTTCTGACGCCCAAACTTCCGACGTCGGGTGCACCGGAGGCGCAGCCGGGTTCCGCCCCGGCACTCCGATCCGGTTCCGAGTCCGGCGCCGGTGCCGTGTCCGGTGCCCGTGCCTGGCTCCGGCGGCACCGCGGCGGGGCAGCGATCGGCGCGGCGGCCGCCGTCGGACTGGCGGTGGTTATTTCCACTCAACTCGCGCCCAAGGGCGATTCCCTGCCCTTATCCGTGCATAACGCCGGGCCGGGCGGCGCCAGGGCGGTCAGCGAGATACTGGGCCGCCACGGTGTCAAGGTCCAGGATGTTGAATCCTTTGACTCGGCCACGGCAGCACTCGCGGACCGGCCGGGTGCCACCCTCCTCCTGTACGACCGGAGCGGATTCCTGGACCAATCCCGGCTGGACGAGCTGGCCGCAAGTGCGGGACGCGTAGTGCTGGTGACGCCGCGGCTCAGCACGCTGAAGGCCCTCGATACCGGCATCAGCCAGGCCGGTGTGGTGCCTGAGTCAACGGCGCTCCTGGAACCGGGCTGCGATCTCACCGATCCCGCGGCGGCAGGTGCTGTCTCCGGAACCGGCGGATTCCTGTACGACGGCGGCACGGTGTGCTTCAGCCCGCCGGGAAGCACCGCCGGGCTGCTTGCCCGCACGGATGACGGCGGCCTGACCGTCCTGGGCAGCACCGCCCTCCTCAACAACGGCGGGCTGGCCGGCCACGGCCATGCCGCGTTGGCCCTGCGGACGCTGGGCAGCTCAAAGGACCTTGTCTGGTACCTGCCCGGACTGGGCGACGCGGCCGCTGCGGAGTCAACGCAGACACTGGATGACCTCGCCCCTGACTGGGTGGCATTCCTGGGGCCCTGGCTGGTCTTTGTGGCCGTGCTGGCCATGGTGTGGCGGGGTCGGCTCCTCGGCCCGCTCGTGTTTGAACCACTCCCCGTGGTGGTCAAGGCCGTGGAGACCGCCGAAGGCCGCGCGCGCCTTTATCAGGATTCCCACGCACTGGACCGGGCACGGGACAACCTTCGGGCCGGCACCCTGGTTCGTCTGGCGCAAGCCCTTCGAGTGGGATCCCAGGCCACCGCCGACGACGTCGTGCTGGCAGTAGCCCGGCACCTGGGCCGGCCGGCCGCCGATATCAGCGGCCTGATCCAGGAACGCCCCATGACCGCAACCAGGCTGGTGCAATGGTCACAGGAACTGGACAAACTAGAGAACGAGGTCAGGACCCGATGAACGAACCGTACGGCGCCCCGCAGATCATGGATTCTTCCCCGCAGACGCTGGATCCGGCCCGGCAGGCACTCCTCGACGTCCGCCACGAGGTTGCCAAGGCCGTGGTGGGCCAGGATGCCACCGTAACGGGACTCCTTATCGCGCTGCTTTCCCAAGGGCATGTTCTCCTCGAAGGCGTGCCCGGGGTGGCCAAGACACTCCTGGTCCGTGCCCTGTCCGCCGCGCTGAGCCTGGACACCAAACGCGTACAGTTCACCCCTGACCTGATGCCCGGCGACATCACCGGTTCCCTGGTCTATGACTCGCACACCTCGGAATTCAGTTTCCGCGAGGGGCCGGTCTTCACCAACATCCTGCTGGCCGACGAAATCAACCGGACGCCCCCGAAGACGCAGGCCTCCCTTTTGGAGGCCATGGAAGAGCGGCAGGTCTCGGTGGATGGGGTGTCCAGGCCGCTGCCGGCGAACTTCCTGGTGGCGGCAACCCAGAACCCCGTGGAATATGAGGGAACCTATCCCCTGCCCGAAGCCCAGCTGGACCGGTTCCTGCTCAAGCTCACCATGCCGCTGCCCAGCCGGACTGACGAAGTGGAAGTGATCCGGCGGCACGCGGCCGGCTTCAATCCCCGGGATCTTGCTGCCGCCGGTGTCCGGGCGGTGGCCGGCGCCGAGGACCTCGAACGGGCGCGGCGGGCTGTGGCCACCGTTGCCGTCGAACGGGAAATCATCGGCTACATCGTGGACCTCGTGCGCGCCACCCGGCAGGCGCCGTCGTTCCAGCTGGGCGTCTCGCCCCGCGGCGCGACTGCACTGCTTAATACCGCCCGCGCCTGGGCCTGGCTGTCGGGCCGCAGCTTCGTCACCCCTGACGACGTCAAGGCACTGGCGCTGCCGTGCCTGCGCCACCGGGTGGCCCTGCAGCCTGATGCCCAGATGGACGGGGTCCGCGTGGACGACGTCCTGGGCAGCATCCTGGCGTCCGTCCCCGTCCCCCGCTGATCCGCCTGCACATGGCACTCTCCGGACGGTTTGTCCTGCTGGCACTGCTGGGCCTGGTGCCGGTGTTGCTGTTCCCTGGCGTGGGAACGGTCCTGTGTGTGGTCGTGGCACTCGCTGCCCTCTTGGGCCTGGACCTCGGCCTGGCCGTTTCCCCGCGGGCCATCATCGTCACGCGCGCCGAACCCGGCAACGTAACGCTGCACGGCACGGCCGCTTCAGTCCTCACACTTCGCAACAGTGGCCGGCGGCGCCTGCGCGCCACTGTCCGGGACGCGTGGCAGCCATCTGCCGGGGCCGTGAATCCGGTCCAGGACCTGGACATCCCGGCCCTGGAAAACCGCCGGATGACCGTCCGGTTACAACCGGTCCGCCGTGGCGACGTGGGCGCCCGGCACGTCACTGTCCGCTCCCATGGACCCCTTCGGCTCGCGGCACGCCAGCGCACGTTTGACTGTGCCGGCCTCCTGCGGGTCCTGCCGCCGTTCCATTCCCGCAGGCACCTCCCCTCGAAGCTCAGGAAACTCCGCGAACTCGACGGCAAGGCCGCCGTGCAGATCCGGGGTGCCGGCACCGAATTCGACTCGCTGCGTGACTACGTCCGCGGGGACGACGTCCGGTCCATCGACTGGCGCGCAACCGCCCGCCGGTCCGCCGTCGTCGTCCGCACCTGGCGCCCGGAGCGCGACCGGCGCGTGGTGATCATGCTGGATACATCCCGCACGTCAGCCGCGAGGATCGAGGACGAACCAAGGCTGGATACCGGCATCGAAGCGGCGCTCCTGCTGGCGGTCCTGGCCGAGCGTGGCGGTGACCGGGTGGATTTCCTGGCCTACGACCGCCGTCCGCGGGCCAGGGCCGGTTCCGCCACCACCGGCAACCTCCTGGGGCAGCTGGTGCAGGCGATGGCGCCCCTGGAGGCTGAACTGATCGAGCTTGACTGGTCCAGCCTTCCGGGCCAGATCCGGGCGGTCTCCGCCCACCGGTCCCTGGTGGTGCTGCTGACGGCCTTGGACAGCGGGGCCCCGGAGGAAGGGCTCATTCCCGTGGCCGCGCAGCTCGCGCAGCAGCACGTTGTGGTGGTGGCGGCTGTCCGTGATCCCATGCTGGGGCAGATGCTGCGGGAGCGTGAGAACGCCGCCGGCGTGTTCCGGGCGGCAGCGGCCGAACGCGTGCTGCTGGAACGGGCGGCGGTCAGCGCCGAGCTCCGGCATCACGGGGTGGAAGTGGTGGATGCAGAGCCACACCAGCTGCCGCCGCAGCTTGCCGACATGTACATCCGGCTCAAGGCGGCCGGTAGATTGTGAGTCACAGCAGCGCCGCTGACGGTACCGTCCAGGAGGTCACCATGAACGTCCCTATTTACCGGCAGGCCCTGGGCGAGGATTTCCACCGGCTGCAGCCTGAGCTGCAGGAGTACTTTTCCCTGGCCCCCGGCTCGGGGCACTACGGCGTCGGGGAGGGCGTGTTCGACGTTGTGGGCTGCCGGCAGGCGTGGCTGCGGCCGCTGCTCAAGCTGACCTCCGGGGAGGACGCGTTTTTCCCGGATTACGGGGAAGGCATCCCCTTCCGGATTGAAAACCATGCCCACCAGGATCCGTTCGGCCGCTCCAGCCTGACTGCCCGGCGGGAAATCCGTTTCCCCGGGCACGTGCGGATATTCCAGGACACCACCAGCCTCGTGGATTCCGACGGCGGCCCGCGGCTGGTGGACTACCTGGGCCGTTTCCGGCGCATGGTGACCGACCTCAAGCTCAGTGTGACGAACGAGGGTAGGCTGCGCGGCGTTTCCGAAGCGTCGCGGCTGTTCCTGGGCCCCCTCCGCCTGCCGCTGCCGGCCACCGTGGATGCCAGGGCTTACGCCGAGCAGTGGTGGGACGGCGCCGCAGGCGAGCACGGACAGCACCGGATCCAGGTCAAGGTCATCCAGCCGCAGATCGGGCTGGTCCTGGTCTATGCGGGCGGTTTTGACTACCGCCTGCGTCCCTACATCGGCGGCAGTTCGGCGCAGAGTTTCCTGCCCCGCTACGCCCGGCCGGACCGTTGGGAGAACCGGACGTAGAAGTCTTGCCCTTAGGTCCGCTCAGCGGTGGCCCGCTCAGCCGTGCGCGCGCTGGTTCAGTCCGTCGGCCACCTGGGTGAGCCGGCCCAGCACCGCTGTGGCGGTGGCCGGCGTGTGGCCGGCAAGTCCCGCCGAGGGGGTGACCCGGATACTGCCCAGGGACGACGCCGGGAGCCCCAGCTCGTGCCACGGCCGCCATACGGACTCCACGACGTCGGCCACCCTGGGCAGTGTGCCGCGGCTGACGTCCAGGGCACCGGCCCAGATCCGCTTGCCTGCCTCCACTGCCGTGGCCAGCTGCTCCCACTGCCGTGTGGTCAGAGCCCTGAGCGGCACGGCCACGCCGTCGGCACCGGCGGCCATGATCCGGTCGATGGGGGCCTCAATTTCAGGCACGGAGATGACGATTTCGGCGGCGCCCGCCTCACGGAGCGCCTCGATCACCACCTGCCAGGACTCGGTGACCTCCTGGCCACCCACCGCCCGCAGCGTGCGGTAACCGCTCGACGTCGGAATAGTGCCGGCCAGTACGGCGGCGATATCAGGCTCATCGACCTGGACCACCAGCCGCGCGCCCGGAACCGCGCTGGAGATCCGGGACAGGTAGCCACCGACCCCGGCGGCCAGCGAGTCGGCAATGTCCCGGCGTGCGCCGTAATCAATCAGTGCCCGTTCGCCGTTGTGCAGGTGCAGCCCGGTGGCAAGACCCAGCGGTCCCAGCAGCTGGACCTTGAGTTCGGGGGCCGGGGTGTCCTCGGCGCCGGCGACGTCTGCCAGGACGTTGATGTCGGTGGACAGGGCCGACGCGGCCCGGCGGAAATCCTTGCCCGGACGGTCCACCAGGCGCCAGCCGTACGGCTGGACATCCACGGCCATTTCAACCAGGAGTGCGGCCGTCCGCCCCAGGGCGTCGGAGCCGACGCCGCGGTCCGGAAGCTCTGCCAGGAACGGCAGGTGCGGGCTGCCGAGCTCGCCGCGGATAATGCGGGCAGCCTCCACGGGGTCCTCCCCCGGCCAGGGCCCAAGCCCGGTGGCTGTTACTTCCACTCTGCAGCGGCCTGGTGGTCCTCGGCGATGGCTTCATGATGGCGGATGACCTCGCCGATGATGAAATTCAGGAACTTCTCCGCAAACGCGGGATCGAGGTGGGCATCCTCCGCCAGCCGCCGGAGACGGGCGATCTGGGCGGATTCCCGGCCTGGATCCCCCGCCGGGAGCCGGTGCGCGGCCTTGAGGAAGCCCACTTTCTGGGTGGCCTTGAACCGTTCGGCCAGGAGGTACACCAGGGTGGCATCGATGTTGTCGATGCTGGAGCGGATGGACAGCAGTTCCGCCATCACCGAGTTGTCCACCTGGCCTGCCAGCGAACTCGCGGCGGCATCGTAGGTGTCGGTGTCGGGAACATCGTGGTTTTGCTGCGTCATGGTCCAAGTCTATGGGGCGGCCGCGGAAATCCTTCCGGTGTTAAGCGGCGGACGGACACCCCGACTGGTGGGGCGGGATGTCCGTCTGGTGGCGCCGCGACTGTGGGGTCGCTGGTGGTGCCTACTGGGCCAGCAGCGCCCGGTGCGCCTCCCGGCGTCGTGCCTGTTCGTCCGGATCAGGGACCGGCAGCGAGGCAATCAGCCGTTTGGTGTAGTCGTGCTGCGGCGCGCCCATCACCTGGCTGCCGATGCCCTGCTCCACCAGCTTGCCCTTGTACAGGACGCCCACCCACTGGGACAGGATGTCCACCACCGCGAGGTCGTGGCTGATGAACAGTGCCGCGAACCCGAACTCGGCCTGGATTTCCTTGAAGAGTTCCAGGACCTTTGCCTGCACCGAAACGTCCAGGGCCGACGTCGGCTCGTCAGCGATCAGTAGCCGCGGGTTCAGGATCAGTGCCCGCGCCAGCGACGCCCGCTGGCGCTGCCCGCCGGACAGCTCATGCGGGTACCGCTGGGCGTACGACGCCGGCAGCTGCACTGATTCAAGCAGCTCAGCAACGCGTTTGCGCGCCTGCGCCGGGCTCGGGTTGGTGTGGATGATCATGGGCTCCGCTACGCAGTCGCCGATGGTCAACTGGGGGTTGAAGGACGCAGCCGGATCCTGGAACACAAAGCCAATATCCTTCCGGAGGGGCTTGAACGTCCGCTCCTTGAGGTTCAGCATCTCGTAGCCGAGTACCTTCAGGCTGCCGCCTGTGGTCCGGTTCAGGCCCGCGATGGCCCGGCCGATGGTGGTTTTCCCTGAGCCGGATTCGCCCACCAGTCCAAAGACTTCGCCCGGGGACACGGTGAAGCTGACCCCGTCCACGGCCTTGAAGGCCGGAGTTCCCAGCCTGCCGGGGTACTCGATGGTCAGGTTGGTTGCCTCCACCAGCACCGGCGAACCCTGGTGGGCGCGTTCCCGCAGGCCCTCCGACGCCGAGTTCCGGCCCAGGTGGGGCACGGCGGCCAGCAGCTTCTTGGTGTAGTCCTGCTTGGGCTCGGCAAACAGCACGCGCACCGGCGCCTCCTCCACCACATCACCCTGGTACATCACCACCACGCGGTCCGCGAGATCGGCCACCACGCCCATGTTGTGGGTGATCAGCACGATCGAGGTGCCGTACTTGTCCCGAAGGTCCCTGAGCAGCTCCAGGATTTCGGCCTGGACCGTGACATCCAGGGCAGTGGTGGGTTCATCGGCCACAATGAGTCCCGGATTCAGGGCCAGCGCGGCGGCGATCACCACGCGCTGCTTCTGGCCGCCGGAGAACTGATGTGGGTAGTAGTTGACCCGATGCTCCGGATCGGGGATCCCCACTTTGCGCAGCGCCTCAATGGCACGGGCCTTGGCATCCCTGGCCGAAACCCGCTTCCCGCCGGCACCGCCGGCGTGGGCACGGATGCCCTCGGCAATCTGCCAGCCCACGGTGAACACGGGGTTCAGGGCCGTGGAGGGCTCCTGGAACACCATGGCCACATCGCGGCCGCGGATCTGCCTCAGCTTCGCAGCGCTGACGCTGATCACGTTGTTCCCGTTAATAAGGACAGCGCCCCCACTGGTGGCGGTCTCCGGCAGCAGCCCGAGGATGGTTTTCGCGGTCACGGTCTTCCCGGAACCGGATTCGCCCACGATGGCCAGGACCTCGCCGGAGCGGACGTCCAGGCTCACATCCTTCACGGCGTAGACGTCTCCGCCGTCGGTGGCAAAGGTGACTTTGAGGTGGTCGATCTCCAGTACGGGCTGGTCTGCCGGCCTGGACTGGTCAGCTACGGAATCAATATTGATGGTCACAGTCCTCTCACATCCGCTGCGATGGCGGCGTTGGCGGCCGCGGTTGATGGTCCCGGGGCGCCCTTGGCGCCGGCAGCCTTGCGTCCGCGCAAGCGCGGATCGTTCAGGTCGTTGATGCTTTCACCCACGAGGGTCAGGCCAACCACCGTCAGCACGATGGCGAGGCCGGGGAACACGCCGGTCCACCAAATGCCTGAGGAGGCGTCGGACATCGCCTTGTTCAGGTCAAAGCCCCATTCAGCGGCGGAGCTTGGCTCGATACCGAAACCGAGGAAGCCCAGGCCTGCCAGGGTGAGGATGGCTTCGGAGGCGTTGAGCGTAAAGATCAGCGGCAGGGTCCGGGTTGCGTTGGCAAAGATGTGCCTCCTGATAATCCTGGTGCTGGAGGCACCGACTACCTGGGCGGATTCCACAAACGGTTCAGCCTTGAGCCGGATGGTTTCAGCACGGATCACCCGGAAGTACTGCGGTACAAACACTGCAGTGATGGCAAACCCGCAGGCGAGGATTCCGCCCCAGAAGCCAGACTGTCCCTTGTTGATGGCAATCGACATCACGATGGCCACGAGGAGTGTCGGGAAGGCGTAAATCGCGTCAGCAATGACCACCAGCACTCGGTCCAGCCAGCCGCCGAAGTAGCCGCTCACCAGTCCGAGGAACACTCCCAGGAAGATGGACATCAGCACGGCAGCAACAATCACCGCCATGGCTGTCTGCGATCCCCAGATCATCCGGGACAGCACATCGTAGCCGCCCACGGTTGTTCCCATCAGATGCTTGCCGCCGGGTTCGGCCTGCGCCGGGAAGGAACCGGCGTCATCGGAAATCTGGGAATACCCGTAGGGCGCCAGCACCGGCGCAAATATTGCGGCCACCACAAAAACAGCGCAAAGGACGACGCCGATGAGCAGCATGGTCCGTTGCAGGCCAACGCTTTGGCGGATGTGGGACGAGACCGGAAGCCGGTCCAGCAAGGACTTCTTTCTCGGTTCCAAAACTGTGGTGCCCATCAGTACCTCACTCGCGGATCAATCAGGGCAGCGGCAATATCCACTGCGAAGTTGGTGATCGCCACAATGACGGCCAGCAGCATCACGATGCCCTGGACAGCCACAAAGTCACGAGCCGTAAGGTACTGCGCCAACTGATAGCCCAGGCCCTTCCACTCGAAGGTGGTTTCGGTCAGCACCGCACCGCCGAGCAGCAGGGCAATCTGCAAACCCATCACCGTGATGATGGGGATCAGCGCAGGTTTGTAGGCATGCTTGGTCACCAGGCGGTATTCACTGACACCTCGGGACCGGCCTGCCTCAACATAGTCCCTGCCCAGCGTGCCGATCACGTTGGTGCGGACCAGACGGAGGAAGACGCCCGCGGTCAATAGGCCCAGCGCGACAGCCGGCAGGACTGCGTGGTGGACGATGTCGCCAAAGGCTGCCAGATTGCCGCTGCGGAGGGCGTCCAGCCAGTAGATACCGGATGACGCTGCCAGCCGGCCCATCGCCAGTTCCGTTGTGGTGGATGCACGGCCAGCCACGGGGAACCAACCCAGTCCTACAGAAAATGTCAGCTTCAGCAGCAGGCCGGCAAAGAAGACAGGGGTGGCATAGCAAAGGATGGCGAACATGCGCAGGACAGCGTCCGGAACCTTGTCGCGTTTGTGGGCTGCAAACATTCCCAGTGGAATGCCTACCAGCAGCGCCACCACGAGGGCGTTGATGCTCAGTTCCAGCGTGGCCGCACCAAACTTGACGAGCATCTCAACAACGGGGCGGCCATCCGAGATGGTCCGGCCGAAGTTTCCAGTGGCGATGTGGCCAAGGTACTCGATGTACTGGATGAAGAGGTTCCGGTCGTAGCCGGCCTGGTGCACCAGGGCGTCGATTTGTTCTTGCGGAAGGCGGCCGCCCTGGGCTGCCGTAATGGGATCGCCGGTGATCCGCATCAGAAAGAAAACGAGGGTGACGAGGATGAAGATCGTCGGGAAGATCAGCAGGAAGCGAATCAGGATATACCTCCCGAGGCCACCTCCCGCGGATTTGGATATGGGGGCTGCCACCGTTGGCGGCGGCGCATCTATCAAAGTGGCCATACTGAACCTGCTTGGTCTGGAAAGCGAAAAGTGTGGAGCCAACACGTAGGAGGTGGGGCCGGCCGGCCCCACCTCCTACGCAGGTGTAACAGGTGTTACTTGGAAATGGTGCCGAGCCGGAACTTGAACGACGCATCCAGCGTCGAATCCACGCCCTTCACTTTGGTCCCCGAAACGGCCACCTGGGCGCCCTGCAGCAACGGCAGGGTGGAGATGTCCTTGGCCAGAAGGTTCTGGACCTCCTGGATCGTCTTCTCGCGCTCTGCCGTGTCAGCCGTGACCAGCTGCTTGGCGATCAACGATTCGACCTCAGGGTTGGAGTAGTGGTTGTTCATGAAGCCACCGCCCACAAAGAAGGGTGTCAGGTAATTGTCCGCGTCGCTGAAGTCCGGGAACCAGCCCAGCTGGAAGACGGGGTAGCTGTCTTTCTTCGACGCCGAGTTATACGTGACCCACTCGGTGGACTGAAGGTCCACAGTGAACAGCCCGCTCTTCTCCAACTGGTCCTTGACCATGGCGTATTCGTCACCGGATGACTTGCCGTAGTGGTCCGGATTGTACTGCAGTTTGATGGTTACGGGACCGGTGATGCCGGCGTCGGACATGACCTTCTTGGCCTTGTCCAGGCTGGGTTTGCCGGAGCCATCCCCGTAGGCCTGCTTGAACGATTCGTTAGCGCCGACGAAACCGGACGGGACGTTGGACCACATGGGCAAGTACGTGCCCTTGTAGACCTGATCCGAGATGGCCTGGCGGTCAATGATGTCCGCAACCGCCTGACGGACGGCAAGCGCCTTCTTCGGGTCAGCTTCCGGAGCCTTGGCGCCGAAGGGCATGGTGTCGAAGTTGAAGACGATGTACCGCATCTCGCCGCCGGGACCGACGTGGACCTTGACGTTGGAGTCCTTCTTGAGGTCATCGATGTCCGTGGCGCTCAGGCTGCGGTTGGCAACATCGATCTGGCCGCCCTTGACCTCCAACTTCATGTTGGTCTGGTCGGTGTAGTACTTGATGGTGGCCCCGGCGTTGGCGGGCTTGCCAAGCACGCCCTTGTAGTCCGGCCATGCCTTCAGGCTGACCAGCGTGTTCTTGTTGTAGGAGTCGATGATGTACTGGCCGTGGAAGGCGTTGGCCTTGACGATTTCCTCGTCGCTGAGGAGTTTATCTGCCGGGAAGACTTCATCGTCAACGATCGGAGCGGCCGGGCTGGTCAGAATCTGCGGAAACGTCTGGTCGTTCGCCTTCTTCAGTGTGAAAACCACAGTGCTGGCATCAGGGGTGGCAATGGACTCGATGTTGGTCAACAAGGAAGCCGGCCCGTTGGGATCGTTGATGGCAGTCTGGCGATCAAAGGAGAACTTGACGTCTTTGGAATCAAGCACATGTCCGTTGGCCCATTTGAGGTCACTCTTGAGCTTGACCGTGAATTCGGTGGGCTTGGTGTACGACGACGATTCGGCCAGGTCCGGCACGGGGTCGGCACCACCAGGTTTGGAGTTCAACAAGTAGGAGTAAATCTGGTTCATCACCATAAACGAACCGTTGTCGTACGAGCCCGCCGGGTCCAGTGCTGTGACCTTGTCTGTGGTCCCGTATGCAATGACGCTGCTTGCATTCTCCGATGCTGTGCTGCCACCGCCGCCACCCGAGGGGCCCGTGCAGGCCGTCAATGCGAAGGCGGAAACGCCTGCGAGCGCGATTGCGCTGCGCAAGGCTTTAGTGCTCTTGGTCATCTGTGAACTTTCTGTTCGATGAGTTCGCGCTCGCCGCCCGCAAATGGGTGTCTTGGCTTGAGCGGGCAGCGCGCTGTCCTGATGCCTAGATTCAATCAGACGCCGGACTCATCAACCGGCTTATTTGTGAGTTGAGACACAAAATTTACCTGACCAAGGTAAATTTGCTCCGCCTCAGAGCTCCGCGCGCTGCAACGACCGGGCAGCGTCGATGGTGGCCTGGCCCAGGACGCGGCTGCCCTGGTAGAGGACCACCGTCTGGCCGGGCGCCACACCGCGCAGCGGATCGGTCAAGGTGACCAGGAGCTGAGGTCCATCCTCGCCGGACAGCATACGCGCGATTGCCGGCACGGGGTCACCGTGGGCGCGCACCTGGGCATAGCAGTCAAACTCGGCGCCCGTTTCGATTTCCGCGATGGGCAGGCCAGCCCACGACACCTTGATGCCGCGGATCTCGTCAATGGCCAACAGTGCCTGTGGCCCCACTACAACCTTGTTTTCCTTGGGCCGGATCTCCAGGACGAACCTGGGCTTGCCATCCGCTGCGGGTGTGCCGAGCTTCAGGCCGCGGCGCTGGCCCACGGTGAACGCGTTGGCTCCCGGGTGCTCTCCCACCTTCGAGCCGGTCTCGTCCACAATGTCGCCGGTGGTCATGTCAATCTTCTCGGCGAGCCAGCCCGCAGTGTCGCCGTCGGGGATGAAGCAGATGTCATGACTGTCGGGCTTGTTGGCCACCGACAGTCCCCGGCGCTCTGCCTCCGCCCGCACTTCAGCCTTGGAAGGCGTGTCTGCCAGCGGGAACATGGAGTGCTTGAGCTGCTCGTGGGTCAGGACACCCAGGACGTAGCTCTGATCCTTGGCCCAGTCCGCGGCCCGGTGAAGTTCGGGGTTGCCCTCGGCGTCCTTGATGACCTTCGCGTAATGCCCGGTGCAGACGGCGTCAAAGCCCAAGGCGATGGCCTTCTCCAGCAGGGCGGCAAACTTAATCCGCTCGTTGCAGCGCATGCAGGGGTTGGGCGTCCGCCCCGCAGCATATTCATCGATGAAATCCTGGACCACATCTTCCTTGAAGCGCTCCGAGAAATCCCAGACGTAATACGGAATACCCAACACATCGCAAGCCCGCCACGCATCGCGCGAGTCCTCGATGGTGCAGCAGCCGCGGCTGCCCGTCCGCAGGGTGCCGGGCATCCTGGACAGCGCAAGGTGAACGCCGACGACGTCGTGCCCGGCTTCAACGGCACGTGCTGCGGCAACGGCGGAGTCGACTCCACCGCTCATGGCTGCTAGAACTCGCATGCTGGCTTTCTTTTGGGTTCGGGGGATGCCGGCAGAGGGCGGCTACCGTTCAACCGGTGGCCGCAGGAATAGCACAATGCCTGCCGCACCAGTCTATCGCCACGCCGAATCCTCCCCAAAAGACCCTTGACCCAGCGAGCCTTCGCCTCTAAAATCAGGATTAACAGTTTTAGACTTCGAGTACGCACCAGCGGGAATCGGGCGGACATGGCTGAGGACATTGCGGCCGCGGGGCACATCGTGATTGCCGGCGGCGGACTGGCCGGCGCCACCGCTGCCAAGACCCTGCGGGCGGAAGGGTTCGCGGGCCCGGTGACCATCATCGGCGCCGAGCGCCATCACCCCTACCTGCGGCCGCCGCTGTCCAAGGAGTATCTGCTGGGAAAGGCTGCCGAGGACACCGTCCCGGTGGTGCCGCCGGGCTGGTACGCGGAGAACGACGTCGGCCTCCTCCTGGGTGCCCGCGTCACGGATATCCGGCCGGACGCCAGCACCGTGGAGCTGGACGACGGAAGCACGCTGGCATACGGTTCCCTGCTGCTCGCCACCGGGGCGACGCCCCGTACCCTGCGCCTGCCCGGAAGCGACCTGTCGGGTGTTTCCACCTTCCGCACCCTGGATGACAGCCGGCGGCTGCGCAGCAGCCTCGCGGCGGGCGGCAGGAACGTGGTGATGATCGGCTCCGGCTGGATCGGCATGGAGCTTGCTGCGGCCGCCGCCACGTACGGCAACAACGTCACCCTCCTCGGCCTGGAAGGGATCCCCTTGGCTTCGGCCATCGGTCCGGACCTCGGACGGTTCTTCCGCAGCCTCCACGAAGCCAAGGGCGTGAGCTTCCGGCTTCCCGCCTTTGCGCGCGAACTCACCGGAGCCGCTGGGGCTGTCACCGGGGTGGTCACCGATTCCGGAGAGGCGCTCCCTGCGGACATCGTGGTCATCGCCGTCGGCGTGGTTCCCGAGACCGGCATCGCGCAGGCGGCCGGCTTGGCCCTGGACAACGGGATCCTTACGGACGCGTCCCTGCGGACCAGCACGCCCGGCATTTTTGCCGCCGGCGACGTCGCCAACGCCCTGCACCCCTTCACCGGCCAGCACCACCGCAGCGAGCACTGGTCCAATGCCTTGAACGGCGGAAAGGTGGCCGCCAGGGCCATGCTCGGCCAGGATGCAGTCCTGAGCACCATCCCCTACTTCTACACCGACCAGTACGACGTCAGCATGGAGTACTCCGGCTTCCCGGCCCTGGCGGCGGGCGCTGAGCCGGTGATCCGGGGGTCAGTGGAGGGCAAGGAGTTCATCGCGTTCTGGCAGCAGGATTCCAGGGTGGTGGCCGGGATGAGCGTCAACTGGCCGCGGAAGCCACAGCCCGGCGCGCAGAAGACCATCAAGGCCCTCATCTCGGCCAGGACCCGAGTCACAGCGGAGCGCCTGGCCGACAACTCCGTTGGGCTCGATCAGCTCCTGCCGGAGGACGCCTGACGCGCTACCGTTCCCGCAGTCTGGATCGAGGATTCATGCCCGGCCATCCCTGCCTGGCGGGCGCGTTGGTACGCGCCGGGGAGGGCTGCCAGGAGGGCATCCACGTCCGCGTCGGTCGACGCATGTCCCAGCGTGAAGCGCTGCGCACCGCGGGCTGTCTCCTCGTCCAGCCCCATGGCCAGCAGCACGTGGGACGGGCGCGGCACACCGGCCGTGCAGGCTGATCCCGTGGAGGATTCCACCCCCGCCAGGTCCAGCAGGAACAGTAGGGAATCACCTTCACAGCCGGGGAACGTGAAGTGCGCGTTGCCGGGCAGCCGTCCATCACCCGGGGCGCCACGGAGTGCAGCTTCGGGCACCTGCTGAAGGACGCCGTCGATGAGCCTGTCCCGCAGGGCCGCGATCCTCGCGGACTCGGCGGCAAGCTGTGCCGTGGCGGCCTCGGCGGCGGCAGCGAAGGCGGCGATGGACGCCGTGTCCAGCGTCCCGGAGCGCACGTCGCGTTCCTGTCCGCCGCCGTGCTGTACCGGAGTCAGCTTGACGGCCCGTCCCAACAGAAGGGCGCCGACTCCCACCGGTCCGCCGATCTTGTGCCCGGAAACGGACATCGCGTCCAGCCCGGAGGCCTTGAAATCCACCGGCAGCGAGCCGAAGGCCTGTACGGCGTCCGAATGGACCGGAACGCCGGCGGCATGCGCCAGCTCCACAATCCGGTGAACCGGCTGGATGGTGCCCACTTCGTTATTGGCCCACATGACCGTAACGAGCGCTATGGTCTCCGGGTCCCGGGCCAGCTCGGCGTCGAGGACATCAAGGTCCACCACGCCGTCACTGTCCACCGGAAGCCATGTGACAATGGCGCCTTCGTGCCGCTCCAGCCATTCCACGGTGTCCAGCACGGCATGATGCTCGACGGCGGAGCAGAGGATGCGCCGCCGTGCCGGGTCTTCGCCGGAACGGGCCCAGTACAGGCCCTTCACGGCAAGGTTGTCCGACTCGGTGCCCCCGGACGTAAAGATGACCTCGGAGGGATGGGCGCCGGCCGCTTTCGCGATGGCTTCCCTGGCGTCCTCCACGGAGCGGCGGGCACGCCGGCCCGAGCCGTGCAGGGACGAAGGATTGCCGGTGCGGGCAAGTTCCCGGGTCAGGGCTGCCAGCGCCTCGGCGGAAAGTGGCGTGGTGGCTGCATGATCGAGGTAGACGGGCACGCCTCAATTCTAGCGGCGCCCAGGGCGGCACACCCGCGGCCCAGGCCCATCAAGTGTCAGGGCGGGGTGATCCTGGCGCAGCACTGGCCAGGCTCGCTGTTCGGCACTATACGTTCCTCCGGCTCCCCGCACGCCGCAGCCGCGCCCTGCAGAAATGATCCGTTCATGGCGCAGACCACTTCCGGGTGCCCGTCCGAGAGCCGATGGAACGGGCAGTTCACCAGCACAAAGCCACCGGCGCCGTCAGGCCTCGGCTCGTAGCCCTCCCCTGCCATGAAGTCCGTCAGGCTTGCGGCGCCGGCGGCCAGCGCCTGGCCCTTGCCGTACGACGCGGCCAGCAGGGAATCGCCCACGGCTCCGCCGGTCGCCGTGGAGTGCTCGATCGCTGCGACCAGCAGCTCAGCGGCGAGGTCATAGTTGCGGTCCGGCACGGAAGCGCCGACTTCACTCGTTGATTGCCGGTACATCTTCGCCGGCCGCCCGGAGCCAGGACCTGACTTCCCGGCGGCCTTGTGGAATTCCACCGCCAGGAGTCCGTCCTGGACAAGCCTGTCAAGGTGGAAGGACGCCGTGCTTCGTGGCAGGCCGAGGGCCAGCGCAGCCTCATCGCGCCCGACTGCGGCATCGGAAGCGGCAACCAGTTCAAAAAGCTGCCGGCGCTTGTCATCGCCCAAGGAAGCCACGGCCGCCATACGGCGGCCCCACGGAAGTCTGCGCACCCTGTACCCCTAACTCTAAAAACAACATCCATTGCTTAATGGTGCTAATCTTTCTAAAATAATCATACCTACTTTTAGAAGGAGTCCACCATGACGACCAACGCGAAAATCACCGCAGGCAGTCGGCTACAGGCTATGGCACCGGACAGGCAGGCCTACTTCCTGCTGCGCACCGTGTTCACCGTCGCACCGATTCTCTTCGGCCTGGACAAGTTCACCAACATCCTGACCGACTGGACCATCTACCTCGCGCCGGTTGCCACATCCGTGGTGCCAGTGTCGGCGCAGACCTTTATGTATATCGTCGGCGTCGTGGAGATCGCCGCCGGCATTGCAGTGGCCGTCCGGCCCCGGTTCGGTTCCCTGCTGGTCGCCGTCTGGCTGCTGGGCATCATCATCAACCTGCTGGTCCTGGGCAGCTTCTACGACGTTGCCTTACGGGACTTCGGCCTGCTCGTGGGCGCGCTGGCCCTGAACCGCCTTTCCCCCGCCGGGTCCTGGCGCAGGCATGGTAAGTAACCAACACCGCTAGTTCGACGGCGGAACCACACGGAGGCGTTCTGCGACGTCGGCCCGGGCGGCTGCCAGTGTGGCATCGTCCGGGCAGGCCACCGAAACGTAAACCGACGATGCCGCGGTGCCGAACACCCGGGCCATAACGGCTGTGGACCTGACGCCCGGTCGGCCGGGTTTCTCCAGCACCAGCACTTCAGCCGATGGCCCCGGCTTGCCAGCCTCACCGCCCCACCGCAGCGTCGCTGTCTTCAGATAGCCGGGCAGGATGGTCGGGTCCAGGTACGTGAAGAGGCCAGTGGTTGACTCCTTGTCGTCCTGAAGCGCCAGCGGGGCCTGGTTGGTGCGGACCTTGGCCGCCACCATGCAGCCATCGGCCTTCAGGTACTGGCTCTCGCCGGCAACGTCCTCCTTGACCTGCTGCCAGCCGGGTGCATCCTTGAGTCCGTCCGAGATCCCCACAGGGACCCCGGCGGCCAGGGAACCGCCAGCGGAGAACGGCATGTCCTTTGCGGCCACCGCTTCTGCGTCATGGCCCGGGGTGATGGTAGGGGTGGCCAGGGCGGTGACGGTTGGCTCCACTTTCGGGGCGGCGGGATCGGGAACGCCAACACTGCAGCCCCCCAGTGCTGTCACGCCGAGCAGCACCCCCGCCACGAGTACAGCCGCCTGCGCCTTCACGTCCACCCCAATATGTTCGCCCGGACGGCCCGCCTGCCGTCATCCCCAAAGAGTCTAGACGCCGGCCGCGGGAACCACTGAGGCCTGCGCAGACGTTGTGTGGGCAGGCCGTAAACTGGGGCCCACCGGGCTGCCTGCCGTGGACTGGCCAGACGAAGAAAAAGGATGAGTGCTTGACCGAGAGCAGCAGCTCCTACTACGAGGTGCTCCGCGTCGCCGTGACGGCCACCGACAAGGAGATCAAGGTGGCCTACCGCCGGGCCGCGCGGACGGCGCATCCTGACCACGGCGGGGACGCCGCTGCCTTCCGGCAGGTGACGGCAGCATACGAAACCCTGATAGACCCCACGCGCCGGAAGGCCTACGACCGCTCGTATGCCGCAGGGACTGCCCGCAACACTGACGATTCCGCCGCAGGGCCGCACTTTGATGCGCCGGCGGCGGGCAGCCATGCCTCGGCCACTGTCCACAGGACCACCACGCCCCGGAACACCGCGGGCGATCCGCCCCTTTACGTCCCGCCCTATGATGCTACGGCCTTCGAGGCGGCCGGCACGGTGCCGCTCATCCCGTTCGCCCAGGCCAGCCAGCAGGTCCACGGGACGCCGCGCAAGCGGGGCATTTTTGGCGCCGAGGCCAGGATCCAGCGCGAACTGCGCACAGTGCAGCTCATCACCCGCCAGGTCCTGCCCGCGATTCCTGCGGCCCGGCTGGTCAACGGACTGCAGTCCCCCGCCGACAACAGCAACATCGACCACGCGCTCCTGTCCGGCTACCGGCTGGCGCTGATCGGGTCCATGCTGCTGCCCAAGGGCGCCTATGCCTGGGACGGACAGACGCTGAAGCACGGCGGACGCTCCATCGCGCCCCCGCAGCTGGCCCACGTTGTCCGGGCCATGCAGGACATCTTCCCGGAACTGAACGTGACCGGCTGGACAGTCATCCACAGCGCAGACGGCAACCTCCACGAACCCGTCATCGACCGCCACCGGCGAACAGCAGGGACGTCCGAAACCATCCAGGTTGTGAACGCGGCGGGCCTGGTCCGCGGCCTCAAGCATTTCCTCTCCTCCGGTCCCACACCCAACACCGTCAATGTGTCCGTGTTGGCCAGGCTGCTTCGCGGCATGCACTGAACCGTTGACCCGGATTGGTTGACTAGGATTGGACGGTGTTCCGAATCCTCTTCTACGCCCCCGAGATCCCCGGCAACACCGGCAATGCGATCCGGCTGGCAGCCATAACCGGCGCCGAACTGCACCTGGTGGAACCACTCGGCTTTGATTTCTCCGATGCCAAGCTCCGGCGCGCCGGCCTGGACTACCACGACCTCGCCGTCGTCACGGTCCACAAAAGCATCGAGGATGCCTGGCGCGAACTGCAGCCGGAGCGTGTGTACGCCTTCACCTCTGATGGCACCGCCAGCTACGCGGACATCGCCTATCGCCCCGGAGATGTGCTGATGTTCGGCCAGGAATCAGTAGGTCTGCCTGAACACCTTAAGAGCGATCCCCATGTCACGGCCACCGTGCGCCTTCCCATGCTGCCGTCCCTGCGCTCGCTGAACCTGGCCAACGCGGCGTCCATTGCGGTCTACGAGGCCTGGCGCCAGCAGGGATTTTCCGGCGCCCAGATTTGAGCGCCCGCGGCCCATCCGCACGGATGCCCGCACCGAATCACTCCTGACAGCAATTCCAGGGCGAGGAAGGAGCGGCAGGTGACACTGCTAAAAACGAGGCGGGCGGCGCCGTCGGTTTCCCCCTTTCCCCGAGGCAGCACCGGCCGCGATGCTCAGGTTTCATCGCCGGGCGACTTATGCTGGGTAGTGATGGAAACTCCCAACGCGCCAAACTCCGAGGCCCCGGCCGCAGTCACAGACTCACCGGCGGATCTCAGCAAGCGCTTGGCCGGGCTGCTCGCCCGCATAGCCGGCGGCGACCAAGCCGCGTTTGCCGAGTTCTACCAATTGACCTCACGCAGGGTTTTCGGCATGGCGCGGCGGGTCCTCATCGATCCCGAACTCAGCGAAGACACCACCCAGGAGGTCTTCCTCCAGGTCTGGCAGAACGCGGCGAAGTTCAACCCGGAAGCAGGCAGTCCGCTCTCCTGGCTGATGACCATTTCGCACCGCCGGGCCGTGGACAAGGTCCGTTCCTCGCAGTCGGCCACCGACCGTGAGGCAAAGTATGGCGCCAGCAGCCAGGACGTGGACCACGACTCCGTCTCCGCCGAGGTGGACAGCAGGCTCGAGGCCGAGGCGGTGGTCCGGTGCCTGGAAACACTGACCGAAACACAACAGGAATCCGTGCGGCTGGCCTACTACGGCGGCCTCACTTACCGCGAAGTCGCGGAAAAGCTAAACGCAGCAGTACCCACCATCAAGTCCCGCATCCGCGACGGACTGATCCGCTTGAAGACCTGTCTGGGGGTGAGTTGAGATGACCGAAATGAATAGTCAGGGAGGCACCCGCCGTCCCGGCTCGTTCGGAACAGAGATCGCCGCCGACCTGGATTCCGGGCGGGCCGTGGACCTCGCGGAGCTCTATGCCCTGGACGCGATCAGCGATGCCGAACGCGCCGCCATTGACCGCTACATCTCAGCCGCGCCCGACGCCGAACGCACCGACTTCTTAGAGCGTGTCCGCCAGGCCAGGGAGACCCTCGCGACGTCCTTTACGGCTGAGGCCGAGCCCCCCACCGATCTTTTCGCCCGCATCGTGTCGCAGTTGCCGTCCCTCACGCAGCTGCCCGCCGACGCGCCCCCAGCAGTCGTGGCTGCACCCGCCACCGCTGCCACGCCGGCCGCACAGCCGCCGGCAGAAGCACTGGATGAGCTCGCCGCAGCAAGGGTCCGCCGGGAAGAACGACGCCGGCCTGCCGGTGCCCGCCGCTGGCTCACTGCAGTGGCAGCCGCCGCCGTGATCGCCCTCGGCGGCGTGGGCGTGGGTGCCTACATCACGGACCAGAACGATCCCCTGAACCAGGTGGTCCGGGCCGGCGACGTCCGCGAAGCCTCAGTACCTGTCTCCGCCGGCGGAACTGCCACCGTGCTGATTTCGTCATCGAAGGATGCCGTGGTGGTCAAGATGAACGGTGTACCCGCGCCGCCGGCCGGCAAGGTCTACCAGATGTGGCTGATCCCGAAGGACGGCTCGGCACCGGTTTCCCAGGGCCTGATGGATGAAGCTGCCCTGTCCAAGCCAGCCGTTGTGAAGGGCATTGCGTCCGCTGCAGCGCTCGGGATCACCGTGGAGCCGGTGGGCGGGTCGGCCACCCCGACGTTCCCCACCGTGGCTGCCGCACCTCTGGGCGCCTGAGCCCCCAGTTCCTGTCCCATACCCCGAGTTTTTGTCCAGATAACGTGGTTCAAACCGCGTTTAGGCACGTTATCTGGACAAAAACTCATGGGGAAATCCGCGGGACCGGAAGTTCTAGAAGCCGGCGATTGTCCCCGGGCCGTTGACGGCCACCACGTGGAAGGCTTCGGCGCTGCGGCCCTCGGCAAAGCCCGCACGCTGTGCATTCATGTGCATGCCGTTCCGCACCGCCGTTTCCATGGCCGCGACGTCAGGATGCTGGCTCACATGCACGTGGATAGCACGGAGCTTGGCGTCCAGGTGGTCGGTGACATCGACAAAGTGGTTCTCGCGCGCTTCCGGCCCGGCATAGAGCCACAGCCACGGCAGCTTGTAGGCCGCGAGGCCTGCCTCGGCCAGCTCCGGATAGGCGAACGGGTTTTCGACCGCAGGGTATACAGCCCGGGTCACGGCCTCCCCCACGGCAAGGTGGTCCGGGTGGCTCTTCTGGAGGCGGTTCCAGTTCCGTTCCGGATGCATGGCAAGCACGACGTCGGGACGGATTTCCCGGATCAGCTTCACCACACCTTTCATCACCTCGTGCGTCGGTTCCAGGTAGCCGTCCCGCTCATGGAGGTAGTGGATGTCGGTCACGCCCACGAGTTCGGCTGCCCGGCGCTGCTCGGCCGCCCTGAGGGCGATGATCTCCGCCCGGTGCGCCGGGTCGAAGCCGCCTGCATCGCCGTCGGTCATGATGCAGTAGCTGACGCGGATTCCCGCGGCCGTCCAGGCGGCGATGGTGCCGGCCGCACCGAAGTCGATGTCGTCCGGGTGGGCGGCGAAACAGAGCACCCGCCCAATCCGGTGGTTGTCCGGGTTGAACGGGCTCTGTGCTGAGGCAGCGGAGGGGGCCAAGGGTCAGCCTTTTCGCTTCTTGATTTCCTCGGTGGCCTGCGGAAGGACGTCGAAGAGGTCCCCGATGATGCCAAAATCGGCGATTTCGAAGATCGGCGACTCGGCGTCTTTGTTCACGGCCACGATGACCTTGGCTGTCTGCATCCCGGCTTTCTGCTGGATGGCACCGGAAATGCCGGCAGAGATGTAGAGCTGGGGCGAGACGGTCTTGCCGGTCTGGCCCACCTGGGCGTCGTGGCTGATCCAGCCGGCGTCCGTGGCTGCACGGGAGGCTCCGACGGCGGCACCGAGGGCGTCCGCAAGCTGCTCCACGGGGCCGAAGTCGCCGTCCACTCCGCGTCCGCCGGCCACCACGATGCGGGCGTCCGACAGATCCGGGCGGCCGCTGGCCGCCTTCTGCTCGCGGGCGGTGACGCGGGCCGCCGTGGCCGTACCGTCCGCCGGCACTTCGACGGTGGACGTCTCCGGGGCGGAAGCCACGGATGCCGGCTCCGGCGTGACGTTGTTGGCCTTCACCGTCAGCACGGAAACCGCCGTGGTGGCCCTGGCAGAGGTGGTGTAGGACCCCGCGAGGACCGACTTGTGGGCTGTACCGTCGGCGTCGACCGCCACAACGTCGGTGATGACGCCGGCGTTGAGCCGGATGCCGAGCCGCGCCGCGATCTCTTTGCCTTCGGGCGAGTTGTCCAGGAGGACCGTGCCGGCCATGGCGGCACCGGCGGCGGCCGCGAGATAGGCTGCCTTCGCCGAGACAAGATAGTCATCCAGGTCCTGGGCGGAGGGCCGGAAAACGGCGGTGACGCCGTACTCGGCGAGCGTGGCTGAAACATCCTGATGCAGATCGCCGTTCAGGGCAACAGCGGTCTCTCCGAGGGAACGTCCCAGGGTGAGCAGTTCCAGGGTGCTCTTCTTCAGGGCATCGCCGGGGTTGTCAATGAATACGAGTACGTTTGCCATGTCTGTGATCCCTCTTAGAGCAGCTTCTGGGCGGCGAGGAAGTCGACGAGCTTGATGCCGGCGTCGCCTTCGTCGGTGATGATGGTTCCGGCGGTGCGCGGCGGGCGTTCCTCGGCAGCGGTCACTGTGGTCCACGATCCGGCGTGGCCCACGTGCGCGGGATCGACTCCGATGTCGGCCAGCGACAGCGTGGTGATGCTCTTGCGCTTGGCCGCGATGATGCCCTTGAAGTTGGGGTAGCGCGGCTCGTTGATCTGGTCCGTCACGGAGACCACCGCGGGAAGCGTTGCTTCGACGGTCTCCGAGTAGGTGTCGGCGTCGCGGCGCGCGGTGAGCCGGCCGCCGTCGACCGTCAGGGAGGACGCGAAGGTGACCTGCGGCAGACCCAGGCGCTCGGCGAGCTGGGCCGGGACCAGGGAGGTTTCGCCATCGGTGGACGCCATGCCGGTGAGGACAAGGTCCACCGGGGCGCCGGTGCCGAGGTGGCGGATGGCGGCCGCGAGAGCGAGCGAGGTGGCGGCGGCGTCTGAGCCGGCCAGCGCACTGTCCGTGAGGTGCACACCTTCCGTGGCGCCCATCTGGAGTGACTTCTTCACCGCGTTCACCGCACCGGACGCGCCCATGCTCAGCGCAATGACCTGGTTGCCGGCTTTGGCGCCACCGCGGGCCTCAGCCAGCTGCAAAGCCGCCTCCAACGCGTATTCGTCCAGCTCGGACAGGATGCTTTCGTCACGGTCGGTGGTGTAGCCCTCGCCGGTGAGGTGACGGTCAAACTGTGCGTCCGGTACATGCTTGACCAGGACGATGATCTTCAATGTCTCTTCCACTGTGTTTACAGCAGCCTTCCATGCTTGTGGACAGCCAGCCGGATGGGGTCATGGCCTCGGAACGCCCGGGGTACGGGTAGATCCTAGCTAACCATATAGCCGTCCCCCGTTGCCGTCCGTTAACGCCTGTGTCACGGCCCTGCCCGGGCGCGCCGGAGATCACCGTACGACGGCGGCGGCACAGGGCGGCGACAACAGGACGACGGCGGCGATCACCTTTGGTGAGCCCCGCCGTCGTCCGCGTTTATGGTTTGCCGTGCGTTCTGCCGATCAGTCCTTACTGGTCCGCTGCGGTGCCGAGCGTGACGTCGAACGTCTGTTCCTGGCCGTTACGCAGGACCGTGAGCTTGACCTTGGAGCCGCCGGCCTGCTCGCGGACAGCCGCGGTCAGCTGGTTAGGCTCGCTGATGACCAGGTCATTGAACTTGGTCACCACATCTCCCACCTTGATGCCGGCCTTGGCTGCCGCTGAGTTTGCCTCTACCGTGGCCACGTCAGCGCCGACGGAGAAGCCCGAGGACGAGCTGGTGGACGACTTTTCCTTGACGCTGACACCCAGCTGGCCGTGGGATGCCTTGCCGGATTCGATGATCTCCTGCGCCACACGCTTGGCGTGGTTGATGGGGATGCTGAAGCCCACGCCGATGTTGCCGGCCGTGGACGAGGAATCGGAGCCGGCGGACGCGATGGCAACGTTGACGCCGATGATCTCGCCCTTGCTGTTGACCAGGGCACCACCGGAGTTGCCAGGGTTGATGGCGGCATCCGTCTGGATCACATTGATGGAGATGGACCCCTGGTTCGCGGTGCTTTGGCCTTGGCCACCGTTTGGCGGCGCGAACTGGAAGCCCTGATCGCCGCCCTGGGAACTGTCGCCTTCCTTGGGTGCTGCCGAAGACGCAACGCTGATGGTCCTGTTCAGCGTTGAGACGATGCCGTCAGTGACGGTGCCAGTGAGGCCCAACGGGGAGCCGATGGCGATGGCCGTGTCGCCGACGTTGAGCTTGCCGGAGTCTCCGAGGGTAGCAGGGGTCAGCCCGGAAGCGTCGTCCACCTTGATGACCGCAAGGTCAGAAAGGGGGTCAGTGCCCACGAGTGTGGCCTTGAGGACCTTGCCTGTGCTGGTGCGGATCTCCAGGGCTGCGTTGGCGCTCTGGCCATCCAGGGTCACCACGTGGGTGTTGGTCAGGATGTGGCCCTGGTCGTCCAGGACGATGCCCGAGCCGGTCCCGCCGGAGCTGCCGCTGGAGGCGCTGATGGTCACGACGCTGGGGGAAGCCTTCAATGCGGCCGCCGTGATGGCGTTGACATCGTCCTTGTTGTTAACAATCACGGTCTCAGGCTGGCTGCCGCTGCTCGCGGCCGACGGCGAGCCATTGTTGAAGAGGTTGCCCGAACCGACTGTCGCTACGCCACCACCAACGAGGCCGGCGGCAAGGATGCTGGCCACCAGCGTGCCGACGCCGAACGAGGCTTTCCGGCGAGGCGCGTCGGCAGGGTTCGGGGCAGCGTTGTACTGGCCGGGAGCGTACTGACCCGGGCTGAACTGGCCTGTTCCGAACTGACCCGGGTTGTGCTGACCCGCCGAGGTTCCGGGCGCGGCCGGATGCGCTCCGTGCTGGGCGTACTGAGGGCCGGGAGCCTGTTGGCCCGGCGTCTGGTGGCTCGGTGAGTGCTGGCTCGGAGTCTGCTCGCCGTAGAACGGCTCGCGGGGAGGATAAACCGGACGGGGTGCACCAGGCAGCGGCTGCGTGGGGTCCCCGGGTGCCCCGGAGCGGTCCAGCTGCTCTGTCGGATTAGCTTGACCGGCAGCGTCACTGCGGACCTCCGAAGGGTTCTCGTCCGCATTCCGGTTCTCATCCGGATTGCGGTTCTCCGGCGCTGCACCCTGGGTTGGGTTCTCAGTCATTGGACTTCCTTTCATCCTCGTCTGCATTAACTATGTACCGTCTTGCTGGAACTGGGGCGAACGTTGGCTGGGAGCTTGCTGGGAGACCGGATTCCGCTGCCAACAGGCTCTTCTTGGGGTTTCGCTGGTGGCATATTCGCCGCCGTGGACGCACCAGGAGGTGCACCATAGAATCAAAAGGAAATGCCACAGCGACCTGCGGCTTTACACCACGCGTGGGGGCGCTGCTGCATTCTGCGACGCTTATTCGTCCCGAATCGGTGTCAGGCGTGCTGAAGGGTTGCACATGCGGTCAAAGTTCAAACGTATCCTCGCCGTGATCGGCCTGACCGGGCTGACCGGGCTGCTCGCGGTTCCTGCCGGCGCGGCCTGGGCTGAACCGCCGGTCACGCTGGACCCGGTGACAAAAATTGTCGATCCCAATGGCGTCCTGGGCGGTGACAAAGCCGAGGTTGAGTCGGCCATCAAGAAGCTGGGCACGGACCACTCAACAGTGCTGCACGTAGTAATTGTGAAGAAATTCGAAAGCCCGACCGATCGGGAAGCGTGGAGCGACGAGGTTGCCCAAAAGGCCAGCCTGGGACAGAACGCTTTGATTTTCGCGGTCGCTACCGATACAAGGCAGTATGTCCTGAATAAGCCCGGCAACAGCAAGATCACCACCGCCCAAATTGAAAACATCAAGAGCAAAGCCATTGGCCCGCAGCTGGCGAACGACAACTACTCCCAAGCCGCCATCAATGCCGCAGCAGCCATCGGCGATGCAGCAGGCGGTGGCAGCGGCAACGTCCCCGGTGACGGCGCCGGGGCTGCGGTCCTGGTAGGAACGGGTATTGCAGTTGCCGGTGGGGCCGGCGCGTACCTTTACTTCCGCAACAAGCGCAAGAAGGCTGCTTTGGCATCCAGCGCCAGCTACGGCCCCCAGGGCGCCGAGCTCGATCCGCTGGCTTCGCTCAGCATCGAGGAACTCCGCCGCAAGAGCGGCTCGCTGATCATCGAGGCGGACGACGCCATCAAGTCCAGCGAGCAGGAACTCGGCTTCGCAGAGGCCCAGTACGGCGATGCCGCGGTGGGAAACTTCACCAAGGCCCTGGCCGAAGCCAAAGCCCACATGTCCGAATCTTTCAAGCTCCAGCAGCAGCTTGACGACCACATCCCGGACACGGAAGAACAGCAACGCAGCTGGCTCGGCGAAATCATCCGCCGTTCAGAGGCGGCACTCGGCTCGCTCCAGGAGCAGAAGGCCGACTTCGACTCACTCCGGGAGCTCGAGAAGAATGCCCCGCAGGCACTGGCAGCCATCAGCGCCGGAGCCCACGACGCCGACGCCAAGATCGCCAGCGCCGAACAGTCACTGACGGCTTTGCGCGCCAAGTACGCGGACAGCGCCCTGGTTCAGGTCGCTGACAACATCACCCAGGCCAAGGAACGGCTGGCCTTTGTGCAGAATGCCACTGCCACTGCACAGGAGAAGCTCACGGCCGGTGAAGGCAGCCTCGCCGCGGTCGCCGTGCGGGCGTCTGAAGAGAGCCTGCACCAGACCAACGTTCTGCTGGACGCCATCGCCAAGGTGTCCACAAGCCTGGACGAGGCCCGCAACGGCCTGGAGGCGGCTGTCGTCGAAACCTCCCAGGACCTCGCGCAGGCGAAGGCCATGATTCAGTCCGGCGAACACCCCGAACTCGCCGGCCCGGTCGCCGGCGTTGAAGCCGCTCTGGGCCAGGTCAAAGCCGAAATCCAGGGCGGGAAAATCGATCCCATCGCCACCCTGCAGCGCGTTGAAACAGCACACCAGGCACTGGACCAGTCCCTCACCGGCATCCGGAACCAGCAGGACCAGGCCCGCCGCGCGCAGGCGTCTCTGCAGCAGACCATCATGTCGGCGCAGGCCCAGATCAGTGCCACGTCGGACTACATCACCGCCCGTCGTGGCGGGGTGGGCACCGAGGCCCGCACGCGGCTCGCCGAGTCCCAGCGCAACCTCGACTACGCACTGTCCATCTCGCGCAACGATCCCGTTACTGCCCTCACATACGCCCAGCAGGCCCACGCCCTCGCGGCCCAGGCAGCGCAACTCGCCCAGGCTGACGTCGACAACTTTGGTGGCTACGCCAACCAGGGCTTCGGCGGCGGTGGCATGTTCGGCGGGCGCGGCGGAGGCGGTGGCGGCCTCGGTGGCGCCATCCTTGGCGGTATCCTCATCAACTCCATCCTCAACGGCGGCAGCGGCGGCGGCTGGGGTGGAGGCCACAGCGACGGCGGGGGCTGGGGCGGTGACTCCGGCGGCGGCGATATGGGCGGCGGCTGGGGCGGCGATTCCGGCGGCGGGGACTTCTGACCATCAAAGGCTAGGCGCCGACAGGAACGAACCTGCCGGCGAAAAGAAGCGATACAACAACTGTTCACTGATCTCAGTGGCCACCATTGAGCAGGACGAAAGGTAACACCATGGTTAAGCAGTCCATTTTCGGCCGGATCGCACAGCTGGCAAAGGCAAACATCAACACTTTGCTGGACAACGCTGAGGATCCGCAGAAGATGCTGGACCAGATGGTCCGGGACTACACAAACAACATTGCGGAGGCCGAATCCGCAGTGGCCCAGACCATCGGCAACCTGCGTATGCTCCAGGATGACTACCGCGAGGACATCAAGAATGCCCAGGACTGGGGCAACAAGGCCCTCGCCGCGTCCCGCAAGGCTGACGAATACCGCAGCGCCGGCGACAGCGTTGACGCCGAGAAGTTCGACAACCTCGCCAAGGTAGCCCTGCAGCGCCAGATGTCCGCGGAAAGCGAAGCCAAGGGTGCTGAGCCCAGCATCGCCTCGCAGACCGAGGTCGTGGACAAGCTCAAGTCAGGCCTGGACCAGATGAAAGGCAAGCTCAACGAGCTGACCAGCAAGCGCAACGAGCTGGTTGCACGCTCCAAGACTGCAGCGGCGCAGTCCCAGGTGCACGATGCCATTAAGAGCATCGACTTCATGGATCCCACCAGCGAAGTTGGCCGCTTCGAAGAGAAGATCCGCCGCGAAGAGGCCAAGGTCCGCGGACAGCAGGAGCTTGCCGCGTCGAGCCTGGACGCCCAGTTCAACCAGCTGGAAGACCTCGGCGAGCAGGTGGAAATCGAAGCACGTCTGGCAGCCCTGAAGTCCGGCGGGGCCAAGCCGGCCATCGGCGCTTCCGGCACGCGGTCCGAGTCCACGGTCGACGAAGCCGACTTCGACAAGCTGTAGCCAGCCGCGTCCGCCGCTGAGCGGGCAGCAGGGGGCCGGGGTTCATCACGAACCCCGGCCCTAGCCATGTCCGGACAGAGACCTGCAAACGACCGTGCGACTGCTGTCGCGGATGTGTAGCGTGGAGGCCATGGTCTCCCCCGTTGCGTCCTCCATCGTCTGGCTCCGTGATGACCTTCGACTGGACGATAACCCCGCTCTGTCCCACGCCGCCGAACTCGGCTTACCGCTCACGGTGGTCTACATTCTCGACGAGGAATCCCCCGGAATCCGTCCCCTGGGAGGCGCGGCCCGCTGGTGGCTGCACCACTCGCTGACTTCGTTGGCGGGGGCGCTTGCTGAGGCCGGTTCCGCACTCATCCTCAGGCGCGGACCTGCCAGCCGTGTGATCCGGGACCTGGCCGCGGAGACCGGCGCGCGGCAGGTGCTGTGGAACCGCCGCTACGGCGGTCCCGAGCGGTCCCTGGACGCGGAGATCAAGGCCTGGGCGGCGGGGAACGGCATCGAAGCCGCCAGCTTCCAGGCCAACCTGCTGTTCGAGCCGTGGACCATCACCACCGGCAGCGGCGGCCCCTATAAGGTGTTCACGCCCTACTGGCGGGCCTGCACAGCGTCCGGCGAGCCCCGTCCGCCGCTGGATGCGCCGGCCCGCCTGCCCTCCCCGGCCGTCGCCGGTTCGATGAAGCAGGCCTGCAGCGACGCGCTGACAGAGTGGTCGCTGCTGCCCGTGTCCCCGGACTGGAGCGGCGGACTGGCTGAGACCTGGGAACCCGGGGAGGCCGGAGCGCACAGCAGGCTTGAGGACTTCCTGGACGGGCCCGCACAGGACTACAGCTCTGGGCGGGACATTCCCGGCGTGGAAGGCACTTCCAGGCTGTCCCCGCACCTCCGTTTTGGTGAAATCAGCCCGTTCCGGGTCTGGCACGAGCTCCGCCGCCACTTCCCCCGCGAGGCGACGCCCGATGTCGGGATCTTCCGGTCCGAGCTGGGCTGGCGGGAGTTCTGCTGGCAACTGCTTTACGCCAATCCCCAGCTGGCTACCCGAAACTACCGGCCCGACTTCGACCGCTTCGAATGGCAGCAGCCCACCGCCGCGGAACTGGAGGCGTGGGAAAAGGGCTTGACCGGCTATCCGCTGGTGGATGCGGGGATGCGGCAGCTCTGGCAGACCGGTTGGATGCATAACCGGGTCCGGATGGCGGCGGCGTCATTCCTCGTCAAGAATCTCCTGGCCGACTGGCGTCTGGGTGAGGCGTGGTTCTGGGACACCCTGGTGGATGCCGATGCAGCCAGCAACCCCGCCAACTGGCAATGGGTTGCAGGCTCGGGCGCCGACGCGTCCCCGTACTTCCGGATCTTCAATCCTGTCACGCAGAGCAAGAAGTTCGACGCCGACGGCCGGTACCTTCGCGAGTTCATTCCGGAACTCGCCTACATGGACCGCAGAGCCATCCACGAACCGTGGAAGCAGCCCGATGTCCAGGGCTACCCCGCGCCCGTGGTGGGACTCCCCGAGTCCAGGGAGCGTGCGCTGGCCACCTACCAGAGGCTTCGGGAGGACCGGCAAGGCCAGGACAACGTCACCGGCCCGGAAATTAGCGGCTGACTTTGCCCATCAGGGAGGCGATGGGGCGAAGGAAGAGGGGACGTGCCAGGAACCAGGCTGCCACCATGGCTGCCACCGAGGCGACGAAGACCCAGAAGCCGAACCAGCCGGCGTCGTCGCTGCCGCCGTACATGTGGTTCAGGTTCCGCAATGCACCGGTGGCGAGCACCAGGAAAACATGCACCACGATGAACGCCACGAAATAGATCATGACCGGAAAGTGGATGGCCCGCGCGAGCTCAATGGGGTAGGCCTTATTGAGAGCCGTGGCCTTCTTGGGCCATGCGGAGGACGTCCGAATACCGGAGATGAAGGCAAGCGGTGCGGCGATGAAGACCGTGGCGAAATACGTCAGCAGCTGCAGCGCGTTGTAGTTGACCCAGCCGTTGTCAGTGGGCCAGTTCAACGAGGCGTACTGAAGCGCCGCGGAGAGGGCATTGGGGATAACGTCCCAGCTCGTGGGCACGATCCGCGTCCATTGGCCGGTGGCGAACAGCAGGATGGCGAACACCAGGCCGTTGAGGACCCAGAGCACGTCCAGCGTCAGGTGCAGCCAAAGCTCCAAGGTGATCTTGGTGGGCGCATTCCTGGTCTTGATCAGGCCCTTGTTGTTGCGCGTCCAGTGGCCGCTGGGCCGCGTGGTGGTCCGCACCTGCCAGCCGGTCCTGATGATGAGCAGCAGGAAGAAGCCGTTCAGGAAGTGCTGCCAGGCCAGCCACGCCGGGAATCCCACAGGCGCGCCGTCAGGCAGTTCCGAATGGCCCGGATAGTCAGCCAGGAACGAGGCCACCGCAGGAAGGCCGGTCATCCACTTGGCCAGCAGCACCACGAGCACCAGCACTACGAGCGCGGCAGGAACACCCCAGTAGAGTCTTGACCGCTTGCTCGTCGAGGAGCCGGGCTTCTTCGTGGGTGTGGACATCGAACAACATTCCTCTCGAGAATGACTGACCAGGTGCTCAAATGGCTTTGCGAACGAGAATACTAGGAACCAGGTGTAATCGGGCAAAAGAAGACCCCGGCCGGCGTCATGCCGGTCGGGGTCTTCTACATGGTTGCGGGGACAGGATTTGAACCTGTGACCTCTGGGTTATGAGCCCAGCGAGCTACCGAACTGCTCCACCCCGCGTCGCAAGATCAACACTACCGTACTTTGGAGTAGGTTAAAACCAATCGTGATTGAGTGTCCCCACGACGCCGAGGTTGCCTGCCTGGGACAGGTCCGCTTAAACCAAAAAGTCCGGATTCTGTTTCCAGAATCCGGACTTTTCGCCAGTTGCGGGGACAGGATTTGAACCTGTGACCTCTGGGTTATGAGCCCAGCGAGCTACCGAACTGCTCCACCCCGCGTCGCAAGATCAACTCTACCGTCCGGTGAACGGGAGGCCAAATCCTGGTGGCGTGATGTGCGTCTCGCTGGGTCAAACGCCTTAGTTGCTGGCCGCCGGCGAGGGCGTCGCCGTCGGTGTAGCTTCCGGCGACGGTGTCGCTCCGGGCGATGGCGTGGCTTCAGGGGCCGGTGCCGGGATCTTACCCTCGGCGTCAATCGCCTTCTGCAGGGCCGCCGCGAGTTTCTTCTGCTCTTCCCCATAGGCTGCAAAGTCGCCAGCTGCCAGGGCTGCCTGGCCGGCCTTGATGGCGGCGTTCGCCTCATCCAGCGCCGCCTTCAGGTCAGCCTGGGCACCTGCGCTTACGGGCGGCGTAGTCCCCGGAGCGGGAGGCGTCTGGCCGGTGTTGCCGGAGTCACCCGCGGCAGCGCCTGAGTCGCCGCCGAAGAGCTGCTTCAGGGCACCGTCGAGGGTCGGCGCAAAGCCGACCTTGTCACCGAAGGCCACCAGCACACGCTGCAGGGTGGGGTAAGACGTCTCGCCGGTCGACTTGAGGTAAACCGGCTGGACATACAGGATGCCACCGCCCACAGGCAGTGTCAGCAGGTTGCCGTTGAGCACTTCGGAGGCACCCTGCCGCAGAAGGTTCAAAGCCTGGGACACCGTGGGATCGGAGTTGAACTTGTTCTGGGCCTGGCCTGGCCCGGGAACCTGTGTTTCCGGCGGAATCTGCAGCAGCCTCAGCTTGCCGTAGCTTTCAGCTTTGACGCCCTTCTCGTTTCCGGCGTCAGAGTCGGCGGCCAGGAAGCCATAGAGGACGTTCCGGGCAGTGCCGTTGACGATCTGCGGGATGAAGGATGAGGTGAGCTGGAAGGCCGGCTTTTCCTGGTCAGGCATCTGCAGCGACATATAGAACGGCGGCTGCTTGACTTCGGTGTCCACGGTGGGATCGTTCGGCACGCTCCATACTTCGTCACTCTTGTAGAAGCTCACTGGTTCCGTGACGTGGTAGCGGCCCAGGAGCTCCCGCTGCACCTTGAACAGGTCTTCCGGGTAACGGACGTGGCTCATAACATCGCCGGACATCTCCGAGTACGGCTTCACGGACGCGGGGAAAACTTTCTGCCAGGCCTTCAGGACGGGATCCTGATCGTCCCATGCATAGAGGGTCACCGAGCCGTCATAGGCGTCGACCGTGGCCTTGACCGAGTTCCTGATGTAGTTCACCGAGCTGTTCGGCAGGGCAACCGTCCGGCCTGAAGTGGTCTGGGAGTCCGCGGTGGCAGCCGAGAGCTGCTCCTGCTGCGAGTACGGGTAGTACTGGCTGGTGGTGTACCCGTCCACGATCCACTTGACGCGGCCGTCAACAACGGCCGGATAGGAGTTGCCGTCAACGGTGAGGTACGGGGCAACCTTCTCCACGCGGTCACGCGGACTGCGGTCGTACAGGATCTGGGATTCCGCGTTAACTCCGTCGGAGAGGAGGAGGTCCGAGGACTGGAACTTGATGGAGTACAGGACCTTGTTGAAGAAGCTGCCCACGTTGGGCCCGCCGTTGCCGGTGAAGGTGTACTGGGTTTCCCCGTCCCCTTCCTTGCCGGAAGGCCTGTCCTGTTCGCGGTGCGGTGATCCCGCAGGCGCCCCGACAATGGAGTACTCCGGGGAGTCTTCGCCGAAGTAGATCCGCGGCTCGTAGGTGGAGTCATCGCCAAGTACACCGGTGGACGGGATGCCCGACTGGAGGAACTCCGGCTTGCCGTCGACGGTGAACTTGTTGCCCTTGGCCGCCACCACGCCGTAGCCGTGGGTGTAGACGACGTGCTGGTTGAGCCAGCCCTGCTGGTTGGTGGCAACGTTCGCCGGGTTCAGCTCGCGCACGGCGATGACCGTGTCCTGGATCTTGCCGTCAACCTCGTAGCGGTCGACGTTCAGTGCCTCCGGGAACTGGTAGTACGGGCGGTACTGCTCCAGCTGGGAGAACGCATCGGAGATCAGGTTGGGGTCCAGGAGCCGGATGTTGGCTGTGGTCTGGGCGTCCGGGGCCAGCGCCCCGGTGCTGGCAGTGTTCGTCGCGTCATAGCGGTCCACCTGAATCTGGTCCAGGCCGTAGGCCGCCCGAGTCATCTCGATGTTGCGCTGGATAAAGTCCTTCTCCAACGTCTGCTCGGAAGGCCGCACCTGGAACTGCTGGATAACCCAGGGGTACACGCCGCCGGCCAGGATCGAGGTGATGATCAGCATGGCCGTGCCGATGACCGGCAGGCGCCAGCGGCCGATAACCGCCGCAACGATGAAGAGGATGGCCACCAAGCCTGCCGCCACGGCGAGGATCGCCTTGGTGGGGATCACGGCGTTCACGTCCGTATACAGCGCACCGGCCCAGCGCCCGCCGTTGCCCTGCAGGGCGGCATAGCGGTCCAGCCAGAAGTTTGCGCCGAGCAGGATCAGGAAGGCTGCGCCGGTTACCGCGAGGTGGATCTGTGCAGCGCGGCTGGTGAACACGCCGCGTTCCATCAGCCGGATGCTGCCGTAGAGGTAGTGGGTGAGGATTCCGGCGATGCCGGCCACCACAACCACACTGATCAGGAAGCCTGTGACGAATCCCAGGAACGGAAGAGTCATGAGGTAGAAGCTGATGTCCAGGCCGAACTCAGGATCGCTCTGGCCGAATGGTTCCTGGTTGAAGAACAACAGCACTTTCTGCCATTGGCTGGCCGCGGCGCTGCCCGCGAACAGCCCGAACAGGATGGGCAGGCCCACCATAACGACGTGGCGGACCGGTTCAAGCTGGGCCTGGTAGCGGTTCAGGTTGTCGCGCATCTCCGAGTCCGGCGCGTACACGGGCCGTGCGTGGTAGGCAACCCGGATGGCAAAAAAGACGGCCAGGAACATAAGTGCGAAGCCGGCGAGGAAGATCCCGATCCGCGAGAGGTTTTCTGTCACAAACACTTCGAAGTAGCCGAGCTGCCGGTACCAGAGGACGTCAGTCCACACGTTGGCGAAGAAGATGAAGCCCACCACTGCGATGGCAACAACAATCAGCGTGGGCGTTAGGGCCCCGCGTCGCGAGGGGGGTCTTCCGGGCGGGATGGGGCTGGTAGGACGGGACAAACTCGGTACCTCATAGCTGGTCGTCAGGTTTACATGAGAAGCGTGCGTGCGGTTGACGTCCGGCACCGGTCAAGCGTGTGGCAACGTCCGTCATATCTGCCACGAGTGGCGGTAAAGCTTAGTTCCTGGCCTCAGTCTAGTTGCTGGCGCAGACCGGCAAAGCGCCCGTGTCCTGCCCGGATCCGGCGAGTTCGACGGCGTGACGCGCCTCTGCGATGTTCTCCACTTTGAGCACCTGCAGTCCCTCCGGAACATGGCCCACAACTTCGTCACAGTTTTCTGCCGGGGCGAGGAATATGGTGGCTCCCCCGGCACGCGCGCCCAGCATCTTCTGCCGGATGCCGCCGATGGGACCTACGGTGCCGTCGGGGGTGATGGTCCCCGTTCCGGCGACATGTTTGCCGCCGGTCAAGTCCCCCGGTGTCACCGTGTCGATAATGCCCAGCGAAAACATCAGCCCGGCACTGGGTCCACCAACCTTGTCCAGTGAAATCTTCACGTCGAACGGAAACGTGAACAGGTACTTGAGCATGACTCCCAGAATGTAGCGGCCCGCACCGTTGTTCATGGGGGTGATGGTCTGTGTGACGGATTCCCCCGCGCGCTGCACCACCAGGGTGGCCGGCGCTCCCTGGCCGGCGGCCAGTTCCTCCTGCACCACGGCGAGCGATGTGATGGGTTTGCCGTTGATCGATTCGAAGATGTCGCCGTTTTCAACCTTGCCGGCGGACGGCGAACCATCGGGCAGCCCCGCGGCCTGGAGCTGCTGGCCGAAGGGAATTTCGAGCTCTTTGAGTGCTGACGCCACCGCATTCTCCTGCGACGACGTCATGGCCACGGAGCTCTGCTCGTCAGCCTCCTCCTTTGTGGTGCCGCTGGGGTAAAGCATCTCCACCGGGTGAACGGACTTGGACCCGTCCAGCCAGGCGGTGAAGGCACCCAGGACGCTCACCGGGCCGTTGGGGCCGCCGTCGACATAAACTGTGGTCAGGTCCAGATTTCCCTTGGCGGGATGGGTTTCGTGGCCCGTCACGCTGATGACAGGGCTGCCCTGGCTCTGGCCGAGGGTGTTGAAGGTTGGTCCGGGCGATTCCACAACATAAGGCACCGGTACGGTGACGGCCGCGATCCCCAGTCCCAGTGCCAGGACGCCGGAAAGCATCATCACGGACACCCGCCGGTCCCCGGGCGGGGTGCTGCGGGGGGCATTCTGCCCTGTTGGCGGGAGGCCGGCCACACCCGTTCTGGGCGCCGGGGCACTCCCTGCGGTGCCGGCGTCGAGCTCTGGAGCGTGGTCCTCATGCGGATGTTCGCCGCGGGTTGTAGTCACTGAATCAACACTACGCGGTGCCGCCTCCCGCCAGCTCTTTGCCTACAGCGAACGTGACGCCTGTCCGGCAGACAGCCGCCCCTGCCCGGGGTACCGTGAAGTGAACAGTCACACCGACGATCGGCGGGATCATGACCTCCAACCCACTCAATCCGTCCAACGGCGACGATACGCCGAAGGATCCGTTGACCGAGATGCTGCAGAACCTGATGGGCGGCAAGGGCATGGAAAACTTCGACCCCGCCGAACTCGCAAAGGCGGCCGGCCTGCCGAACGACCCCAATCTCCTGGCCCAGATGTTCTCCCAGGTCCAGGCCATGATGAGCGCCCCTTCCGAAGGACCCGTCAACTGGCAGCTCGCGCACGAGAACGCCCGCCGGGTTGCCGCCAGCAGCGCCGACCCGTCCGTCACGTCCCTGCAGACCCGCGAAGTCGACGAGGCCCTGCGGCTGGCCGAACTGTGGCTCGATCCCGTGACCGACCTTCCTGCCACCGGCCTGATCGGCCGTGCGTGGTCGCGTGCCGAGTGGGTGGAAGCCACCCTTGGAACATGGAAGCGGCTGACCGAGCCCGTAGCCAACAGCATCGCCAACGCGCTCTCCAGCGCCATGACCGAACAGATGCCCGAAGAGATGAAGGCCATGATGGGCGGAGCCTCTTCCATGCTGCAGAACATGGGCGGCGCGATCTTTGGGATGCAGCTGGGGCAGGCGATCGGCGCCCTGTCCGCCGAGGTTGTCAGCTCCACGGACATCGGGGTTCCTCTGGCCGACCTGGAAATGGCGCTCCTGCCAGCCAACGTGTCGAAGTTCGGCGAGGGCCTGGGCCTGCCGGAGAACGACATCCGGCTGTTCCTGGCCGTCCGCGAGGCAGCCCATGCGCGGCTGTTTGTCCAGGTGCCCTGGCTGCGCGGCCACCTGCTCGGCGCCATCGAGGCCTACGCCCGGGGCATCCATATCGACACTTCCAGGATTGAAGAGCTGGCCCGTGACCTGGACCCCAGCAACCCTGAAGGCATCCAGGAAGCCCTGTCACAGGGTGTCTTTATGCCGCAGCGGACCCCTGCTCAGGAGCAGGCGCTTGAGAAACTTGAGACGGCCCTGGCTCTCGTTGAAGGCTGGGTGGACGAGCTCACCGCTTCGGCCACAGAGAAACTGCTGCCCTCCGCCGGTGCGCTCCGGGAAACAGTCCGGCGGCGCCGTGCCACCGGCGGTCCGGCGGAACACGCTTTCTCTTCCCTGGTGGGACTCGAACTGCGCCCCCGCCGCCTGCGCGAGGCTGCCACTCTGTGGGCCACGCTAAAGGACGAACGGGGCATTGCCGGACGCGATGCCATCTGGCAGCACCCGGACCTGCTCCCCACCGCCGAGGACCTCGATGACCCGCAGGGGTTCAGTGGCCGCCGCCAGCTGGCCGAGGCCAGCGACAGCGAAGTGGACGACGCCCTTCAGAAGCTGCTGAGCGGCGGCTTCGACAACGCGCCGCAGGATGATTCCGAAGGCGGTGACGACGGCGACCAGCCCACCGGCGACGGTGAGCAGCCCAAGGGTTAACCGGACCGCACGGTACGACGGCGGCCGCGCCGCCTGTCGTCGCCACTGGAGGTGTTCGAATGCGCAAGATCATCCTGATGATGTCGGTGTCTTTGGACGGATTCTTCGAGACGATCGACCGGGGCATCAGCTGGCACCTGGTGGATGACGAACTCCTCAACCACTTGAACGGGCAGTTCCGGACGACCGGGGCCTTCATGTTCGGGCGCGTCACCCATGAGCTGATGGCCGGTTACTGGCCCACTGCCGATTAGGATCCGGACCTCTCGGCGCCCATGGTCAAGTTCGCTGTTCTAGGCCCTGATGTCCGGATGGACCTCAGGCTCGAGGAGACACGGACGTTCGGCAACGGCGTGGTCCTGCTCAATTACTCGCGCGACGGCGCCCAGGGTGTGTTTCGCCCAACGTCGTGGAACGCAGCTTCAACCTGGCCTGCCTGATCGCTGGCAGACATATCGCCGACCCCAGGCGTGCCATCGGCGAGCGCGTAGCGCTGCAGCACTGCACACTTCGGTGAGGCGACGACCGGCTCGATGAGTCTGAGGTTCGTCGGAACCACCCCGTCGGCGAAAACCTTCTTTGCACTGCCGAGGAGGATCGGATACACCCAGAGCGTGAGCCGGTCAAAGAGCCGCTCGGCGAACAGGGTCTGCACGAAGTCGAGACTGCCGATAACGTGGATGTTCGCGTGCCGCCTAGTCGGCGTCTCCTGGCTCTGAATCATTGCTGCCCGCGGTCAGGCCCCGGGAAGTGGCGAACGAGACGCCTTCCAGGAAGGCCTTGGCCCGCATCGTGTCGGGGTAGGCCTCCAACAGCTTCCAGAACGCGGCGCTGTGCCCTGCCACCAGCAGGTGCGCGAGCTCATGCAGCAGGACATAGTCGATGACCCACTGCGGCATGGGCCGGAGCTTGTCGGAGAGCCGGATGGATCCTTCCGACGGCGTGGCGGAGCCCCAGCGCGAGTTCTGGTTGCTGACCCAGCGGACCGACGTCGGGACTGCCCTGCCGCCGAAGTACCGGGCCGAAAGGGCTGCGGCGTGGGCGGCCAGGGCAGCATCAGTGGCCGGCTGTTTGCTTCCTTTGCGGGAGCGCCGCTCCCCCTGGCGGTGCAGCTTCTCCAGCATGCGGTGCACCCATTCAGACTCCTGCGCGACAGTGAACCGGGCCGGAATGGCCACCACTGCCGTCCCGTTCTCCCAGAAGGCAGCCACGGTCCTGGTCCGGCGGGCCGACCGCCGCACCTCAACCGGTGATCCGTCCGCCGTGGTGACAGGGAGGGCGTCCTGTCCTGCCGGCCGGCGGGTCACAGGGTGGTGCTTTCGACGAGCACCCGCAGCACGTCTTCGCCATAGCGTTCCAGTTTGGACGGACCCACGCCGGCCAGTGCCGCGAGTTCCTCCAACGTGGACGGTTTGGCCTCTGCGATGGCCGTCAGCGTGGCATCCGTGAAAACCACAAATGCCGGCACCTCGGCCGCCAGTGCTATTTCCTTCCGCCATTGCCGAAGGGCATCGAATGTCTGTTCTTCGTAGCTGGGAGGACAGTCGTTACAGCGGCCCACCTTGCGTTCGGCGCCGCTGGCCAGCATGCTCCCGCACACCCTGCAGGTGGCGGGGGCCGCCGATTTCCGCCGCGGCGCCGGCCCTTTTCCGCGTGCGCTGGAGCTGGCCACCGAGTTGGGCCTGAGCCCGTCGAGGAAGCGTGAGGGTTTCCGGTTGGCCCGGCCGCCCGGTGTCCGTGCCGTGGACCAGGAAAGCGACAGGTGCTCGCGGGCACGGGTGATGCCCACGTAGAGCAGCCGGCGCTCCTCATCCACGGATTCGGGTGTGTCCGCGAAGGAAATGGGCATCAGGCCTTCGCAGAGGCCCACTAGGAACACTGCGTCCCATTCGAGGCCCTTCGCGGCGTGCAGCGATGCAAGCGTTACGCCCTGGACAGTGGGAGCGTGCTGCGCCAGCGACCGTTCCTGGAGTTCATTAACAAAGTCACTGAGACTGAACTGCTCGCCGCGGACGTGGACCAGCTCGTCCGCGAGCGCCACCAGCGCTGCCAGGGACTCCCAGCGTTCGCGCAGCGCGCCTCCGTTGTGGGGCGGGGCGTCCGTGTAGCCGAGCGAGGCGACGATATCGCGGACCAGCTGGCCGAGCGGTTCCGGCGTCGCCGTTTCTGCGACGGCCCTGGTTGCCGCGCGCAGCTGAAGGATGGCGTCGCGCACTTCCTTGCGGGCGAAGAACCGCTCACCGCCACGGAGCTGGTAGCTGATGCCGGCGGCCGCAAGCGCCTGTTCGTACGCTTGGGACTGCCCGTTGGTGCGGAAAAGGACAGCTACCTGGCTGGCGGGAGTGCCGGCGTCGAGCAGTTCCTGGATCTTGATGGCGACCGTGGCGGCTTCGGCTTCATCGTCGGAGCACTCGGTAAACTGTGGGACAGGCCCCGCCGGTCGCTGCGCCACGAGCTGCAGCGGAGCCGCCCAGGCAGCATCGGCCACCGGCCCGCCGCCACGCCGCGCGGCCAGCAGATCGTTGGCCAGCTTGACCACCTGCGGCGTGGAACGGTAATCCCGGATCAGTTTCACCACATTGGCCTCAGGGTACTGGGCCTTGAATCCCAGCAGGTGTTTGGGCGAAGCGCCGGTAAACGAGTAGATCGTCTGGCTCGCATCGCCCACAACGCACAGCTCGTCCCGCCCGCCCAGCCACAGCTCCAGGAGGCGCTGCTGCAGCGGCGAAACGTCCTGGTACTCATCCACCACAAAATGCCGGTACTGCTCACGAACGGTGGCCGCGACTTTCTGGTCCTCCTGCAGGATCCCCACCGTGATCAGGAGTACGTCCTCAAAATCAATGACGTTGCGGTCCGTCTTGACATCCTCATAGGACTGGAAGACCCGGGCGACGGCGGTGAGGTCGAACCCGCCGGGCGTTCCCCTGCCCTGTGCGTTCTCCAGGTAGTTGGCCGGGGTCAGCATGGAGACCTTGGCCCACTCAATTTCGGAGGCGAGGTCCCGGATGGACGCGCGGTCAGTGCTGAGCCGCAGGCGGCGGGAGGCTTCGGCGATCATCTGGGCCTTGTGGTCCAGCAGGTTGGGCAGCGTGCCGCCGACCGCTTGTGGCCAGAAAAACTGCAGCTGCCGCAGGGCGGCGGCGTGGAAGGTGCGCGCCTGGACATTGCCCACACCGAGGTCCCGCAGCCTGCTGCGCATTTCCGCGGCGGCCCGGGCCGTGAACGTCACGGCGAGGAGCCGCTGGGGGCTGTACACGCCTGAGTGCACGCCATAGGCAATCCGGTGCGTAATGGCCCGGGTCTTGCCGGTGCCGGCGCCGGCGAGGACGCACAGCGGCCCGTTCAGGGTGCTGGCGACCTCGCGCTGTTCAGCGTCAAGTCCCCCAAGGATTCGTTCCTCAAGGGACTCTGCACTGTCAAAATTCTCTGTGGTCACTTCTGCTGCTCTGTTGTCGCGACTGCCACGTGCTGGCGTCTGGCCAATGGTGATGCCTGTTCCGGGTGTCAGGTGTCCGAGCGGTCCATGATCCGGCCGCCATACCAGTGCTCAATCAGCGAGCGTGCAATGGACAGCCGACTGGAGATGGTGATTTCTCCGGTGAGCACGGCGTCCTGGAGTTCCTCCCGGCTGAACCAGCGCGCACGGGTTACCTCCACGCCGTCGGGCTTTGCCACGGCGTCTTCGGTGATGGCGGTAAATCCAAGCATAAGGGAGGCCGGGAACGGCCATGACTGCGAGCCCAGGTACTGGCATCCGGTGACCCGGACGCCCACTTCCTCGTGGATTTCCCTGACGACGGCCTGTTCCAGGGATTCGCCTGGTTCGACGAATCCGGCCAGCGTGGAGTAGTTCTTCGCGTCAACCGGCCCGCCGCCACCGAGCAGCAGCCGTCCGTCCGGCCCCACCACCGTGACGATGATGGCCGGATCCGTGCGGGGGTAGTGTTCCGAGCTGTCCTGGGGGCAGCGGCGGACCCAGCCGCCGGCCTCCACGGCAGTTCGGGCGCCGCAGCGGGGGCAATGCGTATGGCCGGCGTGCCAGTTGGCGATGGCGCTGGCCTCGACGAACAACGCCGTGTCAGTGGGGTTCAGGACGGCAGCGATGTCGCGGAAGCCAGCCCACTGCGCGTTGGCCGGGATTCCGGCAGTGCCGGGCTCGGCAGGTTCGGGAAGGACAACCAGGACCACTTCGGTGCCGGCGGCAAGATCCGAGCCGTCCAGCGCGGCGCCAAGATAGATGACCTGCTCCGGGGCTGAGCCACGGTCCCGCAGGTCAGCCAGCAACTGGGCGGCTGCGGGCAGCAGAAGCTCGTTACCCTGCACCAGGGCCTGCCGCCCGGCAAGGACCACTGCCCGGGTGTGTTCGCTGTCCAGCAATTCCTCCACCATGCCTGGCCGGACACGGTCTGCGGAGCCGCGGTCCACGGCGGCCGGGAGAACCGGCAGTACGGTATCGAACAGGTGGTTGGCCGGCAGCTGGGCTGCCTGCGGCTGGTAGGCCGGTATAGCGGACTCCGCATGACTCATGTGTCCACCGTACTGACTCGGACTGACAATTTACATTCGGCGGGGACATTCGGCGGGACAGGTGGCGCGGACGTCCGGACCGGGTGCGGAAGCCGACTTTTGCAGCATATCTGGAGACTCGCCGCCGCACATCGTTGTCTTGGACGCCACTCAATCTACCGTGGAACGGTGAGAAGAAAACCGATCGAACTGGCAGCCGTAGCAACCGCGGCAGTCCCCGGGCTGACCCCAACCGCCGTTAGCTCCGCTGCGGACGATCCCGCGGATTTTGACTCCGCGTTGCTGCTGGATTCGGAAGACAAACAGTGGCGGGTCCGGTCGCCGCGGCATGCGGAAGCAAGCGCCAGGCTTGAGACGGAGTTCCTCGTCCTCCGGGCATTCGTACCGGCCATCCGGGCCGAGCTGCCCTTCCTGATGCCCACGGTGGCCGGCAGCGTCCGGCTTGGTAACCTCAGCACTTTTGTGTACTCCCACCTGGCCGGGAGCACGCAAAGTGTGGAAGAACTCACCGCGGGTCCGGCCGCGCTCGCCCGGGAAATCGGGACAGCGCTGGCGGCCATCCATGATCTTCCGCACTCCCTGGTCAGCAATGCCGACCTGCCCAGCTACACGCCCAACGAATTCCGCCAGCGCCGGCTCAACGAGCTCGACCAGGCGGCCACAACCGGAAAGATCCCGGCGTCGCTGCTGCTCCGCTGGGAACATGCCCTTGAAGACGTCTCACTGTGGCGGTTCAACCCGTGCGTTGTCCACGGGGACCTCCATGAGGACAACCTGCTCGTGGAAAGCAGCCGCGTCACGGCCGTTACGGGCTGGACGGACCTGCGGATCGGGGATCCCGCCGACGACTTCGCCTGGCTGGTTGCCTCGAACGAACAGGATTTCGTGGACGCAGTTCTTGCCAGCTACACCGGCAGCCGCCGCGACGCCCCGGACCAGCATCTGATCCGGCGGGCCGCTTTGTCTGCCGAGTTCGCGTTGGCGCAATACCTGGTCAAGGGCATCGCTGCCGGCGACGCAGGTATGGTTGCCGAAGCCGAAGGCATGCTGGAAACCCTCGCAGCCGACGTCGAAGAGCACGGCGGCCAGGCCATCAGTGTCGAGCCGCTGCCCGCCCCGGCTGCCGTGGCCGACGACGCCGCCCAGTCCCCGGCAGCCCAGGCCCACGCGGTGGGTGTGGCCGCAGCTCCGGCGGTGACCGTCGTCCCCGTGCCCGTCCCGTCGGTGGAGCCTGTTCCGGTGCCGGCAGTGGAAGTCAGCCCTATCCCGGCTGAGCCCCTCCCGGGCAACGAAGCACCGTCGGACGAAGCACCGGCGGACGAAGACTCTGCAGACGAGTCACCGGCGGACAAGCCGTCAGCACGCCCGTCCGCCGAGGACACGTCCACCGCGGCCATCAGCATCGTCGACGTCAGGAAGCACTGACACCTGGGAGCGCTTCCTGAAGTCAGGTGCGCTGACCTCAGCGGGCACTGACCTCGAGGGCGGCGGCCACAATCTGTTCGAGCTCCTCAGCGGAGCCCAGATCGTGCGGCCGCACCACTTGGTTGTCCGCAACGTAGAAGAAGGCGGCCCTGACGTCTGTCACAGCCACGCCCTTGAGCCGGGCCCAAGCCAGCCGGTACGCGGCCAGCTGCACCGATTTGGCCCGCAGCTGCGCGGCAGACGGCCGACGGCCGGTTTTCCAGTCCACGAGGTCCCACCTCCCGTCCGCGTCCTGGAAGACGGCGTCGATGCGTCCACGGACCACCACGTCGCCCACGCGCGTTTCCACCGGCACTTCGACAAAAGCCGGTGACCTGTCGGCCCATTCCGAGGCTTTGAAAGTGGCCACCATGGTGTCAAGGTCGTAGGCGGCATCAATGTGGTCGTCGGAGCCGGGGGCCTCGCCGAGATCCAGCATGCCAGCTGCGCCGAAGTACTCTTCAACCCAGGCGTGGAATGCCGTTCCCTTCCGCGCCGACATGCCGGGCTCACGCGGAACAGGCCTTCGCAGCCTGCCCACTACCCCCGCCGGGTCCTCGCCAAGATCCACCAGCGTGGACGCCGAGATGTGGCCGGGCAGGTGAACGTCCTGCCCGGAAGCGCGCCTGGACCGCCGTTCCAGCAGCAACGCAGCTTCCCTGGCCCAGCCCGCCGCATTGCCCCGGAGCCTTGGCCCGGACTCATTGGCGGATACAGGCTCAAGGACCGGCACAGAGTCCTCGGGATCCAAGGGCTCCAACGCGGCCCGGACGCGTGCCGCGGCGCCCTCCATGGCCAGCCGCCTGCCGGGAACAACCCGCAGGCGCTCCCCGGTCCTCGCATCCACAGGACCTTCGAGGGGGTCATACGGCCATCCGGCCACCTCCGTTTCCGTGGTCAACGGACTCTTTTCAGGCAGGGAGGCTTCCTCCACTGACGCCGGATGGACCAGGGCGGGAGAGATTTCCGCGGCGTCCACCGGGGCCGTGTTGGGGCCGGAGCCGACAAGCTGTTCCAGTTCAGCGAGGAACGGTGACATCTCGGCACGGCCTGCCCTGGAGCCCACCCATGCCGCGCTGGAGACCCAGAGGACGTGCTTTGCCCTGGTGTAGGCCACATACGCCAGGCGGCGTTCCTCGCCCTCACCATGGACCTGGACGGCTGATTTGAAGTCCTTCTCGGCATCCAGCCAGCCCTTCTGGTCGGGCTGGTCAGTATCCCACTGGGGCAGATCCGAACGGTCCCCCCGCAGCGGCCACGGCAGGGCCGCCGCGCCGCTGCTCCAGCGCGAGTCCTTGTTGCTGGGGAAGGCGCCGGCGTTGAGGCCCGGTACAAAGACGACGTCCCATTCGAGGCCCTTTGAGGCATGGACGGTCAGCAGTTGCACAGCCTCCCGGTTGATATCCGACGGCGGAGCTTCGAGGCCGTTTTCCTCGGCCGCGGCAGCTTCCAGCCAGGCAAGGAAGGCGAGGATGTCCACCCGATGCGAGGTCCGCAGGAAGCCGGCCGCCGCGTCCTGGAAGGCGTCCAGGTTTCGGCGGGCCTGGTGGATGCTGGTCCCCGGGCGTGCTGCCACTTCGATGTCGAGCAACATGGCGCGTTCCACTTCGCCGAGCAGAGTGGTGAGGTCGTCCCCGAGGTAGCCGCGCAACTGCCTGAGTTCCGTCGAAAGCCTGCCGAGGCGGTCGTGGGCCACTTCGGTCAGCGACCGACCGTTGGAAGAGGTCCAATCTTCGCGTGGCAGCCAGTCCAGCGCTTCAACCAGGCTGGCACCGTCCGTCAGGTCGCTTTCGATGACGGCCTCGTCGGACGCGTCAGCGGCCCCGTCCTCCGGCGTGGCCGCGCCGGCGGGGCGTCCGCGACGGCGTGCGAGGTGGCTGGACCAGTCTCGGAAGGCCATCAGGTCTGCCGGCCCGATCCGCCAGCGTGCGCCTGCCAGGAGGCGCATCAGGGAGTCCGAGCGACCGGGATCGGCAAGCACCCGGAGCGTGGCCACCAGATCAACGATCTCGGGAGTGTCGAGCAGTCCGCCGAGCCCCACGATTTCGTAGGCAATCCCCCGCGCCTCGAACTCCCGCCGGATGGTTTCCATCTGGGCGCGCCGCCGGCACAGGACAGCCAGTGCGGGCGGCACGGGTGTGCCGTCGGCCTCGCGTTCAAAGTCCGTGACCCGGTACTTTATGACGTCCTCGGCAAGGGCGGCGGCTTCGTCGAGGTCTGTGCCGAAGCGGCCCAGTACCACCCGTCCCTCCACCGCGAAGGGACTGGGCTGCAGCGGCGGCACCGTCGCCGCCGCGGTAGCCGTGCCCGCGGGCATTGCACCTGCCGCGGCGGTGCCCACCGGGGTGATGCCTTCCGCGGCGGCGCCCATACCGGCGCTGCCGGCAGGGGCCTTCTGCGCCTCGGCGCGCCCTAAGGCCTCTGACATGATGTTGGCGGCGGACAGGATGGCCCGGCCGTTGCGCCACGCCGTCGTGAGGTACGACGTAGGGGCCAGCGTGAAGCGTCCCGGCCCGTCGTCCCCGTCCATGCGGACAGGGAATTCACGGACAAAGTGGAAGAGCTGGCCTGCCGAAGCACCCCGGAAGCCGTATATCGACTGGTTGGGGTCCCCCACAGCGGTGACCGCGTGGCCCTCGCCGAAAAGCCGCGAAAACAGGACCAGCTGGGCATACGACGTGTCCTGGAATTCGTCGAGGAGCACCACTTTGTAGCGCTGGCGTTCCATGTCGGCAGCAAGGGGGATTTCCCGGGCCACACGGGCCGCAAGTGCCACCAGGTCGCCGAAGTCCAATGCCCCGCGTGACTTCTTGGCGGCGGCGTAGCGGCCCACCATGTCAGCCACGCTTGCCCGGGTGCGCAGCATCGCAGCCAGCTCACCGGCCGCCTGGGGGGCGTTCTTCTTCGCCCCGGCCACGTAGGGACGTTCTTCAAACTCAGACAGCCGCGCCAGAAGCCAGGCCTCGACGTCGGCCGGTTCCTGCAGGTGCTCTGCGCACTCCCCCGCGAGCTGGATGACTGCCTTGACCAGCGTGGACTTGGCTGCCTTGAAGTGGCTGTACTCGCCGTCGAACGCTTCCACCACTTCGCTGGCCAGCTGCCAGGCTTGGGCTCCGCCGAGCAGCACAACGTCGCGTTCCACGCCCAGCCGCAGCCCGTAGTCAGAAACGATGCCGCTGGCAAATGAGTGGTAGGTGGACACCTTGGGCTCCAGGGCGTCGCTGCTGAGCAGCCCCTCGGGGAACACTTCGTGCCGTGTGTCCTGGGCAGCGACCCGCTTCAGTGCCGCCAGCTTGGCCCGGATCCGCGTGGCCAGCTCGCCTGCTGCCTTCCTGGTGAAAGTTACGCCCAGGACTTCCTCAGGCCTGACCCAGCCGTTGGCAACGAGCCAGACGACGCGGTCGGCCATGGTGGCGGTCTTGCCGGAGCCCGCCCCCGCGATCACCAGCCGGGGAGCCAGGGGTGAGGAAATGATGGCGGACTGTTCGGGGGTCGGCGTGTTCTTTTCACCCAGCAGCCTGGACAGCTGCTCGGGGCTGAACAGGGGCCCTGGAACCTGCGGCTGGCTCATTCGGTGACCTGCTTTCCGCGGACACAGAGCGGACAGACCTCAGGGAGCCTGCAGCCGTGCCCCCCGTGGCTGCTTTTTGCCGGGTCGTGCCGGGCTTCGAAGCTGCTGCCGGACATGACGGCGGCCGCATCGGTGACCATGTCCAGCGCCCAGTTGTCCTGGGCCTCCAGGGGATCCTGTTGCTGGACGCCGGGGCTTTTGGTTGTTGTCCCGAGCTGCGCCAGCACGGCGCCGCCCGGCAAAGGTGAGCCCGGTACTACCGTGTTGGGTCCTGCTGAGCCGGGCATTCCGTGTACCTCCGTGAAACCGCCCGCCAGGACCGCCGCCTGGTAGGCCCCCAGCTGGGGATGGCGGGACAGCTCGGTCTTGCCAGGCTGCCTTTTGCCCGTCTTGAGGTCCACAATGACGAGCCTTCCTTCGGCGTCGATCTCCAGCCGGTCAACCTGGCCGCGGAGCACGGCGGCGCGGGGAAGGCCGGTCCCGCCGGCCAAATCTCCGACGGACTTGGCATCGTCCTGCCCGGTGTCCGCGGGCGGAACGTCGGGCAGCCGGACCTCAAAGTCCTGCTCGACGCCCAACAGGCTCCGGCCCTCGCTCCGCATCACCAGGACGTACTGGGCGAGCTTGCGCACCATTGTTTCGGCACGCTGGAAATCGAGTTTGCCTTCCCAGTTGTCCTTCATCCCCAGGGTTGGCCACCGGCGGATGAGTTCGGCGACGTACTCACCCCCGGAGGCTTCCGGCAGGTCCTGCGCGATGGCGTGCACCAGGGTGCCCAGGCTCCGGGCGAAGTCGGTGGCGGCCTCCCCGCCGGCCGCCTGCACAAACCAGTCGAGCGGTGATTTCTGCACGGATTCCACCTTCGACGGCGAGACGTAAACCGTCCCTCCGGGCGGGACAACCGGTTCCGACGTCGTCAAAGGAGGCAGGCCCCACCAGCTGTCCGGATGCGCTCCCGGGACCGCCGGTTCCGCGGCGGCAAGTCCGGCCAGGACCCTGGCGGCCTCGGCGGCTTCGGGCTCATACTTTCCATCCAGCTGCGCGTATTGCCGCAGCTCGGCCACCAGGGCACGCAGCGTCATGGGCCGTTCCACCGGCGTGAAGCCCCTGCCCTCGGCGCCCGGCTCAAGCGGCGCCACATAGTCGAGGAAGGACGACGGCTGGTCGTCCTCGGACGAAACAGCGGTGCAGATCAGGATCTCGCAGGCCCTGGAAACGGCCGTGGAGAAGCTCCGGAGTTCGTCGTAGCGGATTTCCCGCAGCCGGCTCAGCGGGTCCAGCTGCAATGCATAGCTGACCCCATGCTCGACGGCGTCAGCGTACAGGCTGCTGCCCAGCAGCTCACCGCGGAGCCGGGTATTGGGCCAGACGCCTTCCTGCAGCCCCGCCACAATGACCACCGGCCACTGCCGCCCGGCAGCACTGGCCGGGGTCATCAGCTCGACGGCGTCGTCCACCTGCGCCCGCGCGGCCAGGGTATCCATCGGCAACTCCTGGTTCAGGAGGTACTCAAGGAACTGCTCCGGCCCGGCGCCCGGCATCTGGTCCACGTAGCGCTCGGCTGTATGGAAGAGCGCCATCATGGCATCAAGGTCCCGGTCGGCTCGGGCTCCGTGGGAACCGCCGGTGAGGGCAGATTCGGTCCACGCGTTGGCCAGTCCGGTGGAGTGCCACAGGGCCCAGAGCACGGTCTCGGCATTGGCGCCGGGCTCGGCGGCGGCGCTCCGCCCTGCCTGGATCATGCGGGCGGTCCGGCGCGCTGAACGGCCTTCCAGGCCCAGCGTCCCCAGGGCGCCGGGCTCCAATAATGCTTCAACCAGCAGCGCGTCGCTGGTCCGTCCGCCGCCGCCCAGCAGCTCCTCCCGCCTCAGCGACTGGCGGAGCCGGCGCAATTCAATGGACGTGGCACCCCCGATGCGCGACGTCAGCAGCGCGACGGCGGCTTCCGGAGTCAACAACTCGGAATCCAGGGCTATGGCGTAGGCGTCCAACAGCGGGCGCACGGCCACTTCATCGCGGACCGCGGACTCGGCTACCGGAACCCGGACCGGGATCCCCTGGCCCGCGAGGTAGCGCTGCAGCTCACTGAGTTGGCCGCCGTTACGCACGATCACGGCGATCTCGGCCAGGTCGCGGCCATGGTTGACGTGCTGGTCCAGGATGCGCTGGGCGACGTACCGGAGTTCGTGGACCGGCGACGGAACCAGGTGTGCTTCCACCGTTCCGGCGGACTGCGGCTGGGGTTCGACGACGGCGGTGGGCCCGTGCGCGGTTCCGGCCAGGGGTTCGGGCTGCTCGAGCCGCCTGGCCAGCTGGCCGCCCGCACGTTGTGAGATCCGGCCAGCGACGCCGAGCCAGGCTTCGGCAATCGCCGGGGCGTGCCGATGGGTGTGCCACAGCGGCCGCTCGATGACGCCGGCTGTCGCAGAAAGCAGGCGCGGCAGCTCCGCAACGAGGTCGGGTCTGGCCCCGCGGAAGCCCTGCACAACGGTGTCCGGAGAGTAGGCGACATAACAGTCCTTGCCTGCGGCGATATCGGCGAGCAGTTCGAACACGGCAGGGTTCGCCTCCTGCATATCGTCCACCAACACGAGCTGAAGACGATCCCGTTCCGCGGCCAGGAAGTCAGGCTCGTCCTGGAAGATCTGCCGTGCCGTGGTGATGATGCCGGCGGGGTCGAAGGCCTCCGGCATGCGCAGGTCCAGGACGTCCCGGTACTCGGCGTATAGCGCCGCCGCGGCGATCCAGTCGGGCCGGCCGCACTGGTGGCCCAGCTCCTCCAGGTCACCGGCGGTCCGGCCGGATTCGATGATCCGGTCAAAGAGTTGGCGTACTTCGTGGCGGAAGCCCCGCGTCTCAAGTGCCGCTTCCAGGTCCGCAGGCCACGGAAGTTCCAGTCCGGGCATCCGGTGGCCCTCCAGGAGTTCGCGGATGATGAGGTCCTGTTCCGGGCCGGACAGGAGGCGCGGCGCGCGCGGAAGCGGAAGGATTCCCTCAGCCTTGGCCCGGCGGATCAGGTCAAACGCATAGGCTGCCCAGGTACGGGCCGGCGTGGTGCTCAGGCTCCTGTCCAGCCGTGCGGTGAAGCGGTCGCGGAGTGAGTCGGCGGCGAGGCGTCCGGGCGCCAGGATGAGGATCCGCTCCGGATCCACGCCGTCCTGCAGGGCCCGACGGACGGCGGCTTCGATCAGGATCGTTGACTTTCCGGTTCCCGGTGCGCCGGGAACCAGGACGGGCCCTGAGCCGTGGGGCACGTCGACGGCGTCGCGCTGGTCTGCGGACAACACCGGGACATCGGCGTGCAGCTGCCGCGGCGGGAGAAGCCGCAGGCCCGTTCCGCCGGAACGTCCGGCCGCGGACGCGGGCCCGGCTGACGTGCGTGTGGACTCGGCGGGGTCAACATCGGGGATTGTTACGGTCACACAGACATTTCATCATCAGCCACCGACAATCTATGCAGCCGCCGCTCCAGCTGCTCCGCAATAGCGTCGATCCGGTCGAAGTCTTCCTCGCCCGGCGCCCAGCGTGCTGCCATCAGGTCCACGCGCCATTTGCCTTCCCCTGTGCGCAGGAAAGCATCGTGGTTGCCGAGCAGCGGTGTCCGCTCCTGCAGGTAACGGCGGAGGGCTTCGGCCTCGTGGCCTTCCGGACCCTGGCCGCTTGCCTTCAGGATGCGCCACCACGCGACCTGGCTGCCGTAGTGGCTCATGGCGTGGCCCACCTGCCGCGGACCGCCGGACCCCAGCAGCTCGGCCACATCACCGTAGGCCAGTGCGGTGCCGGGTGGAACCAGCTCGACCAGCGCGAGCACCGCCTCAATGTACTCAGTCCGCATACCTCAAGGTTACCGGCAGTGGCGTTGGCGGATCCTGTCGGTGCTGGCCGGTAGCGTTGAAGCATGACGTCCTGGAACACCCTCCCCCGCGCAGCCTTCGATCTCGAAACCACCGGACGGAATTCGCGTGCCGCGCGGATCGTCACAGCGTCGGTCACCGTGGTGGACCACAAGGGGGACGTCATCACCGAACACGAATGGCTGGCCGATCCCGGTGTCGAAATCCCTACCGAGGCCAGCGATATCCACGGCATCACCACGGAGCAGGCCCGGCGTGAGGGACGGCCGGCCCATGAAGTCACCGGGGAGCTCGCCACGGTCCTGCAGGACCTGTTCGACGCCGGAATTCCGGTCATTGCCTTCAACGCCAGCTACGACTTCACCGTCCTGGCCGCTGAGTCCGCCCGTTACGGCGTCCGGCAGTTGAGCCGGTTCCCTGTCCTGGACCCGTTCATCATGAACAAGCAGGTGGACCGGTACCGCAAGGGAAAGCGCACGTTGACGGCGTTGTGTGAGGAATACGGCATCACGCTGGACAACGCCCATACGTCGGCCGCGGATGCTTTGGCCACGCTCCGGATGCTGGATGCGATGGCCATCAAGTTTCCCAAGCTCAAGATGCCGGCCAGCCAGCTTCACGAACTGCAAAAGGACTGGGCTGTCAGCCAAGCTGCGGACTTCCAGAACTACCTGCGCAAGACCAAGCCCGCCGCCGTGATCGAAGGGGAATGGCCCGTCCTTCCACCGGAAGACGCCAGCGGCGACTTCTAGCTGAGAGCTAACTCACAATTAGGCCGGAACCGCGAACTGCCCCCGCCGGAACCCGCAGATTCGGCCACGCGGGCAGCATCCATTCATCAGATGTTCAGGAAGAGTTTCGCTCAGCATTTAATTCGGTAAAATTCGCTTTGGAGCAAGGTTTTATTCGTCCGAAGGTGCTGAAAGCCGGAAATGAGATGATTAAGTTCAGCGGTAATCCCGCCCCGGCCGGCCAACATTTGGGAGCAAGGCGCCAGGCGCCACGCGTGCAGCCTTCGGCCCGGTTGAACTTATGACTCTGATGAAAGTGACTTTCTCATGAAGACCAAAGCCATGAAGTGGCTGACCAGCGTTCCGGTCGCGGTTGCGCTGGCCGTCTCGCTGGCCGCCTGCGGCAGCGGGGCTGCCCAGCCGAGCGGCACGCCCACCGATGCCCTCGCCGGCAGCGACCAGCAGACGCTGGACAAGTACACCACCGCCGACGTCACGCCGTTGGACCAGATCGACAAGACCAAGCTGGGCCTGAATACCGAAGGCAAGCTTGAAGTTGGCACGCTCTCCGATGCGCCGCCGAACATCTTCATCGACCCTGCCGGCAAGTTCACCGGTTATGATAACGAGCTGCTGCGCGCCGTTGCCGGCAAGCTTGGCCTCGAGGTTGAGTTCGTAGCCACAGACTTCTCGGCGCTGCTCTCCCAGGTACAGACCAAGCAGTTCGATGTGGGATCGTCCTCGATTTCCACCACAGAAGCCCGCCGCACCAACGTGGGCTTCACCAACGGCTACGACTTCGGCTTTATGGCAGTCGTTGCCAAGACCGACAGCGACGTCAAGGGTTTCGCAGACCTGGATGCCAATGTCCGCATCGGCGTCGTCCAGGGCACGGTCCAGGACGACTACGTCACCAACACGCTGAAGCTTGAGCCGGTCCGTTTCAAGGACTACGCCACCGTGTACGCCAATGTGCGCAACGGCCAGATCGATGCCTGGGTTGCACCTTCGCAGCAGGCCACCGGCCAGGTGAAGGAAGGCGACGGCACTGTCATCGCCGAGTCCGTGGTGAACACCCAGAACTTCACCGCCTACGCCGTGAACAAGGACAACAAGGCCCTGATCGACGCCTTGAACTCCGGGCTGGACGCTGTGATTGCCGACGGTACCTGGTCCAAGCTGACCAAGGAATGGTACCCGGACCGCGAGACCCCCGCCGACTGGAAGCCGGGAAGCAAAGCTGCTCCGGCTCCCCAGAGCTGATCTGGGCCTACCCGCTTATGGATCTCCTGGACCAGCTGGGTGAAACGTTCCTCAACTGGGAGGAAATGGCGAAAGTCGTTCCCTCCCTTCTCACGGTGGGCTTGCCCAACACCCTGATCCTGGCCTTGGCCTCGGGCATCCTCGGCTCCTTGCTGGGGCTGCTGCTCGCACTCATGGGTATTTCCCGGAATCCTGTGGCCCGCTGGGCAGCCCGGATCTACACCGACCTGTTCCGGGGCCTGCCCGCCATTTTGGTGATTCTGGTGATCGGTATCGGGCTGAGCCCCATTGCCCGGGAACTCACCGGCAACCGGAACCCCTATCCGCTCGGGATCCTGGCGCTGACCCTGATCGCCGGCGCCTACATCGGCGAGATCTTCCGCTCCGGCATCCAGAGCGTGGAGAAGGGCCAGCTGGAGGCCTCGCGTGCCCTGGGCTTCAGCTATGGCAAGTCCATGCGCCTGGTGGTGGTGCCGCAGGGCATCCGTCGAGTCCTGCCTGCCCTGGTGAACCAGTTCATCTCGCTGCTGAAGGATTCCTCCCTGGTGTTCGTGCTGGGCCTGGCTGCCTCCGACCGCGAGATTTTCCGGATCGGTAACGACGCGATGGCCAACACGGGGAACCTTTCACCGCTGGTGGCCGCGGGCGTTCTGTATCTGATCCTGACCGTGCCGCTGACCCACTTCGTCAACTTCATCGACAACCGGCTCCGTACCGGCCGGCCGGAGAAGAAGGAACCGGACGAGCTGGCGGCACCTATCGGCAAGGGGGCACAGGCATGACGGAATTTACTTCCGGTACCCTGACCGGCAAGAACCTGCACCTTTCGTTCGGGCACAACCACGTGCTCCGCGGCATCGACCTCCACGTGGAGAAGGGCACCACGGCTTCGGTCATCGGTCCCTCCGGATCCGGAAAGTCGACGCTCCTGCGGGTCATGAACCGGCTGATCGAACCGGACCAGGGCGACATCCTGCTGGATGGCCGGTCGGTCCTGAAGGACAACCCGGACGAGCTGCGCCAGCGGATCGGCATGGTGTTCCAGCAGTTCAACCTGTTCCCGCACAAGACCGTGTTGGACAACGTCTCGCTCGCGCTGCGCAAGCTCCGGAAGCTCTCCAACGAGCAGGCGCGCGCCGAAGCCCTGGAGCAGCTGGACCTGGTGGGCCTCAGGCACAAAGCTGACGCCCGCCCCGCCAACCTCTCCGGCGGCCAGCAGCAGCGTGTCGCAATCGCCCGTGCGTTGGCCATGAAGCCTGAGGTGATGTTCTTTGACGAGGCCACCTCCGCCCTGGACCCCGAGCTCGTAAAGGGCGTCCTGGCGCTGATGACCGACCTCGCCAAGGGCGGCATGACCATGGTGGTGGTGACCCACGAAATGGGCTTCTCCCGCAACGTCTCAGACACCGTCACGTTTATGGACGCCGGCGTCGTGGTCGAATCGGGTCCGCCCGAGCAGATCTTCACGGCGCCCGCAACGGACCGCCTGAAGGGCTTCCTTTCGGACGTGCTGTAGACGCACCAACAGAAAATCCCCGTCTCCCGGACATTTCCCCCACGCATTGTGCGGGGATTCGTCCGGGAGACGGGGATTTTCTTGCTTCAGCCGTTGCGGGCGCGCGTCAACGGCCGACGGCGGCGCTAGGCTTTCGCGGCAGCTGCAGCCTTCGCGGCGGCCGGGAGGGCGTCAAAGATCCTGTTCATCGCGGCGTCGTCGTGGGCGGCCGAGAGGAACCAGGCCTCGAAGACCGACGGCGGCAGGTAAACGCCGGATTCCAGCATGGAGTGGAAGAACGGCGCGTACCGGAAGGTTTCCTGGGCCTGGGCGTCAGCGTAGTTGTGGACGCCGTTGGCGGACGTTCCGAACGCCACCGAGAAGAGGTTTCCGGCGAACTGGATCGAGTGGTCCACACCGGCGCTGTCCAGTGCCCCGGACAACGCAGAGGAAAGCTCCAGCGAGCGGGCGTCCACAAACGAGTAGACGTCGCGGGTGGCGTGCGTCAGCGTGGCTACGCCGGCTGCCATGGCCACGGGGTTCCCGGAGAGTGTCCCTGCCTGGTACACCGGGCCGAGGGGCGCGAGGTAGTCCATAACGTCGGCACGCCCGCCGAGGGCCGCCGTCGGCATTCCGCCGCCGATGACTTTTCCGAAGGTGAGCAGGTCAGGGGTCCACGGGTCCGTTGCGTCAGCAGCGCCGCCGGTGAGCCCCCAGTAGCCGGAGTAGCCGGTCCGGAAGCCGGTGAGCACTTCGTCCAGAATCAGCAGGGCGCCGTGCTCGCGGGTGATGCGGGACAGCCCCAGGTTGAAGCCCTCCCCCGGCGTCACCACGCCCATGTTGGCGGGGGCGGCTTCCGTGATGACGGCCGCGATGTTGGGCCCGTGCGCGGCAAAGGCGGCTTCGACGGCGGCGAGGTCGTTGTAGGGCAGGACCAGCGTTTCGGCGGCGGTGGCGGCCGTGACGCCGGCGGAACCGGGCAGCGCCAGGGTGGCAACACCGGATCCTGCAGCGGCAAGGAGCCCGTCGAGGTGGCCGTGGTAGCAGCCGGCAAACTTGATGATCAGGTCGCGGCCGGTGAAGCCGCGGGCCAGGCGGACGGCCGTCATGGTGGCCTCGGTGCCGGTGGAGACCATACGGACGCGTTCGGCGGCCGGCACACGCTCCTGGACGATGGCTGCCAGGTTGGCCTCGTCCGGGGTGGACGCGCCGAAGGAGAGACCGCGGTCCACAGCCGCGTGGACCGCCTCCAGTACGGCCGGGTGGGCGTGCCCCAGAAGGGCCGGGCCCCAGGAGCAGACCAGGTCGACGTACTCTTTGCCGTCGGCATCGGTCAGGTAGGGGCCCTGGGCCGACACCATAAACCGCGGGGTTCCGCCCACCGAGCCGAAGGCACGGACGGGTGAGTTGACGCCACCGGGCATCAGGGTCTGGGCACGGGCGAAGAGGTCTTCGGAACGAGTCATGCCCCTATTCTTCCATCACGTGCGGTGGCATCCGGCGCCACGCCATGGTGCGGGCGCCGGATACAGTCGCCGCCTGCCTCAGCGGTCCGCGAGCATGTCCGCCAGCTTGTCTGCAACGAGGGGAGCCACCTTGGAACCGAACAGTTCGATGGAGCGCATCATCTGCTCGTGGGGCAGCGTGCCGCTGCTGTACTTCATCTCGAAGCGGTCCGCACCGAGGGTGCCCTTGAGCCGGGCGATCTTCGCCGCCACGGTCTCCGGGGAACCAATAAACAGGGCGCCGTCCTCGTCCGCCGCGGCTTCGAACTCGCCGCGCCCGGCCGGTCCCCAGCCGCGTTCCGCGCCGATCTTGTTCCGCATGGCGAGCCAGTGCGGGTAGTACTCCTCGAGGGCCTGCTCGTCAGTTTCGGCCACGTAGCCGGGCGAATGCACGGAGAGTGCCTGCGGTTCCTTACCGGCTTCGGCGAGGGTGCGGCGGTAGAGGTCGGCGTAGGGGCGGAAGCGCTCGGGCTCGCCGCCGATGATCGCCAGGACCATGGGGTACCCGTAGGTGGCCGTGCGGACGACGGATTGTGGTGAGCCGCCCACTCCGATCCAGGTGGGAAGCAGGCGGCCTTCCACGTGCGGATAGACCATCTGACCCCGAAGCGACGCCCGGGTGCGGCCGTCCCAATTCACCGGGTTCTGGGACCGTACGCGGTCGTAGATGTCCAGCTTCTCCTCGAAGAGGGCGTCGTAGTCGCCCAGGTCGTAGCCAAAGAGCGGGAAGGACTCGGTGAACGAACCCCTGCCCAGGATCACTTCGGCGCGGCCGTTGGAGACGGCATCGAGTGTGGCGAAGCGCTGGAAGACGCGGATGGGATCGTCCGAGCTCAGGACCGTGACCGCACTGCCGAGCCGGATGTTTTCCGTGGCCGTGGCGATGGCCGCGAGCACCACGTCCGGCGCACTGACGGCGAAGTCCCTGCGGTGGTGCTCCCCCACGCCGAAGGAGTGCAGTCCGACGGCGTCGGCCACCTTGGCCTGTTCCACCACCTGGCGCAGCACCTCGGCGTGGTGCTTGGGTGCGCCGTCGGCAGCCAGGTCGACGTCGCCGAAGGTGCTGACGCCCAGCAGGATGGTGTCCGCGGGGACGGGGGCAGTGGGGTTGCCCGGGGTGGACGGAGTGGTTACGGAAGGCTCGCTGTTTTCATGCATACGCATACAAACCACCGAGCATCCGGAAACATTCCCTGCCGCGTCAGGATTCCTTGAGCCAGCCTGCTACTTCGGAGGCCCAGTAGGTCAGCACGGTGTTGGCGCCGGCCCGCTTGATGCCGAGGATGGATTCCGTGATGGCACCCCGCCGGTCGATCCAGCCATTGGCTGCGGCGGCCTCGATCATCGCGTATTCACCCGAGATCTGGTAGGCCGAGACGGGCACGGGACTCATGGCGGCGACGTCGGCCAGGATATCCAGGTAGCTCATGGCCGGCTTCACCATCACCATGTCTGCGCCTTCCTCAAGATCCAGCTCCACCTCAAGGAGGGCTTCGCGGCGGTTGGCGGCGTCCATCTGGTAGGTGCGGCGGTCGCCCTTGAGCTGCGAATCCACGGCTTCCCGGAAGGGACCGTAGAAGGCGGAGGCGTACTTGGCAGCGTAGGCCAGGATGACGGTGTTTTTGTGGCCGGATTCCTCAAGGGCCTGGCGGATCACGGCGATCTGGCCGTCCATCATGCCGGAGGGCCCCAGCACATGGGCTCCGGCGTCGGCCTGGGCCACCGCCATCTGGCCGTAGATCTCCAGCGTGGCGTCGTTGTCCACATAGCCGTCGGCGTCCAGGACGCCGCAGTGGCCGTGGTCGGTGAATTCGTCCAGGCAGACGTCGCCCATAATGACCAGGTCGTCGCCCACCTCGGCGCGGACGTCGCGGATGGCTTTATTGAGCACACCGTCCGGGTCCAGGGAGGCCGTGCCGCGGGCATCGCGCACGGCGGGAACGCCGAACAGCATGATGCCGCCGACGCCCAGTTCCACGGCTTCCGCGGCGGCGCGCCTGAGCGAATCTGTGGTGTGCTGCACAACCCCGGGCATGGAGGAAATGGGCAAGGGCTCACTGAGGCCTTCACGGATGAACGCGGGCAGGATCAGGTCCGCCGGAGCCAGGCGGTATTCGGCGGTGAGACGGCGCATGGCGGGCGTGGTGCGGAGCCGGCGCGGGCGGTGGTTCGGAAAGCTCATCGGGTGTTCCCTTCGTTGGCAAATACGGTGCCCAGCGCGGCCACTATGCCGTCCGGGGTGGGGACTTGGGCGGTGGCGGCCACCGGAATGCCGAGTGCGGCAGCCTCTGCCGCCGTCGGGCGTCCGATGGCGATGAACCGGCAGCGGCCCAGCGGCAGCAGGGTCTCCGCGATGCGGCGGGCGGCGCTCGGCGAGGCGGCCACGACGGCGTCGAGCGTCCCGGCGTCGAGCTCTCGGCGGGTCTGCGACTGGCTGAGCTCACGGGGAGCGACAGGGTGGGAGATTCCGACGGCGGACGGCAGTTCCGCCTCCAGGCGGAGTTCTTGCCGGGCCGGGTAGTCCACGGTGTGGTAGGCCACAACTGCGGTGACGTCGGCGCCCTTGGCTGCCAGGCCATCGCGCAGTGCAGGGGCCGCGATGTCGGCCTGTGGCAACAGCACGCGCGCCGGCGCGGCGGTCCACAGTTCCACGAGTCCTTCGGCGGATTGGATATCCACCGGGGCCAGCGCCACAGGAATGCCCACGGCTTCCAGGATCCGCCGCGAAGACGGCCCGATCGTGGCCACACGCATTCCCGCCGGCAGCAGTGCCGCCGGCGTGGTGCCGCGCTCAACCGCTTTTTCCACGAGCACACGCACCGTGGTGATGCTGCTGACCACCAGCCAGTCGAAGCCCCCGGCCACCAGATCATCCAGCGCGGCATCGAGGGCCAGCTGGTCCGCGGCCCGTTCGAAGTCGATGAGCGGCAGGAGCAGCGGTTCGGCCCCCAGGCCACCGAGCAGCGCGGCCAGCGGCCCGGCACGGTCGGCGCTACGGGTGATCAGGACGCGCCGGCCACCCAGAGCGCCCGCCAGGTCATCAGGAGGCGGCAAGGTCCGCGATCTCCGCGGCGCCGGCAGCCAGCAGGAGCTCGGCCACCTCGATGCCGAGCAGCGTGGCACCAACCTCGGTGAGACCGTCGGTTGCCTTCTTTTCGCGCACAGTCTTGGTGCCGTCCACGGCGCACACTGCCGCCTCGAGATACAGCATGCTGCCCTTGCGGTATGCGAAGGCACCCACGGGGGCGGCGCAGCCAGCCTCGAGGCGGGCCAGTACGGCACGCTCGGCGGTCACGGCGAGGCGGGTGTCCTCATCGTTGAGCGCGGCCAGGGCCTGCGCCAAAACACCCTGCGAACCCTCGGTGGAACCTGCCTTGCGCGGGGCGTCAGCCGTCCGGCATTCGATGGCCAGCGAACCCTGTCCGGGCGCCGGCAGCATCACGTCCATCTCGAAAAATTCGCTGACGGCGTCCAGGCGGCCGATGCGTTCCAGTCCTGCGGCGGCCAGTACGACGGCGTCCAGGTCACCCGGTGCGCCGGCGGCGTTTCCGGGCAGGCCGGGCACGCGGCCCAGGCGGGTTTCCACATTGCCTCGAATGTCCCGCACTTCCAGGTCAGGGCGGGCGGCACGCAACTGGGCAGCTCGGCGCGGAGAGCCGGTGCCCACCCTGGCGCCCTGCGGCAGATCAGCCAGCTTAAGGCCGTCGCGGGCGCACAGGACATCCCGTGCGTCGGCACGCTTGGGCGTTGCGGCGATGGTGAGGCCCGGTGCGGCGCCCGTCGGAAGGTCCTTGAGCGAGTGCACAGCGACATCGCAGGTGTCCTGCAGCAGGGCATCGCGCAACGCGGCGACAAACACCCCTGTGCCGCCCATCTGGGACAGCGATCCTGTCTTGACGTCGCCTTCCGTGGTGATGTGCACCAGCTCCACCGGGAAGCCTCCGACGGCGGCCAGCTGGTCCGCCGTCTGCTGCGTTTGGGTCAGGGCGAGCTTGCTGGCCCTGGTTCCGATCCTTACCGTCACTGCGTTCCTACTCCCCCGGCAGCGCCCGCAGATGCGGCCGGATATGCGTCATGTCCGGTGCCGACGGTGGTGTCGGCTCCGGCGATGGTGGGCTTCTCGCCGCGGAAATTCGCGCAGCAGCCCGGCCGGCAGACGTCGTACCACGGGCCCAGGCCGGTCACGGCGGGCCGGTCACCGATGTTGTTGGCGAGCGTCCGTTCGGAGATGAGGTCCACCAGGCCGTTCACAAACTTCCGGTGCGTGCCCGGGGTGGGTACCCGCGTGGCGGCCAGGCCGAGGTTGCGGCAGGTCTCCAGGGCTTCGGTGTCCAGGTCCCAGACAACTTCCATGTGGTCGCTGACGAAGCCCAGCGGGACAATGACGATGCCTTTGACGCCCTGGCCCGCCAGGTCGGCGATGGCGTCGTTGATGTCAGGTTCGAGCCACGGGACGTGAGGCGCGCCCGAGCGGGACTGGTAGACGAGGGACCAGGGTGCGGTCAGGCCCGACTCGGCCTCCACGCGGCTGATGACTGCTGCGCCGGTGGCCAGGTGCTGGGCCACGTACGCAGAACCTTCGTCGAACTCACGCGGCTCGTCCGCGGACCGTCCGGCGGCCTCGGCATCCCGGGTGGGGATGGAGTGGGTGGCAAAAAGGATGTGCACGGGGGCGTCGGGTGTTCCGGCCGCAGTGAGCTGCGCCCGCACGTCCGCCAGGCCGGCCGCGGTGCCTTCAATGAAGGGCTCCACAAAGCCCGGGTGGTCGAAGTACTGCCGGACCTTGTCCACCTCAAGCCGGCCGTCCAGCCCCGACTCCGTCAGGGCGATGCCGATGTCCTCGCGGTACTGGCGGCAGCTGGAGTAACAGGAGTACGCACTTGTGGTGACCATCAGCAGTTTGCGGTGACCCGCGTCGTACGCGTCCTGCAGGGTCTGCGGAATGTAGGGGTCCCAGTTGCGGTTGCCCCAGAGCACGGGAAGCTCGATGCCGCGGGCCGCGAGCTCCGCTTCGATGGCAGCCTTGAGCTCGCGGTTCTGCTGGTTGATGGGGCTGATGCCGCCATTTGCCCGGTAGTGGTGGGAAACCTCTTCCAGCCGCTCGTCCGGGATGCCGCGGCCGCGGGTGACATTGCGCAGGAACGGGATGACGTCTTCCTGGCCCTCAGGCCCGCCAAAGGAGGCCAGCAGGACGCCGTCATAATTTTTGGGCGCCATCCGGCCGGCTTCGGTGACCGGGTTGATTCCGGTGAGCACGGCGCCCGCCGCGGGCTCGGGCTGGGTCATGCGAGGACCTCAGCGACCTCTGCAGCGGTGATGCGGCGGCCGGTGTAGAACGGGATTTCCTCCCGTACGTGGTTGCGTGCTTCGGTGGCGCGAAGGTGGCGCATCAGGTCCACGAGGTCCACCAACTCGGGGGCTTCCAGTCCCAGGATCCACTCCCAGTCACCCAGGGCGAAGGAGGATACCGTGTTGGAGATGACCTGCGGGAACTCCCGGCCCAGCATGCCGTGGTCGCGCAGCATCTTGCCGCGTTCTTCCTCGGGCAGGATGTACCACTCATAGGAGCGCACGAACGGGTAGACGCAGAGCCATTCGGCCGGGGCCACACCGCGTGAGTAGGCGGGGGTGTGGTTCTTGGCGAACTCGGCTTCGCGGTGCACGCCCATGGCGGACCAGACAATCTCGGTTCCGGCGAAAAGCGTGCTGCGGCGGATGTCGCGGATGGCCTGCTGCAGCGCTTCGGGCTTCGGGCCGTGGAGCCAGACCATGACGTCGGCGTCGGCGCGCATCGCGGAGACGTCGTAGCTGCCGCGGTGCGTCACGCCCGCTTCGGCCAGGCGGTCCAGCAGGGCATCGAAATCGGCGGCAGCGTCAGCGCTGCGCACCAGTTCCTCGGACCGCTTGAAAACAGTCCAGAGAGTGAAGAACTGCTCGGCTGATTCTTCGGTTTTAGTGACAGATTCGGCAGAAGTGTGGCTCATGGTTACCAGTTTGCCCCTTCCCCACCGCCAAGTCGAAACCAGCGACTTCTACAAGACGTAGAAGTGCTGAATGTCACAGGTTCGGTGCAGTATGGGTCTTGAGTCGATTCGGCACTGAGGTCAGATCCGGCGGATCCGGGCAAAGAGGAGTCCGGCAGCTCCGGCGGACCCCACCAGTCCCACGCCAAGCCAGACCTTTGCAGGTTCGGCTGCCGCGGCTGCCTCCGTGGCGGACGCCATGTTGTCCCGGCTGGCGGGTGCGTTTCCGTGGCGCCCCGGTCCCGAAACAGGCGTGGCGCTGGTGCTGTGGGCGTCCGTGGGCTGGTCCGCAGCAGGATCGGCTTCCTGGCCGGCATCCTGCGCCGCGTCGGCGGGGGCACCGGGCTGGCCGTTCGGCTGCGCGCCTGCCGCTGAACCGGCGGTTTCCGGAGACGTGCTGACCGGCGCTGGAGCGCTCGACGGCGGGACGGCACCTTGGGGAGCCGTGCCTTGCGGAGTGGTGTCCTGCGGCGCTGGGCTGGCAGATGTCGACGGAGCGGACGGCGGCGGCGCAGTTGACGTGGGGGCCGTGGACGTCGGGGCGGGAGACGGTGTGGCCGTCGGAGTGGAAGAGCCTGTGGGCGCGGGAGTCGGTGAGGCTGTGGCCTGTGTGCCGGAACCGCCCAGGAGGTCATTCAGCAGGCCATTGACCCCGGAGAGGTCCCCGTCGGCCGCAACCTCGGTGGACCCTGTGGGTTCGGCGCTGCCGTCAGCCGCCTGGGATGCCGGAACGCCGGCAGACAGGACCAGTACCGCTCCGACGGCAGCCGCTGCAGCGCCACGCCGGAGTCCCCCATGGATACTGGTCCGGGAACGGGAAAATTCGGACCTGTAAATAACCATAGGTATCGACCCTAGCCACATCAGGGGCGGATGAAAAACCGGAAACCGCACCCCGGGGTGGCCCCTTCAAGGCCCATATTCCACTGAACAGGGGCGATGGTCAGCTGAGCAGACTGCGAATTTCTTTTCGCGTATCGGCCACCACCGCGGCGAGTCCGTTGCCGGCCACCCATCCGCCCACAATGCCGAGGCCGGCCTCTGCCGCGCAGAGCTTCCTGACCTCGGCCACCCGGGCCTTGTGTCCCACGGCAGCGAACGGCAAGGCCCCCTGCCACCTGACAACATCCCAGCCGACGACGTCGGTCCCCTGCACCGGGAGGCCCAGCAGGGCCGAAGCGTCATGCAGGGCAGCAGCCAGGAGTTCGGTGTCGAGGGCAGGGGCGGCGCCGCCGGCGTCCGGGGTCGCGGTTGCCAGCCTGCCGGTTTCCGGGGTCGCGGGTTCCGAAGCCTCCAGGCGGCCGTAGGAGAGCCGCAGCACGTGGGTCCCGGGACCTGCCGCAGCGGCGAGCCAACCCCACTTCGCGGTGGCATGCGTGAGAGCTTTTGCCTGGACGCCCGGCGTCTGGGGGGCCACGAGGATCCCGGTGCCCCGCGGCCTCCGGTCAAGTTCGGGCAGGTCCACCACCAGGGTGACGAGCCGGACGTCCGGCCCGCTTTCAGGGCTGCTGCCGGCGAGGGCGGGTACGGCCGCCTGAAGCAGCCCCACGGCTGCCGGGCCGGGCAGCGCCACCACCAGCAGGCCGGCGTCGTACGTTACGTCACCGGCGGTGACCCGCCACCCGTCCGGCGTCCGTTCGACGGCGTCCGCGGCTGCTCCAATCATCAGGGTGACCCCGCGGCTGCGGAGATCGCTGAGCAGGGCAGAAACCAGGGTGTGCATCCCGCCTTCCAAGCCGGCGACGGCGGAACCCGCCTTCGCGGCGGACGGCTGGGTGGAACCGCGCCGCTGGGCGGACACCGCGGCTGCGAGGGAACCATGCTCACGGATTCCGGCGCGGAGGCCGGGGGCCACCATGTCGACGTCGAGGAGACCGGGGTCCGCGGAGTGCACGCCGCCCACCACCGGGGCCACGAGGCGCTCCAGCACGCGGCGGCCCATCCGGGCCCGCACGACTGCCGCCACGCTGGTGACGTCCGCCGACACGCCGATGGACGCCGGCAAGTACTTGTCCAGGGACGCCCGGAGCGAGCCCACAAATCCCAGCGACCGCCTGACCTCCGGGTCCCAGGGGTTGGCGGGAATGCCCAGGACTCCGGTCTTGGGCAGTTCGCGCGGGCCGTCCGGAAGCTGCACCCAGGCACCGCCCGGGCGGGGCGCCACAACCTTGCTACCGAGTCCAAGTTCATCCGCTAGGTCAGCCACGGATGGGGAGCGTGTGGCGAAGGACTCTGCTCCGCTGTCCAGGGTGAGGCCGGCCACCACGTGGCTGCCCACGCAGCCGCCCCAGGATGCTGTGGCTTCCAGAACGGTGACGGTGCGTCCGGCAGCTGCCAGCTCGCGTGCGGCCAGCAGGCCGGAGATGCCGCCGCCCAGGACGACGGCGGTCTGGGCCGGTGTCACGGAACTGCCCACGGTCCTACTCCGGGGAAATGGAGTGGATGAGTTCTACAACGCGGGTCAGGACCGTGGGGTCGGTTTCCGGCGGCACCCCGTGGCCAAGGTTGAGCACGTGGCCGGGCGCAGAAGCGCCGGCCGCAATGACCGCACGGACATGGGCTTCCAGCACGTCCCACGGCGCGGACAGCAGCGCGGGGTCGATGTTGCCCTGCAGGGGCACCGTTCCGCCCAGGCGCCGGTTGGCCTCATCCAGCGGAAGGCGGTAATCCACGCCCACCACGTCCACGCCGACGTCGCGCATGGCAACAAGCAGTTCGGAGGTTCCGGTACCAAAGTGGATCAGCGGCGCGCCGAGGTGGCGGACATGGTCCAGCGCCCGGGCCGAGGCCGGTGCCACGAACTTGGTGTAGTCGGCCAGGCCCAGCGACCCTGCCCAGGAATCAAACAGCTGCCCGGCGGACGCGCCGGCTTCCAGCTGGGCGCGGAGGAACATCCCCGAGGCGTCGGCGGCCCAGTTGGCCAGCGCCGTCCAGGTTTCCGGGTCCGCGTGCATCATGGTGCGCGGGCCCAGGTGGTCACGGGAAGGTTTGCCCTCCACCATGTAGGCGGCGAGGGTGAACGGGGCACCGGCAAAGCCGATCAGCGGGGTTTTGCCCAGCTCGGCGACGGTCAGCCGCACGGCTTCGCGGATCGGTTCCAGCGCTTCCCAGGTCAGCCGAGGCAGGGCAGCCACATCTGCAGCCGTGCGCACCGGTTTGTCCAGCACGGGGCCCACGCCCGGCACAATGTCCACGCCGACGCCGGCGAGCTTGAGCGGAATGACGATGTCGGAGAAGAAAATGGCAGCGTCCACGTCGTGGCGCCGGACGGGCTGCAGGGTGATCTCGGACGCCAACTCCGGCCGGAGGCAGGAGTCCAGCATGGCCACGCCTTCGCGCACCTTCAGGTATTCCGGCAGGGAGCGCCCGGCCTGCCGCATGAACCAGACCGGCCGCCGCGACGGCTTGCCGCCACGGTAAGCGGTGATGAGCGGCGAATCTGCGGTGCGCCCGTCCATCAGCGGATGGCCGGCAGGTAGGGCTCCGTCGTTAGACGGGACACTAGGCACGGCATTGGACACGGCGGAGCTGGAAGTCATGCCTTTGATTGTGCCAAAAATCGGCCCTAAAAGATAACGACAGCCTGTCACGTGGGGCCGCCGCAACCGCACCGTGGCAGGAATCACGGCCCTCCACGGCCCGTGGCCGATTGGCGGGTTGTTCTACCGGGCAACGAAAAAGCTATGATTGGTCTGCTGTGGTTCTTTTTTCATTGGTGGCTACACACGCCGACATCGACCTTGAGACCGTTGCTCAACTGAGCAACGGTGCTTCCGGGATCGCCACATCCGCACTCTCCGGATCGCCGGCAGTGACGGGTGCGATTGTGCTTGCCACCTGCAACCGCTACGAAATCTACGGCGAAGCACCCCACGCGGACGATGTGGAGGCTGCCCGGGCGGCCCTCGTCTCCGAGATCAGCGGCCTCAGCGGACTCAACGAACAGCTCGTGTCCCGCTCCTTCAGCACACGCACCGGCCCCGAAGTCAGCCAGCACCTTTTCGCCGTCAGCGCCGGACTGGATTCCGCCGTCGTGGGTGAACGTGAAATCGCCGGCCAGGTCCGCCGCGCCCTCATCACTGCCCAGCACGAGGGCACGGCCAGCTCCGGACTGGTCCGCCTCTTCCAGGCCGCGTCCAAGACGGCCAAGGATGTCGGTGCACAGACCGCCCTCGGATCCCGGGGCCTCTCCATCGTTTCCGTGGCACTGGATCTGGCCACCGATCTTTCCGAGAGCCCCGACTGGTCAGCGAAGAAGGTGGTGGTGTTCGGCACCGGCGCCTACGCAGGTGCCACCATGGCGCTGCTCCGTGAAAGGGGCTGCACCGACATCTCCGTGTTCTCCTCCTCGGGACGCGCCGAAGCGTTCGTCGCCACCCGCGGCGGAACATCGCTGGACAGCGATTCCCTGCCGGCGGCCGTTGCGGCGGCCGACGTCATGATCGGCTGCAGCGGCTCGGACACCCGGGTCGAGGCGGGCGAACTTGCCGAGATCCGCGCGGATTCTCCCCAGCCGCTGATCGCGATCGACCTCGCCCTCACCCATGACTTTGACCCCGAAGTCGGCCAGCTCGACGGCGTTGAACTGCTCACGCTGGAATCCGTGCGTTTGGCGGCACCCCAGGAACAGGCCGAGTCCCTGACCCAGGCCAGCGGCATTGTGTCCGGCGCGGCCCAGGCCTTCGAACAGGAACGGGAAGCCCGCTCGGTGGATTCCGCCATCGTGGCGCTCCGCCGGCACACCATGAACGTCCTGGATGCGGAAATGGAACGCGTCCGTGCCCGCCACGGCTGCACCGCCGCCGCCGAGGAAGTGGAGTTCGCCCTCCGCCGGATGGTCAAGCAGCTGCTGCACGTGCCCACCGTCCGTGCCCGTGAGCTCGCCGCCAACGGCCAGCAGGACGACTACGTGTCCGCGCTCGAAACCCTCTACGGCATCACCGTGGAACAGCCGGCCGCCGCAGCGCAGGCGGAGTGCCCCGTGGACCACCGGGGCCTCGAAACCGCCTGACCCGCCCGGTCAGTAGACAGGCTTCTGCGGCTCCACGTCGCGCACCCAGGCCAGGATTCCGCCGTCGAGATGGCTGACCCGCTGGTAGCCTGCCTTCCTTGCAGCCTCCAGCACGTTGGCTGACCGCGTGCCCGCCTTGCAGTGGAACACAATGTCCTTGTCCTGCGGAAGTTCCGCCCAGGCCTCCCCCGCCAGGATCCTGCCCTGCGGGATCAGCACCGAGCCGTCGATGCTCACGATGTCGTGTTCGCCGGTTTCCCTGACGTCCACCAGCTCGAAGTCCTTCAGGCCTGCCTTCCGGGACGCCAGCATGGTGGCCAGCTGGGTCGCCGTCACGGTGTGCTCGGTGTCGGCGAGGGCGGCGGGGGTGATGCCGCAGAAGGCTTCGTAGTCCGTAAGTTCCGTAATGGGCTCGGCCGCCGGGTCCTTGGACACCCGGATCTCGCGCCAGCTGCCGCCCAGCGCATCAAACAGTGCCACCCTGCCCAGGAGTGAACGCCCGACGCCGGTGATCAGCTTCACTGCCTCGGTCACCATGAGTGAACCCACAGCAGCACAGAGCATGCCGAAGACGCCGCCCTCGCCGCAGGAGGGCACGGATCCGGCCGGCGGGGCCTCGGGATAAAGGTCCCGGTAGGTGGGTCCGTGCTGTTCCCAGAACACGCTGACCTGGCCGTCGAAGCGGAAGATCGATCCCCACACATAGGGCATGCCCAGGATGGCGGCGGCATCGTTGACCAGGTAGCGGGTGGCGAAGTTGTCCGCCCCGTCAAGGATCAGATCGTAGTCCGCGAACAGCTCCAGTGCGTTGGACGCATCCAGCCTGACGTTGTGCAGCCGGACCTCCACAAGCGGGTTCAGTGCCGCGATGGCGTCCCGCGCGGATTCGATCTTGGGCCGTCCTACGTCGGCGACGCCGTGGATCACCTGGCGTTGCAGGTTGCTGAGGTCAACGTCGTCGTCGTCGATGATTCCCAGGGTCCCCACGCCCGCTGCCGCCAAGTAGAGCAGGGCGGGCGAGCCCAGTCCCCCGGCACCGATAACAAGTACCCTGGCGTTCTTCAGGCGCCGCTGCCCCACCGCTCCGATTTCGGGAATGATGAGGTGCCGCGAGTAGCGTTCCACCTCGGCCGGCGTCAGTTCACCGGCGGGCTCCACGAGCGGGTTAAGCGAGACAGAGGAATCATTTGCGGTCAAAGTCGAAGCCATACTTCAATGTATGCCCCGAGATACCGCCCGGTCATATTACCGCGCAGTATTGTGTAGGTAACGGCAAGCGAAAGTAGGGCAACTGTGGTCCATGAAGCACGGGCTGACCGGGCGTCCGGCGGCGAACCGGCCGCACCTCAACGGACCGCGGGCCAGAGGTCCGCCCGGCTTCCCCGGGATGAGCGCCGGGCGCAGCTCCTCGCTGCGGCGCAGGAGGTTTTTGTCGCCAACGGCTACCATGGCGCCGCCATGGATGAAATCGCCGAAACGGCCCATGTCAGCAAACCGGTGCTGTACCAGCACTTCCCGTCCAAACGGGAGCTGTATCTTGCCCTGCTGGACAGCCATCTCGCGTCGCTGACGGACCTGATGCTCGGTGCATTGAGCTCCACCACCGACAATGACGAACGTGTCCAGGCAGTGATGCGCGCCTACTACCGCTTCATCGCCAGCGACGACCAAGCCCACCGCCTGGTCTTCGAATCGGACCTCATTAACGATCCCGATGTCAGCTCACGCCTCGAGACATTCAACAAGACGTTCGCGGACGCCGTTGCCCGCGTGATTGCCGAGGACACCAAGCTGCCCCACCTGGAGGCGCAGCTTCTGGGCCGTGGCCTGGCCGGAATGGCCCAGGTCAGCGCGCGTTACTGGCTGGAAACGGACGGGAACCTGGACCTCGATGTGGCCAGCGACCTCATTTACCGTTTAGCTTGGCGCGGAATCTCTCGCTTCCCCAAAGAGTCCTAGACTACAAATAAGAGAACCCAAAGAAACTTTGATTGGCTGGGAGGCCCCCTTTTGGAAATTAAGATCGGCATTCAGAACATTGGCCGCGAAATCGTATTGGAATCGGCTCAGGATGCTGACGCTGTAGCCACGGTCGTTGAAGAAGCCATCACCAAGGGCACCGAGCTCCGCCTCAAGGACGACAAGGGACGCATCATCATCGTTCCCGGCAACGCCCTGGGCTACGTGGAAATCGGCGCCGAAGAGGCCCGCAAGGTCGGTTTCGGCCAGTTCTAGCACGTCCGCGGCCAGCCCCCTTTGGCGGCTGGCCGCTGCTTTCCGAGGAGATTCCATGCTTTCGCTGACTATCGTTGTCCTGGTCACAGCGGCCGCAGGCTTTGTTGTCTGGGCCAATGACAAGCGCCATACGCGGTACGGCACAGGGTTGCCCGCAGGGGTTGCCGTGGTGGTGGGCGCGGTCAGCTGGATCCTTTTCATCGCGGCAGGTTTTGGCTACCAGCCGGGCCTGACGTGGATTCCGTGGGTCCTGCCCATGGCGCTCGGCAGCGTCGCTGCCATCGGGACGGTCATCTACCTGGGCCGGACGCGCGAAAGCCACGATACGCGGCGGCTGACGCAGGCGCTCAAGCTTTAGGCCGCGCCTTTTCCTTAAGAACCCGTGACCACCACCCAGCAGGGTGCGTGGTCACGGTCCTTTAACCCGGCGGCTTAACCCACCGGCTGGGCTGTGGCGCCGAGCCGAACGGCAGCAGCACTCACGGCCGCGGCAGCAGCGGCATCCCGCTCAGTGACCTCACCGCCGGCGTCATGGGACGTGTAGCGCAGATGCACTCTGTTGTAGCGCCAGTCAAGGTCCGGGTGGTGGTTCTGTTCTTCCGCCAGGCGTCCGACGGCGGCAATCAGCTCCAGTGCGGCGGCGGCCGTCGGAGTCTTATAGACAGCGACGAGCCCGCCCAGCCGGTACTGCCAGTCGGGCAGCGCGGCCAGGACGGCGTCGATCCGCTCCCGGGTGAGTATGTCTTCCTTGCCGGCCACAGCGGCCTCCTCGGCTCGTCCGGTGAGCCGCCCCGGCGTTTGGCCGAGGGCGCCGGGCCTGGAGAAAGCGGCCTAGAGAAACTCTGCCCGGCCTTCCATGGCCGATGACGCCAGGGCGTGCTCGCGGCGCGGAATCCTCCCGGCCGCTTTCGCCAGCCTACCGGCGATGACGGCGTGTTTGAAGGCCTCCCCCATAAGTGCCGGGTTCTGCGCACGCGTGACCGCGGTGGCCAGCAGCACGGCGTCACAGCCAAGCTCCATGGCCAGGGCGGCGTCGGAGGCCGTGCCGATGCCGGCGTCCAGGACCACGGGCACCGAGGCGCGGGAGACGATCAGTTCGATGTTGTGTGGATTCAGGATGCCCAGGCCGGTGCCGATGGGAGCCCCGAGCGGCATGACCGCGGTGGCACCCAGGTTCTCCAGCCGCAGGGCCAGGACCGGGTCATCGTTGGTGTAGGCGAACACTTTGAAGCCCCGGTTAACAAGCTGTTCCGTGGCATCCACCAATTCCACGGCGTCCGGCAGCAGGGTCTGTTCGTCGGCGATGACTTCCAGCTTGATCCAGTCCGTTTCCAACGCTTCGCGGGCCAGTTCCGCCGTCATGACCGCGTCCCGGGCGGTGAAGCAGCCGGCGGTGTTGGGCAGGATCCGGATCCCGTGGTCCACCAGGAGCTGGAAAAGGGAGCCCGATTCTGCCGGCGAATAGCGGCGCATGGCCACCGTGGTCAGCTCGGTTCCGGACGCCAGCAGGGCGGCGCCCAGCCCGTCGAGGCTCGGGGCTCCCCCAGTGCCCATGATGAGGCGGGAGCCGAGCTCGACGCCGTCGATCACCAGCCTGTCGGCGGCTTCGGGCAGGTTCTGTGTGCTGATGTTGCTGGTTACTGTCATGGTGTCAGCCTCCCTGGACTGCTGTGACCAGTTCGACGTCGTCACCTTCGGCGAGCGCCGTGACGAACCACTGGCTGCGGGGTACTACTTCGGAATTATGGGCGACGGCGACGCCGAGTTTCTGCCCGTCTGTCGCCTGGCCGTTGGCTGCGAGGGAACGGCCAGTGATATGGCTGATGAGGGTGGTGATGGAGGCGTCGTCCGCCACGGAATGGCGCGAGCCGTTGAGGGTGATGTTCATGCTGATTCTTTCTGTGGGTCGAGGTCCTTCGTGCTGCTGATGTCCTTGTCTGGGGACTGTGTGCCGGCAACGTGGTGCTTTCCTGAAAAGCGGGCCGGGCTGAGGGCTCCCCATCGCGGGTCCGTCCGGCCGTCCAGCAGGTCCCGGCAGATGGCCGCCGCCGCCGGAGCCAGGAGCACTCCGTGTCGGAAAAATCCGGTGGCGACCATCAGCCCGGCAATGTTCGCCGTGTTCCCCGTCCGTGGCGCGGAAACCGGTACGCGGCCGAGGAGAGGCGCATTGTCCGGGGTCGCCGGTCTTGCCCGTGCCGTGCATTCCAGGAGTTCAAGCTCCGAGACGGCCGGCACCAGGACCTGGGCGTCACGCAGCAACTGGTAGACGCCGCCCGCCGAGACGGCGGCGTCGCCCGACCCGGCGAGCGCGTCTTCCCGCTGCGTAGCCCCGATCACCACCGTGCCGTCCTGCCGGGGAACGATGTAGACCGGCACACCATGGACCATTCCGCGGACAGTGGAAGTGAGGAGCGGGCGCAGGTGCCGCGGAACAGCCAGCCGCAGGATGTCACCGTAGACGGGCCGCAGGGGCAGGTGCAGTCCAACCGGCAGGCCTTCCAGCGACCCCGCCTGCAATCCGTTGGCCACGATGGTCTCCCGGGCCTGGACAGTTCCGCCGTGGGCGAGCTTCACGCCTATGACGCGGCCGTCCTCCCAGAGCAGGGCAGCGGCACGTTGGTCAACGGCGAATCCCGCGCGGGCACCTGCCACGGCGGTTCCTGCTCCCGGTTCGTGGATGGCCAGGACTTCCTGGAGGCACGCCACAAGTCTGCGTGGATCCACCTGGTGGTCGGCGGGGATGTCCAGGGCGCAGGATATGGCCGGGCTGAGCAGGGATTCCCTGGTCCTGGCCTCACGGACAGTCAGGGGTTCCACCACCAGGCCGCTGGCCTGCTGCACGGCCCGGAGGTCCATCAGTGCCCGGCGGTCCGCAGCGTCCGCGCCGATGGCGAGGGTCGGCGTCGTCAGATATCCGGTATCGCCGGCCCCCGCCAGGGCGAGGTCCGCTGCAAAGGCAGGCCACAGGCCGGAGGAAGCCAGCATCAGCTCAAGGAGGTCTTCCTCCTGGTAGTGCAGTTCGCTCACAGGGGCCAGCATGCCGGCGGCTGCCCAGCTGGCGCCGTTGCCGGGCGCGTCATCGATCAGCACGACGGAACGGCCGGATCGGCGGACTTCCCAGGCTATGGCGTGGCCGATGACTCCGCCGCCGATGACGGCCACGTCGGCGTGCAGGGCGGTGGCCGCGCTGGCTGGTGCGGGCTCAGGTGGGCTGCTTATTGCGGGGGGCATATGTTCCTTCCCTACGCCGGTACTAGCCGGATCAGGTCAAGCGGTCGGCTCTGACGCCCTCTCAGCCCGGCCGCTTTGTGACGGCTGCAACGGGCTCCCGCAGTACCCGCCCAGTTTAGGGGACTTAGGCTGGTTTCCATGAACGCGCAATCCTTCGCCGCCGCAGGCACGCCCTCCGGCCCCTCCGCCGCTCCCGAATCCTTGACCGGAACAGACCCCGCCGCCGGCATCAACACCGGCCTCCCGCACAGCGCCAGGCTGTACCTGTGCACCGACGCGCGCCGGGACCGCGGGGACTTTGGCGAGTTTGTGGACGCGGCGTTTGCCGGCGGCGTGGACATCATCCAGCTCCGGGACAAGGCGATCGAGGCGGCGGAGGAGCTGGAGCTGCTGGCCGTGCTTCAGGCCGCCGCCGAACGCCACGGAAAGCTGTGGGCAGTCAATGACCGTGCCGATATCGCGCTGCTGTCCGGCGCCCCCGTCTTCCACATCGGGCAGAAAGATCTGCCTGTCGCTTCCGCCCGCACGCTGCTCGGGGCACCAGCCGCGATCGGCCTTTCCACGCACACCGCCGAGCAGATCGAAGGCGCCATCCGGCTGTCCGGAGGGCTGACTGACCAAGGCGGCCTGGACTACTTCTGCGTAGGACCGGTCTGGGCCACTCCCACGAAACCGGGCCGGGCCGCCGTCGGCCTTGACCTGGTGCGGTACGCGGCCGAAGCCGTCCGCGCTGCCGGTGGCACCCGGGCCACGCTGCCCTGGTTTGCCATCGGGGGCATCGATCTCGGCAACGTGGAGCAGGTGGTGGAGGCCGGCGCCGGCAGGATTGTTGTGGTGCGTGCCATCACCGAAGCCTCGGACCCCGCAGCGGCGGCCGTGGCACTCCTGGCGGCCCTGGACGCCGGCGCATCCTGACAATCCCCCGCGTGGCGGGCGGCGGGCGTGCACGATCCGTGGAAATCGAGCTAACCTGATTTTCGTGTCACATCATCGGTTGGCCCCCAATGTCCACGAGCAGACGAACGACCTCGCGGCGGCGCTGAGCGCCCTGCGGACCGAGCTGGAACTGCCGGGACCCTACCCGGCGGAGGCGGTCCGGGACGCGGAAGCGGCAGTGGCCGCACACGAGTTGCCGGGCGCTGACCTGACGGACGTGGCCTTCCTCACCATCGATCCGGCGTCGTCCACTGACCTGGACCAGGCGCTGTTCATCGAGCGCGCGGACACTGGCTACCGGGTGCTTTACGCCATCGCTGACGTGCCGTCCTTTGTCCGCCCCGGCGGCGGACTGGACGCAGAGACCCGGCGCCGCGGCCAGACGTTCTACGCCCCTGACGGCCGAATCCCGCTGCACCCGGAAGTCATCAGCGAAGGGGCCGGCAGCCTCCTGGCCGGCCAGCTCTGTTCCGCCTACGTCTGGGAGTTCGGGCTGGACGACGCCGCGCAGGTCTCCACGGTGAGTGTCCAGAGGGCCACCATCCGCAGCCGGGCCAAGCTGAGCTACAAGGGAGTCCAGGCCGAACTCGACGCCGGAACGGCCGGCCCTGTCCTGCAACTCCTGAAGGAAGTGGGCCTCAAGCGCGTTGAACTGGAGCGGCAGCGTGGCGGCGCAAGCCTGAACATGCCTGAACAGGAAATCCTGCAATTGCCCGACGGCGGCTACCGGATTGCCGCCGCGCCGCAGCTTCCGGTAGAGGACTGGAACGCCCAGATTTCCCTGATGACCGGAATGGCGGCGGCGAACCTGATGTTGGCGGGAAAAGTGGGTATCCTGCGCACCATGCCCGCCCCGGACGAGCGCTCCCTGCGCCACTTCCGCCTCCAGACCGAGGCCTTGGGAAAGCCGTGGGACGGCAAAATCAGCTACGGCGAATACCTCCGCAGCCTTGACCCGACAGAGCCCCGGCAACTGGCCATCCTGCACTCCGCCGGCATGCTGTTCCGCGGCGCCAGCTACACGGCGTTCGATGGCACGGTCCCGGACGACGCCGTCCAGTCCGCCATCGGCGCCGCCTATGCCCACACCACGGCACCGCTCCGGCGCCTTATCGACCGCTTTGTGCTGGTGATCTGCGAAGCCCTGAGCAACGGCAACCAGGTGCCGGGCTGGGCGCGGGAAGCCCTGCCGTCCCTGCCGGAGATCATGGCCGGATCCGACCAGCTGGCATCGCGGATGGAACGGATGGCGCTGGACACTGTGGAGGCCGCGCTCCTCGTCAACCATGTAGGCCAGGAATTCGATGCGATCGTGATCTCCGGCTCCAAGCCGCAAAAGGACAACGGAAACGGCAACGGGAAAAACGGCAACGGCGCCAAGAACGGTGCTGCGAAAAACGCCGCAAAAAACGGGAACGGCCCCTCGGGGATCATCCAGATCGCCGAACCCGCTGTGACGGCCCGGTGCGGCGGCGACCTGGAATCCGGCACCAAAGTGCGGGTCCGCCTGATCTCCTCCGATATCGCCGCCCGCGAGGTCCACTTCGAGCTGCTGGCCTGAACGATTTCCGCCCTGCCTGATCGGCCCAAAGCCGGAATTCCGGGTCCGTACGGCTAGACTGAAGAAGTAGATATGGATGCCCGGTCGTTGATTTCCTTGATTTTGAATTCAACAAGCCCGCCCCTACGCGATCTTGAGATGCACCCGTTGGTCACCAGTGCCAGCATTTTGATACCCCGCGATCGGCTTCCACTGGATTTGCTTGCGCGCTTCGAGCGTGCTCCGGAACGGCCACGTTGGCCGGCCCGTTGAGCAGGCAGCGCCAATGCCCAAATGAATAAGGAAACTCCCCTGTGAGTGAATTGCATACCCACCAGATCCTGACTGACGACTCCGGCATCGAGACGATCGAACCCGAAGAAACCATCATCTCGGACGAGAAGCCGCACGAGATCGAGGAGAAATCCTTCGCTGACTACAACGTCCGCGCCGACATCGTGGAGTCCCTTGCCGACGCCGGGATCACCCACCCCTTCCCCATCCAGGCCATGACCCTGCCGGTGGCGCTTTCGGGCCACGACATCATCGGGCAGGCCAAGACCGGCACCGGCAAGACCCTCGGCTTCGGCATCCCCGCCCTGCAGCGCGTGGTGGGTCCGGACGACGCCGGCTACGACAAGCTCGCCGTTCCGGGTGCACCGCAGGCCCTGGTCATCGTGCCGACGCGCGAGCTGGCCGTCCAGGTGGCCAATGATCTTCAGAACGCTTCCCGCAAGCGGAACGCCCGCATCACCACCATCTACGGCGGCCGTGCCTACGAGCCCCAGGTGGAGGCCCTGCAGAACGGCGTCGAGGTGGTCGTCGGTACTCCCGGCCGCCTCATCGACCTCTACAAGCAGAAGCACCTGGTCCTGAAGAACGTCAAGATGGTCATCCTTGACGAGGCCGACGAAATGCTGGACCTCGGCTTCCTGCCGGACGTGGAAACCCTCATCGCCGGTACCCCTGCAGTCCGCCAGACCCTGCTGTTCTCTGCCACCATGCCCGGCCCGGTCATCGCCATGGCCCGCCGCTACATGACGCAGCCCACCCACATCCGGGCCGCTGATCCGGACGACGAGGGCCTCACCAAGCGCGACATCCGCCAGCTCATCTACCGTGCCCACAGCATGGACAAGATCGAGGTCGTTGCCCGCATCCTGCAGGCACGCGGCCGCGGCCGGACCATCATCTTCACCAAAACCAAGCGCACCGCCGCGAAGGTTGCCGAGGAGCTCGTGGACCGTGGCTTCGCCGCCGCCGCCATCCACGGTGACCTGGGCCAGGGCGCCCGCGAGCAGGCGCTCCGTGCCTTCCGCAACAACAAGGTGGACGTCCTGGTGGCCACCGACGTCGCCGCCCGCGGCATCGACGTCGACGACGTCACGCACGTCATCAACTACCAGTGCGTTGAAGACGAAAAGATCTACCTGCACCGCGTGGGCCGCACAGGCCGCGCCGGCAACAAGGGCACCGCCGTGACCTTCGTCGACTGGGACGACATGCCGCGCTGGGGCCTGATCAACAAGGCCCTGGGACTCAGCGTTCCGGAGCCCGTGGAAACATACTCCTCCTCCCCGCACCTGTTCGAAGAGCTGGACATCCCGGAAGGCACCAAGGGCCGCCTCCCCCGCAACAAGCGCGTGCTGGCCGGCGTCGACGCCGAGGTCCTCGAGGACCTGGGCGAGACCGGCAAGAAGAACACCCGCCCCAGCGGCGGCCGTGACGGTGGCCGCGATGGCGGCCGCGACAGCAACCGCGACGCCGGCCGCTCCGGTGCTCGCGACAGCAGCAGCCGCCGCACCAGCGAGCCCGGCGGACGCTCCGGTGACCGCCGTCGTCGTACCTCTGATGCGGCGACCGCCGGCACCAGCCCCGCCCCCGAACCGGCTGCTGCGGCTCCGGCCGAAGGCGAAGTGGACCCCCGTGCCCGCCGCAGCCGGACCCGCACCCGCCGCCGCAACGGCGAAGTGGTGGCCGGTGCCGACAACGGCCCGCAGCAGCGCAGCACCGAGGCATAACAGCCTCGATGACTGACACCGTCTGGGCGCCGGACGGCAGCAACCTGGTGGTTCACGCGGACAACGCGGAGTTCCTCCCCTCGCTGCCGGACGGCGCCTTCACCTTGATATACGTCGACCCGCCGTTCAACACCGGCAGGGTCCAGAAGCGCCAGGAAACGCGGATGGTGCTGAACACCGATGGTGACGGCGACCGGATGGGCTTCAAGGGGCGTTCCTACGACACCATCAAGGGCGCCCTGCACCGGTACGACGACGCCTTCAGTGACTACTGGTCGTTCCTGGAACCCCGGCTCGTGGAGGCCTGGCGGCTGCTGGCTGACGACGGCACGCTGTACCTCCACCTGGATTACCGGGAGGTCCATTACGCCAAGGTGATGCTTGACGCGATCTTCGGCCGGGAATGCTTCCTCAACGAGATCATCTGGGCGTACGACTACGGTGCCCGCGCCAAGTACCGCTGGCCCACCAAGCACGACAACATCCTCGTGTACGTCAAGAACCCGGCGAAATACCATTTCGACAACGCCGAGGTGGACCGCGAGCCCTACATGGCCCCTGGCCTGGTGACACCGGCCAAGCGGGAGCTCGGGAAGCTGCCCACCGACGTCTGGTGGCACACGATCGTCTCCCCGACGGGCAAGGAAAAGACCGGCTACCCCACGCAGAAGCCCGAGGGCCTCATCCGCCGTGTGGTGACGGCGTCAAGCCGGCCCGGTGACTGGTGCCTGGACTTCTTCGCCGGTTCCGGGACCCTGGGCGCCGTGGCGGCCAAACTGGACCGGAAGTTCGTGTGTGTGGACCAGAACCAGCCGGCCATCGACGTGATGGCCAAGCGGCTGGGCGCCAAGGCAACCTTTACGTCGTTCCCGCCCAGCTAATCACGGACGCACCACAGCGGTTCCCGTGCCGAGTTCCTCAATCCGCGCCAGCACATCCGCTGTGGTCAGGTTTTCTCCCAGCAGGTTCGGTTTGCCCGCTCCGTGGTAATCCGAAGAGCCGGTGATCAGCAGTCCATGCTTGGCTGCAAGGCCCCTGAGGAATTCCCGTCCCTCCTCGGGGTTGTCGCGGTGGTCGATCTCCAGGCCGGCCAGGCCGGCGTCGATCATGTCGCGGTAGGTGCGCTCCCCCACGATCCGGCCCCGGCCGGACGCCACGGGATGCGCGAACACGGGAACACCACCAGCGGCACGGACCAGTTCGACGGCGGTGGCGGGGTCGGGTGCGTAGTGCTGGACAAAGTAGCGCGAATGGGACGTCAGGATGGACGCGAACGCCTCCGAGCGGTCTGCCACCACACCGGCCGCCACCAAGGCATCAGCGATGTGCGGCCGGCCCAGGGTAGCCCCGGGAGCCACATGGTGGATGACGTCGTCCCACGTCAGCGGGTAGTCTTCGGCGAGCAGGGTCACCATGCGTTCGGCCCGCGTGAGGCGCGCGTCCTTGGCCTTGGTGATCTCTTCAAGCAGCCCAGGGTGGGCAGGATCGTGCAGATAACTCAGCAGATGCACACTGATCCCTTGCGCGGTCCGGCAGGAGACCTCCATGCCAGGGACCAGGGCCACCCCGTTTTCCAGGGCCGCCAGGGATGCCTCAGCCCAGCCGTCCGTGGAGTCGTGATCGGTCAGCGCCACCACGTCCAGGCCCGCCCGGGCAGCCGAAGCCAACACATCGGCGGGGGTTTCGGTGCCGTCCGAAACGTTCGAGTGGGCATGCAGGTCAATCCTCACTTGCCCAGCCTAGTTGACCGCGTCCGCGCCGGTATTGGCCCCCGACTCGGTGCTGGTGAGACGATGGTGCCGTGAACGATGCCGAAAACACCCCGACCTCTGTCTCCCAGCCCCTCGACGAGCGCGTCAACAACCGCTCTCAGCGGCCCAGTTCCGCCGCTTTCAAGGCCTTTATGGCCAGTAACTGGGCGCCGTCCGGGCAGCAGGTGCCGGCGCTCGACGCCGTGGCCAACTACGCCGCGGCCCGGCGCAAGGCCATCTCAGAGAAGTTCAAAGGCGAACGCCTGGTCATCCCCGCCGGTCCGCTGAAGGTCCGCTCCAACGACTGCGACTACCGGTTCCGTCCGCATTCCGGCTTCGCGCATCTCACCGGACTGGGCCTGGATCATGAGCCGGACGCCGTGCTCATTCTGGAACCGGCCGGTGAAGGAAAGGGCGACGGCGGCAGTCACCACCGTGCCACGCTGTACTTCCGTCCGCTGGCCGGCCGGGATACAGAACAGTTCTACGCTGACTCCCGTTCCGGCGAGTTCTGGATCGGTGCACGGCCCACCCTGGCCGAGTTCGAAGCGCGTCTGGGCCTGGCCACCGCCCATATCGATGGACTTGAATCGGCGATCACCAAGAACGTGGGTGCCCCGGAGATCGGCGGCATCTCCATCCGACTGGTGCGCAAGGTGGACGAGAACATCGACGCCCTGGTGGATACTGCCCGGTACAACACTGCCAAGGACCCGGACAACCTGGACCTGGCTGTCCTGGATGCACTGGATGAAAAGCTTTCCGAAGCGCTGTCTGAACTCCGCCTCCTGAAGGATGAGTGGGAAATCGAACAGATGATGACTGCAGTAGCTGCGACTGTCGAGGGCTTTGTGGAGGTAGTCAAGGCCCTGCCCCGCGCCCTGACCCATGCCCGCGGCGAGCGCGTGGTGGAAGGCGCGTTCTTTGCCCGTGCCCGCGAGGTAGGCAACGAACTGGGCTACGACACTATCGCCGCCGCCGGCAACAACGCCACAGTCCTGCACTGGACGCGGAACACCGGCAGGATCAACGCCGGCGAAATGCTGCTGCTGGACGCCGGCGTTGAAGCGGACTCGCTCTACACCGCCGACGTCACCCGGACCCTGCCAGTCAACGGCACGTTCACCGCAGTCCAGCGAAAGGTCTACGAGGCAGTCCTGGATGCCGCCGACGCCGGATTCGCCGCCGCCCAGCCGGGTGCCAAGTTCCGGGACATCCACACCGCGGCCACCAACGTGTTGGCGGAACGTCTAGCCGAGTGGGGGCTGCTCCCGGTGAGTGTCGAGGAAGCCGTCAGCACGGAAGGCCAGCAGCACCGCCGCTGGATGCCGCACGGCACCAGTCACCACCTTGGCCTCGATGTCCACGACTGCGCCCAGGCAAAGCGCGAACTGTACCTCGACGGCATCCTGACGGAGGGCATGGTCTTCACCATCGAACCCGGCCTGTACTTCAAGAACGAGGACCTGGCCATCCCGGCGGCGTACCGCGGCATTGGCGTGCGGATCGAGGACGACATCCTCATGACGGCCGATGGTCCGGTGAACCTCAGCGCCGCACTGCCCCGCAAGGCCGACGACGTCCAGTCCTGGATGGCAGGCATCTACCAGGAGCTGGACGGTGGTTTGGCAAGCGGAGGCTTCCGCTAGAGGTCTTTGCGTCCAGCGCATCTCGGCAGCGATGCGCTGGACGACCATACTCCTTGGTGAAACTCTCATAACAGTTTTTGGCAATCGCTTGCCAAAAGTTGGCGTTGATGAATACGCTAGCCGCAGAGAAAGAAAATCGTAGACTGAGTCCCAGTCTCGGGTCTCTGCCGCAATGTATGTCTTCAAAGGAGAAGTCTCATGGGTATGTCCAAACCGCGTCGCCTCGGCACTATCGCCGCAGCGGCCATTTCCGTCCTGATGCTGGCCGCATGCGGGGGCTCGGGCGGTACGGGCGGTACCACCTCCGGCGCCTCGGGCGGCAAGGTGGACGGCACCGGAAAAACGCTTAATGTGCTGATGAACGTCACCGCACAGTATCCGCAGGAACAGCAGGCCTGGTTCAAGGAAATGGGCGCCAAGTTCAAGGCGGAAACCGGAGCCGACATCCAGTGGGAGACGTTCGCCAGCGCCAATGACGAGATGACCCGGATCCAGACGTCAGTCGTCTCGGGCCAGGGCCCTGACGTCTACGGGCTCGGCACCACGTTCACCCCCACGGCTTACTCCACGGGGGCGTTCGTGAAACTGGGTGACAACGAATGGAACCAGCTCGGCGGCAAGGACAAGTTCGTTCCCGCGGCGCTTGGCATTTCCGGTCCGGATGAAGGCAACCAGATCGGTATCCCGTTCGTAAGCCGGCCGTTCGTGATGGCCTACAACACCGAGCTGCTGGCAGCTGCCGGGATCGAAAAGCCCGCCACCACCTGGGATGAATTCACCGAGCAGGCAAAGAAGCTCACCACGGGCGACCAGTACGGTGTTGCCGTGGCCTACAAGGACAACTTCGACCCCTGGAAGTACATCTGGGGCATGTCCATCCAGGCTGGCAACCCCATCATCGACGGAAGCAAGGTCCGTCTGGATGACCCCATCACCAAGAAGGCCTACGAGACCTACTTCGGCTGGGTGACCAAGGACAAGGTGGTCGACCCGTCCTCCGTTGGTTGGGCCAACCCGCAGGCACTCGCGGCCTTCGCAGCCGGCAAGGCAGCTTACTTCCCCATGACCTCGCCGCTGTCCATCCCCGCACTGGATGCCTCGGCCGTCAAAGGCAAGTACAAGTACGCCCTGATGCCCACCGTTCCTCCGGGCGAGACCTCCAACCCGTCCGGCGCTAAGCCTGCCACCAGCATCCTCTCCGGTGACAACCTCGTGGTAGCTGACTACTCGAAGCAGAAAGACCTCGCCTTCGCGTTCGTCAAGATGATCACCGACAAGGATGTCCAGCTCAACTACTTCAAGGTCTTCGGCCAGCTTCCCGCCAACCAGGAAGCCGCGAAGGAACTTGCAACCAACGAAGTGATCGCGCCGGCCCTTGAGTCGGGAGCCAAGTCCGTAGCGACGCCGTTCAGCGGTGCGTGGGGCGATGTCCAGCTGTCACTGACCAACGTGGTTGTCCAGTCCATTCCGGATCTTTCCTCCGGCGCGGTCAGCGGCTCCAACCTGTCCCAGCGGCTCAAGGACGAACAGGCCAAATCGCAGACCGCACTGGACCGGGCCAAGAAGTAAGCCCGACCCACCAATTGCGGAAGGTTACGGAAAATGGCTAGCAGTGTTACCGAGCCCCGGCCATCGGACAGCAGTCCGGTGGCCAGGGCGGCCGCCGGACCCGGCGAAACCACACCCCCTGGGAAACGCCGGAAGGGGCTGAGCGAACGGAACCGGCCGCTGTGGCTCCTGATTCCCGGCGGGCTGCTGATGACGATTGTCATCCTCGTCCCCCTGGCCATGGGCATTTGGATGTCACTGATTGATCTGGATCAGTACACCCTGCGCCGATGGGTCAGTGCCGAATTCATTGGCATCAAGAATTACATTGAAGCGGCGGTCAGCAGTGACCTGCTCCGCTCCATCTGGCTTTCTGTTTCCTTCGCGGTGATCTCCACCGCGGTGACCGTCCCGCTGGGGGTGGCCGCCGCCGTCGTTACCCAGAACGCCTACCGTGGCCGCGCCCTGGTGCGGTCCGTCTTCCTGATCCCTTATGTCCTGCCGTCGTTCGTGGTGGCCAGTGTGTGGCGGACAATGCTGCAGCCGGACGGCATCGTGAATGTGACGCTGAACAATTTGGGAATGGACGGCGGATTGTGGCTGAACGGCCCCAACTCGTACTGGACGCTGGTTTGGGTGGAAATCTGGGCGGCCTGGCCGTTCATCTACCTCCTGGCCCTGTCGGGCCTACAGGCTGTGGATCACGAGGTCCACGAGGCATCGGCCCTGGACGGGGCACTGTGGTGGAACAAGCTGCGGTACGTGATCTTCCCCTACCTGAAAGGACCGGTTTCGCTCGCCTTCCTGCTTGCCACCTTGAACCACATCAACAACTTCACTCTGCCCTATGTCCTGTTTGGTGCGCCGGCACCGTCGGACGTGAATGTGCTGCCGATCCTGGTGTACGTCACCAGTTTCCAGAGCTTCCGGTTTGGCCTCAGCGCCGCCATGGCGGTCGTTTCGCTGATCCTGATCGCCATTCCGCTGTTCATCTACCTGCGCGCAGTCCGGCTTGATGTGCACGAAGGAGGAAAGAAATGACCATCGACGCGGCAAACCCGATCGAGCAGCAGAAGAAGCAGTCCATCCGGCGTGACGCTGCCCTGGAGGTCACCCGCCTCCTGCCCCGGCCTCTGCTGGCCACGCTTACTGTCCTGCTCTGCGCCCTGGTGCTGGTTCCCATCCTGTATATATTCCTGGCCTCGCTGAATACGGATGTGGGCGTCGCCAGCGGTGAGTTCTGGCCGAGCAGCTTCTCCCTGGAGAGCTACACCAAGATCTGGGACTCCGTGGGGCTGGCGAAAGCCATCGGCAACAGCCTGATCGTTTCCGGTGCCACGGCCATTGTCTCCGCCATCATGGCAGTTGGCACGGCGTACGTGCTGGTGCGGTTTGAGTTCGTCGGCCGCCTGACGGTGCTGCGCGGGCTGCTGGGTCTCCAGTCCATCCCGGGAACCCTCATGCTGCTGCCCGTGTTTGTGCTCTTCTCGTCCGCAGGCACCTATTTGGGTGTGACCGTCATCGGCACGCTCTGGGGCCTGTTTATCGCCTACCTGACGTTCGCCTTGCCGTTCTCAACGTGGGTGATGGTCACCTACCTCCGCGGCCTGCCTCGGGAACTGGAGGAAGCGGCGCGCATTGACGGTGCCTCCAACCTCGGGATCCTGTTCCGGATCATCATTCCGCTCAGCTGGCCCGGAATCATCGTTTCCGCGATTTTCGCCTTCCTGCTGGGCTGGAATGACGTGCTGTTCGCGTCGGTATTCACCCGCCCGGACACGCACACAGCCGCAGTTGCGCTACAGGTGTTCGCGTCCGCTGTTGAGGGCGGAGCAATCCCCGTGTACTCGCAGTTGATGGCAGCTTCGCTGGTTTGTGCTGTCCCTGTGGTGGTGCTGTACTTCATGTTCCAGAAGTACCTCGTTGGCGGCCTGACAGCTGGCGGCGTCAAGTAGGACAGCTTCGAGCAACAAACAACTCCGCCCGGAACAGCAGCTGCTGTTCCGGGCGGAGTTGTTTGTTTACTGCGTGCCTTGCTCCTTGGGCCATGGATAAACAGGCCTCCGGCGGCGTCGCCTAAGGCGTGGATTCGCCGGAGTCCTTGGCGGAGTCAGGCTGGGCCTGCGTCCGGGACCGATCTGAGCTGGGCTGTCCTGTGCTGGCCTCGCCTGCGGTGGCCTGGTCTGAGACGCGGACGCCGTACTGCGGCCGTCCGTCAGGAAGGTCCGGGTAGCGGACGGCGGCAGCGGGAGCCTTCGCAGGCTGGGCGGCTGCCTCCGGCTGCGTGCCCTGGTCCGGGCCGGCGGCCTGGCCCACGCCTTGGGCTGTCCCTTGGCCCGAAGTTCCGGCACCCTGCTGTCCGTAGGGGTCATTCCAACTGGCAGGGCGTGCGGGTGCCGGACCAGGCTGATTGCCCGGCTGGCCCGGCATGCCGGGCTGCTGACCCTGCTGACCGGGCTGGCCGGGCTGGCCGTACTGCTGGTCCTGGTAGCCCTGGGGATTGTATGGGGCGGCAGCTGCGTCCGAGCGGGTCATGGGCAGTTGCTGGAGCAGCCGGCGCGCGTCATGGGCGGCTTCAACGGACACCACAACGTCGTAGCTGGTGGCCACCACCTGGCTGGTGGAGGTGAAATCCCGCTTTCCGCGCTGCATGGCATACGTGACGATCCCGAACAGCATAAAGAAGGCGGCGCCCATCAGCACAGACGCCAGGATCGAGAAGTAGCCGGGCGATGGTGCGAAGAAGGAAAGCATGACGCCAACGAAGAGGCCGAACCACATACCGCTGAGCGCCCCGGAGAGAGCCACCCGCGGGTAGCTGAGGCGGCCGGTCACCCGCTCAACCATCTTCAGTTCGTTGCCCACGATGGAAACCATGTGAACCGGGAACTGCTGGTCGGCGAGGTAGTCCACCGCCTTCTGGGCATCCAAGTAGGAGGTGTACGAGCCGACGGTGTCGCCGGTGGGCACCGTGCGGGCGTCGTCGGGCCCACTGGGGCCACCGGCCTTGGGAGCACCAAAAATGTTTGACATACACCCATTCTTGCCCATCAGCATGTATGCCGCCTGTAAATTCAGCTAAAAGAGAGCAGACTCGGTAGCCTGTAGACGTGAGTACAAATCTTTCGCGCGTCTTCGTGGCCCGCCTGCTGGGTCTTGATGTCTTTGACCCCTTGGGCGACCGCCTGGGCAGGTTGCGTGATGTGGTGGTGCTCTCGCGTGGCAGCCGCGGTGCCCCGCACGTGGTGGGTATCGTCGTCGAAGTTCCCGGCAAAAAGCGCGTCTTTGTGCCGATGACACGCATTACCTCCATCGACCAGACACAGATCATCTGCACGGGCCTGGTTAACCTCCGGCGCTTTGAGCAGCGCGGCGCGGAGACGCTGGTGGTCGCGGAAATGTTCGACCGCCGCGTGACGCTCCGTGACGGCAGCGGCGACGCCACCATCGAGGACATCGCCATGGACCAGCACCGGTCCCGCGACTGGTTCGTGAGCAAGCTGTTCGTCCGCCGGGGCCACTCCCTGTCCCCGCTGAGCCGGCTGCGCCGGAACGAGACCATGATCATCGACTGGGCCGACGCCCTCCAGGGCGCCCGCACTGAACCTCAGGCAGCCACGCAGTTCGTGGCCAACCACGAGGACCTCAAACCCGCTGACTTCGCCGAGGCGCTGCAGGAAATGAGCGACAAACGCCGCTTCGAAGTGGCCAGCGAACTCCAGGATGAACGCCTGGCCGACGTGCTGCAGGAAATGCCCGAAGACGACCAGGTGGAGATCCTCTCCGCCCTCGACGTCGAACGCGCGGCGGACGTCCTGGAGGAAATGGACCCCGACGACGCCGCCGACCTCCTCGCCGAGCTCCCTTCTGCACAGGCGGAGGAGCTTCTCCGCCTCATGGAACCCGAAGGCGCCGAGGACGTCAGGCGGCTCCTCGAATACGACGAGGACACGGCCGGTGGCCTGATGACGCCTGTTCCCGTGATCCTCCCGCCGGAGGCAACTGTCGCCGAGGCACTGGCCCACGTCCGCCGCGAGGAACTCTCCCCCGCCCTCGCCTCGTCCATCTTCATCACCCGGCCCCCATTGGAAACCCCCACTGGACGGTTCCTGGGCGTTGTGCACATCCAGCAACTACTCCGCTATCCGCCGCCGGAACCCCTGGGCAACCTCGTGGACAAGAACCTTGAGCCGGTCTCCGACCAGGCCCACATCAGCGAGGTGGCGCGCACGCTCGCCACCTACAACCTGAACTGTCTTCCCGTGGTCAATGACGCCGGCCGGCTCGTGGGGGCGGTGACTGTTGATGACGTTTTGGATCATCTGTTGCCGGATGACTGGCGCGCCTATGATGGCGAAGCCCCGATAAGAAAACTGGGAGGCCGCATTGGCTGACACCGGCGCCCCCAAGAATCCCAGCAAGAAGGCGGCGGCCAAGGGCGGACTCGACACACCCCTGAGTGGCCGCCAGCGCATCCTGCCGAAGTTCTCCCCCGACCCGGATGCATTCGGCCATGCGACGGAAGGCTTCGCCCGGTTTATGGGCACGCCGCAGTTCCTGGTCTATATGACGGTCTTCGTCGTCATCTGGCTGGTCTGGAACACGTGGGCACCGGCGGAGTGGCAGTTCGATTCGCGCCTCCTGGGCTACACCCTCCTGACACTAATGCTTTCGCTGCAAGCCTCCTACGCGGCCCCGCTGCTGCTGCTGGCCCAGAACCGGCAGGACGACCGCGACCGGGTCTCCCTCCAGCAGGATCGCCAACAGGCGGCACGCAACCTGGCCGACACCGAGTACCTGACCCGGGAGCTGGCGTCGCTGAGGATCGCCCTGCGTGAGGTTGCCACCCGCGACTACGTCCGGGCCGAACTACGGACACTCCTCGAGGACATGTTGGAAGCGCAGGAGGAACTGCGGACCCACGATCCCGCCGGATCCGGCAGCCACGAGTCCCCGCGTGAGAAGGTCAAGGAAAAGCTGAAGGAAAAGCGCGACAAACAGCGGAACCCCCGCACGCAGCAGATTCCCAAGGTCAAACCCAGCCATGTCGCCAAGGACGTCGTCGCCAAGGACACGGCCGCTACCGACCCCGCAGTCCAGGACCCGGCCGTCCCCAAGCACATCCCCACCACCGAAAGCTGAGCCCCGCCCGCATGAGCGCCTCCCTGGAGCAGGCAGTCCACGCTGCGCTGGCCACCGTGATCGATCCTGAACTCCGCCGTCCCATCACGGAACTGGGCATGGTGGAGTCCGTGGATGTCGCTGCGGACGGCCGGGTCAGGCTGGCTGTCCTGCTGACCATCGCGGGCTGCCCCCTGCGCGGGACCATTACCGCAGACTCCGAGAAGGCGCTGTCCGCAGTTCCGGGCGTGACCGGCGTCGAGGTTGAACTGAAAGTGATGAACCAGGCCCAGCGGGACGCCCTGAAGGAACAGCTCCGCGGCGCCTCCGGGCAGCGCGGGATTCCGTTTAACGAGCCGGGGTCCCTGACCAAGGTGTTCGCGGTGGCAAGCGGCAAGGGTGGGGTGGGCAAGTCATCGCTGACCGTCAACCTTGCCTGCGCCCTGGCCGCCCAAGGCCTCCGTGTGGGCATTGTGGACGCCGACGTCCATGGCTTCTCGGTTCCGGCCCTGATGGGCATCACGCAGGCGCCCACCCGGGTGGATGACATGATCCTGCCGCCGGTGGCCTACGGCGTAAAAGTGATTTCCATCGGTATGTTCGTCGCCGGAAACCAGCCGGTTGCCTGGCGTGGGCCGATGCTCCACCGGGCCCTGGAACAGTTCCTGACGGACGTCTACTTCGGCGACCTCGACGCCCTGTTCCTCGACCTGCCGCCCGGCACCGGTGACATCGCGATTTCGGTGGCCCAGTTGCTGCCGAAGGCTGAGATCCTGGTGGTCACCACACCCCAGGCCGCAGCTGCCGACGTCGCCGAGCGCGCCGGTGCCATCGCCACCCAGACAGGTCAGACGGTGGCCGGCGTCATCGAGAACATGTCATACCTGGAAATGCCCGACGGCGGAAGGATGGAGCTGTTCGGAAGCGGCGGTGGGGCGGTCCTCGCCGAACGGCTCACAACGACGGTGGGCACCGATGTGCCGCTCCTGGGACAGATTCCGCTGGACATCCTGTTGCGGGAAGGCGGCGACGCCGGCGCGCCCATCGTGCTTGGCCGGCCAGAGACTCCGGCGGCCATTGCACTCACCGAAATTGCCGGAAAACTTGCTGCCAGGCCCAGGGGCCTGACGGGGATGAAGCTGGGGCTGCAGCCGCGTTAACGCAACGCTGCCCACCAGAGGCAGCGGGGCCTAGGTGGCTTCGGTGTCGAACGGCGCGGGTTCGCCCGGAGGCAGCGACTGGACTACTCGTTCCGGACGGGAGGGAGCCGCCCCGCCCTTGGCAACCGCCCCTGCACCGGCAACGGCAGCCACGGCGGCCGGAGCGCCGGCACTGACGGGTTTAGCGTCGTCGTCCAGGAGGGCTTCCTTGATGATGCGCCGCGGATCATACTGGCGGGGATCGTATTTCTTCCAGTCGACATCGTCGATGTCGATGCCCACTTCTTCCTTGATCTGCTCCCGTGCACCGGAGGCCATCCGGCGGACTTCCTTCACAAGATTCGCAAGTTTCTGGGTGTATTCGGGCAGGCGCTGGGGACCGATCACCAGGATGCCGATGATCAGCAGGAGGAAGAACTCCGGGCCGTTGATTCCAAACACTTTAGGAAGATTACCCTCTCCGGAGCCCCGCTGACGATTCCTGCCCGCCAGCGTCGCAAAGTGCCTGCATCACGGAGCCAGCATCTCCCCGAGTTTGCGGATTCCCCGCTCCAACCGGGCCCCGGGAGAGTCGTCCGCCGCGGTCACCGGGGAGGCGGCAGGCGCGGTGCTGGCACCCGCGTTAATTCCTTCTACGGCGAGGACGCTGAGCCGCTGCAGCACTGGGACGGCGTCATCGGCCTGCTCCGCCGGGAGGTCTGACTCAACAGTGAAAGTTCCTGCAGTGGTCTCCACGGTGGCCGTCCAGGGCGCCAGGCTGCTGACCAGCAGTTTCCCCCCGTTCTCACCGGAGTTCTGTTCGGAGTTGTGCTGGGCGTCCTGACCCGACTGCTGCTGGGCGTCCATGGGATGCTGTTCCACGATCGTGGCATAGTGTTGCCCATCAGTCAGGTGCATTTCCACCGCCGGCCGCCCGTCAATTGTTATGGCATTTGCGCTCCGGATGTGGAAGCCAAGTTGCTCCAGTTCCGGACAGACCCAGCCTTCAGAGCGTAGGGCCAACAACTGCGGAGCACTGATCTCCCTGCCGTCGGCCGGTAGCTGGGCCGTATGCTGCACCAGGCTCCCGTTGATGGCCGATTGGGCGACGGGCAGGCTGTCCCCCGCCAGCGCAAACGCGCTGACGGCAAGGATTCCAGCGGCTGCTGCTGTCCCACCGGCGGCAAGTGCCACGGCTCGCGCGGCCCGGTACGGGCTCGGGACTGGCTCGGCCGCGGCCGCGAGCAGCTGCGTCCTGACCAGCAGCCGGGCCGTCAGGTCCTCGCTGGCAGGCGGCACGGCCGCGTCACGGAGCCGCTCGATGTACTGGCGTTCACGCTTCAGCGCCGCTGCACATTCTGCGCAGGTCAGCACGTGGTCGGCGCCGCGGTGATGCCGGCGGCCGAAGGGGTTCTGGGGCGTCATGGTGCCGATCAGAGGATGCCGGCGATGCGCGGCAGCGAAAGCTTCGGCGTACGTCCTTGCTGTGGCCTGGGATCGCGATGGGCCAGCTTTTCGCGCAGCATGGTCCGGCCCCGGTGGATACGGGAACGGACGGTACCCAGTTTGACGCCGAGTGCAGCGGCCACTTCGTCGTAGGACAGGCCTTCCAGGTCGCAAAGCACGACGGCGGCGCGGAAGTCCGGGGGCAGCTCCTCCAAGGCAGCCTGCACATCGAGGTCCAGGTTGTTGTGTTCGAAGCTCTGTTCCGGTCCGGGTTCACGCCCGGGGATCCGGGACTCGGCGTCTTCGGCCAGCGCGTCAAACCGGATGCGGGTTTTCCGGCGCGCCTGGTCCAGGAACAGGTTGGTCGTGATGCGGTGCAGCCAGCCATCCAGTGTCCCTGGCTTGAAATTCTCCAGTGACCGGAAGACGCGGACGAACACCTCCTGGGTGAGGTCCTCGGCGTCGAACTTGTTCCCCGTCAGGCGGTACGCCAGCCGGTAGACCTTGGCGGAGTGGTTGGCCACCACTTCCTCCCAGGTGGGCCTGACCCATACAGCGGCGGAATCTTGCGTCGCAGGGACAGGCGCCATACCTGATGCTGACATCGTCCACTCCCATCGTGGATTGCTATCGCCCGGATACTGTTGACATCTCTTGTTCGGCGCCGATCACCTCACGGATGACCGGATATCCATCATTTCAAAGTTGGCTGGGAATTTCCTGACCGGGGCGGTTCTTCAGCCAGAGGCACAACGATTCCCTTCCGCGGCTGGCACCCCCGCACACAGTAGGCTGTACTAAACACTCCCCTGCCGCCCAGAAAGCGAATCACATGAGCGCCGACAAATCCACGAGCTGGTCCTATGCAGAAGATCTGCCCGCAGAGGATGAGGTTATGCTTCGTGCCAGGGAGCGCTCTTTCGAACTGGGCGTGACGCCCATCGGCGCAGGTGTTGGTGCGGTCCTGACGGTGTTGGCTGCGGGCTCGAAGGCCCAGACCGCCGTCGAAATCGGCACAGGCGCGGGTGTCTCGGGCGTATGCATCCTGCGGGGGCTCGGACCGCAGGCCGTGCTGACCACCATCGACGTGGACGTCGAACATCTGAAGGCGGCACGTGAAGCTTTTTCGGAGGCCGGAAGTCCGGCCAACCGCACCCGTACCATTTCCGGCCGCGCCGGTGATGTCCTCCCGCGCCTGACCGACTCCGCTTATGACCTGGTGTTCGTTGATGCCGACAAGCCCGGCCTGCCCGGCTACGTGGAACAGGCCGTCCGGCTCCTGAAGGCCGGCGGGCTGCTCATCATTAACGACGCACTGGACAAGGACCGCGTGGCCAACCCGGCTGTCCGGGAGTCCAACACGGTGGTGCTCCGCCAGGTGGGCAAGGCAATCCGCGACGACGACCGCTTGGCGTCCGCGATGCTTCCCACGGGCGACGGCCTGCTGGTCGCGGTTAAGAAGTAGATCCACAGCAAATAAGCCAAGGTCCGCAGCGGGTTGGCTGCGGACCTTGGCCCTGCGGGATTATTCGGCAACGCCGAACAGGATTATTCAGTCACGCCGACGAGGCATTCCTTAAGGTTGGCCGCCTCCGCAGCGTTCAGTTCCACCACAAGCCGTCCGCCGCCTTCGAGCGGTACGCGCATGATCAGGCTGCGGCCCTCTTTGGTGACTTCCATAGGGCCGTCGCCGGTGCGTGGTTTCATAGCCGCCATGAGGAATTTCCCCTCCATTTAGTCCCAGGACATATCAGCCCGGATGGGCTGTGTCCGCATGGTCAAATCAAGCCGCTATGGCGGCCCGTACTGATGCCGCCATGGCTGAACATTTCTGAATGCTTTCTGTCCCTGCTTACTTACTATTATCCCGTAATGACCCGCACGTAGCTAATCGATGGACATTTACGGCCGCGTCGGATTCCCCAATCCGCCGGCCAGGCGCCGCCCGCGATCACGGCGGATAATCGCCGCCGCCCGGAAGCTGCGCCCATGCCCACAGCCAGACGATCCACACGATCTGGAGCAGGACAAACATCGTCAGGACCGTGCCACGGTATGCCTTCGACTGGGACAAGAGCGCGGCAGCCAGGGCCAACGGGAACAGCGGGAGCAGCATCCGGAAAGTACTGGTCTGGGGGTGGAGGAACACCAGGAGGTAGCCCATGTAGCAGGCGCACCACAAGCGCAGTTCCACACCAAGCCGGACCACCGGCGGGGAGAGCAGCAGGAGCGCAAAGAGGCCCGCAAAGACGAATGGCGCCACGATCCCCAGGACGGGGCCAAAGAGGTCGACGCCGGTGTCGAACCAGGGCTTGAACGGCACCAGGTCGTGGCCGCGCCACACTGTTTCGGTTTTGGTGTACGCCTCGATGTCCCCGGTGGCGGCCCAGGCCGCTGCCGGCCACAGCAGGGCAGAGGCGCCGCACACCACGGTTAGGCCCGCCAGGGACGCCAGCTCCCCGAGGCTGTGGGTGCCCGGCCGCTCCTCGCGCCCCCGTTCGACCAGTCGCCAGAGGAAGAGAAGCCCCACCATGGCGGCAAAGGGAACGCCCACGGGTCGGGAGAGGCACAGCAGCAGGACCACCGGCATGGCAACGAAATAATGACGCCTGATGACGAGCAGCAGGGCGGTGGCCAGCAGGAGGACTGTAAGGGGCTCCGCGTACGGGACTTGGAGAATGGCGGACACCGGAAAGGTCGCGAAGAATGCCACGCCCCAAAGCGCCGCTGTGTGCGAAGCCTTGTGCCTGAACAGGCAGTACAAAACCAGTGCCGCACCCAACCCCGCCAGCATGGCGACGACCGTCAGCGCCACGGCAGGGCTGATTCCGGTCAGGTCTGCGAGCGCACGGCCCAGGGCCGGGAAGAGCGGATAGAAGGCCCACGCATTTTCCTGCACGTTGCCGGCGGCATCCGTTGGAAGCGGTGAGGGATAACCGTCCGTGATGATCCGGCCGTACCATCGCGCGTCCCAGATATTGATGAAGTTCCAGTAGTCAGGGCCGGCCGGAAACCACGGGTTGGGTCCTTGGTGCAGGGCTGCTGCCATAAAGATGCAGGCGCTGACCAGCCGGGCAGTGGCGTAGAGGGCGGCAACCTGCAGCCACCAGGGCCAGCGTTGGACCGCCCACATGGCGCGGGCGCCGAATGCGGTGATCAACGCCGTCGGGCCCGTCCGGTCCCCAGTGTCAGTGCTCAAGCGCCGGCCTCCGGGCGCGCCGCCCGTTCCGATTCCAGCAGCCGTGCCCGGAGCCTGCCCATTTCTTCGTCTTTGGCCGCGATCTGGTCCCGCAGTTCGTCGAGGACCTCGTCCACCTGATCCATCCGGTACCCACGCAGGCCGAGGGAGAAGCGGACCCGGTCGACGTCGGCCGGGGCAGCGTCCGCGGGCAGCAGCACCGGCGGAAGGTTGGCGGGCGGCTGCCCGAACCCCGGGTAGAGAATCGGATTCTCCAGGACCTCAGAGCCCGTGGCCGGTTCACTGCCCCGGCGGAGGCTGCGCAGAATGCCGCGGCGGCCACCGGCGCCTGCCCACAGGGTGGCGGCGATCAGCACGATGGCGAGGTAGACCAGGAAAAAACTCACAGCACCCATCGTGCCAGATATGGGCCGACGGCCTATTCGGGCCGTTGCTCGCCGTTGGTGGAAACCGGGGGCGTCCAGTGCAGCACCAGTTGCACTGCTTCGGCGGGATCATCCACCACCTGGATGAGGTCCAGGTCCTTTGCGGAGACCATTCCCTCGGCCACGAGGGTGCCCTTGATCCATTCGATCATCGGCCCCCAGAAGTCGACGCCGAGGAGCACGATCGGGAAGGAGGTAACCTTCCGGGTCTGGACCAGGACCATGGCTTCGAAGAGTTCATCCAATGTCCCCAGCCCACCGGGAAGAACGATGAATCCCTGGGCATATTTGACGAACATAGTCTTCCGGGCGAAGAAGTAGCGAAAGTTAATGCCGAGGTCCACCCACTGGTTCAGGCCCTGTTCGAAGGGCAATTCAATGCCCAGGCCGACGGAGACGCCGTTGCCTTCCACGGTGCCGCGGTTGGCGGCCTCCATGGAGCCCGGACCGCCGCCGGTAATGACGGCCACGCCCGCGGCTGCCAGCTTCCGGCCTACTTCCATGCCCATTTCGTAGTACGGGCTGCCGGGCTTGGTGCGCGCCGAGCCGAAGACACTGACGGCGGGCCCCAGATCGGCAAGCGCGCCGAACCCCTCGACGAACTCGCTCTGGATCCGGAGGACACGCCAGGGGTCCGAATGGACGAACTGTCCTGCGCCCTTGGTATCAAGCAAATGCTGGTCGGACATTTCCACAGCCGCCTGCTTGCGACGGAGTTCAAGGGGCCCCTTACGGCGCGGCTGGGAAGTTTTGGCCGGATCTGCGTTGATGCTCATCCCCCAAGGCTAATGCCAAGGCCAGCGTGCCTGTGGCAGGTATCTCTTGAATCACGATCCGCGCGAACTTGGCGTGATTCACCTCATAACCAGCCAATGTTCGCTAGATTCTTCTTTATGACTACTCATGTGCCCGGCGATGCGCTCGTCTCCCTGAATGGTGTGAATAAGCATTACGGTCAGTTGCACGTTTTGAAGGACATCAATCTCCACGTCCGTAAGGGCGAAGTGGTGGTGGTCATTGGCCCGTCAGGCTCAGGAAAGTCCACGTTGTGCCGTGCCATCAACCGTCTGGAAACAATCGAAGGCGGCACCATCAGCATTGATGGAAAGGTGTTGCCGGAGGAGGGGAAGGAGCTGGCCCAGCTCCGCGCCGACGTCGGGATGGTCTTTCAGTCCTTCAACCTCTTCGCGCACAAGACCATCCTTGAGAACGTGACGCTTGGTCCCATCAAAGTCAAAGGCGTTGCCAAGGCCCAGGCCGACAAGGAAGCCATGGCATTGCTGGAGCGCGTGGGCGTGGGGCACCAGGCCCCCAAACTCCCGGCGCAGCTCTCCGGCGGCCAGCAGCAACGCGTGGCCATCGCCCGCGCCCTGGCGATGAAACCAAAGGTCATGCTCTTTGATGAGCCCACCTCTGCGCTGGACCCCGAGATGATCAACGAGGTCCTTGACGTTATGATCCAGCTGGCCAAGGAAGGCATGACCATGGTTGTGGTCACGCACGAAATGGGCTTCGCCCGCAAAGCCGCCGACCGCGTGGTTTTCATGGCGGATGGCCAGATCGTGGAGGATACCAAGCCGGAAGAATTCTTCACCAACCCGAAGAGTGACCGCGCGAAGGACTTCCTGTCCAAGCTGCTCACCCACTGATTTTCCATCAACGAACACACCCTCCAGTTCGCACCCAGGCCGTGACCCGCGGCCGACCAATGAAAGGAATGTCATGAAGGCATTTATGACCCGCCGGAAGTCGTTCTTCGTGGCGGCTACTGCTGCCCTGGCGTTGTCCCTGAGCGCATGCGGCGGCACCACCCCCGGCACCACCAGCGATCCCACTGTTGCCGACAAGCCGACGTTTGCCGCCGGCACCACCATGGCCAAGTTGTCCGCCGCAGGCACCATCAAGATCGGCACAAAGTACGACCAGCCGCTCTTCGGCCAGGTGGGCCTGGACGGCAAGCCGGTGGGCTTCGACGTCGAGATGGGCAAGCTGATCGCAGCCAAGCTGGGCATCGCCGCGGACAAGATCGAATGGTCAGAGACTGTCTCAGCCAACCGCGAACCCTTCATCGAGCAGGGCAAGGTGGATATTGTCATCGCCACCTACACGATCAATGACAAGCGCAAGCAGGTTGTCAGCTTCGCGGGCCCGTACTACGAGGCCGGCCAGGCGCTGATGGTGAACAAGGACAACACGTCCATCACCAAGCCTGAAGACGTCAAGGGCAAGAAGGTCTGCTCCGTGACCGGTTCCACCCCGGCCGCGACGATCGTGGAGAAGTACGGAGCTATCCTGGCTCCGGCCCAGACGTACTCCGCCTGCCTTGAGCCGCTGCGCAACAAGCAGGTCGAAGCGATCACCACGGACAACGTGATCCTGGCCGGCTTTGTGGACAAGGAACCGGATGCCTTCAAGCTGGCGTCGGATCAGACCTTCACCAAAGAGCCGTACGGCATTGGCCTGAAGAAGGACGACACCGAGTTCCGCAACTGGATCAATGACCAGCTCGAGGCGTTTGGCAAGGACGGGTCCTACAAGAAGGCCTGGGAAGCAACTGCAGGTTCGGTCATCAAGACCGCCCCTGAACTTCCCGCCATCAAGCGCTACTAGGTAGCCACGGCGGCTTCCGGGGAATTCGTTGACCGCGTTCCCCGGAAGCCGCCAGCCTGCTTTTTGACCCCCTACTCCCAGAGCCGAAGGATCCTATGGAAGTCATCATCGAAAACCTGCCCCTTTATTGGGAAGGCCTTCTCCGCACCCTTTTCCTGTCCGTCGTCTCCGGGATCATCGCCCTTATCCTCGGAACACTCCTGGCAGCAGCCCGAGTTTCCCCCGTTGCGGCCCTCCGGGGGTTCAGCACCGTCTACGTGGAAATTCTCCGGAACACTCCACTGACCATTGCTTTCTTCTTCGCAGCGATCGTCCTGCCCCGCCTTGGCGTGACCTTCCAGCAGTTTGAGGTCGCAGCGATCATCGCCCTCAGCGCCTACACAGCGGCCTTCATTGCTGAAGCCGTCCGCTCGGGCGTTAACAGCGTCCCGCTCGGCCAGGCTGAGGCCGCGCGCAGCATCGGCATGAACTTCGGCCAGGTCCTGAATCTCATCATCCTGCCGCAGGCGCTTCGGACCGTGATCCCGCCGCTGATCAACATCCTGATTGCCCTCGTCAAGAACTCCTCCGTCGCCGGCGCGTTCTTTGTCCTGGAACTGTTCGGCTACGGCCGCCAAATGGCCAACGCCAACGGTGACCAGGTCATGGCAGTACTGCTCGGCGTAGCGTTCTTCTATCTGCTCCTCACCATTCCGCTGGGCATCCTTGCCAGCACGGTGGAACGAAAGGTGGCGATTGCCCGATGACTTCAGTCCTCTACGACGTTCCCGGCCCCAAAGCGCGCCGGGTCTCGCTGATCGGTTCCGTGGTTGGAACCGTGCTGATCCTGGGACTCCTGGCATGGATTGGCATGACTCTCGCCCAGCAGGGCATTTTTGAAGGTCGCCGCTGGGCGATCTTCACCCGGGGCGACGTCTGGACGCTGCTCGCCAATGGACTCGGTGCAACGCTCACCGCCGCCGCCCTCGCCGCAGTGATCGCGTTTCCCCTCGGCCTGATGTTCTGCCTGCTGCGCATCTCGCTGGTCGCCTGGATCCGGATTCCCGCCCGCGTGGTCCTGGAGTTCCTGCGCGGCATGCCGGTTGTGCTAATGATGCTCTTCGTCCTGCTGGTGTTCGGGACGAGTTCCTTCGTCGCAGTGGTGGCCGGGCTCGTCCTCTACAACACCGCTATCTTCGCGGAGATCATCCGGGCCGGCATCCAATCACTGCCGAAGGGACAGCGGGAGGCGGGCCTGACCATCGGCCTGACCAGCTTCCAGTCCCGGATGCTCATCGAACTGCCGCAGGCTGTCCGCCGTATGATGCCGTCGCTGGTTGCCCAACTCGTGGTGCTCCTGAAGGACACCTCCCTGGGCTACATCGTGGCATACGGTGAACTTCTGCGCGCAGTGCAGGTCATGGCGGACTTCCTCGGGAACGCGTTCCTGTTCCCCATCTTCTTTGTGGCTGCAGCCATCTACATTGTGATCAACATCTGCGTTTCCCGGCTCGCAATCTGGATCGAGCGCCGCGGTTCCAAGAAGGCGGCAGGCGGTGTTGCGCCGGCGCCAACCGCCGTGGTCGCACCGGAGCTACCGGACGTAACGGAACGTAAATAGCAGCACGCGCTCACACGCAAAAGGTCCGGAACCCTTCAAGGGGTTCCGGACCTTTTTGCTGGACGATTTCTCGTCGAATTCGCTGGATCGCGGGAGCTACGCCGCGAGCCAACTCCGAAGCGCCCGCAGGCACTCCCGGATGGCGTCGGCGTCGACGTGCTCGTTGTCCTTATGGGCCAGCAGCGGATCGCCGGGGCCGAAGTTCACTGCCGGGATCCCCAGTTCACTGAAACGCGCGACGTCGGTCCAGCCGTATTTCGGTTTCGGCTCGGCTCCGACGGCGGCCACGAAGGACGCGGCGGCCGGGTGGTTCAGTCCCGGGCGCGCACCGGCGGCGGCATCCGTGCGGACCACAGCGAAGCCCGCCAACAGTTCGCGCACATGCGCCTCCGCCTGGTCCGGCGTCTTGTCGGGGGCGAAGCGGTAGTTGATTTCCACGACGCAGCGGTCCGGGATGACGTTGCCGGCCGTGCCGCCATTGATCTTCACGGCGTTGAGGCTCTCGCGGTAGTCGAGGCCGTCCACGTTGATGGTCTGCGGCTCGTAGGCTGCCAGCCGGGCCAGGATGGGTGCCGCCGCGTGGATGGCGTTGCTGCCCATCCACGCACGGGCAGAGTGTGCTGCCTCGCCCAGCGTCGTGGCCTCAAAACGGCTGGTGCCGTTGCAGCCACCCTCGACGGTGCCGTGGGTCGGCTCCAGGAGGATGGCGAAATCGCCGCCCAGGAGGCTGCCGTGGTTGCGGACCAGCCGGCCCAGTCCGCTCTTGACCGCTTCCACTTCCTCATGGTCGTAGAACACGAAGGTGACGTCCCGCTGGGGCGCCGCGCCGCCGTCGAACATTGTGGCCGCCAGCGCGAGCTGCACGGCGATGCCGCCCTTCATGTCCGTGGCCCCGCGTCCGTAGAGCACGCCCTCTCCGGGGACACCAGAATCCCAGGTGGACGGGACGGTTCCGCGCGCGCCTTCAGTAACCGGCAGCGGCACTGTGTCCAGGTGTCCGGCGAGGATGACGCGTTCCGCCCTGCCGAGTTCCGTGCGCGCGATGATGGCGTCACCGTCGCGGACCACATGGAGTTCCGGGACGGCCCGCAGCGCCACTTCGACAGCGTCCGCCAGTTCCGTCTCGTTCCCGGACACGCTGTTGATGTCCATGATGGCAGCGGTGAGCACGGAGACGTCCTGGCGGAGGTCCAAAGGCACGGTGATCGATTCAGGGGCGGTTTCGGCAGTCACGTTGCCAGTCTAGTTCGAACCCGGTGCCCGCCTCTCGCTAGACTGGGGCCATGACTGAGACCGCTACCTCCGCCGCGCCCAAAGACCAGAACGCAACTTCCGAAGCCCGCTCCGCCTACGGCTTCGGCTTGGCAACCATCGCCACTGCCGGCGAAGCCACCGTCCTTGACGTCTGGTTCCCCGCGCCTGCCCTGGGTGTTGCGGCCGAAAACCTGCGCGCCGTGGAGAATGCCGACGAAACACTGGGCCAGCTCGCCGCAAGCGGCACCGACGCGGACCGCGGGACCGAGCAGAAGGTGGTCTTCGTCCAGATCAACCTCGATGAAGCCCCGGCCGACACCGCCGACGCATACCTCCGGTTGCACCTGCTCTCCCACCGGCTGGTCCGGCCCAACACCATCAACCTGGACGGCATCTTCGGCAAGCTCCCCAACGTGGTGTGGACCAACTTCGGCCCCGCCGCGGTGGAAGGCTTCGAACTGACCCGCGCCAAACTTCGCCGCCGTGGCGCCGTGACCGTCTACGGCGTGGACAAGTTCCCCCGCATGGTGGACTACGTGGTGCCCACCGGTGTCCGGATCGCCGACGCCGACCGCGTCCGCCTCGGTGCCCACCTCGCCGAAGGCACCACCGTGATGCACGAAGGCTTTGTGAACTTCAACGCCGGCACCCTGGGCGCTTCCATGGTGGAAGGCCGCATTTCGGCCGGCGTCGTCGCCGGCGACGGCAGCGACGTGGGAGGCGGCGCGTCGATCATGGGCACACTCTCCGGGGGCGGCAAGGAAAAGATCGTCATCGGTGAGCGCGTCCTGCTGGGCGCCAACTCCGGCGTCGGCATCAGTGTCGGCGATGACTCCGTGGTGGAGGCAGGCCTCTACGTCACCGCTGGAACCCGTGTGCTCGTTCCCGGGCCCAAGGACGAGAATGGCGAGGACACCGCCAAGATCGTGAAGGCAGCCGAGCTGTCCGGCGTCGCCAACCTCCTGTTCCGGCGCAACTCCACCACCGGGGCCGTCGAGGCACTGCCGCGCAAGGGCCAGACGGTGGAACTCAACGACGCCCTCCACGCCAACTGACCCCGTCCGTGGCACGTGGACGCAGTTTCGTTCGCCCCACCGTGCTGCTGCTTACCCTGGCGCTGGCGGGCGCCGGCATCTACACGGCGGTCTCTTTCCTGCAGCGCTCCGAAACTCTGGTCGCGGAGCGCTGCACGGCCGCCGTCGGAACCCAGAGCGCGGAGCTTGCAACGGACCAGGCGGTGAATGCCTCACTGATCACAGCAGTGGCGGTGCAGCGTGGGCTGCCTCCCCGGGCAGCCAGCATCGCCCTTGCCACCGCCATGCAGGAATCCAAGCTGCGCAACATCGCCCATGGCGACCAGGCCGGCCCTGACTCCCGCGGACTCTTCCAGCAACGTCCCTCGCAGGGGTGGGGAACCGAGGCCCAGGTGATGGACCCGTACTACGCTGCCAATGCTTTCTACGATGCCCTGGTCAAGCTTCCCGGCTACGAGTCCTTGGAAATTACCGACGCCGCCCAGCGTGTCCAGCGCTCGGCCTACCCCCTCGCGTACGCCCAACACGAAAATATGGGCCGGTCCTTTGCGTCCGGCCTGACCGGCCAAGCGCCCGCCTCCGTGCTGTGCACTTTGCGCGCCCCGCAGGAACCGGGCATCCCCGCCGCCGTCGAGTCCGAGCTAGCCCAAGCGTACGGGCCGCTCGCCATCACCACGGAGAATGATTCGCTCGTGGTGGCAGCTGACGGCACCCAGGCCTGGTCCGTGGCGCAGTGGGCAGTTGCCAACGCCAAGGGCCTGGAGGTGACGCGCGTGGATGTTGCCGGCCGGAGCTGGGACCGTGGGGATCAGGGCGGCTGGCAGGAATCCAACGCGCCCGCGGGACAGGTCCGCATTACCGTGGCACCGGCCGGCACCGGCAACTGACTGCCCGGCAGCTGATTGCCAGGGTGTCGATGCCCGCATGCTGGGTGCCCTGATGCTGACTGCCCGGGGTGCTGACCGCGGCCTCAGACCAGGATGTCCACCACGGGCTGGACGTAGCTGCGGAAGAGCTCGGGCGCGGACATGAGGTTATGGCTCATGATGATCTTGTCCGGCTCCACGTACCACGCCCGCTGTTCGTTCAGCGGAAGTTCGATGATGGTCAGGGTGAAGTCCCGTGACCCCCGGCCCACCTCCATGAGACGGTCATCCACCATGTCGCCCAACAGCTGGTCCGAGCCGCTGGCCACCCGTTCGGCTTCCAGCCTGACGTACTCGCTGCGGCGCTCCCGTGCCCAGGTCAGGGCTGACCCGAAATGTGCCTGCAGGACCCGCTGGAGGGCCGGGGAATTTCCGAATTCCCCAAAGTCCGGCGGGGACAGCTCCGGTGACGTCTGGGGGTGTGCCTTCAGCAGCTGCTCCCACCAGGCTTCCCATTCCGTCTTGAGCGCACTCTGGCCGCCGACGTCGGCGGTGAGGTGGGAGTGGTCTGCATGGCGGATCTTTGGCGCTGCATGCGACAGCGCGGGGTGGCCGGCGCCGTCGAGTCCTGCCGCGTCACGGACAAAGAGCGCGATCATCAGAGGCCCGGACGTGTCCGTGGTGATCTGCCAGCCGGAACCACCTGTGTGATGCATCCCTACTCCTCCTGTGGCCTGCCTGCACCGGCCTTACCAGCCGGTTCCGCTCCCCCGGCTCCCAGTCTATTCCCGATGCCACCGGACGGTAATGTCAGGCGGCCAGGCTCTTCAGGTGCCGGTCCAGGACGTCATGGCACATTTGTGCCGTCATCCAGGCGGGCTGCAGGAGGGCGTGCATGCACAGCCCGTCCAGCGTAGCCAGCAGCCTCTCCGCCTCGACCGCCAGCGACTGCTGCCCGTCGCCGTCGTCCGTTACCAGGGCGGTGATGACCTGCCCGACGACGGCCGCCACCTCCCGGTGGCTCCGATCGGCCTCGGCCGCGAGGAAGGGACGGATCCTGGCCGCGTTCTTGAAGGCCATCCACACACAGGCGTCCACGGCCCGTTCCTCGTCTAGCGGCAGAAATTCACTCAGCAGGACTAAAACCGCCTCACGATGCGGGCCGGTCCCGGGTTCGCTGGCGGCCATAGCCGGTAATGCCGCGGTGAGCCGGCCCGTGATCCGGTCCACAACCGCGGCAAAGGAATGGCTGAGCAGTTCTTCGCTGCCGGCAAAGTAGTGCCGGACGGAGCCCACGGCGAGGCCGGCTTCGTCTGCCACCTCCCGCAGTGACGCACGCTCGAGGCCGTCGACGGCGATGATCCTGAAGACTGCTTCAACGATTACTGCGCGCCGGGCTTCGGCATCAACAATTTTAGGCACCCTCATTATTTAGCACACCTGTGCTTAAATCCACGCATCCGCGGAATTGGGATAGCGTGGGGGCATGAAAATTCTGGTCACAGGTGGCACCGGGTACATCGGTTCGCACACAGTCTTGTCCCTGCAGGAAGCCGGCCACGATGTGGTGGTGATCGATAACCTGGTGAACTCCAGCGAGGAGTCACTGCGCCGGGTATCCGAACTCAGCGGCAAGACCGCCGAATTCCACAAGGTGGACCTGGTGGACGAAGCCGCAGTGGAAGGCGTCTTTGCCACCCACACGATCGACGCCGTAATCCACTTTGCCGGGCTCAAAGCCGTGGGCGAGTCGGTCCGCGAACCGCTCAAGTACTACTACAACAACCTTGTGGGCACGCTGAACCTGATCCGGGTGATGGACCGCCACGACGTCCGCTCCATCGTGTTCAGCTCCTCCGCCACCGTGTACGGCGAGCACAATCCCATCCCCTATGTGGAAAAGATGGAGATCGGCGCCAACAACCCTTACGGCCGCACCAAGGAACAGATCGAGGACATCCTCGCAGACCTGGGCGCCGCTGACACGCGTTGGCACATTGCCCTGCTGCGCTACTTCAACCCGGTGGGTGCGCACCCGTCCGGCCGCATCGGCGAGGACCCGCAGGGCATCCCCAACAACCTGGTGCCCTTCATCGCCCAGGTGGCCGTTGGACGCCGCGACAAGCTCATGGTGTTCGGCGGCGACTACGACACCCCTGACGGCACTTGCCTGCGGGACTACATCCACGTCGTCGACCTCGCCGAAGGCCACGTGGCAGCCCTCAACCACGTGGCGGACCGCTCAGGCGTCTACCGCTGGAACCTTGGCTCCGGGAAGGGCTCCTCCGTGCTGGAGGTCCTGCGGTCCTTCGAGAAGGCCGTGGGCCAGCCCATCCCCTACGAGATCACCGGACGCCGCGCGGGCGACCTCCCGGCCTTCTGGGCCGACGCCACCTCCGCCCTGGCCGACCTGAGCTGGTCCACCACGAAGACCGTGGACCAGATGTGCGAGGACCACTGGCGCTGGCAGAAGAACAACCCCCTCGGCTACGACTCCTAGCATCGATTGCTCCGTAAGGGCCCTTCAGGACGCTCAAAACGGCGCAGGGCCCACGCCGGCAGGGTTCCCTGGCCGAGCTTGCGAGGCGAGGGCGCCGGTGGGGATCAATCGATGAGAATACGACGGCGGCCGATCTTGGTGTTCGGGTCGCTGATCATTTCACGCCACTGGGCGATCCAGCCCGGCAAGCGGCCGATCGCGAACAGCACGGTGAACATCTTCTCCGGGAAGCCCATGGCCTTGTAAATCAGGCCGGTGTAGAAGTCCACGTTCGGGTAGAGCTTGCGCTGGATGAAGTAGTCATCGTTCAGCGCCTTCTCTTCCAGGCGCATGGCGATCTCGAGCAGCTCGTCGTTGCCGCCGAGCTTGCTGAGGATCTCGTGGGCCGTGGCCTTGACGATCTTGGCGCGCGGATCGTAGTTCTTGTAGACGCGGTGTCCGAAGCCCATGAGGCGGACGCCGTCTTCCTTGTTCTTGACCTTCTCCATGTAGTCCTCGGGCTTGGTGCCGTCGGCCTGGATCTGGCGGAGCATCTTCAGCACTGCCTCGTTGGCGCCGCCGTGGGCGGGGCCGAAGAGGGCGTTGATGCCGGCTGACACCGAGGCGAAGAGGTTGGCGTTGGAGGAGCCCACCAGGCGCACGGTGGAGGTGGAACAGTTCTGCTCGTGGTCCGCGTGGAGGATCAGGAGGAGATCCAGTGCCTTGGCGATGACGGGGTCAACTTCGTACTGTTCGGCCGGGAGGCCGAAGCTCAGGCGCATGAAGTTTTCCACGAGGTTGTGGGAGTTGTCCGGGTACAGCATCGGCTGGCCAATGGACTTCTTGTGCGCGTACGCGGCGATGACCGGCATCTTGGCCATCAGGCGGATGGTGGAGACCTCCACCTGCTCGGCGTTGAACGGGTCCAGGGAGTCCTGGTAGAAGGTGGACAGCGCCGAAACAGCCGAGGACAGCACGGGCATGGGGTGCGCGTCGCGCGGGAAACCGCTGAAGAAGCCCTTGAGCTCTTCGTGCAGGAGGGTGTGGCGGCGGATCTTCTGGTCGAACTCTTCCAGTTCCGTGGGGGTCGGCAAATTGCCGTAGATCAGCAGATAGGACACCTCGAGGAAGCTGGAGTGCTGTGCCAGCTGCTCGATGGGGTACCCGCGGTAACGCAGGATGCCCGCATCACCGTCGATGTAGGTGATAGCGGAAGTGGTTGCTGCGGTGTTCATGAAGCCGGGGTCAAAGGTGACTGCGCCCGTCTGCTTGAGCAGCTTGGAAACGTCGTAGCCTTCGTTTCCTTCAACAACCTGGATGCGCGGGAGCTTGAGCTCGCCTCCTGCATGGTGCAGGGTTGCGCTGTTGGTCTCAGTCATGGAGTCCCCTTCATGAGGCGCGTGGGCCTCTGTCGAAAGCTTGATCCAACATCCGGTGAGCCGTGGCAGTGACCCTGTTCATCCAGGAATCCAACACCCGGGCTGCCTTCTTGTAGAAAGCCACCATTGATAGTCACTTAAAAAGTACCGCCCGATTGCGGGTGTCACTAATCGGAGGCGTGCGAAACCCCCGTAAAATGCCGCCTTTGTGGTGCGAGTCACATGATTGTTACGGCGCCGTGGCCAGTGTGGCCACTGCAGCATCAATCCGTTCATCCGTGCCTGTCAATGCGACACGCACAAACCCATTGCCGGCCTCGCCGTAAAAGACGCCCGGCCCCACCACGATGCCCCGCTCAGCCAACCTCGCAACGGTGTCCCAGGTGCTCTCTCCGGCGGTGGACCAAAGGTACAGTCCGGCGTCGGAATCCTTGATTTCCAGCCCGAAGCCCTGCAGTGCCGGCATCAGGCGCTCCCGGCGTCCGCGGTACAGGTCCTTCTGGGCCTGGACGTGGGTGTCATCGCCCAGCGCAACCCGCATTGCTTCCTGCACCGGGTAAGGGACGATCATGCCTGCATGCTTGCGGCTGTTGACGAGGTTGGCCATGATGGCCGCGTCACCGGCCACAAATGCTGCGCGGTAACCTGCCACGTTGGACTGCTTGCTCAGCGAGTACACGGCCAGGAGGCCCTCGTGGGACCCGCCGGAAACGCGCGGATCCAGGATGCTGGGCACGGGCTCGCCGCCGCGCTGTGCGTCCCACGCGCCCCACCCGAGTTCGGCGTAGCACTCGTCCGAGGCCACCACGGCGCCCAGTTCGCGGGCCTGCGCCACAAGCGCTTTGAGGGACTCAACATCCCTGACGCTTCCGGTGGGGTTGCCCGGGGAGTTTACCCAGATCAGCCGCACGCGTGCGCGGGTGGCATCGTCCAACTCGTCAAGGTGGTCGGTAGCGACGGAGGTGACGCCGGCGAAAGTAGCCCCGATGTCATAGGTGGGGTAGGCAACCTTGGGGCGGACGACGACGTCGCCCGGCTTCAGCCCGAGCAGGAGCGGCAGCCACGCCACCAGCTCCTTGGAGCCGACGGTGGGCATAATGTTCTTAGGGTCCAGGCCGGGGACGCCGCGTCGCCGCTCGAACCACGCCGCAATGGCTTCCCGCAACGGAACGGTGCCGTGGACCGTGGGGTATCCCGGGGCGTCCGCGGCGGCCCTGAGGGCATCCTGGATCACAGCGGGAGTTGGGTCGACAGGCGTGCCGATCGACAGGTTCACCGCCCCGCCAGGGTGCTCAGAGGCTTTGGCCAGGTACGGTGCCATGGCCTCCCACGGGTAGTCCGGCAGGCTCAGGCCAAAGCTGTTCACGGCAGCGGTCAACGCGATGCCCGGCTCAGTGGTCTTGGTTCTGCAGCGGCAGGGCGGCGATCATCGGGTGATCCTTGCCCGTGTTGCCCACCTTGGCGGCGCCACCGGGCGAGCCCAGGTCATCGAAGAATTCGACGTTGGCCTTGTAGTAGTCAGCCCACTCTTCGGGGGTGTCATCCTCGTAGTAGATGGCTTCCACCGGGCACACCGGCTCGCAGGCACCACAGTCGACACACTCATCGGGGTGGATGTACAAGGAACGCTCACCCTCATAGATGCAGTCAACGGGGCATTCCTCGATACATGCCTTGTCCTTGACATCTACACACGGCTGCGCGATTACGTACGTCACGTCCCTTGCCTCTCCACGATATTTCCCGGCAGCGGCCGGCACTTGAATCCGGCACAGGCCGGACTATTGACTTCTGAGCCTATTATCTCCCAGTCCGTCCACGCGAACCTAGCCGGCCGCCTTAGTATGAACTGGTGAGTCCCGCCCAGCCTACGCCCCGAGAATTTCTGGCCACCGCCCCACCCGGAACAAGGGTCGTAGTGCGTTACCGGATCGACGGCGGCCTGACGGACGCCCTGGGGCATCTGGTGGCCACTGACGACGGCGGCTGCACAGTCCGCACACGGAAGGCCGACGTCGTGATCCCCTTGGACCTGGTGGTGGCCGCCAAGGAAGTGCCGCCGGCGCCGGAGCGGCGCCCGGCCCGCGTCCGCAACTGACGCTTTCCTGACACAAAAGAAGCTGCCGGCACGACGGCGGGTTCCCGCCTGCCGTACCGGCAGCTTCAGTGACGTGCTATTAGGACTAGGCCTTGGCGCGTGCCCGTGTGGACTTGGCGCGTTCGCTGGCGTCCAGGATGAGCTTCCGGATACGGATGGACTCCGGGGTCACCTCAACGCACTCGTCTTCGCGGGCGAATTCCAAGGATTCTTCCAGAGTCAGGTTGCGCGGCGGCGTCATGTTCTCGAAGGTGTCCGAGGACGCTGCACGCATGTTGGTGAGCTGCTTTTCCCTGGTGATGTTCACGTCCATGTCATCGGCGCGTGAGTTCTCGCCAACGATCATGCCTTCGTAGACCTCGGAGGTGGGCTGCACGAAGAATGACATGCGCTCCTGGAGCTTGATCATCGCGAACGGGGTGACCACGCCAGAGCGGTCAGCCACGATCGAACCGTTGGTGCGGTACTCGATGGGGCCGGCCCACGGCTCGTAGCCCTCGGCGATGGAGGAAGCAATGCCGGCACCGCGGGTGTCGGTGAGGAACTTGGTGCGGAAGCCGATCAGGCCACGGGCCGGAACGATGAACTCCATGCGGCACCAGCCGGTGCCGTGGTTGGCCATGTTGGTCATGCGGCCCTTGCGGGCTGCCATCAGCTGGGTGACGGCACCGAGGTACTCTTCCGGCACGTCGATGGTCATGTGTTCCATCGGCTCGTGGGTCTTGCCGTCGACGGTCTTGGTGACAACCTGCGGCTTGCCGACAGTCAGTTCGAAGCCTTCACGTCGCATCTGCTCAACCAGGATGGCCAGCGCCAGCTCGCCACGGCCCTGGACTTCCCAGGCGTCGGGACGCTCGGTGGGGAGAACCTTGATGGAGACGTTACCGATCAGTTCCTTGTCCAGGCGGTCCTTGACCTGGCGGGCCGTGACCTTGGCGCCCTTGACCCGGCCGGCCAGCGGCGAGGTGTTGATACCGATGGTCATGGAGATGGCGGGATCGTCAACGGTGATCAGCGGCAGCGGCTGCGGGTTGTCGACATCGGTCAGGGTCTCACCAATGGTGATTTCCTCGATACCGGCAACGGCGACGATTTCGCCCGGACCTGCAGACTCGGTGGGAACACGGTCCAGTGCCTTGGTGGCCAGCAGTTCGGTGATCTTGACGTTCTTGAGCTCTCCGTTGGCGCGGGCCCAGGCAACGGTCTGGCCCTTGCGCAGGGTGCCGTTGTAGATGCGCAGCAACGCGAGGCGGCCCAGGAACGGGGAGGCGTCCAGGTTGGTCACGTGTGCCTGGAGGACACCGTTCGGGTTGTACGTCGGGGCCGGGATGTGCTCGATGATGGTCTTGAACAGCGGCTCAAGGTCTTCGTTGTCCGGAGCGGAGCCGTCGGCGGGCTGGTCCAGGGAGGCGCGGCCCACCCTCGCTGCTGCGTAGACGACCGGTACTTCAAGGATCTTGTCCAGGTCCAGGTCCGGAACTTCGTCAGCGAGGTCCGAGGCCAGGCCCAGGAGGAGGTCCATCGACTCGTGGACAACTTCCTCGATGCGGGCGTCGGGGCGGTCCGTCTTGTTGACGAGGAGGATAACCGGCAGGTGCGCGGCCAGGGCCTTGCGCAGCACAAAGCGGGTCTGGGGCAGCGGGCCCTCGGAAGCGTCAACGAGGAGTACAACGCCGTCCACCATGGACAGGCCGCGCTCTACTTCGCCGCCGAAGTCGGCGTGGCCGGGGGTGTCGATGACGTTGATGGTGATGGTTTCACCGTTGGAGGACGGTCCGTTGTAGGCCACCGTGGTGTTCTTGGCCAGGATGGTGATGCCCTTTTCGCGCTCCAGGTCACCGGAGTCCATCACGCGGTCTTCGAGGTGGTTGTGTTCGGCAAAGGAGTTGGTCTGCTTGAGCATGGCGTCGACCAGAGTGGTCTTGCCGTGGTCAACGTGGGCCACGATCGCGACGTTGCGGAGGTCACTGCGTGATGCAGTGGCTACCGCAGTGTTGGTGGTGGTTTCAGACATGCGTGATTGCTCGATTCAGTGGTGAAGTCAGCTGTTGTATCGCGACATTTCCAACCGGAACGCACGACGGATTAGCCCAATAACACAGGGCTCCTTCCCTCATTCTAAACGCTGAGCCTATTGTTGGCCTAAAAATCTTGGGCCAGCCCAGTCCGGCCAGTGGGTAATTCCGGCCCGCCACGGCTCAAAAAGTGACCAAGCTCACTGGATTTTTGTGACTTGATGCCCCATCATTGCTGTGATAACCACAGCAAGCCCGGAGAATCCCTGATGCGAAAAGCCTCGGCGCTGACCCGCTTTGTCGCATCTGGATTCGCGGTAGCCGCGCTCCTGTGCGGCTGCGGACAGACCCCAGAACCCACCGCTGGTTCCGCCGCGCCGCCATATGTACAGGCACCGGCGGCCGTGGCCGGCGCCTACCAGGCCCGCGGTGGCGATCCGATCAGCCTGCCTGCCGGTTCTGTGTACCGCAACCCGGCCAGCGGGCGTGACGAGGTGGTGGTGCCGGACATGCGGCACACTGCCCTCCTGATCGGCGATTCCCAATCCGAACCTACTGAGGGCTGGCCGCGCCTTGGCCTTGCGGCCGTTGGTTACAAGGTCCACTTCTGCGGGCTCGGCGGAACGGGATTCGTGGCGTCCAACGGCAAGACAGGCAACTACATCGACGCCTTGCAGCGTGGCGACTGGAAGCTGCCGTACGGGACGCCCGCGCTGATCGTCATCCAGGGCGGCGGCAACGACGCCGCGCGCGGCGCTACCGATGCACAGATCGTGGCCAACGCCGACCGCCTGATCGGGGCACTCCAGGACCGCTATCCAGGCGCCAGGATGGCCATGATCGGCACCCTGGCCCGCGGCGCCAACTATGGCGGCGGGCGCAGGACCCAGGTCGATGCGCTGCTGGGTACAGTGGCGGCACGGCATGGCCTACCGTTTGTGGGCGTGGGTGACTGGCTGTCGAAATACAACCTCGCGAAGAACCTGGCAGATGCCGTCCACATGGATGCCGCAGGCCACAGGTCTCTGGGCGGGCTGCTTGGATCCAGGCTTCGGCACTTGGGCCTCGAAGGCCCACCGCTGGATGGCACAGTCCCGGTGGCGGCGTCCGCACCCACCCCGGCGGGCTGAACAGGCTCTTAGCCTACTGAAGTGGCCCCGTGGCGCACTTTAATGACCGTAAAAAGCGATGGAGCCGGTGCCCTGAAGGCACCGGCTCCATCCTTAACCCGGGATACTGCAGCCGGATCAGGCCACTTCGGGCGGAAGCATCAGCTTCGCACCGGGAATGGCGTTGAGCAGTGCCTTCGTGTACTCCTGCTGAGGGGACTCGAAGACATCGTCCGTGGAACCGGTCTCCACCAGCTTGCCCTTTTCCATCACACAGACGTGGTCGGCAATCTGCCGGACCACAGCCAGGTCATGGGTGATAAAGAGATAGGTCAACCCGAGGTTGGCCTGCAGGTCCGCGAGCAGGTTGAGTACCTGCGCCTGGACCAGCACGTCCAGCGCGGACACAGCTTCGTCGCAGATGATCACGTCAGGGTCCAGGGCTAGCGCACGCGCAATGGCGACGCGCTGGCGCTGGCCGCCGGAGAGCTCGTTCGGAAACCGCTGCATGGCCGACTGAGGCAAAGCCACCTTGTCCAGCAGTTCGCGGACCTTCTTTTCGCGGCTGGCGGCGTTACCGATCTTGTGGACCCGCAAAGGCTCCTCGATGGTCCGGTAGATGTTGTACATCGGGTCCAACGAGCCGTAAGGATCCTGGAAAATGGGCTGCACCCGCCGCCTGAACTTGAAGAGTTCCGACGCTTTCAGCAGCGAGGTGTCGACGCCGTCGAAAAGGATCTTCCCATCGGTAGGAGTCTCGAGCTGCAGCACCATCTTTGCCACGGTGGACTTGCCAGACCCGGACTCCCCCACGATCGCTGTGGTGGTCCCCCGCTTGACGTCGAAGCTCACCCCGTCCACAGCGGCGAAGTCCGACGACTTCCCGAACCCCTGGCGCAGCTTGTACACCTTGCGCAGGTCCTGGATCTGGAGGACATTGTCCGCGGCGGCTGCCTCCGCAGCAGAAGCGAGAAGATCAGACGCTTCCACGCCCTGTTCCTTGGCGACCTGGATCCGGCGGCTGGCCAGTGACGGCGCAGACTCAACCAGCCGTTTGGTGTAAGGGTGCTGAGGATTCTGGAGCAACGCCAGCGACGGTCCAGCCTCTACCACCTGCCCCCGGTACATCACCACAACCTTGTCCGCACGCTCGGCCGCCAGTCCCAAGTCATGGGTGATCAGCAGCACAGCCGTGCCCAGTTCAGTGGTCATTGTGTCCAAGTGATCCAGGATCTGCCGCTGAACAGTGACGTCCAGGGCCGACGTCGGCTCATCAGCGATCAGCAGGCGCGGCTGGCAGGACAGACCGATGGCGATCAGCGCGCGCTGGCGCATACCGCCTGAGAACTCGTGCGGATACTGCTTGGCGCGCCGGTGGGCATCCGGAAGACCCGCCTGTGCAAGCACGTTGGCGATATCATCGGGACCACTGGGCAGCCCATTTGCGCGGAGCGTCTCTTTGACCTGGTAGCCGATCTTCCACACGGGGTTTAGGTTGGACATGGGATCCTGCGGGACCATGCCGATCGTGTTGCCCCGGAGCTCGATCATACGTTTCTCGGAGGCGTGGGCGATGTCCTCGCCGTCGAGTAGGATCTGTCCGGCTGAAACGCGGCCGTTATTGGGCAACAGCCCGATGGCGGCGAGTGCCGTCGTCGACTTGCCCGAACCCGATTCCCCCACGATAGCCACGGTTTCGCCCGGCATGATAGTGAGGTGCGCGTTGCGGACTGCCTGGACTTCACCGCTGCCGGTGGAGAACGTGATGGCCAGGTCGCGGATTTCCAGCAGTGGCTTCACTCCCGCAGACCTGGCCTCATCGATGTGGATTTCTGGAGTAGTCATCTCTTTCTCTCTCATCGCTGCCGGCTCTTGGGATCGAGGGCGTCACGTACCGCGTCGCCGAGCATAATAAAGCTCAGCACGGTAATGGACAGCGCCGCCGCCGGATAAAGCATGATCTGCGGGTTAGTGCGGATTGACGCCTGCGCGCCTGCAATGTCATTTCCCCAGGACATGATGCTTTGCGGCAACCCAACCCCCAGGAAGGATAGTGTGGCCTCGGCCACGATGAAGACACCCAATTCCAACGTTGCAAGCACGATGATCGGCGCCAGTGCGTTGGGTAGGACGTGGCGGACCAATGCGCCAAACTTTGATACACCCAACGAACGGGCAGCCGTCACGAAGTCGGCGTTACGCACCTCAATGACAGCGCCGCGCGTGATGCGTGCCATCTGTGGCCACGCCAGCATCGAAATCACCAAAACTACGGTCCAGACGCTTTTGTTCTCACGGAAAGCCGGCAACTGCGTGATGATCAGCGCGCCAAGAATGAGGGGAAGGGCGAAGAATATGTCACCGAGCCGGGCCAGGACTGCGTCCACCCATCCGCCGTAATAGCCGGCGATAGCGCCGATCGTCACTCCCACGATCAGAACGCAGAGGACGGACAGGACACCCACCGAAAGGGACGCCTGCGTGCCGTGCACAACCCTGGAATATATGTCGCAGCCCTGGAATGTGAAGCCGAACGGGTGCCCCGCCGCAGGACCGCCCTCGGAATTGGAAAGCTCGCAGCCATCGTTCGGAGCCACCGACGAGAACAGGCCGGGGAACAGTGCGACCAAAGTCAGCGCCAGAATGAGTAATGCCGAAAGAATAAACAGCGGACGACGCCGCAGCTTGCGCCAGGCGTCAGACCATAGGCTCAGCGGCGCCTGGTCTGCTTTCAGTGTGTCAGTTGCCAGCAGGGGCGTCTCATCGACAGGTGCCACGAAGTGTGTGTAGTTACTGGTCATAACGGATCCTCGGGTCTAGCCAGGCGTATAGGAGGTCGACGAGCAGGTTGGCCACCACAAAGATCAACACCAGCACGCTGACAATGGAAACGATGGTGGGTCCCTCTGTGCGCAAGATAGCCTGATAGAGCTTGTTTCCCACGCCCGGAACGTTGAAAATGCCTTCGGTGACAATGGCGCCGCCCATGAGGCCGCCCAGGTTTGCACCAAGGTAAGTGACCACCGGGATCAGCGAATTGCGCAGGATGTGGGCCACAACGACGCGGGGACGTGACAAGCCCTTCGCCGTGGCAGTCCGGACGTAGTCTGCGTTCATACTTTCGCTGACCGAGGCCCGGGTCAGCCGGAGAACGTACGCGAAAGATACGAGGCCGAGAACAATGGCCGGCAGCAGCAGGCTGCCCCAGTCGGCGTTCGCCCCTACAGTTGGCTTTGCCCAGCCCAACTGCACACCGAAAACCAACTGGAGGACGAAGCCAAGGACGAAGGTGGGAACTGCAATGACCACCAATGAAACGACCAGGACAGTGGAGTCAAACCAGCCGCCACGGCGAAGGCCGGCGAAGACGCCGAACGCAATGCCGAAAACTGCCTGAATGAGGAGTGCCTCAGTGGCAAGCATCGCCGTCACCGGGAAGGCACGGGCTAGGCTCGCTGCAATGGGCTGCCCGGTGAAGTCATTGCCCAGATTGAAGGTGAAGAGGTTCTGCAGGAACAGTCCGTACTGGACCCAGAAGGGTTCGTCGAGATGGTACTGCGTGCGGAGCGTATCGATGACCGCCTGCGGGGGCTGGCGGTCCCCGAAGAGTGCCGCGATGGGGTCGCCCGGAAGGGCAAACACCATGTAATAGACAAACAAAGTAGTGCCAATGAAGACGGGGATCACTTGCAACAGTCGTTTCAGAATGAAGCTGACCACAGGATCACCGGCTTTCCTGATGCGAAGAAAACGGGTTCATTTGTGCCTTCCTGCCGTACAGGACAATGGGGGCCCGGCTTTTGACCGGACCCCCAATGCGCCTGTCGGCAAGTTAGATCGTGGTGATTACTTGGCCGTGATGTTGTAGTACAGGACTCCGCCGTTCCAGCCGGTCTCGGCCTTCACAACGTTGTTGCTCCACACAATCGGCTTTGCATAATCCCAGAGCGGCAGGCCGGGGAGGTCCGTGAACAGGATCTCCTGCGCCTTGTTGAACTTATCGTTCGCCTCAGTGGTGGACTTGGCGGCAAGGCCTTCCTGGAGCAGCTTGTCGAACTCAGGGTTCGAGTACTTCTCGTAGTTGGAGGATGCACCCGTTGCCCAGACAGGTCCGAGGAAGTTGTAGAGCGACGGATAGTCACCCTGCCAGCCGGCGCGGGTCAGGCCCGGGAGGGACTGGGACTTGCGCAGGTTGAGGACTTCGGCGAACTTGGCGAAGGGCTGGATTTCAGCCTGAATGCCGAGGTTGTTCTTGAAGCCGTTAGCCACGGCATCAATCCACTCCTTGTGTCCGCCATCGGTGTTGGAGGCAATCTGGAGCGGCTTGGAGTTGTCGTACGGCTGGATCTTTTCAGCCTGGGCCCACAGGTCCTTGGCCTTGGCGGCGTCGAACTTCAGGACTTCGCTGCCCGGGATGTTCTCCTTGAAACCATCGATGACCGGCGGGGCAAAGCCCTTGGCAGGCGTGCGCGTTCCGTTGAAGACCACCTTGGTGATTTCCTCGCGGTTGATTGCGTGGGAGAGAGCCTGGCGGCGCAGCTTGCCGGCTTCGCCCTGGAAGTTCACGTTGTAGCCGGGGATGTTAAGCGTGCCGTTTGTGGCAACGGCCTTGCTGGCGTTGCGGTCCGGAAAGTCCGTCGCGAAGGTCTTCGTGGCGTTGGATGGCAGCACGTCGGTGATGTCCAGGTTGTCGGCCTGAATGTCCGTGTAAGCAGGACTCGGGTCCGTGTAGAACTTGAAGGTCACGCCACCGTTCTTCGCTGCGCGTGGACCGCTGTAGTCAGCGTTCTTCACCAGGGAAATCGACTGGTCGTGGACCCAGGCGCCGGTCTTTTCGAACTTGTACGGGCCGTTGCCTACCGGATTTTCGCCGAAGGCCTTCGGATCCGCCAACGCTGCGGACGGCAGCGGGTAGAACGCCGAGTACCCGAGTCGGAGCGACCAGTCAGCCTCTGGCTGCACGAGCTTCACCGTAAGGGTGGAGTCATCCGTGGCCTTCAGGCCGGACATGGTTTCGGCGGTGGGCGCCGGCGTGGTGGTGGTCTTGCCGTCCGCCGACTTCTCGGTGGTCACTGCCGAGACATCGGCATAGCCGTCGATGGACTCGAAGAAGAAACCGTTGTTCTGCAGGTTCTTAGAGTTCGCGGCGAAGTTCCAGGTATCAACGAACGTCTTGGCGGTGATCGCTTCTCCGTTGGTGAACTTCTGGCCCTGCTTGAGCTTGATGGTCCAGTTCTGGGCATCCGGCGACTCAATGGACTCTGCGAGGGCGTTTACCGGCTTGCCATCGGGGTCGTAGGCGCGGAGGCCCTCGAAGAGCAGCTCAACAACCCGGCCGCCGTTGGTTTCGTTAGTGTTTGCGGGCAGCAAGGGGTTCTGGGGCTCACTGTTGTAGGCAGTGATGACCTTGTTGGGATCGCCGGCAGACTGGCTGGCACCGTCATTGCTGCCGCCTCCAGCGCCGCAGCCGGTCAGGGCAAGGGCAGCGATCGCCACCATGCCGAGTGCTTTGGAAGTGCGCGTGAAACGCATTCCGCCTCCTATGAGTTGTGGGAGATATTCAGGGGAAATCTTTTGCTCCCCGGCAGGCTCATCACAGGTTCTCACTGTGACGTGGCCTACATATACGAGTAGCCTAACCGCACAAAGTCCAAATACTGGTACTCCGTTGTCAAACCGTAACCAGTTAACCGCCAATAACTAGCCGGCGCTCGGAAGTTGCGCAAGTCACATGCTACTCGCTGGTAGGGGATGCTGCGAACCGAGGACGGGGACGGGCTCCCAGAACGGCGACAAGCCCCCGGGACGGCCTATTTCAGGCGCCACTCCCAGACATTCCACCAGACGCCCAAAGGGCCTGAGCTGGGCTTGATGCCCGTCACGCGGCTGCTGAAAGCCACGGTTCCAGTGGTCTGGTACAGCGGCAGGCCATAGGCGCTTTCCCACACGCGTTTGTCTATGTCGGCCAACAGTTCGTCCTGCTTTGCAAGGTCCGTAATGCCGGACAGTTGCTCCATGGCTTTGTCTGCGTCGCCGTCGGAGAATCGGTTGAAGTTGCTGCCGCCACCGGTTTTGAAGATTTGCGGGACGCGGCTGACGCCGACCCCGGGTCCGATGGAGCCGAGGATGGCGGCATCGTAGCTGCCGCCGCCGAGCGCTTTCGCCCAGTCCGAGCTGCCGAGGCCCGCGTCTTCAACGATGAATCCGGCGAGGCGGGCGGAGTCGCGGATCAGGGAAAAGGCCCGCACCCGGTTGGGGTTGTCCTTGTTGTACAGGATGCGGACCGTCGGAGCAGAATCCCGCAATTGCGACTTCGCGCCTTGGATGTCCAGGTCGGCGTATTCGGCCGAACCGTTGTTCTTCACGGTGTCCGGATACTTCGGATGGGGCGGCAGGAAGACGTGTGAGTCCAGGGGTTTCGCGTCGGCGACGAATCCGCCCACCACGTCATCCACGATCTCCTGCCGCGGAACAGTCTTTAGGAACGCCTCCCGGACATCCTTGTTGGCGAACGGTCCTGAAAAGTTGAGATCGAGGTGGTCGTAGCCGGACTGGCTGTAGCGCTGGACGGTGTTGCCCTGCTCCACCAGTCCATCGAAGAGGCTTTCGGTACCGGCGGAGGGTTGCGGGGCGATGATGTCCGCCTGGCCGTTCCTGAGCGCGGCAATGGCGGTGGACGCGGCACCGGTGAACCGCACGGTGATGTCATCCAGGTAGGGCTCCGGCCCCCAGACATAGTCCCTGTTCCGGACCAGCCGGATCGAGGCGTCCGGAACGATGTCCCTGACGATGTAGGGGCCGCTGGAAAGGTACATGGCAGGATCATCGGTCAGAGTCTTCGTGTCGAAGCCTGAGTTCCAGAAGTCGCTGACCCGCTTCAGCGGGGCGTTGACCGACGGCTGTTCCGTGTCGCCCCGGGGCGAGTTCTTGATCAGGTCCACGAGGTCGTCTTCGTCGTTGAGGCCGCTTTTGGCGGCGACAACATGGGCGGGGAGCCCGACGTCGAACGCTACTTCCCAATCAGCGTAAGGCGAAGCGTATTCCAGGGTGATGGAACGCCTGTCACTGCCGATCTCCGGGAGGGCGGTGGCCGCCAGGCCTGTCTTGTCAGCTGCAGCCGAAAAGTACGTAGTGCCGGTCCCCGCCCGGGGTTCAGCGTCGTCGAAGTAGCCCGAGCCGGCTGCCCAGGACAGGAGGAGGTCGCCGGCGTCGATGGCCTCGCCGTCGGACCATTTCACACCCTCATTGACGGTGTACTTCACCTTCAGCGGCTTGTCGGAGATCTTTTCGTACCGGCCGAACTTCTCGTTCCGGACCACTTTTTCGGTGTCATCCACGTAGTAGAACCCCGAATGGGTGATGTGGCCGATCTTGGTGTTGATGTCCGTGTTTCCGTCGGCGCTGAAGGGGTTGAAGGACGTGAAGGCATTCACCTCGGCGACGGTGGCGCTGCCGCCGCGTTTCGTCTCACCGACCACCACCGGAGGCGCTCCCCCCGAAGCGGAGCACCCCGAGATAACCAGCGCCGCAGCGACGGCCCCGGTGATGACCTGAATCAGACGCCTCAGGGGCATGCCGTCTCCTTTGCCTGTCCGGAATCAGACGTTGAATGTCCGTGTTTTCCTTGAATTCTAGCGGTTCGGGGCGTCGGCCAATGTCGGCTTATCATGAGCATCAGCCGCACACCGATCCTTGAAGGAAACCTATGCCCGACTCCTCGCGACCGTTACGCAAGCTTGGATTCCTCACGATTGGCCTGTTCGATCCGGCGGATCCGGCCGCGGGTCACGAATCGACGTTGCAGGTTTTCGAACGTGGCGAACGGCTTGGATTCGACAGCGCCTGGCTGCGCGTCATCCGATCAGGTAGACCATGCCGCGTCCCTCGGCAGCGAGGTTCGCCGTAAAGGTTCGCGCCTGCCGAAGGTAGCTCACGACAAAGTCGAACTCACCCTCAAAGTCCCGATTGAAGCAATGCGATTCCCGCAGCCGCGACTCCACGTACTCGTCGGAGAAATCTACGAGGTCCCTTGCGACAGCCAAAACCTCCGGTGGGGTTAATGTCCGCACCCAAGGCTCACAACCCATGTCGTTCATGACCACTGCGCCCTCGAACATCCGATAGGCACGACGGGCGATCAGGCCTGGTTCCGCCGGTGCAGTGAGGCACTGCAAATGCCGCCATGCTTTGTCGAGGTACAGCATGTCCCGCTTAGGCACCGCTTGCTCAAACGTCGGGGTGCTGATCGTGGCGCCATGTTCGAATCCCCATGCATCGGCGAGCGGATCATCGGAGAGAAAGCTGAGAGGATCGGCAAGCGCTTGATCGGTCAGGTTGCCGTCGAATGCGTACGCGTAGTATCTGATTCCCATTCGCCAAGCATCGCCGGACTGCGGGCTGCATGTAACCGCCACATTCGGATATGTGGATAACCAGTACGCCACCATGAGTGCACGAAAATCGCGCCCAGGCTGTGACAAGGCGCGATTCTCGTAGATGGGGCTAGACGTTGAAGCGGAACTCCACTACATCGCCGTCAGCCATCACGTACTCTTTGCCTTCAATGCGTACCTTGCCACGGGACTTGGCTTCCGCCATGGACCCGGCCTCGATGAGGTCATGGAAGGAAACCACTTCTGCCTTGATGAAGCCGCGCTGGAAGTCGCTGTGGATGACGCCGGCGGCCTGCGGCGCGGTGTCGCCCTGGTGGATGGTCCAGGCGCGTGTTTCCTTCGGACCGGCCGTGAGGTAGGTCTGGAGGCCCAGGGTGTGGAAGCCGACGCGTGCCAGCTGGTCCAGGCCGGACTCGTCCTGGCCGTTCATTTCCAGCATTTCGCGCGCCTCCTCCTCGTCCAGCTCCACGAGGTCGGATTCGAGCTTCGCATCGAGGAAGATGGCGTCCGCCGGAGCCACCATGGCCCGCAGCTCGTCCTGTTTCTCCGGGCTGCCCAGGATGCCTTCGTCGGCGTTGAAGACGTAGATGAACGGCTTGGCGGTCAGGAGGCTGAGCTCCTTGAGGTGCTCCATCTCCAGCTTGTCGCTCTTGATCGAGGAGAAGACTGTGTCGCCGCGTTCCAGGACCGTCTGCGCGGCCTTGATGGCTGCCAGCTCGGCGGCTTCCCGCTTCTTGATCTTGACTTCTTTTTCGATCCGGGGAATGGCATTCTCAATGGTCTGAAGGTCAGCAAGGATCAGCTCGGTGTTGATGGTTTCCATATCCGAGCGGGGATCCACTTTGCCGTCGACGTGGATGACGTCGGGATCATCAAACACCCGGACCACCTGGGCGATGGCCTCGGCCTCACGGATGTTGGCAAGGAACTTATTGCCCAGGCCTTCGCCCTCCGATGCGCCCTTGACGATGCCGGCGATGTCCACGAAGGACACCGGGGCGGGAAGGAGCCGCTGCGAGCCAAAGATATCGGCCAGCTGCTGGAGCCGGGGATCCGGCAGGTTCACGACGCCGACATTGGGTTCGATGGTAGCGAACGGATAGTTCGCAGCCAGCACCTGGTTCCGGGTCAGTGCGTTGAAAAGAGTTGATTTGCCGACGTTGGGCAGTCCGACGATGCCAATAGTAAGAGCCACGAGCATTGATTCTACCGGTTGCCGGACACATGGGCCCCAGGCGGTCCCCCGCAGTGTCGGCACCGTGGTGGAACGGGTGGTCGAATATGTCGCTTCCGTAAATTGTCACAGGGTCATGCCACAGTGAGGATATGGATGCTTTAGCCCTGATTCTTGCCCTGTTGATGCTGCTGGTGGGTGCCGTCGCCGGCGCCGCCGCCACCTACTTTTCCCTCCGCCGGCACAGTCGTGCCCTGGAGGAGGACTTCGACGCCGTCTCGTCGCGGCTTTCCGAGGTCAGCGCGCAGTTCGCCGCCGCGGACGCGGAGCGCCGCCTGCTCTCGATGCAGAACCGGGAACTCGGCGAGTCCCGCAACCAGGACGGGAGCGTCCTCCGGGCACTCGCCCCCGTGGCGGAAAAGCTGACCGCTGTGCAGCAGCAGGTGGCCCTGCTGGAACGCGACCGCCTTGAACAGTACGGCCAGCTCGCGCAACAACTTCAGGAGGCCAGGCTTTCCGATGCCCAGCTGATCCGGTCCACGCACGCCCTCGAGTCAGCGTTGCGCTCCAACAGTGCTCGTGGACAGTGGGGCGAAGTTCAATTGCGCCGCGTGGTTGAGGCATCGGGCATGCTCAAGCACGTGGATTTCCTGGAGCAGGTCCACAGTGGCGGGGCCGATTCAGCGGTTCGTCCCGACCTCGTCGTCCAGCTGCCGGGCCAGAAGCAGCTGGTGGTGGACGCGAAGGTTCCGTTGTCCTCGTACCTGGAGGCCCAGGAGCTGGGTGCGCGTCAGGAAACGGGTATAACCGGGAATCCCGGCAGCCAGCAATCCCTGCTGGCCGCCCACGCCAAGGCGCTGCGGGCCCACGTGGACTCGCTCAGCAACAAGAAGTACTGGGACATCACCGGGAACTCCCCCGAGCTGGTGATCTGCTTCCTGCCGGCCGAATCCATCCTGGCCGCCGCCCTGACAGCCGATGCGACGCTGTTGGACCACGCGCTTTCCAGGAATGTGGTTCTTGCCTCGCCGAGTACGCTGCTCGCAGTGCTCAAATCGGTGGCTTTCACATGGCGCCAGGATGTGCTGACGGACAGTGCGCGGGAACTGTTCGACCTCGCCCGCCAGCTGTACGAACGCATGGGAACGCTCGGCGAAAACGTGGGCAAGCTGGGTTCGTCCCTGAAGTCCTCGGTGGACCGGTATAACGCCCTGATCGGCACCCTGGAAGCGCGGATCTTGCCCACCGCACGGAAGCTCAATGCCATGGATGAATCCGGGCTGCTCACCCCGCCGGCACTCGAGGTCACGCCGCGCACGCTGGCGGCCCCGGAGTTTCAGCAGGACGAAGCCGCCGCCTGACGTTGCCGGAGACCGGTCAGTTGCGGGAGCGGCGGCCGCCGAGCGCCCGGCTGACGTCTCCGGCTTCCTTCAGGGTTGCGCGGAGTTCCTTAGGCAACGAGAAAAGGAGGTCTTCTTCGGCCGTGACAACTTCTTCCACGGAGCCATAGCCGTAGTCGGCCAGCAGTCGCAGGACGTCCGTGACCAGGATCTCAGGTACAGAAGCCCCGGATGTGACTCCGACCGTTGCCACGCCTTCAAACCACGCCTCGTCCACTTCGTTGGCGAAGTCCACACGGTAGGAGGCCTTGGCACCGTACTCCAGCGCGACTTCCACCAGGCGGACCGAGTTCGAGGAGTTGGCCGATCCCACCACAATGACAAGCTCAGCCTGGGGGGAGATCTTCTTGATGGCCACCTGACGGTTGGTGGTGGCGTAGCAGATGTCGTCGCTGGGCGGATCCTGCAGGGTGGGGAACCGATCCTTCAGCAGGCGGACCGTTTCCATGGTCTCGTCCACGCTGAGGGTGGTCTGGGACAGCCAGATGACCTTTTCCGGATCCCTGACGGTTACCTTGTCCACTTCATGGGGACCGTTAATGATCTGGATGTGTTCCGGGGCTTCGCCCGCGGTGCCCTCAACTTCCTCGTGACCGTCGTGGCCGATCAGCAGGATGTCGAAGTCGTCCTTGGCGAACCTCACGGCTTCCTTATGAACCTTTGTCACCAACGGGCAGGTGGCGTCAATGGTGCGAAGCCCGCGGTCTTCGGCTGACTGGACGACGGCCGGGGATACCCCGTGGGCGGAAAAGATCACCAGGGCGCCTTCTGGGACCTCGTCCGTCTCGTCGACGAAGATGGCGCCCTGGGCCTCCAGCGAGCTCACCACGTGGACGTTGTGCACGATCTGCTTCCGGACGTAAACCGGCGGACCGTAGTGTTCCAAGGCCTTCTCGACAGCGATCACGGCTCGGTCCACACCGGCGCAATAGCCGCGGGGCGCAGCAAGGAGTACCTTTTTGGGACCGGTCACCGGAGCCGCGGCGGCTACCTCCTCAGGCGAGCGCCGCCTGCGCGGGACAGTTGGCATCGAGAGGGACACAGCTGAGGAAGTCATCCCTCCATGCTACCGGGTTGGGGCCGCCGCCCCGGCGAGGCGATCCGGATCACAAGGGCCGCCGCAACCAGCACACCGCCGGTTATCGCTGCACCACCGACCCAGGATTGGAAGCTGCTGGAAGCGGCCTCCACAAACGCATCTTTGAACATATCCGAAAGCCCATTGCCGCTCGCCACCCCCATGACGGCATCCCTCGCGAGTTGCGAGCCGGCAGACCACAGGCCGGCCAGTACCAGCGCCGCAAGTCCCACAGCGAAAGCCACTGACCAGCGACGGCGGGCGGAAACCAGGGCCAACGCAAAGGCGATTCCCGCTCCGATGGCAAGGGAGTAGCCGAGCGGCGCGTAGGCGGACACCCTCCCGACCATTTGGCGCTGCTCAGGCTCTCCGACGTTGACCAGCGTCTGCTCCGGCGAAGTCAGCGGGAGTCCGGTGGTGAGTGCGAGCTCCTCCGTCGCCAGCGCCACCAGGGGTGCCACGTCCAACGTAAGCGACGACGGGGAGTCAGGTTCGGCGGGAACCGATGCGGGTGCGGCGAAGCTGAGCCGGTGGCTCTTCCGCAGCGTTTCCTCCCAGGCCGCCGGGTAGCCGGGCAAGGCTGTGAGGGAACCGGCAGCCGCCTCAAGCACTGGCGTGACCAGACCTGCCAGGGCGTCCGGGATGGCCCCTGTATCGATGGTGCCCACAGCGGCCGCGGCGAGCCGCTGCTGGAATTCTGCGTCCTGCCCCAGGGGAGCGGCCAGTGCCACAAAGCCATCCTCCTGAACCACGTTGCGGTCAAGCCAGATGGCGGGTACGGCCAGGGCGGACAGCAAAACGCCCACGACGACGGCGATGGCTGAAACGAAGGTGCGCAAAACGGGTCCTCACGGGTGGGCGGCAGCACAGCCATCATAGGGCTGGTGTCTGGACAAAGAATGTCAGTCTCGGGTGATACAGCTTATGGATAAGGTTGAATGGCAACCGCCAGCCCACTGACGGCCGCCATCCAAGCACGAACCGCTACCTGCCGAACAAAGGACCACCATGCCGCCACCCACAGTTTCCCGGGGCAGCGGACATGTCTGAACAGGCTGCGCTGCCGGGCACAGCTGCCACCACGTTGCCTGCCACGGCCGCTGAGACCAGCCCGGACAATCCATGGCCGCTGCAGTTACTGTCGCAGAAACTCAAAGCCCATATCGACCGCACCCCGTCCGCATGGGTCGAAGGCCAGGTCATAGAAATGAACCGCCGCGGCGGCAACGCGTACCTCACCCTCCGGGACGTGGACGCGGAGGTTTCCCTGCCGGCGTCGGTCTGGACCAAGGTTCTGGACCGCCAGAACATGCCCCTGGAGCGAGGCTCCCGAGTGGTTGCCCTGCTCAAGCCGGAGTTCTGGCTGAAGACCGGGCGGCTCAACATGCAGGTCAGGGACATCAGGCCTGTAGGGCTTGGCGATCTTCTGGCGCGGATCGAACGGCTGCGGCAGGCCCTCGCCGCCGAGGGGCTGTTTGCCGATTCACGGAAGAAGCCGCTGCCGCTGCTCCCCCACCGTATTGGCCTGATTACCGGACGGGACTCCGACGCCAAAAAGGACGTCGTCCAAAACGCCGCACTGCGCTGGCCGGCCGTCGAGTTCGAGATCCGGGAGGTGGCAGTGCAGGGCAACACCGCGGTGGCGCAGATCATCCGCGCCCTTCAGGAGTTGGACGGCCGCCCTGACGTGGATGTCATTGTCATCGCCCGGGGCGGCGGAGCGTTGGAGGACCTGCTGCCTTTCAACAGCGAGGAACTGATCCGTGCCGTCGCGGCTACGGCTACCCCGGTGGTCAGCGCCATCGGACATGAGGCGGACCGCCCCCTTCTCGACGACGTGGCGGACCTCCGCGCGTCCACTCCCACCGATGCTGCCAAGCGGATCGTGCCTGACGTTGCGGAGGAACTCGCCGGAGTGCGCCAGGCACGCGAGCACCTGCGCAGGAGCATCGGCAGGCTGGTGGACAGGGAATCGGACCGGTTGGCTGCACTCCATTCCCGGCCGGTTCTGGCCACCCCCGAAGCAATGGTCACCGGACGCGCGGAGGAAATCGAACGCCTCCTGAGACGATCATCGGCCGCCGTCAGTTCAACGGTGGTGCGGGCGGCTGACCAGCTGGTTCACCTACAGGCCCAGGTCCGTGCCCTGTCACCGCAAAAGACGCTGGACCGCGGCTACGCCGTCGTCGAACTGGCCAACGGCCGGCCGGCCCGTGGCACTGAAGCTGCCGGCCACGCTGTGGTCCGCGACCCGTCGGAGGCGCCGTCGGGAACTGCGTTGTCCGTACGCGTCGCCCAGGGCCTGTTCGGCGCCACATCCACTGGGGAACTTCAACAAGGAGAAGCACATGCCCGAGACAAAGCCTGACCCGGAAATCGAAGCCCTGAGCTATGAGGAAGCCCGCGAACAGCTGGTGCAAGTGGTGGGGAAGCTTGAGGCGGGCGGCGCCAGCCTTGAGGAATCCCTGGCACTCTGGGAACGCGGCGAAGCCCTGGCAAAGCGCTGTGAGGAGTGGCTGGAGGGCGCCCGCAAGCGGCTCGCTGCCGCCCGCGACCAGCCGCTCTGACCAGCCCTTCATCGCGGGACAACCGGACGGCTCAGCTGATGGCGTCAGGACCGCTCTGTCAGTTCGCGTTCAGTAGGCACATCGAACTCCGCTTTGGGCCATTCCAGTTTCATGTCTGACAGCGCCGCCAACACCAGCTGCTGGACGGCGATCCTGGCAAACCACTTCTTGTTGGCCGGGACCACGTGCCATGGGGCCACCTCGCTGCTGGTGTTCTCGAAGGCAGCCTGGTAAGCATCCATGTAATCGCCCCAGAAGGCCCGCTCCTTCAAATCGGCGCTGCTGTACTTCCAGTGTTTGGCGGGGTTGTCCAGCCTGGCCAGGAGCCGTGACTTCTGTTCATCCTTGCTGATGTTGAGCATCACCTTTATGATTTTGGTTCCGGCATCGGTCTGACGCCCCTCGAACTCATTGATGGCCCGGTAGCGGCGCTTGAGTTCGTCGGGCGTCGCCCAGTTGTGGACTCTGTGGATCAGGACGTCCTCATAGTGGGAGCGGTCGAAGATCCCCACCATGCCCGCTGCCGGGACAGCCTTCTCGATCCGCCAGAGGAAGTCGTAGGACTTTTCCTCCTCCGTGGGGGCTTTGAAGGCCTTGAACTGGACACCCTGCGGATCCATGGTGGCCATAACGTGGTTGACGATCCCCCCCTTGCCTGCCGTGTCCATGGCCTGCAGGACCAGAAGGATCCGCTTCTTCCCGCCGAAACGGGACTCCGCGAACAGCTGCTCCTGCAGCTGGGCCAGTTTCCCGTCCAGGTCCGCCAACAGGGCCTGGCCGTCAACCTTGTTGCCGGTGTAGCCGGGGGTGGAATCCGGGTCAACATCCGCCAGTGTGAAGCCATCCCCCACCTTCAGCGTTTGGGACGGGTGCTGCTTGAACTCAACCAAGCCGGCCATGGCGTTCCTTTGTCCGCAGTTACCGCGCCGAAGGGCGCGTCACCACAGGCTAGTTCCCTTTGTACCTGCTCAGGAAGTCCCCCATCCGGTTGATTGCCTCCTCAAGGTCCTTCACCAGCGGCAGCGTGACCATCCGGAAGTGATCCGGGCGAACCCAGTTGAAGGCGCGGCCGTGGGAGACCAGAATTTTTTGCTCGCGCAGCAGGTCCAGGACAAACTTCTCGTCATCGCGGATGTGGAAGACCTCGGGATCGAGCTTCGGAAAGAGGTACATGGCACCACGGGCCTGCTGCGTGCTCACACCCGGGATGGCGTTGAGCATGTCGTAGGCCTTGTTCCGCTGTTCCAGCAGCCTGCCGCCGGGCAGGATGAGGTCGTTGATGCTCTGGTAGCCGCCGAGGGCGGTCTGGATGGCATGCTGGGCGGGCACATTGGCACACAGGCGCATGTTGGCCAGGAGGCTGATGCCCTCCAGGTAGTCCGAGGCATCCTTCTTCGGGCCCGAGATGGCCATCCAGCCGGCACGGTAGCCGCAGACGCGGTAGGCCTTGGACAGCCCACTGAAGGTGAGGCACAGGACGTCGTCGCCCGTAAGCGCGGCCATGTTGATGTGCACGGCGTCCTCGTACAGGATCTTTTCGTAGATTTCATCCGCGAAAAGGATCAGGCCGTGCTTTTCGGCCAGGGCCACGATCTTCTTCAGCGTCTCTTCCGGATAGACCGCGCCCGTGGGGTTGTTGGGGTTGATCACCACAATGCCCTTGGTGCGCGGCGTGATCTTGGCTTCAAGATCCTCAAGGTCCGGCTGCCAGCCTGATTCCTCATCGCAGAGGTAGTGCACAGGCTTGCCGCTGGCCAGGGCAACGGAAGCGGTCCACAGCGGGTAATCCGGCGTGGGGATCAGCACCTCATCGCCATCGTTGAGCAGCGCCATGAGGGACATGGTGATCAGTTCGCTGACACCGTTGCCCAGGTAGATGTCGTCCACATGGATGTTCTGGATACCACGGGTCTGATAGTACTGCGAGACCGCGGTCCGGGCCGAGAAGATGCCCCGGGAGTCGCTGTAACCCTGGGCATGGGGCAGATGGCGGATCATGTCCACCAGGATGGCGTCCGGGGCTTCAAATCCAAACGGGGCCGGGTTTCCGATGTTCAGTTTGAGGATCCGGTGACCCTCCGCCTCCATCTGCTGGGCGGCCTGAAGGATCGGTCCACGGATGTCGTAAAGGACGTTGTGAAGCTTGGTGGACTGCTTGAATTCTGCCATCCATCAAATATGCCATATGACGGATGTACTTCCGTTGAGACCTCAGACACAGAAGTGTAGGGCGGACGACGGCGGCTGCCGGCCCGTGCGGGTCCGGCAGCCGCCGTCGTGATTTGCGTTGTGGAGTCAGGTGTTACTTGACGATGCCCTTGTCCTTCAGCCAGGTGGCGGCCGCGTCTTTGGCATTCTGCTTCTGGCTGCCGCTGACTGCGCGGTTGAGGTTGACCAGGTCCTCAGTGGTCAGGATCTTCGAAACGGCATTGAGGGCGTCCTTGGCCTTGTCAGTCATCTTTGCCTTGTTGTAGAGCGGCAGGACCTGCTGGGCCTTGAAGTTGTTCTTGGGATCTTCCAGCACCACGAGGTCGTTGTCCGCGATGGACGGTGTGGTGGTGTAGATGTCAGCGACCTGGACGTCGTCGGTCAGCAGTGCCTGCAGGGTCAGGTTGCCGCCGCCGTCGCTGAAGGGCTTCAGGGCCTTGAGTTCGCAGCCGTAGTTCGTTTTGAGCCCGGGCAGGCCATAGGCACGGGTTTCGAACGTGGCCGGGGCCGCCATGGTCAGGTCCTTGCAGACTTTGGCCAAATCCTCGATGGACTTCAGCTGGTACTTCTCTGCGGTGGCTTTGGTGACCACCATGGCGTCCTTGGACTCAGCCTTGGATGCTTCCAGGACAGCCAGCCCTTCGGGCAGCTTTCCCGGCAGGGCCTTGTAGATGTCGTCGGCCGAGACCTCGGCAGCTTCAGGATCCACATGCGAGAGCAGGTTGCCGGAGTAGTCGGGGACGAGGTCAACAGAGCCGTCCTGGACCGCCTTGAAGTAGATTTCGCGGGCACCGATGTTGGGCTTGGTGGTTGCTGTGACCCCTGCCGCAGTCAGTGCGCCGGCATAGATCTCAGCCACGATCTGGCTCTCCGGGAAGTCAGCCGAGCCGACCACCAACGAGCTTCCGCCGGCGCTTCCGGCGCTGGTGCTGGGGGTCGCCAATGGATCGCTCCCGCCGCAGGCCGTCAGCGCGACGGCAAGGCCGACGCCGGCAGCCATGCCAGCCAGTCCCCGGCGGGTAAGGATTGTCCTGGTGTTTTCTTTCATGGGGTACCTCCTTGAACGGCAGCTGGCGCAGGCGCGGCAGCTGGGAGATCAGCGGCGGCCTTCTGGCCACCGCGCAGATCGGTTTTGAGGCCGGGCGAAAGAAGGACTCTTTGCACCGCGGCCAGGATGAGGTCAACAACGATGGCCAGCCCTGCAATCAGCAGCGACCCGGCAAGCATCCGCGGGAAGTCCTGCAGCGCCAGGCCGTCAAAAAGGTAGCGGCCCAGCCCGCCCAGGGGCAGGTAGGCAACCACCGACACCGTGGCGATGACCTGCAGCACGGCGGTTCGGACACCGCCGAACATGACCGGCAGCCCGTTGGGCAGCTCAACCCGGAACAGGATCTGCAGCTCGGTCATGCCCATGGCCCGGGCAGCGTCCACCACGGTCCTGTCGACACTTGAAATACCGGCGTATGTTCCGGCAAGGAGCGGCGGCACGGTCAGGATGACGAGCGCCCATACGGGCGGCATCAGGCTGCTTCCCGCCAGGAGGGCAAAGAGGACCAGCAGGCCCAGCGTCGGCAGAGCCCGCAGCGCACCTGCCACCGCGACGGCCACCACGCGCCCGCGGCCCGTGTGACCGATATACAGCCCCGCCGGAACCGCGATGGCAGCGGCAATCACGAGGACCAGCCCGCTGTACTGGAGGTGCTCCAGGAGCCGGACGGGGATGCCGGAACTGCCGGTCCAATGCAGGGGATCGGCAATCCAGGCGAGAGTGTCCACAAAAATGTTGCTCATGGCGCGGCCCCTGTGTGGATGTTGGCGTCGGCCAGGTAGCTGGCGGCGGAAGGCGCCGCCGGGCCGGACGCCTTGGCGGGGCGGGTCCACGGAGTCAGCAGCCGTTCCAGGACGACCAGTACAGCATCCATCAGCAGCGCGAGCACGAGGATGGCGATGATTCCCACCACCACTTCCGTGACGAAGTTCCGTTGCAGTCCGTCGGTAAACAGCATGCCCAGGTTTCCCACGCCCAGGAGTGCCGCGACGCTAACCAGCGAGATGTTGCTGACGGAGACCACCCGCAGCCCGGCGAACATCACCGGAAGGGAGAGTGGCAGGTCGATCTGGACAAAGCGGAACCACGGCTTGTACCCCATGGCGATCGCAGCCTGCCGGAGATCCTCCTCCACGGAGTCAAAGGCATCCAGGGCGGCCCGGACCAGCAGCGCCACCGCGTAGATGGTCAGAGCCACAATGACGTTGAGCGGGTCCAGGATCCGGGTTCCGAGAATTGAGGGCAGGATGATGAACAGCGCCAGCGACGGGACGGTGTACAGCAACGAGCTGGCGGTCACCACCACGGACCGCAGCGCCGGGTGCGTCCGCGCCAACTGCGCCAGCGGAATGGAAATAACCAGCCCCAGGACCATCGGGATGAGGGCCAGGACCAGATGCTGGCCTGCCAGTCCCATGACCATGCCGCTGTTTGCCAGGAACCACTCCATCAGAGCGCAGCCTGCCTGACCTGGCGGGCTTCCTCAATGACACCGAGGACTTCCTGTGCCCTGACGGTTCCCAGGACCTTGCCGTCGCCGTCCACCGCCACACCTTGGCCGGACGGGGACGAAAGGGCCGAGTCCAGCGCCCGCCGCAGGGTCTCGCCGGGGCGGAAGAGTGACCCGCCCGGGATGAGCTCTGAGTCCGTCCCCGGCCTCGCCCAGCCCAGCGGGTGCAGCTCCGGATCCACCACGAGCTGCCAGTCGGTCACCGCAGCGGGATCGCCGGCGAACTGGCCGCCACTCATCACGAGCGTGGGCACCGGGTGGATGGTCACGGCGTCGGACGTGGTGAACCCGAGGTGGCGGAAGCCGCGGTCCCGCCCCACGAAGGACGCCACAAAATCATTGGCCGGTGCCCGGAGGATTTCCTCGGGGGTGGCGTACTGGGCCAGCCGGCCGCCGACGGCGAAAACGGCCACCTTGTCGCCGAGAATGGTTGCCTCGTCGATATCGTGCGTGACGAAAACGATGGTTTTTGCGAGGTCCTTCTGCAGCCTCAGGAGTTCCTGCTGCAGTTCGTCACGCACCACGGGGTCAACGGCGCTGAACGGTTCGTCCATCAGCAGGACGGGCGGATCGGCGGCGAGCGCCCGGGCCACACCGACGCGTTGCTGCTGGCCGCCCGAGAGCTGGGAGGGGTAGCGTTTCCCGAGCGCGGAAGCCAGCCCGACGACGTCGAGCAGTTCCGTGGCGCGCTTGCGGGCCTCAGCCTTGGAAACGCCGTTGAGCCGGGGCACAGTGGCGATGTTGTCCAGCACGGAACGGTGCGGCATCAGCCCGGAGGACTGCATGACGTAGCCCATGGACCGTCTCAGCTCCGCGGCTGGAACCGAGGTCACGTCCCGCCCGTCCACGGTGATCACGCCGGACGTCGGTTCCACCATGCGGTTGATCATCCGCAGCGAGGTGGTTTTGCCGCAGCCGGACGGCCCTACAAAAACGGTGATGGAGCCCCTGTCGATGGACATGGTGAGCTGGTCCACAGCGGGCTGCCCGCCCTGGTACTGCTTGGTGACGCTCTGGAACTCAATCATGGCTTGGTCCATTCCCGGACTTACCTGTTCTGTTGGACGGCATCGGACAGTGTTGGGTCATAAGCTCACTGACATTTACGGTAACGCAATCCGTTCACAGCGTAACCGGATCCGAAGGCAATGCGGGCAAGAGAATCCCTACTGTAACCATTCGTTGGACAGCCGCCCGCGGATGGGTCCTTCGATCACCCGGTGAAGGGACTGCGCTTACGCCCGGCCCTGCCCGCGCCTAGAGTTGGTCTGTGACCAACTTGGAAGTGGCTCCGCAACAGGAACTTTGTCCGCCAGCGGGCCCTGAAGGGACGTCCGGCCCTTGCCTGCAGCTCTGGCCCGAACGGGAGGTTCCGCTGGGCGGCGTGCGGGCCATGAACGTCCGGCGCACGCTCCCGCAGCGCGGCCTGCCCACCATCGGAGCCTGGTGCTTCCTGGACAGTTTCGGTCCGGACCGCATCGCCATGTCCGTACTCCCCCACCCGCACACCGGGCTGCAGACGGTCACCTGGCCGCTTGCGGGGAACATCCGGCACCGGGACAGCGTGGGTAGCGATGTTGTGGTCCGGCCAGGTGAGCTGAACATCATGACCGCCGGGCACGGGGTGTCGCACTCCGAGTTCGCCGCGCTTCCAGATTCCGATGCAGGTCCCGGCGCGGGTGCGCCGCTGCCCGTGCAGCGCGGCCTGCAGCTCTGGGTAGCGTTGCCGGATTCGGAACGCCATCGCGAACCTGCGTTCGAGCAGCACCGCGAACTGCCTTCCGTGACGGGGCCGGGTTTCACTGCGACGGTGATGGTGGGCGAATTCGCCGGGGCGGTGTCACCGGCCACGATGTACTCCCCCATCATCGGAGCGGACATCTCCTGCGACGGCCTGGCCGTCCTGCCCCTGAACGCTCACTTTGAGCATGCCGTCCTGGTGCTCGACGGCGGGCTGACGCTGGACGGGCAGGAGGTCCCGCCCGGGCCGCTGGGCTACCTGGGTGCGGGGCGTTCGGCGCTGGAGTTCCAAGCCCTGCCCGGCACACGGTTCCTCCTGGTCGGCGGGGAACCTTTCCAGGAGGAACTGCTGATGTGGTGGAACTTCGTGGGCCGCACGCACGACGAAGTGGAGCAGGCCCGTGCGGACTGGGAAGCCCAGGCCGCACTGCCTGACGCTGCTGCCCGCGGAGCCCGCTACGGGCTGGTTGAAGGGCACGGCCCGGATGCGGGCGCCGAAGCCGGACGCATCCCCGCCCCCATCATGCCTGCCGTCAGGCTGACACCCCGGAAGCGGTCAGTGGGCCCCTGACGCTTCCGAGACCAGCTTCAGGACGCCAAACACAGGGTCCTGGTCCAGGACCCGGACATCGGAGACGCCGGCGGCGGCCAGGTGGCTCCGGAATGAGTCCTGCAGCGGAATCACGTTCATGCCCAGTCCGCTGCCGAGAATTACCGGGCCGTCGATTCCAAGCTTCCGCAGGGCCTGCGCAGCCAGGCCGGCAAGATCCTTGCCGGCCTGGTCCAGCAGTTCCTGGCTGGCCGTGTGGCCCGCCGCTGCCGCGTCCACCACCAGGCGTGCCTGCTGGGCCCAGAACCGGCGGCCGGTGTCCGGGGAATGGAAGAGCGCAATCAGCCTGTTGGGGTGGTCCACTCCGCACGCGGCAAGCAGAGCCTCGGTCAGCTGGTCCGCCGGGAGTCCCTGGTTCATCCGGCGCAGGCTGTGCCGGACTGCCTCACGGCCGAGCCAGTAGCCGCTGCCTTCATCCCCAAGCAGGTAGCCCCAGCCGCCTGCCCGGGCCTCGTCGCCGGCGGCGTTCCTTCCCCAGGCTGCAGAGCCGGTTCCCGCGATCACGGCCACGCCGGTGCTGGCGCCGCCCGCGGCCAGCAGCAGCCGTGAATCGTGGACCACCGTGACTTTGGCTCCCGGAACATGGGGTTCGATCAGCGCGGCCAGGGCTGCGGCGTCGTCGTCGGTGTCTATGCCACCGGCCCCGGCATACACCTGGGCCACCTGGCCGCCGCCGATCCGGGAGAAGAGATCCGCGAGGTTCAGTGCAGCCTGTTCGCGGCTGACGTTCTGGACGTTGGAACTGCCGGCGGACTCGTCGGCCACGGCAACCCCGTCCTCAAACCTGACGCCGCGGGTCTTCGTGCCGCCGATGTCCAGGCCGATGATGACCCCCGCGAGGGGACCCGGGGCGGCCGCGGACGCGGCGCCGCCCAGCGGGTGGTCTCCGGAAGTTGTGGTCTGGGGGTGTTCGCTGTCAGTCACGTCCCCCAGCCTACTGAAACGCTGGCGGCGAATCGCTGCCACGCCGCCGGACGCCGCCGTGTCCCAACACCGCGCCGCCTATCCCCTGCCTGAACGGGCGGCCACGAGGCCCGCCAGCAATTGCGGGCCCTCCTGCAGGACCATCTCCCGGAAGAAGCGCACAGGATCGGGCTCGGCGTCGGGGCCGGGTTTCCGCCTGCGCCAGCCCAGCCCGATTTCGCGGAATGCCAGACCGGATTCCAAGCCAAGTTCAACCCAGCCCAGGTCGCCGGTTTCCGGGCTGATGTGGCGCCCCGGGGCATTGCCGCCGGGCGGCAGGATGCTGACGCCAAGTCCCGCGGCGACCAATCCACGGGCGGTGTGGGTGTCCTGGCTTTCGAAGGCGATCCGCGGCCGGAAGCCTGCCTCGCGGAACAAGGCATCCGTCAGTGACCGCATGCCGTACCCCGGCTCCAGCGCGACGAAGGGGTCCCGGCGGATGTCCTGCATCCTGACGGCGTCCCGTCCGGCCAGCGGGTGGCCGTGATGAACCACCAGCCGGAGGGGCTCACGGTAGAGCGGCGCCGAAGAGATGGTGCTGCTTGCCGCCGGAACAGGGGCGGTCAGTGTCAGGTCCGCATGGCCCGAGGCCAGCTCCGCCAGGCAGGTGTCCCGCGCCCCCTGGCTGAGGATGAAGCCGGCCTCCGGGTGGCGGCTGCGGAAGGCACTGATGAGCAGGGGCAGGGTGGCCTCCCCGAACGTGTGCTGAAAGGACAGCGACACCTTCCCCCGAACCACGTCCGACTCGTGCCGGACCAGGTCCAGTCCGGCCTGGAACTCGGTCAGGGCGGACTCGATGTACGGCAGCAGCGTCCGTGCGGCCGCTGTGAGGCGGATGCCCCGTCCGTCCCGGATCAGCAATTCTGTTCCGACGACGGCGCTGGCCCGGGACAGTGCCCGGCTCACCGTGGACTGGGGTACTCCCAGGAGCTCGGCCGTTTCCGTGACGTGCTGGGTCCGGCCCAGCTCAGCCAGGATGGGGAGGAGCGGCAGGAGCTTCACCAGCTGTTTGTGGTCCGCGTGCATGGGCTCCACCTTTCAAATGATCCACTCTGGATATGAATTATGCCTAAAAGATGCATTGGAAGCATATATTGCCGAAGCCTACCCTTGAGCTATGCCACAGAATGCCGCAGCCCCAGGAACGTTCACTCCAGCGCAGGATCACTGGGCGGGACATCCCAAAGGCTCCGCTGCCTACAACAAGATTCTGGCCGGCCTGGCCTTCGCAGGCGTGGCAACGTTCGCCCAGCTCTACTCCACCCAGGCGGTGTTGCCGCTCCTGGCGGCAGACCTGAAGGTAACCGCGGCAGAGGCCGCGTTGACCATTTCGCTGGCCACCGTGGGCCTGGCCATCACCGTCATTCCGTGGTCCTTCCTCGCGGACAGGATCGGCAGGGTGAAGGCCATGGCATGGGGCATCTCCGCCGCCACTATCCTGGGCTTGCTGGTACCGCTCGCCCCCACTTTCGGCGCCCTGCTTGCCTTGCGGCTGCTGGAAGGCATGGCGCTGGGCGGGATCCCGGCCATCGCCATCGCCTACCTGAACGAGGAAGTGAACAGGGCCCATGCGGCCATGGCCGCAGGCAGCTACGTTGCCGGCACTACGCTGGGCGGGCTGGCCGGCCGGCTCGTGGCAGGTCCGGCAGGTGAGCTCTGGGGCTGGCGAACGGCCGCCCTGGCCGTTTCCCTGCTGGCAACAGTGGCCGCGGTACTCTTCCTGGGTCTGGTGCCACAGGCGAAGGGATTCACCGCCGCCAAGGCCGCCGGGCTGCGCGGTGCCATGGCGACGCTCCTCGGGCATGTGCGCAATCCCCGGCTGCTGGCGCTCTACATCCAGGCCTTCCTGATGATGGGCGGGTTTGTGGCCGTCTACAACTACCTCGGCTTCCGGCTGTCCGCTGAGCCTTTCACGCTGCCTGCCACCCTGATCAGCCTGGTCTTCCTGGCGTACCTTTCCGGAACGTTTTCTTCCCGCTGGGCCGGCGGGTTGACGGCCAGGTTTGGCCGCAGGAATGTGCTGCTGGCTGGCATCGTCCTGATGGTGGCCGGGCTGGCGCTGACGCTTACGCAGCTGCTCGCCCTGATCCTTGCCGGCCTGGTGATCTTCACCGGCGGCTTCTTCGCGGCCCACAGCATCGGCGCAGGCTGGACCGGAAGCATCGCCACCACCGGCCGCGCCCAGGCATCGTCGCTCTACAACCTGGCCTATTACCTGGGCTCGAGCGTCATCGGCTGGGCGGGCGGACTGGTGTTCCAGTCCCTGGGCTGGACGGCGCTTGCCGTGGCAATCATGGCCCTGGCGTGCATCACGGCGGTGACAGTCGCCGTCGTACATCCCCGGGGGAACGACGAAACGGCACGGGCCGCCACACAAGGGCAGGCGGAAGCCGCGCGGCCGTAGAACTATCCGCCATTAAATGGCACGTGTGTCTGGCGATTGTTCGGCAGGGATGGTTGCGTTCCGGGGTGATCAACAGGAATCCGGCGTCTAGGATGAACTGACGGACATTCAAGGAGATTCCATGAGCAGCAACCCAAAAAGCATCCGGCCGGCCAGCCACTTTGAGCCGCTGGATGCCATCGATGAACGGCTTCTGGCCGCCTTGGTGGACGATGCCCGGATCTCCAACAAGCAGTTGGCAGAACTGGTGGGCATTGCACCGTCCACCGCGCTCATGCGGACCCGCGCATTGTCCGAACGTGGCATTGTCCAAGGATTTGAGGCGAAGCTAAGCCTCTCGGCCATCGGCAGGTCCGTCCAGGCGCTTGTGGCCGTCCGGTTGCGGGCCCACGACAGGGACCAGATCGACCGCTTTACAGCCCGCGTTCCGCACCTGCCCGCGGTGCTCTCCACCTTCCACACGTCAGGCTCCGTGGATTACCTGCTGCACATCGCCGTTGCCAGCACCGAGGACCTGCGGGACTGGGTCCTGGACAATCTCGCCACCGACCCCGTGGTGGGCCACACCGAGACCACCCTCGTCTTTGAGCACATCCAGGGGAACCACGGTCCGCTGCCGGACTAGGCTGTCCGCTGCAGCGCCGTCCGAAGCGTGACGGCGGACAGCGCCAGTGCGGCGGCGCTGCACAGCACCACGAAGCCCGTCACCGCCGTCGGCAGCCCGAACACCGCGGTTGCCCAGCCCAGCCCGATGACCGGCACGGCGCTGCCCAGGTACGTGATGACATAAACCGTGCTGATGACCTGGGCGTGCTGTGACGATTCCACCTTCGCGGCCACATCATTGAAGACCGTCCGGAAGGCGACGCCCTGGCCCAGCCCCGCGCAGACGCTGGCACCGGCCAGCAGCAGCGGACTGCTCCAGGCGGCCGCTGCAGCCAGGAGCAGCACCGAGGCGCCCAGGACGGCCAGCCCCACGGGCACGACGAAGCGGCCCCGCACGGACAGCACCTGGCTCAGGGCGGAGGCGGCCAGCGTCATCCCGGCCAGGGCACCGATCAGCGGCCGTGAATCGGTCTGAATGATCGGGGCGAAATAGGCCGGTGCCAGCGACAGGCAAAATCCAAAGACGGAGAAGCTGAGGAAGCCGACGGCGGCCGCAAGCCAGAAAGCGCCCCTCGCCTCGGTGGATACCGAAGGCCGTCGGGGAGCCAGGACCAGGACGCGCCGCCGGCCCGCCGGCGCCTTGATGGCCGGCCGGGCCTGAAGCAGGTAGAGCGGTACCAGCATTGCCGCCAGGACGAGCGAGTGAACGTAGTACGGGGCGGTGGTGGGCCCCGGCAGCAGCGACAGCAGGCCGCCGATGACCGGACCGGCCGCCACGCCTCCCGCCGTCGCGAGCAGCGTGAAGCGCGTAGCCCACTCCGGCCTGGACGGGAGCAGTTCCCGCAGCGCGGCGGCACTGGCACCAGTGGCCAGGGCAACGGCCACACCCTGAAGGGCCCGTCCGGCAGAGAGCGCCACGAGGTTTTCTGCCTGCGAGAAGACCCAACTGCCAGCCAGTCCGGCGAGTACAGCCAGGATAAGCGCCGCCCGCCGGCCGATGTGGTCCGACCAGTGGCCGGCCAGCATCAGGGTTGCCACCAGGGCCAGGACATAGCTGGCAAAGGCCGCCGTGACGCCGAGTGCCGAAAGGCCAAGACTTGCCTGGAGCAGCGGATACAGGGGCGTGGCCAGGTTCGCACCGACCAGCAAGGTGAAGATGACGGCGCCGGCCATCACCAGCCGTGCGGTAGTGGATGCATCCCAGCCCTGACGCCCGGCGGTAGCCGGACGCATGCGGAGTTCATTAAAGACTGTCATTGGCGTTGCCTTGGCGTCGACCGGGGAGGGAGGTCCTTGTGGGAGGCCGCCCCGGGGGAAATTGATACCTATAGAATGCTTCAGAGGTGACCGTTTGGGCGCTTGTCCGTGGAACAATTGAGCAAAATACGCAATTCTTAACGGCGCAAATAACTGAAAGTGACAGTTTGCCTACCCTTGATCCCACTGACCTGAAGATCCTCCTGGAACTCATCCACGATCCCCGCATCCAGATCGGCGAGTTAGCCGAGGCGCTGGGGATTGCGCGCAACACAGCGCAGTCGCGGGTCCGGCGCCTGCTCCGGGCCGGAGTGCTGCACGACGGCGGCCGCGAGATCGACCTCGAGGCCGTGGGGTACGACGTCGTCGCCTTCGTCACGATCGAAGTGACGCACCGGGAACTGGACGGAGTCGTGGGCGCCCTCCGGCTGCTCCCCCAGGTCCTGGAGGTCCATGAGATTTCGGGGCGAGGTGACGTGTGGTGCCGTGTGGTGGCCACCGATACGCACAACCTGCAGTCCGCCCTCCGCCAGATCCTCCGCATCAAGGGCGTCATCCGGACCGAAACTGTCCTGGCTCTCCACACCCATATTCCGTACCGGACCGAACCCCTGATCAGGCGCCTCGCACAGGCCGCGCCCGGCACCCCAACACGGCCCAAGGAATTGACCGAACGCGGCGGCGGGCCTGCCGAAGGCCGTTAGGATTCGAGCATGGATTGGCTTTCGCATATTTCACAGATCAACTGGCTCGCCGTGGCGCTGGCCTTCATCGCGAGCATGGCCATCGGCTTTGTCTGGTACATGCCGGCCGTGCTGGGCAAGCGGTGGATGGCCGCCATCGGAAAGACTGAAGAGGACCTCAAGAACATCAGCGGCGGCGCGGGAATCTGGGTTCCCATGATGGTCACCGCCGCCCTGACCGCCATCCTGCTGGCTGTCCTGATCAGCAAACTGGGCCTCGAAAACGCTGTGGCGGGCGGTGGGTTCGCCCTGGTGCTCGCGCTGGTGTTCCGCGCCGGCGGGCACGTCATCCATAACGGGTTCGCCGGCCGCCCGACAACAGTCACCCTGATCGATTCCGGACACGACCTGCTTGCCATGACGGTGGCCGGCGTGATCATCGGGGCAATGTCCTGACATGACCATCATCGACAATGCCGTCTACGTGGACGGCGTCCGCAGCGCGGAACCGGAGAGCCTGGAACAGACCTTCGAAACGCTCGCCGAGCACGGAGGCATGGCCTGGATCGGGCTGTACCGGCCCACGGCGGCGGAAATGACGGCCGTTGCCACCGAATTCGGGCTGCACGCCCTGGCGGTGGAGGACGCCATCTCGGCGCACCAGCGGCCCAAGCTTGAACGCTACGAGGACAACCTGTTTACGGTGCTCCGCCCGGCGCGGTACCTGGACGCCACCGAGACCGTGGAGTTCGGCGAGCTGCACATCTTCACCGGCCGGAATTTCGTGGTCACCATCCGCCACGCCGAAATGGCCGGCGTCGCCCGGGTGAGGCGCCGTCTGGAGGGCCGACCCGACCTGCTCCGACACGGCCCGGAAGCCGTTCTCTACGCGCTGCTGGACCTGGTGGTGGACGACTACGCGCCCGTGGTGGCCGGGCTGGAAAACGACATTGACGAGATCGAGGACCAGCTCTTCAGCGGGGACACCACCGTCTCCCGCCGCATCTATGAACTGGCCCGCGAAGTCATCCAGTTCCAGCGGGCCATCCATCCCCTGCCGGACATGATGCAGCAGCTCAAGCGCGGCTTTGAAAAGTACGGCGTGGACACTGAACTGCAGCACAGCCTGCGGGACGTCGAGGACCATGTGGAGAGAGTCATCTCGCGCGCCGATTCATTCCGTGATCTGTTGCAGAACGCCCTCACGCTGGACGGAACGCTGACCGCCAACCGGCAGAACCAGGCCAGCGCCGAACAGAACGAACAGGTGAAGAAGATCTCCTCCTGGGCGGCGATCTTCTTTGCACCGTCCTTCGTAGCAGGGGTCTACGGAATGAACTTCGACCACATGCCCGAACTCCACTGGGTCATTGGCTACCCGATGGCCATCGCGCTGATGGCCGGCACCGCAGGCCTGATGTACGCCATCTTCAAGAGGAAAGGCTGGCTGTAGGGCTGGCGGCCGCGGGGCCCCGGGCTCCGCCGAGCCTCAGGCGACGTGGAGTTCCACACTCCCGTGGCCTGAGTCTGCAGCGCTGAATACCAGCCGGCGGTTGGCAATCTTGTCGGTGAAGAATCGGTCATGGCTGACCACCACCACCGCTCCCGGGAAATGCAGCAGGGCGCGTTCCATAACCTGGGTACTGGAGAGATCCAGGTGGTTGGTCGGCTCATCCAGCAGCAGCACCGAAGCACCCGAGAGCAGGCACTGGGCCATGGCCACACGGGCGCGCTGGCCGCCTGAGAGGTTGCCGATCTTTTGCTTGAGATCAGCTTCGGAGAACTGGAACATGGCAAGGAACCTGTTCACCGACTTCTTCGTCGCAGTCAGGGCCAGGCTGTCAGGCATCGCGTTGACCGCATGGGTGACCGTGTCGTCGTCGTCCAGTTCTTCCAGGACCTGGTTGTAGGAGACCATTCCGGCGCCCTTGGCCCAGGCCACGCTGCCAGAATCGGCCGGCTCTTCGCCGGTGAGCGCCCGGAGCAGCGTGGTCTTGCCGCTGCCGTTGGACCCGACGACGGCGATGCGGTTACCGCGCCCGATCTCGAAACTGAGGCCGCTGAACAGCGTCCGGCCGCCGTAGGCCTTGCTCAGGGATTCCACCCGGCACAGGACATCCTTGACGTACAGACCGCCGTATATCTCCGTGATGATCTGGTCCACGGGCCGTGGCGCCCGGGACTTCTTGATCCTGGCCAGCTGGTTTGCCAGTCCCTTGCCGGCCGCCTTGGCCGCTTCCCGCCGGTCTGAGATGCCTTCGGCCTCGAAGGCCAGCAGCTCGGACTCGTGGACGAACTGGCTCTCCAGGCTCTTGAGCTTGAACTGCTTCGCCACCACGTATTCGGCGAAGTTGCCCGGGTATTCGTGGAGGTGGAAGTTCTCCACTTCGATGATCCGGGTGACAACGGAGTCCAGGAACTTCCGGTCGTGCGAGACGATGATCGCAGCGCCTTTGAAGGTCCGGAACCAGCCTTCGAGCCATTCGACGCCGGCCACGTCAAGGTAGTTGGTGGGTTCATCAAGCAGGAGGACGTCCGGGGCTTCCAGCAGGATCTTTGCCAGCGCTGCCCGGTTCCGCCAGCCGCCGGAGAGTTCATCGATGGCGCAGGTGCGGTGGTGGTCGCTGAAGCCGAGGGTGGTGAGCACTTTGTCGATGCTGCGCTGGTAGTCCCAGCCATCCAGCCGGTCCATGGCCTCAAAAAGTTCGGACTGGCGGTGGATCAGTTCATCCAGCCGAGCTGCGTCCGAGGAGTCGGCGGCGATGGCCGCGTCGATGCCTGCGAGCTCGGCTTCGATCTCCTTCACATGGGCGAACAGTCCGTCCAGGACCTCCGCGATGGTGGATTCGCCGTTCAGCTCGGAGAACTGGGAGAAGTAGGCGGCCTTGGTTCCGAGCTCGACGGCGACGGTCCCGGAGTCGGGAGCCACCTGGCCCTGGATCAGCTTCAGGATGGTGGACTTGCCCGAACCGTTCTTGCCGATCAGGCCGACCCTGTCCCCTGTTTCAAGCTTGAAAAAGGCTTCGCGGAGCACCTGGGTTTTGTCAAAGCTCACGTTGACGTCGTTCAGCCGGATCAAACTCATTGATGGTGTCCAATCCAGTGCTAGCTAGCTGCGGGCCTGGGAAACACGGTTCTGGCCAGACAGATGATGTGTGGAGCTAAGGAGATTCGAACTCCTGACCTCTTCGATGCGAACGAAGCGCTCTACCAACTGAGCTATAGCCCCGGAACAGTCCGTGTCCCCGGGAAGGAACGGCGGTACCGGTGACCTTAGGCTACAAATTTTCGTCCCGCATTGCGAATTGACACTCCGCGCCCGGGCTGATGGGCGGTTGGGTCTGCTTCGGGCGAACCCGGTGGGGTATCAGGCGCGGCGGCGCTGCAGGACGTCGTCGAGGTTGCTCAGGGCGCTCTGGGCCTTTGTGAGGGGCTTGGCAGCAGGCGCGGCCGGCAAGGCTGCGGGGACGCCCTGCTTCAGGGACGGCTTACCGACGGCTTTGGGCGCCTCGGGAAGGTCAAGCGGCTGGGGAGCCGGGCGCTCGGCCTTGGCGGCCGCAACGTACACGGGTGTCGGCACATCCACCGGTTCCCAGGTTGTGTCAGCCGGCGCCAGGGACGCTGCAGCGGCGCTGGCATCTCCGGCGGCAACAGCGACTGCCAGTGCGGCTTCGCGGAGCTCCATCGCGGTCAGTGGCTTGGGCTTCGGCTGGGGCTGGTGGGCCTCGGCGTCGAACAGCCGGCTTTCCGGCTGGGCGGCGGGACGCGCTGCGGTGTCCGTGGCGACAGATCCCTGTCGCCGCACGGGGGCACTCATCGCTGAGCGGAACGCGGCGTTCACTTTGGCTTTGCGGTCACGCACGGCGAGGAAGCGGAGCACCGCAACGGCTGCGATGGTGGTGGCAAGGCCGGCGACCGGTAGCAGAGCGCTCCCGATTCCGAACGGCAGAAGAACGCCCGAAACAAACGCGGTCAGCAGCGCCAGGACACCAACGAGGGCGATCCCTGTCCTGCCATAGCGGATCCGGAACGCGCCGCCCGTCGTCGAACGGCCGGACGTTTCCGTTGCGGTCTCGGGGCTCTTCCTGATCTCCATGGCTTTCTCCTGCTGGGCGGTGATATTCAGTACCATCCCGGCTCTCGGTTCCGATGATTCAATGGCTGGTACTTCCGCCAGGAAGTCGCCAGCGGCCTGGGCCTGGTGCCGGCGGTTCCGCAGAACGTAGGGCGCAACCCACACGATCCAGAGCACAACGGCAACCACAAGGATCACTGAGCTGCTTAGGGGGAAGTCCACAATCAAAACCGTATGAGTATTACGGCAGCCGCCCCCGCATTAGCCACGGTGTGTCGCGGGCATCGTGGCAATTGATTGGATTTATGACCTTGGAAGTACCCATGGAGGGTTCAGGTCCCGGGGGTCAGGACCGGGACCTGAGCCACGGGGCGAGCAGCCCCTCCGGGACCTCGTCGGCGGTCAGCGCGAAGGACCGGTGGTCCGCCCACTCCCCGTTGATGTGAAGGAAGCGTGGACGGTAGCCTTCGTCGCGGAATCCCAGCTTCTCAACCACGCGTAGGCTGGGGCCATTCTCGGGCCGGATGTTGATTTCCATCCGGTGCAGGCCCATGGCTTGGAAACAATGGTCAGTGGCCATGGCCACCGCCGTGGGTGCGATGCCGTGACCCGCGCGCGCATGGTCAACCCAGTACCCCAGTGTCGCCATCATGGCCGAACCCCACACAATCGAGGACACAGTCAGCTGGCCAACAATGACCGGAGCTGCCAACCTGGGTGTGCGCTCAGTGATCAGGAACGGCAGGGCCGTCCCCTGGGCGGCCTGGATTTTCAAGGACCGCACCATCTGCCGGTAGTCAGGCAGCGCACCGCCTGGTGCCGGGTTGGATGCTTCCCATGGCGCCAGCCACTCGCTGTTGCGCCCACGGACCTCGGTCCATTCCTTCTTGTCCCGGTACCGGATGGGGCGCAGGATCAGGTCGCCGCATTCGAGTGTCACGGGCCAGATGGGTCCGGGGCGCACGGCAGTTATTTAGTGAGGCCGGCCGTGAAGCCCGGCAGCCACTCCCGCAGTCCGGGGCCGAGGTCGTCGCTGTCAATGGCGAGCTGGACGCAGGCCTTGAGGTAGCTGAGCTTGTCACCGGTGTCGTAACGGCGGCCGCGGAAGACCACTCCGTAAACTCCGTAGCCATCGCCTTCGCCGGCTGCCAGTTCCTGCAGGGCGTCGGTCAGCTGGATTTCCCCGCCCCGGCCGGGGCCAGTGTGCTCGAGTACGTCAAAAACTGCGGGGTGGAGGACGTAGCGGCCAATGACGGCCAGGTTCGAAGGCGCCTCGTCCACGCTGGGCTTTTCGACCAGCTTGTTGATCCTGACGTAGCCTTCACCGTCGATCTCCTGCACATCGGCGCAACCGTAGGCACTGATCTGGGAGGGTTCCACCTCGATGAGGGCCACCACGGATCCGCCGGTCTTGGACTGGACTTCGATCATGGTGCTGAGGAGTTTGTCCCGCGCATCGATCAGGTCGTCGCCCAGGAGGACGGCAAACGGTTCGTTGCCGACGTGCTGCTTTGCACGCAGTACCGCGTGGCCCAGGCCGTTGGGGTCACCCTGGCGGACGTAGTGAATGTCACCGAGGTTGCTGGCTGCCTGGATGGACTCAAGCTTCGCCAGGTCGCCCTTGGCTTCCAGGGTGTCCTCCAACGAAGGAACCCTGTCGAAGTGGTCCTCCAGGGCACGCTTGTTGCGTCCCGTGATCATCAGGATGTCGTTAAGGCCAACATTGACAGCCTCTTCAACCACGTACTGGATGGCCGGCTTGTCCACCACCGGGAGCATTTCCTTGGGCATGGCTTTTGTGGCCGGCAGGAACCTGGTGCCGAGTCCGGCAGCGGGAATAACGGCCTTGCGTACTGTCTGCTGAGTGGTAGTCACTGGACTAATCTAACGGAGGGGCTGACCATTCAGTAATTATTGGTGGCTCCTGAGCCGGCGCGGCGCAGACGCTGCAACGGCCACCCTAACGGCAGAGAAGGAGCGGCATGTCCCAAGGAAGCAGCGAAGCCAAGGCGGACATCCGCGCACGCCATCGTGCGCGCCGCGCCGCGACGGACGCCACCCAGCGCGACGCGGCCGGTGCCGCCCTGGCCGTCCACGGCGCCGCATGGGCCGAACAACTGACCGGTGGGACGCCGTCGACCTTTTGCGCCTACCTGGGCGTCGTCCCCGAGCCGCCCACGCTGCCCCTGATCAGCGAACTCCACCGCCGCGGCCACACCATCCTGCTCCCTGTCTGCGAGCCCGGCCGCAGGCTGAGCTGGACGTACTGGACCCCCGGCGTCGAGTTTGTCCGCAGCCGCTATGCACCGGTGCTGGAACCTGCCGGACCGCGCCTTGACCTCGGCATCATGGCGTCCGTTGCTGCCCTCTTCATCCCCGCCACGGCCGTGGACAGGGACGGCAACCGCATCGGCCAGGGCGGCGGCTACTACGACGTGCTGCTGGCCGCCCTGGCCGGGGACGGCCTCGATATCCCGTTTGCGGCCATCGTCTTCGATTCCGAACTGCTCCCGGCCGGAAGCATTCCCGCCGAAGACTTTGACCGGAGGGTTCCGGCCGCGCTCACGCCCTCAGGTTTGATCCGGCTGCCGGACCCGGCCTGACGGAGGGCTGCTTTCCGGGGGTGATAGAATTGGCACTCAGGCCCTGCGACTGCTAATGGACGGTTTCCGCTCACCGCAGCACAGGACCTCTCGTTTGCCCCCGAGGAGGATCACCAGTGCCCACTTATGCCTACGCCTGCAAGGATTGCGGCCACGCCTTCGACGTTTTCCAGTCGTTTACCGACAGCACCCTGACTTCATGCCCGGAGTGCCAGGGCGCCTTGCGCAAGAAGTTCAACAGCGTGGGTGTGGTCTTCAAGGGCTCCGGTTTCTACCGGACCGACTCCCGGGATGCCAAGGGAAGCACCGTTTCGGCTGGCCCCTCCGCCCCCGCGGCCGCACCGGCGCCGGCGCCTGCCACCGCCGCTGCCGCCAGCTGACCTCCGGTCCAAAAAGACGTACGACGCCGGCAGCACGGTTGTCCACATAGGCACCACTGCTTCTGTCGGGTTTGGTTGCCGCTACGTAGCGTGGTTCCCATGCCCGCTACCCTCTTTCGTTCCAGCCGTGGATCCGCCCCGCCGGGACGCCCGGCCCGCCGTCCGCTCCCGTCCGCACGACCCCGGGGCGCAGGCGGCCACAGGCTGTTGTCCTGGCTGGGCCGGAACCGGCGCCTCGCAATAGCACTCCTGCTCTGCCTTGCTGCCGGGATCACGGTCCATCAGCTCACTCCCCCGCCCGCCGATACGGTCTCGGTGTTGGCGGCGGAGCGGGATCTCCCCGCAGGCACGGCTTTGACAGCCACGGACCTGACGGCAACGAAGATCCCGCCGGGGATGCTCACTGCCGGGTCCTTGTCCGACACCGGTGAAGCCGCGGGAAAGCAACTGGCAGCCCCGTTACGGAAGGGCCAACTGGTGACGGACTCCCTGCTGCTGGGTCCCGGCCTCCTGACCGGAACGCCACCGGGCTCCGCAGCCGTGCCCTTGAGGATGGCCGATCCTTCCTCCATCCAGCTCGTATCGCCCGGGCAACTGGTCAACGTGGTCCTGACCGGGGCGAACGGCTACGACCAGCAATCCCCCTCGGAGGTGCTGGCTTCATCCGTTCCCGTCCTGTGGACATCAGGACAAGGCGGCAAGACGGGTCAGTGGTTGGGCGCCGGCGAAACCGACGGGCTGATCGTCGTGGCAGCAGCCCCGGAGCAGGCTGCCAGGCTGGCGGGGGCCTCCACACAGGGCAAGCTGTTTTTCGTCCTGGTGGGACCCGAGGGCGGGGCCGGGTGACGCCGCTGCAGCCTGGAGGTCAGCCCCAGTGCGGCGGCTTGTTTTCCTTCAGCCATGCGTCGTGATCGTTGTCGGGGCCATCGCCCCAGCGCTTCGGGTCATCCTCCGCAGCCTTGTTGGGCAGGATGCCCGCGGCCCCAGGCAGCTGGCGTTCCGGCACAGCCGCGTTCCCGTTTCGTGCGTCGTCCGCCTGGTCGTTACCGTGCATATCTGCCTGATCGGCGTTCCGTGGGGTCACAACAACCGCCTCCTCACTGGCCAGGCGTCCGGCCTGGTCGTCGTTCCTGTCGTTTCCTTCGCTCGCAAGCGCGAGCGGGTCCATGTCCTCGTCAAAGAACCCGCCCGAGGCCGTGCCCCGTCCGGGCGGCAGAACATTCTCAAGGCCCAGGTAACCCGCGATCCGGTCCGCGCAGGCGGACGGGTCCGTGAAGACTTCAATGGTCCACAGCGGCATGTACCGCCAGCCCATCCGTTCCAGCAGCTGCGGACGGAGCCGGCTCCGCTCACGGACACTCATGGTGCGGTATTGCTCCGTGCCGTCCGATTCGATGGCCACCGGCCACGGAATCTCGGCGTCGTCCTGACCCATGGTGCTGAGTGGGTCTGCTGCGGCCACCACGTCAATCACGCCGTCGTACTGGTGCCAGACGCGGGCGCCGCGGGCACGCAGCCGGTCACCAAGATCGGCGACGAGGGGATCGGCCCCAAGGGCCTGCTCACTGGCGGCGGCACGCGAGGCCGGAGTTCCGAGATCGGTCTTTCCCGCAATCTCACGGTTCAGGAGCTCGTAGAAGTCCACCGCACCGTAGGACAGCCGTGTGTGATCGAGGTCTTCGGGCTGGAAACACGTCAGGACGTGGAGTGAACGGCGGGCACGCGTCATCGCCAAAGCGAATTTTTCCCGCCCGCCCTCAGCGGACAGGGGGCCGAAGTTGTGCAGTGCCCGGCCATGCGGAGTGCGGCCGAAACCGGGCGAGAAGATCACGTGGTCACGGACCAGGCCCTGCGCCCGCTCAAGGTCAACCACCCGGAACGACTCGGACCCGGCGCTGAAGAAGCTGGCCAGGCCCGGGTGGTTCGGCAGCTGAAGACGGATGGACTCACCGATCCGGGCAGCATGGCGCAGGCTGGCGGTGACCACTGCCAGCGACGTGCGCGGCCGTGTCCGGGCGTGCTCAAAGACCAGCTGCACCACCCTGTTAACCTCGGCCACTACGGATTCGACGCCTTCGTGGTCGGCACTGGGCAGTCCGGTGCCGTCGGGAAGGTACTCCACCAGGAGTGCCCTATCCAATCCCGTGGCGGACTGTCCCTCGGGGAGCCTGCGGAGGGCGCCGTCGTAAGAGTTCTTGCTCAGCTGCAGGACCAGGTCCTCGTCAACCGCGCGGTAGACAAAATTCAACCGCCAGACAGGCAGGATGGCAGACAGCGCCGAGAACGCGCTTTCGACGCGCTGGTGGGCCGCTTCACCGGCGGCCATCCGCTCAACACCCACGGTGAACGTCCGGGGGCTGGCAATCTTGGCATCACCGAAAGCAATGACCTGCCTGGCGCGGGCGATGGCGGGCAGGACGGCCTGCAGCGACGTCGCTTCGGCGTCCAGGACGACCACGGCGTCGAAGCGCTGTTCGGCCGGCAGGAGCCCGGTCATGAGGTACGGGCTCACTGACCAGACCGGCACCAGCATGGGGACCAGCTCGGCGGCCTGGGCCGTCAGCGCGGCGAGGGTAACCCGGCCGTCCTTGAGCAGGCTCCTGAGGAGATGAGCCTGGCGCGGGTGTTCCGCAAGCGCGGCCCGCCACCGTTCGGACAGTTCCCAGCGCAGGCGCGCCGCGCCGCTGGCAATATGGGCGTTGTCCGCGAGCCGGTATTCGGCCTCAAGCTGCCGGAGTGCGTCCCCGTCAGACATGGCCAGGTAATCGTCGCCGCTGATCATCGCTTCCAGCGCGGACTGCCACCAGGCCAGCTCAAGCTCGGCTGCGACGGACCCTGCGGGAACCTCCCGCTCCGCAAGATCGGCGAGGAGCTCCCCCAGGCCGTGCTCGCGCATGTTTTCCACAAGCAGCGTGCGCTCGGGCAGCGTTTTCAGCGTGTGGGTGTCAGCCACGAGCCGCTCCAGCCGCTCCATGAGCTCCTCATAGCGGGCCGTGGCCAGCGAGCCGCCGGCCTGCGTGTGCCGGAGGGCTTCCCCCAACTGGGTCAGCTCCCGGTTCAGGGACCGGTACATCACGTTCATTTCGGCAAGGCCCGAGGGGACGGCCGGATGGCGCTGAGAGGTGGCGTAGCCGGACCAGAGGGCACGCTGGTCCTGCACCAGCACCAGCGAACTGTGGAGATCGGTGATGTGGACGCCCGGACGGACGTACTCCTTCGCGACGCGGCGCAGGCGGGAACGCTGCATGGAGGCCATGTCGACATTCCGCTCCCGGCGCCAGGCCGAGGACGCCGTGGCGGAGATGAGATCGTTGACCGGCCTGTCGAAGATGTCCGGTGTGAACTTGTCGAGGCTTTCGCGGACAGCCATGAGGAGTTCGAGCTGCTCCCCCCACTCCGAGAAGGACGTACCAAGCCGGATTTCGGCATGTTCGGCCACGCTGTTCATCCGGTCGCGCAGGACAGGCAGGTTCCTGGCCACTGACCGGGCGAGTTCCTGGGCCTCCTCGGTCTCCTTGCGGGTGAGCAGCCGGGCGCCGTGCCACGGGCTGGTAGTGGAGGCGCGGCTGAAGCTGCCAAGCTCCGCAGCGCGGTGAAGCCTGCCGGCGAGCTCGTTGCGGTCGCGGATGCTGTCCAGCACACTGCGCTTGAGCCGCACGGTGGTGGCGGGGGCGGGGTGGATGGAGGTCAGCTCGGCAAGTGACTGCATGGCCTGATACGGCGAGCAGCCCCAGCGCTGGCGCACGTTATGCAGGGACGCCACGTGGTCCATCAGGGAGTGCCGGTGCTCAGTGAGGGTCCGGTGGAGGTTCCCCAGCTGCGGTTCGAGTGACTTTTCGTTCCGTACGATGGCCCGCACCAGCTGGGCCTTGAGCTGCTGCGGTGTGGCTGTGCCGGAGAGCTGGAACAGGATGGATTCAAGTCCAAGCGATTCCAGTTGTGCCGATACTTCATTCAGGCTGGCCCGGCGGTCACCCACCACCAGGACGGACCGCCCAGCGTCCACCAGTGCACCGATGGTGTTGATGGCCGTCTGCGTCTGTCCCGTGCCCGGCGGGCTGCTGACCACCAGGGAGTCGCCTGCGCGGGCGGCATCAATGACGTACTGCTGATCCGGATCGGCGTCGAGGAGGAGGAGTTCGTCGTCCGGGTGGCGCGCGTCCACGCTCGGGAAGCGGGCGGGGTCCGGCACGGGTACATCAATGACTTCACCGCTGGCCGCCTTGGCCAGGGCGGCCACCAGCGGGTTGCCCTCATTGATCCAGGGATCGTCCAGGTTGCCGGAGAGGTCCGCAAAAGTGGACACCAGCAAATTGTGCTGGGCTTCGGCGCCATGGATGGGCCGGATGAGGGTTGCGAGCCTGTCCAGGACAGGCTGGGGATCGAAGCGTGCGGTGCTGTACGCGAGGCGTGTCACGGCGTTGACGTCAAAAACAATGCCATGGATGGTCTTCAGGTGCCGGACCAGAGCCGGGTTGATGTTGGCCTGCTCGGTGAGCTGCAGTTCGTAGTCGTCCTCACCCGGGCGGACCGTGAGCGAGATTGCGGTGAGCATCACCGGCGCGGAAACCCGCTGGGGTTTGCCGCCAACGGCGGAGGTCCACACCACGGTGCCTGCGGAAAGGTAACCGGCATCTATGCCACGGTCATTACCGAGTTCGAAGATTTTCGAGCGGATGTTCCGCGATGCCCGGGCCGCGACGACGTACTGCTGGTGGTCGCGGATGAGTGTGGACAACCGTGTGCGGCGGCCGGCCATGAGCTGGGCCAGACCTGACGGGTGCGCATGAGTCAGGTCAATGGACCCTTCGGGGGTCTTGGTGAAACGCAGCATGGTGTCTGCCCCGGTGACGGGTTTAAGCCCGGACAGCCATTTTCCGAGCTCCTCAGAACCCTCCGCGTGGCCTTGACCAACTGACACTACTGCCTTCTTTTCTGCGTTTGCACGTGACGCCCTGGACCATACCGGCATACTTTCGAGCGTAGCCGCAAAGGAGCCGGGATGAGAGACCGCAACACTGGATCAGGCCAAATTGCGGCGGATTTCAACGGATGACAGCAATGGCCGGCCTCCGCTGACGGAGACCGGCCACTCACACTGTTATTCCCACTCGATGGTTCCCGGTGGCTTGCTGGTCACGTCCAGCACCACCCGGTTTACGCCTTCCACCTCGTTGGTGATCCGGTTCGAAATCCGGGCCAGGAGATCGTACGGCAGGCGGGACCAGTCCGCCGTCATGGCGTCCTCGGACGAAACGGGGCGGAGCACAATCGGGTGGCCGTAGGTGCGGCCGTCACCCATGACGCCCACACTGCGGACGTCGGCCAGCAGGACCACAGGCATCTGCCACACCTCGTTGTCCAGCCCGGCCGCGGTCAGCTCGGCACGCGCGATGGCGTCCGCCTTGCGGAGCAGGTCCAGGCGCTCCTGGGTGATGTCGCCGACGATGCGGATTCCCAGGCCGGGGCCGGGGAACGGCTGGCGGCCGACGATTTCCTGCGGCAGGCCCAGCTGGGCGCCGACGGCGCGGACCTCGTCCTTGAACAGTGCCCGGAGCGGTTCCACCAGTTCGAACTGCAGGTCTTCGGGAAGGCCACCGACATTGTGGTGGCTCTTGATGTTCGCAGCACCTTCGCCGCCGCCGGATTCGACGACGTCCGGGTACAACGTGCCCTGGACCAGGAACTTGATCTTCTCGCCATGGGCCGCGGCCTCGGCGATGATAGCCAGCTCGGCCTCTTCGAACGCGCGGATGAACTCGCGGCCGATGATCTTGCGTTTGGTTTCCGGATCGCTGACGCCGGCCAAGGCGGACAGGAAGCGCTCCTGCTCGTTGGCTACATACAGCTTGACGCCGGTGGCGGCCACGAAGTCGCGTTCCACCTGCTCGGCTTCGCCTTCGCGCAGCAGGCCGTGATCCACGAACACACAGGTCAACTGGTCGCCGACGGCCCTCTGGACGAGCGCCGCTGCAACGGCGGAGTCAACGCCGCCGGAGAGCCCGCAGATAACGCGGGCATCGCCGATCTGCTTACGGATCCGGTCCACCTGCTCCTCGAGGATGTTCCCCGTGGTCCAGTTGGGCTCCAGCTTTGCGCCCTTGAACAGGAAGTTTTCCAGCACCTGCTGGCCATAGGCCGAGTGCTTGACCTCGGGGTGCCACTGCACGCCGTAGAGTGCCTTCTCTTCGTTTGCGAAGGCAGCCACTTCAGCGCCAGCCGTCGTCGCCAGCACTTCGAAGCCTTCGGGTGCCTCGTGCACGGAGTCGCCGTGGCTCATCCAGGTGTTCTGGTGCTGCGGCATCCCCTCGAGGACGGAGCGGCCCTCGCCGAGGATGGTGGTCTGGGTGGAGCCGTACTCGCGCAGGCCGGTCTTGTCGACCTTCCCGCCCAGGGCGTTGGCCATGGCCTGGAAGCCGTAGCAGATGCCGAAGACCGGGATTCCGGCCTCAAAGAGGTCGGCGCCGACGGCGGGCGCCCCGTCCGCGTAAACGCTGGAGGGGCCACCGGAAAGGATGATGGCGGCGGGGTCCTTGGCCAGGAGCTGCTCGGTGGTGAAGGTATGCGGAACCACTTCCGAATACACATTCGCTTCCCGGACGCGGCGGGCAATCAGCTGCGCGTACTGGGCACCGTAGTCAACAACCAGCACCGGCTTCTGGGAAGTCTGGGATGCAGTGGGAGTAGTCACCGCACTAGCCTACTTTGCGGCGTCGCCCTGCCGCACATTCAGGACCGTGGGTGTGACGCAGTGAACGTCCGACGGCGGGACTCCCCCAACCACTGCAGCGCTCAGTACCGCTGTGCGGCCTGCGGGTTCGCGGCAAGTTCGGCTTCCACCTCGGCGTGCAACTTCTTCTCCACCACGAAGGACAGGAACGGCACCACACCGCCCAGTGCCAGGAGGATGAGCTTCATGAACGGCCACCGCATCAACGTCCAGAGACGGAAGTTGGAGATCAGGTACACCACGTACATCCAGCCGTGGACGATCAGCACGGCGACGGAGATGTTCGCGCCGCCCACCACGCCCTTGGGCTCGGCGTCGGCGAAACCCAAACCGAACGGTTGGCCCGTGACGGCGTTGGTGCCACCGGCAAACAGGTACTGGCCAAAGGCGTACCGTGCGATGAGTTCGGCGCAGAGCAGCAGCAGCATGGCGCCTGTGAGGTACGCCAGCACCTTGTAGAACTTCAGGGCGGAACGGATCTGCCGCTCGGTACCGCCGAAGCGGCGCTTCTTGCCCTTGCCCTGCGCAGAATCCTGCTGGACGGCCGGTTTCGGTTCGATCATGGCTTTACCTTTTGTTGGAGCTGTTCAGAAGTTGCTGGGGTGGGCAGTGCGGGCGGAGCATCCTGGTCGTCGTCGTGTTCCTCTTCGAGGTCCCGCCGGTAGTCGTCCTTGACCAGGCGCCACCAGATAAACAGGGCGAAGCCGGCGAACACCACCCATTCGAGCGAGTAGAAGAGATTGAGCCAGTTGACCTGCTGCGCGGGCGGCTGGGGGCCGATTTCCAGGGGTCTCAGGGCACCATCAACCGCCGCGGCGGACAGGTCGGACCCAGCTGCCAGTTCGGAAGCTGCAGCCACGAATCCCGGGTACATGCTGACGTCCCAGTAGTTGATGAGTTCGGCAACAGACACGGCGGAGGCGCGTCCGGGTTCCGGTGCGGTGGACGGCAGCGGCGACTCTGACGGCAGCAGCCGTCCGGTCAGGTTCACCACGCCCGACGGCGGTGCGCCGGCGTCGTCGGGATCCGCCACCCAGCCGCGGGCTACTGGAATCCAGGTCTGGGGTGAAGCAGCGACGCCCGTGAGCGCGGGCGCTCCGGTTACGGCGAAGGCGGAAACCACCCAGTAGCCGTTCGCACCATTCTTCAGGCGGCCTGGCACCAGGACCTGTTTGGCGGGGTCGTAGGTTCCCTCGGCGGAGACCATCTGGTCTGACACTGAACCGGGGAAGAAGACTCCGGGCTCAAGCGTATCCGTCAGCATCCTGACGTCCTCGGTGGCGGGACTGACCACAACTTCGGGCTGCGTGGAGCGCCCGAACTGCCACTGGCTGAGCAGGACAAACACCCCTGAGACGGCGATCGCGAAGACCAGGCCTGCGATCCATCGGGGCTTAAGGGCTGTTTTCCACACGTGTTAACCGTACTTCGTTCCTCTGTAGAACAACTAAACGACCAGGCGCGTCCCGGCCTTGGAGTGTGGCCGCCGGGTCCCTACGTGGCGACGGTGTCGACACGAAAGGGCCTGCCCCAATCCTTAGTGGTCGAAGAACACCAGGCTGGAGTTGATGAGCTCGGCGATGACTTCGGCATCGTAGGCCCGCCGCAGCGACTCCCGGAAGGACTCCTTGGACAGGGAGCGGGCCAGGGTGGCCAGGACTTCCAGGTGATCGGAAAACGAGCTTGCCGGGGTGGCGATCAGCAGGATGACGGTGGCCGGACCATCGGCGGCACCGAAGTCCAGCGAGTGGCCGTACTTGGTAATTCCCACGGCGATGGAGGTCCGCGAGACGAATTCGCTGCGGGCGTGCGGGAGGCCGATCCCACCCGGCAGGCCGGTGGCGAGCTGGTGTTCGCGGGCGTTGACGTGTTCGAGGAACCGCGGCAGGTCCGTGACCCGCCCGGCGGCGTAGAGGCGCTCCGCCAGTTGCGCCGCGGCGTCCGACTTGCCCGTTGCCTCCAACTCCAGAATCACCAGATCGGAGGTGGTGAGATCGGCATCGTACCGGTCAAGTGGTTCCGCCAAGGCGTGTCCCTTCAGTCAGGAGAATTGCTGGTGTGCGGTGCCGCCTCAGCGCAAAGGGACGATGTCCTCCACACCCAGCCGTGCGGCGTCGGCGGATTCGTCGTCCGGCTGCTGCTGGCTCAGCCGTTCAGCTTCAACGCGTGCTATGTAGTGCTTTATTTCGCTTTCGCGCTGAACATCGCTCCAGCCAAGGACTTCGCCCATCAGTTTAGCGACAACCGGCACCGCCGACACGCCACGGTCCCAGGCCTCGATGGAGATGCGGGTCCGCCGGGTCAAGACGTCATGGACATGCCGGGCACCCTCGTGGGTTGCGGCGTAGACGGCTTCTGCCTGCAGGTAGTCGTCAGCACCGGGCAACGGCTCCGCCAATTCAGGATTCCGGGCGATGATGTCCAGCACCTCCGGAGTCATGGACCCGTAACGGTTGAGCAGGTGCTCCACCCGGGCCACGTGCACGCCGGACTCTTCAGCTGTCCGGCTCCGGCGGTTCCAGGCCGCCTTGAAGCCACTGGCGCCCAGCAGCGGGATGGTTTCGGTGCAGCTCGCCGGGACCCGCTCATCCATGGTGCGGGTGGCCTCGTCCACGGCGTCCTTGGCCATAACCCGGTAGGTTGTCCATTTGCCGCCTGCCACCACCACCAGGCCCGGTACGGGGTGGGCCACGATGTGTTCACGGGACAGTTTCGCCGTGGAATCGTTCTCCCCTGCCAGGAGCGGGCGCAGGCCGGCGTAGACGCCTTCAACATCCTCCCTGGTCAGCGGGCGTTTCAGGACCCGGTTGACGTGCTCGAGGATGTAGTCGATGTCCTTGCTGGAGGCCGCCGGGTGGGCCTTGTCGAGGTTCCAGTCAGTGTCTGTGGTGCCGATGATCCAGTGCCGGCCCCACGGAATAACAAACAGCACGGACTTTTCGGTGCGGAGGATCAGCCCCACCGTGGACTGGAACCGGTCGCGGGGCACTACGAGGTGGATGCCCTTGGACGCCCGGACCTTCAGCTGCCCGCGGTCGGTGACCATGGCCTGGGTTTCATCGGTCCACACCCCGGTGGCGTTGATGACCTGCTTGGCTTTGATGTTGAATTGCGAACCGTCTTCGTGGTTGACCACTTTGGCACCCACCACGCGTTCGCCTTCGCGCAGGAAAGCCACCACCGCCATCTGGTTCACCGCATGCGCGCCGTAGTGCACTCCCGTGCGGACGAGGTTTGCCACGTACTTTGCGTCATCCACCTGGCCGTCGTAATAGCGGATGGAGCCCACAAAGGCGTCTTTTTTCAGGCTGGGGGCGGCCCTGAGGGTGCCCCGCCTGGTGAGGTGTTTGTGGAACGGAACGCCGCGGCTGTGCCCGCCGGTAATGGACATGGCGTCGTAGAGGGCGATCCCGGCGCCCACATAGGGCCGCTCCAGAAACGGTTTGGTCAGCGGATACAGGAACGGCACCGGCCGGGCCAGGTGCGGGGCCAGGACCGAAAGAATCAGGCCACGTTCGTGCAGCGCTTCCTTAACCAGCCCAAAATCCAGCATCTCCAGATAGCGCAGGCCGCCGTGGATCAGCTTGGATGACCGTGACGACGTGCCGGCCGCCCAGTCGCTGGCCTCCACGATCCCCACGGTGAGGCCGCGGGTCACGGCATCCAGCGCCGCACCGGCGCCCACGATGCCGCCGCCGACGATCAGGATGTCCAGTTCGTTGCCGGGTTCCGAGGTGGCCCTGAGCCTGGCGATCGATGCTTCCCTGGCCGCAGGCCCCAGGACCCCGCCTTCGTTTGGAACAGTATTCACGGAACGCCTCCCTTGCCGCTGCTGCCGGTGGTAAAACCACACTACTTCCTTGCCGCACAGTTGGGCAGGGCGGGTTCAGCGGGAGGCATCCCGTCAGAGGCCGCCGGCCCCTGACAGTAAGAGGCTGTCAGTTGCCCGTGTACGGGGAAACTACGACGTCGACGCGCTGGAATTCCTTCAGGTCCGAATAGCCGGTGGTCGCCATCGAACGGCGGAGTGCGCCGATCAGGTTGGATGTGCCGTTGGTGTGGTGGCCGGGCCCGAAGAGCACCTCTTCGAGCGGTCCGACGGTGCCGACGTTGGCGCGGTCTCCGCGGGGCAGTTCGAGGTGGTGGGCCTCCTGGCCCCAGTGCCAGCCCTTGCCGGGTGCCTCTTCGGCCCGGGCCAGGGCGCTGCCCAGCATCACGGCGTCGGCGCCCATGGCAATTGCCTTGACGATGTCACCCGAGGTGCCCATGCCGCCGTCGGCAATTACATGGACGTACCGTCCGCCGGATTCATCCATGTAGTCACGGCGGGCGGCCGCGACGTCGGAGATGGCGGAAGCCATGGGCGAGTGGATCCCCAGGGCGCGCCGCGTGGTGGCGGTGGCTCCGCCGCCGAAGCCGACCAGGACGCCGGCGGCTCCGGTGCGCATCAGGTGCAGGGCGGGCGTGTAGCCGGCCGCGCCGCCCACAATCACGGGGACGTCCAGTTCGTAGATGAATTGCTTGAGGTTCAGGGGTTCGTGGTCTTTCGAGACGTGCTCAGCTGACACGGTGGTCCCGCGGATCACAAAGATGTCGACGCCGGCAGCCACCACGGTCTTGTAGTGTTCCTGGGTGCGCTGCGGGGTCAGCGAGCCGGCTACCGTCACGCCGGCGGCGCGGATCTCCGCCAGGCGGGACGTGATCAGGTCCGGCTGGATGGGAGCGCGGTAGAGCTCCTGCATACGGCCGGTCACGGCGGGGCTGTTGACCTCATCCTGGAGGGCACCGATCTCGTCAAGGATGGGCTGCGGGTCCTCGTAGCGGGTCCAGAGGCCCTCAAGGTCCAACACGCCGAGCCCGCCCAGCCGGCCCAAGGCGATGGCCGTCTCCGGGGACATGGCCGAATCCATCGGGGCTGCAATCACGGGCATGTCGAACTTGTAGGCATCGATCTGCCAGGAGACCGACACGTCCTTGGGGTCGCGGGTACGACGGTTAGGGACAATCGCAATGTCATCCAGGGAGTAGGCACGACGCCCACGCTTGCCACGGCCAATCTCGATCTCGTAAGTCACGTGACCACTTTACTTGACCACGCGGGATGCGGTGGGGCGCCTCCTCTTGGGTTCATCCTGAAACTGATAGTCAACACTTTATTGACAAGTTTTGTCAACTATTTACAAGTATTGAAAATACCTTTATGTTTACTCTCGGTTACCACCTGATCCACCACGTGACCACCCTCACTCCCCTTCATACGGGCCACACCTGTGCCCGTTCCGAGAAAGAAGCTCCTATGGGACGTTCATCAATCAGGCGCCACCGCATCCTGGCTCTGTCGCTCGCCGCAGCAGTCGGCACCCTGGCCTTCGCCAGTTCGCCGGTCTTCGCCACCCCCGAAGACGGCGACGGCACGGCAGCCGGGCCGGCCGCCGTCCAAGGCACTGCGGTGCACGACGTGGCCGCCGGAGAGGCTTACACGAAGTTCATCGTCGAATTCAAGGAGACCACGGCGAACGCCACCCCGAACGGCCGCGCCAATGCCTGGGGCACAGCAGCCAAGTCACAGGGCGTGAAGGTGCAGGAACTCCGCACCCTGGCCACCGGCGGAACGCTGATCGAGGCGGACAGGGCCCTGTCCGGGCAGGCTGCCGAAGACTTCATGGCCGAAATTGCGGCGTCCGGGTCGGTCGAGTACGTGGAACCTGACGCCCGCATGACGGTGGCTCTCACGCCCAACGACCCACGCTATGGCGAGCAATGGGATTTCACTGGCACCAACGGCATGCGGGTCCCCGGGGCTTGGGACGTTGCCACCGGCACCGGCGTGACAGTGGCCGTGATCGACACCGGAATCACGGCCCATCCGGACCTCGACGTGAATGTGCTGCCGGGCTACGACTTCGTCTCCGACGCCACGGCAGCGCGTGACGGCAACGGACGGGACGCGAATGCGCAGGACCAGGGCGACTGGTACACCGCCGGCGAGTGCGGCCAGTCGACAGCCGGCAACAGCTCTTGGCACGGCACGCACGTCGCCGGCACCGTTGCAGCCGTGACCGGCAATGCCACCGGCGTGGCGGGCGTCGCACCCAACGCCAAAGTGGTGCCGGTACGCGTCCTGGCCAAATGCGGCGGGTCACTGTCCGACATTGCCGATGCGATTATCTGGTCAGCCGGCGGCACCGTCCCGAGCATCCCGGCCAACGCCAATCCCGCCACGGTCATCAACATGAGCCTGGGCGGGTCCGGTGCCTGCGGCAGCACGTACCAGGCAGCCATCAACTCCGCAGTTTCGCGGGGGGCCACCGTGGTGGTGGCGGCCGGCAACAGCAACCAGGATGCTTCCGGATTCCGCCCGGCCAACTGCAACAGCGTTGTGAGCGTGGCCGCCAGCAACCCGAGCGGCAGCCTCTCCTACTACTCCAACTACGGCTCCACGGTTGACCTGACCGCACCCGGCGGCGACGTCCGCGTAGCAGGCGGCGGAATCCTCTCCACTATCAACACCGGTACCTCCACACCGGGCTCCGCCGGCTACGCCAGCTACCAGGGAACGTCCATGGCAGCTCCGCACGTGGCCGGGCTGGCCGCACTCATGAAGTCCAAAACGTCCACGCTTACCCCGGCCCAGGTTGAGTCCACGCTCAAGCAGGGAACCCGGGCAATGCCGGGCGGCTGCACCACGGGCTGCGGCACAGGGCTTTCGGACGCCACCAAGACCATGGGCCTGCTGGGCGGGGTCACTCCCCCGCCGTCCGGCAACCTGCTGCTGAACCCGGGCTTCGAATCGGGCGCAGCCTCCTGGACCTCTGACCACGCCGACACGTTCGAGATCGGAACGAATGCCAGGACCGGTTCCGGCTTCGCCGGCCTCAACGGCTGGGGCCAGGCAACGTCCTACATGCTCGACCAGGCGTTTGCAGTCCCGTCCACGGTGGCCACCGCGTCACTGTCCTTCTACCTGAAGGTGCAGTCGGACGAGACCACATCCAGCGCGGCCTATGACACCCTGAGGGTTCAGGCGGTCAGCAACGGTGTGACCACCACGCTGGCCACTTACTCCAATCTCAACGAGTCCGCCGGCTATCTGCAGAAGCAGCTGGACCTCTCCGCCTACAAGGGCAAGAGCGTGACCCTGCGCTTCCTGGGTGTTGAGGACTCGTCGCTGGGGACGTACTTCTACCTCGACGACACAGCGGTGACCACCTCTTAGCCTCGGGGCCGCACGAATCCGGGACCGCCGGCCACGCCTTGCAGCGCGGCCGGCGGTTCCTGCGTGGAGTGGGTGACCCTACGCCCTGACGTCGTCAGACGCCCTCGGCCTCCTCCACGGTCAGCTGGGATTCGAACATCCTGAAGTAGCGGCCTCGCAGCGCCACCAGTTCCTTGTGGGTGCCCTGTTCCACAATCCGCCCGTCCTCGAGCATGTAGACAATGTCGGCCTTCTCAATGGTGGCAAGCCGGTGGCTGATGGCAATGATGGTGCTGCTGCGGTCCGCGAAAAGCCGGGTGAAGATCCGGTGCTCGGCCAGTGCGTCGATGGCGGACGTCGGCTCGTCCATGACCATGAAGGTGGCATTGCGGTAGAAATTCCGGGCCATCGCGAGCCGCTGCCACTGGCCGCCGGAGAGCCCGCTCCCCTTCCGCCCGCGCGGATCCTCCATCCAGTTGCTGACGTAGTTGTCCAGGCCGTTGGGCAGCTTGTTGATGAACTCCAACGCTTCGGCGTCGCTGGCTGCCTGGCGGATCCGTTCGTCGTCACGGGGCGGGTCCACGTCGCCAAAGCGGATGTTGTCGGCAGCTGTGGCGAATTCGTACTTGAGAAATTCCTGGCTCAGGACGGCCAGGTGGCGGTGCCAGGACTTAACGTCGACGGCGGCGAGGTCGACGCCGTCGAGCATTACCTGCCCGGAATCCGGGCGGTAGAGGCCGGCGAGGATCCGGATCAGCGTGGACTTCCCCGCCCCGTTCTCACCTACGAGGGCGATGTGCTGGCCTTCGCGGATGGTCATGCTGATGCCGCGGATCACCTCGGTGTCGCTGCCCGTGTAAGTGAAGCGGATGTCCTGCAGTTCCACGGTTTTGGGCGCCTGGAGCAGCGGCGGCGAATGGTCCGAATGCACCGGCATTGCCATGAACAGCTCGTAGTCCTTGAGGTTGGCGAGATCCTCGTCGATCGAGCTGAGGGAGGACACCAGGCTGTTGGCTGTGGACAGTGCGCGGCTGACGATCTGCTGGACATAGAGGAACTGGCCAACGGGCTGGGCGCGGGCGATGATCTGGCCCACCACCCAGATCAGGGAGATCACCTCGGCGCCGTACTGCAAGGCGTCGGCGGCGAGCTGCTTGGGAATGTAGCGCTTCTGGAAGTCCAGGCGGCGCCGCTCATCAGCATCGCGCAGCCGGGAGCGGAGGTCCATCAGGTAGCCCACGATCCCGTACAGGCGCATTTCGGCGATGTGCTGCGGTCGGAGCAGGTTGGTCTCGATCATCCGCCGTTGCCGGCGGGAGTCCACCTGCGTGTTCCAGTGCGCGATCTGCTCGCGTGAGAGCTTGAACTGCAGGTAGACGCTGGGCACAATCGCCACCAGGACAATCACGGCGATCCACCAGCTGACCAGCAGCAGGGCACCCACGGCCAGGATCACGGAGACCAGCTGGGTGAAGATGGCCGCGATCCTGTCCAGCACGCGGGCATAGGAATCGGAAAACCGTTTGGCCCGGTCGTAGAGGTCCACGGTTTGCTTATCGTCATAGCGCCAGAACTCCAGCGCCAGGAAGCGCTCGTACATCTGGTCGCCCACGATGGCGCCCACCTTGAAGCTCATAAGCTGCTGGATGTAGCGGTCCACGCTGCTGAAGCCGCCCCAGAAGAGCCCCAGGGCAGCCGTGATGATGACGTACACAATGGCCTGTTGGCCTGCTGCGGAATCACCGGCGTAGGCGGCCGCCAGCGCTGTGGTGGTCAGCGCTGCGAAGTACGTGGTCACCAAAGGCAGCGTCGCCGAAATGAGCGAACCGACTACTTTCATTACGACGGCGGCTGGCGAGGCCCGGAAGCTGACCCGCAGCACCTGCGCCACGGCCCCGGCGTAGGGCCGCAGCGCCAACCGCCGCTGAGGGTCCTTTTTTGGGTTCAGTTCGGCGGGATGGCGTGGTTGGGACATGGCTCCAGCCTAGTTCCCACCGGCGGGCCCACGCCGGCAGGGTTCCCTGGCCGAGCTTGCGAGGTGAGGGTGCCGGTGGGGACTAGCGCGAACCGTAGTTCGGGGCCTCTACGGTCATCTGGATGTCGTGCGGGTGCGATTCCTTGAGGCCGGCCGGGGTGATGCGGACGAACTTGCCGCGGACCTTGAGCTCCGGGATGGTGGGGGCGCCGGTGTAGAACATGGTCTGGCGGAGGCCGCCGACCAGCTGGTACGCCACCGAGGCGAGCGGGCCGCGGTAGGCGACGCGGCCTTCGATGCCCTCGGGGATGAGCTTGTCATCACCGGAGACATCTGCCTGGAAGTAACGGTCCTTTGAATAGGACGTGTTCTTGCCGCGGGACTGCATGGCGCCCAGCGAGCCCATGCCGCGGTAGCTCTTAAACTGCTTGCCGTTCACGAAGATGAGCTCGCCCGGGGACTCGTCGCAACCTGCGAGGAGGGAACCCAGCATGACGGTGTCGGCGCCGGCAACCAGCGCTTTGCCGATGTCGCCCGAGTACTGCAGGCCGCCGTCGGCGATCAACGGTACGCCGGCCGGGATGGCTGCCTTGGCGGACTCGTAAATGGCGGTGATCTGCGGGACGCCCACGCCGGCCACCACGCGGGTGGTGCAGATGGAGCCGGGGCCCACGCCCACCTTGATGCCGTCGGCACCGGCGTCGATCAGTGCCTGGGCACCTTCGCGGGTGGCAGCCTGGCCGCCGATGATGTCCACGTGCGCTGCTACGGGATCGGACTTCAGGCGGCGGATCATGTCCAGCACGCCCTGGGAGTGGCCGTTGGCCGTGTCAACGAAGAGCGCGTCCACGCCGGCGTCGACAAGTGCCATGGCGCGTTCCCAGCCGTCACCGAAGAAACCGATGGCGGCACCTACGCGGAGCCGGCCTTCGTCATCCTTGGTGGCCAGCGGGTACTGCTCGGCCTTGGTGAAGTCCTTGGTGGTGATGAGGCCCTTGAGCCGGCCCTGCTCGTCAACGAGCGGGAGCTTCTCGATCTTGTTGGTGGCCAGCTTGTGCGAGGCTTCCTCGCGGCTGATGCCGACGTGGCCCGTGACGAGGGGCATCTTGGTCATGACGTCGCTGACCAGTCGCAGCGGGAAGTCGGCTTCGGGCACAAAGCGGGTGTCGCGGTTGGTGACAATACCGAGGAGCCGCATGCCCTCGTCCACCACGGGGAGGCCGGAGACCCGGTACTGCGAGCAGATCTCATCCAGTTCCGCCAGCGTGGCCTCAGGGCCGATGGTCAGCGGGTTGGTGATCATCCCGGATTCGCTGCGCTTTACGCGGTCCACCTGGTCGGCCTGGTCCTGGATGGACAGGTTGCGGTGGATGACGCCCAGGCCGCCCTGGCGTGCCATGGCAATCGCCATCCGGGATTCGGTGACCGTGTCCATGGCGGCGGACAGCAGCGGTGTGTGAACGGTGATCCGCTTGGAAATCCGCGAAGACGTATCAGCCTCAGACGGGATGACGTCCGTGTGGCCCGGGAGGAGCAGGACGTCGTCGTAGGTCAGGCCGATAAAGCCGAAAGGATTGTGCTCGGGCTGGGTCATGAGTGCGCCTCTTACCTTGGTTACGGGTTCACGGGTAGGGGTTGCAGCTAATGACCAGCCCGTCATTACGGGACTGGTCCGTGCAGGGCCTTAGTACATTCGAGTGCCTCATGCGCGGTCACCGCGCAGAAAGCTTTGAGTAAATATTAGAACCTCCACGCCGATCCCCCTATTCCGGGAGCACATTGTGAGCAACGGCACCCAATAACCGAAAGCCGCGTGTCAGTTCCAGCCCGTCGCCGCCAGCAGCCGCTCCTCAAACATGGGAATCATGCTTTCCACATACGTCCGGCTCAGGTGGTTGTCGTCCTTGTACACGTAGACGTTGCCTACCACGGCCGGGCAGATGCCGCCGGCGCAGATGAAATCGCTCAGGTCCATCAGGTGCAGCCCGTCCACCTTCCCGCGGTAACTCTCCAGCGGTGACGGCTCCACCAAAGATTCGTTCAGCGGCGGGTTGCACGCCGGGGCGTCCGCACTGTGGCGCTGGACGCACTCGGGCATGTTGATGGTGAAGCGCGGGTTGTCCCGGATGCCCAGGATCTCGATGCCGGCATCGGCGATGGGCTGGATGCCTTCGAGGTAGGCCGGCACGTCGGTCTCGAACGGGGCTTCCTCATGGGTCAGGGTGGCCACGGTGAAGACGGCATCGGGCCGGTGTTCGAGCACGTACGCTGCGCTGGCCCGGTTGTAGGCGTTGCATTCGGCAGTCCGGGTCTCGGATTCGGCGCCGAACCGGCAGGCCGGCATCAGCAGGGTGACCAGCTCCCAGCCGCGGGCTTCCGCGATGGGTGCCAAGGCGGCCAGATACTGCTGGGCATGGGAATCGCCCAGCACAACGATCCGTTTGGTGGGTTCGCCTTCAGGGAGCGCCTGCCGGCAGCCCTCAAGGACAGGGTCCCCGGTGGCATTCGCTCCCGCACAGGCCTGGTGGATTCCGGCCCAGTCGTTGTCCAGGGCGGTGGGCCCAGGAATGATCCTGCCCTGCGGTGCCGGTGATCCGGCGTTACCCGGGGTCAGCAGGGCCGCTCCCGGCGTCAGCTCGCGGGGCTGGGCGGCGGTGGCAGCTTCCTCCGCGGTGAGGCTCGTCTGCAAGACTGCCACGGGTCCGGCCAGCAGGGCGCAGCAGGCAACCACGACGACGGCGGTGCGCCAGGTGCGCACCTGCGGCCAGCGCCATTCCCGGAGGGGTTTTTCCACAAAGCTGGTGGTGAGGACGGCCAGGACCACCGACGCGGCGATGATCGCGGCGCCCTGGATGAGGGTGGGTGCCTCAACGCCGGTAGCGGCCAGCGCAAGCACCAGGACGGGCCAGTGCCACAAATAGAGCGCGTAGGAGTTGTCCCCCAGGGAAACCAGCGGCTTCCAGCTCAGGAGGCGGTCCACACCAAACCGGCTCCCGCTCTGCCCGGCCACAATGATCGCCGCGGCAGCCAGCGTGGGCCACAGTGCCACGAATCCGGGGAACGCCCGGTCCACGGTCAGTAACAGACCGCACGAGACCATGGCCACGAGGCCCGCCCAGCCGAGCACCACCCGCAGGAGTTTCCCGGGTTTCAGGTGCGGCAGGCCAAGTGCCAGCAGCGAGCCCAGCGCGAATTCCCAAAGCCGCGTCCGGGTGTCGAAGTAGGCGTAGGCCTGGTTTGTGGCCGTCTGGTCAATCGAGAACGCGAGCGAGGCAATGAGGATACCGGCGAACGCGGCTGCCACTACGGCGCGGTAGCTGGCGTTGAAGCGGTGCCGGAGGAGCCGCCACACAACAGCGGAAGCGGCGAAGACGAGAGGCCACAGGATGAAGACCTGTCCTTGGATGGACAGGGACCAGAAGTGCTGCAGGGGGCTCGCCGCGGCGTGGTCCTGGGCGTAGTAGTCCACGGCGGTGTCCGCCAGCAGCCAGTTCTGCCGGTACAGCAGCGCCGCCCAGGCCTGGTCCAGGATGACGGGCCAGCGGCCTTGCGGGAGGACCAGCCAGGTGCCTGCCAGGACCCCGAGGATCACCACGACGGCGGCCGGCAGCAGCCGCTTGAAGAGGTGCAGCCAGTGCCGCAGGAGATTGAGGGAGGTGCCGGCCTCCACCTTCCGGACGAAGGACAGCGTCAGCAGGAAGGCCGAGATCAGGAGGAAGATATCCACCCCGCCGGACACCCGGCCAAGCCACACATGGTAGGTCACTACCATCAGGACGGCGAGCGCGCGGAGGCCTTGGACTTCGGGACGGAAGGTCGGTTTCCGGGCAGGCTTCCGCTCGCCGGTATTTGCGTCCAGCGCAGTGCACGGGGCAGCCTCGGCTGGTGCACTGGACACAGAGGACCTCTCCAAGCGGGTAAGCAAAGCATCAAGCCTACGGAGCCGCACGGCGGATGGCCAATCAACGGCCGCCGTCGAGCCCCGTCGGAGCCTGCCACAAACTATGCTGGCCACAGGCCAGCGAAGGGAGAGCATGTGATTGTCCAGCTGCGGATCTGTGTGCCCCGTGAACTGTCGGCAGTGACGTTGGACGCTTGCAAGGAGCACACGGGAACCGCCGAGGTAGCGCTCTTCCCGGGAGCATCCGTGTCGCCGCGGGGCGATGTCATCGACGTCCAGGTTGCCAGGGAAGCGGTGGAGGAACTGCTTGAGAAACTCCACGTCCTGAAGGCGCAGGAGGTGGGATCCATTGCCATCTCCATGCCGGAACTCGTCCTGTCCCGGCGCTCGGACAAAGCGGAGGCTTCTGCCCCCGGAGACGGCGCAGACGCCTTGATCTGGGACGAGGTCACCCGCCAGACGGGCCAGGACTCCCGGCTCACGTGGAGCTACCTTGCCTTCCTGATACTGGCCACACAGCTCGCCGCCATCGGCATCGTGACGAATTCCACCATTGCCATCGTGGGGGCGATGGCCGTGGGGCCGGAATTCGGCCCCCTGGCGGCGCTGGCAGTGGCCTTGGCCCGGCGCCAGTGGGCACTCGGCCGGCGTGCTGCCCTGGCGCTTGGTGTGGGATTCCCGCTGGCCATGCTTCTGGCGGCCTTGACCACGTGGGTCTCCGCGGCACTGGGCCTCTTCGCGGACAACACCCTGGACACAGGGTCTGCGGTGGAGTTCATTTACCACCCGGGACCGTACTCACTGATCGTGGCTGTGCTGGCGGGGGCCGCCGGAATGCTCTCGGTGATCAGCCGGCGTTCGGCCGCGCTCATCGGTGTCTTCATCTCGGTGACCACGGTGCCGGCGGCAGGATTCGTCGCGGTGGCGCTGGTCCTCGGCGAATACCAGAAAGCTGCGGGTTCGGCGCTGCAGCTGCTGCTCAACCTGGTGGGGATTGTGGCCGCTGCCGTGGCCGTACTTGTCTTCTACCGGTTGGTCTCCAGCCGGCTGCCGGAGGGCACGGCGCGCCAGCTCAGGTGGAAGATGCGGCGGACGCGCGGCTGACGGAAACCGGGATTCGTCCGGCCAGGTAGCGCGCATCGCGGCTGGCACCCACAAGGGTGGCCGAAAATGCGGAGTACATAAATTCCTGTCCAAGGAAGAACAGCCCGGGTGAGTCCAGCGCGACGCCGCGTTCCTGTCGGGGCAACCCGCCGCCGTCGAGCATTGCCGGATCGATCCAGCCGAAATCATCCCTGAAGCCCGTGCACCAGATCACGTTGGAGACCTCCAGCCGGGTCCCGTCCGCGAGCACCGGCAGCCCGTTCTCCACCCCGGCAATCCGCGGCACAAGCCGGACGCCTGCGGCGACCAGGTCCTTGGACCTGGTCCGCATAAGGGGCGCGGCGTGCGCCTTGAATGTGGGTGCCGCTTTGCGCCCGATAAGTGTGTTCAGGGTCAGAACGTGGAGCCCTAGGAAACGCAACACCGGCAGGAAGTACCGGGCCGCTGTCCGGCCGTGCTTCACTGGAATCTCGCCTCCCGGTTTGCCCGCCACGAACGTCGGATGCGTCCGGCAGACCTCGAATCCGATCTCCGCTCCCGAGTTCCCCAGCCCGACCACCAGGACCGGACCGTCCTGCAGCTGCCGGGGGTTCCGGTACTGGCTGGAATGCAGCTGGACGACGGCGGGGCTCAGCTCCGCGGCGAAGCCGGGCACCTTGGGTGCCTGGCTGCAGCCGGTGGCGACGACGACGTTGTGCGCCTCCCAGCGTTGACCGTTGGAGGCGGCGACGTAGCGGCCCTCCTCCCGCCACAGCCGGTTGACCCGGACCCCGTGGAGGACAGGCAGGTCGAATCGCTCCGCGTAGCCTTCGAGGTACCCGGCCACGTCGTCTTTCGTGGGGAAGGCCAGCGGATCCGCCGGGAAAGGGGCGCCCGGGAGTCCGTCGTACTTGGCGGGAGTAAACACACGAAGCGAATCCCAGCGCTGGCGCCAGGCGTCTCCCGCCCGGGGGTTGGCATCCAGGATCAGGAACTTCCGTTGTTGTTCGTTCAGGTAATAGCCCATGGCAAGGCCGGCTTGGCCGCCGCCGATGATCATCGTGTCCAGCATGCCGGTCACATCGTTGTGGTTCATCACTGCGCTCCTTTTTGACTGATGTAGATTTCTGCGGCTGAACCCTCCACGGGACCTGCCGTCCGTCCGGCCGTCGTGCCGCCGTCGGCTTCGCGTCCTGTCTCCCTGTAGCGCCACCACCAGGCCAGCATCAGGGCGGATGCCAGGACGTAGGCCAGGTGCAGTGCCCAGATGGGGCCGGCGGGCAGGTTGAAGACATAGATGGAGTGAACGGCATTGGCCACATTGCTCAGGACCAGGTTCCCCAGGCTGTACGAGGCGAGGTCACGCGTGCGGGCCGCTTTCACCAGCATCGGCAGCATTCCCAAAGCAAACAGCACCGTCGAAAGGGTGCCGGCAAGGACTGGAAGGTTCATGCTTTGAGGCTATGGCCGCGCCCCTGGTGGCCGCGTCGGCCGAATCATGCAACTTCAGTCACGGCGCGGCTGGGTAATTCTATGTAGTCAGAACGGTCCTATGTTGTCCGTTAGCCTGCGAGCCCGTGTTCATAGGCATAGCTGGTGGCGGCTGACCGTGACGACAGGCCCAGTTTCAGGAAGATGTTGCTGACGTGCCGGGCTACGGTCTTCTCGCTCAGGTAGAGCTCGCCGGCGATGGCCCGATTGCCCCTTCCGGTTGCCAGCATCTGCAGGACTTCAAGCTCGCGGCGGGTGAGGAGACCCACCGTGCCAGGCGTCGCTTCGCTGTCCAACATGCCTTCGTGCAGCAGCGACGCCGCCCAGGTTGCCGCCGGCGCCGCGCCCAGGTCCAGGAGCGCAGCGTGGGCTGCCTCCAGGTACATCAGTGCGGAGGCCTCGTCGCCAAGTGCGCGGCAGGCACTGCCAGCCAGCGCCTGGCAGCGCGCCGCCTCGTACGGAACACCGAGTTCCTGCCACAGCCTCCACGCCTCCCGGAGCGGTTTCAGGGCAGCGGAGGGGTCGCCGTCGGCCAGGCGGACCGCGCCGTCCGCCTGGCCGGCAACGGCCCGGATCATGGGCATAGAGAATTCACTGGCCAGGGCTTCCAGCTCCTGAAAACCTTGCCGCGCGGCTTCCAGGTCGCAGGCAGCCAACTCGATCTCCACCAGTGCCGGCAGCATGTTCCGGCGGGTTGCGACGTCTGCCGCGGCAGCTGCCCTACGGATCATCGCTTGTGCCTGTAGCGCATTTCCACGGGCAAGCCAGAGCAGCGCGAGGCCAGGCTGTGGCTCATAGCCTGATCGGGCGGCCTGCCGGTAGGAAACTTCGGCGTCGTCCAGTTTTCCACTCAGCCGTTCCACCTCCCCCTGCTGGTAGTAGCCTCCGTAGAGCGCCTGAGGGTCCCCCCTTACGGCAAGTCCCTGGGCAGCAGCAGCCGCCATCAGTGCCTCGGCCCAGGCCCCATGGAGCATGAAGAGTTCGGCGCGGTGCGACTGGCACTGGCCGCTGAAGGACACCATGTCAGGGCGTGCACGGCACCAGCGGTCCAGGGCAGCCGTCCATTCCAGGGCCCTCTCCAGATCGAAGACCAGGTGGCAGTTGCCGATGACTGCGCAGTAGATAATCCCCGACGGGATCGGGGAGAGTTCACCTGCCGTGACGGCCACCATGACCTCGTCAAACATCTTGAGTCCCTTGTCAGCGTGACCAAGCATCAGCGTCGCCTGGCCTGTGCCGAGGAGGGCCAGCGCGGACACGTCTTTGTCGTGGAACCGCTGGCCGAAGTCCGCAACGCGGGTGAAGACCTGCAGGGCGCCTACCGGATCGCCGCCGTATAGCTTGCCGAGGCCCATCGGAAGAAGCAGAAGGCCCTGCACGGCGTCGGGCTCGGCCAGTTCATCCACGAGCCTCTGGCCACGGGCAAACCAGCCCCCGGCCCGTGCCGCCTCCCCCAGGTTCATCAGCTGCATCCCCATCCAGCCCGCACACCGGGCGGCGCCCACGACGTCGCCGACAACGAGGTACTCCTCATGCGCCCGTGTGAGGGTGTCCAGTCCGGCCGTTGTGTTGCCGGTCAGGATTTCCGCGATGGCGAGCCGGTCAAGGTCCGGTGCCGGCAGCCCGCCGCGCTGGTCGGCATCCCGGAAGATCTCGAAGGCATCGGTCCAGCGGTGCTCGCGGAACGCCGACCGGCCCTCGTCGATGCCCGTCTCAGCTGTCATCTGGCCCCTTTCGGACACCAACCGCCCAACCTGTTCGCCCGCGCACGCTGGGTGCGGCGGTACTTAAGCGCCACGGTACGCCCGGTGGAGAAGCGGCACAACTACGAACGCAGCAGCGCGCGCAGCGTCTGGATGGTGTCGGCCTCCGCGGCTGTCTTGTCGTCGCGGTAGCGCTTGACGCGTGCGAACCTCAGCGCGATTCCGCCCGGATAGCGCGAGGACTGCTGAACCCCGTCGATGGCTATTTCGACGACGGTGACCGGCTCCAGCCAGACGGTGCCGGCCGTGCGCCGCATCTCGATCTCCTGGAACCGTTCGGTCTGCCAGCGCAACAGCGCGTCGGTGAGGCCCTTGAACGTCTTGCCCACCATCACGTAACCGCCGGGTTCACCAAACTCTCCGGCCGGGTCCAGGGCGCCGAGGTGCAGGTTGGACAGCAGCCCAGTGCGCCGTCCCGAGCCCCACTCGCACGCGAGCACCACAAGGTCGTAGGTGAGCACCGGCTTCACCTTGATCCAGTTGGAACCACGCCGGCCGGCAGCGTAGGCCGATCCAACAGCTTTCACCACCACGCCCTCGTGGCCCGCGGCGAGCGCGTCGCGCGACACTCGCTCCGCGACGGCCGCGTCCGCCGTGATTTCCCCCGGGATCCGGTGTTCCGGGGCGATGCGCTCGAGCACGCCGATGCGCGTCGACAGCGGCTCCTCGAGCAGGTCGCGCCCGTCGATGTGCAGTACGTCGAAGAACCACGGATGCAACACCGTGGCCCGCACCGCATCCGTCCCGAACCGCGACATGGTCTCCTGGAACGGCCGCGGCCCGCCATCCTCGTCGAGCGCGAGTGTCTCGCCGTCGAGAATCACGTCGCATACCGGCAGTCCGCGCACCACCTCCACCACCTCCGGCAGCCGGTGGGTCACCTCGGCCAGGGTGCGGGTGTAGATGCGAATATCGTCGCCGACGCGATGCACCTGGATGCGCGCGCCGTCGAGCTTGTATTCCACGGACGCCTCCCCCGTGACCTCCAGCGCCGCGGTAGCGCTGGCCGCAGTTGCGGCGAGCATGGGCTGCACGGGGCGGCCGACGACCAGGCCGACGGCGTCAAGCTCTGCTGCGGTGCCCGTGATCGCCAGCAGTGCGGTCTCGCCGAGATCGCCGGAGAGCATCGCCGCGCGGCGTACGGCGTCGACCGGCCGATCGGCGGCGCGGGCAACGGCATCCGTCAGCACCCCCTCAAGCGCACCGGTACGCAATTCACCAAGCAGCACGCCGGCGATGAAAGCTTGCTCGCGCTCGGTGGCTGCCGCCGTGAGCAACCGGAGGGTCGCGGCGCGCTCCGCGGCTGATCCAGCGCCTGCGGTGACGAGCAGCCGATCCAGCGCAGCATCGAGGTCGGCCACAGTCAGGCTCGGTTCGGCGGCTGGCTCCCCCATGGCTGCTGTCATACCGCGCCAGCCGATCCCGACACGGCCCTGTCGCGGCTTGGCGATGAGCAGCCCGACGGCGGCCGCGATGTCCGCGGGCTCGAGCCGGCGCAGCAGGTCGGCCAGTGCGTCGACCTTTGCGAGTCGGGAGCGGGTCGACGCGACGGCATCCGTGGTTTTCACAAGCTCGTCGAGCAGCATGGCATCAGTCTGCCACGCCCGCCGACGCTGGACAGTGAAGAACGCGAACGCTGGACAGCACCGGGACGCCGTTCCAGAATGGACGCGTGGGCATCATCGTCGCGAACCTGTTCATCACCCTCGACGGCGTCTACCAGGCGCCCGGCGGTCGCGAAGAGGACACCGAGAGCGATTTCGCCTTCGGTGGCTGGCAGGCGCCGGTGTCAGATGACGAGGCCGATGCCGCCATCGGCGCCGAGGTCGGCCTCATTGACGCCCTGCTTCTCGGCCGGAAGACCTACGACATCTTCGCGGCTTACTGGCCGCACCAGTCTGACGACGTCGGCAGCACGCTCAACCGGGTGCCCAAGTTCGTCGTCTCCAGCACGCTGACCGCTCCGAGCTGGGCGGGCACCACGGTGCTGCCGGATGCCGCGGCCGCGGGTCGGCTCCGTGAGGAGTACGACCAGGTGCACATGTTTGGCAGCGGCGTCCTCATCCGTTCCCTGCTGGCGGCAGACGTGATCGACCGCCTGCACTTCTGGCTCTATCCGGTCACCCTCGGGCAGGGCAAGCGCCTCTTCGACGCCGGGACTATCCCCGCCTCCTTCCGTCTCGTCGAGCCGGCGCGCACCTTCCCGAAGGGGGCGGTGTCGCTGGTCTACGAGCGCGCGGGCGACGTCAAGACGCAGGACATGCCGGGCGCGTAGCGCGGGAAAGAGGGCCGCGAGTGAGCTGTGAACACAAAGAACCGGCCCAGCCGAAGCTGGACCGGTTCTTTGTGTGGAGACCTAATGCAGGGCCCACGCCGTCCGGGTTCCCTGACCGAGCGAAGCGAGGTGAGGGGGACGGTGGGGATTAGTGGCTGTGGCCTGCGTGCTCGTCTTCGTTTGCGGGCTTCTCCACTACGAGGGTCTCGGTGGTGAGAACCAGCGCAGCGATGGATGCCGCGTTGCGCAGTGCTGCACGGGTGACCTTGACCGGGTCGATGACACCGGCGGCGATCAGGTCCTCGTACTCGCCCGTTTTGGCGTTGAAGCCGTTGTTGGTTTCGAGCTCTGCAACCTTGGCGGTGACAACGTAGCCGTCGAAACCGGCGTTCTGGGCGATCCAGCGAAGCGGCTGGACCAGCGCGCGGCGGACGATGCCCACAGCAGCGGCGGCGTCGCCTTCGAGTGCCTTGACTGCAGGATCCTCGTCGAGGGCCTTCAGTGCGTGGATCAGTGCGGAACCGCCACCGGCCACGATGCCCTCTTCAAGGGCGGCGCGGGTGGAGGACACTGCATCTTCGATGCGGTGCTTCTTTTCCTTCAGCTCAACTTCGGTGGCTGCGCCGACCTTGATGACACCGATGCCGCCGGCCAGCTTGGCCAGGCGCTCCTGGAGCTTTTCGCGGTCCCAGTCGGAGTCGGTGCGGGTCAGCTCGGCGCGCAGCTGGGCAACCCGGGCTGCGACGTCTTCTGCGGAACCGGCACCGTCAACGATGGTGGTGTTGTCCTTGGTGACCGTGATGCGGCGGGCGGTACCCAGCACCTCAAGGCCAACCGAATCCAGGCTGAGGCCCAGTTCCGCGGAGATGACCTGCGCACCGGTGAGGGTGGCGATGTCCTGAAGCATGGCCTTGCGGCGGTCGCCGAAGCCCGGAGCCTTGACGGCAACAACGTTCAGCGTGCCGCGGATACGGTTGACGATCAGCGTGGACAGGGCCTCGCCCTCAACGTCTTCGGCAATGATGAAGAGCGGCTTGGAGCTCTGCAGCGCCTTCTCCAGCAGCGGCAGAAAATCCTGCACGGAGGAGATCTTGCCCTGGTTGATCAGGATAAGGGCGTCTTCGAGGACGGCTTCCTGGCGTTCGGAGTCGGTCACGAAGTACGGGGACAGGTAGCCCTTGTCGAACTGCATGCCTTCGGTGAGGACGAGCTCGGTCTGCGTGGTGGAGGACTCCTCGATGGTGATCACACCATCCTTGCCGACCTTGCCGAATGCCTCGGCGAGGAGCTCGCCGATTTCGTCGCTCTGGGCCGAGATGGCTGCCACGCTGGCAACCTGCGTGCCTTCAACCGGGCGGGCGTTCTCGAGCAGGCGGGCTGCAATGGCTTCTACGGAAACCTCGATGCCACGCTTGATCTGGCCCGGAGCGGCGCCCGCCGCAACGTTGCGCAGGCCTTCCTTGACCAGGGCCTGGGCGAGCACGGTGGCCGTGGTGGTGCCGTCGCCGGCAACGTCGTTGGTCTTGGTGGCTACTTCCTTGGCCAGCTGCGCGCCAAGGTTCTCGTAGGGGTCATCAAGCTCAATTTCGCGGGCGATGGTGACGCCGTCATTGGTGATGGTGGGTGCCCCCCACTTTTTGTCGAGGACAACGTTGCGGCCGCGGGGGCCGAGCGTCACCTTGACAGTGTTGGCGAGCTTATCGATGCCGGCTTCAAGCGACCGGCGTGCAGCGTCGTTAAACGCAAGCTGCTTTGCCATGGTTTTGTCCTTTCAAAGACAGAACCCCGCGCTGCTGTTCAGTCAGGGACGGAACAGCGGCACGGGGATCCAAAGAGTTACTTTACGACGATCGCCAGAACGTCGCGGGCGGACAGCACGAGGTACTCGTTGCCACCGGTCTTGACTTCGGTTCCACCGTACTTGGAGTAGATAACGACGTCGCCAACGGCTACGTCGACAGGGACGCGGTTGCCGTCTTCGAAGCGGCCGGGGCCTACTGCAACAACTTCACCCTCCTGCGGCTTCTCCTGTGCGGAGTCCGGGATAACCAGGCCGGAAGCCGTGGTCTGCTCGGCTTCGAGCGGGCGGACAACAATACGATCCTCAAGAGGCTTAATAGAGACCGACACTCGGACCTCTCCTTCTACGTCAGCGAAATTTGTGGACAGTTGAGCCGCTTCGCCGTGGCTGGCAAACCGTCGTCGCGGTGCCGGCAGCAGCCTGGCTGGCAGCTCGTCATGTGTTAGCACCCTCCTAGGGAGAGTGCTAATGATGACTCTATGTACTGGTTAGCACTCGGTCAAGGTGAGTGCCAGAATTATGTCTCCGGCGAACAGCCTGTTACCGGCCGGTGAGGTCCTCGAGATCGACGTCCTCGTCGCCGTCGTCCCCTTCACTGAAGGTTCCCCGCCGCAGATACAGCACCACGGCGCCGCCCACGGCAGCCAGCATCGAGGCCACCAGCAGGATGATGCCGCCTACGCGTGCCCCGGCATAAAGGCCGCGGATCTCCTGTGCCTCGTCCGTAGCGTCCTGGATGTCCTTGCCGCCCACGGAATACACAGTGGCGTTGAACGTGTCCAGAAAGAAGATGATCACCAGCAGCGCGACGCAGACCACGGCCACTGCGGATCCTGCAATCAGCGCGGGGCGGGCGAACTTCACCAGGTCCGGGTTGCTGGTTTGGGGTAGTCCGGACGGCTGGGTGCCTGCGCTGTCTTCCATGCCTTCAACCCTAGCCGGATCTGGCCGCCGGGCCACCTCCACTAGGCTTGAACCCATGGCTCAAGCACCGCAGGACCAGATCGCCCCACTGCTCACCAGCGAAGGCTGGGAGCTCCTGGCGTCCCTGGGCCCGTACCGCGAGGACAAGTCCTTCGAACTCAACGCGGCCCTCCGCAAGGCCGGGCACTCCCCCGCGCTGGTCTCCGCCGTCCTCACCCAGTCCCGGCTCCGCACCAAGGCCGAGCTGAAGTTCGGCGAGTTCGCCCGGAGCATGCTCTTCACGCAGGCCGGGCTGGAACAGGCCACGCGACTCACGGTTGCAGCCAGGCATGCCGAGCGCTTTGCCCAGGCCGGCGTCCGCCACGTGGCCGACCTCGGGTGCGGCCTTGCCGCGGACTCCCTGGCACTGGCATCGATGGACATCACCGTCACGGCCGTGGAAATGGACGAAACCACGGCCGCCTGCGCCACGGTCAACCTCATCCCCTTCCCGAACGCCACGGTGGTGCATTCGGACGCCACCACCGTTCCCCTGGACGGGGTCGACGGCGTCTGGCTGGATCCCGCACGCCGCGTCACCTCCACGTCGGGTACCAAGCGGATCTGGGATCCTGAGGCGTTTTCACCGCCGCTGTCCTTTGTGGAATCACTCGCCGCCACCGGGCGCGCCGTTGGCGTCAAAATGGGCCCCGGCATGCCGCACGAGTCAGTTCCCGCCGGCTGCGAAGCGCAGTGGGTATCGGTGGGTGGCGACGTCACCGAGGTGGCTCTGTGGTTCAACTCCGTGCGCAGGCCGGGAATCCGCCGCGCGGCGCTGCTGCTCGGCCCGCAGGGTGCCGCCGAGCTGACCAGCGCTGAAGACTTCGACGGCGGTCCCGCCGCGCCGGTGGGTCCGGCAGAGGGCTACCTGTATGAGCCCGATGGCGCGGTGATCCGCGCCGGACTGGTGGCCGACGTCGCGCTTCAACTGCGCGGGCACCTTCTGGACGAGCACATCGCCTACATCTGCGCTCCGGAGCTGGTGGACACGCCGTTCGCCCGCGCCTACAAGGTCCTGGAAGTGATGCCGTACAACGTCAAGGCGCTCAAGGCCTGGGTGAAGGAGAACGGCATCACGGTGCTGGACATCAAAAAGCGCGGCACCTCGGTAACTCCGGAGGAACTGCGCAAGCAGCTGTTCGCCGGAAGCAAGGTGGCCGGGAAAAAGGCCGGCCAAAAAACAGCCACCCTCGTCCTGACCCGCATTGGGGAGGACCGGGTGGCCATCTCGGTGGAACCTGTCTAACGCAGCTAACCGTCCTGAGACGCGGCCTTACTGGGCGCGCATGAAGTCCTCGGCGGCCCGGACCTGCTCGTCGGTGGGCCGGACACCGGTGTAGAGCACAAACTGCTCGAGCGCCTGGATGGTGGCCACCTCGGCCCCCGTGATGACCTGTTTCCCGGCGCCGCGGGCCGCCTTGATCAGCGGCGTCTCCGCGGGCAGCGCCACGACGTCGAACACCACTTTGGCTGCCGCGATCGCATCTTCCGGGAAGGACAGCGAGTCCACTTCCGGACCGCCTTGCATACCGATGGGGGTGACGTTGATGATCAGGTCCGCCGTCCCGCCGTCGAGCGTTGCCCGCCACTGGAACCCGTACTGCTCAGCGAGCGCCCGGCCGGTGTCTTCGTTCCGGGCGATGACGGTGACGTCCGTGAAGCCGGCGTCCCGCAGGGCGGCGACCGTGGCCTTGGCCATGCCGCCGGCGCCCTGGACCAGCACCGAATAGTCCGTGGGCACGGCGTTGCCGGCGAGGAGCTGCTCGATGGCGGTGTAGTCCGTGTTGTAGGCCAACAGACGCCCGTCGGTGTTGACGATCGTGTTGACCGAATCGATGGCTTTAGCGGAAGGATCCAGCTCGTCCACGAGGGCCATCACGTCCTCCTTGTACGGCATGGACACCGCACAGCCGCGGATTCCCAGGCCCCTGACGCCGGCGATCGCCTGGGCCAGGTCGGTGGGGGCGAAGGCCTTGTAGATCCAGTTCAGGTCCAGCTGGTCGTAGAGGTGGTTGTGGAACCGTGTCCCGTTGTTGCTGGGCCGGGCCGACAGCGAAATACACAAGGTCATGTCTTTATTCAGAATGGGCACCTGTCCATTAAACAGCCGTTGCCCGTTTCGGCGATCTGTTGCGGGCCACGTTACGGGCAGCCCGTCCCAGCCGGATAGCTTCCGACGGCGGCGGGCAGTTTTCCCGGGGCCGTCGCATTGCCTGCCAGCACGGCAACGAGGGCGTCAAAGGCACCCTGTGTCCGGCCGTACAGCGCAATCTTGACCGGCGCGCTGGAATCCTGCAGCGGCCAGGGCGCATCCAGGGCCACGGCGATGTCGCCTCCGACCGGCAGACCGGCGTAACCGATGAGGCTGACGAGGGGTCCGGCCCCTGTGCCGAGCCCGGCCTTCGCTGCCGCCGCCTCGAACCGGGCCCTGTCCTGCGCTGATCCGCCGGCAATCCGGATGCTTCCCTCGACGATTGGCGCGCCGCAGTGTCCGGACAGCACGGTGACTGCGGCCGCCGAGACCCGCGCCGAGATGTCGGCGCCGCTGCCGGGGGCTGCGCCGGCAGCGGCCGAGCCGGCGGGCGGCGACGTGACGCGGCCGCGCCAGGTCATCATGGTGGCCACTCGGACAGCTGCTTCGTCCAGGCGCGCCACCGGCAGTGTTCCGGCCGCGACAGCGCTCACGATGGCTGCGTGGGCCTGCCCCACGTCCGTGGGCATCAGGAGCAGGTCCGCGCCCGCGGCGAGCGCCGCCGTTGCTGCGGAGCCGCCCGGGTATTGCTGCTGGACTGCGCCCATGTTGAGGGCATCGGTCACCGCCACACCCTTGAAGCCCATGCCGCGCAGGGCGGCATAGGTGGGGCCGGACAACGACGCCGGGACGCCGGGTTCCAAGGCCGGTACGGCGATGTGCCCGGTCATGACCATCGGCATACCGGCGGCGATGGCCGCCCGGAACGGCTTCCAGTCCCGGGCCTCGAGCTCCGAGATACCCGCGGGCTGCACCGGGAGGTCCTGGTGCGAGTCAACGGTGACGGAGCCGTGGCCGGGGAAATGCTTGACGGCGGGCAGGACGCCGGCCTCCTGCATGCCCTGGGAAAACGCCACCGCCAGTGCTCCCGCTGCATCCGGGTTGCCGGACATTGACCGGGCACCGATGGTGGGATCTGCTGGGCCGATGGTCACGTCCGCGTCGGGGGCGAAGTCCACGGTGAAGCCCAGCGACACGATCTCCGCGGCCAGAGCGCGGCCGGCGTCCTTGGCGAGTGGCGCATTGCCGGCAGCCCCGTAGCTCAGGGCGGTTGGCCATTCGGTCAGGGGCGCACCCAGCCGCGCGACGATCCCGCCTTCCTGGTCCACGCCGATAAGCCCGGGCCAAGGCCTGCCGTCGGCCTTGGCGGCCTGGGCCAGCCGGGCGTTGACAGCAGTCATGGCAGCGGGATCCGCCTGACCACGCGCGTCGAGCGGAATGTTGTCGCCCATAATGATGGACCCGGCCAGATGGAGGCGTTCAATGGTGGCGGCCTGGGCTTCGGCGTCCGTGCCGGCGTACACGGGCATCAGCACCTGGCCGGCCTTCTCCTCCACCGACATCGCCGCCACGGCGGCCGCGGCGACATCCTGGTCCCGCTGCTCGGGGCCCCAGCCCAGCGGCAGCAGCCCGGGGTCGGGTGAGGGAGAAGCGGACGGAGGTGCCGTCGTCGGCCGCCCTGATTCCGGGGTTGCGGCCGGCGCAGGGCCGGAGGTCGCCGGGGCGGTGGCGGGAACCGCCGTGCAGGCAGTCAGGGCGGCCACCGCAGCGGCCGCAATAAGGAGGGTGGTTTTGTGAATACTGTCACGGGTCCAAAGGAACAAGGCCATCAAGACGATGCTACCCCTGCATTAGACTTGAATGCGGCGCGTGCCCAGGGATATCTGAACAGTTAGGGGAACGCATGAAGATTGATTTCGCTTCATCGAAGCAATCAACTCTTGGTGTGGAATGGGAGCTCGCCCTGGTGGACGGCCAGACCGGCGAACTGGCATCAGTGGCCAACGAAGTACTCAGCGGCGTGGTTGCCAAGCACCCCGAACTCAACGAAGACGACGAACACCCGCACATCAAGCAGGAACTCCTGCTCAACACCGTGGAACTGGTCACTGGCATCTGCGAGACCGCCGCCGAAGCCAAGGAAGACCTCAGCCGGTCCCTGGCCGCGGTGCGCGAAATCACCGACCCCATGGGCGTGGAGGTTTTCTGCGCCGGCAGCCACCCGTTCAGCCCGCCGCAGCTGCAGCCCGTGACGGACAAGGCCCGGTACGCCAAGCTGATCGACCGCACCCAGTGGTGGGGCCGGCAGATGGTCATCTACGGCGTGCACGTCCATGTGGGCCTCGACCGGCGCGAAAAGGCACTCCCCGTGCTGGACGGCCTGGTCAACTACTTCCCGCACTTCCAGGCACTCTCGGCGTCGAGCCCGTTCTGGGGCGGCGAGGACACCGGCTACGCATCGCACCGCGCCCTGATGTTCCAGCAACTGCCGACGGCGGGCCTGCCCTTCCAGTTCCCGTCCTGGGATGAATACGAGTCCTACGTCCAGGACATGTTCACCACCGGCGTGATCGACACCCTGTCCGAGATCCGCTGGGACATCCGGCCCGTTCCCAACCTCGGCACCATCGAAATGCGCATCTGCGACGGCCTGGCCACCCTGGAAGAGGTGGGCGCCATTGCCGCGCTCACCCAGTGCCTCGTGGATGAATTCTCCACCACGCTGGACGGCGGCGGGACCATCCCCACCATGCCGCCGTGGCACATCCAGGAGAACAAGTGGCGTGCCGCCCGCTACGGCATGGAGGCCATCATCATCCTCGACGCCGCCGGCAACGAAAAGCTGGTCACAGACCACCTCCTGGAGACCCTGAACCGGCTTGAGCCGGTGGCAGCGAAGCTCGGCTGCCCCGACGAACTGGCCGACGTCGAGAAGATCATCCGCCGCGGCGCCGGGTACCAGCGGCAGCGCCGCGTCGCAGCAGAGCACGGCGGCGACCTGCAGGCCGTGGTGCTGGACCTGGTCAAGCAGATGCGGAACGGCCCGACCGCCTGACCTGTCCGCTCCCGAAACGGGGCACTTCGACACGGACACGCCGGCCGCGGTCGTGATTTACGACGGCGGCTCCCCCAAAGTGCCCCGCGACGGTTCGCCGGGCTAACTGCCTTCAGGCGGGCAGGGACACCGCGGTGACCGGCATCGACGAGTCCGGCGCGAAGCGGATGCCGCTGGGCCCGATCCCGGCCATCACCAGCTGCGCACCGAGGGCCGCCACCATGGCGCCGTTGTCCGTGCACAGGTCAAGCGGTGGCACGTGGAGTCTGATTCCGGCTGACGCACAACGCTGGCCGGTGAGTTCGCGCAGCCTGGAGTTGGCCGCCACTCCCCCGCCCAGCAACACGTCCTCGATGCCATGCTCCCGGCAGGCCAGGACGGCCTTGGACGTGATCACATCCACCACTGCTTCCTGAAAAGCTGCGGCGATGTCGGCCACCGGCACGTCTTCGCCGCGGGCCTCGAACTGCTCGACACACCGCGCCACCGCCGTCTTCAGGCCGCTGAAGGACCAGTCGTAGCGATGCTTTCCCGGTTCCTCGGCAGTGCCCATGTACTTGGGCTGGCTGAGGCCGCGCGGAAAGCGGATGGCTTTGGCGTTGCCTGTACGGGCCAGCCTGTCGATGGCCGGGCCGCCCGGGTAGCCAAGGCCCAGGATGCGGGCCACCTTGTCGTATGCCTCGCCGGCGGCGTCGTCGATGGTGGAGCCGAGGAGCTGGACGTCACTGGTGATGCTGTTGATCTTCAGGATCTCGGTGTGCCCGCCGGAGACCAGCAGGGCACCCAGGTTCTCCGGGAGACTGCCGCCATGACCGAGCCCTGCCGCGGGGCGGGCGGCAGCACCGCCGTCGGGGTTTCCGTCCAGCAGCCCGACGCCGACATGCGCCACCAGGTGGTTGATGGCGTAGAGCGGCTTGCCGGTGGCCACGGCCAGGGCCTTCGCGGCGCAGACCCCCACCATGAGGGCGCCCGCTAGCCCGGGCCCGGAAGTGACGGCGATGGCGTCCACGTCCTCGAGCGTCACGTCGGCGTCGGCCAGGGCCTGCCGCAGAGTGGGCACAAAGGCATCAAGGTGTGCGCGGGAGGCGATCTCGGGGATTACACCGCCAAAGCGGACGTGCTCGTCCATCGAGGAGGACACGGTGTTGGTGAGGAGCGTGGTGCCGCGGACGATGCCGACGCCGGTTTCGTCGCAGGAGGATTCGATGCCCAGCACCAGGGGCTGCGAGCGGTTCATGCCTTGCCTGCTTCTGTTGTGGGTTCGGGGGCTGGTGCGTGAGCTGGTGCGGGGTCGGCTGGTGCGTCGTCGGGGACCAACGCCAGCCGCATGATGAGGGCGTCAACCCCGTCGCGGTAGTACCCGCGGCGGACGTGGATCTGTTCGAAACCGAACCGCACGTACAGCTGCTGCGCCCGGGGATTGTCCGCGCGGACCTCCAGGAGGACGTCCGCGGCACCGCGGTGCCGGGCTTCCTCAATCAGCCGGGCCAGGAGCGTTGAGCCGATGCCCCGGCCTTCGAATTCAGGCACGACGGCGATGGTCTGGACATCCGCGATGGGCTCGATGCACATCAGGCCGGCGTAGCCCACAATGTCCCCGCCGCTTTCCGCCACCAGGTAGCGGCGGGTTTCGTGCTGGGAAAGTTCGGACAGGAACATGTGCAGCGGCCAGGCGTCAGCCGGGAACAGCCTCTGTTCGAGGGCGTCCACGGCGGGCACGTCCTCCAGGGTCATGTCCCGGAAGACCACGCCGTCAGCGCTGGTGGGCATGCTCACAGGGCCCGCTTCCGCGGGCCGGGGACCTGGGCGTCGGATTCGCGGAGGTACAGGGGTGTGGAGTCGAGCAGCTGCCCGCCGGCGGCGAGCCGGGCCAAAGCGAATTGTCCGAGGTAGAGGGCGTCGGGCTGCTCGTTGCTGAAGCCGGGGTCTGCGCGCAGCACGTCACTGTAGAGTCCGGCGCCGGCGCCGTAGGCCGGGAGGTCCGGCAAGTCGGCCGCGAAGCTGACGTGCGGGCCGTCCTCGAGCTGCGGCAACTGGCCGTCGGCGAGGCTGTACCGCGCCCAGTAGACCTCCTTACGCCGGGCGTCCGTGACCACCAGGAATTCGGCCGCGGCATCGGTGGACTCAGCCACTTCCAGTGCCACGGCGTCCAGGCTCATCAGCCCGTACAGCGGTTTGTCCCAGACGAAGGCGAGCGTCCGGGCGGTTGCGATCCCCGAGCGCAGGCCGGTGAACGGGCCGGGGCCCACCCCTGTCACGATCGCGTCAATGTCCCCGCCGGTGACGCCCGCAGAGGCCAGCAGGTCCTCGATGCCGGGTGCAAGCACTTCGGCGTGGCTGCGCGTGTCCTCGGTGGAGAAGCTGGCCACCACGCCTTCGAGGGCGTCGTCCGAGACCAGCGCCGCACTGGCCACGGCGGAGGTGTCGATGGCGAGAATAAGCATCACGGTGTCCCTTCGAAGGCGCCGCCCAGAGCAGGCTTGGTGCTCCAGCGGGGACCAAACCCGCGCAGCACGATGGTGCGGGGTTCGTCGAGGTCCTCGGTGTCGAAGTCCAGGATTTCGGTGTGGGCGGGGTTGGGTTCCCGTGCCGCCGCTTCCGCCGCCCCCGCCAGCCCGATCGGTTCCAGCCCGATCGCGCGGTGCAGGTCCACTTCCAGCCGGCTTTCGCTCAGGTGCTCCACCCGGCCGCGGCCCCACTCCACCACGGTCACGGACGAGTCCAGCGTGTTTTCCAGGTCAATGTCGTCGATTTCCGACGCCGATCCGAGCCGGTACGCGTCCACGTGCACCAGGTCCGGGCCGCCTGGCCGCGGGCCGTCGGGCAGGTTGGGGTGGATGCGGACCAGGACAAAGGTAGGCGAGATGATGCCCGCGCGCACGCCGAGGCCTTCGCCAAGGCCCTGCGTGAAGGTGGTTTTCCCGGCACCCAGCTCGCCGGTCAGTACCAACAGGTCCCCGGCCTGCAGCTCCGCCCCCAAAGCGGCGGCGAGCGCGTGAGTCTCATCCGCCGTCGTGACTCTCAGCGTCTGTTCCCAGGTTGGCATCTCTGCCGGGAGCACGCTCACGGTGCTGTCTGCCCGACGGCGGGACTGTCGTTGATGAACCGGCGCGGCACCCGCGGGCTGATCCGCGTCACGATCTCGTAGTTGTTGGTGCCGGCGGCGACCGCCCAGTCATCCGCCGTGGGACCGCCGTCGTCCCCGTTGCCGAACAGCACCGCTTCGGCACCGACGAGGTCTGCGCCGGCGGGGCCGATGTTGCCGAGGTCGATGACCATCTGGTCCATGGCGATCCGGCCCACCACGGGGTAGGTCCGGCCGGCCACCCGGACGGGACCGCCGGTGGCAACGCGGGGCACACCGTCGGCATAGCCCAGGGGAATCAGCGCCAGGGTACTGGGGCCACTGGTCCGGTAGCGCAGGCCGTACGAGACGCCCTGCCCGTCGGGGACCTGCTTGCACTGGGACACCAGCGTGCGCAATGTCATCGCGGGCCGGAGGCCCAGTTCGGCGGACGTCTGGCCTTCAAAGGGCGAGAGGCCGTAGATGCCCAGGCCCACGCGGACCAGGTCAAAGTGAGTATCGGGGCGGGACAGCGTGGCCGGGGTGTTGGCCAGGTGACGGACTTCGGGGTCCACCCCGGCGTCCTCCGCCACAGCCAGCACCTCGCGGAAGGCCGCCAGCTGTTCATCGGTTTCCGGCCGTTCGGGTTCATCCGCCACGGACAGGTGGGAGAAGATGCCCACCACGCGCAGGAGGCCCTGGTCCTGGTACTCCATGGCTTCGCCCAGCAGCTGGTCCCAGGCATCGAGCGCTACGCCGTTCCGGCCCAGGCCCGTGTCCACTTTCAGGTGGATCCGTGCGGGACGTTCCTGGTCACGCGCGGCGGCCACAATCCGGTCCAGTTCCCAGCCGGAGCAGCCGATGTCGACGCCGGCAGCCACCGCTGCGGCGAAGTTGCTTTCCGCCGTGTGCAGCCAGGCCAGCAGGGGGGCGTCGATGCCCGCGGCCCGCAGTGCCAGCGCCTCGGAGATATGTGCGACCCCCAGCCAGGATGCGCCGGCTTCGAGGGCGGCCCGGGCCACCGGAACCGCGCCGTGTCCGTAGGCGTCGGCCTTCACCACGGCCATGACCTTCGCAGGTGAGGCCGCGTCTGCCAGCCGCCGCACGTTGTGGCGGATGGCGTCCAGGTCAATGACGGCGGACCGCTCGTACCGAGGATCAGGTCCTGAGGCCGCGCGGAAGTCACCGGTTGTTACGGGATAAGTCACGTTAGTGAGTCTAGTGCGGGGGCTCGGGGCGGGATAATCGCGCCGCCAGGGCGCCTGGGCGCCCGGGCACAGCCGTCAGGCGTCGGACAGGTGCGCGATGGTGGCGGTGGCGCGGCGCTGCGCTGCCAGCGGGACGTCGCTGATAATGTCCGCCAGGAAACCGAAGCGGCGAAGCCACTGGCTGCTCTGGCGTTCGGGCCGGGAGTTGGCCCGCTTCCACCAGTCGGCGATGTCTCCCCAGCCGGGCGCTGCCAGCGAACCGCCCACCTCCTGCACGGCAAGGGAGGCGCAGAGGTTGGCGAACCGGAGCCGGTTGCCCAGCGGCCAGCCGGCCAGGCTCCCCACGATGAAGGCCGCGTCAAAGCAGTCGCCGGCCCCGGTGGGATCGTAGGCGGCCACCGGCAACGACGGCACCCACTCTTCCTCCCCGGTTTCTGAGTCCACGGCCATGGCACCTTGCGCACCGAGCGTCACCACGGCCACGGGCACGCGGTCCGCCAGCGCATACAGCGCGGACCACGGATTGTCCTTCCCCGTGAACGCCATGGCCTCACGCTGGTTGGGCAGGAAAGCATGGAAATACTGCAGGTTCTCCAGCCGCACCGGAGCCCACTCCCCGCTGGGATCCCAGCCCACATCCCCGAACAGCTTGACCCCTGCCTGGTGCGCGGCCACCGCCCACGGCTCGATCTCAGCGTCCAACGCGGCAACGCCGGCGAGCGCCTGCGGCGGCGAACCGATCAGTTCCGACGACGTCACGGGGGCCGGGTGGCCATGCGTCACCAGGGAACGGTCGTTGTGGACGCTGAGCGAGACGGTGACCGGGGAATGCCACCCCGGGATGCGGCGCGACAGGCTCAGGTCCACGTGTTCCTGCCCGGCCAGGATTTTCCAGTTGTAGTCGCCGTAGCCGTCGTCGCCGAAGGCGGCTGCCAGTCCCGTGCGCAATCCCAGCCTCGCCGCCGCAATTGCCTGGTTCGCGACGCCGCCGGGGCAACTGCCCATGCCCTCGCTCCAGATTTCCGTGCCCGGCTCTGGCGCGTGCGGCAATCCGGTGAAGATGATGTCCTGGAAAACCGTGCCGGCCAGCAGCAGGTCGAACCCGCCGTCGGACGGTGCGCGGACGGTTGAGAGCGGATCGAAGCGGCGGTCCGGGATGGCGTCCATGTCCGGCACACTACGCCCTGCCGCGGCCCCACGGTAGGGGCGCGCCCGGCGGCCCCCTAGACTGCTGACTATGCGGCTCATGATTGCCGGCGGCGGCGGATTCCGCGTGCCGCTTGTCTACCGGGCGTTGGCGTCCGGCGCGTTTGCGGGGCTGGTCAGCGAACTGGTGCTGTTCGACGTCGATCCCGCCCGCCTCAGCGCCATCAGCGCGGTTCTGCGCGCCATGCCCGAATCCGACGGCGGCCCCTACCGCGGCCCGAACGCAGGTGTCCAGCCCCCCGCCGTGCGCACCACCACGTCCCTGCCGGAGGCCCTGGCGGGTACCGACCTGGTTTTCGCCGCCATCCGTCCCGGCGGTACGGCCGGCCGGATCAAGGACGAACGCGTGGCCCAGGACCTTGGCCTGCTAGGCCAGGAGACCACCGGCGCGGGCGGCATCTCGTACGCCCTGCGCACCATCCCAGAGATGCTGCACCTGGCGCGGCAGATGCGGGAGTTCTGCCCGGACGCCTGGCTGATCAACTTCACCAACCCGGCCGGCATGGTCACCGAGGCCCTGCTGCCTGTCCTCGGCCGGAGGGTCATCGGGATCTGCGATTCGGCGGGCGGGCTGGTGCACCGGGCCGCGAACGCCGTCGGGATTCCGCTGCAGGACGGAAGGCTCGACGGCGTGGGCTACTACGGGCTGAACCATCTGGGCTGGCTGTACCGGCTGGAGTCCGGCGGCCGGGATGTGCTTCCCGGCCTGCTGTCAGACCCCGTTGCCCTCCACACCATCGAGGAAGGCCGGCTGTTCCCGCAGCCGTTCCTCGCGGAGCTTGGCGCCCTTCCCAACGAATACCTCTATTACTACTATCAGCGGGACGGCGCCGTCGCGGCCATGCGCTCCATGGCCCAGACCCGCGGCGAGTCCATCCACCACCAGCAGGCCGACCTGTACCCGCGGCTCGCCTCAGCCGGGGCGGAGGCGTACACATTGTGGGACGCCGCCCGCCGCTCGCGGGAGGAAGGCTACCTCGCGGAGGCGCGGACCCACGGTGAGCAGCGCGACGAGGACGACCTCGCCGGCGGCGGCTACGAACGCGTCGCCCTGGCCGTGATGCGCGCGTTGGCGGGGGCCGGGGACGCCCAGCTCATCCTCAACGCGCCCAACACGCTTCCGTCCGGTCCTGTCGGGGCGACCGCCCCCGGAAGCACCACCCCGAAACCGGCCATTCCGGGACTGCCGGCGGACGCCGTCGTCGAGGTCCCCTGCACCATAACGCCCGACGGCGCGGTTCCACTTCCGCAGTCAGCTCCGGGAGCGGAGCAACTCACGCTCCTCCAGCGGGTCAAGGAGGTGGAGCGGCTCACCGTCCGCGCAGCGACGCATGGAGACCGGGCGGCCGCCGTCGACGCTTTCGGCCGGCATCCCCTGGTGGACTCCCCTGCCCTCGGTGCCACGTTGCTGGCCGGCTACGAGCGCGCCTTCCCTGCACTGCGCGGGCTTTGGCGCGGCTAGAGCTTCCGGTACATCACGTGCAGGCCCACGTATCCCAGCGTCGGGTGGTTGAACGCCTCGGGAATGGTGGCGAGGATTTCGAAGCCCATCCCCTGCCAGGCGGCCACCGCGCGGACATTGCTTTCCACCACGGCGTTGAACTGCATGGCCCGGAAGCCCGCATCCCGTGCCGCCTCGAGGGAGTAGGCGCACAATGCCCGTGCCACGGCTTTGCCGCCGTGGCCGCTGTGGACCATGTAGCCGGCGTTGGCCACGTGGCTGCCCGCGCCGCCCTGGTTGGGATGCAGCTCGCCCGTGCCGATCACGCTGCCGTCGGCCGTCACGGCCACAAACGCCTGGCCGGGGGCGTCCTTGAACCAGCGGGCCCGGGCGTCGGCCTCAGTTGTGTCCCGGTCCCAGGTGAACGTCTCGCCGGACCGGATGACTGGCTCCAGTACGGCCCACATGCCGGGCCAGTCGGCGTCCTTGGCGGGGCGGATCGAGTATTCCGCGGAACTGTGCGGTGTTGTGGCTGCATTCACACGCGCCACGTTAGCAGCCGGCCACGTGCCGGGAGGCCGCCCGGGAGCGGCTGGAGTAGTGTTTTACCGAGTGGGCAACAGCGGGGCCCACGCCGCGCCAGCGGTGGGAAGGAGAAGCCATGACATTGATCCGCAGGGTCGCGTTACTCTCCCTCCACACCTCCCCGATGGAGCAGCCAGGCTCCGGCGACGCCGGCGGCATGAACGTCTACATCCGGGAACTGGCGTCCGCGCTCGCCGAGACCGGCGTAGAGGTGGAGATCTTCACGCGCTCCACGTCAGCCAACCAGGCCGCCGTCGAACATCCGGACCCCGGCGTGTGCGTCCACAACGTGCTGGCCGGGCCGCCGCGGAAGATCCCCAAGGAAGAACTGCCGGGGCTGCTGCACCACATGGTGGCCGAGATCGAGCAGATCCGCCAGCGCCAGCCGCACGGCCGCTACGACGTCATCCATTCGCACTATTGGGTGTCCGGAATCGCCGGCCTGGAGCTCTCGGAGCTCTGGGGCGTACCGCTGGTGCACACCATGCACACCATGGCCAAGGTCAAGAATCTCCTGCTGGAGTCCGGCGAACAGCCCGAGCCGCGGCGGCGCGAGGAGGGCGAGCACCGGATCGTCGACGGCGCCGCCCGCCTGATCGCCAACACCACCGCCGAAGCCGAAGAGCTGGTGTCCCACTACGGTGCCGATTACGACCGCATCGACGTGGCACCTCCCGGCGTGGACCTCAGCACCTTTACACCCGCGTTCCGCGCTCGTTCCCGGGCCGAACGCGGTGTTTCGCCGGGGACGTTCCACTTGGTGTTCGCCGGCCGGATCCAGCGGCTGAAGGGCCCGCAGGTCCTGCTCAAGGCCGCGGCCCTGCTGCGCGCCCGGCGGCCCGAGATCGATCTCCGGCTCACCATCCTGGGCGCCCTCAGCGGGAACAAGGATTTCAACCTCCGGCACCTGATCGCTGAGTCTGGAATGGACGACGTCGTCACGCACCTTCCGCCGGTCAGTGCGGCTGACTTGGCGTCCTGGTTCCGGGCGGCCGACGTTGTGGTGATGCCTTCCTACAGCGAATCGTTCGGGCTGGTGGCCATTGAGGCCCAAGCCTGCGGGACGCCCGTTGTGGGCACCCGTGTGGGCGGACTGTCCCGCGCCATCTGCCATGGCCGGACCGGGCTGCTGGTGGACGGGCACCATGCCAAGGACTGGGCGGACGCGCTCGAAGCCATGTACGACGATCCGGGCACCCGCGCCGATATGGGGCGGGCCGCGGCCATCCGGGCGGAGAACCTCGGGTGGAATCGCACTGCCGCCATCACGCTGGAAACGTACCACGCCGCCGTCGAACAACAGCTGGCCAGCCGGCTGACCCCGGCGTCCCCAACCCTCTCTCACCTTTAAGCCGTTTTCCCCCAACCCTCTCTCACCTTTAAGCCGTTTTCCCCCAACCCTCTCTCACCTTTAAGCCGTTTTTCCCCAACCCTCTCTCACGGCTGAGTCGTCGGCTGATAGATTGTCGCGCACAGTGTTCCGCACAGAGCCAAAGGACATCGATGTCTGAAAACAAGATCCTTAGCGATCTTGAGATCGCGCAAAAGGCCGCCATCCTGCCCATCGGGGAGATCGCGGAGCGGGCCGGGATCAATGCCGATGCCGTGGAACCGTATGGGCGTTACAAGGCGAAAATCGACCCCGCCCGGCTGCGGATTCCGGTGGGGAAGCCCGCCGGCAAAGTGGTCCTCGTCTCGGCCATGTCCCCCACCCCCGCAGGCGAGGGGAAGTCCACCACCACTGTGGGACTCGCCGACTCCCTGGCACGTGCGGGCCATAAGGTCATGATCGCGCTGCGTGAACCGTCCCTTGGCCCCATCCTGGGCATGAAGGGTGGTGCGGCCGGCGGCGGCTATTCCCAGGTCCTGCCCATGGACGAGATCAACCTGCATTTCACCGGTGACTTCCACGCGATCACCGCGGCCAACAACGCCCTTATGGCCCTTGTGGACAACCACATTTTTCAGGGCAACGAGCTGAACATCGATCCGCGGCGTATGACGTTTAAACGCGTCCTGGACATGAACGACCGCTCGCTCCGAGAAGTGGTCATCGGCCTTGGCGGGCCGGCGCAGGGCGTGCCGCGCCAGGACAGTTTCGACATTACGGCGGCCTCCGAGATCATGGCCGTCTTCTGCCTGGCCACGGACCTCGACGACCTTCGCAAGCGCCTGGGCCGAATCACCTTCGGCTACAGCTACGACCGCCGGCCGGTCACAGTGGCGGACCTTGACGTCCAGGGCGCCCTGACCATGCTGCTCAAGGACGCCCTCAAGCCGAACCTCGTCCAGACCATCGCGGGGACGCCCGCCCTGGTCCACGGCGGCCCCTTCGCGAACATCGCGCACGGCTGCAACTCCCTCATCGCCACTCGAACCGCGCAGCAGTTGGCCGACATCGTGGTCACGGAAGCCGGTTTCGGGGCGGACCTCGGCGCCGAAAAGTACATGGACATCAAGGCGCGCATCGCGGACGTGGCACCGTCCGCCGTCGTGGTGGTGGCGACGATCCGGGCGCTCAAGATGCATGGCGGCGTGCCGAAAGACCGGCTCAAGGAGCCGAACGCCGAGGGGCTGGCCGCCGGCGTCCGGAACTTAAAGCGGCACCTACAAAACGTCGAGAAGTTCGGCATCGCGCCCGTGGTGGCCATCAACAAGTTCGCCACGGACACGCCCGAAGAGCTGGAGTGGCTGCTTGCCTGGTGTGCGCAGCAGGGGGTGCCGGCTGCCGTCGCTGACGTCTGGGGCCGAGGCGGCGGGGGCGACGGCGGCGATGAGCTCGCGGCGAAGGTCGCCGTCGCGGTGGCAGCGCCGTCGGACTTCCGGCATCTGTATCCGCTGAACCTGTCAGTAGAGGACAAGATCCGTACGATCGTGCAGGAGATCTACGGGGCAGACGGCGTGGAATTCTCGGTGCCGGCACTCAAAAGGCTGGCTGACATCGAGAAGAACGGCTGGGGCGGAATGCCTGTGTGCATGGCGAAGACGCAGTATTCCTTCACCGACGACGCCTCGCAACTGGGCGCACCCAAGGGCTTCACCATCCATGTGCGCGACCTCATCCCCAAGACAGGCGCCGGTTTCATCGTGGCCCTGACCGGTGCCGTCATGACCATGCCCGGCCTGCCCAAAGAGCCCGCCGCGATGCGCATGGACGTCGACGCGCACGGCAACCCGGTCGGCCTCTTCTGACCTATCCCGCTACCGCCACCACGGACGCTCTCTCACATATGGGGGTGTTCAAACGAACCCTCTCTCACCTTTGGGGCCTTTCCAGGCAACGCTCTCTCACCTGTGGATAACTTCTGCGGGCCCCGGCGACTCTGAGGAACAATGCCGGTATGCACATGCAGACTGCGCTTCCCGCCACATTGGCATCCGGCCCGTTCACGCTCACGGACGCCACGGTCGAAGGCGTCCCTCGGAATCGTCTCCTTCGGCCCGACGTCGCGCATGTCAGCCGCGGACTGTACCGTCCCGCTGACTGGGATTTCGAACTTGAGGCTGCCGCCCGCGCGCTCTCGGCAGCCACTCCGGGTGCCTGGATCTCGCACGTGACGGCGGCACGCCTTCGCAGCTCGTGCCTTCCACCGTGGCTCTCCGACTCCACGGAACTGCATCTGAGCAAGCGGCGGTCCCTGCCGAGCGTTCGCCGCAAAGGCGTGATCGGACATACGGTGACCGCGGCTGATGACGAGGTCGAATCGGTTGACGGAATCCGCATCAGCACGCGGCCGCGCACCTGGCTGGACATGGCCCGCGTGCTGCCGTTGAAGGACCTCATATGCCTGGGTGACGAGTTGATCCGGTTGCCCCGGCAGGCGTTTGAAAACCGCGACGTACCGTTCACAACCGTTGAGGAATTGCGCGCCCTGACGAATCGGCACAAGAACCTGCAGGGAGTCGTCCGCGCCCGCGAAGCCCTGGAACTCATGCGCGTGGGAGCGGATTCCGGCCCGGAGACCCTGCTCAGGCTGGCAATGCTCGACGCTGGGGTGCCCGAGCCCCAGCTTCAGCTCAGGTTGCGCGAGGCAGACCCGCTGTCGCCGTCGGCGGATCTGGGATACCGCAGTCGGCGCGTGGCTATCCAGTACGACGGCGGCCATCACCTCATGCCCAAACAGCAGCTCAGTGATCGGCGACGGGACAAGACCTTCGAAGCCGCTGGCTGGACGGTCCTCCTTTTCGATAAGGAAGATCTGGCCGACGGATTCGAAGGCGCCGTCAGGATGATCAAGAGGGAACTGCGGTCCGCCTGGGTGGATCCCGCCGTCGCGTCGGGCTTTTCGCGCTCAAGGTAATGCGAGAGCGTCCGTCAAAAACGCCCCAAAAGTGAGAGAGCGTCCCAAGGGGCGTTAAACGCCGGACGCTCCCCCACCAAAGTGAGAGAGCGTCCGTCAAAAACCCACCAAAGGTGAGAGAGCGTTTAGCGCTCCAGGTCGCCGCGGATGAAGGCCTCGACCTTTTCACGGGCGAGGTCGTCGTTGAACTGCTCCGGCGGGGACTTCATGAAGTAGCTCGAGGCCGAGAGCAGCGGGCCGCCGATGCCGCGGTCCAGGCCGATCTTGGCGGCGCGGATGGCGTCGATGATCACGCCGGCGGAGTTGGGTGAGTCCCAGACCTCCAGCTTGTATTCGAGCGATACGGGGGCGTCACCGAAGTTGCGGCCTTCGAGGCGGACGAAGGCCCATTTGCGGTCGTCGAGCCACTGGACGTAGTCGGACGGGCCGATGTGGACGTTGCGCGGTGCAATGTCGGCTTCAACGTTGGAGGTCACGGCCTGGGTCTTGGAGATCTTCTTGGACTCGAGGCGGTCGCGTTCCAGCATGTTCTTGAAGTCCATGTTGCCGCCGACGTTCAGCTGGTACGTGCGGTCCAGGGTGACGCCGCGGTCTTCGAAGAGCTTGGCCATCACGCGGTGGGTGATGGTGGCACCGATCTGGCTCTTGATATCGTCGCCCACGATCGGCACGCCGGCAGCGGTGAACTTGTCGGCCCATTCCTTGGTGCCGGCGATGAACACGGGGAGGGCGTTGACGAACGCCACGCCGGCGTCGATGGCAGCCTGCGCGTAGAAGTGCGCTGCATCCTCGGAACCAACCGGGAGGTAGCAGACCATAACGTCTGCCTTGGATTCGCGGAGCGCGGCGACGATGTCCACGGGCTCTTCGGCGGACTGTTCGATGGTCTCGAGGTAGTACTTGCCGAGCCCGTCGAGGGTGTGGCCGCGCTGGACGGTCACACCTGTCGGGGGCACGTCGGCGATCTTGATGGTGTTGTTCTCGCTGGCCAGGATGGCGTCGGCGAGGTCCACGCCCACCTTCTTGCCGTCAACATCAAAAGCGGCAACAAACTGGACATCGTTGACGTGGTACTTGCCGAACTCCACGTGCATCAGACCCGGGATCGTGGCCTGGGGATCGGCGTCACGGTAATACTGCACGCCCTGGACGAGCGAGGCGGCGCAGTTACCCACACCAACGATGGCAACACGAATCGGATTTGCAGACACGGAGCTCCTTTGAAGACAACTTCAGCCGCCAGGACGGTCAGTACCGGAAAGTACGACGGCGGCACGCTGGCAGTGCGCCATTCGGCGCCTTTTCATCTTACCCAACCAAGCGGGGGCCGGGATTGTTCCCGGCCCCCGTCAGTTGAAGCGTTAGGTTGTTACTTCTGCTTCCATAGGTTGATGTCCGACTCGACGGCGAACTCGTCGATGGCCTTGACCTCGTCTGCGGTGAAGTCCAGGTTGTTGATGGCGGACAGGGTGTCTTCCAGTTGCCGGACGCTGGAAGCGCCGACGAGTGCGGATGTCACGGAGGAGCCCTTGCCCTGATCGCGGAGGATCCAGCCGATCGCCATCTGCGCCAGGCTCTGGCCCCGACCCTCGGCGATCCGGTTGAGCCCGCGCACACGGTCCAGGTTCTCGGGAGTGATCATGGCTTCGTCCAGGGACTTCTGCTGCGCTGCCCGGGAGTCTGCGGGCACGCCGTTGAGGTAGCGGCCCGTGAGCATCCCCTGGGCCAGCGGCGAGAAGGCGATGCAGCCGGCGTCCACCTGCTCCAAGGCCTCGTAGAGGTTGGGGCTGCCGTTCTCGGTCCAGCGGTTCAGCATGGAGTAGCTCGGCTGGTGGATCAGCAGCGGCGTGCCCAGTTCCTTCAGGATCCGCGCCGCCTCGAGAGTCTGGGCCGGGGTGTAGGACGAGATACCCGCGTACAGCGCCTTGCCCGAGCGGACTGCCTGGTCCAGCGCGCCCATGGTCTCTTCCATCGGCGTTTCCGGGTCCGGGCGGTGGCTGTAGAAGATGTCAACGTAATCCAGGCCCATACGCTCCAGGGACTGGTCCAGGCTGGCCAGCAGGTACTTGCGGGAGCCAAAGTTGCCGTACGGTCCGGGCCACATGTCGTAGCCGGCCTTGCTGGAGATGATGAGTTCGTCGCGGTACGGCTTGAAGTCGTCCTTGAAGTGGCGGCCGAAGTTGGTCTCGGCGGCGCCGTAGGGCGGTCCGTAGTTGTTCGCGAGGTCGAAGTGGGTGACGCCCAGGTCGAAGGCGCGGCGCAGGATGGCGCGCTGAACTTCGAAGGGCTTGTCGTCGCCGAAGTTGTGCCACAGGCCAAGGGAAATGGCCGGCAGCTTCAGCCCGCTGCGTCCGACGCGGCGGTAGGGCATGGATTCATAGCGGTTTTCCGCGGCTGAATAAGTCATACATACCATCCTGCCATCTGTGACGCGCGCGACAGACCGCAAGGCCCCGGGTTACGGCCGCGGAGCCGGCGGAGCCGGCAGATCAAGTGGAAATCAGGGCGTTCCTGGCCGTGGTGTACGCAGCCGTCGACAGGTAATTCCCGTGAGTCGCAACATCCTCCATGTAACCGCCGGGCTCAAACTCCTCGGCAATGCAGTCCCGCTGCCCCGGGCCGGTGCAGAAGGAATCGATGGGAAAACCCAGATAGTCGGTGCGGCGCCAGATATTGATCCAGTGATTTCGTGGCGGGCTGGGTTCTGCATTGCCCCAATCCCCGTTGAGCAGGGACGCCAGTGTGTATTTCCCGTGCTCAGTCACGTGCATTTGGTTGGCCAGGACGAAATCCCGTGAAACCTGCGTGATCCACGGATCTGCCCGATGTAAGGCTGGACCTGCCGATGGCACTGTGCTGACCACAGCTGGTCCCAGCAGTTCGGGAAAGAACCGCCCGAAGTAGGACCGGAGCTGGACCCCATAGGTGAGCAGCCGGATCCGCGTAAAGTCCGTTTCCGGCGACGTCGCCTTCAGATGAAACAAAGCAGCGATGGCCAGGACGGCACCGAGGCTATGTGCCGAAACCACAATCTGGGCGTCTTTCCGGTTTGCCGGCTGTAACCATGCGGCCATCCTGTCGCTGAGTTCTGGTACCACCCGTTCGCCATAGCAAGGGGGTGCAAAGGGATGCGCTGCCCGGGGAAGGAAACAGATGATGTCCCAAATGAGCGATAGCGGCCGGTCTTTGGAGGACGCGGCGTTTCCGATGGCGAGCCCCAGCACCAGGACAGCACCTGCCACGACTCCCCAGCCGGCGAGATTCAGGTTCACGAATACGGCAATGTCATTGAACCACGCCTGCAGTGCCGAATCATTGGGCGTGCGGCCTCGCGCCGCGCTGGCGGCCAGGCTGACTGTCACGGCCAACCACACAAGGAGGACCACAATCCAGACGGCAGGCTCACCGCGCTGCGCCAGGGAGGACCACCTCTGCCTGTCTGCCACCCTTTGCAGGCGCGGCTCAAGCGATTCCGGCATCTTGCGGGGCCTGAATTCCCCGGGCTCGCCGGGAGGCATACCGACGCCGGAATCATAGGCGCTCGGGTACGCAATGATGCGGCGTTTGAACAGATGCACCACGGCCCAAAAGGCAACCACCGCCACAGCAACCACGATGGCCACCAGCAGGACACCGGCAAACATCCGGTACGCCGTGGGCACAGTGATTTCTCCCAGCGCGGTGCTCTCGGTGACAGAACGCCATACCGGATTTTGCGCGAGGACCTGACCCACAGTTCGCGGACTCCGCAGAAATTCGGCGACGCCGACCACAAGGCTCCCGCTAAGGAACGAGGCAAACATGACCGCCAGGAGCATGAATACCCCGGGCCCAAAGCCGAACCAACCTTCGTGCTCGAAAACGGCAATGCTGCGCCGGCGCATTCTGAGGAGGTCCACGGCCAGCACCAGCCCCGCCACAACTGGAACTAGAAGAATGAGGTCGTTTCCGGGGATGAGGGACCAGGCCAGCAAGGCTGCGGTGGAAATCGAGATTAGTACGAACGCCCTGCTCGCCCGCACACCTGAGCGCGTCACGGCAGCCGACAAACTCAGGATGGTCAGCAGCGCGAGGAGTACTAGAGGCGCCACGCGGGTGCCGGCGAAGGCCCGGGTGACTGTGTCGTCCGGCGTCGCGAAGCAGGCGATGCCGAGTGTTACAGCCAGATGCAGCACCACAGCCACCATGACTAAGCCCGCGGCTTGCTTGCGCTTGAGCGCCGTTTCGACCGGTGCACGGACTTCCGATGACCACGCCACGACCAATACGGCCACCATGAACAACAAAAGGCCGCCTGCCACGAGGAGCGCCATTTCCAGCGCACGTTCACCCGTGCGGCTCAGGGTTTCAGAAATACAGCCGGGGTTGAACCACTGGCCTGCACCGGTGCATTCCGGCGACCGCACAGCGGCGACGGAGTCTGCGTTAATCAGCAGCGCTACGAACGAAAAGCACGCTGCAATGTGAACCACTCCTGTGGACGAAGAAACGAACCTTCGATCCCAGAATCCGGAAGCGGCAAGAATGGGCGGCTTGACGGCGCCAGCTACAGTTTCCTCCGAGCCGCGAGCTTCGGCATGCAGTGTACGCCGTCGGTATTTGGCGTTGGACAAAAGGGAAATTGCGAACAGTAGACCCATGCCCAGCAACGGCACTGACGCCATCACGGTAAGTCGCTGCCCTCGAGTCATGTTCCGAAGCATGTCAGCAGGACCAGGAAGTTGGTTGCAGACCGACACGCCTGGCACACCCTCGAGGCGGCGGAAGCATTGCACCGCCAGCAGGTCGAAGGCCACCGTGCACAGCGCCGCGGTGTAGAACACACTCAGAAGCAAGGCAAACAGTCGCACCGTTCCCGCTCCGTTGCCTGCCGCGAGTTGGCTGCCTCCCTTTGGCCCGTCCTTTTGTAGTCGGCGCGCCCAGTAGGCCGCATTAGCCAGACCGAAGGGCAGCAGCAAAAACCAGGCCAGATTGCTTGCAACAGCACCGATCTTGCCAAAAGTACTGGCGACCGGCGCCGTCCGTGCCAGCTTTCCCCAGCTGTAGGCTTCCACATAAGTTGGCCCCGCAGAGGGAGCCTTCGTCGTAAAGAAACCGCCGAGTTCGTCGCCCTGAACCCTGGTGACGTCGGCGACTTCGCAGCGGAGGAGTTCATGGGGCGGGGTATTGCGGATGCCATGGATCCGCAACTCAAGCGTGGCAGGAACCTTGGATGCGTTGTTCACCGGGTAACCCATGACGGCCTCCATCGCCCGCAAACCACCGAGCCGCCCATCACGGCTGGTCAGTACGCGAATCGTACGCCCGGGTAACTCCAGTGTCTACGTTAACTCGAGGCTACTTCTGCCCCAATAGCCAGCACCGCCCCACTGTGCGCCGAGATCAGGAACGCATCCCCATCCAGCGAAGAAGCCTCGTCCGTCGACAGCAGCACCGTGCCCCGCACACCGTCCACGCGCACAGGCGACGCCGAGAAGTTCAGCAGCACCTCCACGGACCCGCGCCGGAAACGCAACCAGCCGGCGTCGTCGTCGAACATCACGTCCGTTTCCGCGAACCCCAGGCCGGCCAGTTCGGGGTAAGCGCGCCGCAGCGCGGTCAACGAGCGGTACAGCGACAGGAGGCGCGCATGGTCGCCGTCAGCAGCCTCCGCCCAGTTGAGCTTGGAGCGCCGGAACGTTTCGGGATCCTGCGGATCGGGGACGACGGCGGGATCCCACCCCATGCGCTCGAACTCGCGGATCCTGCCCTCCGCCGTAGCCTTGCCCAGCTCCGGCTCGGGATGCGACGTGAAAAACTGCCAGGGCGTGGAGGCACCGAATTCCTCACCCATAAACAGCATGGGCGTAAAGGGCGAGGTCAGCGTCAGCACTGCGGCCACAGCCAGCGGACCGTACGGCAGGGACTGGGACAGCCTGTCCCCGATGGCCCGGTTGCCGATCTGGTCGTGGTTCTGGCTGCACACCACCAGGGCAGCGGGGTGGACCAGCGAGGAGTTGATGGGCCGGCCGTGATGGCGTCCGCGGAAGCTGGAGTAGCTGCCGTCGTGCAGAAAACCGTCCTTGAGGACCTTGGCCAGCACGCCGATCGACGCGAAGTCGCCGTAATACCCAGCGGTCTCGCCGCTGACGTTGACGTGCACCGCGTGGTGGAAGTCGTCGCTCCACTGCCCGGCGAGGCCGTAGCCGTTGGCGTCGCGGGGGTAGATCAGCCGCGGATTGTTGAGGTCCGATTCGGCGATGAGGGTCTTCGGAAGCCCGGTCTCCGCCGAAATGACATCGCCCAGCGCCCCGAACTCTTCCAGGAGGTGCACGGCCCGCTCGTCGCGCAGCGCGTGGACGGCATCCAGGCGCAGGCCGTCCACGTGATAGTCGCGCAGCCACAGGGCTGCATTGTCCAGGATGTATTCACGCACGACGTCGGATCCCGGGCCATCGAGGTTGACCGAATCGCCCCACGTGTTGGCGTCGCCCTGCTTGAGGTACGGGCCGAATCTGGACAGGTAGTTGCCGCTCGGTCCCAGGTGGTTGTAAACCACATCCTGGATGACGCCCAGCCCGGCAGCGTGGGCGGCGTCCACAAAACGCTGGTAGGCCGAGGGCCCGCCGTAGCCTTCGTGGACCGCGAACCACTGGACGCCGTCGTAGCCCCAGTTGTGGGTGCCGTTGAACCCGTTGACCGGCAGCAGCTCCACAAAATCGATGCCAAGGTCCGCGAGATAGCCGAGCTTCTCCGCGGCCGCATCGAGTGTTCCCGCAGGCGTGAAGGTTCCCACGTGGAGTTCGTAGATGACCGAGCCGCGCAGTTCCTTCCCCTGCCAGCCGGCATCCTGCCAGGCATAGGAACCGGGATCGTACGTGCGGGACAGCGCATGGACGCCATCCGGGAGGCGGCGCGACCGGGGGTCGGGCAACGGGTGGGCGTCGCCGTCGAGCAGGTAGCCGTAGTCCACGTCTGCATCCGCCGGCGCGTCCGGCGCGGACCACCAGCCGTCTGCGCCGGGGGCCGCGGATACCTGCTTCATCGGGTAACGCTGCCCGTTGGCGAGCAGCGAGACGGCCGAAGCGTCCGGGGCCCAGACATCGAACCGGCCGGAACCGTGGTGCGTCAGGCTCATGCGTTCTCTCCGTTCACGGGCGCGAGCAGCGCCACAGGGTATTGCTGGAGGATGCCGGCCACCGGCACCGGGCCGGGGCCGTGCGTCCGTCCCGTGAGTTCGTCCCGCATGGCGGTGGAAAGTTCGACGGCGGTATCCCGCCACCCGCCGGCGCGTTCCAGTCCGACGGGAAGCCGCGTTGCCAGGGTCAAGGCGCCGGGTGTGGCGCCAGTGCCGGTGCTGTCCTCCCCGCGGTCGAAGGCCACCAGATGGTCCGCCGCAGCGTGGGAAGCCAGAACGGGCCGGTAGCCCAGGAACAGTTCGGGCCGGTCCCTGCGGAGCCGGAGCGCCCGGGAGGTCAGCAGCAGTTTCGTGGTCTCGTCCCGGAAGTCCGCCAGACTTGTGCCGGCATCCAGTGCGGCCAAAGCTGCCGCCCGGCGCTCAAAGTCGACAGCCCGCCGGTTGTCCGGATCCGCCAGCGACCGGTCCCGGAATTCAGTGCCCTGGTACACGTCCGGTACCCCCGGCATGGTCAACTGGAGCAGCTTCAGGGACAGCGAGTTGGCGGCGGCAAAGGCATCCGTCCGGGCGACGAAGTCCTCGATCACCGTGGTGACCCGGGCGTCGTCGAACGCCGCATCCACAGCAGCCGTGACCCGTGCTTCGAACGTCTCGTCCGGATCCGTCCACGTGGTGGAGTTGGCTGCCTCCCGGGCCGCCTTCTCAGCATAGGCCTGCAGCCGTTCCCGCGACGCCGGCCACGCACCGATGACCGCCTGCCACAGCAGGTTCTCGAACGGGCCGTCGGGCACCGGGGCGAGCCCGCGAAGGGTGTCCAGGGTTGCGGCCCACTCGTCCGGCAGTTCGGCGATCACGGAAATCCGTGCCCGGGTGTCCTCGCTGCGCTTGGTGTCGTGCGTGGTCAATGTGGTCATGGACAGCGGCAGGGACTCCTGGCGCTCGGCCATCCGCCGGTGGAACTCTTCCGGGGCCAGCGAGAAGTGGGAAGGGTCCGCTCCCACTTCCGTCAGTGTCCCCAGGCGGGTGTAGCGGTAGAACGCCGTGTCCTCCACACCCTTGGCCATCACCATGCCGGACGTCTGCTGGAAACGCCGGCCCAGTTCGGTCTCGGGTTTCAGCAGCAGGGGCAGCAGCACGTCCAGCACATTGGCCAGGTCAGGGCGCTGGCGGGCCGCAGCCGCGCAGGCCTCGCGCAGCACGTTCTCACCCGTGGGCAGGTACGTGCGGTACACGGGGAAGGCCGCGATGACCTGGGCCAGGGCATCCGCCGCGACGTCCTCGGAAAGACCCGGCGGCAGGCCCTCGTCAGAAGGAACAAGGCGGGCCAGCCGCAGGATCTCGGACCGCAGCATGCCGTCCGCCACGGCGCGCTTGGTCCCCAGGATCATGCCCGCATAGTCCGCAGGCTCGCCGGAGCGCAGCTGTGCATCCAACGCGTCCAACGCAGCCTCGCCGGCCGGGTCCACCAGCAGGCGGTCCAGGTCAGCCAGGGCGTCGTAACCGGTGGTCCCCTCGCAGGCGAATTCCGTCGGGAGCTCCTCCCCCGGCTCCAGGATCTTCTCTACCAGGACGTATGCTCCGCCGCTGAGGTCCTTGAGCCAGCGAAGGTACCCGGCAGGATCCGCCAGGCCGTCCGGGTGGTCCACGCGCAGCCCGTCAACCAGGCCGTCGTCGAACCAGCGCTTCACCTCGGCATGGGCCTGGTCGAAGACCCACGGGTCCTCCACCCGGATGCCTGCCAGCGTGTTGACCGCGAAGAACCGCCGGTAGTTCAGCTCGCTGTCCGCCCGGCGCCAGGAGACGAGTTGGTAATGCTGCCGGTCATGCACAGCCCGCGGGGAGTCGCCGTCGGCGTATGTACCCGCGGCCAACGGAAAGCGGTGGCCGTAATAGTGCAGCTCGCCATCCGCAACCTCCAGAAGCCCCAGGTCGTCATCGCTGCCCAGGACGGGGATCCGGATCCGGCCGGCACCAAAGTCCCAGTCGACGTCGAACGCGCCCGCGTACGGCGAGCCGCGCCCTTCCTGCAGCAGCGACCACCACCACGGGTTCTGCGCCGGCGAGGCCACGCCCACATGGTTGGGGACGATGTCCACCAGCACGCCCATGCCATGCTCCCGTGCTGCTGCGGATAGTGCCAGCAGGCCTTCCGGGCCGCCCCGCTCCGGGTCCACCGATGACGGGTCCGTCACGTCATAGCCGTGATCGGAACCATGTTCCGCCGTCAGGATCGGCGACAGGTAGACCCAATCCACGCCCAGTGATTTCAGGTACGGAACGGTCGCGGCCGCATCAAAGAGCGTGAAGCTGCTGCGTATCTGGAGCCGGTAGGTGGACGCCGGAACCTTCACTTGGCGCCGCCCTTCCGGTCCCCCACTTTCGTGGTCTTCCCGTGCTCGGCCACCATGGGTGTGCTGAGGGACTCGGTCTCGCTGGTGGCGGTCTGCGACAGCGCGGCGAGCGATGCGGCTACGGAATGGTCCGGTTCAACATCGGGAACACTGTGGGCGCGGAGGACCACCAGCGACTTTGCGTCCACCGGCAGGGCCCCACCGGCCTGGACCGGTTCGGTGTCCGCGTTGTGGCCGGCGGTATCGATGATGATGTCCCAGGCCGGCGCGTATTCGTCGGCCGGCAGCGTGAAATTCACCATGTCGTCGTGGGCGTTGAAGTACAGCAGGAAGTTCACGTCCGTGATCCGGCGGCCGCGGGCATCCTTGCCGCGGATTCCGTCGCCGTTGAGGAAAACGCCTACCGAGCGGCCGAAGCCGCTGTCCCAGTCCTCCGGCTGCATGGTGTCGCCGTCAACATCGAGCCATACGATGTCCGGCAGCCGTTCGCCTTCGCCTCTGCGGACGGGGCGGCCGTCGAAGAACCTGCTCCGGCGGAACGTGGGGTGCTTGGCGCGGAGCGCGTTGACGGCGGCGGTGAACTCGACGAGTGGCTGGTCGATGTTCTCCCAGTTGACCCAAGTCAGTTCCGAATCCTGGCAGTAGCCGCTGTTGTTGCCCTGCTGGGTGCGTCCCATTTCGTCACCGTGCAGCAGCATGGGCACACCTTGGGACAGGAGCAGCGAGGCGATGAAGTTCCGCTGCTGGCGGGCGCGCAGCCCCAGGACAGCGGGATCATCCGTGGGGCCTTCAGCGCCGCAGTTCCAGGACCGGTTGTGGGATTCGCCGTCGTTGTTGTCCTCGCCGTTGGCGTCGTTGTGCTTCTCGTTGTAGGACACCAGGTCTGCCAGCGTGAAGCCGTCATGGGCGGTGACAAAGTTGATCGATGCGACGGGCCGGCGGCCCGAGTGCTCGTACAGGTCGGCGGAGCCGGTGAGGCGGGAGGCGAATTCGCCCAGCGTGGCTGGTTCGCCGCGCCAGAAGTCGCGGACGGTGTCGCGGTACTGGCCGTTCCACTCCGTCCACTGCGGCGGGAAGTTGCCCACCTGGTAGCCGCCGGGACCCACATCCCAGGGCTCGGCGATGAGCTTGACCTGGGACACCACCGGGTCCTGCTGGATGAGTTCGAAGAAGGTGGAGAGCTTGTCCACGTCGTAGAACTCGCGGGCCAAAGTGGAGGCGAGGTCGAAGCGGAAGCCGTCCACGTGCATTTCGGTGACCCAGTACCGCAAGGAATCCATGAGCAGCTGCAGCGAGTGAGGCTGGCGGACATTGAGCGAATTGCCGGTGCCCGTGTAGTCCATGTAGTGCTTCTCGTCGCCCTCCATGAGGCGGTAGTAGGAGGCGTTGTCGATGCCCTTGAAGGACAGCGTGGGGCCCAGGTGGTTGCCCTCGGCGGTGTGGTTGTACACAACGTCAAGGATCACCTCGATGCCGGCGCGGTGCAGGGTGCGGACCATGGCTTTGAAGTCCTGGACCTGCTGGCCGGTGTCGCCGGTGGAGCTGTAGGTGTTCTGCGGCGCGAAGAAGCCGATGGTGTTGTAGCCCCAGTAGTTGTTCAGGCCCTTGTCCTTCAGGGTTCCCTCGTTGACGAACTGGTGCACCGGCATCAGCTCGATCGCGGTGATGCCCAGTTTCTGCAGGTGCGCGATGACCGACGGGTGTGCCACGCCGGCGTAGGTGCCGCGCTGCTCTTCGGGGATCTCCGGGTGGAGCTGGGTCAGGCCCTTGACGTGGGCCTCGTAAATGACCGACTTGTGGTACGGAATGCGGAGGTTATGGTCGCCGTCCCAGTCGAAGAACGGGTTGATCACCACGCCCATCATCATGTGCGGCGCGGAGTCCTCATTGTTGATGGAGTCCGGGTCACCCAGGTTGTAGGAGAAGAGCGCCGGCTCCCAGTCCATCTGCCCGTGCACGGCTTTGGCGTAGGGGTCCAGGAGCAGTTTGTTGGGGTTGAAGCGGTTGCCGGAGTCCGGGTCGTAGGGCCCGTGGACGCGGTAGCCGTACTTCTGGCCGGGCTGGACCTGCGGGACGTAGCCGTGCCACACGTAGCCGTCCACTTCATCGAGCCGGAACCGGGTTTCCACGCCGTCGTCATCGAAGAGGCACAGCTCTACCTTTTCGGCGCGTTCGCTGAACAAAGCGAAGTTCGTGCCGGTCCCGTCAAAAGTGGCGCCAAGCGGATATGCCGTTCCGGGCCAGATTTCCATGCGTACTCCTCATCGTTGTTCGACAGCGGGTGCGTGGACACAAAACCGCCCCTGCCGGTACAAAACCTATGCCTACGGTAGCGGGTGGGCGTGACTATTACGTTTCCGGCCCGCTGGTTTACTAAGCAGGCTGATTTTATACCAGACGTCTGGTACGGCGTCCGCAATCCGGCCTGCCGTCAGCGGTCCGCCACCGGACGCGGCCGCTCCCGCGAGGCCGTGGAGACTGGCCCCGAGGGCGGCAATGGCTGCCCAGCGCTCGTCCGGATCGATGCCCGCATCACGGAAGCGCCCGACGTCGGACCCCAGCTGGGCGAGCAGCGCACCGATGATGCCGGCCAGGATGTCGCCGCTTCCGGCGGTGGCGAGCCACGCCGTGCCGTCCGCCTGGCTGTAGAAATCCTGGAAGGGCGACGCGACCAGGGTGGTGGCACCCTTCAGCAGGACGGTGGCCTCGGTGAGCACGGCGGCATGCCGGGCCGCGGCGAGGGTGGAGGACTCGACGGCGGTACGGTCCGGGGCGGGATCAAAGTCCGGGCTGTCCGGGGACGAGGCGAGCCGTTGGAGGAGGGCCGCCAGCTCGCCGGCGTGCGGCGTGAGAATCACCTGCGGCGCCAGGACCGCAGGCAGGGCAGGCAGCGCCCCGGCGTCGGCGATCACGGGCAGGCCGGATTCCACGGCGTCACGGGCGCGCCGGAGCTGTTCGGTGTCGCCGGGACCCATGCCCGAACCCACTAGCCACGCCTGGACGTGCGTGTCCGCCACGGAGCCCGTGCTGCACACCACCTCCGGGCACGACTGCCGCACCAGGTCGGCCACCTCGGGCGGGCCCAGGTAGCGGACCATGCCCGCGCCGGCCGCCAGGGCACCCCGGCAGGCCAGCACGGCGGCGCCCGGATAGTCGGCGGATCCGGCCACGACGCCCAGGACGCCGCGGGAATACTTGTGCGAGCGCCTCCCGGGCTCGGGCAGGAGCCGGGCCAGGTCCACCGGCTCAAACCTGCGCAGCGCCGGCCAGGGCAGTTCGTCTTCGATGCCGATAGGAACCACGTGGATCCGGCCGACGTGATCGGCGCCCGGGTCCGCCAGGAGCCCCACTTTGGCCGCGGCGAAGGTGACGGTCAGGTCCGCGGACAGGACCGGCGCATGGGCTTCCCCGGTGTCGGCGTCGACGCCGCTGGGGACATCGCAGGCCACCACAATGCCCGGTCCTTCGGATGACAGCCGCATATCGGAAAGGCCGCTCACCAGGTCGGCGGCCGCCCCGCGAAGACCCCCGCTGGCACCCGTTCCCAGGATTGCGTCAATCACGACGTCGGCACCCGCAGTGTGTGCCGCAAGCTCGCTGGCGTTGAATTCGGTGAGGAGGTGGACGCGGCCGCCGGCGCGCTCAAAGGCAGCGAGCGCCTCGGTGTGGGCCGTTCCGGCCGTGAGCACCGCCGTCGTACGCATTCCCCTGGCGGCCAGGAATGAAGCGGCGAAGAGGCCGTCTCCCCCGTTATTGCCTTTGCCGGCCAGGACGGCCACGCTGGCGCCGTAGAGCGGCTGGCCGCGTGACTTCAGCTCGTGGACCACCGTGTTGGCGAGCCCGTGGGAGGCCCGCCGCATCAGTACAGCGCCCATCCCGGCAGCCAGGAACGGCTGTTCTGCCGCCCTGATCTGGGTTCCGGTATAGGCGCTGATCATGGTGTCAGGTCCGTCGTTGGGCTGAGCAGTAAGTGGCTCAGCCTTCCGCCAGTACCGTGGCCGTGGCGATCCCGCCATCGTGGCTCATGGAGACGTGCCAGCGTTTGACGCCCTTGGACTCGGCCACCGCCAGTACAGTTCCTTTGACCTGGATGGTGGGGCCGTGCTGGTCCAGGCCGATCCAGCAGTCCTGCCAGTTCATGCCCGCCGGCGCGCCGAGGACCTTGGCCACGGCCTCCTTGGCGGCGAACCTCGCAGCCAAGGAGCGGGTGTTCAGCTCGCGTTCCGCGGGCACGAACAGCCGGTCCCGGAGCCCCGGGGTGCGTTCAAGCTGGCGGCCGAACCGCTCGATGTCTACAACGTCTACGCCAATGCCAACGATCATGGCGCTATTCTACGGGGACGCTCGTGACCTGCCGTGCACACAGGGCCCCGCCATTACGTTTTCGTAATCAGGCTGGTATGATTACGAAAAGGTAATCACCACGAACCTATTACGAGTAACTCATCAAGGAGGCCGCGTGCACGGCGTCATGAAGTCAGTGGCCGACCTGGGCCTGATGGTCTACGGCGTCCGCCAGCGCAGCGGGCTCTCCCAGCGCGAGCTGGCCAGCCGGCTCGGAGTCAGCCAGCGGTACCTCTCCGAACTGGAGACGGGCAAGCCCAAGGTGCTCAACGACCAGTTCTTCGCCGTCATGGAAAAACTCGGAATCGAACTGACGTTCCGGGAAGGCGCCGACCGTGGCTGAAGTGCAGGATGTCCACCTCTACGGCACCGTCATCGGGCGCATGGTCCGCCACGGCGCGACCACAGTGACGTTCGAATCCTCCGACGCCGGGATGGCCCGGTTCGGGATCGGCTCGCGGATCCTGTCCGCCAACCTGCCACTTGGGCCCCGCCCCTCGACCCCGGAGGCGGCCACCGCGTTCTTCGGTGGACTGCTGCCGGAAGGGTCCGGCCGGACCAACCTGGCCAAACAGGCGCAAGCCAGCCGCAACGACGTGTTCGCCCTGGTCTCCTATGCCGGGCGGGACGTCGCCGGTGCCGTCCGCATCGGCGGGGACCCAGGGGAACCGGCCGAATCCTATGAAGCACTGACCGATGAGCAGATCGCCGAGCGGCTGGCTCTCATCAACGACTACGCGCTTGGCGCCGCCGCCGGCGGCGGCTCCCTTGCTGGCTACCAGCCCAAAACCACGCTTGCCCTGCTGGACGGGGTCTGGCACGCGGGCATCGACGGCGCCGCATCCACGCACATCATCAAGCCCGTGGCCGCGGGGAACGAGCACGCGCTGCACGCCGAGGCGTACTGCCTGGAGCTTTCGCGGCGGATCGGGCTGACCACGTTCGCCAGCGACGTGCGCACCTTTGCAGGCCGGACCGTCCTCGTCCTCGAGCGTTACGACCGCCGCGTCGCCGGTCGGAGCGTCGAACGCATCCACCAAGAGGACGGCGCGCAGGCCCTCGGACTGCATTGGGACACGGACAGCAAGTTCGAAGGCGTCAATTCCGCCGCAAACCTGAAGAACCTCGCCGGACTGCTGCGACGACGCCGGGACATCCTCGGAGCCGGGACCGACGACCGCGAGACGCTGCTCGCGCACACGGCCTTCAACACCGCCGTAGGCAACACCGACGCCCACGCCAAGAACTTTTCCACCCTCCGGCGCCCCAGCGGCGCCGTCACACTGGCGCCGCTCTACGACGTGTCAACACACGCCCTGGCGCCCAACGGCCAGCTGAACATGTCCCTCCGAATCAACGCCCGCGCGTATCAGCCGTCGCTAACAATGGAGGACCTGGTTGCAGAAGGCGTCTCCTGGGGACTCGATGAACGGCATGCATGGCGCGCAGTCACCGGAACGCTCGAAGAGCTGGCGCACGCCCTCGAACAGGTCGACGGATCGACCGTCGGGGAAAAAGTGGCACGGTACATCGGCCACGGGACGAGGAATCTTCTGGACGGCAAGGCCGCCGGGATCGGCGGCGCACACCCGTCCCTGGCTGCGCTGGGTCCAGTTCCTGGCGCGCCCCCGCGCAGCTGAAACTCGAGCCTGCGCACCAAGAACAAAAGCCCCGAGCCTAAGGCTCGGGGCTTCCGTTTCGCAGGGCACCGACCGGCTCGTGGCCGGTCAGGCTGCGGTTACTCTACGGTGACGCTCTTGGCGAGGTTGCGCGGCTGGTCCACGTCGTAGCCCTTGGCCGAAGCCAGGGCCAGGGCGAAGATCTGCAGCGGGACCGTGGTGAGCAGCGGGGCCAGCAGCACGGGGGTTTCCGGGATGTAGAAGACGTGCTCGGCATAGGCCTTCACGGCTTCGTCGCCCTCTTCGGCGATCACAATGGTCTTGGCGCCGCGCGCCCGGACTTCCTGGATGTTGGAGACCACCTTGGCGTGCAGCGAGTCGCGGCCGCGCGGGGACGGGACCACCACAAACACCGGCTGGCCCTCCTCGATCAGCGCGATCGGGCCGTGCTTGAGTTCACCGGCGGCGAAGCCCTCGGCGTGGATGTAGGCGAGCTCCTTGAGCTTCAGCGCACCTTCCATGGCCACCGGGAAGCCGACGTGGCGGCCCAGGAACAGCACGGACTTCGCATCCGCCATGGACACGCCGAGTTCCTTGATCTGCGCCTCGTTGTCCAGGATCCGCTGGATCTTGGCCGGGATCTTGTTCAGGTCCGCCAGGATGTCCTTGATCTCGCCCTGGAACTTGTTCCCGCGCAGCTGCGCCAGGTACAGGCCCAACAGGTACGCCGCGGTGATCTGCGCCAGGAACGCCTTCGTGGAAGCCACGGCGATTTCCGGGCCGGCGTGCGTGTACAGCACGGCATCGGATTCACGCGGAATAGTGGAGCCGTTGGTGTTGCAGATCGAGACCGTCTTGGCGCCCTGTTCCTTGGCGTAGCGGACGGCCATCAGGGTATCCATGGTCTCCCCGGACTGGGAGATCGAGACGATCAGGGTGTTCTCGTCCACGATCGGGTCCCGGTAACGGAACTCGTGGGAGAGCTCCACCTCGGTGGCGATCCGGCACCAATGCTCGATGGCGTACTTGGCCACCTGCCCGGCATACGCGGATGTCCCGCAGGCCAGCACAATGATCTTGTCGACGTTCTTCAGCAGCTGCGGGTCAATGCGGAGCTCATCCAGGGTCAGTTTGCCGTTGACGTCCGAGCGGCCCAGCAGGGTCTGCAGCACGGCGTCGGGCTGGTCATGGATTTCCTTCTCCATGAAGGACGGGAAGCCGCCCTTTTCCGCCGATTCCGGATCCCAGTCAACGTGGTATTCCTTGCCCTCGGCCGGGGCGCCATAGAAATCGGTGATCTCCACCGTGTCAGCGGTGATGGTGACAATCTGGTCCTGGCCCAGCTCCACCGCGCGGCGGGTGTAGTCAATGAACCCGGACACGTCCGAGCCCAGGAAGTTCTCGCCCTCGCCCAGGCCCACCACCAGCGGTGAGTTGCGGCGGGCGGCCACCACAACATCGGGCTGGTCAGCGTGCACGGCGAGGAGGGTGAACGCACCCTCGAGCCGCTGGCAGGCGAGCTGCATCGCCTTCGTCAGGCCGCCGTCGGACGTGTCGCCGTGAAGTTTGCCGCGGAAAATATCCCCCAGCAGTACAGCGGCGACCTCGGTGTCCGTCTCGGACTCGAACGCGTAGCCCTTGGCCACCAGCTCGCGCTTGAGCTCGGCAAAGTTCTCGATGATGCCGTTGTGGATCAGGGCCAGCTTGCCGCCGTCGGACAGGTGCGGGTGCGCATTCTGGTCCGTGGGGCCGCCGTGCGTGGCCCAGCGGGTGTGGCCGATACCGGTGAACGTCTCCGGCAACGGACGCTCCTCCAGTTCGGCCAGGAGGTTGCTCAGTTTGCCGGACTTCTTCCGGGACTCGATGGCACCTTGCGAGACCACCGCCACCCCCGCGGAGTCGTAACCCCGGTACTCCAGACGGCGCAATCCCTCAAGGACTACATCCAACGCACTGTGACCGGCATTCACACGGCCAGCAGAATGGCCCACATATCCAACGATTCCACACATGGGCTCCAGCTTATCGGCAGCCGGGTTGAGATCTAAACTTAGGGCACTCCATTTCGCTCTCAGCCGCGCGAGGGGCAGAATCTCTAAAGTGACTTTGCAACGCAATGAAGCGAACGGTGAGGGTGTCTCCCCGTTCGTTGAGCTGGACCGCCAGACCTGGTCCCGGCTCGCCGCCCAGATGGAGCAGCCCCTTAACGAAGAGGACATTGTCCGTCTGCGTGGCCTCGGCGATCCCCTGGACATGAAGGAGATCCGCGAGGTCTACCTGCCTCTCTCCCGGCTCCTGCACCTCTATGTGGAGGCCGCGGGCCAGCTTCATGCGGCCACCACCACCTTCCTGGGTGAGCAGACCCAGCGCACCCCGTTTGTCATCGGCGTGGCCGGCTCGGTGGCCGTAGGCAAATCCACCATCGCCCGCGTGCTTCGGGAGATGCTGCGGCGCTGGCCCGGCACCCCCAACGTTGAGCTGATCACCACCGACGGCTTTCTCTATCCCCTGGCTGAGCTCAAGCGGCGTCAGTTGCTGGAACGCAAGGGTTTCCCTGAGTCGTACGACCGCCGCGCGCTGCTGCGCTTTGTGAGCGAGATCAAGGGCGGCGCGGAGGAAGTCCGGGCGCCCTGGTACTCCCACGTCACGTACGACATCGTTCCGGACAAGGAAGTGGTGGTCCGCCGCCCGGACGTGCTGATTGTGGAGGGCCTGAACGTGCTGGCCCCGGCCCGTCCGCGCCATGACGGCAAGCAGGGGCTGGCACTGAGCGACTTCTTCGATTTCTCCATCTATGTGGACGCCAAGACCTCTTACATCGAGGAGTGGTACGTGGAGCGGTTCCGCAAGCTCCAGAGCACTGCGTTCGCACAGCCGGAGTCCTACTTCCACCGCTACGCATCGCTGTCCCCCACTGAGGCGGAGAGCACCGCCCGGGACATCTGGAAGCGCATCAACGAGCCCAACCTGGAGGAAAACGTCCTCCCCACCCGCGGCCGCGCCCAGCTCGTATTGTCCAAGGACGCCGACCACACCATCCGGCGCATGCTCCTACGGAAGGTTTAACCCACGTGTGCCACAACTGCGTGGCAGACGGCCCCTCGGGGGCCAGCCGCCGGTCCTTCGCCCGCTTCCTCGCCGCCGGAGCCGGGCTGACGGTGCTCGCAGCGTGCACGCCGGAGGCACCCGCCGCGGTGGCGCCGGCGTCCTCCCCTGCACCTGGGGTGACTTCCGCATCCCCCTCTGCCGTGTCGGCCCCGTCAGTGGACAGCACGACGGCGGCAGCTGAGCCGCCGCCTCCGGCTCCCGTACCGCCGTCGGCAGCGCTGCCCCGCCAGTTCTCCCTGACGGATCCGGCCAGCCCGTGGCTGGTGGTCAACAAGCGCCGCCCGCTGGCGCCGGCGGACTACGTTCCGGCGGATCTGGTCCAGCCCAACGTCCGGCTGGCCGTTTCCGGCGAGGCGGCCCTGCTGAACAGCACGACGGCGGCGGCCGCGGAAGCGATGTTCGCCGCGGCCGCGGAGGACGGCGTGAGCATGACGCTGGCGAGCGGTTACCGCTCGTACGGCACCCAGGTGGCCACATACAACGGCTATGTTGCGGCCCGCGGCCAGGCCGATGCCGACACCGCCAGCGCCCGTCCCGGCTACTCGGAACACCAGACAGGCTGGTCTTTCGACATCGGCGACGGCGGCGGTGCATGCGGCTTCCAGCCGTGCTTCGCCGATCAGCCCGCGGCGGTATGGGCGAAGGCGAACGGCCACCGCTTCGGATTTGTGGTGCGGTATCCGTGGATGTTCCACCCGATCACCGGCTACTACTACGAGCCGTGGCACCTTCGGTACATCGGTGCGGAGGCTGCCACCGACATGGCCACCCGGGGCATCAACACTGTCGAGGAGTACTTCGGGGTGGAAGCGGCGCCGGGGTACGCCTGAACAGATCGAACCTGCCGATCCGGCCGTCCCGCCGGGGGCGTCGTCCTGTAGTCTCGCTGTCCATGACGGGGAAACCGATAACGCAGGTCTTGAATAGTTTGTCGAGCACCGGACAGCGGTCCCTGCGGCGCTTCAGCCGGGGTTTGGATCGGCTTATCACGCCAGATCGCCTGCGTAACTACCCACTGATCTTGATCATCGCAGGCTCACTTGGATTATTGGCTGCCACAATCATCCGCATCACGGACCCAGCGGTCCACGGGGCCTACCTGCCCGACTACCTTGCCCATTGGACCGGGGGGCGGCTGCTGTGGGAGGACCCACAAAACCTCTATGACCCGCGCACGCAGAGCCAGGTCCAAAGTGAAGCCATAGGAACATCAGTAGGCCTGTCCTGGTTCGTTTCGCCGCCCATAGTGGCCTTCCTCTATGCGCCGCTGGCCCTCATACCCTACAACGTCAGCGGGCTCGTCTGGCTGGTCTTGAGTTCAGCGCTTCTGGTTTGGTGCATCCTTAGCCTAGCCACACTTGCACCGAAGCTCATGATTCAAAAGCGCAAGCTCGTCATCCTTGCTGTTTTTGCTGCACCTCCAACATTCGAGCTCCTCGGCAGCGGGCAGGATTCCGCTTTCGTCCTTATGCTGTGGCTGATCGGGATCCGCCTCTTCCAAACCAGCCATCCGCTCTGGGCTGGCGCGGTGCTCGGCCTTGGATTCGCGAAGCCCCAGTTGGTACTCGTGATACCTCTGGTACTCCTGGCCACACGGAACTACAAGGCACTCGCCGCCTTCTCGGCAGTGATCGCTGCCGTCAGTGGTGTCTCGCTTGGCCTGGTGGGTCTCGAGGGCCTCGGTCAATGGACAGGCGCCCTTTCTAGCCCCCTTTATATGACCGAAGTGCAACAAGGCCAAGCATGGAAGATGGTGGGGCTTCCATCATTTGTTCAAGCGTTACTGCCCCCGGCGTGGGGCGCCGGCATAGCACCCCTCCTGACTGCAGCGTCCCTGCCCATCGGGGCAACGGTCCTCGTGTTGTCCATCCTGCGTCTCCGGAACACAGGCATGGACAGTCAAGCAGTTTGGATAGCGACCTTGGCGACGACAGTCACGTTCTCACCCCACCTGGCAACGTATGATGCCGTGCTGTTCATTCCAGTAGTGATCTTCCTGCTGGAGCGGCGCCCCACGCGATTCCTGCGCGTGGCTACGGTGCTGGCATTCGCGCTGATGTGGATGGTCGCTTTCCTCCATATGGCGGCCCTGTCGCAGCCTTGGCCGCTCTCTATTCTTGATGCTCCGTGGTCGGCTTTACCGCTGGCCGCCATTTGGCTTGAGTCAATGCGCGCGCTCAGGCCTGGACGTTTGGGAGTAGTGTCGCAGGAGGCCGGCAGGTCCAACCCGTCCGAGGGAACAACATTGACGGACGCTCCACCGGCCAAGGCCGACAGGCAGCAAGCCAGCGAGTAGTCCGTTCACTTTGGCGAGACGCGTCTGGTGCTCAGGGCGTTGTCATCCGCGGTTAACCAAAGTGGGTTAGCTTGGAACATATGTTGACAGGATTCAAGAATTTCATCATGAAGGGCAACGTCGTAGACCTTGCCGTCGCCGTCGTGATGGGTGCCGCTTTCGGCGCCGTCGTGACCTCAATCGTAGAAGGCCTGCTCACACCGCTGATCGGCCGCCTGTTCAGTGCCAAGGGCATTGCAGAAATGCAATGGGAGGGATTCATGTATGGATCCGTCATCTCCTCCATCATTTCATTCGTACTGGTGGCCGCCGCCATTTACTTCGTGGTCATCATGCCGATGAACCACATGATCGAACTCCGCAACCGCAAACTGGGCATCAACCAGGCGGTCAAGGAAGAGGCTGCAGAGGATCCGCAGATCGCCCTGCTCACCGAAATCCGCGACTCGCTGCAGAACCGAGCTGTGTAACTTCACCGCAACCAAGTGTGGCCCGCTTCCTGGATGGAAGCGGGCCACGTTTGTTTGTGGCTTGGATCAGTCCGTGACCAGTTAGTCGGCGACCAGCTCAAGCGCGAGCTCGGTGCGGACAACCTGGGCCAGTCGTTCAGCGATGGAGTGGGCTGTTGCCTCATCCCCTGCTTCCACCATGACCCGCACTACGGGTTCGGTGCCTGAGGGGCGGAGCAGGACACGTCCGGTATCGCCCAGCTCGGCTTCGGCCAGGACCACGGCCTGCGCCAGCGCGTCGGAACTACCCACGCGGGTGCGGTCAACGCCCTTGACGTTGATGAGTACCTGCGGGAGCTTGGTCATCACAGTGGCGAGCTGCTTGAGCGGCCGGCCCGTCAGGGCGACCTGCGCGGCAATCTGGAGCCCGGTGAGGACGCCGTCGCCTGTAGTGGCGTAGTCAGCGAAGATCACGTGGCCGGATTGCTCGCCGCCGAGGTTGTATCCGCCGTCGCGCATCTCCTCAAGGACGTAGCGGTCCCCGACACCCGTTTCGCGGATCGTGATACCTGCTTGGCGCAGGGCGATCTTGAGACCGAGGTTGCTCATCACGGTGGCCACCAGGACGTCGTCGGTGAGCTTGCCTGAGGCTTTGAGGGCGACGGCCAGGATCGCCATGATCTGGTCACCGTCCACCTCTGTGCCTTCGTGGTCTACGGCGAGGCAGCGGTCGGCGTCGCCGTCGTGGGCGATGCCGAGGTCCGCTCGGTGCTTCAGCACGGCGGCCTTGAGCGGACCGAGATGGGTGGAGCCCACGCCGTCGTTGATGTTGTGGCCGTCCGGCTCGGCGCCGATCACGATAACATCGGCGCCGGCGTCCTTGAATACCTGGGGTGAGCAGCCGCTGGCGGCGCCGTGGGCGCAGTCCAGGACTACCTTCAGGCCGTCGAGTCGGTGCGGAAGCGTCTGCAGGAGGTGGACGATGTAGCGGTCCTCAGCATCGGAGAAGCGCTGGATCCGTCCAACATCGCTGCCGACGGGCCGCTGGGGCTCCTTGCCCATCTGCTCCTCGATGGCGTTCTCCACGTCATCAGGAAGCTTCTGGCCACCGCGGGCGAAGAACTTGATCCCGTTATCAGGGGCAGGATTGTGGGAGGCCGAGATCATGACGCCGAAGTCGGCGTCGAGGTCTGCCACGAGGTAGGCCGCGGCCGGCGTCGGGAGAACCCCGGCGTCGTAGACGTCGATACCGGAGCTGGACAGCCCTGCCTCGACGGCGGCGGCGATGAATTCCCCGCTGGCGCGGGGGTCACGCGCCACCACGGCACGGGGCCGGGTGCCACTGGTACTGCGGTCATGACCAAGCACGACGGCGGCCGCCTGGGCCAGGTTCATCGCAAGCTCGGCAGTCAACAGGCCGTTAGCCAGGCCCCGGACACCATCTGTTCCAAATAATCTAGACATCGTGGACAAGTCTAGAGGATGGATGCTCGGCGGCCGGTGTTGGTCCAAACGTCACGCTCCCGCAGCCAGGCCACTGCTATGCGCTACTACTTCGTGCGCTGCACTTCTAAGTGTCGCAGCCAACAAATCTATACAGGACAGCCACGCCTTGCTGGTCAATTTTGACGAACGCTGGTGAACTATCTGCTCCGTCCAAGCCTGGGAAGTCATTGACTTCCTTGCGTTCCGGATCAATGTAGCGGCCGCCGAAATCGAGGAGGAATCGAACGTTCTCACGCTTTGCTGCCGCGCAAACCTCGGATTCGGGACGGGCCTGGTTCAGTTTCTCCGACGTTAGGAGGCGGTCTTTGTTGGATCCCGTATACGCATGCGCGAACAGAACACGGCGATCCGCAATTGCATAGGCCGTTGAACTACCATTCCACGGATTATTGGCCATAACAGCGTCCACCGGCACATGGTCACTCAGCCGCTTCATCAACTCGAGTTCGTCGGGGCTCAGCAGCGGCGAGGAGTCATCCAGAGCGTACGTATGCTCTCGGCCGGGCGTCGTTTCGGAATTCGTGGGCCAGATAATGATGGATGCGGCCAAAGCTGCGACGCCAACTGGAACTATCCACTGAATCCGGCGCTGGGAGATATTTTCGAATATCCAGGCACCAGCCGCGCCGGCAAGAACTGCCCAGAACATGGGCAGGAGCGCAGCTAGGCGAGGCGGATCACCGTACCACGCGCCGATCACGATTTGCCTGACAATTGGATCTGGAACCGCTGCGGACACGACGTAGAGCACAACCGCACCGGCGTAGGACGCCAGAAACCACCATTCAGTACGTCTCCGGGCCAGCACTACCGTTCCGAGTAGCGTCAACGCTGCGAACCCCCATGGGACAGTGCCATGCGTTGGTGCGTTTAACAGGACGCTCCCGGCGGCGGCCAGCAGTGAGTCGAATGGGTCCCACGTGGTGGTCCAAGGGCGCACCACAGCCCAGACGACTAGACCGGAACTGAATGCGCTGATCCAGACTGCTGTCCACTTCAAGTAACCGAAGAGATCCGACTGCCGTTGCTTGAGGGTTCGAAAGGACCGCCCCGCAGCCATGACCGCAAAAATCGAAGACAGGCCAACAAGAGCCACTAGACCTGACATATGCGTGAGTACAAGGCCTGGTATCCCCACGACCAGCATCGTTGCGGCCAATGGCCAGGGCATGGGGCTAATCTTTCCAAACCTCAATGCTGACGCCAGCACTGCGACGAGCGGCGGCAACAAGGTCACCGCCAGCATGTAGGGAAAGAGCGGACCGAAATCGCTCTTCTGGCTCTGCATGACAGTGAACGGGAACGCGAAGAACCCGGCGCAAGCAACGGCCGCACAGAGCAGCCCAACAATCTTCGGCCCGACCACCAAATGGACCAGCAGTAGTACGCCAAGCGGCCAGGCAACGGCCACGATCGCAAGGTTAAGGGCATTGGCGGCTTCAATTATGGGCAAGCCCGTCGCCTCAGTAGTCAATGCCGCCAGCGCGTGCCAGATCTGCGGATACAGCCCGGACGATTCGCCCATCAAAGAACGCACGGCGAACGGCGATCCGTCTCCGGCATTTACTATCTCTCGCACCAGATTGAGGTGAAACGGCGTATCAATACCCTGGTTGATGTTCCCAGGATGCTCAACAATTTGGATGTAGCGCACAGACAGCAGGGATACCGCGGCCAAAACAGCGAGCAAGTACCCTGTGCCTTGCTTGTGCTCGACCGCGGACCATGAAAAATTGGCCGGCCAGCGCTTCCTAGCGAAGCGTACCGCCACCAGAACAACCCCGCCAACCATCACTGTGACAACAGCGAAGCTCACCACGTTCCAATGTATCCGCAACCACCAGAAGGCGAGCGTGGAAAATCCCACAAGTGACGTCGTCATCAGGGGTGCAAGTGAAATCACCCAAATATGCCGAAGCCCTAGCGCCCAGCCCAAAAGTAGCCCGGGCATCATGAGTACTGCGATTGCCCCGACGAGACCCGGCAGGGCAGAAAACCAATCCATCAAGGATTACCCAAGTATTCCATCAATAATTCCCAAGTTTCCACTCACCGCTAGCAAGCCCCCCGCGCATGCCTATAGCATACACAGCATGAAACCTTGCCATGGGGGCCTGGCGCTTGAAATTGTTGTACCGGTTTTCAATGAGGAAACTGTACTCGAAAAGAGCATCACTACGCTCGCAAACTATCTGACACTTGAAATGCCATCGACATGGCAAATCACAATTGCTGACAACGCCAGCACGGACAATACGCCAAGTATTGCTACTCGCTTGACCGAAAAATTGCCAAACGTCACTTACCGGCGTTTGAATGCCAAGGGACGCGGTCATGCGCTTCGCGACGCTTGGAGCGCGTCCAACGCCGAGGTTCTCGCGTATTTGGATGTCGACCTCTCAACAGATCTTGCGGCCCTTCCCCCGCTGGTCGCGCCCCTGCTATCCGGCCATTCCGATATCTCCATCGGCACACGACTCGGTCAAAACTCCCGCGTCAGCCGCGGTCCGAAGCGTGAGTTCATCTCCCGCTCTTACAACTTATTACTGAAACGCACCATGCAGGTGCGGTTCTCCGACGCGCAGTGTGGGTTTAAGGCCATCCGCGCAGATGTTGCCAGAAGATTACTTCCTCATGTGGAGGACAACGGCTGGTTCTTTGATACTGAGCTTCTGATTATCGCGGAACGATCTGGCCTTCGGATTCATGAGATTCCAGTGGACTGGGTAGATGATCCCGACAGCCGAGTAGACATCCGGCAGACTGCGTTCGATGACGTCCGCGGACTCATACGCGTCGCAGGATCGTTGGTAAGGGGCTCGATTCCCGTTCAAGCAATCTACGCCGAGCTGGGACGGCGTCCTATCGTTCCCCAGTCACGGCCTAGCTTCTTTGGTCAGGTAATTAGGTTCGCCATGGTGGGAACGATTTCCACCATGGCCTTCGCTCTTTTGTTCATGTTATTCCAAGGCTCCCTTGGGGCGCAGCAAGCCAATTTCTTGGCTCTCCTCCTGACCGCGGTTGGCAATACGGCGGCCAATCGCCGCTTCACATTCGGTATCAATGGGCCAGAGAAACTTTTCACCCAGCAGTTCCAAGGGTTGGTGGTGTTCGCGCTGGCTTGGTCAATCACTTCGTCATCGCTACTGGTCCTCCATGCCGTCTCGCCGAACTCTTCATCTACCATGGAGCTCGTGACGCTCACCGCCGCCAATGTCCTCGCCACGCTCATGCGCTTTGCCCTGCTACGAATATGGGTATTCCGTGTTCGCAGCTCGGAGGGCACCTCCAAAAACGTTGTGTCCCCTGGCGTCAAAACGGCACCAGTCGCTTGAGGGCTTCAACCGACGACCCTATGGGCTCCGATCAGATCTCGACGGAAGTATCTCCTGCCGCGAGTACGCCCGAAGAACGGCGTCGCTTCTCTCGACGACTGACCCGGCCGTCGTGGGAACGCCGAGCGCTATGTGCCCTTATGGTGCTAACCAGCCTGCTTTATCTGTGGGGCCTGGACCATAACGGCTGGGCCAATTCGTACTATTCTGCCGCAGCCATGGCAGGTTCCCAGGATTGGACAGCCTTCTTTTTCGCGTCGTCTGACCCAGGCAACGCAATAAGCGTCGACAAGCCTCCGCTCAGCCTTTGGGTGATGTCCGCATCTGTCTGGGCCTTTGGCCTGAGTCCTTGGAGCATCCTGGTCCCACAAGCACTCATGGGCGTCGCGAGCGTCTATCTGCTTCACCGCATGGTTCGAACCTACGTCAATGCTGCCAGCGCGCTTTTAGCCGCCGCATTTTTCGCTGCAATGCCGGTAGCAACAGTCATGTTCCGCTACAACAACCCGGATGCCCTACTTGTACTGCTGATGATCGGAGTGGCCTATACAGCGCTGGAATCAATCCGCCGTGGCAGCCCCCGGTGGCTTATCTTTGCCGGCGCGCTCACCGGTGCGGCCTTACTGACCAAACAACTTCAGGTGGCACTGGTCCTGCCAGCCGTTGCTGCGGCATACCTGATGTTTGCCACTGCTCCCTTGATTAGGCGGATACTGCACCTCTGTGGCGCCCTTCTGGCGGCGGCCATTGCCGGGGGGTGGTGGTTCGTTCTCGTGCAACTGACACCCGCTTCCAGCCGTCCCTTTGTAGGAGGATCACGTCTCAACAGCGCGGTGGAACTGACCTTGGGCTACAACGGCCTGGATCGACTTACCGGCGAGGACGCCAGCCGCACCATGTCCCCCACGGCAGCTCACTTAGCGGAAAAACTGGACCCAGGATTCCAGCGGTTCCTCCAGCCGCAGTTCACCGGACAATTCGGGTGGTTTTTGCCACTCGCCATCGCCGGCCTGTGCTTTGCCATCTGGCATCTAATACGACGCAGCGGCAGTCGGAATTATCGTGCATTCCTCGTACTCTGTGGAGTGTGGTTCTTGTGCTCCGCCACCGTCCTCGCCTTCATGTCGGGCATCGTTCATCCCTATTACGCCCTCACGGCAATCCCGCCATTGTGCGGCTTGGCTGCCGTAGGCCTGATCCATATGTACCGCCTGCGGAGCCGCCGGAATATTCGGTTAGCGCTGGCCGCCACTTTCCTCAGCACCATGGTCCTCGGCTTCCTTTCTGCCGTACGCTCTACTGCTGATTTTCCTGTGGGCCCTCAAGTTGCTTTGGTCCTATGGTCAAGCACTATCGCTCTTCAGCTTCTTCCTCCGCCTACGGCTGCCCTCCGGACCATCTCCACAGGCCTCCTAGCAGTCACCCTAATGGCTGGGCCCGTAGTGTGGTCGGTCAATACAGTCCTAAGCCCGCACGCGGGCGCAGGAGTCGTTTCTGGACCAAGTATTCTAGGCATCCGAACTGACCACCCTGATCGCCAGCAACTCGGGTCGGATATGCCCCCGAGTTTCACGGCAGTGATGTTCGGCGACATACCGGAAAGAGGCGTCGTTTCGCGGCTCATTGCTGCACCCCCCAGCACAGCATGGGCAGCTGCGATGGTGGGATCAGAGACTGCAGCGAATTACCAGCTGGAAAGCAAACGATCCGTGCTGCCCCTTGGCGGCTTTGATGGCACGGATCCGTTCCCCACACTGGAACAATTCCAGATGATGGTGGACCACGGACAAGTGAGCTCACTGGTCATCCAGGAACTGCCTCCTTTGACGCTAGAGGGCCGTGGCGAGTCCGCAAGAATTGTCGAATGGGTCAGAGCTCAGTATCCTGCGGAGCAAATCGGCGCCGCCCAGTACTTCAACCTGCTGCCGTAACACTCGAAATTTGGTAGGTGGGCCAGGGCCCTTCTACTCGCACCGCTTCATGTGCACATCGCGTGGTCCGCCAGCGAGCGGCTCCTGCCGCTACTCGACGTGGGCAGGTCAGTTCTCGGTCCACGAGCGCGTCCATCTGGTTCAAACAAAAGCAAAATGCCTTTTCGGGGCGTACGGCAAAAGCCCGCCCCGCCAATGGCGGGACGGGCTTCTGTGCAAGCGGACGACTTAGCGCTTGGAGTACTGCTGAGCCTTACGGGCCTTCTTGAGACCGGCCTTCTTACGCTCGATGACGCGTGCGTCACGGCGCAGGTAACCGGCCTTCTTCAGGGTGGCGCGGTTGTTCTCGGTGTCGATCTCGTTCAGCGAACGGGCGATGCCGAGGCGCAGGGCACCGGCCTGGCCGGAGATGCCGCCACCGTGGATGCGGGCAATGACGTCGTAGGCGCCATCAAGATCGAGGATCTTGAAGGGCTCGTTGACGTCCTGCTGGTGCAGCTTGTTCGGGAAGTAGTTGTCCAGCGCACGGCCGTTGATGGTCCACTTGCCGGTGCCGGGGACGATGCGCACGCGGGCAACAGCTTCCTTGCGGCGGCCAACTGCGGCGCCGGCAACGGTCAGTGCCGGGCGTTCCTTCTTCGGCGCTTCTGCTTCCGCAGGACCGCTCTCCGAGGTGTAGCTGGTCGGGTTTTCCTCAGCCACAACGGCCTCGGTGGTCTCTTCGTTCTGAGCCACGATTCTCCTTGTATAGATAAGTTGTTTGGTGGCCAGGACTACTGGGCGACCTGGGAAATTTCGAACGTCTTGGGCTGCTGGGCGGCGTGGGGGTGCTCTGCACCGCGGTACACCTTCAGCTTGCCCAGCTGCTGTGCAGCGAGGGAATTCTTGGGAAGCATGCCCCTGATGGCCTTCTCAACGGCGCGGACCGGGTTGGATTCCAGGAGTTCCGCGTAGTTGACGGAGGTCAGGCCGCCCGGGTAGCCGGAGTGGCGGTATGCCCGCTTCTGCTCCAGCTTGGCGCCGGTCAGGGCGACCTTTTCAGCGTTGATGATGATGACGAAATCGCCCATGTCCATGTGGGACGCAAAGGTGGCCTTGTGCTTGCCGCGCAGCAGGATTGCGGTCTGGCTCGCGAGACGACCAAGGACAACGTCTGTGGCGTCAATGACGTGCCACTGGCGGTTGATATCGCCGGGCTTCGGGGTGTACGTACGCACGGTTTTTGCCTCGTTCTTGTTCTGGCGTTCTTGTTTAGGTGTCACTCAAGCGTGTGCACCTACTATCTATGCGCTACCGGAACAGAGGTGAGGGCTCTATGTAACCAGTCATCCTCAGGTCTCGAATGTGCTCGTTGAGTAGTTATCCTGCAACCGGATTCTCAAGCGGGCACGCATCATCGAGAAAGGACACGCACAACGACTACCAATGTTAGCTTGAACCGGGCCTCAGGGTCAAAATGGGGTAGCCGGAGGCTCATTCATGATTCCGCCGGCCCGACTTAAGCAGGGGATACAGTGACTTCTTGGGGCGACGCCGGCTCAGCCGGGCCACTGTTCGTGGCCGCCATCGGCCTCTTGGGACTCATTCTCTCACCGTTGGCCGAACTGCTCATTGCCAAGCTGCTCCCCCGCGTCGGTCCTCTGCCTGGTCTGCGGGCAAGGATCACGACGGCGGCGATCACCGCCGCCCTCTGCGCCGCCTTCGCATTCCGGTTCGGCGTCGACCCAGAATTGCCGGCATTCCTGCTCCTCGCCGTTCTTGGTGTGCAGCTGGCGAGAATAGACGTCTCGCTGCATTTGCTGCCGAACCCTTTGGTGCTTGCGCTATTACTAGGGGGCCTTTTATTCCTCTTAGGGGCCACATTTGGCGGGGAACAGTGGTCCAGCCTCGTTCGCGCACTGGCCGGCACCGCAATTCTCTTCGTCACCTACCTGATTCTGGCGTTAATCTCGCCAGCGGGCCTTGGAATGGGCGACGTCAAGCTCGCCGCTCCCGTGGGCCTCTACTTGGGATACCTAGGCTGGAGCCAACTCCTTTACGGCGGACTGCTGGGGTTCATTCTGAACGGCCTTGTGACGGTGCTTGTCGTGGCACGAAACCGCAAAGAGCGCACGTCAGAGGTGGCTCACGGGCCATCGATGATCGGCGCCGTACTGGGCGTCGGGCTCTTGATGCTCTAGGCCTGGGATCGGCCCAATCCCCATCCCTGGTTGCTCGCGCAACAGGAATCCAAGTAGTCGTCTATTGATGCGTCCACCAATCTAAGTACTCGCATATAGGTTCCGAGTACGCACGGAAAAGGCCCCTGAAAAAGTCGAGTACTACTACGCATTGTTGCCTAGAACCGCCAATGACAATCTCTTCTTAGCGAAGTCCAGCCGCTAAGGAATTATGGGGGCAGCTGGAAATTCGTTGAAACATCAAAAAAATCACTTTCATCGAATTAAGGATAATAAAATGACTTCTCTTATGGTCTCCATGATGGCTTTTGTTGCCGGCGTGAAGGATCGTCTCGCATCTGAAAAGGGAGCGACGATGGTGGAATACGGCCTGATGGTCGCGCTGATTGCAGTGATCGTCGCAGTCGGTGCCGGCATCTTGGGCCTCGGCATCGATCAGCTGTTCCAGGACGTCAACGGTCAGCTCCCGTAGTCCAATCCCAAGTGGATCTGGCGCCGATCTCAAGGTCGGCGCCAGATTCTTTACAGCACCTCAAACTCACGCATGGTTGCGGTGAATCAATAGCACCTGCGATGAAGCTAGATCCGGGGAGACGGTCTTGAAACCGAAACAGAAGGAGCGCGGCGCAGTAGCCGTTGAAATGGCAATTTTGTTGCCCCTACTGCTCTTAATTCTCATTGGCACTATGGAGTTTGGTCGTGTATTCAACGTTCTAAACTCGTTGACTCAGGCCGCTCGTGAGGGCGCCCGGCATGCTGCCATCCACTACAACGACGCGGACCTTGATGTTGGAGGCACGGCATTGGCAGCAGCTCCATCCCTCGCAGGGCTGGGTGTAGCGGTTGACGACGATGCCGACAGCTGTTCCCCAGGAGCGAATGTGACTGTGACCACCAGCGTCACGCTTGGTTCCCTTTCGGGCTTTCTTGATGCCGGCTTCTTCGGATCTCCAGGTATCTTCCCAATGGCGCTCGAAGGAGTAGGAGTGATGAGATGCGGTGGCTGAACCTGACTTCGAAGTTCGACGGTAACGGTCCCGAACAAGTCCACGGGAAGGAGCGAGGGGCCGCTGCGGTACTCGTGGCAATCTCTATGGTGGTTCTACTGGGCTTCGGCGCGCTGGCCGTAGACGTCGGAGCCATGTATGCAGAGAAAGCTCAGTTGCAGAACGGAGCAGACGCGACTGCCCTCGCCATTGCAGGTGATTGCGCCAAAGGTCTTAACTGTGCCGCGGCAATGACTGACTCTGATAACCGGCTCGCTGACGACAACGCCAGGGATGGCGCCAGCGGGGTTTTCTCGGTTACCCAACCAAATACCACCACTGTGCGCGTTGAGACCAACGCCCAAGCACCGGGTTCCACAGACGATAGCTTCGCGTTGTACTTTGCCCGGGTCTTGGGCCATGAGAGCAGCGTCATTCACGCCAGAGCTGAGGCCACCTGGGGCACTCCTTCAGCAGCGAAGACTTTGCCATGGACAATCAGCGAGTGTGTGTTCAAGCAATTTCTGTCGCCCTCGCAGCTTGCCGAATTCAACTCAACGCAGACCTTTACAGGTGATCCTGTCCCCACACGCATCCTCTTCCGATATGACCAGAATGTGCCCACATTTCCAGGCTGCGACGCTCAAAACGGCTATGCACCCGGTGGGTTTGGTTGGCTCGACACCGACAGTGGCTGCTCAACCGACATCGACGTCGCCAACAGCGAAGTGGGCAGCAACCCGGGCAACGACTTGCCGAACGTCTGCCACGACATGCCTGCCACGATCAAGGATGCGCCGGTCCTCATCCCCGTGTTTACGACCGCTACAAAGAACGGCCAGAAGACAGAGTACGAGTTGTCTGGCTTTCTCGCTTTTCAAGTAACCGGTTTCAAGTTCGGCGGTGGTCCGGGGCTCACCGACCTGGATCCACTCGCCCCAGCCTGCGATGGCGGTAACTGCCGAGGCATTCAAGGCTACTTCACCCGCTTCGTCTCGATTGAAGAGGGAATAGCCTCTACGGGCGGACAACCCAATTACGGTGCCACGCGGGTCTTTCTAAGCAATTGAGGCCCACACAGAGCCGGGTTTCTCCGACTCATTCAGTCTCATCTAAAAAGGAGCAATGAAGTGAAATCACGCCTACTGGGAGGCATTGCGGCACTAGTGTTGGCAATCATCGGAACTGCACTACTCGTGGTTTATGTACAGGGAGCCGACGCTAGGGCAGCGCAAGGGCTCGAACCCGTAAATGTGCTCGTGATCAAAGAATCGGTACCCGCCGGCACCAAAGCAGAAGACCTCAACAAATTCGTCCAAGTGGAAGCAATTCCGCAGGCTGCAGTTCCCGAAGGAGCCCTTGAGCATCTCAACGATCAGTCAGGCAAGGTAACCTCCGTCGCTTTAGAGCCCGGGGAACAGCTCCTCGCATCCCGGCTCGTCGATCCCCGAGAACTCGTGCCAGGGACCGTTCCCGTTCCCGATGGACTGGAAGAGGTCACATTCCTCCTCTCCCCTGAGCGCATCCTGGGCGGCCGCCTTGAGGCTGGTGACACGGTCACTGTCTACACATCCTTCAAATCCGAGGACGGCATGCCAGCAGACGCCACCGTTCCAGCCGAGATCAAGGGCTGGAAGCAGTCCACGGGCCTTCTGTTCCATGACGTCCTGGTGACAGCGGTGCAGAAAGCGGCACCCGATACCAAGAAGTCCGGGAGCAACGACGGCACTGGGACTACAGATAGCGGAATCGCGATGCCAAACGGGTCCGCATTCATCACCGTCGCCAGGAGCGACGCCGATGCAGCCAAGATGGTTTTTGGCGCAGAGTTCGGCACGATCTGGCTTGCCAAGCAGACGGACGCCACCACGAAGAGTGACCCCCCGGTCACAACCTTTGGAGGACTGTACTAATGAGCCGCTTTGTTGCCATCACAGCGGTTCGGGATTTTGAGGGCCGCGTTCGGCAGGCGATCACCGGCGCCCTGCACGGCGAGCTGCAGACCCTTACCCCGGACGTCCTGCGGGGTGGTCCAGATGATGTCTTCAAGCAGCTCAACGGGGCACCGCCGGAAGTCCTGATTCTAGGCCCTGGCGTAGCACCAGACGACGCGCTGAAGCTCGCAACAGTATTTGACCTTCAGTACCCGGAGGTCAGCCTCCTTCTAATTGCCGAGCCCACGCCCGATCTTGTGCTTCGTGCTATGCACTCTGGCATCAGAGACGTTGTCACCCCGGAAATCGTCGTTAACGACCTCCGCATCCTCCTCGAACGCGCATGCCTCGCTTCAGCGAGTCGGCGTAGGGGAATGGCACCGGCTGCCGAATCGGGGCAGGAGCGTGGCCGCGTAATCGCGGTGATGTCCCCCAAGGGAGGAGTCGGCAAAACCACTGTGGCCACTAACCTGGCCATCGGGTTGGGCAAGGTCGCTCCAATGGCCGTGGTGATTGTGGATCTGGATCTGCAGTTCGGTGATGTGGCGTCAGGACTCATGCTTGAGCCTGAGCACTGCATTACTGAAGCTGTGCATGGCACTGCAGCCCAGGACTCGATGGTCCTTAAGGCGTTCCTCACCGTGCATCCCGCCGGCATCTATGCACTCTGTGCACCCCGGACGCCAGCTGAGTCGGACTACATAACGGCGGACCATGTCAGCCGCCTGATCAACCAGCTGGCAGGTGAATTCAAGTACGTCATTGTGGACACTGCCCCCGGGTTAGGGGAACACGTCCTGGCCACTCTCGAGCAGGCCACCGACGGCGTCTGGGTGTGCGGGATGGATGTGCCAAGCGTCCGGGGCCTCCGCAAGTCCTTCAGTGTCCTTAAGGAACTGCAACTCCTGCCGCAAGGCAGGCATACCGTACTCAACTTTGCGGACCGGAAAAGCGGACTCTCAGTGCAGGATGTCGAGGCCACCATCGGCGTCCCGATAGATGCCATCATTCCACGTTCACGGACGCTTCCGTTCTCAACTAATCGCGGTGTTCCGGTGCTGCAGAGCACCATCAGAGACTCAGCCTCAAAAGGCCTTAAGAGGCTGGTGGATCGCTTCGACCCGCTTTGGGTGTCTTCAACCCACAACAAACTTCACCGAAGGGTGGTTGTATCGTGAGGCTTTCAGATCGGCTCTCCAGGTCAAACAACGACGGCGGCGCAGCCATCCCAGAAGACATCGCTGCTACAGCAGTCGAAATCTCACCGCCAACGCGGGGACTTAAGGACTTGCCGCCAGCACCGGCCCGCCCATCATTTGGATCACCATTGGCATCTTTGAACGGAACACCACCGCCAGTTGTCGATGCCTTGGCCGGACTCAAACAGCGGGCTGCGCTTGCGCTTTTCGAACGCATGGGAACCCGGTTCGGTGATTCCTCGGGGTCCGAAGACGAGCTCCGGGCATCTGCAGTCGAGGAGCTTTCGGCGGTCATCGACGATGAACAAGTTCCGTTGTCGCCGGAAGAACGGCGCCGGTTGATCCGCGAAATTGCGGACGAGGTCATGGGTTTCGGACCACTACAACGACTCCTGGAGGATCCGTCCGTAACTGAGATCATGGTGAATCGCTTTGACCAGATCTACATCGAGCGAAACGGCCATCTCAGCTTGACGGGTTCGCAGTTCAGCTCCGATGACCACCTGCGAAAAGTCATCGAGCGCATCGTGTCGAAGGTCGGTCGTCGAATCGACGAATCATCGCCCCTGGTAGATGCGCGCTTGGAGGATGGCTCTCGAGTGAACGCCATCATCCCACCTCTTGCGGTGAATGGCCCGTCCCTCACCATTCGCAAGTTCAGCCATGTGCCGCTGACGGTGCGTAACCTCATTGAGTGGGGTTCCATCACGGTAGAAATGGCGGAACTTCTTAGTGCGTGCGTCAAGGCCCGGCTGAACATCATCGTTTCCGGCGGAACAGGTACAGGTAAGACCACCTTGCTGAACGTACTGTCCTCTTTCATCCCCGAAGAGGATCGCATTGTGACCATCGAAGACGCTGTAGAACTCCAACTGCAACAAGAGCACGTGGTTCGCTTAGAAAGCCGGCCGCCGAACATCGAAGGCAAGGGTGCGATCGGCATCCGCGAACTGGTCCGCAATTCGCTCCGCATGCGCCCGGACCGAATCATTGTGGGGGAGGTCCGCAGCGGCGAGTCTCTGGACATGCTTCAGGCGATGAACACCGGTCACGATGGTTCCCTTTCCACAGTGCACGCCAATTCCCCACGCGACGCCGTTGCCCGTCTGGAGACGTTGGTTCTCATGGCCGGAATGGACTTGCCGCTTCGAGCCATCCGCGAGCAAGTGTCGTCAGCGGTCGACCTCATCATCCAGGTGACCAGGCTGCGCGATGGGAGCCGCCGGGTGACGCATGTAACGGAGGTCCAGGGTATGGAAGGCGACATCGTAACTCTCCAAGACGTGTTTCTTTTCGACTATGCAGCGGGAATGGACGCGCAGGGGAGATTCCTCGGCAAGCCTGTCTCCACTGGAATACGTCCGCGGTTTTTGGACCGCTTCTCGGAACTGGGCATCACCGTGTCGCCTGCCGTGTTTGGCGGCGGCATGAATCCACCACAGGGGAGGCGGTAGTCGGTGGAGAATCCAATCGTCCTCATAGCCGCCATTGTGGCGTGCTTCGGCGCATTGCTTGTGCTGTTCCTCGTTGTTCTGAAGCCACAGTATGGAGCAATTCCCGTAGACCGCAGGCGTCCCGAGTCGGCGCCGGATCAGTCATCATTCAGCAGAGTTTCACAATCAGTTGTCAATGGCATGGGCGGAGTTCTGGGCAAGTCCGGCGGACCCTTCAACCAAAATTTACTGTACAACGCCGGCATAAAGATGGGACCCGCTGATTTCACCGTCATGGTGGCAGTCGTTTCCTTCTTGGCTGGTTTCATGGGGGCACTGCTGACCAACCCTGTGATCGGCGTCGTCCTAGGTGCAGTAGTACCCTTCGTAACGCGTCTGGTCCTGAGTATCCGCACTGACAAACGCCGCGGCAAGTTCGAATCCCAACTCATTGACACCATCCAGATGCTTATTGGTGGGCTGCGCGCGGGTCACAGCGTTATGAGGTCCATGGAGGCTGCGGGCTTGGAATCCGAGGCACCCACCTCTGAAGAGCTGCGAAGGATCGTTAACGAAACGCACATCGGGATGGACCTCCGGCAGGCATTGGATGAAACAGCCGAACGAATGGACAGCGAGGACTTCCGTTGGATCGGGCAAGCCATCCAGATCAACAGGGAAGTTGGTGGCGATCTTGCCGAGGTACTTGAACAAGTGGCAGGAACGATCCGCGAGCGTAGTGAGATCAAAGGACAGGTTCGCTCCCTGAGTGCTGAAGGCAAGATGTCTGCCGTGGTCCTGATGGGCATGCCAGTCGCTGTTGCGGTCATGCTTTCGTTCATCAATCCGACCTACATGAGCGTTTTCGTTGAGGAGCCCGTGGGCAACCTGCTCGTGGCCGTCAGCCTGGTCATGTTCATCTGTGGTGGGTTCTGGATGAGCCGCACCGTAAAGATCAAGTTCTAGGGGGGACCTCATGACTCCAATAGCCTGGCTTATCATCGCGGCCATTATGCTGCCGCTGGCCTACTTCACGTGGGTTCTGGTCACATTAGACCGACGTGGAGCTCTAGCAGTCCAATCAAATCTCGGCCAGGGATTCGCCCAGAACGGGGCAATTGCTTCTACGCGTCCTCCCCTGATGCTGGGAGTTGCGAAAAAGCTCACGTCTGGCAGTTACGAAGCAAAACTAGATCGATGGCTTTCTCTGGCAGGCCGTCCCGTGTCGATGCCCCTTGAGAAGCTGATCGTAGCCAAGCCGCTTCTTGCTCTGGCGGGAGCGGTAGTCGGCATTCTGGTCTTTCGTAACTCACCAACGCCGCAGAGTGTTGGCATCGGGCTCTTCGTGACCGTACTTGGCTACTTCGTTCCGGACCTGTTGGTGTACAACAAGGGGGTAAAGCGCCAGGAAGCCATAGAACTCGAGTTGCCGAACACGCTCGACCAGATGCTTATCTCTGTGGAGGCAGGACTAGGCTTCGAAGCTGCCATGGCTAGGGCCGGTCAGTACGGGGAGGGACCTCTGGCCCAAGAGCTGATGCGGACACTCCAGGACATGCAAGTTGGGCGTCCTCGCCAGGAGTCTTACCAAGCTCTCGCAGAAAGGTCTTCGGTGGCAGATTTGCGCAGCTTCGTGCGTGCCGTTGTCCAAGCCGATAAGTACGGCATTGGCCTCGCAAGAGTCCTCCGTACACAAGCCAAGCAGGCAAGGGTGAAGCGCCGGCAGCGAGCGGAGGAAAGGGCAATGAAACTGCCGGTCAAAGTACTTTTCCCGCTCCTCGTTTTCATTTTCCCGGTGCTCTTCATCGTCCTCCTCGGCCCGGCAGCCATCAACATCATGAAAATACTGTTCTAAGCAAGCCCGCCGCGCCACTCGGCGCCCAAATACCGGACCCCCTCGGAACCCAGAACCGAGGGGGTCCGTTTGTGTGCCCCGGCCTCGAGCCATTCCGAGCCTCAACACAATAAACGCGAAGGTGGAACGCAGGAAATGCGCAAGATAGGAAGCCTTTGCGCAGGATGTAGCGAGGTCCGATCAATGTCGCATCAAGGATTGCTAGCTTCAGTATCAGAGCTGGTGCAGGGCCAGCCATCCGACTCGCTCAGGAGTACGAAATGCTTTCTCTTATCGCCACCCTTCAGACACTCGGTGTCAAACTTAAGAACCGCCTCGACAACGAAAAGGGCGCAACTGCTGTCGAATACGGCATCATGGTTGGCCTCATCGCCGTCGTCATCATCGTCGCCGTGAGCCTTTTGGGCACAACGCTGGACGGCCTCTTCGACACGGTCAACAACACCATCTAAGCCGCCACCTCCCGGGAGCAATTTGGGACTTCGGACGTGGCGATCTAACCACGCTCAAGGGGTTGTGCGGGGCAGCCCAAAACTGCGCCGCACAACCTGTTTCCACGCCCTGAAAACAGTGCAGCTCACTGGAATACAAGAGAGGGATGCGGCGGATGCGTGAACCATCAGAGCGCGGGGCGGCCGCCGTCGAGTTCGCGATCCTGTTGCCTGTTCTCCTCATGCTGGTGCTGGGAACCATTGAATTCGGCCGCGCCTACAATGCCCAGATCACCCTCACGAATGCCGCCCGCGACGGCGTCCGGGTCATGGCAATCGGCAATGACCCCGCCGGCGCGAAGACCGCGGCTAAAAATGCGGCAGCATCCGTCAGCACGGCGATTCCCACCTCCGACGTCACGCTCAGCACCGATGTCTGCAGCACCGGCAACCAGGTGACGTTGACCATCAAGTACAAACTGTCCACCATCACCGGCATCGCCGGCCCGTTTCCGATGACAGGAAAAGGAGTCATGCTGTGCGGCGGCTGACCCAGGACACGCAAGCCAACGAACGCGGCGCCATCACTGTCATCGTGGCACTCCTCATGGTGGTCCTCCTTGGCTCCGTGGCGATCGCCGTCGACTTCGGAGTGATCCACTCCGAACGCGCACAGCTCCAGAGCGGCGCCGACGCCGCCGCCATCGGCATGGCCCAGAAGTGCGCCCGTGATGCCAGCGATCCGTTATGTTCGACGACGTCAACGCTCGCCGGAAGCCTCGCGAACCAAAATGCCCTGGACGGCATGAGCAAGGTCCACTCCATTGCGCTCGATAAGACAGCGCGGACTGTGGCTGTTGCGACATCGGCGAAGGAAACCGGCGGCACCGATAACTCGGTGTCCCTGTTCTTCGCGGACATACTCGGTGTCCCCACCAAAGAGGTCGGAGCCCGGTCTTCGGCTGTGTGGGGCAGTCCAAAGGCCGGACGGACCGCTTTTCCTCTCGCCTTCTCCATCTGCCAGGTGAAGGGCCATGTCGATGGTTCGCTTCAGCTCCTCCAGGATCACGGTTCGAATACCAACCCGGACTGCAACTACGGGCCGTCCGGCGCTGCCGTGGCCGGCGGCTTCGGCTGGCTGGCACCTGACGCCGGTAAATGCGGCGGCACCATCGATCTTGCCCTCAGCGAAGGCGGCAGCGATACCGGCAACAACGCCCCGGGGAACTGCTCCACAGAACTCAACCGCTGGGCCAGTGAAATCACCGCTGGCAGGGAGATCGTCGTCCTCCTTCCCGTTTTCAACAGCGTTGTCGGCACCGGGACAGGTGCCGTGTACGGCCTGATATCTTTTGCCGCCTTCAAAGTCACCGGCTGGAAGTTCAGCGGAAACAGCGGGCTACCCTACGAATTCCGCAGCGAAATCTCTGCAGCCACCGGCGTGACGTCGTCCACTGAATGTAAAGGCGACTGCCGCGGAATCATCGGCAGCTTCGTCAAGTACGTCTCCCTCGCCGACGGCTACACGCTCGGACCAGTGGACGAGTACGGCGCCACCATCGCCCGCATGACCCTGTAGCCCACTCGCACCCGCCAATCCCCAACCCAGGAGTAAAAAGTGAAGTCTCGCCTGCTGGCAGGAACGGCTGCGATTGCATTGGCGATTGTGGGCGCCCTTCTCATCATCTTCTACGCCCAGGGCGCCGACCAGCGCGCCATGGCCACCACCAAACCCGTGGATGTCCTGGTGGTCAAGACAGCAATTCCCGCAGGCACACCCGTTAAGGAGATGGCCGCGTCCCTTGCCCTTGAGCAGGTTCCCGCCGCAGGCGTCGCCGACACCGCCCTCAAAACCCTGGACAACTCCGCAGGCACCGCCAGCGCCGTGGACCTCCTGCCGGGTGAGCAGCTACTCGCCGAACGGCTCGTCGCTCCGGAACAAGTAAAACGTGACGGCGCCATGGAAGTACCCGCCGGCTTCCAGGAAGTCTCCTTCGAAGTGGAGCCCAAAAGGGTGGTCGGCGGACGCATCAAGGTCGGAGACCACGTCGGCTTTTTCCTCTCGTTCGAGAAGGGAGCCTTCAAGGCCAGGCCCGAAGATGAGACTACACAGCTGACGGTCCGCAAGGCCCTGGTCACCGCGGTCCAACGTGCCCCCCAGACTGAGCCTGCAGGGAAACCGGCGGAAGGCGAACCGGACCCGCAGGACACCACCCTCCCCGTGGGCTCCCTCATGCTCACCGTCGCGGTCAACGACGTCGACGCCGGCAAGATCGTTTTCGCCTCCGAGTTCGGCCGCATCTGGCTCACCAAGGAACCCCTCGACGCCCAGGACAACGGCCCCCGCATCGAGCGCAAGGAAGTGGTGCACAAGTGAGCCGCTTTGTCCTCCTCTCCCCCAACATCGATTTCGACCGCAAACTTCGCCAGGCCGTAGCGAACGGAATCCGGGGCACGGTGCAGACCATCGCTTCGGACATCCTCCCAGCCGGCCCGCAGGAACTCTTTGCCCTCCTCAACCAGGAGCAGCCCGAGGTTCTCATAATCGGCCCGGATGTTTTCGCTGATGAGGCGTTGCGTTTTGCAAAGGTCTTCGACGTCCAGCTGCCAGGGCTCAGCATTGTCCTCGTCAGCGATGCCGATCCGTCCGTCCTTCTCCACGCTATGCGCGCGGGTATCCGGGACATAATGAGCCCCAGCGCCGATGCCGCCGAGATTCGCGTCCTACTGGAACATGCCTGCCAGTCCTTCGCGACCCGAAACCGCACTCTTGATTCACCGCCGGCCGAAAATGCCGGCAAGGGACTCGTGGTCGGAGTATTTTCCCCCAAGGGTGGCGTGGGCAAGACCACTCTTGCGACTAACATCGCCATCGGTCTTGGCCAGATCGCACCCATGAGCGTTGTCATCGTTGACCTGGACCTCCAGTTCGGCGATGTCGCCTCCGGCCTGTACCTCAATCCCGAGCACACCGTCACGGACGCCGTGACACCGGCCGCAGCGCAGGACTCCCTTGTCCTTAAGGCCTTCCTGACCGTCCATCCGGCCGGTATCTACGCCCTCTGTGCGCCGCCAACCCCGGTGGATGCTGACCACATCACGCCCGATCAGATCACGCACTTGCTTGAGCAGCTGGCCAGGGAGTTCCAGTACGTGGTCCTGGACACTGCACCCGGTCTCCCCGAGATCGGGATTGCGGCCATGGAACAGTGCACCGATGTGGTGTGGGTGAGTGCCATGGACATCCCCAGCCTTCGCGGCCTGCGGTCCGGCCTGGAAGTCCTCCGGCAATTGGAAATCACGCCGGAGTCACGGCATGTAGTCCTGAACATGGCTGATGCCAAGGCAGGCCTGACCGTCCAGGACGTCGAATCCACCATCGGCGCTCCCGTGGACATCAGCATCCCGCGTTCCCGCGCCGTTGCGCTTTCCACCAACCGGGGCATCCCCGTCTTGCAGGAATCCAAAAAGGATCCCGCTGTCAAGAGCCTCAAGCAGCTGGTTGAACGCTTCAACCCCGCCTGGCGGACCCAGGCCCAGCGCAAGCTTCACCGAAGGGTGGTCATCTAATGAAACTCTCCGACCGGATCAACGCAGTCCAGGACAGGAACCAGGCCGCGCACCCTGCGCACCCCGTGAACCCTGCCGTCAAAGGCATGACGTCGGTCCGCACCACCGTCCCCCAGCGTGCGGCGTCCGCGGCGAGGGTGGAGGAATCCGCTGGGTTGCACCCTGCCGCCGTCGTACCTTCACCAGCCACTGCATCGGACCCGGCGGCCCAGACACCCAAGTCAAAACCTGTGGATGTCTTTGCTGCGATGAAACTGCGTGCCGCGAACGCCCTCTTTGAACGGATGGGTACGCGGTTCAACGATGCGTCAGTGACAGAACATGAGCTCCGGAGCACTGCGAAGGAAGAGCTCACCAAGATCATTGACGCGGAGCAGGTTCCACTGTCCGCTGAGGAACGCATCCGGCTTGTCCGCGATGTCGCCGACGACGTCCTCGGTTATGGCCCGCTACAGCGGTTGCTGGACGATCCGGCCGTCACGGAAATCATGGTCAACCGGATGGACCAGATCTATGTCGAACGCAAAGGCAAGCTCACGCTCACCGAATCGCGCTTCAGCTCCGAAGAGCATCTGCGTAAGGTCATTGAGCGCATTGTTTCCAAGGTGGGGCGCCGGATTGACGAGTCATCTCCGCTGGTGGACGCCCGGCTTGAGGACGGCTCACGTGTCAACGCCGTCATCCCGCCACTGGCCGTTGGCGGATCATCGCTGACCATTCGAAAGTTCAGCAAGGTACCCCTGACGGTCCGCAACCTGATTGACTTCGGCACCCTGACCCCGGAGATGGCTGAACTGCTGGACGCCTGTGTGAAGGCCAAACTGAATATCATCGTGTCCGGCGGCACCGGAACCGGCAAGACGACCCTACTTAACGTCCTGTCCTCGTTCCTTCCGGGAGACGAACGGATCGTGACCATCGAGGACGCCGTGGAGCTGCAGATCCAACAGCAGCATGTGGTCCGGCTTGAAAGCCGTCCGCCGAACACCGAAGGCAAGGGCGAGGTGACCATCCGCGAACTGCTGCGCAATTCCCTGCGTATGCGGCCGGACCGCATCGTGGTGGGTGAGGTCCGCGGTGGTGAATCCCTTGACATGCTGCAGGCCATGAATACCGGCCACGATGGCTCTCTCTCCACGGTGCACTCCAACTCGCCCCGCGACGCCGTCGCCCGTCTGGAAACGCTGGTGCTTATGGCCGGCATGGACCTGCCGTTGCGGGCCATCCGCGAACAGATCGCGTCCGCCGTGAACCTTATTGTCCAGATCTCGCGCCTGCGGGACGGATCCCGCCGCATCACTCATGTGACTGAGGTCCAGGGCATGGAAGGGGACATCGTCACCCTCCAGGATGCGTTCGTTTTCGATTACTCGGCCGGGGTGGACGCCCATGGCCGGTTCCTTGGCAAACCCGTTGCCACCGGCATCCGGCCGCGGTTCATTGACCGGTTCGAAGATCTCGGTATCCACGTCTCACCGGCGGTGTTTGCCGGTTCTCTCTCCCCGGTCGCTAAATGACCGCCGTGACACTGTACGTGGGGATCGTCGTCCTGCTGGCGGCGATCAGCCTCCTCGGCATCGCAGTACTGGCCCCCGGCACCCCCGAGGTGCCGTTGGACCGCCGTCGTCCGTTCGAATCTAACCCGCCGACGACGTTGACGCGCTTTGCGGCCTCCGCAGTGGCCTCCTTCGAGCGGATGCTTGGAGGACGCAATGTCCAGCTTTTCTCCCGTGCCCAGCTTGAAATCGCTGGACTCCGGCTGAGCCAGGCGGAATTTTTCATCCTTGTGGCCGCCGGCGCTTGTGTGGGATTCCTCGTGGGCATCGTGACCGTCGGGCCCCTCATCGGGTTACTTCTGGCAATGCTGTCGCCCTTCGTAGGGCATCTCGTGCTGAATTATCTGGCGGGGAAGCGGCGGGCTAAGTTTGATGCGCAGCTTAGCGATTCGCTTCAGCTCCTCTCCGGCGGACTGCGCGCAGGTCACAGTATCCTCCGCGCGATCGACGCAGCCGCGTCAGAGTCCCAGAAACCGACGTCGGAAGAGATGCGGCGTGTGATCACCGAGACGAGCCTCGGCCGTGAGCTGCTGGCAGCACTCAACGACACCGCTCTCCGGATGAAGAACGAAGACTTCGTTTGGGTTTCCCAAGCAATCCAGATCAACCGCGAGGTGGGCGGAAACCTTGCGGAGGTCCTGGACCAGGTGAACGAAACCATCCGGGAACGAGGCGAAATCAAGGGCCACATCAAGGCCCTCGCCGCGGAAGGAAAGTTCTCCGCGTACATTCTCATTGCCATGCCGTTCGGCATTGTGCTTATGCTCATGACACTGAACCCTGGCTACATGAATCCAATGTTCAGCCATCCCTTGGGCTGGGCCATGCTGGGTGCCTCGTTTGTCCTTATGGCCATCGGCTCGCTGTGGATGCGCAAGATCATCGACCTGAAGTTCTGAGGACATGATGAACCCCCTGATACTCCTCTCCGTGGTCCTGGTCTGCGTTCCCGTGGCCGCGGTGGCCTGGTCAGTCCTGACAGCCGATCAAAAGGGCCGGGTAGTAACCGCCGAGCTCCTCAGCCGTGGCGCCTCCCTCTCAGGCTCAGTACCTGAGCCCAAGACAGGCTTGCTCGAATCCATCGGGCGGCGGCTGACTCCGCCCACGTACGTCGCATTCCTGGACAGGCTCCTTTCGCTGGCAGGACGGCCAGTTTCCATGCCCCTGGGAAAGGTTCTTGGTTCCAAGCTCGCCATCGGACTGGCGGGTGCGTCCCTCGGGATCTACCTGAGCGCCGTCGGAAGCACACCGATCATGAAGCTCGCGGGCATCTTCCTGCTCTTCCTGGGTTACTTTATCCCGGACCTGATGCTTTACAGCAAGGGCACGGAACGCCAGAAGGCCATGCAGCTGGAACTGGCCAACACGCTTGACCAGATGCTGATCTCGGTGGAAGCCGGCCTCGGCTTCGAAGGGGCTATGGCCCGGGCCGGCGAAAACGGCAAAGGGCCGCTGGCTGAAGAGCTGGTCCGCACGCTGCAGGACATGCAGGTGGGCCGCAGCCGCCGTGAGTCTTACCAGGCGCTGGCAGGGCGGACCAGCATTCCTGAACTTCGGAGCTTCGTCCAAGCCGTAATCCAGGCCGATACCTACGGCATCGCCATCAGCCGGGTCCTGCGCATCCAGGCAAAGGTCATGCGGGTAAAACGCCGCCAGCGTGCCGAGGAGAAAGCCATGAAACTGCCCGTGATGATCCTCTTTCCGCTGCTGTTCTTTATTTTTCCCGTGCTCTTTATTGCCATTCTGGGGCCGGCGGTTATCAACACGGTTGTCACATTCAGCGGGCAATGACCCCGAAAAATCATCATGCAAGGATGACTCAAGGTTTCCACAGGTTCTACTCAAAACGGACTCACAAGTAACTACAGGAAGTAGCCTTGAAGCATGAATAGTCCACGACTCACCTCCAGCAGCGGGGGTGTCCCTGCCGAGCCGTCGGCTGCAGGGTCTGTTGTGGACGTGCCTTCCGGACAGCAGCAGACGGGAGAAGAGGCCATGCGCTGGGTCGAACCGGACATCCTGGCGGAGCTGGAAGCAGAACTGGACGGCCCGGAACTTGCACTTGGATTCGCGCGCGATTACGCGTCTTTGTGGGACCAGCGCTTCAGCCGGCTGTCGGCAGCGGTCCACACCGGGGACCGCCCCATTGCCTTGGACGCCGTCATCAGCCTGCGGATCGCTTCAGCCATGGTGGGCGGGATCCGTTTGTCAGTCCTGGCTCAAGCACTGGAGGATGCCATCCGCCGCAGCGACTTCGCCCAGGGCCAGGCCCTGCTGGCAATCGTGGCCGAGCACGGCTTTCGTACAGTCTCAGAACTCCACGCGAACTACATCCTGAAAGACGACTAACCCTTCAGTGACCAGCCCCCGGCCAGCCCTGCAGGTCGGTCCTTGTTGGTGCGAGCCGGTAGCCCACTCCGCGCACCGTCTGAAGCCAGCGCGGTGACAGCGGATCCTCCCGAAGCTTGCGGCGCAGGTTCCCGACGTGGACTTCCACGGCCCGCTCGTCAGCCTCACTGATATACGCATCGGGCTCATAAAGGTCACCCCGGACCGCTCGCACCAGATCGGACCGCGTACACACCGCCCCCTCGCCGCGGAGCAAAGTGTGCAGGAGGTCGAACTCGCTGCGCGTGAGCCCGAGGTTGACTTCACCAATCACCACCGTGCGCGTCCGGTAGTTCAGAATGAGCCCGTTGTGCTGGAGAACTCCCGCGTGGGTGAAGGTTGCCGGCGCGGCCGGAGGTGAAGCCCATGCAGCCGCCTCGGGTGGACTGGTGACCTCATGGCGCGGCCTGCGCATCATTGCCGCCACCCTGGCCCGGAGTTCACGCGGCCGAAAGGGCTTGGCAATGTAGTCGTCCGCCCCGGCGTTCAGGGCCGAGAGCAGATCCGGCTCCTCGGTCCGGCCGGTCAGCATCACAACGTAGGCATCACTGAAATTCCTGATCCGCCGCAGGACCTCAAACCCGTCAATGTCCGGAAGGCCGATGTCCAGCGTGACCACCTGGGCCTTGTTATGTCGTACCACTTCTACGCCCTCCCGCCCTTCGGCGGCAGTATGGACCTCAAAGCCTGCCTGGCGAAGCACTCCCTCAAGGAGGTTCCGCACATCGGCGTCATCTTCAATTACTACAGCTACCCCAAGATCTTCCATGTCTATCCCTGTTGCCAGGTGGACGAGGCCCCCATCAGCCCAGCGCCAATCCCTCATCCACTCCAACTCTCTATACGGTACAAGTATGAACGGCAGATAACACGCCTTCTAGAGATTAGTTTTGGAAAGTCAATTACGATGACAACGCATACGCATTAGGATTCAGATGGTTGACTGTGCCGCCCTTCAGGAATTCGGGCGCATAAATTCATTGGGGACGGAATTGGGGCCGTCAGAAAAGGTGGATATCCTATGCCCGTACGTCCCTCACCCCGGGCGGTGGCGCTCTATTTCAAAAAACTTGGCCCCCGCACCCAGGTGGCACTGTGCCAGCTTCCGCTGTCGCTGATTGTCGCCGTCCTCGGCGTGATGACACCGTTCACCTGGCCATCCCTGCTGGTCAGTCCGCTCTACTTGGCTGCAATCGCCCTTCATCTCATGCTTTTCGTGGCCTGTTTCCTCACTCCTTGGGAGCGCCTGCCCCATAGCTCCTACTTGGTGATTCCGATTCTTGACCTACTGGCGATCGCGCTGCTGCGCAACGGCGCCGCGCCGCTCCTGCCGGGCCTGGCAATTCTGGTCGTATTTCCGGTAATCTGGCTGGCCGCGTCCGGGATCATGGTTCGCACCAGCCTCGTGCTGAGCGCTCTGGGGCCGCTCCTAATAATGCTCCCCACAACGGCCGCAAAATTCCCCAACTTTACGGCATCGGACATCACGGCCCTCGTTCTTTTCCCCCTCGTTATGCTGGCTGTTTCACTCGCAATCCGATTCGCCAGCGTCAATATGCGGGTTCAGCAGCGGCAGCTGCAGGCCATGGGCGAGGAACTGCGGGAACTGCTGGCCGCGAGCCGGGAACGCGAGAAACTTCTGATGACCATCCTGGACGCTACCGACGTCGGCATTGTTGCCGTCGATTCGAACGGTGACCAGCTGCTGGCCAACAACATGATGCGGCGTTGGCAGCAGCCCGCCGCACCGGCCGGCGTCGCGCCTGCCGACCACGGCGAACAGCTGGTCTTCGCCCAAGACAAAGTGACTCCCCTGCCACCGGACAAGCGTCCCCTCCGGCGCGCCGTCGGGGGTGAATCGTTCGCGGACTATCTCGTCTGGATTGGCGATGTCCCACAGCAGCGCGCGGTGTCCACCGCCGCCAGGCCGTTAATGGACGACGGCGGCCGCCTCACCGGAGCGGTGGTCGTCTACAGCGACGTGACGGGTCTGGTTGAAGCCATGGCCGCGAACGAGGAACTGGTCTCGAACGTGTCCCACGAATTCCGGTCGCCGCTGAATTCCATCCTGGGCAACATCGACCTGGTGCTCGAGGACAGCGACGGGCTCTCCGCCCTCACGGTCCAACGCCTGGACGTGGTGCAGCGGAACTCCGAACGGCTGCTCGCACTGGTCTCGGACCTGACGCTTGAGGCGTCCGCCGCCCTGAACGTCCACCCGAAACGCACCGACATTTCCGGCCTCGTCGAGACCAGCATCGGCTCAGCCCAGGCGCACGCGGAGCGGTCAGCCGTAGCCCTCGTGGCCGACGTTCCCTCCCCGCTCTGGGCCTACGCCGACCCGCTGCGGATCGGCCAGGCACTGGACAACCTCGTGTCAAACGCCATCAAGTACTCCCCCGACGGCGGCACTGTGACCATCAGCGCGGCCGGCAACGACGACTGGGTCAAGCTTGTTGTTCAGGACACCGGGATGGGCATGGCGCCGGAGGACGCGGCCAAGGTCTTCAGCCGGTTCTTCCGCGCCGAGTCGGCCCGGGACGCGGCCATCCCCGGAGCCGGGTTGGGCCTTTCCATCACCAAGACCATCCTGGAACGCCACGGCGGGGCCATCGCCTGCGCCAGTGCCCTGGGCAGCGGCAGCACGTTCACCATGACGATCCCCACCCCCTCCTCGACTGCTCTGTAAGGGCCCTTTTCGAGGTCCAAAAGGGCGCAGGGCCCACTCCGGCAGGGTTCCCTGGCCGAACTTGTGAGGCGAGGGGCCCGGTGGGGATCAGTCGATGGCGTAAGGGGCCCGAGCACCGGACCGCTTCAGTGCTTGCGGACTGCCCTCGTCAGTTCTGCGCGAGCCAGCATCTCGTCGTCTGAAGGGTAAGCCACTTCCTCTAGGACCAGCGGGTGCGGGGCGGCCAGAACGGACTTGGCATCCCGCTTCTTCGCCAGCAGGCGCTCATGCAGCCAGCCCGGCTCCTCGATGCCCTCCCCCACGAACAAGGCCGAGCCAACCAGTGAGCGCACCATGTTGTGACAGAACGCGTCGGCCTGGACGGTGGCCACAATGACGCCGTCCTCTCCGCGGTGGAACTCGAAACGCTGCAGTTCGCGGACGGTGGTGGCACCCTCCCGCGGCTTGCAGTAGGACAGGAAGTTCTGCAGCCCCAGCAGCTGCGCTGCACCTTCGTTCAGCAGATCCACGTCCAGGGGGCTTTGGTGCCAGAGCGTGAAGTACCGTTCGAGCGGATCCCACAGGGCGGGTCCGTCCGCGATGCGGTAGCTGTAGCGCCGCCAGAGTGCAGAGAACCTGGCATCGAACCCCACGGGAGCCAGGGACACCAGGTGGACCTCGATAGCCCCGCTCAGGTCCCCCAACCCTCTGCTGAGGGCGCCACGAATCCGCCGCAAAAATGCGACGGCGGGATCCAGTTCGTGCCCGCGCGGCAGCTTCAGCCACTCGGCCTCAGTCAGGTCCAGGTGGACCACCTGGCCGCGGGCGTGCACGCCGGCGTCGGTACGTCCCGCCACGGTGACCCGGATGGGACGGCGGATCAACAAAGCCAGTGCCTCTTCCAGGATGCCCTGGACGGTCCGCAATCCCGGCTGCACTGCCCACCCGTTGAAGGGGCCGCCGTCGTACGATAAATCAAACCGGACACGCAAAAACCCGCCGCCCCCCAAAACGGGGGCAGCGGGTTTTTGGTCGTTCATAGACATAAGTCTACTGGAGCGTCAGAGTCTGATTACTCAGCTTCGACGGCCTGTGCAGCTTCGCCACCGGCAGGCACGAAGCCTGCGGCTGCGGCGGACTCTGCAGAGTCGAACCAGACTTCAGCAGTCGTGGCGTCGTACCAGCGTGAGCCGGGAACGTGGTACTTCATGGAGTCCTCGTTGCCCTTGACCTCGAAGCCCTCAGGGGCAACGTTGTCAGCCGTAGCAGGCTTGGAGCCGGCGTACTTGGCTTCAGCAGCTTCGGTCTCAGCAGCTTCAACCGGAGCTTCTTCAGCAACCGGAGCAGCCTTGGCGGCAGCCTGGGTAGCCTCGGCCACAACGGCCTGCTTGGCGGAAACCGGCTCGAGAACCAGTTCGATGACAGCCATGGGAGCGTTGTCGCCCTTGCGGTTGCCGATCTTGGTGATGCGGGTGTAGCCGCCGTCGCGGTTCTCCACTGCCTGTGCAATGTCGGTGAACAGCTCGTGGACGATGCCCTTGTTGCTGATCAGGCCGAGTACACGGCGGCGGGAAGCCAGGTCGCCACGCTTGGCGAAAGTCACCAGGCGCTCGGCGTACGGCTTCAGTCGCTTGGCCTTGGTCACCGTGGTGGTGATCCGCTTGTGCTCGAACAGTGCGGCGGACAGGTTCGCGAGCATAAGACGCTCGTGAGCCGCTCCGCCTCCGAGGCGCGGACCCTTAGCGGGGGTAGGCATAATAGTTTCTCCTCATATGGAAGCCAGTGGGCTGCGCACACCGTGGTGCATCCAGCCAGCCGGCCAAGATCTGTTTGTTAGAGTTCGTCGTCGCCGAAAGCGGCGTCGTCCTCTTCAATTGCTGCGGCGCGTGCTGCGAGGTCAAAACCGGGAGGCGAGTCCTTGAGGGACAGGCCCAGTTCAACCAGCTTTGCCTTGACCTCGTCAATGGACTTCGCACCGAAGTTACGGATGTCCATGAGGTCAGCCTCAGAGCGTGCAACGAGTTCACCCACGGTGTGGATGCCCTCACGCTTGAGGCAGTTGTAGGAACGGACGGTGAGGTCCAGATCCTCGATCGGCAGTGCCATGTCTGCTGCCAGGGCAGCATCCGTCGGCGACGGGCCAATCTCGATACCTTCAGCTGCGGTGTTCAGCTCGCGGGCCAGACCGAAGAGTTCCACCAGGGTGGTACCTGCGGAAGCAACAGCATCGCGCGGGGCGATGGCCTGCTTGGTCTCGACGTCGACAATGAGCTTGTCGAAGTCGGTGCGCTGCTCAACACGGGTTGCTTCCACGCGGAAGGTAACCTTCAGGACCGGCGAGTAGATCGAGTCGACCGGGATACGGCCGATCTCGGAGTCGCCGGACTTGTTCTGAGCTGCCGAAACGTAGCCGCGGCCGCGCTCGATGGTCAGTTCGAGTTCGAACTTGCCCTTCGAGTTCAGCGTGGCAATGTGCAGATCCGGGTTGTGGAATTCGACGCCGGCCGGCGGAGCGATGTCCGCGGCGGTGACGACTCCGGGTCCCTGCTTGCGCAGGTAAGCCACAACCGGCTCGTCGTGCTCGGAGGAAACCGAGAGGCTCTTGATGTTCAGGATGATCTCAGTGACATCTTCCTTGACACCCGGAACCGTGGTGAACTCGTGCAGCACGCCATCGATCCGGATGCTGGTTACAGCGGCACCGGGGATGGAGGAAAGCAGGGTACGGCGGAGGGAGTTTCCGAGGGTGTAGCCGAAGCCCGGTTCCAGCGGTTCAATGATGAAACGCGAGCGGTTATCGGAGACGACCTCTTCGGAGAGGGTGGGGCGCTGTGCAATGAGCACTTAGGTTTCCTTTCGGCGAGCATCCGCTATATGACGCAACACAGGTGGTGGAAATTCGGTCTGAAGACTTAACGCGGCTGGGCTTGCCCGGACCATTGACGGTCCGGGCAAGCTCAAGCTGCTGGAAAAGCCTTAGACGCGGCGGCGCTTCGGCGGACGGCAGCCGTTGTGCGCTGCGGGGGTGACGTCCTGGATGGAGCCAACCTCCAGGCCAGCGGCCTGCAGCGAGCGGATTGCGGTCTCGCGTCCTGAACCCGGTCCCTTGACGAAAACGTCAACCTTGCGCATGCCGTGCTCCTGCGCACGCTTGGCAGCAGCTTCGGCAGCCATCTGGGCTGCGAACGGGGTGGACTTGCGTGAGCCCTTGAAGCCAACCTCACCTGAGGAAGCCCAAGAGATAACAGCGCCGTTCGGGTCCGTGATGGACACGATGGTGTTGTTAAAAGTGCTCTTGATGTGCGCCTGGCCCAGCGCGATATTCTTTTTGTCCTTCTTACGCGGCTTGCGAACCGCGCCACGAGTCTTCGGGGGCATTTTTTCTCCTACAGAAAGTTATTGGGGGAAGACGAGTCAATCCCGAGGGATTTAACGAGCCTTCTTCTTGCCTGCAACGGTGCGCTTCGGACCCTTACGGGTACGTGCGTTCGTCTTCGTACGCTGTCCGCGCACTGGCAGGCCCTTGCGGTGGCGAATACCTTCGTAGCTGCCGATTTCAACCTTGCGGCGGATATCAGCTGCTACTTCGCGGCGAAGGTCACCCTCAACCTTGTAGTTGCCTTCAATGTAGTCACGAAGTTCTACCAGCTGGGCATCGGTGAGGTCCTTAACGCGGACGTCAGCGCTGATGCCAGTGGCAGCCAGGGTTTCGTGTGCACGGGTCTTGCCCACGCCGTAGATGTAAGTAAGCGCAATTTCCAACCGCTTTTCGCGGGGAATGTCTACGCCAGCGAGACGAGCCATAGTGGCAGTGCTCCTTGAATAAACCGGAGGTCGTAGGCAGTACACCCGCACGTTCTGTGCGGCCCCAGCCTCCGACCGGGGGTTAGCTGTCCGGGCTCATACGTCCCAGTTCAGCTTGTGCTGCCTTTTATTTACTTGCGTGGGTTAGCAACCCAGGATTTCCCTCAGGAGGGAAATTAGCCCTGGCGCTGCTTGTGGCGCGGGTTCTCGCAGATCACCATGACCCGGCCATTACGGCGGATCACTTTGCACTTTTCGCAGATCTGCTTGACGCTCGGCTTGACCTTCATGGCATTCCTTTGCGTGTGGCAGTTGGTCAACTGGAGCAGCCGTCAGCTCATGCTGAGGCCGCCCAGAATTTACTTGTAGCGGTAGACGATACGACCCCGAGTGAGGTCATAAGGGCTCAGTTCCACCACTACCCGGTCCTCAGGGAGAATCCTGATGTAGTGCTGGCGCATCTTGCCTGAGATGTGCGCGAGTACGATGTGCTTGTTGGTCAGCTCAACGCGAAACATCGCGTTAGGCAGCGCCTCAGTCACAACGCCTTCGATCTCAATGACCCCGTCCTTCTTGGCCATACCCTCCGCTAACTGTTGTTGCCGCAGCCCTGCCGGATTGCACCGGACATGGCCACGAACGTTTTTGTTGGATCGGTTACCGCCTCCGGCCCCAAACAGGGCACAGCTGGGCAGACAACCAACAAGCCACTTTACTGTAAGTGGGTAGAAAGTCCAAACCAAAAATGAAAGTACACACCCTACCCGGTAATTGCGCTTGCCGAAATCCCGTCGAGGATGGCCAAGCGTACGACGTCGGCTGCCGCGCTCTGCAGGGTAATGAGACTCGCCTGCCGGGCAGTTTCAGTACTCCGGTCCAGCGCCACGCCGCCAGTTGCGAGGCAGAACACAGTATCCCCGTCGGCCAGGGTGTGCGAAGGATTGAGCGCGCGAGCCAAGCCGGCATGCGCGGCAGAAGCAGTCCGCTTGCATTCTGCGGGGTCCAAGACAGCGTTCGTAGCAACAACCACGAGTGTCGTATTGAGCGCAGGGGGGCCCGCAGTGTCGACGGAGGGTTCGGGATTCCCCGGAGGCAGCACCGGAAACCCCAGGGCGTTCACCACGGCCAGCGCCCCCACAACCACCCCGTTTTCGAGCGTGACCGAAGCCGTCCCCACTCCCCCCTTGAACTGTCCGCGTCCGATCATCGCTCCGGTGCCGGCGCCCACACTGCCGCGTCCGACGTCGTGCCCGTCCTTTTCGGCAGCAGCGGCGACGGCCGCCGCGTAGCCCATGTCCGCCGTCGGGCGCGCCGAGAAGTCGCCTCCCCGGCCCAAGTCGAAGATCGCGGCGGCTGGAACAATCGGCACCACTCCCCCGGGAACGGCGAAACCCCGGCGATTCTCCTCGCACCAACGCTGTGCACCGTGGGCGGAGACGAGCCCGTAGGCGCTGCCGCCGGTGAGGACCACGGCGTCAACCGTGGACACCAGCGTGGTGGGATCCAGTGCGTCAGTCTCATGCGTTCCCGGGCCACCGCCCCGGACATCCACCGACCCGACAGTGCCAGGCGCTGGCAGCACCACGGTGACGCCAGTCAGCCAGCCGTCCCCGGTCTTCTGCACGTGGCCAACCCTGATCCCAGGCACATCCGTGATTGCTCCCATGGCTCCATTCTGCCCTGCGCACCATTTCCGGACAGCCGCTGCGGACTGTGGGCTCGCTCACCGGGGAATCAAACGTTTTGTGAACGGGCTCCGAAGCCTCGGCTAACAATCCGCTGCGGAGTCGAATCCGGCCCTGACCAGACCCGACGATGTGATGGAGTGATCTCAAATCCGCTCCAGCCCCTGCCATCGCAGGCTTTCCGATTGAGATCCATGACACCACAGCTCACCGCCAAGGCGGGCCTTCCCCCGACGCAGACGGGGGAAGACACGACAAAGAATCCGGCCGCCACTCTGGCCCGGAACCGCAATCGCTGGTCGCGTCGAAAGCGCCAGGACTTCTTCGTCTTCCTCGCGCTGGCCCTGCCGAACCTGCTGCTCATCGCGGTCTTCACCTACGTCCCGCTGTTCAACAACCTCTACTACTCCACGCTGAACTGGACGCTCGGCTCCGCGTCGGCCACCGTCGTCGGGCTGGAAAACTACGTCACGTTCTTCACCAGCGCGGACGCCGCCCGGGTCCTTGGCACCACCGCCGTATTCACTGCCGCAACCGTGGGCGGCTCCATGGCGCTGGGCCTGCTGGTGGCGCTGGCCCTGAACTCGAAGGTCCGCGGCACCACCTTTGCCCGGTCGGCCGTCTTCGCACCGTATGTGCTGTCCGGGGTTGGTGTTGGCCTGGTGTGGCTGTTCATCTTTGATCCCGGCTACGGCGTGCTGGCCTGGATCCTGCGGGGCCTCGGGCAGCAGAGCCCGCAGTGGATCAACGATCCGGACCTCTCGCTGGTAATGGTCATCATCGTGTACGTCTGGAAGAACCTGGGCTACTGCGCGGTGGTGTTCCTCGCCGGGCTGCAGTCCCTGCCGCAGGACGTGATGGAGGCGGCGTCGCTGGACGGTGCCAGCAGTTTCCGGCGCTTCGTCAGCATGTCGCTGCCGCTGCTCTCCCCCACCACATTCTTCCTGCTGATCACCACCATGCTCAGCTCGCTCCAGGCCTTCGACCTCATCCGGATCATGACGCCCCTGGGCAGCGGCACCAGCACCCTCATCTACGAGGCGTACCTCCAAGCCTTCGGCGCCTACAACCGCGCCGGCTATTCCGCCGCCATCTCGGTGGTCCTGTTTGTCATCCTGCTGGTCATCACGGTGCTGCAGCTGCGGTTCGTCGAAAGGAAGGTGCACTACTCGTGAGCACTCCCGCCGCCGTCCTTCCGGACCCTTCAACGCCCGACGCCGTCCCGCCCCTCGAGCGGCCGTTCTCCCATGCCAACCTGGCCAGGACAGTCGCTGCCGGGTATGCGCCGCTGGCCGTCGCCGTCCTGATGGTGTTCCTGCCGCTGCTGTGGATGGTGCTGAGCTCGTTCAAGCAGCCCGGCGAAATCGTCACCCTGGATCTGCAGGTGCTCCCGGCAGCCCTTGACCCGGAGAACTATCGGGTGGCCATGACCACGGTCCCGTTCGGTCAGTTCTTCCTGAACAGCACCATCGTCACCGTGGTGGGCGGCGGCATCAAAGTGATCCTTGCCCTGCTGACCGCCTATGCCCTGGTATTCGTGCGCTTTCCGTTCAAGAACCTGATCTTCGTCCTGATCCTCGTGGCCCTGATGGTTCCCGCGCAGGTGTCCATCCTGCCGAACTACATCCTGATCGCCGGAATGGGTGGCAAGAACACCCTGTGGGGCATCATCCTGCCCGGCCTGGGCACTGCCTTCGGCACGTTCCTGCTGCGCCAGCACTTCCTCACCCTGCCCGGTTCGATTCTGGAATCCGCCGAGATCGACGGCGCCGGCCACTGGCGTCGGCTGTGGCAGATCGTGGTTCCGGTGTCTGTTCCGTCCATCGCCACGGTTGCCCTGGTCACCGTGGTCAGCGAATGGAACGAGTACATCTGGCCGCTCATCATCACGGACAAACCGGAAAGCATGACGCTTCCAGTGGGCCTTACCCTGCTGCAGAACTCCGAGAGCAACGGCGCAGGCTGGGGAATCATGATGGCCGGCGCCGTCCTGGTGATCGTCCCCATCCTGGTCATCTTCGCCATGCTCCAGCGCTACATCGTCGCCGGCCTGACCCAGGGCAGCGTGACGGGCTAGCCTCCGGCGAGCACCGCCGTCGGGTATTGCCCGAGCACCGCCGTCGGGCATTGCCGCCGGACATCCAAACCATCCATCCACCGCATCCAGCAGTACCGAGGCACACAACGAAAGGCAGCACCATGTCCTTTACCCTTGATCGACGGTTCTTCCTCACCCTGGCAGGTGCCGGGGCAGGCGCCGCAGCGCTCTCCGCCTGCGGCGGCCCGTCCACAACACCCGGAGCCGGGGTGACTACCGCCGCCGACATCGACTTCAGCGCCGTCAAGCCGGCCGCGTCCATCGATTTCTGGTCCAACCACCCGGGCAAGTCTCAGGACGTGGAAAAGAGCATCATCGAGAAGTTCCACGCCAAGTACCCGGACATCAAGGTGAACCTGGTGACGGCCGGCGCCAACTACGAGGAAATCGCCCAGAAGTTCCAGACCGCCCAGGCCGCCAAGTCAGGCCTGCCGTCCCTGGTGGTCCTCTCCGACGTCTGGTGGTTCCGCTACTACCTGAACGAGAGCATCATCCCGCTCGACTCCCTGGTCAAGCAGTTGGACGTCAAGCTGGACGACTTCCGCACGTCGCTGGTGGACGACTACAAGTACGACGGCAAGCAGTGGGCACTCCCCTACGGCCGGTCCACGCCCCTGTTCTACTACAACAAGGACCACTTCGCCGCAGCAGGCCTGCCGGACCGTGCCCCCGCCACCTGGCAGGAATTCGCCGGCTGGGCCCCCAAGCTCAAGGCAGCTTCCGGCGCCCAGTATGCCTTTATGCACCCCGCCCTGGCCGGCTACGCGGGCTGGACCCTGCAGAACAACCTGTGGGGCGAAGGCGGCGGCTGGTCCAAGGAATGGGACATCACCTGTGATTCAGCCGAGTCCGTGGCGGCACTCCAGGCGGCCCAGGATTCCGTATACAAGGACGCCTGGGCTGGGGTCTCCTCCAAGGAATCCGCCGACGACTTTGCCGCCGGCCTGGCCTCGGCCACGTTGTCTTCGACGGGATCACTGATCGGCATCCTGAAGTCCGCCAAGTTCAACGTGGGCGTCGGCTTCCTGCCGGGCGGCTCAAAGGTCACGTCAGGTGTGTGCCCCACCGGCGGCGCCGGCCTGGGCATCCCCAGCGGTGTCACCAAGGAAGAGCAGCTGGCAGCAGCAATGTTCCTGCAGTTCATGACCGAGCCGGAGAACACTGCAGCCTTCTCAGCCGCGACCGGCTACATGCCCACGCGCACGTCCGCCGACATGACCGCCGTGCTGGCCAAGACCCCGCAGATCAAGATCGCCATGGATCAGCTGGTCGTGACCAAGGTCCAGGACAACGCCCGCGCGTTCCTGCCCGGCGCCGACCAGGAGATGGCCAAGGCCGCCGCCAAGATCCTGACCCAGGAGGGCGACGTGAAGGCCACCATGACCGAGCTGAAGGCGACCCTCGAGGGGATCTACACCAAGGACGTCAAGCCCAAGCTCAAGAGCTGACGCTCCTCAACACCTGCGACACGCAAAATCCCTGCCGCTACCGGTATTCAGGTAGCGACAGGGATTTTGCGCGTCAGCAGCGCCTGGGCCCACGACCGCCGGGTTCCCTGGCCGAGCTTGCGAGGTTAGGGGGCGGTTGGGGAGCGTCGAAACCTACGGGATCGGGACAGGCACGACGCCGAGCGGCACCAGGTGCTCCGCTCCGCCGTCGGGGGCTGAGAGTACCCAGATCCCCTTTTCGTGGACGGCAACCGAGTGCTCCCATTGGCAGGAGCGCTTGCCGTCGGTGGTCACAACTGTCCAGTCGTCCTCCAGCACTGCGGTGTCGATGCTGCCGCGGACCAGCATCGGCTCGATGGCCAGGCACAGTCCGGGCTTGATTTTGGGGCCGCGGTGGCTGGTGCGGTAGTTGAGGACATCGGGGGCCATGTGCATCTCGGAGCCGATGCCGTGGCCCACGTAGTCCTCCAGGATGCCCAGCGGCTTGCCCGGCACGGAGGAGACGTAGTCGTCGATGGCTGCGCCGATGTCGCCCACGTGGGTTCCTGTGGCCAGGGCGGCGATGCCGCGCCACATGGCTGCTTGGGTGACGTCGGAGAGACGCTGGTCCTCGGGGTCTACATTGCCCACGATGACGGTCCGTGCCGAGTCGGAGTGCCAGCCGTCAACTATGGCGCCGCCGTCGATCGAGATGATGTCGCCGTCGTTGAGGATCTTACCGCCGGGGATGCCGTGCACCACTTCCTCGTTCACCGACGTGCAGATGGTCGCGGGGAACCCGTGGTAGCCGAGGAAGTTCGACTTGGCGCCGGCCTCGTTCAGCACCGCAGCGAAGACGTCGTCCAGCTGCTTGGTGGTGACGCCGGGAGCGGCTGCGGCCACCGCTGCGTCCAGCGCACGGTTCAGCACCAGCCCGGCGTCGCGCATGATGCGCATCTGGGCGTTGGTCTTGTATTCGATACGGGGCTGGCCGAAGGCCATGGTGTGTCCTCTCAATGGCTGAGGCTCCTCCCGGTTGCCGGGAGGAGCCTCGGAAAAGCTTGTTGCGTGGCTCAGGCGGCCTGGGCTGCCTTGATGGCCTGCATCACGCGGTCGGTGACCTCGTCGATGCCGCCGATGCCGTCAACCTGGGTCAGGATGCCGCGTTCGGCATACTTGGCCACAACGGCCTCGGTCTGCTCGTGGTACAGGTCCAGGCGGTGGCGGATCACGGCTTCGTTGTCGTCGCTCCGGCCGGTTTCCTTGGCACGGCCCAACAGGCGCGAGACGAGTTCCTCGTCGTCGGCAGTGAGCTGCAGGACGACGTCGAGCTTTTCTTCGCTGTTCGCGAGGATCCCGTCAAGGTAGTCCACCTGCGCCGTGGTGCGCGGGTAGCCGTCCAGGAGGAAGCCGTTTTCGACGTCGGATCCAGCTCCACCTCAAGGAGGGCTTCGCGGCGGTTGGCGGCNTCGGCAGTGAGCTGCAGGACGACGTCGAGCTTTTCTTCGCTGTTCGCGAGGATCCCGTCAAGGTAGTCCACCTGCGCCGTGGTGCGCGGGTAGCCGTCCAGGAGGAAGCCGTTTTCGACGTCGGACTCGCTGAGGCGGTCGCGCACCATCTTGTTGGTGACGCTGTCCGGAACGAAGTCTCCGGCGTCCATGTACGTCTTGGCCTCGATGCCAAGGGGCGTTTCGCCTTTTACGTTGGCGCGGAAGATATCACCGGTGGAAATCGCCACGACGCCGAGGCGCTCGGAAATGCGTTCCGCTTGCGTTCCTTTTCCGGAACCGGGGGGTCCAATAATCAACATTTTCGTCATCGCAAAAGCCCTTCGTAGTGACGTTGCTGTAGCTGCGCATCTATTTGCTTGACGGTTTCAAGGCCAACGCCCACCATGATCAGGATCGAGGTGCCACCGAACGGGAAGTTCTGGTTCGCGTTGATCAGTACCAGTGCCACCAGCGGAATCAGTGCCACGAAGCCCAAGTACAGGGCGCCGGGCAGCGTGATCCGGGAGAGCACGTACTGCAGGTAGTCCGCGGTCGGTTTTCCGGCACGGATACCCGGGATGAAACCGCCGTACTTCTTCATGTTGTCGGAGACCTCTTCAGGGTTGAAGGTGATCGCGACATAGAAGTAGGTGAAGAACACGATCATGGCGAAGTACAGCGCCATGTAGATCGGGTGGTCTCCTCGGGTCAGGTTGTTGTTGATCCACTCAACCCACGGAGCCAGCGCCTCGCCGGCTTTGGGCTGGTTGAACTGTGAGATCAGTCCCGGCAGGTAGAGCATGGACGATGCGAAGATCACGGGGATCACGCCTGCCATGTTCACTTTGATGGGGATGTAGGTGCTTGTGCCGCCCACGGTCCGGCGTCCGATCATCCGCTTGGCATACTGCACCGGGACGCGGCGCTGGGATTGCTCCACGAAGACCACCAGGGCAACCGTCACCAGGCCGATGGCCAGGACCATAAAGAACGTGCCGGGGCCCTGTGAGCTCCAGATGGCGCCCAGGGACGTGGGGAACGTTGCCGCGATGGAGGTGAAGATGAGCAGCGACATGCCGTTGCCCACACCCTTTTCGGTGACGAGTTCGCCCATCCACATGATGAGCCCGGTACCGGCGGTCAGCGTGATGATCAGCAGGATGGTGGTGATGATGCTGTCATCGGGAATGATCGGCAGGGCACAGCCCGGAAGCAACTGGCCTGAACGTGCCAGCGACACCAGCGTCGTTGCGTTCAGCAGGCCCAGGGCAATGGTGAGGTACCGCGTGTACTGGGTGAGTTTGGACTGCCCGGAGGCGCCCCCCTCGTACAGCTCCTGGAACCGGGGAATGACCACCCGGAGCAGCTGCACAATGATACTGGCCGTGATGTACGGCATGATGCCCAGCGCGAAGATGGACACCTGAAGCAAGGCACCGCCGCTGAACAGGTTGACGAGCTGATAGAGCCCGCCAGCGGTCTGACCGTTCTGCAAGCATTGCTGGACATTCTGGTAGTTCACACCAGGCGAGGGGATGAATGCACCCAAGCGGAAGATTGTGATGATTGCCAGCGTGAACAACAACTTGCGTCGCAGATCAGGCGTGCGAAAGGCCCGGCCAAATGCGCTAAGCAAGCGTCCTCCTGTGTTGTTTATGAGCATGGTGTGATGGGGGACAATAATCCCAACAACCGAGTCTAACGGGTGGATCGGCCCTGCGAATAATCCGCGAACCCGCGATTGCGGCGAACGGGCGGAAATAGTCGGCAGGCGGATGCGAAAAAAACTCCCGGCGTGCAGGGCCCTGGGGGCCTTGCACGCCGGGAGTTCACAACGGGCGTTCGCCCACCGTCTACTAGAGAGCGGTGGTGCTTCCGCCTGCTGCAGCAATCTTTTCTGCGGCGCTGGCCGAGAATGCGTGGACGGTGACGTCAACCTTGACGGTGATGTCGCCGGTGCCAAGCACCTTGACGGGCTGGTTCTTGCGAACGGCACCCTTTTCGACCAGGTTCTCCACGGTGACGGTGCCACCTTCCGGGAACAGCTCGTTGAGCTTGTCCAGGTTTACAACCTGGAACTCAACCCGGAACGGGTTCTTGAAGCCGCGCAGCTTCGGCAGGCGCATGTGCAGCGGCAGCTGGCCGCCGGCAAAGCCAGCCTTGATCTGGTAGCGGGCCTTCGTACCCTTGGTACCGCGACCAGCGGTCTTACCCTTGGAACCTTCACCACGACCAACGCGGGTCTTGGCGGTCTTGGCACCCGGGGCGGGACGCAGGTGGTGAACCTTCAGCGTGTTCTGCTTCTCAGCAGTCGCGCTCTGTGCCGATTCGGCGGTTTTTTTCTCTGCCATTTACTTCGCCTCCTCTACCTTTACCAGGTGCGGAACCGTGTTGAGCATTCCGACAGTCACGGCGTCGGCGGTGCGGACAACGGTGTGTCCGATCCGCTTCAGGCCGAGTGACCGAAGGGTGTCGCGCTGGTTCTGCTTGCCGCCAATGGCGGACTTGATCTGAGTGATCTCCAACTGAAGGTCGGAGGGAATCAGGTTCTTAGCCATGGCTTAGACACCCGCCTTCTGGTTCAGGATTGCCTTCACCATTGCCGGCGGAGCAACCTCGTCCAGCGGCAGGCCGCGGCGTGCTGCCACTGCTGCCGGCTCTTCGAGCTGCTTCAGCGCAGCAACAGTCGCGTGAACGATGTTGATGGCGTTGGAGGAACCCAGCGATTTGGAGAGGATGTCGTGGATGCCCACGCACTCCAAGATGGCGCGGACCGGACCACCGGCAATAACACCGGTACCGGCGGAAGCCGGACGCAGCATTACGACGCCCGCAGCGGCCTCACCCTGAACGCGGTGCGGGATGGTGTTGCCAATGCGGGGAACGCGGAAGAAGGACTTCTTAGCCTCTTCAACGCCCTTCGCGATTGCGGCAGGAACTTCCTTAGCCTTGCCGTAGCCCACGCCGACCATGCCGTTACCGTCACCAACGACGACCAGAGCGGTGAAGCTGAAGCGACGACCACCCTTGACCACCTTGGAAACGCGGTTGATGGTGACAACGCGTTCAATGAACTGGCTCTTCTCGGCTTCGCGGCCGCCGTCACGGCCACCACGGCCACCACGGCCGCCGTCGCGACCGCCCTGAGCACGGTCGCCACGCTCGCCGCCACGACGAGCGCCACCACGGCGGTCATCGGCAGCAGCTGCGGGCGCTGTGGTCTCAGTGGCCGGAGCAGCTACGGCTTCAGTAGCCTTCTGATCTGCAGACACAGTGTCCTTTTCCTTGTTTGCTTCCGTCACAGTGACAGCCCACCTTCACGTGCACCGTCAGCGACGGCGGCGATCCGGCCGTGGTACTTGTTACCACCGCGGTCGAAGACAACTGCTTCGATACCGGCAGCCTTGGCACGAGCGGCAACGAGCTCGCCAACGCGCTTGGCCTTGGCGGTCTTGTCGCCTTCGAATGCACGAAGGTCGGCTTCCAGTGTGGAGGCGCTTGCTACGGTCAGGCCCTTGGTGTCATCGACAACCTGGACGAATACGTGGCGTGCGGAACGGTTGACGACCAGACGAGGACGTACAGCCGTGCCGGAGATGCGCTTGCGGATACGAAGCTGGCGGCGGCTGCGCGAAGCAGACTTGCTCTTGTTCGTACGCTTCTTGTTAATTGAGATGGCCATGGTTACTTACCAGCCTTTCCGACCTTGCGGCGGATGACTTCGCCTGCGTAGCGGATGCCCTTGCCCTTGTAGGGGTCCGGCTTCCGCAGCTTGCGAATGTTGGCAGCAACCTCGCCGACCTGCTGCTTGTTGATACCTGAAACAGAGAGCTTGGTCGGGGTCTCAACTGCAAAGGTGATGCCGTCCGGTGCGGTGACATTTACCGGGTGGCTGTAGCCGAGAGCGAACTCAAGGTCAGATCCCTTGGCCTGAACGCGGTAACCAGTACCAACGATTTCAAGCTTCTTCTCGTAGCCCTTGGTAACGCCCTCGATCATGTTGGAGATCAGGGTGCGGGTCAGGCCGTGGAGTGAACGGGAGGCGCGCTCGTCGTTCGGGCGGGCGACAGTCAGGGTCTCTGCTTCCAGGGAAACCTCGATCGGGCTGGCCACAGTGTGGTTCAGCTCGCCTTTGGCACCCTTGACGCTGACGACAGAGCCGTCAACCTTGACCTCAACGCCGGCAGGAACGGTGATGGGGAGACGTCCAATACGTGACATTATTCTCTTCCTTTCCCGTTACCAGACGTAGGCGAGGACTTCGCCGCCCACGCCCTTCTTGCCGGCTTGCTTATCAGTCAAGAGGCCGGAAGAGGTGGACAGGATTGCGACACCCAGGCCACCGAGCACGTGCGGGAGGTTGGTGGACTTTGCGTAAACACGCAGGCCCGGCTTGGAAATACGGCGAACGCCAGCGATTGAACGCTCGCGGTTCGGTCCGAACTTAAGGTCCAGGGTCAGCTTCTTGCCAACCTCTGCGTCTTCTTCTTTCCAGGAGGCGATGTAACCTTCAGCCTTCAGGATGTCGGCAACGCGTGCCTTGAGCTTGCTGTACGGCATGGACACGGAATCGTGGTACGCCGAGTTTGCATTGCGCAGACGCGTAAGCATGTCTGCGACCGGATCAGTCATTGTCATTTGGGCTCTTGCCCTTCCTCATAACGGTTTCCTCGCTGCCGCGTAAAGCTTCAGCGAAGGACCTGTTACGTAGTTAGATTAGTCTTCGGCCTTGAACGGGAAACCAAGCGCCTTGAGCAGCGCGCGGCCTTCGTCATCGGTCTTGGCGGTGGTTACAACCGTGATGTCCATACCGCGTACGCGGTCAATGGAATCCTGGTCGATTTCGTGGAACATAACCTGTTCGGTCAGACCGAAGGTGTAGTTGCCGTTACCGTCGAACTGCTTGCCACTGAGGCCGCGGAAGTCGCGGATACGGGGCAGAGCCAGCGTGACCAGACGATCCAGGAATTCCCACATGCGGTCTCCACGCAGAGTTGCGTGTGCGCCGATGGGCATGCCTTCGCGCAGCTTGAACTGTGCGATCGACTTGCGGGCCTTGGTTACCTGCGGCTTCTGGCCGGTGATCAGGGTCAGATCGCGGACAGCGCCGTCGATCAGCTTGGAGTCCTTAGCGGCATCTCCAACACCCATGTTCACAACGACCTTCACCAGGCGGGGAACCTGGTTAACGTTGCTGTACTTGAATTCCTCAACGAGCGTGCTCTTGATGGAATCGGCGTACTTGGTCTTCAGACGAGGAACGATCTTCGCTGCCGGAGTCTCGAGAGTCTCAGTCATTAGATGTCCTTCCCGGAGCTCTTGGCCACGCGGACACGCACGTCGCGCTTCACGCCATTGCGCTCCACGGTCTCGGTGCGGAAACCAACGCGGGTGGGCTTCTTGGTGGACGGGTCAACCAGAGCCACGTTGGAGATGTGGACCGAAGCTTCTACGACCTCGATGCCACCAGTCTTGGTGCCGCGCTGCGACTGACCGGCCTTCGTGTGCTTGGTTACGCGGTTAATGCCTTCGACCAACACGCGGTTGGTCTCCGGGAATACGCGCAGAACCTTGCCCTGCTTGCCTTTGTCGCCGCCGCGCTCAGCCTTGGCGCCAGTGATGACCTGAACGAGGTCACCCTTTTTGATCTTAGCCATGGACTAGAGCACCTCCGGAGCCAGAGAAACGATCTTCATGAACTTCTTGTCACGAAGTTCACGACCAACCGGTCCGAAGATACGGGTACCGCGGGGGTCACCGTCAGCCTTCAGGATCACAGCTGCGTTCTCGTCAAACTTGATGTAGGAACCATCCGCACGGCGGCGTTCCTTCTTGGTACGGACGATGACTGCCTTAACAACATCGCCCTTCTTTACGTTGCCGCCCGGAATTGCATCCTTGACGGTAGCGACGATGACGTCGCCAATGCCTGCGTAGCGACGGCCAGATCCACCGAGAACGCGAATGGTAAGGATTTCCTTAGCACCCGTGTTGTCGGCGACCTTGAGTCGCGACTCCTGCTGAATCACTATTTACTCCTTGCGTCGCGCCGGTTCTCAGACCGAAAATCTTCCTACGGAATGAGCCTTGCGGAACGGTTGATCGGGGTGTCTCTTGACCTGCCTGGATTTTGCCAGACCAGGCCTAAACGCCCGTGCCAAAAACATTTGCTTCCCAAGCGGATCCGGACAGGTCCGAAGCACTAGGGGGCACTATGCCGTGGCACGATTGTTTACGAGGTTGATGACGGCGCACAGAGGGCGCCATACAAACTCAATATCCTAGCACAGTTGCGGCCATCTCCCATATCACACGGCGGCATCCAGAGCACAACCACCGCGGTGACGAGCCGGCAACGCACGACGGCGTCACGCACGGCACGCTTTCGGCCCACCGGCAGTGCCCCTCCCCCGGAAACCCGGCCTCCCGCCGTCGGACGCTCTCTCACCTAATGCGCCTTTTCGGCGGACGCTCTCTCACTTTCCTAAGAAAAGTGAGAGAGCGTTCCGGGATTTCCCGCATTAAGTGAGAGAGCGTCCTGATGCAAACGCGGACGACGGCGTAACGCACGGCACGCTTTCGGCCCACCCGGGGTGCCGCTCCCCCGGAACCCGGCGTCCCGCCGCCGGCCGTCCTCCAGAAACCTGCTCCGCGTGACAGCCCAGCCAGCCCACCCCCGCAAATGCGGAAAACCCCCGCTCCCAAAAGGGAACGGGGGTTTCCGGTGCAGTACCTGCAAGCAGGCTGCGGGGTGTTACTTGGCCTTTTCGAGGATCTCGACCAGACGCCACCGCTTGGTAGCGGACAGCGGGCGGGTCTCGGCGAGGAGAACGAGGTCGCCGATGCCGGCGCTGTTCTCTTCGTCGTGAGCCTTGATCTTCGTGTTGCGGCGGATGACTTTACCGTACAAAGCGTGCTTTACGCGGTCTTCTACCTGGACAACGATGGTCTTTTCCATCTTGTCCGAGACTACGTAGCCACGCTTCGTCTTACGGTCACCGCGTTCGCCAGCCGTAGCTGCTGCGGAAACAGTTTCCGTCACGTTCTCGTCCTTTTCACTCACTTGGCATCCTCCTCGGCGTCAACCGTTTCAGCCGTTTCGGCCTTCTTGGTTGCAGCCTTCTTGGACTTCTTCTCTTCCTTGGCTTCCACAACCGGTGCGGCAACCTCGGCACGAATGCCCAGCTCGCGCTCACGGAGAACGGTGTAGATGCGTGCGATGTCCTTCTTTACCGCGCGCAGACGACCGTGGTTCTCCAGCTGACCGGTGGCGGACTGGAAACGCAGGTTGAACAGCTCTTCCTTAGCCTTACGGAGCTCTTCAACGAGGCGCTCGTTGTCGAACGTGTCCAGCTGTGCGGATGCAAGTTCCTTGGATCCTACTGACATTTCTATTCACCACCTTCGCGACGCAAAATGCGTGCCTTCAACGGGAGCTTGTGGATTGCCAGGCGCAGGGCCTCGCGAGCTACCGATTCCTCGACGCCGGAGATCTCAAAGAGAACCCGGCCCGGCTTGACGTTTGAGACCCACCATTCCGGTGAACCCTTACCGGAACCCATGCGGGTTTCGGCAGGCTTCTTGGTGATCGGACGGTCCGGGTAAATGTTGATCCAGACCTTACCGCCACGCTTGATGTGGCGGGTCATCGCGATACGGGCAGACTCGATCTGACGGTTGGTGACGTATGCCGGGCTCAGAGCCTGGATACCCCACTCACCGAAGGAGACCTTGGTGCCACCCGTAGCAGCGCCGGAACGACCCGGGTGGTGCTGCTTACGGTGCTTGACTCGACGTGGGATAAGCATTTAAGCCTGTCCTCCTTCTACTGCAGCAGGTGCAGCCTCAACTGCCGGAGCCTCGGCAGCCGGAGCTGCCTCTGCTGCCGGACGGTCGGTACGACGGCGGCGGTCACCACGGTCAGCGCCGCCGGCGCCACCCGGGCGGCCCGGACGGTCGCTGGGACCGCGGCCACGGGACGGAGCAGCAGCTGCCTGCTGAGCCAGTTCCTTCGCGGTGACGTCACCCTTGTAGATCCAGACCTTCACGCCGATGCGGCCGAAGGTGGTCTTGGCCTCGTAGAAGCCGTAGTCGATGTTCGCACGGAGGGTGTGCAGGGGCACACGGCCTTCGCGGTAGAACTCCGAGCGGGACATTTCTGCGCCACCCAGTCGACCGGAGCAGGCGATACGGATGCCCTTGGCACCTGCACGCTGAGCGGACTGCATGGCCTTCTTCATCGCACGGCGGAAAGCCACGCGGGAAGTCAGCTGCTCAGCAACGCCCTGGGCAACAAGCTGTGCTTCCATCTCGGGGTTCTTGACCTCGAGGATGTTCAGCTGGACCTGCTTGCCCGTCAGCTTCTCAAGCTCGCCGCGGATGCGGTCTGCTTCAGCGCCGCGGCGGCCGATAACGATACCGGGACGTGCCGTGTGGATATCCACTCGGACACGGTCACGGGTGCGCTCGATCTCAACCTTGGCGATACCGGCGCGCTCCATGCCAACTGACATGAGCTGGCGGATACGGATGTCTTCGCGAACGAAGTCCTTGTACCGCTGTCCGGGCTTGGTGCTGTCAGCGAACCAGTGCGATACGTGATCGGTGGTGATGCCGAGTCGGAACCCGTGCGGGTTAACTTTCTGTCCCACTTAGCGAGCCTCCTCTTTCTCAGGTGTAGCGACTACCACAGTGATGTGGCTGGTGCGCTTCTTGATCTGAAATGCACGACCCTGAGCACGCGGCTGGAACCGCTTCATGGTCGGGCCTTCATCAACGAACATTTCGCTGATGATGAGGTCGCTTTCGTCAAACGAAACACCGTCGCGGTCCGCGAGGGACCGGGCGTTTGCGATTGCCGACTGTACTACCTTGAATACCGGCTCCGAAGCTGCCTGGGGGGCAAACTTCAGAATTGCCAGAGCCTCATTCGCTTGCTTACCACGAACAAGGTTGACGACGCGCCGGGCCTTCATAGGCGTTACGCGGATGTGACGCGCAATTGCCTTGGCTTCCATTGCTTTCCTTCTCTCGTCTTTGACGTAAGTGCAGGCGCCTAGCGGCGCTTGCCCTTACGGTCGTCCTTGACATGGCCGCGGAATGTCCGCGTGGGAGCGAATTCGCCGAGCTTGTGCCCGACCATCGACTCAGTGACAAACACCGGAATGTGCTTGCGTCCGTCGTGTACGGCGATCGTGTGCCCAAGCATGTTGGGGATGATCATCGAACGGCGGGACCAGGTCTTGATGACGTTCTTGGTGCCCTTTTCGTTTTCCCTGTCCACCTTTACAAAGAGGTGCTGGTCAACGAAAGGACCTTTTTTCAGGCTGCGTGGCATGTGTCCAGGCTCCTATCGCTTGTTCTTGCCAGTACGACGGCGACGAACAATAAGCTTGTCGCTCTCTTTGTTGGGACGCCGGGTGCGGCCTTCCCGCTTACCGTTCGGGTTGACGGGGTGACGTCCACCGGACGTCTTACCCTCGCCACCACCGTGCGGGTGGTCAACCGGGTTCATCGCGACACCACGGACGGTCGGGCGAACGCCCTTCCAGCGCATGCGGCCGGCCTTACCCCAGTTGATGTTCGACTGCTCGGCGTTGCCGACCTCGCCGACGGTTGCGCGGCAGCGCACGTCAACGTTGCGGATTTCGCCGGAAGGCAGACGCAGCTGGGCGAATCGGCCTTCCTTGGCTACAAGCTGGATCGATGCGCCGGCGGAGCGGCCCATCTTGGCGCCGCCACCCGGACGCAGTTCAACTGCGTGGATTACGGTACCAACCGGGATGTTGAGCAGCGGCAGGTTGTTACCGGGCTTGATGTCAGCACCGGAACCTGCCTCAACGACGTCACCCTGGGAGAGCTTGTTCGGGGCGATGATGTAACGCTTGGTGCCATCAACGTAGTGCAGGAGGGCGATGCGAGCCGTACGGTTCGGATCGTACTCGATTTCGGCAACGCGGGCGTTCACGCCGTCTTTGTCGTGGCGACGGAAGTCGATCAGACGGTACTGGCGCTTGTGGCCACCACCCTTGTGACGGGTCGTGATCTTACCGGAGTTGTTACGGCCGCCCTTTTTGGGCAGCGGACGTACCAACGACTTTTCCGGCGTCGACCGCGTGATTTCGGTGAAGTCCGCTACGCTCGAGCCACGACGGCCCGGGGTAGTCGGCTTGTATTTACGGATTCCCATAATTTATTTCCTCGTTAAAGTGGTCTCCGCTACGAGAGCGGACCGCCGAAGATGTCGATGGTGCCTTCTTTGAGGCTCACAATTGCACGCTTGGTGTTCTTGCGGGTACCCCATCCGAATTTGGTGCGCTTGCGCTTACCGGCACGGTTGATGGTGTTGATCGATTCGACCTTGACGGAGAAAATCTTCTCCACGGCCAGCTTGATCTCGGTCTTGTTCGAGCGGGGGTCCACCAGGAAGGTGTACTTGCCCTCATCGATCAGGCCGTAGCTTTTTTCCGATACGACGGGTGCAAGCACGACGTCGCGCGGGTCTTTGATGGTGGCTGCACTCACTTGGCATCCTCCTCGTTCTTTGCTACTGCCCGGTCAGCAACGAATGCTTCGTAGGCAGCCTTGGTGAAGACAACGTCGTCAGAGACGAGTACGTCGTAGGTGTTCAGCTGGTCTGCGTACAGAACGTGAACACCGGCGAGGTTGCGCACGGAAAGTGCTGCAACATCGTTGGCGCGCTCGATGACAACCAGCAGGTTCTTGCGCTCGGAAACTCCGCGCAGCGTTGCCAGTGCGTTCTTGACGGACGGCTTGGTGCCCTCCACCAGTTCAGCAACAACGTGGATGCGTCCGTTGCGTGCCCGGTCAGAGAGTGCGCCGCGCAGTGCAGCAGCAATCATCTTCTTGGGGGTGCGCTGGCTGTAGTCACGCGGTGTGGGACCGTGGACTACGCCACCACCGGTCATGTGAGGAGCACGGATTGAACCCTGACGGGCGCGGCCGGTGCCCTTCTGCTTGAACGGCTTGCGACCTGCACCGGAAACTTCGGCGCGGGTCTTGGTTTTGTGGGTACCCTGGCGAGCAGCAGCGAGCTGGGCTACGACGACCTGGTGCAGCAGCGGCACGTTGGTCTGAACGTCGAAGATCTCTGCAGGCAGGTCAACCTTGACAGTGCTAGTCATTGAACTAGGCTCCCTTCACGGCGGTGCGTACGAGTACGACCTGGCCGCGGGCGCCGGGGACGGCACCCTTGATCAGGAGCAGCGACTTCTCGACGTCAACTGCGTGAACCGTGAGGTTCAGCGTGGTGTGACGAACGGCGCCCATGCGGCCGGCCATTTTCATGCCCTTGAAGACGCGGCTCGGGGTGGATGCGCCACCGATTGAACCGGGCTTACGGTGGTTCTTGTGAGCACCGTGTGAGGCGGGAGCACCGTGGAAGCCGTGACGCTTCATAACACCGGCGAAGCCCTTACCCTTGGTGGTGCCAATAACGTCGATCTTCTGGCCGGCCTCGAAGAGCTCAACAGAAAGCTCCTGGCCCAGCTCGTAAGTGTCAGCATCTGCAGTGCGCAGTTCGACGACGTGGCGGCGAGGCGTGACGCCTGCCTTTTCAAAGTGACCAGCCAGCGGCTTGGTGACCTTGCGGGGATCGATCTGGCCGTAGCCGATCTGAACAGCTACGTAGCCATCAGTGTCTGCGTTGCGCAGCTGGGTGATGACGTTCGAATCTGCCTGGACCACAGTGACGGGGATGAGCTTGTTGTTCTCGTCCCAGACCTGGGTCATGCCGAGCTTCGTGCCCAGCAGGCCCTTTACGTTACGGGTTGCGGTCATAGTCTCTCAGCACCTCCCTACAGCTTGATTTCGATGTTCACGTCGGCCGGCAGGTCGAGACGCATAAGCGAATCAACAGCCTTCGGCGTGGGATCGATAATGTCGATAAGACGCTTGTGCGTGCGCATTTCAAAGTGCTCGCGGCTGTCCTTGTACTTGTGCGGAGAGCGGATAACACAGTAAATGTTCTTCTCCGTCGGCAGCGGCACGGGGCCAACTACCGTTGCGCCTGCGCGCGTGACCGTCTCAACGATCTTCCGTGCTGAAACGTCAATGACCTCGTGGTCATATGACTTCAGCCGGATGCGGATTTTTTGTCCCGCCATGTCGCCTGACTCTCTTTCAGTTAGTGCTGCTCCCGGTGAGGGCTGCTCTGTTCACTTTCTTGTTGCATGTGGCTGCCGAAGCATTTGAAGTCTGAACTACCACCCGCCGCACAAGCTGAATCCGGAAGAATCCGGGTTCCTCAACCTGCCGACGTAACCGACCCCCGCGGTCGGGCGTGTCGCGCTTAGCACGCATACAAATCCGCAGTTCCATGGGGAGTGGGTTATGTTTGGGCTTCCACTTGGACCCTGACACCCGGCATTATCCGGATCGGGACACGAAGAAGCGCTTGAACAACTCATCTAGTATGCCGGATATTATGCCCAGAAGCGAATCTGCAGGCTGACGCCTCCCCTTGCAGCAGATGTGCCAGCACACTGCGCATTCGGGCCCTGCGCGGCCTGGGGTCATTGCCTTCGGCAACATCCGAATGGATGATGGGGGAATGACCGTCGAAAATGACGTTTCCGTCCAGGATCTGGCCGACCGACTGCCCAGCTCGTTCACCCTCGGTGTTGCCGCGGCCGCCTTCCAGATCGAAGGCTCCCTCTCGGCTGACGGACGGGGTCCCTCCGGCTGGGACGCCTTCGCGGAGAAACCCGGCGCCATCATCGATGGCCACTCCCCAGCAGTGGCCTGCGACCACTACAACCGCTCGCCCGAAGATGTGGCTCTGATGCGGGACCTCGGCGTGGATTCCTACCGCTTTTCCATCTCCTGGCCGCGGATCCAGCCGGACGGCCGCGGCGCGTTCAACAAACAGGGCCTGGACTTCTACGACCGCCTGATCGACCAGCTGCTCGAAGCCGGCATCTCCCCCATGGCCACCCTCTACCACTGGGATACACCACTGCCCTTGGAGCACCGTGGCGGCTGGATGAACAGAGCCACCGCCGAACGCTTCGCTGAGTACGCAGGCGAGGCCGGCCGGCGTTTTGGTGACCGCGTAGACCAGTGGGTAACCCTCAACGAACCAGCCTCGGTAGTCCTCAACGGCTATGCGCTGGGCGTCCATGCCCCCGGACGGGATCTCCTCTTTGACGCCTTTCCTGCTGTCCACAACCAGCTGCTTGCCCATGGCATGGCCGTCCAGGCGTTGCGCGCAGCAGGGGTCCGCGGCGGAATCGGCGTGACCAACCTCCACTCCCCCGTCCGGCCGGCCACGCGAAAAATCACGGACAAATACATCGCGCTGGTTTTCGACCTGATGCTCAACCGCATCTATGCCGATCCCGTCCTCCTGGGCCGATACCCCCGCCCGCCGCTCATCGCCAAGCCCTGGTTCCGGTCGTTCGGCAGAATCCCCGACGCCGACCTCCGCACCATCCACCAGCCCCTGGACTTCTACGGCGTGAACTATTACTACCCCACGAAGGTGGCAGCCGGACGGGGTCCGGCCGAAAGCCCCACCGGTCCTGCCGAGGCGATGGTGCGGGTGCCGTTCCATCAGGAGCCGTTCCCCGAATACGGCACCACGGGTTTCGGCTGGCCGGTAGCGCCGGAGCATCTGGGCATCCTGCTGCGCGAACTCAAGGACCGCTATAAAGCGGGCCTGCCCCCGCTGTACATCACCGAAAGCGGCGCCAGCTTCCCGGAGCCCGACCATGTGAGCGGCCCCATCCAGGACCTGGGGCGGATCAATTACATCGCGGACCACCTGCGGCACGCGCTGGAGGCGACGGCACCGGGCGGAATCGCCCACGACGTGGACCTCCGCGGCTACTATGTCTGGACGCTGATGGACAACTTTGAATGGGCCGCGGGGTACTCACAGCGCTTCGGCCTGGTGCACGTGGATTTCGACACCCAGGAGCGCACACCCAAGGAATCGTTCTACTGGTACCGGGCGCTCAGCCAGGCCCGGAAATCACTGGCCGGCGAAGGCCAGCCTGGCTGAACACCGGCGAACACCGGCGAACACCCCGGCCGGCTGAGGCCCGGTGGCCTTGCTACTTGTCCTTGTTTGCCCGGTTGATGCGCTTGGCGCGGTCAATCTCGCTGCGGAAATGCTTCTTGGCCCAGAAAACTCCGGCGACCACGGCGACCACGATGATCAGAAAAATCAGCCATTCCATGATGTACTCCTCTCGCTGTCAGCAACAGTATCAGTGCCGGCGGGACGGTTCCCTGCCCTCGCGGGACGGTGAGCTGGACTCAGGACCCGGGGTCACCGCTGGTCCCGCCTCCGGCGCCTGACCGGCCGTTCCGCGGTTCAGCCGCCAGACGGCAAAGACGATCAGCCCCACAGCGATGAACGCCAACAGCAGGAACGTGTACTGCCGCATGGCCCACAGAATGCAGGCGGCCACCCCTGCCGCACCCCACCAGACGAAGAGCCGTTCCCCCAGGCCAAGGCCTGCCATGAGCAGCAGGGCGAGGAGCACCAGGACCCACAGCTGCTGCCCAGCGTTAGCGCCGAACACTATGCCCAAGCCGCTCAGCGAGAGCAACGCAGAGGCCGCGCCCACCAGTAACCGGCCGGCAGCTTGGTTGCCGGCGAAGTAGCGCAAGCCACCGAGGACAGCGGCCAGGACCACGTACCACTGGACCACCCAGAAGGGACTGGGAAGGTCGGTCAATAGCCGGCCTGTGCGACCGTCAGGCGCGTCCAGTTCGAAGATGGCAGCGCGCTGGATGGCTACTGTGAGGACCAACGCACCCACTTCGAGGGCGATCCGTCGCGCCCTTGCGGGTGCCTCCCTGTAGGACACCCCGACGGCGGCGGCCAGCACTGAGGCCGCCGTCCAGGACGTTGCATCGTGCCGGATTCCGACGAAGACCACCAGCACGAGGCCGAGGAACGCCGCACCGGCAAGCGACCAACGACGCACCGGCTCGGCCTGCAACGGGCCGCTGCGCATGAGCCGCACGGCATAGAGGGCGACCGAAGCCACGCCAGCGCCGGTCAGCCATGGCAGGAATCCGTCCCAGACTACGGGGACATCCTGATACGCCTCCGCCGCCAAGGCGACGGACCCGCCGAGCGCGGCCACGGCTGCCGGCGGATACAGCACCTGCAGATACTCGATATGCGATGCGGTAAAGCACACGGCTGACAGGGCCAGGACAGCCGCTCCCGTCACCCAGTCGGCCGCCAACGGCGAGATCAGCAGCCCAACACCGGCAAACGAGCCGGCGGTAACCAGCCAGAGCCAGTGCTCGACGTCCGCGTCGCCAGCGGTCTGTTGGTGACCATCCTGCGCGTGCCCGTTCTGAGTGAGCCCGTTCCGCCGGCCCGCGTTCTGCCGGTGTCGCAGGATGCCGGCAGCGGTTGCGAGCAGCGCACCACCCAGCAGAGTCACGGCAGTGCCGGTGTGGCTCAGGACCGCGGTTACAAGGAACGTCCCGCCGAACGTGAACAGCGGTCCCAAAGCGAGCACGCCGAACAGCGCAGCATACACAGCGAAGTAGCGGGCTCCGTAGGCACTGAAGAGTCTCCTGGCAACCACAGCAGAGACAAGCAGCAACAGCAGTTCCAGCAACACCACCCAGCGGCCGCCGTCGGCGTCCTGCGCCAGCAGCCCGACGCCACCCGGCCTCGTCACGTAGGCCAGCGGCAGCAATGCCTGCCCGGCCAGGGTGATCCAGACTGCAGCCTGCTGGAAGGGGATGTCAGCCAGCCGTGAGCGCATCACCCAGCGGACGGCATGCTGGGCCGCGAGCACAAGGGCAAAGGTCACCGAAACCACAGTGGGCGACGCGGTGATGTCGTAGCTGAGGACCACCGCGAGGCCTGCCGTCAGCACGCGGGCCGCCACAAAGTACCAGCCCTTCCTGGCCCGCTGTTGCTCGGCCACCACCATCAGCGTGGAGTAGACCGCGAAGATACCCAGGATAAGTTCCACCCGAAGTAGATCGCCATCGCTGAAGGCCAGCAGCACAACAAATGCAAACGGGGCCAACCAGACTGCACCCGCCACGCTGCGAAGGAAGTACCCCGAGGCCGCCGCGCCTAGGGCCACGAGTCCTGCAGCGGTGGTTTCCTGCCAGTCTGCGGAACCTGACTGCAAGAGGCTGGCAATGCCGGCCAACTGGAGAAGGAGCACTGCGCCCGCGTCAGCAAGAATCCCGCGGGGAGCACGACGGCGGACGGCAGCAACCAGCGGAAAGCACAGCTGGAGTGCCAGCACGGTCACCAGGACCGTTGCCGGGTGGACCACTTCGACCGCGATGACCACCGGGCCGCCGTCCCGCTGCAGCTGGTGAAAAGCTGTCAGGGCAAGTACGGTGACTGCCGCCCTGGCGAACCACCAGTAGGCCCAGCGGTGTTGGCGCAGGGGCAGGCGAATCGCAGTGATGACCAGATACGCCGCCACTAACAACAACGCCGTGTTCCCGGCGCCTTGTGAAACGGCTTGGAACGCGACCGTCGCGGCGACCACGGACATACCCAGCGGCAACGCCTCCCACACCGTTGCAACCCAGTCCGGTTCCGTAGCCGGCCGTGGAACCACCAGGGCTCCGATGACAAAAGCGGCAGCAAGCTGGATGATCACGCAGACGGCTGTCAGGCCGTGGTCCGGCGAGGCCTCAATGAACGGCATCCCGACCAGAACCAGTGCACCCCCGGCACCGAAGACGCCCAAGGTTGCCTCCGGCGCCAAAGTCCGCACGCCCGCGCGTTCCAGGAGCGCCGTAAGGAGTTGCTGGCACACGAGTGCCAGCAACAGCGCGAACACGGACGCCTCGGCCCGCCCGGGGCCGTCATCCATCACGGCCGCGACAGTTACGGGGACCGCGCAGGTGAGGGCCAACCGGGACCCCAGAACCAACCGGCCACGGAAATCACCTGACGCCAAAACCCCACGGATCGCCCAGAAGCCGGCCGCGGCGAGCAGCATTCCGGCGAGCGGCCACGCGCCCATCGAAGGCGAAACTATGCCGGCAAGGACCAGTGCGGCCACGGGCGCCCATTCGGCCCGGCCGGCCCACTTGGCTGCCAGCACCATGCCCGTGGCCAACGATAAGGCCACCGGCATCCACAGCGGCAACGTAGTACCCGCTGCGACTGAACCGTAGCCGTCCATTGCGCGGAAGAAGCCGACAGCGGTCTCCTGAACGCTGAACGCCGTGGTGGCAGCGAGTTGCAGAGCAAACGTCGCCCGGGCATCAACCTGCCAGCGTTCTCCAGCGGCGTTTGGGCTGTTGCCGACGGCGGACGGGCCTGCCTGCTGCTGGCGAAACCAGCCCGTCAGCCTGGCCGACAGGAACGCCAGCCCCACTGCCTGGGCGGCGAACAGTACGCCGGCGGCGAGCAGGGCATCGGTCCCCCGGCCGGTCAGGTGCCAGATCTCGACGGCGGCAGCTACAGTCAGGGCGGCCCGTGCCGCATAGAAGTTGATCAGCCGGAACCGCCCCGGAACAGCGGCCATAAGGGCAAAATAGACTCCGCACATCCCGATGACCAGCGCGTACTCAGCTTTGTCCAAGTGCAACGGCACGCAGGTCGCGGCGACGGCGACGGCCGGAACCACCAACGGGTGCAGGACCATCAGCGGCCTGACATACACCGGCGGCAGCCAACGCGGCCGGGCAAGGGCAATGCCAGTTAGCAGCACGGCGACGGCTATGAGCGCAGCGAAATACCAGACGAGCGCGCCACCCAGGATTGAAACGCCGGAGAACGCTGTGGAAGCCACAAACGTGAAGGAAAGGTACACGAGAACCCTGCTCTCCAGCCGGACCGCCGCCGCAACATAAGCCGCGGTACCGATCAGCGACGTGATCAGCCAGGCGGACGGGCCGTGATGCAATGCGAAGTTGTACAGTGCCAGCCCGGTCACAGGAACCAGGGCAAGCCCGGTGCCGGTGAACGCCACGGCAGCAGGCTTCAGCCGCGGGACCCGGGCGTGCAGTACAAATCCCGCGCCATAGAAAAGCGCCGTGACTGCGCAGACGCCGGCAAAGCGCAACATGGGCGGAAGGCTGGTGCCGATGAAGAGTGCTGCGGCAGCCACCAGCAGCAGGCTGGCCACGTACAGCGTAATGTTGATGTTCTGCCGGTCCCGCTTTTCACGTCGGGCCTGGCGCTCAGCCGGTGTCTCCGGATATGGCTGGAACGAGGCGGCCGGAGACTGCGGCGGAATCCTCGGTGGCACCGACGCGGTGGGCGACGGCCACGATAAGGGCGCCGAAGGCGACGCCGGCACCAGGGAGATGCTGACGTCGGCGGGCACTGGCGTGGCCGGCGTGGGCACACTGGTGACCGCCGCCGTCGTACGCTGCCCCAGGGGCGGGCCCTCCCTCAGCCGTGAGTCGGCGTCGGCAGAACTTGGTGATTGTGTGGCCACCGGACTCGGCTGGCCGGACGCCTGAAGCTTGGCCACGGCGTCAAGCCACCCCTGAAGGTGACCGGCGCGGTACCCCGCTTCATATGATTCGTCCCTCACGGCGATCCCTTTCCAAAGGACAGGCCTGCCTGCACAATTAATCCATTGATTGGATTAATAATAGCAAAGAACAGCCCCGCTGCACTAGCAGCGGGGCTGTTCCAAACTTTGCGTCAGGCCGTCAGACGGCCATCGGCTCCGTAATCAACAAGTAAATTACTTGATGATCTTGGTAACGCGTCCTGAACCAACGGTGCGGCCGCCTTCGCGGATAGCGAAGCCGAGGCCCTCTTCCATGGCGATGGGCTGGATGAGCGCAACGGTCATCTCAGTGTTGTCGCCAGGCATAACCATTTCCGTGCCTTCCGGCAGGGTGATAACGCCGGTTACGTCCGTGGTGCGGAAGTAGAACTGCGGGCGGTAGTTCGAGTAGAACGGGTTGTGGCGTCCGCCTTCATCCTTGGAAAGGATGTAGACGTTGGCCTCGAAGTCGGTGTGCGGGGTGATGGAACCCGGCTTGACGACAACCTGGCCACGCTCTACGTCATCGCGCTTCAGACCGCGGAGCAGGAGGCCACAGTTCTCGCCGGCCCATGCTTCGTCGAGCTGCTTGTGGAACATCTCGATACCGGTAACCGTGGTCTTCTGGACCGGGCGGATGCCGACGATCTCGACCTCGGAGTTGATGGCGAGGGTTCCACGCTCGGCGCGGCCCGTTACAACGGTGCCACGGCCGGTGATCGTGAAGACATCTTCGATCGGCATCAGGAACGGCTTGTCACGGTCGCGTACGGGGTCCGGAACGGACTCGTCAACGGCGGCCATGAGGTCCTCGACGGACTTGACCCAGATGGGGTCGCCTTCGAGAGCCTTCAGACCGGAAACGCGAACAACCGGAGCTTCATCGCCATCGAAGCCCTGAGCCGAAAGCAGCTCACGAACTTCCATTTCAACGAGGTCCAGCAGCTCTTCGTCGTCGACCATGTCCGACTTGTTCAGCGCAACCAGCAGGTAGGGAACGCCAACCTGGCGGGCAAGCAGAACGTGCTCGCGGGTCTGAGCCATCGGGCCGTCAGTGGCGGCAACCACGAGGATTGCACCGTCCATCTGTGCAGCACCGGTGATCATGTTCTTGATGTAGTCAGCGTGACCCGGAGCGTCTACGTGTGCGTAGTGGCGCTTCTCGGTCTGGTACTCAACGTGGGAAATGTTGATCGTGATGCCACGCTGGCGCTCTTCCGGAGCAGAGTCAATCGACGCGAAGTCGCGCTGCTCGTTGAGAGTCGGGTACTTGTCGTACAGCACCTTGGAAATGGCGGCAGTCAGCGTCGTCTTACCGTGGTCAACGTGACCAATGGTGCCGATGTTGACGTGCGGCTTAGTCCGCTCGAACTTTGCCTTTGCCACAGGTTCCTCCTAGAACGTTTTCAAATGACTTACCCTTCAACCGCGCTTATCGCGGCAGAAACTCAGGCAAGTCTACTTGGGGGGCTTTGGATTGGTGAAATTGCAGATTCAGGAACTAATACTAGTCCCTCGAGCCTGTTCGTGCAGATGGCCGGGGCCCGGCTGGACCGGACCCGGCCACCTGCACCAGGTGAGCTTCCGTGAACCGGAAACGCACCCGAGTTTTTGCTGCGAAAGTCGGAAGACTACTCGCCGCGGTTCTTCTGGATGATCTCGTCGGCAAATGCCTTCGGGACCTCCGCGTAGCTGTGGAACGTCATGGAGTACACAGCGCGGCCCTGGGTCTTCGAACGCAGGTCACCGATGTAGCCGAACATGCCGGACAGCGGGACGTGAGCACGGATGACCTTGACGCCCTGTGCATCTTCCATGGACTGCATCTGGCCACGGCGGGAGTTGAGGTCACCGATTACTTCACCCATGTATTCCTCAGGGGTGCGGACCTCTACATCCATCAGCGGTTCGAGCAGGATGGGGTTCGCCTTGCGTGCGGCTTCCTTGAAAGCCATACGGCCGGCGATCTTGAACGCCATTTCCGAAGAGTCAACATCGTGGTAAGCGCCGTCAATCAGCGTCGCCTTGATGCCAACAACCGGGTAACCGGCCAGGACGCCGTCATTCAGTGCATCCTGGATACCGGCGTCAACCGACGGGATGTATTCGCGCGGAATACGGCCACCGGTGACCTTGTTCTCGAACTCGTAGAGCTCGCCTTCGGAAGTATCCAGCGGCCCAATGGCAATCTGGATCTTTGCGAACTGACCCGAACCACCGGTCTGCTTCTTGTGCGTGTAGTCGTGACGCGCAACAACATTCTTGATGGTTTCGCGGTAAGCGACCTGCGGCTTGCCGACGTTGGCCTCGACCTTGAATTCGCGGCGCATGCGGTCCACCAGGATATCCAGGTGGAGCTCGCCCATGCCGGCGATGATGGTCTGACCGGTGTCCTCGTTGAGGGAGACCTGGAAGGTCGGGTCCTCAGCGGAGAGCTTCTGGATAGCCAGTGAGAGCTTCTCCTGGTCACCCTTGGTGTTCGGTTCGATGGCAACCGAGATCACGGGCTCCGGGAAGCTCATGGACTCGAGGACGATCTGGCTGTTGGAGTCACACAGGGTGTCGCCCGTGGTGGTGTCCTTCAGCCCGATCGCTGCGTAGATGTGGCCGGCGGTAGCGCCCTCAACGGGCATTTCCTTGTTGGCGTGCATCTGGAACAGCTTGCCGATGCGCTCCTTCTTGCCCTTGGTGGAGTTGACCACCTGAGCGCCTGCTTCTACGTGACCGGAGTACACGCGGATGAAGGTGAGCTGGCCGAAGAAGGGGTGCGCAGCAATCTTGAACGCCAGAGCCGAAAACGGCTCCTCGGAGGAAGGCGCGCGCGTGAGTTCCTTCTCTTCGTCGCGAGGATCGTGGCCGATCATCGGCGGGACGTCGAGCGGGTTCGGCAGGTAGTCAACCACGGCGTCAAGCATCGGCTGAACGCCGCGGTTCTTGAACGCGGAGCCACAGAAGACCGGGTAGAGCTCAGAGTTGATCGTCATCTTGCGGATGCCGGCCTTGAGCTCCTCGACGGTGAGTTCTTCACCCTCGAGGTACTTCTCCATGAGCTCTTCGGTAGCGTCAGCCACCGTCTCAACGAGGGCAGCCCGGTATTCCTTGGCCTTCTCCAGCAGATCCGCGGGGATCTCCTGGACCTCGTACTTGGCACCCATGGTGACGTCACCCTTGGAGTCGCCCGGCCAGACCAGCGCGCGCATTTCCAGGATGTCGACAACGCCGACGAAGTCGTTCTCGGCACCGATCGGCAGCTGCATTACGAGCGGCTTGGCACCGAGGCGGCTGATGATGGTATCTACCGTGTAGTAGAAGTCAGCACCGAGCTTGTCCATCTTGTTGACGAAGCAGATACGCGGAACGTTGTACTTGTCAGCCTGGCGCCAAACGGTCTCAGACTGGGGTTCCACACCTTCTTTACCATCGAACACGGCAACGGCGCCGTCGAGGACGCGCAGTGAGCGCTCAACCTCGACGGTGAAGTCAACGTGGCCGGGGGTGTCAATGATGTTGATCTGGTTGTTGTCCCAGAAGCAGGTCACGGCGGCAGACGTGATGGTGATGCCGCGTTCCTTTTCCTGTTCCATCCAGTCAGTCGTCGAAGCGCCGTCGTGCGTTTCGCCGATCTTGTGGTTCACACCTGTGTAGAACAGAATGCGCTCGGTGGTGGTGGTCTTGCCAGCATCGATGTGGGCCATGATGCCGATGTTGCGGACCTTACTAAGGTCTGTAAGCACGTCCTGTGCCACGGTGTCTCCCTTTCGGATGGACTACGCGTTCGCCGCCGGCTCAGTCGAGCCGGCGGCGTCCGGGAAGTATTACCAGCGGTAGTGTGCGAAGGCCTTGTTGGACTCGGCCATCTTGTGGGTGTCTTCGCGACGCTTCACAGCGGCACCGAGACCGTTGGAGGCATCCAGGATTTCGTTCTGGAGGCGCTCGGTCATGGTCTTTTCACGGCGGGCCTTGGAGTAGCCAACCAGCCAACGCAGGGCGAGGGCGGTGGAGCGGCCCGGCTTGACCTCAACCGGAACCTGGTAGGTGGCGCCACCAACGCGGCGTGAGCGGACCTCGAGGGAAGGCTTGACGTTCTCCATGGCCTTCTTGAGGGCTGCTACGGGGTCGCCGCCGGACTTGGCGCGGGCGCCTTCGAGGGCACCGTAAACGATGCGCTCTGCGGTGGACTTCTTACCGTCAACCAGCACCTTGTTGATCAGCTGGGTAACCAGCGGGGAGCCGTAAACGGGATCTAGTACGAGCGGCCGCTTGGGGGCCGGACCCTTGCGAGGCATATTACTTCTTCTCCATCTTTGCGCCGTAACGGCTGCGTGCCTGCTTACGGTTCTTCACACCCTGGGTATCGAGGGCGCCACGGACGATCTTGTAGCGAACGCCGGGGAGGTCCTTCACGCGACCGCCGCGAACGAGCACAATGGAGTGCTCCTGCAGGTTGTGGCCTACACCGGGGATGTAAGCGGTAACTTCAACGCCACCGTTGAGGCGCACACGTGCAACCTTACGAAGAGCCGAGTTCGGCTTCTTGGGGGTGGTGGTGTAAACGCGGGTGCAAACACCGCGGCGCATCGGGCTGCCGTTAAGCGCGGGAGCCTTGGTCTTTTTGACCTTAGGCGTGCGGCCCTTGCGGACCAGCTGGTTAATCGTAGGCACTCTCGTGTTCTCCGTTGGTTTGATCTCTACCTTCACGCTCAGGCGCCAGCCTGAACACAATGGTTTTGGCGTTGCTCCTTGCAGCTGCGGCCTCTGGAAACTTGCGTAGGCGTGCAAAAGCGTGGCATTCGTTGCGCACCTTACCCGCAACCCGGAAACAAGCTCCACCCAGCATCATGAGAACAAAACCAAAATGATGCTGCGGCGGCCTTCATCCACTGCCACACAGAACAATTACACAAAGTTTAGCACGGCTGGACCCGGGCCCTTAATCGGGTGTAGACGAAAGGCCCCGCCTCCACAGAGTGGAAGCGGGGCCTTTCAACGCAGTCGACTAGCGGAAATCGTTGCCGAGATCGTAGTCATCCAGCGGGATGGCGTGGAACTCAGGAGCTCCGTCGCCGCCCAGGGAGTCGTACGAGAAGTCACTGAATGCGCTGGGGCCGGTGAACAGGTTGGCCTTTGCTTCCTCAGTGGGCTCCACGGTGACCTCGGTGTAGCGCGGGAGACCCGTGCCGGCCGGGATCAGCTTACCGATGATGACGTTCTCCTTGAGGCCGAGCAGCGGGTCGCTCTTGCCTTCCATGGCCGCCTGCGTCAGGACGCGGGTGGTCTCCTGGAAGGAAGCTGCCGACAGCCAGGACTCGGTGGCCAGGGACGCCTTCGTGATGCCCATGAGCTCAGGACGTCCGGAAGCCGGAGTCTTGCCCTCGGACACAACGCGGCGGTTGGCCTCCTCGAAGCGGCTGCGCTCGGCGAGCTCGCCGGGGAGCAGATCCGATTCGCCGGACTCGATGACCGTGACGCGGCGCAGCATCTGGCGAACGATAACCTCGACGTGCTTGTCGTGGATACCGATGCCCTGGCTGCGGTACACGCCCTGCACCTCGTCCACCAGGAACTTCTGCGCGGCACGGGGACCCATGATGCGCAGAACCTGCTTGGGATCCACCGGACCGTTGATGAGCTTCTGGCCCACTGTGACGTGCTCGCCATCCTCAATGAGGAGGCGTGAACGGCGCAGTACCGGGTAGGCGATCTCTTCAGAGCCGTCATCCGGAGTGATGACCAGGCGCATCTGACGCTCGGACTCTTCGATGTTGATGCGGCCGGCTGCTTCAGCAATCGGTGCGACACCCTTCGGAGTACGGGCTTCGAAGAGCTCCTGGATACGGGGCAGACCCTGGGTGATGTCGTCGCCACCGCTGGCGGAAACAGCACCACCGGTGTGGAACGTACGCATGGTCAGCTGGGTACCGGGCTCACCGATGGACTGTGCGGCGATGATGCCGACGGCCTCGCCGATGTCCACGGTCTTGCCGGTGGCCAGTGAACGGCCGTAGCACAGGGCGCAGGTGCCGACGCGGGACTCACAGGTGAGTACGGAGCGGACCTTGACCTCGGTGATGCCGGCTGCGAACAGCTCAGCGATAACGACGTCGCCGCAGTCGGTGCCGCCGGCCGCAAGGACATTGCCCTTGGAGTCCACAACATCAACAGCGAGCGTACGGGCGTAGGCGCTGTTCTCGACGTTTTCGTCCAGGACCAGCTCGCCGTTGGCGTCCGGCACGGCGATTGCCGTGACCAGGCCGCGCTCGGTGCCGCAGTCCTCTTCGCGGACGATGACGTCCTGCGACACGTCCACCAGACGACGGGTCAAGTAACCCGAGTTGGCGGTACGCAGCGCGGTGTCAGCCAGACCCTTACGGGCACCGTGAGTGGCGATGAAGTATTCCAGCACCGACAGGCCCTCGCGGTAGGAGGACTTGATGGGACGCGGGATGATTTCACCCTTAGGGTTGGCCACCAGGCCACGGATACCCGCGATCTGACGGACCTGCATCCAGTTACCACGTGCACCGGAGGACACCATGCGGTTGATGGTGTTCATCGGCGACAGGTTGTCACGCATCACCTGGGCGATCTCGTTGGTTGCCTTGTTCCAGATCTCGATCAGTTCCTGGCGACGCTCGTCGTCGTCGATCAGGCCCTTGTCGTACTGGCCCTGGATCTTGGCAGCCATGGTTTCGTAGCCAGCGAGGATCCGCGGCTTGTCCTTGGGTACCTCGATGTCCGAGATGGCGACCGTAACGCCTGAGCGGGTGGCCCAGTAGAAACCGGCGTCCTTCAGGTTGTCCAGCGTTGCCGCCGTGACCACCTTGGGGTAGCGCTCGGCGAGATCGTTGACGATCGTGGACAGTTCGCCCTTGTCCGCAACGTTCTCAACCCACGGGTAATCCGCCGGCAGCGTCTGGTTGAAGATGACCTGTCCCAGGGAGGTCTGGACGATCACCGGCTGGCCGGCTTCCCAGCCTTCCGGGGCTTCCCAGCCCGCGTAAGGAACGAAGCCTTCGAGACGGATCCGGACCTGCGAGTTCAAGTGCAGCTCGCGGAGGTCGTAGGCCATGATGGCTTCGGCAACCGAGGAGAAGACGCGGCCTTCGCCAGCTGAACCGACGCGCTTGGTGGTCAGGTGGTAAAGACCGATGATCATATCCTGCGAAGGCAGGGTGACCGGACGGCCGTCGGACGGCTTCAGGATGTTGTTCGAGGACAGCATCAGGATGCGCGCCTCGGCCTGGGCCTCGGGGCTCAGCGGAAGGTGGACTGCCATCTGGTCGCCGTCGAAGTCAGCGTTGAAGGCGCCACAAACCAGCGGGTGGAGCTGGATTGCCTTACCTTCAACAAGCTGCGGTTCGAACGCCTGGATGCCAAGGCGGTGCAGGGTAGGTGCACGGTTGAGCAGCACCGGGTGTTCGGTGATGATCTCTTCCAGCACGTCCCAGACCTGCGGACGGTAACGCTCGACCATGCGCTTGGCCGACTTGATGTTCTGTGCGTGGTTGAGGTCAACCAGTCGCTTCATCACGAACGGCTTGAAGAGCTCCAGGGCCATCTGCTTGGGCAGACCACACTGGTGCAGCTTCAGCTGCGGGCCGACGACGATGACCGAACGGCCGGAGTAGTCAACGCGCTTGCCGAGGAGGTTCTGGCGGAAACGACCCTGCTTGCCCTTGAGCATGTCGCTCAGGGACTTCAGCGGACGGTTGCCAGGACCGGTGACCGGACGGCCGCGACGGCCGTTGTCGAAGAGGCTGTCAACTGCTTCCTGAAGCATGCGCTTCTCGTTGTTGACGATGATCTCCGGGGCACCGAGGTCAAGCAGGCGCTTGAGGCGGTTGTTGCGGTTGATCACACGGCGGTAGAGGTCGTTGAGGTCGGAGGTCGCGAAGCGGCCACCGTCCAGCTGGACCATCGGGCGCAGTTCCGGCGGGATCACCGGGACAGCGTCCAGCACCATGCCGAGCGGGCTGTTGTTGGTGGTCAGGAACGCGTTGACCACCTTCAGGCGCTTCAGGGCGCGGGTCTTACGCTGACCCTTGCCGTTGGCAATGATGTCGCGCAGCAGGTCAGACTCGGCCTGCATGTCGAAGTTCTCAAGACGCTTCTTGATGGCTTCGGCACCCATGGAGCCTTCGAAGTACATGCCGTAGCGGTCGCGCAGCTCGCGGTAGAGGCCTTCGTCGCCTTCGAGGTCTGCGACCTTCAGGTTCTTGAAACGGTCCCAGACCTGCTCGAGGCGCTCGATCTCGGCGTCGGCACGCTTACGCACGTTGGCCATCTGACGGTCCGCGGAGTCGCGGGCCTTCTTCTTGTCGGCAGCCTTGGCCCCTTCACCTTCGAGGCGCGCGATCTCGTTTTCGAGGTCACGGGCGATCGTGGCGATGTCGGAGTCGCGGTTGTCGATCAGCTGCTTCTTCTCGATGTCGTGCTCAACCTGAAGGTTGGGCAGTTCCTCGTGGCGGCTGTCGGCGTCAACGCTGGTGATCATGTAGGCAGCGAAGTAGATGACCTTTTCGAGGTCCTTCGGTGCCAGGTCAAGGAGGTAGCCCAAGCGGGACGGAACACCCTTGAAGTACCAGATGTGCGTGACCGGGGCGGCCAGCTCGATGTGGCCCATGCGCTCACGGCGGACCTTCGCACGGGTGACTTCAACGCCACACCGCTCGCAGATGATGCCCTTGAAGCGCACGCGCTTGTACTTACCGCAGTAGCATTCCCAGTCGCGGGAAGGGCCGAAGATCTTCTCGCAGAAGAGGCCGTCCTTCTCGGGCTTGAGCGTGCGGTAGTTGATGGTTTCCGGCTTCTTAACCTCGCCGTAAGACCAGCCACGGATGTCATCCGCGGTGGCGAGGCCGATCTGCATGAGGCCGAAGGAGGATTCGCTGGACATATGGTCCCTGTTCTCTCTTGTTCTCTAAATTCTGAAGTCTTGGTTACGGGAAGAGGGAGGTGATGTCCGACGGCGGGTGGTCACCCGCCGTCGGACATCAACCTGCTAAACCTCTTCTACGGAACTGGGCTCTGCACGAGACAGATCGATGCCCAGTTCTTCCGCAGCCGTGAAGACTGCGTCATCAGAGTCACGCATTTCAATTGTGGTTCCGTCCGTGGAAAGTACTTCCACGTTCAGGCACAGCGACTGCATTTCCTTGATCAAGACCTTGAAGGACTCAGGAACGCCCGGCTCGGGGATGTTCTCGCCCTTGACGATTGCTTCGTAGACCTTGACACGACCGTGGATATCATCCGACTTGATGGTGAGGAGTTCCTGGAGCGTGTACGCGGCGCCATAAGCTTCCAGCGCCCACACTTCCATCTCACCGAAGCGCTGGCCACCGAACTGTGCCTTACCACCCAGCGGCTGCTGCGTGATCATGGAGTACGGGCCGGTGGAACGGGCGTGGATCTTGTCGTCCACCAGGTGGTGGAGCTTCAGGATGTACATGTAGCCGACCGAGATCGGATCCGGGAACGGCTCGCCGGAGCGGCCGTCGAAGAGGCGGGTCTTGCCTGAGGAGTTGATCAGGCGGTCGCCGTCGCGGGTGACGTTGGTGGAGTCCAGCAGACCCGTGATTTCCTCTTCACGGGCGCCATCGAACACCGGCGTTGCAACAGTGGTCTGGCCACTCTCGCGCGGCAGGTTCGGCAGCTGCTTCATCCACTCGGGCTCGCCTTCGATCTTCCAACCGGTCTTGGCAACCCAGCCGAGGTGCGTTTCCAGCACCTGGCCGACGTTCATACGGCCCGGAACACCCAGCGGGTTCAGGACAATATCAACGGGGGTACCGTCGGCAAGGAAGGGCATGTCCTCGATCGGGAGGATCTTGGAGATAACGCCCTTGTTGCCGTGACGGCCGGCGAGCTTGTCGCCGTCGGTGATCTTGCGCTTGGCGGCCACGTAGACGCGCACCAGCTGGTTCACGCCCGGGGGCAGTTCGTCGTCGTTGTCGCGGTCGAAGACGCGGACGCCGATGACGGTGCCGGACTCGCCGTGCGGAACCTTCAGGGAGGTGTCGCGCACTTCGCGGGACTTCTCACCGAAGATGGCGCGCAGCAGGCGTTCTTCCGGGGTCAGTTCGGTTTCACCCTTCGGGGTGACCTTTCCGACCAGGATGTCGCCGGCTTCAACTTCGGCACCGATGTGGATGATGCCGCGCTCGTCCAGGCCTGCCAGGACTTCCTCGGACACGTTGGGGATGTCACGGGTGATTTCCTCGGCACCAAGCTTGGTGTCGCGGGCATCGATCTCGTGCTCCTCGATGTGGATGGAGGAAAGAACGTCCTCGGCAACAATGCGCTGCGAGAGGATGATGGCGTCCTCGAAGTTGTGGCCTTCCCATGACATGAATGCCACGAGCAGGTTCTTACCAAGGGCGAGTTCGCCCTGGTCCGTTGCCGGACCGTCGGCGATGATGCCGCCGACCTCGAGGCGCTGGCCTTCGTTCACCAGGACACGGTTGTTGTAGCAGTTGCCCTGGTTGGAGCGTGCGAACTTGTTGATGCGGTAGTTGGTTTCCGTACCGTCGTCGTTGAGCATGATGACGAGCTCAGCGGAGACCTCGGTAACCACACCGGCCTTCTTCGCAATGGTGACATCACCGGCGTCGACGGCTGCGGCGCGCTCCATGCCGGTACCCACGAACGGGGCCTCGGAACGGACCAGCGGCACGGCCTGGCGCTGCATGTTGGCACCCATGAGTGCGCGGTTAGCATCGTCATGCTCGAGGAACGGGATCAGGGCCGTAGCCACGGACACCATCTGGCGCGGGGAAACGTCCATGAACTCGACCTCGCCGGCGGGAACGAGCACAGGCTCGCCTCCACCACCACGGGCGCGGACCAGGACGGTCTCTTCGGCGAACTTCTTGTTCTCATCCAGCGGAGCGTTGGCCTGTGCGATCAGGACCTCTGCCTCGTCGTCGGCCGTGAGGTACTGGACCTCATCGGAGACAACGCCTTCAGCGACGAGACGGTAAGGAGTCTCGATGAAGCCGAACGGGTTGATGCGGCCGTAGGATGCCAGCGAACCGATCAGACCAATGTTCGGGCCTTCAGGGGTTTCGATGGGGCACATACGTCCGTAGTGGGACGGGTGAACGTCTCGAACTTCCATGCCTGCGCGGTCACGGGACAGACCACCCGGGCCAAGCGCGGACAGACGGCGCTTGTGGGTCAGACCCGACAGCGGGTTGTTCTGGTCCATGAACTGCGACAGCTGGGAAGTTCCGAAGAACTCCTTGATGGCCGCAACGACAGGGCGGATGTTGATCAGTGTCTGCGGCGTGATGGCCTCGACGTCCTGGGTGGTCATCCGCTCGCGGACAACGCGCTCCATACGGGACAGGCCGGTGCGGACCTGGTTCTCGATGAGCTCGCCGACGGCGCGGATACGACGGTTGCCGAAGTGGTCGATGTCATCGATATCGACGCGCAGCTCGTGGTCCTGGCCGTCGCGCTTGCCCGTGAGGGTCTTCTCGCCGGCGTGCAGGGCAACCAGGAACTTGATCATGGCCACGATGTCTTCAACGTGCAGGACCGAAGCTTCCTTGTCGCCAAGGGAGCGGTCGATGCCAAGCTTGCGGTTGATCTTGTAACGGCCAACCTTGGCCAGATCGTAGCGCTTGGAGTTGAAGTACAGGTTGTCCAGGAGGGACTGGGCAGCCTCGACTGTGGGCGGCTCGCCCGGTCGCAGCTTCCGGTAGATGTCCAGCAACGCGTCTTCGCGGGTCTCGGTGGCGTCCTTCTCCAGCGTTGCACGCATGGAGTCGTACTGGCCGAACTCTTCGAGGATCTGGCCTTCGGTCCAGCCGAGGGCCTTCAGCAGAACGGTGACGGATTGCTTGCGCTTGCGGTCGAGGCGAACGCCGACCTGGTCGCGCTTGTCGATCTCGAGTTCAAACCATGCACCGCGGGACGGGATGATCTTGGCAGTGAAGATGTCCTTGTCACTGGTCTTGTCGGCGGTGCGCTCAAAGTAGGCGCCCGGTGAACGGACCAGCTGGGAGACGACCACGCGCTCGGTGCCGTTGACGACGAAGGTGCCCTTCTCCGTCATGAGGGGGAAGTCGCCCATGAACACGGTCTGCTGCTTGATTTCGCCCGTGTTGTTGTTCATGAACTCGGCCTTGACGTACAGCGGTGCCGAGTACGTTGCGTCCCGGTCCTTGCACTCGGCCATGGTGTACTTCGGGTCAGCGAACTCCGGATCGGAGAAGCTCAGGGACATGGTGCCCTGGAAGTCCTCGATCGGGGAGATCTCTTCAAAGATGTCCGACAGTCCGGACGAGGTGGCGACGCTGAGATCGTTTTCTTCGACGGCCTTCGCTACGCGCGCCTGCCAGCGTTCGTTTCCGACCAGCCAGTCGAAGCTGTCCGTCTGCAGGGCAAGGAGATTCGGAACGTCCAGCGGTTCGTGAATCTTTGCGAATGAGAGCCGGCGAGTGGCACCATCAGTGCTGTCGGCGGTGTTAGCGGTTTCGTTATTAGAGGTGCTCGAGGCGACCAAGAGGGATCCTTCCACAGACCTTCAGGCGTTTTCAGATCTCCCCCGCTGTGCACCCTGCGGAATGACTCCGCAGTGCTACCATCCGGTTCCGCTATATGACCCGGGCCGGGGCTTTCCATACAATGACGTTGTTGACGGCACGTTGATGGTCAGCTGCCAGGCAAAGCCCACCGCTATATGAAGGCTGAAGGTAAACAGGGAAGACGCAAATATCTACGATACGGCAAAACCAATTACGTGTCTACCCCACAACCGGACTTATTGCAAGCACTGATTTTTTGATACCGGAAGCGGCATCAGAGCCGGAGCGTAACGTCCTCAGCCGTGCAGGCCTGGGCGTTTGCGAAGACAGCATCACGCACACCATCCTTGGAAGCCTGCTCGGGATCGCCGCCGCTTTTCGCGGCCGTGGAGTGGTCAAGCGCGAGGACGCTGAGCGAGGTAAACAGTCCCACCAGGTTCCCCGACACCGTGTCCTTGGCGTCCTGCGCGGCAAAGTAGATGTCCTCGTAGGCGTTGGAATCGTCCTGGATGGCCTTGTAGTCGGCGTAGAGCGAGTTGAACGTCTCGCAGGCTCCCTTGACACCACCGGCCGGGGGCGCTGCTGACGGACTGGAAGAGCGCGACGGCGACGCGGTGGATGGTGCGGACGTGGACGCAGTGGGGGCTGCTGTGGATGAAGTGCTGTCCGGCGCAGGAGTGGCCACGCTGCAGGCGGTGAGTCCGGCGAGGCTGGCCATGGCTGCCGCCGCGAGGATTTTCTTCAAGATGCTGCTCCCTGTTTTGCGTTGCTCTGTTGCTTTCGTCTTCGCCGTCCACCCTACGCACCGCCGCGAGCACGCGCACATCCGGCGGATGGGTAGTTCTCCCCTGGTGGCCACGGCCCGCACGAATGGAATCACCGGCGCCCCTGCGGCGTTGGGATAAATAGGTGACAGGCCTCACGGTAGCCTTGGAAGTACATCGATTCAGAGCGGAAGAGATCACAATGGGCAACTCCAACGACAACAATGACGTGGTCATCCTGGCCGGTACGCGTACACCGCAGGGCCGGCTCAACGGGCAACTGGCGAGCTTCACCGCCGTCGAACTCGGAGCGCACGCGATCAGGTCCGCGATTGCCGCCAGCGGCGTGGAGGCCGGCCAGGTGGACGCCGTCATCATGGGCCAGGTACTGCAGGCCGGCGCCGGGCAGAACCCCGCACGCCAGAGCGCCATCGGAGCGGGAATCGGCTGGAACGTTCCCACGGTCACCATCAACAAGGTGTGCCTGTCCGGGCTGACCGCGGTGATCGACGCCGCCAGGATGATCCGCAGCGGCGACGCCACCGTGGTGGTGGCCGGCGGCCAGGAATCCATGACCCGTGCGCCCCACCTGCTGCCGGGTTCCCGCCAGGGCTGGACCTATGGCGCCATCCAGGCGCTGGATGTTGCGGCGCACGACGGCCTCACGGATGCGTTCGACGGACAGTCCATGGGCCTGTCCACCGAGACCAAGAACATGACCCTGGGCATTGACCGGACCTCGCAGGACAACGTGGCCGCCCACTCGCACCAGCGTGCGGCGCTGGCGGCGAAGAACGGCGTCTTCGACGACGAAATCGCGCCCATCAGCGTCAAGCAGCGCAGGGGAGATCCCATCGTTGTCTCCACCGATGAAGGGGTACGGCCCAACACGTCCATCGAGTCCCTGGCCGGGCTGCGGGCAGCCTTTGTCAGCGACGGAACCATCACCGCAGGCAACTCATCTCCCCTGTCCGACGGCGCCTCCGCACTGGTGCTGGCATCGCGCCGGTTCGCGGAGGAGAACGGCCTGGAATACCTGGCTGTGGTGGGGAAGCCCGGACAGGTTGCCGGTCCGGACAATTCCCTGCATTCGCAGCCGTCCCACGCGATCATGAACGCACTGCAGCGGGCGGAATGGAGCACCGCGGACCTGGACTTCATCGAAATTAACGAAGCGTTCGGTTCGGTCGCGGTGCAGTCGCTGAAAGACCTGGACTACCCGCTGGAGAAGTGCAACATCCACGGCGGCGCCATTGCCCTGGGCCACCCGATCGGGGCGTCCGGTGCGCGGTTGGCGCTGCACGCGGCCCATGAACTCAAACGGCGGGGCAGCGGGAAGGCCGCGGTCTCCCTGTGCGGCGGCGGCGGTCAGGGCGAAGCGCTCCTGCTGTACCGCGACTGATGGCGGGCAGGGACTGATGGCGGGGCAGGCGGACAACGGGGGCGCCGCCGTCGGACGTCAGCGCTTCCTTGCTGACGCCGCCGCACGCGGCCTGGACGTGCAGCTTGTGGAGCGGCTGGCTGCGCGGAGCCTCGAGGAGGCTGCCGGGATTCTGGGCATCACGCCCGCGGATATCGTGAAGTCCCTGGTGGTCAAGCACAAGGACGGGACGTTCCTGTTCGCGCTGATTCCGGGTGACCGGCAGATCTCCTGGCCAAAACTGCGGACCCTTGTGGGCGTCAACAAACTCTCGTTGCCGCCCGCGGCCGTGGCGCTTGGTGCGACCGGCTACGAACGCGGGACCATCACCCCGCTCGGCAGCACCACCGCCTGGCCGGTGTACGCGGACGCCACCATTGCCGGCCGCCGGATCTCCATGGGCGCCGGCGAACACGGCTACAGCGCGTTTGTGGACGCCGATGCGCTCACCGCAGCACTGGGCGCCGTCGTCGCCGATATCTCCGAACCGAACTAGGCACCACACCCAAGTAGGTCGCACTAACAGTCGTTTTGAGCGCTCATAACGACAGTTAGTGCGACCTACTTGGGTTAAATGCAGGAAAACCCCGCCCACCGAAGTGGACGGGGTTTTCCGTGAAGCGGCGTGAGTTACTTGAGGGTAACGGTTGCGCCGGCAGCCTGGAGCTGCTCCACTGCCTTTTCGGCAGCTTCCTTGGTGACGCCTTCGAGGACAGCCTTGGGGGCGCTGTCAACAACGTCCTTAGCTTCCTTCAGACCCAGGGAAGTGATTGCGCGAACTTCCTTGATCACTGCGATCTTCTTTTCGCCAGCTGATTCGAGGATAACGTCGAATTCAGTCTGCTCTTCAGCTTCTTCAGCTGCGCCGCCACCGGCGGGGCCAGCAACAGCAACTGCAGCTGCAGTAACTTCGAAGGTCTCTTCGAAGAGCTTGACGAACTCGGAGAGCTCGATGATGGTCAGTTCCTTGAAAGCTTCAATGAGCTCTTCGTTGGTGAGCTTCGCCATGGTGTGGCGTCCTTCCTATAGGTGGTGCTTGGCGGCCTGGGCCATTGCCTTCACACCGGAGTCTGGTGGGTGAAGAGAAACTAGTTCTCTTCGGCAGCGGGTGCTTCGGCGGGAGCCTCTGCAGCTGCTTCGGGGGCTTCGTCTGCGGCCGGAGCTTCTTCAGCGGCGGGAGCCTCGGCAGCTGCCGGTGCACCGTTCTCTTCTTCAAGCTTGAGGCGCAGAGCGTCAATCGTGCGTGCAGCGGCGGCAGCAGGAGCCTTGAGGATGCCTGCAACCTTGGCGAGCTGCAGCTCGCGGGACTCGAGTGCTGCCAGGGCAGCGACTTCGCTCGCGTTCAGTGCCTTGCCCTCGAAGTAACCGGTCTTGATGACCAGCTGCTTGTTGGCCTTGGCAAAATCCGTCAGGCTCTTGGCAGCGGCAACTGCGTCACCCTTGATGAACGCGATTGCAGTAGGGCCGGAGAGCTGGTCGTTGAATGCTTCGACACCAGCTTCCTTGGCTGCAATGGCGGTCAGGGTGTTCTTGACGACCGAGAACTTGGTGTCCTGGCCGAGAGAAACACGCAGCTGCTTGAGCTGTGCAACGGTGAGCCCGCGGTATTCGGTCAGGACAGCGGCGTTCGATTCCTTGAAATCGTTAGTGATCTCAGCTACTGCTGAAACCTTTGTAGGCGTTGCCATAACCCTCCTTCCGGGGATAGTGCCGGTATGCGACGGTCCCCGCTCAGATGAGCTAAAACTAAAAAACGCCCCGCGCAGATGCACGGGGCTTGGCTCAACACGGATTTCACTGTGGAGCGTTGCTTCGTTCACCTGCGCCGGCCGCCCTATGTTCAGGGTCCTTCGTCCAGAAATACATTTGGCCTCCCGCACGCAACTGCAGAGTTGAGCTGCGTTCAGGAGAATGGATTTCCAACAACCGACGGTCTTTGGTACTTCAAGCTTACGGGACCGGCCGCCGGACCACCAAATCGGCCTTAGCTCTTGCTGGTCCCCAGGTACGGGAGTTCCTTCTGCCAGATGCCGGTCACGCCGGCGGTGGTGAAGCCGAGCTGCTGGTTGACAGTCAGCAAGTACCTGTTCTCGGGGGCGTTCCAAGTGTAGATGACACGGGCATCGGGGAACTGCTCGGTGAGCCGCTCCATGTTGGCCACCTTGATCAGCAGCCCCAGCTTGTTCCCCCGGTGCTCCTGCAGGACCAGGGTGTCGTCCTGGAACACCACATCGGGCCGGTGGGCCAGGACGCTGATGGTGGTCAAGCCCACCAGGGCCCCGGTGGCCAGATGCTCGACGGCGGTGACCACCGTCCGCCGCCCCTGCGCGATGGTGACCTCTTCAGCCTCGCGGAGGATGCCGCCGTCGAACACCATGTCCTGCTCAACGGGAGGCTCAAGGGAAGGATCGACGTCGGCACCCGCCTGGTTCTCGAGGACGGCCACGGCTTCCAGCCACTCATCCGGGCAGCGGTCCGTCCAGTGATGGAGCCGGTACCGCCCGCTATTGGCTTCATCCGCCTCGGCCTGCAGATCCGCCACGAGTTTGGTGTCCAGCGGCAGGGCACAGGAGCTGAACTGTTCGATGTGCTGAAGCGTGTAGCCGGTCCGGCGCGCGAATTCGACTTCCCGGCTGTCCAGCGGCACAAAGCCCTGGCCTGAACCCGGCACCAGTTGGCCGGTCTCAAACTCGTGCAGGGACGCGCCGGGATGGTTGGTGTCAACGAGGATCAGAGTGCGGCCCTCGCTGCGCGCCAGGTGTTCAGCCGCGAGGAGCAGCTTGCGGCCCACTCCCTGGCGCTGGAATTCCGGCAGGATGTCCAGGGTGAACTCCGCCATATCCAGGTTGTCGGTCAGCGGCAGGGCAATGTCAACCGTACCGATGATCTGCTCCCCGGCCTTGGCCACCAGAATGACCTGGCGCTCATAGGGGTCGGCCAGCTCCAGGAGCTTCTCCAGCGGCGTGTACGCGAGGTCGTCGCTGCCCCAGGTCTGCATCCGGACTTTGCGGCCCACCTCGACGGCAGCCAGGAAATCCACCGCGTCAGGTGCGTCCAGGGTGTCCGGGATCCACAGCTGCTCAATCCGTACGTCTTCTGCCATAAGGTGCGTCATCCCAGCCGTTTCTGCCATTCGCCCTCATAACCAGCAGGTTTGAATCCAAGCAAATTATTTATCGCCAGCATATGCCGGTTTTCCACGGCGTTCCATGTCAGCACCGACCGCGCCGCCGGCCATCGATGCTGCGCGGCTCGGAGGTTCGCCGCCTTGATCAGCAATCCCAGCCTCTTCCCGCGGTGCCCGGAAGAAACCAGGGTGTCCTGCTGGGCAATGCTTGCAGGAATGCCCGGCCGCCAGTTCAGGACCGTGTAGGCGACGAGCTTGCCGGTAGACCCGTGCAGCGCCGCCGCGACCTGGCACTGCACGCCGCTGCGGCTGTTCGACTGCTCCTCCTGCCGGACCCTGGCAGGGTCCCAGTCCTCGGCTTCCCAGTCCAGGCCGGCAATGGGGACATCCTTGCTCATCCGGTTCTTGAGGACTGCGTATTCAGCCACGAGTTCGTCAGGACACGTATCAGACCAGCCCACCAGGACGTAGCCGGTTGCCCGTGCAGACGCCTCCATCTCCAGGGCGTCGAGTTGATTCGCCGGTACCGGCAGCGTGAGCCGGCTGGCCCTCTCCACCTGCTCAAGTTCGTAGCCCGCGCGTGCTGCAAAGGCCACGGCAGGGTCATCTGCAGGGAGCCCGCCCGCGCCGGATTTGGCGGGGATCAGCCTGGCCGCGTTCTCCACCGGTCCGGCGGGCAGCTCACAGTAGGCATCCAGGGAAGTGCGGCCGTTTTCCGCGGCCACAGCCTCGGCGTGCTCCAGCAGCCGGCGGCCCCACCCCTGGCGCCGGAAGGCTGCCGCCACGTCCACCATGATCCCTGCCGTGTACGTGTTTTCACGCAGGGGCAGGGTTACGGAGCAGGTTCCCACGCTTTGCTGGCCCAGCTGTGCTATGAACAGCAGGCGATCCTCATACTCATTGCCGCGCCAGTATTCCAGGCTCTCCATGGCTGTGGGGCAGCGGTCCAGGTCGCCCCACTTCTCCAGTTCATGTTTCTCGCGCAAGGCGTGGCACACGTGGAAGTCCATCACGCCGCCGGTGCCGCCCGCACTGGGGCCTGTCCCGGCGTCGAGCGCTGAAGGAATGGCGACTGCGGAGATCTTCAGCTGCTGGCCGGTCATGCCCCCCAGCCTAACCATCCGTTCGGTTTGGTCGCGGGCAGGCGGAGGCCGTTTGGTCCAGGGCTGTTGGTTTAAACCAAAGGACCGCCCGGCGCAGTGCCGGGCGGTCCTTTGGTGTGCCGGAATCCCGGCCGAAGTGCTGTTGAGGACTAGACCTCGGTCAGGACCTTCGTGACGTTGGGGTCGACGGCGATGCCGGGACCGAACGTGGTGGCCACGGTGGCCTTCTGGATGTAGCGGCCCTTGGAAGCGGACGGCTTCAAACGAAGCACCTCTTCCAGTGCTGCTGCGTAGTTCTCGGCCAGCTTGAGGGCGTCGAAGGAAACCTTGCCGATGATGAAGTGCAGGTTCGAGTGCTTGTCGACGCGGAAGTCGATCTTGCCACCCTTGATGTCGTTGACAGCCTTGGCGACGTCTGCGGTCACGGTGCCCGTCTTCGGGTTCGGCATCAGGTTACGGGGACCCAGGACCTTACCAAGACGGCCAACCTTGCCCATGAGGTCAGGGGTGGCCACGGCTGCGTCGAAGTCGGTCCAGCCGGCTGCGATCTTTTCGATCAGGTCATCGGAACCAACGAAGTCGGCGCCGGCAGCGATTGCTGCCTCAGCCTTGTCGCCCGTTGCGAAGACCAGGACGCGGGAGACCTTACCGGTGCCGTGGGGCAGGATAACGGTGCCGCGGACCATCTGGTCAGCCTTGCGAGGGTCAACGCCCAGGCGGAAGGCAACCTCAACGGTGGCGTCGAACTTGGACGGGTTGGTGTCCTTGGCGAGCGTTACTGCCTCGAACGGCGCGTAGAACTTCTCCGCGTCGATCTTGGCGGCTGCTGCCTCATATGCTTTGCTGCGCTTTGCCATGCTGCTTATTTCTCCTTGTGCAGTTGTGGTCTGCGGACCGCGCTGGGCCCTGCCACAGCCGAGGATCCTGGAAGGACCCTACGGCATTACGGTTTGTGCCGGTTGTCCGGCAGTGGTGCCGGTTTCCCGACGGTGAAGGCTATTAGCCTTCTACGGTTATACCCATGGAGCGGGCGGTACCGGCGATGATCTTCGCTGCGCCTTCGAGGCTGGTGGCGTTGAGATCTTCCATCTTGGTGGTGGCGATCTCGTTGACCTGCGCCTGAGTCAGCTTGGCAACCTTGACGGTGTGCGGGGTGGGTGAACCCTTGGCAACGCCTGCAGCCTTCTTGATGAGCTCTGCAGCCGGCGGGGTCTTGGTGATGAACGTGAAGGAACGGTCTTCGTAGACCGTGATTTCCACGGGGATAACGTTTCCGCGCTGGGCTTCTGTGGCAGCGTTGTACGCCTTGCAGAATTCCATGATGTTGACACCGTGCTGGCCAAGCGCAGGACCGATCGGCGGGGCCGGGTTAGCGGCGCCTGCCTGGATCTGCAGCTTGATGAGGCCGGTGACCTTCTTCTTGGGAGCCAATGTAAGGTCCTTCTCTCAATATCTTCCTGGGACACAGGAGCGTGCCTCAGGTTGTTGGCCGCCATGGCGAGGCGACCGGCCGTTCCGGGGCTGCTAAGCGGGCAGTCCGGAACGAATTCTGTGCGGCTAACTAGATCTTGCTGACCTGGTTGAATGCCAGCGTGACGGGGGTTTCGCGTTCGAAGATCGACACGAGCACCACGAGGGTCTGGGATTCCACCTTGATCTCGGAGATCGTGGCGGGGAGGGTCTCGAACGGACCTTCCTTGACGATGACCGATTCGCCGACCTCGAAGTCGACGTCAATCTGGGCGGCAGCATGCTTGACGGGCTTGCCCTTTTCGGCCTGCTCTTCTTCGAAGACCGGCGCGAGCATGGAGAAGACTTCGTCGAGGCGCAGCGGCACCGGGTTGTGGGCGTTGCCCACGAAGCCGGTAACACCGGGAGTGTGCCGGACGGCGCCCCAGGAGGCATCCGTCAGGTCCATGCGGACCAGGACGTAGCCGGGGATCCGGACGCGGTTGATGACCTTGCGCTGAGCGTTCTTGATCTCAACGACCTCTTCCATGGGCACCTGGATTTCGAAGATGTAATCTTCCATGTCCAGGGTCTGGATGCGGGTCTCAAGGTTGGCCTTGACGCGGTTTTCGTAGCCGGCGTAGGAGTGGATGACGTACCAGTCACCCTCCTGGCGGCGCAGCTTGGCTTTGAATTCGTCGGCGGGGTCAACCTCGGCCTTGGCGGCCGCAGCTGCCAGGGCGTCTGCATCGGCGTCGTCGCCCTCCGAGTCGCCTTCAGCCGGTTCGCCTTCTACGGCGTCATCCTCTGAATCGTCTGAATCGTCGGCGGAATCGGCGTCGGCGGATTCGGGCGCAGCGGACTCAACCTCGGACTCTTCACCGGCTTCAGCCGTGGGGGCCGCCGTGTTGTCCGTGGACTCTTCCAGCTCAGTCTCGGTTACCTCGAGCTCCTGCTCAGACACTTGGTCTCCTGCTTCCTCATTGCCTAACATGCCTATTTAAATGGCTCAATTCCGCACACCGCGTGGATTCTTCCGGTTTACCCGGACAAGGCCACGCGGCCTGCGGACGATTCGCCTTAGCGGTCCCCGGGAGCTATCCCGCCGAAGACCCAGCTGACCGCGGTTCCAAAACCGATGTCCAGCAGGCTGACGATCACCATCATGATGGCAACGAACACCAGCACCACGAGCGTGTAGTTGATCAGTTCCTTGCGGGTTGGTGCAACAACCTTCTTCAGTTCGCCGATGACCTGGCGAATGAAAAGTGCAATTCGAGCGAAGAAGTTTGCCTTGGCGTCCTTCTTAGCTGGGCGGCCCTTGGAGCTGCTGGCAGCTGTTTCGGTCACCTGGTCCTCGCTCATCTTTTGCAATGTTGGATTACCCGGTCCTGATCAGAACCATGGTTGCTGCGCTTGCTCCGGCATTCCGCCGGAACAGCTTGCGCAGGGCAGACAGGACTCGAACCTGCAACCTGCGGTTTTGGAGACCGCTGCGCTACCAATTGCGCCACTACCCTATGGATCGAAAACAGCATCCTGACAAACTTCCGCAGTTTGCACTGGGGCGCACGTCATCATCCGTGTTTTCAACACCGGAGAACCAGTCTACGCAACAACTTCGTCTACGTCGAACCAGCCTCATTCCGGACCGTCCAATCCGCCCTTGTGGGTGAGTTGACCTGCAGTCACATCCACGCCGGCAGCCCGAACGATCCGCTGAACAGCATAGAGTAGATCACGTCGAATTCCACCATTCAGCCTCCTGGCTGCAAGCGAAGAACGGACCCTGCCATGTCTGCCGCCCGCGTTTCCCAGCGCATTTCCGCAATTGCCGAATCCGCAACCCTGGCTGTTGATGCCAAGGCCAAGGCGCTGAAGGCAGCTGGCCGGCCGGTTATTGGCTTCGGGGCAGGGGAACCGGATTTCCCCACTCCGGACTACATTGTCAAGGCATCCATTGAGGCCGCCAGCCAGCCCAAGTACCACCGCTACTCCCCCGCCGCCGGCCTGCCGGAGCTCAAGAAGGCCATCGCCGAGAAGACTCTCCGCGACTCCGGCTACGCGGTGGATCCGTCCCAGGTCCTGGTGACGAACGGCGGCAAGCAGGCCGTGTACAACACCTTCGCCACGCTGGTGGATCCGGGCGACGAAGTGATTGTTCCCACGCCGTTCTGGACCACCTACCCGGAGGCCATCAGGCTGGCCGGCGGTGTCCCCGTTGAGGTTTTCGCCGGACCTGAGCAGGACTACCTGGTCACTATTGAGCAGCTTGAGGCCGCCGTGACGGACAAGAGCAAGATCCTGCTGTTTGTCTCGCCGTCCAACCCCACGGGCTCCGTGTACAGCCCGGAGCAGGTGGCTGAGATCGGCAAGTGGGCCGCCGCCAAGGGGCTCTGGGTGGTCACCGACGAGATCTACGAGCACCTGACGTACGACGGCGTCCCTTTCACGTCTATCGCTACCGCTGCCCCGGAACTGGGCGACAAGGTGGTCATCCTCAACGGTGTCGCCAAGACTTATGCGATGACCGGCTGGCGTGTGGGCTGGATGATCGGCCCGGCCGACGTCATCAAGGCGGCCACCAACCTGCAGTCACACGCCACGTCCAACGTTTCGAACATCATGCAGATTGCAGCCCTCGCCGCCGTCTCCGGACCGCTGACCGCCGTCGACGAAATGAAGGTGGCGTTTGACCGCCGCCGCAAGGCGATCGTTGCCGGCCTAAACGCGATCGACGGTGTTGAATGCCCGACGCCGAAGGGTGCGTTCTACGTCTACGCGGACGTCCGTGCGCTGCTGGGGAAGGAATTCCCGACGGCGGCAGGTACCGCAACGCCGTCGACCTCCGCCGAACTGGCTGCTTTGATTCTGGATGAGGTTGAAGTAGCCGTGGTGCCGGGCGAGGCGTTCGGCCCTTCAGGCTACCTGCGGCTCTCTTACGCCCTGGGCGACGAGGACCTGGCCACCGGTGTTGCCCGGCTTCAGGACTTCCTGGGCAAGGCCAAGTAGGCACGCTCTCTCACGTCCTGCAGGAAAAACCCAAACGCTCTATCACTCTCTTTAGGAAGAGTGATAGAGCGTTTGCTCTTAAGCCGCATCAAGTGAGAGAGCGTTCAGGAAAAAGGCACTTTAAGTGAGAGAGCGTCCGGGGTGGGCTAGAGCAGGCGGCGTTCGGCGGCCCACTTGGTCAGCTCGTGCCGGCTGGAGAGCTGCAGCTTGCGCAGCACCGCCGACACGTGGGTTTCCACGGTTTTGATGCTGATGAACAGCTCCTTGGCCACCTCCTTGTAGCTGTAGCCCCGGGCGATCAGACGCATCACTTCAAGCTCGCGGGCGGACAGCCTGTCCAGCTCGTCGTCGGCAATGTCGGCCGGAGCGGTGCCGAAGGCGTCCAGCACGAAGCCGGCGAGCCGGGGCGAGAACACGGCGTCGCCGCCGGCGACTCGGAACACGGCGTCGGTGATTTCGGCCCCGGAGATGGTCTTGGTGACGTACCCGCGGGCGCCGGCGCGGATGACCGAAACCACGTCCTCGGCGGCGTCGGAGACGCTCAGGGCCAGGAACTTGGTGGTGGCCAGGAGCGATGCGGAACCCGCGATGACTTCCCGGCCGCCGCCGCCGAGGCCGCCGGGCAGGTGCACGTCCAGGAGCACCACTTCCGGACGTTCCTGCGCGATCACGGCGATGGCCTGCTCAACCGTTGCCGCTTCCCCGACTACGTGGATGCTCTGATCGAGGTCGGCTTTGAGTCCCGAGCGGAAGATGGCGTGGTCGTCCACGATCACCACCCGGACCGGCGTTGCGGGGCGGATGGGCCCGGTCCCCTGTACGTTGTTCATGATTTCCCTTCAGCGTTGTCCGTTTGGAGCGCCGGCATTCCCAGCCGCACTTCCGTGCCGTCCGGCGTGCTGGTGATGGAGGCGGTCCCGCCGTGGCGTTTCATGCGTCCGATGATCGATTCGCGGACGCCGAGACGGTCTTCAGGCACCTCCTGCAGGTCGAAGCCCGGCCCCCTGTCCTTGATGAAGATTTCCGTCCGGCCATCGGAAACTTCGAGGTAGACAGAGACGGTCCCGCCGCCGTGCCGGGAGGCATTGAGCATCGCCTCACGGCTGGCCTGGACCAGGGCTTCATGGGATTCGGTCATGGCGGTGTCCCCGACGCTCACCACTTCCACGGCGTTGCCGAGCGAGTCTTCCACCTCGGCACCCACGGCCTTGATGCGGTCCGAAAGCTGGCCCGCCTCCTTGCCGGGGTCCTGGAACAGCCAGCTCCTGAGTTCGCGTTCCTGGGCCCGGGCGAGCCGGACGACGTCGTGCTCATTTGCCGCCCGCCGCTGGATCAGGGCGAGGGTCTGGAGGACGGAGTCGTGCAGGTGGGCAGCGATCTCGGCCCGCTCGGTCTCACGGATACGGCCCGCCCGCTCAGTTTCCAGGTCCCGCCAGAATTTGAGGGCCCACGGAAGAAGTACCAGCACCACGCCGCCCAGCACCGCCACCGATGCCAGCAGCGCCAGCCAGGTCTGTTCCCAGGATCCGGAACCGGACACCATCACCAGCACGCCGGCAACCACCAGCGCCAATCCGGCGGCCAGGCGCGCCCAGCCGCCTGCCTGATCGGCCTTGGTTTTGTCCACGAGCCCGGCGCGGCGGGTTTCGTCGAGCTGCATCCAGGCGATGGCTGCACCGCCCAGCACGGCAGCCGCGGGGATAAGGGTCTCCAGGGGCACGTCCACGCCCAGGAGCCGGGCAATCATGATGCCCGCCACGAGGAGGAGGCCTGCGCCCAGCAGAATCTCCTTGCCATAGCGCATGCTGCGGACCCGGAACCACGGCGGCCGCACGGCGGGCCCGTAGCTCGACCCGTAGCCGGCACCGGGACCGCCGGGGGAAACCCCCGGGGCGTTAGTGCCGGCGTCGGGATTTCCCCACCAGGGAGCGGCCGCGGGCGAGCCCTGCGACGGCGCCGCCGAGGGCGGCCCAGCGCTGAATGCCGGGTCAAGGCTGACGGCCGGGGCAATGGGCGACGCCGGACGTCTGGCATTACGGCGGGCACTTTCGTCGGCGGTGGGGACCATGATCCACAGCCACGCATAGAAGGCCAACCCGGCGCCACCGGCGAGGGTCGCGAGTGCCATGCCGATCCGCACGCTTTTCACCGGCCAGCCCAGATGCGCCGCGAGGCCGGCACATACGCCCGCGATGACGCGGTCGCTGCTGCGGACAAGCGGTGGGCGGGTGAGGGCGGTGGTCATGTGTCAATCCAAGCACGGATCAGGGTTCCCCGGACCCGATTCCGGCCTGAACCGGGGGTAACTCAGGGGCGAGTCAGGGTGTTCCCCAGTAGAGCTGCGCCGCCCCGGACGGCAGGATCGAAGTATGAACTCCCAGACCCCCACCCCCGATGACGGCCAGCCCACGGAACCGCTCCCCCCACGCGACCGGGACCAGCCAACCGAACCCCTGCTGCCACCCTCGGCTGCTTCGCAGGACACACCCCCGGACGCCGGTCCCTACGCCGGCCCGTATGCCGGCCCCTACGCAAGCCCGTCTCCGGGCCCGTACTCCAGCGCCAAAGCACCGGGCCAGTCCGGTGACTTCTTCACCTGGGTCCGGAGCCACGGCATCCAGCGCGGACGCGACCGGTGGATCGGCGGTGTCTCCAGCGGCATCGCGCACCGGATGGGCATCGATCCGCTGATTGTCCGCGGCATCTTCATTGTCCTCACCCTCTTCGCCGGAATCGGCGTCCTGCTCTACGGCCTGGCCTGGGCATTCCTTCCCGAACCCGACGGGCGCATCCACGTCCAGGAAGCCGGCGCCGGCCGCTGGTCCAGCGGCATGACAGGCGCCCTGATCACCACAGTGGTGGGACTCACCGGGCTGGGCGGCGGATTCTGGGGCTGGAGCCGCAACGGCTTTGGCGGATTCCTCTGGACCGTCTTCTGGGTGGGCGGCGCCATCTACTTCATCTACTACCTGACCCAACGCAGCAAGGCCCGGAATGGAGCTCCCATGAACGCGACACCGCAGCCGGCCGGCGGAGACTCCGGTTACTCGGCCTCCTATCCCACAACCCCCTATGCCGCGCCGTTTGCGGCCACGGACTCTGCTTCGACCGGCACGGCCGGCACGTCCGGCAGCGCACCCTACCTTCCGGTCCCGCCGTCGAGCGTCAACCCGCCCTATGGCGGCGACACTTACGGCGGCGGCAGCTACGGTGGAGGCGGCAGCGACGGCGGTGCCTACGGCGGCTACCAGCCACCGCAGGGCCCGGCACGCGCACCCAAGGTCCGCCCCTCCGGCCCCGGCGCCCCGGCAGTAGCCATTACAGCCGGAACAGCACTCCTGGTGGGTGGAGGGCTCAAGGCCCTGGACGCCGGCAACGTGATCAACCTCGGTGACGCCGCCAATGCGATCGTCTGGGCCAGTGGCGCAGCCGTCCTGGGCCTGGGCATCCTCATCGCGGGCCTTCGCGGCCGGACGTCCGGAATCCTCGGTTTCTTCGCCGTTGTTGCCCTGGTGATCGGCGGCATCTTCAACGTAGTGGGCAACGGCGACAGGGTCCGCTTCAGCCAGGTCGACTGGGCACCGACGAGCCAGCAGCAGGCGGCCGATGGCTTCAGCGTCACCGGCGGCCGGGGAACCGTTGACCTCACCCAATTGGCCGCTCACGCCCCGCTGGACTCAGACGTCGCGGTTCCCCTGGACATCACGGCGAGCAACGTCACCGTGATCCTCCCCAGCAACATTCCCGTGGACGTGAGGGCAGACATGACGCTGGGGAACCTCAACGAAGGCACCAACCACCGGGGCGGCATTACCTCCCGGGAGTCCAGCTACAACACCGACAAGCCAGGCGGCCACCTGATCATCCGGATCGACGGCACCGTCAGCAACGTCACCATCCAGGAAGGAAACTGACATGAGCAGCTTCGATCCGGCACCGGATTCATCTACCCCGCAAACCCCGACGACGGCCGGCCACCCCGGAGCCGACGCCCCACAGCAGCCATCCGCCCGCGTGGGCACCATAGTTTGGGGCCTCATCGTGATGGCGCTGGCCGCTCTGATCATCATCGCCCAGTTGGGTGTGGTGACCCTGAACGGCACCTACGTACTGATCGGCCTTATGATCGGCGCTGGCGCCGCGCTGGTGATCGGCGGGCTGCTTTCGGCCAGAAAGCGTGACAACGAAGCCACAACAGGGAAGTCTTGAACCATGGACAAGTTCTTCAGCATCGTCAGGGGCTTCGGCCTGAAACGTGGACCCCAACGCTGGCTGGGAGGTGTGTGCGGCGGCATTGCGGCAAAGCTCAACGTGGATGTGGCATTCGTCCGGATCGCTTTCCTGGTCTTCTGCCTCCTCCCCGGCCCCGCCGTCGTCCTCTACATCGCAGCGTGGCTGGTCCTTCCTGACCAGCAGAACTCCATCCCACTGCAGAAATTCCTGGACCGCCGCTCCATCAGCTGACCTCAGGCAGGAACCGCAAGGCCCCCGCTCCCCGGAATCGTTCCGGGAGCGGGGGCCTTTCTGCTGTCCTTGTCCACCGGCCGGTGGACAACAGGTTCAACCGGCCGGTGGACAACAGGTTCAACCGGCCGGGCCTGTTTGCCGGCACTCCGGGACTGCAACGCTGGAAGCATGAACACCTCCCTCATCCCCGGGCAGCGGCAATCCCCTGATGCCATCACCGTGCGCGGCCTCAACAAAATGTACGGCCTGCCCAAAGGCGGGACCCTCACGGCCGTGGACCAGCTGGACCTCACCATCCGTGCCGGCGAAACCTACGCCCTCCTGGGCCCCAACGGCGCCGGCAAGTCCACCACCATCGAGATCCTGGAAGGCCACCGGAAACCTGACAGCGGCGAGGTCATGGTTCTGGGAACGCGTCCCTGGAAGGCCCCGTCCTTCCGCGCCCGGATCGGCATTGTGCTCCAGGAGGCCACAGACTCCGGGGAACTCAGGGTTTCAGAGGCCCTGCGGTCACTGGCTGCCTGTTTCCCGGCGCCCCGGCCGGTGGACGAGGTCATTGAGGCCGTGGGGCTCGGGGGCAAGGGCGGCGTCCGCATCTCAACCCTTTCGGGCGGCCAGCGGCGAAGGCTGGACGTGGCGCTGGGGGTCATCGGCAACCCGGAAGTCCTGTTCCTGGACGAACCCACCACAGGCTTCGATCCGGAGGCCCGGCGCCAGTTCTGGGACCTCATCCGCCAGCTGAGCAGCGGCGGCACCACCATTGTCCTCACCACGCACTACCTGGACGAGGCCGAGCAGCTGGCGGGCCGGATCGGCGTCATCAACCACGGGCGGCTGATCGCCGAAGGCAGCCCGCAGGAGATCGGCGGCCCGGGCTTCCGGGTTCCCCGCGTCCGGTGGCGGGATGGCTCCGGCCTTCGGGAAGTGGTGACCGAGCAGCCGGCTTCCCTGGTCGCGTCGCTGTCCGACGGCGGCGCGATAGAGCCGGCGGAGCTCGCCGTCGTCCGTCCCAGCCTCGAGGACATCTACCTCCAGCTCATCGGCGCCGAACCCTCTGCCGTGCATCCATCCCGCCCGCCACCGACCGTCCGGCCTGGCGCCCATCAGTCCTGCGCCTGGGGCTTGGCCGGGTCCTGCTGGAGATCAAACTATTTAACCGTGACGTGCTATCTCTGGTCCTGTTCTTCCCGATCCTGATGATGTCCCTGTTTTGGAACTGTGTTCGGTGATGAGCCGGTCTTCGGAGCCGGCCCGGACGGTCAGGGCGGCATCACCCCGGCGCACTACTATCTGCCCGGTATGCTTGCGCTGAGCACCATCCTGAGCGGGTTCCAGAACCTGGGCACCCACGTGGCCACCGAGCGTTTCAACGGCACGGTGAAGCGGCTGGCCGGTACGCCATTGCCCGCAGCTTCGTACTTCATCGGGAAGACAGGCCAGACGCTCTACCTGATCGTGGCCCAGACTGTTCTCCTGCTGCTCGCGGCAGCCGTCCTGTTCGACGTCCCGCTGCCCCGGGACGCCGGGCAGTGGGGCCTGGTGGCGCTGCTGATGGTCCTGGCCACGGCAGCCTGGGCCACCGTGGCCATCGCGTTCACCGCTTTGCCCAAGTCGGCACAAAGCGCGTCCACGCTGGCGGTCCTGCCCGTACTACTGGCGGCACTGAAGCGGCTGCCGGATACCCTGCACCTGGACAGCCTCCGGCTGACCGTGGAGCTGCCCGACAGCCTGCCCCCGCTGCCGTCCACGCAGCAGGTGGCGCTGCTCCGGACAGCCCAGGAGGCACTCAACAACGTCCGCAGGCATTCCGGAGCCACGGCCGCGAAGGTACTGATGGATATCCCTGCCGGCGGCCCGCCGCTGCTCCGGCTGACCGTCACGGACAACGGGCAGGGTTTTGAAGTCTCGGCGGATCGCCAGGGATTCGGCCTGAAGTCGATGGCTGCCCGGCTGGACGAAATCGGTGGCCGGCTCCAGCTCACTTCCGCGCCGGGCGCCACCCGGCTGGTGGCGGTGGTCCCCACCGAGGCCCTCGGGCCCGGCGGCACGGACGCCGAGCCAGGGACCCGCGGTACGGACGCACCCCTGGCCGGAGCCGTGACATGAGCCTCCCGGAAACTGTGACTGTTGTCCTCGCCGATGACCACCCCGTGGTCCGGAGCGGCCTTGCTGCGCTGATGGACCTGCGGATGCCCATCCTTGACGGCGCCGGCGCCACCGCGCAGATCCGGGACCGGTTTCCTGACACCAAGGTGCTGGTGCTGACCACGTACGACGACGACTCCGACATCATGCACGCCGTGGAGTCCGGGGCGGTGGGCTATCTCCTGAAGGACACCGCCGGGGACCGCATCATCAAGGCCGTGCGCGCTGCAGCACGCGGTGAGACGGTTCTCGCCCCGCCGGTGGCGGCACGCCTGGTCTCGCGGCTGCGCGCGCCTGAACTGCCGCGGCTGACGGCCCGGGAGGTGGAGGTCCTCCGCTGCGTGGCACAGGGATTGAGCAATCCCCAGGTGGCCACGGCGCTCCACATTGCCGATGCGACGGTCAAGACCCACCTGCTGCGGGTCTTCAACAAACTCGATGTGGACGACAGGACCCGTGCCGTGGTCCTTGCCATGGAACGGGGTCTTTTGTAACCGGTTTGTGTCGTACCCCACACCGACCACTAGAATCTAGGGTGAGCTCAGCGTGGCGCTCTGCCTGTAAACCTTCACACCAGGATTTGAGCCGAGACATGAAAATTGGAATTCTTACCAGCGGTGGCGACTGCCCCGGACTGAACGCTGTCATCCGCGGTGCCGTCCTCAAGGGCATCGCCATCCACGGCCACGAATTCGTGGGGTTCCTGGACGGCTGGCGGGGTGTCGTCGAAGGCGACATCATCGACATCCCCCGCAGCATGGTCCGCGGCATCGCCAAGCAGGGCGGCACCATCCTGGGCACCTCCCGCACCAACCCCTTTGAAAACGGCGGCGGGCCGGAGGTCATCAAGGCCCACATGGACCGCCTCGGCATCGACGCCATCATCGCGATAGGCGGCGAAGGGACCCTCGCGGCCGCGAAACGCCTTACCGACGTCGGTCTCAAGATCGTGGGTGTCCCCAAGACCGTGGACAACGATCTTGACGCCACCGACTACACCTTCGGTTTTGATACGGCGGTCCAGATCGCCACCGAGGCCATCGACCGGCTCCGGACCACGGGCGAGTCCCACCACCGCTGCATGATCGCCGAGGTCATGGGCCGCCATGTGGGCTGGATTGCCCTGCACGCCGGCATGGCCGCCGGCGCCCACGCCATCCTGATCCCCGAGCAGAAGGTCAGCATCGAGCAGATCACCGAATGGGTCCAGGAAGCCCACGACCGTGGCCGCGCCCCGCTGATTGTTGTGGCCGAGGGCTTTGTTCCGGACCACATGGAATCCCCCCACTCCGAGCGCGGCCTGGACACGTTCGGCCGGCCCCGGCTGGGCGGCATCGCCGACCGGCTCGCCCCCGAGATCGAAAAGCGCACGGGCATCGAGACCCGCGCCACGATCCTGGGGCACATCCAGCGCGGCGGCGTCCCCTCAGCCTTCGACCGTGTCCTCGCCACCCGCCTGGGCATGGCCGCCATCGACTCCGTGGTGGAGGGCTACTGGGGCACCATGGTGGCGCTCAAGGGCACCGACATTGAACACGTGAGCTTCGACAAGGCCCTGGGCCAGCTGAAGACCGTCCCGCAGAACCGCTACGACGAGGCTGCGGTCCTGTTCGGCTAAACCCGATCAGCGCGAACGGACGCTTGAGGCCCCTCCGCTGTGGGGCCTCAAGTGTCCGTTCGCGCTTCCCTGTGCTGGGTAGGCTGGGGATATGACTCTTGACCCCGGTTCCGCCGCCATCATCCAGCTCGCTTGGGCCCGGCATTTGGGGCTCGACGACGGCGCTTTCGCTGCGTCTCTGACTTCCGGCGAGCGTATGGTCAGGGCCGACGACGCTGCAGAGACTGTGGAGTTCGTCAGGCTGTTCGGCAGCTCGGCACTGGTGGGGCCCCAATGGGTCATTGACGCCGCCGCCGCAATTCCGGACGAGGAGATGGCGCATCATGTGACCCTCCTGACCCTGACGCGGTCCCATGGAGGCCACGGCCTGGGCTCGGCGGCGTTGTTCTTCGCCGACGACCTGCCCCTGCGCCAGCCTTCCGAAGAGCTGACCGTGTCCCACGGAAACCCGGAGGCGATCGAGCTCGAAGGCCTGTGCCCGCCGGACGACGTCAACGAAGTGCACCTGTCAGAACTCGAAAACCGCTACACGATCCTCCACGAGGTGGACGGGCTGCGTGTTCCGGTGGCCTGCGGCGCCTACGGGGAATGGGAAGGACTTCTCGCGCAGATGGGGGTCCTGGTGGACCCCGAGTGGCGGCGCCGCGGACTGGGATCCGTGGCCGCATCGATCGCTGCCCACGAGGCCCTCGCGGCGGGCCTCATCGTCCAGTGGCGTGCCGAAGTCAGCAACACCGGCGCCGTGGCCCTGGCGCGGCAGCTGGGCCTGTCCACCGGCGGCATCCAGACCAGCGTGCACCTGGGCTGACGCCGTCTAGGACGGCTGCCCACTTTTGGGACGCTGCCTAGGACGCCCGGGTGGCACCCTCTACGGCCGGAGCCGCCGGCTGACCGCCCCAGCCCGCTGCTACCTTGGGCTTGGCGAAGAACAGTGCCACGGCTGCGCCCACCAGGATCATACCGGCAGGAAGCAGGATGGACTGTCCCATCGCCGTCGAGAATCCCTCATGGAGCGCCTCAGGCAACAGTCCGGAGAATTCCATTCCGCCGGACCCGGGACCTTGCGCGGGAAGCTCCGCGGCCAGGCGCGCCTGGATGAGCACGGCGATGGCCGCGCTGCCCAATACCGCGCCGATCTGGCGGGTGGTGTTGTAGACCCCGGAACCTGCCCCGGCCTGACGCGGGGGCAGGTTGCGCGTGGCCGTGGAGCTCAGGGGCGCCCAGATGCCGGCATTCGCGAACCCCAGGACAGCACTGGGCAGGAGGAAGAGCAGGATGGGGGTATCCGGGTGCATCAGGGCAGAGTTCCAGAACAGCGCCACGGCCATCAGGACCAGCCCGCCGGCAGTGATGTACTTCGGATCGACCCGGTCGATGATTTTGCCCACCACGGGCGCCAGTCCACCGGAGATGAGGGCCATGGGAACCATCATGAGCGCCGATTCGGTGGGCGTCATGCCCCGCACCAGCTGGTAGTAGAAAATGAGCGGCAGCGCGAAGGCGGTCACGGTGAAGCCAACGGTGGTGATCCCGATGTTTGCCAGGGAAAAATTGCGGTCCCGGAACAGGCCCAGCGGCAGCAGGGGCTCGCCCTTGTTGAAGCGCTGCCAGAGTATGAACGCCCCAAGCACCAGCAGGCCGGAGATGATAAGACCCCAGACGCTGACGGGGCCCACGATGGTCCCCCAGTTGTAGGTCTCGCCTTCCTGGATGCCGAACACCAGGAGGAAGAGCCCGACGGCGCTGAGCAGCACGCCGGGGATGTCGAACTTATGGGAGTGCGTGCTGAGGGTGGGGACGAACCGCCAGGCGAGGATAAATCCAACGATGCCGACCGGCACGTTGATGAAGAAGATCCATTCCCAGCCGAGGCTGTCCACGAGCAGGCCGCCCAGGATTGGTCCCACCAGCGTGGCCAGGCCCGCAGTGGCGCCCCACAGGCCCATGGCGGCCCCCCTGCGGTCCGGCGGGAAGATCCTGGTGATTACCGCCATGGTCTGCGGCGTCATGATGGCGGCACCCAGACCCTGGAAGATCCGTGCGGTGATCAGCGTCTGGACGTCACCGGCCAGTCCGCACCAGAGGGAGGCGAGCGTGAACACCACGAGGCCGGAGAGGTAGAGCTTCTTGGGTCCGAAGCGGTCGCCGAGCCGGCCAGTGATCAGCAGCGGCACGGCGTAGGCCAGCAGGTAGGCGCTGGTCACCCAAATCACGGCGTTGATGTCCGTTCCCAGTCCCTCCATGATGCTGGGGTTGGCCACCGAAACAATGGTGGTGTCGATCAGGATCATAAAGAACCCGATGACCAGGGACCAGAGGGCTGGCCAAGGCCGCGCTACATTTTCCAAGCCTCAGTTGCCCAGCAGATCGAGGATGTCCGTGCGGGCGAACATCTGCGCGGCAGCCCGGGCGGAGGGGCTGCCGGCGTCGGGATCTGCACCGGCGTCCAGCAACACGCGGGACACGTCCGTATACCCCTTGAATGCTGCACCGGCCAAGGGGGTCTGGCCGCGGTCGTTGGCCGTGTTGGCCTCTCCGCCGTGCTCAAGGATCAGCTGTACCGTCTCCGCGTGGCCGTGGTAGGCGGCCAACATCAGCAGCGAATCGCCCGCGGTGTTGGTCATGGTGGCGGGCGCCCCGGCCTCGAGATAGTTCCGCAGCAGACCGGTGTCCCCCTCCCGGGCAGCCTGGAAGAGCCGGTGCGCCAGTGCCACGGCTTCGTCGTTGGTCGTGGCCTCGGATTTGGCCGCGCCGGGCGTAGCGGCGTCGGGTGCGGTGTTCTCAGTCATGAGCGGGTCCCCCTCAGGAATCCAGTCTGGCGCCCCACTACCTGGCCGGCGTCGGGAGCAACAATTACTTCCTGGGCAGCGATATAAGGCTCCTCGCCGTCCAGCACGGTCAGCATTTCGTCCGGTGCGACAGACCGCTTGATGACGGCCAGCGCCACCGGGCCCATTTCGTAGTGCTGGGCAACGGACGTCACCGTCCCGACCTTCCGCTCGCCGAGCATGACCTGGCTGCCGGGCGCGGGCATTGTGTGCTGCGACCCGTCCAGCTGCAGGAACACCAGGCGCCGCGGCGGATGGCCCAGGTTGTGCACGCGGGCGATGGTCTCCTGGCCCTTGTAGCAGCCTTTGGACAGGTGCACGGCGGTACGGAGGAGGTCCAGTTCGTGCGGAATGGTTTTGTCGTCGGTTTCGGCGCCCAGCCTGGGGCGCCACGCAGCGATGCGGAGGGCTTCGGCCGCCATAACGCCGGCGAGCGGGCGGTCCGCCACGGTGTTCTCGAGTTCGGCGGCCGGCACCAGGTACTCGATCCAGGGCCGCTCCAGCCCCGGGTGTCCTTCCTCCGGGACCACGGCGTAGGAGTAGCCGCCGGCGCCGACATGCGGCCACGGATCCTGCCACGCCAGCAGTCCGGACCATTCCTCCACAGTCTTAGTGGACCCGAGAACTGCCCAGTCGGCGGAGACGTCGGTGACCTCGACGCGAAGCATGAACTTCATTTTGTTCAGCCACTCAGCCAGCGGTGCAGCCTCGGCGGCCTCAACGATCAGCCAGGTGGTCCCGCCGTCGTCCACTACGCGGGCGTCAAACTCGATCCGGCCCTGGACACTCAGCAGCAGAAGCTCGCTTGACTCCCCAGGCTGCAGGCCGGTGACTTGCTGGGAAGACAGGGTGTTCAGCCAGGTCAGCCGGTCCGGACCGCTGACGGTCACCACGCCGCGGTGGGAGAGGTCGACGACGGCGGTACCGGCTGCGAGGGCGCGCTGCTCACGCAGCGGCTCACCGTAGTGGGATGCGACGCCGGCGTCCGCGCCGGTGGCCTCGACGGCGCCGGGGCGCGACAGTAGTGGGCTGGGAGTAGTCATATTGGGGGAACGTCCTTAGGTCAGTAGGTATTCCGGTCTCGGGCAGCGGTCTCTCCTAGCTCCACCACCGTGGGTCGGCCACCTGGGGGCGGCGTCAGCGGTATTCGGGGTTCTCGAAGTCGAAGCGGGTTCCGGCTTTCCATTCTTCAGGAAGATTGCCGTACGCGGGAATCCCGCCGGCGTCCTTGAGCATCCGGGCAAAATGCAGCAGGTTCCAGGTCATAAACGTGGTGTTGCGGTTGGTGAAGTCGGATTCGGGACCGCCGGAGCCTTCGTCCAGGTAGCTCGGGCCGGGACCCACCGGGCCGATCCAGCCGGCGTCGGCCTGCGGCGGGATGGTGAAGCCGACATGCTGCAGGCTGTACAGCACGTTCATGGAACAGTGCTTGATGCCGTCCTCGTTGCCGGTGATCAGGCAGCCGCCAACCTTGGGGTAGAACACCCACTGGCCCTTGTGGTTCAGTTCCCCCGAATGGGCGTAGAGCCGTTCGATCAGCTTCTTGGTCTGGGAGGAGTTGTCGCCCAGCCAGATCGGACCGGCAACCACCACAATGTCGGCTTCTTCAACAGCCGGGTACAGTTCCGGCCACTCATCGGAGGGCCATCCGTGCTCGGTCATGTCGGGGTAAACACCGCTGGCGATGTCGTGATCGACAGTCCTGATCACCCGGGTGCTGACGCCCTGCTTCTCCATGATGAGGCGGCTGACGTTGATCAAGCCCTCGGTGTTGCTGATCTCCGGCGACCGTTTAAGGGTCCCGTTGAAGAACACAGCCTTCAGGTCGCTGTAATCCGTAGAGTCCTGCGGTGCAGCCATGACGCTCCCTTGATTCACTCGCCGGTGTTGCCCAGAAAGCCAAGTCTACTGATGACCGGTGACACGGCAGGGCGTCAGGAAACCTTTTTCAGGAAAGCCGAGGCGTGCGCTTCGAGGCCCTTGCCGGGCTGCGACGTTCCGCCGGTGGCCACGTCCCAGCGCCAGAGCAGGTTGCCGTCCACCAGCCCGAAGATCCGCGTGGCCGCGCTGTAGTCCTTGGAATGGCTCCCACGCATCACCATGTCGGTGGTCAGCTGGATCTGCGGGCCCTTGATCTGGCCGTAGTAGAGCTCGGAGATCCCGCCGGGATGTGAGATGGACACAGAGATATCGAACCCGCCGTCTTTATTGCGGAGCGCTTCGACTTCGTCGGCGCTCTTGAGTGCGGGAACAATATCGGCCGGAATCAGGCCCGGTCCGCCGTCGGCATCAAGCTGTTTGCGCTCCAGCGCCCAAAAACCGGTCTCAACTGTCAGCGGCCGCAGGCGCGTGCCGTCGTCGTCGGTTAACCAGCTCTCCGCGCGGTACTGAAGGTACGGCAGGCCGTTGTGCGTGAAGGAGACATGCTGGAGGAAGTGTTCCGAGTCCTCGTCCCCGCTGCCGAGCCGGCCGCTGCCTTCCCACTCACCGATGAGCCAGGAAAGCGGAACAAGTTCGGGTGTCAGATCTGTAGGAATTTCTATCGGCACGGCAATTACCTCAGGAAAATGCTATCTCGTTGAACGGGTTTACTTCTGGCCTTTGAAGAGGCGGTAAACCACAAAGCCGGCGAACCAGGCCATGGACAGGCTGGCGATGCCGAGCAGGACGAGGAAGAAGATTTCAAAAGCAAGTACGGACATGATGCCATCCTAACCGGTTAGTAGATGAGTAGTTTGTCTATGAAGTAAGCCAGCGAGCCCACGGCCGAAACCGGCGCAAGCCCCATGCTAACCGCAGCCAAAAGATTCAGCGGACCGCCGCGGAGTGTTACGAGGCGGCGGAAGCTGACCAGCACGGCGCCCACCACAACGCCGAAGATCGCCGCCGGCAGAACTGCAATGTCGGAGAAGACCAGGCCAGCGAGCGGCCCGGCAAGTCCTGCCATCACGATGCCGAGGGGGGCCACGATACTGTCCGGCCAGCGGATGAGGCCGGCCAGCAGCGCCACGGCAGCGCTGATGGCTGCCACCAGGAGCATCTCGCGGACGCCGTTGAAGCGCGCGCCGGCTATCCAGCCTGCCCCCAGGCACGAGAGGAGCACCCCGGCGCAGCAGCCCAGGGTGGACTCAAGCCGTTGGGCCTGGCCCGTGCCTCGGATGAGCTGCACCACAAACACAGCCATCATTCCCAACGCCATGAACGCCGGCGTCCAGTCCAGGAAACCCGGGGCGGGGACAAAACCGGCAGCGAGCGCCGATCCGACGCCGGGCAGCGCGATGACGGCTGCAAGGGTCTTTTTCGCGGGGATGCGGAGAAAGTGGGGCCAGCCGATGCCTACCGCCACAGCAATCACCACAGCGACGCCGATGAGTGCCTCGCGTGAGATGTAGACGCCGGCGATGATCGCTACGAGTCCCGCCACTCCGACAACACCGATGACCCACGAGCCCAGTGACTTTGCCGGGGCCTGAACCTCGGCGGTCATCGGGAACCCGGCCGGCCGGTTCGCTTCGGCTTCGACTCTGCACTCAATTCGTGGCATCCCATTCTGGCTGTGGACCCGGCGGCTCGGCCTTCGGTGTCAGGGCGTTCTGCCCGACGGTTCAATCCTGCCTTATGTGACCCGGATATGTCGCAAAACGAAGGTTTGAGGGGGCGGAATCCGTGCTGTCGTGCAGGCCGGTGGGTATACTCAGAGTTCAGCTACGCTTCCTGCTACGGATGCCGGCCGGATTGATTCTTGGTCGGCCAAGTCCGCTGCAGTGAGATAGTACCGGCCGGTGAAAACCCGGTTCAGTCGCCCGAAGATGCGCGGACGCCCCTTGGAGGAACAATGTCGCACATCCTGCTATTGACGAACAGCACCGGTTCTTCGGTGGACATTCTGCCTGCCCTGGAATTGCTGAACCACCGCGTGCACATCCTCGCCGCGGAACCCACAGCCCTGCTGGAGACCGATCCCTGCGATATTGTGCTTCTCGACGCCCGCAAGGACCTGGTGGGCGCCCGCTCCCTCACCCAGCTGCTCAAGGCCACAGGTCTGAGCGCACCCCTGGTCCTGATCCTGACCGAGGGCGGCATGGCTGCAGTTTCTTCAGCCTGGGCCGTGGATGACATCGTGCTCGATTCAGCCGGTCCCGCCGAAGTGGAAGCCCGCATCAGGCTCTCCGTAGCGCGGGCCGTGCCGGACAAGGATGACGCCCCCACGGAGATCCGGGCGGCAGGCGTGGTCATCGATGAAGCGAGCTATACGGCCCGCGTCAACGGAGCGCCCCTGAACCTGACGTTCAAGGAATTCGAACTCCTCAAATACCTGGCCCAGCACCCCGGCCGCGTCTTCACCCGCCAGCAGCTGCTCACCGAGGTGTGGGGGTATGACTACTATGGCGGCACGCGCACCGTGGACGTCCACGTCCGGCGGTTGCGTGCCAAGCTTGGCGCCGACCACGAAAACCTGATCAGTACGGTCCGGAACGTCGGCTACCGGCTGACTCTTGTGCGGCAGCAGGAAGACGAACTGACGGAAGCCTGACACCGTTCAATACAGGAACAGCCCCGGACCGCTGGTCCGGGGCTGTTGCTGTCTTAGTGATGCTGTATTTGTGGAGGACATACGGGTCGAACGTATCGAGGCCACCCCACTGGTGGATCCCCCTCGTTCCCACCGTTACCGGCGGGTGAGATATCGACTATACGTGCCTGCCCCGGGGCCATCAAATCGGAGCGCCTTCCGGCCGGGGCGTATAGCCTAGCCTCATGAGTCCTGCGCACCCGGAAAAATGGCCCGTCCTTATTGTCCACGGCGGTCTGGAAGAACAGCTGCTGACGGACTGCGTGGCGCTCCTCGCAGCTGCCGAGGAGTCTGACGGCAACCCCTCGCTTTCCGAGCAAACGGTGATGACGCTCCGCGCCGGGGACTCTGCAGAGCATTCCCTCCTGACCCTGGCGCTCTACGCGCCGGACGAGGACTCCGATCCCTCCTCCGGCCAGGACCTGGCCGGGTTTGCCGTTGTTGTGGAGGATCCGGACGGCAGCGGAGTGCTGGAAATTGCCGTCCACCCCAGCTACCGCAACCAGGGCGTGGCGGACCGGCTTGTTGGCGCACTCCAGTCCGGGCGAGGCCTGGATGGACTGAAGGCGTGGTCCCATGGCAACCACGAGGCAGCCGCGGACCTCGCCGCCCGCTACGGCTACGGTCCAGTGCGCGAACTCTGGAAGATGAGGCTGACCACCGCAACGGCAGAACTGCCCGACGTCGGCCTACCGGATGGCGTCACACTCCGCCCCTTTGTACGGGGCAAGGACGAGGACCGCTGGCTGGCTGCGAACCGCGCCGCATTTGCCCACCACCCCGAGCAGGGCTCGATGTCCCGCGCGGACCTGGATGCCCGCATGGCCGAGGACTGGTTTGATCCCGCCGGCTTCCTGTTGGCCGTGGACGCCGAGGACCGGTTGCTGGGATTCCACTGGACCAAGGTGCATCCGCGCCACGGCGCCCACCCGGCGATCGGCGAGGTCTACGCGGTGGGCGTCACACCGGCCGCGCAGGGTATGGGCCTGGGCAAAGCACTCACAGTGGCTGGCATCAGGCATCTGCAGGGCCTGGGGCTTCACGCCGTCATGCTCTACACGGATGCCGACAACACCCCTGCCGTTTCCCTCTACCGGGCCCTGGGCTTCACACGCTGGGATATGGACGTGATGTACGGACCGCTGGCCTCCGTTTAGTGGCGCCCGGGTGAGTTATCCCGCTCGTGTGACTAACGCCTTCGGGTGGCCCGAATCTAGGGCTTGTGGACGCTGATTGATTGTAAGGTTGGTAAAGAACCGCGCCGGCCGAGGGCCAGCATCAAGCGCCAGGTAAGAGGAGAGACCATGAAACCGGAACCCGCCGGAACAGTCACGTCCGAGGGCGCTTCAGCGCCGGTGCGCGCGCGCTTCGGCTCATCCGAAGTCCCTGCCTCGCGCGCAACGCAGGACCGGATCGACATCCCCGAGTTTGCGCCCAACCTTGTGCCCGAAGGGGACATCCGGCCGGACCGTTTCCTGGACCGCGAGCTCAGCTGGCTGGCTTTCAACTCCCGCGTCCTGGAACTCGCCGAAGATCCCACGCTCCACCTCCTGGAACGCGTGGCCTTCCTGTCCATCTTCGCGTCCAACCTGGACGAGTTCTTTATGGTCCGGGTGGCGGGCCTGAAGCGGCGCATCGCCACCAACCTCGCCGTGCCCTCCCCTGCCGGCCTCAGCCCTGTCGAGGTGCTGGAGAAGATCGGCGACGAAGCCCACCGCCTCCAGCAGCGCCATGCCCAGGTCTACGCCGAACAGATCCGCCCCGCCCTGGCCTATGAGCACATCCACCTGATGCACTGGGACGAACTGGACGACACCGCCAAGCAGCAGCTCAGCGCCATGTTCGCCGAAAAGGTCTTCCCGATCCTGACGCCGCTGGCCGTGGACCCGGCACACCCGTTCCCCTACATTTCGGGCCTCTCCCTCAACCTGGCCGTGGTGGTCCGCAACCCCGTGAGTGACAAGGAACTTTTCGCCCGCCTCAAGGTTCCGGACCAGCTTCCCCGACTGATCTCCATCGACGGTCCGCGGGCCGGGGCCGTGGCGGGACGCGTGGCGCGTTTCATCGCGCTTGAGGAAGTCATCGCCGTCCACCTGGACAAGCTCTTCGCCGGCATGGAAGTCCTGGAACACCACATCTTCCGCGTCACCCGCAACGAGGACCTCGAAGTGGAAGAGGACGACGCCGAGAACCTCCTGCAGGCGCTGGAGAAGGAACTGCTGCGCCGCCGGTTCGGCCCGCCCGTCCGCCTCGAAGTCACCCACGACATCAACCCGAACATCCGGGCCCTGCTCATCCGTGAGCTCGGAGTGGACGAGTCCGAGGTGTACTCGCTCCCGGCTCCGCTGGACCTCCGCGGCCTGTCAGTCATTGCCGGAATTGACCGTGCCGACCTTCACTACCCCAAGCACATGCCGCACACGTCCCGGTTCCTCAACGAGTCCGAGACGTCCAAGGCCGCCAACGTTTTCTCGGCCATGCGCCGCCGCGACATCCTGCTCCACCACCCATACGACTCCTTCTCCACCTCGGTGCAGGCGTTCCTGGAACAGGCGGCCGCGGACCCCAAGGTCCAAGCCATCAAGCAGACCCTGTACCGGACCTCGGGCGACTCCCCCATCGTTGACGCCCTGATCGATGCCGCCGAAGCCGGCAAGCAGGTGCTGGCCCTCGTGGAGATCAAGGCCCGGTTCGACGAGCAGGCCAATATCTCCTGGGCCCGCAAGCTGGAACAGGCGGGCGTCCACGTGGTCTACGGCATCGTGGGCCTGAAAACCCACTGCAAGCTGTCGCTGGTGGTCCGCCAGGAAGTGGACGGGCTACGCCGCTACTGCCACATCGGCACCGGCAACTATCATCCCCGCACGGCCCGCTACTACGAGGACCTTGGCCTGCTGACCGCCAATGACCAGGTGGGCGAGGACCTTTCCAAACTGTTCAACCAGCTCTCCGGCTATGCGCCGAAGTCCACGTTCAAGCGGCTCCTGGTTGCTCCGCGCTCCGTCCGCTCCGGGCTGATCGACCGCATCGAGACCGAGATCCGCAACGCCCGGGCCGGGCTGGCCGCCAGGGTGCAGATCAAGGTCAACTCCATGGTGGATGAAGCCATCATCGACTCCCTTTACCGCGCGTCCCAGGCCGGCGTGATGGTGGACGTCATTGTGCGCGGCATCTGCTCGCTGCGTCCCGGCGTTCCGGGCCTCAGCGACAACATCACGGTGCGCTCCGTGCTGGGCCGATTCCTGGAACACTCCCGCGTGTTCGCCTTTGCCAACGGCGGCGATCCTGTGGTTTACATCGGCTCGGCGGACATGATGCACCGGAACCTGGACCGCAGGGTCGAGGCCCTGGTCCAGCTGTCCAATCCCGACGACATCAGCTACGTCCTTAACCTGCTGCGCCGCTACATGGATCCGGAGACAGCCAGCTGGCATCTGGATAGCCAGGGCCTATGGAACCGGCACCACATTGCCGACGACGGCAGCCACCTCGACGACATCCAGTCCTGGCTGCTGGCGTCGCGCACGCGCCAGCGCAGCCTGAGCCGTCGGTAGGGCTACGGCGTTGGCGAGCGACATCCTCGTAGCAGACCAAACAGAACATTCCGGCGAGGCAGTCGCCGTCGTCGCAGCCGGGGCGCTGCCCTGGCGTATCAACTCTGAAGGTCTCGAAGTCCTGCTGATCCATCGTCCGCGGTATGACGACTGGTCCTGGCCCAAGGGCAAGATCGACGCCGGTGAGACCCTTCCTGAATGCGCGGCCCGTGAGGTGCAGGAGGAGATCGGACTGGATGCGCCCCTGGGCATTCCGCTGCCGCCCATCCACTACCGGGTGCCTGCTGGGCTGAAGGTGGTCCACTATTGGGCGGTCCACGTCAACGGAGCCCCCCTCGTTCCCGACGGCAAGGAGGTGGACCGCGTGGTGTGGTGCGCCCCTGAAACGGCCGCGGGGCTGCTGTCCAATCCGACCGACGTCGTTCCCTTGGAGTACCTGCGGGCAGCCCATGGCCGGGGTGATCTCAATACGTGGCCGCTGATTGTGGTGCGGCATGCAAAGGCCAAGCCCCGCTCGTCCTGGTCCAAAGCCGAGGGTGAACGGCCCCTGGCCGCGACGGGAATCAGGCAGGCGCAGGCCGTGGGCCGGCTGCTGCAAGCCTGGAAGCCACCGCGCGTGGTGACGAGTCCCTGGCAGCGCTGCGTGTCAACCGTGGCCCCATACCTGAGGGCAACAGGGGCCAAGGTCAAACTGGTGGAAGCGCTGACGGAACACCGGCACGCCAGGACTCCCAAAAAAACCGCTGCCGCCATTGAGTCGCTCTTGGAGAAGGCACGGCCCGTCGCCGTCTGCACGCACCGTCCCGCACTGCCCACCATCCTGGGCCAGCTGGGCAAGCACATGCCAGGCCGCGTGCGCGCGCTCCTGCCGGACGCCGACCCGTACCTGTCCCCTGGTGAGCTGGTGGTGTGCCACGTGGCCATCGACAACAGGCGCCGCATCGTGGCAGTGGAGCAGTTCAAGCCCTTCGACGACTAGCGTTTTTTGGTCAATGCCGGGCGCGACGCCACAGCCTGTTGACCCCGAGATGTTTGTATCAAATACTTAGTACATTGATGCGCAAAATCTGGGGGATGATGTGCCGGGCGTCGACGGTCTCGAAATAGCGGTTCACAACGTGCCGCCCATGGTCCCGTTGTGGCCGTTCCTGTTGGCCGCCGGCCTGTACCTGCTGTTGCGGTGGGTGATCAGGGCCCCGGGCGGCGGGACCACCGCCGTGACGGTTTCCCAGCATGCGCTGTGGATCGGCGTGATCGGATGGTTGGCTAGCTCCCTGCAGGCCGCGTGGACTGCGGGCATCCTTCCGGCGGGCAACACATCGCCCACCCTGGCCACGCCAACAAGCATCCTCGGAGCTTTGGCGTGGCCGGTCCTGGGCTGCCTCGCGGTCCATGCCGTGGGGCAGCTGAGCTACCCCGGACCCCGGCTCCCCCGCCGGCTGGCCTCCCTGGAGATCCGCCGCATCCCGTACTACCTGCCCCGTCCCCTCGCCTGGACTGTCGCCGCGATCTTTCTGGGTTCGGCGCTGCAGATCGGGTTTGTGGCTGGCCTTCCCGCCTACGACTCCATCCCGTATGGCGCTTTGCAGGAAGACCCCAGCAGTTTCAGGCGCACCGGTGGGGACGGCCGGATCCAGGGCTACGTTTTGGCCGCCTGCCTGGGCGCCGCCTGGCTGACCCTGGCGTTGGGAACCGCGCTGGTGCTCAAACTCATCAGCCACCGGAGGCAGCTCGAGGCCCTGGATGCACCGGAGAATGACCTGCTGCGGACCATCGCCATGAACAGGCTTTTGAGGACCGTCGCAACCATCGCCGTCGGGCTTGCCGCGGTGGCAGGCAATTTTGCTGCCCGGCCCGATCCGGCCGCCAATGTAGCCAGTTGGACCAACCCGGCCGGATTCGCGGCGTTCGTAGTGCTGCTGGTCATGTGGGGGTGGGCGCCACCCAAGCTGCCCAGCGTCCAGGTCAACGGCAAGGGGAACAGGGCGGCGCTCTTAGAATCACCGGCCGCCGCGCATCCGGCAACCCGTCTCGTTGTTTCCCTCGGGGCAGCCATGGGGTTCACTCCGGTAGCAGTCGCCGTACTGGGATTGTTCGTGCCCGGTCTCTATTTCCCCGGCCCCGGTCTTCCGGGGCTGCCGGTGCTGTTTGTCGCGCTGATGGCGGCAGCCGTTCTGCTGGTGCCTGGGGCCGGCGAGCTGCTGCTCCAGCGCAGCTATGGCACCCACGGGATACCGCGGACATGGCCGCGGCAGGTGGTGAGCCCGGCCTTGCTCACCACGGCGATCGTCGCCGTCGTACTCTTCGTCGCGATCACGGTGCTGACTGCTGCGGGGGAATGGGACCTGCGTGAGGCCGGGCTGGACGGTTTCCTGCGCCCGGGCGGCACGCCCCCCGATGGTTCTCCCGGCTGGGTGATCGCGGCGGTTGCGACGGCGGCCGTCGCGGCCATCGCCGGCCTGCCGGTTGTTGCGGCCCGGAGGCGTCGCAGCATATCCACCGACATCCACGGCCTGGACGCCGCACTGCGGGCCATCACGGTCCATCGTGTGGTGCGGACGTTTGCCGCCTACTGCACAGCCCAAGCAGGCGTGCTGCTGATGACGGCAAGCCGGGCCTGGCCGCCGTTGCTGGGCCTGCCGGCAACAACCTGGGCAGCCCCGTGGCAGCCGGCCATCATTGCGGGGGTGCTGCTCGCGGCCGCCGGCGTGGTGGTCGCCGTCATCCCGGTCAAGGGTTTCGCCCGGACTCCGGCCGCCCCGGTGAAGCCTGCCCGGGAAGGGGTGCCGTGAACTCCGGCATCTCCGTCGACCTGCGCTCGGCAACCCCGCCGTTTGAACAGATCCGCTCGCAGATCAGCGCCCTGATCGCCACCGGAACACTCACCGCCGGAAGCAGGCTGCCCACTGTCCGCAGCCTGGCCGCCGATCTGGGCATCGCCGCCGGAACTGTCGCGCGGGCGTACAAGGAACTTGAGGCTGCCGGATTCATTGAATCCCGACGGCGGAACGGCACCGTCGTCGCGCAGCCGGCACCGGGCGGCGCCCAGCAAGCAGGCGGGCCGGTGCCGGAAGCGGTGACTGCCGCCGTCGACCTTTTGGTCAATGCCGGGCGCGACGCCCGGCTCACCGATGAACTGCTGCTCGATCTGGTCCGTAGCAGGCAGAGGAAGGGCTGATCCGATGCGCGGCAGGCGGCCAGCGTTGAGGCCAGCCGCGGGACCCTTGCGGGGTCGGCAGGGCTTCGCCCGGTAGACTTTAGCCGTGAGCATCCCGACGCCTTATGAAGACCTCCTGCGCGACGTCCTGGCCCATGGCACGCACAAATCCGACCGCACGGGCACCGGAACCACCAGCGTTTTCGGCCGTCAACTGCGCTTTGACCTTGGCCGGAGCTTCCCGCTGATCACCACCAAACGCGTGCATTTCAAGTCCGTGGCGGTGGAGCTGCTGTGGTTCCTGCGCGGCGAATCGAACGTCAAATGGATGCAGGACCAGGGCGTCAGCATCTGGAACGAGTGGGCCGACGCGGAAGGCGAACTGGGTCCCGTCTACGGCGTCCAGTGGCGCAGCTGGCCCACCCCTGACGGCGGCCATGTTGACCAGATCGCCGAGCTGGTGGAGAACCTCAAGACCAACCCGGACTCGCGCCGGCACATCGTGTCTGCCTGGAACGTCTCCGAGCTCAAGGACATGGCACTGCCCCCGTGCCACGCGTTCTTCCAGTTCTACGTGGCCGACGGCAAACTGTCCTGCCAGCTGTACCAGCGCTCTGCGGACATGTTCCTGGGCGTGCCCTTCAACATTGCCTCCTACGCCCTGCTCACCTGCATGATTGCGCAGCAGGTGGGGCTGGAGCCTGGCGAGTTTGTATGGACAGGCGGCGACGTCCACATCTACGAGAACCACATGGACCAGGTCCTGAAGCAGCTGGACCGGGAACCGTATGAATACCCGCAGCTGAAGATCACCCGGAAGCCGGCCTCGATCTTCGACTACACGCTCGAGGACTTCGAAGTGGTGGGCTACCGGCACCACCCCACAATCAAGGCCCCAATCGCCGTATGAGCACCGAGAACGCAGCAGACCCCCAGGACTTCACGCAGGAACTCGCCGGTTCCGTGACCGGCGTCGGCCTTGTGTGGGCGCAGACGTCGGGCGGTGTGATCGGCAAGGACGGCGACATGCCCTGGCACCTCCCTGAGGACCTCAAGCACTTCAACCGGCTGACCATGGGGCACCCTGTGATCATGGGGCGCAAGACGTGGCTGTCGTTCGCGGACAAGTACCGTCCCCTGCCCGGCCGGACAAACATTGTGATAACCCGGCAGAAAAACTGGGGCGAATCGCCCGAGGCGGATGGCGCCGTCGTGGTCCCCTCCCTGGATGATGCCCTCCTTGAGTCGCAGTTCGTCGACGGCGGCGGGACCGTCTGGATCCTGGGCGGCGGGGAAGTCTTCCGCCAGTCCACCGAACTCGCCAACGTCGCGGTGGTCACCACCATCGATATGGAGGCCGACGGCGACACGTTCGCTCCGGAGCTCGACGAGACCTGGGAGGCGGCGGCCTCCGTCCCGCCAGACGGGTGGCTGACGGCGGCCAACGGAACGCGCTACAGGTTTACCAAATGGATTAGGACGCAGGGCTGAGATGTTGAAAAAACCGGAAACACTGTTTGTGCTGGGCTACATGCTGCTGCCGCTGCTCGCGCTGCTCTCTGCGATCGTGGGCCTGACCATGATCCTGGGCGGCAACAAGATCGCGGGGGCCATCGTGCTTGTGGTGGTGACGCAGGTGTTTGCCTTCGGCGCCTTCTACGCGTTGCGACTCCGCAAAGCCGCGGTGCTGGAGGAAACCAACCGCAGCTGACGCCTGTTTCCTCCCGCACGCCGTCGTACGCATCCCCGCGCGAGTGACGTAACCGACTGCGACCTGCGCGATCCGGCGTCTAAACTGGACGAATGACTACAGCAGCTACCCCCTCCGTCGGCCTGGTCGGATGGCGCGGCATGGTCGGCTCCGTCCTGATGCAGCGCATGCAGGACGAGGGCGACTTCGCCAACATCAACCCGGTGTTCTTCTCCACGTCAAACGCGGGAGGCGCCGCCCCGTCGATTGCCGGTGCTGCCGCTGGCGCCGCCGGCAAGCTTGAGGACGCGTTCGACGTCGACACGCTGGCTAAGCTGCCCATTATTGTCACCGCCCAGGGCGGGGACTACACCAAGCGCGTGCACACCGAGCTGCGAGGCCGCGGCTGGGACGGCCTCTGGATCGACGCCGCCTCCACGCTGCGCATGAACGACGACTCGATCATCGTGCTTGACCCGATCAACCGCGACGTCATCGACAAGGGCCTGGTCAACGGCACCAAGGACTTCATTGGCGGCAACTGCACCGTTTCCTGCATGCTCATGGGCCTCGGCGGGCTGTTCAAGAACGGCCTCGTCGAGTGGGGCACATCCATGACCTACCAGGCGGCCTCCGGCGGCGGCGCCCGGCACATGCGCGAACTGCTCAGCCAGTTCGGCACGCTCAACGCCGAGGTCAGCTCGGAACTGGACGACCCGGCGTCGGCCATCCTGGAAATTGACCGCAAGGTCCTGGCCCACCAGCGCTCCGACATCGACGCCACCCAGTTCGGCGTGCCACTGGCCGGCTCCCTCATCCCGTGGATCGACGCGGACCTCGGCAACGGACAGTCCAAGGAAGAGTGGAAGGCCGGGGTTGAAACCAACAAGATCCTGGGCACCTCGGACGAAAACCGGATCATGATGGACGGCCTGTGCATCCGGATCGGGGCCATGCGTTCGCACTCGCAGGCGCTGACGCTCAAGCTCCGCGAGGACCTCTCCGTGGCCGAGATCGAGAAGCTCCTCGCCGAGGACAACGAGTGGGCCAAGGTCATCCCGAACACCAAGGAAGACTCCATGGCGGGCCTGACCCCCGTGGCCGCGTCCGGCACCCTGGACATCCCCGTGGGCCGCATCCGCAAGATGGAAATGGGCCCGGAGTACATCAGCGCCTTCACCGTGGGTGACCAGCTGCTCTGGGGCGCCGCCGAGCCGCTGCGCCGCATGCTCAACATCGCCACCGGGAACCTCTAACCTCCCGCGGCTCCCCGCTACTTGAACGGCCCTGCCCCGCAGGAACGGTGCTGCCCCGCACCGCTTTTGCGGGGCCGGGCCGGTCGTGTTCTGCAGGGCGGCGAATGGGGCCTGGCTTAGCTGTCCAGGAATGCGAGGTACTGTACCGCGGCCTTGCTGAACACGGCCTGCGCAGCGGGTCCAAGTGGCTGCGAGTCATCAAACAGTTCAGGCACGACGGCGGCGCTGCGGCTGGTTCCGGCCCGCGCCCACGTGCCGATCACCACTCCCCCGGCCACGACGGTCTTCTTGAATACTCCGTTGCCGCCCGGGACGATCTTGTTGGCGTGCTCCCGCGCCAACACCAGGCTGCGGTCCTGATAGCCCAGCAGGAACTCGTCGAAGCCCGGCAGCAGGAGCACGGAGCGTTGCCCGGGCACGCCGTCGTCGAGCATTGATGCAGTCTCCGGTGACATCCAGTAGTGGACGCCCCCGAATTCCAGCTCCACCAGCTGCCCGCTGACCAGCTCAAACGCCGCCCGAACGTCGGTCAGGGGAATCTGCGTCCACCAGGCGAAGTCGCGGACGGTGGCAGGGCCGTGGCTGCGAAAGTAGCGCAACATGAACTCGGCGATCGCTTCCTGCCGCTCAAGCTCGCGCGACACCGGAATCCAGTCATCGAACGCCACCAGCAGCTGCTGGTTCCCCGCCAATGGCCCTTGAACCAGCCAGGCGTTCCGGCACAGCGTCCCCAAGAGGTGGATCCCCCGCTGGCCGCTGGTGGGCTGCCCGGCTGCCTCAAACACCTCGAAGAGTTCGGTCCGGCTCACGGGACCGCCGGCCGCAATCCGCTCCAAGGCAACGTCGCGGCACTTCTCGATGTCCGCCCAGGTGATGTCCAGTTCCCGGTGCCGGCCGGCAATGATGCGGCTAAGACGCTCGGTGGTGAGGTCCAGCATCCAGCGCAGATCCTCTGGAGCAACGAAGTGCAGGGTGCCGCGCATCGGCCAGGACCGGACCACCCTTCCGCTGTCCAACGCGGCGCGAACGTCAGTCAACCCTGCGCCCGGAACGCGGACGCCGATGGCCCAGAACGCGGCCTGCAGGTCCTGAGCCTGCGTGGCCGTCATCCAGCGGACCGCGGCCTCTACGGAGCCGAGTCCGGGGCCAAACAGTCCTTGGGAGGCGAGGCGTAACCTGCCCATCACCTTGGGGCTTACATGGTTCACTGCCATGTCCTCATCGTAGGACCCGGCCCGATAGGGTGTAAGCATGACTTTGGGGAGTTTGTGGCAATTGTTCGCGCGCGGAACACAGGCATGGCTGGTGGCAGGGACCGTATCCGTCCTGGCCGGCGTGGCCATCGGGCTGGCCCCGGCCATTGGTTTCCAGCCCCTGGGATTCCCGGGAGGCGGCGGCGAGGCACCCCTGGAACTCTTATTGCCTTCCCTGTTCCTGTCGCTCGGCGGAGGGTACGCCGTGCTTTTTCCCGGCATCCGGGTGGGCCGCGGCAAGGTCCGCATTGTGCGCGACTGGAAGCTCTATCCCGTCAGCGGCCGGCTGATCTGGGTCCTCGCCCATGCCACCGCCGTGATCGGTTTGGTGGCCTGCATCGTCGCGGCCGCGACCCACCCCGCAGTTCCCGGACTTTTGGTCTGGCTGTTTATGGGTCCATATTTGGCGCTGACCGGCTGGGCCGCCGCCCTGCTGGGCATGGCCACGAACGTCCGGCTGACGGGCGCCGTTGACGGGCGCACGGCGCCGGTCACGCAAGCAAGCTGACGCCTTCAACGAGCTGAACGCTAGAGCGTCACGCCGATGAGCAGCGGTTCCGGGTGCAGTTCAATGCCAAAGCGTTCGACGACGCCGGCGCGCACCTCGCGCGCGATGGCCAGCATGTCCTTGGCGCTGGCCGAGCCGCGGTTGGTGATGGCCAGCGTGTGTTTCGTGGACAGTGACGCCCGCCCGCCTGAGGCGCTGCCTTCCTCCAGGCCATAACCCTTGCCGAACCCTGCCTGGTCGATCAGCCACGCGGCGGACAGCTTCACCAGCCCGTCCGCCCCGGCGGGGTACTGCGGCGCGGACTCCGGCAGCGTTGCCGCCACGTTCACAGGGACTACCGGGTTGGTGAAGAAGGAGCCGGTGGAATAGGTGTCCCGGTCCTCGGGATCCAGGACCATGCCTTTGGATGCCCGCAGCCTCAGGACCTCCCGGCGGACATCGTTGGAGTACGCGCGCTTGCCTGCCTCCACGCCCAGGGAGCGGGCCAGCTCGGCGTAGCGGATGGGTGCGCTCATCCGGCCCAGCGGGAGCTGGAATTCCACGGTCAGCACGATGTAGCGGGGTGATCCCTCGACAGTGGTCTGCTTCAGGATGGAATCGCGGTAGCCGAACTTCAGCTCGGAGTTGGTGAAGGTCTGGACCGCGTTCCGGGTCCGGTCCCATGTGCGTACCGCCGCGATGGTCTGGGAGACGTCAGATCCGTAGGCCCCGACGTTCTGCACCGGCGTGGCGCCTGTGGCTCCCGGGATGCCGGAGAGTGCTTCAATGCCGGACCACGCATGCAGCACGGCGTGCTCCACCAGGGCATCCCAGTTGTGGCCGGCCTGGACCACCACTGCCACGCCGCCGCAGGAATCCTCGGCGTTGACGGTGAACCCTTCCGAGGCGATCCTGATCACGGTGCCGGGGAACCCGTCGTCGGAAATCAGGAGGTTGGAGCCGCCGCCGATGATGAGTACCCGCTCCCCCGCGGCGTCTGCCGTGCGGACGGCGTCGATGATCTCCGCCTCGGTGCTGGCCTCAATGTACTTGCCGGCGGGTCCCCCGACGGCGGCGGTGGTCAGGTGGGAGAGCAAAATGGAAGTCACCAGACCACACTATAGGGAAACCTAGGCAATCTTCCGGGCCACCGGCGAGAGCAGGAAGGTGGCCACCAGCATGACCATCACGGCCAGCAGCGAGTGCAGGATGCCCACGTGTTCGGCCAGCAGCCCCAACAACGGCGGCCCGCACAGGAAGGCGCCGTAGCCGATGGTGGACACGACGGAGACGCGGGCCGCGGCCTTGGCGGGATCGTCCGCCGCGGCCGACATGCCCACCGGGAACCCCAGCGAGGCGCCGAGTCCCCAGATGGCCAGGGCCACAAAGGCCAGCCATGGAACGGGGGCAAACACAAACAGGCCGAGCCCGAACACTGCCAGCGCGGCGCACCAGCGCATAACCGGAACGCGGCCGAAGCGGTCCAGGACCACCGTGCCAGCGAACCGTCCGATGGTCATAAAGGTCACGAAGAGCCCGTAGCCGGCGGCTCCGGCGGCGTCGGTCTGGCCGTGCCCGTCGGCGAGGGCCAGGGCCACCCAGTCCCCTGCTGCACCTTCGGCCAAGGCAAGCCCCAGGACCATGACTCCGAGCAGCAGAGTGCGCCGGTCGCGCCAGGCCTCCGCAATTTTCCGCTTGTTGTCCAGCGGTGCACCGGAACCGTCAGCCGGCGCCCCGGCGGTGACAATGGGGATCGGGCCCGTGAACGGGTCCTCGAAGTTGTCCGGTACATACGTCCGCTCCCCCGCGACCGGGGTGACATCCGCACGGAACCAGGCTGCCGCCGTCGTCACCGAGACGGCAACCACGACGCCGGCCGCCGCCAGGTGCCAAAACACCGGGACCGAGGCGGCTGCGGCCCACGCGCCAAGGCCGGCACCTGCCACGGTGCCGAGGCTGAACGCGCCGTGCAGCCTGGGCATGATGTGCCGGCCCACCGCGCGTTCCACCGAGGCGCCCTCGACGTTGGAGGCGGTACTCCAGCTGGCGGAACCCAATCCGATGACGGCAAGTCCCATGGCCACCGCAATAGGCGTGGCCAGGACCGATGTTCCAAATCCGGCGATCGCCATGCCGCAGGCCACCATGATGGCGCCGGCGCGGATGGTCCGTTTGGAGCCCAGGCGGAGCACGATCAGCCCCGATGCGGACACAGAGATAAACGACCCCAGCGTCATGCAGAGCAGCAGCAAACCGACAGTGCCGGGGGTCAGGTCCAGCCCGTCGCGGATCGCCGGAAGCCGGGACACCCAGGACGCGAAGGCAAATCCGCTGCCGGCATAGGCAACCACCACGGCATTGCGCCAGGCAGTGACCTCGGCAGTTGTGTTTACGGTCAAAGGATCATGAAAGCCTGACGACGGCCTGGGCCTTCATCAGCACTTTCTGGCCGGCGGCAACCACGGTGAGGTCAACACGGGCGGTGCCCGCCTCGGCGTCGAGCTTTCCGATGGCGCCGCTGACCTCGATGGTGGCCCCGGGCTCCGTGGTTCCGGTGGTGTCGGTGACCAGGACCGGCTTGGTGAAGCGGGTCTGGAAGTCGACGACGGCGGCGGGGTCGCCTGCCCAGTCGGTCACCAGCTGGACGGCGGCACCCATGGTGAACATGCCGTGGGCGATCACACCGGGCAGTTCCACGCCGGTGGCGAAGGCTTCGTTCCAATGGATGGGGTTGAAGTCGCCGGACGCGCCGGCGTACTTGACCAAGTCCGTGCGGCTGACCTCGACGGTGCGGCTGCCGATGTCCTGGCCTGCCGAAAGTTCGCTGAAAGTGGGGCTCATGGTTACTGTCCCTCTCCGCGGACGAGGATGGATGAGGTGGTGGTGGCGACGCTCTCACGCGAATCGTCTGCGGCGAGGGCAAAGATTTCCTGGCGGGTGGTGATCATGGCCCCGCCACCCATGGCGCGGACGCCGTCAACGTGCAGTTCCGCCACCAGCCGGTCGCCGGCGAAGATGGGGCGGTGGTGGATGAAACGCTGGTCGGCGTGGACCACGCGGGTGAAGTCGATGCCCGCATCCGGATCCTCGATCAGCTGGGCGTCGGCGCGCTGCGCGATGATGATGGCGAACGTGGGCGGCGCCACCAGGTCACTGTGGCCCAGGGCCTTGGCTGCCTCGACGTCGAAGTGGGCTGGGTGCGTGGCCTTGACGGCGCGGGCGAACTCGCGGATTTTCTCGCGGCCGACGTCGTATACCTCTGCGGCAGGGTAACTGCGGCCCTGCAGGTCCGGATTGATAGTCATGACCTCAAGCCTATCGTTGCCAAGCGTCCGGGAGGGCCTTGCAGGGTCCTGATATGATGAATTCATCATTCCATCAAGTCACGGCCGTTGTTTTGCGGTGCTTGCCTGGACCGCCATTCCGCACAGGAGCGCCGCCCATGTTGTCTCCCGCCCAGGCTCCGCTCTATGAGATCAAGGCCAACCTGTTCAAGGCCCTTGCCCACCCGGCACGGATTCGGATCCTGGAACTGTTGGCTGCCGCTCCGGAGAACACGGCTGCCGTGAGTTCCCTCCTCGCCGAAACCGGGCTCGAGGCCTCCCACCTCTCCCAGCACCTGGCCACCCTGCGCAAGCACAAAGTGGTCACCTCAGTGCGGTCCGCCAACTCCGTGACTTACCGCCTGGCACACCCGGGAGTTTCGGAACTTCTCGCCATCGCGCGGACCTTCCTGCTGGACAGCCTCACCGACTCCAACGAACAGCTCCGGCTGGCGCAGCAGCTGCCGGCGGGGCCCCTCCCGGAGGGATCCGCCCCGTGAGTTACGACCATCGCCCGGTCTCGCGGGGAATCAGCAGGCTCCTGCCATCCCGGGTCGACTATATGGGCATCCGGCAATCTTGGCGGGTGGATCTGCTGGCCGGCATTACGGTAGGCATCGTGGCGCTGCCGCTGGCCTTGGCGTTCGGCGTCAGCTCCGGGGTGGGCGCCGAGGCCGGTCTCATCACGGCGATCGTGGCCGGGCTGGTGGCGGCCGTGATGGGAGGCTCCCCTGTCCAGGTATCGGGACCCACAGGCGCCATGGTGGTGGTCCTTGCCCCGGTGGTGGCAGTCCACGGCACCGGCAGCGTGGCACTGCTGTCCCTCATGGCTGGACTGCTGGTCTGCATGCTGGGAATCAGCGGCCTGGGCCGGGCAGTGGCGTTCATCCCCTGGCCGGTTGTGGAAGGTTTCACGCTGGGCATCGCCGCCATCATCTTCCTCCAGCAGGTTCCGCTCGCCACCGGCACCTCCGGCATCCCGGGACACAATACCCTGCTGGCAGCCGTCGAAGCGGCATCCGGCGCTGTGGCTCCAACAGTCCTGCTGACCCTCGCCCTCGTGGCGGGCGTCGCCGTCGTGATGGTCCTGGTGCAGCGGCTGTTCCGGGCCCTACCTGCGAGCCTGCTCGCGGTGCTCCTGGCGACCACGGCCGCCGAACTCCTGCAGCTGGAGATCCCGCGGATCGGCCCGCTGCCGCACTCCCTGCCATCCCCTACCCTCCCCGCCTTCGATCCGGCTTCGCTGGGCAGCCTGGCCATGCCCGCCGTGGCAATTGCGGTCCTGGCCTCGATCGAATCCCTGCTCTCCGCCCGGGTGGCCGCAGGCATGACCGGGCCGGACGGCGCACCAAGCGGGGCCTACAGCCCCGACCGGGAGCTCACAGGCCAGGGCCTGGCTTCCATCGCCGCGGGCCTGTTCGGCGGCATGCCGGCCACCGGCGCGATCGCACGAACGGCCGTCAATGTGCGGTCCGGAGCCAAAACCCGGATGGCCGCCGCGGTCCATGCCGTGGTGCTTCTGGGCATTGTCTACCTGGCATCGGGAATGGTCAGCCGGATCCCGCTGGCAGCCCTGGGCGGGGTCCTGATGGTCACCGCGGCGCGGATGGTGTCCCGCCGCACCGTTGCCGCGATCCTCCGCTCAACGCGATCGGACGCGGCGGTTTTTATCCTCACGGCAATCGTCACTGTGGCTTTCGACCTGATCGTCGCGATCCAGATCGGCCTGGCCGCAGCAGCGCTCTTCACCCTGCGGAAGTTCGCCTCGCTGAGCAGTGTGGAGCGCGAGGAGATTTCGGGGCCGAGCAGCGAAGGTGATGAGCATATTGCCATCTTCCGGCTGGATGGTGCCATGTTCTTCGGCGCGGCGGAACGGATACTCCAGGAGATCAGCCAGGTGAAGGACGTCCAGGTGGCCATTATCAGGCTCTCCCAGCTGCGGATGCTCGACGCCACAGGCGCCCATGCCCTCGTGGAAGTCATTTCTGCCCTGGAGCTGCGCGGCATCACGGTGCTGCTCAAGGGTGTCCGGCCGGACCATCTTGCCCTGGTAACGAACGTTGGGGTGATCCGTTCGCTCCGCCACCACAAGCATCTGTTCGAGGACCTTGCAGCGGCCGTGGAACACGCCCGCAGCCATGTCCGCAGGAACGCGGCTTATCGCTTGTAGTTCTTCCGGATGGTCTGGCCGCGCACCACAATCCCGGCGATGTGCAGGAGGAGGCCGACACCGATCAGCGGCAGGGAAGCTGTGGCCAGGCCCTGGTTTCCGGAGGTGTTGCCGATCAGGTTCAGGATGATCCCGACGCCGATGAGGCCCATGGCGCCGAAGACCAGGACTTTGTACGAGGTGGGCGCTGACTCCCAGAATTCTTTGAGCACCGTGACAGTCTACCGAGCAGGTTCAGAACAGGGATTCCTGCACGGCCGGCACCTCCGAGGCGAAGTCCCCGAGGACGATGGTCCGGGCAGCCAGCCGGCCAAGGTTCACTACAAAGGCCGCATCCGTTCCGGCCAGGCTGACGAGGGCGTTGGTCCCGCTCAGCGAGGTGATGCCGAAGCCGTGCTTTCCCTGCTCCAGCGGATGGGGGTACGCGTGGCGCGGCGTTGGGGCGCAGAGCCCTGCCACCTGCGCCGGCCGCACCCAGAGTTCGTCCACAATGCTGAAACCTTCTGGGCTGAAATCGTCGACGGCGGCCTGGCCCAGCAGCGTGCGGACCGCGGCCGCGTGCCGCTCATTGATGCCGTCCAGGGCTGCCGCGGGCAACGGCTCCGCGAGGGCCTCGGCTTTGGCGGCGGAGCGGACCTGCTGGGCGAGGCCTGCCTCGCGCGTCACCATGTCCTCGAGGAGCCGCACCACCCGGCCGTCCTCCGCCCTGGCAACGTACCGCGCTACCACCGCGCCCTGCTCCGCGAGCCGGTTCCATTTCCTCACGTGGGACGCCGTGCCCACCTTGCTGGCTCCGCCGGCGAAGGTGGCCACGTAGAGCCAGTGATCCTGCAGAAGGTACGTGCGCAGCCCGTCCGGAACACGGCCGCCCCGGTGGAAATCGTGGATGAGGCGGGAATCGTCCAACACAAAGCAGCGTTCGCACTGCTTGCCCTTCACGGCGGGGGCGCTGGCCGGGCACAGGATGTGGTCGCGGCTGCTGGCTGAGTGGACCTTGTGGTGCCCCAGGCAGAACCTGCCGTGATCGGCCACCGCGAAACCGAGCCTGGCGCCCGCCTCAAGGCTGACCTCGCGGAGATCCCCGGCCGGTGACTGGATGCGCAGAACCGGGCTGCCGCCGTCGTGCCTTACCGTCTGCGCCGGGGCGCCATCCCAAAAGACCCCGTGAACCAGATAGCGCGTATCGGTCACGGGGTCTCCTGTGCTTGGGTGTTCGGGTGGCGTTACAGCGCCGGCTGCACGCCGAACGCTATGGCGAGCTTCATGATCTTTTCGGCGCGGCCCAGGCGGGGCAGGTCCGAGCCGTCACGGATGACGCGGCCATTGGCCTCGAAGTCGGACATAAAGTCCGTGGCCCAAGCGACGTCCGACGGCGTGGGGCTGATGACCTCGTTGATGACGTTCGTCTGGTCGATGGCCAGGCATAGCTTGCCGGTCATGCCCATCATCACGGTGATGCCGGTCTGCTCGCGCAGGATGGGGTGGTTGGTGCCCACGGTGGGGCCGTCGATGGGGCCCGGGAGGTTGCCCACGCGGCTGGCGACCACCAGCTTGGCGCGGGGGTAGGCCATGGCCTCCGGGGTGGCCGCCATGCCGGTGTCGCGGCGGAAGTCGCCGGAGCCGAACGCCAGGCGGAAAGCACCCTGGGCCTTGGCGATGTTGTTGGCTTCCTCGATACCCAGAGCGGATTCGACGAGCGGGATGACGGGCGTCTTGCCGTCCATCCGGTGGAAACTTTCGGTCACCTGGTCAGCTGATTCGGTCTTGGCGAGCATCACGCCGAGCAGGCCGGGCGTACCGCGCAGCCCTGCAAGGTCATCGGCCCAGAACGGGCTGGTGGCATCGTTAATGCGGACCCAGGCCTGGCCGCCGCCGCTGAGCCAGTCAATCACGTGTCCGCGCGCCTCGTCCTTTTGCGACGGGTCCACGGCGTCCTCGATGTCCAGGATTATCGAGTCAGCACGCGAAACAGCCGACTGGTCAAACAGGTCGGTCTTCATGGCATTGACCAGAAGCCACGAACGGGCGATTTCTGCTGGGATGTTGCGCTTGGGGCGTAATGTCTCGGTGGCGGTGGGTGACGTCATGCTACTACCGTATCTGCCCGGGCACCGCCAGCGCTAAGCCATGGCGCCGGACGTGCCGAACAATACAGATACGACCGGCCGGCGCCGGTGGTCGAGTCTGTCGAGACCCAGCTTTCGACAAGCTCTACCACCGGTTTGGACCGGCTTAGTTCCCTGTGAGTTCCGCATGGAGCTTTCGGACGCGGGCGTTGATGTCGTCGCGGACGAGGCGCATGCGCTCCGTGCCTTCGATGCCCCGGGTGGAAGGTTCGTCGGTTTCCCAGGTTTCGAAGCGCGTGCCTTCGCGGGGTTCGAGCTTGGCTTCGGTGCCCAGAACGATCACGACGTCGACAGCGCCAAGCACCTCGTCGGTGACGGCCTTAGGGTGTTCCCCCGTAATGTCGATGCCGAGTTCGTTCAGGGATTCCACCGCCTCGTTGTTCAGGCAGCTGCCCGGTTTGGTGCCTGCCGAGTAAACGGTGACGTCGTCGCCGGCGAGGTCCCGCATGAGTCCGGCCGCGAGTTGGGACTTGCCGCCGTTCTTGCTGCAAACGAACAGGACGCGGGGCGTGTTGGTGGTGTCGGTCATGCGTTGGTGTCTTCTTTCTGTTGTGCGGAGCGGCCGTGGACCAGCCCCGTGGGGAATCCAATGAGGACCGGTTCCCGTGCGTCGCGGCCGGCCCCGACGTCGCTGGAGCATACCCCGGTCTCGGGCAGTTCAAGGTGGACAGTGTCCGCCGCGGCCTGGTCGCCGGAGAGTGCCGCGGCGACGGACCTGACCTGTTCGTAGCCGGTAGCCAGCAGGAAGGTCGGGGCACGGCCATAGGACTTCATGCCGACGATGTAGAAGTCCTTTTCCGGGTGGGCGAGAAGCCTGGCGCCATGCGGCTGGACCGTGCCGCAGGAATGGAATTCGGGGTCGATCAGCGGACCCAGCTCCACTGGGGCCTCGACGGCTGGATCAAGGTTGAGCCGGAGCTCGCGCAGGATGTCCAGGTCCGGCCGGAAGCCTGTGCAAGGGATGATGACGTCGGCGTCCAAGGTGCGTCCGTCGGCGGCTTCGACGCTGACGTGGGTCTCCAGGGTCTTCAGTGAGGAGATGCCAAAGCCGGTGCGCAGTTCGATGGTTCCTGCCTCAACGAGTCGGCGGAGCCGGGCGCCTAGTTGGCCGCGGGCGGGCAGGCCGTCAGCCTCTCCGCCGCCGTAGACCTTTTCAGCGGATGCTCCGCGTACGGCCCACAGGATTGTGGTTCCAGGTTCTTCCTTGGCGAGGTCTGCCAGATTGATCAGTGTGTTCGCGGCCGAGTGCCCGGCTCCCACGACCAGTACGCGACGATTCGCAAAGGTGGCACGGTCCCGCCCTGTGACGTCCGGCAGGGGCGAGGAGATCCGGGCGGCGGCCGTGTCTTCGCCGATGGCGGGCAGCCCGGAGGTACCGAGCGGGTTGCGGGTGGACCAGGTGCCGGAAGCGTCAAGGACGGCGGCCACCGTGTGGTCGCGGACCTCACCGTGCTCGTGTTCGACCCGGACGGTGAAAGCGGTGGTGTCACGGTCCCGAACGTGGGTTTTGTCCATGCCCTGGCGTGTAACGGCAATGACGCGTGCGCTGGTCTGGAGGCGGGAGGAGATCTCCGGGGTTGCGGCCAGCGGGGCGAGGTAATTATCGATCAGTTCCCCGCCGTACGGGAGTGCCGTCAGGCGAGGAGCTACCCAGCCGGCGCCTTCCAGTAGATGCACGGCCGCGGCGTCGAGGTTGAACCGCCAGGGTGAGAACAGCCGGATGTGGCGCCACTGTTCGATGGCGGATCCCGCCGTCGGGCCGGCCTCGAAGATCAGCGGTTCGAGGCCGCGTTCGAGCAGGTGGGCTGCGGTGGCGAGTCCGATGGGGCCGGCGCCGATGACGGCGACGGGAAGGGTCTTCACTGGATCCATGCTGTCCTCTGTTTCATCCGTTGGTGTGCGGTTCGATCGGGGTGCCTGCCGGAGCCTTGTGGGACCGGCAGGCCGGGGCGGTGCTGTTCAGCAGCAGTCCGGATCGTCCTCGTCGCAGGAGCCCGCATCGGTGCAGCAATCGGTGTCCATCCAGCTCACCCCCTCTCCCTAATCGCGGGGTGTGGTTACTTGGCGGCCGGGATCAGCGAGCCGATGAGCCCTTCGATGCGCGTCTTGATCTCGTCGCGGATGGGGCGGACGGCGTCTACGCCCTGCCCGGCGGGATCCTCCAGGACCCAGTCCTCGTAGCGCTTGCCGGGGAAGTAGGGGCATTCGTCGCCGCAGCCCATGGTGATCACGACGTCGGACTCCTTGACGGCCTCGGTGGTGAGGACCTTCGGGATCTCGGCAGACATGTCGATACCCAGTTCGGCCATGGCCTCGACGGCGGCCGGGTTGACCTTATCTGCGGGCTGCGATCCGGCGGAACGAACCTCAATGCCACCCTTCGAAAGGGTGGTCAGGAAGGCGGCTGCCATCTGGGAGCGGCCGGCGTTGTGGACGCAGACGAACAGGACGGAGGGCTTCTTGGCGGTTTCGGTGCTCACGTGGTTTTCTCCTGGAATCAGAACATTGATGATTATCGATGCATGCAGTATCGAGCGAAAGATTGATGATTGTCAATATGTGAATCCGCCGGAATATCAGGCAGCGCGCAGGCGGGGCGCGAGGTCTTTGACGCGATGGAAGATGTCAGTAAAGGCGCCCTCAAAGGCCTCCCTGGTGTTCAATCGCAGCGGATCCGGGACAGACCAATGGATACCCCGAAGGCCGGGGAGTTCCTCGTGGGCGTTGTCGCACACAGTCACGACGAAGTCTTCATCGCGCCCCACGTCATCCAGCCGGCGCGGGGAAACGTCCGCGAGGGCGACGCCGTGGCGGCGGGCTACATCAATGGCCCCCCGGGCAATACTTTCCGCGGGATGAGTTCCGGCCGAGATCGAGGGGATTCCGCTGATCTGATTCCAGAGTGCGGCGGCCAGTTGCGACCGGGCGCTGTTCCGCGTGCACACGAAGAGGACACGACTGGCCCCATGCTCAGCCCCCGGCACCAGCCCTTCGAGCGCCCCGGCGGCAAGCCGGAAGTAGCTGCGCCGCCTGTCCGCTTCTGAGCGGTGACGGATCGTCAGCCCGGCACCCTCCAACACGCGCAGGTGGTGGGACAGCAGGTTAGAGGGCATCCCGAGCTCAGCTTGAAGCTCTGTAGGGGCAAGATCCCCCAGCGTCAGCAGGTCCACAATGCGCAGCCGCGCGGGATCTGCGAGGGCGGCATGTTTTGCGACCCGCGTCTGAAAGTCCTCAACTGGGTCAGTATTCATTGGTTCAATTTTGACTGAGTTAATTTCTTGCGTCAAGCTGTTGGTATGACTTCACATCAGCCGCCGCTGTGGCGCCGCGCCGTCGCCGAACTCCTCGGCACCGGCCTGCTCGTATCCATCGTCGTCGGCTCCGGGATCGCGGCACAGCAACTCTCTCCGAACGACGTCGGCCTGCAGTTGCTCCAGAACAGCACCGCCACAGTGCTGGGTCTGACGGTGCTGATCCTGGTGTTCGGTCCCGTCAGCGGCGCGCACTTCAATCCCGTGGTCTCGCTCGTTGACTGGATCCTCGGCCGGCGCACCGGCGCCGGACTGACCCTGCCGGACCTCGGTACATACGTGGTTGCCCAAACCGTTGGTGCAATAGGCGGCAGCGTGCTCGCGAACGCCATGTTTGCGGTGGGAACCTCCATCTCGGTCAAGGACCGTGCCACCACTGGGCACCTGCTGGGTGAAGTCGTCGCCACCGCGGGCCTCGTCCTGCTGATCTTCGCCCTGGCCGCCACCAACCGGGGCGTCCTCGCAGCCCCCGCTGTGGGTGCCTACATCGGCGCCGCCTACTGGTTCACGTCCTCGACGTCGTTTGCGAACCCCGCCGTGACGGTCGGCCGCATCTTCAGCGACACCTTCGCCGGGATCGCGCCGGCTTCTGTCCCCGGCTTCGTCGCCGCTCAGCTGATCGGGGCGGCAGTAGGCCTCGGGCTCCTCGTCGTCCTGTTCCCCACCGCCGCCCGCAGCGCGGACGACGCCGTTCTTCCGCACTCGTCGGAAAAGACCAGCGCCTAGACTCGGCCGGCAGGTCCGTCTCCGGAGTGTGGCCACTTCCGGGCCCAACGGCAGGATTCATACATTGATGGCGGTCAATATTCGGGCATAATGGGTACATGAAAACGCTGCCCGTTCTCGATCCGATCACGGACGAAGCTTGCTGCACCCCGGCAGGACAGCCCGCCCTTGGCGCAGAAGAGGCCAAGCAGAAGGCCCTGGTCTTCAAAGCCCTGGCCGACCCCAACCGGCTGCGGCTGCTGTCCATCGTTAAGGCCGAGTCCTCCGGCGAATCCTGCGTCTGCGACCTGACTGATCCCCTGGACCTGGGCCAGCCCACAGTCTCCCACCACCTGAAAATCCTGGTGGACGCCGGTCTGCTGCACCGCGAAAAGCGCGGAACCTGGGCCTATTACTCCCTGGTTCCGGGTGCACTTGACAGCGTGGCCGGGCTTCTGGCGACCCTCTGACCACCCTCAGGGGAGGGTGCCGCCCCGCGCCGCAATCCACAACCCGTACCAGTCGGCCCGGGTCATGGCCTTCGCCACCCGGGCCGCGTCCGCGCAGGCCGCGATTCTCGCCGGATTCACGGTGCCGATCACGGGCGCAATGCCGGCCGGATGCTTCATCAGCCACCCCAGGAGGACAGCTTCCCCCGTGGTGCCGTACTGACCGGCAAGCTCCGCAACCATCGCAGCCGCGGCAGTCTCCGCCGCCGTCGGGTTTTGCGGAACTGCCCCCGTGTACAACCCCTGCGCCAGCGCACCGTAAGCCTGCACGGTAACGCCGTTGCTCCTGCAGTACTCCAGGGTCCCGTGCGGGAAGCTGTAGTCCATCGACTCCGGATGGTTCACCAGGACCTGGCTCTCCAGCCAGGCCCGCTTCAGCAGGCTCATCTCCAGCTGGTTGGCCACCACGGGCGCCTCCAGCCGCTCCTGCAACGCCTTGATCTGCGCGCCGGACATGTTGGACACCCCAAGCGCCCGAACCTTGCCGTCGGCCAGCAGTTGCCCGACGGCGGCCGCCACCTCCGCCAGGTCCGTCAGGGGATCCGGACGGTGCAGCAGGAGGACGTCCACGTGGTCCGTCCGTAGCCTCTTCAGGCTGCCGTCCACGCGTTCCAGGATGGATTCCCGGCTGAGGTCATAGTGTGTGGCCAGCCCGCGTTCGCGGAGCCGGATCCCGCACTTGGTCTGCAGCCGGATCCGGTCACGCAGGCCCGGCGTTGCCGCGAGGACTTCGCCGAACACGGCCTCGGACTTGCCGCCACGATAGATGTCCGCGTGATCGAACAGCGTGATGCCGGCGTCCAGCGCGGCCTCTACGGCGGCAGCGGCCTCGTCCACATGCTGCACGTCATGCGGTTCATCGGACCAGCTGCCGCCCAGGCCCATGCAGCCGTAGATGAGTTCCTGCGCGGAGGATGGAACGTTGTGTTCAGTCATTGCTTCACTCTTTCATGAGCCGGAGCAGACACACAGGTGGCGGGGCCCGGCCGGGTCCCGCCACCTGTTTGATCTTGGGTTACGTCAGCGCAGCCAGGCAGTGCTGTTGGCGCCCAGTTTGCCGTCCACCAGCGGGGCACTACTGACCAAGACGGTGCCTGCCGGCAGGTCGACGGCGGCGTCCCCGAAGTTGGTAACGGACTGCCAGCTACCGGGGCGGCGGAAATGCAGGACCTCCGGGTTGCCGGTCTCCACCCACTCCAGCTCCTCGCCGGCCTGCAGTTCGCGGCGCAGCTTCAGTGCCGTGCGGTACAGCTCCAGGGTGGAGTTGTCGGTGCCGTCCTGCGCCTCCACCGCGTACTTGCTGAACCAGTCCGGCTGCGGCAGGTGCGCGCCGCCGTCGCCAAAGCCGAAGGAGGTCCCTTCAACCTTCCAGGGCAGGGGCACCCGGCAGCCATCACGGCCCACCTCAACGCCCCTGTTCCGGAAGAACGCGGGATCCTGGCGCTCGGAGTCCGGAATCTCCGCCACTTCCTGCAGGCCCAGTTCCTCGCCCTGGTACAGGTAGGCCGAGCCGGGCACAGCGAGCATCAGCAGGGTGGCGGCGCGGGCACGGCGCTCGCCAAGGTCCACGTCGAGTTCCTCCTTGGGGCCGCCGGCCAGCAGCCAGCCCTTCCCGTCCTGGCCCTTGGCGTGCTTCTTGCCCTTGGACGCCTTGGGCAGGCCGTAGCGCGTGGCATGCCGGACGACGTCGTGGTTGGAGAAAACCCAGGTGGAGGACGCACCGGTCGCGGCGGCTTCGGCGAGGTTGCGGGTGATGATTTCGCGGAAATCCTCGGCATCGAAGTCGGCCTGCAGCAGGTCGAAGTTGAACGCCTGGCCCAGGCCCTCCGGGCTGGCGTAGCGGGCACGGCGGGTAGCGTGCACCCATGCTTCGGCGACGGCGGTGCGGGGCGGGTTGTATTCGTTGAAGACTTCGCGCCATTCGAGGTAGATGTCGTGGACGTCGTCCCGGTCCCAGAAGGGGTGCGAACCGTCGTCGAACCCGTCCGTCCCCGAGTTGGCCTCGGTCAGCTCCAGTTTGGAGAGAAGCGGCTCGGTGAGATCCTTGGTGAGGGCATGGGCCACGTCCACGCGGAAGCCATCCACGCCGCGGTCGGACCAGAAGCGCAAGGTCTTGAGGAAGTCATCGCGGACCTCGCGGCTGGACCAGTTCAGGTCCGGCTGCTCCTTGGCAAAGATGTGCATGTACCACTGGCCCGGGGTTCCGTCGGGTTCGGTGATGCGTTCCCAGGCCGGTCCGCCGAAGACGGAGTCCCAGTCCGACGGCGGGAATTCGCCGTTGGGTCCTTTGCCGTCACGGAAGATGTAGCGCTCACGGGCGGCGGAACCCTTCGGCGAGGCGAGGGCCTCCTTGAACCATTCGTGCCGGTTCGAGGAGTGGTTGGGGACGATGTCGGCGATCAGCTTGATGCCGGCGGCGTGCAGCGCCTTGGCCATCTCGTCGAAGTCCGCCAGCGTGCCCAGCTTGGGGTCCACGTCGCGGTAGTCGTCCACATCGTAGCCGCCGTCGGCCAGGGCCGAGGGATAGAACGGGCTGAGCCACACGGCGTCGATCCCCAGTTCCTTCAGGTACGGGACCTTGGCCGTGATGCCCTTGATGTCACCCATCCCGTCACCGTTTGAATCGGCGAAGCTGCGCGGATAGATCTGGTAGACCGCGGCCTGGCGCCACCAGTTGGGATCGGCCAGGCGGTCGGAATCGGACAGGGTTGCCAGAGTGGCAGTGGTGGACAAAGGATGATCCTTTTCTCTTGGTTGGGTTGTTCTAGCTAGGTGGATAAGTCTGGCTATTTAACGGCCCCGCGCATGACTCCGGACAGTACCCAACGTTGGGCCAGGATGTAAACCACCAGCGTGGGGGCCATGGCCATCAGGTACGACGCGAATGCGAGGCTGTAGTTGGTGTTGAACTCGCCCTGGAACAGCATTTGGACCACGGGGAGGGTCTGCAGGGCCGGGTCGGCGATCATCATCTGCGGCAGCAGGAAGTCGTTCCACGAACCCAGGAAGGCGAAGATGCCTACCGTGGCGTTCATGGGGGCCAGCAGCGGGAAAATGATCTTGCGGAACACCTGCCAGGTGGTGGCGCCGTCTATCCGGGCGGATTCCTCCAGCTCCACCGGGATGGAGCGGACGAAGGCGATGTACAGCAGCGCGTTGAACGAGATTCCGCCCAGCACGTGCAGGAAGACGACGCCGGCCGGGTTGTCCAGGCCGAGCAATGCCGTCTGCTTGATCAGCGGCAGGATGATCACCGGGAACGGAATGAACATGGCGGACAGAAGGTACACAAAGGAGCCGCGGAAGAACCGGTGGTTCCAGTTCCGCGCGATGGCGTAGGCAACCAGCGAGCTGCAGGCCAGCGAGCCGAGGACACTGAAGACGGTGACGAATGCCGTGGACAGAAAGGCCCGGGGGAAGTTCGTGGCCACGTAGGCGGCTGCGAAGTTTTCCCAGTTCAGCGGGTTCGGCCAGGCAAGCCCGGTCCCGGTGCCGATCTGGTCCGGTGTTTTCAGCGCCATGGCAACGGTGAAGTACAGCGGCAGCAGGACAGTCAACGAGGCCACCAGCATCAGGGTGGTGAGCCACCAGTTAACCCTGAAGCCTTCGCGGCTGGAGACTCGTTTTGTGCGGACCCGGGCGCTGCGCCGTGGAAGTAGTGATGTGGTCATTAGAGAGATACCCCCCGGCGCTGGATGAGGCGCAGCTGGATGACGGAGATCAGCAAAGTGATCAGGAAGTAGATGACTGCATTGGCCATCTGGTAGGAATAGTCGCCACCCGTGAAGCCGGAGAAGATGCGCATGGCCACTGACTGCGTCGCCATGCCGGGTCCGCCGCCGGTGAGGCCCACGATGATCTCGTAGGTTCCCAGGAATCCCTTGAACCCGAGGATCACATTGATGACGAGATATCCGAGGATGAGGGGCAGTGTGAGGCTCAGGAACTGGCGGAAGCTGCCGGCCCCGTCCAGGTCCGCGGCTTCGTAGACCTCCGCTGGCACGCTCTGGAGCCCGGCGAGGTAGATGATGGTGGCTCCGGGCGCGGCCTGCCACACGGTGACCAGCACAATGGCCAGCCAGGCGAGGTTTTCGTTGGCCAGGATGCTGGTGGCAAGCGGCGTTAAGCCGAACCGCTCGGCCAGCACCGGAAGGGTGTTGGAGAACAGGTAGTTGAACACGAAGGACACCACCAGGGCGGACAGCACCATGGGGATAAAAAACACGGTGCGGATGCCGGTTCGCCACTTGATTTTCGCATTCAGTCCAAGGGCGATGGCCAGTGCCACGACGTTCACCACCACGGTGGTGGTCAAGGCAAAAACGAACGTGAAGATGTAGGACTGCAGGATTGCCGGGTCCTTGAAGATGTTGACGTAGTTGGACAGGCCGATGAACTTCCAGTCACCGTAGCCTGCGTAGTTGGTGAGGCTGAAGAACACACCAACCAGCGCTGGCAGGGTGATGAAGAAGGCGAAGAGTGAGAGGACCGGCACCACCATCCAGTAGTAGGTGGGGTCGATCCGGCGCTTGGACCGGACAGCGAGCGCACGGGCGGGGTCGTTGTGCGCGGCCGTGGCTGTCTCAGCCGGCAGGGCGGTTGCGGTCATGGGGGCTCCTGGAATCGTAGTGGGCATCAGACCGCTGTCCGCTCGGCGACGCGGCGCCATTCGTCGTCGACCGCGGTCAGGAACTGTTCACCGTTCTTGTTGAAGACAAAGGACTGGATGTAGTTGTTCATGGGGACCGACGGCGGGAAGTATGTTCCGGCGCCCTGGTAGTAGCGGCCTTCAGCCACGTGGGCGGCAACACCGCGGAGATGGGGGTTGCTCACGGCAGGGGCGCCCATCAGCGGAGAGAACGCCGCGTTCTTCTCGTTGTACGTGTTGACCACGGACGGTTCCAGCAGGTAGTTGAGGAACCTCTCCGCAGCGGCCCTTTTCCGCGTGTTCCGGGTGATGGAGAGTGCCATGTCCACGTTGACGCGCACCTTGGTCTGGTCCGGGTCGTTGGTGACCGGCAGCGGAAACGTGCCCAGCTTGATGTCCTTGTTGGCCTGAACCAGCTGGGAGAGCGCCCACGGCCCCTGCAGATACATGGCGGCCTGGCCCTTTCCGAAGGCGGCATTTCCGTCAGAGTAGTTCTTGCTGGCCGCCCCGTTCTGTGAGTAGGACGCAAGCTGCAGGATTTTTGGCAGCGAGGAGCGGTAGTGGTTGCTGAATGACTCGGGGGCGGACTGCGGGATGTTGGCCCCCCTGGCCATCAGGTCCCTGAAGAATCCCCCGACGTCGAGCATTCCGCCGGTGACGTAGTCGAAGGCACCCTGGCGGAGGGTCCAGGCGTCCTTGAATGTCCCGTAGATCGGCGTGATGCCTGCTGCTTTGAAGGTCTCACACGCGGCGATGAAGGCGTCCCACGTGGTTGGAACAGCCACACCGTGGGCTGCGAAGATGTCGCGGTTGTAGATGACCCCGGCCGCGGCAATGGAAAACGGCAGGGCGCTGGTTTCGTGCCCCTTGTATTGCCCCCAGGAACTGATGAGGTCCTGGAACTTCGGATCGATGGTCTTGGCCACGGGAAGGCCGGACAGGTCGGCGAAGATCCCCTTCCGGACGAACTCAGCCGTTTCGGTGGCGAATCCCCGGGTCACTACGTCCGGCGGATCGTTCCGGACCAGGCCGGGGACGAAGTTGCCCTCGTTGAAGTCCTGGATCACCCGGATATCAGGATTGAGCGCCTCGAAGTCCTTGATCACCTGGTTGAAGTAGTTCACCACCTCCGGCTTGTTCTGCATGAAGCGGAGTGTGGTGACACCGTTCTGCTGGCCTGCGTGGCCGGCACAGCCGGAGAGCGGAATGAGGACTGCCGCCCCGGCCAGACCGGCCACCCGGAAGAGGGAGCGCCTGCTGGGCAGCGTTGCGGCCGCCATGACGCCGTTCACAGGGCGGGAGCCGAAGTACGGCAGCGGCTGGGAGAGGACTGTGATGAAGGCGGGCAGTGCTTCGGGATGCGGTTCACTGTTGCTCCTTTGCAAAGGCTGACTGAAGGATTTTGGAGAAGACTGGTGGCTCGGCGGCCGTCCAACCCACCTGGCCAAGCATTGTTTATTTGGAATCTAAATTTAGTTCCTCAAGTATTATGTGGTGCAGAGCACAGAGAGGTCAACACCCATGACTGAAATATCCGTGGCAACGCCCCAATTACTACGTCGGGTGAGTGCCGGAGCCGTCCTTGACTTCATGCGCGCCTCAGAAGCGGTGACTGTCACCGAGGTCATGGAGGCCACCGGACTCACGCGGGCCACGGCCATTGCGGTATGCGAGGACCTCATGCAGCGGGGCTGGATCCGGGAGCTGGAAAACCAGCGGGCCTTCGGCGGCTATCAGAAAGGCCGGCCTGCACGTCGGTTCGAACTCAACGAACGCGCAGGCTACGTTCTGGGCATGGACGTGGGTGTCTCCAAGGCCACCGTGGTGGTGTCGGATCTCCGTGGGAAGGCCCTAGGCAGGTCCAGCCAGCCGTTCGCGGAAGCAGACATCCCGGCCGAGGAACGCATCGCCGTCATTGACCGCACCGCCATGATGGCCCTGCACAGCGTGGGAGCCTCCCCCGATTCCGTTCTGGCGGTCTGCGCCGGCATTGCGGCGCCAGTGGACCGTAACGGCGAGGTGCTGGTGACGCAGCACTTCTGGGGACTGTTCGACGTCGGCCTGAAGGCTGCCCTGCGGGATCGGCGGGGCTGGACGGTATTGCTCGAGAACGACGCGAACCTGGCCGCACTCGGCGATCGCTGGAGGGGTGCCGCTGCCGGCGTGGACGACGTCGTGGTCATCCTCGCCAGCGAGCGCTTCGGCTCGGGAGTGATCGACGGCGGGCGGCTGCTGCACGGCCGGGGCGGAGGCGCCGGCGAGCTCGCCTTCCTCGACATGGTGGAGGGTGTGGGAGATACCTACGGCATCGCCGCTTTGGCAAGGACGTGGGCGGCTGACGCCCTTTCCGGCAAGGCCAAAACATCCCTCCGGGAGTTTGCCGCCGAAGGAGTCGAGGCGGAGCAGGTCTTCGCGGCTGCTGCCGACGGAGATGCCGTGGCGCGGGCGATCCTCGAACGGCTCGCCGACAGGATGGCCAGGGTCATCGGGGCTCTGTCCACCATCATCAACCCGGAACTGGTGGTCATCGGCGGCGCCGTGGCCAAGTCTGCGGGCGTGCTGCTTGGGCCGATCGCCGAACGCCTGAAGGAATACACTGTCACTCCCGCGCGGGTGGCGGTTTCCCCGCTGGGCGATTCGATCGTGACCGTCGGCGCCGTACGGTGCGCCCTCGACTATGTGGAAAAGAACACCCTGGACCTGGAGCTCGCAACGCAGGCCTAAGCCACCCGCTACGGCTGCGGCTCCAGGGCGGCGGCAATCGGGAGTGTGCCGTCACTGAATTCGATGGTCCTCCCCGCCGTTTCGGGCAGGTCAAGCACCGCGGCGGCCACACTGGCCGTGTTACTGCGGGAGGTTGCCCGGCTGCCCTCCGTTCCGGGGTCCACTTCGATGAGCCCTGTCCCCGGCTGGTCCGTCAGCGTCCCCGGACCCAGGATGGTCCAGGCCAGTGCGGTGCCGCGCAGGTACTCATCCGCCGCCGCCTTGGCGTCCGCGTAGGCAAAGAAGCTGTTCTCCGCCGGGACGCCGTGGTCCGGCCCCGCGCCCAGGTAGGACACCATCACATAACGCCCGACGCCGGCCTCCGCCGCCGCGTCCATCGACCGGATGGCCGCGTCCCGGTCCACCGCATAGGTGCGTTCCGGGCTTCCTCCCCCGGCCCCGGCGGACCAGACCACGGCGTCATGGCCCCTGAGGGCGCCGGCGATTGCCGCCGTCGTCGAATTCTCAACGTCCAGCACCGACGGCGTAGCGCCGGTAGCCGCGACGTCAGCGGCATGGTCCGGGTTGCGGATGATCGACGTGACGCTGTGACCTTCGGTTGTAAGAAGCGTGGACAGGTGGAGGGCCACTTTGCCGTGGCCGCCGATGATAGCGATGCTGGTCATGCCCCCATTCTGCCCCTTATGCCCGTGTGCGGTAGCGGAGGTAGACCACGCCGTTGCCGAACCTGTGCTCCTCAAGGAGCTCCAGCCGCAGGTTCAGCCCGTCCGGCAGGAAGCGCAGTCCTCCTCCCACGGCCACCGGATTGAGGAACACGCGGCATTCGTCCACCAGCCCGGCGTTGAGCGCCGCAGCGGCCAAGGTGGGGCCACTGATGCCCATGTGCGCGTCCATGGCGTTCTTGAGGTCCCGGACGGCGTCGGGAACAAAGGTCCGCTCGATCCTGGTCTTGGCCGTGGATACGGCGGTGAGGGTTGTGGAGTAGACAACCTTGTCTGCCCCTTGCCAGATCCGTGCGAAGTCCCGGATGTAGTCCGGCTGATCGGGGGTATCGAAGGTTTCCCAAGCCGACATGACCTGGTACATGCGGCGGCCGAAAAGGTAGGTGCCCACATCGCGTTCGAGATCATTGACGAACGTGTGGACTTCCTCGTCCGGTTCGCTCCAGCTGAAATTGCCGTCCGTATCCGCGACGTAGCCGTCGAGGGAGGCGATGCCTGAGTAGATGAGCTGGCCCATGCGGCCCATTGTGCCGCCGTCGTCCGTCCTTGGATAGGCGCACCACTCATTTGATGGTGAACTGCTGCGCCATGGTCCAGAGGTTGGTGGTGGTCCAGTAGATCAGGACGCCGATCGGGAAAAGGACTCCACCCACGCCGAAAATGATCGGCAGGGCATACAGGATTATCTTCTGCTGGCGCGCGAGGGGATTGTCTGCGGCTTCGTCAGGCACGGTCCGGGCCACGATGCGTCGTTGCGTGATGAACTGCGAGGCCGTCATGGCCAGGATCATCACGATAGTCAGTACCAGGACCGCCGATGGGTCGCCGGCACTGCCGTGCAGCACCGACGCTGACAGCGGGGCTCCGAAAATGCTTGAGTCGTCGAACTGCACAGCCTGTTCGTGGGTCATCGCACCGATGCCTCGGTCCTGCCTGGCTGCCGTTGGGATGCCGGAGAGGACCTGGAAGAGCGCGAAGAAGAACGGCACCTGGATGAGCATCGGCAGGCAGGCGGACAGAGGGTTGGTTCCGTGTTCCTTGTAGAGGGCCATCTGTTCCTGGGCCATGGCCTGCCGGGACAGCGGATCGGTCTTGCCCTTGTACTTGTCCTGCAGCCTCTTCAGGTCCGGCTGCAGGAGCCGCATCCGGCGCTGGGCGCTGACCTGCCGCAAGAACACCGGAATCAGGGCGGCACGGATGATCAGCACGAGGCCGATGATGGACACAGTCCACGTCCAGCCGCTCGCCGCCGGCATGCCCATGGTGCTCAGGACGTCGTGGATTCCGACCATGATGGCGGACACAAGCCAATTGAACGGACCCATGATTGTTCCGAAGAAGTCCACTGCAATCCCCCATCGCCACGTGCAGCAAAGCTACGGCGAAAAGCAGCGCATGTCACGGCCTTGCACCGCGGCAGGCACACAGTCTTGCGGGAAACAGAAAAGCCCCCGGAATCCGTGGATTCCGGGGGCTTAGCCTGTAGCGGTGGGGAGGCTCGATCTCCCGACCTCACGATTATGAGTCGTGCGCTCTAACCAACTGAGCTACACCGCCACGAATGAGAAAAACCTGCGCCAAGCCGGTCAAAAACCGCCTTGACACAGGCCCTCATCCAGAGCCCCCCACCGGAATCGATCCGGTGACCTCGTTCTTACCAAGAACGCGCTCTACCACTGAGCTAGGGGGGCAACGAGTAAATACTCTACCGGAAGATTTGGCCACCAACAAATCGGCTCCAGAACGGTGTCAAAGGCGCCAAAAGTGCCGGAAATTCGGGCTTCCTGGGCCCTCCGGACGGCCCATGACACGGCCGGGGGACGGATCCCTGAAGGGATGTGACCAAGCGAACTTAAGCAGCAACCTTAAAGCAGAACGGGCCGGCAGGAAGCCGGCCCGTTCTCAGTTCACTCTAGGAAGCAGTGGTTACCACTTGTTGCGGGGCTTGAAGCCGCCTTCGGTGCGCGGCTTGCGTGCCGCGTCGGTGCCCACGCTGCGCTCGTTACGGTCGCTGAAGGAGCGGCCGCCGCGGTCAGCGGAGCTGCGCTCGCCGTCGGTCTTGCGGAATTCCTTCTTGAACCCGCCGTTGCCCTTGAAGTTGCCGCCACGGTCGCCGCCACCGGCGCCGCCGCCGGAGTAACCACCACGGTCGCCACCGCCGGAGTAACCGCCTCGCTCGCCGCCGCCACGGTTGCCCTGGTAGCCGCCGCGGTCGCCGCCACGGCTGCCCTGGTAGCCGCCACGCTCGCCGTCACCGGAAGGCTTGCGGCCGTTGTCCAGCTCGAGGTGGATCAGCTCGCCGCCGATCCGGGTGCGGGACAGAGCCTTCAGCTGGTCGGCACTGAGGTCCGCCGGGAGCTCCACGAGGGAGTGGTCCGCACGGATGTCGATGCCGCCGATCTGGGCCGAGGAGATGCCGCCTTCGTTGGCAATGGCGCCCACGATGGACCCCGGCATAACGCGCTGGCGGCGTCCGACGGCGATCCGGTAGGTGGCGTTGCCCTCGGTGAGCGTACGGGTCGGGCCACGTGAGCCGAAGCCGTCCTTGGAGCGCTCGCGCTTCTGGAAATCGGGAGCTGCGGCCAGTTCCTTGACCAGCAGAGGCTGACCGCCCTGGGCCATAACGGCCAGCGCAGCAGCGATCTCCGAGGCCGGCACGTTGTGCTCTTCCTCGTAGGAGGAGATGAGGTCGCGGAACGCGGCAACGTCCTCGGACTCGAGGGTTTCCGTGATGCGCTCGGCGAACTTGCCCAGGCGCAGCGTGTTCACGGTCTCGGCCGTGGGCAGGTGCATCTGCTCCACCGGCTGGCGCGTTGCCTTTTCGATGGAACGCAGCAGGTACTTCTCCCGCGGCGTCATGAACAGGATGGCGTCGCCGGAACGGCCTGCACGGCCGGTGCGGCCGATGCGGTGGACGTAGGACTCGGTGTCGTGCGGGATGTCGTAGTTGACCACGTGGCTGATGCGCTCAACGTCAAGGCCACGGGCCGCGACGTCGGTGGCCACCAGGATATCGATGCGGCCTTCCTTCAGCGCCTCGACAGTGCGTTCGCGCTGCTGCTGCGGGATGTCGCCGTTGATGGCGGCAGCCTGGAAGCCGCGGGACTTCAGCTTGTCAGCCAGGTCCTCGGTAGCCATCTTGGTGCGCACGAAGGCGATAACGCCGTCGAACTCTTCAACCTCGAGGATGCGGGTGAGGGCGTCAAGCTTGTGCGGGCCCATGACCTGCAGGTACCGCTGGCGGGTGTTGGCGCCGGTGGTGGTCTTGGACTTGACCGAGATCTCGGCCGGGTTGTTCAGGTACTGCTTGGACATGCGGCGGATCTGGCTCGGCATGGTGGCCGAGAACAGTGCCACCTGGCGGTCCGACGGGGTCTGCTGGAAGATCTGCTCCACGTCTTCGGCGAAGCCCATGCGCAGCATTTCGTCAGCCTCGTCCAGCACCAGGTACTGGAGCTCGGACAGGTCCAGGGAACCCTTGGAGATGTGGTCGATCACACGGCCGGGAGTACCGACAACAACCTGGGCACCGCGGCGCAGGCCGGCGAGCTGGGGGCCGTAAGCGGAGCCGCCGTAGACGGGGAGGACGGTGAAGTCATCGATGTGCTTGGCGTACGAGGTGAAGGCCTCGGCAACCTGGAGCGCGAGCTCGCGGGTCGGAGCCAGGACCAGGGCCTGGGTCTTGCGGGACGGGCCGTTGAGGTCGTGGAGCTCGGCCAGGCGGGACAGGGCCGGTACTGCGAATGCTGCAGTCTTACCGGTGCCGGTCTGGGCGAGGCCCACAACGTCGCGGCCTTCCAGCAGCAGCGGGATGGTTGCTGCCTGGATGGGGGAAGGCTTTTCGTAGCCGACGTCCATCAGGGCGGCGAGGACGCGGGCATCGATGCCGAGGTCGGCGAACTTGACGCCCTCTTCTTCTTCGGCTTCCTCAGCCTTGGCGGGAGCTTCGGTCTTAGCTACGGGAGCTTCTTCAACCTTGGCAGCAGGCGCTTCGGTCTGAGCGGCAGGCGCTTCTTCAACCTTGGCGGGGGCTTCTTCAGCGGGAGCGGCGGGCGCTTCGGCTTCAGTGGCGGCGGGCTCTGCTGCGGGGGCAACGGCCTCAGTGAACTCGACGGCGACGGTTTCGACAGTTACTGCTTCAACGGTGGCGTCATTTTGATTTTCGGGCATAGGGAAATTTCCTCATCCATAGGGGGCCAGGCGGCACAACCCGAGGTGAGCGGAGCCGCAGTACATGTGCCGTGGGTGCCGGGCATACATTGACCGGCCGGTCACTTAGAAGTCCGGCGCTTTCGCAATCCCGTGGCAGGACTTCCCGCTGCATCTCTTGGCTGCTATCCCAGCAGTCTGTACAGCGTTTTCTTTAGCCGGCTCTCCCTATGAAAATGCCCGCATCACAATAGCGGGCCCCAACACTTGCCAGTCCTGCCTCAAAAATTGGGCAGGAATAAGGGATTTCCGGAGTGGGGGATGTTTCAAGTGTAAGGTACAGATCCGCTTTGCGGCTAATTGAACGCACGACGGCGGCGGTGAGCTTGCGCACACGGCCGTCAGTTCCATACGGCTGAGGCCGTAACGCTACCGTCCCAGCCGCCGCAAGAGCGCCTCAAAGGTGTCGTGGTACTCGGGCTGGAGGCGGATCTCACCGTCGGCGTCGGCATCCCGCAACGCTTCCATGGACTCAAGGTCAGGTTCGCTGAACCACTTTCCGATGGTGATGCCATGGGTCGGCACGAAAAGCCGGTGGATGTGGTCGCCGGCCTGGATGGTACCGGTGCGGATCACGCGCAGGTAGGTACCAACCCGGCCCGCTTCCGTGAAACGCCTGACCCATTGCGGCTCCCCCATCCGACGCTGGAAGGCGGCGCACGGGACGCGCGGCGAGGTGACTTCAACTTCGACGTCGAGCCCGATCTTCCAGCGTTCCCCAATCACTGCCCCGGTGGTTTCGATGCCCGCAACACGGAGGTTCTCGCCGAAGATCCCGGGCGGGACGTCGCGCTGAAGCTCCTTCGCCCAGTAGTCGGCATCATCCTGGGAGTAGGCGTAGATGGCCTGGTCCTCCCCGCCATGGTGGACCCGGCTCGCCTGGACGTCACCGTGGAGGCCGAGTTTGTGTACCTTAACGGGACCTTCCACCGGCCGCTTGTCGATGGCGGTGACTCCCACGCTGCCTTCATCGGGAAGGAGCTGGTGGACGCGGCAGACGGCTAGCACTGATGCGGTTTCCATGGCTCCAGTGTAGGGTTCCCGGCGTTCCAGCCGCCGTTGGAACCGGAGATGGGCAGTTCTCACCCGTTTCGTGCTCGCAGCCGGACCGGGCAGAGACTACGCTGATTTCAGGATTGAGCTTCCGGCGCACGGCTGCGCCCACATTCAGCATGGACTACCAAGGGGGACGTCATGGACCCGGAAAAGGACCAAGGCAACGGTCCGGACAAGGACCTGGCCAAAGGCCAGGGCACCGGTCAAGGCAAGGACCAGGGCGCGCCGAAGCCGCCTCCGTGGCAGGTTCCCAAGCCGGAGCTGCGCCCCGAACTCCTGAACCAGCCCACCCCGTCGGTGGATCCGTTCGCTAAGGACCGCGAGCGCCAGACCCAAGATGCGGCCGCGCGCAAGAAGCGCTCCCAACGCCGCACCGTCGTCGTGGGGTTGGGAGTCACGGCCCTCCTCGCCGGCACCATCACCGCCGTCGTGGCCAGCAACCAGGATGAACCCGAGTACGCCCAGGTCTGTTTCAACGACGAAACCGGCGAACGCGTCGAGGATACGCAGTGCAACAGCTCGGCCGGCCGGAGCGGCGCACTATTCGCGTGGTACTTCTACTCCCGCGGCGCCAGCGTGCCAGCGGTGGGGCAGAACCGGTCCTCATATCCGAGCTATACCAGCACCATCCCCAGCGGCGCCAAGGCATCCACCGGGTACAGCACCAAGGGCGGCACAGTCAGCAGGGGCGGCTTTGGCAGCAGCTCCAAGGGCTCAAGTACGGGGGGTTAGGCGTGAAGCGGTTGTTATCGGAGCCCAGGCCCGGCTGGAAGCAGAAGATCGAAGAGCAGGGCCTGGTCTTCTCCACCACCACCATGCCCGACGGTAAGAAGATCGAATACTGGAACGAGTCCGCCTACTACGAATTCACCATGGACGAGGTGGAGACGCTGGAGGTCACGGCCGAGGACATGCACAAGATGTGCCTGGAGGCAGCCAGGTTCCTGGCCACGGGCGCCATGGGGAACATCGGCATCGGCGCGCAGGCGCTGGAGCTCGCGGCTGAGTCTTTGCAGGCCGCGGACATGGATGTCTACGGGCGCTTCGACTTTATCTATGACGGCCAGGGCGGACCGGCCAAGATGCTGGAGTACAACGCGGACACCCCCACGGGACTGATCGAGGCCGCCGTCGCCCAGTGGTTCTGGCTGCAGGACGTGTTCCCGGAAAAGGACCAGTGGAACGGCATCCACGAGGCCCTGATCCGGCAGTGGAAGAAGATGCAGTACCGCACCGGCATGAGCACGCTCCACATAGCCCATTCCGAGGCTGAGGAGTCCGGCGAGGACTGGATGACGGCCGCGTACATGCGGGACGTGGCCAGCCAGGCGGGCTGGACCACCATCGGCATCAACATGTCCGACATCGGCTGGGATCCCAACCTGAACCGCTTTGTGGACCTGGACAACTTCATGATCAGCACCATGTTCAAGCTGTACCCGTGGGAGCTGATGATGAAGGAGCCGTTCGGGCACCGGCTCCTGCAGCGCGCACATAATCCCCGTTGGGTGGAGCCTGCATGGAAAATGCTGCTCTCCAACAAGGCCTTGCTGGCTGCTCTGTGGCACCTGTACCCGGACCACCCCAACCTGCTGCCGGCCTACCTCAACGAGCCCGGGCCCCTGAAGGAATGGGTGGCCAAGCCGCTGCATGGGCGCGAAGGGGACAACATCAAGATCCACGCCCCGGGCATCAGCCTGGAGCAGCCCGGCGGGTACGGCCATGAGGGCTGGTGCTACCAGCAGTTCCATGCGCTGCCCGACTTCGACGGCAACCACCCCGTCCTCGGCCTCTGGGTGGTGGACGGCGAGTCCGTGGGCTGCGGGATCCGCGAATCGGACGGCCCCATCACCGATTACTTCTGCCGTTTTGTGCCCAACACCATTGACGCCCCGGCGCCGCTTTCAGCGCAGGCCCACTCCAGCAAGGCAGGTATCGCACTATGAGCACCCTGATATCCCAGAGCCCGGTGACCGTATGAGTGCGGAGACGACGACGGCGGGCGGCGCTCCCGGCGGACCGTCCGGCGGTGCCGTCCCGGCCAAGGGGCTCCGGGCGGGGATCCTGGACCTCGGCGACTCGGTCATGCTGGGCCTCGCATCCACGGCGCCCGTGTATTCGCTGGCCGCCACGCTGGGCCTGATCGTGGCCGTCAACGGAAACTACACTCCCCTGATCCTGGTCCTCGGGTTCATCCCAGTCCTGTTCATCGCATACGCCTTCCGGGAGCTGAACAGCGCCATACCGGACTGCGGCACCACGTTCACCTGGTCCCGCCGGGCGTTCGGTCCCTGGGCGGGCTGGCTGGGCGGCTGGGGTGTTGCCCTGGCCGGCATCGTGGTCCTGGCCAACCTCGCGCAGGTGGCAGGCCAGTACCTGTGGCTGCTGATCGGCGACGGCTCAGTGGCCGAAAACAAGGTGGTGGTCACGGCCACGGGTGTGCTGTTCATTGTCTTTATGACCTTGGTGAACTACCGGGGCATCCGGCTGGGCGAGCACGTCCAGCGGGTCCTGACCTACGTGCAGTACGTCTCGCTGGGCATCTTCGCGCTGGCCATCATTGTGCGGATCGTAGGTGGGGTGCCTGGCGGAGCCACAACAGGCCAGGCGTTCGACTTTGAGTGGTTCAACCCGGCCGGTGCCTTCGCCGACCCCTTCGCCGTAGTGCACGGTTCGCTCCTTGCCCTGTTCATCTACTGGGGCTGGGATACCTGCCTGGCGGTGAACGAGGAGACCGAAAACCCGACCACCACGCCGGGGCGCGGCGCCGTCATTTCGGCCTTTGTCCTGGTGGCCATCTACGTCTCGGTGGCCTTGCTGGTGATGATGTACGCCACGGTTGGCACCGAGGGCATTGGCCTGGGCAACGAAGCGAACCAGTCCGACGTCTTCCTGGCGATGAAGGACGTGGTCCTGGGTCCGTGGGGCTGGCTGATTGTGGTGGCCGTGCTGGCCTCGGTCCTGTCGTCCACGCAGACCACCATCCTGCCCACGGCCCGCGGCACACTGTCGATGGGCGTGCACGGTGCGCTGCCGCCGAGGTTCGGCGAAGTCCACACCCGCAACCAGACCCCTGGATTCTCGACGCAGGTCATGGGCGCAGCGGCCGTGGTGTACTACGTGGCCATGAGTTTCCTCAGCGAAAACCTGCTCTCCGATTCCATCAGCGCCATCAGCCTGTTCATCGCCTTCTACTACGCGCTGACGGGCTTCGCGTGCTTCTGGTATTTCCGGGGCACTTTCCGGGAGTCTGCCCGCGACCTCTGGTTCCGGGGCATCCTTCCGCTGCTCGGGGCGCTGATCCTCACGGCGGCGTTCTTCATCTCGGCTGTCCAGATGTGGGATCCGGCGTACGGTGACACGCAGATCTTCGGTGTCGGCGGGGCGTTTGTCAGCGGCGTGGTGCTCCTGGCCTTGGGCGTCGTCCTGGCCGTTGTCTGCCGGTTCCTGCCGTCAACGCGGGAATACTTCACCGGGAAGCCGACGGCGGAGGCCGCCACACCGGCGTCGGCCTAAGATACACAGATGAGCGACGCTGAAGTCACCGCCGAAATGCCCCTGACACCGGACCCGTCCGACGTCCTGGCCCTTAGTGCGCTGCTGAGCGCTGACGAGCGGGCACTCCAGCAGCGGATCCGCGACTTCACCGACCAGCGGATCAAGCCGAACATCGCCCGCTGGTATGACGACGCCGTTTTTCCGCTGGAGCTCGCTCCCGAACTCGGCGAGCTGGGCGTCCTGGGGATGCACCTGGAAGGCTATGGCTGCCCCGGCCGCTCCGCCGTCGAATACGGCCTGGCCGCGATGGAACTCGAGGCCGGCGATTCCGGGATCCGGACCTTTGTCTCTGTGCAGGGGTCCCTGGCCATGACGGCCATCCACAAATGGGGCTCGGAGGACCAGAAGCAGGAGTGGCTCCCCCGGATGGCTGCCGGCGAAGTCATCGGCTGCTTCGCCCTGACCGAACCCACGGCGGGTTCCGATCCCTCCTCCATGACCACTTTCGCCCGCCGGGACGGTACCGGGGACGGCGCCGGCTGGGTCCTGGACGGTGCCAAGCGCTGGATCGGGCTGGCCTCCGTTGCCGGGGTGATGGTGGTGTGGGCCAAAACCGACGACGGCGTCCGCGGCTTCCTGGTGCCGGCCGGTACGCCGGGTGTGACCGCCACCCCCATCGCACAAAAACTCTCCATGCGTGCTTCCATCCAGTGCGATGTGGTGTTCGACCGCGTCCGGCTGGGACCGGAGGCCATGCTGCCGGGCGCGGTGGGCCTGCGCGGGCCGTTTACCTGCCTGAACGAGGCCCGCTACGGAATCGTGTGGGGTGCCATGGGCGCCGCGCGTGATTCCTACGAGGCTGCCCTGGCCTACTCCCAGGACCGGCTGCAGTTCGGCAAGCCGCTGGCCGGGTACCAGCTGACGCAGGAAAAGCTGGTGAACATGCTGCTGGAGATCCAGAAGGGGACCATGCTGGCGTTCTACCTGGGGCGCCTCAAAGACGAGAGGAAGCTCCGGCCCGAGCAGATCTCGCTGGGCAAGCTGAACAACGTGCGCGAGGCCATCAAGGTCGCCCGGGAAGCCCGTTCGATCCTCGGCGGCAACGGCATCACGCTGGACTACTCGCCGCTCCGGCACGCTGCCAATCTGGAGTCAGTCCGCACCTACGAGGGCACCGACGAGGTCCACATGCTCGTCCTTGGTCAGCACATCACGGGCCTCGGCGCGTTCCGGTAAGCCCACCCGCCCCTCCCCTGTTGGAGCTGGCCGGGCTATGCATGTCGTTATTCGGGCAGGACGACCAGCTCAAGGTAGCCACGCAGGCACCCTGCCATGTCCACGCTCTTAGGCGACAAAAGCCACTGCGTTTGGATGCCGTCCCACAGGGCAATCAATGATGCCGCGGCGGCTTCCGGCTGGACACCGGGACGCAGCCGCCCTTCCTGGGCCAGCTGAGTGAACCGCTGGGCGTAGCTCCGCCGCAGCCGGTCAAATCGTTCTGTGAAGAATTCGCGACCCGGATGGCCGTCCGTGACGGATTCCGCACAAAGCACGGTGTACAACTCAATGACGCCCGGGATCTCTTCGTTGAAGCGCGCTTGGCGGATCACGGCGTCAATGAGCGTTTCCTCCGGATCGGGAGGCGTTGTGCCATCTCCGGATATCGAGTCGCGCCAATCGAGTACGGCCAGCAGCAGATCACTCTTCGTCGGGAAATAATGCAGGAGGCTCGTCTGGCTCATTCCGACGTGGTCGGCAACGTCCTGCAATGAGCCGCCTCGGTACCCGTGGGCCGCAAACACGGCGTGCGCGGCAACAAGGATCGCCTGCCGGCGTTCCGTCGACTTCGCATATGGTCCCCGCCGGGAGGGCCGGCTCGCCTCGTTTGTGGTCATGGCAAGCCAGTGTACAGGCGGATATGGGGGATAAATTCAAAATTCGAGTGAGTACTCGAATTTTATGTTAGCCTTTCTCGTATCAGTCCCAGATGTGTCGGGCCTCACAGTCTTGCCATGGTGGTCCTGCAGCGCTTCTGGCGCGGCGGGCTTACAGAAGGAGCAGTCAAGTAATGTCCCAGTCCACAGCATCCGGGCACACCGCCGATGTTTCCTACATCATCGACCCCGGACCGGGATCGGGCAGGCGGACCGCCGCCCGCTCCTGGCTGCACAGCGACGCCCCCACCCAGTCGCTCAACGGCAATTGGCGCTTCCGGCTCCTGCCCGGCGCACCGGGAACTCCCGGGGGCCGCGGCGTCCTGCCCGCCGGCGAAGCTGTGGAGGGCCTCGCCGAGGAGACCTTCGATGACTCCTCATGGGACGAGATCGTCGTCCCGGCCCACTGGGTGCTGGAAGGCGACGGGCGCTATGGGCGGCCGATCTACACGAATGTGCGTTTTCCCTTCCCCACCGATGCACCCAACGTCCCCGATGAGAATCCCACCGGCGACTACCGGCGCACCTTCGAACTGCCGGAGGCATGGACCGAAGCCGAACGGATCCTGCTGCGGTTCGACGGCGTCGAGTCGCGGTACAAGGTTTGGGTCAACGGGGTGCCGATCGGCGTCGGCGTCGGGAGCCGGCTGGCCCAGGAGTTCGACGTAACGGACGCTGTCCGCCCGGGATCGAACGTGCTGGCCGTCCGGGTGCACCAATGGTCGGCGTCGAGCTACCTCGAAGACCAGGACCAGTGGTGGCTGCCTGGCATCTTCCGTGACGTGACGCTCCAGGCCCGGCCCGCGGGCGGCATCGACGATGCCTGGCTGCGCACCTCGTTCAGCGGCTCCGGTGATTCCGGAACAGGTGACTCCGGCGCCGGCGCCATTGACCCTGAAATCACGGCAACCGGTGACGCCTTTCCGGTGACGCTGTCCGTGCCGGAGCTGGGCGTGGACGTCACGTGGACCTCCGCGGCGGACGTTGCCCCGGTGGCGATCGACGCCGTCGAACCGTGGTCTGCCGAGATCCCGCGGCTGTATGACGCAACGGTGAGCAGCGCTGCCGAAACGCTCTCCCTCCGGCTGGGGTTCCGCACCGTGGAAATCGTGGGGGACCGCTTTTTGGTGAACGGCCGGAGGGTGGTTTTCCACGGCATGAACCGCCATGAGACGCATCCCGACCGGGGCCGCGTCTTCGACGAAGAATCTGCCCGCGCCGATCTGGCCCTTATGAAGCAGTTCAACGTCAACGCGATCCGCACCAGCCACTATCCCCCGCATCCCCGGCTACTGGACCTGGCCGATGAAATGGGGTTCTGGGTGGTGCTTGAGTGCGACCTCGAAACGCATGGCTTCACCGCCCAGCAGTGGGCCGGAAATCCCAGTGATGATCCTGCCTGGCGCGAAGCCTTCGTGGACCGCATCGAGCGCACCATCGAGCGCGACAAGAACCACCCCTCCATCGTCATGTGGTCGCTCGGTAACGAGGCCGGCACGGGCGCCAACCTCGCCGCAATGGCCGCGTGGGCCCATGCGCGCGACACCGGACGCCCGGTCCACTATGAGGGCGACTACAGCGGCGCCTACACGGACGTGTATTCGCGGATGTACTCCTCCGTCCCCGAGACCGAGGCGATCGGCCGGGACGACTCCGGATCCCTGCTGCTCGACTGTTCCGCCGCCGAGTCGGCACGCCAACGGACCAAACCCTTCATCCTGTGCGAGTACGTTCACGCGATGGGCAACGGCCCCGGCGCCATCGACCAGTATGAGGACCTCGTTGACCGTTACCCACGGCTGCACGGTGGCTTCGTCTGGGAATGGCGGGACCACGGCATCCGCACACGCACGGAAGACGGCACCGAATTCTTCGCCTATGGCGGCGATTTCAACGAGGTCATCCACGACGGCAACTTCGTGATGGACGGAATGGTCCTCTCCGATTCGACGCCGACTCCGGGACTTTTCGAATACAAGCAGATCGTGGCGCCGATCCGTTTGGGCTTCGGCACCGGGGTGCCAGTCGGAACAGCGTCCGACGACGGTGCGCGGCAATTCGTCACGGTCGCGAATCTGCGGCACTCGGCGGACGCGTCCGACGTCGTGCTCCAGTGGCGGACGGAGGTGGACGGCGTCCGCAGCGACTCGGGCGAACTGGCAATCGCCGGCGCGTCCGGAAAGGCGCTTGCAGCCGGCGAATCGGCGCAGCTGGAGCTGCCGGCGTTTGCCGTCTCAGGTAAAGGTGAGCACTGGCTCACCGTTGAAGCCGTGCTCAGCAAGGACACCGGCTGGGCTCCGGCCGGGCACGTGATTTCGGCCGCCCAGCTGGATCTCTCGGAGCCTGCGGCACCGGTTCAGGCGCCGCGCCCGCTGGCTTCCACAGGCCGGACCGGCTCTCTGGGGGCCGAGTCTGCGGGTGCCGAATCCTTGGGAACCGGAACGGTAACCCTCGGACCCGCGGTCTTCGAGGAGGGCCGGCTCGTGTCACTTGGCGGTTTGTCCGTGGCCGGTCCCCGCCTGGAGCTCTGGCGTGCACCGACGGACAACGACGGCGGAGCGGGCCACGGCAGTTACGATCTCGCCGACCCCTGGCTGAACAACGGAAACGGCGTGCCCGCCCCGACGTCGGCCTCGGTCTGGCGCAAAGCAGGCCTGGACCGCCTGACTGCCCGCGTGGAAAAGATCTCAGCGAACGATTCAGGCGTGGCGGTCCGGACACGGTATGCGCCGGCCGACAGCGCTGACTCCGTGACGGTCGAAGAGCAGTGGCAGCTCACGGATGGGGAGCTGTGGCTTCGCCTGGACATCGTCCCCAGCGCTGGCTGGAACATGATCTGGCCGCGCATCGGGGTCAGGTTCGATCTGCCCGGCTCCGTCGACGGCGCCTCCTGGTTCGGTGCCGGGCCGCGGGAATCGTACCCGGACAGCATGCACGCGGCACTGATCGGGCGGTATTCGGCGGCAATCGACGACCTCACGGTGCCGTACGCGAAGCCCCAGGAGAGCGGGCACCGCAGCGCCGTACGTTCGCTGGAGCTGAACAACGCGGGCGCGCCCTGGCTGAGGATCGAGACGGTGGCCGATGCCCGCGGGCGCCGGCCCGGTTTCACCCTGGCCCGTCACACCGCACAGGAGGTCAGCTCCGCAGCCCATCCCCACGAGTTGCCTCCGAGCGAGCACAGCTACCTCTACCTGGACGCCGCCCAGCATGGTTTGGGTTCACGGGCCTGCGGCCCGGACGTCTGGCCGGACTTCGCCCTCCGTCCGGAGGCCCGCACGCTGACGCTGCGCATAGGAACGGCCCAGTAGCCGCCGAGATGGCACTTCGCGGCAAGGTCAGGCCGCGACTGCCGCGAAGTGCCATCTCGACGCGTTCCGGACCGGGTTACGCAGCTCCGACCGGGACGGGTTCCTTGGCGCCTGCGTCCTTGCGGATGGTCGCGCTGATCACGGCGGCGATGGTGCACATGGCGGCCGCGCCGAACCAGGCGTAGGTGTACTGGCCGGTGGCGTCCCGGATGGCGCCGGCGCCGAGGGCAGCAGCGGCCGCGCCCAGCTGGTGGGCCGCGAACACCCAGCCGAACACCACGCTGCCGTCCGCGCCGAACGTTTTCCGGCAGATTGCCGCGGTGGGCGGCACGGTTGCCACCCAGTCCAGGCCGTAGATCACCACAAAAACGATCATGCTCGGCTGGACGGTGGCGCTCAGGAGCAGCGGCAGCACCAGCAGGCCGATCCCCCGGAACTGGTAATAGACGGCCAGCAGGATTTTGGGGTTGTAGCGGTCGGTCAGCCAGCCGGAGGCGATGGTGCCCAGAATGTCGAAGATCCCGACGACGGCGAGCAGCCCGGCAGCGGTGGTTTCGGGCATGCCGTGGTCGTGGGCAGAGGGGATGAAGTGGGTGCCGATCAGCCCGTTCGTGGTTGCCCCGCAGATCGCAAAACCGGCCACGAGCGCCCAGAAGGTCCGTACTCTGCTGGCCCGTTTGAGTACCTGGAGGGCGCGCACTGCGGCGTTGCTGCTGCGCCCGCTTTCCACGGTGTCAGGTGCCATAGCGGGGGACCCGGCCGTTCCCTCCTCAGGTGCCGTTTCACCGTAGGGCAAGGCGCCGACGTCGGCCGGTGAGTTTTTCAGGAACTTCAGCACCAGCGGAACCACCGCCAGCGCGCCGGCGGCGATCAGCAGCGAAGCCTGCCGCCAGCCCGGATCCTGGGCCAGCATGGCGATGAACGGCAGGAAGACCAGCTGGCCCGCGGCGCTGCCGGCGGTCAGGATGCCGATCACCAGGCCCCGGCTCTTGGAGAACCAGGTGTTGGCGATGGTGGCGGCAAAGACGAGCGCCATGGAGCCGGTGCCGAGCCCGATCAGCAGTCCCCAGGTCAGGAGGATCTGCCAGGACTGGGTGACCAGGACCGTGAGCGCGCTGCCGGCGCCGATCATCACCAGGGCGGTGGCGGTGACGGCCCGGATCCCGAACCGTTCCATCAGGGCCGCGGCGAAGGGGGCGGTCAGGCCAAACAGCACCAGGTTGATGCTGACGGCCGCGGACAGGACGGTGGTGGACCAGCCGAACTCCTGCTGCAGCGGCACCATGAGGACACCCGGGGCGGCCCGGAATCCGGCGGCGCCCACGAGGGCCAGGAAGGCGACGGCCGCGACGATCCAGGCGGGGTGCAGTCGCCGGCGGCGCGTGGTTTCGGTGGCACTCATGCGGCCGTGGCCAGCTGGACGGGGGCGTCCGTCCGGGTGAGACTGTGCCAGCTGGTGTTGGCGGCCGTGAGCCGTTCCCCGCAGCCGGTGCAGGTGTCCGCGGAGCCGGTCCGCTGGCCGCAGCCGGAGTGGATGACGAACATGTGGGCCTGGTCAGAAGGTGCCGGGAGGTGCTTTTCCGCCCACATAACCACGGCGTTCAGGACCGGGAGGGCGTCCTCACCCTTAGGAGTCAGGACGTACTCCTGGCGGGGGCGGCCGCCGTCGTCGTACGCCTTCTTCTCAAGCAGCCCCGACTCCACGAGACCCGCCAGGCGCCTGGTGAGCACCGAGTCCGCGACGGCGAGCCGGGCCTTCATTGCGTCGAAGCGCCCGTTGCCGAAAAAGACCTCGCGGAGCACCAGCATGCTCCAGGGGTCACCCAAAATGTCGAGACCTCGTGCCATGCTGCAGTTGCGCTGGGACCAGTCGGAGCGGAGAACCATAAAGGCACCCTAGCTAACTTTCTTGAAGAAAGCCAGGGTGCCTCTGGTTGGCGAGCGCGGTGTTACCGGAGCGCGGCGCTACTTGAGGAAGGTGAAGGCGCGCTCGAGGTCGGCGATGAGGTCTTCCACGTCCTCGATGCCACAGGACAGCCGGATCAGGTTGACCGGAACAGCCAGTTCCGTGCCCTTGACCGATGCGTGGGTCATCTCGGAGGGGTAGTTCATCAGCGATTCGATGCCGCCCAGGGATTCCGCCAGCGTGAACACCTGCGTGTTTTCCGCGACCGTGCGGGCCGCCGCCTCTCCGCCCTTGAACTGGACGGACACCATGCCGCCGAACTTCTTCATCTGCTTCTTCGCCAGCTCGTGGCCGGGGTGGGAGGGCAGGCCCGGGTACAGGACGGCCTCCACCTCGGGGCGCCCGAGCAACCATTCGGCCACAGCCTGGCCGTTGTCGCTGTGCCGGTCCATGCGCACGCCGAGTGTCTTCAGGCCACGGGTGGTGAGGAACGCGTCCATGGGGCCGGACACCGCACCCACCGCGAACTGCACAAAGCCGATCTTCTCCGCGAGGTCCGCGTCGTTGACCACGATGGCGCCGCCCACCACGTCGGAGTGCCCGCCGATGTACTTCGTCGTGGAGTGGACCACGACGTCGGCACCCAGGGCGAGCGGGGTCTGCAGGTAGGGCGACGCGAAGGTGTTGTCCACCACGAGGAGGGCCCCGGCGTCGTGTGCTATTGCGGCGAGCGCCTCGATGTCGGTGATCTTCATCAGCGGGTTGGAGGGCGTCTCCACCCAGACGAAGCGGGTCTTGTTCGCGGCCACGGCTTTGCGCACCGCGTCCAGGTCAGCCATGTCCACGGGGGTGTTGCCGATCCCCCAGTCGCCGAGCACGCGGTTGATGAGCCGGTAGGTGCCGCCGTAGGCGTCGTTGCCGAGCACAATGTGGTCGCCGGGCCGGGTCAGCGCCCGGATCAGGGAGTCCTCCGCCGCGAGGCCGGAGCTGAAGGAGTACGCGTGGCTTCCGCCTTCGAGTGCCGCGAGCTGCTCCTGCAGGGCGTCGCGCGTGGGGTTGGTGCCACGGCCGTATTCGTAGCCGTCGCGGAGCCCGCCGATGCCGTCCTGGGCGTAGGTGGAGCTGAAGTGCACCGGCGGAACCACGGCGCCGGTGCGGGGCTCGAAGGCCTGGCCGGCGTGGACGGCGCGCGTGTTGAAACCCTGGTTTTCAGAAACAGACATGGAGTTCCTTTAGCTAGTTGCTGAGGTAGGCAAGGAGGTCGTGGCGGGTGAGGATTCCCACCGGGGCGCCGACGAACGTCACCATCACGGTGTCCACGTCGGAGAGCAGCTCGCGGGCTGCGGAGATGGTTTCCAGCGAGCCGATGACCGGCAGCCTGGGGCCCATATGCTCGGAGATCTTGTCCGTCAGCTTGGCTTCGCCGCGGAACAGCTTGGAGGTCAGGGTGCGTTCGTCCACGGCGCCGAGGACCTCGCCCATCACCACCGGCGGTTCCTGCGAGAGGACCGGGATGTGGCTGACACCGAACTCGTTCATGATGTTGATGACGTCGCGGACGGTCTCGTTGGGGTGGATGTGGACCAGGTCCGGCAGCTCGCCGGTCTTGAACTTGATGACCTCGCCCACGGACGCTTCCTCGCCGCCGGAGAGGAAGCCGTAGGAACGCATCCACTGGTCGTTGAAGATCTTGGCGAGGTAGCCGCGGCCGGAGTCCGGGAGGATGACCACCACTACGGCGCTTTCGGGGAGGTCACGGGCGGTCTGCAGCGCAGCCACCACCGCCATGCCGGACGAGCCGCCCACCAGCAGCCCTTCCTCGCGGGCCAGACGCCGGGTCATGGCGAAGGAATCGGCGTCGGAGACGGCAATGACATCGTCCGGGACGGATTTGTCGTAGTTGGCCGGCCACATGTCCTCGCCCACGCCCTCGACGAAATACGGGCGCCCGGTACCGCCGGAGTAGACCGAACCTTCGGGGTCCGCCCCGATGATCCTGACCCGGCCGCCGTCGGCCTCCGGACGGTCCGCCGAGATCTCCTTGAGGAACCGGCCGGTGCCCGTGATGGTGCCGCCGGTGCCGGCGCCGATCACGCAGTGCGTGACCCGGCCGTCCGTGTCCTGCCAGATTTCCGGCCCCGTGGTCTCGTAGTGGCTGCCGGGGGCGGCCGGGTTGGAGAACTGGTCGGGCTTGTAGGCGCCCGGAATTTCCGTGACCAGGCGGTCCGAGACGCTGTAGTAGCTCTGCGGGCTGTCCGGGGCCACGGACGTGGGCGTGACCACTACCTCGGCGCCGTAAGCCTGAAGCACGGCGCGCTTGTCCTCGCCCACCTTGTCCGGCACCACGAAGATGCATTTGTAGCCCTTTTGCTGGGCGACGAGCGCCAGGCCCACGCCGGTGTTGCCCGACGTCGGCTCAACGATGGTCCCGCCGGGCAGGAGCTTGCCCGTCCGTTCGGCCTCTTCGATCATTTTCACCGCGATGCGGTCCTTGATGGACCCGCCGGGATTGATGTATTCCAGCTTGACCAGGACAGTTGCCTTGAGGCCTTCCGTCACGTGGTTGAGCTTGATGAGCGGCGTGTTACCGATGAGGTCCAGGACGGACTGCGCGTACTTCATAGGTACAAAGTTACCGCCTGCCGCCGCAGGTCCTGCCCGGGGCTCAGCTCCCTGCCGAGGAATCTGTCTGCCAGAGGCCCATGGTGTTGCCTTCGGTGTCCTTGAAATAGGCATAATAGCCCATTCCCGGAACGGCGTCCTTGGCCTGGGCGACAGTACCTCCAGCGGATTCGACCTGCGCCAGCGCGGCGTCCACGTCCTCCACATCGATGGTGATGATGGGGGTCTTGAGGTTGTCCGTGCGGGGGAACAGGGCCCCGTTGATGGCCCCTGGCGCGCTTGGCAGACCTGTCTGTTCGTCCGACGGGGTGGTGATGGCGATGGTGTAGTCCATCTCCTGCATGGGGGTCAGGGTCCAGCCAAACGCGCTTTGGTAGAAGGTGTTGGCGCGTTCCTTGTCATCGGAGGGAATCTCGAAATGCACAACTCCAGCCACAGCATGCTCCTTTGAATGCGAGGGGAAGGCGCGGACTCCACGCGCCACACGATGGAGTCTAGTCCTGGCATCTTTGGTCTGTAAGGGGCTCCGGAAGCTACCTTGTCAGCCCACCGTGGGACCATGAATACATGACCATCCTTGACGCCCCCGCCCGGCTTGCCGCCGCCGCGGATGCGTCCCTGCGCTGGCATCCGGACGGCCCGTACAGCCTGCACCAGACGCTGGGCACTCTCCTGCGGGGTACCGGAGATCCGTCGTTTTCGTTCGGGCCGGACGGGTTATGGACGGCGTTTACGACGCCGGACGGCCCGGTCACGCTGCGCCTCACCGCCGCTGCAGATAGGGCTGTTGACGCCGCTGTTGACGCGCAGGCCTGGGGTCCCGGTTCCGCCGCCGGACTCGCCGGCGTGCCCCGGCTCTTGGGCGCCGGGGACGACTGGTCAGCGTTTGACGAACCGGACTTCCATGCCACGCTCCCCCGGATGGTCCGTGACGCCCGACGCCGGAACCTGGCTGTCCGGCTGCCCTCCACCGGGCGGGTGGTTGATTGCCTCGTGCCCACTATCCTCGAGCAGAAGGTCACCGTTATTGAGGCCCGCCGCGGCTACCGGTACCTGATGTACCGGTTCGGCTCGCCGGCTCCGGCGGCCGGAAGCGCGGCGCCGGAAGGGCTCCGCCTCCAGCCCACCCCGGAGCAGTGGCTGCGCATCCCCTCGTGGGAATGGCACCAGGCCGGCGTGGGGCCCCAGCGTTCGGCGACCGTTATGCGGGCGCTGCGATCCGCCGTCGCGCTTGAACGGCTGGCCGCCCTTCCGTCCGCGGAGGCGGCAGCAAAGCTGCAGGTGATTCCCGGTATCGGGGTGTGGACCGCGGCCGAAGTAGTGCAGCGGACCCACGGTTGCCCGGACTCCATCGCGGTGGGCGACTACCACCTCGCCGCCTATGTGGGCGCCGCGCTCACCGGCCGCCGGACCGACGACGCCGGCATGCTGGCCTTGCTTGAGCCGTGGACGGGGCACCGGCAGCGGGTGGTCCGGATGATCGGCCTGAGCGGCTTCCGCAAACCGACGTTCGGGCCGCGGATGACCATCCAGGACCACCGCCGGCACTGACGGTTCCGCCGTGGACTCGGGCCGCGGATGGGTATAGCGTGGCGCCATGGAGCCCGCACCAGAGCCCCGGAATTCCGCATTCTCTGGAGTCACCCATGATCCACACCGACAAACTGACCAAGACATTCACCGTCAAGAAGGAAACGGTAGAAGCCGTCAAGGGAGTCGACATCGATGTTGCCCCGGGCGAGCTTGTGGCGTTCCTTGGCCCGAACGGTGCGGGAAAATCCACCACCCTGCGCATGCTCACCACGCTGCTCCGGCCCACTTCCGGCACGGCAACTGTCGCGGGGGTGGACGTCGCAGCGGACCCGGCCGGAGTACGCGCCCGGATCGGCTACATCGGCCAGGGCAACGGCGGCGGCCACAGCTTCCGGGTCATCGACGAACTGATCATGCAGGGCCGCTTCTACGGTATGAACTCCACGGATGCCGCTGCCCGGGCACAGGAGCTCCTCACGTCCATGGACCTGGCCGACCTCGCCAAACGCACCGTGGTCAAGCTGTCCGGCGGGCAGCGGCGGCGGATGGACGTGGCGCTGGGGCTGATGCACTCCCCGCGGCTGCTGTTCCTGGATGAACCGTCCACCGGCATGGACCCGCAGAACCGGGCGAACCTGTGGAACCACATCATGCGGTTGCGCGCCGAGCACGGCACCACCATCGTCCTGACCACGCATTACATGGACGAGGCCGATTCGATGTCCGAGCGCGTGATTGTGATCGACCATGGCCAGATCATCGCCGATGACACGGCCGCCCGGCTGAAGGCCAACCTGGCCGGTGACCTGCTTGCCGTCGAGGTGGCGGCAGATTCCGCCGCGGGTGTGCGCGGGCTGCTGAGGCGGGCCGCCGCGGGCGGTGAGGTCAACGAAAACTCGTACGACGGCGTAGTCCGCTTCCGCCTCCGGCTCACCGAAGGCGCCCGGCTGGCGCCGGTGCTGCTGCAACAGATGAACGACGCCGGCGCTCCCGCCCAGTCCCTGGAGCTGAAACCGCCGACCCTGGACGACGTGTTCCTGGAGCTGACCGGCCGCAACCTGCGGGAAGGAGCAAACCGCTGATGGCTGTGCAAAGCACCGAGGTCCTGGAAAAGCCAGGCCTGGTCCAGATCCTGCATGACACCAGATTCGTCTTTTGGCGCGAGATGCTGCTGCCACTGCGGGACCCCTTCTCGCTGGTCTTTTCGCTGCTCCAGCCGCTCGTGTTCCTGGGCCTCTTCGGCCCGTTGCTCGGCGCGGCAGTGGGAGCACCGGCATTCGGCGGCCAGTCCACGCTGCAGTGGTTCCTGCCCGGCGTCGTGGTCATGATTGCCCTGTTCGGCACGTCAATGACGGGCTCCAACCTGCAGTACGAGCTGATGACCGGTTCTTATGAGCGGATCCTGGCCACGCCGCTCTCCCGCTCGTCGCTGATGATCGGGCGGGCGCTGAAGGAATGGGCACCGCTGGTGGTGCAGGGTCTGCTGATCGCCTTGGTCTGCATCCCGTTCGGCTTTGTGTTCTACCCGCTGCATGTGCTGTTCGGCCTGGTCATCCTGGGGATCTTCGGGATCGGGCTCGGCGCCCTCTCCTACGCCTTGGCTCTGGTCTCGCAGAACAAGGAGTGGATCTTCTGGGGCGTGCAGCAGACGCTGCTCTTCCCGCTGATGATCCTGTCCGGCATCATGCTGCCCATCGAGGCCGGACCGGACTGGATGAAGACCGCCAGCCTCTTCAACCCCCTGACCTACCTGGTGAACGCCGAGCGCGAACTGTTCGCCGGCAGCGTCGGGACCGACACGCTCCTGGGCCTCCTCGCCGCATCGGTGACGGCCGCCGTCGGACTTGTAGTGGGTGTGCGGGCCATCAACCGCAACATCAATTAGGGCCCCTGCCCAGCAGCATCAGTGAGAGCCCAGGCGGGCGGCGTAAGCAGCGGCTTCAGCACGGTTGCGAAGGCCGAGCTTCTCCAGCACGCTGCTTACGTGGTGGGCCACCGTTCTGTGGCTGATGAACAGCTGCACCGCAATTTCAGGATTTGAATAGCCCTCCACCAGCAGCCCCAGGATTTCATGCTCTCGCCGGGTGAGAATGCCTGCCTCGCGGGGAACGGACCGGCCCCCGGCGCCCCACGATCGCAACAGTGCCGCTGCCGTATCGGCATCATGGGACGCCCCCAGCTTGTCAAGCGCTGACAGTGCAGCGCGGGCTTCGGAGATGGCGAGCGTGGGCTGGTCTTGGGCTAAAAGACGCGCAAGTTCCAGTCGCGTGCGCGCGGCTTCCAGCGGAAGTTCCAAGTGGCCGAACCATTTGAGGGCGTCTTCAAAGTAGCCCGTGGCAGGCTCCAGCCGGCCCTCGGCGGCAGCAACCCGGCCTCTGGCCAGGGCGGCATGCGCGGACACCAGGCGTAGTCCTCCGGCGCTGGCGTCAAGGTCGCCAAGGTGCTCGGCGAGCACTGCAGCAGCGGCAGGATTTCCTGCTGCCAATTGTGCCTCCACCAGCAGGCTGCGTGCGCTCGCTGTCTCCAGGGAGGTCCGGTGCCCGCCAGCGTGCAGTGGAGGAACGACGTCGCCGGTACCCTCAATTTCCGAACGAAGCCAGCGCTCTGCCAGGGCCACGGCCGCGGCCGGTTCGTTGCTTCCGAGTGCCAGTCCTGCCGCCACCAGGCTGGTCTCGACCGGAGCGCCGATCCTCTCAATCAAGGCCTTGGCCTCGTCGAAGTGACCTTGGCGCACACGGAGATCGGCGAGGCTCGCGACGGCCCTGTGGTACATACCGGGGAAGACGTCCTCGGTACTCGCCGCCGCGCGCTGCAGCTCGGCCTCGGCTTCGGCCCAATGACCCGTCAGCAGGAGCACACGGCCGTGGACCATCCGGCACTGAGCGTAAAGGTATGGACAGCCGTAGGTCCGCATGTAGTCATCTGCAGCCAGCGACCACTGGGTAGCCCGTCCGAGGTCGCTGAGCAGGTCGCAGACCGTCAGCATCGAGCAACTCGCCATGACCACTGTGTAGAACGTCGTTCCATCGCCACCCAGGGCGCTGGCCATGGCCTCGTCCACGCAGCGAAGCCCGGCCTGGACTTCTCCCTCCTTGACCAGGACAACGCCACGCTCGGCAAGGGCACAGACGCCGAGGTCCGGGTCGCCCAATTCATGCGACGTGGCCAGCGCGCGCTCGATCAGGTCGCGACAGTGATGGGCGTCCGTGGCCAGCAGCGCCGCACAGAAATCAAGCCAGGCCCGGGACAGTCGGTCGTCAGGCCCGGCCATGCTCTCCGCGCGTGCCAGCCAGCCCCGCGCCGCGGCCTCGTTGCCGAGGGACATCCCGTAGACAAGGCACAGCCACACAGCGGAATCGATGGCTTCCGGAACATTGCCGGCACGGCGGCTGGCAGCGTAGGCGCGCTCACGGCAGCGGACACTTTCACCGAGGTCGCCGAGAAAAAAGAGGGCGTCGCCCAGGCCTGCGAGCGCGCCCGGCGATCCGGTGCCCGCGAGGACTTCCTCAAAAGCGGCGCGCGCATCCACCCACCGCCCCGCTTCCAGTGCCGCGTAGCCTCTCGCTGTCACTTCCTCCAGCGCCACGATTCAATTAGAGCACTTGACACTGCCGTTCTCTAGGGACGGAACTACGGGCGCGGGCCGCCCCGGATCCGCCTGGTGGGCTCCGCCGGCATAGGCCACAAAATGGGTCAGTTGACCCATCCGCCTGGCCTTGGAGCCGGGCAGTCTGAAGTTGTCTCGAACAACGGACAACAGGACCAATAAAGGAGCAAACGATGAGTGCAGACGCAATTGCCAAGTCAGTAGACGCCATGAACTCTCATGATGCGAAGGCCTTCGCCGCAACCTATGCCGCGGACGCGGTTGTCCACGACCCGCTCTACCCGCAGCCGTTGAAGGGGCGGGACGCCGTTGAGCAGGACATGGTGGAACTCCTGCGGGCCTTCCCGGACGTCAGTCTCACCGTGGGGCCCCTGTTCCAGGACGGCGGGACGTTCGCAGCCGAGTACACCCTGCGCGGGACGCATCAGGGACCGTTGGCATCGCCCGGCGGCGAGATTGCCGCCACCGGAAATTCCTTCATCAATAACGCGGCTGTCTTCTCGACGTTCAATGCTGACGGGGAAGTCACGGAGGAACGCCGCTACTACGATGCAGCCGGCATCATGGCGCAGCTTGGGGTGACCCCGGCACCCTGAGCCGGGGAGCGGTGGCTTAACCGTCCGTTCGCGCTCAACGAGGGGGCTCAGACAGCGCGAACGGACACTTGCGGCCCCGGTTGTGGGACGCTGCGCGTCAGAGGCCCAGGCGGGCCACGGCTTCCTCGCGCATCTCCACTTTGCGGATCTTCCCGGAAACGGTCATGGGGAAGCTTTCGCGGACATCCACGTAGCGCGGGATCTTGTAGTGGGCCAGCTTCCCGCGGCAGAAGTCCGCGATTGAAGCAGCGTCCAGCGGTTCCGCGCCCGGCGTGAGGATGACGCAGGCCATGAGTTCCTCGCCGTACTTGGCATCGGGCACCCCGATCACCTGCACGTCCTGGATGGACGGGTGGCTGTACAGGAACTCCTCGATCTCGCGCGGGTAGATGTTTTCGCCGCCGCGGATCACCAGGTCCTTGATCCGGCCTTCGATCACTACGTAGCCCTCGTTGTCCATCCGGGCGAGGTCGCCGGTGTGCATCCAGCGGTCGGCGTCGATGGCTTCCGCGGTCTTGTCCGGCTGGTCCCAGTACCCGGCCATCACGGCGTAACCCCGGGTGCACAGCTCGCCGATCTCGCCGCGCTCCAGCACCTCGCCGGTGCCAGCGTCCACAATCTGGCTTTCAAGATTCGGCATGGTGCGGCCCACAGTCTCGGTGCGATGCTGCAGCGTGTCACCGTTCCGGGTCATGGTGGAAACCGGGGAGGTCTCGGTCATGCCGTAGCAGATGGCCACATCCACCATGTGCATCTCCGAGATCACCCGGTTCATCACATCGATGGGGCACACCGATCCCGCCATGACGCCTGTCCTGAGCGTGGCAAGGTCGTAGGAGGCAAAGTCCGGCAGCGCCAGCTCCGCGATGAACATGGTGGGCACGCCGTACAGCGATGTCCCGCCGAAATCCTGGACCGCTTCCAGCGCCGCCGCCGGCGTGAAACCGCGGCCGGGGATGATGGTGGCCGCGCCGTGGCTGAGCGCGGCCAGGTTGCCGATCACCATCCCGAAGCAGTGGTAGAACGGCACCGGAATCACCACGCGGTCGTGTTCGGTGTAGCCCAGGAGCTCACCGATGGAGTAGCCGTTGTTCAGGATGTTGTGGTGCGTCAGGGTTGCGCCCTTGGGGAAGCCGGTGGTCCCGGAGGTGTACTGCAGGTTGATGGGATCGTGCGGGTCCAGGTCCGCCATGCGCGCCTTCAGGCCGGAATGGCCGACGGCGTCAGCCCGCTTGAGCAGCTCGGCGTAGGTCAGCTCCCCGTCACTTTGGGGGTCACCGGCGTCGAGCCCGTCCATGCCGTAATCCGGCAGGAACACCAGTTCCCGGAGGTCAGGACATCCGGCGAGCGCCAGGCGGGCCATCCCCACGTAGTCGCTGTTCCGGTCCGACGGTGCCGCCACCAGCATCCGCATGCTGTTCTGCTTCACCACAAACTCCAGCTCGTGACTGCGGTAGGCCGGGTTCACGTTGACCAGGATGGCACCGGCTTTGGCTGTGGCGTACTGCAGCAGCGTCCACTCGGCGCAGTTCGGGCTCCAGATGCCCACCCGGTCCCCCTTGGCCACCCCCGAGGCGAGCAGTGCACGCGCGAGGCGATCGACGTCGTCGTTCATTTTCGTGTAGCTCCAGCGGCGGGCGTCAGCGCCCGGGACCGGCGCGGCCTCGATCAGCGCGTCGTGGAAGGGGAACCGGGCCACCACCCGTTCAAAGTTCTGGCCGATGGTTTCGTCGAGGAGCGGGACGTCAGTGTCCCCGGCTGTGTAAGCGCGCATGCTGGCACGCTACCGCCTGGCCCCCGGCAATGAAAGCGCAAGAGAAGCGCAACAGGAGGGTGTCCGCGCGTAAACAGGGCGGGCGTGCATCCCGAGTCCCGATATTGTGAAATCCATGAGTGCACCCATCGACCTGCAGGCCACGTTCATCCCCAACGACGGCGAGTTCTTCCGCGTGAAGCTCGCCCTGGAAATCGCCATCGACGAGGTGGTGAACGAACCCGGCTGCATCCGCTACGAGCTGACCGAAGCCACCGAAGAGAAGCTGGTCCTCACGGAACAGTGGAAATCCGAGGAACTGCTTGCGAAGCACTCCAAGGGCACCGCCGTCCAGGACCTGAACGAATCCCTCAGCGCGCTGCTGGCCGAGCCCGTGCTGCTGGAACGCCTGTAACCCTCGCTTTAACGATCGACTGCTCCGTAAGTGCCGTTTTGAACGTTCAAAAGGGCCCTTACGGAGCAGTCGATGTTGTTAAGCGCTTACGCCTCGGGGATCTGTGAGCCGTCCTGCGGGCCGGCGCTCCTGGTGACGGCCGGGTTGCTTTCCGCGGCCGCTGCGGCTTCCGCCTGCGAGCGCGCCACATGGGCGTGGACTTCGTCCATGTCCAGGGCCTTGACGGCGTCGATAACCTGCTCCAGCTGCTGGGCGTTCAGGGCACCGGGCTGGGAGAAGACCAGGACCTTTTCGCGGAACGCCATCAGGGTGGGGATGGACGTGATGCCGGCCTCGGCGGCGAGCTGCTGCTGGGCTTCAGTGTCCACCTTGGTGAAGGCGACGTCAGGGTACTTCTCGGAAACGGCACTGTACGTTGGCCCGAACTGCTTGCAGGGACCGCACCATTCAGCCCAGAAGTCCACCAGGACAATGTCGTTGCCTTCGATGGTCGATGCGAACTGTTCACCTGTGATATCTAGGGTAGCCATGCCTTCAACGGTACGCGAGGCGCAGGCGGATGTCCCAGCCGGGTGCGCCCTGTTCGCTCCCCGCGTCATCGGGAATATCCGTGGCGGGACCGTGTACACCGGGCACGGCGAGGCCTACCCTTGGGGTCATCAGCCGCCAACTGCCGCACACAGGAGGGTTCATGGCCCAGGCTATCTCCACCCGGTCCCTCACTAAGAAATTCGGCCGGCGCGAGGTGCTCCACGGGGTGGATTTTGCCGTCGAAGCGGGCTCAGTGTTCGGCGTGATCGGCCCGAACGGCGCCGGCAAGACCACCACCATGCGCTGCCTCTTGGACATCATCCGCCCCACCTCCGGGGAGGTCAGGGTCCTGGGCAAGGACCCCCGTGCGGGCGGCCCGCAGCTCCGCCGCCGGATCGGTTACCTTCCGGGCGAGCTGTTCCTGGAGGGCCGCGTCACGGGGCGGACGCTCCTGGCCCACTACCAGGCCATCAGCGGCCCGGTGGCGCCGGGCAGGATCGACGCGCTGGCCGAACGGCTGGGCCTGGACCTGGACAGCCACACCCGCAAGCTGTCCAAGGGCAACAAGCAGAAGCTCGGCCTGGTCCAGGCGTTTATGCACGATCCCGAGCTCCTGGTCCTCGATGAGCCCACCAGCGGCCTGGACCCCCTGGTGCAGCAGGAATTCCACGCCATGATGCGGGAAGCGCAGCACAAAGGCCAGACCATCTTCCTCAGCTCCCACGTCCTCAGCGAGGTCCAGCAGACCGCTGACACCGTGGCGATTCTCCGGGACGGCAGGATCATCGCCGTCGAGTCAGTGAGCGGGCTTCGGGAAGGTGCGGTACGGCGGGTCCGGTTCACTGCGAACGGAACAACAGCGCACGACGCCGGCGCGCTGCTGGGTGGGGTGCCCGGCGTCGGGCACGTTGAGGTGCTGGAGTCCGGCGGCAGCATCACCCTTTCGGCGACCGTGGAGGGGGCCATCCAGCCGCTGGTCAGGGCCCTGGGCACCCTGGAGCTGACCGACCTGGTGCTGGAGGAACCGGATCTTGAGGAGTCGGTGCTGAAGATGTACTCAAGTCCGGCAGACACCGGCCCCGCAGACGCCGGACAGCGGGAGGCCGCGCGATGAGCACCACACTCCCGCTGTTCCGCCGGGCCTTCTTTGATTCCTGGCGCTCCACGGCGGCGTGGGCCGCGGGCCTGGCCGCCGCCACGTTCCTCTACTTGCCGCTGTACCCGTCCCTCGGCGGGAGCGCGCAGATGCAGGACATGATCGATGCCCTCCCGGCCGAGATGACCAAGGCGCTGAACTACGACCAGATCGCCACCGGTCCCGGGTACACCCAGGCCACGCTGTTCGGGCTGATCGGCTTCCTGCTGATGACCATCGCTTCCGTGGGATGGGGTGCGGCTGCGGTGGGTGGCGACGAGGAATCCGGCCAGCTGGAGCTGACCCTCGCCCACGGGGTGACCCGCGTCCAGGTGGTGCTGGAACGAGCGCTGTCCCTGTTCCTGCGGGTAGTGCTGCTCGCGGCCCTGGTCTTTGTGCTGGTCCGGCTGCTCAATGATTCCGCCCAGCTTAATATCCGGCCCGAGAACCTCTTCGGCGCAGCGGTGCTGTTTGCCGGGCTGGCACTGCTGAGCGGAACGGCCGCGCTCTGCGCCGGGGCTGTGTCCGGCAGGCGGACGTACGGGCTGGCCGCGGGCGCGGCCGTCGGCGTTCTTGGTTACGTCTTCAACGCCGTCGGCCGGCAGAGCGAGGACGTGGAGTGGCTGCTGGACCTGAGCGCGTACCACTGGGCTTACGGAAATTCCCCGGTGGCCAACGGCGCGGAGTGGGCCGCGGCCGGGTGGCTCTGGGGAATTTCGGCGGCGCTGGTGGCCGGGGCCGCGTTCGCGGTGAACAGGCGCGACGTCGGCACGTAGCTTCCGGGTGACCGGCGCTTAGGCCTTGGTTTCCCGGGTGAGGCTGTCCCAAAGGTGCGGCGCCGGCGTCCGGCTGCCGGGCAGGGCGTTGGTCTCACGCCATTCGTGGATCCACTCGGGCAGCACCAGGTCCGCCGGGGGCTGTCCGAATTCGCGCAGGATCTCCTCCTGGCTGACCGGCCTGCCCTTGGTGACCAGGCGGGTGGCGATGTAGGCACGCGCGTAAATCTCGCCGTCGGACACCATGCGCTGCTCAAAGTAGATGGCCTTGGCATCCAGGCCGATGATCTTTGTTTCGATGGTGTACTGCTGCCACAGCTGCAGCGACTTCCGGAAGGCGATGGTCTCCCCGGCCGCCACCGGGCTCCAGCCGCGCCGGCGCATGGTCTTCCATACGCCGCTGCGGACCATCAGGTCGAAGCGGCCCAGGTCCATGAGGGAAAAGTACATGCCGTTGTTGATGTGCATGGCGATGTCGATGTCGGTGGGCAGGACGCGCAGCGGCAGGGACGAAGCGTCCCAGATGGTCAGTGCGGAGCGGCGGGCGGACGTGAACAGCATCAGGAGGGTTCGCAGAAGCAGGTGCATCCTCCAATGTTACCCATCAGTAACTTGCTGGCAAGTCCGTAGGTCCGGCCCGCCACGTAGGATGTGGCGCATGACGCAACAACGCTACCGGGACCTCGCCGAGTGGCCCCTGATGGGGACTGCACTGGTTTTCCTGGCGGCGTATGCGTGGCAGGTGATTGGCCGCGTCGACGGCAGCGGCGCGGAATGGCTGGAGACGGTGCTTTGGCTGACGTGGGGTATTTTCGCCGCTGCGCCTGCTCCGGCTGGTCACGCTGCTTTCGGTGCTGCACAGGACCATCGGCGAGACCCTCAGAGGCCGGGTGGTCACGTACGTGGCGGGATCGGCGGCGCTCCTGGTATTTGTGGGCGCGCTGGCGGCACTGGACGTTGAACAGTCGGCCCCGGACGCCAAGATCCTGACGTTCGGCGACGCTCTCTGGTGGGCCATCACCACCATCACCACGGTGGGTTACGGCGACATGTACCCCGTGACGCCGATCGGCCGGTTGGTGGCCTCGGCGCTGATGATGAGCGGCATTGCCGTGCTGGGTGTGGTCACCGCGTCCATCGCCTCCTGGCTTGTCCAGCGTGTAGAGGAGTCCACGGAAGCTGCCGCGGAGTCCGTGGAGGAACCCTTGCGGGCAGAGCTCGCCGGCCTGGCCACGGAGATCGCTGCGCTGCGGCGCCAAGTGGCCGAGCTCAAGGACCGCCCCTCGTTGTAGGAATGTCCCGGTAGAAATGTCCAGCGGGGCAGGCGGCTGGACACCGAGTAGTCGCCGCCGCGGGGCCAAGTATTCGGCGGAAAAATTCAGGTAACGCCTACTCGTGCAGTGCCTGGCGCAGCTTCCTAGACTCGAAATTCCTAGGGCCAAACAAAGTTGCCGGCGCATCCTCCGAGCTGGGGTGGATGATGCCGCTTCATAGCGGGGCATCCGTATCTTCTGGGTATGCGGGCGCTCCCATCATGCGCGCTTTCCGTGCGCGGTTCCGTCATAGACCGGCACCGCGCAGCGCATCACTCCTCGATCCGTCCTGCATTGGAACTCGCGGCACCACTGCCGCCCTGTTGCCGGACCGACCTGCGATGGGCCACCCATGTTCCAGTTGACCGCACCTGTTCCCGAACCACCCCGCCGTAATTTCGAAACCGATGTCCCGCGGGCCGACCTCCTGACACCGGGACGCCGGCCGATCAGCAACAAGCTGTGGGCCGGCATGGCCACCGCCGCCGTGATTTCCGCCTTCGGAGTCGGCGCACTGGCCGGCCCCGTCCCAGCGGCAAAGTTGTCAGCGCCGGCGGAGGCCATCACGACGGCGGCGGCGCCAGTTGTGCGCGTTGCCCGGCCTTTGGCCGCGGTGCCGTTGGATGCGCCCTATGTTGGGTCCGTTGAGTTTGGCAGTGCGGGAGCTGGCACTGCGCAGCCGGAGGTCGCAGCTGCAGTGCCTGCGGCGCCGGCAGAGGCTCCCCCGCCACCAGCTCCCGAACCTGCTCCGGCACCCGCGGGCGACCCCAACCTCTACACAGTGGTTCCCGGCGACACAGTGGGTGGGATCGCGGCCAGGTACGGGGTTGACACAAACGCGATGCTGGCCGCCAACGGGCTGGGCTATTACAGCATCATCGTCCCGGGCCAGACGCTGAAACTGACGGGACCCGCCGTCGAGGTTTCCGCGTCCGCTCCGGCTGCGGCCGCCGCTGCACCCGCTGCTGGATCACCGGCCTACATCCCCGCCCCGGCGCCGGTCCAGGCCGCGCCCGCTGTCCGCACCATCTATGTCGCGGGCGCTGGCGGACAGGCCATGGTGGACGCGTGCATCGGGCCGATCCACTACACACCCAATGACGGCTATTCGCTGTTCATCACGGAGCACGACTTCTGCGGCGGGTGGGCGCGCTTCTCCGGCATCGGCGTGGGCGAGACCGTCAGCATTCCGGGTTACGGGACATACACGGCGACAGCCAGGGGCCAGGTCCCCAACCCGGGAACCACCAACGATGTCATCGCTGTATTCGGCGGATTCCCCCGGGCCATCCTGCAGACGTGCATCCCGGGGACCAACCAGATGCTCCTGATCGCCCTGAACTAGGCTCTGGTCCGGCCGGGTTTTCGCGGTCCAGGGTTTCCAAAGCTTGTTCGCGGTTCCGAACCTTTCAGGTAAGGAGCCGCGAACAAGGCCATGCGGGAATTAGTCAGACTATGCAGGCATAGGGTGGCGTTCCGAGATGTGCTCCACCAGTTCGCCCACTCGCTCCTCGGAGTAGTTCCGCGCAATGTCGCCCTGGCTGATGATGCCGACCATCCTGTGGTCGACGATGACCGGGAGGCGCCTGACCTGGTACCTCTCCATGATTTCGATGGCTGCGTCAACGCTGGCGTCGGCATCCACCCAGTAGGGCTTGCCGGCGGCCAGTTCGCTGGCCAACATCTCGCGGGGATCACGGCCGGCAGCAACGCACCTGAGCACGATGTCGCGGTCGGTGATCATGCCCTTCAACTTGCCGTCATCGCCGCAGATCGGCAGCGATCCACAATCCAGATCCAACATCATCCGGGCGGCATCTGCGAGGGACTGATGCTCCTTAATACACTGTGCATCCGTGGTCATAAATTCACGTACAACGCTCATGGTTCTCCTTCATCGATTGATGTATCGACGCAGGGCATCGGGGTCACATGCGCCGATGGTGCCAGCCTACGCCCGGGCCAACGCTGCTGTCGACGACGGTTTCTCCCCGATTTCGGGCACAAAAAAGCCTCCGGAACCTGGTGGTTCCGGAGGCTTTTCCTTGGGTGGCAGATGAGGGATTCGAACCCCCGTAGGCGTTGCCAGCTGATTTACAGTCAGCCCCCTTTGGCCGCTCGGGTAATCTGCCGAACTTCAAAAGAAGATCACCCCCGGCTGCAGTGTTCAGAACGTCCGTTTCCGGGCCGTTCCGCTTCCAGTAACCGCGGGCAAGACAACTTTACAGAACTTCTGCCGAAACATCGAATCGAGGCGGCAGACCCCTGGAAATGCCGCCAGAAGCCCCGCAATTCCGCGGAAAACCCGAGGACTCAGGCGTCGCCGAGAATCCGTCCGGCCAGCCTTGCCTCGAACTTCACGGCTTGCTCCTCGGTGATCTGGTTCAGCTGGACCGCCCGCAGCAGGTCCTCGCTCACACCCTCCATGCGGGCCGAGGCACCCGGGACCGGGCTGAAGATGATGGAGCCTGCCAGCGCTGCAGCGGCGACTGACGTGGCAGCAGTGGCAACGGCGCCCGCGGCTGCGGCGGTGGTTCGGGTGACGTAACGGATGGCTTTGTGTTGCATGGCTTTCCCTTCGGCCTGTTTCCAACTCGTTCAACTCTCGCCTGCCCGCCTTCGTTCCCGCAGTGCGTTCGCTATGAGGGAACTGTGAATCAGGAACAGTCCCGAATCCACAACAGCGCCGCACGCGCACCAGCGCCACAGGCGGGCGATCCGTATTAGGCTGGAATGCAGAGATCCACGCCCTGCAGAGCCAATGTCAGGGCAACCACCGGCACAAGGAGAATCATGGCAGGCGAGTCAACGTTCGACGTCGTAAGCAAAGTGGACAAGCAGGAAGTGGCCAACGCGCTGAACCAGGCACAGAAGGAACTTGTCCAGCGCTACGACTTCAAGGGCGTCGGCGCCGAGGTCGACTTCAGCGGCGAGAAGATCCTGATGAAGGCGAACTCGGAGGAACGTGTGCTGGCCGTGCTGGACGTCCTCCAGTCCAAGCTGATCCGCCGCGGTATCTCGCTGAAGTCCCTGGACACCGGCGAACCTTACCCCTCCGGCAAGGAATTCCGCCTCGAAGCCTCCATCAAGGAAGGCATCGAGCAGGACCTGGCCAAGAAGATCAACAAGCTGATCCGCGACGAGGGCCCCAAGGGCGTCAAATCCCAGATCCAGGGCGACGAACTCCGCGTCTCCTCCAAGTCCCGCGACGACCTGCAGTCTGTCATGGCGCTGCTGAAGGACTTTGACGAGGCGGACCTGCAGTTCGTCAACTTCCGCAGCTAGCCACCAGGCCTTCGTTTTCGAGGCGCAAGAATTCTGCCGCTGACAAAAGACGCCGGCGCTACCTGAATACGGGCAGCGCCGGCGTTTTTGCGTGTCACGGTTGAAAGTACGACGGCGGCGCCCGGGTCGGTCAGTCAGCCTCAGTTCAGCGGCCGGCCGGCAATCCGTTCCAGCCGGGCGATCCGCTCCTTCATCGGCGGGTGCGTGGCGAACAGCTTGGTCATCGCCCCGCCGCGGAACGGGTTGGCGATCATCAGGTGCGAGGTGTTGACCAGCTTCTGCTCCTGCGGCAGCGGCGCGATCCGCACCCCCTGCTCAATCTTGCGAAGGGCTGAGGCGAGCGCCAGCGGATCGCCCGTGAGCTGCGAACCGTCCTCGTCGGCGTCGTACTCGCGGGTCCGGGAGATGGCCAGCTGGATCAGCGAGGCGGCAAACGGTGCCAAAAGGGCCATCGCCAGCATAGCCAGCGGGTTTGAGTTGCGCCGGTCGCCGCCGAAGAACAGCAGCATCTGGCCCACGGATGTGATGACGCCGGCCACCGCGGCTGCCACCGAGGACGTGAGGATGTCCCGGTTGTACACGTGCATCAGCTCGTGCCCCAGGACCCCGCGCAGTTCGCGGGCATCGAGCAGCTGCAGGATCCCTTCGGTGCAGCACACGGCGGCGTTTTTGGGATTCCGGCCGGTGGCGAACGCGTTCGGGTTCATGGTGGGTGAGAGGTAGATGCGGGGCATCGGCTGGTTGGCCCGGACGGAGAGCTCCCGGACAATCTGGTAGAGCTGTGGCGCCTGGGCCTCCGTGACAGGGTAGGCCTGCATGGAACGGATGGCGATCTTGTCGCTGTTCCAGTAGCCGTACGCGGTGGTGGCCACTCCGATCATGGCCATGATCCAGATGGGCGCTGAACTGCGTGTATTGATCCCGATCAGTCCGCCCAGGCCCAGGAGCACCGCCCACAGGACGCCGAAGAGCGCCGCAGTTTTCAGGCCGTTGTAATGCTTGTGCACGTCCACTCCTCCACGTCGCCTTTGACAAAGTTGCCCCGACAAGTTGCCCCAACAAGGCATGGCCCTATGGCACCGGGTCACGGGCATCGTACTGCCGGAAGCCCGGCTGCAGCTGTGCCGCCAGCCAGGCCACCGCGATGCACAAAACCCCGCCCAAGAGCAGGACCCAGCCCTCACTGAGAATCTTAGTCCCGCCGCCTGCCAGCAGGTCACCCACGCGCGGCCCACCGGCCACCACCACAATGAAGACCCCCTGGAGCCGTCCGCGCAGGTGGTCCGGCGCAGCGGCCTGCAGGATGGTGTTGCGGAAGACGGCACTGATGGAGTCGGCGATTCCGGCCAGGGCACAGCACAAAGCCGCCGGGACCAGCCAAACTGTGGCCCCGCCGTCGTCCGTCCGTCCTGCCAGGAGCACCACCACACCGAAGCCCGCAATCGAGGCGCCCCAGCCCATCACCGACCACACCACGGCACTCCCCTGCCACCGGACATGGCCGAGCGGCCCCGAAAACAGGCCGGCCAGGAACGCGCCCACCGCGCTGGAGGCCAGCAGGATGCCCACCGTGGTTTCGCCGCCGCCGATCATCAGCGCACCGATGGCGGGCATCAGGGCGCGGGGCTGGGCGAGGATCATGGCCACAAGGTCGATGATGAAGGTCATCCGCAGGTTGGGCCGGGTGCCCAGGAACCGGAACCCTTCGATGACAGAGCGGATTCCGGCCCGTCCGGCGCTTCCGGAGGGCGGCATGGACGGCAGCCTGAAGACCGCCCAGAGCACAAACGCGAAGCTGATGAAGTCGATGGTGTAGGTCCAGCCGAAGCCCACCCACGCCACCAGCACCCCCGCCAGCAAGGGTCCCACCGTCAAGGCCAACCCGAACGACATCATGCTGAGCGCGTTGGCCGCGGGAAGCAGTTCCTTGCGGATAAGCGTGGGGATGATGGCACTGCGGGCCGGCTGGTTGATTGCCTGGGCACCGCTCTGGAGCGCCACCAGGAGGTAGAGAATCCAGACGTTTCCCAGCTGCAGCCAGGACTGCAGCGCGATCAGGCCGGTGGTCATCCACAGGACGGACGTTGCCAGGAGCGCCACCGTGCGGCGGTTGTGGGAGTCGGCGATGGAGCCGCCCAGCAGGCCGCCGAACACCAGCGGCACCAGCGCGAACACACCCAGCAGTCCCACATAGAAACTGTCCTGCGTGAGCCGGTATATCTCCAGGCTCACGGCCACCAGCGTGAGCTGGCTCCCCACGGCCGAGACGGCGGAACCCAGCCAGAGCCGGCGGAAGGCCGGGCTCTCCCGGAGCGGTGTGATATCGGCCAGCAGTTTCCCCACCCTGCAACCCTAATGGCGCAGCAGTGTCCTGTTCTGTCACACGCTTGGTATCCTCAGGCGGGGGAAAGGAGTCGGCAAATGCATGTGTCCAGGCGGCTGCTTTTTGCCTCGGCTTGCTGGGAGGTTGCCCGGCCCCGGACCGCCCTGAACGCCGGCCATCTCCTGATCAGGCTCACGAATCCGGCCATGGCGTTCGATCTCCGCTCCGCCACCGACTGGCTGCACTGCCACAACACCGCCCGGCAGGCCCTCGCCGAAGTTCTGGGGGCCGGCCGCTGCACCGTTATGTTTGCGCACCAGTGGCACCCCATCGGAGCGGCCATCGGCGAACCGGAAGCGGAATCCTCTACGCCCACGTTCCACGTCTTCGGGCGCTGGGACGCCGAGCCGGTCACGCCCGGCGAACAGCTGCGCCTGCCCGTTCAGCGCCGCGTGCCGGCCGCAGCGGAAGAACTTAGCGAGTACGACGGCGGCCTCCGCACCGCCCTGCGCCGGCTGGCTGTTGCGCGCCCGGCGGAGCCCGTCCCGCCGGTGGAAGGCACCCTCCCGGAACTCACTGCCAGGACCCCGAATTTCAAGGCCGGGGCGCACCACACGGTGCTCGCGCCGGCGTTGCCGCCTGCGCCGGGCGGTCCCGGCCTGACACCCGGCCATCTGCTGGCGCTGGCCGCCGCCGTCGAGATCCTGGCAGCCCGCCCCGGCGTGACCGGGCTGAGCTGTTTGGCGCCCGAACCCGGACCCGGCGGCCTGGAAGTCCATGCCATGGGCCGCTCGGCAGGAGAATCCCGCAACCCCATGCAGGAATTCCTGGACCTGCCGGAGGTAAGCCAAGCCTTATTGTGATCGACTCATAATAAGTGCTTCAATAGAAGCATGAATGAACACTTTGGCGGCCACGAGGCATGGGCTGCGGCCCTGCGTGCCCACGGCCGCCGGGTGACCAAACAGCGGCTCGCCGTGCTGGCCGCCGTCGAACACCATCCGCACTCCCCCGCGGAGAGCATCCTGGCCGCCGCGCGCACCGAACTTCCGGAGCTGACCGCGCAATCGGTATACGTGGTCCTCGGCGACCTGACCGATCTGCACATGCTGCGCCGCTTCGAGCCGCCGCATTCCCCCGCCCTGTACGAAACCCGCGTCGGTGACAACCACCACCACGCCATCTGCATCAGCTGCGGCCGCGTGGAGGACGTCGAATGCGCCGTCGGGCACGCGCCCTGCCTCACCCCGCACTGGGATGAGAACTCCAAGCCGATGACCATCCAGATCGCCGATGTGATGTACCAGGGCATCTGCCAGGACTGCCAGGCGTCCCAAAAACTTCCTTCTGAACGTCCCAAGTAATCGAGAAATAGGAGAAAAATGACTGCGAACATCTCTACAACCCAGTCCGGCGCGCCCGTCACTTCCGACGCGCACGCACAATCCGTCGGTGCCGACGGCGCCATCATCCTCACGGACCACTACCTGATCGAAAAGCTCGCCCAGTTCAACCGCGAGCGGGTGCCGGAGCGCGTAGTGCACGCCAAAGGCGGCGGCGCGTTCGGTACGTTCAAGGCCACCTCGGACATCTCCAAGTACACGAAGGCTGCGTTCCTGCAGCCCGGTGTTGAGACCGAGATGCTGATCCGTTTCTCCTCCGTCGCCGGCGAAGCAGGCTCCCCGGACACCTGGCGCGACCCCCGCGGTTTCGCCGTCAAGTTCTACACCTCCGAGGGCAACTACGACCTTGTGGGCAACAACACCCCCGTCTTCTTCATCCGCGACGGCATCAAGTTCCCGGACTTCATCCACTCCCAGAAGCGCCTTCCGGGCACGCACCTGCGCGATGCCGACATGCAGTGGGACTTCTGGACCCTGTCCCCCGAGTCCGCACACCAGGTCACCTGGCTCATGGGCGACCGTGGCCTGCCGGCCTCCTGGCGTGAAATGCAGGGCTACGGCTCGCACACTTACCAGTGGATCAATGCCGCGGGCGAGCGCTTCTGGGTCAAGTACCACTTCAAGTCCAACCAGGGCGTCAAGACCATGTCCGGTGACCAGGCTGCAGAGCTGGCCGGCTCGGACGCGGACTTCTACATCCGCGACCTGCAGGACAACATCGCCGAGGGCAACTTCCCGTCCTGGGAACTGCACGTCCAGGTCATGCCGTACGAAGACGCCAAGGGCTACCGCTTCAACCCGTTCGACCTCACCAAGGTGTGGCCGCACTCGGACTACCCGCTGATCCACGTGGGCACCATGGAGCTGACCAAGAACCCGGAGAACTACTTCGCGCAGATCGAGCAGGCCACCTTCGCGCCGTCGAACTTCGTACCGGGCATCGCCGCTTCCCCGGACAAGATGCTGCAGGCCCGCATCTTCTCCTACGCCGACGCACACCGCTACCGCGTGGGCACCAACCACGCGCAGATCCCGGTGAACCAGCCCAAGAACCAGGTCAACAACTACAGCCAGGACGGCGCCGGGCGTTACCACTTCAACGCCCCGTCCGTACCGGTTTACGCCCCCAACTCCTTCAACGGCCCTTCCGCCGTTGAGCCGGCTTCCCCCGCCGGCGGCTGGGAGAACGACGGCGAGCTCACGCTCTCCGCACACTCCCTCCACGCCGAGGACGGCGACTTCGGCCAGGCCGGCACCCTGTACCGCGAGGTGTTCGACGACGGCGCCAAGGCCCGTCTGCTGGACACCATCACCGGTGCGGTGGGCGGCGTAAAGAACGCCGACATCAAGGAACGCGCCATCCAGTACTGGACCAACGTGGACGCCGAACTCGGCGCCAAGCTGCGCGCCAACCTGGGTGCCGGTGCCTCTGACTCCGACGCCGAGGCTGCCAACAAGATCGGCTAGCCTTTCTGCCCCTGTGGTGCAACGTCCGCCCCGTCACGGTTTCCGTGACGGGGCGGTCTTGTTTCCACCCAGCTCTTGTTCCCACATGGCTCTGGTTTCCACATAGGAGCCTGCCGCTCTGGCCGGGCTGCCCGGTGGTCCCTAGGATCACTGCATGAGTACATTCCAGGGCATCCCTGCAGGGGCATTCGCGTTCTATGCCGACCTTGAGCACAACAACAACCGTGAGTGGTGGCTGGAGCACAAGGACAGCTACAACACCCTGGTGCGGGATCCGGTCACCGCCCTGCTGGCCGAACTGGAGCCGCGGTTCGGTCCGGGCAAGATCTTCCGGCCCAACCGGGACATCAGGTTCTCCCAGGACAAATCGCCCTACAAGACTGCCCAGGGAGCGTTCGCGTCGTCCCAGGAAGGCGTGGGGTATTACGTCCAGGTGAGCGCCGAGGGGCTGCTGGTGGGCGGCGGCTGCCACACCAGTTCGCCGGCCCAGCTGGCCCGCTTCCGGAACTCCGTGGATGCGTCCGGGACCGGCGAATCGCTGCGGCACATCGTGGAGACCGTGGCTGCCGCGGGCTTTGCCGTGGAGGGCGAAAAGCTCAAGACCGTGCCGCGCGGTTTCGACAAGGACCATCCCCGGGCGGAGCTGCTGAAGCACAAGTCGCTGTCCGCCGGCATCGAGCTGGGCCAGCCGGAGTGGCTGGATTCGCCGGCGGCGGTGCAGGAAATCGAGGCGCTGTGGGACAAGCTGCGGCCCTTGGTGGACTGGGTGGGCCGGCATGCGGCCCCGTGACGCCGTGCTTCCTGTAGATGGGATCGCTCCCTATACGTGGGATAATTGGGGGCATGGAAGCTAATCCCGCAGGGGCCCGCACGCTGGAGCGCGGACTCAGCCTGCTCGACCACGTCGCTGCGGGCGCCCACCGGCTCGAGGACATTACCCAGGCCTCGGGTCTCAGCCGCTCGGCGACCCACCGCATGCTGACCACTCTCGTGGCGGGCCGGTACCTCAGCCAGCAGCCGGACCACAGTTACCACCTGGGCATCAAACTGCTGGAGCTCGGCACCAAGGCGGAGGCAAAGATCAGCCTCCCGGACACCGTGCAGACCATCCTCGCCGGGATCGCCAAGACCACGCAAGACACCACGCACCTGGGCATCCTCAGCGGCGACGATGTCCTGTACCTGGCCAAGGCCCGCGGCCATCGCGGCATTGAAATGGCGTCCCGTCCCGGGGCACGGTTGCGGGCGCAGAACACCGCCATGGGCAAGGCCCTGCTGGCAGCCCAGTATGGAAATGACGAGGCCGTCCGCGCCTTCGATACCGCGGCAATCGCCACACCGCGCTCCATCCAGGATGTTGACGCCTTCCGGGCGGTGCTGGACCAGGCCAGGGCGGACGGCTACGCGCTGGATGACCAGGAGAACGAACTCGGCATCACGTGCGTCGCCATCGCCATCCCGGACCTGCTCGGCAGGGTCGCGGCCGCAGTCTCCATCTCGGCCCCCAGCGTTTACATGACCCAGGAACGGATTGAGTCACTCGTGGCGCTACTCCAGGACGTGCAGCCTGAGCTCAGCCGCTGCCTGCCGCCAGGATTTGAAAGGGCCTGGATCTAGCGTCCACACGCCGATCCAGGCCCTTTCCGCCGGTCCCTTTACGGGGCCAGTTCCCGCTACGGGGCCAGTTCCCGCTACGGGATCAATTCCGGCTGACGGGCTAACCCCGCTCAGCGCGCCACGGGTTCCGTGGCGTCCAGCATGGCCAGCTCGTGCCTGCGCGGCATGCCTTCCCAGTCGCCGGGCACCAGGCAGGCAAAGGCCCCCGTGCGGACCGCGGTCAGCAAACGCTCCTGCACCGGGGCCCCGGCCAAGAGGTCCGAGATGTAGCCGGCCACAAAAGCGTCGCCGGCCCCCACGGTGTCGATGGCGTTGACGCGGACGGCGTCCTGCACGTATTCCACTCCATCGATCACGGCGGCACAGCCTGCGGCTCCCCGCTTGATGACCGTCTGGCTTGGACCCAGAGCGGCGACCCGGCGGGCGAGCTCCAGGGAGTCGTCGGACTTTCCCACCGCGATGGCGGCTTCGTCGTCCCCGGCGAACACGATGTCCGCCTGGGCAATGAAGTTCCGGAAGATGTCACGGGCTTCGTCGGCGGACCACAGCGCGGCGCGGTAGTTGAGGTCGAATGAAACCAGGACACCTGCTTCACGGGCAACCTCCAGCGCATACTGCGCCGCCCGGGCTGCCTCCGGCGAAAGCGCCGGCGTGATGCCCGTGAGGTGCAGCAGCCGGGCGTTGGCAATCCGCTCGGCCGGGATGTCCTCCGGGGACAGCCGGGAGCCGGCGCTTCCGGCCCGGTAGTACCAGACCTTGAGCTGGTCCATGGTGCGCCGCTCTTTGATCATGAGGCCGGTGGGTGCCGACTCGTCCCGCAACGGGTCCACCACGATGCCCTCGGCGGCGAGTTCGCGCAGGACAAGTTCACCGAGGCTGTCGTTGCCGACGCGTCCTACCCAGGTCACCGACGTGCCGAGGCGCCGCAGCGCGATGGCAAAGTTGCTCTCGGAACCGCCCATGCCCAGGCTGAGCGAGGACACCTGGGCCAGCGGACCGGGCGTCTCGGCCTTCATGAGGCCCATCGTTTCGCCGAGGGTCACGACGTCGGTGAAAGTCACCGGGCACCCCTCGCCTGGACGGCGTCTGCCACCAGGGAACTGAGCTGCCGGGCGCGGGCGGTGAGGGCGGCGAGGTCGCCGCCGGAGAACGCATCACGGAGCAGCGGTCCGCCCAGGCTGACGGCAAGCGCCCCCGCGGCGATCCAGTCCGCGGCGTCATCGATGCCGATGCCGCCGGACGGAATGACCCGCATGTCGGGGAAGGGCCCGCGAAGCTGCCCAATGTAACTGGGGCCGACGGTGGAGGCGGGGAACAGCTTCACGGCCGTTGCCCCGGCCTGCATGCCGGTCAGCAGTTCGGTGGGGGTCAGCCCGCCCGGGAACACCGGAACGCCGGCCGCAACCGCAGCGCGGATCACGTCCGTCACCATGGCGGGCGTCACAAGGTAGTCCGCGCCGCCGTCGAGCGCCTGCGCAGCCTGGTCGCCGGCGGTGACGGTGCCGACGCCGATCTCCGCGTCGGCGCCGAACTGCCGTTTGATGTCGGGCAGGAGGTCGAACACGCCGTCGGTGCTGAGGGTCAGTTCGATGGACCGGACGCCGCCTTTGACCAGGGCGTCGATGACCGGCGCGTATTCCCGGGCATGCCGGGCGCGGAGGACGGCCACCACAGGGTTGGCCTGCAGGATGGCGGAAACGGGAGGGCCCTGGAGATCGCTCACCGGGCCAGCCACCCGCCGTCGACCGGCAGTACTACGCCGTGGATGTAGTCCGCAGCCGCGGAGGCCAGGAACACCACCGCACCGGCGAGATCGCCGCCGGTGCCCCAGCGCGCGGCCGGGATCCGCACCGAGATCTGTTCATGGCGCTGGGCGTCTGCCAGCAGCGCCTCGTTCATGTCAGTGGCGATGTAGCCCGGCGCAACCGCATTGACGTTCACGCCGCGGGGCGCCCATTCGTTGCAAAGCGCCTTGGTCAGCTGTGCCACGGCACCCTTCGACGCGGCGTAGGCCGGAACCCGCAGGCCGCCCTGGAACGTGAGGAGAGAGGCCATGTTGATGATCTTTCCGCCGCCGCGTTCCACCATCGGGGTGCCGAAGCCCTGGCACAGCTGGAAGACGGCGCGGGTGTTGATGGCCATCACGCGGTCGAAGTCGGACAGCGGGAACTCGGTTGCGTCGTGCCGGATCTGGGTTCCGGCGTTGTTGACCAGGATATCGATCTGGTGTCCCGCGAGCGTTTCGGCTGTGGCGGCGGCAACGGATTCTTCGCTGGCCAGGTCCACGTGGACCGCGGCGGCGCTGACGCCTGCCTTTTCCGCAGCGGCTGCCAGTTCCGGGGCCATGGGGCCGCGCTGGAGTGCCACAACGCCGGCACCGGCGTTGACCAGCCCGAGCGCGATGCCCAGGCCGATCCCGCGGGAGGCGCCAGTTACGGCCGCAGTTTTGCCACTGAGGTCAAACGGCGATTTCTGTGGAGTGGGGTTCATGAACTTTCCTGGGTTTTCGCGGCGGGCGCCGCGGCTGGGCTGACAAAGACTTTGAGGACGCGTCCGGACGCCATCGCCTGGTCAAAGGCCTGGCGTGTGTCCTCCAGGGCGAACACCTGCGTGGGAATGCGGTCCAGCCCCAGCTCACGGCTCTCGATGAGTTCCACCGCGCGTTCCACGGCCGCCCTGGTGTAGACCCGGACGCCCACCACGGTGTTCTCGGCGAACGTCAGGGCCTGGAGGTCCAGTTCGACGGGCTTTTTGTAGACGCCGACGAGCACGATGGTGCCACGGACACGGACGGCCCGGGGCAGCATCGCGGCGACCGCGGGGTGGGCGGCGGAGTCGAAGACGATGTCCGCGCCGTCCCCGCCGGTAGCGGCAAGGATGGCCTGGATCGGGTCGTCCCCGGGTGCCACCGTGGCGAAACCGAGTTCCTCGGCCACCTGGCGGCGGGCCTCGGAGGGCTCCGAAATGAGGACGCTGCCGGCTCCCTGGTGGCGTGCCACCAGGGCTGTCAGGATACCGATGGGCCCGGCGCCGAAGATCACCACCCCCTCGCCGCCGGTCAGGCCGGCCCGGGAAACCGCGTGGACGGCCACAGCCAGGGGTTCGGCGAGGGCGGCCTCCTGGAGGGGCACGGCGTTGCTGACCGGGATGAGCGCGGAGGCAGGCAGTGCCACGTATTCGGCGAGGGAGCCGGCGACGTCGATCCCGTACAGTTTCAGCGCCCGGCAGACGTGGGTGTCCCCGCCGCTGCACGGGTGGCATTCGCCGCAGTGGATGAGGGGCTCCACGGTGACCCGGGTGCCCGCCGCCGGGCCGGTCTCGGCCGCGACCTCCACGACGCCGGTGATCTCATGGCCCATGACCAGGGGAGCCTCGGCGCGGGGGTGCGTTCCGTGCAGGATGGAAAAGTCCGAGCCGCACAGTCCGGTCATTTCCGTCCTGATCAGCGTCCAGCCCGCGGGGATGTCCGGCACGGGCAGCTGCCGCGGTTCGATCGTGTCCGGCGCTGTCCATACGGCGGCGCGCATGGTGCCGTTCAGGAGTGCCGCGCTCATACCAGCACTCCTGCGTTCATCACGTTGCGCGGCATGCGTCCGGCGCATACTTCGAGGACGTTTTCGAGGGTGCGGCGTTTCAGTTCCGCATAGGATTCCTCGCTGTACCAGGCGGCGTGCGGTGTCAGCACGGCGTTTTCGCAGCCGATCAGGGGGCTGGTCAGGGCCAGGGGTTCTTCTTCGAAGACGTCCAGCCCTGCGCCGTAAAGCTGGCCGCTGGCCAGGGCGTCGGCAACCGCGGCGGTGTCCACCACTCCCCCGCGGCAGGTGTTGACCAGCACACCGCCACGTTTCATCCGCGCAAGCACGCCGGCGTTGATCAGGTGGTGCGTATGGGAGTTGAGCGGAACGTGGAGGGACACCACGTCTGCGCGGGAAATCACTTCCTCAAACCCGACGACGGCGACTCCCTCCGCCGTCGTCGTACCGATTTCGGCGAGCGGGTCAGACCCGATCACCGTGTAGCCCAGCCCCCTGGCCTTGCGCGCGGTGGCCGCGCCGATCAGTCCCAGGCCCACCACGCCGAACACCCTGGTGGACATCCGGTGCAGGGGCTGGACGGGGAGCAGCGAGTGTTCCCCGCGCCGCATGCCGCGGTCCAGCCGGGTGATTCCGCGGGCCAGGCTGACGGCCAGGGCAATGGCGTGGTCGCTGACATCCTCGGTGCCGTAGTCCGGCACGTTGCAGACGGCGACGCCGCGGGCGGTGGCTGCCTCGACGTCGATGGTGTCCACGCCCACGCCGTACCGGCCGATCGCCTTCAGCTGCGGCAGGGCAGCCAGGACTCGGTCCGTAATGGGGGCGTACTGGACCACGATGGCGTCGGCGCCGGCAGCGGCCGCAATGACGTCGTCCTCGGTCCGGCACTGGGCGAGGACCAGTTCCACGCCGGCGGCGTCGGCGACGGCCTGCTCCATGGCGATGGAGTCGTGGTCGCAGTCGGTGATGACGATGCGGGTGGGCGTGGCTGGCATTACTTGGCGTCCTCTTCTGTGAGCAGGTCACGATCGACGGTTTCGGGGGCTTTGATGGTGGTGACGAGGCTGATGCCCATCATGGCCATCATGTAGATGGCGACGGGGATCCAGGAGCCGCTGAAGGCGGTGACCAGCGCCGAGCAGATGAGCGGGGCGATGCCGCCGCCGAAGACGGACGAGAATTCCCGGCCAAGGGCGACGCCGGCGTAGCGGTAGCGGGAGCCGAAGAGTTCGGGGAAGTACGCTGCCTGGACGCCCACGGATCCCTGTGCGGCGAAGATGAAGCCGAGCACGATCACCAGCGAAATCAGGAAAAGGTTTCCGGTGTTCAGCAGCAGGAAGGCCGGGATGGGGAAGACAAACAGGAACGCCGTGATGATGAGGTACATCCGGCGGCGGCCGTAGCGGTCGGACAGGCTGCCGAAGGCGTACGCCGAGACGCAGGCGAAGAGCGCGCCCACCAGCAGGACCTTGGGGATGAACGTCGCGTCAATCTTGAGCTGCGTGATCAGGTAGGAGCCCAGGAAGACCTGGAAGATGTAGGAGTGCGCGTTGGCGCCCACGTTCATAAAGAAGACCCGGAACAGGCCCGCACGGCCGTTCTTGACGACGTCGGCCACGGGGGTGGCGCGGATGACGCCGGCGATTTCTTCCTTCTTTTCCTCAAAGACCGGTGATTCCTTCAGCTTGCGGCGGATCACGTAGGCGGCGATGGTGACGAAGATCGACGAGAAAAACACAAGCCGCCAGCCATAGGCTTCCAGGGCTTCGCGGGGCATCATCTGCACCAGGATCCAGACGACGGCGCCCATCGCGGTGCCGGCGGCGGCACCAACGAAGACGAGCGAGGCGTAGCGTCCGCGGCTGCCCTTCGGCGCCGTTTCCGCCACCAGGACCACGCCGCCGGCCTGTTCGGCGCCGGCACCGAATCCCTGGAGGAAGCGGCAGGCAACCAGCAGCACGGGGGCCCAGATGCCCGCCTGCTCGTACGTGGGCAGCAGGCCGATGGCGAAGGTGGCGATGCCCATCAGGAAGAGCGTGGCAACCAGCACCCACTTGCGTCCCAGCCGGTCACCGTACTTGGAGAAGAAGAGGCCACCGAGGGGGCGTGCCCCGAAGCCGACGGCGTAGGCACCGAACGCGGCGATGATGCCGATGGCGGGGTCGATGTTCGGGAAGAAGATCTTGTTGAAGATGATCGCCGAGGCGGTTCCGTAGATCACAAAGTCGTACTGTTCGAGCGCGGTGCCGATCAGGCCGGCCCATGCGGCCCTGCGGACGGGCGCTTTGTCGGTGGCCCCGGGGGACACCTCATTGCCTTCGGGGTCCAGGACCGCCGATTTACTGCGAACAACATCGTTCTCAGCCACAGTTCACCATTTCTCTTTGGTGCCGAAGCACGTTTCCGATTATCGGGACAACATCCCGAAAACTTCAAGCACGACTATATAGGTCTTATCGGCCAGATCACAAAAGGCGGGTTAAACGGCAGAGGCACCCTGCCACCAAAGGGTGGACGGGTGCCTCTGTCTTGTTGTGCAGCTTTGTTGGCTGCGGGGGTACGGGCCTACGGGCGGGCGAGTACCTCGTCGTCAGCTGCGGCATCACTGCCGGAAAGGCGGGCGTCCGCGCTGGCGTCCGCGCTGGAATCCGCGCCGGAATCCGTGGCGTCCACGGCGGACTTTGCTGCGGCGAACTTTTCGTTCAGGCGGGAGTGCCGCTGGCCGTAGGCGAAGTAGATTACGACGCCGATAACCAGCCAGCCGGCGAAGAAGATCCACGTCTCCACAGCGAGGTTCGTCATCAGGTACAGGCACAGGGCGGCCGAAACCACCGGGAGGACCTTGCCGAACGGCACGCGGAAGGACGGCTTCAGGTCCGGGCGCTTCTTGCGCAGCACCAGGATGCCCAGGCTCACCACGACGAACGCGGACAGCGTGCCGATATTGATCATTTCTTCCAGCAGATCCACGTTGGTCAGGCCTGCCACAAGTGCTACTGCGGCGCCGCAGATGATCTGGAGGCGGACCGGCGTCGAACGCTTTTCGCTGGTCTTGGACAGCGCGCGGGGCAGCAGTCCGTCGCGGCTCATGGCCAGCACCACGCGGGACAGTCCCATCAGCAGCACCATGATGACGGTAGTGAGGCCGATCAGGGAGCCGAAGGCGATGACCTTGGCCGCGGTGGTGTTGCCGACGGCCTCGAACGCGGTGGTGAGGGTGGGCGTTTCTGCTGCCGCGAGGTCCGTGTAGGACACCATGCCGGTGAGCGCGAGGGACACCAGGATGTAGAGCACCGTCACTACGGCCAGGCCGCCGAAGATGCCGCGCGGCAGGGTCTTCTGCGGGTTCTTGACTTCCTCCGCGGACGTGGCCACGACGTCAAAGCCGATGAAGGCGAAGAACACCAGGGCCGCGCCGGCGAAGATACCGAGGGTGCCGTACTGGGCAGGCGCGGCGCCGGTGAGGAAGCCGAAGAATGACTGCTTCATGACGTCCGCGGCGCCACCGGCGGTGGGTTCCGCGGCGGGCACGAACGGCGTGTAGTTCTCGAACTTCACGTACGTGAAGCCCACGACGATCACAAACAGCACAACGGCGATCTTGATCAGGGTGAAGACGTTGCCCACGCGGGCGGAGAGCTTGGTGCCCAGCACCAGGAGCACCGTGAAGACGGCAACGATCAGGAAGGCGCCCCAGTAGAGGTCCACGCCGCCGAGCGACAGTGCCGGCGGCACGTCGGCCCCCATCAGCGCGAACACCTTGCTGAGGTAGATGCCCCAGTACTTGGCGATCACGGCCGCGGCGGTGAACAGTTCCAGGATCAGGTTCCAGCCGATGATCCATGCCAGCAGTTCGCCCATGGTGGCGTATGTAAAGACGTAGGCCGATCCGGCGACCGGAATGGCAGTGGCGAACTCGGCGTAGCACATGATGGCCAGGGCGCAGGTGACGGCGGCGATGGCAAACGAGACGGTCACTGCGGGGCCTGAGAAGTTGGCCGCTGCCTTGGCGCCCACCGAGAAAATACCGGCACCGACGGCGACGGCGACACCCATGATCATCAGGTCCCAGCTGCTGAGCGACCGCTTGAGCTTGCGTCCGGGTTCATCGGCGTCGGCGATGGACTGCTCGATGGATTTGGTCCGGAGAAGGTTCATAAGGAGATCCACAATCCTGATAGGGGATGGAAACAGACTTATCAACTTTACTGTCCGGCCACTGGACGGTTCCAACTGTCCCGTATCGTGAGACGCCCATGGTGGCGAAGTTAATTGCGGAAAACACCTTGAGGCCCTCCTTTTGGAGGGCCTCAAGGCTAAAGCATCGAACTGCCTAGACCGGCCAGTCCATCAGCTTTGACCGGATCAGGAACCGCTTACCTTCCGGCGACTCAACCGAGAACCCGCTCCCCCGGCCCTGGACCACGTCCACGGTCAGATGGGTGTGGCTCCAGTAGTTGAACTGCTCCCTGGACATCCAGAACTCGAGGGGCTGCGGCTGCACGCCGTCGGCGATGTCGAACAGCCCCAGGAGTACGTCCGCTTCCGCGGTGATGAACTCCCCGGCCGGATAACACATCGGCGAGGACCCGTCGCAGCAGCCGCCGGACTGGTGGAACATGAGGGGCCCGTGCTGGCCCCACAGCTTCCTGAGCAGTCCCAGGGCCTCGGCGGTGAGCGCCACGCGGGAGATGTCCTCCCCGGGCAGCGTCACTGCGGCGTCAAGCCTCGCCTCCATCATCAGTACGTAATGACGACGCGGCCGTCGATCTTGGCGTGTTTCATCTCGTCAAGAACGGCGTTGACCTCGGAGAGCTGCCGGGTGGACACCGTGGGATGGATCTTGCCCTCGGCGTAGAACTCGAGGGCTTCCTCCAGGTCCTGCCGGGTCCCCACGATCGAGCCGCGGACGGTCAGGCCCTTGAGCACAATCTCGAAGATCGGTGCCGGGAAGTCGCCCGGCGGCAGGCCGTTGAACACAATCGTCCCGCCCCGGCGGGCCATGCCGATCGCCTGGCCAAAAGCAGACGGGTGTACTGCGGTGACCAGGACTCCATGGCAACCTCCGGTTTCACGTTGGATGACTTCGACGGGATCTTCGTGCAGCGCGTTGACGGTGAGCTCGGCGCCGTGCTTCTTGGCAAGGGCGAGTTTGTCGTCCGCGATGTCCACGGCAGCAACCCGCAGTCCCATGGCAACCGCGTACTGGACGGCAATGTGCCCCAGTCCGCCGATACCGGAGATGGTGACCCACTGTCCGGGCCTGGCCTCGGTCATTTTCAGGCCCTTGTAGACCGTGACGCCGGCACAAAGCACCGGGGCGACTTCAACGGGGTCCGAGCCCGCCGGGATGCGGGCGGCAAAGCGCGTGTCCACGAGCATGTACTCCCCGAAGGAGCCGTCCACACTGTAGCCGGCGTTCTTCTGTACCTCGCAGAGTGTCTCCCAGCCGGTGCGGCAGTACTGGCAGTCGCCGCAGGCGGACCAGAGCCAGGCGTTGCCGACGAGGTCGCCGACGGCGAGGTCGGTGACACCCTCGCCCAGGGCAACCACTTCGCCCACGCCTTCGTGGCCGGGAATGAACGGCGGTGTCGGCTTGACCGGCCAGTCGCCCTCAGCCGCGTGGAGGTCTGTGTGGCAGACGCCGGTGGTGATGACCTTGACCAGCGCCTCACCCCGGCCCGGGGTGGGAATGGGGAGGGTCTGGATCTGAAGATCCTTGCCGAATTCGGTTACTACTGCTGCTTGCATTGTCGTCGTCATTGGCGAAATCCTTGCGTAGATAAAGCGGTGGTGCGGTGGAGGTGGTGCTGCCTTCCTGAGGGGTGGCCAGGACGGTGCAGGCAGGGACGGACCAGTGCTGACCCGTCCCCGCCCGGGCTAAGGGCGGCTTAGAAGAAGCCGAGCTTGTTCTCGTTGTAGCTGACCAGGAGGTTCTTGGTCTGCTGGTAGTGGTCCAGCATCATGGAGTGGTTTTCACGTCCGATGCCGGAGGACTTGTACCCGCCGAACGCGGCGCCGGCCGGGTAGGCGTGGTAGTTGTTGACCCAGACGCGGCCGGCCTGGATCTCACGGCCCGCACGGTAAGCGACGTTGCCGTTCCGCGACCAGACGCCGGCGCCAAGCCCGTAGAGGGTGTCGTTGGCGATTTCCATCGCGTCGTTGTAGTCGCTGAACCGGGCGACAGACACAACAGGTCCGAAGATCTCCTCCTGGAAGATCCGCATCTTGTTGTGGCCTTCGAAGACGGTGGGCTGGACGTAGTAGCCGCCGGCCAGGTCGCCTTCCAACTCGGCGCGGGCGCCGCCGGTAAGCACCTTGGCGCCTTCCTGCTTGCCGATGTCGATGTAGGAAAGGATCTTTTCGAGCTGGTCGTTGGAGGCTTGGGCCCCGAGCTGGGTTTCGGTGTCCAGCGGGTTGCCCTGGATGATTTTCTCCACCCGGGCCACCGCATCAGCCATGAAGGAATCGTAGATGTCCTCCTGCACCAGGGCGCGGGACGGGCAGGTGCAGACCTCGCCCTGGTTGAAGGCGAAGAGCGCGAAGCCCTCCTGCGCCTTGTCGTAGAACGCGTCGTCGGACTCAGCAACGTCGTTGAAGAAGATGTTCGGGCTCTTGCCGCCGAGCTCCAGGGTGACGGGGATCAGGTTCTGGCTGGCGTACTGGCTGATGAGGCGCCCGGTGGACGTCTCGCCGGTGAAGGCGATCTTGCGGATCCGCGGGCTGGACGCGAGCGGTTTGCCGGCCTCGACGCCGAAGCCGTTGACCACGTTGAGGACACCGGCGGGCAGCAGGTCACCGATGAGTTCCATCAGGACCAGAATGGACGACGGCGTCTGCTCGGCGGGCTTGAGGACCACGGCGTTGCCGGCTGCGAGGGCCGGGGCAAGCTTCCAGACGGCCATCAGGATGGGGAAGTTCCAGGGGATGATCTGGCCGACGACGCCGAGAGGCTCGTGGTAGTGGTAAGCGGTGGTGTCGTCGTCGAGCTGGGAGAGCCGGCCTTCCTGGGCGCGGACGGCCGAGGCGAAGTAGCGGAAGTGGTCCGCGGCGAGCGGGATGTCCGCGTTCAGGGTTTCGCGGATCGGCTTGCCGTTGTCCCAGGATTCGGCGACGGCGAGCATCTCGAGGTTCTCGTCGATGCGGTCGGCGATCTTGTTCAGGATGGCGGCGCGCTCGGCGACGGAGGTCTTGCCCCAGGACGGTGCGATCTTGTGGGCGGCGTCCAGTGCCAGCTCGATGTCTTCCGCGGTGCCGCGGGCAACTTCGCAGAAGACCTTGCCGGTGACGGGTGTGATGTTCTCGAAGTACTGGCCCTTGACGGGGGCAACCCACTCGCCGCCGATCCAGTTCTCGTAGCGGTCCTTGAACGTGACCTTCGAACCCTCGGTACCGGGCTGTGCGTAAACAGTCATTGCTAGCTCCTTTGCTCTGCATGAAAGGTGACGCCTGATGATGGCGGCCGCCGTTGGTTCCAGCGTAGGAGGGTGAAGGTTGCAGTCAGGTTGCGCCGGTGTGAGCCAGCTCACTGGGGATTCAGCCTGGGGCCACGCCTGCCGGGTTCCCTGGCCGAGCTTGCGAGGTTAGGGGGCAGGTGGGGAGGCGCTCAGTTCCGCTTCCAGCCGCTCAAGGTCCGCGACGACGGCGGCCCGCTTGGGCGAGCGCGCCGGCAGCAGCTTCAGGGCGGCAGTCCGGACGTCGACGTCGTCCCTTGCCTCCGGGAGGGCAGCGTACTTGAGCAGCGTCTCGGCACTGCCGTCCGTCAGGACCGCTTCGCGCATGAGCGAGGAGACCCTGTCGCGGAGGTCGATGATGCCCGGCGCGTCGGAGCGCGGCAGCACCGCGCCTCGGTAGATTTCCAGCGCAATCCGGTGGGCGCCGCGCTGCAGGCAGTTCAGCACCTGCCCGCTGTCCGGGACCAGGTCCATGGTGAGTTTGTACGGCCTGGATTCCGGGACGGCGGCCGGATTGAGCTGCTGGAGGATCTTGCGCAGCCGGACCATTTCCGCGCGGAGCGTCATCGTGGGGCCGTCGCCCGGGTAGAGCAGGACGCTGAGCTCCTCGGCGCTCAGCCCGGCGGGGTGCGTGCTGAGCAGGGCGAGGATTTCACTGTGCCGGGCGGACAGCGCCACCGTTTTGCCTTCGATGCTGAGCAACGCCTGGTCCCGGCCCAGAAGCTGGAGGCTGTTGCGGTACAGGCTGCCTTCCTTCGCGCCCCCGGCGCCTGCTCCCCCGGCAGAACCGGGCCTGGCCGCGGAACTGTTGTTCCGCCGTCGGGCCGGCCGGCTGGCAAGGATTGCCGCCAGCTGCAGCCGCTCAACACGGAGCTGCGCCTGCGCGGCAGCGACGGTCGCTTCAACGAGGGACAGCGTGTGGGGCGCCACCGCGCTGGCCTCGCCCGTGATGTCCACCACGCCCAGCAGCGCACCGGAATCCGGATCGTGGAACGGGACGGCGGTGCAGCTCCACGCGTGCACGGACCGCTGGTAATGCTCCGCCCCGGAAATCTGGATGCCGCGGCCCAGTGCCAGGGCAGTGCCGGGAGCGCTGGTGCCCACGGTGGCCTCTGACCAGTCGGCGCCCGGCACGAACATCATGCCTTCGGCACGGCGCTGCAGGGCCGGATCGCCTTCCACCCAGAGCAGCCGGCCCACTTCATCACCCACGGCAACGAGCAGGCCACTGTCGTGGCTGGGCTGGACCAGGAGTTTGTGGATCACGGGCATGATGCTGGCCAGGGGGTGCTGCCGGCGGTATTCCTCGAGCTCGTCGGTGTCCAGGGCAAGGGGCGCTTCGGGGTTGTCAGGGTTGGCTTTCAACCGGGCGGACCGTTGCCAGGATTCCCGGATCAGCCGCCGCAGCCCGGGCAGTTCCGGCGCGTCTGGAAACGCATGGGCGTCGAGCTGCTCATGGGCGGCCAGGGCATGACGCTGGGCCAGCGCTGGCGCTTCGCCGCCGGACGACGGCGGCAGGATCAGGTTCCTCATCGAACTCCCCTCGGTCCTGCCAGTCTACTGGCCGCTGGCGCGAACGCTCCAGTGCCAGCCCATTTGCGCGAACGGACACTTGGGGTCCCTTGGCTGGGGCCTCAAGTGTCCGTTCGCGCTGTTTGGTGGGTGACGCCGGGTCAGGCGCGGGAGATGCCGATCATTTCCTCGCGCGGGACTACTTTGATGCGTTCACGCACGACGGCGGCAGTCCCGTCGGCGCCGACCTCGCCTTCTGTCCACGCGGCGCCGAGGGCTGCTTCGTGCGCGTCCAGCTTGATCCAGCCCTCCCAGGTGGTGAACTCGATGCCGCGCTCCTGCAGGAGGTCGATGATGGCCTGCGGGTCCGGGTTCTGGGCGGGTGGCAGGGTGAGCCGGTCCTCGAGCAGGAAGCCGATGGTCTCCAGGGCGTCGCCCTTGGTGTGCCCGATCAGGCCGACCGGCCCGCGCTTGATCCAGCCGGTGGCGTAGATTCCGGGGACGGGGTTGCCATCGGCGTCGAGCACGCGGCCGCCCTCGTTCGGGATCACTCCGCGTTTGGCGTTGTACTCCAGCTCGTCCAGTGGCGAACCGTGGTAGCCGATGGCACGGTACACGGCCTGAACGGGGTAGTCCAAAAACTCGCCCGTGCCCTTGACGTTGCCGGTGCCGTCCAGCTCCATCCGCTCAAACTTGATGCCGGCCACCCGGCCGGAGCCGCCGTCGTCGGGGTCCTGGTAGATCTCCACCGGGCTGTGCAGGAAGTGCAGGTGCAGGCGGCGGGAGGACGGCTCTTCCGCTTCGGCGTGCTCCTCCACAAGCCAGTTGGTCAGCGTGTTCACCATGGTCTTGATCTGGTTGTTGCTGCGGATGGCGTCATCGGAGGCTTCGTCGAACTCGAAGTCCTCCGGGTACAGGACAATGTCCACGTCCTTCATGTGGCTCAGCTCGCGCAGCTCCAGCGGCGTGAACTTGACCTGGGCCGGGCCGCGGCGGCCAAAGACGTGGACGTCGGTGACCGGGGAGTTCTTCAGGCCCTGGTAGACGTTGTCCGGGATCTCGGTGGTGAGGAGTTCATCGGGGTGCTTGACCAGCATCCGGGCCACGTCCAGCGCCACGTTGCCGTTGCCGATCACGGCGATTTCCTTGGCATCCAGCGGCCAGTCGCGGGGCACATCCGGGTGGCCGTCGTACCAGGACACAAAGTCGGCGCCGCCGAACGATCCGGCCAGGTCAATGCCAGGAATGGCCAGGTCCGCGTCCTTGATGGCGCCGGTGGAGAAGATCACGGCGTCGTAGAAGGCCCGGAAGTCATGGAGGGTGAGATCGCGGCCGTACGTGACGTTGCCCAGGAAGCGGATGTCGCCGCGGTCCAGGACCTTGTGCAGCGCGTTCACGATCCCCTTGATGCGCGGGTGGTCAGGGGCCACGCCATAGCGGATCAGGCCGTACGGGGCGGGGTAGGCCTCAAAAAGGTCGATACTGACCTCAAAATCGCCGTCCTTGACGCCGTTGGACTTGGTCAGGATATCCGCCGCGTAAACACCTGCCGGTCCCGCACCCACAATGGCAACGCGGAGTGGACGTTTGGAGGTGGTTTCGCCTGGGTTGGACACCGGGAGCCCTTCTGGAAGGAGGATTTCGCGCCGGAGGCGCTTAGTGCAGTGCACAGTGCAGTTGCGCACAATGTCCCATTCTAAATGTGTTGCAGCGGCACCACTTCACCTTCCCGGTACAGCAGGGCCCGGAGCTCGGCTTCCGCGGAATCCAGGCGTTTGGGGTCGATGGTCTCGCCAGCGGCAAAGTGGTCCAGCAACCGGGGATCAACATAGCTTTTGCGGGCGATCGACGGCGTGTTCCCCAGCACCGCAGCGGCCGCCAGCATGGCCACGCTGATGGCGCCCTTCCGCGCGGCAATGGTCGGTTGCGGGCCGCTGCGCGCCAGGCTGACGGCGGCGGCCACCGTCCCGTGCAGCGTGCGGAAGTCCTTGGCGGTGAAGTCCAGGCCAGTCCGCTCCTTGACGTAGGCATTGATGTCCGCGCTGGTGACCGGCCGCCAGGTCCGGCCCTCCTTGAACGCCAGGAACCTGGCGTTTCCACCGCGGCGCTTGAGCGTCCGCACCAGGGCGGCGAGGTCGGCGTCGTGGATTTCCGACTCCCAGTCCTTGCCGCTCTTGGCCGGAAACTTCAGCTCGAGGCACTCCTTCCGGACGTGCACATGCGCACACAGGAGCGTGGCCAGGCCTCGGCTGCCGTTCTCGTTGGTGTACCGCTCGGACCCCACCCGCAGGGACCCGCTGTCCAGCATCCGGAAGGCCGCCGCCAGGACGCGTTCGCGGCTGGGACCGTCGCTGCGCAGGTCCAGGGTGACCAGCCGGCGGGCGGTGGGCAGCGACTCCGCCAGCTGCAGGGCGCGGTCGAACTTCACGCGGTCTTTCCGCTCCCGCCAGGCGGGGTGGTAGATGTACTGCCGCCGGCCCATCGCATCCAGGCCCGTCGCCTGGATGTGCCCGTTGTCGAATGGCGCAATCCAGACGTCCGTCCAGGCCGGCGGGATGCCGATGCTTTCCAACCGGTCCCGGACCGGCCCCGGCGGCAGTGTGGAGCCGTCCAGGTCCCGGTAGCTGAAGCCCGTCCCGGCGGGCACGCGACGGTAGCCGCGGCCGTTGGCGTTGCTGCGGCGGAGCCTCACGGGACGGCAACCTGCGGGGTCTTCGGTTCCATGAAGGACAGCGTACTTAGTCTTGACTGGAATACGCGTCCAGCAACTGGTGTTAATGGTTAGGTGCCTACGCCCCCTGAAACCACCTCCTTACCCACAACCGCCGTTACCGCGCCAGCAGGCCTCAAGGCTGTGGACAAGGAGACGACGGCGGGAGTCCTGTTCGGTTTCGGCGCGTACGGGTTGTGGGGGCTGCTCCCCCTGTACTTCTTCGCGCTGATGCCCGCCGGTGCGGTGGAGATCGTGGCCAACCGCGTGGTGTGGTCCCTGATTTTCTGCGTCCTCCTGATCACGGTCACCCGGTCCTGGCGTGCGCTGGCCGCAGCGTTCCGCGACCGTTCGGTGTTCGGCACCCTCGCCATCGCGGCCGCACTCATTGCCGTGAACTGGCTGACCTATACCTACGGCGTCACCACCGGCCAGGCCGTCGAAGCAGCCCTGGGCTACTTCATCAACCCCCTGGTCTCGGTCCTCCTGGGTGTGTTCGTCCTGAAGGAAAGGCTGCGCCCCCTCCAGTGGGCCGCCGTCGGAATCGGGTTTGTGGCAGTAGGCGTGCTGACCGTGAGCTACGGCAAACTGCCCTGGATCGCCCTGACCCTGGCCTTCAGCTTCGGGCTGTACGGGTTCGTGAAGAAGCGCGTTGGGCCGAAGGTGGACGCGGTGACCAGCCTCAGCGTGGAGACCATTGTGCTGGCACCGATCGCGGCGGCCACCATGGTGTTCCTCGGCGTCAGCGGCTCGGCCACCCTGGCCAGCCAGGGCCCCGGGCACTTCTGGCTCCTGGTGGCCTCGGGCGTGATCACCGCGGTGCCGCTGCTGTTCTTCGGCGCCTCGGCCCGCCGGCTGCCCATGACCACCATCGGGCTGCTGCAGTACGTCGCCCCGCTCCTGCAGTTCATCGTGGCGCTGGTGGTGTTCCAGGAAGCCATGACCGCCAGCCGCTGGATCGGCTTCGGCGTGGTGTGGCTGGCGCTGCTGGTGCTGACCGTCGACATGCTGCGGATGGCAGGCAAGAACTCGAGGGCAAGAAAGCGGGCCCGCACCTCATAAAACGAGCGCGAACGAACGAACACTTGAGGCCCTGGAAACGTGAGTTTCCAGGGCCTCAAGTGTTGTTCGCGCCGTTGCGAGGGGGCGCTAACTCTGTGTGGCGGCGTCCTAGGCGTTGGCCTTGATGGCCGCGGCCAGGACGTCCAGGCCGTCGTTCAGCAGGTCGTCAGTGATAACCAGCGGGGGCAGCAGGCGGATGACGTTGCCGTAGGTGCCGCAGGTGAGGATGATGACACCCTCCTTGAGGCAGGCAGCCGCTACGGCCTTGGTCAGCTCGGGGTTGGGTTCCTTGGAGCCGGCCTGGACCAGTTCGACGGCCAGCATCGCGCCGCGGCCGCGGATGTCACCGATCACGGACTTCCCGGCGCCGGCCAGTTCGGCCTGCAGTTCCTGCAGGCGTCCCGTGGCGAGCTGCTCGATGTGGCGGGCGCGTCCGGCGAGGTTGTATTCCTCCATGGACCCGATCGCGGCCAGCGCGGCGGCGCACGCCACCGGGTTGCCGCCGTAGGTGCCGCCCAGGCCGCCCGGGTGGACGGCGTCGAGCAGGTCCGCGCGGCCAGTGATCGCGGACAGCGGCATGCCGCCGGCAATGCCCTTGGCCATGGTGATGATGTCCGGGACAACGCCCTCGTGGTCCACCGCGAACCATTCGCCGGTGCGGCAGAAGCCGGACTGGACTTCGTCGGCGATGAACACAACGCCGTTGGCCTTGGCCCAGGCGGCCAGCGCGGGGAGGAAGCCCTCGGCGGGGACGATGAAGCCACCCTCGCCCTGGATGGGTTCGATGATGACCGCGGCAACCTGGTCGCCGCCGATCTGCTTTTCGATCATGGTGATGGCGCGCTTGGCGGCCTCGGCACCGGTGATCGAGAGGTTCTCCTCGCGGTACGGGTAGCTCATGGGCATGCGGTAGACCTCGGGCGCGAACGGGCCGAAGTTGGTCTTGTACGGCATGGCCTTGGCGGTCAGCGCCATGGTCAGGTTGGTACGGCCGTGGTAAGCGTGGTCAAAGGCGACGACGGCGTCACGCCCGGTGGCGAGGCGGGCCACCTTGACGGCGTTCTCCACTGCCTCGGCGCCGGAGTTGAACAGCACGGTCCGCTTCTCGTGGCCGCCCGGGGTCAGGCGGTTGAGCTGCTCGGCGAGTGCCACGTAGCTTTCGTACGGGGTGACCATAAAGCAGGTGTGGGTGAAGTGCTCCACGGCTTCCTTCACGGCCCCGACGACGGCGGGATCGGACGCGCCGACGCTGGTCACCGCGATGCCCGAGCCGAGGTCGATGAAGGAGTTGCCGTCGACGTCGTGGATGATGCCGCCGTCGGCGTCCGCAACGTAGACCGGAACGGCGGACGCGACACCGGCGGCGACCACTGCCTTGCGGCGCTCGGTCAAAGCGATGGACTTGGGGCCCGGGAAGTCGGCCTGGACACGGCGCTTTTGTTCCAGGCGGAAGGTGATTTCACTTGCTGTGGTGCTCATGGGGTCTTCTTTCTGCGTGGCGGGGTCTCGACAGGCTCGACCACCGGAACTCTTGATGCGGGGCGGGGTCTCGACAGACCACCGGGAGAGTTGCTAGGCGTCGAGTGCGCTCATGACATGCTTGATGCGGGTGTAGTCCTCGACGCCGTACATGGAGAGGTCCTTGCCGTAGCCGGACTGCTTGAAGCCGCCGTGGGGCATTTCGGCGGTGAGCAGGATGTGGGTGTTGATCCAGACGGCGCCGAAGTCCAGGTCCCGGCTCATCCGCATGGCGGTGCCGTGGTCCGACGTCCAGACGCTGGAGGCGAGGGCGTATTCGACGTCGTTCGCCAGCTCGAGCGCCTCCGCCTCGGAGGAGAACTTCTGCACCGTGATGACCGGGCCGAAGGTTTCCTTCTGGACGATGTCGTCCGTCTGCTTGGCGCCGGTGACGATGGTGGGTTCGAAGAAGAAGCCCTTGTCCCCGGCGCGGTGGCCTCCGGTGACAACCTTGCAGTTTTCCGGGAGGTGCTCCACCACGGAGGTGACGGCGTTGAAGTGGTTCACGTTGTTCAGCGGGCCGAAGTAGTTCTCTTCGTCGTTCTGCGAGCCGGTGTGCAGGGTCTTGGTGTGTTCCACCATGGCTGCCACGACGTCGTCGTGGACTGAGTCCTCCACCAGCACGCGCGTGATGGCGGTGCAGTCCTGGCCGGCGTTGAAGAAAGCGAACTCGGCGATGGCCGCGGCGCTCTTCTTGATGTCGGCGTCCTTGAACACAATGGCCGGGGCCTTGCCGCCGAGTTCCAGGTGGGCGCGCTTGAGGCCCTTCGCAGCTCCGGAGGCCACGGCGATGCCGGCCCGGACGGAACCCGTGATGGAGACCAGGCCGGGGACCCGGTGTTCCACCATCATGGCGCCGGTTTCGCCGGTTCCCAGCACGACGTTCAGCACGCCGGCGGGCAGGATGTCGCCGGCCAGGCGGGCCAGCACCAGGGTGGATTCGGGGGTGGTGTCGGAGGGCTTGAGGACCACGGTGTTGCCGGCCGCGAGCGCGGGGCCGATCTTCCAGATGGCCATCAGGAACGGGTAGTTCCAGGGCGCAACCTGGGCCACCACACCGATGGGTTCGCGGCGCACGTAGGAGGTGTGGCCTTCGAAGTACTCGCCCGCGGACTTGCCTTCCAAGATGCGTGCGGCACCGGCGAAGAAGCGGAGCTGGTCGGCGCCGGCGGCAATTTCCTCGGAGGCAATCAGGGAGCGGACCTGCCCGGTGTTGCGGTGCTGGGCCTCGACAAGTTCGTCGCTGTTGGCTTCAACGGCGTCCGCCAGCTTGAGCAGCATCAGCTGGCGCTGCCCGGGGGTGACGTGCTTCCAGGTCTTGAAGGCGTCCTTGGCCGCGGTCATGGCGGCGTCGACGTCGGCCTGGATGGAAACGGGAGACTGCGCCACTACCTCGCCGTTAGTGGGATTAACGATGTCCAGCAGGGCGGTGCCCGCGGGCGTAACGAACTCACCATTGATGAAGTTCTGCAAGGTTTGGACCACGGTGTACAACCTCTTTCATAAAGGAACATCAGCTGCGAAGCGGATGGTTGCGACTGCCTTGAGCCTATGCCAGCACCTTCCCCCCGGGGAATAGCCACCTGCACACCCTTGGCCGCAATGTTTAGTGCGGTTGACCAGCGTCCGTCTATCCTTGAGCCATGGCCATTTCCCTCGCCACCCTGCTCGGCGTGCACTCCCTCCACCTGTCCAATGCGGGCCTTGCCGAGACCACCTGGCACGAGGACATCAACTGGGTTGCCGTCACGGAACTGGAGGACCCGCAGCGTTTCCTCAGCGGCGGCGAACTGGTGCTCACCACCGGCATGCGCCTGAAGTCCGCGCCCGAGCAGCGACGCTTCGTCCGGCAGGTCCAGCGCGCCGGAGCCGTGGGCATCGGGTTCGGGACAGGTCTGACGCACGACGCCGTCCCGCCGGCCCTGATTGCCGAGGCCAACCGCTGGGGGCTGCCGATCGTCCAGGTGCCTTACGAGACTCCGTTCATTGCCATCGGCAAGCTGGTGGCGGAAGCGCAGGCCGCTGATCATGTCGCCAAGCTGGAGCGCCTGATCGCGGGCCACCAGATCCTGGCCCGCGCCCTCCTCACCGGCGGTGGCCTCACCCAGCTCCTGAAGCATCTGGGCGGGATGCTGCGGACTGAGATTGCCCTCACCCAGTTCACCGCCCACCTGTACAACAGCGGCGCCGAGCTCCCCTCCGCCAACACGTGGGCGTCCTACCCCATCCCCACCGGCCGCCGCGATGCCTGCACGCTGTGGGTCCGCCAGCCGTTCGAGGATTCGGGCATCATCGGCTACGCCCAGAACCTGATCAGCGTGGAGCTGAACAACATGGTCAAGCAGCGCCAGGCCCAGCGCGCCCTGTGCGGCCAGGTGCTGGAGGACGTCATCCACGGGGCCCTGGAGACCAGCGAGGCCCAACGCCGGCTCGCCGGTGTGGGCCTTAACAGCACACGCAAAAACGTGGTGCTGCTGGCGGTGTCCGCCGCCCATCACAAGGCCTTGGTGAGCACCTCGGTGCCGCAGCCGCTGGAGAACGCGGTGGCCGCCGTCGTCGGGAAGGACCTGGTGGTGGTGATAAACGACGACGGCGGCGCGGCACCTGCGCTGGCCAGGCGCCTCAGCGACCACCTGGCTGAGGCCGGGATCCACGCCACGATCGGCATCGGCGGCGCGTACACCAAGCCGAACGGCCTGCGCTGGAGCTACTTCGAGGCCCGCGATGCGGCCAGCCATGGGCTGCCGGTGAACGAACCGGAACGGCTGAGCCTGACCTCCCTGCTGCTGGCCAGCGAAGACGTTCCCCTGGCCGACATGGCCCACGAGTCGCTGAACCCGCTGCGCGCGTTCGACGCCGCCCACGGTGCGGAACTGGTGACCACACTGGAAAGCTACCTGAACAACAACGGTTCCGTGGCTGCCGTCGCCGAAGCCCTGACCCTGCACCGGAACACCGTGCGGTACCGGCTGGCGCAAATCACCGAACTGACCGGCTACGATCCTTCGGTCACGGCGGACCGTGTGCAGCTGTGGCTGGCGCTCGCCGTGTCGCGGCTCGGAGCGCGGCAGGCCAGGTAGGCCCGCCCTAAATGACCTTCCCCCGGAGGACCTTGCGGGACTTCTTGCGTTCCTTCCAGTAGTCAACTTCGGCGTCGGCCGCGAGCTGGACCTGCCGGGTATGGAGCGTGACGTAGGCCGACGCGACGGCCTCGGGCACGTCCGGCGCCGCCGCCAGCTTGGCCAGCAGGTCCCGGGCCACCACGCTGTCGTGGAAATCGCCGAGGATCTGCTGCTGGCGGCGCGCGGCCGTGGCGATTTTCGTGGCGTGCTTGCCGTGGACCGGCTCCACGGACTCCGCCACGTGCCGCAGCCGCTTGGCGTCCTTGCGCACCTGGTGCAGCGCCGTCTCGTGCTCGGCTCCCCTGTGTGTCCGCTTGGCTGTCCTGGCTGCGCGCTCCAGCCTCTTGGCTGCCTTGGCCACCAGCTTGACCGCCGCCTTGCGGGCCGGGGCAGCACCCTCCGGCCGCACCGGCGGATGGTCACGGAAAGCCTCCAGGTCATCCAGGAGCCGGAAATACCGTTCGGAAAGCAGCGCCTTCTGGAGTTTCCGGTAGGCGGTGTTCAATCTGTTGCCGAGTTCATCGTCCAGCCGGTCCTTCACCGCCGAGGCCAGCCCCGGGTGCAGTTCGGCCGTGTGCCCACGCAGGCGAGCCAGCATCACTTCGGCGTCGCGAGGTGTTCCCAACACCCTGCCGAGCCACTTCAGCTCATCCCGGAGACGCCGTCCGGCCACGGCGCTGTAGAGCCGGCGGTACGCTGCGAGCGCGGAACGCGCCCGGCGGGTGGCCGACCGCAGGTCGTGCACAGCCTCGGGTTCCTCCAGGCGGACGCCGGGATCGTGCGCCAGGATCTCGCTGATCTGCTCAGCCAGGTAGGCGGTCAGGAGGTCCGACACAGGCCCCTTTTTGCCAGGACTTTTTGGGCCCGCAGCGGCACCGGACTCCCTGGCAGGCAGTGCCAGGACCTTTGCCAGCTTGGAGCCGTGCTTGGCCGGGAGCGCCCCGGCGGCCGCCAGGATTTCCTCAGCGGCCGGGAACAGTTCAGGACTCCCGTGCACCAGCTCGAGCTCCCATTCACGCCACTGCCGCGTCCGGGCCTCCCCCTCGGGCGCTGCGGCGTCACCCGCGCCGCCCGCAGCGCCGAGCAGCTCTGCGCTCACGCGGTCATCCGCCAGGTCCGCCAGATGGACACCGTCCTCGCCATATAACGCATAGGTGGTCCGCTGGGTTTTCAGCCGGACCACCGGGGCGGCATCCTCGCCACGGAGGTAGGCCAGCACGTGCGCCAACAGGCTGTCAGGAACGACGCCGGGCTGGCCCAGTGGGGCGTGCAACTCGCGGCGCCGCCGGGGTTCCGAGCCGGAGCCGCCGGCTGCGTCGCCAGACTCCTCGTCGAATCCGGGACCCTCCGCCGTCAGCTTCAGGTGCCAGCCGGCGTCGACTCCGCCGGTGCGGCGGCGAAGCGTGATGTCACGGGAGGCGAGCGTGTGACTTTGCGTGTCGAAGTACACCGCTTCCAGGGTGTCCACGTGCGGCTCCCCCACGCGGGTGACCCCGGGGATCTCAGCGAGCGCCGGCACCTCGGCGTCCGGACCAATGTCGTACTTCTTTTCGACCTCGATTGCCTGCGATGCCATGACCGGCCGTCCTTCCAAGTTGATGGGCGCCAGATCCAGCGGGACGAGGTCTTACGAGCCCGTGACTGAAATCCTGTGGCCCGAGTCTATGCCCGCAACATTAACGGCCACGAGAGGTTCACCACAGAACCCTAGACATCAAACGTCAAACGTCTAACCTTAAGACATGACTGTTGCCCCTTCAGATGCCCCGACGCGGTCCGACGCGCCGCCCAAACCGCGCTCCGCCGTCGTCTTCGGAGTCATTGCGCTGGTGCTGATTGGGCTGAACCTGCGGGCGGGGATCGCGGGCGCGTCTGCCCTCCTCCATGATTTTCAGCAGGTCCTGGGCTACGGACCGCTGGTGGCGGCGATCATTCCGTCCATCCCGACGCTCTGTTTTGCGGTGGCGGGCGCAGCGACGTCGTGGCTGACCGGACGGCTCGGCGTCGAGAAGGCCATCCTGCTGGCGCTTGGATTCCTGGCCGGCGGGCTGCTGCTCCGCGGGATCCCTGCAACGGGCATGCTGGTGGCGGGCACCGTGGTGGGGATGTCCGGCCTGGCGGTCTGCAACGTGGCCATGCCGTCATTCATCCGCGAGCATTTTGCCCACCGGACGTCGGCGATGACGGCGCTGTACACCGTCACCATGACCACCGGCGCCACCGTCACCGCGGTCGCCGTGGTCCCGCTGGCCCTGACGCTCGGCTCGCCGTCCGCCGCGGTGGGCGCGATCGGATTCCTGGCGGTTGCTGCCTTCCTGGGATTCCTGCCCGTCGTGCTGCATGCGCACCGCACCAGCGTCCGGAGCACGGCACCCCGCATCTCCCCGTGGCCCCTGCTGCGTACCCGGAAGGGCCAGCTGCTTACCGCCATTTTTGCCCTCCAGGCGCTGCTCGCCTACTCACTGATCAGCTGGTTCCCGTCCATGCTGATCAGCATGGGCCTCAGCCCAGCGGACAGCGGCCTGATGTACGGGCTGATGCAGCTGGTCTCCGTGCCTGCCGGCATGGTGCTGCTCGCCATCGGCTCGCGGCCCCGGAGGCTCCGGCCGGCGCTGTATCTGGTCAGCATCACCATGGTGGCCGGCCTGGCGTCACTGCTGGTGGTGCCGGTGGGCCTGGCCATCGTTCCAACCGTCCTGCTCGGCTTCGGCCTGGGCATTTTCCCGCTGGTGATGGTGATGATCAGCCGGAGCGGGACAAGCATCGCCGAGACCACAGCCCTGTCCACCCTGGCGCAGTCCACCGGCTACTTGCTGGCCACGGCGGGCCCGTTCGGCGCCGGCCTGCTGTTCAGCGGCACCGGCGGCTGGTCGCTTCCCGTGGCACTCCTGCTGGGCCTTGCCGTAGCCCAAGTGATGGTGGCCCACCTGATCTCACGTGCCCCCTTGTCCGGCCTGAAGAAGTAGGACGCCATGACCCTGAGCACCTCGCACCGCCAGCCCCTCGCCGACGAGGTCACCGCCAAACTCCGGCAGATGATCCACTCCGGCGAGTGGCCCCTTGACCAGCGCATCCCCGCCGAGCCGGAACTGATGCAGGGCCTGGGCGTCTCGCGCGGCACTTTGCGCGAGGCCATCAGGGCCCTGGCCCACAGCGGGATGCTGGAGGTCCGCCGGGGCGACGGCACCTACGTCCGCGCCACCAGCGAGATGTCCGGCGCCGCCCGGCGCATGTACCAGGACCACTCGGACGAACACATCCTCGAGGTCCGGCTGGGACTGGACACCCAGGCCGCGCGCCTGGCTGCCCGGAACGCAACGGCCGACGACGTCGCCGCCTTGCGTGCCGTGCTCGCCACCCGGGAAGTCGCGTGGAACGCCGCGGACTTCGAGGGTTGGGCCCGCGCGGACTGGGACTTCCACGCGCGTGTGGCCCAGGCCACCGGGAACCCGCTGCTGCACGAGCTCTACGTCAGTTTCGGCGACGTGTTCCACCAGGACCTGCTCAAACAGCAACGCAAGGGCCGGCTGGACGGCCTCACGTACGAGGGCCACGGCGCCCTGGTGGACGCGATCGAGGCCCACGACGCCGACGCCGCGGTGGCCAGCGTCAACCAGAACCTGAACACGTGCGCGGAGTGGCTGCGGGCGTAGGTTCTGGCCGTCGACGCGCAAAGCCATTTTCGAGGCGCAAAGTGGCTGGCGCACGTGGAATATCGAGTGCGCCAGCTCTTCTGCGCGTCGCAAGCACAGTTCCGCGTCGCAACAACAGCGCCCGACGACGGTCCGGCACCTGGGTGCCGAACCGCCGTCGGGCGTTACCGCGTCTTAGTACTGCTGCTACCGCTTAGGGGCGGAGGCCTTGGAACACGTTCTTGGGCCGCTGCATTTCGCCATGCTTGGCGCCAAGGATAATCACGGCCGCGGCGAAGGCGGGAATGGCCCATTGCAGCAACTTGAGCTGCTCCTGCGCTGACTTCAACTTGTCCGAGGCTCCCGGCCTGGGTTCGGTGGCGCCCTGGCTGCCCTGGTCCGCGAGCTTCTCCACCTTCTTGCCAAGGATGCCGGCGTAGAGCGTCACGGCGGCACCGGCAACCGTCACCGCCGTCTTGATGGCGGTGTCGCGCGCCACTCCGTCCTGCTTGGCGATGCGTCCCTTGTTCTCCCAGGCGATGGCGAGGTCAGCCACCAGGTGGGAGGCGAATGCCGCCGTCTGGATCGGAGCCCACTTCATCCAGCCTGCGCTCGAAAGACGGGTGCGTTCCGTCGGATCCTTGGCCTCCGCCGTCGCCCCGTTCAGACCGATGGCTCCCATCAGCGCGCCGCCGAACCATGCCGCAGCGCTCAGATCGTGAATGGACCGGGCAAAAAGATTTCCTGCCATGTTGTGGCTTCCTAACGTCGAACTTGCTTCCGAGATGCCGCTGGTGCGGTCTGTACTGTCCTTTGTCCCATCGAAGTCATGGTCGTGCCATCGTAAGCACACTTAGTAATATTGCGAAAGCCCGACTTTCAGCTGGGCTGCGCGTAATATCGTCGCCATGCGTGACGCACATGACCTGGCCGCGGGTGCAGGCACCTTGCGCGCCAGGAAGCCCGCGAACGGCTAACCATGGCAGACGGGGAATCGGCCATCGGCGAGGCGGCGGATGTCGTCGAGGAGGCGTCGGACACCAAGGCGCTGGATGTTGTGGCGCGTTCGGGTTTTGCCGTGATAGCACTTCTGCACATCAGCAGCTGAGTGAAGCCACCCTGCGCGCCCGGCACCTGCCCAGTGCGAAGCGCTGGGGAAAACTGATCTCGTCAGGATGCCTGACCGTTGCCTACGGAAGCGTGGGGCTCAGCTTCACAGGATTCGCCGTGGGAATTCGCGCGGACTCCGGAGACACCACCCGGGATGTCAGCACCGCCCTCCTGGACACACCGTTCGGGCTGCCCGTGCTGGTGGCGATGGGCCTGACCACGATGGGCGTGGGTGTCTAATTTGTGGCCAAGGGTGTCCGTCGGGGGTTCAAGGAGGAACCCTTCCGGTTCGAGGGCACCCGCCGCGGCAGGCTCATCGACTCCCTCGGCGTCACTGGGCACATGGCTAAAGGAATCGCCCTGAAGCTGGCCGGACTGCTGTTTGATATCGCCGCAGGGAAGCAGAGTCCCGAGGAATCCACCGGCCTGGACGGCAGCCTGAAGGCGCTCCGCGACCATGCGTTCGGCCCGCACCTGCTCGTCGCCATCGGGGCGGGCTTCATCTGCTACGGCCTGTTCGCGCTGGTCCGGGCCCGGTTTGGCAGGATGTAACCACCAAGGAAAAAGAAAGCCATGTCAACCGTGAGCCAACAGTTCAACTCCCCGGCCGAGGGCGTCTGGAACGCGTGATTGCCGGCGGGTGCCTAGCGGAACGCTGACACCCCAGTGATGTGGTTTCCAAGAATAAGGGTGTGCACTTCGTCTGTTCCCTCGTAGGTGCGGACAGATTCGAGATTGTTGGCATGCCGCAGCGGTGAATAGTCCAGGGTGATGCCGTTGCCTCCGAGAATGGTCCGCGCCTCCCGGCAGATGGCAATGGCTTCGCGCACGTTGTTCAGCTTGCCTACGGAGACCTGGACCGGCTCCAGCGCTCCCGCATCCTTCAGCCGGCCGGTGTGAATGGCCAGCAGCGTGCCCTTCTGGATTTCCAACAGCATGTTGACCAGCTTCTCCTGCGTAAGTTGGTAGCCGGCCAGCGGCTTGCCGAACTGCATTCGCTCCTGCGAGTAGCCCAAGGCGACTTCGTAGGCATCGCGGGCAGCACCCATGGCGCCCCAGATGATTCCGTAGCGCGCCTCGTTGAGGCAGGAAAAAGGCCCCCTGAGTCCCTGGGCTCCCGGCAGTATTGCCGTTCCCGGCAACCGCACGTCTTCGAGGGTGATGTCGCATTGGATCGAGGCCCGCATGGAGAGCTTCGATCCAATGGGGGTGGCGGTAAACCCGGCGGTGTCCGTGGGTACGATGAACCCGCGGATCCCGTCGTCGGTATTAGCCCAGATGACGGCAACCTGAGCCACGGATGCGAGGCCAATCCAGCGCTTTGCACCGTTGATGATCCATCCGCCATGGCCGTCCGGCCGGGCCACGGTGGCCATGCTGGCAGGATCCGAACCCGCGGTGGGTTCGGTAAGTCCGAAGCAGCCGATCACTTCACCGCGCGCCATCGGCGGCAGGTGCTCGTTCTTCTGCTCCTCGGATCCCCACTTATGGATGGCGGTCATGGCCAGGGATCCCTGGACGCTGACGAAGGTTCGCAGGCCGGAATCGCCGGCCTCCAGCTCCATCGCGGCGAGGCCGTATTCGACGGCGGTCCGGCCGGGACATCCGTACCCTTCCAGATGCATGCCCAGGACGCCCAGCTCTCCCAGCTCAGGTACTAGGTCCAGCGGAAAATGGGCGTCTTCGTACCAGGCGTTGATGTTGGGCCGAATGCGCTCTGCCACAAAATCGCGGACTTCTCTGCGCAGTGCCAGCTCGTCAGTGGTCAGCAAACTGTCCAGGTTGAGGACGTCATCGTTCAGCGTTACGGTCGCAGCTGTGGTCACAGAATTCTCCTGGGGTGGGGCGGCAACCCGGTCGACTCCGGGTAGCCAGCGAGTGCTCACCACTGTGCCAGCCGAATTACTGCAGATCCAATACTTAATGGGACATCGACTGATACCGCGAAGTCATGAATCGGGTGACGCCCCGGGTGTCGGCAGCACTTCTTCCGAGAGCCTGAGCACTTCGCGCAGCGCGGGGCTGTTATTGTCTTTGCGCCAGGCCAGCCTCAGCTGGATGGGTTCTACGGGGTCGTCCAGCGGCAGGAACACCACCCCTGGGTATTGGAAATTATCCGGAACCGAGGAAACTGTCAGCGCCACTCCGATTTCTGCGGCCACAAGTGCCATCAGCGTCTGGGAATCCGGTGCCATATGCACTATTGCCGGAGCGTAGCCGGCGCCATTGGCCAGGAGGTGGAGAAAGTCGTGCAGGATGGCTCCCGGGTGCTGGGGCAGCGTGACAAAGGGCTGTCCCTCCAGGTCAGACATCAGCAGCGAAGTACGGTGGCTCAGCGGGTGCCCCTCATGCAGGGCAATGACCAGCCGTTCGTTGGCCACGATCCGTGATTCTAGGGCTGCCGGAATGAAGTTCCACCGGCCGAGTCCAACTTCCATGGCGCCGCTGATCACCTTGTCCATGGCCGGCAACGCGAAATTTGAACTGTAGAGCTGAAACTCGATGCCGGGATGGGTCTCCCGGACGAGCTTGGCGAGTTTGCCAATCAAAACGTGCGATGAAACTCCTGCGAACGCCACCCGCACGCGTCCCGTTTCACCCTTGCCCACCGATGCCACCGCAACGGCGGATCTCCGGCAGGCATCCAGGATGTCCCGGGCGGGTGCCAGCAGGGCCTCGCCTGCCGCCGTCAGATGGACGGTCCGGGTGCTGCGGATAAAAAGCGGGGCCTTAAGCTCGTGCTCCAGCCGCTGGATCGCGCGACTCAGGGGCGGCTGCGCCATGTGCAGTTTCGCTGCGGCTCTGCCAAAGTGCAGCTCTTCGGCGACGGCAAGGAAGGCCCGGATTTGGTGCAATTCCACTGCCTGGCTAGCTCCGGGCCCGGCAAACGACATTGTTCATGTGCCCAACATACCCAACAGTCCGCCGTCGTCGTAATGACTCTGGGGTATCAATCCAACACCGCATGTGTATTGGACGTGCATCAATAGTCTTGCGAGGGTTAGGTGACGTAGACCACACACCGGAGGAGACAGATGAAACAGCCGATCACCGACCCAACGAGCCGCGAAGGTGCGGGCCGTGGCGGCTCGCGAAGCAGACGGGGAGTTGATGAGGTTTTCGGCCGCTCAGGTTCCGGTCCGCTCAGCGGGATCGTCATCGCGGATTTCAGCCGCGTGCTGGCAGGCCCCTACGCCACCATGCTCCTGGCAGACATGGGGGCAACAGTGATCAAAGTCGAGGGCCCGGACGGTGATGACACTCGCACCTACATGCCACCGGTACGCGATGGTGAAGCCACCTTCTTCCTCTCCGTAAACCGCAACAAGCACTCCATTGCCCTTGACCTGAAGGACCTCAAAGACCTTGAGGTTGCACGGGATCTGGTGAGGGCCTCGGATGTGATGATTGAAAACTTCAAGCCCGGAAATATGGAACGGCTTGGGCTGGACTATGCCACAGCGGCGGAGCTGAACCCGGAGATCATCTACACGTCGATTACCGGCTTCGGCACTGGTGCCGGAGCCCACATCCCCGGCTACGACCTGCTGGTGCAGGCAGCCTCGGGCATGATGAGCCTCACCGGGGATCAGGACACGCAACCGTTTCGTGCTGGAGTGGCTCTCTTCGACGTCATCACGGGCCTGCACGCGGCTATCGGAATCCTGGGCGCCCTGCACCACAAGGACCAGACAGGCGAAGGCCAACTCGTGGAACTGAACCTCCTGAACTCCGCCCTTTCCGGCATGGTGAACCAGTCCGCGGCCTACGTCACAGGAGGCGTGGTGCCGACCCGGATGGGAAATGAGCACCCCAGCATGTACCCGTACGCGCCTATGCAGACGGGCGACGGCATGATCATCATCGCGACCGGCAATGACGCCCAGTTCGCGAGACTCTGTGCAGCGTTGGCAATGCCGGAAGTGGCCACGGACCCGAAGTTCACCAAGACGCTGCAGCGTAATGCCAACCGGGACGAGCTCCGCGACATGCTCCACAGCCGGCTGGCCTCCCAGTCTGCCGATCAGTGGTTCACGCAGCTCTCCGAGGCAGGGCTGCCGTGTGCCCCCATCCAGGATGTTCGCGGCGGCATCGAATTTGCCGAGCGGCTCGGCCTGGAGCCGGTGGTATTGGCGGGTACGGGATCGCGCAAGATCCCAACGGTCCGGCATCCAGTGGCCTACTCCCGGACACCCGTTGACTATGAGCTGGCGCCGCCGGAGCTGAACAACGGCTCGGAACTGGTCCGCGGCTGGCTCCAGTCTCAGAAAGCCCTGGCCCATGCCTGAACCGTTCCGAACGATGGTCTCCCCGCGCTGGTCTGACCAGGATCTCAACGGCCACGTTAACCATGCCGCCGTCGTCACACTCCTGGAGGAATCGAGGATTCGCTGGCGATCGGGCCTGCCGGGGCATCCGTGGCCGGCGGGCGCTCCCACAGTGGTGGCCGCGCTCGAGCTGAACTACCGCAGACCCGTGACCCATGGCGAGGACCTCACCGTGGACCTTTGGGTTACCAGGATCGGTTCGTCTTCCTTCACCCTCAACTGCGAAGCCAGGCAAAACGGCCTGCTTGCTGTCGACGGACGTACAGTTCTCGTTTCGGTCATCCCGCGAACCGGAGCTCCGCGGCCGCTTGAGGAACCGGAACGGCGTTGGCTTGAAAACTTCCAAACGGAAGCGCACCACCATTCCACCCGCAATCCAATGGAGCAGATGTGATCACACCAGACCAAGCCGACATCGGCACGGATTTCTACCTTATGGACGAGTTCCTCACCGCCGAAGAGCGCGAGCTGAGGGGCAGGGTCCGGAATTTTGTGGACAAGGATCTGCTGCCTGTCATCAATGGCTACTGGGAACGGGCTGAGTTCCCGTTCGAACTCATTCCCAAACTGGCGGCGCTCGGAATCATCGGGTCCACCATCCAGGGCTTCGGCTGCCCGGGGCTGAGCCGGCTCGCCGCAGGTATGGTGGCCACCGAAATTTCACGCGGTGACGGGTCAGTTAACACCTTCCTTGGCGTCCAGTCCGGTCTGGCCATGGGCACCATCAACATGCTGGGCAGCCAGGAACAGAAGGAGCGCTGGCTCCCGGAAATGGCTGCGCTGGGAAAGATCGGCGCCTTCGCGCTGACCGAACCGGACCATGGGTCAGATTCGGTGGCTCTGGAAACGAGCGCCCGGCGTGACGGCGACAGCTACATCATCTCCGGGCGCAAACGCTGGATCGGAAACGCCAGCATGGCCGACGTCGTGATTATTTTTGCCCGCGATGAGGACGACTCGAAGGTCAAGGCCTTTGTGATGGAAAGGAACGACGACGGCACGTACCCTGCGGGGTACAGCACCGAGGTGATCACCGGCAAGATCGGCAAGCGCGCCATCCTGCAGCCGGACATCACCCTGGACAACGTCAGGGTGCCCGCGCGGAACCGGCTCACTGAATGCCACTCCTTCAAGGACGTGACCCGGGTGCTGACGTCCACCCGCAGCGGGGCCTCCTGGGAATCGCTCGGTCACGCAATTGCGGCCTACGAAGCGGCCGTGGCGTACTCAAAATCCCGACAGCAGTTCGGCCGGCCGATCGCCAGTTTCCAGCTCGTGCAGAACAAACTGGCCAACATGCTGGCTGAGCTCACCGCCATGCAGCTGATCTGCTTTCGGTTGGCGGTGCTGGCCGAGGACGGCCGCATGACCGGCCCGATGGCCTCGCTGGCCAAGATGCACACGGCACAAAAGGCACGGTGGATCTGCTCGGAAGCAAGGGACATGCTGGGCGGAAACGGCGTGCTGCTGGAAAACCACGTGGCGCGGCATATGACGGACATGGAAGTGGTCTCCACGTACGAGGGCACCGATTCCATCCAGTCCCTCCTGGTGGGCCGTGAAATCACCGGGATCTCAGCCTTCAGCTAGGCCCCGGACCAAAACGCAAACGAAGGAAAAGCCATGAGCAGATTCAAGAACAGGGTGGCGATTGTCACCGGCGGCGCGCAGGGAATCGGCGCCGCCACCGCACTGAGGCTCGCCACCGAGGGCGCAACCGTCGTGGTCCTGGACCTCAACGCGGACGGCGCCAAGGCAACAGCGCAACAGATTTCCGCCCACCGCGAGGTGGTGACAGCGGGCGGCCAGGCCGTTGCCGCCGTCTGCGACGTCACGGATGAACCCGCCGTTGATCGTGTTTTCGAAGAAATCCACAACGAGTTCGGCCGCCTGGACATCCTGGTGAACAATGCCGGCATCACGCGCGACAATCTCTTCTTCAAGATGAACCTCAGCGAATGGGACGCCGTGGTCACCACGAACCTGACCAGCGCCTACCTCTGCTCCCGGGCCGCGCAGCGTTACATGGTGCCGGCAAAATACGGCAAGATCGTCTGCCTGAGCAGCCGCAGCGCACTGGGAAACCGCGGACAGGCCAACTATGCCGCGGCCAAGGCCGGCATCCAGGGACTGACGTCCACGCTTGCCATTGAGCTGGGCCCGTTCAGCATCAATGTCAACGCGGTGGCCCCCGGCTACATTGCCACGTCCATGACCGCGGCAACGGCGGAGCGCCTGGGGAGCAGCCCTGCCCAGCACCAGGAAGAGGTGGCCGCCCGGACTCCCCTGGGACGCGTCGGCCAGCCCGAGGAGATAGCGTCCGCCGTCGCCTTCTTTGCCAGCGACGACTCCTCCTACGTTTCGGGGCAGACCCTCTATATCAATGGCGGTGCCCGCTGATGACGGAAGCCTTTCTCGTCGGCGGCGCCCGCACGCCTGTCGGCCGCTACGGAGGCGCCCTCGCCGCAGTCCGGCCGGACGATCTGGCCGCCCTGGTGCTTCGGTCGGCCGTCGCCAGGGCTGGATTGGATGCGTCGTGCGTCGATGAAGTCATCCTCGGCTGTGTGAACCAGGCGGGAGAGGACAACAGGAACGTCGCCCGGATGGCCGTGCTGCTGGCCGGATTCCCGGACACCGTCCCCGCTGTGACCGTCAATCGTCTCTGCGCCTCCGGACTGACCGCCATCAGCATGGCCGCCCAGTCTGTGCGCAACGGTGACGCAGACATCGTGGTGGCGGGCGGTGTGGAATCCATGACCCGGGCACCCTGGGTGCTGGCCAAACCAGAGAAGCCCTTCGCCAAACCCGGTGAACTCGCGGATACCTCCATCGGTGCACGGTTCGTCAATCCGCGGATGAAGGAGCGGCCCAACGCCACCATGACGATGCCGGAAACAGCTGAGGAAGTGGCGGCACGGGAGCGCATCTCCCGGGCGGACGCGGACGCCTTTGCGTTGCGCTCGCATGACCGGGCGCTCGCCGCCATCGACGCCGGCCGGTTCCGGGACGAGATTGTGCCTGTACCCGTTTCTGGCCACCGGAGTGGGCCGTCGCTGGTTGATACGGATGAGGGGCCGCGGCGCGGTTCCGGTTTGGACGCGCTCTCCGCGCTGCGGCCGATTGTGAAGCCTGGCGGCATTGTGACGGCCGGGAATTCGAGTTCCCTCAACGATGGCGCGTCGGCCATTGTGGTGGCCAGTGGCGAGGCTGTTGCGCGCTGGGGGCTGACGCCGCGGGCAAGGATAGTCACCAGCCAGGTGGCTGGCGTTGCCCCGGAAGTGATGGGCATCGGGCCGGTACCGGCAACGCAGAAAGCACTGGCGAAGGCGGGCTGGACGCTTGACGGTATTGGCGCCGTCGAACTCAATGAGGCTTTCGCCTCCCAGTCATTGGCCTGCATACGTCTGCTGGGACTTGATGAAGGAACTGTAAATAACGACGGCGGCGCGATCGCTTTGGGGCACGCGCTGGGTTCCTCGGGATCACGGATCGTGGTCACGCTGCTGGGCCGGATGGAACGCGAAGGCTCGTCCCGGGGCCTGGCCACGATGTGCGTGGGCCTTGGCCAGGGCGTGGCCATGCTGCTGGAAAGGGTATGAGATGAGGATTTTCGAGAACGCCGCGGAGCTTGAGGATGCGGCGGGCCAGGAGCTCGGCGTGAGCGGCTGGCACCAGCTGCAACAGGAACAGATCCAGGCGTTTGCGGACGCCACGCTGGACCATCAGTGGATACACGTTGATGCGGAGCGCGCAGCCAGCGGACCCTTCGGCGCCACGGTGGCACACGGGTACCTGAGCCTGTCGATGCTTCCGTATCTCGCGGCCCAGGTGTACAGAGTCCAGGGCGCGGCGATGGTGATCAACTACGGGCTGAACAAAGTCAGGTTCCCGGCTCCGGCCACGGTCAATTCGCGTATCCGGGACCGGCTCACGTTGAATTCCGTGACCGCCACCGAGCATGGGCGGCAGCTGGTCTTCCTGCATGAGATCGACCTTGAAGGCTCGGCCAAACCTGCCTGCATCGCGGAGACCGTTGCCCTGCTGAGGAGCTGACCCGCCAGCAGGACCGCAAGACATTTACTGCCCGCTAGGTGGATTTTCCCCTCGCCCGGGCCACATCCGAACAATGACGTTACGGCAGAGCCTGTTAACTGGCTCGTCGCTAAGGAGAACCTTCGTGGCTACAGAAAACCTGCAGTTAGAAAATGCGGCCTCACCACCGCAGACCACCGTCCAAGAACCGAACGTGCCTCCGGCTGAACTTCGCCGCACCTCCATCTCCTCGTGGCTTGGCTCGGCACTGGAGTACATGGACTTCACGCTCTACACGCTGGCGGCTGCCTTGGTTTTCGGGCCGCTGTTCTTTCCGAACGCGGACCCGGCCATGGCGCTACTGGCCAGTTTTGCAGCCTACGGTTCAGGATTCCTGGTCAGGCCCCTGGGCGGCATTTACTTCGGCTATCTGGGTGACAGGTACGGCCGGAAGTTCGTCCTGATCATCACGCTGGCCATGATGGGGGTGGCCACCCTGGGCATGGGCCTGTTGCCAACGTACGCCCAGATCGGCGTCGGGGCGCCGATCATGCTGGTGTTGCTGCGCTTGATCCAAGGGTTCGGTGCGGGCGCGGAGCTCTCCGGCGCGTCGCTGCTGTTGGTGGAGTCCGCACCCAACGGACGCCGCGGCTTTTACGGTGCTGTGGTGGCCATGGGGACCGCCACCGGTGTCCTGCTGGCCAGCTCCATGTGGCTGTTACTTTCACAACTGCCCAAAGACCAGTTCCTGAGCTGGGGCTGGCGCATTCCGTTCCTGCTGAGCATCGTCACTACCCTGATGGCTCTGTACCTGCGGCGCTCCATCAGTGAATCCCCGGTCTTCGAGAAAATCAAGGAACGCAGGGCGGCGCTGCGTGCGGAAGAAAATCAGCAGGGCGTGTGGCGGGATGTGGCCGATGCCCGTAAACCGTTTCTCGTGTCTTTGGGCATCAAGCTGGGTGAGAACGGCTCGGTGTACCTGGTGAAGGGCTTCCTGATCGGCTGGACCGTGTCTGTGGTCAAGATGGACGCCAACGTCGTCACCACGGGCGTCATGCTCGGTTCGATAATGGGCATCGCCACGGTCCTGCTGACAGGCAAGCTCACGGACAGGTTCGGCCGCAGAAAAGTATGGCTATGGCTTTCAGCGTTCCAGTTTGCGTTCACTATTCCGGCCATGCTCCTCATTGAAACCCGGAACCCCGTACTGGTGGCGCTGGTGTTCGTGATCTACATTGGCGGCCCCATTCCCAATATGTACGGCGTTGAGTCCACCTGGCTGGTGGAAATGTTCGGTTCCAAGCGCAGGTTCTCCTTCATGACCACAGTCAAGGAAGTGGGATCAGTGCTCTCCGGCGGGCTTGGCCCCATCATTGCCGCCGCTGTGGTGGCCGCCACCGGCCCCGGCTGGCTTCCGGTTGCCGCCATACTCATGAGCTACGCCGCCATCGGCTGGATTTCCGGGTACTTTGCACCCGAAACCAGAGGGCGGGACCTCAACTCGGAAGCGGACGCCTGCTGACGCCGTCGACGGTTAAACGAAGCAGCGCGTGGCCGGTGTGGCCCCGCGCTGCTTGCTTGTTCAGAAACTAGACGTTCGCGGCGACGCCGTCGCGGGAGATGGCCACCATGTCCTCGCGCGGCACCACCTTGATGCGCTCACGCTTGACCTCAACACCGTGCGATCCGCCGGCCTCCGTGGCCGCGGCACCAAGGGCGAGCTCGTGCGCGTCCAGGGCCAGCCAGCCTTCCCAGCTGGTGAACTTCACGCCGCGGGCGTCGAGGAGGTCGACGACGGCATCCGCCTCGGGAACTGCGGCGACCGGAAGGTTTTCGCGGTCTTCCAGCAGGTACGTCACGGTCTCGAGGGCGTCGCCCTTGGTGTGGCCGATGAGGCCGACCGGTCCGCGCTTGATCCAGCCGGTGGCGTAGATGCCCGGCACGTGGGTGCCGGCGGCGTCCAGGACGCGGCCGCCGTCGTTCGGTACTACGCCCTTCTTGTGGTCGAACTCGATCTCCGGCAGCGCCGAGCCGAAGTAGCCGATCGAGCGGTAGACCGCCTGGACCGGGTAGTCCACGAATTCGCCGGTGCCGCGGGCGTTACCCGTACCGTCCAGCTCGGTGCGCTCGAACTTCATGCCGGCAACCTTGCCCGGCGTTGCGGCGTCGTCGTAAATTTCCACCGGGCTGTGCAGGAAGTGCAGGTGCAGGCGGCGGGAGGCGGTCAGCTCGGAGAGGTCCTCGGGCTGCTCGGCGATCCAGTTGGTGAGCGTGCCCACCATGGTCTTGACCTGGTTGTTGCTCTGGATCAGCCGGTCCGATTCCTCATCGAACTCGAAGTCCTCGGCGTAGAGGATGATGTCCACGTCCTTGGAGTGGGACAGCTCGCGGAGCTCCAGCGGGGTGAACTTCACCTGGGCCGGGCCGCGGCGGCCAAAGACGTGCACGTCCGTGACCGGGGAGTTCTTCAGGCCGGCGTAGACGTTGTCCGGGATTTCGGAAACCAGCAGGTCGTCGGCGTGCTTGGAGAGCATACGGGCCACGTCCAGCGCCACGTTGCCGTTGCCGATCACGGCGATTTCCGTGGCGTCCAGCGGCCATTCACGGGAGACGTCCGGGTGGCCGTCGTACCAGGAGACGAAGTCGGCGCCGCCGTAGGAGCCGTCCAGCTCGACGCCCGGGATGTTCAGGTCCGCGTCCTTGATGGCGCCGGTCGCGAAGATAACGGCGTCGTAGTGGGTGCGGAGGTCCTCGATGGAGATGTCCGTGCCGTAGTCCACGTTGCCGAAGAAGCGGATGTCGCCGCGGTCCAGGACCTTGTGCAGGGCGTTGACGATGCCCTTAATGCGCGGGTGGTCCGGGGCCACGCCGTAGCGGATCAGGCCGTAGGGTGCCGGGTAGCGGTCGAAGAGGTCGATGCTCACGGTCAGCTCGCCGCTCTTGACGGCTTCGCTCTTGGTGAGGATGTCCGCGGCGTAGACGCCGGCCGGGCCGGAGCCCACAACGGCAACGCGCAGCGGACGCTCGGCAGATCCTACGGAGGTGCTTGATGACACGGCTGTGTTCCTTTATCTTCTGCATCGGTTGCTCCGTAGGTGCCCTTTTGAGGCTTCATAAGGGCAGTTGCGGAGCAATCGATGGGTTTCAGGGGGCTAAACGTGGGTGGCTAGGTGGTGAGGGCTCTTGCGGTAGTGCTGGCTCTTGCGGTGGCGCGGGGGCTGTTCGGGGTGGTGGTGCTGTAGTCCGCTGTCCTGAAGTGCGACGGCGCGAACGGGCTGACGCGGACAACGTCGCCGATCACAATCACGGCAGGATTTGCGACGCCGGTGGCTTCCGCCTGGTCGGCGATGGAACCGAGCGTGCCGATCGTCACGCGCTGATTCGGCAGATAGCCGTTCTCAACGATGCCAACTGGAGTGTCCTGAGGCAAACCGGCGCCGGCCAGGGCAGCGGCGGAGTCGCGAAGTGCGGCCACGCCCATCAGCAGGATGATGGTGTGGTCTGCCCGGGCGGGGACCTCGGACAGCTCTTCATGGCCGGTGACCACGCTGAAGCCCTTGGCCAGGCCGCGGTGAGTGACGGGGATGCCGGCGGCGGCCGGGACAGAGATCGCGGACGTGACGCCGGAGACCACTTCAACCTCGACGCCGTGCTGCCGGCAGTATTCGGCTTCCTCGCCGCCGCGGCCCAGGACGTACGGGTCGCCGCCCTTGAGCCGGACCACGCGGTGCCCCTTCAAGGCTTCGTCCACAAGGATGCGGTTGATCTCGGACTGCGGCACGGGATGGTGGCCGGGGGTCTTGCCCACTTCGATCACGCGGACGTCGGGGGCAAGTTCGTTGAGCAGTTCGCGCGGGCCGAGGCGGTCTGCCACCACGACGTCGGCCTGGCCGAGCAGCCGGCGGCCGCGGACGGTGATGAGGCCGGTGTCGCCGGGCCCGCCACCCACAAGGGCGACGGAGCCCGCAGACGCACGACGGCGGCGCAGCGGAAGGTCGCCGGTTTCCAGTGCGGTGGCGACGGCGTCGCGCAGGGCCATGGCGCGGCGCGGGTCTCCCCCGGCGTTCACGGCGATCTGCACGTCATCAACCACGGCGACGGCGGGCGTCCAGGCGGCCGAGGCTTCGTGGTCGGAGGCGTTGACGCACCAGATGCGCTGCGCCTCGGCGTCTTCCGAGACTTGGGTGTCCACGGCGGGATCGCCGGTGGCCGTCTGGACGAACCAGACGCCGTCGACGTCGGACGGAAGGTAAGTGCGCCGCTCCCAGGTGAGGAGGCCGGCGTCGGCCAGTTCGCGGAGCGCGGCGGAGGCAACGGGAGCCACGACGGTGACCCGGGCACCGGCGTCGAGCAGACCCTTGGCGCGGCGGGCAGCCACGGGGCCGCCGCCCACCACCAACACGGGGCGGCCGAGCAGCCGCAGTGCTGTGGGGTAAATATCCTGAATTGCCATGAATCAACGGTAGGGCCGCGCAGTTTCCCCAACAACGGCCGTGGAAACACCAGTTCACGTAAGGTAACCCTGCGTCACATTCTGTGCAGTTCCGGTCCGGTCTACTTCACGGCTATGAGCTCGATCAGCCGAATGTTGGGATCCTTAGCCAAGAGGCTTGGGCCGTGTTCGCCGAGCGCCGCCGGGATGGCACCGTTGAGATGGTCCTGCCGCGCTTCCTCGGTCTCGAAAGTGTCGAAGATGCCGAAGGTGTTTTCGTCGACGCGGAAGGCGTACCAGGTCTTAGTGCCCGGTTCGGCAGCCACGATGTCTCGGCCGCCGCTGAGGAAGTCCCAGACGTCCTGCTCCTTCCCCGGCTTGGCCTCGACCAGTGCCAGTACTCCAAAGTTAAGCGCCATTGCAGTCTCCTCAAGAACATCAGCGGAATCGGCCGTCTGCCGGCCTATTCCAGAGTTTAGGAAGATGCCCGGACCAGAACAAGGGTGCGCCGGAACGATGGGATCCCGTGTTCCGGCCGGAGCAATGCGAGTCCTGGCTACCGCCCGTAAAGACCGGTGCTGAGATAGCGGAAGCCGGAGTCGACCATGACGGTGACAACGGTTGCGTCTGGACCGAGCTGTTCGGCCACGCGCAGCGCGGCCACGACATTTCCTCCGGAGGAGGTGCCGGCGAAGATGCCTTCCTCGCGGGCGAGCCGCCGGCTCATCGCCATCGCTTCGTCGGATGAGACCCGTTCAATCGCATCCACCTCCGCTGGCTCCCAAAGCGGGGGAATGAAGCCGATGCCGGTCCCCTCGATCCGGTGGGATCCCGTCGGGCCCCCGGAGAGCACGGCAGACTCGGCGGGCTCGACGGCGACGACCCGCAGCCCGGGAAGGTGGGTGCGCAGGCCGCGCGCCGTGCCGTGGATAGAGTGCGCGGTGCCAACGAACTGCACAAACGCATCCACCCGGCCATAGGACTGCTGCCAGATCTCCTGGCCCATCGCGAGGTAGCCCGTGATCGCGTCGCGGTTGTTGAGCTGGTCGCAGGCCCAATGGCCCGGCTGCGCGCTCAGTTCACCCGCCCGGGCGATCATCGCTCTGATCAGCTGCTCCGTGATTTTTCCGTGGTCGCTCGGCACGTCCTCCACCGTTGCGCCCAGCGCCTCCATGGTGCGGCGTTTCTCGTCACTGAACGCGTCCGAGAAGACAACGTGGAGCCTGTAGCCTTTGGCTGCGCAGACCAAAGCAAGCGAGATGCCTGTTGTCCCGGCGGTGTACTCCACGACGGTGTCTCCCGGGCTGAGATCGCCGCGGGCTTCTGCGCCCCTGATCGCGGCTACGGCCATCCGGTCCTTCATGCTCCCGGTAGGGTTCGCAAACTCCAGCTTGGCCAGTATCCTGGCTGACCCTGGCGGCACCACTTCTCGCAGTTCGATCAGCGGAGTGGAACCGATCCCCGCCAGCACGCCCTTGCCTATACCCGCAGCACGTGCCATGTGTCCGCCTCACGCTCAAATGCCCGCCCCGGCTTGCAAGATCAAGCTATACCACCCGGAATGCTGGCGCCAGTAGTCACATCCCCCCGAACTCCAGGCCGCCGTCGTGGGGCACATTGGCGTGGATTGAGGCGCAGACCATCCCAGAACGCGGCGTGTCCGTGTCAAAGTGCCCCACTTCGGCGGGTCGCACCCACGCACAGCAAAGCCCGACGGCGGGACTCGCCGTCGGGCTCTGCTGTTAAGTTTTCGCAGGGCTTGGGCCTGTGCGGCCTAGCGGGTGCTTCCCGAGAGGAGGCCGCGGCTGCGGAGGAGGCGCTTCTCGATCGGGGCGAACACCAGCAGCTCGATGAGGATACCGACGGCCAGGATCAGCAGGATCGCGGCCATTACAACCGTCATGTCAGACAGGACACGGCCCTGGTCAAGCAGCGAGCCGAGGCCGAAGCCGATGGTGCCGCCCACGGCGATGATTTCCGCGGCCATCAGCGACCGCCAGGAGAACGCCCAGCCCTGTTTCAACCCGCTGAGGTAACCGGGCAGCGCGGCAGGCAGGATGATCTGCACGGCCATCTGGAAACGGTTGGCGCCTAGGACCGTGCCGACGCGGCGGTACTGCGGCGGGATCTGGTCCACGCCGGAGATCAGCCCGTTGATGATGGACGGGATGGCACCCATAAAGACCACGAAATAGACGGTGGCATCCGTGAGGCCGAACCAGATGATGGCAGCGGGCACCCAGGCCACGGACGGCAGCACCTGCAGGCCGGAAATCAGCGGCCCGAAGGCTCGGCGCAGCGGCGCAACCTGGGCCAGCAGCAGCCCCACCGGGGTGGCGATGGCAACGCTGATCAGGAACCCGACCAGTCCGCGCTGCAGCGAAGTCCACACCGCTTCCTGCAGCTTGGCCTCGCCCCAGAGCGCACCAATCTGGCCCAGGACGTCGAGCGGACCGGGCACCAGGTCGCGGCGCTTGACGCCCAGGGAGACGTAGAACTGCCAGACCAGGACCAGGACCACAAGGGCGGCGACGGGCAGGAGCACACGGCTCCAGTCGATCCGGTGCTTGCGCGCCGCGTCCGACTGGAGCGAATCCAGCCCGGCCTCGAGCTCGCGCAGGTCCTCATGCCCGGTGGAAGAGCGGGTCAAAGCGGCGTGGACTTTGCGGGTTTCCGGCTGTCCAGTGATTGAGCTGGTCGAAATCCCGGTCTCGTCAGCCTCGACCACCGGGTCGCTCTCGGCGAGGGGTGTGGGGTTATTTGGCATGGCGGCGAATCTCCTCCCGCAGCCGGGCGGTGATGACCCCGGTCAGCTGTCCGGCCAGGCCGGCGTCGGTTCGGTGTTCCTCGGAAACAGCCCACTCCTGGACCACACGGCCGGGACGGGACGACAGCAGCAACACACGCTGGCCCAGCCGCACGGCTTCGCGGACATTGTGGGTCACAAAAACGATGGTCCGCCCCGTTTCCTTCCAGATGCGTTCCAGCTCGTCGTGCAGGAGGTCGCGGGTGATGGCGTCCAGGGCGGCAAACGGCTCATCCATCAGCAGCAGCTGCCGGTCCTGCGACAAGGCCCGGGCAAGTGCCACGCGCTGACGCATGCCGCCGGAAAGCTCGTGCGGACGCTTGTCCCCGGCCTCGCCCAAGTGCACCAACTCGAGCAGCTCATCGGCCTTGATCCGGCGATCGGCCTTCCCCACACCGCGCAGCTTCAGGGCCAGCTCGATGTTCTCCCGCGCCGTCAGCCACGGGAAAAGGGCGGCGTCCTGGAACATAAAGGCTGCTCCGTCGCTGGGCACTTCAAGGGCGCCCGACGTCGGGACCTCCAGTCCCGCCATGATGTTCAGCAGGGTGGATTTACCGCAGCCGGACGCACCGAGGAGGGCTACGAATTCGCCCGCGCCGATGTTGGCGTTGACGTCGTCCAGCACCGGGGCGCCGTCGCCGAAGCGCTTGCCCAGGTTTTCCAGTACGACTGGCATGGTCCCGTCCTTAGGTAGTTGGTGCGGTAGGTGGCGGTCAGTCCTGGCCGAGGCCGGCCGCGGAGACCCGCTCGGCGGTTCCGGTGACTTCGTTCAGGGCACGGAGGTCGAACAGTCCGGTGATGTCCGCCTGCTTGGTGGTGCCGGCTTGCACCCCGTCTTCGAGGAGCTTGGGGTAGGTTCCCGCGAGCGGATCCACCGTGAAAACCACGCTTTGCAGGGCTCGGTCAAGGACATCGGCGGGAAGCGCCGCGCCTGCCGATTCCTGCAGGGCGTCATTGATGACGCTCGTCTTCTCTGCGGCGGGCGTGTCATTCAGCCACGCCACGGACTCTGCGTGGCCCTTGAGCAGCGCCTTCACGGTGTCCGGATGCTCGGCGGCAAACTTCTTGTTCACAATCAGGATGGTCGTGGGGAACTCGCCGGCCTTGCCGGAAAGGGAGCCGTCCCAGAGGTCCTTTTCGTCCACCAGGACCTTGGCGCCGGCCTGGAGCACCAGACGGGACGCCCACGGCTCAGGCAACCACGCGCCGTCGAGCTTTCCGTCCTGGAACAGTTTCAGCGTCTGGGCGTTCTCCGTGGGGTTGATGGCGACGTCGCCGCTGCCGTCCACGTTGGTCTTGTAGCCCTGCGAGCCGAGCCACGCGCGGAGCGCAACATCCTGCGTGCCGCCCAGCTGCGGCGAGGCGAGGGTCTTGCCCTTCAGGTCCCCCGCCGAGTTGATTTCGGGACGCACAACCAGCTGCGCACCACCCGCGGCGGCACCGGCGATGACGCTCACTGATTCCCCCTCGCTCTTGACAAACGAGTTGATGGCCGGGTTCGGGCCGATGTATGCCGCGTCGATGGCTCCGGCGTTCAGCGCCTCGATGGCGGCAGGCCCCGCGTTGAAAGTTTCGGTGCTGAGCTTGGTGTCGCCCAGGTTCCGGGCCAGGATCCCCTGCTTCACGCCCACCAGGGCGGGGGCATGGGTCAGGTTTCCGAAATAGCCAAGCTTCAGTTCTGCGGCCGGAGTGGGCGCCGGGATGGCTGCCTCTGCCGCCGTATTACGCGAAATGGACGACGCCACTACGGCACCGGCGGCGATCAGGAAGACGAGCCCGATGGCCAGGGCCGCCTCGATGGCACGCTTGCGCTTGGGTGCTGCGCTTTCGCCTGCCACGATGCGGGTCATCCCGGGCTTGGAACTAGTCATTGTTTCACCATAGGGAGTGACATAAACCCATTCAATGAAGCAGAAACGGGGGGTCACGCGGGTTCATGCAACGTCACATTCCGGGCCCCGCTCAGTCCCCCTTGACGTTGATCAGCTGCCGCAGCTTGTGCCGCACCCTGACGAGGTCCGCAGCGTCGCGCATCACCACATCAATGGGTTTGTAGGCCGCCGGAATTTCGTCGATGAACGCCTCGGTGACGCGGAACTCGATGCCCTGCATGGCCGTCTTCAGCTCGGCCAGCGAGAACGTCTTGCGGGCAGCCGTCCGGGAATACTCGCGCCCGGCGCCGTGCGGGGAGGAGTTCAGCGAGACAGCGTTCCCGAGCCCCTCCACAACGTACGACGCCGTCCCCATGGACCCGGGGATAAGTCCCGGATCGCCGTGCTCGGCTCTGATCGCCCCCTTCCGCGATACCCACACGGATTTGCCGTAATGGGTCTCCTGCTGCGTGAAGTTGTGGTGGCAGTTGATCCGCTCGCGCTCCTTGACATTGCCGCCCACCCAGTGCCCGAACTGCGTGATGACGCGGTCCATCATTTCCTCGCGGTTCAGGAGGGCGAAATGTTGCGCCCAGCGTAGTTCCTTGATGTAGCGGGCGAACTCGCTGGTACCCTCCTCCAGGTAGGCGAGGTCCGGGTCGGGCAGCCTGGTTCCGCGTTTGCGGGTCACCTGCTGGGCGACGCCGATGTGGTGCTGCGCGATCTTGTTGCCCACGCCCCGCGAGCCCGAGTGCAGGAACAGCCAGACGGCGTCCGTCTCGTCGACGGAGACCTCGATGAAGTGGTTGCCCGAACCCAGCGAGCCCAGCTGAAGTTCCCACTTGGCCACGTACTGGGCAGGGTTGAATCCGGCCTGCGCCGCCCGCTTCCGGAGCTCGGCAAGGCGCGGTTCGGCAGTGTGCTGGACGCTCCTGTTGTTATGCCCGGCGGACAACGGAATGGCCCGTTCGATGTCCTCGCGCAGCCGTTTGCGGTCCTTGGGCAGGTCCTTGACCGAGTACTGGGTCCGCACGGCGATCATGCCGCAGCCGATATCCACACCGACGGCGGCCGGAATGATCGCGCGCAGGGTGGGGATCACCGAGCCCACGGTGGCGCCCTTCCCGAGGTGCGCGTCCGGCATCAGGGCAAGGTGCGGGTAGATGAACGGCAGCGTGGAGGTGGCCAGGGCCTGTTCAAGGGTCTTGGCGTCGAGGATCGAGGCCCAGCTGATGAGCTTGCTGTTGATGGTTTCCATGCCGCAGCCTCCCACTCACGATCATGGTCCGGCGCCTACCGGCCCGCAAGGCCAGGCCCGCAAGGCCAGGCCTGCAAGGCCCAGGGACGGCTCTGCCCCGCATAACCGGTGTGGGGCAACCGGTTATGCGGGGCAGGGCCGCTCAAGCGAAGGCTCAGATCGAGTAGCGCTCGTCCTCGTGGTCTCCCGGGTGGTCCTTGACCAGGCCCGCGGCCAGCGTGTTGCCGTCCAGCGGGTCGATGACCAGGAACGCGCCGGTGCGGCGGTGGTGCAGGTAGTTCTCCAGCGGCAGCGGCGCGGCGAGCCTGAGCTGCGCGTGGCCGATGTCGTTCAGCTCCAGGCTGGACGCGCCTTCGAGCTTGAACGTGGCCAGGTCCAGCTTGCCGCTGACGCTGCGGACCAGCGCCTGGACGGTGCGGGTGCCGTGCTTGACCAGCACCTTGGCACCTTCACGCAGCGGCTTCGGCGACAGCCAGCACAGCGCGGCGTACAGGTCGGCGGTGGACTCCGGGAAGGTGCCGGCGGCCGCGATGGTGTCACCGCGGGCGACGTCGAATTCCTCGGCCAGCCGGATCGCCACGGACTGGGGAGCGAACGCTTCCTGCAGTGACTCACCGGCGAAGTCGATGCCGGTCACCGTGGTGGTGCGGGCCGCCTGGCCGGGCGTCAGCACAGAAACCTTGTCCCCCACCTTCACCGAACCCTCGGTGATCTGGCCGGCGTACGCGCGGTAGTCGCGGTAGGCCTCCACGTCCAGGCCACCGGCCACGGCGTCGGGAGCCAGCGCACCCTGCGGCCGGATGACCAGCTGCACCGGGAAACGGAAGCTCTCCAGCTGCGTGTCGATCTCGTCCGCGGCCGGGAGCGTCTCGAGAACCTCCAGCAGGGCCGGGCCGTCGTACCAGGGGGTGCGCTCGGACCGGTCCACCACGTTGTCGCCGTCGAGGGCGGACACCGGGATCACCAGCAGGTCGTCGATGTGGTCCGCCGTCCCCAGCGCAGCCGCGCCGATGCCCAGTTCGCGGGCCACCTGCTGCACGTCGGCCTGGATTTCACGGAACACAGACTCGCTGAAGTCCACCAGGTCGATCTTGTTCACGGCCACAATCACGTGCGCCACCCGCAGCAGCTGCAGCACGGACAGGTGCCGGCGGGTCTGCTCCAGGACACCCTTGCGGGCGTCAATGAGTACGACGACGGCATCCGCCGTGGACGCGCCGGTCACCGTGTTTTTGGTGTACTGCACGTGCCCGGGGCAGTCGGCCAGGATGAAGCTGCGCTGGTCCGTGGCGAAGTAGCGGTAGGCCACGTCGATGGTGATGCCTTGCTCCCGCTCGGCGCGCAGGCCGTCGGTCAGGAGGGCCAGGTCGATGCCGCCTGCCGAGCCGCCGAAGCCCCGGTCCGCGGAGGTGCGGGCAACGGCGTCGAGCGTGTCAGCAAGAATCGCCTTGGAGTCGTGCAGGAGGCGGCCCACCAAAGTGGACTTCCCGTCGTCGACCGATCCGGCGGTGGCGAAGCGGAACAGCGTGGTGGGCAGGGCTGTTTCCAGCTCGGCGGTGATTCCGTGCAAATTTGCGTTAGTGCTCATTTAGAAGTACCCATCCTTCTTGCGGTCTTCCATGGCTGCCTCGGAGATGCGGTCATCTGCACGGGTGGCGCCACGTTCGGTGATGGTGGAGGCGGCAACTTCGATCACAACGTCGCTCACCGTGGCTGCGTCCGACTCAACGGCACCGGTGCAGGACATGTCGCCCACGGTGCGGTAGCGGACGGTTTTGACGATGACTTCTTCGTGCGGCAGCGGCTGGGAAACCTCGCCCACCGCACGCCACATGCCGTCGCGGGCAAACACTTCGCGGTCATGGGCGTAGTACAGGCCCGGCAGCTCGATGTTCTCGCGTTCGATGTAGCGCCAGATGTCCAGCTCGGTCCAGTTGCTGATGGGGAACGCGCGGACATGCTGGCCCACGGTGTGGCGGCCGTTGTAGAGGTTCCACAGTTCGGGGCGCTGGTTGCGCGGGTCCCACTGGCCGAATTCGTCGCGGAGGCTCAGGATGCGCTCCTTGGCGCGGGCCTTATCCTCGTCACGGCGGCCGCCGCCGAAGACGGCGTCGAACTTGTTCTGCGAGATGGCGTCCAGCAGCGGGACGGTCTGCAACGGGTTGCGGGTGCCGTCGGCACGCTCGGCCAGCTCGCCGCGGTCGATGAACTCCTGCACGGAGCCGACAACCAGCTTCAGGCCTAGGCGCTCCACGGTCCGGTCGCGGAAGTCGATGACCTCGGGGAAGTTGTGGCCGGTGTCCACGTGCAGCACGGGGAACGGGACCTTGCCCGGCCAGAAGGCCTTGGTGGCCAGATGCAGCATCACCACGGAATCCTTGCCGCCGGAGAACAGCAGCGCGGGCTTCTCGAACTCGGCCACGACTTCGCGGATGATGTGGATCGCTTCGGACTCGAGGGCGTCCAGGCTGGAGAGGCGCGTCGATACGGCGGCTTCAGTCACCTGGGTGGTCTCCTCAGTTAGGAAAGTGCTCATACGTGTAGTCCGCATTCTGTCTTGTCGGTGCCTGCCCAGCGGCCGGCGCGGGGGTCGTCTCCGGGCGCCACCTTGCGGGTGCAGGGCTGGCAGCCAATGGAGGGGTAACCCTGGGAAAGCAGCGGGTTGACGGGTAGGAGGTTGTCGTCGGAGTACTGGACCAGCTGGTCGAACGTCCACGCGGCCACCGGGTTGACCTTGACCAGGCCGTTGACGTCGTCCCAGGTCACCAGCGGGGTGTTGGTGCGGGTTGGGGCTTCGTCGCGGCGCACGCCGGTGAACCAGAGTTCGTAGCCGGCCAGGGTGCGGCGCAACGGGGCCACCTTGCGGAGGGCACAGCACTGGGCGGCGTCGCGGGCAAAGAGGTCCTTGCCCAGGAGCCGGTTCTGCTGTTCCACGGTGTTCTCGGGAAGCACGTCCACCACGTTGACGCGGAGGTTCGCGGCCACCTCGTCACGCGTGGCGTAGGTTTCCGGGAAGTGGTAGCCGGTCTCCAGGAACAGGACGTCGACGCCGGGCATCTGGTCCGCGACCAGGGCCGGCAGGACGGCGTCGGCCATGGAACAGGCGACGGCGACCGCGGAGAGGTCGAAGTTGCGCTCCACCCAGGCGATCACGTCGCGGGCGGGGGCGTCCCAGCCGAGCTCGGCGGCGCCGGACTCGGCGATGGCCTTCAGTTCGTCATGGGTGCGGAGCTTTGGAGTTTCGACGGGCTCAGCCACCGGGTCAACTCCCAGTGCGTGCTTGCTCACTGGAGGGCCTCCTCGTCTGCTGCGTGGGCCCACTCGGCGAAGGTCTGGCCTTCGGCGCGCTGGGCCACGAAGGTGCGGACAACGCGTTCCACGTAGTCCGGCAGGTCCTCGACGTAGACCTTCAGGCCGCGGACGGTGCGTCCCAGGCCAGCCTCTTCGCGGCTGTTGGATGCCAGCCCGCCGCCCAGGTGGACCTGGAAACCCGGGGAGGGGTCGCCGTCGGGCGTTGGAAGCATCATGCCCTTCAGCCCGATGTCCGCGGTCTGGATGCGGGCGCAGGAGTTGGGGCAGCCGTTGATGTGCAGGGACAGCGCGTGCGGCAGCTCGCCGGACTCGGCCAGGTCCGCCAGGCGGCGTTCCAGGTCCGCGACGGCGGTGGCGGCCGTGACCTTGGTTTCCACGATGGCCAGCTTGCAGTATTCGATGCCGGTGCAGGCGATGGTGCCGCGGCGGAACACGGACGGGCGGGCGGAGAGGCCCAGGGCGTCCAGCTCGGCGACCAGCGGTTCCACGTGGTCCTTGGCAACGTCCAACACTACGAGTTTCTGGTGCGGCGTGGTGCGCAGGCGGTAGGAGCCGCGGGCCTCGAGGGTGTCCGCGAGCTTGAGCAGCTGGGCGCCGGACAAGCGGCCTGCCAGCGGGGTGGCGCCGATGAAGAACTTGCCGTCCTTCTGCTCGTGCACGCCGATGTGGTCGCCCGGAGTGGTGGGCTTGGGCGCGGCGGGCCCGTCGGCCAGCCTGTAGCCCAGGTATTCGTCCTCGAGGATCTGACGGAACTTCTCCGGACCCCAGTCAGCCATCAGGAACTTCAGGCGGGCCTTGGTGCGCATGCGGCGGTAGCCGTAGTCGCGGAAGATGCTGGTGACGCCGAGCCAGACTTCGGCGGCTTCCTCGGGCTTCACGAAGGCACCGAGCCGCTTGCCGAGCATCGGATTGGTGGACAGCGCGCCCCCGGCCCAGAGGTCGTAGCCGACGCCGAGTTCGGGGTGGCGGACGCCCACCAGAGCGAAGTCGTTGATCTCGTGGACCACATCCTGGCTGGGGTGGCCGGTGATGGCGGTCTTGTACTTACGCGGCAGGTTGGACAGCAGCGGGTTGCCGATGAAACGCTCGCCCAGCTCCGCGATAAGCGGCGTGGGGTCGATGATCTCATCCTTGGCGATGCCGGCCACGGGCGAGCCCAGGATGACACGGGGCACGTCGCCGCAGGCCTCGGTAGTGGACAGGCCAACACCCTCAAGCCGGGTCCAGATCTCGGGGATGTCCTCCACCCGGATCCAGTGCAGCTGGATGTTCTGGCGGTCCGTGAGGTCGGCGGAATCCCGGCCGAAATCAACGGAAATCTGGCCGATGACGCGCAGCTGCTCGGTGGTAAGCGCACCGCCGTCGATCCTGACCCGGAGCATGAAGTACTTGTCTTCCAGCTCGTGCGGCTCGAGCGTGGCGGTCTTGCCGCCGTCGATCCCGGGCTTGCGCTGGGTGTACAGGCCCCACCAGCGGAACCGGCCGTGGAGGTCCTGGCTGGGGATGGAGTCGAAGCCGTCCTTGGAATAGATGGTCTCGATACGCTCCCGCACGTTGAGGCCGTCGTCTTCCTGTTTCCAGGTTTCGTTGGCGTTCAGCGGGGTTTTGCCGTCCACTTTCCACTGCCCGTGCGGCTTTGCAGCGGGGCGGGAGGCGCGCGCGGGGCGCTTGGCGGCGGCGGGGTCCACGGACGCTCCGGCTAGAGCTGTATCAGTCATGCATCGACTGTAGGTGCCCGTCGAAGCGCGTCACAAAGGTCCGGAAACGGGAGGTCACCTAGGGAAACAATTCGTCACGAACCGCCGGAGAGCCTTGAAGATACCCGCCTGCTGTGCTTGGTTGCGGTTCCCGGGCGGGCGGCTATTAACCGTGTACGACGGCGGCGTCGAACCGTTCCAGCGCGATCTCGGCGAGCACCGGCGACGGCAGCAGTGGTTCCGTCACGAGATCGGCACCGGCTTTGGCCAGCTGGTCGTGGAAGAACCCCGGCGCGAGGAGGTAGGAGGCAATCACCACGCGGCCGCCGTCGTCCACGGCACCGGCGGACTCCCCCGCCCCGGCACCCCCTGCCAGTTCCAGTCGGAGGATGGCGACGGCGTCGGGCACCGACGGCTGGGCAGAGGCACCGTAGGCGGGCAGAATCCGGTTGCGGCGCAGCACCCTGAGCTGGTCGGCGAGCTCTTCCACGCTGACCGCGGCGTTGGGGTTGGAGGATCCCGCGGCAGCGAGGACGATCGCGTCGCGGTCCGTGACGCCGGCCTCCCGAAGGCGTTGGTCCAGCAGTGCCGCGAGCCGCGGGTCCGGGCCGAGCGGCGCGGCGGCCAGGCTGCCCGGCCGGCTCTTAACGGCCCGGGCGATGTCCACCTTGACGTGATATCCCACGCTCAGGAGGAGGGGCACGACGACGGCACTTGAGTCTGCGGGCAGTCCCGCCACCACATCCACGAGGTCCGGCTGCTGGACGTCCACGTAGGCTTCGCGAACGTCCAGGCCCGGGCGCAGGGCGGCGACGTTTGCGCGCAGGGCGTTGACCTCCGCGGCGCCCTGGGGGCTGGACGTCCCGTGGGCACAGGCGATCATGATCGGGTTGTTCATAGGGGCTAGCGTAACGTTGGAGCCGCCCTGTCCGCCCACCATGAAACCGCCGGGACGCCTCATGACACTGCCGTTCGACACATTGCCGTTCGACATCGACCTGGTATGGCTGGACCTGGCCGGCGTCTTCTTCTTCGCCGTCTCCGGATCCCTGCTGGCGGCACGGAAGCAGTTCGACCTGGTGGGCTCGCTGCTGTTGGCGTCCCTGGTCTCCCTTGGCGGCGGCGTCATCCGCGACATCATCCTCAACACCACCCCGGCGGCCTTCTCCAACCCCGCCTACTTGGTGCCCCCGGTGCTGGCCACCGTCCTGGTGTATTTCCTGTACTCCAGCGTGCAGCGGTACACCTCGCTGCTGGTGCTGTTCGACGCCGGCGGGCTGGCCCTGTTCTGCATCACCGGAACGCTGAAGGCCCTGGCCCTGGGGATGAACCCGGTGGCCGCCGTGCTGCTCGGCGTGACCACCGCGGTGGGCGGCGGCCTGCTGCGGGACATCACCGCCAACGAGGTGCCCCAGCTTTTCGACCCCCGGGACCTCTACGCGCTGCCGGCCTTCAGCGGGGCGGCCTTGACCGCGCTGCTCTGGGTAATAGGGGCCTTCAACGTGCTGACGGCGTGCGCGGTGGCGGCCGTGGTGTTCGCGTTCCGCGTAGTTGCCTGGCGGCGGTCCTGGTATGTTCCGCTCGCCGTACATGGCTTGCACCGGCGGGGTGGGGACTCGGGAGGTGGCTCCGGCGCCGGGGCTGGCGGCGGCTCGGGAGCACGCCGCAGTTAGCTAGGATATGAGCATGACTGACATGTTCCTCGAGAAGTTCCGCGCGCTTGTTCCGACCTACCTCGAGGACGAATGGCAGGAAGAGGATGGCCTTCCCGCGGACGAGCTGGACGCGGCCCTCGCCGAACACCAGTTCCAGGTTCCCCTGGTCCTCCGCGAGTTTTACCTGGCAGTAGGCGGCTGCGAGGACATCATGGAGGCGTACCACTACTTCTGGGACCCCGAAGAGCTGGAAGTGGATGACGAAGGCTTCCTGATGTTCCTCGAGGACGAGGAAGAACAGTTCACCTGGGGCTTCCGCGTCGGCGACCTCGGCATCCCCGACCCCATCGTGTACCGCCGCAACAACGCCCGCGGCCAGTGGAAGAGCGAAGAAGGCACGTTCTCCGAGTTCGTCTTCGACATGTTCGAGTGGGCCTTCAACGACGAAGAAGAAAACTAGGCTCCTCCCCCGGCCGGCCCGCGCACGTAAACGGGGCACTTCGACACGGACACGCCGTGAGCTGAGCCATTTTCCTGGGTTTCGTCGCCCAAAGTGCCCCACGACGGCGCGACTCACCTCGCACCGAAAGCCCCCTGCCGCGACAGTTCCAGTACAGCCAACACCTGGTCCACCATGCGCTCAGGGTGATAGACAACGTCGTCATAGCCGAACCTAAGGCCAAGACGACCACCGATGAGTGTGGCGTTGTTGCGCTTTCGGTCCTTTTTTACTTGCCGGGGCTCGAGATGAGTGTCGCCGTCGGTTTCCACTACGACACACCCCTCGATAAGAAAGTCCACCTCCCCAACCCCTGGAAGCTCTACATGTCTGCGGACATGCAGCCCCGCCCGCCGGAAGTGGTAATCGGCCAGCACTTCCAGAAGGGAATCCGCCCTAGGGATCACGCTGTCCAGGACGGACCTGGCGCGGGCGTTGCGGTTTCCGGGGAGCTTTCGCCGCAGGAATTCCAGGCTGATGTCGCCCCGCTGTGCTGCGCACTGAAGCATGACCAACGATTCCACTGCCGGCAAGCAACGCAGCGAATGAATCAGGACGTCGGCCAAGCCGGCCACCGGCAGCCATGAGTGGTACGGGTGGAGGCATCGGCCGTGGGTCAACATCCCCGTTGGAGTCTTCTTATGCCCGGGACTCAGGTGCACGAGGTCCGCATCGTGAAGTGTCCACAGGCCATAGATCGGCGCCGCGGAGAGGCAGGTCAGCAGAGCGTTGTGCTGCAGCGCCAGGCCGAACACGCCTGCCTCTCGCGGCATGCTGTAGATGCCTCGTCGGATCCGCACAATGCGTCCAGCGGCCAAAGCTTTGTCGAGGGATGTCCGGGAAAATCCGGCCCCGCGGAGCGTCGAGGCCCGGGTTACGCCGGCCCGCGTGCCGAGAAAAGTCACAATATCCATCGTTCCACCGTGCACTCGGACAACAGCAAAGGGCAGACCCAAGATGCCGCATGTGGACAACTGCGCCGTCGTGGGGCACTTCGACACGGACACGCCGTCTCTGCGGCCCGGAATGTCCATCGGAGGCCCCAATGTGCCCCACGAATGAGACGAAGAGAAGAAGAGAGGCCTGTGACACACGCAGTAACAGCAGGCTTGCATCCTGTGACAAACCTGTCATAGACTGTTCACGGATCCGCTAAACGCCTCCGGCGGGTCTGATGCGAACGGAGATATAGCCCCGGTTCGACGCAACGTGTGACTGGTAACGTTGCTGAGAACCGGGGCTATTGCATTTAACGAAATCCCCAAGCAAACAGCAGGGCCCCGGCCAGGTTCACCCCGCCGCGGCCCCGCTGCAAACAAGAGAATCAGCTGGCGCGGTCCACCACAGCCAGGGCAAAGTTGGCCAGCGACGACTTCACAACACCCTCGGGAAGCGGCGCCAGCGCAGCAATTGCTTCGTCGGCCCAGCGGCGGGCAATCACCCAGGACTCGGCGGTGACGGGGTGCTCGCGCAGCCCGGCCACGGCTGCGGCCAAGGCAGCGTCGGAGGTCAGGTCCCCGTCAATGAGCTTCAAGAGTTCGACGGCGGACTGGTCACCGGCCGCAGCATCGCGCCGCAGGAACAGAACGGGCAGCGTGGGCACACCCTCGCGGAGATCCGTGCCCGGGGACTTGCCGGACTTCACCTTGACGCCGGTGACATCAATGACGTCGTCGGCGAGCTGGAAGGCCACGCCCACCTTTTCGCCGTACTCCACCAGGAGGTCCTCGTAGGCCTCGTCGGCACCGGCGAAGATGGCACCGAGCTGGCCGGAGGCGGCCACCAGGGAACCGGTCTTGTCCGCGATGACGGACAGGTAGTGCTCCACCGGATCCTCGTCCGGACGCGGGCCTACAGTCTCGTGCAGCTGGCCCAGGCACAGCCGCTCGAAGGTCCGGGCCTGGATGCCCAGCGCCCGGGAACCAAGTTCGGACACCAGGATGGACGCGCGGGCAAAGATGAGGTCGCCGGTGAGGACCGCCACGGAGTTTCCCCAGACCTCGTGGGCCGTGGGGGCGCCGCGGCGGAACGGGGCCGAGTCCATCACGTCATCGTGGTACAGCGTTGCCAGGTGGGTCAGCTCCACCACGACGGCGGCCTGCACCACGGCGGGCAGCGAAGCGTCGCCGAGGTGGGCACACAGCAAGGTCAGCAGCGGCCGGATGCGCTTGCCGCCGGCTTCCACGAGGTGACGCGACGTTGCGTCAGCCAGGGGATCCGAGTTGGCAATGGCTTCGCGCAGCTTCTTTTCCACCCGCGCCAGGTTGTTGGTGATGGCGGGGCCCAGCTCGGCGTCCTCCGCGATCGCCGCGAAGCCTGCGGGCAGCTGAAGTCCCGTGGCAATGGCGGTGGTGTTGAGGCTGGGTTCGGAGTCCGGCAGGCCGTGCCCGGCGTGCGTCCAGCTGTGGTCTGCGGAGTTGGTCACGGGTTAACCCTAACTTTTTGTTGCGGATACCGCTGATTCGAGGCCGGTGGTGTATTGGATGTGGCCGGAACCAGCGACTCCAGGACGCGGATGGCCCGGTCCTCGAAGCCCTTCGCGGACGGGTCGGTCAGGTTTGCGAGCAGCCGCACCACAAAGCGCATCAGCATGGGAATGGGCATCCCGGTCCGCAGCGCGAGCTTCATGACGGCGGGCTTTCCGATCAGCGCGGCAAACGCCCGTCCCAGCGTGAAATGCGATCCCCACTGGCCCCGCACATAGTCCGCGTACCCCGCGAGGTGCGCATCGGCGTCGTACATTGCCCCCGCGGCAGAGGAACGGGCGGACGCGTCAATGATGAACTCCGCCGCGAACCGTGCCGATTCCATCGCGTAGGAGATGCCCTCGCCGTTGAACGGGGAGACCATACCGCCGGCGTCGCCCAGGAGCAGGAGGCCGGGCGAGTAGTGCGGGGTGCGGTTGAAGCCCATGGGCAGCGCGGCGCCGCGGATTTCACCCATCTGGTTATCCGGGGTGAAGCCCCACTCGGCGGGCATGGCGGCGGTCCATTCGCGCAGGACCTGCTTGTAGTCGAGCTTGCCGAATTCCCTGGACGAGTTCAGGATGCCGAGGCCCACGTTGGAGGTGCCGTCGCCGACGCCGAACACCCAGCCGTAGCCGGGGAGCAGTTTTCCGTCGCGGCCGGGGAGCTCCAGCCAGCCTTCCATCCAGTCGTCGTTGTGCCGGGGGGACGTGAAGTAGGTGCGGACGGCGACGCCGAGGGGGCGGTCGTCCCGCTTGTGGATCCCCAGCGACACGGCGGTTCGCGTCGAGTTGCCGTCCGCGGCGAGTACGACGTCGGCGCTGAAGTCGCGCGACTCCCCCGTCTTGCGTCCGGACTCGTCCAGGAGCGCTGCGCGGACACCGGTCACGCGGCCGTCTTCAGACCGCAGGGCTTCGGTGACGCTGTGACGCTCGAGGATTTGTGCGCCGGCAGCCTGGGCGTGGCGGGCCAGTTCCTCGTCGAAGCCCAGGCGGGTACGGATGAGGCCGTACTGCGGAAAGTCGGAAACCTCGGGCCAGGGCAGCTCAATAGTGCGGCCGCCGGCAATAAGGCGGAGGCCCTTGTTCCGGCGCCAGCCGTCCGCTTCAGGGTGCGGCAGGCCGAGCTTCTGGATTTCGCGGACCGCCCGCGGGGTGAGGCCGTCGCCGCAGACCTTCTCGCGCGGGAAGCTGGTTTTCTCCAGGACGGTCACACTGATGCCGGCCTTGGCAAGGTAATACGCGGCGGTGGAGCCTGCTGGCCCCGCGCCGACAATCAGAACATTCACAGGTCAGCGCTGGATGTTTCGGCGGAGCTTTGCCACGGGGCCCTTGTGTGCGGCGATGGCCTCCGCGGCGCCCTCGGGCGTAGATTCCAGCGGCTTGGTGGCACGGTGGACGGCCACGATCCCGCCGGTCAGGTTGCGGTACGTGACCTTTTCCCAGCCGGATTCCTGCAGCCAGGCGGCCAGGTGGTCCTGGTCCGGCCAGGCGCGGATGGACTCGGCGAGGTAAACGTAGGCGTCCGGGTTGGAGGCCACCTTCACGGCGATGGCCGGCAGGGCACGCATGAGGTATTCCGTGTACATGGTGCGCCACAGCGGAACCACGGGCTGGGAGAACTCGGCGATGACCAGCTTGCCGCCGGGTTTGGTGACGCGCAGCATTTCGGCCAGCGCCTTCTTGGGCTCGTGGACATTGCGCAGCCCGAACGAAATGGTGCTGGCGTCGAAGCTGTTGTCCGCGAACGGCAGGTTGGTGGCGTCGCCGGCAACGAAGTTGATGTCCGGGCGGCGGCGCTTGCCAACTTTGAGCATGCCGAGGGAGAAATCGCAGGCGATGACATCTATGCCCGCATCGGCATATGGCTCGCTGGAGGTGCCGGTTCCCGCGGCCAGGTCCAGCACGCGCTGGCCCCGTTTCATATCCATGGCTTCCACCACGATCCTGCGCCAGCGGCGGGTTTGCCCCATGGAGAGGACATCGTTGACGACGTCGTACTTAGGTGCGACGTCGTCAAACATCGTGGCTACTTCGTCCGGACGCTTTTCCAAGGATGCTCGGTTCACCATGCAATTGTCTCAGACAAACTTGAGAAGGACTTTCGACGAGCCCGTCCCCCGGTCCGAAGCCACGACAAACGCCTCGGCCACGTCACCGGCGTCGAACGTGTGCGTCAGCAGCGGCTCCACATCCAGCCCGTCCGCCAGGTACGCGAGGGCGTCATCCAGCTCGTCCGCGAAGCGGAAGGTCCCGCGGTAATCGATCTCCCGGAAGACGAGTGCGGCGAGCTCGGCCGTCACGGGACCGGCCGGCAGGTTGCCCACCTGGACCACGGTGCCCCCGCGGCGCACGGCCGCGAGGACACCGCCCAGCGCGCGGGCCGCGCCGGAGGCTTCGAACGCAACATCCACCTCGGGAAGCTGCGCGCCGGAACCCACCAGCACGACGTCGTCGGCTCCCATCCGTTTGGCGATCGCCAGCGAAGTCTCGGACAGATCACTGGCGACGACGCTGGCTGCGCCGGCGCGCCGGGCGGCGGCCACCAGCAACGCGCCGATCGGCCCGGCACCATTGACCAGAACGTCCTTACCAGTGAGGCTGCCGGCCCGGGCAACGGCGTGGATCGCCACCGCGAGCGGCTCGGCGACGGCGGCCTGCCGGGTGGTGACGCCGGCGGGCAGTCGCCGCAGCTGTCCCGCCGGAACGGCCTTGCGGGAGGCGAAGGCGCCGTCCGTGTGGGGCCGGTGCGCGGCGCTGCCGTAGTATGTGACCTGCGGGCAGAGGTTCGTGCGACCCGCCAGGCAGCCGGCGCAGTCGCCGCAGTACACGGCCGGGTGGACGGTCACGGCGTCGCCCACCGCGAAGCCGCTCACGCCCTCGCCGAGAAGCGAGATCCGGCCGGCGACCTCGTGGCCCAGGACCATGGGATCGGCCAGGATGCTCAAACCGGAGGCGCCGTGGCTGACGTAGTGCAGGTCCGAGCCGCAGATCCCGCCGTATTCGACGTCGACGATCACCGAGCCGGCCGGGCAGGCCGGGTCCGGGCGGTCCTCGAGACGCAGGTCTCCGGCGGCATGGACAACTACGGCTTTCAAACTGCATCCTCCACGAGGGTCAGGTCGCGTCCCTTGGTTTCAGGGGCGAAGAAGGTGGCCACAAAAGCGATGGCGGAGTAAAGGACCATCATTCCGGCCACCGGCCACCAGGAATTGGTGAACAGTGCCAGCAGGCCTGCGGCGATGATCGGGGCCAGTCCGCCGGAGAGCACACCGCCGATTTCCTTGGCCATAGCCAGCTGGGTGTAGCGGTTGCGGGAGCCGAAGAGTTCGTTCACGTAGGCGGACTGGACCGAGAACATGCCCAGCACGGAGACGGACAGGCCGATGATCAGGGCGAGCGAGACCAGGAACGGATCGCGGGACTGCATCATCAGCAGGGCCGGGATGGCGAAGCACATCTGGAAGCCGGACAGGGCGCGGTACATGCTGCGGCGGCCCACCTTGTCGGAAAGCCAGCCGGCCAGCGGAACCGTGGCGAAGCCGAGGAACGAGCCGATCAGCAGCGCGAAAGTGCCCACGCTCTTGTCCATGCTCAGGCCCGTGACGATGTAGCCGATGAGGAAGGTCTGGATCATGGCCGAGTTGCCGGATTCGCCGATCCGCAGGGCCATCGCCAGGAAGAACGCCTTGCCCTTGCGCTTGGCCTTGGCGGCCGGGGCGGACTGCCCGACGGCGGTGCCGGACTCAGCAGCGAAGGCGGCGGCAGCAGCGGCGTCGGCGATTTCCTGCGCACGGGCGGCCTCGAAAACGGGGCTTTCCTTCAGGTTGCGGCGCATCCAGAGGGCGTACAGGGTAATGCCGATGCTGGCGATGAACGGCAGGCGCCAGCCCCAGCTCATGAGTGCTTCTTCGGGCAGGAGCGTCAGCAGGACCCAGAGGCCGGAGGCCAGCAGTGTGCCGGAGTTGGTGCCGAGGCAGACGAAGGAGGCGATCAGGCCGCGCTTCTTGGGCGGGGCGTATTCGGCCAGCATGACCGATGCGCCGGAGAGTTCGGCGCCGGCGCCGAAGCCCTGGGCGAGGCGGAGGAACACCAGGATGATCGGCGCGGCCAGGCCAATCTGGGCGTAGCCGGGCAGGAAGCCGATGAGCATTGTGGACACGCCCATCATCATGATGGTGATGACCAGGACCTTCTTGCGGCCCACCCGGTCACCCATGCGGCCGAAGAACCAGGCACCGACCGGGCGGGCCAGGAAGCCCACGCCGTAGGTCATGAAGGCGATCAGCAGGCCCACTACGGGGTCGAAGTTGGGGAAGAAGATTTTGGGGAAAATGATGGCGGCGGCCAGCGAATAGAGCTGGAAGTCCATGTATTCCATGGCCGTTCCGAGCCAGCCGGATACTGCAGTCCTGATCAGGTCTTTGGATGAGCGCTGGGTGGCGCCTACCTGGATTGTTGCCGTCATGAACCCCTCTGTTCTACGGGCCTGGCCGGATGCACAGCTTCAATGATGCGGCATGGCCAGACGTCTTTCCTTGTCCCTTCATTGGGACAACGACTGCCATTCAAGCACTGCCATACAAGTGTGTCAACAGATGACGCAGCTCCATTCCTGGACCCTTGCGGACTGTGCCCGAGGCCTGACGGCACAGCTACTGTGGAAGCATGGCCGCCCCCGACACCACCCCGCGCATCTCCGCCCGGATGATGGCGTATGCACAGATCCGCGAGCGGATCATCTCCGGCGAGGACGCGCCCGGGACGCTCCTTTCCGAGAACGAGCTCGCGCACCACCTCGGCACCAGCCGCCAGCCCATCCGCGAGGCCCTGCTGCTCATCGCGCAGGAAGGTCTGGTGGAGATCCGCCCGCAGAGCGGCACGTACGTGACCTACCTGGACGCGGACATCGTGGCGCAGGCCCAGTTCATCCGTGAGGCCATTGAAGTGGCGTCGCTGGCCGACTGTGCCCGCAACATCACCCCTGAAGCCGCGGCCGCGCTCTACGAACTCCTGGACCGGCAGGACGCCTGCACCACCCGCGAGGAGTTCTACCCGCTGGACGAGGACTTCCACCGGACGCTGCTGGCCATCGCCGGCCACGAAACAGCCTGGGCCACCGTTTCCAATGCCAAGGGCCACCTGGACCGCGCCCGCTATCTGGGGCTCAGCGGCTACCGCCGTATCACCGAGTACGCCGCCGATCACCGCCACATGCTGGACGCGATCCTCGTCGGCGACCTTTCTGCCGCGGAAGACGGGCTGCGCAGCCACCTGCGTTTCATCCTTGACGACGTCGCGAGCATGCGTGCAGTCCGGCCGGAACTGTTCACAGCCCCTGCCGGGCCCGAGCGGCGCACCGGCCGGCCGGCCCGGGTCTGAGTCCTGGGACTTCAGCGGGCGCTTCCCAGCGCATCTCTGCCGCTCCCCGAGCATCCCTGCCCCTCCCCCAAGGCGACCGGCACGGCCCAACGCGGCCGCACGCATACGCGGGAGTAATGTTGTCTCATCATGACGAGCACGTTCCGCACCCTCACAGTCCCCCTGGATGGCAACGCATCTGCCGGCGGACTGCCGCAGTTCCTGGTCCGGGACGACGTCCTTTGCTGGACCCGCCGCGAAGCCGGCCTGGTGGGCTTCGGCGAGATCGCCCGCTTCACGGCCACCGGCCCTGAGCGCTTCCTCGAGGCCGACATCTGGTGGCGCCACCTGGTCCTCGAAGCGGACATCAGCGACTCCGTGGAGCTGCCCGGCACCGGCCCGGTGGCTTTCGGCTCCTTCGCATTCTCCAAGAAGTCCACCCACGTATCGCGGCTGATTGTGCCGGAGATCGTGGTGGGCGTCCGGGACGGCCAGTACTGGCTCACCCAAATGACGTTCGACGACGGCGAACTCACCGAGGCGGGTGCACTCACCGCACTTGCTGGGTGGCTGAGCGGTGGCAGCACCCCCGGCGACGTACCCGCCGGTGGTGAGGCCGGCGCCGTCGTACGTCCTTTGCCTTCCGCCGACGGGGCCACACTGCACACCGGCTCGCTCAGTGAAGAAGACTGGATGGCCGCCGTCGCCGCTGGTGTGGCGGAGATCCGGACCGGCGCGTTGGAGAAATTAGTGCTGGCACGGGACATTGTGGCCACGGTGCCGTCGGGCGTGAACGCCGCGCAGGTGCTGCGTGAGCTGGCCGTGCGGTACCGCGAATGCTGGACGTATGGCGTGGACGGGCTGGTGGGCGCCACCCCGGAGATGCTGATCCAGGTGGAGGGCCGCACCGCCCAGGCGCGCGTGCTGGCCGGGACGCTGGACCGCCGCGACGCGCACGGCGAGGCCGGGATACCGATGGACTATGCCGAACGGGTGCTGGCCGGGTCCGAGAAGCAGAGGCATGAGCACGAGATCGCGATCCAGTCGCTGACGTCGCAGCTGGCACCGTTTTCCGAGGCCATGAACGCACACGACGAACCCTTCATTTTGGAGCTGCCGAACGTGTGGCACCTGGCGTCGGACGTAAAGGCGGAGCTCGCCGAGGTGGAGGGCCACGTGCCCACGTGCCTCGCACTGATCAACGCACTGCACCCCACAGCCGCGGTCTGCGGCACGCCCACACTGGTGGCCGGCGCCCTGATCCGCAAGCTTGAGCACCTGGACCGCGGCCCGTATGCGGGGCCGGTGGGCTGGCTCGACGCTGCCGGGAATGGCGAGTGGGGCATCGCGCTGCGTGGCGCCGTGATCGAGGATCCGCATACCGTGCGGTTATATGCCGGTTGCGGCATAGTGGATGGCTCCCAGCCTGAGGCTGAGCTTGCGGAGACGTGGGCGAAGTTCCGGCCGATGCTGGAGTCACTGGGGATTTCCAACTAGGGTCACCATTCCCCACCCACCTGACTGGCAGTTAACGTCCCGAGACCGCGTTTTCACGACGTTAAATGCGAGCTAGATTGGCGGGGTGTCCGAAATTCCAGACACGGGTGGCTTCCCAGGTCTTGATTTATGCTGTGATTTAGTTATCCAATAGTAAAACTAAGTTTCATGTGATGCACATCTCTCATTCGGCGCTACACTATGAACCGATTTAGTACCGCATACTCCTGCAACAAAAGGTAAAGAACCATGCAGCTCAAGTCCCTCGCCTCGGCAAAGCTGGCCGCCAAGGCAGCCGCAATCCTCGCCGTCGGCGCCCTTTCCCTTACGGCCTGCGGCGGGAGCTCAACGCCCGCAGCGTCCCCGGGCGGCGTCGCGCTGTTGGAGTCAGGCAAGCTGACCGTCTGCTCGGACATTCCGTACGAGCCCTTCGAATTCGTCAAGGACGGCAAGAACGTGGGCTTCGACATGGATCTGGTGGCCGAGATCGCCAAGGATCTCAAGGTTGAGCCCAACGTCCTGACAGTCGGCTTTGAAGGCATCCAGTCCGGCCAGGCACTCAACACCGCCCAGTGCGACATCGCCGTGTCCAGCATCTCCATCACGGACGACCGCAAGACGGTTATGGACTTTTCCACTCCGTACCTGGATGACGATCTGTCCCTCCTGGCCACCAAGGCCTCAGGCCTGAAGAATATCGACAGCCTCAAGGGCAAGAAGGTGGGCGTCCAGCAGGGGACCACCGGCGAAGACTATGCGACATCCAAGGGCCTGGAGACCGTCCAGTACGAGAACACCGGTCTGCTTGTCCAGGCCATCAAGACCGGCGGCGTCGACGCGGCAATCGGCAACCAGTCAGTGCTGGGCTATGCCGCCAAGGGAGACGACTCGCTGGTGTTCGCCGAGACCTACAAGACCGGCGAACAGCTCGGTGTGGCAGTCAAGAAGGACAACAAGGCCATGGCGGACGCCGTCAACGGCACGCTGAAGCGCCTGACCGACGACGGCACCATCACCAAGCTGAAGTCCACCTGGTTCGGCGAAGCAGTCAAGTAAACCATTTCACCCATTCAGGTGGCCCGGCCAAGAGCCGGGCCACCTGATGCGTTCAACAGGGCGGTAACCCCCATGGCAATGACAGTTCGTCAACGTACGCGCGTCAGCAGATCCATCCAGTACGGCATATTGATCGCGGCGTTTCTGGCGTTTGTGCTGCTGGCCGACTGGAGCAAGATTTCCAGCGCATTCCTCAACGTCAATGCGGCCGTGAATCAATTCCCCACGATCATCACCGTTGCGCTCAAAAACACCGTGATCTACACGGCCCTCAGCTTTGTAGTCGGTGTTTCGGGCGGCCTGCTCCTGGCCCTGATGAAGCTGTCCCCGGTGGGCCCCTACCGCTGGCTCGCAACGATTTACATCGAGTTCTTCCGCGGCGTGCCTGCCCTGCTGGTCTTCATCGCTTTCGGCTATGGCATTCCCACTGCTTTCGGCATCCGCTTCGACATCTATGTCACGGTGATGCTGGCCTTGGGGATGGTGGCCGCCGCTTACATCGCCGAGACCCTGCGCGCAGGCCTGCAGGCCGTGCCGAAGGGGCAGCTTGAGGCGGCCCGGTCGCTGGGAATGCCGCAATGGCGCGCAATGGTTTCCATTGTGATTCCCCAGGCCTTCAAGATCGTGCTGCCGCCGCTGACCAACGAAATTATCCTGCTCACCAAGGATTCCTCACTTGTCTACGTGCTGGGCATGGCAGTTTCCCAGTACGAGCTGACCAAGCTCGGCCGTGACGGCATCACCCAGCCCGGAGCCGGCCTGACGCCGCTGGTCGTTGCGGGCGCCTGCTACCTGATCATCACCATCCCGTTGGGAATCCTGGCTCGCCGCTTTGAATCCCGAACCGCAAAGTCGAATCGCTAGGAGCCACCATGACTGAACAGATGTCATCGGCTGCACCCAACGCCCGGATCCACGCCGCCGGAGTTTCCATCAAGGACCTCCGCAAGTCCTACGGCTCCAACGAGGTCCTCAAGGGCATCAGCCTCGAGGTGAAGCCCGGCGAGGTTGTCTGCCTCATCGGCCCGTCCGGGTCCGGCAAGTCCACCCTGCTGCGCTGCGTGAACCTGCTCGAACAGCCCAACAAGGGAACCATCCACGTGGGCGGCTTCGAGGCCACGGACCTGGACGTAGACATCGACAAAATGCGCCGCAAGGTGGGCATGGTGTTCCAGCAGTTCAACCTGTTCCCGCACCTGGACGCCAAGCGGAACTGCACCATCGCGCAGACGAAGGTCCTGAAGCGGTCCCAGGAAGAGGCCGACAAGGTGGCCCAGCACAACCTGGACCGCGTGGGCCTGGGGCACCTGTCCGACCGTTTCCCGGACCAGCTTTCCGGCGGCCAGCAGCAGCGCGTCGCGATCGCCCGGGCGCTGAGCATGGACCCTGAACTGATGCTCTTTGACGAGCCAACCTCCGCGCTGGACCCCGAGACCGTCGGCGATGTCCTCTCGGTCATGCGGAACCTGGCAAAGGAGGGCATGACCATGCTGGTGGTCACCCACGAGATGGGCTTCGCCCGCGAGGTTGCTGACCGCGTGGTGTTCATGGATGGCGGCGTGGTGGTGGAGGAAGGCGTGGCCGAGCAGGTCATTTCCGCACCCACCCAGGCCCGCACCAAGGAGTTCCTGCGCCGAGTCCTGGACCCGACGCACATCGAGATCGAAGAGTAGGCCGGGGCCGCGCGCCGAGAACCGCAGAACGCGCACGACGCCGGGGCACGCCTGTGACGCACCGGCAGGTTCGTATTCGACGCGCACACTCTCTGGCGCGCCTGAATATGGTCTGCACAAGCGATTATCCGAGTCGCCATTGGACAACCGCGTCGGGAACTACCCTGCCAGGACTCCTCCGACGGCGGCGGCCACGGCCTTCTTGATGCGGGCGTGGAGGGCGCGAAGGCCAATACGGTCGGTGCGGACTTCGATGATGCTGCGCCCCTTCAGCGGTGCGGCGAGCGCCTCGGCGAGTCCCGCCGTCGTACTTACCGAGCAGTGCCCGACGCCGTACGCTGCGGCAAGTGCCGCAATGTCCACGGTGTGGGGGGTGCCGAAGAGCCGCTCGACGGCGTCCGTGTAGCGTCCGGATTCACGCACAGCCCCGTGCTCCAGCAGATCAAAGATGGCCCCGCCGGCGTCGTTCAGCACCACGATCCGGAGCCCGGGTTCGGGTTCGCCGGCGCCCAGGAGCAGCCCCCCGGCGTCGTGCAGGAAGGTGACGTCACCCAGCAGCAGCGTGGTGTCCTGGCGGCCGCCGAGGGCAATCCCGGTGGCAGTGGAGATGGTGCCGTCGATCCCGGCGAGGCCGCGGTTGGCGTACACCGTGGCCGCCGGCTCGGCGGCGGGAAGGCCGGCCAGGTCAACATCGCGGATGCCGTTGGAGGATCCCAGCATCAACTGGCCGCGGGCGTGCTGCCAGACCTGGCCGCCCACGGACGGTCCGGTGGCGGCGGGCTCGGCGGCCAGGACGCCGTCGAGCGCGTGCTGCGCGGCGGCACCGGCCAGCAGCCAGGTATCCAGCCAGTCGGACGGGCCGCGGCCGGCGAAGTCGGCGAGGTCGGCCAGGTTCTCCAGCGGAAGTTCCGTGCGCCGGCCCGGCTGGTACCAGGCCACGGGAACCGGCTGGTACAGCGCGGATGGCACGTCGGCCCGCTCCAGCAACGCAGCAACCGGGCGGGATAACGTGGGCCGGCCGAACATCACCACCCGTTCGATGGGCTGTGCCGCGGACGGTCCGAAGTGTTCCAGCAGCAGCCGGTACGGGCCCACGGCGTTGGGGCCGAAGCGGGCGTTTGAGGACGGCTCCGCAAGCAGCGGCAGGCCGTGGGCGCGGGCAAACGCCTCGGCGACAGGCCCGGCGTCGTGCCCTGCCAGCACCACGGTGCGCCGTTCCTCCAGGGAGGCAGGGGCGGGCGGCAGTGTCATGGTGAGCGGGTCGGTGCCGATCCGGAACCGGGAGTGCCCGGCCGCCGTCGGAAGCCCCTCCCCCGGAGCGGGAACCAGCGGGTCGCGGAACGCCAGGTTCAGCTGGACGGGCCCGGGTGCGAGGTCGGAAAACGCTCCGGTGGCCGCGGCCAGCGCCGTTTCCACTGCGCGCACCGGGTTGCTGCCGGCCGGGACGTCGGCGGCGAAGCGCACGTGCTCACCGAACAGGTCCAGCTGGATGGTGGTCTGGTTGGCGCCGGTCCCCTGCAGCTCTTGGGGCCGGTCAGCTGACACCACCACCAGCGGAACGGCGGCGTGGTTGGCCTCCATTACTGCGGGCATAAGATTCCCGACGGCGGTGCCTGAGGTGGTGAGGACGGCCGCCGGGGAGCCGGTGGACAGGGCGAGGCCAAGGGCCGTGAAGCCGGCGGAACGTTCGTCGATGCGGACCAGGAGGTCCACGCGGCCGGCCGCTTCGGCCTCGGCCAGGGCGTAGGCCATCGGGGCGGAACGCGATCCGGGCGAGACCACCACGTGCTGGACGCCGCCGTCGATCAGGGCGTCGACGGCGATCCGCGCCGCCTCGAGCGAGGTCAGGACGGGTGCGGCCGGGGGTGGGGAGGCGCCGTCGTCGGATGCGGGATGGAAGGCGGAGTCATTCGGCGAAGTCACCGAACCAGTCTGCCACCCTGAAACGCTCTCTCACTTCCTGTCGCTTAAACCCGAACGCTCTCTCACTCGACGCCCGGCGGCGGACACGTACTGATAGAGCGTTGGCCAAAAACCTGCAGGAAGTGAGAGAGCGTCCTGGAAGGAGAGCCGGGCCGGAACTCCCCCCGCACCCGTACTAAGCGCATAGACTCGGACCAGAAGGAGTATTCACATGGCAAAGGGTCCCACTGTTTACCACGTCGCGGAACGCGCCGGCGTCTCCATAGCAACCGTCTCGTTCACGTTCCGGCAGCCGGAAAAGGTCAAGGCCTCGACCCGCGAACTGGTGCTGGCGGCCGCCGACGAGCTCGGCTATGTGCCCAGCGCGAGCGCCCGGGGCCTGGCGCGGGGCAGGACCGGGGCTTTGGGCCTGTTTGCCTTTGACTACCTGCTGGACCCTTCGGGCGGACCGGGCGGACCGGGCGGACCGGGCGGAACCGGCGGACCCGGCGGAACCGGCGGACCCGGCGGACTGTCGCAGGATGTGGACGCACCGGGTGACCGCGAAGACGGGAACCTCCGGCTGTTCCCCCTGTACGTGGACGAGGTCCAGCGCGGTGTTGAACTGGAATGCTGGCGCCGAGGGCAGGCACTGCTGGTTGGCGGCGGCAACCCGGCGAACAACGAGGCCGTGCTGTCCGATATTGCCGGGAGGGTTGACGGGCTGGCCGTGTTCCCGCGTTCGGTGCCGGTCGAAGCCCTGGCGCGCATATCCCGCCGCATCCCCGTGGTGGAGGTTTCCGAGAGCCAGCGCAACCGCAGCGTGGACCACGTGACCGTTGACAATGCTTCCGGTGCACGGGCGATCACCGAACACCTGATCAACGCGCACGGACTCACCGAACTGCTGTTCATCGGCGCCATGCCGTCATCCGACAACGATGAACGGCTCGAGGCCTTCCGCGGCGCCCTCACCGACGCCGGTGCGGGCCTTCGGCACGAGCCCCAGTATCCAGCAGGCAGCGAGCCCGCGGTTGCGGAAATCGTCCGGACCATCTGCCAGCAGGGCGTCCTGCCACAGGCGTTTGTGTGCGCCACCGACCAGGACGCACTGGTGGTCATGGATGTGCTGGCCGAGGCCGGGGTTGCGGTGCCGAAGCAGGTGGCCGTCACCGGGTTCGACGGCATCGCCGCGGGACGCGTCATCCGGCCGTCGCTGACCACAGTCCGCCAGCCCATGGAACGGATGGGGCGGACCATGGTGGAGCTGCTCCTGGACCGGCTGGATCACCCCGACAAGCCTCCGGTGGAGCTCCGCCTCCCCGTCAGCGTCCTGCTGCGCGAAAGCTGCGGCTGCACGCCGGCCTAGGCATAGGAGCATCGCGCGCCGGGATCGCGGGGCAGCGGTCCGGAAGTAACGTACGACGGCGGCCCGGGGGCACCTGCGGGCGCGGACGTCACCAGCAGGGCCGGCGCAGGGACGTCGGGGCCACAACTGTCCGTTCGCGCCCGGTGGTTCAAAAAACTTAGCGCCAGCTGTTGCCAAGATCACATTCAATGCGCTTAGATTGATCTTACGTAAAGAATCAAAGCGCTTAGATATCTCCTGGCGGGATGGCTCCACCTCTCCTGCTCCCTCCGCGCCGTGCCACCTGCCGGCCCGCGGAACCACGAAAGGAACAATGATGATCCATCCGAATGCGAAGAAGGCAGCAGCCGTCGGCATCGCAGCCGTACTCCTGCTCACAGCCTGCGGGCGGGACTCCGCCAGCCCCACCGCATCGTCCCCTGCCGAAGCCATTGCCTCCGGGCCGGCGTCGGGCACCATCACCCTGTGGGCGCAGGGCGCCGAAGGCGAGGCGCTGCCCGCGCTGCTGAAGGAATTCGAAGCCGAGAACCCGGGCGTCAAAGTCAACGTCACGGCCATCCCCTGGGACGCGGCCCTGAGCAAGTACCAGACCGCCATCGCCGGCGGCACCACCCCGGATGTGGCCCAGATGGGCACCACCTGGATGGGCGACTTCGCCAAATCCTTCGACCCCACACCCAAGGAGATCGAGTCCGGCGACTTCTTCCCCGGTTCGGTGAAGTCCACCGAGGTGGAGGGAACCACCTACGGCGTGCCCTGGTACGTCGACACCCGCGTGGTCTACTACCGCAGCGACCTGGCGGAAAAGGCCGGAATCACCAAGGCACCCGAAACCTGGGACGACTTCAAAGCCCTGGCCAAGGGTCTCCAGGAGAAGGCCGGGGCAAAGTACGGAGTCCAGCTGCCCGCCGGCGTCGCCGGCTCCTACCTGGACACCCTCCCCTTCCAGTGGTCCAACGGCGCGAAACTGATGAACGACGACGGCACCAAGTGGACCCTCGACACCCCGGAAGCGGCAGAGGCGCTGAAGTACTACGCCAGCTTCTTCGCTGACGGGCTCGCATCCAAGGCCGTGTCCACCGGCACCACTGCCGAAGCTTCCTTCGTGGACGGTTCCGCCCCCATGATGATCAGCGGCCCGTGGCACGTCGGCCTGCTCAACAAGGCCGGCGGCGCAGGCTTTGAGGACAAGTACAAGGTCGCCCCGATGCCCAAGGAAAAGACCTCAACGTCCTTCGTCGGCGGTTCAAACATGGTGGTCTTCAAGAAGTCCGAGAACCGCGATTCGTCGTGGAAGCTCCTCCAGTGGCTGTCCAAGCCGGAGGTTCAGCTCAAGTGGTACGAGGCCACCGGTGACCTGCCCTCGCAGCAGAGTGCCTGGAAGGACCCGTCGCTGGCCGGCGACAGCAAGCTCTCTGTCTTCGGAGACCAGCTCAAGTCCACCAACAACCCGCCGGCCGTAACCACCTGGACCCAGGTTGCCGCAGCCGCGGACAGCGAAATCGAACAGATCGTCAAGGCCGGCAAGGATCCCGCCGAGGCCCTGAAGTCGCTGCAGCAGGCCGCAGATTCGATCGGCACCGGGAAGTAACAGTGGCTGCCACCACCAACACGATGCCTGCCGGCACCTCCAGGGGTGCCGGCAGGCCTCCGGCCAGGCCCGGGGGCTCGCGCCGGCGCCGGAATGCCATCACCGCATGGCTGTTCGCCGCGCCGTTTGTCCTCATCTTCGGCATCTTTATGCTGGGTCCGCTCGTGTCATCGTTCCTGATGTCCTTCACGGACTTCACCAGCCGCGACATCGACAACCCGCTCGCTGTGGGATTCGTGGGGCTTGACCAGTACATCGCCCTGTTCAAGAATCCGCAGTTCGTGCATTCCATCCTGAACACGGCCTACTTCGTGCTGGTCGGCATCCCCCTCACCATGGTCCTGGCCCTCGCCCTGGCGGTGGCCCTGAACAACGGCATCACCCGCTTCCGCACGGCCTTCCGCGTTGGCTTCTACACCCCCGTGGTCACCAGCATCATCGCCGTGGCCGTGGTGTGGCGATTCATCCTCCAGCCCGACGGCCTGCTGAACATCATCCTCAGCTGGGTGGGCATCGCTGGACCGGACTGGCTCAACAGCACCGCCTGGTCCATGCCGTCGCTGATCCTGATGGCCGTCTGGCGCAACCTGGGCACGCTGATGATCATCTTCCTGGCCGGGCTCCAGGGCGTCCCGTCGGACATCCTCGAGGCGGCCGAGGTGGACGGCGCCAGTCCCTGGCAGCGGTTCATGAAGATCACGCTCCCGATGCTGCGTCCCACCCTCCTCCTGGGCACGGTCCTGCTGTCCGTAGGGTTCCTCCAGGTCTTCGAGGAGCCGTTTGTGATGACCAAGGGCGGCCCGCTGGACTCCACCCTGTCGGTCAGCTACTTCACCTTTAACCAGTTCGGGTTCGGCAAATACGGGCTCGCGTCGGCCGCCAGCTATGTGCTTTTCGTAGCCATCGCGCTGTTGAGCCTCATCCAATTCCGTGCCCTGCGATCCAAGGACTGAGGCCCATGACGATCCCGGAAACCGCACCCACCCCCATGGAAAAGGTGCTGACGGAACGCACACAAGCGGAACGCACGACGGCGGGAGGCACCCGGGTGCCGGCGTCACCGCCCGTCCCGGCCCGCCGCCGTCGTAAGTCCCGGCTGCCCGCACGCCGGGCACTGATCTACGGCGTCCTCACCGTCGCCGTCACTGCGACCCTCCTGCCCTTTGTCTGGATGCTGCTCGGCGCGTTCAAGACCCAAGGTGAGCTGCTCCGCCGGCCCATCACCTGGTGGCCTGAACAGCCCACGCTGGAAAACTTCGTGCTCTGGTTCACCGAACTGAACATCGGCACGTTCTACCTGAACAGCATTGTGGTGGCCGTATTCACGGTGCTCGGCAACCTGCTGTTCTGCTCGATGGTGGGCTATGCCCTGGCCAAGATGGATTTCCCCGGCAAGCGCTTCCTGTTCCTGCTGGTCATGGTCATGCTGATGGTCCCGGGCGTGGTGACGTTCGTGCCTCTGTTCGTCCTGATCAGCAAACTCGGAATGGTCAGCACCTACCCGGCCCTGATCCTGCCGTTCCTCGCCGCGCCAATGGGGGTGTTCCTCATGCGGCAGTTCATCGCCGGGATCCCGGATTCGCTCATTGAGGCGGCCCGGATCGACGGCGCCGGCGAGCTGCGGACCTTCCTGCGGATTGTGATGCCGCTGTGCGGGCCGCCCCTGGCCACGCTCGGCATTTTGACTTTCCTCGGGTCCTGGAACAACTTCCTGTGGCCGCTGGTGGTGGCACAGACCGAGGAAATGTATACCCTTCCCGTGGCCCTGTCCCTCTACTCCACGGGCCAGAACGCCACGGAATATGGCCTGCTCCTGGCCGGTTCCGTGCTGGTGATCACGCCGATCCTCCTGCTCTTCGTGGCCCTCCAGCGCTACTTCATCCAGGGCGTTGCGGCCACCGGCATCAAATAGCAGCTCCCCTGCCCCAACCTCCCCAAGAGAGCCCCATGACACAAACCCAGAATCACGCACGCCCCGGGACGTCCGTCGCCGACGGAAAAGCGTTCCGGGACCTCAACGGCAACGGGATCATGGATCCCTTCGAAAACCCGGACCTCAGTCCGCAGGAACGCGCTGCAGACCTGGTGGGCCGCCTCAGCCTCGAGGAAAAAGCCGGGCTGATGTTCCACACGGTCATCGAAACCGGCCCGGACGGATCCCTGCTCGAGCAACCGGGCAACATCAGCAAGTCGCCCACCAGCACGGTGATCCTCACCAAGTTCATGAACCACTTCAACGTGCATGCCCTCGGCCCCGCCCGGGAAGCCGCCCGCTGGAGCAACGCCCTGCAGGAGCTCGCCGCGCAGACCCCGCACGGCATACCCGTGACCATCTCCACGGACCCGCGGCATGCGTTCATCGAAAACTCCGGCGTCTCGTTCACGGCGGCCCACTTTTCCCAGTGGCCCGAGCCGATCGGCCTCGCCGCAGTGGGCAGCGCCGACCTGATCCGCAGCTTCGCCCGGATCGCGCGGCAGGAGTACACCGCCGTCGGGATCCGGGCGGCCCTGCACCCCACGGTTGACCTCGCCACAGAACCGCGCTGGTGCCGGCAGGCGGGAACCTTCGGGCAGGACTCGGAGCTCAGCTCGAAGTACGTGGTGGAGTACCTTCAGGGGTTCCAGGGCGACGAGCTGGGTCCGGACAGCGTTGCCTGCACCACCAAGCACTTCCCCGGCGGCGGTCCGCAGCGCGACGGCGAGGACGCGCACTTCCCGTACGGCCGCGAACAGGTCTACCCCGGCGGCCGCTTCGACGAACACCTGGCCCCGTTCCGGGCCGCGATCGCGGAAAAGACCAGCGCCATCATGCCCTATTACGGCATGCCCGTGGGCGTGGAACTCGACGGCGAACCCGTCGAGGAGGTCGGCTTCGGCTACAACCGGCAGGTCATCACCAACCTGCTCCGCGACAAGCTCGGCTACGACGGTGTGGTCCTCAGCGACTGGGAACTGGTCAACGACAACATCGTGGGCGACCAGGTCCTGCCGGCCCGGGCGTGGGGCGTTGAACAGCTCACCGCGCCCGAACGCATGCTGAAGATCCTCAACGCCGGCGTGGACCAGTTCGGCGGCGAGGAATGCACCGACCTGCTCATCGGCCTGGTCCGGGACGGGCTGGTCAGCGAGGAACGCCTCGACGAATCCGCGCGCCGGCTGCTCCTGGTGAAGTTCCAGCTGGGCCTGTTCGACAACCCGTTCGTGGATGAGGACGCCGCGGCCAGCATCGTGGGGAACGCCGAATTCCGGCGCGAAGGACACCGCGCCCAGTCCCGGTCTGTCACCGTGCTCACCAACGGAACGTCCGACGTCGGGCCCTGCCTTCCGCTTTCCGGCTCACCTGCCGTTTATCTCGAGGGCGTGGACCCGCTGAGCCTCGACGGTTTCGGCACTGCGGTGCCGGACCCTGAGCAGGCGGATGTTGCGATTATCCGGCTGCACTCGCCCTGGGACCACCGCAACGACCTCTTCCTTGAGGAACACTTCCATGCGGGGAGCCTGGATTTCCCGCCCGGGCTCGTGTCGCGGCTGCGCGCCCTGGCGGAGAAGGTTCCGCTGGTCATTGACGTGCGGCTGGACCGGCCGGCGATCCTCACGCCCCTAGCCGGCATCGCGTCCGCCGTGGTAGGCACGTTCGGTGTTTCGGACACGGCGCTCCTGGACGCGCTGTTCGGGCGCATTGGGCCCGAAGGACGCCTGCCGTTTGAGATCCCGCGGTCGATGGATGCCGTGCGGGCGTCCCGGCCGGACGTCCCCGGCGACACCGCCGATCCCCTTTTCCAGTACGGGCATGGCCTGCGCCTGCCGGAGCCGGCCTGATCGACTAGGACGCTCTCTCACTTAATGTGCCTTAAACCCAAACGCTCTCTCACTTTCGCTCCCAAACGGGAAGAAGGTGAGAGAGCGTCGGCCAAAAACCCACATTAAGTGAGAGAGCGTCCTGGTACGTGGGTGAGGTTAGGCGTCCGTGCGGAACACCTGGATCACGGACGGGCGGGGTGCCCGCACCTGGCCGGGAGCCGGCGTCGTGCCTTCCGTGACGTAGTCCGGGAAGAAGGAAACCTGCTTCTCGAACGTGCCGTCCTCGCCCGGGTGCTGCACGGCGACGAACACGGTGCGCTCCTCATCGTGGATGATGGGGCCGCAGGTCTCGGCATCGCGCGGAACAGCCAGGAACTGCTCCACCTTGCCGCGCTCCGCGCCTTCCAAGGTGACCTTGAAGAGCCCGTCCGCGCGGCCGATGCCGGAGGGGGCGCCGTCGGTGGAGATCCAGAGGTTGCCCACGGAGTCGAACGCGAGGTTGTCCGGGCAGGAGATGGGCGAGACCTGGTCCGCCGGGAATCCGGAGAAGTAGGTGACGTCGCCCTGCTTGGGATCGCCGCACACCATGAGCAGGTTCCAGGTGAAGGTGGTGGAGGTCTGGTCGCCGGTCTCGGTGATTTCGACGATGTGGCCATCGCGGTTCTGGTTGCGCGGGTTGACCTCGGTGGCGCCCTCGTTCGTGCCGGTGCCGCGGTTGGAGTTGTTGGTACACGCCACGTAGACCTTGCCGGTGTGGAGGCTGGGCTGCACGTCTTCGGCGCGGTCCATTTTGGTGGGGCCAACCTTGTCGGCAGCAAGGCGGGTGTACACCAGGACCTCTTCGACGGTCATGCCCGCAACAGAAGACTTGCCGTCCACCACCAGGGGCAGCCACTGGCCGATGCCGTCGAACGCTCCGTCGGCGGGGACGGCCCCGGTGCCGGTGATTTCAGCGGCCGGTGAGTTGCCCGTGAACTTGGCGACGTACAGGTTGCCGGCGGACAGGAGGGTCATGTTGTGCTTGCGGTCGCCCTCGACGTACTTGTCCTTCGAAACGAACTTGTACAGGTAGTCGAAGCGCTCGTCGTCGCCGGAGTAGGCCACTACGTGACCGGACTCGGCAATGATGACGTTGGCGCCCTCGTGCTTAAAGCGGCCCAGCGAGGAGTGCTTCTTCGGGGTGGAGGTGGGATCGAAGGGGTCGACTTCCACGATCCAGCCGAAGCGGTTGGCCTCGTTCTCGTAGCCGGGCTTGCGGGTGTCCCAGCGGTCCTCGTCCAGTTCCCACTTGCGGGCGGTTGGCTTGCTGGTGATGCCGTAGCGCTTGTCTCCGGCGGAAGTACCGTTGCCGACGAAGTAGCCCTGGAAGTTTTCCTCACCGGAGAGGATGGTGCCCCAAGGGGTGGTTCCGCCGGCGCAGTTGCCCAGGGTGCCCTTGATGAAGCGGCCGTCCTTGTCCTCGACGGTCTTGACCAAAGCAGATCCTGCAGCGGGGCCGGTCAGTTCGTAGACCGTGCTGTTCAGGTAGCGGCGGTTCAGTTCCGCGCCCTTGACGTAGGTCCACGGCTGGTTCTTGTTGTGGCGCTCCAGCTCCACAACGGACAGCCCGTGTGCGGCTGCTCCCACTTTGCGCTGCTGCTCGGCCGGCATGGCGGGAGGGAACATGATGGCGTCGTTGGTGTACTCGTGGTTGGAGAACAGAACGGCGCGGCGGCCCTTGCTGCCCGGAATCTCAAGGATGTCCGTGTAGTCGTTGTTGTAGCCGAACTGCTTTTCCTGGGCTGCAACCGTCTGGTTGTTCAGGTCCAGCTCCGGCGCGTCGTTGAAGATGGGGTCGCCCCAGCGGATGACCGGCTTCCAGGTGAAGCCTTCCGGCACGGTGACAGCGTCCACCATTGCATCAATCGAGGGAATGGCGGTGAACTGCAGCTTGGACTTGCCGAAGCCTTCCTTCGCGGCCTTGGAGAGGCCGGCGGCATGTGCGGAGTCCGGTGAGGTGACGGCGCTGCCGAGGACGACGGCGAGCGCACCGGCGGCGCCGAAGCCCAGGGCGGCGCGGCGGGACATGGTGGCGGAGGCGATGTCGCGGAAGTAGCTGTTGGAGCTGGTGTTGCAGACGTCGCCTGCGCAGGCGTTGTCGCACTTCAGGGCGCAGGTGACGGCACTGCGCTTGCCCTTGGTGTGGCCGAGCATCGGCAGCAGGGTGAACTTGCGGGCAGTTTCAGACATGGTTGCCTTCCAAAAAAATCGATGCGGTGCCCTCACCCTTTCAGCCGGTTCCTACGGGCAGCCGTCAGCGAGGTGAACCGGAGGTAAACCCGCCGGTAACCCCCGATGACCTGCGCATATGAGAGAGCGTCAGCCCAAAAGGCGCGTTAAGTGAGAGAGCGTCAGCCCAAAAGGCGCGTTAAGTGAGAGAGCGTCAGCCCAAAAGGCGCGTTAAGTGAGAGAGCGTCGGGGTGGGCTAGTGGGCGGCCAGGAGGGCGTGGACGCGGCGCAGGCGCGCCAGCCACCAGCCGCGGCGTTCCGCGGAAGCCGCAAACTGCTCCAGCAGCCCGGCGTCGGCGGCGACGTCGCGGAGGCGGATGGCGCCGTCGTCGGCCACTAACGGATCCAGCGTGATATCCGAGGTGAACAGCGACACCGTCCCCAGCCCACACGCATACGGCAGCTCGGGCAGAGCAGCCGCCAGAGCCAGCCCGGCGCGGATGCCCACGGAGGTGTCCAGCGCCGAACTGACGACGGCGGGAAGCCCGGCCTGCGCCACGATGTCCAGCGCGCGCCGCACTCCCCCGAGCGGCGCGACCTTAACAACCAGCAGATCCGCCGCGCCCGCCCGCGCCACACGAAGGGGATCGGATTCCTTGCGCACGCTTTCGTCGGCCGCGATCAGCACCGGCGTCCCGGCGGCCCGCAGCTGCCGCCGCACCTCGGCGAGCCCCTCGATGGTGGGCACCGGCTGCTCGGCGTATTCAAGTCCGACGGCGGCGAGCCGGGTGAGTGCCGAGACCGCGGTGGGCACGTCCCAACCGCCGTTGGCGTCGACGCGGATGGCGGCGTCCGGCAGGGCGGCACGGACGGCGGCGACCCGGGCGGCGTCGTCGTCGAGCGTCTGCCCGCGCTCGGCCACCTTGACCTTGACGGCGTCCACCCGGCCGAAGCGGGCCAGGACCTCCGGCACACGGTCCGCGGAGACGGCGGGAACGGTGGCGTTGACGGGGATCACCGATCGGACGGGCGACGGGAAGCCGTGCCAGCCGGCCTCGATGGTGGCGGCGAGCCAGCGGGAGGCCTCGGCGTCGGCGTATTCGGGGAACGGGCAGAACTCGCCCCAGCCGTGCGGGCCGCGCAGCAGCAGTGTTTCGCGTTCCATGATGCCGCGGAACTTCACCCGCATGGGCAGGCTGACTACATGGGCAGTGGCGAGCAGTTCGTCCAGGGAGGGGAAGGCTGCGGGCGGCAGATCGGCGTCGGCGGGCATGCCCTTCACTGTACCGGCGGCCCTAGATCCACTTGTTGTGCTTAAACGTCCAGTAGAGCCCCAGCCCCATGGCAACCATCAGGCCAAGGGCAAATGGATAGCCGAAGACCCAGTTAAGCTCGGGCATGGCGGTGAAATTCATACCGTAAATGGTCCCTACCAGCGTGGGCGCAAACAGGATGGCCGCCCACGCCGAAATGCGTTTCACCTGCTCGCTCTGGGCGAAGCTGGATTCGGTGAGCTTGCGCATTTCGTCGTTCTGCCGCTGCGCCACCAGGGCCGCGTTGACGGCGAGGGCGTTCTGCAGCAGCGCGCGGAAGGATGCCACCCTCTCATTGAGCCGGATCACGTGGTCCAGCACGTCACGGAAGTGGTCCTGCAGCTCGGGACCCGGTTGGTGCTCCGGTGATCCGGCCGCGAGGGCCTGGAGGATGCCCACCAACGGGCTGGTGGCACGCTGGAAGGTGATGACCTGGCGCGAGAGTTCGTAGATCCGGCGCGACACGTCCGGATCGGCACCGAAGAGGTCGTCCTCGATCTCGTCCACATCGTTCTCCAGCCCCGCGGCCACGGGTTCGTACTCGTCCACCACCTGGTCCAGGATCCCGTACAGCACGGCCTCCGGGCCCAAGGCGAGGAACTCCGGCGTGGATTCCATCCGCTGGCGCACCCTTGCCAGGTTCGGAGATTCGGCGTGGCGGACGGTGATCACATAATCGGCGCCGACAAAAACGTGGATCTCGCCGAAGTCCACTTTCTCCACGTCGTCGAGGTAGCGGGCGGGGCGGAGCACCAGGAAGACGCATTCGCCGTAGTGCTCCAGCTTGGCCCGCTGGTGTCCGGCCAGGGCGTCCTCCACGGCAAGGGGGCTCAGGTCGAATTCCTCGGCCACCGACCTGATTTCATTGGCGTCCGGGCGGTACAGTCCGATCCACGCCATTCCTTCGCGCTGCCTCAGGACGAAGTACGTCTCGTCCAGGCCGTCGGGGTCCGCCGTCCTGACCCCGTCCACGTACACCGCGTTATCGATGATGGTCATGGCCGGGCCTCCTTGTCGGAACGTCGCTGGACCCAGCGTTCCTTTCGCGCTCCCAATCGTCCAGGAGTGCGGGCATCCTGGCGGCGAGGAAGCGGTAGAAGCGGCCCATCTCCGTCACTCGGGACCGGGCGGCGGATCCAACCGGCAGCGCCTCGGCGGTTGTATCCGTCAGGGCGGCGAGGCTTTGGTAGGTGGGGCTCTTCCGCATCGAGACGATGTACCACTCATCGTCGTAGAGGGCGTACAGGTCGCGGCGGCTGCCGGGCTGGGAGACCCGGTGGACGAAGCCCACGGTCTGCAGGTACCGGACGGCGCCGGACACTGCGGCGGCGCTCACCCCCAGTTTCTCCGCAAGCTCGGCTGCTGTGAGGCTCCCGTCCTCGGAGGAGACCAGGGCCATCAGGGCCCGGGCAGGCATCTTAGGGAAGCCCGCCGAGGCGAAGCCTGCTGCGGCCTTTTCCGCCGCGGCGTTGACCGCAGCCGCGTCCGCCGTCATGCTGTACCCGTTTCCCGCTGCCGCATAACAACGACGGCCACGGCGCCGGTGAGCACTGCGATGGCGAGCATCCACCACGCACCGCTCCAGTCCGTCGTCGTGCCGTTGGGCACCGGGGTGTGGGAAAACGGAGACATGTTGCGGATGTCCTGGTTCAGGCCCACCATGCCGCCGAAGATGCCCAGCACCACTCCGGCGGCCAGGAGCGCCCAGCCCAGACCGATGGTGGCTCGTGGCCAGAGGACGAACACCAGCGCAGGCACAGCAAGATAGATCAGTGCCGCGGGAAGCTGGGCCGCGGCGGTCTCCCATACGGCCCACACATCCATGGACGTGTCGCTCGAGCTGGCCAGGGATGCCCAGGCGCCCAGCCCCGCGAGGAACATGACCAGCACCACCGAGGCCGTGCCCAGCGCCAGGTAGCCGGTGAGCCAGCGGATCCGGCTTACCGGGGCGGCGAGCAGCAGTTCGGCGGTGCCGGCGGCCTCCTCCTGGCGCAGGCGGAGGACAGCCTGGAGTCCGCAGGCGGCGGCCAGCACTCCGACGATCGAAAACAGGACCGAGATCATGATCTGGGTCAGCGACGCCCCTTGGGACTGGATGATTGCGCGAAGCACCGCGGTGGCACTGCTGTCGGCCAGGTCCACGGCGGCGATCGCGCTGCCGAGCGAGCCGGCCAGGAGTCCTCCCGCGAGTCCGCCCAGGCTCCAGCCGATGATCGAGCCGGTCTGCAGCCGCAGGGCGAGTGCAAAGGGGCTGTTCAGTCCCGGGCGGGCGGCAACCCGGCCGGGCAGGGCTCCCCAGACGCTTGCGCCGCTGTCCCGCCGTTCCAGGAGGACCCAGGCGGCTCCGAGGCTTACGGCGGCGAGCGCCAGCGGCAGGAGCAGCGGCCACCAGCGGTCGCCGGTGAAGGCGAATGTCTGCTGGCCCCAGCCGATCGGTGAGAACCAGCTGGCCGGGCCCGCAGTCATGACCGTCCCGCCGGCGTCGGGCGTGCCCGTGGCATCCCCGATGCCCCGCAGGACGTACGCCAGGACTACCAGCGCGGCGGAGGACCCGTTGGCGCCGCGGGATGTTCCCATCAGCTGGGCCATGAGGAGGCCCACGCCCAGGAAGGCCAGCCCGACGGCGCCCGTGGCGGCTCCCGCGACCAGGGCACCGCCCGGATCAAGCCCCGCTGCCGTGAAGCCGGCGAACACCGCGAGTGCCACCAGGACGTTGGCTGCGGTGCCGTGCAGCAGGGTGGCCGCCGCGGGGGTCAGGCGGCCGGCCGGGGTGGATGCGATCAGCTCGGCACTACCGCTTTCCTCCTCGGCCCGTGAGTGGCGTACGGCCAGGAAGGTGCTCATCATGCCGGCCAGGAGGGCCAGGAAGGAGAAGATCTGGAAGAACGTGAAGGCGCCGATACTCGCCCCGCGGGCCAGGCCGCGGAGCATCAGGATGGCGGGGGTGGCGATGGCCACCTGCAGGATCTCGGCGCGGCTGGAATCCTCGCCGTAGGTCTGCTGGATGGCGGTTGCGGAGAAGAGTGCCAGGGCACCGATGCCCAGCACCCAGATGGCGAGCTGCCAGCGGTCCCGCCGCAGCCGCTGGCCCCACAGGATCCGGAGCGCGGCCACCTCAGCCACGACCCCTCGCACCGAGCAGGTGCCGACGCCGGGCGGTCGCCGCCCCGGGCTCTCCCACGGCTGCCTCGGCGGCCACGGACGTGTCACCGTAATGGCGCAGGAACAGCTCCTCGAGCGATGGCGGCGTGATGATCAGTCCCTGCACGCCCAGGGAGCCCAGCACGGGGAGCACCTCGGCGATCCGGCCCGAGTCGGCACCAAACCTGACCCTGCCGCCGTCGGCCGTCAATCCATGCACGGCGCTGAGCTCCCCCAGGGCACGGGTGTCCACGCCGTCCGCCGCGAAGGAGACCTCCGTGCGGGTGAGGTGGCGCAGGGAGTCCAGGGTGCCGCCGTCGACGATCCTGCCTGCACGGATGATGCTCACCCGCTGGCACAGCACTTCAACCTCGGAGAGGATGTGGCTGGAGAGCAGCACGGTGGCCCCGCGTTCGACGGCGGCAAGCGTCTCCCGGCGGAAGACCGCCTCCATGAGCGGGTCAAGTCCGCTCGTGGGCTCGTCGAAGAGGTACAGCTCGGCGTCCGTGGCCAGGGCGGCGATCAGCGCGACCTTCTGCCGGTTGCCCTTCGAATACGCACGGCCCTTCTTGCCGGGATCGAAGTCGAAGGCCTCGCAAAGACGTGCCTTGCGCTGGGCGTAGGGCGTGCCCTCCGCAGCGCGGCCGGAGGTGCCGCCGCGCAGGCGCGAGAGCAGGTCGATGGTCTCGCCGCCAGACAGGTTGGGCCAAAGCCGCACGTCGCCGGGAACGTAGGCCAGGCCCCGGTGCAGCTGAACGGACTGCGTCCACGGGTCAAGCCCCAAAACGCTGGCCGTGCCGGACGTGGCTTTGGCCAGGCCCAGCAGGATGCGGAGGGTGGTGGACTTCCCGGCGCCGTTGGGTCCGAGGAATCCATGGATTTCGCCGCGCTGGACTTCTAGGTTGAGCCCGTCAAGTGCCCGGACCCTGCCGAAATGCTTGTGCAATTCAACGGTCTGGATGATGGTGTCCATAGGCGGAACATTACTCAATTTCATAAATTTGTGAAGACTGCAAATCAGCTGGAGTTCCGTGTGTCATCCAGGAAGGTGGGAATGGTCGTGGCTGCTGGAGCAAGCTGACTGGATTCCGCTGGGGGCTGCCGATGAAAGCCAGCCCGCGCCGGAGGACAGCGTCGAGGCCTGGGGCCGCGACCCCGCCAACCCCTTGGGCGTACGGATTGCGGAAGGGGTATCGCGGCCGGCTTGGCATGTATCTCCCGCCGCTCCTGGAAGCCCTGGGCCTGGCCGAACTCACGCACGGGAAGCGGAACAACACAGTACGGGCCCTGCCGAAACGCTGACCTCTCGCTCCCGAACCCCGGGGCCATCTTTTACGGCCTCACCCGGAGTGCAGGTACTTCTGCAGCAGATAACTGGTCTGCCGGGCGCAGCGCTTGATCTGGGTGAGGTGGTCCGCTGCCAACCGGGGCAGGACCCGGGCTGGTTCAGAGTCTAAGGTCTCGTGTCGAAGGGACCGTTCCAGGTCCATAGCAAGCTCGGCGAGGCGCTCCGCGCCTACCATCTGGCTGGCGGTCTTGAGGCTGAGGACAGCGTCCAGGGCGCCGGCCAGGTCCCCGGTGGTCAGGGTCAGTCGCAGCTTTTCAGTCCTCTGGGGCAAATAGTCGATGAAGTTCCGCACGAACACTATCCAAACTCCCTCGTCGTCATCGAGCTCGGTGCGCAGCCTATCCAGCACGGCCTGGTCCAGGAGGGGAAGGGCATTGCCCTCGTCCGGCGCCATTGCTGTCCTTCCTGCCCCCAGAAGCGGTGTACCGATGGACGTCTCGCAGGTCCCCCATACGACGCTATGCGGCCGGGGATGCCGAAAGCATCAGTAGTAGGTACTCGACTTTTCAAGTCATCGGCACTGCGTGGCAGATGAGCTATCCGTCTCTTCCAATGCATATCCATATGGGTATACAATCGCGGTATGGCACGGGCAGCAACAACGGCAGATACGTTCAATGCGGTGGCTGAGCCCCGCCGTCGGGAAATCCTGGACGCCCTCGCTCAAGGCGAGCGCCCGGTCAACGAGCTGGTGACCCTTTTGGGCCTGGCGCAGCCGCATGTGTCACGGCACCTGAGGGTGCTGCGCGAGGTGGGCGCCGTCGTCGTGCGTGACGAAGGCCGGCAGCGGCTCTACCGACTCAATCCGCAAGCCCTCAAGCCCATCCACGACTGGGTGGCCAGCTACCAGCACCTCTGGGAGGAGCGCTTCGATCTTCTCGAGGACGTGCTGGAGGATCTCAAAGAAGAGCACTGAAAGGAGCAGGACAATGGCACAGGCAAGCAGCACCATGGATGTGACGTTCCCCAGCGACACAGAAATCCTGATCACGCGGACCCTCAACGCACCCCCGCACCTCGTTTACAGGGCCTGGACCACTCCGGAACTCGTCAAGAAATGGTGGCCGGGCCGGCGCGGTGAGATGACCGTGGCGGCCATGGACTTCCGCGTCGGCGGCGCGTGGCGGTACGTCATGGTGGCGCACGGCGAATTCGAGGTGGCCTTCCACGGCACGTACCGCGAGATTGTGCCCAACGAGCGGATCGTCCACACGGAGGTCATGGAGATGCCGGGCACCGCGCCGGACAGCGAGGAGGGTGGCGTGCTTAATACGGTCACCTTTGACGGGGCCGACGGCGGCGCCACCACCGTGCGGATCCGCACCGATGCGGGGAGCAAGGAAGTCCGGGACATGATTGCGCAGTCCGGCATGGAAGGCGGCGTTCGCGAGCAGTTCGAGATCATCGAGGAGCTGGCGGCGTCCCTCACCTGAGCGCATCGCCTTAGGCAACGCGGGGTCACTTCGGGCCGGATAAACGACGGTTATTGGGCCGGAAGTGACCCCGCGTTTACACTTCACGGTGTGACAACCCCAAGCCGCCTCGCCACCCGATCCGCCACGGTCCCCCTGTACGCGGCCGGCTTCGTTACCGCGTTCGGCGCCCACAGCATCGCTGCCGGAATGGGCGCGCAGAGCGGGAACATCGGCCTGACGCTGCTCAACTTGGGCATCCTGCTGGCCCTCTATGACGTGTCCGAGGTCTTCCTCAAGCCGGTCTTCGGCGCCCTGAGCGACCGGATCGGAACCAAGCCCGTGATCGTCGGCGGCCTCCTGGCCTTCGCGATGCTGTCGCTGATCGGCCTCTGGGCGGCGGATCCGCTGATGCTTGGACTCGCGCGGCTGGGGCAGGGCGCAGCGGCTTCGGCGTTCTCGCCGGCGTCGTCCGCGATGGTTGCGCGGCTGGCCGGAGGCAAGAAGGCCGGGACCTACTTCGGCCGGTACGGTTCCTGGAAGAGCCTGGGGTACGTCATCGGTCCGCTGCTGGGGGCGGGCCTGATCCTGGCGGGCGGGTTTGCCCTGCTGTTCGGCGCCCTCTCGGTGCTGGCGGCGGCCACTGCCGTGTGGGTGCTGGTGTCCGTTCCGCACCTGGCGCCGCTCCCCCGGCAGCGATACACCGTGCTCGATCTCGCCCGCCAGGTCACTGAGCGGCGTTTCCTGGTGCCGACGCTGGTGCTGGCGGCCTCGACCGGGGCGCTCGGCGCGGCGATCGGATTCGTTCCCGCCCTGGCCACCCGGCACGGCCTTGGCCCGGTTGCGGGAACGGCAGCGGTCAGCGTCCTGGCCCTCGCGTCGGTTCTCGTCCAGCCCTGGATCGGCAGGCTGCGGGACGCGCACCGCATCAGCGATAACAAAGGGACGACGGCGGGACTCCTCCTTACCGCCGCGGGCGTCGCACTCATCGCCCTCACGCCGGGCCCGGTCACGCTGTTCATTGCCGCGGCAGCCATTGGCGCGGGCGTCGGCCTGGCCACGCCGCTCGGCTTCGCGCATTTGGCCGACACCACGCCGCCGGAGCGGATGGGCCGGACCATGGGTTCGGCGGAACTCGGGCGGGAACTCGGCGACGCCGGCGGGCCGCTTCTGGTGGGCGGCATCGCCACCCTCACCGCCCTGCCCTTTGGCCTCGGAGCCCTGGCACTGCTGGTCGCGGCGGCCAGCCTGCCGCGCCTGCCTGAAGCGCACCTCACAAGCGTTGCATTGCGCAGGTAGGGGAAAGCGCCGCCGCGCCAGGGTCCGGGCGCACCTCACACGCGTTAGGTAGACTGCAGGAAATACCGCACGCGGGAGGAAACCCAGCATGAACCGCAAAGCCACAGCACTCGACGTCGCCAAGCTCGCCGGGGTGTCCCGCAGCGCGGTGTCGCTGGTCCTGAACGGGCGCGGCGACGGGAATGTGGCCAAGGAGAGCCAGGTCCGGATCCGTGAAGCGGCGGCCACGCTGAACTACACGCCCAACGCCATTGCCGTGAGCCTCCGGAACCGCCGGTCGCGGATCATCGGGATCGTCTCGGACCAGGTGGTCACCAGCCCGTTCGACGGCAATATCATCGCCGGCGCGGACGCCGTGGCCAGGTCCCAGGGTTTTGTCACCGTGGTGATGGATACGGAGCTGGACGAGACCCGTGACGAAAGTGCGGTGGCCACGCTGCTGGACCGCCAGGTGGACGGGCTGATGTATGTCACCGTGGGCCTGCGCCCCCTGCACGTCCCGCTCAACATGCTGCGCGTGCCGTCGGTGCTGGCCAACTGCTTCGATGACCGTCCCGAGGCAGGCGTTCCCGCCGTCATTCCGGATGAGGTCCGCGGCGGCCGGGAGGCGGCAATGCACCTCCTGGGGCTTGGCCACCGGGACATCGCGTTCCTTGCCGGTGACGGCGTCACACCCGCCGCGCCGCGCCGGATCCAGGGCCACCGGGATGCCTTTGAGGCCGCCGGGTTGCCGGTGCGGCCGGGCCGGATCCTCGAGGCTGGCTGGGACATCGATGCCGGGTTCCACGGTGCCATGAAGCTCCTGGACGGCGTGGCTGCGCCGGACCGTCCCACCGCTATCGTGTGCGCGAACGACCGCCTGGCCATCGGCGTGGTGCTCGCGGCCAACCGGCTGGGCCTGGCCATCCCGCAGGACCTCTCCATCATGGGATACGACGACGAATTCCGGATCGCCTCCACCATGGTCCCGGCGCTCACCACCATGGCACTGCCGCTGCGGGAGATGGGCGCCGCTGCCATGACCGGGCTCCTCCGGAAACTGTCGGAGGAACCGGAGGACAACGACGACGACGGCGGCGCCCCCGCCGGACACGGCCGCCCCGGCCACACCCTGGTCCCGTGCCGGCTTGTCGTACGCGAGTCAACCGGCCCGGTCCCCGCCGGCCGGACCTGACACCGGCCTATCAGAGCTACTGAGGCTGCTCCAGCTGCCAGACGTCCGCAGCCGCACCCTCGGGAACCCCCAGCACCCACCGCTCGCCGGGCACCGGATAGGCGCGCAGCGTGGTGGCCACCGAACCGCTCCGGTACACCTCCACCAGCGACGCGTCCACAAACACGCGCAGCTCCTCCCCCGCAGCCAGTGTCCCGCTGAACACCACCTGCCCGGCGCCGGTTGAACCATCGGCCAGCAGGGAAAGTTCGACGACGGCGTCCGCGGCCAGCGCGCTCGGCCCACCGGAGCGTGCGGTCACCACAGCCTCGGCATACGCCGGCAGCTCAACGCTCCCGGCAGCCTGCGCAGCCAGCTGCGCGCCACGGTAGGCAGCCACCTCCGGCGCCGGTGCCACGGCCAGGGAACCGTCCACCACGGACAGCAGGCGCGGGTGCGTGAGCACACCGGCCCAGCCCGCGGCGTCGATCTCGGCCTGGTTGCGGCCCCGGCGGCCGTCCCGTCCCGGCCCTTCATTGGCCCAGCCCCACAGCAGCGCCTTGGGCTCCGCGAGAGCAGCAAGAGCAGAGGAAGAAACAGGAGTGCCAGGAGCACCGGCGCCGGCACCGTCCTGCAGCTGCATGATCTGCGGCGCGTAGAAGTCCCGGCCCAGGTCGGACTTTCCGCCTGTCTCCGGGGAGAATACCGGCAGCCCGGTGGCGGGGTCCTCGGCCAGGGAGCCGATGAGGTGGCCTACCCCGTTGGCGTGTTCGTGGTCATCGCCGGAGAGCCACAGCGAAAACATCATGACCCACGCGTCACCGGAAGAAGTGTCGTCCCCGGACGGGGATTCAACGGAGGAAACGGCCGGCACCCGCACCAGCTGCGGGCACTCCCAGATCTCGGCCGGCGTGAAGGTACCGGCCACAGGGTTTTCCGACGTGAGCCAGATGCCCTGGTACTTCCAGTCAGCCAGGTCCTCAACCGTGTAGAGCAGGAGCGCCGCGTGGCCCGAGGCCAGCCCGGCACCCTGCATGGCGTAGCGCTTGCCGTTGAAGCGGAAAATGAAGGGGTCGCGGACCGCCGTGACCATGGGATCGGCCGGCATGGACGCCGCGACGTGCCCATCCTGGGTCCAGGAAACAAGGTCCGCCGAACCGCGTGAGATGACCACCTGGGAGTGGCCGCCGTCGCCGCGGACACCGGAGTACGCGGCGGTGGGGACGCCGCCGTCGTCCGTCACCACACCGGTCCAGCAGCCGTACTCGTCCGGCCCGCCATCCTGCGGGCGCAGCGCCACGGGGTGTTCCTCCCAGCGGACCAGGTCCGCGGAGCTGAGGTGGCCCCACGCGATCCTGTGGTGGCGGGCGGACTCGGGGTTGTACTGGAAAAAGACGTGGTAGCGGCCGTTGAGGTGGCTGATCCCGTTGGGGTCGTTGATCCAGCCCTGCGCGGGGCGGGGGTGGAAGTGCGGGAACGCGGCGTCGGGGTGCGCGGCGGCGAGGCGGGCGAAGTCGGCGGCGGCGAGGTCCGGGGATGACATGGAGGTAAGCCTCTCAGAAATAGGGGTTTATTTGCCGCTGCCGGCGGTGAGGCCGTCCTGCAGCGCACGCTGGCCGAAGATGAAGACCACCAGGGCCGGGATCATGGACAGGACCACGCCGGCCAGCACCACTGAGATGCTGCCGGTGCCCAGGTTGCCCTGCAGGGAGACGAGGCCCAGCGGCAGGGTGAAGTTCTGTTCCGAGATGGTCATGATGAGCGGCCGGAAAAACTCGTTCCAGTGGAAATTGAAGGCGAGGATGCCCACGATCGCCATCCCCGGAACAGCCAGAGGTGCGTAGACCGAACGGAAGGTCCGCCAGGGTGAGGCGCCGTCGATCGACGCCGCCTCCGCGAGGTCGGTGGGCAGCCCCATGAAGTACTGCCGCATCAGGAAGGTGCCGAACGCCGTCGGGATGGCCGGCAGGATCAGCGCCAGCAGGGTGTCCGAAAGGCCCATGCCGCGGATCAGCATAAACACGGGCACGATGGTCACCTGCACCGGCACCATCATGGTTGCCAGCACGACGGAGAACAGGGCCCCGCGGCCGCGGAACTTCAGGTTGGCAAAGGCGTAGCCGGCCATCGCGGCGGTGACCATCTGTCCGGCGGCGATGAGCCCGGTGACCAGGGCGCTGTTCAGCACCAGGAGGACGATGTCCAGCTGCCGGAAGACCTGCGCGTAGGACGTGAAGTCCGGATTCCAGGGGAAGAACGACGGCGGCAGCTTGAACGATTCCGCCGGCGACCGCAGCGAGGTGGACAGGGTCCACATCACCGGGCCCAGGGTCAGGACGGCCGCGATCATCAACAGGACAATGCGGAGGACCAGGTTCCAGTTCGGCTTCCGCCGGGACCGGGCAGGCACCGCAGGGGTGCGGGTGGAGACACGCTCTGTAGTGGTAGTCATGGCTGGCCTTACTGGTAGAAGACGAATCGTTTGCTGAGCCGGAACTGCGCGGCGGTGATGGCCATGATGATCAGGGTCAGGATCACGCCGATGGCCGAGGCCTCACCGAATTCCAGCCGCTGGAACGCGGATTCGAAGATCACCATCACGGCGGTGCGGGTGGAGTCCCCGGGCCCGCCGCGGGTCAGGACGTACGGCTGGTCGAACACCTGGAGCGCGCTGATGATGGCCATCACGGACGCCAGCAGGGTGGTGGGGCTAAGCAGCGGCAGGGTGACGTAGATGTGTTTGCGCCAGCCGGTGGCGCCGTCCAGCGAGGCGGCCTCATAGGTTTCCACGGGGATCGACGCCAGCCCGCCGATGAACAGCAGGAAGGAGAACCCGAAGTTCTGCCAGACATAAACCAGGATGACGACGGCGGCGGACCCTCCGGGGGTGGTCAGCCACGGCACAGCGGGGATGCCGGCGAGGGACAGGAACCAGTTGACCACGCCGAACTGCTCGTTGAAGAGGTACCGCATAAAGATGGACACCGAGGCGGCGGACAGGATCAGCGGGAAGAAGAACGCCGAGCGGAAGAAGGTCCGCAGCCAGGCCGGCATCTTCTCCTGCACCATCACGGCAAGCGCCAGGGCCAGGCCGAGCTGGAGGGCAACCGCCACCACTACAAACGCGATGGTGTTCAGGAAGGACACCCGGACCGTGGGGTCCTGGACCACCTCGGCGAAGTTGTCGAAGCCCACGAACGTCGGGGCGGAGATGATGTCCCAGCGGAAGAACGCCAGGACCACCGACGCCGCGATGGGCACCAGGGTGAACAGGCCCATGCCCAGGATGGTGGGGGCAAGGAAGATCCAGGCGAGCCAGCGCTGGCTGTGCCGGCCGGACGCGGTGTGCGCGGTGGCGGTCGTGGCGGGTTTGGGGGCCTTGGCGGCCTGCTTCGGCCGGTTCCGGCGAGGGGTGGTGGTGCTCATGACTGCCTCCTCAGGGCCAGCTCAAGATCGCGCTGCATGGACTCGAGGGCCTGCTTGAGCTGGCGCTCATCGCCGCTGACGGCCAGCGAAACGTTCTTCATCAGGGCCGTTTCGACGGCGGCCTGCTGGGGCGGCGCCGGGATGGGGCCGGTGGTGGGGTACTTGTCCAGCGTGTCGTAGAAGACCTTCCAGTGCGCCGGGCCTTTCCCTGCGTACAGGGCCTCGTTGACCATGGAGCGGCGGGCCGGGGTGGTGCCCGGGTTGGGGAAAATCAGCTCCATGGCCTCGCGGCTGGCACTGAACTTGATCCATTCCCAGGCGGCGTCCTTGTCCTTGGCGGTTTTCATGATGGCGTAGCCGGCCGTGCCGAACTGGTGCCGTTGGCTCCGCCACTTGGGGAAGAATGCGACGTCGTAGTCGTTCTCCTTCATGCCGGCCTCGTGCAGGCCCTGGACCCAGTAGCCGCCGGCCGGGGTGGTGCCGATCCGGTTGGAGGCGAAGAGCCCCACCAGCGAACTGCCGCCACCTTCTTCCGGGCGCACGCCGAGGCCGTCCTTGACCAGGCCGCGCAGGTAGTCGAACGTCTCGAACACGCGCGGGTCATCGGCGTTGGGTTCCAGCCACTGGTAACCGCCGGAGCGAAGGTTGCGGGAGGGATCGTTGGCGTAGAAGGAGTCCCAGAGCCAGTCCCCGCCGGTGGACCGGGTCTCCTTCAGGAAGCTGGTGTCGTTGGCGTAGAGCCAGGGCACCACGCCGCCGAAGAGCCGGTTGGTCCAGTAGTACGGGGTGAAGTCCGACGGCCGGACCTTGCGCATCGCCCCGAGGCTGTTGCGGAAGTCCACGTGGGTCCAGTCGTCCGCCGGGCGTTCCAGCCCTGCCTGCGCGAAGGCGGTGGTGTTGTAGTACATGTTGGCGGCGTTCCAGTCCATGGGGAGCTGGAAGAGGCTGCCCTTGTACATAAAGGCCTCCACCAGGCTGGGGTGGACGTCGTCGAAGAACTCGGCCATGTCCGCGGCGTCGCGGCGCAGGTATTCGTCCAGCGGGTGGGCCAGCTTGTCCGCGAAGAGCTGCGCGCCCTCGGTGGCAACGTAGACCACGTCCGGCGGGGTGCCGGCGGCCACCATGGTGAGGATCTTGGTGAAGAAGTCTTTCCAGTCCACGGCCTGGATGGCCTGGACCTTGACCCGGATGTCCGGGTGGAGGCGGGTGAACGCGTCGATGGCGCGCTGGCGCGCGGCGGCATCGGCGGCGGTCCCCATGATGGCAATGCTGAGGCTGTTGTCGCCCCGCCCGGGAATATCGGTTCCGGAGAGCCGGGGCCACGATGCCACCGTTGCTCCCACAATTCCTGCTCCCAGGGCACCCAGGGCGGTCCGGCGTGTGATTTCACGCAGACGGCCAGTTTCGGCACCGGTCATATCAATTTCCTTCCTAACACGTGTGAGGTAGCTTATGGCGCCGACCTAACACGTGTCAAGTGTCACATTCGGCGGGCTTGGCACCTCGCCCGGGCCACGAGGCAACCGTGCGAGTCCTCCCACTTTTCTGTGACACCCTTAACCGATGACCATTCCTCGCCAGGCACCGCCGCGGACACCGGCCCGCCCCTCCCCGGGCTCCGGCTTTATGTTCGCGTTCGCCTGGCTCGCCTGCATTGTGGGTCTGATCGCCACGTACTACTACTTCGTCCAGACCACCACGGGCCAGTTCATCGATGAATCCGCGCTGGTTGAAGCCGTGGACATCCACGGGCCCGCGGGCAAGGCAGCCACCGGGTTCCTCGACTGGCTGCCCACCATCTCGCTGGTGGTGGCCGCCGTCGTGGTCCTGTTTGTCACGGTGATCCGACGGCGGTGGTCGGCCGCCGGGATCGCAGTCACCGCGTGCATCGGCGCGAATATCGCCACACAGGTCCTGAAGGAAGTGCTGCCCGCGCGCCCGGACAAGGGTGTGATGACGCTGGAGCTGAACTCGCTGCCGTCCGGTCACACCACGCTGGCCGCGTCGGCTGCGGCGGCGGTGTTCCTGATGGCCTCGCCGCGGTGGCGTCCGCTTGCCGGTTTTGTGGGCGGCACGTTCGCCATCGCCTCTGGGGTTTCCACCCTGATCAACCAGTGGCACCGCCCGGCCGACGTCGTCGCAGCCTTCCTCCTCGTGGGCGCGTTTATGATCCCCGCCGGCTGGCTGATCATCCGGAACGGGGCCGCGTGGAACGTGTGGGACGGCTTCGACAGGCACGTGGGCTCGGCAAAGATCTGGCTCACTCTGCCGGCGGTGATCGGGCTGGCTTCCGCGGGGGTGGCCGTGTATTCGCTGGCCAAGATCGCCCCGGGGCCGCTCCAGGATGACAGCACCACCAACTACTTCATGGCCGGGATCTCGCTCATCGTGATCGCCGGGTACCTGGCCACCGTAGCCACCACGTCGCTGTTCGCATATGCCGCACGACGGCGGGACGCACCTAGGCGCTGACCGCGCCGCTGTCCGGGCCCGGCCCGGCCCGGCCACCGATCGTCAAACCCGCCGCGTAATCCACCCTTGGGAGCGTCGATGCACTCAGGGACTCCGACAGTGCCGGTTCAGCACAGGTATAGCCGCTCATAACGACCATGCCCAGCGCCGCCGAACTACAGTGCAAGGGTGGCAGACAACCAGCACGCCTTGAGTTTCAGCCGTGATGGGGGAATTTCTGCTCGTACGGCGACGGGCCGAGTGGGTGCCTACGAACAGACTTGTCAGCGGTTTTGGCGGGGTGGAGCTGTTGTCGAACGCATGGTCAGTTGCGTGGAGACGGTGATCTCGCGTTCGGGGAGGGGCTTTCCCTCGAGGAGTGTGAGTACCATTTGTGCCGCGAGCTCGCCTTGGCTGCGTACCGGCTGCCTGACGGTGGTGAGGTCCATGAGTGAAGCGATGGGGTGATCGTCGATACCGACGATCGAAATGTCCTCCGGAATCCGGAGGCCCGCGCGCCTGATGCTTCGCATGGCGCCCACTGCTACTTCGTCGGAGTGGGCATATACCGCTGTTGGTGGTGTCTTTAAACTGAGCAGGGCGTCCATCGCTTCCGCCCCTTGCTCGCCACCCCAGGGCGCGGAAACGACGAGTTCAGGCTCAATGGGAAGTTTCGACTCGCGCAGCGCATCCCTGTATGCCGATGATCGACCGGATGGTTCTGTGGGCTGGTCGAGGTCGACTGCTTCGATCATCCCTATCCGCTGATGGCCGAGGAAGAGGAGATGGTCCATGGCTTGTCGGCCAGCACGGTAGTCGTCGATGCACACGTTGGGATAGACCGCGTGCTGCCCGCCGGCTGCGACGATGTGCACGTTGAGGAGTTCAAGGCGTGCCCGTTCGGCTTTTTCGACTGGGAATCCGACAACAATTACTGCGTCGACTTTCCGGCGGGCCGGGAGCTTGTCAAAAAATGATCTTCGGTCCTCGAGGCTGCCGACGAAGTAGAGCAGGACATCTATCCCAGCCTCACGCAACACTGCCTCGATGCCCTCAACGATCTCACCGAAGAACCAGCGTGAAAAGTGAGGTGCGACAACGGCAACCCTGCCCAGGTTTCCCTTGGCTAGCCGGACAGCTTCCGGGGATACCACGTAGGCGTACTGGGCGGCGATATCCAGTACCCGTTGACGTGTCTGAGTGGATACGCCCTTGTCGTTGTTTAGGGCTCGAGAGGCTGTCGCAGATCCGACGCCGGCAAGCCGGGCGATATCGGCAAGCGTCATCTGCGGTCGTGGGGAGTTCATGCTTACAAACTACTAGATGGAAGCCCTTCCGTCCCTAGTTTTCACAACCCGCTGGGCGAAAGTTCCCAGTTGGCAGGCCTGCAGCGGCTCTTGCGCCTGTTGCTTGCGTCACAGTAAAAGGTCTGCCATCATTGTATTCGGAAGCGCTTCCGGTTGTTCGTTGCTTGACCCGGCAGCCTTGGCCTGACCATCAGTTCGTATGGATCAGGAAGAGCCATCCGAATCCTCATACCGTTACCAGGAGCAATGATGCTGAAAACCAACTCCGCCACTCAGAACCCTTGGCGTCACCCTGCCGGGCGCATTCTGACCCTGGCAATCGCTGGAACCTTCGCTTTGAGCGCGTGCAGCGGCCCCGGGGCCGCCCCGTCGGAAGCGACACCTAAGGACTTCACCTGCGACACACAGGCCGCCGCAGACTCCGATGCCAGCCTGACCTTCTTCACTGCAGCGGGCACGGCCGAGTACGCCCAGTCCCTCTCAGATGCCTTCATGAAGCAGTACCCCAAGATCAAGGTGAAACTGCAGACTGAAGCGGACAACAACTACAACACGGTCCTCCCCCGCCTGCTCGCCTCCGATAATCCCCCCGACCTCGCCATCCCGAACGACCTCATCGGAGCTGTCAAAGACGGACTGGTCACCAACCTGGATGCCTGCGCATCCAAATTCGCGTGGGAGAAAGAGATTCCTTCCTCCGCTTTGGCTGCCGGACGTGTATCCGAAGGGGGCATTGGCTCAGGTCCCCTGTACCAAGGCGGCGGAGCGTCAGGCCCGCTCGTCGGAGTGTTCTATAACCGTGAGGTTGCAGAACGGATCGGTCTGGATAAGATCCCCACCACCGTTGCGGGGTTCGAGGCGGCCTTGAAGTCAGCAAAGGATGCAGGCATCACGCCGATCGTGGCATCCAACGCTGACGGCCTGACCGGGCACCTGTTCAATCTGCTCCTGGGAACCTACATGGGACCGCAGGACCTGCTCAACGTCGTCTGGCGGACGCCGGGCGCAACCCTGGACACTCCTGAGGCGAAGGAAGCGACGGCGGTGCTGGAGAAGTGGGCGGACGACGGCTACTTCAACGCCGATGCCAACGCCATCAACCAGGACGCGTCCTACGGCCAGTTCGCCGCAGGCCGAGGCCTTTTCCTCGTCTCCGGCACCTGGGTCACCCAGTCCCTGCCGAAATCCTTCGACGGCAAGTACGGCATCTTCCCCTTCCCCGCGAAGGACGACAGCAGCCCGCAGGTCAGCATGACCAACAACCAGCTCGCCATGTCGATCGCTTCCCGGTCAAAGAACAAGGAGGCAGCTGCCCTGTTTCTTGATTTCATGTCCACATCCGAAGCTGCAGCGGTCGCGGCTAAAGCCGGTTATCCCTCAGCCCTGAACGCCAAGACTGGTGCCGGGGTCACTCTCGATCAGAGCATCGACGAACAGATCCAGGCCGGGTACGCCACGATCGCGGCGGACAACGGGTTCGATAATTGGCTGAACAATGCCACACCTGAGGTCAACACCAAAATGACTGAGCAGCTGCAGTCGCTGTTGGCTGGCCGAACGGACGCCAACTCGATGGTTGATGCACTGGAAGCAACATACGTCGCTTCTCGAGACAAGTAGCCTGCGGTGAGCGCCAATATCGGCATTGATGGCGCGGCCCAGACGGCCCAGCCCGGACGGCCGCGCCGTCGTCCGGGCAGGGCTATCTTCCGGCCCCGCCGGTGGGCAGGATGGCTCTTCGCCCTCCCCGCCCTCGCGTTCTACGGATTCTTCAACCTCCGGGCGATCCTGCAGTCCGTCCAGTACTCCTTCTACGAGTGGAACGGCATCGGAGCCTCGACCTTCGTCGGGTTCCAGAACTACATCGACGTCTTCACGCAACCGGAACTGCTGCGGCCCCTGATCAATGCGTTCTACCTGATCCTCTTCTTCACGGTGATCCCCGTCCTCTTCGGACTTGTGGCAGCGGCAACCATGCGCACCATGGAGGGACGCTTCTCCGGTGCGCTGGCCAGGACTCTGCTGTTCCTGCCCCAGATCATTCCCGGCGCCGCGGCAGCCGTGGCCTGGACCTGGATGTATTCCAGCAACGGCGTCATCAACCAGGTCCTGCGCGCCGTCGGGCTTGAAAGCCTGACGCGTGCATGGCTGGGTGATTTCGATTTCGCTCTCAGCGCTGTCGGCTTCATCGGCACGTGGCTCTCCACCGGCCTGTGCACCCTGTTGCTGATCTCCGGAATCGGGAAGATCGACACGGCCCTATACGAGGCGGCCCGCCTCGACGGAGCCAACGCGGTCCAGCAATTCCTCAACGTCACCGTCCCGGGACTGCGCCGCGAACTAGGCGTCTGCGTCACAGTCACCATCATCAGCGCACTCGCCAGCTTCGACGTCGTCTATCTGGCAACCCAAGGCGGCCCCGGCGGAACCACCATGGTCCCCGGCGTGCAGGTCTACCTCCTGGCCTTCAACGACGCCCGGCTCGGCGCAGCCTGCGCCCTGGCCGTCGTCCTGGCCATCCTCATCGTCGCGATCATCGTGCCATTGCAGCGACTCTTCCAGGAACGTGAATCATGACAGTCACACACAACTCCGGAACAAGGACCGCAGGCCGCGCGTCCTCGAACTCCCCGCGCACCAATCGGGCAACATCCTCGAAGCTACGCGGCAAGCTCCCTGGCATCCTGCTCATCGTGGCGGCCGCGATCTTCTCCATCGTTCCTCTCATCAGCATGCTCACCGCGGCGTTGGCCCCACAGGGAAGTATCCCGCAGGGCCTCAGCTGGCCGGCGGATCCTCAATGGCACAACTTCATCGATGCCTGGAACGTCGCGAACATCACCGTGTTGCTCCAATCGAGCATCCTTATCGTCCTCGGCGTGGTGCCCATCTCCCTGTTGATCTCCACCATGGCCGCCTACGCGATCGCGATCCTGCGGATACCGCTGGGCAAGATCTTCTTCCTTCTTCTCCTGCTGACTCTTACCCTGCCCTACGAGATCACGATCGTGCCGCTGTATCAGCAGGTCCGTGAGCTGGGACTGCTGGACAGCCAGCTGGGCCTGATCCTCCCACTAATCGGGTTGAACATGCCCTTCGCGGTGTTCTGGATGAACGCGCACTTCGTCACCACACCGGCGGAACTCACTGAAGCGTCGAGCATCGACGGTGCCAGTGCCTGGAAGTCCTTCCTGCACATCCACCTTCCCTTGGCCAGGCCCGCCATCTCGTCGCTCGGTCTGCTGATGTTCCTCTCCACCTGGAACACGTTCCTGCTGGCCTTGGTTCTGGTCAACGACCCGAACAAGCGAACCATGGCAGGTGCGCTGCAGGCCTTCCAGTCCAAATACAGCACCGACATCGTCCTGCTCAACGCCGGGGCGCTCCTGCTCATGGCACCCACCATCATCGTTTTCCTGCTCCTTCAGAAGCAGTTCAGTGCCGCCCTCCTCCAGGGCGCAGTAAAGGGATAAGGGCTAACGAAAGAAATGACCGAGATGCTTCTTGAACACCACAGCACACACGAGGCAAAAACGGACTGGTGGAAAGACGCGGTGGTCTACCAGATCTATCCACGTAGCTTCGCCGACGCCAACGGAGACGGCCTGGGCGACTTGCCCGGCGTCACCTCAAAGCTCGACTACCTGCAGGACCTGGGCGTGGACGCCATCTGGATGTCTCCGTTCTATCCATCTCCCCTCGCGGACGGCGGATACGACGTCTCGGACTACTGCGATGTAGACCCACGACTCGGGACACTCGACGACTTCGAGGTCCTCGTGAAAAGCGCACACCGGCGCGGCCTCAAAGTCATCATCGACATCGTCCCCAACCACACCTCCAATGAACACCCATGGTTCAGGGAAGCTCTAGCCTCCCTGCCAGGCAGCGCCGAACGAGATCGCTACATCTTCAGGGACGGCACGGGTGAGCGCCCGCCCACGGACTGGCAATCCCACTTCGGCGGCAGCGCCTGGGAACAGGTCGGGGACGAACAGTGGTACTGCCACCTGTTCGACAAAGCCCAACCGGACCTGAACTGGGGTAACGAGGAGGTCCGTGAGTACTTCCTGTCAGTCCTGCGGTTCTGGGGTGACCGCGGCATCGACGGCTTCCGCGTCGACGTCGCGCACTCGCTCGTAAAAGACCTCAGCGGGCCGTTACGTGACCAACCCAATCTCGACGGTGCCCTGCCGCTGGACGGATCCGATCCGCTCTATGACCGGGACGGGGTGCACGAGGTGTACCGCTCCTGGCGCAAAGTGTTCAACGAATACGACCCGCCCCTGATGGCCGTGGCAGAAACATGGTCACCAGCGAATTCCAGAACGTTCCTCTACGCCCGACCTGACGAGCTGGGCCAGGTCTTCGACTTCTCCCTGCTGAAATCCTCATGGTCCAGGAACTCCTACCGGGACACCATCGACACATCCCTCACCGGCCAACAGTCCATCGCCGGACACGCCGGTGGCAACACCTGGGTTCTGTCCAGCCATGACGTGCCCCGGCACGCCTCACGACTCGCCCTGCCCGCAGGGGTGTCCGCCGATGGGTGGCTCCTCAGCGGTGGGTTGCACCCCGTCATCGATCAGGACTGCGGACAGCGCAGGGCCAGCGCCGCGACACTGATGATGCTCGCCCTCCCAGGATCCGCCTACCTCTATCAGGGCGAGGAACTGGGCCTGCGGGAAGTATCGGAGCTGCCACGAGAGACCCTGCAGGACCCTGTTTGGCACCGTTCCGGTGGGACCTTGAAAGGACGGGATGGGTGCCGTGTCCCCCTTCCCTGGACGAAGAGCGGTCCCTCATTCGGTTTCGGCTCAAGCCACGCCTGGCTCCAGCAACCCGCCGACTGGGCTGATCGGTCGGTGCAAGCCCAGGAGAACAACCCGGACAGCATGCTCAGCTTCTACAAACTGGCATTGCAGCACCGTCGGGACCTCTCTGCACTACGAAGCGGCGAGTTCGAATGGCAGAACAGCGCGCCGGAACTTCTCGTCTTCACGCGGAGCCCCCGGTTCGTGTGTGTCGTCAATTTCGCTCCCTACCCCGTCCCTTTCGAAGACTTCGGTGGTTCTCGAATCATCCTCAGCAGCGGCCCGGTCGACGGCCTGTACCTCGCTCCCGAGTCAACGGTTTGGCTGTCTCTCGACAGTGCAAGCGAAACCCTCTGACAGGAATAGGACGAGCCCCGATGTCAACTGCGAAGGACAGCGTAGAACCGCACGCCTGCCCGCAGTGCGGGCAGGCCTGACATGATGAACCTGTCACGAGCCCCTACCCATCACCAGAAATACCGTGCCCCGCAATCCACCAACGCTGCCCGACAACGACATCCGGGCAGCGCTCCGGTCCACTCGCCGAAAAGCGACATCGGACCTCGACTGGCAAGCCTTCGAGACGCGCTTCGCCACAGAATTCCCCCGCCTGCAGTCGCTGTTTCACCGCAATTACGGGCCCGAGGCGGATGGCGAACTCCTGCAGGTGGTGCTGGACGCCGCAGCGTCCTGGCTGGACCGCCACACGCGGACCTCAAAGCCATCGATGCCTCCCGCGCCATGGCACCGGACTGGTTCCAGTCCAACCGCATGCTCGGCGGAGTTTGCTACGTAGACCTGTACGCAGGGAACCTCGCCGGGCTCCGAAAACGTATTCCCTACTTCCGGGAACTCGGCCTGACCTACCTGCACCTCATACCAGCCGTTGTGGGCGATCCCGAGTTTCAGGACTTCTACTGGATTTACCCCGACCGCGACATGCCGGACGCCTACGAGCGGACCGTTCGGGAGATCTTCCCCGACGACCACCCGGGCTCCTTCGTGCAGTTCGACGATGGCCGGTGGATCTGGGCCACCTTCCACTCCTTCCAGTGGGATCTCAACTACAGAAACCCGAGAGTGATCAGGGCCATGGCCGGCGAGATGCTATATCTCGCGAACCAGGGCGTCGACATCGTCCGCATGGACGCCGTTGCCTTCATCTGGAACCAGCCGGGCACGGCGTGCGAGAGCCTGCCCGAGGCCCATCTCCTGCTGCAGGCCTTCAACGCGGTATGCCGGATCTCCGCGCCGTCGCTGTTGTTTAAGTCGGAGGCGATCGTGCACCCGGACGAGGTGGTGCGGTACATCGACCGGGGTGAGTGCCAGCTCAGCTACAACCCGCTGCAGATGGCATTGATCTGGAACTCGCTCGCCACCCGGAATGTCTCCCTGCTCGCCCAGGCCCTCGAACGACGGCACGACATCCCCGAGGGAACCGCATGGGTTAAGTACGTGCGGAGCCATGACGACATCGGCTGGACGTTCTCCGACGAGGACGCCGCGGAGCTGAGCATCAACGGGCACGACCACCGCAGGTTCCTGAACGCCTTTTTCGTCAACCGGTTCCCCGGCAGCTTCGCGCGCGGAGTTCCCTTCCAGGACAACCCGCGCACGGGCGACTGCCGGATCTCGGGCACGACTGCGTCGCTCGCCGGGCTCGAGGCGCACGGCTGTCGTCGTGTTCGCGAATTTCGCGCAAACGCCTCAGGACGTTCGCAGGCGTTAAGGATGCGTTAAGATCCCGCGTTTTCACGCAGAGGGCCCTCGGCCCGGTGCTACGCTCCGTTGGTTATTCACCCCAATCCCGCCTGCGCGGGGTAAAGAAAGTAACCCGTTGACTGCACCCACCCGCTTTTCCATTCCCGCCAGCGTTCCCAACCCCGAACGCGACGGCGGACCCGGAAACCGGCTCACCCGGTGGCTGCTCGAACACACGGTCCACCAGCCGGTGGGCCCGGAAACGGCTGAGGACCACGCACCCACCCAGAGCTGGTGGAAGGTCATGTGCCTCACCGGGGTGGACTACTTTTCCACCCTCTCCTACCTGCCCGGCATCGCCGCCCTCGCCGCCGGGGCGCTCTCCCCGCTGGCCACCCTGCTGATTGTCGGCCTCACCCTGCTGGGCATGCTGCCGATGTACCGTCGGGTGGCCCACGAAAGCCCGCATGGACAGGGATCGGTGGCCATGCTGGAAAAGCTCCTGCCGTTCTGGCGCGGCAAGATTTTTGTGCTGATCCTGCTCGGCTTCGTCGCCACCTCCTGGATCATCACCATCACCCTCTCCGCCGCCGACGCCACCGTCCACATGCTGGAGAACCCCTATTTGCCGCCCTTCCTGGACGGCCAGGCAGTCGCCATCACCGTGGTGCTCCTGCTTATTCTCGGCGGGGTGTTCCTGCTCGGCTTCTCCGAAGCGGTGGCCGTCGCCATTCCCCTCGTCGCCATCTTCCTTGTGCTGAACGCCGTCATCATCGGAGTGGGACTGTACGACGCCGTCACCCAGCCGGGTGCCATGGCTGACTGGACCGCGGCGCTCACCTCCTCCGGGACCGGCTTCGGCGATATCGCCGGACCCGCCCTGCTTGCCTTCCCGCTGCTGGTCCTGGGCCTGTCCGGTTTCGAGACCGGCGTCAGCATGATGCCTTTGGTCGCGGCGAAGGGCGCCACCGCCGAGGAACGCCTGGCCGCCCGCGTCCGCAACACCCGGAAACTGCTTACCGCGGCCGCCCTGATCATGAGCGTGTACCTCCTGGGCAGCAGTTTCGTGACGACGGTGCTGATTCCCGCCGAAGCCTTCCAGGCAGGCGGCGAGGCCAACGGCCGCGCCCTCGCTTACCTGGCCCACGAGCTGCTCGGCAACGGCTTCGGTTCCGTCTACGACGTCAGCAGCATCCTGATCCTGTGGTTCGCCGGCGCCTCCGCCATGGCAGGGCTGATCAACATAGTTCCCCGCTACCTGCCGTCCTACGGCATGGCTCCGGACTGGTCCCGCGCAGTGCGCCCGGTGGTGCTGGTGTACACCGTCATCAGCATCCTGATCACCATCGGTTTCAATGCCGACGTCAATGCCCAGGCCGGCGCGTACGCCACCGGCATCCTGGCCATGATGGTCTCGGGCGCCGTTGCGGTCAGCATCTCCGCCGCCCGCAGCAAGAGGCGGCGCGCCGCCGTCGGCTTCACCATCCTGACCCTGATCCTGCTCTACGCGCTGGGGGCCAACGTCATCGCCAAGCCGGACGGCATCGCAATATCCGGCTTCTTTATCCTGGGCATCATTGTGGTCTCACTCGTCTCCCGGGTCAGCCGCACCACCGAACTCCGGGTCCACAAGATCGAGTTCGACGACGAAGCCCGCCGTTTCATCACCGACACGCTCGATTTTGACGGGCGGATCAACCTGATCGCGAACCGTCCGCAGGACCGCGACGCCGCGGAATACCGTGAGAAGGAAGCCGAGCAGCGGGCGAACAACCCCGTGCCCGGAACCGCCGATGTGATCTTCCTTGAAATCGAGGTCACCGACCCCTCCGGATTCAGCGACGTCCTCGAAGTGCGCGGCATCGAAGTGGACGGACACCGCGTGCTCCGCGCCGAAAGCCCGGCCGCACCCAACGCCATCGCCGCCATCCTGCTGGCCCTCCGCGACGCCACCGGTGTCAGGCCGCACGCGTACTTCGAATGGGCTGAAGGCAACCCCCTGGCGCACCTCATGCGCTACCTGCTGCTGGGACGGGGCGACACCGCCCCCGTGGTCCGCGAAATCATCAGGGAAAACGAACCGGATCCTGTCCGCCGCCCCGGCATCCACGTGGGCTGACGGGCAGTCCGATGACCGCACGGGGCGACACCGCCGGGGTGAAGGGTCCAGGCCCGGGGCGATGGACCGGCAAGGCAGGCAAGGCAGCGAAAACGGCCAGGGCCCGCAAAGAGAGCGCCATCCGGCGGGCCCTCTCGCACCCGGTCCGCTCGGTCCCCCTGGCGTTCCTGGCCGTCATCATCCTGGGAGCATCGCTGCTGATGCTGCCGCTGGCCCGGACCGGCAGCGAGCCTTCGTCCGATCCGCTGATGGCCGCGCTGTTCACTTCCGTTTCGGCGGTCTGCGTCACGGGGCTGATCACCGTCGACACGGCTACCTACTGGACGCCGTTCGGGCAGACCGTGATCCTGGGACTGATCCAGGTGGGCGGGTTCGGCATCATGACGCTGGCGACGCTCCTGGCCCTGCTGGTCCGGAAAAGCATCGGCCTCCGCGGCCAGCTCGTGGCGCAATCCGAAACGCACACGCTCAACCTGGGCGACGTCAGTGCCGTGCTGCTCCGCGTGGCCCGGCTCATGGTGGGCATCGAAGCAGCCACCGCCGTGGTGCTGACCGGACGCTTCTGGCTGGCCTACGACCAGAACCCCGGCACGGCGCTGTGGCACGGTGTGTTCCACGCCGTCTCGTCGTTCAACAACGCCGGGTTCGCGCTCTACAGCGACAACCTCATCGGCTTCGCGGAGGACCCGTGGATCATCGTCCCCATCTGCCTGGCGATCATCGCCGGCGGCCTCGGGTTCCCGGTCATCATCCAGCTGCTCCGCGGGAACGTCAAAGTCCGCAACTGGAGCGTCCACCTGCGCCTGACCATCTACGGCACTGTGCTGCTGCTCGTTCTTGGCATCACGCTTTTCGCCGCCTTCGAATGGAACAGGGACGAAACACTCGGCGGCCTGTCCCTGACCGGAAAGCTGCTGGGCTCCCTGGCCGGAAGCGTCTTCCCCCGCACTGCCGGCTTCAACAGCATCGACTACGGCGCGGCCGCACCGGAGACCCTCATGGTCACCAACATCCTGATGTTTATCGGCGGCGGCAGCGCCGGCACCGCAGGCGGCATCAAGATCACAACGTTCCTGGTACTCGGTTTCTCCATCTGGAACGAGATCCGCGGCCGCGACGAGGTGACCATTGCCCACCGTTCCATCAGCGCCTCGTCCCAGCGCCAGGCCCTGTCCGTCGCGCTGCTCGGGGTGGCCGCGGTGGTGGCCGGCACGCTGGCGCTGCTGATGGTGACCGATTACAGCCTGGAGAAGGTACTGTTCGAATCCATCTCCGCGTTCGCCACCGTCGGGATGAGCACCGGCATCACCTACAACCTCCCGCCGTCGGCTGAATGGGTGCTTATGGCCCTCATGTTCCTCGGCAGAATCGGCACAGTGACGGTCGCGTCCGCGCTGGCTTTGTCCTCCCGGCCCCGCCTTTACAGCCTGCCGGAGGAACGCCCCATCATCGGCTAGCACCGCCGCCGTCGGGCACCATTAGACCCGCCTAGGCGTCATCCTTGCCGATGTTCTCGGTCCCTACCGGCTCGCCTTCCGCCCTGTTCGTCCGCCTGTTGACCAGCCAGGTGATAAACCAGAGCACCACTCCAATCGCCATCAGTCCCCCGGCGATCTGGTACTGGATGACGTTGCGGCCCACCCACGGCCCGGCGAGGAAGGCACACAGCAGGGCGGCGAGCAGCGGCAGCTGCCCGGGCGAGGTGAAGAACACCTTGCGGTTGGGGTCCCGCTTACGGCGGAGGACCAGGCAGGCCACGTTCACTACGGTGAAGACGCACAGCAGCAGGAACGCCGTGGTGCCGGAGAGGTTGGCCACGATGTTGCTCTTGGGGTCGCTGGTGACGTACCAGATCAGTCCCAGCGCGAGGACGGTGGAGAACAGGATGCCGGCCCACGGGGTGCGGCGGCCCGGCAGGACCTTCCCCAGGGCAGGCGGCAGGACGTTCTGGCGTGCCATGCCGTAGATCAACCGGCTCGCCATCAGCATGTTGATCAGCGCGGTGTTGGCAACGGCGAAGACGGCGAGGAACGGGAAGACCCTGTCGATGGGGAAGTCCGGGGAGCCCTTGTGCACCACTTCGAGCAGCGCGGCGCCTTCAGCCTCCCTGATGTTTTCCAGCTCGGTGGGCGGCAGCACGCTGACCACGGAGACAGCCACCAGCATGTAGAGGAGCACGGCGATGCCCAGGCCGGTCAGCATGGTCCGCGGGAAAATCTTCTCGGGGTCCTTGGTCTCCTCCACCATGTTCACCGAATCCTCAAAGCCCACCATGGCAAAGAAGGCGATGGACGTAGCAGCGGTGACGGCCAGGAACAGGCCCTTGTCCTGGTAATCGTTGAAAACGAAGATTTCGCCCACGTTCCCGGTGCCCTGCGTCATCACGTAGAAGCCGACGCCGATCACGATGGACAGTGCAATTACCTCCACCAGTGTGAGGACCACATTGAACTTCACACTCTCCCCCACCCCGCGCAGGTTGATCGCGGCCAGCAGGACCATGAAGCCCATGGCCACGGCGGTGATCACGCCCTGGGCGGGCATCTCCATCCAGCCGTTGATCCTCAGGCCGCCGAAGAAGTTCTGGGCGAGGACGTTCGCGGAGGTGGAGGCGCTGGTGATGCCGGAGCAGACCACGGCGAATGCCACCAGGAACGTGACGAAGTGGATGCCGAACGCCTTGTGGGTATAGAGCGCCGCCCCTGCCGCATGGGGGTACTGTGTGACGAGCTCGAGGTAGGAGAACGCGGTCAGCGTCGCGACGACGAACGCCAGCAGGAACGGCAGCCAGACGATGCCGCCCACCGTCCCGGCCATGGTTCCGGTGACTGCGTACACGCCGGCGCCGAGGATATCGCCAACGATGAACAGCAGGAGGAGCTTGGGGCCAAGGACCCGCTTCAGCTCATGTGTCTCCGCCTCCGGTTTGGCCGGAAACAGGTCATCTGAAGTGGTGCTCATCGCCCTGACCTCCACACTCATCCATCAACGTGGCCTACTTCAGGGTGATCCCTTTCGCGCCACTTTGGCAACGGGTCCTGTTGGGTGAGCGGCGGGGCGGTCATGGATCCGGTTGAGCGGCCGAGGACCTCCGTGTTTAGCCCAACCTTTAGTCCAACAAATTGATGGAACAAGCGTTTGACCTGCGCAAACGTCAAGAAACCTTGACAGAATCTTGAGGAATTACGCAGGTGTAAGTTGCGTCTCGTCGGGAAAAGTGGTTCTTGCCAGCCCACGTGAGCCTGGCATTCACAGTCGGCCCGCTGGGGGGCGGCTGGCCCACCTGGGGTGGGCGACGTCGAAAAGGACTCTTCTCATGGGCATCAGCATGAAAACCACTTCCGGCAAGATTCTGGCTTCCGTCGCACTCGTGGGCACCGCCGCCGCAGTCGCAGGCATGGGCACCTACGGCGGGTTCACGGGAACCACAACACAGGTCGATGAGCAGGTCACTGCCGGCACCGTCGATATCGACCTGACCGATCCGGGGACCCTGAGTGTCGCCATCACCGGCCTGCTGCCCAGTGACTCCGTCGAAAAGTTCGCCACACTGAAGAACACTGGCAACTCCAACCTGAACACCGTGACGCTCACCACAGCGCCCACCGTCGCCTCAAAGCTCACCACCGAGACAATTGACGGCCTGCAGTTGACCATCGAGTCCTGCACCGTCGCCTGGACAGTCGTGGCTGCCGCGGAAGACACGTGCTCAGGGATCAAGTCCACCATTTTGGCTAAGAGCGCGATCATCGGCTCGGGCACGGCACTCACCGGCCTGTCATCCATTACGGCTGGCGCTGAGGACAAGCTCAAGATCACTACCTCCCTGCCTTCTACGGCAGACGACACCTTCCAAGGCCTGACCAGCACCATCGGTTTCACGTTCGACGCGACACAGCGCACTGGCCAAGTCAAGTAGCCGTCAGTCCTGAGCATTCGGGGCAGTCACGAAGCCGGCACCGCCAACCAATAGCCAGAAGCACCAACAGACCGTCCCCAAGGCTGGATAGCGATGAGCGCAGTAACAGAAATTCCGACAGCGGCACGCAGCGCCGCCCAGGTAACTGAGCTGTCCCGGCGCCCCCGCACCCCCCGCGGCGGCGCTGGGACCTTCATCCCTGCACGGGCTGCGTCGCGCGTCAAAACCGGCTTTCGCCGCGGGGCCAACGTCCTCACAACGACGATGTTCGTCGTGGCAGTGTCCGCGTTCATTTTCCTTGCTGTTGGTCCCCGGGCCCTGGGTTATCAGACGTCCACGATGCTCACCGGCTCGATGTCCCCACTGATCCACGCGGGCGACGTTGTGGTCACGGTCCCTACCGCAGTCGGTGACATCGTAGTGGGCGACGTCATCACTTATCTCATTCCTGTCGAGAACCACCGGGTGGAAACCCACCGCGTCACGCAGATACTCACAAATGCGGACGGGACGACGGCTGTGCGGACCAAAGGTGACGCCAACAACGGTGTAGATCCATGGACCGCAACGCTCAACGGAGCGACCGTTGACCGGCACGTCCTCACGGTCCCCTACGTGGGTCACGTCATTCGCACTTTGCGCCAGCCGGTTGTCCTGAACACCCTCATGTACGGCGCACCGGCCGTGCTGGTGATTGGATTGCTGGCGTCCATCTGGCGCAAGGACCCGGAACCAGCAGTCAGTGGGTAGCCGCACTTCGGCTGCCGCAAGGGTTGCCCGCGCCACCGGCGTTACGCTCGTCGTCGTTCTGGGCTTGATTCTCGCCCCCGCAGCAAGCGCCTCCTTCAGGTCTGCCAGCCAAGCGTCAACAGGCTTTTCTACGGCCACCCTAAACACGCCGACGACTTCCACGATTTCGCTGGATGCCAGCTGCAGCCAGAACAAGAGGACGCTCACTGTCACCTTGGCCGCCACGGGCTCGCTGCCGTACGCGAACGCACTACGGGTCACGGCGGACGCCGGCGGAACCGTGTCCTCGAAGGATCAAGCGCTGACATACAACGGAAATCAAGTATTTACGGCAAACTCGGGCGCTCATGCAGTCTTGTTCAAGCTCGAAATCCGAGCAATCTACAAAGTAGACGCCACTAACGCTTGGACCAGTCAGCCGCTGCTTCGCACGTACACCTGCAGCTGATCAAGCCCGCCCTCAACTTGGATCCGACAACCCGGGGTCGCTCCTCCACGGCGCCCGGTGGCTGAAACCCCCGCGCCAAGGGTGGCGGCCAATAACGTTTCCTCAAGAGGACGTTCGTGCATCAGTACGTAGAGGACTGGTGAGGCCGCAAGACGACTCGGCGTCACCCAGCTGGCCGCTCGTCAGCTGATTGACACCGACCAATTAATGCCAGCACCGTCCGCTCCAAGAGCCACTAGGGCATCATGCCAAAGACCGAACCAATATTGTCTTGCAACAAAGGAAGTATTGCAAGACAATAAAGCGATGGGGATCGTCTGGGCGGCCAGTGCAGATAAACATGGCATCGACCATGAGGATGCCTTGAATGCCATTCTGAATCAGACCTACCATGTACAGCATTTCGATGAACCTCGGGTCGATTCGGTCACAAGGCCGGACCTTTTTATCGGCCCTACTCGGGACAGGAGCAGGATCCTTGAAGTTATGGCCGTCATTACTCCTCCGAATGACATCCTGATCTTCCACGTCATGGAAGCCCGCAGGAAAGTCCTGGATATCGCAGAAAGGCAGGCTGGCAAGTGAACGCAACAAAAAAAGCCCAGGCACCCGAGCAACTCGATACCGAGGAGCAGGCCCGCTATGCAGAACTGGCAACCTGGGCGGAGACCGCAGACATCGGGCCCGAGGCCCGCATCAGCAAGGCCGACGGTCCGGAGGCAGGCCGCTCCCTCCTCGAGGCTGCGCTTGGCTCCCCCGAAGCCGTCAGACGCGCCGTCGGCAAACCCTCGCTCAGCGCCAAGGGAACATCGCCGTCCCGTTCCCTAAGGCTGCCAGAGGACATGGATGCAAAGCTCGTGGAGCAGGCGCAAAAGGAACACCGGAACCCCTCGGCGATTATCAGAGATGCCCTGGCCGAATATCTCGCCAAGGCCTCCTGATTCAAAAGTCAGTAGTTCCGCCGGTGTCTCAGCCGCGGCAGCACCACCGCAAACACAACAGCCGCCGCGAACCCCAGGATGCCGGTGGCTGAAACCCCCGCGCCCAGGGAAAATAGCGCCGTCACCCCGGAGAGCAGCACGGGCCCGCCGGTTGATCCCGCATCGGCGATAAACCGCCACAGCCCCAGGAACTGGCCGCGGCCGCGGTCGGGCGAAAAGTCCGCACCGAGCGTCATGATCAGGCCCGAGCTGATGCCGTTGCCGAAGCCGATAAGCAGCGACGCCAGCAACAGCCCGCCGAAGGACGCAGACAAAGGAATCAGCAACATGGCGATGCCCATGATGATGGTGGACGGGATGGCCACAAACAGCCTGCCGCGCCGGTCCATCACCTTGCCGGCCGGATAAAACACCAGCATGTCGATCGCCCCGGACAGCCCGTAAATCACCGACGCCTGGGCCGCATCCATCCCCAGATGGTCCGCCCACAGCGGGATGATCACCTGGCGGGACGCGCGCAGCGCGCTCAGCAGCAGGACCCCCACCCCCAGCGTCAGGAACACGCGGGCATGCGACACCGCCACATTCCGCAGCGTCGGCTCCGGACCCTTGTGTCCGCCGTCGGGCGCTGGCGGGACCACGAGGTCCGGGATGGTGACCGCCAAAACGGCGGCGGCGGCCATGCCCACCACCCCGACCCAGTACGCTCCGGCGATCCCGGCGAACTGCATCACGCCGGCACCAATGAACGGCCCCGCAAAGACGCCGATCCGGCTGACCCCGCCCAGCGTCGACAGCGCCCGCGCCCGGAACTGGACGGGCACCGCCTCGGTGAGGTACTTCTGCCGCGCCAGGCTGAAGACACTGGCGGCCATCCCGACGACGGCCATCGCCACCGCGAGCAGCCACAGTCCGTTGGGAATCATGGAAGACATGGCGGCGGCCGCGAGCGCCAGGGCACCCACCGCCGCGGCGCCGACGATGGACCAGCGTTCGCCGAACTTAAGCGTGATGAGGGAGGCCGGCAGATTGAAAAACCACGAGCCGAGCCCGATCAGCGTGACGATCAGCGCGGACACTGCCACCGACGCGCCGAGGTCGCGGGCGGAGAGGACCACCACCGGGAGGACCGCGCCTTCGCCGATGCAGAACAGCAGCGCCGGCCCGAACGCGGGTATGGCGATGCTTCGGAAGTTGAACGGCTGTGCGGTTCCTGGCGAAGTCATCAGATTTATCTTATGCCGCCGGAAATTCGCCAGCCTTCAGGGGGTCACAAGCGGCCCCGTGAGGACTAACGTTTGCCTTGTGGGGCGCTTCCGCCTGCCCCTCTCAGCCAAGGAGGTCTCATGGGTGAAGTGTGGATCCGCACCATCAACAACGGTTTGGTCCGGGCCGACAAAATCACGGAAATCGCGTCCACCCGGGGGTCCCTTCATGAGGACCAGGGTTTTGCGCTGAAGGTCATCGTGGATGGCAAGGCCCACGTGGTCATTGACGACGGCGATCTTCCGGGCAGGCTTCCCGAACGGCTGGAGCACGCGCAGCATCTGGAGGATGCGCTGCTGTTCGCCCTCGACGAGGCCCGCGAAGCAGACGCATCCACGGTGGTCTTCTTCGATCCGGAGAACGACCGCTGGGCCCTCGCCGCGGCGGCGGAACTGGCCGGCGGGCTTCCCGCCGTCGGATAACCCCCGACGGCTGGGGGTCAGGCTGCGGCGTGGCTGAAGTCGGCGGCTTTGGTGGTGACGCGACGGGGCGCGAGGATGCTCAGCGTGCAGTGGGTCTGCTGCGGGTCAATCCTGGTGGGCAGGTGATGGGTCTCGGAGCAGACCTGAAGCTGCCGCAGGGCTTCGGGATCGACGCGGGCGTTCCGCACGTCCAATTCCAGGTCGAGGTTGTGCTTCAAGGCGTTGGCGCGTTTCACCACCACGTAGAGGGCCTGGATGCTGCGGATGGTGACGTGGCCCTTGGCGAGAACCTGGGCCTTCGCGTGGTCGAGATCTACACGGACAAGAATGCTGAGCTTTTCGGACAAGATAATCATGCCTTCCTTGCGTGGCTGCGACGCTGCAGCCGGGGAGGCCGCGACACTGCGGCCAATGGCCGCGCCTCTGCAGCCTCATTCAGCGTAGGCAACGAATGTGATGTGCGCAACATTTGAACCCAGATATGTCGCGCACACTCCTGCGCCCTCCAGGCCATGATCTTCCTCAGCCCTCCTCATGCGCACTCGGGACTACCTGGGCCGGTACACGTCGGCACGGTGGTCGACCCGCAGGATGCTGATGCTGTTGTGTTCCTCCTCAATGGAGGAATATCACCGAGTTGGAACCATTGCGCCACATCCGCTACGTGTTCAACTTCGCTGATGCCGATGGCAACCGCATCACGCCGACAGAGGCGGGCATTCCCGCCTTTGGCGTTCCCGCCGACGGTGAACACGAGGTCGTGCTGACCGACCTCGGCGACGGGCGCACGATGCTGCACATGACCGAGCGCGGGTACGGTACCCAGGAGGCACGGGACTTGTCGCAGAGCGGCCTTGAGCAGTGCCTCGACAAAATGGCCGCGCTCGTGGAGGGACGGCCGTAGGATCTGAGCATGCATATTGCCGTTCCAGGAGGTACCGGGGCTGTTGGCCAACATGTCGTCTCTATTGCCAGGGACCGCGGACATCTGGTGGCAAGCCTGACCCGATCAGAAGGCGTGGACCTGTTCACCGGCCGCGGGCTGCACGAAGCCCTGCAGGGTGTGGACACCGTTATTGATGTCTCCGGAATCCAGACGATTTCCACCAGGAAGGCCGTGGACTTTTTCACCACCGCCACCCGGAACCTGCTGGCAGCTGAGCTGGCGGCTCAGTCGAGGCACCACATTGCGCTCTCGATCGTGGGCATCGATATGGCTGCGTCGGGACTGTACGCCGGGAAGCTCGCGCAGGAGGATGCCGTCCGGCACGGAGGCGTGCCGTGGACCATCCTGCGGTCCACTCAGTTCCACGAGTTTGTGCCCATGGCCATCAGCGCCGCCTCGATTGGCCCGGTGGTCCTGGTTCCTCAGATGATCACCCAGCCGGTCGCAGCGCGGGAAGTGGCTGCGGCGTTGGTGGACGCGGCAGAGCAGGGACCCCGCGGACGGGTTGCTGATCTTGGCGGGCCCCGTCGGGAGCAGCTCTCGGACCTGGTCCGCAAATACTTGCGGAAATCCGGGCAGCGGAAGCTGGTGGTGAAGGTACCGGCACCCGGCGCCATGGGTCAAGCCATGCGTCGCGGTGACCTGGTCCCGGCGGCAGGCTCCGCCGTCGGGCTCCAGACGTTTCACGAGTGGCTGGAAGCCAGTCTTCCGATCCACTAGTGGCGCTGCCTGTGGCGCATGACCGCCGCCGCGAGCCCCATGGTGCCCATGAGGGACCCGAGGATGATTGCCAGGCCTGTGAGGTATTCAAGAATGGTCATCGTTGACGCACCTTTCATATGGCTGATGCGCTGACGCTAGTGATCGATGCTCAGGATCAGCCAAAGATGGCCGGGTGCGTTCACTCAAGATTGTTGCCCACCCAAAAGTAGGAGGCGGGGGAAGGGAAAAGCTACCGGTACCCGTCCACGATCGACGCCGCGATTTCCTTGTACGCCCGGCGGGTCTCCGGCTTCAGCACGTCCAGGGTGACCAGGTCGCCGTCGGCCACGCCACGGTCGTGCGGGACAGCGATCAGCTGGCGGCAGATCCCGGCGAGGTGTTCCTCGATGGCGTCCTTGTCCACGCGGGAGGAGACCTCGTCCTTGTCCGTGATGACCACCACGGCGTTCCGGGCCAGGTCCTCGTACCCGTGGCTCGCCAGCCAGTGCAGGGTGCTGCGGGCACGCTTGGCCCCGCTCACCGCATACCCCGCTGCGATGATGATGTTGTCCGCCGACTGCAGGATCCCGCTCATCGCGTTGTGGGTCACGCCGGTGCCGCAGTCGGTCAGGGCCACGGAGTAGTAGTTGGAGATGAGCTTGCGGATCCGCAGGTACTCGGCGGCCGTCAGCGAGTCGGAGACCTCCGGGTCCTGCTCCCCCGCGATCAGGTGCAGCCGGCCGGCGTGGTGCATGTACCGGGCCAGCGCCGTGAGCGAGTCAACGCCCTCGATGTTCGCCAGCAGGTCCGTGATGGTGCGCGGACTGGCCTGCTGGTAGATGCCCTCGCCGAGGGCGCGCTCCACGAGGTCGCCGGAGTCCGGGTTGGCGTCGATGGCGCAGGGCGGGTCGCCGCGGAATTCGGCCAGCGTCAGACCCACGCCCACCGTGGTGGAGGTTTTGCCGATGCCGCCCTTGAGGCTCAGCACCGCCGTGTTGTAGCTGCCCTGCAGCTGGCGGGAGATGCGGCGGCCCAGCTCGTCTTCCTCGCGCTGCTTGGCGCTGGGGCCCATGTTCCAGGCCCCGCCCGTGAGCGAGTAGAGGGCGCCGCGGACGCCGCCCACCGGCCGGGGCTTCTGCTCCTTGACGAACAGGCCCGGGGAGCTGATGAAGTCGGGCATGGGGCTGTCGGCGATGATGTCCGCGGTGGTGGGGCGGATGCGCCGGAACGCCGGTGCCTGCTCCGGTGCTTCCTCGGGAACGTACGACGACGGCGGCGCGGCCTCGTCGCCGTCGTACGCCACTGCGGGGGTGCCTGAGTCTTGCTCGGCCGGCTGCCCGGCCTGCGGGGTCGCCTGCGGCTGCGCGGTGACCGGCGGCCTGGCCGGCCGGCGGGTGGGCGCCGGGACGGAGGTGATGGGAGCAGAAGGCGCGGGGCTGGTTTGGTCGGCGGCGGCGGCCGCCTCGGCCCAGGAACTGCGGCGCGGTACCGGGGTGCCGGCGTCGGGGGTGTTGGAGAAATCTGGCGTCACGGCTGGCATGGTTCCTGTCTGGGCATCCTGCAGCGCACCGTCGGCACGACGGAGGTCACGGCGTCGCCGGGGCGGTTGCGGTAGCCCTGCATCTTCTGCGATGGGGCGTGCGTTCTGATCCGCCGGATCGGGCATGTCTGTCCCCCCAGGACTTTCGGCACAAGGTTCTGCGGCACTTTACGGACTGATTCAATCTGTAAGTCTAGGCGCTGGGTCAGAATTGCGAGGTCAGCCGCGGGTGAGCGCGGCGATGACGACGGCGGCGGTGAGGACCAGTAGCACGGCCAAGATGGTGTAGGCCTGCCATTTGGGGCGGCCCTTATGCGGGTTGATATCGATATAGGGCATGGCTAGCTGCGGTCACTCCTCGTGGCGGTCACCCGCACTGCGCGTCGCTTCCGGCGCAGCACGTGGTACATCGCAGAGAAGGGAATCAGCAGTGTGCCCAACAGTGCGCACAGCGCCAGGACATAGTCAATGAGAGCCACAACGGTCTCCGAACGTTAGAGTGATCCCCCATGCGATCAGAGGTCACGCTATCGGTACGTTACGGGATTGACAAATCGTGACAGCGGCGCGGCGCGCTCATTGACGATTCAGCTGCGAACGCGGCGACCTGAACGATCCGCAAAGGAGTCCAGGGCGGCAAGGATCTCATCCGAGCGCCAGTGGCGGCCACGCTTGAACTTGTCGAACCCCTGGACAACACCGGCTTCTTCCAAGACCTGCATCTGGCGCCAGATGGTTGCCGGCGAGATTCCAAGCCGCTCCTCTAACAACTCGCTGTTCACCACTGGCTGGCGGGCCAGGAGGTCAGCGATCGTCCACGCCGCAGCATCCTTGCGGGCCTTGATAGCCTCTTTCCACCGTTCTCGGGCCGCGGTGATGTCGTCCGCCAATTGCCGGCCATTGTCAATTGCACGGAAGGTCGCCTCAGCTGTTAGCAGGATTATCGGGTCCGGATCCCCCTTCCTGTATGCGGTCAGGGCGTCGTGGTAGCCGCTCACGTCGTTGAGGAGGCCGGCCGACACAGGTACGGTCACCGTGCGCGTCAGGCCCTTGTTGCGGAGCATGGCGTGCAGCAGTGCCCTGCCCGTGCGGCCGTTGCCGTCGGTGAACGGGTGAATGGTTTCGAACTGGGCGTGTGCTATCGCAGACTGGGCTAAAATCTGGACATCGTTCCGGCCGGCGTAATCCATCAGGTCATCCATGAGTTCCGGGACGCGGCGGGAATCCGGAGCGACGAAGTCGGCCCCGGCAGGGCTGGTGCTGGACGTGCCGATCCATACCGGCTCCTCCCGGAACCTGCCTGCACCCCGCGGATCCGCGTGACGCATTAGGGCGCGGTGCATTTCCAGGACGGTCACCGTTTCCAGGGAGTGGGCGGCGGCCAAGGCGGCGTTCATCGCTGCCACGTTGTCCACAACGAGGGTGGCATTTCTTTTGGAGTCATCACCCAGTTCCGCCATCCCGATACTGCGGGCGTTGGCGGTGACATTCTCAATCTGCGAGGAGGACACGGACTCGGTGCGCAGCAATATGGCCGAGAAGGGGGCAACGTCACCGCCGAAGTCGTGGTCGAAGTCCCGGATGGCCAGGGCTGCATCTTCAACTGCGGCAGTCACCTCACCGGAGGGCGTGTAACGGATGGACGCGATGAACGGCGGGACCGCTGCCTTGTACGGCACGATGGGGTTCTCAGTCATGGTCCGCGGCCCGGCGCCGATCTTAATTACCCACTCCAGCCGTTCCCACCCCAGCGGCGGCCAGCCGCCGTCCGTCTTTGCTTCGACCGTGACGTCAGCCTCGGCGGACGGCGTGAAGTTCTGTTCTCCGAGCCTGCGTGGCTGTTCCACGGTCTCCTAACTCAAACTGAGAATCTTTGTTGCAAGGTCTTTCACATCAATCGGAAGTGAAAAGGTCAACACACAACTATTTCACTTCTTGCTGGATGTGAAAAGATCCGCGCCGAAGAATTACAGATCTTCGCGGGACTCAAGCCCCGATCCAGTTCACCGGGCGGCGTCTTCAAACCACGTGCGTGCGGCGTTCAACCCGGGCTCGCGGGCCAGACGCGCTCCTCGTAGTTCCCTGAGGTCTGCGACAGGACTTCGGCTGCCCCTTGGGCGACGGTGATGATTCCCAGGCCGCTGTCCTTCACCGCCTTCATGTCGCCTCTCACCGGGTGAGCGCGAGCACCACCACCGCTGCCGTGGCCACTGCCAGGGCGGCCAGCGCAACGTAGGAAACCGCCTGAAATCGGCGACGGCGGAGCTCACTCCGTGTGTCGCGCGCGTACTGTGTGCCCCCATTTTTCCCCATGCCCCGAGGCTATAAACACAGCCTCAAGGTTTGCTCAAGTCGCGCCGAATGTGACCTCCGTAGCGGCCGGAGGCGCGATGCGGTTGACTGTCCAGATGGAATCCGACGGGTTTGCCGATCTCGCCCAAAAGGATGTAACGCACGACGCCGGGACGGTCACCGCTGTGCGTCCCGCCGGTCCTGCGGACCTTGAGGCGCTCTCCGCGAGCTGCACCGCCGCTGGAACTTCACCGAGACGGCCCGAGGGGCGCCCGGAACGCCATCGCCACAGACCATGCGCAGCGGTAGAATCCGGGAATGACCCAGGCTGCAGGGCACCCCACCATGTCGTTCGGCGACGCGATCCTCGCGGGCTTCCGGCAGTATGCCGAGTTTGGGGGCCGCGCCGGCGTGGCCGAGTTCTGGTGGTTCATCCTCTTCGTGACACTGGTAACCAGCGGCCTCGGCGCCCTGAACGTGGCCACCCCCAACGGAGTGATCGGCGTCGGTTCCAGCCTTGCCTCGCTCTGGGTAATCGGCACGATGATCCCCACGCTCGCCGTCGGCGTCCGCCGCCTCCGTGATGCCGGCCGACGCTGGACAGAGCTCTTCTGGCTGCTCATCCCCATCGCGGGCCTGATCGTTATGGCCATTCGTATGTCGGAGCCGTCCAAGCCGTAGCCGGACGGCCGTAGTAGGGCGGAAGCCCTCAGCCTTTCAGAACAACAACAGGCTCGTAGTGCTCCACGGTGGGAAACGGCGAGTAGAAATGATGCAGGAGCGCGCGCCATTCCTGGTACTCGGCCGATCCCCTGAAACCCTCGGTATGGTCCTGCAGCCGTGCCCATTGAACCAGCAGCAGGTACGTGGATGGGCTCTCGATGCAGCGGGAAAGCGTGAGGCTCTGGAATCCGGGCATGGAACCAATGATCGATTTCGCTTTGCCAAAGGCAGTCTCGAATTCCTCCTCCAGGCCGGGCCGGACGGAGAGCAATGCATGTTCGGTGATCACCCAACAATCATGCCTGAGGTCTCGCCGGACGGGGCTCAGCTGAGGCACGGTCCGTGGGAGGGGTCGTGGGACTTCGCGGGAGGCATGCTAAGTGCACCAATCCTGTCCGACCGCCCCGCAGCCGCCTGAGGGTTCCCATCCATGCCCAGCAAAAACGGGCCCGAAGGACTAGCTGATGGCGGTCCGATTGCCGGCGCCCGCTGCGGCTCCGACGGCAGCATTCGGAGTGTATCGGAAGGCACAGGTCTTTCGTTGTTCCTGCGGCCTCCAGATGGAGGTGCTTGAATAAGGGTGAACGACGACGGCGGGAGAGCAGGTGCCGCCCTCCTGCCCCGGCGAGTCAACCTTCGCTGAACGCTTCTTGGGGCCGTTCCCTTGGCTCGGATTCCTGCCGAACAACCAACGCGAAGAGTTCGCATCCGAAACCGTTGAAGTCTCCCGGGCCTGCGCTTCAGTTTCGAAGTTTGAGATTGTTCGTCGTGTTGTCAGGGTGGAGGACGATCCCGGGCCAGGGCTGGCGAGGATTGAGGACGATCCCGCGCCGGCCGTACGCCTGGTTTGTGCCAGAGGTTCAAGGTGGCCACGAACTCCGCCGGGGTCAACGGGCGGGCGGATGGCGGAGTAGGACAGTGACTTGTCCGCAGGGTTGCCGGCCACTCACTGGTCGGCAGGGTTCAGACTGCCCCTTCCCACTGGGGGAAAGGTCCGTAATCAGTCCCATGCCGGCGTACTCGCGCATGGCGGCGATGCCGGCAACTGCTGCAGCTTTGTCGTCAGAGCGCTTGGAAGTGGCCATCACTGTCCCATCCGGTGCTGTCAGCTGGAACCTGAATACGACTTCGCATCAACAAACAGTTCAAACATTCCGGCCATAACTATCCTCCCGATCGGTGGGGCCCTCGCCGCGGCGTCTTTGCCGCGAGGAGCCAGAGCCATCCCTGCGTTCCATTCCGCTTTTTTGGTCGTGCAATTCGTAATTTATGAATTCATCAAATGCTAAAGAGTTTGGCGCATGTCGGTCGCTGCCCGCAAGACCAAACAGACAACGCCCGATTAGGACATGCGAAGGCTTCAGCCGCGCCGACGGCTGGCGTATGCTCTACGTCAGCAGGACAGACAGGCCTGTCCTGCTGACCGACTTTTTGGGACGAGCGTACGGCAGCGAGCCTAGCCACAGACAAAAAGAGACGAGGGACAACGAAAGGCGCGCACCCCATTGACTGAGATATGCAACATGCCGGCGTTGCCGGAAGCGAAGTCGGATCTGTTCAGGTCCCTGGGACATCCCGTGCGCATCCGGGTGCTCGAACTGCTGGCGGACGGTCCCATCCGGGTGAGCGAGCTGCGCCAAGCGACCAATCTGGAAGCTTCCAACCTTTCCCAGCATCTCGGTGTCCTGCGCAGACAGCGACTCATCATTTCCTCCCGCACCGACGGCCAGATCCAATACCTGCTCAGCTGCCCCGAGGTCTTGCCTTTGCTCAGTGTGGCTGGCGCCCTGCTGCGAAGTTCCCTCCAGTCGACCCGCCTCCAACTAGCAGAAACCAAAGATACTCAATACCAAAATTAGGGAGGGGACGCCCTCGGGCGAGGCGATATGAGCACTCCGTCGAAGAGGCTTCGCGCGTGGAAGCCCGGCGTAAAGGTCATCAAACCATGTCAGAGTCCCTGACGCACGCTTGTTGCCACACCGCCCAGTCGGCTGGGTGTATGGTGGGTCGGCCCAGGAAGTAGCCCTGCCCGGAAGTCATGCCGAGTTCGGTGACGGCTGTGAGTTCCGCCCGAGTTTCGATGCCTTCAGCCACGATCTGGGCGCCGATCTGATGAGCGAATTCGACCATTGCTGCGCCGAGCGCCCGTTGCCCCTGGTCGCCGTCGAGTCCGGCGATAAGGCTTCTGTCGAGTTTGATGATGTCGGGCCGGAGCTGCAGGACATGGCGCATGGATGCGAAGCCTGATCCGGCGTCGTCTACGGCTATCCGCAGGCCGCGCTGACGCATGGGTTTCAGGGCGGCCAGCAGCGGTGCGTATTCATCCACAGCCATGCGTTCGGTCAATTCCAGAACGATCCGGTCGAAGGCCAGACCCGATCGCTTCAGCAGCCCGGGCAGTCTGGGGTCCAGACATGTGTCGGGTGAGAGGTTGAGCGCGACGTACAGGTTTTCGGGGAGCTTGGCGGTCTTGCGGAGTGCCGCTTCGAGTGTCGCGAATTCAAGGTCCCTGCCGAGTCCGACGCTGGTGGCTTCGTTGAACCAGTGGTCTGGACTTCGGCCGTCGTCGCTGGGGAAACGGGCCAGCGCTTCAACGCCGGTCATGTTTCCGGTGGTGAGTTCGTAGATGGGTTGGAAGGCCGTGAGGATCATTCCGCCCTGGACTGTGCTGTCGATGCGTTCCCTGGTGCGCTTTTTGAGAAGCGTGCGGACCGTATGGGTGGGCAAGGGCCGGCTGGTTCCTTCGAATCCAGGACCCAGTCCGTCGCGTGTGGGGCGTGACCTGCCGGATACTTCCATCCAGACGGGGGCGCCGTTGCGGTGACGGCACGAGACCGTGACCCCGGACCAGTCTGAACCGTGGTCACCCAAGTCCTCGGCGACTGCCTGACGAGCGCCGGCGAGTTGATCCTGATCGATCACCATGCTGATGGGCCTGCCGATCAGCTCGGCAGGTTCGTAGCCGAGGAACGTTGCGCTGGCCCTGCTTGAGAATGTGAAGTTTCCGTGTTCGTCCACGGCCCAGAGCCATTCCTGGCTGGTTTCCCATACGGTTTCCATAAGGTCGGACACAGCCCTACTCCGGTCGCGTTCCCTGCCCTGGGTGTGGATGCCCCGCACCGCAGTCCACGCCGCGATCAGGATCAGACCGCCGGCGATGACACCGAGTAAGCCAGCCACCGCCGGTGACTCCGGGGTATTGGGGGCCCAGGAGTGCAGTGCGGTGAATATTGCGAGGGCGAAGGCGACCTGCACGCTGAGCATGCAGAGCAGGACGTGGCTGCCGATGAATGACAGGATGTTCGTTTTGCGCTGCGGCCCCATGTTGTACCCCCTTCCCATGCTAACCGGGTCCCGGGTTATCAGGGGGACGGGGGCCCGCGGGTGCCGCATCCGTTATCGGCGCCCCTGACTGCAGGGCCGGGCGGGCTGCGGGCGTCATGGCTGGACGTCAACGAGGTGGGGCTGCGGTTCAGCCTGTGCAGAGTCGGATCCCGCGCCGTAGCGGTAGGTGATGTTTTCGTCCTGGACGACGAAGGTTTCGACGCCACTACGGGACCAATGCAGGACGAGCAGACCGTACCGTTCAGCAAGTTTCGCGAGCGTCGGGAAGGTGGTGACGTCGATGACGGGCCGCCCGTGGGGTGCCGGCATCGGGTGGACGCGCACCAGCAACGCGGCGTAGCGGCGGCGGATGGCCGTTCCTTCGTCCCCGGGCGTAGTGCGGCGGGCGAAAACCATGATGATTACCCCAATGGCGAGGGCTGCCAGAAGGAGCACAGCTGACACGACGCGGGCGACAGTCGCGCTGATGCCGACCCCGTTCAATCGGAGCATGCGGGGCGCGAGGACAGTCTGCTGCGTCGTGGTTGCGTCAATGACGGTCAGGGTATCCGGCGCGCCGGTGAGGGTGAGCTGGAGCGGCGTGAGGTGGAGGTTGAGCTTGGGCCGGAATTCGGCTCCCGTCACTGTCGTGACTTGGGGCGTCACCGCGATGGTGACCGGTCCGACCGGGAGACCTGTGACGGCCGATGCTGCCTGTGCCTTGGCTTCGAGAGTGCCCAGTTCCAGCCGGATGCTTCCCTCATGGTCGTTGCCTGTGAAGGTGGCGGACCCGTCAAGCGGGACGGTTGAGTGCCAGTCGCCCGGCGTGGACAGCTCCGCCGTCACGGACACCGTTCCGGGCTCGCCGTGGTAGGTGAAGTGGACATCGACGGTGTTGGCGAGTTTCCGGAAGACCGGCTCCGGCGAGTTTGCGGTCCCGTCGTAGGCCGGGCTTTGTCCAACGTCGGCGGCAACGCCGGCGACGTCGAGGATGGTGCCGAGGGCGGTGGAAATCCGTAGTGATGGCGGAAGGCTTCCCACAGCCGGGGGTGTTGCGGGCTGGTTGCTGATGTGGCGGGACATGGCTGCTCTCTTCATTTGCGCCGGTGGCGGGTTGTTGCGGCGCCGCCTTCGGCCAGCAGTGCGAATGACAGCAGCCCCAGGGCCGGAGGACTCGCGAGAGCTTGGGGCCAGAGTCCGCCCTGCGGGACGGAAGCCCGGCAGCCCCTGAGCGGGCCCCGCGGCGGTTGCAACCCCAGCTACAACTGGATGCCACTGCCAACGAAGACACAGACCGGACTGCGGTCCGCGTTCCATCGACATATCGAAGCTAACAGCGCAAACACCGAATAAATCCGTTCCTTGGACTAACCTGCGGGAACCTTAGGGGACGTGCGAAGAACCCGGGGAAACATTGGCACCGCGCTGTGGAAACTGTCGAAAGAGGAAATCCAGGTAGGATTTCGGCACACTCGCTAACCATGCAATCACCGGCAAAGGCGGATCCTTCACGCGCTCAAGGGAGGGCCAAGGTTTGCGCAGGATCACCTGAAGTCGGGGTCCTATCGTCGCGGGAGCCGTAGCCTCAAGAGATGGTCATTTCAGCAGCCGCCCCCTTCGGTGCCGCAGGTGGTACGAACCCCGCAGGCGCTCTCGACCCTTCCGCGCCGACGGGAACGGCGAGCCCGTTTCCTGGCAATGAGGAGTTGCCGCTGGTGGACAGGACCGTTCTGCAAACCTTGGAAGAACAGCTGGGGCGACCGGACATGGCACGGAACTTTGCGAAAGATTATTCGGCGCTGTGGGGGCAGCGGGAGCGCCGCCTCGTCGACTCACTGGAGCGTGAGGATCAGGCCGTCGCGCTTGACGCGGCCATCAGCCTGAAAGTCTCCTCCGCTATGGTCGGCGGGTTACGCCTGGCATGTCTCGCTCAGATGCTGGAGGCAGCCGTCCGGCATGGCGACCTCCGTCACGCAGCGTCCGTCCTGGCCCTGATTTCGATCCATGGCCCTGCCACGGTGAACGAACTCCAGCACCAGTACCTTCGGTAGCAACGGGGCTAAGCCACGTTCCGTCGCGGCGGCTGCGGTTACGCGGACCCGCCGGGCGTAGATGGGCTGGCCAGCCGGTAGCCCGCACCGCGGACCGTCTGCAGCCACAGCGGCGATTCCGGATCATCGCGGAGCTTACGGCGGAGGTTGCCGATGTGTACCTCGACAGAGCGTTCATCGGAGTCACTGATGTAGGCGTCCTCGCGGTAGTACTCGCCCCGGAGGCTGCGGACGAGCTCAGCTCGCGAAAGGACTGCTCCCGACGCGCGGAGCAGCTCGTGAAGGAGATCAAATTCGCTTCGCGTCAGTTCCACAGCTGTCCCGCCCACTGCGGCCGTCCGCTTCCGGTAATCCAGCGCCAACCCGTTGTGCCGGAGGACCGATTCCCCCACTCCGGCCTCCGGAGGCAAATGTTTCGAAGGGGACACAGCCGGAGGAGTGTCCAGCATCTGCGGACGTGGCCGGCGCAGCATCGCCGCGATGCGCGCCCGCAGCTCCCTGGGCCGGAACGGTTTGGTGATGTAGTCATCGGCCCCTGCCTGGAGTGCTGCTAGGAGATCGGGCTCCTCCGTCCTGCCGGTAAGCATCACGACATAGGCGTTGCTGAACTGGCGGATACGGCGGAGAACCTCGAACCCGTCAAGATCAGGCAGACCCACGTCCAGGGTCACCACATCGGGCCGTATTTCCTGGACCACCGCTACGCCTTCTCTACCGTCGCTTGCCGTGTGAACCTCAAACCCTGATTGACGGAGCACACCCTCCAACAGGTTCCGCATGTCCAGGTCATCCTCTATTACTACAGCCACACCCAGGTCGCTCATGGCCCCCCCATGTCAATCTGAAGAATCCCTGTCAGCCCAGCGCTGGCGCGGTATTCAGACCTACAGTCCCTAAGCTACAAGGAACGCGACGGATGTGCATGAACTTTCATCGATCAGACATCCCCCGGATGCCGCATTTAGGGCCGCCGCCGCCCGTCCCGTACAGTGGGGCCGTAGCCCGGGATATCCCCCATATCCCGGGCCACCTTTCAGCCTTCTTGGTTGCGCTGCCAGGGGTCCCAAGTCAGGTCCGTGTCCGCAGGTCGCTGTGAGATCCACTGCCTCGGAGTTCAGCTGGAAATTTCGGCTGCCCAGGCCCTGATTTCCTGGGCGGTGAACCGCACTCCCGGGAGAAGAGCTTGAAGTCTTTCAGTCAATTGCGCTTCCACGGCGAAGAGCGGCATTCCGTTCGCGGTAGCTTGTGCTTCCGCAAGCGCCCCCTCCAGCCGCCCCAGCAGAGCGTTCAGCATGGCGTTCGCGTCCAGGGTGCTCAGCGCTTCGTCGCCATTCCCGTCACTCACGGCGTCCTTGGCTGCCAGGAATGCCTGCGGCTTGTGTCCATGGCTGGCCGCCACCCCGAGCCAGGTCATGGCATCGGCGAAGGAGGAGAAGAACCTCGTGGGGCAGGCGGGGGAATGTCGGGCCACGTAGAAATTGACTATGACGCGGTCCACCGGTGAGGTGCCCACAACGGCAATGCGCGTCAGCGGCCAGGCCGCGGCAAATATTTCCCGTGCCCTGTGCTCCACGCCTTCCATTCTGGCCATGTCGACGAGCATAGGACGAGGGCGGCCGGAACACAGGTCCCTGACCTTGGCCATCACGGCGCGCGCGTCTTTTGCCGTCACCATTGCGCCAAGGGCCCAGCGAAGGTAAACGACGCCGTCGTGTAGTTCGACTACGTCCTTCTCGCCGTCCAATGGTTGAATCCCCACAAAGTCTCCAAAAAAGTTCCCCGACCGTGGCGGTGAACGCCACGGATACTCCGTTGGGAGCAAAAGCAGTGATCAGTGCAGCGGCCGCGTCTCCTGCAGGCGCTTGATGAACCAACGTGACTGCTCCGGGCCGTATGGCAGCACGGGGATGGCCTTGGTGGCGTCGGTGGGGGTTTCGCGGATGGACTGCTGGGCCTGGCGGACCGCGGTGGTCATGGTGTTGGCCATGGTCTTGACGAACTGGTCGCTGCAGGGCTGGCCGTGGCCGGGGATCAGGAACTCGTAGCGGTGCCGCAGGGCCGAGATGTGGCGCAGGGAGTCGGCCCATTCCTCCGGGTAGGAGTCCTCGAAGGACGGGTGCGCGCCCTGCTCAACAAGGTCGCCCACAAAGAGGGTGGTTGGAGTGCCCACCAGGAGGTCGCCGTCGGTATGGCCGCGGCCCAGGTAGAAGAGCGTGACGTTTATTCCGCCCAGGTCCACCAGTACGGGCTGGTCCTTGACGATGGCGTTGGGCACCACCAGTTCCACGTTCTCGCCCTCGCCCGTGGACATCTCCGGCTCCAGCGTTCCCACGAACCGGCGTTGCAGGTCCCCGTGGTCGTCGATCTCCTGGGCGCAGTTTTCGTGCGCCCAGAACTCGGTGGCGCCGTCGGACGCGAACATGGCGTTGCCGAAGAAGTGGTCATAATGCGCGTGGGTGTTGACCACCACCAACGGCAAAGAGGTCTTCTCCCGCACCGCGTCCAGGATCTCGCGCCCCTGCCGCGGCCCGCAGCCGGTATCGACCACCATGGCCCGCTCGGAGCCCACAATGAGGCCGGTGTTAAGCAGTGATCCTTCGGTGACCAGCACGTAGTTGTCCGCGCCGACGTCGAGCCATTCTGACATTGTTTCTCCGTACTTCCGGAAAGCGACTGCGTTCTTCTTGGCCTCGATTCTACCCATGGGCCCTTGGAGTTTCCGGGATGCGGTGCGCAGTCCGGGCCGCATGTGGAGATCCACATTCCTAACCGGGATTTCGCCTTAAATCCATCGAACTGCGTAACATCTCGCTATGCAGACAAAACAACACGCGTGCTTCTGTGATCACTGCGGCCGGATCACGAACCACGTGACCCACTATGTAAAGGCCGACGGCGGTGGCCAGCTGATCGCGACGGTGCAATGCGCTGAGCACGCGGAGGAAGGTGCGTGACGCTGAGGCACGCTTCCCGGGAAGCCACGGAGGAGTCGCCCTCGTTCCACTGGTGACAGGTCACTTTGTAACCTGGGTGCCAGAATCGGGTATCGCGACTGCGGCCGTTTCGGGGGTGCAAACGAGCGCCAAATAGGACGAAGGATACGAGGTCTCCTGCGAACTCGATGTCGGCAAATCCGAACGTCACGCCGTCGCGTTGAACGCAGCCGGCGAGCGGGGTTGATGCGTCGTGGGCTGCGACCTGCGATGATCGTTCGGCGGTGCTGGCCCGCGTGCTGGCACGCTCGGAGCCGGCGATGAGGCCGGTTCAGCAGGGAACCTCCGTGATCGAGCAGCACCTCGCTGGGCGGTCCCGGCCGTGGCAGCTGTTGAAGGGGAAGGCCGTGAGTGGCGGGTGTTTCTAGCATCGGAACACGGCGGGCGGGCTGCCGGAGCTGATCTGTGGATAACCAGACGAACCTCACGCGGCGCACGTGGATCTGCACGATTCTTCGCAGAAAGCTGAACAGGCCACGCTTTGTCGTCAGTCCAGGGGAAGGGTGACGGAGACCCGGGTTCCCCTGCCGGGAGCGGACTCAATACCGACGGTGCCGTGTGCTTCGTGCACGGCCATGGTCATCAGGCACACTCCGTACCCATGATGTGTGGAGGCTGGGGTCTGGCTCTCCGGGCTGTATCCGATGCCGTCGTCCGTGATGATCAGGCGGATGCCGTGGTAGACGGCCTCCAACCGGACGGTCACCTCGGTTGCGCTGGAGTGCCTCAACGCGTTGGAGAGCATTTCCTGCCCGGCGCGGTAGAGGAGCGCGGCGCACGCTGCCGGGATTTCGACGCCATGGTGCGGCGTTTCAAATCGGACACGGACGCCTTGCTGGCGGAGCGGTACGGTCAGTCGGTCGATGCAGCCGGCAAGTCCCCAAGTGTGGAAGTCGAGGGTGAGATCATCGGTGGTGACATCTCCGGCGTGGTCTTCATCCAGTGCTGCTACTTGGCTCATGACTTCCCCTGCTTCCCTGCATGCGTTGTTGTGTTTGTACACGCCCTGGCCTCTGGACGCGTACGCCCTTCGGCAAGCATGCCCCGCCATCCTCAAGGGCTCCCTCAGGTAACCGCACTCCCGGCACAGGGTTCCACGAGGTTTCGGCAAACCAGACGGGGGCGCCGGCAACCTCCGGGCAGGCCCCGCTGCGTACCTGGCTAGGTATTCCGTTCCTGGCTGGCAGCCTCCATGAAGAAGGTCTCGTCCCCTGCCAGATCGGATTCGGCACCGGCGGCCCGGCCTCCGGCGGCCCGGTAACGGTAGGTGGTGCTTTCGTCCTGCACAATAAAGGTTTCCACGCCGCTGCGGTTCCAGTGCAGGACCAGGAGTCCGTAGCGTTCGGCCAGCTTTGCGAGCGTTGCGAAACTCGTCACGTCGATGACCGGCCGCCCCTGGGGCGCAGTCATGGGATGCACCCGGACCAGAAGGGACGAGTAACGGCGCCGGATGCCCGCGGCTTCATCCAGCGCCGCAGTGCGGCGTCCCAGTACCAGCAGCACAGTCCCGGCAACGATGACGGCAAGCAGCAGCACGCCGGACACGGCGCGGGCGGTGGCGGCGGTGATGTTCCAGCCGTTGAATCCAATGGTCCTGGGCGCCAGGACGGTCTGCTGGCTGGTGGCGCTGTCGGTCACGGTGAGGGCCTGCTCCCCGCCTGTCAGGGAAAGCTGAATCGGGGTCAGGTTCAAGGGTAGTTTGGGCTTGAACTCAGCCCCGGACGCAGTGGTCACCTGCGGCATGAGGGCGATGGAGACGGGGGCGGCGCTGACCCCGGTGACGGCAGCAGCCGCCTCGGCCTTGTCTTCGAGGGCGTTGAGGTCCAGTGTGACGGTGCCTTCGTAGCTGTTGCCGGTGAATGACTCCGGGCCGGCCAGCGGCACCGTCGAGTGCCAGCCGCTGGGGCTGGTCAGTTCCGCCGCAACAGCGACTGTTCCCGGGTCGCCTTCATAGGTGAAGGTGACGTCAACACGGTTGGCCAGTTTGCGGAAAATCGGGTCCGGGGAGGTGGCAGTGGTGCCGTCGTAGGCGGCGGTCCGGCCGACGTCTGCGGTGTAGGCGAACTTCATGCTGGTGCCGCTCTTCACCTCGGCGGACGACAGCGCGTCGAGGGGTCCGGCCCAGGATGCAACGCCGAGGCCCACGGCCAGGATCGCCACGATGCCCGTAAGGGCCGCCGGGGCCCGAAGCGAAGCGGGCAGGCTGCCGACGGAAAGGACTGCTGACGAAAGGCTTCTGGCGGGGCGGTCGCTGATGTGGCGGGACACGGTGCTTCTCCTGTTCTTGCGTAATTTCCGGGTGGTGGCGGCCGTGCCGCCCCCGGCGATAAGAGCGAAAGCTATGAGGCCGAGGACGGGCGGGCTGGTGAGGCGTTCGAGCCACAACCCGCCTTGCGGGATCTGTACGGCGAGTTCACCGATAAGCTGGTCTCTGGTTAGCTGCTCCGGATCTAGCCAGGAATTGTTGTCACCTTGGAAGGTGTAGTGGCCATCCGCTATGGAAACAATGCGGTGCAAAACCATGGTTTGGAGCAAATCACTTCTGTAGGCCACCACATCACCGACGTCATAGCGCTCTGCAGGACGAAGGATCCCGAGATCGCCGGCATGGAACTGCGGCTCCATGCTGTCGCCGAAGGTGCTGAGATAAGTAGTCTGGCCACCCAGTTCCGCAGGCCATGCCAGCCAAAGCCAGCCGGCGAACGCGGCGATCACCACTGCCCTGACCCAGAAAGCTCGCCGCACTGTTTTCCTCATCCTTATCCGGCCTGAAAAGAAACAGCGGGCCGGGCCGGCCAGAATCCCCCCCAGGGTGTCTGGCCGGCCTCAGCCCGCAGGATGCTGCTAGTTGACGACGACGCCCGTAGAGGTCAGGCCGCTGGTGGACTGGGTCTGCGTGCAGGTGTAGGTAGTGATGATCGTAGTGGTTCCGCTTACCGTTCCGGTACCACATGCAAATGACGTGCCGCCGTTGTAGTTCATCTTGACGGTAGAAGTGCTGGTGTCACCGGCCAGGACCAGCGTGGCTGAATCGATGCTGTCGCCCACTGCATTGAGGTTGTACTGGAGCGAGTTCACCGTGGCGCCGCTGACGGTGGTGGTGGCGTAACCGGTGAGTGGCTTGGTGGCACCCGAAGCAAACGTGTTGCTGTTGGTGAAAGCGGAACCCGCGGCTACGGCGAGGCCGGCGACGGACAGAGCGGTGATGATCTTTGCGGATTTGCGCATGGTGATGTTTCTCTTTCGGTTTAGGGGTGGCCCGGCTGACCTAACTGGTCCCGTGGCTTTGCGTCCCCGGATTCCACCGGGTTTGCCTTTATCAGTGAACCGTTGTGAAGAAGGACATTGCGGTTTGTCTAGCACCGATAAAACGAAGGTAGCAAGCAAAAAACCACCATTCCCGTTCCTTGGACGGTCCTGCGGGAACCTTGGGCCCTTCTATCCATTCGTTGGAGTTATCGCGGAAAACCTGCGTCTGAGGCGGAAAACCTGCGTCAAAGAGAGGCCGGGGCCATCCGCGAGCATCTCACCGGAGCCCAGCCACGTGCCTCCACGCGGCCCTGGCTTCCCCTAGGCTGGCGAACTCGCAACTGTCCCGTCCCGTAGCAGGATCCTCGCCCGCGCCCTCCCCCAGGAACGCCAGGACCACCGCGGAAAGCCGCTTCGACTCCGCCCCTGCAGGACTGGCACCCAGGACGGTTGACCAGAACCCTAGCTTGGCCGCCTCATCGAGCCGCAGACAGGCCAAGGCCCCGATGACGCACAGTTCATGCACATCATGTATTGCGGACTGTTCCTGCATCCGTTCCAGCGAGGACCGAAGGAGTCCGTGGGCGCGCTGAGAATCTCCTTGGCGGGCCGCCGCGAGGGCATCGATGGATTCCACCTGGGCAATGCCGATGGAGGAATCCAGTGCGGCGTTTAGCTCCCTCGCCTCCTCCAATGTGTCCTGGCAGTTACTCGTGCCAATGATTTCCTCCACCCGTGCCAGATGGCGCAGGCCGCGGGCGAGTTCCAAGTGCCGGCCATGTTCCCGGGAATATTGGGTGGCCAGAGCAAATGACATTCGGGCGCGCATGAAGCTGCCATTCCAAAACCAGAGGTGGCCGAGGAGATCGGCCTGCTCATCCGTAGAGCACCAGTCCACTGCGATCTCTTCCAGGTCGCGCCGGGCGGTTTCGAGCTTCCCACTCCGAAGAGCCGCTAGCACTTCAAGTTTCCTCCTTCGGCGGCGGATTTCGGGCTCATCGCTGGTCTGCCCGATCGCGAGAACGTTCAGGCATTCCCTGATCTCACCGCGCAGGAGTAGGCGCCTGCCGGCAGCCACGCGCGCCAGATCGGTCATCCAGCCGGAGGCTTCGTCCGAGGAAGGGTCGCGTTCCTGCAGATTTTCGGGGATGTCACCCTCCAGCCGGCACACTGAGTACACGAGACCGGAGAAGCCAGCATGGCGTGTGGCCCGGCCCGCTTCCATCGCAAGCTGCCGGCCATATCCCGCGCTGTTGGCTGCAAAGACCAAGGGAACCGCGGCCTGCGGTACAGCGGCACCGAGGATCGAGACTTCCTCCAAAAAACGCACGGCCTGGAACACGCGGGCGCGCCCCAGGACATCCGTCTGCCCGGAACCGGAATTTGCGCTCACCCAGCGAGCTGCCTTCGTGAGCAGCGATACTTGCTGGCCAGCGGTCCAGGCAGCGCCCTGTTCGACGCTCGAGGCCACCAGGTGACGCACTCCCTCGGTAATTCTGAGATCGAGCCACGGGGAGTCGTTCTCTTCGACAAAATGGCGTTCAACAAACTTCTTCAGCTCGGTCGGGAGGGCCTGCGGAACGAGATCCTCCAGCAGGAGGATATTAAAGGCGGGAACGAGTGCCGCAGCCTGAAGAAGGTTCTGCTCCACTGGCGAAAGCCCTCGCATTGTCCTGGTAAACAGTTCCGGGAAGCCGCCGGCAAGGTCATCCTCACTGAGCGGCAGGTTCCGTTGCTGCCGGATGTTACACAGATCCACTGCGCAGTTGAGGTATGCCGGGTATCCACTGCCCTTGTCCACGATCATCGTGAGGACGTCTTCCGGAGGGCGGCTTTCCGGGCCACGCCGTGTGCAGGAGCCTTCGCGAATCGTCGTCGGTGAGCCGGCCCAGCATATGCTGGCGCGGCTCCTCCGTGGCTGACACCAATCCCGGCCAGTTGTCAGGGCCGTTCCTCAGGAACTGCCCTGCGCTATGCGGATCGGCCCACCGGAGCCGTTCGCGGCCTGTGACAACGAAAAGGCAATTTGGCATCAGATACATCAGCCGACAGAGAAAATCTTCCAGGGAACCCTCATGGCCGCTGTGGGCTTGGACGTCTTCCCATGTGTCAAAGAAGATGATGTATTCGAGCGGCCGGCGCCTTCCGCCCTCATCGGGTTGCCGGCTTTGCTGTTGACTCAGGTCCCAGGCCAGGAAATGGGGCAGAAATGCGAGCAGCTCAACGAGGTCGTCCTCGTCCATGGCAGCATCCAGGTAAGGGCAATCGCGCAGGAGTTTCTTCTGTGATGCACTGCGGGCAATGGCGCGTACTGCATGAGTTGTGAGACGGGTGGCGCCGCCGACGACGCCAAAGCTGGAGGCTCCGAGGACAGCGTCTGCCAGGTCTGAGAGGGCGTCTGTCATCACGCTGCCGAGGTCAGCAGCGCCCGACGCCGCCCCGCCGGCACCGCTTCCCTGCAGATATTCGCGCAAGGCCTCTCCTGGATGGGCCATGCTCCAGTACAGGGAAAATGCAAGATCAAAGGCGGGCGCCGGCACCCTTTTGTCCGCCAGGCGTGCCCGGATCGCAATCAGAAGTGTTTCAAAGTCACGGTCGCCTGATTTCGCAAAGTCGTGCCGGTAAGTAATCGGGGATGTGGGTTCCGTAGTGTCGCCGGATCTGACGAGGTCATCCAGATGGCGGGAGAGCGCACTCTTGCCGATCCCGCTCTGTCCGTAAAACGACAGGACGTTTTTCCGGGGCCGCGAAAAATCCGTGACCAAGCCGGGTTCTTTCGCAACCTCACATACAGCACGCCGGCTTGCCGTCAGTGCCTCTGCCTGGGCCACCCGATTTGTGAAGATCCGCGTCCCGGCCGACGTTGTTCTTCCTGTTTCAAGCAACCCCCGCAGTCTCATTGCTCAAACCTACATCGCGGTGCGTACGCCGGCCTTTATGGCAACGCCATCCGTCGGGGCTGGACAGGTGCTCAGATATCAGCCAGCACCGACGCCGGGTTCTCGATTGCGTCCGCTACAAACCTGAGGAACCCGGCTGCCGTGCCGCCGTCGCAGACGCGGTGATCGAACGTGAGCGTCAGTTCGGTGACCTTGCGGACCGCGAGTTCCCCGTCCACGACCCACGGCTTGTCGATGATGCGCCCGACGCCCAGGATCGCCACCTCGGGGTGGTTGATGATGGCCGCGAGCCGTCCACCCCGAAGACGCCGTAGTTGTTCAGCGTGAAGGTGCCGCTGGCCAGTTGCTCCGGCGTCGCCTTGCCCTCGCGCACGACGGCGGTGAGCCGGCGGATCTCCGCGTCCAGTTCGCGGGCGCTGAGTTTGTCCGCGTTGCGGATCGAGGGGACCATCAGTCCGCGGTCCGTCTGGGCAGCGAAGCCCAGGTTGATGCCGGCACCCGGCGGGGACAACGGGCGATGAACGCGAGGAGCCCCTGCGAATAGCGCCGTCGGGCGTTTCATCATTGTCGGGTGTCTCGTACTTGACCGAAAATGCACTTAATCCAAGTCGATAAGCCGGCTGGATGCAGCGGGATCAAATCGCCGCGCCACGTTCTAAGAGAGGCGGACCTTCCCGCGGAGTCAGGAATCACGGCTTCGCCCTTGTTCAGCCCGGCAGTTGCTTTGCAGTGCAGGCCGGGGTCTTGGCCTAGAGGTCCGTGATTCTCAGGGCCATCAGGCAGGTTGCCTGTCCGTCCAGGGTGTCCAGGGGCAGCCGCAGCAACTCCGAGAGCAGCCGCAGGCGCTTGCTCAGCGTGTTGCGGTGGATATAGAGGTCCCGGGATGTGTCGGACGGCTGCGCGTTATGTTCCAGGTAGCTTCTCAGGGTCTGCAGGAGCGCGCTGTTGTGGTCGCGGTCGTATGCGACCACTGGAGCCAACAGCTTGTGGGCGGCCGCACGGGCGCCGCCGCCGGCTGTGGCGGCGATCAGGGACTGGATATCGAGCGGTGCCGGGATTACCGGCTCCGAAACGTGCAGGACCTTGTGCCGGGCGTCCGCGACGCCCAGCCGCAATTCGTCCACGCTCTCCGCCGGCCCCCTGATGACGATCGGCACACCCGCGGCCATCTGGCGGCAGGATTCCAGCAACTGCTCTGTGATCGACTCCGGGGGCTCCCCCGTGGCGGTACTGGATTGGGCAAAGGCGAAGAGGTTGCCTTGCGAGGAGTGGATCTGGACTCGGTGGAACAGTTCCTGGACCGCCAGGCGAATCTTCCATGGATGGGTTGAATCGTCAGGATCCGGGCGGGCCACCACAAGATACGTCGCAGCCTGGGGATCGAGCCCCGCCGCCCGGAAGGTTCGGGTGAGTTCGTCGGTGGCGACTCCCTCCCAGTCGCCGAACTGTTGCAGCAATGCCGCCATTCTTGCCGCTTTTTGCCCCGGGGCCTTGAGTACGTTGTTGAGTTGGACGGCGAGGATGGATGAGGCTGGACCGAGCAGCGTCGCCAGGGGCTCGCGGGAGAGCCCTCCGCGGGCCACCAGATGAAAAATCTCCGTCCCACCCATCGGCAGTTCGAAGGACGAAGCCTCGGTACCCGCAGCGGCCCGGCTCAGGTCCTCATGCGTCCAGCCCGATCCCTTCGGCCAAAAGGCCACCACGTCACCGATGGCGTCGAAGACCGCGACCTGGCTTTTTGCGGCCCCGGCAATCTCGGCCAGCAACCCGCGCAGGGCGCCCCCGGTTCCGGCGATTCTTGCGCAGCGGTCGGCCAGTGCCCACGACTGCTTGGTCAGTGCGAAGCGTTCGGCCTCCAGGACGCTGGTGACGAAACGCTGAACCTGGAGCGCAGGCACAACATGCGGGACCTCCAGGAGTGGGACGTTATGCTTCGTGGCCGCCCTGATCAGGCCCGGCGGGATCAGCCGGTGGGCGGCGCCGGTGCCGAACGCGATGGCGGCCACCGGAACGTCCGCGAGCCGCTCGGCGTAGGCATCCCAGATCTGGTCGTCCGAAAAGTTGAATCCGATGCCATTGGTGATCACGAGGCAGCCGGCGCCGAGAAATGGCGTTGGGTCCAGGAACTCTGCCTGGGCGCAGAAGCTGATGGACCGGGCCAATCGTTGCCGCGAAGAGGGCGTGTGCAAACGCAACTGCAAAGTATCCTCGGCCAGCAAATCGGCGACTTTCATGCTCTCCCTCTGGACGGTCAGGTCTGGACCAAATTCCCCCGTGTGCAACTACGACAATTAGACACCCATTCAGTGGGCAAATGCCCACTGGGATGCGAACCGGAGCCTCAGTAGGGTTTCACACATGCGACAAGAGAATGTGAACGGCATCACAGCCGGAATTGAAATCAACTCGGACATGGGCGAGGCTTTGGGGCTGCACACCTTCGGGAACGATCTGGAGCTGATGCAGATCATCGACGTCGCAAACGTTGCGTGCGGTTTCCACTCCGGAGACCCGGACACCATGGACGCCACAGTGCAAGCCGCTAAGGAACACGGGGTGAAGGTCGGCGCCCATCCGGGGCTGCCGGACATCATTGGCTTTGGCCGCAGGGAAATGAAACTGACACCGGCGGAAGTCGAGTCACTTATTCTCTACCAGGTGGGCGCACTGACCGGCTTCCTGCACAAAGCGGGAATGGAACTGAACCACATCAAACCCCACGGATCCCTCTACGGAATGCTGGCCCGTGACCCCGAGCTGATGCGGGGTGCAGCCCGCGTCGCCAAGCTCTACCAGGTGCCCGTCTACGGGTTGGCTGGAACCGCCCATCAAAGTGTTTGCCAGGAGATGGACGTCCCCTTCGTTGGTGAACTGTACGTGGACCTGAACTACGGCCCCGCGGGGGAACTCCTGATCCAGCGCCGCCCCGAACCCACCGACCCCTCCGCGGCCGCGGAACGCGTTCGCAGGGTGCTCAGCGACGGCGTTGTCGAAGCCTCCGACGGCACCCTGCTCACCATTGATTTCCAGAGCATTTGCGTGCACTCCGATGCCCCGAATTCGCCGGCTGTAGCCACGGCCGTCCGGCAGGCCGCCGCCGGAACCTAACCGGGTCCCGCAGCACATACAAAACCACACTGAAAGGTCCCCTGTGTCCCACAACATCGTTTCCCCGCTCCCCGGCCTGTTCTACCGGAAGCCCGGCCCCGGCAAAGACGCCTACGTTACCGAAGGCGACCGCGTCGAATCCGGCCAGACCATCGGCGTCATCGAGATCATGAAGCAGTTCAGTGAAATCCGCTCCGACGTGGGCGGGACCCTGACCAGCTTCGAGGTCGAAGATTTCGGTGCCGTCAATCCCGGCGATGTCATCGCCGTCATCGAGGTGGGACCATGAAAAAACTCCTTATTGCCAATCGCGGCGAAATCGCCGTCCGCATCATCCGCACGGCACGCGAACTGGGCATCGGCACCGTCGTCGTCGCAAGCGAACCCGACGCCCATTCCTTCGCTGCAGAACTCGCCGACGAATGCGCCGTCGTCGGCCCGGCGCCAGCGAGCCGCAGCTACCTCGACCACGAAGCAGTGCTCAAGGCGGCCCTCGACCACGGCTGCGACGCCGTCCACCCCGGCTATGGTTTCCTCTCCGAGAATGCGGACTTCGCCCGCGTAGTGCGCGACGCCGGGCTGATCTGGGTGGGTCCGGACCCGGAATCGATCGAACTTATGGGTGACAAGGCCCGTGCCCGGCAGGCGGCCATGGATGCCGGCGTCCCGACACTTCGCGGTACCGACGGCGCAGTCCCCGAGGGCGCAGACATTGTGGCGATCGCCCGGGACATCGGCTATCCGCTGGTGGTCAAGGCCGCCGCCGGCGGTGGCGGGCGCGGCATCCGCCTCGTCGTATCCGAAGAGGATCTGCTCGCCACGGTCGAGGTGGCCCAGGCCGAGGCGGCCGCCGCGTTCGGCAGCTCCGCGGTTTACCTGGAACGCTTTGTTGAACGTGCCCGGCATGTTGAGGTCCAGATTCTGGGCGACGGCCACAATGTCATCCATCTGGGCGACCGGGACTGCTCCATGCAACGCAGGCAGCAGAAAATCATGGAGGAGGCGCCAGCCCCGGACCTCCCCGAGGAGGTGCGCCGGCAGATGCTGGAGTCCTCCGTGCACCTTGCCCAGAAGTGCGCATACTCCGGGCTAGGCACCGTCGAATTCCTCTACGACCCGCGCAACCACGAGGTTGCGTTTATCGAGATGAACACCCGTCTTCAGGTGGAGCATCCCGTGACCGAAATGATCACCGGCCTGGACCTGGTCCGGGAACAGCTACTGGTGGCCGACGGCGCGGAACTGAGGCTGCAGCAGGAAGACATCGTCTTCCGTGGCCATGCCTTCGAATTCCGCATCAACGCCGAGGACCCGGCCAACGGCTTCATGCCGAGCCCCGGGGTGATCAAGCGCCTCGATTGGCCCGGCGGCCCGGGCATCCGCGTTGACTCCGGTTTTGTCAGCGGCTCCACCGTGGCGCCCTTCTACGACTCGCTTCTGGCCAAGCTGATCGTCTGGGACGAGACCCGCGACCAGGCCATCGTCCGTTCGGGGCGGGCCCTCGATGAGATCACGGTCGAGGGCGTCACAACGACGATTCCGTTGCTCAAGGTCCTGAGCCAGCGGCCCGAGCTGCGCGCCGTCGAACACCATTCCAAGTTCATCGAAACCGCGCCCGAACTGCTTGGACTTCCAGCATGAGTGCGCACAGCGCCGAGAGCGAGCGCCTGAAAGGAACGGCCCGCTACACCTGGGGCGGCGATGAATTTCTGTTCATCGAGATCGACGAATCGATGAGCCTGGCCGCGAACTTCAAGGCCAACTCCATGGCCAGCTCGCTCTCGGCCCGGGCGCTGCCCGGAATCACCGACGTATGCCCGGCCAACGCCTCCCTGCTCATCCGCTTCGATCCGGACGTCCTTGACCCGGCGGAACTCGAAGCCGCGGCCCGGGCCATCGAAACGGAGGTCGACGCCGCAGAACACCAGACCTTGGACACCCGCATCGTGGAGATTCCCGTTTGGTACGACGATCCTTTCACCCGCGAGACGGGGGCACGGTTCCGCAGCGGACACCAGAAGCCCGATGGCACCGATCTCGACTTTGCCGCCGAGAGCAACGGGCTGGCATCCGCGGCGGAATTCATCAGCCGCCATCACGGCAGCCCCTGGCTGGTCTCCATGGTCGGCTTCGTGGCGGGCCTGCCCTTCATGTTCCAGATGGTTCCCCGGGAGGAGCAGCTGGAAGTCCCCAAGTACCTGAGCCCACGGACGGACACACCACCCTTGACGGTGGGACACGGCGGCTGTTTCGCGTGCATCTACTCGGTCCGGGGAGCGGGCGGCTACCAGATGTTCGGAGTCGCCGCCGCGCCCATCTTCGACCCCGCGCAGCGGCTTGAGGACTTCAAGGACTTCATGATCTTCTTCAAGCCCGGCGACATCGTCACGTTCCGGCCCGTTAACCAGGACGAATATGAGCGGATCCAACGGCAGGTCGAGGACGGCACCTTCGTCTACCGGCAGGCCCCCGTGACCTTTGACCTGGCCGAAGCGCTCGAAGATCCCCACCGGTACAACCAAGAGATTCTGGAGCACCTCAATGTCGTTTGAAATTTTGGAACCCGGACTCTCCACCACGGTCCAGGACCTTGGCCGGCTTGGCTACTACAACGTCGGCATTCCCCAGGGCGGTTCGATGGACCAGTGGTCCGCCGAGCTGGCCAACGCCGTGGTGGGCAACACTGCCGCGGAGGCGGTCCTCGAATGCACCTACCTCGGGCCCCGCTTCCGGACCACGGAGGCCGCCGTCATCGCCATCAGTGGTGCACCTGTGGATGTCAAGGTCAACGGCGAGAACAGGGAACAGTGGACCAGGCTCGAGCTGGCCGCGGGAGACGAGGTTTCGTTCGGCTTCCTGCAGAGTGGGACCCGGTTCTACATCGCCGTGCGCGGCGGCATCGATGTCCCGCTCGTGCTGGGAAGCCGCTCGACGTACTCCCTGGGGTCGCTGGGCGGGTTCAAGGGCCGCAAGCTTGAGGCCGGCGACATCGTTCCCGTGGGTCAGGCGCCAGCCACCGCCACCGCGGGGCTGGACGGCATCGACACAGCGATGCGGCCCATCTTCACCCGCGACCAGGACATCCGTGTGGTCTGCGGCCTCTACGACCACCGCCTCACCGAGGCCGGGCTCGACACGCTGCTCTCCTCCACCTGGACCCTCACACCCGTGGCCGACAGGACGGGCCTGCGCTACGCGGGACCCGCCATCGAATGGAAACCGCGCCAACAACCCTTCGGCGCGGGGTCCGACCCCTCCAACATCGTCGATGCAGGGTACGCAGTGGGCTCCATCCAGATTCCCGGCGGCAAAGAACCCATTGCCCTGCACCGGGACGCAGTCTCAGGTGGCGGCTACGCCATGGTTGCAACAGTCATCAGCGCGGACATGGATCTGCTGGCGCGTAACGCCCCCGGAACAAAAACCCGATTCCTGGCGGTAACCATGGACGAAGCACTCAGCGCGCGAGCCGAGCTCAAGGCCGTCCGCAGCCGGCTCTGGGGTAAATAGGGCAATTTGCCGGCGGCGCCCGCCGCTGGTTCTGTTTGTTAGTTTTTTTTGAAATCACCTAAGGGGTGTTCCTTTGTCGTACTCAAATTACGTCCTACCCGCCACTAAACGGGCCGGGAAATGGTCGCTGACCATGGCCTGGTGGGCGCTGTTCTCCGCCATGTTCTGGATCTATATTGCCGTCGCCTCCGCCGGCGCCGTCGGCGTCGTCAACACCGTGATCGGCATGGTGCTGACCGTCGCAACCTACGGCGTCATCAACCTGGTGCTCTCACGGTACGCCGCAAGAACCGGGCTCACCGTGAGCCTGTTCTCCCGCACACTCTTCGGACTGGTCGGTTCCGCACTTGCCTCGCTGATCTTCGCGGCCACGGCCATCTATTACGCCGTTTTTGAAGGGTCGATCATTGCGGTGGCCTTCCACGAGTTCTTCGGCGGGAGCATGGTGGTGTGGTATGCCGTCGTCGTCCTCTACGCCGTTCCCCTGGCCATGGGCGGCGTGCAGAACTGGCTGGACAAACTCAACGGTTTCCTGCTCCCGTTCTACATTGCGGGCCTCGTGGCCGTGGTGGTCGCCGCCACGCTTATCAGAGGAGTGCCGACGGACTGGATCGGCCAGGCGGCCGCCGCGTCAACACTGCCCGGCTGGCTGACCTCGTATCTGATCTATATGGGCGTCTACATCATGATGATGTACACCTTCGACTACGCGCGCCTCGGCCGGGCCGAGGACAAGAAATTCCTCGGGTCGGTGACCTTTGGCTGGGTCTTTTACGCCTTCACCTTCGGCCTGAACGGACTGATCGGCATTTACATCATGAGTGCGTGGGGACTGGAAGCCTCCGAAACGGGGGTGGTTCAGGCTTTCATCTCCTCACTGGGTTTCGGCGGCGTGCTGGTCATCCTCATCTCCCAGACACGTATCAATACAGCCAACTACTTCCTGGCGTCTGAAAACCTGTCCGCGTTTGCCAGCAGAGTGTTCCGGCTCAATCTGCCCCGTTACATCTGGGTCATTGTCTGCGGCGCCTTGGCGTTCCTGCTTATGCTCACCGATGTCCTCAGCTACCTGCTCAAGGCGCTGGCCTGGCAGGGCGTCTTCGTCACCGCCTGGGTTGCCATCGCGCTGGTCTACATCGCACTGAACTGGAAGAAGCCTCACCTCGTCCCGGACATCCGGCCGGCAAAGTTGAAGGCCGTCAGCCCTGGGGCCATCGCCTGGGTGCTGGCATCGGCCATCGGCATTGCCCTCACGGAACAGACGGCCGTCCCCGTCATCTCCCAGCTGACACCCCTGATCACCATGGTCCTCGCGGCCGCCCTGTACTACGGCGCCTACAAGCTCTCCCCGCCGCAGTTCATTGACGCCTCGCAGACCCTCGATGCTAAAGAAGAGGAACTGGATCCAGCCATCACTGATTAGCCACCGGCGCGATCTCAGATATCAGCCAGCACCGACGCCGGGTTCTCGATCGCGTCAGCTACGAACCGCAGGAACCCGGCTGCCGTGCCGCCGTCGCACACGCGGTGATCGAACGTGAGCGTCAGTTCGGTGACCTTGCGGACCGTAAGTTCCCCGTCCACCACCCATGGCTTGTCGATGATGCGTCCCACCCCGAGGATGGCCACCTCGGGGTGGTTGATGATGGCTGCAGAACCGTCCACCCCGAAAACGCCGTAGTTGTTCAGCGTGAAAGTACCGCTGCCCAGCTGCTCCGGCGTCGCCTTGCCCTCGCGCGCGACGGCGGTGAGCCGGCGGATCTCCGTGTCCAGTTCGCGGGCACTGAGTTTGTCCGCGTTGCGGATCGAGGGGACCATCAGTCCGCGGTCCGTCTGGGCAGCGAAGCCCAGGTTGATTCCGGCGAAGCCAACGATCTCCTGGGCGCCGTCGGCAGCAGTTTCGATGCGGGTGTTCAGGTCCGGGAATCGTTTTAACCCGGCTGTGACAAAACGTGCGATGAAAGCAAGGAGGCCCGGCGTATTGTGCGGATCGGACCTCTTGAGGCCTGCCCGGAGTTCCACCAGCGCCGTGGCGTCCACGTCCACCCAGACGGTGGCCTCAGGGATCTCCGCACGACTGCGGGACATGTTGGCGGACACGACTTTCCGGACACCTTTGACGGGTGTCCGGGAGGAGATGCCCAGACCTGTGCGGGAATCGACAGCCCCCTGGGTTACGACGGGCTCAACCACCGGGCGTTCGGTGGTAGAGCCTGTCGAAACCTCAGCCACAGGAGCGCTGATGATCGCTTCAACGTCCCGGCGCATAATCAGCCCACTGTCCCCAGACCCGTGAATGTTGCCCAGGTCCACGCCGTGTTCCCGGGCCATGCGCCGGACGAGCGGTGAAATGACGGCGCCGAGCTTGCCCGGCACGCGCGTGCGGAGAAGCGAGAGGTCGACGTCGGGGGTTTCGACGGGCTCAACCACCGGACTGACCACCGAGCGGGGAGCCCTGGTTCGACGGGCAGCGCCACCGCCGCCGGGAGTCCCGTAGCCGATCAGCACGTTTCCGGAACCAGCCTTCTCCTCCTCACGGTAGGCCTCAGCAGCGACGGTTTCAGCAGGCTTGGTTTCGACAGGCTCGACCACCGAGCCAACCGGAAGCACCGAGATGAGCGGCTTGCCCACATCCAGGGTCTGGCCGGGCTCGCCGTGGAGCACCGTGACAGTGCCGGCGTACGGCGACGGGACTTCCACCATGGACTTGGCCGTCTCCACTTCGGCGATGGGCTGGTCCACGCGGATCTCATCGCCCACGGACACGAGCCAGTTGACCAGTTCGGCTTCGGTCAGGCCTTCGCCCAGGTCAGGGAGCAGGAATACTTTCGGTTCACTCATGGTCAGTTCTCCCACTGGAGGTCGTCTACGGCGTCGAGGATGCGGTCCACGCCGGGCAGGTAGTAGTGCTCGAGCTTCGGTGCGGGGTACGGGACATCGAACCCCGTCACGCGGCGGATGGGCGCGGCGAGGTAGTGGAAGCAGCGTTCCTGGACCCGCGCCACGATCTCGGAGGAGACGGACGCGAACCCGTGCGCTTCCGCGATCACCACGGCCCGGCCGGTCTTCCGGACGGAGGCGCACACGGTCTCATCGTCGAAGGGAACGATGGAGCGGACGTCGATGACTTCCAGCGAGCGCCCCTCCTCCGCAGCTGCAGCGGCGGCCGCCAGCGCCGTGGGCACGGACGGTCCGTAGGCGATGAGCGTCGCGTCAGTCCCGGAACGGGCGACGGCGGCCCGGCCTTCCGAGGACACCCCGGCTTCCGCGTTGGAAACGTGCTCCTCCCGCAGTCCCGAAAGGTCCACCAGGTCCTTGGACCAGTAGAGCTTCTTGGGCTCCATAAACATGACGGGGTCGTCCGAATCAATGGCTTCGCGGAGCATCCGGTACGAGTCGGCCACGGTGGCGGGGGTGAACACCTTCAGGCCCGCGGTGTGGGCGTAGTAGGACTCGGAGGAGTCGCAGTGGTGCTCCACTCCCCCGATGCCGCCGGCGTAAGGAACCCGGATCACCATGGGCAGCTTCACGGTGCCCCTGGTGCGGTTGTGCATCTTGGCCACGTGGCTGACGATCTGCTGGAATGCCGGATACGCAAACGCATCGAACTGCATCTCCACCACCGGCCGCATCCCGTTCATGGCCATCCCCACGGCCATGCCCACAATGCCGGACTCTGCCAGCGGCGTATCGAAGCAGCGCTGCTCCCCGAAGGTCCTGGTGAGACCGTCCGTGATGCGGAAGACCCCGCCGAGGAGACCCACGTCCTCGCCGAAGACCAGGACGGACGGGTCGGCGTGCATCGCGTCCGCCAATGCCGTGTTGAGGGCCTTGGCCATGGTGATCGGCTGCGGCCCGGAAGCTTCAGCCACAGAAGCGGCGGACGCCGCCGCCCGGGCAGTGGCTGCGCTGACGTTGCCGTTCGCTTCTGACGAGGTGGTGATGGTCGGACTCATTTCGGCGACTCCTCAGACGACGCTTCGCGGGCAAGTTCGTCGGCCAGCATGGCTGACTGTTCCTTCAGCTGTGGTGTGGGCACCGAGAACACGTATCGGAAGAGTTCCTGGGGGTCCACCGGGACGTCCTCGCCCAACCCCTCGCGAAGTTGAGTGGCAACGTCCTCAGCGTGAGCAGCGATCCGCGCGGCGCCGTCGTCGTCCAGCAGTCCCCGCCCGGTGAGGTACGTCTTCATCCTGCTGATGGGATCCTTGGCCAGCCACTCGGCCACCTCGCTGTCCTGCCGGTAGCGGGTGGCATCATCGGCGTTGGTGTGTGCCTGCATCCGGTACGTGTGTGCCTCCACGAGGAGCGGCCCGGAACCTTCCCGTGCGAGCTTCACGGCGCGGTCCAGCACGGCGAGGAGGGCCACCACGTCGTTGCCGTCCACCCGTTCGCCGGCCATGCCGTAGCCCACTGCCTTGTGGGCGAGCGACGGCGCCACGGACTGGTGCGCCAGCGGAACCGAGATGGCGTACTTGTTGTTCTGGACGAAGAAGACCACCGGCAGGTGGAAGACGGCGGCGAAGTTCAGGGCCTCATGGAAGTCACCCTCGCTGGTGGCGCCGTCCCCGCACATCGCCAGGACTACGGTGTCCTCGCCGCGGAGCTTTGCCGCGTGCGCCACACCCACGCCATGGAGCAGCTGGGTGGTGAGCGGCGTGCACTGGATGCCCACCTTGTGCCTGGACGGATCGTAGCCGCTGTGCCAGTCACCCCGGAAGATGGTCATGGTCTCCACGGGGTCAACTCCCCGGGCCATGACCGCCACGGCGTCCCGGTAGGTGGGGAACAGCCAGTCGCCCTCGGAGAGACACAGTGCGGCCGCCACCTGGCAGGCTTCCTGGCCGTGGCTGGACGGGTACACGGCCATGCGGCCCTGGCGGACCAGCGCCGAGTTCTGGTCGTTGACACGGCGTCCGACGACGAGCTGCTCGTAAGCGGCCAGCAGTTCCTCATCGGCGGGCAGGGGGTACTCGTGGCCGGGTTCTGTGCCCTGCTCACTTTCTGCTCTGAGCCGTCCGTCCGGGTCCACCATCTGGATCTGGTGCCGGGCGGGCAGCATGTAGTCCTCCACCGTGATGCCGAACTTCCGCACCGCTTCGGATACTGCATCTTCAGCCGGCAAACGCTGGGCCTGGTCCGGCGCAGGGTGGTCCGCGGAGATCGTCATTGGTCCGTCCTTCTGTAGCCACTAGTCGGTTCCAGTATGGCCCTCGAGGAAGTTTCGTATCCAGTAGTTCGCCAAATCGTGGAAGGTTCCGCCAGATGGACCTACTCTGGAAGACGAATTGAAATGTGATCTGGACAACGAGCGGGAGCGGTGGACGAATTGGCACGACTTGAAGGAGATTCCGGGGAGGTGCCGCTGGACGACGTCGACCGCCGGATCATCGCCGAACTCACCCGGGACGGGAGGATGTCCGTGACGCAGGTGGCCGAGAACGTCCACATCTCCCGGGCCCACGCATACACCCGCATCGCCAGGCTGACCGGCGAGGGCGTCCTGACCAAATTCACGGCCTTGGTGGACCCCATCAAGGCCGGCCTCAAGTCCTCCGCCTACGTGACGTTGAAGGTGAGCCAGCATTCGTGGCGTGAGCTGCGCGAGCAGCTGCGCGCGATCCCGGAGGTCCATCACATCGCCCTCGTGGGAGGAGATTTTGATGTGATCCTGCTGGTGCGCGCCATCGACAACACCGACCTGCGGCGCGTGATTTTCGACCAGCTGCAGGCCATGCCGGGCGTCCAGGACACACAGACTTTTCTGGTGTTTGAGGATGTTGATACGCGCTAGTAGATGGTGCCCAAGAGGCATCGCCGCGTCCCTAGGAGGCGGCTCACTGAATCAGCGTGGCCCAGGACTCCAGGAACTTCTCGGCAAGATGCGCGTGGCCGGCGGTGTTCGGGTGCGCACCGTCAAAGTCGAATCCCGGGCTGTTGGCAGCCGTGAACCAGCCGGCCTCGTAGGCGTCGATGAACGGAGCACCAGCGGCTGCGGCCCCGGCGCGGACGGCGCTGTTCACACCTTGCAGTTCCTCCGCTAACGGCTGGGGGGCCGAGGGCCCAAGAACAATGACCTGGACGCCGGGCCACAACGTGCGGGCCGCCTCGATTGTCTGCGCCGTGGCGGTTTGGATTTCATCAGGGCTGGTGACCAGGGCGTCGTTCTGGCCGCCCTGCAGTATGAGGACGTTGGGTACGAAGCGAGGATCCTCGGCGGCTTCCCGCAACCGGACTTCGTACTCACGGGCCTGGTTGTCCTGCGGACCACCGCCCCACGCGAAGCCGGTTCCGCCCACACCGTCGATGTTGGTGGGGTATCCGAGCGAGCCAGCAACAAGGTACGCCCACCCCTGGTCTGGCCGAACCGCGCCGTCACCGGCAGTGTACGAATCGCCAAGAATAAGGAGGACGGGCTGGGCGGGAAGCTGGATTTTCAGCTGTTGGGCCGTTGCGGTGGCGGTGGGCGTCGGGGACGCTGTGGCAGCGGGCGTGGCCACAGGAGAGCTTGCCGTCACAGGGCTGACGGCTTCGCCCGGGCCGCGCGGATTCGTCAGGGCGATTCCTGCCACCCAGACGGCAACCACGGCCAGCAGAAAAAGTGCACCATACTTGATCCAGTCCTGCTTGGTCATGTTGGGTCCCCACCGTTTCTCGTCACCCGGCACATCTTACCGGCGTCGTCGCGGAGAAATTCAGCACGGTCAGGTAAGAGGTCGACGACGGCCTGGTCACCAAAGTGCCTAACTCCGGCCGGCGGGCTCAAGTTCCCGCTCCATAACCGGCGCGGGCTCCGGGACGGGACGGACGACGTCGGGCTCCAACCTTCTGGAGGCCCAGCGGCGGATAGGCCGCTCCACAAAGCGGAAGGACCCGTACGCCATCAGCACGGTCAGGGCTGCCGTCAGCGGTACGCGGATGGCGAGCGACGGGACCAGAGGAATCAGCAGAATAAAGACCGGCAGGTGCCAGAGGTACATGCCATAGGACAGGTCCCGGCCCGGGCGGGACAGCCAGCGGTGGCCCAGGATCTTTGAGATGAGGCCGTCGGGCAGCAGGACCAGCCAGCCGATGACCAGCCCGGCCAGCAGTGCCAGGGCAGTGGGGCCAACGGTCCAGAAGATATCGAACCAGGCGCCGGGTGTGGTGGGCTCCTTGAGCAGGAACACGGCCAGCACCAGGGCAAGCCCCGCGAACGGACCGCCGCGGCGTACCCCGGCCTGCAGCGAGCCGTGGAGACGCGAGCCCGGGCTGATGGAGCACAGCACCAGGGCCACGGCGCAGCCCAGCAGCAACTCGTCGGCCCGTGTGTCCGGCCCGTTGTAAATCCGGGCCAGCGATGCCCCGCCGGAGACCAGGAAGGACCGTGAAACCAGGAACGCCGCCGCCAGGACGGCGGTGATCCCGGCGACGGTGCGGACCTTCCAGAACCGCAGCATCACCAGAAGGAGTACCGGCCAGACCAGGTAGAACTGCTCCTCAACGGCGAGCGTCCACGTCGGGCTCAGCGCGCCGCCGCCGGTGGATGAACCGAAGGCTCCGAAGTTGGACAGGTTCATCACATAGCCGGCCGCCGGAATGGCATCGGCCGCCTGGCCGCCCCACCCCGACGACGGGAAGACCAGTCCGACCACAACCACCACAGCACAAAGAACCAGCAGCGCCGGCCATAGCCGGGCGAGCCGTTTGGCGTAGAAAACTCCCACGCGCAGCTGGCCTGTAGAGCGGTACTCCTTCATGATCAGGAGCGTGATGACGAAGCCGCTGAGCGTGAAGAAAACGTCCACGCCAATTGATCCACCGGGGGCGAACCCGGTGACGGTGTGGAAGAGGAAAACGCCAGCCACCGCGACGGTGCGCAACCCGTCGAGTGCGTGCTGCCGCCCGGACATCAGCCCGGTTTCGGGCGCCAATGGGCGTTCCCCCATGGTCAGGTGTCGCGTACTTGGCCGAAAAATCACCCAACGAGCATAGATAAGGTTCCATATGCCCAGCTGACCGCAGGCTGGGCGCCAGCTGGGTGCGGCGGGAACAAACCGCGCCACTACGCCCTCTGCGGCTGATGGGCACAGCTCCCCATCGCGGCCTGCGCCGCGATTAAGACAAGACAGTGCCTGAATTTTCGCGTCGATTATTTGGGAACAAGTGAACAACAACCAGCAGCCCGGATGGCCGCAGCAGCCCAACAACCAGGAACCGCAGCCTTGAGACGGCCCGCAGTATCCGCCGATTCCGCCGGCACCGTGCCAGGCCGCGGCCCAGAGCTGGCCGCCTCCGCAGTCCCGGCCTAAGCTCCCGCCCTACGCCCAGCAGCAGGGCCAGAAATATTACAGCGCACCCGGCCAGCAGTAGGTCCAGGCACCCGCCTTCACTCAGGCGCTGCCGAAGAATAGAATGCCCGCCTGGGGCTGGGTGGCCGGCGGCGTGGGCGTGGCGGCGGTCATCGCCGTTGCAGGCGTGATGGCGTTCAACGGCCTCGCGGGCGGCAGCAAAGAGCCCGACGCCGTTCCGTCCCCCAACGTCAGTGGATCCGCAGTGCCGGAAGAGACCGCCGCGGCGGCGCCCATGGTCGGTACCGGAGGCGCCGTTTACCTGTTCGACGACTCCGGTTTCAGTAGAGCGCCCGCATGGTCCATCAAAGAGCCCGCGGGGTGGTCCAAGGAAACTGTCAAGGACGGCATGACCAATTACGGGCACTCGAGCCTGCAGTGCACGTTCACCACGTACCAAGCCGCCCTTGACGCACCCGCCACAACCGGCACGCCCGGAACTACCGGCACCACCGGCGATGAGGCCACAACGGCCCTGGTGATGGCTCCGAGATCGAAGCCGTAATGCAGTCCGTTGGTAAACCCGTGGAGGTCCTGGACGACTCCGCGTCAACATACGTCAATCTGCGCGACGGCTGAAAGGAAAGCGAACTGCAGGAAGCACAGCTCCGCTTCAAAAACGGCAACGACCTGGACTTCACCTACCGGATGGCCGTCCGTGCCCACCGCCGGCATCGACGGCAACGGACTGATAGAACTGGCGTTGGCGTGCCCGGCAGCATGGCCACCTCAGCCGAGATGTCGTTGTGGCTGGACCTCACGGATCGCGCCACCACGGTCGACGCGCCGTAGTCAGGGCCTAGACCCGTCGGGTGGTTCTGGATCTAGCGGCGCTTGGCGGTTACGTACGAGATGCAGTCGCCGTGGTTCGCGAACCCATACTTCAGGTAGCCGCCTTTTTCGCAGTCCTTCTTGGACGACGGGTATACAACCGGAGGAACATCCGGGCCTTCCGTCACCAGGATGTCACCGCTCACCACGGGCTGATTCGGTACGTCCTCGACACAGTTGGAGCCAGCCACCAGCACACTGATAGCGTCGTTGGCGCCGCCCGGCCCGCCATCCGTTACCGTCAGCGACATTTCGGTGCCGGCGGGGATGGCCGCGACAGTTGACGTTGTGACCGTCATGCCCAGTATCGCTACGGCGCCCTGCACGGCGAGGCAGGAGGCGGTGCTTTCGTGGGCCTCGCCGGAGGCGCTGCACGTGATTGACGCCAATCCGGTGGCCGCTTGTCCCGTGGACCCCTGGGCGGAAAACATCACCTGCGTGTCAGATCCAAACGGACAATGGGGCCAAATTCGCGACGATGGCCGAACCGGAAACGGAATCTCCCACCGTCGCTGACGCGGTGCCCGGCACAGCAAGCATTGTCGCGAATATCAGGGCCGCAACAAGTATGAATCTGGTGCGCACAGCAATTCTCCTAGGGTGCGAGTGAAAGAACACCGTCGATTACTTTCAGGCTCCCCAAGATTAATTTACTTCGAGCCCAGAGTCGCACCATACGCCCGGCCGGTGTGGCGGTCAACAGTTTCACCGGGGGCCGCTGCCGGCCGCGCTTTCAGGGGACGCGCGCCTTTGAGGGTTCCCGCGTGCCGGCGTCTGAATCGTTATCCAGGAACAGCGCCAGCGTGGTGCGGCGGCAGCCTGGCATGTCCGCCGCGCGCAAGTTTACGTGGATGAAACTCGGTCCCCCTACAATGCTCGATATGGGGACAAAACAGCACAAGACCTTCTGCCCGTCATGCGGCAAGACCACCAACCACGTGACCCGCTACCAAAAGGACGACGACGGCGGGCCGCTGATTGCGAACGTCCGGTGTGCCGAGCACACGGAGTCCGTTCCAAACAACTAAGGCCACACACCGACTCGTCTGTACTCATTCGGTGTCGCAGTCAGAGGATCAGATGTCCGCCAACAAGGCGCTAGGGTTTTCAATGGCGTCGGCTACGAACTTAAGGAATCCAGCTGCGGTTCCGCCATCACAGACACGGTGATCGAACGTGAGGGTCAGCTCCGTGACGGCACTGGTACTTGGCAGGTGCTGTGGCTCACGAGTTGACGGCGTTTGATCAGTCTGGAGTTGGAAACTTCAGACTTCCCGCGCCAAACGATCGGGGAGAATGGCTTCACCAACGGCACGCGGCAGTGGCTCCAACCCCACGCCCTGCTGATGACATGTTCGCTGCTTCCGCGCCGTACCAAAGTACACAGTGAGCACCCTTGTGCAGAGGGCCTACAGCGCCACCAGCGCGGGCACCGGAATGGCAGGGCATGCGGAGACCAACAACACGGGACTCATCGGCGTCCTCGAAACTGGCTATACGTCCCATCAGATGTGGGCATCGCCACAGTGGACTCAGGGTTGACCAACGGGGGAATTCTGTGTCAGTTACGCGAAAGTAGTCATGTCCGGCGGCGGCAACTTTCTTGAATTCCGCTTCCAAGAAGAGCTCGACGCGAATTCTTCAGAGCAGGAATCGGTCGGCAAGACAACGAAACCTCGCGACGGTCAGCCTCTTCAGCCAGGATGGCACCGGCAACATCCCAGGGTATTTCGGAGATACCGCCGTTGCTCGAGAGCAACTGTGAAGCCAAGGAGATCTGGGTCATAGGCAAGCATCGAGGGTCTAGAGGCCCTGAGACGCGAACTGGCACCAGTTTTCCACGCATGTACTAGAATCACCGGTGGCCTTGCATCAATAATCGGGGGAACTATGGCTCTTTTGGAACGCAGCACAAGAGCGTCGGCGTCGGGCAAGCCAAAAACGACAAAATTCCGCCCGGACATTCAGGGCTTGCGTGCGCTGGCTGTTATCGCTGTCATAGCTGATCATTTTCTTGGGTGGCCATCCGGCGGCTTCATCGGAGTGGACGTATTTTTCGTCATCTCCGGTTTCCTCATCACATCGCTGCTGCTGCGAGAGCAAGTTCAGACCGGAACGATATCGTTCATCGGCTTCTACTTTCGGCGCGCAAAGCGCATCATGCCGGCAGCACTGCTGGTCATCGCAGCCACAATTGCCGCAGCTTTCGCGCTATACGGGAGCGCCCGGATAACTTCCACGGTTTGGGATGGCGTATGGGCCACCCTTTTCGGCGCCAACTGGCGGTTCGCCATTATTGGCACAGATTACTTTCAGGCCGGCGGCCCCACTTCTCCTCTGCAGCATTACTGGTCATTGTCGGTTGAAGAACAGTTCTACTTTGTCTGGCCTTGGCTCATGTTGCTTATTTTCTGGGCGGCCAGCCGTTGGAAGTCCTCTTTGGCAGGGGCGCGCAGCGCTGTCGGTGTTTCCATCGTTCTCCTCACAGCCCTTTCTTTCGCTTGGTCCGTTTGGGAAACTCAGAACAATGCGTCATGGGCATACTTCTCCACCTTCTCCCGAGCGTGGGAGCTGGGCGTCGGGGCTATCGTGGCTGTGTACTCGGCGCGGTTCTCAGGAATGAGGCCGGGCATCCGCGAAACGTTGGGTTGGATTGGTCTCGCTGGGATAGTGGTGGCGGTATTCACTACAAACGACGCTGTCGCTTTCCCGGGGCCCTCTGCGGCTTTCCCGGTTCTGGCCACGGCGCTGGTGATTGCTGCCGGGATAGGAAGGGAGAGAAGTTTCCTCTGGCCTCTGACGAACCCCGTGTCGAGGTACTTGGGCGACATTTCGTACTCGTTGTATCTCTGGCACTTCCCCGTGGCGATACTGCTTCTAAGCCTCTTTCCCAGGGATAGCTTGGAGTACTACATCGTCGGCATCATTTTGATGCTGGTTTTGTCTGCACTCAGCTTCCATCTGATCGAAAACCCGGTTCGGAAGCTCGAATGGCCGATGAAACACAGGCCCCGACCGCCTCGAGCAGCAATTGGGGATAAGACCAAGCTGATTGGCCTGGCTGCATTGGCCGTACTAACCACTTGCGTGGTTGTCGGCGCGCTTATGCCGAGGGACACGAGTGATGGCGCGCTCGCATCCTCTGGCCAACCGGTGGTCATAGGGGAATCCGCGGCCCTACCGAAGGTCAAATGCTGGGGCGCGGCAGCACTTGACGCTTCAGCTGACTGCTCACGTGACATAGGCAATGACGTGGCCCCCGCGTCTAAGGCCTTGGCCGCCGACTTAGGCAACTCCTACGACTGTTTCCCACCAAAGGGACACGCGCTGAAGACCTGTGCGTACGGAGCCGGTGAAACACGGGTGGCAATCGTAGGCGACAGCCATGCTGCGGCACTGCTACCCGGCCTCACGGATCAAGTCGTCGCGCTAGGGTGGAAATTGGACACGTACGTAGGCGAAGGCTGCATCTGGGAAGCTGACGCCTGCGTGGCGATGGGCGACATTCAGGCAAAACTATTGGCTGAGCCCTACGACATCGTCATCACGTCTGCCTACCGCGGTAATGGCGACAGGAATAAGGAATTGCAAGCTGCAGCGTTCGCCGCGCAGTGGCGGCCAGTCGCCGCTGCTGGCTCCAAGATCGTGGTGGTGGAAGACAACCCGACCGACGCCGGTGATGCCGTCGAGTGTGTCCAGCGGATCAACCTCGACGTCGCCAGCAATGACTGCAGCATTGATCTTTCTTCCGCATTCCGGCTTGCAGATGCAGCCGTTATGGCCGCATCCGCAGTAGAAAATTCAGTGGTGGTCGAGACCAGAAAGTACTTCTGCACGAGCATCGCCTGCCCAGGCATTATCGGAAACGTTCTTGTCTACCGTGACGACATATCCCACATTAGCGGCACCTTCAGTAAGACTCTCGGGCCTTACCTGGCCCAAGACATCGCCAAGGCCACTTCCAGCATTAGCAGCAAGTAGACGTCAAGCCCTTGCCGGCATTTTGTGACATAAGAACGCCCCGCCTTTCCTTAATGGACTTGCGGGGATTCTTTGTCGCCTAGGCGCATAGGCGACAAGTTGCCTAGATTGTCGATGTTGCCCATTGTCAATGGCCAGTAGGTTCTGCCCACGGGCGGCCAGTTGATGTTCCCGCTGAGGCGAGTTCCAGCGATCGTTGCAACATTCCCGAATAATCGGGAGTTGCAACACAAATGGAATCACCATCAAGAATTCGATCTTCCTTAAGGAAAAAATCTCCTTGTAAAGAGGAACCGACGTCTGTGACCGGACGCGGGAGAAACGTCATCAGCAGTCCTATACCGTGCGCAACGACAAAAATTCCTGTCAGCCGTGGAGTGTCGGTGGCGATGCTGAAGGCCTTGTTTGCCATTTCGACGCCTTGGTCCCAGGTCAGGGATCCTCGCAGGTGCGCCGGCAGGGTCCCCATGGTCTGGATCAGGCCGTCGCGGACCGATTCGGCGGTGTGATCGACCGGGAGGTGGAGCAGCATCACGTAGCGGGTGGTGCGTTCGACCAGGGTTGCTATCGCCGACTGGTCGTGTGCCCCTGTGATGAGGTCGCCTTCCCAGTGGCCCGGGACGGCGCGGTCCTGGACCTCTGCGGGGCGTTCGGAAGTGTTGGTCATCGGGTCCCGGAAACGACTGGTGCGTTCCTCGGGGTTCTTGTGCTTTTGCCGCGGGTGTCCCCCCGTGCGCAATGCCTCTTTGACCTCGCGTTTAAGTCCGCGGCGGGCCTGAAAGTAGTAGAGGGCCTGGTAGATCGTCTCGGGGCTCACGCGCATCTGCTCGTCATCGGGGAAATCCTTGATCAACAGCTTCGAAAATCTGTTCCGGGGACCAGCGGGTGAGGAGCTTGGTTTTCACGTAATCGTGCAGTTCGGCCAGTTTACTGTCCTTGGGCCGTGCCCGGGCCGCCGTGGCGGCCCGGTGGGCGCCGTAGGGTTGGTAGCCGGGCAGGGGGTGGCTGTTGCGTTTGATCTCCCGGCAGATGGTGCCCACGGATCGGCCCAGTGCCCTGCCGATCGCCTGCATGAGGTTCCTTGAGAACGCAGGTCCGCGACCTCTCCCGCTCAGGCCGGGACAGGTAGCGGGTACTGATGGGCAGTTCCAGGGCCTCCAACGCCACCGGATCCCCTGCCGGTGGTGACAGCGCTGGCAGCATGCTCCGGCGGAGCTTCCGGTGCCGTAGCGGCGGCCGATGGTTCGGCTAAAGCTGTAATCACTTCCTGTTTATACGGTACTTCCGGGGCGTTGGAGCCAGCGGCGCGGCCCTTGGCCACATCCCGCTCGTTCTCCCAGAGGTATCCGCTTTTGCGGCTCGCACCGGCGGCAGCAGCTGCTTGATTTACGGCCAACCCCCGCTGCACGCAACCGCAGGAATTCGACTCGCTTCCGCACACCTGGATGGATGAACCCAATTCCGGCATGACGGGCCCAGCTGACGCCCCGGGACCGCTCAAGACCAACCTCCCGGGCGGCGACACTGACGGTGCCCACACGAGCGAGGACGGCGAGGAACTCGTCCTTCTGCCCTTGGGTGGCAGACTGCCTGGCCACCCGCTTTGCGCGGGGCTTGCGGGTGACCGCGCCAACCTTGTAGGCCCAATGGAAGCAGGTTTGAACGTTGATGCCCAGCGTCTTGGCCGCAAGACTCACGCTCCCCAACCGGTCCAACAAGACAAAGAACTCGTCCTTCTCAGCTTGCGTATTGAGCTGCCCAGATTTCCTGCCGGAAGGTCCCGCCCAGGCCCGACAGGTAGTGAGCTTGAATCCTAATTCTCGCGCGGCCAACGGCACGCTTAACAGACGCTCCAAGGCCAAGAAGATATCCGCCCGATCGGACGACGAGTATCTCCGATAAGTCCGCTTCAGGGCCGGCGAAGCGGACGGGCCAGACTCTTTCCCTACCGGTGATTTTTCCGTTAAGGAAGAACTATCTATTGATGGGATTTCCACAGGCGTTGCAACTCCAGATTTTCAGGGGGTGTTGCAACGACCGTTAGAACTCGCCTCTGAAGCACCTTTCGTCGCTTAAACCACGCCTGGCGGGCGTCACCCGCATGAAAACCCCGGCTAACAGCCCATACTGTCTGCGCCACACTGCTCACCGACAGCCTCAGCGGCGCATAAACGCGCTCGGTTGTCGCGGCTTGGCCGAGCCGACCGTCACCGACACCGCAGCGTACTCTCCAATTCTTCTCGAACCAGTCATACAGCCCAGCAGAGACCGTTACACACAAAACCATCGTTCGAAGGAGAGTGCCTTCACCGCGGAAGTGGGCGGCGGCGTAAGCAATGCCCACTGCATGCAACTCCTACATGCTCAACGCCGTTCATGGATGCCCACGTTTGGAGGACTAGTTCCCCTGCTCGTGGTCAGCCTTCAGCCTGCCCTTCTGAAATTGGCCCAGATCATTCGCATCTACCGATTGCCAAAACCCGGATCGCGCGGCTAACGAACGAAGGTGTGCTGACGAAGTTCACCGTCTTGAATGCCCGGAATGGCTGGCCGAAAGAGACGACGGGCGAAGCTCCAAAGAATTCTGCGCTAGCACTGCCTGCGGTTTCCAACACTGCGAATTATGTGCCCCGCTTGAACTGTTGCCGGCACGTCTCACCGATCCATGTCTTTTGCTACGGCAGAGTTAGTGGGCTCCGATGGTCGTGGCTCTGCAACCTGGACCCGAGAGAACGCGAAAGCTTATTGACCGTTAAACGCCGCAACTCATGGCTCGCATAGGCAGCGTATGAGCCGTATATGCGAGTGTTTCGCAAGAGCCGCAAATGCGAAAGAGTTAGCGCCAACCTGGCGAACTTGAGCACTGGCGCCTCCGGAGCTTCGTTCTCCAACTCGGTACGACTGGCCTCAAGATTGGATGCTACATTCATATCGACTCGGGCTCGTGGCGGATATGTGACATGGAATGACACCTTGTGCGCCACACGTGCCGGCCAATCCGTCACAGACGAAATCGGTTCGCCCCTCTCCAGTAACACATCCGCGGCTGCCCGATTTAGGGCATAGGCCCATGCACCCGGAGCTGGCACCAAGGTCCGGTAGACGTCGCCAACGTGCCGTGCTCGCCTCGACACCACAGTGTGGTCCGCATATGAATCCAGCAAGACAACGACGGGGTGTTCAGAGTCGAGGACACACTTCACGTTCTGATCCAGAGGCTCGCGTGTCAGTCGCGCGTCATCCTCGAAAACGAGGGCAAACTGTGCGCTGCTAGATAGTAGTGCTGCCCATGTACTGCGGTGGGCTAGCGCGCACCCGACCTCACCCTTAGTCAACTCGCGGCGCTGGAGGACACGTGCCGCTGCCTGGTCTACGTGATCGGCCATCCCGCCAGGCTGATCGTCGACGATGACCCCAGGTATGCGCGTATAAGTGATCCCATAGCCGGACAGTTGCGCCTCTAACGGTTCGCCGCGATAGCTGTCTTCGAGACCGATTACCATCGCACCATAAGTTGTCATGCGCATCATCCTACCCAGCCACGCGAATGGGCCTGCTCAGGTGCCATTTGTGACGCGAGCGAAGCTGGACACCTTGGCAATCCACGCACAGGCTCCTTTTTAAGGGTTTCTGACGGCCTGAGCACTAGCGCGTTCAGTCGAACGGTATCCACTGCGGGTAGTAACTGAAGAGCCTCGGAGCATATACGGTCGCGTCGTGAGAAAGGAATGCCGCCCAGTAGGAGAACCACGAGAAGGACATGATGATAGTGCTGTAGCTGGCTAAAGCCAGCATGTCCTCCACTGGGCTCCCGTGATGAGCGACGAGCTTGGCGTCGGTAAGGGTGCCAAGCTCGTCCACGATCTCATCAAGGGGACCGTCGCTGAACAGGTGAACTTCGTCGAGGCCTGCTTCCTTGATGGCTCGGGCGTAGTAGTCCATTGGCATCAGGTAAGCGCCGTCACCCCGGCGGATATGGACGCCTCCCCTTCCGGGCGTCACGTCCCGGGGGATGGAAGAAGAATGTTGACCCAGCAGTTCGCGGATTAGCTGCGGCCGGAACTCGTCAACCCGTGTATATATGGCAGACCAATCCAGGACATACTGAGCGTTCGGGCGCGAGACGTTCGGGAGCAGTTCTCCGACCTGGCTGTCCTCCAGATGCCATTCATGGCCACGCAGACGGTGACGTCGACCGCTGAAGACTTTGCCTAGGTCGTTCCAACGGCTTCGCCGTTCAGGGTAGGTCTCTGCGATGGCGAAGTCAGTTTCGTGAGCTATCGGCTGGTACTCGAAATCCCAACCATTTCGGATTGATAACGTCCGGGCACAAGCCCATAGCTGAAGATGATTCCCAAGCCGGCCGCTCAGGTCGTACGTAATTGTTTGTCTCCCCATTGGGCAACCATAGCAAGCAGAACGACCTACGAGCGATAGGCGTCCTTCGTAGGCCTGGCCTAGCCGCATGCGGACGATGTAAGAGCGAGGAGCCTTTGAAGGGGCGTGCAGAAAGTGGAATATCGCCGGCAGCGATGGCGATCTCGGGCGAAAGGAAGTTCATGGCATGGCCGATGATGATTGCCTGAATGCGGCAGACGGCGAACGACCACGCGCCCAGCCGCGCCAGCGAAGCTTTCCGGAGCGGTACACGCTCGCCAATCTAAATCTGCACTCGCGCGGCTGCGACAAGCATGACAGTGACCGGAAGCTAGATCGGGTCGTGGAAACTCAGGGAACGGGCTGCCGTCCCGCCGAAAGAAAGCTCCAGTCGGATGACCGTGAGTTCAAATCAGCCAGGGCCACTTACCCTCCGATCGCGATCCGCCATGCTCCGACGTTTGTGCGCAGCCTCCAGTCCTGCCGTGCGGCGACGGGCAGCGCCAGCCCGATAACAATCTCCCCGACAGCAGACCGGTTTCGTGGAACGGGACACCAGCCTTGAATGCCAAGGCACGCCAGATCGTCCATGCAACCATCAGCGCCGCCCCAAACAATTAACTTTGCGGCCATGAATGGCGGGGCCCCAGCGCTTAGTCGACCCTGGCCTACCAGGAACTGGCCAGGGCGACAGCTTCGCCCGACTTCACGTTCATCCGCGCGGAGCCCGCCGCGGCGGGCTCAGTGGCAGGGCCGTCGAGGACGTTGAGTTCGTTGTCGTTGATGTCCCGCTTGTCGACTTGAAGTTCACATGGGAAACAAAGCCCAGGGCAGGTAACCCCGGAGGCTTCAGCGCCGGATCACAAGGAACTCCACCTCCGCGGCACTGCTAGCTTTCACTGGCATTTGCGCTCCCTGTCTGGTCCGGTGACCGGGACAAGAGGCGTCGTTGATTGCCGAGCTGCTCGGGCGGGCGTGGGACTACTTGAACGCCTTGAACGCCGGCCAGTACGGAAGGAGCCCGAAATGGCCGCAGCACTTGAAGTTGTGACCAGCCATAATACGGCCGAAGAGTAGAGGCAACATTCTGCCGCGGCTAGGGGTTAGCGGAATCGGACACACCGCCATTCGGGCACCTGTGGGGCGACCGGGGATTGAACTGTGGCGGTGGCGGGAACAACGAAAATGCATGCCGCGGACGTCTGCCCCCACGGTCTTTCCAGAAAGCGCGAACCGGACCTAAGCTGAGGCCATGAAGGTTTTGGTCACCGGCGGCGCCGGCTACATCGGATCACACACAACGCTTTGTCTCTTGGAGAATGGGCACGATGTTGTCGTGTTCGACAACTTAGTGAACTCCAGTCCAGAGTCAGTGCAGCGGGTCGAGGAACTGAGCGGCAAGAAAGTCGACTTCCGTAGAGGCGACCTACTTAATGCACACGCTATCGATTCGGTCTTCGCCGAATGCGGCATCGACGCAGTTATTCACTTCGCGGGGCTCAAGGCGGTGGGCGAGTCCGTTGAGAATCCGCTGAAGTACTACAGAAACAATGTTATCGGCACGCTAAACCTGCTGGACAGCATGGAAAAATCCGGTGTGCGTCGGCTGGTTTTCAGTTCATCCGCAACCGTCTACGGCGCCGCCGAGCACGTGCCGCTTTCCGAGTCCCTGCCTCTTGACGCGACAAACCCATACGGGCGGACCAAGGAGCAGATCGAGGATATTCTGTCTGACTTGAGTGCGGCTGATCCGCGGTGGAGCATCACGCTTCTGCGCTACTTTAATCCCGCCGGTGCGCACGAGTCCGGACGTATTGGCGAACACCCCCAAGGCCGCCCAAACAATCTTGTGCCCTTCATTGCGCAGGTGGCAGTGGGGCGCCGTGACAAAGTGCTGGTTTTTGGCAGCGACTACCCGACTCCTGACGGGACCGGAATACGGGACTACATACACGTAATGGACCTGGCCGCAGGTCACCTTGCTGCCCTCCAATACACGGGGAACAAGACCGGCACGTTCCGGTGGAATCTCGGGACCGGCCGTGGGTCATCCGTCTTGGAAGTCATCCAGGCGTTCAGCGCGGCCGCGGGACGTTCCATTCCCTACGAATTCGTACCGCGCCGCCCCGGGGATGCGGCAAGGAGCTATGCAGATGCTACTGCTGCCCTGGAGCACCTCGGCTGGTCGGCCCAGCGAGATCTGGCCAAGATGTGCGAGGACCACTGGCGCTGGCAGAGCTCGAACCCGTTCGGCTTTGCAACGGAAAACTGAGCCGCCATCCGCTCGTCCGGTACCGTTATGAAATGATGCTGGCAGACGACTGTGGGGTGCACAGGCACCTCGTTTAAGTAGCTGAAGGCGCCGACGCGAGTGGCCCGTATTACGAAACACATCAACAATCCGGTCACGGGTGACACTATTCATCCGGCGGCGGTCTGAGCGCCGCAGGCATGGTCCACAGCGTCGACTTTGGAGCACTCAAGGCTGCGAACATCACGTCCCGTCGCACGTTCTTGGCTGCCCCCTCGGACAGCGTTTCGTAGGCGGCCTGGAGGATGGAGAAGACAGACATCGCACCAATGGCAATCGCTTGAGTTAGCCATTCAACCCTAATCTTCTGGTCACAAGCTTCAGAAGTTTCCTCAGGCGCTGCCAAAAGAATCCAGGCAGCGTCCGACGTCCGTGCTCGGAAGGCATCGGGAGCACGAGCGCCCCGTCAACGACCATGTGGCGTCCTGTCCCTATTGCGACTGACCTGTTAAACGTAATGTGCTCGCAAATCCACGGGCCGTTCTCGGGCGGCAAGTATGAGCCCATGGCGTAACTTTCGGCTTCATAAAGGCACAGCCCGTTGAAAGCCGATCGGCACCGCGTTTCGGAGTCAGATGTGAGCCGCCGTTGCTCAGGGTAGATGACGTTTTGGAAGAACGAGTAGTACTCAAAAGGATTACGTTGGACTCGCTGGATACGTTTATCGAGATCCGCGAAGGATCGATCTTCATCCTCAAAAGCGAGCAGGTCGTAGTAGGTCGGACGGGAGGTTGCAGACACAGCGAAAACGTCATCATCCTTGACCCTTTGCAGGGCCGACTGGAGAACCACGGGATCTAGATGCTCCAAGAACGGTTCGTCCACGTCTAAAACACAGATAGCCATTGCCGTCAGGGGCATTTTCTTGACGTAGCCAGCCAAGAACTGCCGTCCGAGAGCCATGCGTTGCAGTCGCTCAGTTGCCTCCGACATGAAGGATGTGTCGACCACCGAGACCATGCCTGTTGAGGCCGCAGCCTCCTCAAGCAATTCTCGGGTCAGGTCGGCAGAGCCGTTTTCCCCTATCACCGCAATAACTTTCATCCCCGACTGGCGCAGGGTGTCCAGTCCACGCACGACGCCGGGAATAGTGTCAGCGCAATTTTGCGCAAGGGCCAAGAAGACAATATCGTAGCGGTCGTCGTCACTCACTCCCACAGTCTGCCACAGCAATTGCGGCCCACTAGGACGTCCTGATCAAGGAAGCGTATAAGACCTTCCCACCGAAGGTGCGCCTAATAGGTGGCAATTCTGCGGCGTCTCGCAGCCCGGCAGAGAGGCTCGACCGGACTTAACCAAGTATCGAGAAACTTCGCTAAACGGCCAACACAATCGCTCAAACTCCGACTTCACCATTTGCTCAGCGGCGTCGGTCAGAACCGACGCACATTTCACAAGGCAGCCACTATGGACCCGTGTTTCAACCGCGTCGGCCACGTAACGGAACATCCCCGGCCTTAAGGCAGTCGCCGAAGCGGTGGTCATGGCGGGCCGCAACCCGGGGACTCTGCGAACGACGAATACGCCGTTGACAAAAGGCTGCTGGTCAACAGCGCACCCTACCCCAAATCCCTACTTCCGGGTCTTGTTGAACGAGGCGAAGCCGTCCACCCCGAACGCAAAGTAGTTGTTTGTCAGCGTGAGGTGCCGCAGCCCGGTTCCGAATTGATCGCCATGCCGTACCCCACGGCCGGTCAAACGATTAGTCTCCGCATTCAGCTCACGAGCCCATTGCGCACCGAAAGCAGCATGAGTGCGGGGTCCTCTGGAACTCGAAGCCGAGGGTGACGCCATCGAAAGCGACTATCCTGCGTGTTTCCGCCTGCGACATCCTCGGTGGTGACGGTCTCCCAATCGCAGTGATTCCTTACCGCTCAGGAGCTACGTCGCGCCGGAGAAAGCAATTTCGGTCTGAGTGCCAGACTGGACCTGTGCAGGGAAGAGTCACTGTGAATTTCGTGTATGCGTGGCGGGTACAATTGACCAGACCGCACAGATAATGCCGTTCTGGTGGCGTGCCGACTGGCGTGCCCAGCCATTCGACACAGGGGGACTCCGGTTTGGATCTACACGACTACATGCGCATTTTGCGTCGCAGCTGGATAATGGTCGTCGCGGCGACTATGGCAGGACTGCTCGTTGCCGGGGCAACGAGCATACTCTCCAAACCTACCTACACGTCCGAGACGCAATTGTTCGTGGCAATCCAAAACTCTGGTTCGGTCCAGGAGATGCAACAGGGCAACTCCTTCAGCCAAGCGCGTGTCCAGTCCTATGTGAAAACAGTGAACACTCCAGTCGTTCTCGATCCCGTCATTATAGCTCTCGGGCTGAACACGACCGCTGGGGCGCTGGCATCAAATGTTCGAGCCAGCACGGACCTGAATACGGTATTAATCAACATCTCGGTGAACGACACCTCTCCCGTTCAGGCGGCAGCCATAGCCCAAGCCGTGGCAAACAGCCTGGTAAAGGCGGTGGATGGCCTAGAACGGCCAAAGACCGGAGGAACCTCGCCGGTAAGCCTGTCGATAATTACTCCGGCAACGGTTCCTGGATCTCCCTCTGCACCCAATACACGGATGAATCTGCTCCTAGGGGCATTTCTTGGCCTCGGAACAGGCATCGGCATCGCGATACTTCGATTCTCGCTAGACAATCGGGTCCGAGGCGAAGCTGATGTGCGGCTAGTCACCGATGCTCCGATTCTGGGCGGTATCTCATTTGACCAAGCAGCGACTCGGAAGCCGCTGTTGACCCAGACGCCGGCCCAGAGCCCGCGGGCCGAGTCCTTCCGTCAGCTTCGCACCAACCTACAGTTTGCCAATGTCACAGGACAGGCAAAAACGGTACTCGTGACTTCTTCCGTACCAGGCGAGGGAAATAGCACAACCGCAACAAACCTTGCTATCGCGCTTGCACAAGCAGGCCAGACGGTCTGCTTGGTCGACGCTGATCTCCGGCGGCCAATGGTCAACGAATACTTAGGATTGGACCGCAGCATAGGCTTGACCACAGCGCTCGTTGGTTCATCCGATGTCAACGATCTACTACAACCGTGGGGCGACGAAAATCTCTTCGTACTGGCTTCGGGCCAGATCCCGCCCAATCCTAGTGAGCTCTTAGGATCTGACGAGATGAAGCACCTTATTCTCAGACTGGAACATGCCTTCGACACAGTTGTAGTGGATGCGCCGCCACTGCTTCCAGTTACCGACGCCGCAGTACTTTCGCAGCATGTTGGTGGGGTAATCGTAGTGATTGGATCACAGAAGCTGAAGCGACAAGATCTCGAAAAGTCCTTGAGCGCCCTGCAAATGGTTGGCTCTAACCTCCTGGGAGTAGTCCTGAACCGGCTTCCGGCACGAGGACCGGATGCGTATTCTTACAGCTACTCATACAGCAGTCAGGAAGTAAGAACTCCACCCCGAGCAGCGGCCAAGTCCAATCGCACCGCGTCACGTACTGAAGATCATCAACGTGATGATGATTTCAGCAAGATGATTTTAAATAGCCCGGAACAACCCCCTAAGGTATTCCCCGGCAGTCGTTTAGATTCTAATTGAAAATAAGAATCTAAACTACGCACGGCCGAGCGCGATAGCCTTAGCTTACTGACTACCATGTGGTTTGCTTGGTTTTTCATGATCGTCCAGATGTGTAGCCTGACTCATAAAGGATCCTTATGATAAAACCGATTGTTGTAATACTCCAAGAGTATGTTCCTCAGTACCGGGTGCCGTTCTTTCGGCGTTTGATTGAACTCGGGGCCGAAAATGGTATTGATATTCAAATTGCGGCGGGCACAGCCAACAGGAATCAGCACCAGCGCCAAGACTCGGTTCCTGCGGAATTCACTATTCCAATCTCCCAAACGGAAGTCAGGATTGCAAATACGCGCCTGGTTTTTCGACGCGTCGCGCCCGTCATCTCAACGGCGAATCTTGTCATTATGGAGCAAGCTCGACGCAATATCGATGCATACTGGCTACTTTTGTCACCATGGCAGCGCCGGAAAATTTGCCTCTGGGGGCATGGACGGGACTTCGTCACAAGCCCGTCATGGATCAAACGGCAGGCTATGTCCAGGTTGACCCGCGCGGCAGATTGGTTCTTTGCTTACACCGAAGGGTCGCGGGATTCGGTCGTGTCCAGTGGATACCCCCTCGCACAGACCACAGTTGTTCAGAACTCAATTGATACAGCCGACCTCCAAAACGATATGTCCCGCATATCGCCGGCTCAGGTTGGTGATTTTCGCAGAGAGAAACAGCTCTCGCACTTGACCGCAATCTTTGTCGGGGGCCTCGATGAATCCAAGAGACTTCCTTTTCTCTTTGAGGCATGTAGACACGCATTCCGGATGAACGAAAATTTCCGGCTCCTCGTTGTGGGCAGTGGTCCCCTCAGAGAGAGCGTAGAGCGGCTCACCGAAACCGAACCGTGGCTCCGATACCTAGGTCCGCTCTTTGGAACCGAGAAGGCCCTTGCCATAGCGGCGGCGGACCTAATTTGTATGCCAGGACGCGTAGGACTTGTAGCGGTTGACAGCTTCGCTACTGGTCGCCCAATTGTGACGACACCCTGGCCGTGGCACGGTCCGGAATTTGAGTATTTGGAAGATGGCAAAACATGTGTCGTTTCGGCTGGTGGAGAGCAATCCTATGCCAAAGCCTTGATGCGCCTACTCACAGACAAGCAAGAACTACGAACAATGCAGGAAGCATGCAGATCCGCCCGCGAAAAATATACTATCGAAGAAATGGCGGCTCGGTTTTTCGAAGGGATACAACGGGCATTGACCTACGGATCCGGCGAAATGTCGCGTTCTTCCTTTGACGCTCACCTGGTGGGTCTTGGACGTACCACTGGACGCAGAAGTCGCCTCGGCCCTCGGGTCCATTCTCAAGAAGCCGCACGAACTGCAAGTAGTATTGCTGTCGTTCAGCCTGATCGTCTAGCGCGACCGCAATGGGCCCTTTCCATTTAGGAGCTTGTTGGTTCGTCTCAGGCGCGTGGCGGCTTGAACAAGAATTCTAAGCTCGTCCTTCGCGGCGGCAGCGTCTCCCAGGGAGTTCGTGCGAGGCAGTTCCCGCAGCTGTTCCTTGACCTTCCACACCGCCTCCAGCTTGCCTGTCGAGTCATCGGCTGCGACGACGTCGGCCAGGCGGCGGGCTGCGTTCGCGGTCAGCGTGTCGCCGGGGCGCACGAGCAGCATCCGGTGCGCCCAGGGAGATGAGATGGAAGTGATTAACCTATTTCCCCGGGAACCTTGAAGAGCCGGTATGCTCAATCATGGCTCGTAATCCTGTTCAGGTTGAATGCTTAGACGCACTCATCCCAGCACGGCCACGGGCCCCTTTTTTCAGCTACGACACGGAATCAATTCCCCCCATCCACGAAGCCCTCAACAGTCACCGAAGCACATATCCCGGCCGGGCCCTAGCCAATTTCACCTCCGACACCAAATCCATTCCTTGACTACGACTTAGTAGAAGCATCAATCTGGTAGTCCGTGTATCGGTCAAAAGAGGTCAACCGCAGCCCATCGAACGTTCCTCGAGCAGACGAAAAATGCAGCAGCGCTCGGTGGCGTATCCATATGTCGCGTCGTAAAAGGGAAACAGCATAGTCAGCGAAGCCGATGGTCAATCGCCGCCCTGCCCTCAACAGCGTCCATGCGGCGGACGAGCCAAATTCTCGATCCACCCAGACGTAAGCCAAGGAACTAAAATAGGCCCGGTCTAGCGCGTATCTGAATGTCATGCGACCCGCCGGCACGATCTCTGTGACGACTGCTCGCGCACTCCAGCGCAAGCCCTGGCCCGCTGCAATCCATCTAGTCAATAAATGTGTGTCCTGCGCACCGGATGTATTATACCGGAGCGAATAACGCCAATTCTGGACTAGGGCGGGAGGAAACAGGATATTACCGTCGCCTGTTGGCTTCTGCAATACGCTGGCGTCTTCAAAAGTTGGCCGGTTCCAATAGGCCCCACTTTCGCACCAGAACGGCGGTTCCACTTCGAACTGCGGAACTACTGGGCCTGCAATAACATCTCGGGGAAAAGCCATATGCATGTCCCAAAGTGCTTGAAACCAGTCGCTGCGGGGGCTCTCATCGTCGTCAATAAAGATTACTGGCGCATCCAAAAACTTAGCATAGTCCAGAGCGGCATTCCGAGCTATTACAAGGCCTTGCGGCTGAGCCGGCAAGTAGTGCATAGTCACATTTTTGAAGCCAGAACTGCAATCATCAAAGACAACCCTCGCCGATTGTTCGATGTCATTGTCAACTATCAGAACATGAACATCGACTTCGGCATTCGGGAATGGCTGTGCATTCAATTTCTGCAATAGCGATCGCAGCAACAGGGGTCGCTTATACGTGCATACTGCAATGACACACAGCTGCCGGCGACTCATTTCCAATACTTCAAGTTCAGCGATGCTTCTACGCTCCTCTTGCATCCAGAGTTAACCAATCAGCACCCAGGAGGTCAGCGGCACTCTCTCCGCTCGACATCCAAGGTCTCGGTGCAATTATGGTATGTGGTCCTCGTCGTGCCATGAGCCAAGCAGCCCACCAGCTAAAGGACGAATTACTCATGACCATGCCACTACCCATCGACATAGCTTTTATCGTATTCAGGCTAGATAACTCAGAATTTTTCATGAAGATATTCACGTTGGGTAAGTATCCCAACTCATTCTGGGCCACCTTTGGCTCGTCCGAAAATGCTGTCGCCTTGTCAACCGACGATATCTTGCGGATCAGCCCTAGTCCACGTTCAAAATAGTCACTTGACGTAAGGCCGTGAACGGCTTGTGTATGCGACGTCATGTAATCCCCACGGCGAACATGGACAGTTGCGCGCCCGTTATTCACCAAGGCCTCCATGACGCTTTGTTCCGCCACAGTCGCCGGACTGCTCAAAATTAGGTCCGCCATACGATCGGCGATGCCCGAGAAATACTGAGGCGACTGAAAGTATCCAAAAATCGTCGTGCCTGGGACAATTTTGTTGATCTTCGCGGAATAACCGAAAGACTCCTCTCTATAAACTCGAAGCTTTCTCGTCCGCGCTGATAGACCGAGTCTTTTTGAACGACGGCCAAGATCCAGCCACGGCGACTCATCTGAAACGACCTCGCCCGGCAGCGCCAGCGAACCCAGCTCAAATGACCTCAAGTCTCCCTTGACGTATTTGGAGGCATCTATATAAAGAGGGCAATTGAGACGTTCAGCCTGTTCCCAGGCCGCAGCAAGAACAAACATCTGATTGCCCAAGCCACCCGTCAGGTAGGCACAAACGCCATCATCTATGTTCACTTAGGCTCGTCTCCTAGTGACATCCAGCAGTCCGGCCGCTCCCGCCACACAGCAGTCCCACCACAGCCGGTCATGTGAACGGGACAAAAGGAAGCGGACAAGATAGGTAACAGATTCGGTCAGAGTGCCATACACGACCATAGACCGCCGGACCCTCCCAAGGTTGTCCTCGGCAAGGGACCAGCGGTGGGCAACCGCCATGCGAACGAGCAAGGGCCGCTTGTGACGATTGACCGGCGACTGGTGGTGGTGGAGTCTTGCGGCATGTACATGCCTGAGTTTTCCTCGCGCACTTGCCCGCAACCCGAAATCGGCGTCTTCTCCGATCGCATATCCGACCCTGCGTTCGTCAAACGCGAGCCCATCTATCATCGCAAGCCTAAATGACATGGAACACCCGGGCAGCCAATCGACGTCCACGTCGAACGGTGTCTCATGCGCCCCAATGTTAAAGCCGGTGGATAGCACCCTACCTGGGTGTATACTGTCTCGTCCCGAAAGCCGGGCGACGATCCTTGCTTTTTTCCGGTTCCCCCCTTTTATCAATCCTCCTGCGCCAACCAGGGTCGGGTCCATTTCAAACGCCTTCATGAGCTCTTCGATGTACTCCGGTTCAAGCTCTACGTCATCATCGATAAAATGCACCACCTCGACGTCCTCTTGAAGCGTTCTAAGTGCGACATTTCGCTGCAAAGTGAGACCAGGGGCGGTGTGGACATATTCAAGAAACGGCAGCCCACCTTCACTCTTATATTGGTGACTGAGATCTGCAGTGTCCTCGCTATCGCTACTGTCTACTACGAGAAGCCTTAACGGCATTCTCCGCTGCTGCAACAACGAATCTAGACAGCGCTTTATGTCTGCATGTCTGTTGCGAGTACATATAACTAATGCGTCTTTCATGAGCCCAACTCCATATTCTGATGAGAGTGTAGAATCCTGCCGTTGACGAGATCGATTCTTCGATCCACAAAATCTAGGGCCGCTTGGCGGTGTGTAACTACTATCACAGTCATCTCCCAAGGGATTCTACTAACTGCCTCCAAGATTGCCCTTTCAGTGTCCAAATCTAGCGCGCTGGTAGCCTCGTCTAAAATCAAAAGCGAAGGCTGTCTGTACAAAGCTCGCGCCAGACCCACCCTTTGTCGTTGGCCTCCAGATAGCCCTATTGACTTGGAGTCTATGAACGAATCAACTCCGGAAGGCAGTTGATCAACCAGCTCTTCAAGTTGCGTCATCCGAAGCACTCGAGCAAGAAGTTCGACATCAGCAGGGCGGTCCCAATGAATGTTCTCAGCCATCGTCCCGCGGCGAATTGGAACGTCCTGCGGAACAATACCAATAGACCGACGGAAGTCACCCCATGCGTCCACATTTAGGTCCGCACCATTTACCCGAATGATTCCAGCAGATGGTGGAAACAATCCTAGAAGGATGTCAAGCAGCGTTGTCTTTCCTGAGCCACTCGGTCCCAGAATCGCAACGCGCTCGCCCGAACGAATTACGAGATCAATTTCAGCAAGCGCAGCCACGTGTCGACCGGGAAAAGAATGCGATACTCCGCGAAGAATAAACTCCGGCGGATCCTCTCCACTTCGGCTCGATGACCCTTCACTCGGCATCATGTCCAGCCCCGAGGATCCGATATGAGAATCCGCCAGGCTGGCCATTCGTGCATCCCACTTTTCGATCCACGTGATTTGACCAAGAGCCGTGTTCAACTGATTCTGAACGGCCTGAACTCTCGGGATTATTCGATAGAAAAGTGCTACAAACACCAAACCTAGCGTTATGTCCCCTTGTATAAGAAGTGCTAGGCCGACGACTAAGGCCAAGAATACCGCCGCAACAGAATCAACCATGGTTCTTGTCGCTGAAGGCAGCATAATCTGACGCCGTCGCAGCCGCCCCAGCAGGTCAGCACTCTCTTGGGAGCGCATCAGCCACTCGCGGTCGCTACCTGACTCACGCAAAAACTTTATGTCCGACAGAGATGAGGATACGTCCTCCGCAATCTCTGTCGTCGTTCCGGATAATCTTCGCTCATTTTGTCGAACATGCTTCAGTCGCAGGCGAAAAATAAGAGCTGAGACAACAATGAACAGAAATGCAAGGCCAAGTAGACTAGGTGTCAATACAGCAGATGCCGTAATGAGTATGATTACAACAACGCACGTTCCGATCCCTGAAAGCAAGGAATATACACCGTTCGAAAGCTGCGTGGCCTCTGACATAACAGCAGCCGTGATCTCGCCCTGGCCTAGCTTTCCAACTTGCAACCACGGCCCCGCCACTAGTCGTTCCATCAGATGACGCCGTGCTTTGGCTTCGACCGAGGTGGTAACCCGACTGATGAGAGAGTCACCAAGGTACTTCAGCAGGGTTGACAGGACGAGAAACACTGTCAATAGCGTCAGAATCGGAAGTAAGGAACCGATGGTCGGGCTACCCTGATTGAGCAAAGGGAGAATACTTGCTAATCCCAGTGCTTCGGCCACACCGCTCAGGGCCAAAACGATAATGGAGCCCACGGCAGTGACCCTAAATGGCTTCACGAGCGCGAAATAATGCCGAAGGGCGCCAACGGGCTTCTTTATCATTTTATTCACAATTCTCTCTGTTCTCGGCTAGCAAGTATCGCCAGCGATAAGACAACCCACAGGAAACACACTGAAGGGGAGGTGCGGGCGGCTTCGATTTTTACTTCATCCAATAGAATGTACAGAACGATAACGGCAGCGCTCAGAGATGCTGTACGGCGGAGGAAAATTCCTCGCAAAAGCTTGCATAAGATCAAAGAAACCAACAATACGAAAAAGACAAGGATAACGATCCCACCGGACCACAGAAGCCACAGATAAAGACTGTGAGGAAAAGTTCCTATTTGCTCATATGGATAATCAAACCCGTTACCAATTAGACCCGACTCGACAAACCCCGGTAGTTGAGTGAAGTAGTCCCAAACACTCGCTCTGTTTAGAGTTGATTCTATGCTGCCATCGAGTTGAATCGAAGTAAGCCGTGCATATAGGGGCAATGTTGAAAGGGTTCCGATTGAAGCGAAGATCGCTACGGTCAGTCCGCCGACTACGGCTAGAGTCTTTCCGGCTGATTCACGGAATAGGAATGCCGATGTCAAAGCAAGCATTGGAACAACCGCGCACAGAATGACTATCGGACCTCTTGATTGCGTAGCCAGGAGAAGGATGAAGCTTGATACTAAAAGCGCACCGGATGCCAGCCTCCATATTCGACTATTATCAAAAAATATTGCCGTCAGGCCGAGTAAAATTATCGCACCGTAGAATTCTGCGACTAGTTCATAATCGCCTAAAGACCCCACGAATCTGCCTGCGTTGAACGTACCGACGTTCAACGCACGCCCGGTGCCGAGTAGATACAGGTCGTAGGTAACCGCGATGGCCCCGCCGGCTAAGACCGCGCGGCGGGCACTGGCAAATGAAGGCAATTGCGAAAGTGGGGTCCAAGAAATCAAGATTGCGAAAGTGATACCGCTTATCCATGGCATGAGGCTAAGCAGGCTTTGCGAATTAGACAACGTGGAAATGATCGCCCAGACCGCGAAGCCGATGAGGCTAAAGTGCACGGCGCCAAAGTTTGCGTTGCCCGGAGTTAAGGTCGCGGTTGCATTGAGTGTGCGCTTGTTGGCCGCAAAGCCAAAAGCCGTTATTAACGCTGTAAGCATAGACAGTAGTACTACGAAGTCAATTCCACCTATGTCGCGCTTGGCAACGACTAGCAAACAAGCGTTGAGAAAAAACATCAACATTAACTTTGGCCGGTTGCTCATGGTAGCCAACACAACGATTCCAGCCAAGGCTACTGCTGAAACGGCCGCCAACACGAGTGGGAACCGTCCCCACGCAACTAGAATGGCCAACACAAGGCCGGCGGCGCCTCCCCCTGCCCAACCCCAATGAGCTTTCGACATCTGGAATCTCCGAGGCTCGGGCTCATGTCCAAGATCCTGCGTCATGTGACTCTGATGGCTCATTGGCTTGAGGTTCATGCTCAGATTCACAGAGCTTCGGACAGTCGCCGCGTCGGCATAGATGAAGGCTCAGTCACTTTTCGTCGCTCCATCCATTGTCCTTGATATCCCTACAAGCAACGATGAGGAACTCGAAGTTTCCGATAAGGTACCTGCGCCAAAGGCGTTTTGGTTGGCTGCACAGTCGAAAGAACCATTCGAAGCCGATCAAGCGAACCCATTTGGGGGCCTCCTTTACAGTCCCCGCGGCAAAATCAAACGCCGCGCCGACTGCGATCGTAGTGGCACCAATAGAGGCTGCCAAGCGTCGCGCTTCCCAGTCCTGTTTGGGTGTTCCCAGGCCCACCCACACAATGTCGGGCGTGGTGGTACTGATCCGAAGATCCTGTAATTCCAGCTCTGGCCCGCTCAGAGGTCGATACGGGGGGCTCTCAATTCCGACAATGTCGCATCCAGGGTATCTTGTCGACAATGTGTCTTGAAGCCGGGCCAAAACTTCGGGCGACGAGCCAAGAAGGAAGTGTCGAATTCCATATTGTCGGCCTACATCAAAAACGTCAAGGAACAGCTGCGGGCCCCTTACGTGGTGCAGTCTGGGCGTCTTCCTTCGCAATCTGGAGAGGATAGTGAGTGGCTTGCCATCCGGTAAGTTAAGGGCTCCCGTTGAAAACAAATCCGCATATTGACGGTCTCGTGCGGCAAGTGAAGTCGTGTAGGCATTAACAAGATGTACGTGGACCGCGGACGAGCCCTTCGATCGCTGGGCAAGGGCGCAAAGGCCGTGAGCTGCCTCAGTCCCAGTACCAGACGCAAGTGAGACTGGGCCGAATTGCTGAAATCCGACTGGCCACAGCGAAGGCCCAACAGTTGAGACTGGCGTCATTTCCCCAAGATCCTTTGTTGATTTAGCCAGCAACGTCTGCGCGAATGCTACCGGCGCAATCACGAACAAGGCTGCGGCATTCCCCAATGCGTCGACTACGTTGGCAGGCGTGCAAGCCAACGTCTAAGCCAAGGATACCCGCCAGACCCGAACGCAAGCGAATCCCGCCGTCATGGGTCGGCGCCGTTGAGTGAAACGCATGATCCATTGGCTAGGATGTCTGCAGGGTCATCCGCTGAGCCAACTGCTGCCGGCACCAGACGCCACTTCGACACATCGACAAAATCATGGGGATAGTAATGATAAAACGCGCACTTATAACGGGCATCACAGGGCAGGATGGCTCTTATCTTGCGGAACTTTTGCTAAAAAAAGGCTACGAAGTGCACGGTCTGATCCGGCGGGCATCGACGTTTAACACCGCGCGCGTTGATCACCTCTACGTCGACCCGCACGATTCGAATGCGAAGCTATTTCTCCACTACGGCGATCTGAGCGATGGAGCACGGCTGGTAACCCTTCTCGCTGAAATCAAGCCCGACGAGGTCTATAACTTGGCGGCACAATCCCACGTCCGGGTCTCCTTCGATGAACCCGAGCACACCGCTGACACAACGGGAGTTGGGACAATTCGCCTTCTGGAGGCTGTCCGAATGTCCGGCATCGAAACCAGGTTCTATCAGGCATCATCATCGGAAATGTTTGGCGCCACGCCTCCCCCCCAGAACGAAGACACTCCGTTCTACCCTCGTTCACCGTATGGAGCAGCGAAGGTATATAGCTACTGGATTACCAAGAACTACCGTGAGGCTTACGGCATGTTCGCCGTCAATGGCATCCTGTTCAACCACGAATCGCCACGCCGAGGTGAAACTTTCGTAACCCGAAAGATTACGCGTGCTGTCGCCGCCATCAAAGCCGGCAAGCAAGACCTGCTGTATATGGGAAACCTCGACGCCGTTCGTGACTGGGGTTACGCTGCGGAATACGTCGAGGGCATGTGGCGCATGCTCCAGGCCGACGAGCCCGACGACTTTGTGCTGGCAACTGGCGGCAACTACACAGTGCGCGATTTCCTTCAGATTTCATTTGAGCATGCCGGCTTGAACTGGGAAACCCATGTCCGCTTTGATGAGCGATACCTGCGTCCAACGGAAGTTGACGCTCTTGTCGGAGACGCTTCTAAAGCGCAGGAAAAGCTTGGCTGGAAGGCATCGGTTCATACGCCAGAGTTGGCGCGAATCATGGTCGACGCTGACATGGAAGCCCTCAAGCATGCAGGGAATCACTGGATTGACGCCGTCGAGCTCGAAAGCTGGAAGAACTAGTGGCCGACGACGTCACCTTCAAACCAACATTGCTGGACCGCTCCTCGACCTTCTACGTCGCAGGTCATCGGGGACTTGTTGGTTCTGCCGTCTGGCGGAACCTAGAAGCCGAAGGCTTCACGAATCTTCTCGGGCGCACCTCCTCCGAACTCGACTTGAAGGATCGCGACGCGGTTTTCGCTTTCTTTGCGGAGTCAAAGCCTCGCTACGTAGTGCTCGCGGCTGCCAAGGTCGGCGGTATTCTTGCAAATAGTACTTATCCGGTTGATTTCCTTAGTGACAACTTGAGGATCCAGGTAAACGTCCTCGATGCAGCACGGGAACATAACGTGGAGCGTCTCCTGTTTTTGGGTTCTTCCTGCATCTATCCGAAATTTGCGGAACAACCGATACGCGAAGATTCCCTCCTCACGGGGCACTTGGAACAAACCAACGATGCATATGCAATTGCCAAAATTGCAGGAATCATGCAGATTCAGGCTACTCGCCGGCAATACGGTCTTCCGTGGATCTCGGCCATGCCAACCAATCTGTACGGACCGGGAGACAACTTCTCACCTACAGGTTCACACGTCTTGCCTGCCTTGATAAGACGCTACGACGAGGCGGCAAGGTCCGGCGCGCAGGTCGTAACTAACTGGGGAACCGGCTCGCCGCGTAGGGAGTTCCTGCATGTGGACGACATGGCAGCAGCTTGCCTTTACCTACTGGAAAACTACGACGGTCCTTCGCAGGTCAATGTGGGGACTGGAAACGATGTGACCATTCGTGAGCTTGCGTCATTAGTTGCATCTGCGGTCGGCTACACGGGCGAAATTGCATGGGATACGAGCAAGCCCGATGGAACGCCTAGAAAACTGCTCGACGTTTCCACGTTGACCGACGCCGGATGGACCGCTTCGATTGGACTTGAATACGGAATTCAAACAACAGTCGAATGGTTCAGAAACAATACTGTGTCTGTTCGCAGCTAAGTCGTTGTTTGGAATGGGGGATGCTCGGTGAGTGAGGACGCCAATTGGCGCAGGCGTTCGTCAAGGCTCTTACGAATAGTTGATGCCTTCATCGTTGTATGGGCCGTCGTCGGGGCATTCCTGATACGGTTCGGCCTTGACCCTGAATCGAGTACCGCTGGCCGAGACGTCCCTTACGTCTGGCTTTCCGTGGTCCTTGCCGCTGGATGGTGGTTCATGCTGGGAGCTTGGAATAGTCGGCAGAGCAGGATTCTAGGGTCGGGGCCGGACGAATACAAGCGAGTCGCTGCAGCCTCGCTTTGGTTGTTCGGCATCATCGCCATAGTTTCCTACGTCTTCCGAATTGACACGGCACGTGGGTACGTAGGGCTGGCGCTGCCCGTGGGGCTAATCGGCCTTCTGCTTGGTCGGTGGTTGATCAGGCAACACCTAACTGTCAGGCGGGGGCAAGGCCAAAGTATGTCCCGGCTACTCCTGGTGGGTGGGCCGGGTGCCGTCTCGCACTTGGCATCGACACTGCATGGCGCCAAGCACGCGGGCTACCTCCCAGTCGCGGTGTACATGCCGGGAGAGCACTCTGCCGCTGGGGTGGAACCGAACTCGGGGCTGACCATAGTGGGCCACAAACCGGACACGCAGTCCATAGTTGCTGCGTTGGAAGCCTGCGGCGCCGATGCGGTAGCGGTGTCTGCGGGCGTTCAATTGCATCCTCAGACTCTCCGTCATTTGGGATGGGAGTTGGCGGCTCGGAACATTGGGCTGATAATGGCCCCCGCCCTCACAGACATTGCTGGACCTCGGATACATACGCAGCAGGTCGCAGGCTTACCTCTAATTCATGTCACGACGCCGACACTTGAAGCAGGACAACGAGTCGCGAAGCGGCTTTTTGACCTTTTTGCAGCTGGCCTTCTGCTATTACTTGCATCACCAGTAATGATCCTAGTTGCCGTCCTGGTAAAACTGGAAAGCGGGGGTCCCGTACTTTTCCGTCAGGAACGAGTGGGTATAGAAGGGAACCACTTCTATATGCTCAAGTTCCGGTCAATGGTGATCGACGCCGAAGCCCGCCTAACCGATTTGGCCTGGAAGAACGAGGGCAGCGGCCCTCTCTTCAAAATGAAGAATGACCCACGTGTGACACCCATGGGAAGATTCCTGAGGCGATTCAGCGTGGATGAATTGCCTCAGCTGTTTAACGTCCTCAGTGGATCAATGAGTCTTGTCGGCCCACGCCCTCCGCTTCCCCTGGAGGTCGCGGCCTATGAAAACGACGTTCGCCGTCGTCTGCTGGTCAAGCCTGGGCTCACAGGACTGTGGCAAGTCAGTGGCCGCTCCAACCTGTCATGGCAGGACTCAGTCCGCTTGGACTTGTACTACGTAGAAAATTGGTCGCTGGCGGGCGACCTCGTTATTATCCTCCGAACCGTCCGCGCTGTTTTTCGCAGCACAGGCGCTTACTGATCTCGCTGATCTCATTTCGGCGTGGACAACTGACCTATTGGGGAAGGAACCATTACAATGCGCATATCTGTAATAGGGTGCGGCTATCTGGGCGCTGTTCATGCGGCCTGCATGGCGAAGTTGGGCCACGAGGTGGTCGGAATTGATGTGGACGCGCGGAAAATCGCAGAACTCTCCGCAGCACGTGCGCCCTTTTACGAGCCAGGCCTTGAAGACCTCCTCAGGGAGGTTCAGGAAACAGGACGGCTATCGTTCACCACAGACTTAGCAGCTGCCGCAGGAAGCGCCGTGCACTTCATTTGTGTGGGCACGCCGCAGAAAAAGGGAGAAAACGGTGCTGACCTCAAATACGTGGACGCGGCCACAACAGGACTCCTTCCCTACCTTTCCCCAGGCGACATCGTGGTGGGGAAATCCACGGTTCCGGTGGGAACGGCCTCACGTCTGGCGGACCTTCTCAGCGGAGAACAACCTGAGGCGCATCTGGTCTGGAATCCGGAGTTTCTTCGTGAAGGCCACGCAGTTGCGGATACTCTCCACCCTGACCGATTCGTGTACGGAGTTTCCAACGGTTCAGAAGACCATCCGGCAGTTGCCGTCCTGGACGCCGTTTACTCGGCTCCTCTCGCAGCAGGGACTCCCCGTCTCGTGACCGACCATCCGACCGCGGAGCTCGTCAAGGCGGCCGCAAACTCCTTCCTTGCCACAAAGATTTCATTCATCAACGCCATGGCTGAAGTCTGCGAAGCAGCAGGAGCAGACGTCACACAACTCGCCGACGCTATCGGCATGGATGACCGGATCGGCCGGAAGTTCCTTAACGCCGGCATCGGATTTGGCGGAGGCTGTCTACCTAAGGACATCCGCGCGTTTATGGCCCGAGCCGGAGAGCTTGGCGCCGATCAAGCGCTGACATTCCTCCGCGAGGTAGATGCCATCAACATGCGCCGGAGAACCCGAGTGGTTGAGCTTGCGCGCCATTTATGCGACGGGTCCCTGCTGGGCAAGCGAGTCACCGTGCTTGGCGCCGCATTCAAGCCTGAAAGCGACGACGTTCGCGATTCGCCTGCCCTCAGCATTGCGGCACAACTTCAGCTGCAAGGCGCTGTGGTGACCGTGACGGATCCGAAGGCTCTGGCCAACGCCGCACGTAGATTCCCAGAGCTCCACTATGAAGCCGACACTTGGGCTGCAGTCCAGAATGCGGATGCTTTGCTGTTGCTTACAGAGTGGCAGGAGTACCGCGACTTGGACCCCTACGAGTTGGCGGGGTCAGTTTCGTCACCCCGGGTCCTCGATGGCCGCAACGTTTTGGACGCGGCCAAGTGGCGGGCTGCTGGATGGAACTACCGTGGATTAGGACGGCCCTGACGATGGCTGAAACTCAAGACACCTCGGCCAATATCGCCCAGTTCGGGACACTACGGCGTTCAAAATCCGGCCGGAAAAGTCTTCGCCGACGACTCGTGGTCGCGCTGGCCTCATCAGGAGGCATCTCTCTCATTGCGGTGTCGGGTGCAGCATGGCTGGGAAGCAAAGCCTCAGAGATAAACTCCGAACTCACTACGGCGGCCCACCTGATCCCCTCCCTTAAAGAGGAGATAGCTGCTAACAACGCCGTTGGGGCTGCGGCCACAGTTAATGAACTTCTCATCCACACGGCCACGGCGAAACAGGCCGCTGACGACCCTCTCTGGACCTTGGCGTCGACCTTGCCAGGGCTTGGGTCAAACTTCAGCGCCGTCGCCGAGGTTGCCCGATCTGCCGACGATGTGGCCAACCTCGGCCTCGCCCCGCTCGTAAAGGTCTACAGCTCCCTCAATTGGGAAACGCTTCTCCCCAGTGCCTCAGGTACTGATCTGGAACCGCTGAGATCAGCCTCGCCAAGAATTTCTGGGGCAGCCCATGCCGTGCGGCTGTCAGCGGACAGGCTGCGTCAGATCGATACCACGAAGCTGGTGCCTCAAGTGGCCGACCCTTTGACTACTGCGAGAGATCAACTGCAGGACCTCACCGGGGCTCTCGACGCCGCCGCCAACGCCTCGAACATTGCCCCTGGAATGCTCGGCGCGCAAACACCACGCAACTACCTCCTCATCATCCAGAACAATGCCGAGACTAGGGCCTCTGGCGGCATACCTGGAGCGCTTGCCGTTCTCAGCCTCGACAAGGGAAGTCTGACGCTCGGCTCACAAAGCAGCGCGAGTGATATCGGTATCATGTCCCCAATAGTGCCTTTGGACCCCCAGCAACAACAGATCTACTCCGGGCGCATGGGCAAGTTCATGCAAGATGTAAATCTCACACCTGACTTTCCAACAGCAGCCAGCACCGCTCAGGCCATGTGGGAGAGAAAGTCCGGACAGCGCGTTGACGGTGTGATCTCCATTGACCCGGTGGCATTGGGATACATCCTGGACGCTACCGGCCCTGTGAGGATCACGAATCCGGAACTCGTGGAACTCGCGTCCGTAGGCTTGCCCACAGAGCTGTCCGGTAAGAACGTCGTCCAGACCTTGCTCTCTGACGTATATGCCAAGATCGATCGGCCCGCTCTCCAAGATGTCTACTTCGCCGGTGTTGCTCAAGAAATTTTTGCAGCCCTGTCGAACGGAAAGGGAAACGCAAAGGGCCTAATCGAAGGGCTGACGCGCGGTACCAACGAGGGACGTGTTCTAGTCTGGTCCGGAGTGCCAGCCGAACAGTCTGTCATAGCCAAGTACGCTGTCAGCGGATCCATTGCTGGACCAAGCGTTGCCCCAGCCCAATTTGGTGTCTACTTCAACGACGGCACCGGCGCAAAGATGGATTACCACGTCAAGCGAACTGTTCAGCTTGTGAAGGAATGCGCGCAGTACGGGTACAAGCAAACCACCGTTCGCGTTACGAGCACAAACACTGCCTCGGCCGACGCCGCAACGTCGCTCCCGGCCTACGTCACCGGTGGTGGCGCTTTCGGTGTTCCCGCCGGATCAGTTCAAACCAACATCGTGGCGTACGGTCCTGTCCAAGCAAACGTAGAAACTGCCAAAGTCGACGGTCAGAGAACTGACTTCGCTCCATACGTCCACAGCAACAGGCCCGTGGGCGTTCTGGCCATTAGGCTCGCGCCAGGCGAAAGCCGCACTGTGGAGTTCACTTTCGGGAAGATTGTGCAACACACCGAACCTACCGTCGTTGTCACGCCCACTGTCCAAGCAGTCAAAGATGTGATCTTGCCCACAAAGAATTCCTCATGTGGACAGTAATCGTGGACTGCGTATTAACACTATGTAAACCAATTGGATTGAGATTGCTGGCCACCGGAAGTGGATGGTATCGTCTTTGTGGGATATACATCCGGGATTTCCGCACAGGTCTCATGCGGAGAGGAATCCTCCTCAATTCGGATACATCAAAAACTTAACGTCTCCGGGGGGACAACGATGAAAAAAACACTCGCAGCACTCGCACTTGCAGGCTCAATTGCACTTATCGGCTCACCCGCCGTTGCCGCCGAATACCCGGCTCTCCCGCCTCAGGCTGCTGTTTCTGACGGCACTGTGGGCCCGGGCGAAGACTTCGTCTTCCGCGGCCAGGGATTCCTTGCCGGCGAACCCCTGATCATCACCGTTACACCGGGTAACCCGCCCGCAGCCGGCGGCGCCAACATCGCCGGTGGTACCTCTTTCTCGGCCAAGATCCCTGTCTTCCTTGCACCCCAGACGTTCAACACAACTGCTGACGCTCAGGGTGCAATCGTTTTCCCGCTCTCGCTCGGTGAAGCGGGCACCTACTCCATCACCGCTACGGGTACTATTTCAGGCGTGACCGTCGGCCCCGTAACCGTTGCAGTGGACCCGACCTTTGCCAGCAACGGCGCGCCTTTGTCCAACACCGGTGGCGCACCGCTGGCCAACACCGGCGCTGATTCCGGCCTGATCCTCTGGACGCTGGTTGGCGCAGGCGCACTGGCCGCAGGCGCAGCCTCAGTGGTTGTTGTTCGCCGCCGCGCAAAGAACGAGGTTGCTGCCTAACCGCAGCACTCACCAGCACCAACGAGGGTGGGTGGTTCTCCGGGAAACCGGAGAACCACCCACCCTCTGCGTTTAAGGGTTTCGACAGGTACAACCACTGAGCTGACGGGCTGAACCACCGGTCTGTGGTATCTATAAGAACTATGGGGAGACATTGGCGCAGAACACCGTGGGAGTTCGATTTCTCTGTTCCACTCCCTCGACCTCAGGCGCTCCTCTACATACTTCTCGCAGTGCTTGCCGTAGCCGCCCTGGGAATGGCCACTCTTGCCCTGCTGAGAACCACCTGAGGGTGTCTTGAGAGGCCCCGGTAACCCGAGGTTCTGGCGCGTTGTTCTGATGACCATGCTGGTGCCGCTGGCCTTGGTGGCATTTTGGCCAAGCCCTGTCGATGAGCCAGTGAAGGGCGAACTAGCCAGCGTCCTGAAATTCCTCCACGCCCACGGAATTCCTGCGTGGTTCAACTACAAATTCGTCGAAGCATCCGCCAATGTAGCGCTCTTTATTCCGCTCGGCGCGGTGGCAGCCCTGGCCTATCCGAAAAAGCACTGGTGGCACATCGGAATTCTGGGGTTGCTCTTCTCAGGCTGCATTGAGCTGGGCCAGCTGCTGTTTCTTCACAATCGGTTCGCGAGCCTGCTGGATCTTGTCACAAACACAGGAGGCGCTGTATTAGGCGCTGTGCTGGCCGCTGCGGCCCTTAAGCGCCTATGGGCCCGCCGATGTTCAGCGGCAGGCCCGTAGGGCGTCACGAAAGCGTCAGACGTCAGCCGACAAAAGCTTTCAGCCAGGTCTTCAGGTCCTCGCCGAACTCCACTCGCTCGGAAGCCAGCGTGATGACTGCCTTGAGGTAGCTCAGCTTGTCGCCGGTATCGTAGCGGCGGCCTTTGAAGACCACGCCGTACACGCCCGAGCCTTCACCCTCACCGGCGGCAAGGGTCTGGAGCGCATCGGTTAGCTGGATCTCCCCGCCGCGGCCGGGTTCTGTGTTCTCCAGAACGCCGAAGACCGACGGGTGCAGTACGTACCGGCCGATGACGGCCAGGTTGGACGGCGCCTCGTCCGCGGCCGGCTTTTCCACAAGGCTGTTCACGCGGACGTAGTCCTCGCCCTCAATGGCCGTGATGTCAGCACACCCGTACGCACTGATCTCTGAGGGGTCCACCTCGATCAGTGCGATGACCGAACCGCCCGTCTTCTGCTGCACCTCCATCATGGTGGTGAGGAGGGTCTCGGACTCATCGATGAGGTCGTCGCCCAACAGCACAGCGAAGGGCTCGTTGCCTACATGCTGGCTGGCGCACAGCACCGCGTGGCCCAGACCCTTGGCCTCGCCCTGGCGGACGTAGTGGATAGGACCAAGATCAGAGGCCTCGTGGACCAGGTCCAGGCGACCCTGATCGCCCTTCAGCTCCAGCGCGCGCTCCAGGCCGGGTTCACGGTCGAAGTGGTCCTCAAGGGCGCGCTTGCTGCGCCCCGTGATCATCAAAATGTCGTCGAGGCCGGCCTTGACGGCTTCCTCCACGACGTACTGGATGGCCGGGCGGTCAACCACCGGCAACATTTCCTTCGGCATCGCCTTAGTGGCGGGCAGGAAGCGCGTCCCCAGGCCGGCAGCAGGAATGACGGCTTTTGTAATAGATTTCCCCATTGTCATAGGTGAACTCTATAAAATCGTTGGGGGAAACTGGCAATTGAGTGATTTGATTTCGACAGTCTCGACGGGCTCGACCACCGGACCTTTGGTTTCGACAGGCTCGATCACCGGCCACCGAACTGCGGCTCGCGCTTCTCCTGGAAGGCCCTGAAACCTTCGGCATAGTCCGCGCTCTTGCAGAGGCGCGCCTGCTCGGCGTTTTCCTCTGCCATGGCGTCCCACAGGCCCAGCCGCTGGTCGCGGATGTGCGCCACAAGGTCCTTGCTCGCTGTGAAAGCGCCAGTGGCCCCTGTGGCAACCTTCGTCACAATTTCCCGGGTGTTGTCCAAAAGTTCATCGGCCGGCATCGCCCGGCTGAACATCCCCTGCGCAACGGCCTCCGTGCCGGAGATGAGCTCGGCCGTGTAGATCAGGTCCAGCGTCCGGTGCATCCCCAGCCGCTCCGTGAAGTACCAGTGCCCGCCCGAATCCAGTGTGGCGCCCAGCTTGGCAAACGGCGAGCCGAACTTGGCGTTCTCCGCCACGTAGACCACGTCAGTGGCCAGCAACAGGCCCAGCCCCACCCCCAGGCACGCACCGTGCGCCGCGGCGAAGGTCGGCGCCGGGAACGCGCTCATCTTCTTCAGCAGCGGCTGCACCAGCCCGCCCAGGTACGCCTCGGCGTCGTCCGTCTCCGGCGTCACGCCCGAAATGTCCCGGCCCGCGCAGAAGGCGCGGCCCTCTCCCCTGAGCAGCAGCGCCCGCACCTCACCGCGCGAGGCGGCGGCAGCAGCGTCGTCGTACGCCTGAGTTAAATCAGCGAGCGCCTGCTCGTCCAGGGAGTTCAGCTTGTACGGTGCGTCCAGAACAACTTCGGCGACGTTGTTGGCGATGGAGAGGGAGATCATGGGTTCCTTACACGTCGAAGTCGACTGTTACTTCTTTGCTGGTGGGGTGGCTCTGGCAGGTCAGGACGTACCCCTTGTCCAGTTCATCCTGCTCCAGCGCGTAGTTTTCGTCCATGGTCACGGTGCCGGTGACCAGTTTGGCGCGGCAGGTGCCGCACACTCCGCCGGCGCACGCGAACGGCACGTCCGCGCGGACCCGCAGCGCGGCGTTCAGGATCGATTCGCGGGCGTGCGTGGGGCTGGCCACGTCGCCCTGCAGGCCGTCCAGCTTGAAGGTGATCTTGTAGGTCTCCTGCGACTCGTCCACCACCACGGGGCGGCCGGCGTGGCCCTCCGGGCGGTCCGGCTTGCCGCTCGTGAACAGTTCGAACCGCACGTGCTCCGGCTTCACCCCGCGCTCGGCCAGGGTGTCCCGGCACAGCTGCACCAGCTCGAACGGCCCGCACAGGAACCACTCGTCCACATCATCCGCGTGGATGGCGGTGCCCAGCAGCTGCTGCAGCTTCCCGGCGTCGATCCTTCCACTGAGCAGCGGCGCGATCCGCTGCTCGCGGGACAGCACGTGGTGGATGGCCAGCCGCTGCGGGTATTTGTCCTTCAGGTCCGCCAGCTCCTCCAGGAACATCACGTCCATGGCGGCCTTGTTGGCGTAGATTAGGTCAAAGCGCGTCTCCGGGTTGGCCGCCAGCAGCGTGCGGGCGATCGCGATCACCGGGGTGATGCCGCTCCCCGCCGCGATGGCCACAAAGGTGCCCGCCCCCTGGGAGGCGGCCTCCCCCGCGAGCTCCTCCGGGTGGTTCATGGAGTTCATGACGTTCTGCTCCACGGCCTTGCCGTCCCGGCCGTGCTTGGACACAAACGCGCCCATGGGGCTCATGACGTCCAGGGTGTCCCCCGCCTTCAGTTCCGCGTTGGCCCACGTGGAGAACAGCCCGCCCAGGTCCTGCTTCACGGCCACCCGGATCTCGCTGCTGCCGTCCGGAAAACTGCGCGGCTCCGCGCAGATGGAGTAGCTGCGGCGGATCTCGTGCGGCTCGCCGGTCTCATCCGGGAGGGTGGTGCGCAGGGCCACGTACTGGCCGGGCAGGTAGTCGAACTGGCCGGCGAGCTCTTGGGGCACCCCGAACGTCACCTCGATGGCGTCCTCGGTCAGCCTTCTTACCTCCGTCACGGCGAGGGTGTGGAAGGACGGACGACGGCGGCCGCTGGCTAGCGCCGATTCGGCGGCGGTCTGGCGCACAACAGGCATGGGGCTTCCTTACAGGACTTTGAAGTAGTCGAACGGTTCCAGGCAGTCCTTGCAGGCGTACAGCGCCTTGCAGGACGTGGAGCCGAACCGGGTGAGCTCCTTGGTGTTCAGGCTGGAGCACTGGGGGCATTTGACGGCCATTTTGAGCCTGATGGGGCCGCTGTGGCCGCCGGCTGCTGCCATGCCCGACGGCGGCGCGATGCCGTACTCCTTGAGCTTCTGTTTGCCAGCTTCGGTCATCCAGTCCGTGGTCCAGGCCGGGGCGAGCACGAGGTCCACCTCTATCGCTTTGTAGCCTCCCTTGGCGAACGCTATTTTCAGGTCGTCGCGGATGGCGTCCATGGCCGGGCAGCCTGAGTACGTCGGGGTGATGGTGACTTTTACTTGTCCGTCGGTCACCTGCACGTCGCGGAGGATCCCCAGGTCCTCGATGGTGAGCACGGGGATCTCCGGATCACAGACCGTGGCGGCGATGTCCCACGCCTGCTGCTGTTGCGTCCGCTCGGGCGCAGCGGTGGCCACGGCGGTCACCAGCTCGCTCCGGGATACTCGCGCGCCAGCACCTGCATCTCGGCGAGGAGGTAACCCAGGTGCTCGGAGTGCCGTCCATGCCGCCCGCCGCCGGGGGCAGCCGGAACGACCGGCACCTCCAGCTCCGCTTCCGCGAGGATCTCCCCGGTCAGGCGGTCAAAGTCGGCTTTCAGCGTGGAAGGCGCGACGGCGGCGCCGGTTTCCGTCAGGCGGGTGGTCAGCTCGTCGTCTTGGAAGAGCTCGGCAACGTAGGGCCACATCTGCTTCAGGCCCTGGATCATCCGGGCGCGGGATTCCTCGGTGCCGCCAGCCAGGCGGAGGACCCACTGGGCGCTGTGGTCCCGGTGGTAGTCCACTTCCTTCACGGCCTTGGCCGCGATGGCCGCGAGTGTGGCGTCCGTGGACTCGGTAAGCCGGCGGTAGAGCTCGAACTGGTAGTAGCTCACGATGAACTGGCGGGCGATGGTGGCCGCGAAGTCGCCGTTGGGCTGCTCAAAGATGGCGGCCGACCGGAACTCGTGCTCGCGCCGGAAGTACGCCAGCTCGTCCTCTGTCTTGTCCCAGGCGCCGCCGGCGTAGGTGAGGAAGCTCCGGGCGTGGCCCAGCTGGTCCAGGGCGATGTTGCCCAGGGCCACGTCCTCTTCCAGCTCAGGGCCGCGGGAGATCCAATGGCCCAGCCGCTGCGCGAGGATCAGGCCGTCGTCCCCCAAACGCAGCGCGTATTCGGCCACGTCCTCGGTGGGCTTGGCCAGGCCGGTGCGGACCTCCAGGGCGATGTCCTCCGGGCGCAGGGCGTTGCCCGGGGTGATGCGGGTGGCGGATTCCCCGCCCATGGGTGCAGAGTTCACAGGTGCTTCACCCCTTCACTCTTGGTGTAATACGTGGCATGCCGGTAGTCCTTGCCCTGCGGGGACTCGAAGAACGAACCCTTGGCGTCGGGATCGCTGGCGGCGATGGCGTCGACCGGGACCACCCAGATGGACACACCCTCGTTGCGGCGGGTGTAGAGGTCGCGGGCGTTGCGCAGGGCCATGGCGGCATCCGGCGCGTGCAGGGACCCGGCGTGGACGTGGGAGAGGCCGCGGCTCGACCGGACAAAGACCTCCCACAGGCCCCACGCCCTTTCGGTGGTTGAGCCTGTCGAAACCTCTGGGGCGTTAGCTGGGGCCACGCCGACAGGGGTCCCCGGCCGAGCTTGCGAGGTTGGGGAGTCGGTGGGGATCATGCTGCGTATTCCTTTGTCTTCAGTGACTGTTTTGCTGCATACGCCGCGGCTGCCTCGCGGACCCAGGCGCCGTCGTCGTGCGCTTCCCTCCGGCGCTCCAGGCGCTGGGCGTTGCAGGGGCCGCGGCCGGCGAGGACCTCGTGGAACTCGTCCCAGTCCAGCGGGCCGTGCTCCCACTTCTTGGTGTCCTCGTTGAAGCGGATCTCGCTGTCCGGGAGGGTCAGGCCCAGCACGCGGACCTGCTCCACCATCATTCCCACGAACCGGCTGCGGAGTTCATCGTTGCTGAAGCGCTTGATGTTCCAGGCCATGGACTGTTTGGAGTTGGGCGAATCGTCGTCGGGCGGGCCGAACATCATCAGCGCCGGGGCGTACCAGCGGTTCACGGCGTCCTGGGCCATCTGCTTCTGTTCGGGGGTGCCGTGGGCGAGCTCCAGCAGGATCTCGAAACCCTGGCGCTGGTGGAACGACTCCTCCTTGCAAACGCGCACCATGGCGCGGCCGTAGGGGCCGTAAGAGGCGCGGCACAGCGGCACCTGGTTGCAGATGGCGGCGCCGTCCACCAGCCAGCCGATGGCACCCATGTCCGCCCAGGTCCGGGCCGGGTAGTTGAAGATGCTGGAGTAGCGGGCCTTGCCGGCGATGAGATCGGCCGTCATCTTGTCTCTTGTTTGACCGAGCGTCTCGGCGGCGGAGTACAGGTAGAGCCCGTGGCCGGCCTCGTCCTGGACCTTGGCCATGAGGATGGCCTTGCGCTTCAGGCTCGGGGCGCGGGAAATCCAGTTGGCCTCCGGCTGCATCCCGATGATCTCCGAGTGGGCGTGCTGGGAGATCTGGCGCAGGAGGGTCTTGCGGTAGGCGTCCGGCATCCAGTCTTTTGGTTCAATGCGGGAGTCTTCGGCGATCACGCGGTCAAAGTTGGCCTGGCCGTCCGCGTCTTGGCGGTCCTTGGCCTGGCTGTCCGTGTCGCGCTGGGCGTTGGCTTCCATGGTTGCTCCTATGCACCTGCCTGGATTGGGTTCGATTTATTTACCGACCGTTCGTTCAGGATATGCGCAGGGCGCGGAGGGCGTCAAGGAGGGGGCCCGGTCCAGCCACCCACCCCCAACGCCCTCCAACCGGGCGGCAGCGACGCGCATATCACTTGTCGACGCGCATATTCGCTGACGCGGCCTGTATTCCGTGCGCGTCAGATCGGAGGCGCGTCGATTGCGATCGTGCGCATCGATTGCGAACGTGCGCGTCGGCCGCGGTGCAGGTAGTTTTCCACATGGCGTCACTTTGATCTGTCGCCCAGGCCGCGCAGCTGGCATCTTCGGTACATGACCGACCTTCCACCGCTTCTCTTGGCCCGCGACCGCATCCAGCACGGGCTGACCACCAAAGACCTCGCCAAGGGAGTCAAGGCCGGTTCGCTTGTCCGCATCCGGCACGGCGTCTACACCGACGGCCGCACGTGGCAGCAACTGAAACCCTGGGAACAGTACAGGCTTCGCATCAGCGCGGCGGCGGAAACCTTCGAACGTCCTACTGTGTTTGCCCGACATTCCGCCGCGTCTGTCTGGAGTATTCCCACCATTGGCCTGCACCATCCTGTCCATGCGCTGACCATGAAGAACGACGGCGGCCGGTCCCGTGCCGGGGTTGTCCGCCACTTCGCTGATCCGGCGGGTCTGACAGTGGTCCAGCGGGAGGGCCTGCTCGTCACCGGCCGCATCCGCACCGTCCTGGATCTGGCCGCGTTTACGCCGTTTACGGAGGCGGCCGCGCCGCTGGACCACGTGCTGAAACCGGACCGCGCCCTGCGACTGAGGGCCCTGACCAAGGATGAGTTGGTGACGGGCATCGGCGCGAACTACTCGGCGGCGGCCGGGCGAAGGATACTGGCCGCCTTGGCTTTCGCGGATCCAATGTCCGGTTCGGCGGGAGAGTCCTACAGCCGCGCACTGATCCAGGTTGCCGGTTTCGAAACGCCGGTCCTGCAGCAAGCCATCCACGACAAGGACGGGCTCGTGGGCTATGCCGACTTCTACTGGAAGCTGGCCAAGGTGGTGGGCGAATTCGATGGCGTGGAGAAGTACGTCAAACCGGAGTTCCTCAAGGGCCGAACAGTATCGGAGGTGGTGGTGGACGAAAAGAAGCGCGAGAACAGAATCCGGGCCACGGGATTCAACGTGGTGAGGTGGGACTGGGCCGATCTGATGAAGCCGGGGAAGCTGGAAGGCATGCTGGCAGCGGCCGGCGTGCCCCGCCGTCGTGCGCGTTCTGCGGAACTCGACGCGCGAAAGACCCTATGACGCGCACCCGCCCTGTCGCTACCGGTATTGCGTTAGCGACAGGTCATATGCGCGTCGCCAGGCAACCGATGTCGTACGGTGAGGCCGGGCTATCGGCGGGGATCTCAACTACCCGGGCCAGCACTAGAATGGCGACATGACACCGCAGGAGCTGGCCAACCTGGCCCACTTGCGCCGGGCCCGTGACCTGATCGACCGCGATTACGCCCGGCCGCTGGACGTGCCCACCATGGCTTCCGGGGCCCTCATGTCAGCGGCGCACTTCTCCCGCCAGTTCAAGGCCGCTTACGGCGAAACGCCGTACAACTACCTCATGACGCGGCGGATCGAACGCGCCATGACGCTGCTGCGCGCCGGCGCCAGCGTGACCGATGCGTGCATGGAAGTGGGCTCGACGTCGCTGGGGTCCTTCAGCTCGCGGTTCACCGAGATCGTCGGCATGACGCCCAGCGCCTACCGGGCCCGCGAGCACCACGCCGTGAAAGCGATGCCCACCTGCATCGCCCGGCAGCACACCCGGCCCGCGCGCAAACCGAACAGGATTGAAGAAGGCTCTTCCTAGCCACCGTCATCGCCTGTGCCAAGTGCTGCCCACCAATCGTCCAGGCCTGGGGCCCGCCTTGGAGGGCAACCGGGCGGGAGCGGTTTGATTTCGACAAGCTCAATCACCGGCGGGACAGGCTCGACAAACGGGTTTTGGCGCGGCCGATGACCGTTGGCGCATAGCTGCAGAGTGCCCAGTACGCGGAGCCTGCGGCCAGTGAGGCCACGACGGCGAGGGCGGGGCTGAGCTCAACCAGCAGCGGGTAGACCAGCCAATGCACCAGATAGATGTGCAGGGACGCGCTGGCCAGCAGAACGGTGAGGCGCCGGAGCCCGGCCGGGACGGGAATACTGGGCAGCCACAGGAGCAGGAGTATCCCGGCCAGGACAGTCAGTTCACGGGCGGGGTTGTCGAAGAACCCCGGGATGGTCAAAGCGGCAACGATACTGACGGCGCCACGCTGAAGGATATGGCGAGCCCGGGCAACCGCCCATCCCAGCGCGAAAAGCCAGAATATGGGCGGCGTGTGCGGAATTCCCGGCTCAAAAAGCTCATATCGGGTGAGCAGTCCGGCGGCGAGCAGCACCAGCGGAAAGAGGAACGGGAAGCGCTTTTCGGCACGGCTTACCCAGGGCAGGGCGAGCAGGGCCGTCATGCTGACCAACACGTAGACGAGCACCTCGATGAACCAGAAATGCGATCGGGTGGTCACCTCTTCGGGTCCGATAATGGCGTTGAGGAGGACGATGTTCGCCAGGCTGTACCTGTCGGTGATCAGGTAGGCGAAGCCGATGAAGACCATACTGGGGATGATCACCCTCGCCAGGCTGGCCACTTGCTTCCGCAGCCGCGGCATACGTTCCCCGGCCAGCTGGAACCGGGCGAAGTTGAACCCCGCCACAGCCATGAGCACGTGGGCGGCACCCTGCCAGTGCAGGAATCCAATATGGGTACTGACAATCAGGAAAATGGAGACCGCCCGCAGCACGATGCTGGTTTCAAGCCGGGCGAACGGGCGGCGCTTCCGCGGCCGCGGCTGTTCAAGGCGGGCCCCCAGCACTCCCACCGGGGTGATGTGCCAGTCCGGGGGCAAATGTCCCAATGCCTGCTCGAGTCGCACGGAAGCTGCCACATACGAAAGGGAGTCCCCGCCGAGCGAAACGAAGGTGTCGTCGTCGGAAATGTCCGTCAGCTCAAGCGTGTCTTCAAAAATCCGCACCACGCTGTCCTGCGGCCTAGCTCCGGAGTTCGCGCTGGAAGGCGCGTCCTGAACTGTGGGTTTGGCGAGCACCAGGACGGCCGGGTAGTCCAGCTTGCCGGACGCCAGGCGCGGAAGCTCCCGGACGGCATGGACTTCCAGAGCAGCGCGTGGCAGGCCGATGCCCTGGGCAAGGAGCTTGCCCAGCAGCGCTGTGTCGTGTTCACCCTCGACGGCGACCACGAGTCCGTGGTCCGTGCCGGTACTTGCCGCCTGAATACCAAGATCTGCAAGGATCCGTTCCACTTGTCCAAGGTCGACGCGGAGGCCGACGATCTTGACGAACCGGCTGCGCCGTCCCACTACCTCGTACAGTCCGTCAGCGTTCTTGCGCGCCAGGTCTCCGGTGCGGAGTTCATCCACCGTCCGCCCGAGGCCGAGGTCCTCCGGCAGCTGGGCGTATCCCAGCATCACGTTGGGCCCGGAATAGACCAGCTCCCCATGCTCCAGTCCAGGGACCGGGTCTATCCGGAAGGCGCCGCCGGGGACGGGGATTCCGATGGCGCCTGGCGACGTACCCGCCAGCCGGGGAGGGAGGTAGGCCATGCGTGCGGTGGCCTCCGTCTGGCCGTACATCACAAAGAGATCCCAGCCGCTCCTAGCGCCCAGTTCGACATAACGCCGGACCAGGTCAGGGCCGAGCCTGCCGCCGGCCTGGGTCACATACCTGAGCGTGGGCAGATTCATCGCGGCGAACCCCACCCGCTCGAGCAACTCGAAGGTGTAGGGAACGGCTGCGAACGATGTGGCCCCCTCGCTGCGGAACAGATCCCAGAAGCAGGGGTCCACCACGGACAGATCCGTCAGGACCAGGCTGGCACCACGCAGCAGGTGGCTGTTGATCACTGACAGTCCATAGCAGTAGGACATGGGCAGTGTGGTCATTGCCCGGTCATTTTCGGTGATGCCGAGGTATTCCGCGATGGACTCCGCGTTCGCCTCGAGGTTTTCATAGGACAGCCGCACGAGCTTGGGTGAACCGGTGGAACCTGAGGTGCTCAACAGAAGCGCCAGGTCCGGGTGCAGAGTGTGTCCCGTGCCAGGCCTTCGTTCATCCAGTACTGTCCGGCCGTTCGCGGAACTAAGGATAACGTCCGGATCATAGGCCGCGACCAGGGACTCCAGGGCGGCAGGCTTGTCCGCAGGCAGGAGGATCAGCGGATGACCGGCGGCCATGGCCGCCAAGTACCCCACCAAGGAGTCAATATCGTTACCGGCTGTCAGGGCCAACAGACGGCGTTCGCTACCGAGGCGCCGGCCCAGCTCCTCAACACGGCCAGCCAGTTCCCGATACGTCAGGACGCCGTTGCTGGTGGCAATGGCAGTCCTGTCACCGTTGTCCGCGAGGTTGGCGGCCAACGACAGGCGTTGAAGGTCAAGTTGGGTGCTCATAGCGTGTGGTCCATAGGTGTCTTCGGCGATTTAGGGAAGCCTAACCTTGGAAGAGTACACCGGGCAGTGGTGGATTAAGAAAACAAAATGTACCGTATTTCTCCAGCTTCTGGTCTAAAAGGCCGCGTCCCGTCCGTGCGGAAAGGCGAAATCATTATTGACTTTGATGCCGAAGGGCGCATCCTGGGCCTGGAGATTCTCGGGGCCAAGGATGTGCTGCGCGAGGAAACCCTCGGCCTGGCCCAACGTCCATAGCGGAAAACGAGCACGCCCGCCGGCTGGCGACCGATGCGGTCGGCGGCACCCCAGACCACCCCCGCTTGGAGTTGACCAGCCCGGAAACGACCGGGCAGGCTGGCGCATGAGGCGGGAACCGGCACCGGATCCTCACGACCACGACCACCCATCGGGCCTTAGGCTGCCCACGCCTCGCACTCATGTACCGCCCCCACGCTTGGCCGTAACCTTTTTGCGAATTAGCGCATGGAAACTTTGCATAATTGAAGATTCTGGGTAATCTTCCTGTTTAGGCGAGCCTAACTCGGCTCCCATGAGCCGAGGTGCACTGCCCCATGACCGCGATCTTTACGAACGGCCTCCGAGAGGCCCACAGAGGGATACTTCCCGTGGGCTGGCCGCTTAAGAGTGGCCGACCCGGCCACACTTCGGATACCGGGGCGCCTGCGCCCTTGGACTCCAGCGCAATCGCCACCACCTCTTAGGCTTCCTGCAACACCGCATTTCCTCTCCCCAACACCGCAGTACTTCTCCCCAACACCTCTTACTAAGGATTTACGATGCTCCGTGCCACCCTGGCCCTTCTGGCCGCCCCTCTCGCCCTCGCTGCGCTCACCGGATGTGGCGCCCAGGCCGCCGCAAAGGAGGATGCTTTCACCGTTCCGGCCGGCGTTCAGGAGCAGTACGAAGTGCTCGCCCATGAACTTGCCGCAAAAGGCAAAACAGTCGAGTCGGGGGATTGGACAGTCAACCTGATCACCGAGGCTGCCGAACCATGGTTCGACGAGCACGGCGCTCATTTCCGTGCGCCGCAGGCTGGCGAAACCCATCACATCGAGATCATCCCAACCGAGACCTCGACAGGCCGGATCGTCCCCAACGTCCCGATCACCCTGGAAGTCGTCGACGCTCAAGACAAAGTCGTGCAAGAACTGGAGCTGAACTTCTACTACTCGACCTTCTACCACTACGCCAACAACTTCACCGTGCCCGAAGCCGGGACCTACACACTGCGCGCCACCCTCGGCGTCCCGGCATTCAACCGCCACGGCGAGGAGTCCGAAACACCCGCCCTGGCCAAGGGCACCACCGTCGAGTTTGCCGACGTCGAGCTGACCAAAGAGTAACAACCGCTGACCGCGGGAGCGGTTGAATCACTGGCCCAATGATTCAAGCCAAGGCGTTACTCCCCAACCGGGTATTTACCTGGGCATATCGTCGGACGGTAAAGCGCTCCGGTGATGACCAGGCGGCAAAGGGCTCCCGGCGGCGGGCTCGGAGCGCCACCGACGCCGACGTCGGCCAGGGCGATGTCATCGACCGTTCTGGCCGACTCGGAGGGCAATCGAGTTCTCCATCCTCACCCCGCTGACGCAGAGTCTCGGCCCGGTGCCAGGCAGTAACCCTCCGAAAATTGCTAACTTCCTTCCAAGGATCATCATGACTTCTTTCACGCCATCTCCGCGCTTCAGGGTGCACCGCCGCATGCCGCGTCCCGTTTCCAGCTGCGCCACACCGCCTGGGCCGGCGGACAGCCGCCGTCATACGGTCGTGGCATCACCGGTTATCCCGCGAGGGCAGCATCTATTCGACAGGTCCCCGCAATGACTGCCGTGGCACCGGTCCGGCCGGTCCCACCCCAGACAGAGCCGGCGATTCCGCCCGCACCGCTGACCCGCCGCCAAAGACTACGGCTGGTTCTGTTAGGGATGCTGTGCACGGCAGGATGGCTGGCTTCGGTGCTCGTCGGGCATCATGTGGACTGCGGGCCTGAACTCCACCGGGTCGGGCTTGCCATTCATATCCTGGCTCTCGTGCTGTCCTTTGGCACAATCCTCGTGGTCGACTGGCTGGGATTGCTGTGGCTGTTTGGCAAGGTGGAGATGCACGCGTCCGGGAAGCTTGAGGCCGCTGCGAAGCCGCTGATCTGGGGCGGTCTGGCCTTGCTGCTCATTTCCGGTGCCCTGATCGACCCCGATCTGACCAGCCTGGTCACTGTGGTCAAACTCGCTTGCGTCCTGATACTGATGCTGAACGGCCTCAGCATCGCACCGGCCATGCACCGGTTACTGGCGCTCCCGCCCCACACACGCTTCAGCGAGCTAACACGCAGACTGCGTCTTCGGCTCATGATTGCACTCACTGTTTCCCAGACCTGCTGGTGGACCGCCGTCCTCATCGGGCTCATCAACAGCACGCTGCGTCGCTGGACCGGTGCTTGAGCGGCGCTGGATGGGAACCGTGGCGATAATGACGCGCATATTCCCTGATGACACGCGATCGGCCTGGCGACACCCGTATATGGGTGTCGCCAGGCCGTTTCCGTAGCGCCATGCCATTTCCGCGTCCGGGGATTTCGACAAGCTCAAATCACCGGACGGACATGACACCGCAGGAGCTGGCCAACGCGTGCCTGGAAGTGGGCTCGACGTCGCTGGGTCCTTCAGCTCGCGGTTCACCGAGATCGTCGGGATGACGCCCAGCGCCTGCCGCGCCCGCGAACACCACGCCGTTAAAGCGCCAACGTGCATCGCCCGGCAGCACACCCGGCCCGCCCGGAAACCGAGCAGGATTGAAGAAGCCTCGCCACTGCCACTCCCCTAGCGTGGGAGACATGAACATTTCATTGAAGTACGCACATGTCACCGTCAACGATCTCGATGAGTCCCTCGCGTTCTACCGCGACGCCCTCGGTTTGGAAGTCCGGAACGACGTCGGCTCGGACGGACAGCGCTGGGTCACCCTTGGCAGCGCGGCCCAGCCCGACCTTGAGATCGTCCTGTCCCCTCCGCACGCCGGCCGCTCGCAGGCGGACGGGGACGCCATCCAGGAGCTGGTCACCAAGGGCGTTATGCCCATGCTCGTGTTCAACACGGACGATCTCGACGCCACTTTCGAAGCCCTCCGGGCGTCAGGCGCCGAGGTGCTCCAGGAACCCATCGTCCAGCCGTGGGGCCCGCGCGACTGCGCCTTCCGCGACCCGTCCGGCAACATGATCCGCATCAACCAGGGCTGACCGACGCGCAAGTTCGTTTTCGAGGCGGACAATCCTCTACGCAGTCCGTATTCCGCGTGCGCCTGGGTAGGTGTGGGTCGGAAACGAACAAGCGCGTCGCCACGACTTCTCCACATAGCGGCACCTACCCCTCGCGCCGGGGGCGCGCAGCTGGCATCTTCGCTACATGACCGACCTTCCACCGCTTCTCTTGGCCCGCGACCGCGCCCTTCACGGACTGACCCCGAATGACCTTGCCAAGCGCGTAAAGGCCGGTTCCCTGGTCCGTGTCCGGCACGGCGTCTACACGGACGGGCAGGTCTGGAAGGGACTGAAGCCGTGGGAGCAATATCGCCTCCGCGTCCAAGCAGCTGCGGAAACGTTCGAGAAACCCACGGTCTTCGCCAGGCACTCCGCCGCCAGCGTGTGGGGAATTCCCACCATCGGCCTGCACCACCCGGTCCAGGCCCTCAGCATGAAGAACGACGGCGGCCGGTCACGTGCCGGAGTTCGCCGCCACTTTGCTGCGCCGGCGGGTCTGTTGGTGGTCCGGCGGGAGGGCCTGCTCGTCACCGGTCGCATCCGCACTGTCCTGGACCTGGCGGCGTTCACGCCCTTCGCCGAAGCTGCAGCACCCCTGGACCATGTGCTTCGACCAGACCGGACCCTGCGGCTGCCTGCCGTGACCAAGGCTGAACTGGAGGCAGGTATCGGATCTATGTATTCCGCTGCTGCGGGGCGAAGGGTACTGACCGCCGTGGCTTTCGCGGACCCTTTGTCCGGTTCCGCAGGGGAGTCCTACAGCCGCGCCCTTATCCACGTGGCCGGCTTGGAAGCCCCGGTCCTGCAGCAAGCCATCCACGACAGGGACGGCCTTGTGGGCTACACCGATTTCTATTGGAAGCAGGCCAAGGTTGTTGGCGAATTCGATGGCGAGGAGAAGTACCTCAAACCCGAGTACCTCAAGGGCCGGACGGCGTCGCAGTCAGTGGCGGAGGAAACGAAGCGCGAGAACCGAATCCGGGCCACCGGGTTCAACGTGGTGAGGTGGGATTGGGCCGATCTGATCGAGCCCGGGAAGCTGGAACGCAAACTGGCAGCGGCCGGCGCGCCCCGCCGTCGTACGCGTTCTGCGGTTTTCGACGCGCAAACCCGACCGTGACGCGCAGATTCCCTGGCGCCACCGATATTTAGGTGTCGACAGGGAACCTGCGTAGCGACAAGGAATCTGCGCAGCGCCAGAACGACGTCGGCACCCAACCCGGGTGCCGACGTCGTGCGTTCAGTTCGCGGCGGGGACGGCCGCGGCACCGGCGAGCCGGAGCCAGGTGTCCACCACGGTGTCGGGGTTCAGGGAGACGGAATCGATGCCTTCCTGGACCAGCCACTCGGCGAAGTCGGCGTGGTCGCTGGGACCCTGGCCGCAGATGCCGACATACTTGCCGCGCGCCTTGCAGGCCTTGATGGCCATGCTCAGGAGCTTCTTGACGGCGGGATCGCGTTCGTCGAAGCCGCCCGAGACAATCGCGGAATCCCGGTCCAGGCCCAGGGCCAGCTGGGTCATGTCATTGGAGCCGATGGAGAAGCCGTCGAAGTAGTCCAGGAATTCGTCCGCCAGCAGCGCGTTGGACGGAATCTCGCACATCATGATCACCTCGAGGCCGTTCTCGCCACGGACCAGGCCGTTCTCCGCGAGCAGCTCGATCACGCCGCGGGCTTCGTCCAGGGTCCGCACGAACGGGATCATGAGCTTGACGTTGGTCAGCCCCATCTCGTTGCGGACGAAGGACAGGGCCTCGCACTCGAGGTCGAAGCAGTCCCGGAAGGACGGCTCCAGGTACCGGGAGGCGCCGCGGAAGCCGAGCATCGGGTTCTCTTCGTGCGGCTCGTAGGCCGGTCCGCCGATGAGGTTGGCGTACTCGTTGGACTTGAAGTCGGACATGCGCACAATCACCGGCTCCGGCGCGAAGGCCGCCGCGATGGTGGACACGCCTTCGGCCAGTCGCTTGATGTAGTAGTCGCGCGGGCTGCTGTACGCGGCGATCCGTTCCCGGATTTCCGCGGCCACGTCCGCCGGCTGGCTGTCCAGGTTGAGGAGCGCCTTGGGGTGGATGCCGATCTGGCGGTTGATGATGAATTCCAGCCGGGCCAGGCCCACGCCGTGGTTCGGCAGCTGGGCGAACGTGAACGCCTGCTCCGGGGTTCCGACATTCATCATGACCTTGACCGGGGCCTCCGGCAGTTCGGTGATGGCGGTTTCCTCGACGCTGAAGTCCAGGAGCCCTTCGTAGATGGTGCCAGTCTCGCCGTCGGCGCAGGAGACGGTCACCTCGAGGCCGTCGGTGAGGGCGTCCGTGGCGCTTCCGGTGCCGACGACGGCGGGAATCCCCAGTTCGCGGGCGATGATGGCCGCGTGACAGGTGCGTCCGCCGCGGTTGGTGACGATGGCGGAGGCGCGCTTCATGATCGGTTCCCAGTCCGGGTCGGTCATGTCCGCGACGAGGACATCGCCGGTCTTGAAGGCGGCCATCTGGTCGATCGAGGTGAGGATGCGGACGCTGCCGGCACCGATGCGCTGGCCGATGGCACGGCCCTCCACCAGCGTCCGGCCGGTCCCGTTGAGGCGGAAACGGCTGAGGCTGCCCGCGGCCCGGCGGGACTGCACCGTCTCCGGGCGTGCCTGCAGGATGTACAGGCCGCCGTCGGTCCCGTCCTTGCCCCATTCGATGTCCATGGGGCGGCCGTAGTGGTTCTCGATGGCGACGGCGTGCCGGGCGAGCTGCTCGACGTCGGCGTCGCTGAGGCTGAAGCGGTTCCGCAAGGAGTCCTCCACCGGCACGAAGTCGATGGTCCGGCCGATCTCCTGGCTGTTGGTGTACGTCATCTGGAGGGCCTTCTCGCCCAGTCCGCGCTTGAGGATGGCGGGGCGGCCGGCCTGCAGCGCGGGCTTGTAGACGTAGAACTCATCGGGGTTCACGGCGCCCTGGACCACGGCCTCGCCCAGGCCGTAGGAGGACGTGACGAACACGGCGTCCTGGAACCCGGACTCGGTGTCCATGGTGAACATCACGCCGGAGGCCCCGACGTCGGAGCGCACCATCCGCTGGATGCCCGCCGAGAGTGCCACCTCGGCGTGTTCAAACTTGTGGTGCACGCGGTAGGCGATGGCCCGGTCGTTGTAGAGGGACGCGAACACATCCTTGATGGCGATCAGGATGTTCTCGATGCCGCGGACGTTCAGGAACGTTTCCTGCTGCCCGGCGAAGGAGGCATCCGGGAGGTCTTCCGCCGTAGCGCTGGAACGGACGGCCCAGGAGAGGTCCTCGGAGCCCGCGTGCTTGTCCACCAGCTGCTGGTAGGCGTTCCGGATCTGCGCCTCGAAGTCCGGCAGGAAGGGGGTCTCGCGCATCAGCGCCCGGATTTCCTTGCCCGCTGCTGCCAGGGCCGTCACGTCATCGGTGTCCAGGCCAACGAGCCGGTCCGCGATCTTCTGGTCCAGGCCCGAATCAGCCAGGAAGCTGCGGTAGGCGTCGGCCGTCGTGGCAAAGCCGTCAGGGACCTGGACGCCGGCGGAGGTGAGGTTTTGCACCATCTCCCCGAGGGAGGCGTTCTTGCCGCCTACCCGGTCAAGGTCCTTGAGTCCGAGTTCTGAGAACCACAGGATGTCTGTTGTCATATTTGCTGCTCCTTTGCAGGGATGATGGCATGCCGGGGCGCTGCCCGCTCGCGGCTGTAGCCGGTTGGTGGGCGCGGATCCTGTCTACAGTGACAGGTCTAGGCCACTCTTTCCAACATGATGTGCGCCACACCGGGCTTGTGAAAATTTTCCCTAATGTTTGAGGTTCATCCGCTGCAGGATGGTGGCGGCCATTTCCTCCACGGACACGGTGGCCGAATTCAAGTACGGGATCCGGTGGGAGACGTACAACTGCTCGGCGCTTCGCAGTTCGAAGCCGCACTGCCGCAGCGACGCGTAGGGTGAGCCGCGGCGCCGTTCGGTGCGGATCTGGCTCAGGCGCAGGGGGTTGGAGGAGAGCCCGAAACACTTCTCAACAAAGGGCCGCAGCGGCTTGGGCAGCCCTTCCCGTTGGAAGTCCTCGTCCACCAGCGGGAAGTTCGCGGCGAAGATGCCGTGTTGGAGCGCCAGGTACATGGTGGTGGGCGTTTTTCCGCAGCGGGACGGTGCCACCAGGATGACCTGTGCCTTTTCCAGCGCCCGCAGGCTCTGGCCGTCGTCGTGCTCCATGGCGTACTCGACGGCGGCCATCCGGGATTGATACCGCTCCGCGTTGCCCAGGCCGTGGGCCCTGCCGGGTTCAGCGCTGGCCTGGGAACCGAGGGCCTGCTCCAGCTGTCCCACGTGCGTCCCGATCAGATCCACGATGATTCCCCGGCACTTTGCAATGGCCTGCCTGATGTCGCTGCTGACAGCTGTGGAAAAAACGATGGGCTGCGGGCCAGTGGCGATCAGCTTGTCGATGGTGCCCACCACGGTCCTGGCCTGCTCGACGGTGGTAATGAAGGGGACCGTGATGCGGTCAAAGTTGTTCGCGGGGAACTGCGTCAACAAGGTGTTGCCGAGCGTTTCCGCGGTAATGCCGGTGCTGTCCGAAAGGAAGTAGACAGGCCGAATCTCGTCATTGATCATGAAGGCATTCTCCACCGGCGAGCTGACACGGAAAAATCACGCGGTAGAAACACCCCGGCAACCTGGCCGGGGCATGCTGGGCATACGGGGACAACCAGCAGGGGGCACAGCATGATCACTGACAAGGTGCAGACGGTAAGAATCCAACTCGGCGACCACATCGAGGCGTGGCACAACGGCAAGCTCTTCCACAAAGGCCGGGTGACCGACGTCGTACATTCCCTGGAACTTATCTGGATCCGGGACGCGCGGACCGGCAAGCGGAAGCTGCTGGATCCTGAGGCCCTGGAGATCATCAAAGTGGCGGCCCCGCAGGCGGCCGGGTAGGTTAAACGGCGCACTGTGCGGAGTGTTGTTATGTCCACATCGAGCGGGACTTGCGCCGAATCAGGTACTCGTGAAACTTGGGGGCCGTGTATTCGTAGAGGCCCTTTTGCAGCCGATAGACCACTCCCTGGTCCGCCAGCCTGCCCATCAGGACGTTGACGTTGCCTTGTTTGCGGGAAGTGACGTTGTGTATGTCAGCCGTCCGCAGCGGCGGATAGTCGCAGTCGCCGGTGAGCAGGAGGAGGTCCTGCTCGGCAGGGGTTAAGGAGTCGAGCCGGGGAGAGTGGAAATCGTGGTCCAGGCGTTTGAAGATCGCCTCGCGGAGACCTTTCAGCAGGTCAAGGGTCAGGACGTTCGATGAGGTGTCGACCGCATCATCCCAGAGCTCCGCACCCCACAGCTGCACGAAGTACGGATACCCTTCCACGTCGTCCATCACGGCACTCAGAAGGTCTTCGCTGGCCTCTTTGCCGGTGCCATCCAGCGGACGAAGGAACGCTTCACGCGTCTGGTCCCGCGTCAGGCGCCCTACCTCTTCCCCGCGGAACATCCGCTCGCTATACGTTCGAGCCTTGAGCAGGTTCGCGATCAAAGTCGGCAGTCCACAAAGCACGAGGGCAACAGGCACCTGCTGCTCCTGGAGTGTGTTGACCGCGGCGATGAGCAGCGACAGCGGATGCTGCCCGTCCCGATCCTTGTCGTCCACGAGTACCTGCGCCTCGTCGAGCATCAGGACAAGGCCGGCCCTCCCGGACTTCACCGCGATGCGAGCCGTTTCCAGAAGGTCTGATGCAAGGTTGGATTCCCTGGAGTTGGCTGAGCCGCCCAAAGAGACGGTGACATCTTCAAATGTCATGGTCGCCAGCGATCGCGCACCACTAAGGACGGCCTCCGTCTTCTGGCGAAGACTTTCAGTCCGTGAGACTTGGGCCTGAACGTCCATGAGAAGGTCATGGAGCACCCCGACGATGGCGTCTTCACGATTGTGTCGAGGCTCTAACTGGAGCCTGCCGACGGCCCAGTTAAGCTCCCCCTTCGTCACTTCTTCGAAATGCTCGAGCAACACTGTCTTCCCCATGCCCCGGAGCCCGGTAATGCGATAGTTGGCCGGGATCTCGGGGGCTCCCCTGAGTATCGCCCGCAGGATTCGTTCCTGACTTTCACGTCCCGCAAGAAAAAGGGGCGTGTTGGCTGCTCCGGGACGATATGGGTTTTTGATGGGAACTCCCCGGCTACTCAGTACTTACAAAATATTGTTATTATTTATGATTCTAACAGCAATCTTTTAGAACCGAACAGCCGGGCGTTGGCCACTTAGCTTGTGGGCACTCTGGGTTCGGCCTAGATTTGGACATGACCAATTCGCCCGAACATGAGCTGCTCATTGAGCTGCAGGACCTGATTATCGGCACGGGATCGGTGGCGGACTTCCTGGGCGGCCTCTCCATCATCGCCGCGGCCGCTCTGAGCCGCTCCGCCGGTGCCACGGTGGAGTGCGGGGTCACCCTTAAGCGCGCCAGGAAAACCACCACCGTCGGCGGCAGCACCGAGCGCGCCGTCCACCTGGACCGCATCGAACAGGCCGTGGGCGACGGGCCCTGCATCGCAGCGTTGAAGGCAGCGACCCCTGTGCTGTTGGCCGATGTCCGCACCGACCCGCGCTGGCCGACCTACCAGGAACGCCTGATCGAGGAGGGCATCCACAGCGTCCTGGGCGTCCCCCTTGAACTCGGCGAAAACGCGGCCGCAGTCCTGAACTTCTTCGCGCCGGCCACCGGCGTGTTCACCGAGGAGACCATCAGCGAGGCAGCCAGTTTCGCCGACGTCGCCGGCAGTGCCGTCCGCCTCGCCGTCAGGGTGGGAACCGCCGAGAGCGCCGCGGATGACCTGAGCGCGGCGATGATGAGCCGCACGGCCATCAACATTGCCTGCGGGATCATCATGGCCCAGAACCGCTGCAGCCAGACCGAGGCGATGTCCATCCTGATGAAGGTCTCCAGCCACCGGAACCAGAAGCTCCGGGACGTGGCCGACGAGATCGTCCGGAAGGTTTCGGGCGAGGAAGCCAGCACCTACTTCGACATGTAGGGACACCAACGAAACCCGGGCCTGGTGGCTACCTGCCCGCCCTGGGAAAAAAGCGAGTACTCACTACTCGTGTGCCAGCCGGCAGCGCCTTTTACGATGAGTGCGTACCGACACATGGGGGCTGGGCATGATGATCGATCAACTGGTGGACTGGCACGTCTCGGGGGTCCTGCTGGATATCCGCGGACACTCGGAAGCGGCATCGGCGTGCGCACTGGCCCGGATTGCGGCGTCCGCCGTGAGCGAGATTGCCGGCTACCCCGTGGAGAGCACGGTGACGCTCGTGCGGCCGGACGGGACGCCCTTCACAGCGGCAACCACCGACGCCGCCGGCGGCCTCTCCCGGTGGGACCAGCTCGCCGGACGGGGTCCCACCTCGCGGGCACTGGGCGGCCGCCTGACCATCATTCTCAATGATCACTGCCTGGACAAGCGCTGGGACGAGTACCCGGCAAGTCTCAGGTCAGCCGGCTTCCGCTCCGCCGTCGCCGTGCCATTGTCGCTGGAACGCGGCTACCAGGCCGCACTGACGTTGTATTCGGCGGAAACGAACGTGTTCACCCCGGTTGTCGCCAGCCAGGCGCTGGCCTTCGCCGACGTGGCGGCCAAGAGCCTGGTCCTGGCACTGCAGGTCCGGGCTGGCCTGGCCCAATCCGCGGATCTCCGCGCAGCCATGGCCAGCCGCACCGCGGTCAACGTCGCCTGCGGTGTGATCATGGGCCAGAACGGGTGCTCCTATGAGGCGGCGTTGCAGATGCTCACGCTCGCATCGAGCCATCGGAACCTGACCATCCGCGACGCCGCCGAAGGGATGCTGCGCATGCTCCCGGGCGGGGTACCGCCCACACACTTCCAGCAGCGCGCCTGAGGCAGCGCCCCGCCGTCGAGCACTACGCGGCCCGCAGCCCGGATGCGGCCCCACCCCACTCCCCCGAATGCAGGTAGCGCTAAGTGTCGTTATGAGGGCTCATAACGACACTTAGCGCTGCCCGGTTGGGTGGGGACGCGCAGAACCGTCAGCGCAGAACGACTGTGCGCCCGCCGTCGAGCATTACCCGGCCTTCACAGTGCCACCGCACCGCGTTGCTCAGCGCCTTGCACTCAGCGTCGCGGCCCACGCGCACCAGGTCATCGGCCGTGTACGTGTGGTCCACGTCGATGACCTGCTGGGCGATGATCGGCCCCTCATCCAGCTCCGCGTTGACGTAGTGCGCCGTGGCGCCCACGGTCTTGACGCCGCGGTCGTAGGCCTGGTGGTACGGCTTGGCGCCCTTGAAGCTCGGCAGGAACGAGTGGTGGATGTTGATGGTCCGGCCCGTCAGCTGGGCTGACAGCTCGTCGCTGAGGACCTGCATGTAGCGGGCCAGGACCACCAGCTCCACCTCGAACTCATCCACGAGCTCCAGCAGGCGCGCTTCCTGCGCCGGCTTGGTCTCCTGGGTGACCGGGAGGTGGAAGAACGGGATGCCGTGCCACTTCACCAGTTCCTCGTGGTCCGTGTGGTTGGAGACCACGGCCACGATTTCCACCGGCAGATCGCCCGTACGGGCCCGGAACAGCAGGTCGTTGAGGCAGTGCCCGGACTTGGACACCATCACCAGCACACGGCGCTTGCGGCCGTGCGGCTCCAGCTGCCAGTTCATGGCCCACTCAGCGGCCAAGGGCTCGAAGTCCCGGCGCAGGTCCTCCGTGCTGAAGGCCTTTGTCCCGGCTGCGAAATGCACCCGCATGAAGAACTGCTGGGCCTGGCGGTCACCGAAGTGCTTGGTGTCGATGATGTCGCAGTCGTGATCCAGCAGGTACCCGGTGATGGCATGGACGATCCCCGGCGACTCGGCGCAGTTGACTGTCAGAACATGTTCGGTTGCCACTTAGTTCTCCCGAGATGCCTTCGCATCGGCCAGCTCAGCGTCGGCCAGGGCCTTCTCGTCGGCGGCTTTCTCCTCGGCCACTGCCTTCTCGCCGGCGAGCTCCTTCTGGAACTCCGCGTAGCGGGCCAGGTGGGCCGGGCGCTTGCGCAGGATGAACCAGGCGACGCCGAGGATGACGAACCAGATGGGGGTGACCAGGAGAGCCACCAGCGTATCCGGCTGCGTGGTCAGTGCCCACAGGACGAAGGCGAAGAACGCGAAGACCACCCAGACCATGGGGATGCCGCCGGGCATTTTGTACTTGGACGCGTCGTGCAGGTGCGGCCGGCGTGAACGGAACTTCAGGTAGCTGGCCAGGATGATGGACCAGACGAAGACGAAGCAGACGGCGGAGACCGTGGTGACCATGTCGAACGCCTTGCCGATGTCCTTGCCGGCGTACATCAGGATGATGCCGGAGAGCAGCAGGATGCAAGAGAGGAACAGTGCGTTCTGCGGGACCTTGCGGCGGGACAGGTTGCTGAACACGGCGGGGGCGTCGCCCTCCTGGGCCAGGCCGTACACCATGCGGGAGGTGGAGTAGATGCCGGAGTTGGCCGAGGACATGGCCGAGCTGAGCACCACCAGGTTCACCACAGTGGCCGCGGCGCCGAGGCCCGCCAGGGAGAACATGGCGATGAACGGGCTGTGGCCGGCCTGGAACTGGGTCCACGGCGTGACGGACATCAGGATGATGAGGGCGCCTACGTAGAAGAGCAGCACGCGGATAGGGATGGAGTTGATGGCCTTGGGCAGGTTCTTCTCCGGGTCCTTGGCCTCGGCGGCGGTGGTGCCCACGAGCTCAATACCCACAAACGCGAACACGGCGATCTGGAACCCGGCTACAAAGCCCATGAATTCGTTCGGGAACATCCCGCCGTGGCTCCACAGGTTCGTGAAGGTGGCCGGGCCGGCGTCGGACTGGAAGCCGCTGAAAATCATAAACAGGCCAACAATGATGAGCGCGGCGATGGCGATGATCTTGATCAGCGCGAACCAGAACTCGGTCTCACCGAACGCCCGCACCGTTGCGAGGTTCAGGACCAGAAGGATGATCACGGTGGCGATGCCCGGAATCCACAATGGCACCCCCGGCCAGAGTTCCTCCGAGTAGGCGGCGATGGCGATCACATCCGCGATGCCGGTGATCACCCAGCAGAACCAGTAGGTCCAGCCGGTGAAGAAGCCGGCCCACGGGCCCAGCAGGTCAGCGGCGAAGTCGCTGAAGGACTTGTAGTTCAGGTTGGACAGCAGCAGCTCGCCCATGGCCCGCATCACGAAGAACAGCATGAAGCCGATGATCATGTAGACGAAAATGACGGACGGTCCGGCGGCCGAGATGGTTTTGCCTGAGCCCATGAACAGGCCCGTGCCGATGGCGCCGCCAATGGCGATCAGCTGGATATGCCTGTTGCTGAGCTGGCGTTCAAGGTGGGGCGTGTTGCCCGGGGTGGTGACGGTTTTAGTACTCACGTGCTGCTCCTCGAATCAATACTGGCTGGTGAGCCGTTGTGGAAGACGCGGCCGCTTCGTTGGGGACCGCATCGAGGTTGTTGAAGCTGTAAAGATGGATCCCTGCGATGCCGGGCTGGCTTTCGAGCCCGGCCACCAGGGTGTGGGGTGAGTAGCGGTCGCCGCTGAGCAGCTTCCGCGCCAAAGTTCCTTTGCTGCTGAGAAACTTCAGGGAACTTCCGACGCCGATCTGCGTGGCGAGTGCCACCAGTTTCGTCCGCGGGACGGACCCCGCCACGCCCGCCCAGACGGGCAGGTTCACGCCTTCGCGGCGCAGGAGCGCCGCGAAGTCGAGGATTTTGGGGGCGTCGAAGCACATCTGGGTGACCACGTGCGTGGCCAGGTGCTGCTTGTCCTGCAGGGCATCCAGCAGGTCCAGGGCGGACACCGTCGGGTGGCCTTCCGGGTAACCCGCGACGCCGGCGCGCATCCGGCCGCCGGTGTACTGGGCGATGTCCTCGAGCAGCGGGAGGGCTGACTCGTACGGTCCGGCGGGCTGCTTCCGGTCGCCGCCGATCACAAACACCTCGCCGATGCCGGCAGCATCGCACTCACGCATGATCCGGGTCAGCTCGGCCCGGTCATGGATGCTGCGCGCGGCCAGGTGCGGGATGACGGTGTAGCCGAGAGTGCTCAACTCCACCGAGGTGCGCATGGTCCGTTCGATGCCGTGGTGCGGCAGGCACGTCATGGTCAGCGTGGTGGTCAGCGGAACCAGCGCCTGGACCTGGTCAACAATCCCGGTTGAGGGGATGATTTCGATTCTTGTAGGGAACATCTTCGGTCCTTTCCTGATCTCGGCTCTGAATACGGTGGCGGTCAGCTGGCGTGGGCGGCCAGCAGTGAGCTGGCTTCCTGGCGGGTGCTGCCGGAGGACTCGATGTGGGCGAGCTGGGCGGGGATTTCCCAGCCCTTCTTGCGCATCGCGGTGGCCCAGAGCAGTGAGCTGGCTTCCTGGCGGGTGCTGCCGGAGGACTCGATGTGGGCGAGCTGGGCGGGGATTTCCCAGCCCTTCTTGCGCATCGCGGTGGCCCAGAGCCGGCCGGCCCGGTAGGAGGAACGGACCAGAGGCCCGCTCATCACACCGAGGAAGCCGATCTCCTTGGCCTCGTCCTGSAGGTCCACGAAYTCCTGGGGCTTGACCCAGCGGTCCACCGGCAGGTGCCGTTCGGACGGGCGCAGGTACTGGGTGATGGTGATCAGGTCACACCCKGCCTCGTGCAGGTCCCGCAGGGCCTCGGAGATCTCCTCGCGGGTCTCGCCCATGCCCAGGATCAGGTTGGACTTGGTSACCATGCCCAGGTTCCGGCCCTGGGTGATGACATCCAGGGACCGGTCGTACCGGAAYGCSGGCCGGATCCGCTTGAARATCCGGGGCACGGTCTCGACGTTGTGGGCGAAGACCTCCGGCTTCGAATCACAGATCGCCGCGATGTGCTCGGGCTTGCCGGAGAAGTCAGGGATCAGCAGTTCGACGCCGGTGCCCGGGTTCAGCTCGTGGATCTTCCGGACCGTCTCGGCGTACAGCCACACMCCCTCATCGGCCAGGTCATCCCGGGCCACCCCGGTGACCGTGGCGTAGCGCAGCTGCATGGCCAGGACCGAGCGGGCCACCTTCGTGGGCTCGAACATGTCCACCGGGGACGGCTTGCCCGTGTCGATCTGGCAGAAATCACAGCGCCGGGTGCATTCGGACCCGCCGATCAGGAACGTGGCTTCCTTGTCTTCCCAGCACTCAAAAATGTTCGGGCAGCCGGCCTCCTCACACACCGTGTGCAGGCCTTCCTTCTTGACCAGGTTCTTGAGCTGGACATACTCCGGACCCATCTGGACCTTCGCCTTGATCCACTCCGGCTTCCGCTCCACAGGTACTGCAGAACCATTGCGACTGCTTAACCGTGGCACCGCCAGTCC